>NZ_JAUYTT010000011.1 GCF_030695035.1 Frigidibacter sp.
TAGAGGCAGGCAATACGGCAGCGCTGTCGCGCCAGCTGGCCCGGAAGCACCCTGCCGATGTGGCCGATTTGCTGGAACAGATCAGCGGCGAGCAGCGCCGGAGACTGCTTGCGATGTGGTCGGGGGAGATTGACGGCGACATCCTGTCGGAGATTTCGGATTCGATCCGCGAAGAGGTGATCGAATCCTTGCCGGCTTCGGTGGTGGCCGAGGCGATGCGCGATCTGGATACCGACGATATGGTCGATATCCTTGAGGATCTGGAAGAGCCCGCGCAAGAGGCCATTCTTTCTACGCTGGACAAGGCCGACAGGCTGGCGGTGGAACAGGCGCTGGCCTACCCGGAATATTCCGCGGGCCGTCTGATGCAGCGCGAGGTGGTGACCGCGCCCGAGCACTGGACGGTGGGCGAGGCCATCGATTTCCTGCGCGCCGAGGAGTGGCTGCCCGACCAGTTCTACCATGTGGTGCTGGTCGATCCGCGCCAGCATCCGGTCGGCTATGTGACGCTTGGCAAGCTTCTCTCCTCGCGCCGCGACGTGGCCCTGCGCGGGTTGGCCGAGGAAAGCTTCCGCACCTTCAGCGTGTTTCAGGAGGAGGGCGAGGTCGCCTATGCCTTCAACCAGTATCACCTGATCTCGGCCCCGGTGGTGGACGAGGATGACCGGCTGGTCGGCGTCATCACCATCGACGACGCGATGAACGTGCTGGATGAGGAGCATGAGGAAGACGTGCTGCGCCTTGCGGGCGTGGGTGAGGAAAGCTCGATCTCCGACGGCGTGATCGAGACGGTGAAGCAGCGCACCCCCTGGCTGCTGGTGAACCTGCTGACCGCGAACCTTGCCGCGCTGGTGATCTCGCAGTTCTCGGGCACGATCGAGGCGATCGTGGCACTGGCGGCGCTGATGCCCATTGTCGCCTCGATGGGCGGCAATGCAGGCACCCAGTCGCTGGCGGTGGCGGTGCGGGCGCTGGCGACCAAGAACCTCACCAGCTCCAATGCCGGCCGGGTGGTTCGGCGCGAGGCGATGGTGGGCGCGATCAACGGGGTGCTGTTCGCGGTGATCATGGCGGGGGTCGGGTATTTCTTCTTCGGATCCTTGCTGCTGGGGGCGGTGATCGGCATGTCGATGGTGATCAACCTGATCGTGGCAGCGCTGGCGGGGGTGCTGGTGCCACTGGCGCTGGACCGCTACGATCTGGACCCGGCGCTGGCCTCTGGCACCTTCGTCACCACGATGACCGATGTGGTGGGCTTCTTCAGTTTCCTCGGTTTGGCGACGGTGATTTTACTATGAATGCTTTGATGGACCAGAAGACGGCGGCGCGGGCAGAGGCGCTTGCGGATCGCAAGGCGGCCTTTGCGGGCGGGCAGGGCAGCGCGGCGGACCGTCTGGCTGCCGTGCTGGCACCCTGCCGCGGGCAGGTGCTGGCCGGCTACATGCCGATGCGGACCGAGATCGACCCGTTGGCGGCGATGGCCGCGCATCTGGCGGCGGGGGAGGGCGGTCGGGTATGCGTGCCTGTTATCGCCGGGCCGGGCCAGCCGCTGCGCTTCCGCGAGTGGACGCCCGAGGCAGCGATGGAGCCGGGAGAGTTCGGCGCCTTGGTGCCGGCGGCGGGCGCGTGGCTGGTGCCCTCGGTGCTGATCGTTCCGCTGCTGGCCTTCGATTGGCGCGGCTACCGGCTTGGTTATGGCGGCGGCTTCTATGACCGGACGCTGGAGGCATTGCGCGCCGCGGGGCCGGTGATCGCCGTCGGCTTCGGCTTCGCCGCGCAGGAGGTGGAGGAGGTTCCGGTGGAGCCGACCGACCAGAAGCTGGACCTGATCGTCACCGAATGCGGGGTGATCCGGCCGGGGACGTGAGGAACTCTTATCGTCCGCGCGGGTTCGGCGGGCAGGACTGGAGGGGCGATGAAGGCAACGGCGATCCTCGAGACGGTGATCTATGCCGCCGATCCGCAGGCGGCGGCTGAGTTCTATATTCAGGTATTCGGGCTGGAGCCTGTGCAATCCGTGCCCGGTCGCTTCACCTTCCTGCGCTGCGGCGGGCAGATGCTGCTGATCTTCAACCCCGAGGCGACCCGCGATCCCGCCCACCAGAACGGCATCCCCGCACATGGCGCGACGGGGCCGGGGCATCTGTGCTTTCGTGCCGAGACTGCCGAGGAACTGGAGGCTTGGCGCAGCCGGTTAGCCGACCTTGGCATCGCTCTCGAGCATGACCAAGTCTGGAAGACAGGCGCCCGCTCGATCTACCTGCGCGACCCGGCCGGCAATTCGGTCGAGATCGCCGAGGCGGCGATCTGGGGGCTGTGAAGGGCTAACATTCGCAAGCTGACAAGACCGCGGGGGGCTTTCTGCCCCCCACACCCCCTGAGGATATTTTTACAAGGCAAAGGAGAAGAGGGGGTCAGTTCTCGATCTGCACCGTTTGGCGCAGGGTGCCGGAGGCGGCGTCGAAGATCAGGATCTCGTCCTGATCTGTGACCACCGCATACCAGCCGGGGCCGACGGTCACCGCACGGCCGGTGGTGCCAGCTGGCAGGGTGATCTCGGCGGGCAGCACCGGGCCGGCGGGTTCTTGCGAGAAGCGGATGACAAGGATCGCAAGGATCGCTAGAAGCCCGACGATCATCACCCCGGCAAGCGCCGTCACCAGTGCCTTCAGGAAACGCAGTTCCGGCAGCGCCGGGGCCGCCTCGCCCCCGTTCGGAGTATCTTCCTTGTCAGGCATCGCCCCCCGCCTTCTGCATGTCGTCATCGGGCCGGACCCGCCCGAGCGCCTTGATAAGGCGCTGGCGCGCGAGGTTCCAGAGGAATGGGCGCTGTCCCGGTCAAGGCTGACCAAGATGATCGCCGAGGGCGCGGTCAGCCGCGGCGGCGTGGTGCTGACCGACCAGAAGGCGCGGGTGGCCGAGGGCGACCGGATCGACCTCGCGCTCGGCGCGCCAGAGCCGGTGGAGACCGAGGCCGAGGACATCCCGCTGTCGGTGGTCTGGGAGGATGACGACCTGATCGTCATCGACAAGCCCGCCGGGCTGGTGGTGCATCCGGCGCCGGGCACGCCCTCGGGCACGCTGGTCAATGCGCTGCTGCATCACTGCGGCGAGAGCCTGCACGGCATCGGCGGCGAGCGGCGGCCGGGGATCGTGCACCGGATCGACAAGGACACGACCGGGCTGCTGGTTGCGGCCAAGACTGACCGCGCGCATCACGGGCTTGCCGCGCAGTTCGAGGCGCATACGGTGGATCGGCATTATCTGGCGCTGGTCTATGGCGTGCCCGACAAGGCCGATCCGCGGTTGCGCGGGATCAAGGGCGTCAGCTTCGAGGCGGGCGGGATCTTGAAAGTGGCAACGCAGCTGGCGCGGCACAAGACCGACCGGCAGCGGCAGGCAGTGGTGGAACATGGCGGGCGCCATGCCGTCACGCGGGCGCGGCTGGACCGGGTGTTCGGCACGCCGCCGACCCTGGCGCTGGTGGATTGCTGGCTGGAAACCGGGCGCACCCATCAGATCCGGGTGCATATGGGCCATGTCGGGCATGGGCTGGTCGGCGATCCGACCTATGGCGGGCGGCGCAAGCCCGCGGCCCGAAGCCTTGGCGAGGCGGCGGCCGAGGCGGTAGCGGCCTTCCCGCGGCAGGCACTGCACGCGGCCACACTGGGGTTCGAGCATCCGGTGACCGGCGAGGCGCTGTCCTTCTCGGCCCCGCTGCCGCCAGATATGGCTGACCTGCTGGCGCTGCTGCCCAAGGCATAGGCGCACATAGGTATCCTTCCCCCTGAGATCACCCTGCGCCCGCGCACAGCCACATAAGCGTGATAGCGCTGACATGGGGCTGGCGCGGCGACGGGAGGAACTGCATCCTGCGTTGAACCGTTCGGTACACTAACAGCGGCCCCTTGAAAGCGGGCCGCGCACTTCCCAACTTCACCGGTCCCGATCCGCCCCTTGGCGGCAGGGGAACAGGGGATCAGACAGATGAGCACCTATACCAACCTACCCGCACCCAGCCCCGAACAGGGGATGAACCGCTACCTTCAGGAGATCCGCAAGTTCCCGCTGCTGGAGCCTGAAGAGGAATACATGCTGGCCAAACGCTGGGTGGATCACGAGGACAGCTCGGCCGCGCACCGGCTGGTCACCTCCCACCTGCGGCTCGCGGCCAAGATCGCGATGGGCTATCGCGGGTACGGGCTGCCGCAGGCGGAAGTGATTTCCGAGGCGAATGTCGGCCTGATGCAGGCGGTCAAGCGCTTCGACCCCGAGCGCGGGTTCCGGCTGGCGACCTATGCGATGTGGTGGATCCGCGCCAGCATCCAGGAATATATCCTGCGCTCCTGGAGCCTGGTGAAGCTGGGCACGACCTCTGCTCAGAAAAAGCTGTTCTTCAACCTGCGCAAGGCCAAATCCAAGATCGGCGCGCTGGAAGAGGGCGACCTGCGCCCCGAGAATGTTGCGCAGATCGCCAAGGATCTGAACGTGACCGAGGCCGAGGTCGTGTCCATGAACCGGCGGCTGTCGGGCGGCGATGCCTCGCTGAACGCGATGGTCGGGTCGGATGGCGACAGCGCGACGCAATGGCAGGACTGGCTCGAGGATGAGGATGCCGATCAGGCCGGCGACTATGAGGCGCGGGACGAGCTGGAAGCCCGCCGCGCCCTGCTGGTGCAGGCGATGGATGTGCTGAACGAGCGCGAGAAGGACATCTTGATGCAGCGCCGGCTGGAAGACAGCCCGGCCACGCTGGAAGACTTGTCGGCGCAATACGAGGTCAGCCGCGAGCGGATCCGCCAGATCGAGGTGCGGGCCTTCGAGAAGCTGCAAAAGCGGATGCAGGAGCTGGCCCGCGACCGCGGGATGCTTGTCACCGCCTGAGCCTGAAAGCCCGCCCACTCGGCGGGCCTTCTTACGCTTGCGCGAAGGTCAGCCGCTTCGGGCAGGTGCAGGTTGCGCTTTGCTGCGGTGCAGCTAAGTTGCGCCTGGGGATGAGGCGGCAGGCCCCCGGTGGCCGCTCTGACAGGACAAGGCGAAATGAACGCGAACGTAATCCGGCAACGCCTGATCGGGGCGGTTTTGTGCCTGTCCTTGCTGGCCCTTGTCGCCGGCACCGTGCCCGTGACCCTGGCGCTGCTGTCCCCGCTTGGCACGATGGCGCGGGTTCTGGACAGCGTCGCGCCGCAGATGCTGGGTCTGGCGCTGGCGCTGGCCCTGCTGGCTGCCCTCCTGGGGGCCTGGCGGGCTGGGGGCGTGGTGGCCGTTCTGGCGTTGGCGCTGGTTGGCTGGTTCGGGCTACAGCACGCGCAACGCTCGCTGCCGCTAGCTGCCGACCTGCAGCCGAACGTGCGGATCCTGTTCTTCAATGTTCTGTTTGATAACACCGCCAATGCCGAGCGGATCGCCCAGGCTGCGCGCGAGTCCGGGGCCGATGTGCTCGCATTCGCCGAAAGCAGCGCGCTGTCGGCGGTTCTGCCAAGCTTGCGGGCGGACTATCCCTACATGGCCGGTTGCGAGAGGCAATGCCAGACGGTGGTCTTGTCCAAGGTGCCGCTGGAACCCACCGTTCCTGAGGCGGGTGCGATGGCCTGGGGGGAACATCTTGCCAGCGTGACGGTGACGCCGCCGGGCGCCGCGCCCTTCACCCTCGTCGTGGCCCACAAGCTCAAGCCCTGGTTCGCGGGCCAGGTGGAGTTTCAGGATAAGCAACTGCGATCCCGCTTGAACGACGTCGCCGGCCCGTTGGTGCTGGTGGGGGATTTCAACGCCGCCCCGTGGAGCGCGCCCTCGCGCGCGCTGATCGACGCGACCGGCCTGCGCGCGCCGCGCCTGCCGGTGCCGACATGGCCGGCCGAGGCCGGGCGCTTCGGGGTGCCGATCGACAATATCTTTGTGCGCGGCGGCGCGCGGCTCACGGACCTTGCGCCCTTCGGCGATGATCTTGGCTCCAACCATCGTGGTCTGCTGGCCGAGGTGGCGATCGGCGGCTAAAGCCTCCGACCGCCACCCCAAAGCACGATCAGTCCTCCATCGCCTCCAGCTCGTCGATCATGCCCGCGATCATGCCAAGCCCCTTGTCCCAGAAGGCTGGGTCGCTGGCATCGAGCCCGAAGGGCGCCAGCAACTCCTTGTGGTGCTTGGACCCGCCGGCGCGGAGCATGTCGAAATACTTCTCCTCGAAGCCCGGCAGCCCTTCCTCGTAGGCGGCGTAAAGCGCGTTAACCAGCCCGTCGCCGAAGGCATAGGCATAGACGTAGAAGGGCGAATGCACGAAGTGGGGGATGTAGGACCAGAAGGTCTCATACCCCTCCATGAAATCGAAGACCGGGCCGAGGCTTTCGGCCTGGATGCTCATCCACAGCGCGTTGATGTCTTCGGGGGTCAGCTCGCCCTCGCGCCGGGCGGCGTGCAGCTTGCATTCGAAGTCATAGAAGGCGATCTGCCGGACGACGGTGTTGATCATGTCCTCGACCTTGCCGGCCAGCAGGATCTTGCGCTCGGCGGGCGTCTTTGCCGCCTCCAGCAGCTTGCGGAAGGTCAGCATCTCGCCGAACACGCTGGCGGTTTCGGCCAGCGTCAGCGGGGTGGAGGCGAGCATCTCGCCCTGGCCCGCTGCCAGCACCTGATGCACCCCGTGGCCAAGTTCATGCGCCAGCGTCATCACGTCGCGCGGTTTGCCAAGGTAGTTGAGCATCACATAGGGATGCACCTCGGTGACCGTCGGGTGGGCAAAGGCGCCGGGGGCCTTGCCCGGCTTCACGCCCGCATCGATCCAGCCCTTGTCGAAGAAGGGCTCGGCCAGCGTTGCCATTTCCGGCGCGAAGGCGGCATAGGCATCCATCACCATCGCCCGGGCGGTGGGCCAATCCACCACCTTCACATCCTCGGTCGGCAGGGGGGCATTGCGGTCCCAGATCTGCAGCCGGTCCAGCCCCAGCCATTTGGCCTTCAGCGCATAGTAGCGATGGCTGAGGCGCGGATAGGCCGCAACCACCGCATCGCGCAGCGCCTGCACCACCTCGGGCTCCACATGGTTCGACAGGTGGCGGCCATATTGCGGGGTCGGCATCTTGCGCCAGCGGTCCTCGATGTCCTTTTCCTTGGCCAGCGTGTTGTGGACGCGGGCAAACAGCTTCACGTTCCGCGCAAACACCGCCGCCAGCGCCCGTGCCCCCGCCTCGCGCTTGGCGCGGACCGGGTCCGACAGCAGGTTCAGCGTCGCCTCAAGGTTCAGCGGCTCGGCCTCGCCCTCCACGTCGAACATCAGGCCGGCCATCGTCTCATCGAACAGCCGGTTCCAGGCGGCGGCGCCGACGGTGGACTGGTCGTGCAGGAACTTCTCCATCTCGTCCGACAGCTGGTGCGGGCGCATCGCGCGCATCCGGTCGAACACCGGGGTATAGCGGGCCAGATCGGCGCTTTCTTCCAGCAACGCGGCCAGATGCTCATCGGGCAGGCGGTTGAACTCCAGGCTGAAGAACACCAGCGGCGTGGTGAAATTCGTCACCTTGTCCTGTGCATCGGCCATGAACTTCGCGCGGGTGGCATCGAGCGTGTTCTGGTAATAGCGCAGGCCCGCATAGGACATGATCCGCCCCGCCACCGTCTCGATCCGCTCATAGCGGTGCACGCAGGCCAGCATGGCATCTGCGTCGAGATCCGCCAGCCGCCCCTCGAAATCATCGGCGAAATCGCGGCAGGCCTGCTCCAGCCAGACTATGTCATTGGCGAATTCGGGCGCATCCGGCGCAGGGTAAAGGTCGGTCAGGTCCCATTCGGGCAGATCGCCAAAGCCGCCGCCGGCGGCCGGGTTTGCATCATGCAGCGGGCGGGGAAGGCGGATCGGCATCGGGAAACCTCATCTTTGTGCAGCCCCAGACATAGGGGCGCAGGGGCGCGGGGTGCAAGGGTGGCTTACCGCCCCGCGGCCCGCAGATTGCGCGGCTAGCGCCGCGCATTGAGCAGATCGCGCGCCGTCTCCAGCGTATCCGCCTCCGCCGCGGGCTTGTCGCGCCGCCAGCGCAGCATTCGCGGAAAGCGCAGGGCGATGCCAGACTTGTGGCGCGGGCTTTCCTGAATGCCCTCGAAGGCGATCTCGAACACCAGTGCCGGCGTCACCCGCCGCACCGGGCCAAAGCGCTCCAGCGTGTTCTTGCGCACCCAGGCGGTGATCTCGCCGAACTCGGCATCGGTCAGGCCGGAATAGGCCTTCGTCACCGGCACCAGCTCCTCCCCCTGCCACAGCGCGAAGGTGAAATCGGTATAAAGGTTTGCGCGGCGGCCATGCCCGGCCTGCGCATAGACCATCACCGCGTCGAAGGTCATCGGGTCGAGCTTCCACTTCCACCAATCCCCCCGCTTGCGCCCCACATGATAGGGCGAAGCGAGGCGTTTGATCATCACCCCCTCCGCGCCTGCCGCTGCCGCATCCGCCCGCAGGGCGGCCAGCGCAGGCCAATTCGCGAAGGGCAGGGGCGGCGACAGCCGGAAAGGCGCACTGGCGGGCACATTCTTCGCCAACCGCCGCAGCGCCGCCTGCCGCGCCGCCAAAGGCTCCGCCCGGATGTCGCGGCCCTCATCCTCCAGCAGGTCATAGGCCATCAGGATCACCGGCGTGTCGGCCAGCAGCTTCTTCGAAACCGTCTTGCGCCCGATCCGCTTTTGCAGGGCGGCAAAGGGTAGCGGCGCGCCATCCCCCTCCGCCGAGAACGCCAGGATCTCGCCATCGATCACCGTGCCATTGGGCAGCCGGTCCGCCAACTCGGTCAGCTCGGGGAAGCGGTCCGTCACCAGCTCCTCCCCCCGCGACCACAGCGTGAACCGCCCGCCGCGCAGCACTGCCTGCCCGCGGATGCCGTCCCATTTCCAGTCCGCCGCCCAGTCCTCGGGCGGCCCGAGCGCCTCTGGCTCCTGCTCCAGCGCATGGGCGAGGCAGAACGGATAGGGCCGCGCCAGGTTGGCGCCGGGGTCATTGGTCAGCACCAAAGCGGCAAAGGTGGTCGTGTCCGGCGTCCAGTCCCCCATCAGCCGCAGCGCGATGTCCG
Organism: Frigidibacter sp.; assembly: GCF_030695035.1. GTDB lineage: Bacteria > Pseudomonadota > Alphaproteobacteria > Rhodobacterales > Rhodobacteraceae > Frigidibacter. Next base: position 9,048 of record NZ_JAUYTT010000011.1, read on the forward strand.
GCTCGGCAATCCCCGTCGCCTGCGCCAGCGCGCGGGTCATCAGCCCCTGCGCCACGCCCATCCGAAAGCCGCCGGTGATCAGCTTGTTGAACAGGAATCGCTCGGTCCCCTCCAGCGCCGTCCAGGCCTCCAGCACCGCCTCGCGCCGCTCGGGCTCTGGCAGGGCGGCAAGGCCGCGGATGCGGGTGATCCAGTCGGTCAGCGTCGCCGCCTCGGGCAGCGCCGGGGGCGGCAGGATCAGCGCAATGGTCTCGGCCAGATCGCCGGTCACCGCATAACTTTCCTCGAACAGCCACCCCGGCAGCCCCGCCACCTCCGCCGCCCACTCCGCCAGCCGCGTGGCATTCACCGCCCGCTTCGGCCGCCGCCCCGACAGCAGCGCGATGGTCCACAGCCGGTCCTGATCCGGCGCCTCGCGGAAATAGGCCGCCAGCGCCGCGGTCTTCTCCGACGTCCGCGTGGTCGTATCCAGCGCAGCGAACAGTGCAGCAAACCGCTTCATCGCGCCGCCCCCAAACCAGACACCCCTTGCCCTTCGTTTTGGCCCAAATATCCCGGGGGGAGTCTCCGCAGGAGACGGGGGGCAGCGCCCCCCTTCTGCTCTCCTTTGCGGGCAGCGCCTCCCTCCGCAGCCAGCCGCGCACTCATTCGGTAACCTCCGCAGCCGCCTCGGCCTCGTCCCCCTGCCAGTCCGTCGCCACGATCCCCGCATCATAGCCCTGATCCGCCAGCCAGCGCCGGAACACGGTCGTATAACCATGGGTCACGAATACCCGGCTGGCCCCCGTCTCGCGGATCGCGGTGTTCAGCCCGTCCCAATCGGCATGGTCGGAAATCACGAAGCCCCGGTCCACCGACCGCCGCCGCCGGATGCCGCGCAGGCGCATCCAGCCTGACGCGAAGCCTTCCGAGGCCGGCCCGAACCGCCGCGCCCAGGGCGTGCCAAGCGCGGCGGGCGGTGCCAGCACCAGCGCGCCCGGATGCGACTTGGCATCCACCCCCGGCACCACGCGGATCGTCTCGGGCAGCATCAACCCTTGCAAACGCAGGATCGCAGTCATCTCCTCCACCGCGCCATGGGTCAGGATCGGGCCGATGCCGGGATCGAGCCCCGCCAGCAGCCGTTGCGCCTTGCCAAGACTGTAGGCCCCCAGCACCGAGGCGCGGCCGTCGGCGGCATTCCCGGCCCACCAGCGGTTCACCTCGGCGCGGATCTCGGCCTCGGGGCGCCAGCGGAACACCGGCAGGCCAAAGGTGCATTCGCTGATGAAGGCATCACAGCGCACCGGCTCGAACGGCTCCGACAGGCCATCGGGAGCGATCTTGTAATCCCCCGACACCACCCAGACCTCGCCCGCCACCTCCACCCGCACCTGTGCCGATCCCGGCACATGCCCGGCCGGGTGCAGGCTGACGGTCGCCCCGCCGATCCGCAGCGGCACCCCGAACTCCAGCGCCTGCGCGGTGATCGGGCCGAGCCTGTGGCGCATCGCGGCAAGGCTGCGCGGGGTGGCGAGGTAATGGCCCATGCCGGACCGGGCATGGTCGGAATGGGCATGGGTCACGATCGCCCGGTCCACGGGGCGCCAGGGGTCGATGTAGAAATCCCCCGCCGGGCAGTGGATGCCCCGGTCGGTGAAGGTAAGAACCGGTTCGCGTGCCATTCCCTGAACTTAGGCTGCGCGCCGGCAAAGGGAAGCCGCTCAGGCGGCCATGCGCCTCGGCCTGCGCAGCCGCAGGCCCGCGCGCATGTTCAGCCCCAGCAGCGCAAGGTTGACCAGCCCGGCCAGCATCTCCAGCCGTTGCAGCCAGAAGAACCGCTCCTCGACCATGCCCTTGCTGGCGAGCCACCACAGCGCGATGGCCAAGGGCAGCAACACCAGCAGGCCGTTGGCGGCGATGACCCGCATCCGCCGGGCCTTGGCGGCGATCTCGGGGCGCTTCCAGCCGCGGCCCATCACGGCCCCGCTGATCCCGGCGCCGGCCATCGCCGGGACCAGCACCAGACCGACACCCCAGAGGATGGCGACCCGCGCGGCGAGGATGTCTTCGGGGTAGCCGCTCGCCTCGGCCCGCCACAGCAGGGCCTGGAAGGCGAGAATCGTCAGCATGGCAGTACCACCGGCGGCGGCGTGGAGTTTGGCTTTGACGGGACGGGACAGCATGGCGAGTCGCTCCAAGTAAATAGGATGCTATCCATATAGGGGTTGCATAGCGTGCTATGCAAGTGACAGATGGCCGCATGGATTTCGACAAGACACGCTCTGCCGGCTACCTCGCGAACCACCTTGCGCGGCTCTTCGCGCAGCATCTGGCCGCCGGGATCGCCCCCGTCGGCCTCGCCCCCGCGCAGTTCATGACGCTGCTGGAGCTGTGGCGCGAGGATGGGCTGACCCAAGCCGAACTTTGCGCGCGGCTGGATGTCGAGCAGGCAACGATGGCCGGCACCCTCGGCCGCATGGCCCGCGACGGGCTGATCGAGCGGCGGGCGCATCCGGTGGACCGCCGGGCGCAGACGGTGCATCTGACGAGCCGGGCCCGCGCGCTGGAGGGGCCCGCGACCGCCGCGGCGCAGGCGGTGAACGCACAGGCGCTGAGCGCGCTGCCCGAGGCGGATCGGGAGCCCTTCGTGGCCTCCCTGTCCCGGATCGTCGCGGAAATGCGGCGCCGCAAGCCGTGATCGTGCTCGAAATTGCACAAATATCGGGCATCTGCCCGAATTATGGCAACACTTTGGCGGGCATCGGCGTTAACATCATGCAGCGCCTTCCCCTGTCCGGCGCTGCTGCCTAACACTTGGGGAAACGCCCCTGAATCGTCGGGGGACAACAGGGCGGGACATCGGCACGAGTGATGGCGACCGAGTATTTCAACGAAATGTATGAGGGGGGCGCTGTTCGGGCGCCCTATGCGCGGCTTGAGGACTGGATGCAATCCATGCCTGCAGAGCTGCGGCAGATGAAACAGGCCGAGGCGGAGGATCTGTTCCGGCGCATCGGCATCACCTTCGCCGTCTATGGCGAGGGCGGCGATCCGGATCGGCTGATCCCTTTCGACATGTTCCCGCGGGTCTTTGCGCAGGACGAATGGCGCAAGCTGGAACGCGGCATCAAGCAACGGGCGCGGGCGCTTAACGCCTTCCTCGTCGATGTCTATGGCCGGGGCGAGATCGTGAAGGCGGGCAAGATCCCCTCGCGCCTTGTCTACCGCAACGAGGCGTATGAGAAGGCCGTGTCGGGCTTCGTGCCTCCGCGGGGCGTGTTCAGCCATATCGTAGGCATCGATATCGTGCGCACCGGGCCGGGCGATTTCTTCGTGCTGGAAGACAATTGCCGCACGCCAAGCGGCGTCAGCTACATGCTGGAAAACCGCGAGATCATGATGCGGATGTTCCCGGCGCTGTTCCAGAACAACCGGATCGAGCCGGTGGACAACTACTCCGACCTCTTGCGCCGCACGCTGGCCAGCGTCGCCCCCGCGAAATGCGACCGCGATCCGACCATCGTGATCCTGACCCCCGGGCACTTCAACAGCGCCTATTACGAGCACAGCTTCCTCGCCGACCTTATGGGCGTGGAACTGGTCGAGGGCGCGGACCTGTTCGTGGAAAACGGCTTCGTCTGGATGCGCACGACCGAGGGGCCCAAGAAGGTGGACGTGATCTACCGCCGCATCGATGACAGCTATCTTGACCCGCTGTGCTTCCGCCCGGATTCGATGCTGGGTGTGCCGGGGCTGATGGATGTCTATCGCTCGGGTGGCGTTACCATCTGTTCGGCGCCGGGGGCCGGCGTTGCGGATGACAAGGCGGTCTATACCTTCGTGCCCGACATGGTGCGCTTCTATCTGGGCGAGGAGCCGATCCTGAAGAACGTGCCGACCTGGCAATGCGGCAAGGAGGACGATCTGAAATATGTGCAGGCCAACCTCAAGGAGCTGGTGGTGAAAGAGGTCCATGGCTCTGGCGGCTACGGGATGCTGGTCGGGCCGAAATCCACGCCTGAGCAGATTGCCTATTTCGCCGATCGCATCGCCAAAGACCCAGACAATTACATCGCACAGCCGACGCTGGCGCTGTCCACAGTGCCGACCTTCGTGGAAGAGGGCGTCGCGCCCCGCCATGTCGATCTGCGGCCCTATTGCCTTGTGGGCGAGCGGATCGAGCTGGTGCCGGGCGGCCTCACAAGGGTCGCGCTGAAGGATGGCAGTCTGGTCGTGAACTCGTCGCAGGGCGGCGGGGTCAAGGACACCTGGGTACTGGCGGAGTAGAGATCATGCTGAGCCGGACCGCCGACAACCTGTTCTGGATTGCGCGTTATATGGAGCGCGCCGAAACCATGGCCCGCCTGCTGGAAGTGGGGGCGCGCATCGCGCTGCTGCCCTCGGCCGGGCACGGATACCGCAGCGAGTGGGACAGCCTGCTGCAAGCCTCGGGCACCGCCGCGGGCTTTGCCAAGAAATATGGCGATCCGGTGCAGCGCAACATCGAGAGCTATCTGTTCTTCGACCACGACAACTCCTCCTCGGTCGCTTACTGCATTAGCCGCGCCCGTGAAAACGCCCGCATCGTGCGCACCGCGCTGACGACGCAGGTGTGGGACGCGCTCAACACCGCCTTTCAGGAAATGCGCCAGCTGGAACGCACCCCGCGCTCGCAGCTGGAACTGTCGCGGCTGACGGAATGGACCATGCGCCATGCCGCCATGGTGCGCGGCGCCATCGACGCAACCTTGCTGCGCAACGATGGCTGGGATTTCCTTGGCCTTGGCTACAAGCTGGAGCGGGCCGACAACACCTCGCGGCTGATGGACGTGAAATACTACGTGCTGCTGCCGCGCGCCGATTACGTGGGCTCGGGTCTCGACAACTACCAATGGACCACGCTGCTGCGTGCGATGTCCTCGCACCGGGCGTTCCACTGGGCCTATGGCGGCGACATCACCGCCGGCAAGATCGCGCATTTCCTGATCCTGAACCCGCAATGCCCGCGCTCTCTGATCACCTCGATCGAGGGCGCGACCGGGCATCTGGACCGGCTGGCCAAGGCCTATCACACCACGACCGAGGCGCAGAGCCGGTCCCGCGCGCTGCTGGGGGAGCTGTCGGAGATGACGGTGGACGACATATTCGAGGAAGGCCTGCACGAATACCTCAGCCGGTTCATCGGCGATGTCGGCGAGGTCTCGCAGCTTGTCGGCGACATTTACCTCAGCGGGATAGCACGATGATCCTCACCGTCTCTCATACCAGCATCTACAGCTATGACGCCCCCGTGCGCGGCGCGGTGCAAAGCCTGCGGATGACGCCATCGGTCTGCGACGGACAGCGCGCGATCCGCTGGAATATCGAGGTTGTCGGCGGCACCCGCGGTGCCAGCTTCCGCGATGGCGCCGGGGATTGGGTCGAAGGCTGGTCGCTGCGCGGCCCGGTCAGCGAAATCACCGTGAAGGTCACGGGCGAGGTCGCTACCACCGACATGGCCGGCGTGCTGCGCGGCCATCGCGAGACGGTGCCGCCCGAATCCTACCTGCGTGAGACGGGCCCGACCCGGGCCGATTCCGGGCTGATGACGCTGGCGCAAGAGGCCGTCGCCGGCGCCACCGACGCGCTGGACCGCGCGCACCGTATCGCCGCCGCGATCAACGAGGCCATCGCCTACCGTCCCGGATCGACCGACGCCCATGGCACCGCCGCCGAGGCGCTGGCCCTGGGCGAGGGCGTCTGCCAGGACCACACCCACGCCATCATCGCCTGCGCCCGTTTCCTCGACATGCCGGCGCGCTACGTCTCGGGCTACCTGCATGCCGGGCAGGAGGGCACGCCGAACGAGGCCTCACACGCCTGGGCCGAGGTCTGGATCGACCGGCTGGGCTGGGTCGGCTTCGATGCCTCCAACGCCAACTGTCCCGATGCGCGCTACATCCGCCTCGGTTCGGGCTTCGATGCCGGCGATGCGGCGCCGATCCGGGGTGTGGCGCATGGACGCGTCGCCGAATCGCTGGATGTGACGGTTGCGGTCGAGGCCGTGCAGCAATAGGGTCGCAGCGGGGCGGAGCAGACCGGGATACTCCCGGAGACGGATTTTCGAGGCATTGAGATGACCTATTGTGTGGGCCTTCTGTTGAACGAAGGCATGGTGCTTCTGTCCGACACCCGGACCAATGCCGGGCTCGACAACATCGCGACCTACCGGAAGATGTTCATCTTCGAGGAGCCCGGCGAACGGGTGATCGCGATCCTGACAGCCGGCAGCCTGTCCGTGACCCAAACCACCATCGCCAGGCTGCGCGAGGCAATTGACGAACCCGATGCCGATGCCGGCCATTCGATCATGCTGGCGCCGACGATGCTGAAGGTGGCCGAGATCATCGGCAACACCCTCGCCTCGGTCCGGCAGGACATCGACGAGAAGATGACCGCCGCCAAGGTCAGCACCTCGGCCAGCATGATCGTGGCCGGTCAGCGGGCGGGCGGCGCGATGCGGATGTTCCTGATCTACCCGGAGGGCAATTTCATCGAGGCGACCGATGACACGCCCTTCCTGCAGATCGGCGAGCACAAATATGGCAAGCCGATTCTCGACCGGGTGGTGAAACCCGCCACCTCGATCTCCGAGGCGCAGAAGGCGGTGCTGCTGTCGATGGATTCGACGCTACGCTCAAACCTGTCGGTCGGGATGCCGCTGGATCTTGCCGTGATCGAGAAGGACGCCTGCCGGGTGACCGCCCGCCGCCGGATCGAAGCGGGCGACCCGCAGTTCAAGGAAATGAGCGAGGCCTGGTCGGTCGCGTTGCGCGAGAGCTTCACCCAGATCACGATCTGAGGGCGTTCAGCCCCCGGCCGCAAACAGCGTGGCGGCGCCGTTGTAGAAGCGGCGGCGCGCGGCTGGCGTTTCCATCATCATCTCATGTTCGGCACCGGGGATCACCTCCAGCCGTCCGCCCGGCCAGCGCGCTATGATGCTGCGGATGCGGCCCGTGTCGACCACCCGTTCATTGCCGCCCATGATACACAGGCAGGGCAGGGCGGGCGGCGGCATCGCCGCCAGCGCCCGCGTCTCGCGCAGCGCCTCCAGCAGCCAGTGCAGCGTCGGCCCACCAAGCGCGAGCTCGGGATGCGCGCGAAGCTGGCGCTGCATGAAGGCATACATCGCAGGATCGGTGGTCAGCACATTGCCGGGTGCCTCGGTTGCCAGCACATAGGTCACCGGGCCGGTGGTTGGCGCATAGACATGCCCGCGCCGCGCCATCCGCGCGCCGGTGCCGACTGCCCAGGCCAAGGGCCGCGCCGCCGCATGGATCTTGATCCCCCACATCGGGGCCGAGAACACGGCAGAGCGGACAGGCAGCCCTTCATGCAGGGCGCGCAGGCCGATGCTGCCGCCCATCGAATGCGCGATCAGATGGAACGGTTCGGGCAGGCCCGCCTCACGCGCGGCCGCGACCAGTTCGGGCACGTCGAGCTGATACTCACCAAACCGCCCGACATGCCCGCGGGCCGGGTCGGCCAGCGGTCGGTCGGCCAGCCCTTGTCCGCGCCAGTCGATGCAGGCCATCGCATAGCCGCGCGCGGCCAGCTCGCCCGCAGCGGGGCCGTATTTCTCGACATATTCCGTACGGCCGGGAAACAGCAGCACCGTCCCCTTCGCGCCGTCAAGCGGCCACAACGCCACCCGCACCCGCACGCCATCTGCGCAGGTCCGCCACAGCGCGATGCCCCCGGCGGGGGCATCGGCAATGTCTTCATGCAGCGGGGCGGGCTGGCCTGCGTCCATCAGGACAGCAGCGCGCCCAGTTGCATCGCCATGCCCATATTGCCATCGACGGCCAGCTTGCCGGTCATGAAGGCAGCTGTGGGGTTGGTGTCGCCGCTGAGGATGCCCTGAAACGTCTCGGCAGACGCGGTCAGCGTCACATCGGCATCGTCGTCGCCGGCGCGGGCGCCGTTGCCGTCGATCATGATGGCGCCTTCGCCCTCGATCACGAACTTGGCAATTCCGGCAAAGCCGTCCGACAGCCGGTCATTCAGTGCGGCCACGGCCGAGGTGATGATCTCGCTCATTCGCATCCTCCAAAAGTGATGGCCGGGCTCTCGCATTCCCCGGCGCATGCGTTACACTTGTCCATGTTATGCGTATTTTGACAGCCTTGCACAAATATGCCGTGACGGCAGGACTGGCCCTGCTTCTGGCGGGCCCGGTGGCTGCGCAAGTGGCAGACACCGAAGAGTTGCTGCGCGAACTTGCCGATCCCGCCACCGAGGATTGGCAGCGTGTCGAATCCGATCTGTTGCGCGAATGGTCGAAATCCGGCTCCCCCTCGATGGATCTGCTGCTGCAACGCGGGCAAGAGGCGCTGGAGGCGGGCGATCCGCTGGCGGCGCTGGAGCATCTGACGGCCCTGACCGACCATGCGCCGGATTTCGCCGAAGGCTGGAACCTGCGCGCGACGGCCTTCTTCGTCGCCGGCCAGTTCGGCCCGGCGCTGGAGGATATCCGCCAGACCCTCGCCCTGAATCCGCAGCACTATGGCGCGCTCGCGGGGCTTGGCATGATTCTCGAACAACTCGAACGCGAGGAGGACGCAGCGGCGGCCTATCGCGCGGCCCTTGCGGTCAACCCCCACCAGCCCGATCTGAACGAGGCGCTTACCCGGCTTGACCAGGCCACCGGGGGCACGGAACTCTAGGAGCCTTCGGATCATGGCGAGCGAGACGAGGATCACGGCGGTCCTCGGGCCGACCAACACTGGCAAGACCCATTATGCCATCGAGCGGATGCTGGCGCACCGCACGGGGGTGATCGGCTTGCCGCTGCGCCTGCTGGCGCGCGAGGTCTATGACCGCGTGGTGGAAAAGCGTGGCCCTTCGGTGGTAGCGCTGATCACCGGCGAAGAGCGGATCGTGCCCGAGCGCACCCAGTACTGGGTGTGTACGGTGGAGGCGATGCCCGAAGGAATCGGCGCCGATTTCGTGGCCATCGACGAGATCCAGCTGTGTGCGGACCCGGAGCGCGGGCATGTCTTCACCGACCGCCTGCTGCGCTCGCGCGGGCTGCTGGAGACGATGTTCCTGGGCAGCCACACCATGCGTGGGGCGATTGCGGCGCTGGTGCCGCGGGTGCAGTTCGTGGGGCGCGAGCGGTTTTCGACGCTGACCTATAATGGTTCGAAAAAGATAAGCCGGATGCCCCCACGCAGCGCCATAGTCGGGTTTTCGGTTGAAAATGTCTATGCCATCGCCGAACTGATCCGCCGCCAGAAGGGCGGCTGCGCGGTGGTCATGGGTGCGCTCAGCCCCCGCACCCGCAACGCGCAGGTGGCGCTCTATCAGAACGGCGACGTGGACTTCCTCGTCGCCACCGACGCCATAGGCATGGGCCTGAACCTCGACATCGGCCATGTCGCCTTCTCCGCCACCGCCAAGTTCGACGGCCGACGGATGCGGCACCTCTTCCCGCATGAGCTTGGCCAGATCGCAGGCCGCGCCGGCCGCCACACCCAGGCCGGCACCTTCGGCGTGACGGGCGAGGCGAGCGCGTTCGACGAAGACCTTGTGGACGCGCTGGAAAACCACCGTTTCGCCCCGATCAAGCGGCTCAGCTGGCGCAATTCGGCGCTGGAATTCGGCACCGTCGAAAAGCTCATCGCCTCGCTGGAAGCATCCACCAATGACGAATGGCTGACCCGCGCCCGCGAATCCGATGACGTGCTGGCGCTGAAAAGCCTGATCGAGGCCGGGGAGGTCCGCGGCCGAGTCACCGGCCCCAAAGACGTGAAGCTCCTGTGGGACGTTTGCCGCATCCCCGACTTCCGCGGCATCTCGGGCGCCGAACATGCCACCCTGCTGACGCGCATCTTCGGCTTCCTGCGCGACGATGGCCATGTGTCCGACGATTGGCTGGCAACGCAGATCAAACGCATCGACCGGACCGAGGGCGATATAGACGCATTGTCCAAACGATTGGCGTTTATCCGCACATGGACCTACATCGCGCAGCGCAAAGGCTGGGTTTCCGACGAAAGCCATTGGCGCGGCGAGACGCGCGGGGTAGAAGACCGCCTGTCGGATGCGCTGCACGGTGCCCTGACCCAGCGTTTCGTGGACCGGCGCACCAGCGTATTGCTGCGGCGGCTCAAGCAGAAGGAGAGCCTTGTGGCCGAGGTTAACGACAAGGGCGAAGTGACGGTCGAGGGCGAGTTCGCCGGCCGTCTCGAAGGTTTCCGCTTCCAGCAGGACGCAAGCTCGTCCCCCGATGCGGCGCGCACGCTGCGGCAGGCGGCCTATGAATCGCTGCGCCCCGAGTTCAGCCTGCGGGCCGACCGCTTCTACAACGCGCCCGATACGGAGCTGGATTTCACCGAACAGGGCGGCCTGATGTGGGGCAGCACCGCGGTGGGCAAACTGGTCAAGGGCGCCGATGTGCTCAAGCCCGGTGTCGAGGCGTTTGTGGATGAAGAGGCTGGCACCGACGTGACCGAGAAGGTCAAGCGGCGGCTCCAGCACTTCATCGACCGCAAGACCAGCACCCTGTTCGAGCCGCTGCTGGCGATGAGCCGGGATGAGACGCTGACCGGGCTGGCCCGCGGCTTTGCCTTCCGGCTGGTGGAATCGTTGGGAGTGATCCCGCGCGAGACCGTGTCCGGCGAGGTGAAGGAGCTGGATCAGGAAGCCCGCTCCGCCCTGCGCAAGCATGGCGTGCGCTTTGGCCAGTACACGATTTTCCAGCAGGCACTGCTGAAACCGGCCCCGACTCGGCTGCGGCTGGTGCTGTGGAGCCTTGCCAACAACCTTGACGAGTTTCCGCAAAGCCCGCCCCCCGGGCTGGTGACGATCCCGAACATTCAGGACGTGCCGAAGACCTATTACACCCTGTCGGGCTACCACCCCGCAGGCACCCGCGCGATCCGCATCGACATGCTCGAACGGCTCGCGGACCTGCTGCGCGCCAAGGACAGCCGCGCCGGCTTCGAGGCGACGGCCGACATGCTGTCGATCACCGGCATGACACTGGAGCAGTTCGCCGACCTGATGGGCGGCCTCGGCTACAAGGGCGAGAAGGCCGAGCGCGCGAAGGGGAAACCCGAGGTGAAGGCGGAGGCCAAGGTGGAGGCGAAGGCGGAGGCTCCGGCCGCTGCGGAGCCTGTGGCCGAAGCTGCGCCCGAGGCCGCTCCGGCCGAGGCGCCTGAGCCCGGCACCCAGTCCGGTGCCGAGGCTGCGGCAGAGACCTCTCCCGAGGCTGTCGAGGCCGCGGCGGAGGAGCTGGGAGCGGAGCCTGTTGCTGAACCGGTTGCAGAGCCTGTCGCCGAGCCGGAAGCGGCTGCCGAACCCACCGCCAACCCGATTCCCGAGGGCGAATCGGCCGCTCCGGCGGCGGAGCTGGAAAGTTACTACACGTTCACTTGGGCCCCGCGTCCGCGCGGCAACCGCGGCGAGCCGCGGGGCGAGCGTGGTCCGCGCCGCGAGGGTGCTGCCCCGCAAGGCCAGCGCCGCGAGGCTGCCGCTCCGGGTGCTGCACCGACTGGCGATCGTGCGCCGCGCGAAAAGCGCGAGCCGCGGCCTCAAGGTGATCGTCCGCAAGGGGATCGGCCTCAGGGAGATCGTCCCCAAGGCGACCGTCCTCAGGGCGACCGCCCCCGCGGCGAGGGCAAGCCGCGCGAGGACCGCCACGGCGGCAAGCCCGCGGGCAAGTATGGCGACAAGGGCGGCAAGCCCCGCAGCCGCGAGGAAGACCGTCCCCGCAGCTATGAGGCGCGCCCGCCCAAAGAGCAGAAGATCGACCCGGACAACCCCTTCGCCATTCTGGCAGCCTTGCGCGACCGGAAGTAACCCTTGCCAGAGGCGCGGCTGACGCTTCGTCTCGACAAATGGCTGGTCTTCGCCCGGTTGGCGCGGACCCGGGGCACGGCGGCTGCGCTGATCGAAGCGGGGCACTTGCGGGTCAATGGCCAGCGGGTGCTGCGCCCGGCGCATCAGGTGGGGAAGGGGGACACCCTGACCCTGCCGCTGGGGCCCCGGGTGCGACTGCTGCGGATCCTCGCTTGCGGCACCCGCCGCGGCCCGGCCGCCGAGGCGGCCGCGCTCTACCTGGACCTTGACGCGCCTCAGGAAACGCCTGTGCCGCGCCAGCCCGAAGGCCCGGAACACGCGTCCTGATCCGTGCCCGAACGCCGCAGCGCCCGTCTTTCCTGCGCAGCCGCGCTTGATCCCTGCCGCGGCGCCGGATAACACCCCTGAAAAGCCAGAGCTTCGTGAAGGCCCGCCATGACCTATGTCGTCACCGACAACTGCATCGCCTGCAAATACACCGACTGTGTTGAGGTCTGTCCGGTGGACTGCTTCTACGAAGGTGAGAACACGCTGGTGATCCACCCCGACGAATGCATCGATTGCGGGGTCTGCGAGCCGGAATGCCCCGCCGATGCCATCCGCCCCGATACCGAGCCGGACATGGACAAGTGGGTGGAATTCAACCGGAAATACTCCGAGATGTGGCCGGTCATCACGCAGAAGCGCGATCCCTTGCCCGAGGCGGCCGAGCGCGATGGCGAGAGCGGCAAGCTGGAGAAATACTTCAGCGAAGCACCGGGCCAGGGCGACTGAGTCGCAACGATTCGGGCCGAGTCGCGGGGGCCGGTACGGGTTTGGGCTTGGCGCGCTGTTGCACAGCACCCTGCAGGGGCTTGAGATTCCACGCACTCCTGCCGCCGCTTGGGCGCGTGTAAACTCATTTTCCGCGCCGCTTTGAAATCGCGGAATTTTCTGCTATATTTCCTTCACAATGGACCTGGATACCTGACACCATCCGCGGCGCTGCTCGCCCGTGAGGTGGTTTCTCAGCGCCAAAATGAAGTTGATTGCGGGGGCCATCGCGCCGCCGCGGTGGGATTTCTTGGCTTTGAGGCATGGTGCCGTGCAAGGAAACGACTGAATGACCAAGACCAAGAAATCCGATTTCCGCCCCAACGACTTCGTCGTCTACCCGGCGCATGGCGTCGGCAAGATCATGTCGATCGAAGAGCAGGAGATCGCCGGCCTGAAGCTGGAACTGTTCGTCATCTCGTTCGAAAAGGACAAGATGACCCTGCGCGTGCCGACCCACAAGGCGACCGAGATCGGGATGCGCTCGCTCTCGACCCCCGACGTGGTGACCCGCGCGCTGGAGACGCTGAAGGGCAAGGCCAAGGTCAAGCGGGCGATGTGGTCGCGCCGGGCGCAGGAATATGAACAGAAGATCAACTCCGGCGACCTGATGGCGATTGCCGAGGTGGTCCGCGACCTGCACCGCACCGACGACCAGCGCGAGCAGTCCTATTCCGAGCGCCAGCTGTATGAAGCGGCGCTGGAACGTCTGACCCGCGAAGTCGCCGCCGTGTCGGGCGTGGACGAGGCCGGCGCCGCGAAGAAGGTCGATGACGTGCTGGTTTCGCGCGCCGCCTGAGGGTTGCGGACTAGAGATAAGAGGGCCGCGGGGCGATCCGCGGCCCTTTCTGTTTCTCGGCTTCGCATCGGTCGGTGTGGGCGGGAACAGGCGAGGCATTGCCTCGCCCCGCTCGCGCGAGACCTGTCCACCAGAGCCGCTGGCATCAGAGACCGACTGAGGCCAGCCAGACCTGGCGGGCGAGAAGCGCCCGCCAGGTCGGGGCGGGCGCTGGCCGGGCCCTTTGGGGCCTGTGCAGGTTGAAAGGTCGCGGCGTGGCGAAGGCGATGGCCTTTGCCAAGGAGAGCAGGGCAGGGAGAAACCAAGTGGCGCCAGCGGCACCGCCCCGGCACTCCCTCTCACCCCGCCTTCTTCTGCCCCTCCTGCGCCGCGAAATGTTCCGTCAGCGCCGCTTCCAGATCGCGGCTCAGCTCCTGGCTGCGGGCGAGGTATTCGGCATTCTCCTCAACCGGGATCCCCGGCTTCCAGACCTGCGCCAGATCTCGCACGGCCGCCCGGTCGAGCTTGAAGAAGATCCGCTCGGCCTCGGCGGCCTCGAAATCCGACAGGCCCGAGTTTTCCAGCACATAGCGCGCCGCCCGCAGGCTGCTGTCGAACAACTCGCGCACGATGTCATTGGCCCCGGCCTTGTAGAGCTCGAACACATGCACCCGGTCGCGGGCGCGGGCGATGATGTGCAGGTCGGGCCGCATCCGCCGCGCATAGCTGACCAGCCGGATCGCCGCCTCTTTGTTATCAAGGCACACCACCAGGATCCGCGCCTTCTCCAGCCCCGCCGCTTTCAGCAGTTCGGGCCGGGTCGGATCGCCGAAATAGCCCTTGAAGCCGAATTTCCGCATCAGCCGGATGGTGGCAAGGTCATGGTCCAGCACCGTGGTCTTGAAGCCAGACATGGTGACCATCCGGTTCACCACCTGCCCAAAGCGGCCGATGCCGGCGATGATGATCGGCTCTGGCGCGTCGATGTCATCGGCCTTGACGGGCTCGGCGCTGTCGGTCAGGCGGCGGGCAAGGTAGTCGTGCAAGATGAAGAACAGCGGCGTCAGCAGCATCGACAGCGCCACCACCATCATCAGCACCTGCGCCGTGCCGCTTGGCAAGATCCGCTGGCCGAGCGCGAAGGAGATCAGCACGAAGCCGAATTCCCCCGCCTGCGCCAGCCCCAGCGTGAACAGCCAGCGGTCGCGCCCGTGGATCCCGAAGATCCGCGCCAGCACGTATAGCACCGCGCCCTTGGCCCCCATCAGTGCCAGCGTCAGTCCGATCAGCTGCGCAGGCGCGCTGAACAGCAGGCCCGTATCGATCCCGGCGCCAACGGTGATGAAGAACAGCCCCAGCAGCAGCCCCTTGAAGGGCGCAATGTCCGACTCCAGCTCGTGCCGGAACTCCGAGTTCGCCAGCACCACCCCTGCCAGGAAGGTGCCAAGCGCCGGTGACAGGCCCACCAGCGTCATCAGCGAGGCGATGCCCACGACAATCGCCAGCGCCAGGGCGGTATTGATCTCGCGCAGCCGCGCGGCATGGACCCAGTGGAAGGCCGGGCGGATCAGGTAATGCCCCGCCAGCACCACCGCCGCCACCGCGCCAAGCGTCACCAGCGTGACGCCCCAGCCGGGCAGGCTCTGGATCATGCTGACCGCAGCATGTTCCCCATGCGCGGCATCGGCCTGCGCCAGCGCCCGTGCGCCGGGCAGCGCCAGCAGCGGCAGCAGCGCCAGCATCGGGATCACAGCAATATCCTGCGTCAGCAGCACCGCAAAGGTGGACCGCCCGCCCGCCGTCTGCATCAGCCGCTTTTCATCCAGCGTCTGCAGCACGATAGCGGTCGAGGACAGCGCAAGGATCGCCCCCACCGCCAACGCCACCCGCCACTCCTGCCCGAAGGCCAGCAGCAGGGCGGCGACCAGCAGCATGGTGCCCACCACCTGCAGCCCGCCAAGCCCGACCAGCTTGTCGCGCATTGCCCAGAGCGCCCGCGGCTCCAGCTCCAGCCCGATCAGGAACAGCATCATCACCACGCCGAATTCGGCAAAATGCTGAAGGTCGGCCATTTCCGATCCGACCAACCCCAGCACCGGGCCGATCACCACGCCCGCCAGCAGATATCCCAGCACCGAGCCGAGCCCGAGCCGCGAGGCAATCGGCACGGCGATCACCATCGCGATCAGGTAGAGCGTGGCCTGGAAAAGGAAGGCGTCCATGTCGGTCCGGTCAATGAATTTGCAAGGCCCGGGGCGGGATGCCGGTACAGCTTAGGCGGGGTGCCGTTTGATTGCCAGCCGCCAACAGGCGCGGCGGCGGGCTAGTTTCGCATCATTTGACGGGGTGCGCCGGTGAGATCAACTTTGCTGGAGCATCCGCAGCACATGGGTGCGCCCGCCCTTGACGTAGGTCAGCTGCCCCTCGCCGATGGCGGTGACCTGCCCGCCATCGATCCGGTCGCCGATCTTCACGCGCAACATCCGCCCGTTGGATAGCCGCACAAGTGCCCGGCGGCTGGAGGACGCCCCATAGACCCCGATCAGGTTGATCTCGCGCAGCGAGATCGCGCCCGAGATGGTGGCCTGCTTGGCGACAGAGGCGGTGGTCGGGATGCTGGGCGCCGCCGCGATGGGTTCGGGCTCGTCCATCTCCTCGGGTTCGGGCGCCGGGGCCACCGCCGCCTGCCGCGTTGGCGCGGCGGCGGGGGCGACCGGGGCGGGTGCGGCCTGCGGGGGCGGGGCCGCAGCGGCAACCACTGGCGCCGTGGTGGCGGCCATTGCCAGCGCCGCCTCGATCCCCTGCGAGAAGTCCTGCGGCCGGCTCAGCGGCTTGCGAGAGCTGGTGACGGCACTGGGGGTGGCGCTGGCAAGCTCTGCCTGCAGCGCCGCCATCTCGGCCGCGCGCGCCTCTTCGGCGCTGCGGGCGGCCGCGGCGGCGGCAACGGCGACGGTGCTGGCCGCGCGCGGCTTGAACGGGGCCAGCGCCGGATCAGCGGCCAGCGGAACGCTCAGCGCTGCGCCGTCGCCGGGGTCCGCCGCCGGGGTGGCTTCGGGTGCGGCCTCGGCGGGCACTTCGAGCGTGGCAGGGCGCGGCAGCGGCTTTCTGCCCTCCAAAGCAGGATCGGGGACAGAGCCTTCGGGTTCCGCCGCAGCCTCTTGCGGTGCGTCAGCCTCTGCCGCAGCCTCAACGACTGCAGCCGGTCGCGTGGGCGGCACCCGTGCCGGGGCGCCCTCGACCACAGTCACGCCTTCGGGGGTCAGCGCGCCATCCGGGGTGGCGACGATCAGGCCGTTCTCGCCGAACTGGAAGCCCGTGCCATAGGGCAGGGGCGGTTGCGGCGGGGCGGGCAGGGCGTCTGCTGTCAGCGTAGCGGTCTCGGGCAGGCCCTCGGCGCTGCGCGTCGTCACAGCGGGGTCGGCGGGGCGGGGCGGCAGGCCTTCTTCGGCATCCGGCACCGGGCCACCAGCCACCGCGGCCGGTACGTCTGGCGCGGCGGTGGCGATGTCTGCGGCGGCGAGCCCATTGGCCAGATCGCCAGCCGCACCAACGCCGGCCGCGGCAATCGCGGCGGCAGCGGCGGCATCGGGCGCGGCGGCGTTGCCGGACACCGGCGCCTCCTCGGGGGTGGCCGCCAGATCCTCGGCCAGTTGCTCAGCCAGAGTGTTCGCAGCCAAACCGTCCTCTGCCGGACCGTCTGCCAATTCGGGCGGCACATCCTCTGGAAGATCGACCGGCAGGTCCGTCGGCGCCTCGGCCATGTCGTCCGCGGTGCCTTCCGGCATCTCCATCGCCTCGAGCCCGCCATCGGCGGCAATCTCGGCCTCGGTCATCGCATCGGCCTCGATGGCATCGACGGTCGGCACATCTTCGAAGGCCGGTGTTTCGGCCAGCGCTTCGACGGCGGTGGTGCGGATCGGCGCGGCGGCCAAGGGCTCGGAAGCCGGCGCCTCGGCCGTGGGGGTGCCGTCCAGCAGGCTGGACCACAGCGCAACGGCCAGCATGAGGAACACCAGCACCGCCGTCAGGATCAGGCCCATATAGCGAGGCTTGCCACGCACCGGCGCCGCGCGGCGCGCGCCAAAGACCGTCAACGCCTCGGCTTCGGACCCGGTGCGGACTCGTGGCGCGGCGGGGCCCGGCGTCACATCGACGCGGCGGCTGGTCCCGCGGGCGGTCTTGGCGGCCTTGGCCATCTTCCCGGCGGCGATCACCGCCTTGCCAAGGCCCGAGGCGCGGGCGCGCGTCCGGCTGGCGGGGTCCGGCTTCGGCTCGGGCCGCGGGTCAGCGGCAATGCCAAGCCGCGGCGAGATGACCGAGCCTGCGCCACCGGCCAGTGGCTTGGCCGGACTGGCGCGCCCCGGTTCGGCCGCCGCCGCGCCAAGGCGCAGGCGTGGGCCGGGCATTGCGGGTGACAGCGTTGCCGCTGCGGCAAAGGGGGTCAGCACGCCATCGGCGTCGATCTCGGGGCGGGGCGGGGCGGGCTCGCCCGCGTCCTCTGCCTCATCCTCGACCGCAAGGAAGGGGGCCTCGTCGGATTCGTCCGCCGCCGCCGGGTCATTTGCGATGTCAGCCTCGGGCTCGTCTTGAACCGGCGCCTCGACCTCGGCCTCTTGCTCTGCAAGGGGCGCCTCGACCGAGGTCTCATCCGCTCCGCCGAAGTCCCCCTCGGCAGAGGGCGCGTTCTCTGTTGCGAGCGCTTCAGGCTCGTCCGGCGCGCTTGCGACAAACCCGAAGCTGGCCTGCCGCGCAAGGGCTGCAGCGGCATCCGCCTCGGCCTGGGCTGCCGCCTCGCGGTCGCGCCGTTCTGCGCGGGCCCGGCGCCGTTCGGCGCGCGCGTCGGTCCCTGCTCCGGGCGCTTCCGGCGCGGTGTCGGATGCCTCGGACGGTGTCTCGAGCGCTTCGGGCGCAAGCGGCAGTTCGGGCATCGCGTCTGCGGAAGGCTCCCCGGCCGGTTCGGCCAGAGGCGCTTCGACCACCGATTCTTCGCCCAGGTCGGTCGCATCGGCCGGCAGTGCCTCGGATGCGTCAGCGGTGCTGTCTTCGGCCGGCTCTGCAAAAGCAGGCCCGGCGCTTCCGGCGTCCGTTTCCTCTGCCGCGGCATCCACGGCCACCTCGGCCGCGTCGTCTCCCGGCATCTCTGGCGCAGCGAGGGCCGTCGTGACGATATCCTCGTCGCCCGCCTGCGCAACCTCCGCGGCCAACACGGCGTCTTGCGCGGTTTCCCCCACAGCCTCGGCCACCTCGTCAGCCATCACCTCCGCCACGCTGGCAGCGACAAGGCGGGACAGGTCGGCATCGCCGGCAATCCGCACCGGATCCTGATCGCGCACCAGCCGCTCGCCCTCGGGGATATAGCTGCGGGCCTTCGCGGTCTGGCCAAAGAACGGCTCGCCGGCAAAGCTGCCATCCTCGGGCATCGCCACGAAGGAGACCGGGTTGAACCGATGCTCCTGCGCGAAGGCCTCGGCCTCCTCCAGCGTTTCGCGCGCGACGACGGCCACGTTCACCCGCCCGCCAGTACCCGACCAGTCGAAGACCAGATCCTCGGCGGCATAGGGGGTGCGCCCTTCCAGCGCGCGGGCGATCTGCCGGCGGCGGTTGGCGGCGTCCGGCCCCGGCGCCTCGACCGCCGTATACAATATCTGCGAGGCGGGCAGGATCAGCTTGGTCGCAAAGCCCCGTGGCGCAAGGCCAAGCGCGGTCTTGCGCAGGTAGCCAAGGGCAGCCGGCACATCGGGATCGTCCAGCGCCACGGCCCCGACCAGCAGCCAGCCGCGGGAGGTGCGGTGCAGCAGGCTGATACCGTCGGGCGAAAGGTTCAGGGCAAAAGCTGGTTTCATTCCATGGCTCTGGCTGGGGGCGAGGCCCGGGAAAGGCGGTGCCGCAGGCGTCCCCTGTCCTACAGCAGGTTTTCGCACATGTGAAGGAAAACGGCCCCATGGCGGCTTGCGATGCGCAGCAACACGCCCAATGTGATGCCAGTCAAACCGGAGGACAGAATGCGCATTTTCAACGTGGTTGCGATGGCCCTGGCACTCGGCGCGGGGGCCGGTGCCCCGGCGCTGGCACAGGCCGATGAGGGTCACATCACCGTGACCGGCAATGGCAGCGCCGAGGCGGCGCCGGACATGGCATCCGTCAGCCTCGGCGTGGTGACCGAGGCGGCAACGGCAGCCGAGGCGATGGCGGCAAACTCTGCCGCGCTGGCCGAGGTGATGGCCACCCTGACCGGCGCGGGCATCGAGGCGCGCGACATCCAGACGAGCGGCCTGAGCCTGAACCCGGCCTATGAGGACAACTATCAGGGCGGCCCCGAGGGCCCGAAGGTGCGCGGCTTCATCGCGCAGAACAACGTGACCGTTCGGGTGCGGGCGCTGGACAGCCTTGGCGGGGTGCTCGACGCTGCCGTGGGGCAGGGCGCGAACAACCTCTATGGCCTGAGCTTCGGCCTGCAGGAACCGGAGCCGAAGATGGACGACGCCCGCCGCGATGCCATCGCCGATGCCCGCCGCAAGGCAGAGCTTTACGCTCTGGCCGCAGGGGTGACGCTGGGGGAGGTCGTCTCGATCTCGGAGCAGGTCAACTATGGCGGCCCGATGCCCGAGATGCGGGCGGCGAGCTTTGCCAAGGATTCCGGCGTGCCGGTGGCCGAGGGCGAGCTGAGCCTGACCGCCTCTGTCACAGTGGTCTATGACCTGAACGACGACTGACGGAATGGCCCGCCCCTGTCATGGGGGCGGGCCAACCTCTCAGGCGGTTGCGGCCGCCAGCGCCTGATCCAGATCGGCGATCAGGTCTTCGACATTCTCGATGCCGATCGACAGCCGCACCACGTTGGGCGCCGCACCCGCGGCCTGCTGCTGCTCTGGCGTCAGCTGACGGTGGGTGGTCGAGGCGGAGTGGATCACCAGGCTGCGGGTGTCGCCCAGGTTCGCCACATGGCTGAACAGCTGCAGCGCATCGACCAGCTTGACGCAAGCCTCGTACCCGCCCTTCACCGCGAAGGTGAACAGCGCGCCGGCGCCCTTCGGGCAGATCTTCTCGACCCGGCCATTCCACGGCGAGGAGGCAAGGCCGGCATAGGTGACGAAGTCCACCCGTGGATCGTTCTCCAGCCACTCCGCCACCACCTTGGCATTGGCGACATGCTTCTCCATCCGCAGGCTCAGCGTCTCGATCCCCATCAGCGTGTAATGCGCCGCTTGCGGGTTCATGGTCATGCCCAGATCGCGCAGGCCAATGGCGATGGAGTGGAAGGTGAAGGCCATCCCGCCAAGCGCCTCGTGGAACTTCAGCCCGTGATAGGCCGGTTCCGGCGCCGAGAGTGACGGGAACTTGCCCGAGGCCGACCAGTCGAAGGTGCCCGCATCGACAATCGCGCCGCCGGTGACGGTGCCATTCCCGGTCAGGTATTTCGTGGTCGAATGCACCACCAGCGTCGCGCCATGCTCGATGGGGCGGCACAGGTACGGGCTGGCAAGGGTGTTGTCCACGATCAGCGGGATGCCGGCCTTGTCCGCAATCTTGGCGATAGCCGGCAGGTCGGTGACATAGCCGCCGGGGTTGGAGATCGATTCGCAGAACACCGCGCGGGTATCATCGTCGATGGCGGCGGCGACCGCGGCCTCGTCATCGAAATCGACGAAGCGCGCCGACCAGCCGAAGCGTTTGAAGGTCTGGCTGAACTGGGTGATGGTGCCGCCGTAAAGCCTGGTCGAGGCGACGATGTTCAGCCCCGGCCCCATCAGCGGGAACAGCGCCATGATCTGCGCCGCGTGGCCCGAGGAGCAGCAGACCGCCCCGACCCCGCCCTCCAGCGCCGCAATCCGGTTCGCCAGCGCGGACACGGTCGGGTTGGTCAGGCGCGAGTAGATATAGCCCACCTCCTGCAACCCGAACAGGGCCGCGGCGTGATCCGCATCGCGGAACACATAGGCCGTGGTCTGGTAGATCGGCACCTGCCGGGCGCCGGTGGCCGGATCGGGCGCCGTGCCCGCGTGAACCTGAAGTGTGTCAAAGCCTTGGGTCATGCCGTCTCTCCTCCCGTCATCCGCACCGCGGACCATTTCGGCGGCAGGCTAGGGGAAGCCGGGGCAGCGCGCAACGGCGGGGAGGGGAACGGAAGCCGGGGGCGGGGCACGCCAGCGGAACGGGCGTTCGGCGGCGAAAGCGGCTCTCCGAACCAAGCGCCGCCCGCGCCGTGGCAGTGCGGACGGGCGGTCTTTTATTGCCGGGTCCGTTCAAACCTCCGGCGCGCGTTCCAGCGGCGAGGCGCGGCCGAACAGTCGGGGGATCTCCATCTTCGGGCAGCGGTCCTCGACCACGGCCAGCCCGGCGGCGCGGGCCGTCTCGGCCGCCTCGGCATGGGCCACGCCAAGCTGCATCCAGATCGTGCGCAGATGCGGCAGCGCGGCCATCGCTTCTTCCACCACCCCGGGCACTGCGTCGGATCGGCGGAAGATGTCCACCATATCCACCGGCACGTCGGCCGGGATGTCCGCCAGCCGCGCCACCACCGTCTCGCCGAGGAACGTCTTCCCGGCCTGCCCCGGATTGACCGGAATCACCCGGTAGCCCTGCGTGCGCAGGAACTCGGCGACGTAATGCGAGGGGCGGGAGGGATCGGGCGAAAAGCCCACCACCGCGATCACCCGGGTGGATTGCAGCGTATCGCGCAGGAATGTGTCGGTCGTTGTCATGTTGGCTCCGGCTGAATGCCCGCCAAGAAAAAAGCGCCCGGACGGTAAGCCCGGGCGCCAGTGGCGGAACGAGGGACAGTGAAGAGAAACACGACAGTTCCGGTGTCGCCTTCCAAGACTAGATGTAGGAGAGCAAATGTGACGTTAAAGACACCATCGCGGAGTCGTGATCTTTTTCCGTCTTGCGCGCGGTTGCGCCTGCGGACGCGGGGTGCCGTCACCGGTCGCGCAGCTTCTTCCACGCGGCATCGGCCTGCGCGATCAGGCCGGGGTCCTGCACGATCCGCGCCATCGCCTCACGGCTTTTGGCCAGATAGAGCTTGCCCTCGCGGATCACGAACAGGTCGGGATTGCCGGGGCGCGGATCGCCCGCAATCACCGATTCCGGGCAATGGCCTCCGTAACGGGGCGCATAGGCCGAGGGGTTCATCTCGAAGGTGGACAGGTTGTTGCCGGTCGCAAAGAACCACACTGCCCCCCGCCATTTCAGCGCGTGATCGGCAGAGCCGGCGACGGCGCGGCCATCGGCGAAATAGGCCACCGCATCCCGCCCCGCCAGCGCCACGCCAGAGGCTGTGGCAATGGTGCGCTGATCGGCCAGCGCAGGCATGGCAGCGCCGCTCAGCAGCGCCACAAGCAGCAAGCTTCCGGGGCGAAACCGGGCGAGGAAGGGGCGACGCGGCAGCATGGCAGATCTTCCGTTCGGGTGTTCAGGGGTGGGCATCAAGGCAGCGCTCGGCGCGTCAGCTGTCGGCGCCGGACAGCCGAGACAATGCCAGCCTGCCCCGGCCGGGGAAAGCCCACGAAAGCACACCTTAGCGTGTGGCCGCCGCATAAAGCGCAATCGCCGCGGCATTGGACACGTTCAGCGACCCAAAGCCCCCCGCATAGGGGATCTGCGCCAGCCGGTCACAGGTCGCCCGCGTCTTCTCGCGCAGGCCCGGCCCCTCGGCCCCCAGCACGAGGCCCACCGGACGGCTGCCGACCTCGGCCAGCGCTTCGGCCAGCGTCACATCCGCCTCGGCGGCAAGGCCGATCAGGATGTAGCCCGCCGCCTTCAGCTCTTCCATCGCATCGGCCAGATTGACGACGCGCAGATAGGGCTGGCGTTCCAGCGCGCCGCTGGCGGTCTTGGCCAGCGCGCCGGTCTCGGGCGCGGCATGGCGGGCGGGGGCGATCACGGCCCGGGCGCCGAACACCTCGGCCGAGCGCAGCACGGCCCCCACATTATGCGGATCGGTCACCTGATCGAGAAGCACCACCAGCGGATTGCCGGGCCCGTCGATGCAGACCTCGGACACGGGGCCCCAGCGCAGCGGCTTCACCTCCAGCGCGGCGCCCTGGTGAACGCTGTCAGGTTGCAGCGGCACCTCGACATCGAACTTGCGGGCATCGACGATCTCGGGCTCGATGCCAGCGGCGGTCACCGCCTCGGCCAGCTTGTCATAGGCGTTCTTGGTCAGCACCAGTCGGATGCGCTCGCGCTCCGGGTTGGACAGCGCATCGCGCACCGCGTGCAGCCCGAACAGCCACACGGTTTCCGCCGCGGCCGCCCGGCGGGCGCGTTCCTTGTCAATCACCCAGGTGGGTTTCTTCATGGCGCAAGCCCCCGTTCCTACCGGCGTTCCGACAGCAGCGGACAATGGCCCGTGCAGCCGCCGCTGGCAAGGCCGAGGCAAGCAGAGCCCCGGAAATCCGCGCGAAAATGCTGCTTGACGCCCCCCGGGCTGTTCGGTATCCCCCCGCCAGCGTCGGGCGACGTGCTGCAAGGTGCGGCAGCGGACTGTAACTCCGCCGGGGAGACCCACGCCTGGTTCGATTCCAGGGTCGCCCACCATTTTCCCGGTTCCGACGCATCCAAGCCCTCACTCGCATCCGTCAAGAAACCCGCGCTGAAGGCTCGTGACCGCCTTCCCGTTGCGGCATGTTGCGCCTATACTGCACTGCGGCAGCGCTTCCGCTGCGCGAGTTCAGCCGCTGATCGGGACCCCAAGAATGGCCGCACGCAAGCCCAAACCGCGCGCCTTCAACGTTCTCGCTGTCGTCCAGCAGGGGCGACTGGAATATGAGGCCGTGGTGCTCGCCGCCAGCTTCCGCGCGCAGAATCCGGACTTCGCCGGCCGCCTGATCCTGGCAGAGCCGCAGCCGGGGGCACGCTGGAAATCCGATCCGCGGATCTCGGATCCGGTGCGCAAGCTGTTGATTTCGCTGGGGGCAGAGATTCTACCCTTCGAGAACCGGCAGTTCGGCCAGAGCTATCCCTATGGCAACAAGATCGAGGCACTGGCGGCTTTGCCCGCCGATGTGCCCTTCGTGTTCTTCGATACCGACACGCTCTTTACCGGGCCGCTGGCCGACGTGGCTTTCGACTTCGACCGTCCCTCTGCCTCGATGCGGCGCGAGGGGACATGGCCCGAGGTGCCGCTGTACGGGCCGGGCTACAATGGCATCTGGAAGTCGCTCTATGACCGGTTCGGTCTCGATTTCGCCAGCTCGCTGGACCTGAGCCAGCCGGACGAATACTGGGCCCGCTACCTCTATTTCAATGCCGGCTGGTTCTTCTACCGCGATCCGGCGGCCTTCGGGCAGCGGTTCCTTGACTATGCCGTGGCGATCCGGAATGAGCCGACCGACGCGCTGGCCTCGCAATCGCTGGACCCCTGGCTCGATCAGGTGGCGCTGCCGCTGGTGATCCATGGACTTGGCGGCGGGCGTCCGGGGCCGGGTCTGGCGGGGCTGGATGGTGACGTGAGCTGCCATTACCGAACCTTCCCAATGCTTTATGCGCGGGAGAGCGACCTTGTGGTCGAGGTGCTGGAAGAGGTGACGGCGCCCAATGCGGTGAAGAAGGTGCTGAAGGACTGGGAGCCGATCAAGAAGATCGTCTATCAGGGCAAGGGCGCGAAGGTGCGGGCGATGTTCGACCGGGATGACCTGCCGCGGCGCGAGGCGATGATCCGCAACCGGATCAAGGCCGAGGGGTTGTGGTTCCGCTGAGGTCGGAAAGCGCTGGGTTATCAGGGCGTTGCGGGCGGTTCTTCATGCAGGGGCGCTGATGTCGCTTTTGTCAGGAAGCGACGATTTGTCATAGTTTGCAGAGACTTAAGCGCCGTTCTTCACCCACGCGCGGCCTTCTCGGCAATCCCCGAAACGCCCTCGCGGCGTTCCAGCTCCGCCATGACCTCCGCCAGCGTCACGTCGCGGGCGGCGAGCATGACCAGCAGGTGATAGAGCACGTCGGCGGCCTCGGCGGTCAGCTTGGCGCGGTCGCCCTTCACCGCCTCGATAATCGCCTCCACCGCTTCCTCACCGAACTTCTCGGCGCATTTTTCCGGGCCTTTATTCAACAGCTTGGCGGTCCAGGAGCTGTCCGGATCGGCGCCCTTGCGGGACTCGATGGTGGCGGCGAGGCGGGTGAGGGCGGTCATGGCAGCCTCATCGGGATGCCGGCGGCGGCCATGTGGGCCTTGGCCTGCCGGATGGTGAAATCGCCGAAATGGAAGATCGAGGCGGCGAGGACGGCGGAGGCGTGGCCTTCGGTGACGCCTTCGACGAGGTGATCCAATGTGCCGACGCCGCCAGAGGCGATGACGGGGATCGAGACCGCATCGGCGATGGCGCGGGTGAGGGGGAGGTTGAAGCCGGCGCGGGTGCCGTCGCGGTCCATGCTGGTGAGCAGGATTTCACCGGCGCCCTTGGCGGCGACGGTTTGCGCGAACTCTACGGCGTTGATTCCGGTGGGTTTTCTGCCGCCATGGGTGAAGATTTCCCAGACGCCGGGGGCGACGGTCTTGGCGTCGATGGCGACGACGATGCATTGGCTGCCGAAATGGTCGGCGGAGCGAGCGACGACGTCGGGATCGGCGACGGCGGCGGAGTTGAAGCTGACCTTGTCGGCCCCCGCCAGCAGCAGGGCGCGGACATCCTGCGGGGTGCGCACGCCGCCGCCGACCGTCAGCGGCATGAAGCACTGCTCGGCGGTGCGGGTGACAAGGTCATACATTGTCCCGCGATTCTCGTGGGTTGCGTGGATATCGAGGAAGCACAGCTCATCCGCGCCAGCGGCGTCATAGGCCTTGGCCGCCTCCACCGGGTCGCCGGCGTCGCGCAGGTCGACGAAATTCACGCCTTTGACCACGCGGCCATCGGCGACATCGAGACAGGGGATGATGCGGGTTTTCAGCATGGCTCGGCTCCGGGGGATTGCCTGTTCATAGGAGGCCGGGCGGGGCGATGCAAATGGCATGTGGGAACCATGCAGACCCTATGCAGATGCCATGCATACGAATTGCCGTATCGCCCAAGGCGGGGGCGCTGCCCCCCGGCGGCCGCTGGCCGCTCCCCCCGGGATATTTTGGCCAGCAAGAAGCGGGAAGGGGGGAGAGGTTTTCAGGCGCGGAGTTCGGCGAGGGCCTTCGGCAGGTCGATGGCGCCGTCATAGAGGGCGCGGCCCGAGATGGCGCCGTTGAGGGCGGCGCCGCAGTCGCGCAGGGCGATGAGGTCGGCGAGCGAGGAGACCCCGCCCGAGGCAATGACCGGGATATGGACGGCATGGGCGAGGGCCGCCGTCGCGTCGATGTTGGGGCCGCCCATGGCGCCGTCGCGGTCAATGTCGGTGTAGATGATGGCGGCGACGCCGGCATCCTCGAAGCTGCGGGCAAGGTCCGTCACCGTGACATCGGTTTCCTCGGCCCAGCCTTTGGTGGCGACGCGCCCGCCGCGGGCGTCGATGCCTACGGCGATCTTGCCGGGGAAGGCGGTGGCCGCCTCGCGCACCAGCGCCGGGTTCTCGACCGCCACGGTGCCGAGGATGACCCGCGAGAGGCCCTTGGTCAGCCATGCCTCGATCGTGGCCATGTCGCGGATGCCGCCGCCGAGCTGGCAGGGCACTGACACCCGCGCCAGGATCGCCTCGACCGCGGCGGCGTTGATGGGCTGGCCGGCGAAGGCGCCGTTCAGGTCCACGAGATGCAGCCATTCGCAGCCTGCAGCCTCGAAAGCGGCGGCCTGGGCGGCGGGGTCGTCGGAGAAGACCGTGGCCTTGTCCATCTCTCCCTTCAGAAGCCGGACGCATTGACCGTCTTTGAGGTCGATGGCGGGATAGAGGATCATGGCCGGTTCCTTTGGACGGGGTCTGTGCGCGCCTCTTGCCACAGGCGGGGGCCGATTGCAAAGCCGGGCAGGGGCGGCGCGTGGCCGCGGGGGGCGGGGCGGCGGAAAGTCACCAATTGGGGAGAACGCCACGTCATGCTTGCCGGAACGGGGCAGCGGGGATGATGATCGCGGCAAGGATGAGGACATCCGCGTTTCAGGGAGGAGACGTCATGAAAATTCTGGCTATTGCCGCGGCTTTTGCGCTGTGTGCCACTGCTGCCCTTGCCGATCCGGTGGAAGGCATGTGGAAGACCGAGGTGGATGATGGTGCCTATGCGCATGTCGCCATCGCGCCCTGCGGGGCGAAACTGTGCGGCACCATTGCGCGCACGTTCAATGCGTCGGGCGAATATGCCTCGCCCAATATCGGCAAGCCGATCGTCTGGGACATGGTGGCCAAGGGCGAGGGCGCCTATGGCGATGGCAAGATCTGGCAGCCTTCGACCGACAAGATCTATCGCTCGAAAATGGCGCTGTCGGGCAACAGCCTGAAGGTCTCGGGCTGTGTCGGGCCGATCTGCAAGGGGCAGACCTGGAGCCGGGCGAACTGAGGCTCGTCTTCAGTCCGGGATCAGGTCGGCATAGACGAAGCCGTCGCGCTGGACGGTTTCGCCAAGGGTAACGGGGATCGGGGCCGAGAACATCGGCCCCGCCACCACGGCGGTGTGGAACTCGCCGCGCTCGCCGCAGGGATCGACGGTTTCGGGCAGGTCGGCCAGCAGGCTTTCGTCGAAGCGGCGGCCGGCGAAGCTGGGGTCCAGATGCCGCGGGTCGACGGTGACGAGGCGGGCGTCGATGCCGGCGGCGATCATGTCGCGCGCGAGGGTGTAGGTCGGGCGACCCCAGAGCGGGAAGATCGCCTCGACGCCAAGCGGGCGCAGCTTTTCCTCGCGATAGGCGCGGACGTCTTCGAGGAAGAGATCGCCGAAGACCATGTGGCGGACGCCCAGGGCGGCGACTTTTTGCATCGCGGCGGCCATCCGGGATTCGTAGTCTTCATTCGAGCAGGGCCAGGGCAGCGGCACCTCGATCAGCGGCAGGCCGAGGGCTTCGGCTTGCCGGGCCAGCAGCGCGGCGCGGGTGCCGTGCATGGCGACGCGGTTGAACGCCTCATTGGTGGTGGTCAGCACGGCGACGACATCGGCGAGACCGAGTCGGCGCGCTTCGACCAAGGCAAAGGCGCAGTCCTTGCCCGAGGACCAGCTGAGGACGGCGCGAGGAGGTGCGGGGGCGGCCGCGCTCATGGCCGCCAGGTCAGGAAGTTGGCGATCAGGCGCAGGCCGGTGGCCTGGCTCTTCTCGGGGTGGAACTGGGTGCCGACGATATTGGCGCGCCCGACAATGGCGGTGATCGGGCCGGCATAGTCGACATGGGCCAGCAGGTCCGCCGGGTGGGCGGTGCGGAAGTGGTAGGAGTGGACGAAATAGGCGTGATCGCCGGTTTCGATGCCGGCCAGAACCGGGTGGGGCGTGTCGATCACCAGATCGTTCCAGCCCATATGCGGCACCTTCAGGGCGGGATCGGCGGGGGCGATGCGAACCACTTCTCCATCGATCCAGCCGAAGCCGGTGGTGTCATGGTATTCGCGGCCCGTGGTCGCCAGCATCTGCATGCCGACGCAGATGCCAAGGAAGGGGCGGGCGCGCTGCGTCACCGCCTCGTCTATGGCCTCGAAGAGGCCGGTATGGTCGTTCAGCGCCTGACGGCAGGCCGGAAAGGCACCGTCGCCGGGCAGGACGATGCGGTCAGCCTTGGCCACCATGTCCGGGTCGGAGGTGACGATGACGTGGCCGCCGCCGGTTTCCGCCGCCATGCGCTGGAAGGCTTTCTCGGCGGAGTGCAGGTTGCCGGAGTCGTAGTCGACGAGGACGGTGAGCATGTGCGGCTCCTTTGCCTTAGAGCGCGCCCTTGGTCGAGGGCAGGGCCCCCGCCATCCGCGGATCGGGCTCCACCGCTTCGCGCAGGGCGCGGGCGACGGATTTGAAGGCGGCCTCGGCGATGTGGTGGCTGTTTAGCCCATGCAGGCGGTCCACATGCAGGGTGATGCCGGCATGGGTGGAGAAGCCCTGGAAGAACTCGCGCACCAGTTCGGTATCGAAGCGGCCGACGGTGGCGGTGGGGAAATCGACGCTCCACACCAGATAGGCGCGGCCCGAGAGGTCGAGCGCGGTGCGGATCTGGGTGTCGTCCATCGCCAGCAGGAAGGAGCCGTAGCGGCGGATGCCGCGCTTGTCGCCAAGGGCGGCGGCGAGGGCCTGGCCGAGGGTGATGCCGACATCCTCCACCGTGTGATGGTCGTCGATATGCAGATCGCCCTTGGCGGCGATGGTCATGTCGATCAGCGAGTGGCGCGAGAGCTGGTCCAGCATATGGTCGAAGAAACCGATGCCGGTTTCGTTGTTGTAGGCGCCGGTGCCGTCGAGGTTCACGGTGACCGTGACCTCGGTTTCCGCCGTCTTGCGGGTGATCGTTGCCGTCCGCATCGCTGCCTCCATGCCTTGGTTGCCGCCTTATAGGCTGCGGGTGCGGCGCTTGGGAAGGGCATGTGGCAGAAATGCAAATGGCCCCGAAGGGCCATGTCACATCCGGCATGGGGTTGCCGGATCACTGGAGCGGGCGAGGCGATTCGAACGCCCGACCCTAACCTTGGCAAGGTTATGCTCTACCCCTGAGCTACGCCCGCACTCCGTGGCGCGTCTGATAGCGCTGCGGCGGGCGGGGTGCAACAGGAATTTTGCCGAGGGCGTGTCGGCTCAGAGGCGGTCCATGAGGGCGCGGGCGGCGGAGGGGTTGCGGGCCTTGGCGCCGCTGATGACGTAGAGATAGACGTCGCGGGTGTTGGCCCAGTCCTTCGCCTGCGCGGCCCAGGCGTCCAGCGCCTTGGGGGCGTAGCCGAGGAGGTGGGTGTCCTCGGTGCCCATGATCCGGGCGTAGACGAAATCGGCCGTCGGTTCCGCGATCCGGGGGTAGGGGGAGTCGCCGGCGATGACGATTGCCACGTTGTGGGCCTTGGCGAGGGCGGCGGCCTCGGCGGCGACGCTTTTGTCGTGGAACGCCTCGTGGCGGAGTTCGAGGGCGTGGCGGAGGGGGAGGCCGTCGATGGTGCTGGGGAGTAGCGCGAGGAAGGCGGCGAGATCCTCGGGGTCGAAGCGCTTGTTCGGCGCGAACTGCCAGTTGATCGGCCCGAGTTTGGATTGCAGGCGGGTGAGGCCGCTCGTGAGGAAGCGACGGGTGCTCTCGCCGGCCTCGGCCAGCACCTTGCGGCTGGTGGTGTAGCGGGGGGCCTTGAGGGCGAAGACGAAATCGTCCGGCGTCTGGTCGTGCCAGTTCTGGAAGGTCTCGGGCGTCTGGGTGCGGTAGAAGGTGCCGTTGACCTCGAGGGAAGTGAGCTGGCGGCTGGCATAGTCCAGTTCCGACTTTTGCGGCAGGCCTTCGGGGTAGAAGTTGCTGCGCCAAGGCGCGAAGACCCAGCCGCCGATGCCAATGCGGATCTTGCCGGTGGAGGGGGATTTGCGCTGCGTCATGGCTGGCAACGTGCTGCCGAGGGCGGGGTTCCGGGCGCGGCGGCCCAAAACGAAAAACGGCCCCCCGAAGGAGCCGCGTTTTCACTATCGGAACTGGAGCGGGCGAGGCGATTCGAACGCCCGACCCTAACCTTGGCAAGGTTATGCTCTACCCCTGAGCTACGCCCGCACCGGTTCCGGTGACGGCGGATTTAAGGGCTGACGCGCGGGGCTGCAAGCGGAAAATGTGGGGGCGCGCCAGGATTGGGATAGGTCACGCCGCTGGAGACGCCGGGGGGCCGTCTGCCCCGCAAGCAGCAAGAGAAGCGGGGGGCCGTCTGCCCCCCGCGCCCCCCGAGGATATTTGGACCAAAACGAAGAGGGAGGGGCGTGAGGGGCGCGGGAGGCGCGATTGGTTGGCCTGTGGGGCTGTGGCCGGCCAAGGCGGGGGGCTGTCTGCCCCCTCGGCCTTCGGCCTCCCCCCGAGGATACTTGGGCCAGCAAGAAGCTGGGGTGCGGGTTTGCCGGATGAGGACGGGCGCGAGCAGCTTGGCTGCGCGGCCAGAGCCCGCTCCTGGTCTCTCTTCTTTGTCCAAATATCCTCGGGGGGTGCGGGGGGCAGACGGCCCCCCGCCGCTTTTAGTTGGGCGCTACGCCTCGCCCAGTTCCACCAGCAGATCCTTGGCGTCGATCTGGGCGCCGGGGACCACATGCACCGCCTTGACGGTGGCGGCGCGGTCGGCGTGGATGCCGGTTTCCATCTTCATCGCCTCGATGGTGAGGAGCAGATCGCCGGCGTTGACCTTCTGCCCCACCGTCACCGCTACGCTCGCGACCGAGCCGGGCATCGGCGCGCCGATATGGGCCGGGTTGCCCTCGGCGGCCTTGGGGCGGGCGGCGGTCTTGGCCTTGACCATGCGGTTGGGCACCTTGATGACGCGGGGCTGGCCGTTCAGTTCGAAGAACACCTTGGCCTCGCCCTCATCCGTGGTTTCCCCCAGCGTCTGCAGGCGGATTTCCAGCGTCTTGCCGGGGTCGATCTCGACCGAGATTTCCTCGCCCGGGGTCATCCCGTAAAGGTAGGCATGGGTCGGCAGGGTCCGCACCGGGCCATAGGCGATGTGGCGTTTCATGTAATCCATGAACACCTTGGGATACATGAGGTAGCCGTTCAGATCCTCATCATCGATGGGGAGGCCGCCGAGATCGGCAGAGACCTTGGCGCGCACCGCCTCCAGATCGACCGGGGGCAGGTGCTTGCCGGGGCGCTCGGTGGAGGGCGTCTCGCCCTTCAGCACCTTCCGCGCGATGCCGGCGGGCCAGCCGCCGGGGGGCTGGCCGAGATTGCCGCGCATCATGTCCACCACCGAGTCGGGGAAGGCGACGTCGGTGGCCGGATCCTCGACCTGCGCGCGGCTGAGGTTCTGGGCGACCATCATCAGGGCCATGTCCCCCACGACCTTGGAGGAGGGCGTGACTTTCACGATATCGCCGAACATCTGGTTCACGTCGGCATAGGTTTGCGCGACCTCGTGCCAGCGGTCTTCGAGCCCCAAGGAACGCGCCTGCGCCTTGAGGTTGGTGAACTGGCCGCCAGGCATTTCGTGCAGCCAGACCTCGGAGGCGGGCGCCTCCAGCCCGGATTCGAAGGCGCGGTACTGGTGGCGGACGGCTTCCCAGTAGTTCGACATCTCGCGGATGGCGCCGATATCGAGGCCGGTGTCGCGGTCGGTGTTGCGCAGCGCCTCGACAATCGAGCCAAGGCAGGGCTGCGAGGTGCCGCCCGAGAAGGCGTCCATCGCCGCATCGACGGCGTCCACGCCAGCCTCTGCCGCGGCGAGGATGGTGGCGCCGGCAATGCCGCTGGTGTCATGGGTGTGGAAGTGGATCGGCAGGCCGACCTCTTCCTTCAGCGCCTTGATGAGGATGCGGGCGGCGGCGGGTTTCAAGAGGCCCGCCATGTCCTTGAGCCCCAGCACATGGGCGCCGGCATCTTGCAGCTCTCGCGCCATCGCCACGTAGTACTTGAGGTCATACTTGGCGCGGGCGGGGTCCAGCAGGTCGCCGGTGTAGCAGATCGAGGCCTCGCAGACCTTCTCCGCCTCGATCACCGCATCCATCGCGACGCGCATGTTCTCGACCCAGTTCAGGCTGTCGAAGACGCGGAAGACGTCGACGCCGGTTTTCGCCGCCTGCGCCACGAAGGATTGCACCACATTGTCGGGGTAGTTGGTATAGCCGACGCCGTTGGAGGCGCGCAGCAGCATCTGGGTCATCACATTCGGCATGCGCGCGCGCAGGTCGCGCAGGCGCTGCCAGGGGCATTCCTGCAAGAAGCGGTAGGCGACGTCGAAGGTGGCGCCGCCCCAGCATTCGACGCTGAAGAGCTGTGGCAGGTTGGCGGCATAGGCCGGGGCGACGCGGATCATGTCGATGGAGCGCATGCGGGTCGCCAGCAAAGACTGGTGCCCGTCGCGCATGGTGGTGTCGGTGATGAGGAGCTGCGGCTGCGCCGACATCCAGTCGGCGACGGCCTTGGGGCCCTTCGCCTCGAGCAGGGTGCGGGTGCCGGGGGCAGGCTCGGCGCGCAGCTTCGGCACCCGGGGCTTGCGCGCCTCGGCGGGGGGCTTGGGGCGGCCGGCGGTTTCGGGATGCCCGTTGACGGTGATGTCGGCGATATAGGTCAGGATCTTGGTGGCACGGTCGGCTCGGGCGCGGAAATCAAAGAGCTCTGGCGTCGTGTCGATGAATTTGGTGGTGTAGGTGTCGTTCAGGAAGGTCGGGTGCTTGAGCAGGTTGATGACGAAGTCGATATTGGTGCTGACACCGCGGATACGGAACTCGCGCAGGGCGCGGTCCATGCGGGCGATGGCCTGTTCGGGCGTCTGCGCCCAGGCGGTGACCTTGACCAGCAGCGAATCGTAATAGCGGGTGATGACGCCCCCGGCATAGGCCGTGCCGCCGTCGAGCCGGATGCCCATGCCGGTGGCCGAGCGATAGGCGGTGATGCGGCCATAGTCGGGGATGAAGTTGTTCTGCGGGTCTTCGGTGGTGACGCGGCATTGCAGGGCATGGCCCTGCAGGCGCACCTCGGCCTGGCTGGGAACCCCGGTCGCCTCGGCCAGCGTCTTGCCCTCGGCGATCTTGATCTGGGCCTGCACGATGTCGATGCCGGTCACTTCCTCGGTGACGGTATGTTCGACCTGCACCCGCGGGTTCACCTCGATGAAGTAGAACTGCTGGCTGTCCATATCCATCAGGAACTCGACCGTGCCGGCGCATTCATAGCCGACATGGGCGCAGATGCGGCGGCCAAGGTCGCAGACTTCGGCGCGTTGGGCATCGGTCAGGTAGGGGGCGGGGGCGCGTTCGACGACCTTCTGGTTGCGGCGCTGGACGGTGCAGTCACGTTCATAGAGGTGGTAGATCTCGCCATGGCTGTCGCCAAGGATCTGCACCTCGACATGGCGGGCGCGCAGGATCATCTTTTCGAGATAGCCTTCGCCATTGCCAAAGGCGGCCTCGGCCTCGCGCCGGCCCTCGCGGACCTTCTCGATCAGCTCATCGGGGCCATTGACCGGGCGCATCCCGCGCCCGCCGCCGCCCCAGCTGGCCTTGAGCATCAGCGGGTAACCGACCGCCGCCGCCTCGGCCTTGATCGCGTCGAAATCCTCACCCAGAACTTCCGTGGCCGGGATCACCGGCACGCCGGCCTCGATCGCCACGCGGCGGGCGCTGGCCTTGTCGCCGAGGGCGCGCATGGTCTCGGCCTTCGGCCCGATGAAGGTGATGCCGGCGGCCACGCAGGCCTCGACGAAATCGGGGTTCTCGGACAGAAGGCCATAGCCGGGATGGATGGCGTCGGCGCCGGATTCTTTCGCCACCCGGATGATCTCGGGGATCGAGAGATAGGCGGCGACCGGGCCCATGCCTTCGCCGATCCGGTAGGCCTCATCCGCCTTGAAGCGGTGCAGGCTCAGCTTGTCTTCCTCGGCGTAGACGGCGACCGTCTTCTTGCCAAGCTCATTGGCGGCGCGCAGCACCCGGATGGCGATCTCGCCGCGGTTGGCGATCAGGATCTTCTTGAACTCTGGCATGGTGTCCCCCGGTGCTGCGAAAATAGGCACGGCCTTTCGCAAACCATCCGAGATGCCGCGGCGCAGCGCAAGAGCCGCTACGAGGCGCTTTGCAAGATTTGCATGAGTTTCAGGGGGGATGTGCAAAGCAGGTCGGTGATTATCCTGCGGTTGCAAGATGTTGGGGGGCGCGAGCGACGGTGGTCGGCCTGCGCGAACATTCCAAGAACTTGACTTTTCCCCGGCCGCGAAGGGCGCTAGAGTGCGCGCATGAGCCGATTTGATGAAGATGATGCCTTCGAAGGCGCCGCCGCCGCTGTTCCGCAGAGCCTGTCGCAACGGGCGATGGCGGGGGCTGCGGGCGTTCGCGGCACGGCCTATCTGGATGACCTGAACCCCGCACAGCGCGAGGCGGCCGAGGCACTGGATGGCCCGCTGCTGATGCTGGCCGGCGCAGGCACCGGCAAGACCAAGACGCTGATGGCCCGGATCGCGAATCTGGTGGCGACGAACCGTGCGCGGCCGAACGAGATTCTGGCGGTGACCTTCACCAACAAGGCCGCGCGCGAGATGCGCGACCGGCTGGCGAATGCGCCGTTCGGGGTGCTGGAGCCGCTGCGCTGGATGGGCACGTTCCACTCAATCAGCGTGAAGATCCTTCGCCGCCATGCCGAACTGGCGGGGCTGAAGTCGAGCTTCACGATTCTGGATACTGATGACCAGATCCGGCTGATGAAGCAGGTCATCAACGCCGCCAATATCGACGAAAAGCGCTGGCCGGCGCGGCAGTTGGCCGGGATCATCGACGGCTGGAAGAACCGGGCGCTGACGCCGGGCAATGTGCCCAATGCCGAGGCCGCCGCGTTCGGTAATCGCGGGACGGAGCTTTACACCGCCTATCAGGACCGCCTGCGCAGCCTGAACGCCGTCGATTTCGGCGACCTGCTGCTGCATGTGGTGACGATCTTTCAGGCCCATCCGGACGTGCTGGCCCAGTATCAGCGCTGGTTCCGCTACATCCTTGTCGACGAGTATCAGGATACCAACGTCGCCCAATACCTGTGGCTGCGGCTGCTGGCGCAGGGGCACAAGAACATCTGCTGCGTGGGCGATGATGACCAGTCGATCTATGGCTGGCGCGGGGCCGAGGTGGGGAACATCCTGCGGTTCGAGAAGGATTTTCCGGGCGCCAAGGTGATCCGGCTGGAGCAGAATTACCGCTCGACCCCGCATATCCTCGCCGCCGCCTCCTCGGTGATCGCGCAGAATGCCGGGCGGCTTGGCAAGAGGCTGTGGACCGAGGAACAGGCCGGCGAGAAGGTGCGGCTGATCGGCCATTGGGATGGCGAGGAAGAGGCGCGCTGGATCGGCGAAGAGGCCGAGGCGCTGCAGCGGGGCTCGCGCCGGATGGGGCCGGTGTCGCTGAACGGGCAGGCGATTCTCGTGCGCGGAAGCAGCCAGATGCGGGCCTTCGAGGACCGCTTCCTGACCATCGGCCTGCCCTACCGCGTTGTCGGCGGCCCGCGATTCTATGAGCGGGCCGAGATCCGCGATGCGATGGCCTATTTCCGGCTGGCGGTCAGCCCCGAGGATGATCTGGCGTTTGAGCGGATCGTGAACACCCCCAAGCGCGGGCTGGGGGACAAGGCGCAGCAGGTGATCCAGATGACCGCCCGCGCCGATGGCACCAGCCTGCTGGAGGGCGCGCGCTATGCGGTCGCCGCTGGCAAGCTTGGCGGCAAGGGCGCGGCCGAACTGCGGCGGTTCGTGGAGAATGTGGACCGCTGGCACAAGGCGATTGCCGCGGCGAGCCCGGCAACGGCGCGCAGCCCGGCGGATGATGATGACGAGCTGATCGAGCTGGAGGACGCCTCGGTTCCGCCCGCGCATGACCATTCCCATGTGCGGCTGGCCGAGGAGATTCTGGAGGATTCGGGCTACATCGCCATGTGGCAGAACGACAAGACGCCCGAGGCGGCGGGGCGGCTGGAGAACCTCAAGGAGCTGGTCAAGGCGCTGGAGCAGTTCGACAATCTGCAAGGCTTCCTCGAGCATGTGGCGCTGATCCTCGACAATTCCTCGGAGGAGGAATCGGAGAAGATCACCATCATGACCCTGCACGCCGCCAAGGGGCTGGAGTTTCCGGTGGTGTTCCTGCCGGGCTGGGAGGACGGGTTGTTCCCCAGCCAGCGGTCGATGGATGAAAGCGGGCAGAAAGGGCTCGAGGAGGAGCGGCGGCTGGCCTATGTCGGCATCACCCGCGCCGAGGAGCTGTGCACGATTTCCTTTGCCGGCAACCGGCAGGTCTATGGCCGCTGGCAAAGCCAGATGCCCTCGCGCTTCATCGACGAATTGCCCGAGGCGGATGTCGAGGTGCTGACGCCGCCGGGGCTTTATGGCGGCGGCTATGGCGCGGCGGCGGGGTTTGGTAGCAGCGCGGGCGGGTCATCGGGCGGCTCTTCGGTCGAGGCGCGGGCGGCGAAGGCCGATGTCTACAACTCGCCGGGTTGGCGGCGGCTGCAGGACCGGGCGGGGAGCCGGCCCGTGAGCCAGCCGCGCGAATCGCGGCATACGGTGATCGATCTGGATGCGGTTTCGGCCTTCGACATCGGCGACCGGGTGTTCCACCAGAAGTTCGGCTATGGCGTGGTGCAAGAGATCGAAGGCGACAAGCTGGCGGTGGCGTTCGGGACCGGGGTCAAGAAGATCGTCGCAGGATTCGTGGTGGCGGCTGCCGATGCGGATGACGTGCCGTTCTGAGGAACTCTTGCCCGGGCGCGCGGGTTTCTTCCGTTGAAACGGAAGGAGACCGCGATGACATCCAAGACAACGCGTGACCATGACACGATTCGCAACTGGGCCGAGGCGCGGGGCGGCCGGCCCTCCCGCGTAGAGGGCGACGGCAATGGCGGGCTGCTGCGACTGGATTTCGGCGAGCCCGAAGAGGCGCTGGAAGAGATCAGCTGGGAGGAGTTCTTTGCGATCTTCGATGATCGGGAACTCGAGTTCATCTATGAGGACCATCTTGCCTCGGGCGAGGAAAGCCAAGTCAACAGGTTCATCCGTACGGACTGAAGTCGATTCGGCTGAAAGCGGCGGCGCGGGTTACACCGGCCGCCGCTTTGCCTTGTCCAGCGCATGGACGACCAGCCCGGCGATCAGCCCCCAGAAGGCCGCGCCGATGCCGAAGACGGCAACCCCGGACGCGGTGACGATCAGCGTGGTGCCGGCGGCGAAGCGGGTGTCCATCGCGGCAAAGGCGGCGCTGGCCGCGCCAAGGAAGGGCGCGATCAGCGCGAGGCCGGCGATGGTGGCGACGAGGGCGGCGGGCATGGCGCCGATCAAGGCCAGGATCACCGGGCCGAACAGGCCAAGCGCCACCCAGATCCCGGCATAGACCAGCCCCACCTTCCAGCGCTGCGTCCGGTCGGGATGGACGTCGTCGCCGAGGCAGATCGCTGCGGTGATTGCGGCCATGCTGATGGTATGGGCGCCGAAGAAGGCGGTGAGCGCCGAGAGCCCGCCTGTCACCGTCAGCGCCTGCCGCACCGGGGGCGTGTAGCCGGCGGCGCGCAGAACGGCGAATCCGGGCAGGTTCTGCGAAGCCATCGTGACAAGGTAGAGCGGCAGGCCGAGGCCGATCAGCGCGCCGATGTCGAAATCGGGCGCGATGAAGGTCAGGCGCGGCAGGGTGAAGGTGAGATCGGGCAGCGCCGCGGCGCCGGGCAGGGCGAAGCTGAGGATCAGCCCGGTCGCCAATGCTGCCAGCACCGCTTGGGCCGGGCTGAACAGGCGCACGCCGAGGAAGACTGCGACCACCGGCAGGATCAGCGCGGGTGCGGCGGCGGCATGGCCGGGGACGGCGAGGCAGAAGGGCAGCAGCACGCCGGCCAGCATTGCGGCGGCCACGGCATCGGGCAGCGCGGCGATCATCCGGCCGAGCGGGCGGAGGCCTCCGGTCAGCGCGATCAGCAGGCCGGCGAAGACGAAGGCGGCAACGGCCTCGGCCATACTCAGCCCCTGCGAGGCGGCGACGAGCGCGGCGCCGGGGGTGGACCAGGCCAGCACGATGGGTATCCGTGCCCTGAGGCTTAGAAAAGCTGAGCCTGCGGCCTTGGCAAGGCAGATGGCGAAAATCCAGGAGCCGGTTTGTTCGGGGGTTGCGCCCACGGCCTGCGCGGCGGCGAGCAGCAGGGCGATGGTGCTGCCATAGCCGACAAGCGCCGCGACCAGCGCCGCCGAAAAGAGGGAAATCCGCATGGTGATCCGTGCCTGCCGCGAGTTGCGGCGGACTATGCGGCGGGGGGAATGCGGCGGCAAGGGGTGGGGGCTGGGTTGGAGGGGGAAGGGAGGAACTGCCGCTTGGCGTCCCGTTTGCATCGCTCTCCTTGGCGAAGGCCATCGCCTTCGCCACGCGGTGCCATGTCCAATTGCACCGGACGGGCCCCCAAAGGGCCCGGCCAGCGCCCGCCCCGCCCCTGGCGGGCGCTTCTCGCCCGCCAGGTCGGGCGCTGGCCTCATTCGGTTTCGCGTTGCCATCGGCTCCGGGCGATGCGCCGCGCACGGGCGGGGGCGAGGCAGTGCCTCGCCTTGTCCCGCCCGAATACAGCGTTCCGAGGTTGATAGGCGCCCGTGGGACAACCTGCGGCATGAGCGCCGCCAGATATTTCGGTGAAATCGGCAATCCTCAAAAACGAACGGCGGTGCCCAGGGAGGAGGAGGGGCACCGCCGTTCTTAACGCCGACCCCAGGGAGGAGGAGGGGGCCTTCGTATGCTTGGTGAAGGGAGCAGTGGCGCCTCAGGGAGGAGGAGGAGGCGCCACTGTCCTTCACAACGTCCAGCCCAGGGAGGAGGAGGGGCCGGCCGTATCTTCTTGTGAAGGGGAGCGGTGGCGCCTCAGGGAGGAGGAGGAAGCGCCACCGTCCTTCACAACGTCCGGCCCAGGGAGGAGGAGGGGCCGTTCGTATTCAGGTAGGCCCGAAGGCCCGAATTTCGTGGGCCCCTGCGGGCCCGTTCAGCTTTTGGGCCCTGCGGGCCCGGGGTTCCGGTTTCGAAGAGCGGCGGCCCCAGGGAGGAGGAGGGGGCCGCCGCCTTCATAACGAGGCCCTCAGGGAGGAGGAGGAGAGCCATCGTATGCCGGGTGAACCTTCCGGTCCGTTAACATCGGACCTTGCGGTCCTTGGTATCTGGTGCGGCGACCCCAGGGAGGAGGAGGGGGTCGCCGCAGATTTCCGAGGCTCAGGGAGGAGGAGGAGCCTCAGGAAAGCGAATTACTTCTCGGTGCCGTAGGCAGCTTCGGCTGCCACGCGGGTGATCATCGAGCGGTTGATGCCGAGATCGGCCAGCTCGCGGCCCGAGAGGGCCTGCAGTTCCGACAGGGTCTGACGGAACACCTTGCGGCGCTGCCGTGCGTCCTGCACGTTCTTGAAGAAAGCAGCGATGCGGTCGGCGAAGCCGTGCTCGATGCTGCGGATGTCATTTGCGAAAGCCATTTGCTCTGCCTCGGTTAGTATTCAGGTCAGCGCCGTGTTGCGCCGTTGAGATGAAAATGGACCCTATGCTGCAGCTGCACAATCCCCCACGCCCTCAATGCCGCCATGCGGAAAATGCATATCGCATGCTGACCTAATATTTAGCGCAAACATGGCATCTGCCGCATTTCACAGCGCTTTGAGGAGGCATTAGGGTGGTTTGGCTTGCCCTTGCTGGCAGGGATGCCACAGTGCCCGCCGAAACGTCCCGGAGGCCGTAAAATGACCGTTACCAAAGACACCGTCCTTGCCGCGCTTGCCCGCATCCGCCTGCCCTCGGGCCGCGATCTTGTGGCCGAGGATATGGTGCGCGCGTTGCAGATCGAGGGCGACTCGCGGGGGGACTCGGTGAGATTCGTGCTTGAGGCGCCCTCGCCCGAGGCTGCGCGCGGTATGGAATCGGTGCGGGCCGCGGCGGAAGCGGCGGTGCGGGCGATCCCGGGGGTGGCTCAGGTGTCGGTCGTGCTGACGGCGCATGGGCCGGCAGCGAAGGCGCCCCCTCCAAGCCTGAAGATTGGCGGCCACCCCACGCCGCAGGCGCCCGGCCAGACCGGGCCGCAGCGGGTGGCGGGGATCGACCGGATCCTGGCCATCGCCTCGGGCAAGGGCGGGGTCGGCAAATCGACCGTCTCCTCGAACCTCGCGGTGGCGCTGGCGCGGGCGGGGCGGCGGGTCGGGCTGCTGGATGCCGATATATACGGTCCCTCGCAGCCGCGGATGATGGGCGTTTCCGGCCGCCCGGAATCGCCCGATGGCAAGACGATGATCCCCCTGCACGCGCATGGGGTGACGGTGATGTCGATCGGGCTGCTGCTGAAAGAGGGTGAGGCGGTGGTCTGGCGCGGGCCGATGCTGATGGGCGCGTTGCAGCAGTTGCTGGGGCAGGTGGCCTGGGGCGAGCTCGACGTGCTGATCGTCGATCTGCCGCCTGGCACCGGCGATGTGCAGCTGACGCTGTGCCAGCGCACGCATCTGACCGGGGCGGTGGTGGTGTCGACCCCGCAGGACGTGGCGCTGCTGGATGCGCGGCGGGCCATCGACATGTTCGCCAAGCTCAAGACCCCGGTGCTGGGGCTGATCGAGAACATGTCCTCTTATATCTGTCCGAACTGCGGGCATGAGGCGCATATCTTCGGCCATGGCGGGGTGCGGGCCGAGGCGGCGAAGCTGGGCCTGCCGTTCCTGGGGGAGATTCCCCTCAGCCTCGACGTGCGGCTGGCCGGCGATGCCGGCACACCCATTGCCGCGGGCGAGGGGCCGATTGCCGAGGCCTATGCCACGCTGGCGCAGCGGTTGATCGACGGCGGGATGGCCTGAACCGGGCCTGAAAGGCGCGCCTGCCGGGATTGCATGGGCGGGGCGACGGCAGTTTAACGGGATTATGGGAAATCATGGGCGGCGGTCGGGATTCGGCCGCCGTTTCGAATCACCGGCGCGTGAATCGCTGTGATATTGGCGGAACATTTCGTGATCATTAGCGGTGGCACGGAAGCTGGTCGGCCGGTCGGGTTCCGGAGCGCATTTTTTTCGGGAATTGGTGGAGCAGGGCGGGACGTCAAGCCTGGCGCCGGAATGTCCATATCTGGTGTGTATGTTCCAGAAAATGTCTATATGGGCTTCGATCCCGAGGCGGGCCTTGCCCTTCTCCGGGGCTCGTCCCTGTATCCACTCCATCCGGTCCCAGAATTACCTGTTGATTACCATGAAGTCCCATGTCATCCCTGTTCACAAGATGAACACGAGTAAGAGGCACCAAGACCTCAAATCGGCGAAAAGAAGTGCAGGTTTCATACAGGCGCTCGAGTTTATCGAAGACCAAAGAGATCCGGCGCGCGGGCGAGCAGACATCCCCCCAGGTGGCGCGCGTAGCCGGACATACCCAGTGATGGGACGAGGGGCGGCGGACCGGGCAGTGGCAGCAGCCCGGTCCGCCGTTGTCTTTCCGGGGGCAGGGGTCGGGCGGGGGCCTGATCGCGCCGCGGAAAGCAGAAACACGGGCGGTGAAGGAAACCTAAGGTGACGGGGTCGTTCCGGGGCGAATTCAGCCAGAAAGTTGACGGAAAGGGCAGGGTGTCCATTCCGGCAGCATTTCGGCGTCACCTCGAAGAGGGCGACCCGGAGTTCCGCGCCCGGCGCGAGGCGCTGCGCGAGGATGACAAGCTCAAGGGCGGCGCCCGCTTTGTCATCGTCTACGGCGATGCCCGACGCGAATTTCTGGAATGCTATACGGTTGACGGCATGGCCGCGCTTGAAGCGCGCATCCTTGCCATCCCGCGCGGCACCCCGCGGCGCCGTGCGCTGGAGCGGGTGTTCATCACCCTGTCCACCGTGGCCGAGATTGATGGCGATGGCCGCATCGTTCTGCCGCAGAAGCTGCGCGAGAAGCTGACGCTTGGCGAGGAAGCCGTCTTTGCCGGCACCGCCGACACCTTCCAGATCTGGCAGCCCGAAGCCTATGACCGCGACGTGGCCGAGAAGGCCGAGGAAGAGATCGAGGGCCTTGCCCCCGGTGTCGATGTCGCGGCGCTGCTGGATGGAGATGTCTGAGCCATGACCGCCAAATCCGGCACTGGCGAACCCGGCACAGGCCCAGAGACCGCAGCCCCCCATGTTCCGGTTCTGCTGCGCCCGCTGCTGGCGGCGGTGGCGCCGGTGACGGGACTCTGGCTCGACGGCACCTTTGGCGCTGGCGGCTATGCGCGCGGGCTGCTGGAGGCGGGGGCTACCCGCGTGATCGGCGTGGACCGTGACCCTTCGGTGTTCGCGATGGCGGCGGAGTGGGCGGGCGACTTCGGGGACCGGCTGCGGCTGGTCGAGGGCACCTTTTCCGACATGGACAGCCTTGCCAGCGAGTTGCTCGACGGGGTGGTCCTCGATCTGGGCGTGTCGTCCATGCAACTCGATCAGGCCGAGCGCGGGTTTTCCTTCATGAAGGACGGCCCGCTCGACATGCGGATGAGCAGCACCGGCACCAGCGCCGCCGACATCGTCAATGAGGCCGAAGAGGCGCATCTGGCCGACATCATCTATCACTATGGCGAGGACCGCGCCGCGCGGCGCATTGCCAAGGCCATCGTGCGGGCACGCGAGGCGGCGCCGATCACCACCACCCGCGCGCTGGTCGCCGTGGTCGAATCCTGCCTGCCGCGCCCCAAGCCGGGGCAGAGCCATCCCGCCACCCGCACCTTCCAGGCGATCCGCATCGCGGTGAATGACGAGTTCGGCCAGCTGATCGAGGGGCTGGAGGCGGCGGAACGTGCGCTGAAGCCCGGCGGGCGGCTGGCGGTGGTGACCTTCCATTCGCTCGAAGACCGGGTGGTGAAGCGGTTCTTGCTCGCCCGTTCCGGCGGCGAGGCGCAGGGTAGCCGCTATGCGCCCGAACGGGTGGACGCGGCCCCGGCCTTCAAGCTGCTGACCCGCCGCGCCGTGGCGCCCGACGATACCGAGCTTGCCGAGAAC
The DNA here is from genome assembly GCF_030695035.1 of Frigidibacter sp. Taxonomy (GTDB): domain Bacteria; phylum Pseudomonadota; class Alphaproteobacteria; order Rhodobacterales; family Rhodobacteraceae; genus Frigidibacter. Next base: position 52,891 of record NZ_JAUYTT010000011.1, read on the forward strand.
CCCCGCGCCCGGTCGGCCAAGCTGCGTGTCGCGCAGCGCACCGATGCGCCCGCGGGGCGGCCGGATCGCTCCTCGCTCGGCCTGCCGCAACCCGTGCTGGACCCCGCCCCCCGCAGGAAAGGCCACTGACATGCGCAGCCTGTTCTACGTTCTCACCGCGCTGGCCGTCATGGGCCTCGCCTTCTGGGCCTACCGCGAGAATTACCGCACCCAGGCCCGCCTGACCGAGATCGACCGCCTGCAATCCGAGATCGGCCATCTGCGCGAGAGCATGAATGTGCTGAAAGCGGAATGGGCCTACCTGAACCGCCCCGACCGGCTGCGCGAGCTGGCCGAGATCAACTTCGACCGGCTTGGACTGCTGCCGCTGCGCGCCGCGCAATTCGGCACCGCCGCACAGGTCGGCTATCCGGAAAAACCGCTGCCGCCTGTCACCGATCCGGTGGAAACCTTCGGGGCCCTGCCCGAAACAGAGGAGACGACGCCGTGATCCGCACCCCGCTGCGCCCGCTGGCCCGCATCCTGTCCGCCCGCGACCGCGGCGAGAATCCCGACGCCATCGAGCGCGAGAACTTGCGCCTGCGGCATGAGGCGATGCGCGACAAGTCCCGCCAGCGCGCCGAGGGGCGGCTGCTGGTGATGGGCCTGCTGTTCTTTTCCGCCTTCACCGTGGTCGGCGCCCGCATGGGCCTGCTGGCCGCAACCGACCCGGTAGAGCCGCGGGCCGCGGCCTCCGGCGCCTCGATTCTTGCGCAGCGCGCCGATATCGTGGACCGCGAGGGGCGGATCCTCGCCACCAACCTCGTGACCCACTCGCTCTATGCGCAGCCGCAAAGCATGGTGGAGCCGGAACGCGCCGCCGTTGAACTCGCCGCGATCTTCCCCGACCTCGATGCCGAACGGCTGAAGGACGATTTCACCGGCAGCCGCAAATTCCTGTGGATTAAGAAGAAGATCAGCCCCGAGCAGATGCAGGCGGTGCATGACATCGGCGATCCGGGCCTGCTGTTCGGCCCGCGCGAGATGCGGATCTATCCCAACGGCGCGCTCGCCTCGCATGTTCTGGGCGGGGCCAGCTTTGGCCGCGAAGGCGTGCATTCGGCCGAGGTGATCGGCACCGCGGGGGTGGAGAAGACCTTTGACGGCTGGCTGCGCGACCCGGGCAATGGTGGGCAGCCGCTGCAACTGTCCATCGATCTTGGCATTCAGGCCACCATCGAGGAAGTGCTGGCCGGCGGCATGAAGCTGATGAACGCCAAGGGCGCGACGGCGATCTTGATGGATATCCATTCGGGCGAGGTGGTGGCGATGGCCTCGCTGCCCGATTTCGACCCCAACACACGGCCGCAGCCGGCGCTGAAGGGCGATCCGTCCGACAGCCCGCTGTTCAACCGGGCGGTGCAGGGGGTGTATGAACTGGGCTCCACCTTCAAGGTCTTCGCCATTGCGCAGGCGATGGACCTTGGCCTTGTGAACCCCGAGACCAAGATCGCCACCAAATCGCCGATGACCTGGGGCAAGCACCGCATCCGTGATTTCCACGATTATGGCGCCGAGCTTTCGGTGACCGACATCATCGTCAAATCCTCGAACATCGGCACGGCGCGGGTGGCGCTGATGATCGGTGGCGAGCGGCAGAAGGCCTTCCTTGGCACGCTGGGTCTGCTGGAGCCGACGGCCATCGAGATGGTCGAGGCGCCGACCGGCAAGCCGATCCTGCCGCGCAACTGGCCGGAGATCACCACGATGACCGTGTCTTACGGCCACGGATTGTCGGCCAGCCCGCTGCATCTGGCGGCGGCCTATGCCTCTGTCCTCAACGGCGGCACCAAGGTGGTGCCGACGATCCTGAAATCGCCAATGCCGGCGCCGGGGCCGCGCGTGGTGTCGGAAGAAACCTCCAGCATCATGCGCACCATGCTGCGCGCCGTGGTGACCCGCGGCACCGCCAGCTTTGGCGAGGTGCCGGGCTATGCGGTGGGCGGCAAGACCGGCTCTGCCGACAAGGCCAAGCCGACGGGCGGCTATTACAAGGATCGGCTGATCGCCACCTTTGCGTCCGTCTTCCCGGCGCATGACCCCGAATATGTGATGATCGTCACGCTGGACGAGCCGTCCGAGAACTCTGGCAGCGTGCCGCGCCGTACCGCGGGCTGGACTGCGGTGCCGGTTGGCGCCGAGATCATCCGGCGCGTGGCACCGATGCTGGGTCTGCGGCCCGAGGTTGAACCCCCGGTCCAGCATGGGATAACACTCGTCCGCAACTGACGGGGCGCAAGACGGCGCCGAACCAAAGAGGCTCCGATGGCGCATTCCACCAAGACGCTGGCCGAACTGGGCCTGACCGCGCAGGGCGGCGCCGATGCGGCCGTCACCGGCCTGTCGGTGGACAGCCGGCAAACGAAGCCGGGGCACCTGTTTGCCGCGCTGCCGGGCAGCCGCGTGCATGGCGCCGAGTTCATCCAATATGCGCTGCGCATGGGCGCGGGCGCGGTGCTGACCGACCGCGCGGGCGCCGCGATTGCCCGCGATGTGCTGGACGCCAGCCCCGCCGCGCTGATCGTGGCCGAGGATCCGCGCGCCGCGCTGGCCGGGGCCGCCGCCCTGTGGTTCGGCGCGCAGCCAGCCACCGTGGTGGCGATCACCGGCACCAGCGGCAAGACCAGCGTTGCCACCTTCACCCGGCAGATCTGGCAGGCGATGGGCTTGCCGTCGATCAATATCGGCACGATGGGGGTGTTGGGCGATTTTCACGCTCCCCTGCAGCATACCACGCCCGAGCCGATCACCCTGCACCGGCTGCTGGCCGAGGCGGCGGCGGCCGGCATCACCCATGCGGCGATGGAGGCATCCTCGCACGGGCTCGACCAGCGGCGGCTGGATGGCGTACGGCTGAAGGCGGCGGGCTTCACCAATTTCAGCCAGGACCACCTCGACTATCACGCGGGTTTTGCGGAATATTTCGCCGCCAAGGGCGGGCTCTTCAGCCGCATCCTGCCCGCGGGTGCCAGCGCCGTGGTCAACACCGCCGACCAGAGTGGGCTGCAGATGATCGCCGAACATATCGAGGGGCGCGGCCACCGGCTGATGCTGACCGGGCCGACGCAAGCCGCCGACCTGCGCATCATCGCGCAGCGCTTTGACGCCACGGGTCAGGATGTGCGCGTCGGCTGGCTGGGCGAGGACCGGCAGCTGCGGCTGAACCTGATCGGCGGCTTTCAGGCGGAGAACGTGCTGCTGGCCGCTGGCCTCTGCATCGGCTCGGGCAGCCCGGCCGAGGAGGTGTTCCGCGCGCTGGCGGGCCTCTCCACCGTTCCCGGCCGGATGCAGCATGTCGCCACGCGCGAGAATGGCGCGACGGTGTTCGTGGATTACTCGCACAAGCCCGGCGCTTTGGCCTCGGCTTTGCAATCCCTGCGCCCGCATGTGATGGGCCGGATCGTCTGCGTCTTCGGCGCGGGCGGCGACCGGGACAAGGTGAAACGCCCGCTGATGGGCGAGGCGGCGGCGCGCCATGCCGATCTGGTCTATGTCACCGATGACAACCCGCGCAGCGAAGACCCGGCAGTGATCCGCGCCGAGGTGATGGCGGGCTGCCCGAACGCGACAGAGGTCGCCGACCGCGCCGAGGCGATCCTGCGCGGGGTGGATGCGCTCGGGCCGGGGGACGCGCTGCTGATCGCCGGCAAGGGCCATGAGACGGGGCAGATCGTCGGCGATACCGTCTACCCATTCGACGATGCCGAACAGGCCAGCGTCGCCGTCGCCGCGCTGGAGGGCCGGATATGACATCCTTGAACTCAGGCCCGCTCTGGACCTCTGCCGACGCCGCAACCGCAACCGGCGGGCGCGCCACCCAAGCCTTCGCCGCCACCGGCGTCTCCATCGACACCCGCAGCCTGCAACCGGGCGACCTGTTCGTGGCGCTGACCGACGCGCGCGATGGCCATGACTTCGTCCGCGCCGCGCTGGACAAGGGCGCCGCCGCGGCGCTGGTCAGCCGCATTCCGGACGGCTGCACCGACAAAGACCCGCTGCTGATCGTGCCCGATGTGCTGGAGGGTCTCGCGGCCCTCGGCGCGGCGGGACGAGCGCGGGGGCAGGCCAAGGTCATCGCCATCACCGGATCGGTCGGCAAGACCTCGACCAAGGAGATGCTGCGCGCAATCCTGACGGCGCAGGGCCGCGTCCATGCCGCCGAGGCCAGCTACAACAACCACTGGGGCGTGCCGCTGACGCTGGCGCGGATGCCCGTGGATGCCGATTTCGCGGTGATCGAGATCGGGATGAACCACCCGGGCGAAATCTCGCCGCTCGCCCGCCTCGCCCGCCCGCATGTGGCGATGATCACCACCGTCGCCGCCGCACATCTGGAGGCGTTCGACAGCATCGAGGCAATCGCGCACGAGAAGGCCGCGATCTTTGACGGGCTGGAGCCGGGGGGCACCGCGGTGATTCCGCTCGGCCTGCCGGTCAGCGACATCCTTGCATTGGCCGCCACCCGCGCCGCGAATATCCTGACTTTCGGCCCCATCCCCGGCGCAGATTTCCGGCTGATCGACGCGCAGATGACCCCCGACGCCACCATCGTGCAGGCCGACCATGCCGGGTTGCCGCTGCTGTTCAAGGTTCGCACTCCCGGCCGCCATTTCGCGCAGAACGGCCTTGCCGCGCTGGCGGTGGCCGAGGCGGTGGGCGCCGATATCGCCATCGCTGCGCTGGACCTTGGCCTCTGGGCGCCGCCGCTTGGCCGTGGTACCCGGGAGCGCATCGTGCTCGACATCGTCGATGACCACCTGTCCTTCGAGCTGATCGACGACGCCTTCAACGCCAACCCCGCCTCGATGGCTGCCGCCCTCGACATGCTGGGCGCCGCGCGGCCAACCGATGGCATCGGCCGCAAATCCGAAGGCCGCCGCATTGCCGTCTTGGGCGACATGCTGGAGCTGGGGCCGGATGAGCTGCGGATGCACGCGGACATCGCCCAACATCCGGCAATGGCCGGCATCAAGCTGGTGCATTGCGTCGGCCCGCGGATGAAGACGCTCTACGACCTTCTGCCCCGCGCGCAGCGGGGCGAGTGGCACGAAACCGCCCCGGCGCTTGCCGCCCGCGCGCATCATCTGGCCGATGCCGGCGATGTCGTGCTGGTCAAGGGATCGAAGGGCATCAAAGTCAGCCTCGTGGTTGACGCGCTGCGCAAACTCGGCCAAGCGGTCGCGCACGACAATCGAGGGACCGAGTAAATGCTTTATTGGCTGACGCAGTTTTCGGACGGCGGCGATCTGTTCAACCTGTTTCGCTACATCACCTTCCGGGCTGGTGCGGCCTTTTTCACCGCGCTGATCTTTGGCTTCATCTTTGGCCAACCGCTGATCAACTTCCTGCGCCGCAAGCAAAAGAAGGGCCAGCCGATCCGCGAGGACGGGCCGCAGACGCATTTCGTGAAGGCCGGCACGCCCACCATGGGCGGCCTGCTGATCCTCTCGGCGCTGCTGTTCTCCACGCTCCTATGGGCGCGGCTCGACAACCCCTATGTCTGGATCGTGCTGCTGGTCACCTATGCCTTTGGGCTGATCGGCTTTGCCGATGACTATGCCAAGGTCACCAAGCAGACGACCGCGGGCCTGTCCTCCCGCACCCGTTTCATCATCGGCCTGCTGATCGCGGCGCTGGCCGGGGCTGCGGCGGCATGGTTCCATCCGGCAGAGCTGACGGGCAAGCTGGCGCTGCCCTTCTTGAATGAAACGATGCTGAACCTTGGCATCTTCTTCGTGCCCTTCTCGATGGTGGTGATCGTCGGCGCGGCCAATGCCGTGAACCTGACCGACGGGCTCGACGGGCTGGCGATCATGCCGGTGATGATCGCAGCCGGCACGCTTGGGGTAATCGCCTATACCGTCGGCCGGGTCGACTTCGCGCAATACCTCGGTGTCAACTATGTCGCCGGCACTGGCGAATTGCTGATCTTCGTCGCGGCGCTGATCGGCGGCGGGCTTGGCTTCCTGTGGTACAACGCGCCCCCCGCCGCCGTGTTCATGGGCGATACCGGCAGCCTTGCGCTTGGCGGCGCGCTCGGAGCCATTGCCGTGGTGACCAAGCACGAGATCGTGCTGGCCATCGTCGGCGGCCTCTTCGTGGTCGAGGCGCTGAGCGTCATCATCCAGGTGCTCTACTTCAAGCGCACGGGCCGCCGCGTGTTCCTGATGGCCCCGATCCACCACCATTTCGAGAAAAAGGGGTGGGCCGAGCCGCAGATCGTGATCCGCTTCTGGATCATCTCGCTGATCCTGGCGCTGATCGGCCTCGCCACGCTGAAACTGCGCTAAGAGGGGGCGCACCTTGCGCCCCCCGGCGCCATCCCCCATCTTCCGCGCCAGATCACAGCAAGGGGCACGCCCATGATTCCCGTCCAAGGCCATGCCGGCCAGAAGGTGGCCGTTCTCGGCCTCGGCCGCTCCGGCCTTGCCACCGCGCGGGCGCTGCAGGCGGGGGGCGCCGAGCCGGTCCTGTGGGATGACAGCCCCGAGGCCCGCGCCAAGGCCGAAGCCGAGGGCTTCACCTGCACCGACCTTGGCCGCGATGCGGCCTGGGAGGGCGTAGTGCTGCTGGTGACCTCGCCCGGCATCCCGCACCTCTACCCCGCGCCGAACCGGCATATCGCGAAGGCGATGGCGCTTGGCGTGCCGGTGGACAATGACATCGGCCTCTTCTTCCGCAGTTGGGCGGTTGATGAGTGGGAGGATTTCGACCTCGTCCCCAAGGTCGTCGCTGTCACCGGGTCGAACGGCAAGTCCACCACCACGGCGCTGATCCACCATATCCTTCAGGTCATCGGCCGCCCCACCCAGATGGCCGGCAATATCGGCCGCGGCGTGCTGGACATGGACCCGGCGACCGATGGCGAGGTGGTGGTGCTGGAGCTGTCCAGCTACCAGACCGACCTTGCCCGCGCCCTGACCCCCGATGTCGCGGTCTTCACTAACCTCTCGCCCGATCACCTCGACCGGCATGGCGGCTATGGCGGCTACTTCGCCGCCAAGCGGCGGCTGTTCGCGGAAGGCGGCCCCGACCGCGCGGTGATCGGGGTCGATGAGCCCGAGGGTGTGTATCTTGCGAACCAGATGGCCGAGGGCGCGGCCGATGACCGGGTGATCCGCGTCAGCGCCGGGCAGAAGCTGGAGGGGGAGGGCTGGACGGTCTTCGCCCGAAAGGGCTTCCTCGCCGAATGGCGCAAGGGCAAGCAGGTCGCCGCCATCGACCTGCGCGCCATTCAGGGCCTGCCGGGCGCGCACAATCACCAGAACGCCTGCGCCGCCTATGCCGCCTGCCGCAGCCTCGGCCTGCCGCCGCGGCTGATCGAACAGGCGCTGACCAGCTTTGCCGGCCTGCCGCATCGCAGCCAGACCATCGCCACCCGGGGCGGTGTGCGCTTCGTGAATGACAGCAAGGCCACCAATGTCGACAGCGCCGCCAAGGCGCTGCAGGCCTTCCCCCGCATCCGCTGGATCGCCGGCGGCCTCGGCAAGGATGGCGGCATCGCCGGGCTGGTGCCCTTCCTCGGCTCGGTCAGCAAGGCCTACCTCATCGGCCACTCCGCCCGCGACTTCGCGCTGGAGATCGGCGCCACCCCGCATGAAATCTGCGAGACGATGGAGGCGGCCGTGACCCGCGCCGCCGCCGAGGCGGAGCCGGGCGAGACCGTCCTCCTCGCCCCCGCCGCAGCCAGCTTCGACCAGTATCCCAATTTCGAGAAACGCGGCGACCACTTCGCCGCGCTGGTGGCTGCGCTGCCCGATGCCGCCCCTGCAGATGCCCCCTGATCCCGGCACCCCGGACAGCATCGCCGGCACCTACCGCCGACAAGCCGCCGCCTTCGACACAAGCCGCGACCGGTCACTCTACGAGCGCCCCTGGCTCGACCGCCTGACCGAGGGCCTCGCCCCGGGCGCGCCCGTCCTCGACCTCGGCTGCGGCGCAGGCGAGCCCATCACCGCCCATCTCGCGGCCCAAGGCTTCGCTGTCACTGGCCTCGACGGCTCCGCCCCGATGCTGGCGCTGGCGCGGGCCCGCGTGCCGCAAGCGCGGTTCATCCGAGGCGACATGCGGGGCCTGGCACTGGGCACCACCTTCGCCGCCATCCTCGCCTGGGACAGCTTCTTTCACCTCACCCCCGCGGACCAGTGCGCCCTGATCCCTCGCCTCGCCGCGCATCTGACCCCCGGCGGGCGCCTCCTCTTCACCTGCGGCCCCGACGCTGGCGAGCCCATCGGCACCGTCGGCGGCGAGTCGGTCTACCACGCCAGCCTCACCCCCGCCGAATACGCCGCGGTGCTGGAAGCTGCCGGCCTGCTCCCCCGCCTCTTCATCGCCGAAGACCCCGCCACCCAAGGCCGCTCCCTCTGGCTGGCCGAGCGCCGCGCCTGACCGCACCCCTTTCTTCTTTGCCTAAATATCCTCGGGGGGCGCGGGGGGCAGACGGCCCCCCGCCTTTGCCAGTCAAGTCACGCCGCCAGCCCCCGCCGCGCCGCCGCCCTAACTGCCGCCGTCAGCGGCGCCAGCGGCTCCCCCGCCAGCCGGATCCATTGCCAATGCAGCGCCACGTCCAGCGGCAGGTCCGGCCGCAGCACCACCAGCCGGCCGTCCCTCAGATGCTCCGTCACCAGCGGCTCGGGGTTCAGCCCCCAGCCGATCCCCAGCAGAGCGGCGGTGACGAATCCCTCGCTGGAGCCGATGCGGTGGCCCGGCAGGGCAGGGCGCGCGCCGGTGGCCGCCGCCGCCCAATCCGCCTGCAACCTGTCCTTGGCGTTGAAGATCAGCGCCGGGGCCTGCTCCAGCGCCTCCGCAGTCACACCGCCCGCAAACCAGCGCGCCACGAAGCCCGGGCTCGCGGTGGCAATGTAGCGCAAGGATCCCAGCGGGCGCGCGTCGCAGCCCTGTACCGGGCCGGGATGACCCGTCACCGCCGCCATCACCTCGCCGCGGCGCAGCCAGTCGGCGGAGTGGTCCTGATCGTCGATCACCAGGTCGAACAGCATCCCCTCCACTGCCGCCAGCGCCGGCAGGAACCAGGTCGCCAGGCTGTCGGCATTCACCGCAATCCGCACGCTCGCCGCCGGCCCCGCCGCGCGGCCCAGATCGCGGGCGAGGCCCTGCTCCAGCAGCCGCAGCTCCTCATGATGCCGCGCCAGCCGCGCCCCGGCCGGGGTGGCGCGGGCGGGCTGGGTCCGCTCCACCAGCACCGTGCCCGCCCGCTCCTCCAGCGCGCGGATCCGCTGCGAGACGGCAGGGGGCGTCACGTTCTGCGCCGCAGCGGCGGCCTCGAAACTGCCAAGGCGTAGCACGGCGGCGAGGGTAGCCAGATGGGCAGGATCAAACATAAGAAATCCTAATCTGAAGTTAGCAGGATTACCTTTTCTAATCCCGCCGCGCCCGATAGTCGATCCCTTGCCTCAAAGGGAGATCCCCATGTTCGTCGCCTATTTCGCCGGCCTCCGCCTCGGCCTCGGCCTCATCGTCGCCATCGGCGCGCAGAATGCCTTCGTGCTGCGGCAGGGGCTGCGCCGAGAGCATGTGCTGGCCACCTGCGCCTTCTGCGCGCTGGCCGATGCGGGCCTGATCGCGCTTGGCGTGGGGGGCTTCGCGCTCGCCTCGGACCGGATGCCCTGGCTCGCGCCGGCGCTGCGTTGGGGGGGGGATCGCCTTCCTGCTGTGGTACGGCGCGCGGGCCTTCCTGTCGGCCTGGCGCGGCGGGGCGGCGCTTGAGGCGGCGCGGGCCACGCGCGCGACCCTTGGCGCAACCCTCGGCGCGCTGGCGCTGATTACCTTCGCCAACCCGCATGTCTGGCTGGATACCGTGGTGCTGCTCGGCGGCATCTCGGCGCAGTTCCCGGGGCAGGAGGCAACCTTTGCCGCGGGCGCCATGACCGGATCTGTGCTGTTCTTCTTCTCGCTCGGCTATGGCGCCCGGCTGCTGGCGCCGCTCTTCGCGCGGCCTGTGGCCTGGCGGGTGCTCGATGCCGTGATCGGCTGCGTGATGTGGTCCATCGCCGCCGGACTGGCCTTTGGCTGAGGCTTTGGGCTTGCACCGGCCCGCGGCATTCTGTCAGGTGCCGGAATGACCGCGCCTTCCTCCTCCCGCCCGCTGGCCGGCGTCCTGTGGATGCTCGCCTCGGGCTTCGCCTTCGTCGGCGTCAACGCCACTGTCCGCTACCTTGGCACCGCGCTGCCCGCGGCCGAGAGCGCGTTTCTGCGCTTTGCCTTCGGCCTCTTGTTCCTGATGCCGGTGCTGCTGCCCGCCCTGAAGACCGGGTTCTCGCCGGTCGTCTGGCGCCTGTTCGCGGCCCGCGGTGCGCTGCACACCGTCGCGGTGATCTTGTGGTTTTACGCCATGGCGCGGCTCCCCGTGGCCGAAGTCACCGCCATCGGTTATCTGAACCCGATCGGCGTAACGATTGGCGCTGCGCTGATCTTCGGCGAGAAACTGGCGTTGCGGCGGATCCTCGCGATCTGCGTGGCGATCTTCGGCGCGCTGGTGATCCTGCGCCCAGGGCTGCGCGAGATCGAGCCTGCGCATCTGTCGCAACTCGGCGCTGCGGCCTGTTTCGCGGTCTCCTACCTCTTTGCCAAGCAACTGAGCGGGCTGGTCTCGGCCACGGCCGTGGTGGCGATGATGTCGCTGACCGTGACCATCGGCCTGGCCCCCTTCGCCGCGCTGCACTGGGTGCCGCCGACCGGGTCGCAGCTTGCCCTGCTGGCCACCACCGCCGCCTTCGCCACCGGCGGCCATTACTGCATGACCCGCGCCTTCGAGGCCGCGCCGCTGACCGTGACCCAGCCGGTAACCTTCCTGCAACTGGTCTGGGCCGCGATCCTCGGCATGGCGGTCTTCGGCGAGCCGGTGGACCCGTTCGTGATGCTGGGCGGCGGCCTGATCATCGCTGCCATCAGCTACATGACCTGGCGCGAAGCGGTGCTGAAACGGGCCGCAGTGACGCCGGCGCCGAACGCGGCGAAGGTTTAACCCTACACCGCGATCAGCCGCCCGATCACGCCTTCCCGCGTCACGCGGCCGCCGCCTTCCACCGCCACGGCGGTGTGGCTCCGCAGATGCGCCATCACGTCCCGCACCGGCAGGTCCAGCGCCACCACGGGCGCGCCCGGAGCCTCGCCGGGCTCCAGCACATCCTCGGCGGTCAGCACGCCGAGCGGGTTCATATGCGCCACGAAATCGGCCACATAGTCATCGGCCGGATTGGCGATGATATCGCGGGCGGTGCCGATCTGCACGATGCGCCCGCCCTCCATCAGCGCGATGCGGTTGCCGAGCTTGAAGGCCTCATCAAGGTCATGGCTGACGAAGATGATTGTGCGCTTCAGCTTGGCCTGCAGCTCCAGTAGCTCGTCCTGCAGCCGGGCGCGGATCAGCGGGTCGAGGGCCGAGAACGGCTCGTCCATCAGCAGGATCGGCGCATCGGTGGCAAAGGCGCGGGCGAGGCCGACGCGCTGCTGCATCCCGCCCGACAGCTCGCCGACCCGCCGGTCTGCCCAGTCCGACAGGCTGACCAGCGCCAGCTGTTCATCCACCTTCTTGCGGCGCTCGGCGGGTTTCATCCCCCCCAGCTCCAGCCCCAGCCCGACATTGTCGCGCACGCTGCGCCAGGGCAGCAGGCCGAATTGCTGGAAGACCATCGCCACGCATTCGCGCCGCACCCGCAAAAGGTCGGCCGGCGGCGCCGAGACCACATCGCAGTTCCAGTCGCCATCATGGATGATGACCCGGCCGCGGCAGACCGGATTCAGCCCGTTGACTGCACGCAAGAGGGTGGACTTGCCAGACCCCGACAGCCCCATCAGCACCAGGATCTCGCCCTCGTCGACTGTCAGCGAGCAGTTGTGGACCCCCAGCACCTGACCGCTGGCGCGTTGCACTTCGCTGCGGGTCTGGCCGGCATCCATCAGCGGTAGGGCTACATCAGGTTTGTCTCCGAACACGATGGAAACATTGTCAAATTCCACCGCGACGCTCATGACTTGCGCTCCATCTTCAGCATCCGGTCGAGGATGATCGCCACCACCACGATGATGAACCCCGATTCAAACCCCAGCGAGGTGTTGACCGAGTTCAGCGCCCGCACCACCGGCACGCCAAGCCCGTTGGCCCCGACCATCGCCGCGATCACCACCATCGACAGCGACAGCATGATCGCTTGCGTCAGGCCCGCCATGATCTGCGGCAGGGCATAGGGCAGCTCCACCTTCCACAGCCGCTGGGTGGGGGTGGCGCCAAAGGCGGTCGCCGCTTCCAGCAGGGCGGGCGGGGTCGAGGAGATCCCCAGCTGCGTCAGCCGGATCGGCGCAGGCAGCACGAAGACCACGGTGGCGATCAGCCCCGGCACCATGCCAAGGCCGAAGAACACGATGGCCGGGATCAGGTAGACGAAGGTCGGCAGCGTCTGCATCAGGTCCAGCACCGGCGACATGCTCTGGTAGAGGCGCGGGCGGTGGGCGGCGGCGATGCCGATGGGTACGCCCAGGGTCATGCAGACGAAGCAGGAAAACAGGATCAGCGTCAGGCTCTGCATTGTCTCGTCCCAGTAATCCTGGTTGAGGATGAACAGAAACCCGAGCCCCACCAGAAGGCAGGTCTTCCAGTTGCGTTGCAGCACCCATGTCAGCGCCACGAAGAGCGCGATCAGCACCAAAGGCGGGGTGCCTTGCAGCACGAACAGCATCGCGTCGATCACCGATTCGAGCACCGAGGCGATCAGGTCGAACAGGGGGCCGCCATGGGCATTCAGCCAGTCAAAGACGCTTTTAGCCCAGGCGCCTACGGGAATCTTCTGGGTCAGCCAGTCCATCGGGCGCGCGTCTCCCTTGCGTGCGGGGTGGGGAACCGGGGCCGCAGCCCGCAAAAGGATGCGGCAGGGGATGGTTATGCATGAAGGGCGGCGCCGCCGGAAATTCGGCGCGCGCCGCCCCCGTCATGCAGCGATTAGAGGCCCATCGCGGCCTTGACGGCGGGAAGACCCTCGGCGCCGTCCTTGGTGGTGATGCCGGCCAGCCAGCCATCCAGAACCGCCGGATTGGCCTTGATCCATTCGGCGACGGCGGCGTCAGGCTCTGCGCCCTTATCCAGGATCTCGCCCATGATCTGGTTTTCCATCTCGAGCGAGAAGGTCATGTTCTTCAGCAGTGCGCCAATTGCCGGGCATTCCTCGACATAGCCCTTGCGCGCCACCGTCTGCACGATGCCCGCGCCGCCGAAGAAATCCTCACCGCCCGTCAGGTAGGTCAGGTCGAAATTTGCGTTCATTGGGTGCGGGGCCCAGCCAAGGAACACGACGCCCTCTTGATTCGGGTAATAGCGCGCAACCTGCGCCAGCATCCCCTGTTCCGAGCTTTCGACGATGTCGAATCCCTCGAAAGGGCCGCCGGCTTCGGTCAGGCTGATCAGGTAGGTATTGCCTTCATTGCCCGGCTCGATCCCGTAGATCTTGCCGTCGAGCTCGTCCTTGAAGCTGGCGACGTCGGCATAGGTTTTCAGGCCCTTTTCGGCCAGATAGGTCGGCACGGCCAGCGTGTACTGGGTGCCTTCAAGGTTGGTGCCGACGACTTCGATGGACCCTGAGTCGAGATAGGGTTTGATCGCCCCTTCCTGCGCCGGCATCCAGTTGCCGAGGAACACGTCGATATCGCCCGCTTCCAGCGAGGCGAAGGTGACCGGCACTGCCAGCACTTTCACATCGACGCCATAGCCAAGGGCCGTCAGCACCTGCTTGGCGGCCGAGGTGGTGACGGTGATGTCGGTCCAGCCGACATCCGAGAAGGTGACGGTATCGCAACCTGCCGCCGCGGCCGGGCCGGCGGCTGCGAGGGCGAGGGCCGAAACGGCGAGGGCGGTGGTAACGGTCTTCTTCATCTGGCGCTCCCTGTGCGTCATGGAATTGGGTTCGGGTGTGCCCCGGTTTCTTGATTGACGAGTCAATTAATCCACCCCTAGGATTAGATTGCAACAGTTTTCCGGGGTTTTCATGGCACGCATCGCGGCAGAGCCTCTTCGGCGGGCAGAGATTGTCCAGGCGACCATACAGGAGATCGGCCTTGCGGGAACCCTTGAGGTGACCGTGGCGCAGATCGCCAAGCGCGCCGGCGTGTCGGCGGCGCTGGCGCACCATTATTTCGGCTCCAAGGAGGCGATCTTCCTGGCGGCGATGCGGCATGTGCTGGCAATCTACGGGGCCGAGGTGCGGGGCGCGCTGGCCACCGCGCATCAGCCGCGGGCGCGGATCGAGGCGATCGTGCGGGTGTCGTTTTCCAGCACGAACTTCCGCCGCGAAGTCATTGCGGCATGGCTGAATTTCTACGTTCTGGCCCAGACCATGCCCGAGGCGCGGCGGCTGCTGGAGATCTACCGCCGCCGCCTGCATTCGAACCTGACCCATGACCTGCGCCCGCTGGTCGGCGCGCGGGCCGGGGCGGTGGCCGAGGGGCTGGGGGCGCTGATCGACGGCGTCTATCTGCGCCAGGCGCTGCGCGTGCAGGCACCCGACCGACAGGCTGCGGCGCTGCTGGTGATGAGCAGTTTTGAGGCCGAACTTGCACAAGGAACCCGCCCATGACCCGCCCGAATATCCTGATCCTGATGGTCGATCAGCTGAACGGCACGCTGTTTCCCGATGGCCCGGCGGATTGGCTGCATGCGCCGAATCTGAAGAAGCTGGCGGCGCGCTCGGTGCGATTCGCCAATGCCTATACCGCCTCGCCGCTCTGCGCCCCCGCGCGTGCCTCGTTCATGTCGGGGCAATTGCCCTCGCGCACCGGGGTCTATGACAACGCCGCCGAGTTCCGGTCTGACATCCCCACATACGCCCACCACCTGCGCCGCGCGGGGTACCTGACTACGCTGTCCGGCAAGATGCATTTCGTCGGACCCGACCAGCTGCACGGGTTCGAGGAGCGGCTGACCACCGACATCTACCCCGCCGATTTCGGCTGGACGCCGGATTACCGCAAGCCGGGCGAGCGGATCGACTGGTGGTATCACAACATGGGCTCGGTCACCGGGGCCGGGGTCGCCGAGATCACCAACCAGCTGGAATACGATGATGACGTCGCCCATCAGGCCAGGGCGAAGATCTACGATCTGTCGCGCGGCCTTGATGCGCGGCCCTGGATGCTGACGGTCAGCTTCACCCATCCGCACGATCCCTATGTCGCGCGCAAGAAATACTGGGATCTTTATGAGGGCTGCGAGCATCTGATGCCCGAGGTCGGGCTCATTCCCTATTCCGAACAGGATGCCCATTCGCGGCGCATCTTCGACGCCTCGGACTGGCACAATTACGATCTGACGGACGATATGGTTCAGCGCTCGCGCCGCGCCTATTTCGCCAATATCTCCTATTGCGACGACAAGATCGGCGAGATCCTGCAGGCGCTGGAGGATACGCGGCAAGAGGCCATCGTGGTCTTCGTGTCCGACCACGGCGACATGCTGGGCGAGCGTGGGCTGTGGTTCAAGATGAACTTCTTCGATGGCTCCTCGCGCGTGCCGCTGATGCTGTCGGCGCCGGGGATGGCGGCGGGGCTTATCACCGATCCCGTCTCCACCCTCGACGTCACGCCGACGCTGTGCGATCTGGCGGGGATTTCCATGGACGAAGTGATGCCCTGGACCGATGGGCAGAGCCTGCTGCCGCTGGCAGGCGGTGCGCCGCGGGCCGAAGCGGTGGCGATGGAATATGCCGCCGAGGCCAGCAACGCGCCGCTGGTGTCGCTGCGCAAGGGCCGCTGGAAGCTGAACCTGTGCAAGCTGGACCCGGATCAGCTGTTCGATCTCGAGGCGGACCCCCACGAACTGCGCAACCTCGCCGAGGATCCGGCCCATGCCGCCACGCTGGCGGAGTTGAAGTTCGAGGCCGCGACCCGCTGGGATCTGGAGCGTTTCGACGCCGATGTCCGCGCCAGTCAGGCCCGCCGCTGGGTGGTGTACGAGGCGCTGCGTCAGGGGGGCTATTACCCCTGGGACTATCAGCCGCTGAAGAAGGCGTCCGAGCAGTACATGCGCAATCACATGGACCTCAACATCCTCGAAGAGAGCAAACGCTTTCCCCGCGGCGAGTGATCGCCGCGAGCCTGACTTTCTGTGGCGAGCGATCGCCGCGACCACACATTCACGACTTGCCGGAGAGACCCCATGACCCTGATCGCCCAGCCAGAGGCCAGCCACTTCATCGACGGCGCCTATGTCGAGGACAGCGCCGGAGCGGTCATCGACGTGATCTTCCCCGGCACCGGCGAGGTGATCGCCCGGCTGCATGAGGCGACGCCGGCCGTCATCGAGGCCGCCTTGGCCTCCGCCACCCGTGCGCAAAAGGACTGGGCCGCCCGCAAGCCGGTGGAGCGCGCCCGCATCCTGCACCGCGCCGCCGCCCTGATCCGCGAGCGCAACCCCGAACTGTCGGCGCTGGAAACCCTCGATACCGGCAAGCCGATCCAGGAAACGCTGGTGGCCGATGCCAGCTCTGGCGCCGATGCGCTGGAGTATTTCGCGGGGCTTGCCCCCACGGTGACGGGCGAGACCATCCCGCTTGGGCGCGATTTCGTCTACACGATCCGCGAGCCCCTCGGCGTGTGCGTCGGCATCGGCGCGTGGAACTATCCCACCCAGATAGCCTGCTGGAAATCCGCCCCCGCGCTCGCCTTCGGCAATGCGATGGTGTTCAAGCCGTCGGAAACCACGCCGCTTTGCACGCTGAAACTCGCGGAACTCTACATCGAGGCCGGGCTGCCCGCGGGCCTGTTCAACGTGGTGCAGGGCCGCGGGGCGGTGGGGGCGGGGCTGATCACCGATCCCCGCGTGGCCAAGGTCTCGCTGACCGGATCGGTGCCGACTGGCCGCCGTGTCTACGCCGCCGCCGCCGAGGGGATGCGGCATGTGACGATGGAGCTTGGCGGCAAGTCGCCGCTGATCATCTTCGACGATGCCGATCTGGAAGATGCGGTCGGCGCGGCGATGCTGGGCAACTTCTATTCGGCCGGGCAGGTCTGCTCCAACGGCACGCGGGTGTTTGTGCAGGGCGGCATCAAGGAGCGGTTCCTGGACCGGCTGAAAGCGCGGACCGAGGCGATTATCCTTGGCGATCCGCGCGAGGAGGCGACGCAGATGGGCCCGCTGGTCAGCGCCGCGCAGCTGGAGAAGGTCGCAGGCCACATCGCCGCCGGGCAGGCGGAGGGCGCGCGGCTGGTGACGGGCGGCGCGCGGGTGCCGCTGAACTCCGGCTATTACATCCAGCCGACGGTGTTTGCGGATGTCACCGACAGCATGTCGATTGCGCGCGAGGAGATCTTCGGGCCGGTGATGGCGGTGCTGGACTTTGCCGATGAGGATGAGGTGCTCGCCCGCGCCAATGCCACCGAATTCGGCCTCGCCGCCGGTGTCTTCACCCGCGACATCGCCCGCGGGCACCGGATGGCGGCGGGGCTGGAGGCCGGCACCTGCTGGATCAACGCCTATAACCTGACCCCGGTCGAGGCGCCCTTCGGCGGCGTCAAGCAATCGGGCGTCGGGCGGGAAAACTCCCGCGCGGCCATCGAGCATTATACGCAAGTGAAGTCGGTTTATGTCGGCATGGGGCCGGTGGACGCGCCCTACTGATTTTTCGGATGGGCCGGCACAGCCCGCCAGACACGAACGAAGATTTTGCCGGCGGGGCCGGACACGAGGATGACCAGGATGGAAGCGGATTATGTGATCGTAGGCGCAGGCTCGGCCGGTTCGGCCGTGGCCTACCGGCTGGCGGGCGCTGGCCACAAGGTGCTGGTGATCGAGCATGGCGGGTCGGACGCTGGCCCCTTCATCCAGATGCCGGCGGCGCTGAGCTATCCGATGAACATGGGCATCTATGACTGGGGCCTGCGTAGCGAACCCGAGCCGCACTTGGGCAATCGCAGCCTTGCCACCCCGCGCGGCAAGGTGGTGGGCGGGTCGTCCTCGATCAACGGCATGGTCTATGTCCGCGGCAATGCCCGCGATTTCGACACCTGGGCCGAGATGGGCGCGCAGGGCTGGGGCTATGCGGACGTGCTGCCCTATTTCAAGCGGATGGAGACCTGGCACGGCGGCAAGGATGGCGGCGATCCCACTTGGCGCGGCGACAGCGGCCCGCTGCACATCACCCGCGGCCCGCGGTCGAACCCGCTGTTCTCCGCCTTCATCGAGGCCGGCAAGCAGGCGGGCTATGAGTTGACCCACGACTATAACGGCGAGAAGCAGGAGGGCTTCGGCCCGATGGAGGCGACGATCTGGAAGGGCCGGCGCTGGTCTGCGGCGAACGCCTATCTGCGCCCGGCGCTGAAGACCGGCAACTGCACGCTGATCCGCGCGCTGGCCCGGCGGGTGGTCATCAAGGACGGCCGCGCGGTGGGGGTAGAGGTGGACCGGGGCGGCAAGACCGAAGTTATCACGGCGCGGGCGGAAGTGATCCTGTCCGCCTCCTCCATCAACACCCCCAAACTGCTGATGCTGTCGGGCATCGGCCCTGCGGCGCATCTGGCGGAGCATGGCATCGACGTCGTGGCAGACCGGCCGGGGGTGGGCGCGAACCTGCAGGACCATCTGGAGGTCTACATGCAGTTCGCCTCCAAACTCCCTGTCACGCTTTACAAATACTGGAACCTGCTCGGCAAGGCGGGCATCGGCGCGCAGTGGCTGTTCACTGGGCGCGGGCTTGGCGCCTCGAACCAGTTCGAAAGCTGCGCCTTCATCCGGTCCGCGCCGGGGGTGGAGTATCCCGACATCCAATACCACTTCCTGCCCATCGCCGTGCGCTATGACGGTAAGGTCGCGGCGGAGGGGCATGGCTTTCAGGTGCATGTCGGCCCGATGCGCTCGCGCTCGCGCGGGTCTGTCACCCTGCGGTCAGCTGATCCGCGCGAGGCGCCGGTGATCCGCTTCAACTACATGAGCCAGCCCGAGGATTGGGAAGAGTTCCGCCGCTGCGTTCGCCTGACCCGCGAGATCTTCGCGCAGGCGGCCTTCGCGCCCTATGTGAAGCACGAGATCCAGCCGGGCGCGGCGGTGGAGAGCGATGATGAGATCGACGGCTTCATCCGCGAACATGCCGAAAGTGCCTATCACCCCTGCGGCACGGCGCGGATCGGGGCGGCGAGCGATCCGATGGCGGTGGTCGATCCCGACTGCCGGGTGATCGGGGTGGAGGGGCTGCGGGTCGCCGACAGCTCGATCTTCCCAAGCATCACCAACGGCAACCTCAACGCCCCCTCGATCATGACCGGCGAGAAGGCGGCGGACCATATCCTTGGCAAGGGGATGCTGGCCCCCTCCAACGCGGCGCCGTGGCAGAGCCCCAATTGGCAGGTTGCGCAGCGTTAGAGGGCCGCCGGGATCAGCCCGCGCAGCGAGTTGCCCATCCACAGCCGGGCGCGGGGGAGGTCGGCGAGGGTCAGCACCGCCTCGCGCGCCGCGCCCGTCTGCAGCATCTCCGCACGCAGGCAGCCGGGCAGCAGGCCGCAACGCTGGGGCGGGGTGCAGAGGCCGCTCCCGAGGTCGAAGAAGAGGGTGGTGATGGTGCCCTCGCAAAGCTCGCCGTACTGGTTGGCGTAGATGTACTCGTCGGTGCCTGACGGTAGCGCGGCGCGGTCCCGGTCATAGAGCTGCCGGCGGGTGGTCTTGATGCCGAGCCAGGGGTCGGCGGCGTCGAGCCGGGTTTGCGCCAGCGCGACACGCCAAAGCGCCGGGTGCGGAGCGAGGGGAGCATGGGTGACCTCTGCGCGGCCGTCCTGCGCCAGCGTCAGCCGCACCCTCAGGGGGGCGGGGCCGGTGATGGTGGCAAGGGCTTTGGCGACGGCTTCGGGGTCATGGTCGAAGCCAAGCCGCGCTGCGCTGCTGGCGAGGCGGTCAAGGTGCCGGTCCAGCCTCACAAGGCGCCGGCCGTCCCACCCAAGCGTCTCGATCAGGCGCAGGTCGGGGGTCAGGTCAGTCGGGCGAAACGGGCTTTCCACAGCGCCTCCTCCCATTCCCCCTCGGCGGTGCTGTCCGCGACCACGCCGCCGCCCACATTGAGCGTGACCGCTCCGCCGGTCTGCAGCGTCAAAGTGCGGATCGCCACGTTGAAGGCCGATGAGCCATCGGGCCCCGCCCAGCCGATCGCCCCGCAATAGGCACCGCGAGGGTGCGGCTCCAGCTCATGGATGATCTGCATCGCCCGGATCTTCGGCGCGCCGGTGATCGACCCGCAGGGAAAGATCGCGCGCAGGATGCCGGCGAGCCCGGTGCCGGGGAGGAGCTGGCCCCGCACCTCGGACACCATCTGGTGGACGGTGGCGAAGCTTTCGACCGCGAACAGCTGCGGCACCTTGACCGAGCCGACCCGGCAGATACGCGACAGGTCATTGCGCATCAGATCCACGATCATCAGGTTCTCGGCGCGGTCCTTCACCGCCGCGCGAAGGCCCTCGGCAAGGGCCGCATCCTGCGCAGGGTCAGGGTGGCGGGGGCGGGTGCCCTTCATCGGCCGCACGGTGATGCCGCCCGCCGCATCGGTGGCGAAGAAGGACTCGGGCGACAGCGAGACCAGCGCGGGCGTGTCCGGCAGTGCCACCACCGCGCCATGCCCGACGGGCTGCACCCGCGACAGCGCGGCGTAGAGGCCGAGGGGGGTGCCCTGCGCCTCGGTGGTCAGCGGGAAGGTCAGGTTGACCTGATAGCAATCGCCGGCGCGGATCAGCTCCAGCGCGCGGGCGATTGCCTCGGCATGGGCGGCGCGGGGAAGGGTGGGAATTGGCGCGGTCAGCCGGGCATCCGCCGCCTCGGCCTCGGCGCGGGCAAACGTTTCGGTCGCATCGCGCGGTGCATCATAGACGCCGAGATGGACCAGCGGGCCGGCCGGACGCTGCAGCCCCGCCAAGGCGGGCTCCAGTGCAAACCCCGCCTCATAGGCTAGCATCCCGGCAACCCAATGCCCCGAGGCCAGCGCCGCCTCGGCTTGCTCCAGCGCCGGCACGACCTCCACCGCGCTGTCGGCGCGGATCAGGGTGCGGGGCGCGTCGAACAGGGCGGGGAGGCCGCCGGGGCCATTCTGGAGCAGGATCATCTGGTGCCTTTAGGGGCGGCGCATCCGGGCGCGGCGGCCCGACCATCCCCGATGCCGGGGGGCTGCGCAAGCGGGTCTTGGCTGCGTTGACCACGCTGGCCGTCGGCGCTTGCCCTGCAGGGACGGGGCTGGCAGAAGGGGGCATGTTAACCATTCGTTCACTCTTTGGTCCCATCGTGCTGGCAGCGTTGCTTGGCGGGCCGGTCGTTGCGCAGACCGTCTCTGGCCCGGCGCGGATTGTCGATGGCGATACGGTGGAGGTGGAGGGCGTCACGGTTCGGCTCTATGGCATCGACGCGCCGGAGATGTCGCAGACCTGCCGGCGCGACGGTCAGGCTTGGGCCTGCGGGGCCTGGTCGCGCGACGTGCTGGCAGGGCTCGCGCGCGGCGGGCTGCGCTGCAAGGGGCGCGAGCAGGACCGCTATGGCCGGCTGGTCGCCACCTGCACCGGGGCGAGGGGCGATGTGGCGGCTGCAATGGTCGCGGGCGGCGCAGCCTTTGCCTACCGGCAGTACTCGCTGGACTATGTCGATGCCGAAAAGCGCGCGGCGGTGGCCGGGATCGGGCTGTGGGATGGCGAGGCGGAGCGGCCGGATACAGTGCGCGCCGCTGGCCGCGCGGCGCCGCAGGCGGCCCCCGGGGATTGCACGATAAAGGGCAACATCTCTTCCCGCGGCCAGATCTACCATGTGCCGGGCAGCCGAAGCTGGGCCGATACCCGCATCGACACCGACGCAGGCGAGCGCTGGTTCTGCACCGAGGCCGAGGCGCGGGCGGCGGGATGGCGCCGGGCGGGCGGATAGCACCGACTTGATACGGGTCAAGGTGGTTGCGGGCACCGCGGGTTAAGCCTAGGGCCGGACAACACAGGAACAAGGGAGAGACCCGTGTCGAACACCCCCCATGATATCTATGAGGATTTTCCCGGCGAAGCCGAGAAGATCCATGCCCTGAAGGCCTCGGATGCGCATTTCGCGCGGATCCTTGAGGAATATCACGAGATCAACCGCGACGTTCACCGCGCCGAGACCAATGTCGAGCCGGTGGAACAGTTGGTCGAGGTCGAGATGCGCAAGAAGCGTGCGGCGCTGAAGGATGATCTGGCGCGGATGCTGGCCAAGGCCTGATCCGCAACGCTTCACGACAAAGGGGCCCCGGAGTGATCCGGGGCCCC
Organism: Frigidibacter sp.; assembly: GCF_030695035.1. Taxonomy (GTDB): domain Bacteria; phylum Pseudomonadota; class Alphaproteobacteria; order Rhodobacterales; family Rhodobacteraceae; genus Frigidibacter. The sequence continues at coordinate 75,181 of NZ_JAUYTT010000011.1, forward strand.
TTTGCGTTCAGGCAATCTCATAGGGCAGCAGCCCGCGCCGGTCCGGATCGACGCGCAGGCGGCGCTCCAGCGGCGGGACGGAGCGCTGGTGGCAGTCCTTGCGCTCGCAGATCCGGCAGGAAATGCCGATGGGCTGATAGGCGCGCGGGTTCGACGGGTCGAGATCGTCGGCATAGACCACCTGCGCGGCGTGGCTGACCTCACATCCCAGACCGATGGCATAGCGGCGGATCGGCGCGTGGAACGACCCGCCGGGCTTGGACACATCGCGCGCGAGGCTGAGATAGCGCACCCCGTCGGGCGTTTCGGCCAGCTGGCGCAGGAAGCGGCCTGGGGTTTCGAAGGCCTGATGCACGTTCCACAGCGGGCAGGCGCCGCCGAAGCGTGCAAATTGCAAACGGGTTGCAGAATGGCGCTTGGTGATGGTGCCGGCCTGATCGACACGGACGAAATAGAAGGGGATGCCCTTGGCGCCGGGGCGCTGCAGGGTGGACAGCCGATGCGCCACCTGCTCGATCGAGGCGCCGAACTGGTCGGCCAGCCGCTCCAGATCATGCCGCGCCTCCTGCGCCGCCTCCAGAAACACTCGATATGGCAGCAGCGCGGCGCCGGCGAAATAGTTGGCGAGGCCGATCTTTGCGATGGCGCGGGAAGTTTCGGACTGGAAGCGGCCGAGGTCCAGCGTCGCCTCCAGAAGGTCGTTCTGCGTGGTCAGCGCGACCTGGTGCAGCACCTGAAAGCGTTGCGTCGCGGTGGCAGCGCGGGTGGAGATCAGCAGCCGGTGGCCGGCTTGCGAGCGAAGCGCATCGACATCACAAAATTGCAACTCTATACCCCGGCTGCGGAGCAGTTCGGCCGCGTGAACCATCGGGTCCAAGCGCTTGCCGTCCGGGCAGGAAAACCGTTCGGCGGCCCGGTCCACGGCATCGAGGTAATTATCGCAATAGTGAAAGAAGTCGCGCACTTCTTCCCAAGGGCTGGTCAGCGTCGCCGCATCGTCGCGCCCCAAGGCATCGTCCAGCGAGGCCAGCCGCTCATGAGTCTGCCGGTAAGCCCGGTGCAGCTCCAGAAACGCCCGCGCCAGTGCTGGGGCGTTGGAGGCGGCCAGCCGCAGATCGGCAAGCGGCGGCGCGGCATCGGCGAAGACCGGATCTGCCAGCGCCTCGCGCATGTCGCTGACCAGCCGTTCGGCATCCCCCGTAGACAGCTCGGTCACGTCGAGCCCGAACTCGCCCGCCAGTGCCAGCACCACCCCGGCCGAGACCGGGCGGTGATTGTTTTCCATCTGGTTGAGGTAGGGCAGCGACACCCCCAGCCGTTCCGCAAAGATCTTCTGCGTCAGGCCCAGCCGTCCGCGCGTCTCGCGGAGCTTGAGCCCCGCGTAGAGTTTCTGCGTCGCCATCCCGTGTCCCCCCAGGAGTTTGCGAAACGAGTCATAGCGTTTGCAAACCCGGCTGCGCAAGCTTGCCGTCAGCGGCAATACAGCGCGGGGCGGGATCAGAGCCCCAGCGTCTTCTTGCGCCGCATCACCCAGAGGATCGACGGGATGGAGGCCGCCGAGGAGACCAGCATCAGCATCAGCAGCGGTGTCGCCCCGCTCTCCACGCTCAGCACTGCGCCGGCGAGCGCCGCCAGCGCCGCGCCGCCGCCGATGGTCATGGTGCCTCCAAGGCCCGAGGCGGTGCCGGCAAGTTCGGGGCGCACCGACATCATCCCGGCATTGGCATTGGGCAGCAGCAACCCATTGCCAAGCGCCATGAGGCCCACGAAGGGGAAGAAGGTCAGCGGGTGGCTCATCCCGGCCAGATCCAGCGCCAGCGCCGCCGCTAGCGGCAGGGTCGAGACGAAGGCGCCGGCCAGCACCATCCGCTCTATCCCCAGCCGCACTGAGTAGCGGCCCGACAGGAAATTCCCAAGCGCATAGCCGATGGCGGGCGCGGCGAAGTAATACCCCACAGCCGCCGGGCTGAGACCGAACACCTCGGCCCCGACAAAGGGCGCGCCGCCGATATAGGCGAAGAACGCGCCGGATGAGGTGGTTGCCGCCAGCGCATAGCCCCAGAAGCGGCGCGAGGTCAGCAGCTCGGGGTAATGGCGCGCCTGATCGGCAAAGCTGCCAGTGCCGCGCTGGCCGGTCTCGCCGAGGTCAGCCCAGATCAGTGCCAGCACCAGCAGGCCGGAGACGCCGAGGGTGATGAAGGTCGCGCGCCAGCCGAATACCTCATCCAGCGCGCCCCCCGCAATCGGGCCCAGCATCGGCGCCAGCGACATGCCCATGGTGACATAGCCGATCATCGAGGCGGCTTGCGGCCCCGGCACCATGTCCCGCACCACCGCGCGGCTAAGGACGAGGCCGGTGACGACCGAGGCCTGCATCATCCGGAAGCCGAGGAACACCCCCGCGTTGGGCGCCAGCAGCGTGCCAAGCGTCGCCAGCACGAAGATGGTCAGCGCGCCAAGGATCACCGGGCGGCGGCCATAGCGGTCCGACAGCGGTCCGACCAGCAGCTGCACCACCGCCGACACCGCCAGATAGGCCGAGACCGACAGCTGCATCACGCTGTATTCCACCCCGAAATCGCGGGCCATGCCGGGCAGCGAGGGCAGGAACATGTTCATGTTCAGCGCGCCGAGGCCCGAGAGCAGGACCAGGGTGGCGATATGGGGCGGGGTGGTCCGGTCAAGGAAGCGCGCGCGGGTCATGCGGGTATCGCTATGCCGTTGCGGGGGGCTTGTCCACGGCGTGCGAGCGGCGCTTGCGGGGAATCAGCCGGCGCGCGTAGCGTTGCGGAAACGCAGGGGAGGGCGCAGTGATGGTGCAAGAAGACGTGGTGCAGGCGACGGCGGCCTCGCCGCTGCCCGAGGTGCAGGAGGTGCGGCTGGCCGATATCGGCGCGGTGCTGGCGGCGGGCTGGCGGGATTTCACCCGCGCGCCGCTGTTCGGGCTGTTCTTCTCGGCGGTCTATGTGCTTGGCGGCGTGGTGATGTGGCAGGTCTATACCGCGGCGGGGGCCGATTGGTGGCTGATCCCGGTCTTTGTCGGCTTCCCACTGCTGGCGCCCTTTGCCGCGACCGGGCTTTATGAGGTGAGCCGGCGGCTGGAGGCGGGGCAGGCGCTGGACTGGCCGGGCGTGCTGGGGGTGGTCTTCGCGCAGCGCCAGCGGCAGGTGCCGTCGATGGCGATGCTGATCCTCTTGATGTTCATGTTCTGGGTGTTCGTGGCGCATACGATCTTCGCGCTGTTCATGGGCCTGTCGGCGATGACCAATGTGTCCTCGTCCTTCGAGGTGCTGTGGACGGGCAATGGCCTGATCATGCTGGCGGTGGGCAGCGCTGTCGGCGCGGCCTTCGCGACGGTGCTGTTTTCGGTGACGGCTGGCGGGCTGCCGATGCTGCTGGACCGCGAGGTGGATTTCGTCTCGGCGATGATCCGCAGCGTGCAGGCGGTGACGGCGAATGTGGCGGTGATGGCGGTCTGGGGTGCGGTGATCGCCGGGCTGCTGTTCGCGGCGATGGTGCCGATGTTCCTGGGGCTGTTCGTGGTGCTGCCGGTGCTGGGGCACGCGACATGGCATATGTATCGGCGGCTGCTGGGGGAGTGAGGCCCTACTGCCGGGTTTGAGAGCTGTTTCTGGCGCGATCAGGGGACTTGCCAGTGGCAAGTCACCCGCGCCGGTTGCCCGAAGGCGCAAGCCGCAGGGCAAGGGGGGTGAAGCTTGGTCCGAAGGGTGCCAAATTCTGATGGGACCGCCCAGGTGGGCACGCATGTGCCCGCCCCCGGAGGGCGGGCACATCAGAATTTCGTCGACGGCCGAAATTCTGGAAGACGCCCTTGGCAGGCCGAGCGGCGTTAGGCGGCTTTGTGCAGGGATCAGGTCAGCTCCCGCATCCCGGCCGGCGTTTCGATCAGCGCCCGGTATCGCAGCCTCGGGCCCTGCAAGACCACCGGCGGGCGGTCGATGGCCAAGGCGCGCAGCAGCGCCTCGATGCCTGCCGGGTCCGGGTGCTCCAGCGTGAACGTGGCCAGCCGCGCGCCAAGATCGGGGATGGTGGCGATGTAGCTGGCATCGCCGCGGTGGTCGATGATCGAGGGGGCGGCGCCGTCCAGCGGCAGCGAGCCATCCCTTGGGATGGTGAAGGCGAAGCTTGGATCGTCCGGCGGCAGCGTGACGACCTCGCCAAAAATTGCCCCGTGGCCCGCGACGACGGTCTCCAACCCCTCGGCATTGGCGACCCAGCCGCGCAGGCGGCGGCCTTCCTCCCAGTCGGCGCGCACCTGCCTCTGGTCATCGAGCCCGAACCAGCGGGCCCGGCCCGGCGCCGTGCCCTCGGGGTCGAGCGCGACGATCTCCAGATAGACCGAGGCCCCCAGCTGCAGACGGTGATTGTGGGTGCCCATGTAACCGTGCCGGCTGCCGAACGGCACGTCGAGGCCCAGGCAGGCCCGGACATGCGCCACCCCTTCGGTCAAAGTGGGGGCGATCACGGTGAGGTGGTCGAGCTTCAACATGGCGGGAGCCTCCCAAAGCGTTGAACGCCAAAGGGCGGCGCCCATCGGCACCGCCCTTGATCATTTCGGCCAGGGCCCGAAGGCCCGTCCGATTATTCCTGCGGAACCGGCGGGGCCAGTTTCGGGGTCACGCCATTGGCGAGCGGATCGTCCTGCCGCTGCACCGAGCCTTCGAAATGCGCGCCGCTTTCGATGGCGATGGTCTTGTGGATGATGTCACCCTCGACCCGTGCCGAGGAGGTCAGCCGCACTTTCAGACCGCGCACCCGGCCGACGACACGGCCGTTGACGACGATGTCATCGGCGACGATCTCGCCGCGTATGGTGGCGCTTTCGCCGACCGTCAGCAGGTGGGCGCGGATATCGCCCTCGACCGTGCCTTCGATCTGGATGTCGCCGCTGGTCTTGATATTGCCGGTGATCAAGAGGTCCGATGACAGCACAGAGGCGGCCGGCTTGATCTTGGGCGAACTGGGCGGGGTGTAGTCGGTCGAAGTCCGGGCCAACGCGGTTTCCGGGGCCTTGGGCTTGTCGGTCTCGGTCCCGGCAGTCTTGGGACCGGGTTCGTTGATCCTGCTTTTAGAAAACATCTCTTCCCGCCTTGATGAACGTCATGGGATTGACTGGTGAGCCCCCGGTGCGCACCTCGTAGTGAAGATGGGTGCCGGTGGAGCGTCCGGAATTGCCCATATCACCGATCCTGTCCCCGCGCGAGACCCTATCCCCGACATTCACGCGGATTTGGGCCATATGGCCATAGCGGGTCTCGATGCCGAACTGGTGCTTGATGGTGACCAGTCGGCCGTAACCCGACATCCAGCCGGCATGGCTGACCACCCCGTCGGCGGTGGCGTAGATCGGCGAGCCGTAAGCGCCGGCAAGGTCGATCCCGGCATGGAGCCTGCCCCAGCGGGTGCCGAAGGGTGAGGTGAAGCGGAAGGCCGATTGCAGCGGCATCGCCAGCGGCACGCGCTCGGCCGCGATGCGGTAGACGTTGAGCCGGTCGAACCCTTCCAGCAACCTTGCGGCGCGGGCCTCATCGACGCTGGCGGTGGGGTCGTTCTTGGCCGACATGGCGATCGGCGTCCACGGCCCGCCCTGGCCCGAATAGCCGCGCTGCACCTGGCTGATCAGATCGTCGGGGTTGAGGCCGGCGGATTTGAACACCTTGTCGAGCGGGTCCATCGAGACGGTGATCGCGTCTTCGAGGGCGTTGAATATCTCATCGTTGCGCTCTTCCATCAGCCGTTTTTCATAGGCGATGGTTTCGGTCTCGGCACGGCTGACCTCGGCCTCGGCAATCTTCTGGTCACGCTCGGCCGCGGTCTCGCCCAGGGTATTGGACAGGATGTCGAGCGTCGCCACCAGGTCGCCGGTGCGGGCAAGACCCGTCGCCTCGACCTCGCCGGCCAGCGCGGCACTTGCCACCTTGGCCTCGGTGCGGGCGGTGTCGCGTTCGCCCATGGTGCGGCGCAGGGTGGACTGGATCACGTCGATCCCGGTTTCCAGCTCGCGCCGCCGCTCTTCCGAGTCGAGCAGCGCCGATTGCATGGTCGAGACCTGCTGGAGGGCCACAGCGAAGCGTTCCTGCGCGGCGACGGCTTCCTCGGCGCGGGCATCGCGTTCGCGGGCGATGGTGTCGAGCCGGGTTTCATAGACCGATTGCTTGCGGGCCGCCTGATCGCGGGCAGTGCCCGAGCCGATCGAATCCATCAGCAGAATCGCGGTGGCGATGATCGTCCAGGCGAGCACGAGCCCGCTCGAGGACAGAACCAGTGCCTGGGTCAGCGGCCGCAGCCGGATGAACCTTGTTTCGGTATCGGAACGCAGGAACAGGCGTTGTTCCGGCAGGTGACGCGCGAGCGCCGTGTTGACTCGGTGCAGTATCCGTTTCGGCACGCGCCCTGGTCCTTTATTGCCCTCATCCGAGACGGGGCTTAGCAACCGGGGGGGCGGCAGGGCAATCTTTTTGCGCGGGCGTGGCGGGATTGTCGCAGCTTCCTGCCGGTTTTGGGCGGAATGCCGCCGAAACGGGTGCCCGAACGGGCAGGGGGCGCAAAGGTGGGGGCTGTGTGCCCCGTTGCCAAGGAAGCCGGGGGGCTGTCTGCCCCCCGGAGCCCCCCGAGGATATTTCTAAAAAGCAAAGGGGAAGACCGGCGTTTCTTGCAGGTCAGTCCGCGTCTTCGGTCAGCGGCCAATAGAAGTCGGGCGGCAGGCCGGCCTCGGCGCGCTTTTCCTCGTTGAAGGGCGGCTTGAGGGTGCCGTGGAAGTAGCGGCGCACGAGGCTGTGGAATACCTCCTTGGGATCGCTCCCCTCGCGGCCGCAGAGCCAGTTGAACCATTTGGAGCCATAGGCGACATGGCCGACCTCTTCGGCATAGATCACCTGCAGCGCGGCGACGGTTTCGGCCTCGCCGGCCTTGGTGAAGATGTCGATCATGCCGGGGGTCACGTCGAGCCCGCGCGCTTCGAGCACCATCGGCACCACGGCGAGGCGGCCCTGCAGATCCTCGGCGGTATCCTCGGCGGCTTGCCACATGCCGGCATGGGCGGGCAGGGCGCCGTAGAAGCTGCCCATCGCCTCGAGCCGGTCGCAAAGCAGGTTGAAGTGCTTGGACTCCTCATCCGCCGCCTTCACCCAGTCATCGTAGAAGCCCATCGGCATGGGGGAACCGCCGAAGCGGGCGATGATGTCCCAGTGCAGATCGACCGCGTTCAGCTCGATATGCGCGACGGCGTGGAGGAGGGCGATGCGCCCCTCAAGGCTGCCGGTGCGGCGGCGGGGCACGTCGCGCGGCGGCAGCAGGTCGGGCTTCACCGGCCGCGCGGGGCGCTGCGGCGGGGTCGCGGCGCCGACCGGGATCGGCGTGCCGGCGGCGCGGGCAGCGAGCCAGCGCGCGGCATGGGCGTGGCTGAGCGCCGTCTTGGCGCGGCCATCGGCGGTGGAGAGGACCTCCACCGCCATCGTGGTCAGCGTTGCGGCGCTCACAGTGCCATCCTGCTCATCTTGCGCGTTCACAGCGCGCGGGCCGCGTCCAGCACCTCGGCGGCATGGCCCGGCACCTTCACCTTGCGCCAGATGCGGGCGATATTCCCCGTGCCGTCGATCAGCACGGTGCTGCGCTCGATGCCCATATAGGTCTTGCCGTACATGTTCTTCTCGGCCCAGACGCCGTAGCGCTCGCAGGTATCCGCGGCCTCGTCGGAGACCAGGATCACCCCCAGCCCGTGCTTGGCGCAGAACTTGTCATGCGCCTTCACACTGTCCTTCGAGAGGCCGATGACCACGGTGCCCGCCGCCGCAAATTCCTCTTGCAGGCGCGAGAAATCCAGCGCTTCGGTGGTGCAGCCGGGGGTGTCGTCCTTGGGATAGAAGTAGAGCACCACCTTTTGCGGGCGCAGGGCCGAAAGGGTGACGGTGCCCCCGCCATCGCGGGGCAGGGTGAAATCGGGGGCCGGGGTGCCGGGTTCGATCTGGACAGTGTCGATCATCTCGCCGTGATCCTTTGCGTGTCTGTTCGACTTCGGGTTTTAATGCAGCCGGGGCAAAGATAAAGGGCAAGCGGACCGGGGCGCGGGGTTTGCGCGTTCGGACCCTATGAATGAGGCGGACAAGCGCGGAATGACAGCGGGCGAGGATGAGCTGCGGGACGGGGAGGCGGGCCGGCAGACGGCTGTCCTGCCGCCCGCGCGCCGCCGCAGGGGCCGCCTTGGGCTGTGGCTGCTGCTGAGCCTTGCGCTGATCATGGCCGCCTCGGGCTTCGGGGTGATGGCGCTGACCGGCCGGCCGATTCTGCTGCCCTCCTGGGCGGTGGAGCGGATCGAGGCGCGGATCAACCTTGCCATGTCCTCCCCCGCGGGCTCGCCCGCCGGGACGATGAAGCTTGGTGCGGTCGAGCTGCTGGTGGACGCGCGTTTCGTGCCGCGGGTGCGCCTGCGCGGGGTCGAGATCCGCTCGGGCGGTGCGCCGGTGGCACTGCTGCCGGAACTGCGCGCCAGCTTCTGGCCGAAGCCGCTGCTGCGGGGCCGGCTGGAGCCGCGCAGCCTTCGGATTTCAGGCGCACAGGTGATGCTGCGGCGCACGCCCGACGGGGCACTCGACCTTGCCTTCATGCAGGGCGCCGCGGCGGGCGCGCGTCATATCGGCTCGCTGCCCGAGGGGCTGGAGGCGCTGGAGGAGGTCTTCGCGCTGCCGGTGCTGGCCGGGATTGCGCGGATCGAGGCCGATGACCTTGGCATCGTGCTGGACGACCAGCGCGCAGGCCAGCGCTGGATCGTGTCGAACGGGCGGCTGAGCCTGACGCAGGACATCGCGGATCTGGCCATTGGCCTGTCGTTTGAAGTTGCGGGCGAGGGCGAGGAGCCGGCCTCGGCGCAGCTGTCGCTGACCAGCTCCAAGACCGGGCCCGAGGCGAGTTTCGGCGCCACCGTCACCCGCGTGCCCGCCGCCGATCTGGCCGCGCAGGCGCCAGCGCTGGCCTGGCTGGCGGTGCTGGATGCGCCGATCTCGGGCGCGTTCCGCTCGGGCGTGGATGCGCAGGGGCGGGTCGGCCAGATGGATGGCACGCTGGAGATCGGGACCGGCGCGCTGCGCCCTGTGGAGGGCGTGCGGCCCGTGGCCTTCGAGGGGGCGAAGCTCTATTTCAGCTATGACCCCGCTGCGGCGATGATCGACTTCCGCGAGGTGACGGTGGAAAGCGCCGCCCTGCGCGCCCGCGGCACCGCGCGCGCCTGGCTGCAGGGGATGGAGACCGGCTTCCCGACCGGCCTTGTGGCGCAGGTGGCGCTGTCGGATCTGCTGGCCGATCCGTTGGGGCTGTTCGAGACGCCGATTGCCTTTCAAAGCGGCGCGATGGACCTGAAGCTGACGCTCGATCCGTTCCAGCTGAGCATCGGGCAATTCGTGCTGGTGGATGAGGGAGGGCGCCGTATCGCTGCGGATGGCACCGCCAGTGCCGATGCCGAGGGCTGGGACATGGCGCTGGACGTGACGCTGGACGCGGTGGCCCATGACCGGCTGCTTGCACTGTGGCCGGTGACTCTGGTGCCGGGAACGCGCCGCTGGATCGCCGAGAATGTCACCACGGGCGAGCTCTTTGACGTGCGCGCCGCGGTGCGGCTGAAGCCGGGGACCGAGCCGCGGATGTCGCTGGACTATGCCTTCCGCGGCGCCGAGGTGCGGGTGCTGAAAACCCTGCCGCCGGTGCAAGATGGCAGCGGCTATGCCACCATCGCGGACAACGCGCATACGCTGGTGGTGGATCGCGGCCATGTGGTCGCGCCCAATGGCGAGCCGGTGGATATGGCCGGATCGGTGATGACGGTGCCCGATATCGAGCAAAAGCCGGCGCCGGTGGAGATTGTGCTGCGCACCGCCTCGACCATCAGCGCGGCGCTGTCGCTGCTGGACGAGCCGCCCTTCCGCATCATGCAAAGGGCCGGGCGCGGCATCGACATTGCCGAGGGGCGGGCCGAGGCCGAGGCGAAGCTGAAGCTGACCCTCGCGCCGCGGGTGCGGCCCGAGGATGTGGAGTATGACGTGACTGCGCGGTTGACCGAGGTACGGTCGGACAAGGTGGTGGCGGGGCGCGAGGTGCGGTCGGAGGGGCTCGATCTGCGGGCGAACCGGCAGGGGATGACGCTGTCGGGGCCGGGCACGATTTCCGGCGTGCCGTTCCGCATGGCCTGGCGGCAGGAGTTCGGGCAGGAGCAGCAGGGCCGCTCGCGCCTCGATGGCACGGTGGAACTGTCGCCGCGGTTCCTCAAGGCCTTTGGCATCGGGCTGCCGGAGGGCATGGTGCGGGGCGAGGGCATCGGGGATATCACCATCGATCTGGCGAAAGACTCGCCGCCCGCGTTCCGCCTGCGGTCGGACCTGAACCGCGTGGCGCTGGCGATCCCCGAGATTGGCTGGTCGAAGGGGGCCGCGCAGACGGGCTCGCTGGACGTGTCGGGCCGGCTGGGAAGCCCGCCCTCGGTCGACGCGCTCAAGATCGAGGCGGCGGGGCTGTCGGCCAATGGCTCTGTCGCGTTGCAGGCGGGTGGCGGGCTCGAGGCGGTGCGGCTGCCGCAGGTGCAGGTAGGCGGCTGGTTCAATGGCGGGGTAGAGCTGCGGGGCCGCGGTCAGGGCAGGGCGCCTGCCGTGGTCGTCACCGGCGGCACGGCCGACCTGCGCCGCGCCGAGTTCGGCAGCGGGAGTGGCGGCGGCGGCGGGGACAGCCCGCCAATCCAGATCGCGCTGGACCGGCTGACCGTGTCGGAAACCCTGTCGCTGCAGCGGCTGCGCGGCGAGTTCTCCAGCCAGGGTGGCTTTTCGGGCCGCTTCACGGGGCTGGTCAATGGCGCGGCCGAGGTGTCGGGCACCGTCGCCCCGACCCGCGGCTCTGGCCGCACTGGCGTGCGGCTGCAATCGCAAGACGCGGGCGCGGTGTTCCGCGCCACCGGCATCTTCTCGCGCGCCCGGGGCGGGGTGATGGATCTGGTGCTGACCCCGCGCGGCACCGGCAAGGGCAGCTATGACGGCGCGCTCGCGGTCCGCGACTTGCGCGTGCAGGACGCGCCGGTGCTGGCCGAACTTCTCAGCGCCGTCAGCGTGATCGGGCTTCTGGAGCAGATGGGCGGCGAGGGGTTGCTGTTCAACACGGTGGATGGCCGCTTCACCCTGTCGCCCGACCGGGTGGAGATTGTGGAAAGCGCCGCCATGGGCGCCTCGCTTGGCGTGTCGATGTCGGGGGTTTACGGGCTGAAATCGGGGCGGATGGAGCTGCGGGGGGTGGTGTCGCCGCTCTATATGGTCAATGCCCTCGGCCAGATCGTCTCGCGCCGGGGCGAGGGGCTGTTCGGCTTCAACTATACCATCTCGGGCACTGCCAAGGCGCCGGCGGTCAGTGTCAACCCGCTGTCGATCCTGACGCCGGGGATCTTCCGCGAGATCTTCCGCAGCGATCCGCCCCGGGTCACGCAGTAAGGATACACCTCGTGAAGCTTTCTGATTTCGACTTCCACCTGCCCGAGGCGCTGATCGCCACGCGGCCCGCCAAGCCGCGGTCCTCGGCGCGGTTGCTGCTGGCGGAAGGCAATGGCATCGCCGACCGCAGCGTCGCCGACCTGCCGGACATCCTGCGCCCCGGCGACCGGCTGGTGCTGAACAACACGCGCGTGATCCCGGCCCGGCTGAACGGCACCCGCACGCGGCCCGGCGCGCAGGGTGAGGGCGTCGCGAAGATCGAGGTGACGCTGCTGGAGCCGACGCCGGGCGGCGAATGGTCCGCGCTGGCCAAACCGCTGCGCAAGCTGAAGCCGGGGGAGACCATCCGCTTCTCGGACGCGCTGGCCGCCGAGGTGACCGGCATCGCCGATGGCCGCCTGACGCTGGCCTTCAACTGTGCCGGCCCGGATTTCGACGCCGCGCTGGCCGAGGCGGGCGACATGCCGCTGCCGCCCTATATCGCCGCCCTGCGCGCCCCCGATGCGCAGGACCGCGACGATTACCAGCCGGTCTTCGCGCGCCATTCCGGCGCCGTCGCCGCGCCCACGGCCAGCCTGCATTTCGACGCGCCCTTGCTGCAGGCGCTGCAGGCGCGGGGGGTGGAGTTCACGGAAGTCACCCTGCATGTCGGCGCCGGCACCTTCCTGCCGGTGAAGGTGGATGATGTGGCGACGCACCGGATGCATGCCGAATGGGGCGAGGTCACCCCCGCCGCTGCTGCCGCGATCAACGCCACCCGCGCCGCGGGCGGGCGTGTTATCCCGGTCGGCACCACCGCGCTGCGGCTGATCGAGAGCGCGGCGGGCGCGGACGGCGTGCTGCACCCCTGGCAGGGCAGCACCGACATCTTCATCTATCCGGGCTATCGGTTCCGGGTCACCGATGCGCTGATGACCAACTTCCACCTGCCGAAATCGACGCTGCTGATGCTGGTCTCCGCGCTGATGGGGCAGGACCGCATCCGGCGCATTTACGAGCACGCCACAAACAGCGGTTACCGCTTCTTCTCATATGGCGATGCCTCGCTGCTGATCCCTGATGCGTGGGACAGCCCCGACCTGCCCATTGCCGGCGCGTAATCCGCCGCCGCTGCATTTGCTTTTCACCCCGCCCTCGCGTAGCTCTGGGGGCCTTCTTGCCAGAGGCTGACGATGATCGAGGTTCTGCGAAATTCATGGGCGCTGCTGCTTGGCGTGATGCTGTTCATGCTGGGCAACGGCATGCAGGGCACCTTGCTGGGTATCCGCGGCGGTATCGAGGGATTCTCGACCCTGCAGATGTCGGTGGTGATGTCGGCCTATTTCGCCGGGTTCCTGTTCGGCAGCCGGATGACGCCGGAGTTGATCCGCCGTGTCGGCCATGTCCGGGTGTTCGCGGCGCTTGGATCTTTGATCTCGGCGGTGTTGGTGATGTATGCCGTCGCCCCCGACTGGATCGCCTGGACGCTGATGCGGGTGGTGATCGGGTTCAGCTTCTCGGGCGTCTACATCACCGCGGAAAGCTGGCTGAACAACGCCTCGACCAATGAGAACCGCGGGCAGGCGCTGTCGGCCTACATGATCGTGCAGATGATCGGCATCATCGCCGCGCAGGGGTTGATGGCCTTTGGCGATCCGTCGGGCTTCATCCTGTTCGTGATCCCCTCGGTGCTGGTGTCCTTGGCCTTCACCCCGATCCTGCTTAGCGCTGGGCAGGCCCCGGCTTTCGAATCGACCAAGCCGCTGAGCTTCCGGCGGCTCTATGAAGCCTCGCCCCTTGGCTGCGTCGGCATGTTCCTTGTGGGTGGCATCTTTGCCGCGCTCTGGGGCATGGCGTCGGTCTTCGGCACGCAGGCGGGGATGACGGTTCCGCAGATCTCGCTGTTCATCGCGGCAATCTATCTGGGGGGGCTGGTGCTGCAATATCCCATCGGCTGGGCCTCGGACCGGATGGACCGGCGGCAGCTGATCGTGGCGATGACGCTGGTGGCGGCGGCGGTGATGATGGTGCCGGTGCTGGTCGATGTGCCCTTCAGCGTGCTGCTGGGTGTGGCGATGGTGGCGGGTGGCGTGTCCAACCCGCTCTATTCGCTGCTGGTCGCCTATACGAATGACTTTCTGGACAATTCCGACATGGCTGCCGCGTCGGCGGGGCTGCTGTTCATCAACGGCCTCGGCGCCATCGGCGGCCCGCTGCTGACCGGCTGGATCATGGCGCAGATGGGGCCCTCGGGCTTCTTCCTTTATATCGCGTCGCTGATGCTGCTGCTGGCGGCCTATGCTGGCTACCGGATGACGCGGCGCCCGGCGCTCGCCTCGGACCAGACTGGCGCCTTCGCCGCACTGTCGCCCACCGCCTCGTCGCTGGCGGTGGAGGCTGCGCTTGGCGCCGCGCAAGAGGGCGGCCCGCAGAACCCCGATCCGGGTGGGGAGGCGGAGGCCGAGATCGGCGCGCCCGAGCCCGACCTCACCTCCGATCCCGGCTTCGATCCTGAGCGGCCGACCGGAGAGCCAGAGCGCGGCTGACCGAAGGGGGACCGGCTCTGGCCATCGCCGCCCCGCTCTGTCAGGCTGGACATCCGCGCTGAGGAGGAGACGACCATGGCAAGCACCCAAGACATTCTCGCCTATTGGGCGGGGATCGGCCCGGCGGGCTGGTATGCGGTTGAACCCGCGCAGGACGCGCAGATCCGCGACGCCTTCCTGCCGGACTGGGAGGCGGCACTGGCCGGCGAGCGTGAGCATTGGATCGAGGGTGCCGAGGGCAGCCTTGGCTACATCATCCTGACCGACCAGTTCCCGCGCAACATGTTCCGCGGCGACGCGCGCAGCTTTGCCACCGATGCGCAGGCGCTGGCTGCGGCCCGCGTGGCGACGGATGCCGGCTGGGACAGTGCCGTCGCCGAACCGCTGCGGCAGTTCTTCTACCTGCCCTTCATGCATTCCGAAGCGCTTGCCGATCAGGCCCGCTGCCAGCAGCTTGTGGTGGACCGGATGCCGGAAACCGGTGCCGGCACCCTGCAGCACGCGCGCGCCCATGCGCTGGTGATCCTGCGCTTCGGCCGCTTCCCCTATCGCAATGCGGCCTTGGGGCGCGAGACGACCGAGGCCGAGGCAGCGTTTATTGCCGAAGGCGGCTACGGCGCGGCGCTGCGCGAGGTGCAGGCCGCGGATGGCGCATAGGCCGCATGTGCAGCGGCGTTGAACCGCGCCCAAAAATAGTTTAAGGCCAAACTATCTTCGCAGCAGGAGGAAGACATGGCGGCCCAGACATTCGACATGATCGTGATCGGCGCCGGCCCGGGCGGCTATGTGGCCGCCATCCGCGGCGCGCAGCTGGGGCTCAAGGTCGCCATTGTCGAGCGCGAGACGCTTGGCGGCATCTGCCTCAACTGGGGCTGCATCCCGACCAAGGCGCTGCTGCGCTCGGCCGAGGTGTTCCACCTGATGCACCGCGCCAAGGAATTCGGGCTGAAGGCCGAGGGGATTTCCTTCGACCTCGCCGAGGTGGTGAAACGCTCGCGCGGGGTGGCCAAGCAGCTCTCCTCGGGCATCGCCCACCTGATGAAGAAGAACAAGATCACCGTGTTCATGGGCACCGCGACGATCCCGGCCAAGGGCCAGGTCCGCGTCAAGACTGACAAGGGCACCGAGGATCTGGCGGCGAAATCCATCGTGCTGGCGACCGGCGCGCGCGGGCGCGAGCTGCCGGGGCTGGAGCCCGATGGCGATCTGGTCTGGGGCTACCGCGATGCACTGGTGGCCAAACGGATGCCGAAAAAGCTGCTGGTGATCGGATCCGGCGCCATCGGCATCGAGTTTGCCAGCTTCTTCAACACGCTGGGTGCGGATACCACTGTCGTCGAGGTGATGGACCGGGTGCTGCCCGTCGAGGATGCCGAGATTGCCGCCTTTGCGAAGAAGCAGTTCGTGAAGCAGGGCATGAAGATCCTGGAAAAGACCACGGTCAAGACGCTGGACCGCACCCCCGGCAAGGGCGTCGTCGCGCATCTGGAAAGCGCCGGCAAGACCGAGACGATGGAGTTCGACACGGTGATTTCCGCCGTCGGCATCGTCGGCAATGTCGAGGGGCTCGGGCTGGAAGCGCTTGGCGTGAAGATCGACCGCACCCATGTGATCACCGATGAGTTCTGCCGCACCGGCGTCGACGGGCTCTATGCCATCGGCGACATCGCCGGCGCACCCTGGCTCGCACACAAGGCCAGCCATGAGGGCGTGATGGTGGCCGAACTGATCGGCGGCGGCCATCCCCATCCGATCAAGCCGGGCTCCATCGCCGGCTGCACCTATTGCCACCCGCAGATCGCCAGCGTCGGCATGACCGAGGCGAAGGCGAAAGAGGCGGGGATCGAGATCCGCGTCGGCCGCTTCCCCTTCATCGGCAATGGCAAGGCGATTGCTCTGGGTGAGGCGGAAGGGCTGGTCAAGACCATCTTCGACGCCAAGACCGGCGAGCTTCTTGGCGCGCATATGGTCGGGGCGGAAGTGACCGAGCTGATTCAGGGCTATGTGATCGGCCGCACGCTGGAGACGACCGAGGCCGAGCTGATGCAGACAGTGTTCCCGCATCCGACGCTGAGCGAGATGATGCACGAATCGGTGCTGGACGCTTACGGGCGCGCGATCCACTTCTGAGCGCCGGAAGAAAGGGAGGGAGGGGGCTTTCAGCCCCCTCTTTGCGCTGCGCGCAAATTCACCCCCGAGGATATTTGGGCCAGAACGAATGCAAGTCGCTTAGCGCTTTGCCAGCGGGTGGTGGTCCATGACCAGCGCGGTTAGCCGTTCGTCCAGCACATGGGTGTTGATCTCGGTGGTCGCAAGGTC
>NZ_JAUYTT010000015.1 GCF_030695035.1 Frigidibacter sp.
CCTGACCAACTGGGCCGAGGAGCGGGCGAATTTCGTGCAGATCTGCCCGCGCGAGATGCTGGCGCGCTTGCCGCACCCGCTGTCGGACGAGCTGCAGGCGATGCCGGCGGAGTGAGTCTGCGGGGGTGACGGGAGGGGCCCTGCCGGGGACGGCGGGGCCTTTGCCTTCGCACCCGTCTCCTTGGCGAAGGCCATCGCCTTCGCCACGCGGTCCATGTGCATCTTGCACCGGACGGGCCCCCAAAGGGCCCGGCCAGCGCCCGCCCCGCCCCCGGCGGGCGCTGTCCTCATCCGGTCTCTCGCTGTGGGGGCACCGGGTGACATGTCCCGCACGGGCGGGGCGAGGCAGTGCCTCGCCTTTTTCCGCCCGAACTAAGCGGTGACAGGTTTGCTGGGGTAGGGACAGCGGGCGGGTTGACCGGCCACAGCAGCCTGTGACTTATGCGAAGGATGGCAATGGCACCCGGATCCAGATCAGCGCCGAAGCCCGGCACGGGGCGCGGCAAGCGGCGCGCGGCGCCGCAGCCGCTGCGGGCCCGTGCGCTGCGCTTCGCTCTGCGCTGGCTGGGGCGGGCGGGGATGGCGCTTGCGGCGCTGGTGGTGGCCTTCACCATCATAAACCCGATCTGGACGCCCTACATGATCTCGGAACGTCTGCGGCTGGGAAGCCTGCAGCGCGACTGGGTCAGCATGGAGGGCATCGCGCCGGTGATGGCGCGGGCGGCGGTGGCGGCAGAGGACGCGAATTTCTGCCTGCACTGGGGCTTTGACATGGCCGCGATCCGCAAGGCGCTGGACGAGGGGCGCCAGCGCGGCGCCTCGACCATCAGCCAGCAGACCACCAAGAACGTGTTCCTGTGGCAGGGCCGCAGCTGGCCGCGCAAGGCCGCAGAGGCGGTGCTGACCCCGGCGGTGGAGCTGGTCTGGTCGAAGCGGCGGATCCTCGAGGTCTATCTGAACGTCGCCGAGATGGGCGAGGGCATCTTTGGGGTGGAGGCGGCGGCGCAGGCCTATTTCGGCGTGGCGGCGGCGGATCTGACGGCGGTGCAGGCGGCGCGGCTGGCGGCGGTGCTGCCCAATCCCAAGGCCCGCGACGCCTCGGCCCTGCCGCAGGGGCTGCGGCAGCGGGCGGCGGGAATCGCCGATGGGGCGGCGACGATCGGCGCGGACGGGCGCGCGGACTGTTTCGAGGATTGAACCCAAGGTCCCCGGGGTCTATCACCCGGGGACCCACAATTCAGAGTATCCCTATGGTCCGCCTCTATCATGTTGCGCTGTCGCCCTTTTGCCGCAAGGTCCGCCTGACGCTTGCCGAGAAGAAGATCGAGGTGGAGCTGGTCGAGGAACGCTATTGGGAGCAGGGGCCGGATTTCCTGCGCCGCAACCCGGCGGGCAAGGTCCCTGTGATGAAGTGGGACAACCGCACCATGTCGGAAAGCCAGGCGATCTGCGAATGGCTGGACGAGACGATCCCGCAGCCGCAGCTGGTGCCGCGCGATCCCGATGCAAGGTACGAGGTGCGGCGGCTCTGTGCGTGGTTCGACGACAAGTTCCATGGCGAGGTGACGACCAAGCTGCTCTATGAGCGGGTGAACAAGAAGATCATGGGTCTGGGCTACCCCGACTCCAAGGCCGTGAAGGCCGGGGCGACGCGGATCAAGTATCACCTCGATTACATGGGCTGGCTGCTGGAGCAGCGGCGCTGGCTGGCTGGCGATGCGATGACGCTGGCCGATTTCGCGGCGGCGGCGCATCTGAGCTGCCTCGACTACAACTCCGATGTCGACTGGAACCGTTCTGCGGCGGTGAAGGAGTGGTACGCCAAGATCAAGTCGCGCCCCTCGTTCCGGTCGCTGCTGGCCGATCAGGTGCCCGGCTTCCCGCCGCCGGCGCATTATGCCGATCTCGACTTCTGACCACCCCGGCGCTGCGCTGAAAGCGCGGTTGCAGGCGCAGGCGCTGGCCGAGGGCTTCGCCAAAATGGGTGTCTGTGCGCCCGATGCGGTGCCAGAGGCTGCGGGGCGGCTGGCGGCTTTCGTGGCCGAGGGGCGGCATGGGCAGATGGGCTGGATGGCCGAGCGGATGGGCTGGCGCGGCGACCCGGCGGCGCTGTGGCCCGAGGCGCGGTCTGTCGTGATGCTGGCCGAGGTCTATACGCCCGGCCATGACCCGCTGGCGGTGCTGGAGCGGCCGGAGCGCGGGGCGGTCAGTGTCTATGCGCAGGGCAAGGATTACCATGATCTGGTGAAGCGGCGCCTGAAGCGGGTCGGGCGCTGGCTGCTGGATCAGGGCAGCGAGGGCGAGGCGATCAAGGTCTTCGTCGATACCGCGCCGGTGATGGAAAAGCCGCTGGCACAGGCGGCGGGGCTTGGCTGGCAGGGCAAGCACACCAATGTTCTGGGCCGTGATCTGGGCAGTTGGTTTTTTCTGGGTGCGATCTTCACGACGGTCGACCTGCCCAAGGATGCGGCCGAGGCGGAGCGTTGCGGCAGTTGCACCGCCTGCCTCGACATCTGCCCGACGCGGGCCTTTCCGGCCCCCTTCCAGCTCGACGCGCGGCGCTGCATTTCTTACCTGACGATTGAACACCGGGGCCCGGTGGACCCTGAATTGCGGGCGCTGATGGGCAACCGGATCTATGGCTGTGACGATTGCCTTGCCGTCTGCCCTTGGAACAAGTTTGCCCAGGGGGCCACCGAGATGGGCTATGCGCCGCGCGAGGCAGAGCCGCCGCTGCTGGCTGATCTGGCGGCGCTGGACGATGCGGCGTTCCGCGCGCGCTTTGCCGGCAGCCCGATCAAGCGCATCGGGCGGGACCGGATGGTGCGCAACGTGCTCTATGCCATTGGAAATTCGGGCGATGTTGGCCTTGTGCCGGTGGCGGCGGGGCTGACCGGGGATGCCGATGAGGCGGTGGCGGATGCTGCGCGGTGGGCGCTGGCGCGGCTTGGTGCATAGCGGCCATAACCTGCCGATCGTGGCAATCGGGCAGGCAGGCCTAGGCACGAAGGCGATTCGGCCCCATCTTCGGGATGTGGCCGATCCGGCTGCGAGCCCAAAGGAAAAGACCATGACCCGTCATATCGCCGATCACCGCAGCCCGCCCGAAGCGGGCCGGACCAAGAAATTCATCGAGCTTGCGCGCCGCGAAGGCAACGAAGGCTCGCATCCCTCCACGCAGGCCCTGCTGCGCCGCCCGCGGCTTGGCGGCGAGACTGCCCGGCGCGTGAAGGAATTCCTGCGCATCGAGCGCGGCCATCAGGCCTGACCGTTCTCGCCCTCGCGCAGGATATCGCGCAGGGTGACGATGCTGGCGCGCAGGGCGTCCAGCGCCTCGCTCGTCATTTTGGTTTTCTCGCCGATGACGCGGGAGAACCCTGCCGTTTCCAGCCGTAGCGCACTCCCCGCCTCGGTGAGCGTCAGACGCACCTGACGCTCGTCTTCCGGGTCGCGGTTGCGCACCACAAGGCCCGCAGCCTCCATCCGCTTGAGCATGGGCGTCAGCGTGTTGCTTTCCAGATGCAGCGCGGCGCCGATCCTGCTCATCGTCTGATCGTCCTCGGCCCAAAGGAGGGTCAGGACGAGGAATTGCGGATAGGTGAGCCCCGCGGCGTCCAGCATGGGCTTGTACGCCGCCTGCATGGCGTGATTGGCCGAATAGAGCGCAAAGCACAGCATCTGCGGCAGGGGGGGCGGGGTGTCTTTCATCTTGCCAAGATAGATCGCTCACGATTCTTTCGCAAGGGATTGACTCACCGACGCCCATCTATATCGTGCACGATACAATCGCAGACGATAAGGAGACATCACATGGTCAAGGACGTGGTTTACCGTACGGTGGCGGAAGCGAAGGGTGGCGGGCGCAATGGCACATCGGCGACGCTGGATGGCGCACTGGCCGTCACGCTGAGCGTGCCGGTGGAAATGGGCGGCGACGGCAAGGGCAACAATCCCGAGCAGCTGTTCGCGGTGGGCTATGCCGCCTGCTACATGGGCGCGATGCGCTTTGCCGCCAGCAGCGAGAAGATCGGCGAGGTTCCGGCCGATGCCACGGTGCAGGCGCAGGTCGGCATCGGCCCGCGCGCCGAGGGCGGCTTTGGCATTGCGGTGACGCTGAAGGTCAGCCTGCCGGGCGTGGACCGGGCGGTGGCCGAGCGCATGGTGGAACGCGGGCATTTCATCTGCCCCTATTCCAACGCGATCAGCGGCAATGTGCATGTGGTGACCATTCTGGAATGACCAGAACGACACAGGCCCGGATCCTTGCGGAGCCGGGCCTGCTGTTGTTCTGGAAAGGCCCTCAGGCGCGGACCAGCTTCTCGTAGCTTGCCGCAACGTCCAGCGTCAGCGCCCCGACCTCGAAGCTGAAATCGCCGATCTGGCCAACGGGGGTAACTTCCGCCGCGGTGCCGGTCAGCCAGCACTGCTCGAACCCTTCAAGCTCCTCGGGCATGATGTGGCGTTCGTGGACGGTGACGCCTTTCTCCTTCAGCATCCCGATCACGGTCTGGCGGGTCAGGCCGTTCAGGAAGCAATCGGCCAGCGGAGTGTGAACCTCGCCATCCTTCACGAAGAAGATGTTGGCGCCGGTCGCCTCGGCCACGTAGCCGCGATAGTCGAACATCATCGCATCCGAGCAGCCCTTGGCCTCGGCTGCGTGCTTGGACATGGTGCAGATCATGTAGAGCCCGGCAGCCTTGGCGGCACTGGGGATGGTCTCGGGCGAGGGGCGCTTCCACTTGGCGATGTCGAGCTTGGCGCCCTTGGTCTTGGCGTCGCCGTAGTAGTTGCCCCATTCCCAGCCGGCGATGGCCAGGCGGACTGGGTTGCGCTTGGCCGAGACGCCCATATCCTCGCCCGAGCCGCGCCAGGCGACTGCGCGGACATAGGCGTCGGTCCAGCCATTGGCCTTCAGCATCGCGTATTTGGCGGCCTCGATCTCCTCGACCGAGAACGGGATCTCCATGTCGAGAAGTTCAGCGGATCGGCGCAGGCGCTTGCTGTGCTCCACCCCCAGGAAGATGCGGCCATTGTAGCAGCGCTCGCCCTCGAACACCGAAGAGGCGTAGTGCAGCGCGTGGGTCAGGACGTGGACGGTGGCGTCGCGCCACTCGACCATCTTGCCGTCCATCCAGATCTTGCCGTCGCGGTCATCATAGGCCCCGGCCATGTCGAACCCTCCTTGCGGCACCTGCCGCTTTGTCGAATGTTGCGTGCGCAAGGTCCGCTTCGGACATAAAGTTGCGCAAATTGCCGGGTTGAGCTACCAATTGATTCTTGGAAAGTCAACAAGGCTGACTTAAAACAGAGGCAATCAGAAAAAACGTGAACCGGAGGAGCGTGATGGCGGAAGGTGGAGGCGCGGCCAGCCCGGGCGGCGAGAGCCTGCTGTTCCTGACCGACGAGCAGCTGCGCAAGGGCATCGAGGCGATGTTCTTCGCCTATCGCGGCTTCACGGCCGATCCGGACCGGATTCTGGAAACCCGCGGCTATGGGCGCGCGCATCACCGCGCCATCCATTTCATCAACCGCCAGCAGGGCCAGACCGTCAACACGCTGCTGGCGATGCTGGGGGTGACGAAGCAGAGCCTGAACCGGGTGCTGCGCACGCTGATCGAGGACGGGCTGGTGGAAAGCCGGGTCGGCCGCAAGGACAAGCGCGAGCGGCACCTGTTCCTGACCGAGGATGGCAAGGCGCTGGAACGCTCGCTCTCCGAGGCGCAGCGGGTGCGGATGCGCGCCGCCTACCGCGCGGCGGGGCCGGCGGCGGTGGCGGGGTTCCGGCAGGTGCTGGAGGCGATGATGGACCCGGATCTGCGGCGGCATTACCAGGCGATGAAGGATAGCGGGACATGAATGCTGGGAATCCCCCCGACGCCCATCTGCTGATCGTCGATGACGACGAGCGCATCCGCGGGCTGTTGCAGAAGTTCCTGGCGCGGAACGGCTTTCTGGTGACGGCGGCGCGGGATGCCGCCCATGCGCGGCGGCTGCTCTCGGGGCTCGACTTTGACATGATCGTGCTTGACGTGATGATGCCGGGCGAGGACGGGATCAGCCTGACCCGCGACCTGCGGCGCAAGATGACCGTGCCTATCCTGCTGCTGACCGCCAAGGGCGAGACGGCGGAGCGGATCGAGGGGCTGGAGGCGGGGGCGGATGACTACCTTGCCAAGCCATTCGAGCCCAAGGAGCTGCTGCTGCGGATCAACGCGATCCTGCGCCGCGCGCCGCAGGTGCAGGGCAAGGGGCCGAAGTTCATCCATCTGGGCCCGGTGCGCTATGACCTTGACCGGGGCGAGCTGTGGCAGGGGGATGCGCTGGTGCGGCTGACCGCGACCGAGGCGGCCCTGATGCGAATCTTTGCCGGGCGGGCCGGCGAGCCGATCTCGCGCCAGACGCTGGTCGAGGAGCTGGGGCGCGACAAGGGCGGCGCGGCCGAGCAGGCGCAGGAACGGGCGGTGGATGTGCAGATCACCCGGTTGCGGCGCAAGATCGAGGGCGACCCGAAGGAGCCGCGCTATCTGCAGACGGTGCGGGGCGCGGGATACATGCTGATGCCGGAGTAGGGGCTGCCGGAGCAGGGGGCGCGGCCCACGAGGGTAGAATGGGGGCTCCGCCCCCGCCCGCCTTTGGCGGACTCCCCCGGGATATTCGGAAAAGGCAAAGGGGCAGGTGGCCCTGCGGGGGGCGGGGCGCTATATCGGGGCGGCATGAGGTAAGGAGCGGCGGCATGGGCGAGATTGCAGCGATGAGCTTCGAGGAAGCGATGAAGGAGCTTGAGGCAGTGGTCGGCAAGCTGGAGCGGGGCGATGTGCCGCTGGAGGATTCGATCAAGCTTTATGAGCGCGGCGCGGCGCTGAAGGCGCATTGCGATGCGCGGCTGAAGGCGGCGGAAGAGAAGGTGGCGCGGATCACCCTTGGCGCCGATGGCCAGCCTGCGGGGCTGACGCCGGTCGAAGGGCTGTAAGTGTTTCCGGAGCGGCTGGCACAGGCGGCGGCAGAGATCGGCGCGGCGCTGGAGGCTGCGCTGGCGGGCAAGGCCGACCAGCCGGTGGTGGAGGCGATGCGCTATGCCCTGCGCGGCGGCAAACGGCTGCGGGGGTTCCTGGTGCTGGAAAGCGCGGCGCTGCACGGCATCAGCCGCGCGGCGGCGATGCCAGCGGCGGCGGCGGTCGAGGCGCTGCATGCCTACAGTCTGGTGCATGACGATCTGCCCTGCATGGATGACGATGACCTGCGCCGAGGCCATCCCACGGTGCATGTGAAATGGGACGAGGCGACGGCGGTGCTGGCCGGGGATGCGCTGCAGACGCTGGCCTTCGAGCTGTGCTGTGACCCGGTGCTTGGCCCGGCCGAGCGGCGGGTGGCGCTGGTGGCGGCGCTGGCGCGGGCCTCCGGTGCCGAAGGCATGGTGTTGGGGCAGGCGCTGGACATTGCCGCCGAAAGCGCCGCCGCGCCGCTGACGCTGGAGGAGATCACCGCCCTGCAGGCCGGCAAGACCGGCGCGCTGATTGGTTTTGCGTCCGAGGCGGGGGCGATCCTCGCGGGGGCGGACCGGGGGCCGCTGCGCGCCTATGCCGAGGCCTTCGGACTTGCCTTTCAGATCGCCGACGACATCTTGGATGTGGAGGGCGACCCCGAGGCGGCAGGCAAGCGGCTTGGCAAGGATGCCGGCGCGGGCAAGGCTACCTTCGTATCGCTGCTGGGGCTGGAGGGTGCGAAGGCCCGCGCTAAGGACCTGGTAACCATGGCCGAGCTAGCCTTGGAGCCCTATGGTGCGGCAGCGGAGACCTTGCGGGACGCGGCGCGCTTCGCTATCGCCCGGCAAAGCTAGATCCCTACCCGCCGGCGGAGGCCGGCAACGCTGAGACCTCGCGTGAAAGGGCCGTGATGACCGACCGACCGAAGACCCCGATGCTGGACCGCGTGCATGTGCCCAGCGACCTCAAGGTGCTGTCCGACCGGGAGCTGCGGCAACTGGCCGATGAGCTGCGGGCCGAGACCATCTCGGCCGTGTCGGTGACGGGCGGGCATCTGGGCGCGGGGCTGGGGGTGGTGGAGCTGACCGTGGCGATCCACGCGGTGTTCGACACGCCGCGCGACAAGCTGATCTGGGACGTGGGCCACCAGTGCTATCCGCACAAGATCCTGACCGGGCGGCGCGAGCGGATCCGGACGCTGCGGATGAAGGACGGGCTGTCGGGCTTCACCAAGCGGTCGGAATCGGCCTTCGATCCGTTCGGGGCGGCGCATTCCTCCACCTCGATCAGCGCGGCGCTTGGCTTTGCGGCGGCCCGCGATCTGGGCGGGGATGCCGGCGACGCCATCGCGGTGATCGGCGATGGCGCGATGAGCGCGGGCATGGCCTATGAGGCGATGAACAACGCGGGGCATTTGAAGAAGCGGCTGTTCGTGGTGCTGAACGACAATGAGATGTCGATTGCCCCGCCGGTGGGGGCCATGTCGGCCTACCTGACGCGGCTTTACTCCGGGGCGCCGTTCCAGGAGCTGAAGGCGGTGGCCAAGGGCGCCGTCAGCCTGCTGCCCGAGCCTTTGCAGGAAGGCGCGCGGCGGGCGAAGGAGATGCTGAAGGGCATTGCCGTGGGCGGCACCCTCTTTGAGGAACTGGGCTTCAGCTATGTCGGCCCGATCGACGGGCATGATCTGGACCAGTTGCTGCCCTTGCTGCGCGCGGTGAAGGCGCGGGCGACGGGGCCGATGCTGATCCATGTCATCACCCGCAAGGGCAAGGGCTATGCCCCCGCCGAGCGCGCTGCCGACAAGGGCCATGCGACCGCCAAGTTCGATGTGGTGACCGGGGCGCAGGTCAAGGCGGCGTCGAATGCGCCGGGCTATACCAAGGTCTTCGCGCAATCGCTGGTCCGCGAGGCGGAAGCGGATGCCCGCATCGTGGCGGTGACCGCGGCGATGCCGGATGGCACCGGGCTGAACCTCTTCGCCGAGCGCTTCCCGCGGCGCTGCTTTGACGTGGGGATCGCCGAGCAGCATGCGGTGACCTTCGCGGCGGGGATGGCAGCGGGCGGGATGAAACCGTTCTGCGCGCTCTATTCCACCTTCCTGCAGCGCGGCTACGATCAGGTCGTGCATGACGTGGCGATCCAGCGCCTGCCGGTGCGCTTTGCCATCGACCGCGCGGGGCTTGTGGGCGCGGATGGCGCCACCCATGCCGGGGCCTTCGACGTGGCCTTCCTGGCCAACCTGCCCGGCTTCGTGGTGATGGCCGCGGCGGATGAGGCGGAGCTGGTGCATATGGTGGCGACGGCGGCGGCGCATGACGCGGGCCCCATCGCCTTCCGCTATCCGCGCGGCGATGGCACCGGGGTCGAGATGCCGGAGCGCGGCGTGCCGCTGGAGATCGGCCGCGGCCGGATCATCGCGGAAGGCGGGCGCGTGGCGATCCTGTCCTTCGGCACGCGGCTGACAGAGGTGATGGCGGCGCGCGAGGCGCTGGCGGCGCGGGGGCTTGCGCCCACGGTCGCCGATGCCCGCTTTGCCAAGCCGCTCGACCGTGAGCTGATCTTGCGGCTGGCGGCCGAGCATGAGGCGCTGATCTGTGTCGAGGAGGGCGCGGTGGGCGGCTTTGGCAGCCATGTCGCGCAGCTGCTGGCCGAAGAGGGCGTGTTCGACCGCGGCCTCAAGTTCCGCTCGATGGTGCTTCCCGACACCTTCATCGACCAGATGAGCCCCGAGGACATGTATGCCGTCGCCGGCATGAACGCCCCGCAGATCGAGGCAAAGGTTCTGGAAGTGCTGGGGGTTGCTGTGGCGGGCGCGCGCAGCCGCGCCTGAAACCCGCATCCGGGATGTTGCATTCCGCCGCGCGCCGGGCCACATCTGCCGCGGGGAGGGACCGGGTGCGCGATGCCGTATCCGCCGCAAGGAGCATCCGACTTGGCCGATCCGACCTGCCCCACCCTCGACGAGGCCCTGAGTGCTGCGCCCACCGTCAATCCCCGCATCGTGCTGTTCGCGCTCGCCATGGGCGGCTTCACCATCGGCACCACCGAGTTTGCGGCGATGGCGCTGGTGCCCTATTTCTCCGCCGGGCTTGGCATTGACGAGCCGACGGCCAGCCATGTGATCAGCGCCTATGCGCTTGGCGTCGTGGTCGGCGCGCCGCTGATCGCGGTGTTCGGCGCAAGGGTGGCGAGGCGCAGCCTGCTGATCGGGCTGATGGTGATCTTTGGCCTGTTCAACCTGATGGCGGCGATGGCGCCGACCTATGGCACGATGCTGGCGGCGCGGTTCCTGGCCGGGCTGCCGCATGGCGCCTATTTCGGGGTGGCGGCGCTGGTCGCGGCCTCGGTCGTGCGGCCGAACCAGCGGGCGCAGGCGGTGGCGCGGATCATGGTCGGGCTGACGGTGGCGACGGTGATCGGGGTGCCCTTCGCAAGTTTCCTTGGCCAGACAGTGGGTTGGCGCTGGGGCTTTGCGCTGGTGGGGGTGCTGGCGGCGACGACGGCGGTGCTGATCTGGGTCTATGCGCCGCGCGATGCGGGTGATCCGGGCGCGCGCCCGATGCGCGAGCTGTCGGCGCTTGGCAATCGGCAGGTCTGGCTGATGCTGGCGGTGGGGGCGGTCGGGTTCGGCGGCTTCTTTGCGATCTACACCTATACCGCCTCGACGATCCTCGAGGTGACGCAGGCCAGCCCGGTGATGGTGCCGGTGGCGCTGGCGGTGTTCGGGGTGGGGATGACGCTGGGAACGCTGGCGGCCGGTTGGGCCGCAGACCGCGCGCCGGTCAGGACCGGGTTTTTCCTGCTGCTGTCGAGCGCGGCGCTGGCGGCGATCTATCCGCTGACGACGGGCTCGCTGGCGACCCTGCTGCCGATGCTGTTCCTGATCGGGATGACCGGCAGCCTTGGCACGGTGATCCAGACCCGGCTGATGGATGTGGCGGGGGATGCGCAGACGCTGGCGGCTGCGCTGAACCATTCGGCCTTCAACGTGGCGAATGCGCTTGGCCCCTGGCTCGCGGCGCAGGTGCTGCTGGCGGGCTATGGGTTGCCGGCCACCGGCTATGTCGGCGTGGTGCTGTCACTGGCTGGGGCGCTGATCTTCGCCGCCGCGGTGCTCGACGCGCGGCGCGGCAAGGGCTGGGGCTAACTCCTTTCCCTCTTTGCCTTTTTCAAATATCCTCGGGGGTGCGGGGGCAGAAGGCCCCCGCTTATCCCTCGGCCGCCAGCAATGCCGCCAGCCCCTCGCGGTAGCCCGGATAGAGCAGCTTCACCCCCAGCCCCTCCTTGATCCGGTCGTTCCGCACCCGTTTGGACTCGGCATAGAAACTGCGGGCCATCGCCGTCATCTCGGCCTCGTCATAGCGCAGGGCCGGGGGCAGGGGCAGGCCGAGGAGGGTGGCGGCATGGGCGATCACATCCTCGGGCGGGGCGGGGTCGTTGTCGCAGACATTGTAGGCGGTGCCGGGAGCGGGACGCGCGATGGAGGCGGCGAGGACCTGGGCTATGTCATCCACATGGATGCGGCTGAACACCTGCCCGGGCTTGATGATGCGGCGGGCGGTGCCGTCGCGGACCTTGGCGAAGGGACCGCGGCCGGGGCCGTAGATGCCGGCGAGGCGGAAGATGTGCAGCGGCAGGCCGGAGGCGGCGGCGAGCGCCTGCCACTCGGATTCGGCCAGAACGCGGGCCTTGCCGCGGCGGGTGGTGGGGGCGAGCACGCAATCCTCATCGACCCAGCCGCCGGCATGGTCGCCGTAAACCCCTGTCGTGGATAGATAACCTGCCCAGGTGATGTTCCGGGCGGCGGCGATTTCGCCCCTGTGCGCGGCCAGAACCGGGTCGCCGTCTTCCTCCGGCGCGATGGAGGTCAGGAGGTGAGTCGCCTCTGCCAGCGCGGGCGCGAGGGGGGTGCCGGGCCAGATCAGCGGCTCGACGCCGGTGGCGCGCAGGGCCTCGGCCTTGGCGGCAGAGCGGGTGGTGCCGATGATGCGCCAGCCTTGCGGCAGCAGCAGGCGGGCGAGGGCCTGCGCCGAATAGCCGTGGCCGAGGGAAAGGAGGGTGCCGGAGGCAGTCATGGATACACCCGGGGGACGCTGGAAAAGTCTAGGTTGGTCAATGCTCTGTCCCCTGTTGCTGCGCTTAGCCTACGCCTCTGTGGCGCTGCGGTCGAGATGGCCAAGGTCACGGTCCGGTGCTATCACGTCGCGGACACGTTGTTTCAGGGCGCGGGCATCGGGGAAGCCGCCGTCGCGCTTGCGCTCCCACACAAGGGTGCCGTCCACGTGAATCTCGAACATGCCGCCGGTGCCGGGGATGAGGGCGACGGAGCCGAGATCATGACCGAAGGTTTGCAGCAGTTCCTGTGCCATCCACCCGGCGCGGAGCAGCCAGTTGCACCGGGTGCAGTAGGTGATGGTGACAGCTGGGCGGGGGGCTTCGGGCATCGGCAGGGCTATCCGTTCCATGGGCCTGCCGGGGCGTTGTTGCTGTTCGGCGGCGATATGGAAACCATGCAGAACCCATACAGATGTCATATGTAAAGAAAATCTGTCGGGCTTTGGCCGGCCGGTCCCTTGGCCGCACGCTGCGTCCGTCGTCAGATCGTCACTTGCAAGCCTTGCTGCGGTGAGAGAGGTTTCGTCATGGAACAATCGAACTTTCCCCTGAAGAGCTGGGCCGACGCCGCCCCCCGCCTGATCGCCATTGCTGCCGGACGCGAGGCCGCCGATCTGGTGGTGCGCGGCGGGCAATGGGTCAATGTCCACAGCCGCGAGGTGCTGCCCGGCCATGACATCGCGATGGCCGATGGGCGCATCGCCTATGTCGGCCCGGATGCCAGCCATTGCATCGGGCCCGAGACCGAGGTGATCGAGGCGGAAGGGCGCTTCATGATCCCGGGCCTGTGCGACGGGCACATGCATATCGAGAGCGGGATGCTGACGCCGGCGGAGTTTGCGGCGGCGGTGATCCCGCATGGCACAACGACCATGTTCACCGACCCGCATGAGATTGCGAATGTGCTGGGACTGGCCGGTGTGCGGATGATGCATGACGAGGCGCAGATGCAGCCGGTGAACATCTTCACCCAGATGCCAAGCTGCGCGCCCTCGGCGCCGGGGCTGGAGACGACGGGCTTCGAGATCACCGCCGATGATGTGTCGGAGGCGATGCAATGGCCGGGCATCATCGGGCTGGGCGAGATGATGAACTTTCCGGGCGTGATCGCCGGCGACCGCAAGATGCTGTCGGAGCTGAGCGTGACCCAGCGGGCGGGCAAGACGGTGGGCGGGCATTATGCCAGCCCCGACCTTGGCAATGCCTTCTCGGCCTATGTCGCGGGCGGCGCGGCGGATGACCATGAGGGCACATCCGAGGCGGATGCGATTGCGCGGGTGCGGCAGGGGATGCGGGCGATGCTGCGGCTGGGATCGGCCTGGTATGACGTGGAAAGCCAGATCACGGCGATTACCCAGAAGGGGCTGGACCCGCGGAACTTCATCCTGTGCACCGACGATTGCCATTCGGGCACGCTGGTGAATGAGGGGCACATGAACCGGGTGGTCCGCCATGCCATCGCCTGCGGCTGTGACCCGCTGATCGCGCTGCAGATGGCGACGATCAATACCGCGACCCATTTCGGGCTGGAGCGGGATCTGGGCAGCCTGACGCCGGGGCGGCGGGCGGATATCATCCTGACCTCGGACCTGACCACGTTGCCGATCGAGCGGGTGATCGCCCGCGGGCGCACCGTGGCGATGGATGGCAAGCTGCTGGTGGAATGCCCGCATTACGACTGGCCGGATGAGGCGCGGGCGACGGTGAGGCTGGGCAAGGCGCTGGAGGCGGCGGATTTCGCGATTGCGGCGCCCGAGGGGGCGAACACCGTCACCGCCAAGGTGATCGGCGTGGTGGAGAATCAGGCGCCGACCAAGGCGCTGACGGCCGAGCTTGCAGTGGTGGACGGCTATGCGCAGCCCGATGAGGGCAAGGGCGTGGCGCAGATCGCGCTGGTCGAGCGGCACCGGGGCACGGGCAAGGTGGTGAACGGGTTCGTGTCGGGCTTTGGCTATACGGGGCGGATGGCGATTGGCTCGACCGTTGCGCATGACAGCCACCACATGATCGTGGTTGGCACCGATGCCGAGATGATGGCGGCGGCGGCGAACCGGCTGGGCGAGATCGGTGGCGGGATCACCGTCTGGAAGGACGGGGCAGAGATCGCGCAGGTGCCGCTGCCGATTGCGGGCCTGATGAGCGACAGCCCCGCGGCGGAGGTTGCGGCCAAGGCGGGACGGATGGTCGAGGCGATGGCGACGTGCGGCTGCACGCTGAACAACGCCTATATGCAGCATTCGCTGCTGGCGCTGGTGGTGATCCCCGAGCTGCGAATCTCCGACCTTGGCCTTGTGGATGTGACGAAATTCGAGCTGACGGGGCTGTTTGAATGACCGCGCTGGACCCGACCCTTCCCGTCGAAACCGCCCCGGTGCGCGCGGCCGAGAAGTTCACCGACCCCGAGGCGGCGGTGGCGCGGCTGGAGGAGCTTTATGCAGAGGCGACGGCGTTCCTGCTGGACGGGTTCAACCGCACGCTGACCGGCGGGCGGCCGGGGGCGCGGATGCGGGCCTTCTACCCGGAGGTGCGGATCACCACCTCGAGCCATATGAAGGCCGACAGCCGGCTGAGCTTTGGCCATGTGGCGGTGCCGGGGACCTATTCGGCGACGATCACGCGGCCCGATCTGTTCCGCAACTATCTGGTGCAGCAGCTTGGGCTGTTGATCCGCAATCACGGGGTGCCGGTGAGCATCGGCCCTTCGACCACCGCGATCCCGGTGCATTTTGCGGTGGCGGGGAACCCGTCGGTCGCGGTGCCGCAGGAAGGGGTGCTGAGCTTCTCGCTGCGCGATGTGTTCGACGTGCCGGATCTGGCGACGATGGATGATGACATCGTGAATGGCACCAACCTGTCGCATCCTGACGGGTCGGGCCATCTGGCGCCGTTCACGGCGCAGCGGGTGGATTACTCGCTGGCGCGGCTGTCGCATTACACCGCGACCACGCCCGAGCATTTCCAGAACCACGTGCTGTTCACCAACTACCAGTTCTATGTCGACGAGTTCGAGGCTTTTGCCCGGTCGGTACTGGCCGACCCGGACAGCGGCTATGAAGCCTTTGTCGGTCCCGGCAACATCTCTGTCACCACGCCGGGCGGGGCGATGCCGCTGCTGCCGAAGATGCCGCAGATGCCGGCCTATCACCTGAAGCGCAAGGACGGGCAGGGGATCACGCTGGTGAATATCGGCGTCGGCCCCTCGAACGCCAAGACGGCGACCGACCATATCGCGGTGCTGCGGCCCCATGCCTGGCTGATGGTCGGCCACTGCGCCGGGCTGCGCAACAGCCAGAGCCTGGGCGATTTCGTGCTGGCCCATGCCTATCTGCGCGAGGATCATGTGCTGGATGCCGATCTGCCGGTCTGGGTGCCGATCCCGGCGCTGGCGGAAATCCAGATCGCGCTGCAGGAGGCGGTGGCCGAGGTGACCGAGCTGGACGGGTATGAGCTGAAGCGGATCATGCGCACCGGCACCGTCGCCACCATCGACAACCGCAACTGGGAGCTGCGGGACCAGTCGGGCCCGGTGCAGCGGCTGAGCCAGTCTCGCGCCATTGCGCTGGACATGGAAAGCGCGACCATCGCCGCCAACGGATTCCGGTTTCGCGTGCCCTATGGCACCTTGCTCTGCGTCAGCGACAAGCCGCTGCATGGCGAGCTGAAGCTGCCGGGGATGGCGACGGAGTTCTACCGCACGCAGGTCAGCCGGCATCTGCTGATCGGGGTGCGGGCGATGGAGCGGCTGCGCGAAATGCCTCTGGAACGCATCCATAGCCGCAAGTTGCGCAGTTTCGAGGAAACTGCGTTCCTGTGACGCCGGGAAAACTGGGCAAACAGGGCGAAAAACGCTTGCCTTGCTGGCCGAAAACCTGTGTAGCAGCCGAATATGCCGAATAAGGCGCAGATGACCCTGAAATCGGGGCGCATGTGAGGAGATTCAAATGTCGAAACCGATGACGAAAGCGCAGCTGGTTGCCGCTGTGGCCGAGGCTATGGGCTCGGACAAGAAAACCGCCACCGCCGCGCTGGACGCGATCGGAACGGTTGTTGCCGCTGAAGTGACCAATGGTGGCGCCGTGACCATTCCGGGCATTGGCAAGGTGGTCTGCAAGGCCCGCCCCGAGCGCCAGGTGCGCAACCCGGCCACCGGCGAGACCATGACCAAGCCGGCCGACAAGGTCGTCAAGGTGACCATCGCCAAGTCGCTGAAAGACATCGTGAACGGCTAAGCCGTTTGCCGAAGGTTATGTGAACGGCTGAGCCGTTCATTGCGGGGCTTGCGGCCCCGCACGCATTGGATAGGGTCGCGGTCCGGTCGGATTCGCGGCCTTTTCCGTTTGAGGTGCAGGCATGGATATCCGCGCGATCCTGATGGGGCTGGCCTTTGCCTTCATGTGGTCCTCGGCCTTCACCTCGGCGCGGATGATCGTGGCGGATGCGCCGCCGCTGACCGCGCTGGCGGCGCGGTTCCTGCTGTCGGGCGTGATCGCCTGCGGGCTCGCGCTGGCGATGGGGCAAAGCTGGCGGCTGAGCCGGGCGCAGTGGCGGGCGGTGGTGATCTTCGGGATCTGCCAGAACGCGCTGTATCTGGGCCTCAACTTCGTGGCGATGCAATGGGTGGAGGCGTCGCTGGCGGCGATCATCGCCTCTTCCATGCCGCTGCTGGTCGCGGGCTTCGGCTGGGCGCTGTTCGGCGACCGGGTGCGCCCGCTGGGGATCGCCGGGCTGGTGGCCGGGATGGCCGGGGTGGCGCTGATCATGGGATCGCGCCTGTCGGGCGGCACCGATCTGGGCGGGGTGGCTTTGTGCCTGCTGGGATCGCTGGCGCTGACCGTTGCCACGCTGTCGATGCGCGGGGCGACGGGCGGCGGCGGCAATGTGATGATGGTGGTGGGGCTGCAGATGTTCGTGGGATCGGCCGCGCTGGCCGTGGTGGCACTGGCGACGGAGCCCTTCGTGGTGAACTGGACGCCGCGGCTGGGGTGGGCGTTCCTTTACACGACGCTGGTGCCGGGTGTGCTGGCAACCTGGGTCTGGTTCCTGCTGGTGGGGCGGATCGGGACGGTCCGCGCCTCGACCTTCCATTTCCTCAACCCGTTCTTCGGCGTCGCCGTGGCGGCGGTGCTGCTGGGGGAACGGCTTGGCTGGGCCGATGTGATCGGCGTGCTGGTGATCGCGGGCGGCATTCTGGCGGTGCAGCTGTCGCGGCAGGCGGACAGGCCGGCCGCGTAGCCTGCCCGCCAGAACCGATCCCGATCAGGCCGCTTCGTGCAGGGCCGCTGCGTCAGAGGTCTTTGTCCGCGCCGCCGCCGGGCGGGCCATACAGCGCGCGACCCAGTCGCGGATCAGCGGATCGTCGGGCGTCGCCTCCTGAAACCAGGCATAGGGTGAGTGGCACAGCAGATCGGCGGCGCTGTAGCTGTCCCCCAGCAGCCACGGGCCCCGTTCCAGCGCGGCGCGCAGCCGGGCCACAACCTCGGGATGGCCGCGAAAGGTGGCATGCAGATGCGGATGGCTGAGGCCCGCGGCCTGCAGCACCAGCACCGGCTCCATCACGTTTCCATACCAGAACAGCCAGGTCAGGTAGGTGCCATAGCGCGGATCGTCGGCCTTGGGGGCCAGCCCCGCCTCGGGGAACAGGGTGGTCAGGTAGAGGATGATCGCGGCGGTTTCGGTGATGAGCGTGCCATCGTGCATGAGGGCGGGCACCTTGGCTTCGGGATGCGGGTTGGCGGCATCCGGCATGCCGCTGCCATCCATGCGCGGGATGGTGACGGTGTGGATCTTCACCCGGTCCTGCAGGCCCATCTCGTCAATCAGCGTGACAAGGCGGGAGGAGCGGGACTGGGGCGCGTGGAACAAGGTGAGCATCTGGGTTCTCCATGGTTGAGGCCCATGGTATGGCTGGGTCCTCCTGTCAGAACCTGTCAGCATCATGTCCCGATCCGACCGCCTGTTCCGCCTGCTCGATGCCCTGCGCCGGCTGCCCGCGCCGGTGACGGGCGCACGGTTGGCCGAGGAGACCGAGGTGTCGCCCCGCACGCTCTACCGCGACATCGCGGCGCTGCGGGCGGGCGGGGCGCTGATCGACGGGGCGGCGGGGGTTGGCTACAGGCTGACCGAAGACCCGGCTTTGCCGCCGCAGATGTTCACGCGGCTGGAGGTCGAGGCGCTGGTGCTGGGGCTGGCCGAGGTGCGGATGGCGGGCGATCCGGCGCTGGTGCGGGCGGCGGAACTGGCGCAGGCCAAGATCATCGCCACGCTGCCCGAGCGGGTGCAGCGGCAGGCGCTGCATGCCGTGCAGCAGATCTACCGCTTCGAGCGGCGGGCGGTGCCGCCGCCGCATCTGGCCCTGATCCGCGAGGCCTGCTGGGAGGAGCGGGCGCTGGACATCCGCTATACTGATCGGGAGGGCGGCGTCACCGCCCGTCGTATCCTGCCGCTGTCGGTGGTGTTCCTCGACCGCAGCCTGATGCTGCTGGCCTGGTGCTGCCTGCGCGAGGATTTCCGGCGTTTTCACATCGGGATGATGGCGGAGGTCACGCCGACCAGTGAGAGCTTCCGCCCGCGCAGGGTGCCGATGCTGCGCGATTTTCACGCGCAGCTGCGGCAGGGGCCGCGCGTTTAGCCGATCTGGCCGCGCACTCCGCCGGTCTGGCCGCGGTCGAGCAGCAGGTGGTCGAGCAGCACGCAGGCCATCATCGCCTCGCCCACCGGAACGGCGCGGATGCCGACGCAGGGATCGTGGCGGCCCTTGGTGATGAGGTCGGTTTCCTTGCCCTCCACCGTGATCGTGCGGCGGGGGGTGAGGATCGAGGAGGTCGGCTTGACGGCGAAGCGCACCACGACCTCCTGCCCGGTGGAGATGCCGCCAAGGATGCCGCCGGCGTGGTTCGACAGGAACAGCGGCTTGCCATCGTTGCCCATGCGGATCTCGTCGGCGTTATCCACGCCGGTCAGCATCGCGGCGGCCATGCCGTCGCCGATCTCGACTCCCTTGACCGCGTTGATCGACATCATCGCGGCGGCAAGGTCGGTATCCAGCTTGCCATAGACCGGGGCGCCAAGACCGGCGGGAACGCCGCTGGCCACCACCTCGATGATGGCGCCGACGGAGTTGCCGGATTTGCGCAGCCCGTCGAGATAGGTGGCCCATTCGGTCGCCGCCTGCGCGTCGGGCACCCAGAACGGGTTCTGCGCGATCTGGGTGGCGTCGAACCGGGCGCGGTCGATCCGGTGCGGGCCGATCTGCACCATGTAGCCGGTGATCGCCAGATCCGGCACAAGCGCTGCCAGTGCCGCGCGCGCCACGCCGCCCGCCGCCACCCGCGCCGCGGTTTCCCGCGCGCTGGAGCGGCCGCCGCCGCGATAGTCGCGCAGCCCGTATTTCTGGTGATAGGTGATGTCGGCATGGCCGGGGCGGAAGGCCTGCGCGATCTCGCCATAATCCTTGGACCGCTGGTCGGTATTCTCGATCATCAGCTGGATCGGGGTGCCGGTGGTCAGCCCGTTGAAGACGCCCGACAGGATGCGCACCTGATCGGGCTCCTGCCGCTGGGTGGTGTACTTGTTCTGGCCGGGTTTGCGCCGGTCGAGCCAGTGTTGGAGCATGCCTTCATCAATCGCCACGCCGGGGGGGCAGCCATCGACCGTGGCGCCAAGTGCGGGCCCGTGGCTTTCGCCCCAGGTGGTGACGCGGAACAGGTGGCCGAAGGTGTTGAGGCTCATGATGCGGGCTCCCTTTGCCCGGGGCATAGCGGGGCGGGGGAATCGGCTCAAGACATTTCGGCTTGCGCGGCGGGCGGGCGTGGCTATGGTTGCCCCCACCTCGGGGTGCCCTGCGTGCAGGGCTGAGATGCGCAAGCGAACCCGTCGAACCTGAACCGGTTAAGACCGGCGGAGGGAAGGTGGATGATATGTCTCCTGTCCTTGCTCCGCCCGCCTGGCCCTTGGAGGATGACATGAGACATTTTCTGATTGCCGCGGGTATCCTTTCGGCCAGCCTCGCGGCTGCCGATGATGCCCCCGCAACGACCAAACCCGTGCTTGTTGTGTACGCCCCTGACTACTTCGGCTCCGAATGGGGCCCCGGCCCGCAGATCGAGGCGGATTTCGAGGCGATCTGCGCGTGCGATCTGCAGTTTTCCACCGGCGATGTGCTGGGACGGCTGATGATCGAGGGCGCCGCGACCGAGGCGGATGCGATCATCGGGCTGAACACCGATGCCACCGCACGCGCCCGGGCAACGGGCCTGTTCGTGCCGCATGGGCAGGACACGTCGGACCTGACGATGCCGGTGGCGTGGCAGGACGAGGTGTTCCTGCCCTTCAACTGGGGCGAGACGGCCTTCGTCTATGACGAGAGCCGCCTGCCCAACCCGCCCGCCAGTTTCGAGGCGCTGCTCGATGCGCCCGAAAGCCTGAAGATCGTGATCCAGGACCCGCGCAGTTCCGGCTCCGGCCTCGCGCTGCTGCTGTGGGTGAAGGCGGTCTATGGCGATGAGGCGCCCGAGGTTTGGGCGCGTCTGAAGCCGAAGATCCTGACCGTGACCAAGGGCTGGTCGGAAAGCTATGGCATGTTCACCGCCGGTGAGGCGGATATGGTGATGTCCTACACCACCTCGCCCGCCTATCACCTGATCGCGGAAGAGGACGCCACCAAGAAGGCCGCGATCTTCCCCGAGGGGCATTACTTCATGGTCGAGCTGGCGGCGCAGCTGGCGGGCAGCGATCAGCCCGAACTGGCGCAAGCGTTCATGGATTTCATCCTGTCGGACACGTTCCAGTCGAAGATTGCCACCGGGAACTGGTCCTACCCCGCGAGGCTTGACCCTGCGCGGCTGCCCGAAGGGTTTGCGGCGCTGCCGCGGCCCGGGAAGACGCTGTTCTACACGGAAACCGAGGCCGAGGCGCTGCGCGCGCCAGCCCTCGCCGAATGGCTGGAGGTGATGAGCCAATGAAACGTTCCCTGATCGCATTGGCGCTTGTCGCCACCCCCGTCGCCGCGCAGGACCGCCCGGTGCTGACCGTCTACACCTATGACAGCTTCACCGCCGAATGGGGCCCGGGCCCGCAGGTGGAGACCGCCTTCGAGGCGATCTGCGAGTGCGACCTGCGCCTCATCGCCGCCGGCGATGGTGCGGAACTGCTCTCGCGCCTGCGGCTGGAGGGGGAGCAGACCGAAGCCGATATCGTGCTGGGGTTGGATACCAACCTGACGGCGGCTGCGGCGGAAACCGGGCTCTTCACCAACCATGCGCTTGGTGAGCGGGATTATGACCTGCCGGTGATCTGGGACGATCCGATGTTCGTGCCCTATGACTGGGGCTATTTCGCCTTCGTCTATGACAAGACCCGCCTGCCGGAGCCGCCTGCGAGTTTCGAGGCGCTGGCGGCGAGCGACATCAGCATCGTCATCCAGGACCCCCGCGCCTCTACCCCCGGCCTCGGGCTGTTGCTGTGGGTGAAGGCTGCCTACCCGGACCGTGCGGGCGAGATCTGGGAGGCGCTGGCCGACAATATCCTGACCGTCACCCCCGGCTGGACCGAGGCCTATGCGCTGTTCATCGAGGGCGAGGCGGATATGGTGCTGTCCTACACCACCTCACCCGCCTATCACCTGATCGCGGAGGGCGATGACAGCAAGGCCGCCGCCTCCTTCACCGAAGGCCATTACCTGCAGGTGGAGGTCGCGGCCCGGCTTGCCTCGACCGATGAGCCGGATCTGGCGGACCGCTTCCTGGCCTTCATGGTCAGCGAGGAGTTCCAGAAGGTGATTCCCGAAACCAACTGGATGTATCCGGCGGTAACGCCGCCCGGCGGGCTGCCCGCAGGGTTCGACACCCTGATCACGCCGGAACGGGCGCTGATCTACCCGGCGGGCGAGGCGGCGCTGATCCGGGGTGAGGCGCTGGCCGAATGGCAGACCGCGCTGTCGCGCTGAGCGGGCGTTTTGGCACGGCGCTTGGCCTCGCGGTGGCGGGGCTGGTGCTGTGCCTGACGCTGGGAACGCTGGCAGCCGTCGCCTGGCGGGCCGAGGCGGCAAGCGGGCTTGGCCCGGCCGATTGGGCGGCGGTGCGCTTTACCCTGTTGCAGGCGGCGCTGTCGGCGACGATTTCCGTGGTGCTGGCGGTGCCGGTGGCGCGGGCCTTTGCGCGGCGGCGGTTCCGGGGGCGCAGCGTGCTGATTGCGCTGCTGGGGGCGCCGTTCATCCTGCCGGTGATCGTGGCGGTGCTGGGGCTGCTGGCGGTGTTCGGCAGGTCGGGCCTGCTGAATGACGCCCTGCGCGCGGTGGGGCTGCCCGAGGTCAGCATCTACGGGTTGCAGGGCGTGCTGGTGGCGCATGTGTTCTTCAACCTGCCGCTGGCGACGCGGCTGATCCTGCAAGGCTGGGCGGCGATCCCGGCGGAACGCTTTCGGCTGGCGGCGAGCCTTGGGCTTGGCGCGGGCGAGGTGGGCCGGTTCCTGGAGCGCCCGATGCTGCGCGCTGTGCTGCCGGGGGCCTGGGTGGCGGTGTTCGTGGTGTGCCTGACCAGCTTTGCCGTGGCGCTGACGCTGGGCGGCGGGCCGGCCGCGACCACGGTGGAGCTGGCGATCTATCAGGCCTTCCGCTTCGACTTCGACCTGTCGCGCGCGGCGCTGCTGGCGGCGGTGCAGTTCGCGCTGTGCCTTGCCGCGGGCGGGTTGGCGGCCCGGGTGGCGCGCCCGGCGGGGTTCGGCGCGGGGTTGGACCGGCCGGCGGATCGCTGGGACGGAGCCAGCGGCTGGCTGAAGGCTCAGGACGTGGGGGTGATCGCGCTGGTGTCGGTCTTCCTGCTGCTGCCGCTGGCGCTGGTGCTGCTGCGCGGGGTGCCGCAGGTGGGGGCGCTGCCGGGGTCCGTCTGGGCGGCGGCGGTGCGGTCGGTTGCGGTGGCGCTGGCCTCCACCGCGCTGTGCGTGGCCCTGGCACTGCCGCTCGCCATCGCGGCCACCGGGCGCGGCGGGCGGTGGATCGAGGCGGCGGGGATGCTGGGCCTTGCCACCTCGTCACTGGTGCTGGGAACGGGCCTGTTCCTGCTGCTGCGCCCCTGGGTGCGGCCCGGCGATCTGGCGCTGCCGGTGACGGTGCTGGTCAATGCGGTGATGGCCCTCCCCTTCGTGCTGCGCGCCCTGCTGCCGGCGCTGCGCGATCTGCAGGCGGGCTATGGGCGGCTGTCTGCCTCGCTGGGGCTGCAGGGCTTCGCGCGGCTGCGGCTGCTGACCCTGCCGCGGCTGCGCGCGCCGCTGGGGTTCGGCGCGGGGCTGGCGGCGGCGCTGTCGATGGGCGATCTGGGGGTGATCGCGCTTTTTGCCGATCAGGGGACCGAGACGCTGCCCTTGCAGCTCTACCGGCTGATGGGCGCCTACCGGATGGACGATGCGGCCGGGGCGGCAGTGCTGCTGCTGGGGCTGAGCCTCGGGCTGTTCTGGGTGTTTGACAGGGGAGGGCGCGGCCATGCTGGTCTTTGAACGCGCGCGGATCGTGCAGGGTGATTTCTCGATGGCGGCCGATTTCGCGGTGCCGGAGGGCGCGCGGGTGGCGGTGATTGGGCCATCCGGCGCGGGGAAATCGACCTTGCTGGCGGCGGTGGCGGGGTTCATCCCGCTGACCGAGGGGCGCATCCTCTGGGAGGGGCAGAATCTGGCACCGCTGGCTCCGGGGGCGCGGCCGCTGTCGATCCTGTTTCAGGACCAGAACCTGTTCCCGCATCTGACGGTGCTGCAGAATGTCGGCCTTGGCCTTCGCCCCGATCTGCGGCTGGACCGCGAACAGCAGGCCCAGGTTGCGGCAGCGCTGGAGCGGGTGGGGCTCGATGGCCTCGGCGCGCGCCGCCCCGCCCAGCTGTCGGGCGGCCAGCAGGGCCGCGTGGCACTGGCGCGGGCCCTGCTGCGCGCCCGGCCCCTGCTGCTGCTGGACGAGCCCTTCGCGGCGCTTGGGCCCGCGCTGAAGGCCGAGATGCTGGACCTCGTGGCCGAGATCGCCGCCGAAACCGCCTCCACAGTGCTGATGGTCAGCCACGAGCCCGCCGATGCCCGCCGCTTCGCGCCGCTGTCGGTGCTGGTGGCGGACGGGCGGGCGGAGCCGCCTTTGCCGACCGGCGCGCTGCTGGACAATCCGCCGCCCGCCCTCGCCGCCTATCTCGGCCAATGAAAAGCCGCCCGGCGGCATCCCGCGGGCGGCTTTCCCATTCTTGCTGGCCTAAATGTCCCGGGGGTCCGAGGGCAGCGCCCCCGGCCTCTCCCCCGGCGATCAGGCCAGTTTCTTGCCCTTGACGTTTGCCCAGATGCGCTTGTTCGTCAGGTACAGCAGCACCGACAGCAGACCCAGGAACAGCACGGCGACGAAGCCGACCTGCTTGCGCGCCATCATCTTCGGCTCCGCCGTCCACATCAGGAAGGCGGCCAGATCCTCGGCCATGTGATGCGCGGTCGCCTCATGCCCGTCGGCGTAGGTCACCAGATCGTCCGACAGCGGCGGCGGCATCGAGATCCAGCCACCCGGGAAGGCGGTGTTCTCGTAGAACAGGGTGCCGGCTTCCTCTTTTTCGTTGCCGGTATAGCCGGTGAGGACCGCGACGATGTATTCCGGGCCGCCGATGCCGTTCAGCAGCTGGCTGATCCCGGTGCCATAGGGCCCGTGGAACCCGGCGCGGGCCTTGGCCATCAGCGACAGGTCCGGGCCCATGCCCATGCCGGTGACGGTGGGGAAGTGGTCCGTCGGCTTGCGCGGGCGGGTGTCGTCCAGCTCGGCATCGAAGATGTCGAACTGTTCGGCATAGGCGCGGACCTGATCTTCGGGCAGGTTGGGCCCGCCCTCATCGGCCAGCGACCGGATCGGCACGAACTTCATCCCGTGGCAGGCAGAGCAGACCTCGGTATAGACCTGAAGGCCGCGCTGCAGCTGGAACTCGTCGAAAGTGCCGAACGGCCCCTCGAAGCTGAACGAGGTGTCTTCCATATGGCCTTCGGCGCCGGCGGCAAGGGCCGCGCCGCCGAACAAGGTGCCCGAGAGCGCCAGGGCCGAGAGGGCGGAGAGTGCGAGTTTCCTCATCATCTTGGCTGTCCTTTCCCTCATTCGGCCGCGACGGTCTTGGTGCCGCCGGTGTTCGGAGAGTAGTGGGCGTTGAAGTCTTCCTCGATCGTCGCGGGCGGCGTCAGCGGCTTTTCGATCACCCCCAGCAGTGGCAGAAGCACGAGGAAATAGGCGAACCAGTAGGTCGAGCCGATCAGCGAGATCCAGGGATAGATCCCCTCGGTCGGCATCGAGCCGACCCAGGTCAGCACCACGAAGTCGATCACCAGCAGCGCGAACCACCACTTGAACATCGGGCGATAGCGGCCCGAACGCACCGAGGAGGTATCGAGCCAGGGCGCCAGCGCCATGACCGCGATGGCCCCGAACATCGCCACCACGCCGAAGAACTTGGCGTCGACGATGCCGAAGGTGACGAACTGCACCAGCTGCACCAGCCAGACATCGGCGGTGAAGGCGCGCAGGATCGCGTAGAAGGGCAGGAAGTACCATTCAGGCACGATATGCGCCGGGGTCGAGAGCGGGTTCGCCTCGATGTAGTTGTCGGGGTGGCCGAGGTAGTTGGGCATGAAGCCGACGATGGCGAAGAAGACCATCAGGATCACGGCCAGCGCGAAGAGATCCTTCATCACGAAGTAGGGCCAGAACGGAACCGTGTCCTTCTCGGCTTCGGCCTTCGAGGTGCGGCGCACGTCAACCCCGGTCGGGTTGTTGTTGCCGGTGGTGTGGAAGGCCCAGATGTGGACGGCGACCAGCGCCGCGATCACGAAGGGCAGCAGGTAATGCAGCGAGAAGAAACGGTTGAGCGTGGCGTTGTCGACCGCCGGGCCACCCAGCAGCCAGGTTTGCAGCGGCTCGCCGATGCCCGGGATGGCGCCGAAGAGGCCGGTGATGACGGTAGCGCCCCAGAAGGACATCTGGCCCCAGGGCAGAACGTAGCCGAGGAAACCGGTCGCCATCATCAGCAGGTAGATGATCATGCCGATGATCCACGTCACCTCGCGCGGGGCCTTGTAGCTGCCGTAGAACAGGCCACGGAAGATGTGCAGGTAGACGGCGATGAAGAACAGCGAGGCGCCGTTGGCATGGATGTAGCGCAGCATGTAGCCGCCGTTCACGTCGCGCATGATATGCTCGACCGAGGCGAAGGCCATGTTCACATGCGGGGTGTAGTGCATCACCAGCACGATGCCGGTCACGATCTGCAGGACGAGGCAGAAGGTCAGCACGATGCCCCAGATCCACATCCAGTTCAGGTTCTTGGGCGTGGGGATCATGATGGTGTCATAGAGCAGCCCGACGATCGGCAGGCGCTTGTGAAGCCATTTCTCGGGGCCCGACTTGGGCTCGTAGTGGTCGTGCGGGATACCAGCCATAGGTGCGCTCCTCAGCCCAGCAGAATAGTGGTTTCGTCGGAAAACTGCGCGGTCGGGACCGGCAGGTTCTCTGGCGCGGGACCTTTGCGGATACGGCCGGAGGTGTCGTAATGCGAGCCGTGGCAGGGGCAGAACCAGCCGCCGAAGTCGCCGGCGCCGTTGCCGATCGGCACACAGCCGAGGTGGGTGCAAACCCCCATCATCACCAGCCATTCGCCGGCTTCGTCCATCGAGCGGTTCACGTCCGAGGCATCGGCATCGGCGGGCGCGTTGGCGTTGCGGGCAAGGCGGTCGATCATGTCGGGGGCAGTGTCTTCCGACCGGGCACGTTCAATTTCCTCGGGCGTGCGGCGGCGGATGAACACCGGCTTGCCGCGCCATTTGACGGTCAGCTGGGTGCCGGTCTCGACACCGCTGATATCGACGAAGATCGAGGACAGGGCCTGAACGTCGGCAGAGGGGTTCATCTGGTTCACCAGCGTCCAGCCCGCCGCGCCCGTGGCGATGGCTCCGGCGCCGGCCGTGGCGTAGTAGAGAAAATCTCTGCGGGTGCCTGCGTGGTCTTCTGCGTGGGACACGTGTGTTCTCCCTTCCCTGGCCGCGGACAGGGCCAAATACGGTGATTGGGCCACGGTTTGCGCAGCCTTATGGGCCGGTGTTTAGCGGCCAATCCGGGGCCAGTCCAGCGGACAATCAGGCGCAGGCAGGCAGCGCGGCGCGGCTGTTGCAAGTGGATGACTCCCGGGCGGGGAGCGGGTCAGGCGGGCGGCTGTGTTGCCTGCATCGATGCGCGCGTCTCGAAAGCCGCGTACCAGCCGGCGAGGGTTTCGCGGCCGGCGCGCCAGTCGCGGGGGGCGTGGCGGAAGTCGAGATAGGACAGCGCGCAGGCGACAGCGATCTGGCCCATGTCCAGCGCCGGGCTTTCCAGATGCGCCATCCAGCGGTCTTGCAGCGTGTCGAGGGCGCGGGCGATCTTGGTCCATTGGCCATCGTCCCACGGGGCGAAGCGCTTGTCTTCAGGGCGAATTTTCTCTTCATACACCATCAGGATCGCCGCATCGAGGATGCCGTCGGCGGTGGCTTCCAGTACCAGCGTGTCCCACAGACGCTCGCCTTCCTGGTAGAGGCCGGCGTTGGCGCGGGTATCCAGATACCGGCAGATCACCCGGCTGTCATAGA
The DNA here is from genome assembly GCF_030695035.1 of Frigidibacter sp. Classification (GTDB taxonomy): domain Bacteria; phylum Pseudomonadota; class Alphaproteobacteria; order Rhodobacterales; family Rhodobacteraceae; genus Frigidibacter. The sequence continues at coordinate 27,705 of NZ_JAUYTT010000015.1, forward strand.
GGGCGCGGCCGTCCGCCAGCTCCAGCGCCGGGATCTTGCCAAGCGGGTTGTGCATCAGGGGCATGGAGCCGGGATCGACGGGATTGCCAGAGGCGGGGATCAGCGTCACGTCGGCGGATTGGCCGGTTTCGAGCAGCAGGACCATGACCTTGCGGACATAGGGCGAGGTGGGGGAGTGGAAGAGGCGCATGGGGGATCCGTTCGCGGGAGGGATTGCGGACGGATGCTAGGGGCGCGGGGCGGGCGTGTCCATCGCTGGTGGGATGGGATGGGCGAAACGGGGTGCAAGCCTTTGGGAAGGCTAGATTTCAGGATACAGAAATCATGCAGAACCCGTATGTATGTTATGCATACGATTTGCGGCCGCGCCTCGCCGCCTCAGGCCAGAAGCTGCGTGCCGTTCTGGCCGGTGATCGCGGCCGTGAGGATGGTGCCTTCGGGCTGGTCCGCGCTGAAGGCGACCTCGGTGAACTGTTCGGTACGGCCCATGCGGGGGCCTTCGGTGAGGATGAGGTGGCGGCGGCCTTGCTGGGCCTGCAGGTGCCCGGCGAGGCGCGCTTGCCCCGCCGCGCGCAGGCGGGCGGCGCGGTCCTTGATCGCCGGGCCGCGGACCTGCGGCATCCGGGCGGCGGGGGTGCCGTTCCGGGGGCTGAAGGGGAAGACGTGCAGGAAGGTCAGCCCGCAATCTTCCACCAGCTTCAGCGAGTTCTCGAACATCGCCTCGGTCTCGGTCGGGAAGCCGGCGATGATGTCGGCGCCGAAGACCATGTCGGGGCGCAGGCGCCGGGCCTCTTCGCAGAAGCGGATCGCGTCGTCGCGCAGGTGGCGGCGCTTCATGCGCTTCAGGATCATGTCATCCCCGGCCTGCAGCGACAGGTGCAGATGCGGCATCAGCCGGGATTCGGTGGCGACGGCGAGCATCAGGTTGTCGTCCGCCTCGATAGAGTCGATGGAGCTGATCCGCAGGCGGGGCAGGTCCGGCACCAGCCGCAGGATGCGCATCACCAGATCGCCGAGGCGCGGCGTGCCGGGCAGGTCGGCGCCCCAGCTGGTGAGGTCGACGCCGGTCAGCACCACCTCGTTGAAGCCGCGGCCCACAAGGCGCTTGATCTGCTCGATCACCACGCCGGCGGGGACTGAGCGGGAATTGCCCCGGCCGAAGGGGATGATGCAGAAGGTGCAGCGATGATCGCAGCCGTTCTGGACCTGCACATAGGCGCGATGGCGTCCGAAACCGTCGATCAGGTGGCCGGCGGTTTCCTTGACCGACATGATGTCATCGACGCGGATCTTCTCGGTGTCGCCGATCAGGTCGGGGGCGCGAAGGTTTGCCCAGGTGCTCGCCTGCATCTTTTCGGTATTGCCGATGACGCGGGCGACCTCGGGCATGGCGGCGAAGGTTTCGGGCTCTGTCTGCGCGGCGCAGCCGGTGACGATGATGGTGGCGCCGGGATGGGCGCGGGACAGGCGGCGGATTTCCTGCTTGGCCTTGCGCACCGCCTCTGCCGTCACGGCGCAGGTGTTGACCACGACCGCGTTTTCCACGCCTGCGGCGGCCGACAGCTCTTTCATCGCTTCGGTTTCATAGGCGTTGAGGCGGCAGCCGAGGGTGGCAAAGACGGGCGGGTTCATGCGTGGCGGGCCAGAAAGTCCGGCGTCAGCCAGCCGTCGAAGACATGGGCGGTGGGGCCGGTCATCCAGACGCCATCCTCGCGCCAGTCGATCTCCAGCGTGCCGCCATCGACATGCACGGTGACGCAGCGGCCGGTGAGGCCGCGGCGGGCGGCGGCCACGGCAGCGGCGCAGGAGCAGGAGCCGGAGGCGAGGGTGATGCCGGTGCCCCGTTCCCAGATGCGCAGGCGGATGGCATCGTGGGAGAGGACCTGCACGAACTCGACATTGGTGCGCTGCGGGAAGAGCGGGTGATGCTCGAAGGCCGGGCCTTGGGCGGCAAGGTCAACGGCTTCGGCATCGGCCACGAAGAAGGTGCAATGCGGGTTGCCCATGCCGGTGCCGACCGGATCGCCGGGAATCGGCAGGTGCAGGGTGTCTGTCGGCGCGGCCAGTGGGATCTGGTCCCAGTCCAGCATCGGCGCGCCCATGTTGACGCGGGTGAGGCCGCCCCCGGCATCCTCGGCCGTCAGCAGGCCACGCTCGGTGCGCAGGGTCAGGGCGGGGAGCGCGGTTTCGTCCATCAGGTAGCGGGCGATGCAGCGGGTGGCATTGCCGCAGGCGGCCGAGAGCGAGCCATCGGCGTTGTAGAAGGTCAGGCGTACATCGGCGGTATCATCAGTCTCGATCACCGCAAGCTGGTCGAAGCCGACGCCCATGTGACGGTCGCCAAGTGCGCGCGCCAGCGCTGCCGTCACCGGCAAAGTGCGGCGGCGGGCGTCGATCACCACAAAATCGTTGCCTAGCCCGTGCATCTTCATGAACGGCAGGCCCTGCGGGGCGGATGAGTCCTTCATGGCGCGCGATATACGCGGGCGCCGGGGTTTTTGCCAGTGCCGCGATGTTTGCGCGGATTTTCCGCTTGACCGCACCGGGCGAGCTTTCTAAGTAGGCGCCCTGTCGGGCCTGTCGCCCGGTCGGGGTTCCGGCCGTGCTGCAGGGGTTTTGCCAAGGGTCAAGTGATTGGCCCGGCTGGGGAAACAGCCCGTATCGGGACGGTGAGGGCGGGTAGCTCAGTTGGTTAGAGCACGTGACTTTTAATCATGGGGTCGAGGGTTCGAATCCCTCCCCGCTCACCAGTCTCGGATAGGTTCAATCAGATCATAGGGGTGGACGCCCTCAGCTGCCCTGAAAGCGGCGCCGGGCTTCTTGCTCGATGGCGAGTCGCAGCTGCAGGTCGGCGAGTTTGGCCAGTTCAGGGGCGCGGGCGTCGCCAGTCAGGCCTTGCAGGATGCGCATCTGTTCCTCGATGGCCTTGCGCAGCTGGATCTCGCGCGGCAGGGCGCCCGCCTCGGCCATGATGCGGAAGCCGACGGCTTCGGTGCTGGCATCTGCGCTGGCCAGCGGCTTGCCGGCGCCCTTGAGATTGTCCAGTTGCCCCTCGGCCTGAGCCTTCAGGATCTGCCGTTCCGCAAGGGTTGAGAAGCGCATGGGCCTGTCCTTTCGCGGGCGGTCGTGGCGGCCGCTGTGGAGGGATATAATCACCGGCTGTTGCGGTGCAAGGAAGGCGGGGGCTGATGGCCTTCGGTCAGTCACCGATCGCTGCAATCACCCTGATCTCGACCAGCGCACCTTCCCGGCGCAGGCCGGCGACCTCGACCGCCGTCCAGGCCGGGAAAGGGTCTGTGACGTAGTTGGACCGGACTGCGCAGAAGCTGTCGAAATGGGTGCCCAGGCCGATATGGTAGCTGGTCATCTCGACGATGGAGTCGAAGCCGAGCCCAGCCTCGCGCAGCACCGCGCCGATCTTGTCGAAGGCCTGGCGGAACTGGTCTTCGGGGTTGGCGGGCATGGTGCCGTCGGGGCTGCTGCCGGTCATGCCGGTCACGAAGACATGGGTGCCGGAGAGGATGCCGGGTGACAGCCTGAGCTGGTCCGCCGTGGTGCGGTTCCCGCCGGGAAAGAGTGCTGTCCGCGCCATGTGCCCCTCGCAGGTTTGGTGAGGGGTCAGAATGTCCGGGCGGGGTGGGCGCGTCAATCGGCCTCTGGCGCGTGGCAGCAGATGCAGAGCTTGTTGCCGGAAGGATCGCGGACATAGGCGCCGTAATAGGCCGGGTGGTAGTGGGGGCGCAGGGCCGGGGCGCCCTCGTCCGTTCCGCCGGTGGCGAGGGCGGCGGTGTAGGCTTGGTCCACGAGCGCGCGCGTGGGGGCGGCAAAGGCGAGCATCTGGCCATTGCCGGGGGCGGCGGGCTGGCCGTCGAAGGGCGCGGTGACGATGAAGAGCGGGCGGTCGGCGGTGGCGGGTTTCCAGCCGGCCCAGTGTTGGTCCGCGAATTTGCGGTGATGGCCGAGGAGGGACAGCACCGCGTCGTAGAAGGCGAGGCTGGCGGGCAGGTCATCGGTGCCGAGGGTGGTGTGGGAGAACATGGGGTGGCCTTGTGGGGTGTGCAGAGCAGGAGGCTAGACGGGTCTTTTGGCGGGGGCCAGAGGCGGCGCTGTGGACGCAACACCCATCGGCGCGAGCGGGGCTGGCGCCGGGGGTTTTCCACCCCCGGACCCCCGGAGGATATTTGGACCAAAACGATTGGGGAGGGGGCGGCGTGCGGGACTGCGTGGTCTTGACGCCGCCCCGCGCGCTGGCATTGTCGGGCGCGTGACATGCGGAGGAGGACGCCATGCCCACAGTCAGCCCGCCTGCCGAGCCCGAGGCCGACCCGCGCGTGAGGGCGGTGTTCGACGATATCAGGGCGACGCGGGGCAGCGATTTCATCAACAACTTCTGGCTCTATCTGGCCTTCGACGCCGATCTGCTGGCGGCGACATGGGCCGAGGTGAAGGGGGTCATGGCGGCACCTTCGGCGCTGGACCCGAAGGTGAAGGAGATGATCTATGCCGCGGTGTCGGCGGCGAATGCCTGTGACTACTGCGTGCATTCGCATCTGGCGGCGGCGCGGGCCAAGGGGATGACCACGGCGGAGCAGGCGGACCTGTTCCGGGTGGTGGCGCTGGCCGGAAAGACCAACCATCTTGCCAATGCAATCCGTCCGCCGGTGGACCCCGTATTCGTGCAAGGGATCGATACCAAGAGGGAGAGAGACGAATGACAGACCACGCCTATGCGATGGCGGCGCGGGCGCCCGGGGGCAGCGACATGTTCCACAAGGTGGCGATCACCCTGCCGGAGCCGGGGCCGGGGCAGGTGCGGATCCGCCATACCGCGGTCGGGGTGAACTTCCTCGACGTCTATTACCGCGGCGGCAGCTATCCTTGGCCGGTGGAGGCGGATCTGGTCACAGGCTCCGAAGGCGCGGGCGTGGTCGAGGCGGTGGGCGAAGGCGTCACCGAGTTCGCGGTGGGGCAGCGGGTCGCCTATACCACGCCGAACGGGGCCTATGCCACGCACCGGCTGCTGGACGCGGCGCTGCTGGTGCCGCTGCCGGATGACATCCCGGACGAGATCGCGGCGGCGGTGATGCTGAAGGGGCTGACGGCGCAGTATTTGCTGCACCATTCGTTCCCGGTGGAGCCGGGGCAGACGGTGCTGGTTCATGCCGCGGCAGGGGGCGTGGGCCTGATCGCCGGGCAATGGCTGGCGGCGAAGGGCGTGCGCGCCATCGGCACCGCAGGCGGGCCCGAGAAATGCGCGCTTGCCTTGCAGAACGGCTATGATGCGGTGATCGACTACCGCGCGCAGGATTTCGTGACCGAGGTCGGCACGCTGACCGATGGCAAGGGTGTGGCGGTGGTCTATGACAGCGTGGGCCGCGACACGATCATGGGCTCGCTGGATGTGCTGCAGCGCTTTGGCACGCTGGTGAGCTTCGGACAATCGTCGGGCGCGCCGGACCAACTGAAGATCAAGGATCTGACCAAGGGGTCCTACCGGCTGACGCGGCCGACGCTGTTCCACCATGTCGCGCGGCGGGGCTGGCTGCTGCAGGCCTCGGCGGATCTATTCGGGATGATCCGGTCGGGCAAGATCGTGATCCGCATCGACCGGACCCTGCCGCTGACAGAGGTGGCCGAGGCGCATGACGGACTGGAGGGGCGGCGCACCACCGGCTCGACGGTGCTGATCCCGTAGGGCTCAGCCCGGCTCCTCGCCGGTCAGCAAGACCTTCAGATCGCGCAGCACCGCCTGATTGCCTGCGGGATCGCGGCGGGGGTTGGTCAGTTTTTCATGGACCAACCCCTCGCAGGCCACAAACACGATGGCGCCGCGCCGCGGATCGGGGCAGCGGGCAAAGAGGGCGCGGAGTTCGGCGCGGAAGGCCAGCACCGGCTCCATGAAGGCGGGGTCTTCGAGCATGGCGGCGAAGATGCCACTGGCGCCGGCGGGGGGCGTGCAGATCTCGTCGCTGAGAACATCCAGATAGCAGCAGGCGGCGGGCAGCGCGGGCGCGGAGCCCGCCAGCGCGCCGGGGGCGCGCGCCTCCAGTTCGGCCCGCACCCGGGCGACATTCTCGGTGACCAGCGCCCGCAGCAGCGCATCGCGGGACGGGAAGTGATAGAGCAGGCCGCCCTTGGACACGCCGGCCCGCGCCGCAACCGCATCGAGCGAGAGGCTTGATGCGCCCTCGTCACAGGCTAGGTCCCCGGCGGCGTCCAGCAGGCGCTGGCGTGTGGCCGCTGGGTTGCGGGTGCGTGGTTTTGTCACTGGAGTCGATCCTCCCCGATTGACTTTACCGTCTGGACGGTACAGTTGTTGCCGCGAAATTGAAAGACTCAACTGCGACGCATCTTTGCCGCCGGGTTCTCAGGAGACTAGAATGGTTAAGCGCATCGTCATCGCCGTGATCCTGCTGGGCCTGATTGTTGGCGGGATCGTCGGGTTCAATCTGTTCCGTGACAAGATGATTACCCAGTTCTTCGCCGGGATGACCCCGGCCCCGGTGGCCGTGTCGGTGACCGAGGCCGAGCCGATCACCTGGACCCCTGGGCTGGAGGCGGTGGGCACCGCGCTGGCCGCGCAGGGGGTGGACCTGTCGGTGGAGGCTGCGGGCGTGGTGCGCGAGGTGCTGTTCACGCCGAACCAGCAAATCAGCGCTGGCGACCAGCTGGTCCAGATCGACGACCGGATCGAGCAGGCCGACCTTGCCGCGGCGATTGCCGGGCAAGAACTGGCCGAGACCGAGCTGACGCGCAGCCGCACCTTGCAGGAGCGCGGCGTGAGCACGGCGAACACGCTGGATACGGCGGAGGCGACGGCGACCGAGGCCCGCAGCCGGGTGCAAAGCCTGCGCGCGGTGCTGGAGCAGAAGCAATCGGTTGCGCCCTTTGACGGGGTGATCGGGATCCCGCGGATCGAGGCGGGGGAATATGTGACCCCGGGCACGATCTATGCGACGCTGCAGGATCTGGACAGCATGAAGGTCGATTTCTCGCTGCCCGAACAGGAAGCGGGGATCGTGCAGATCGGGATGCCGGTGACGGTGTCCTCCGAGGTGGGCGGCGTGACCGCGATGGGGAAGGTGATCGGCATAGAGCCGAAGATCGACCCCAACTCGCGGCTGGTGACAGTGCGGGCCGAGGTCGAGAACCCCGAGGGACAGATCACCCCCGGCCAGTTCCTGCGGGTGCGGGTCGAGCTGCCGGTCGAGGAGGGCGTGATCGCCCTGCCGCAGACTGCCGTCAGCTCCAACCTCTATGGCGATTCGGTGTTTATCGTGCGCGCGGCAACGGCTGCGGATGAGCCCGAGCGGGTGGAGCAGGTGTTCGTGACGCTGGGTCGGCGGACGGGCAGCGTGATCGAGATCCGCGATGGCGTGAAGGCGGGCGACCGCGTGGTGAATGCCGGGCAGAACCGGCTGAGCGGCAATGCTGCGGTGACCATCGACAATACCGTGGCGCCGGTGGCTGCCGTGGATCCGGCGCCGGGCGAAGGCGCCGCGGCCGAGAGCGACGCGGCGGCCGAAGCCGCGCCTGCGGCAAGCGAGTGAGGACAGAGCGGTGAACTTTTCCGAGATCTTCATCCGGCGGCCCGTGCTGTCCACGGTGCTGGCGGCCTTCATCCTGTTGCTGGGGTTCCAGGGGCTGCTGAGCCTGCCGGTGCGGCAATATCCCGAGGTCGAGGAAACCGTGGTGACCATCACCACGATCTATGCCGGGGCCTCGTCTGACCTGATCCAGGGCTTTGTGACGGCGCCGATTGCGGCAGCTGTCGCCACCACCGAGAATATCGACTACATCAGCAGCCAGTCCACGCCCTCGGCCTCGGTCGTGTCGGTGCATATGCAGCTGGGGGCCGACCCGGATGTGGCGCTGACCGACGTGCTGTCGAAGGTGCAATCGGTGCGCGGGCAATTGCCCGAGGATGCCGATGACCCGGTCATCGTGAAGGGCACGGGGCAGCAGTTTGCGCTGATGTATCTGGCGGCGATCAACCCGAACATGACCGCCGAGCAGCTGACCGAATATCTGGAACGGGTGATCCGGCCGCGGATGTCGACCATCGAGGGCGTGGCCGAGATCGAGGTGATCGGGGCCGCGAACTATGCGATGCGGGTCTGGATTGACCCGCTGAAGCTGGCGGCGCGCGGGGTAACCGCCTCGGAAGTGGCGCAGGCGATCCAGGCGTCGAACTTCCTGGCGGCGCCGGGCAAGACTGAGAACGAATTTTTCGCCCATGCGATCACCCTGCAATCCACATTGCAGACGCCCGAGGCCTTTGGCGCGCTGCCGCTGTCTGGCAGCGGCGATCAGGTGGTGCGGCTGCGAGATGTGGCCGAGATCGAGCTGGCTTCGGAGGACGGGGCCGAGATCGTGACGTTCAATGGTCAGTCGGGCACCTTCATCGGCGTCTATCCGACGCCGGCGGCCAACCCGCTGGATACCGCCGCGGCGGTAATAGACGAATTGCCCGCGATCAACGATGCGCTGCCCGAGGGCATGACCATCGAGATGGTCTACGATTCGACCGAGACGATCAGCGCTTCGATCAAGGAAGTGTTCAAGACCATCGCCGAGGCGGTTGCCATCGTGGTGGTGGTGATCTTGCTGTTCCTCGGCTCTTTCCGGTCGGTGCTGATGCCGATTGTGACGATCCCGCTGTCACTGATCGGGGTGGGCGCCGTGCTGATGGCGCTGGGCTATTCGATCAACCTGCTGTCGCTGCTGGCGATGGTGCTGGCCATCGGTCTGGTGGTCGATGACGCCATCGTCGTGGTCGAGAACATCCACCGGCACATCGAGGATGGCATGACGCCCAAGCGCGCCGCCATCAAGGGGATGGAGGAGATCACCGGGCCGGTCATCGCCATGACGATCACGCTGGCCGCCGTGCTGGCGCCGCTGGCCTTTACCGGCGGGCTCACCGGGGCGCTGTTCACCGAATTTGCCTTCACGCTGGCCGGGTCGGTGATCCTGTCGGGGGTGATCGCGCTGACGATCACGCCGATGATGGCGGCGCGGCTGCTGAAGCACGGGCAGACCAGCAAGTTCCAGCGGATCGTGGATGGCTCCTCGGACCGGCTGGCGAACTGGTATGAGCGGCGGGTGTCGTCCTCGCTGAACTACCGGCCGGTGACGCTGCTGATGGTGGTGGCGCTGGTGGGCGCGACGGCGTTCATGTTCACCAAAACCTCCAGCGAGCTGGCCCCGGATGAGGATCAGGGCGCGATGTTCGCCTTCCTCAACGGGCCGCGCTACGCGACCAAGGAGTATACCGCGCTTTATACCGACCAGATTTCGGGCCTGACCTCGGAGATCCCCGAGGTGAATACCGAATTCTCGATTGCCGGCTTTGGCGGGCAGAGCAACACGGGCATTTATATCTGGGTGCTGGATGACTGGGCCGACCGCGACCGCAGCCAGGCCGAGGTGCAGGCCGAGATTCAAGGCAAACTGGACGGGGTGGCCGGGATCCAGGGCTTTGTCTTTGCGCCGCCGACGCTGCCGGGGACCGGGGGCGGGCTGCCGATTTCGATGGTGATCCAGTCGATCCACGCGCCCGAGCGGGTGGTGGAGGTCGCCGAAGAGATCAAGGCCAAGGCGCAGGCCAGCGGCAAGTTCATCGTGGTGCAGAACTCGCTGGCCTTCGATGCGCCGCAAGTGCGGGTGACGATTGACCGCGAGCGGGCGGCGAGCCTGAATGTGCCGATCTCGGAAATCGGTTCGACACTGGGGCTGCTGGTCGGGGGCGGCGCGATCTCGCAGTTCGACCGCGATTCCAACAGCTATGACATCATCACCCAGGTGCCGCGTGAATACCGCGAGAACCCGGCCAGCCTTGGCCAGTTCTTCGTGCGGGCGGCGGATGGGGCGATGGTGCCGCTGTCCTCGGTGGTGACGATCTCGACCGGGGTGACGGCTGCGTCCATCGAGCAGTTCAACCAGCTGAACTCTGCCACCATCACCGCGCTGCCGCTGCCGGGGGTGTCCACCGGCGAGGGGCTGCAGGAGATTGTCGCGGTGGCCGAGGCGGCGCTGCCGGACGGGTTCTTCATCGAGTATTCCGGCCAGTCGCGGTTGGAAGTGGCGCAGGGAAACACCATCGTGATCGCCTTCGCGGCGGCGCTGGTGGTGATCTACCTTGTGCTGGCGGCGCAGTTCGAGAGCTTCCGCGACCCGTTCATCATCCTGATGTCGGTGCCGCTGTCGATCTTTGGGGCGATCCTGCCGCTGAACCTCGGGCTCGGCACGCTGAATATCTACACGCAGGTGGGCCTGATCACGCTGATCGGGCTGATTACCAAGCACGGCATCTTGCTGGTAGAGTTCGCCAATCAGCAGCGTGAGGAGCACGGGCTGACCAGGCGGCAGGCGATCATTGCGGCCGCCAAGGTCCGGTTGCGACCGATCCTGATGACCACCGCCGCGATGGCGCTGGCCGTGGTGCCGCTGATCCTCGCCGAGGGCGCCGGGGCGGCGGCGCGGCAGGCGATGGGGATCGTGATCTTCTCGGGCCTGATCATGGGCACGATGTTCACGCTGTTCGTGGTGCCGATGTTCTACACGCTGATCTCACGCTCTGACGGCGCTTTCGCGCTGGAGAAGCTGCAGCACGAGGCCGAGGCGCAAGGCCGCGCCTGAGCAAGGCCGATCTGCGAAACCGCCGCGGGCCCAAGCCGGGTGCGCGGCGGTTTTGCGTTCTGGGCGGGCCGAATAGGTGCAATTGCGGCGGTTAAGGCGCGGGTAAGCGCGCGCTGCTATCCCTTGCCTCGGGTGAATATGTGGGTGGCGGGATGAGCGCGGTTAAAAACGCGGCACCAGTCATCATCAAACGGAAGAAGGTCGTGGTTGGCGGGGGCCACCACGGGGGCGCGTGGAAGGTGGCTTACGCCGACTTCGTGACCGCGATGATGGCCTTCTTCCTGTTGATGTGGCTGCTGAATGCGACGACGGAAAAGCAACGCAAGGGCATTGCGGATTATTTCAATCCGACGATTCCGATCAACCGGATTTCCGGCGGGGGCGAGGGTGCCTTTGGCGGGGACTCTGTGTTCTCGGAGCAGGAGATCGCGCAGAACGGCACCGGCGCGTCGGGCTTCAAGCCGACCGAGGAGCGCCAGGCGATGGGCCAGACCGGAACCACGGTGCAGAACGAGGCCGAGGCGGAAGCCGAGTCCCGCAAGATGTCTGAGATGGAATCGATGCTGAAGGGCTTCGGCGGCGAGAGCATGGTGACAGAGAACCTGGCGCGCCACATTGTCACCCGGCTGACCGACGAAGGGCTGATCGTGGAGTTCTTTGATCTGGAGGACGAACCGCTGTTTGCCGAAGGCAGCGCCGAGCCGATGCCGGTGACGCGCGACCTTGCCGGGATGATCGCCCGGGTGTTCGGCCTGGTGGAAAATCACGTGGCCGTGCAAGGGCATATCAGCGCCCCGCCCGAGGTGCTGCGCAAGGATCCGTCCTGGGACCTGTCCACCGCCCGGGCGCAGGCGCTGCGGGTGCTCATCGAAGAGGCGGGGTTCACCCCGCGCCGGGTGCAGCGGGTGACTGGCTTTGCCGACCGTATCCCGGCGGTGCGCAACCCGATGGCAGTGCGCAACAACCGGGTGGAGGTGATCTTGCTGCGCTCGAATCGCGTGTAGGGGCGGGCGTTAGCCGGATGTTAAGTGGCGGTGCGGCAGGGTGTGTCCGATCGAGGGACGCAGCAGCAGAAAGGCGCTAACCCGCATGTCCATCTCCTCCTCGCTGAATTCCGGCGTGGCCGGCCTTGCGGCCAATGCCACCCGGCTTGCGACCATTTCCGATAACATCGCCAATTCCAGCACCTATGGCTACAAGCGCGCCGAGGCCGATTTCGAAAGCCTAGTGATCACCAGCTCCACCGGGTCGGGCGCCTATTCGGCGGGCGGGGTGCGGGCAACCACATCGCGCCTGGTGGAGCAAAAGGGGGCACTCGTCTCGACATCGAACGCGCTCGACGTTGCAATTTCCGGGCGCGGAATGTTGCCGGTGACGACCGAGGTGTCGCTGAACACGCTTGGCGACAAGCCGATGATGATGACGACGACGGGCTCGTTCCACACCGATGCGGACGGCGTGCTGAAGACCAATTCCGGGCTGGTGCTTCTGGGCTGGCCGGCCAATGCCGATGGCACGATCCCGACCTATCCGCGCGACACGATGGCTGGGCTGACGCCGGTGGTGATCAACGCCAACCAGACCGCGGGCGATCCGACCACGCAGATGAACCTCGGCGTGAACCTGCCCGCGACCGAGACGGAGACGGGGGCGAGCGGCGATGCGCTGCCACTGTCGGTGGAGTATTTCGGCAACCTCGGCACCTCTGAGACGCTGGACATCACCTTCACGCCCACGGTTCCGGTGACCGGATCCTCGAATGAATGGACGATGGTGATCCGGGATTCTGCGCAGGCCAGCGCGGTGATCGGGGAATATACGCTGGTCTTTGACGACAGCCGCGGGTCGGGCGGCACGCTGGCCTCGGTGACGGTGGTGTCGGGTGGTGCCTATAACGCCACGGCCGGCACGCTTGACCTGACGGTGGCCGGCGGGCCGATGACGCTGACCATCGGGGCAATCGGCGATACCAACGGGCTGACCCAGCTGTCCGACAGCTTCGCGCCGACGGCGATCACCAAGGATGGCTCTCCCGTGGGGAACCTGACCGCCGTTGAGATCGACGAGAACGGCTATATCACCGCCACCTATGATACCGGGTTCACCCGCCGGATCTATCAGATCCCGCTGATCGATGTGCCCAATCCGAACGGGCTGACCGTGCTGAACAACCAGACCTTCCAGGTATCGGTCAATTCGGGATCGTTCTTCTTGTGGGACGCGGGCGACGGGCCCACCGGCGCCGTGGTCGGCTATGCGCGCGAAGGCTCCACCACCGATGTGGCGGCAGAGCTGACCTCGCTGATCCAGACGCAGCGGGCCTATTCCTCGAATGCGAAGGTGATCCAGACGGTGGACGAGATGCTGCAGGAAACGACGAACATCAAACGCTGATCGCGGAAGGCGCTGGCTGAGGCACTGAAGACGGTCATGGGCCGGGCCGGAAGGTCGCGGCGGACCAAGGCATCGGAAACGCGGGCGGAGGACGGACATGAGCATTTCCAGCGCATTGTCGAGCGCCCTGTCAGGGCTGACCGCCAATGCCCGCGCGGCCGAGGTCGTGTCGAGCAACGTCGCCAATGCGCTGACCGAGGGCTATGCAAGGCGCGAGCTTGGCCTGTCGACCCGCAGCCTGGGCGGCGAGGGCGCCGGGGTAAAGATCGAAGGGGTAAGCCGCGTTCTGAACCGCAGCGTGCTGGCCGACCGCCGCCTGGCCGACGCGGCCGCAGGCAATGCGGCCCTGCGCCAGCAGTTCTACACCAGGCTGGAGCAGTCGATCGGTACCGCCGATCAGCCGGGATCGCTGACCGCGCGGATGGATGATCTGGAATCGGCCCTCATCTCGGCCGCAAGCCGCCCTGACAGCGAAGCGCGGCTGCAAGAGGTGCTGGACAGTGCGACCGGGCTTGCCGGTACGATCAACGCCGTGTCGGATGACCTGCAGGCGACGCGGATGGCCGCCGATCAGGAGATTGCGGCGCAGGTTGCGGCGCTGAACGACGCGCTGACGCGGATCGACGAGCTGAACGCGACGATCCTCACGCAGCGCGGGGTCGGCAGCGATGCGACCGCGCTGATGGATCAGCGCCAGCTGCTGGTGGACCGGGTTTCCGCCATTGTGCCGGTGCGCGAGGTGATGCGCGACAAGGACCAGATCTCGCTCTACACCACCGGCGGCGCGGTGCTGCTGGAGGGCAACCCGGCGCGGATCGGCTTTTCGGCGGTGGGCGTGATCACCCCCGACATGACCCAGACATCGGGCGCGCTGTCGGGGCTGACGTTGAACGAGGTGCCGATCCGCAGCACCGAGGATGGCGTTCTGGGCGGTGGCACGCTGGCCGCGCTGTTCGCAGTGCGGGACGAGCTGGCGGTCAGCGCGCAGTCGCAGCTGGATGCCGTGGCGCGCGATCTGATCGGCCGTTTTGCCGCGCCGGGGGTGGACCCGACGCTGGCGCCCGGCGCACCGGGCCTGTTCACCGATTCTGGTGCGGCCTTCGACCCGCTGGATGAGGTTGGCCTCGGGGCACGGCTGGAGGTGAGTGCGCTGGCCGACCCGGCGCAGGGCGGCGCGCTGTGGCGGCTGCGCGACGGGCTTGGCGCCGCCGCCCCCGGCGATGTCGGCAGCGCGGCGATCTTGCAGGCGCTGGCCGGCGCGATGGGGGCGCCGCAGGTTCCGGCCTCGGGCAGCTTTCTGGGTGCGGCCCGCTCTGCCTCGGGCCTGGCCGCGGATCTGCTGTCGCAGGTCTCTGCCGCGCGGCAAAGCGCGGATGACAGCAGCGCCTTTACCGGCGCCCGGCAGGCGACGCTGGCCGTCGCTCTGGCCTCGGACGGGGTGGATACCGATGCCGAACTGCAAAACATGCTGCTGATCGAGCAATCCTTTGCCGCCAATGCGCGGGTGATCACGGCGCTGGACGAGATGATCCAGCAGATTCTGGGGATGTAGGCCATGAATTTCACCTCTATCGGCGATCTGGCAATGGGATTGCAGGCCCGGCAGCAGAACCAGCAGCTGAAAGACCATGTGACACGCCTGTCCTATGAGGTGATTTCCGGCCTGCGGCAGGATGTGGGCAAGGCCGTCTCGGGCGATTTCGTGGCGCTGTCGGGGATTGAGCGCGGGCTGCGCACGCTGGAGGCCTACAAGCTGTCAACCGACGAGGCGGCGGTGTTCACCAGCACCTTGCAGACAGCGTTGACGCAGGTGGCCGAGGCTGGGGCCGGGCTTGGTGCATCGTTGCTGTCGGCCGCCACCTCGGCCAGTTCGGTGCAGGTGGATACGCTGGCCCAGACCGCGCGCCAGCAGTTCGGTGCGATGGTCAGCGCGCTGAACCTGCGCGTGGCGGATCGCTATGCCCTGTCAGGCTCTGCGACCGACACGCCGCCGCTGGCCCAGGCCGAGACGATCCTGTCGGCCCTGCAGGGCGCGGTGGCCGGCGCCGTGTCGGTCAGCGATATCGCCGATGCGGTGACCGACTGGTTCGACGCGCCGGCGGGCGGCGGCGGGTTTCTTGATGTGGCCTATCAAGGGGCGCCGGACGCGCTGTCGCCCTTCTTGCTGGGCGAGGGCGAGAGCACGGACATGACCCTGACCGCCGCCGACCCGCGGTTGCGCGCAGCGATGGCGGGCGTGGCGCTGGCGGCCCTGATGGATACCGGGCTACGGGCCGGCGATACCGCGGGGCGCGGCCTGATCGCCGAGCGTGCCGGAACCTGGATCCTGAACGCTGAGCCGGGGCTGACCGCCCTGCGCGCCGGAATCGGTGCCAGCGAGGCCCGGATCGACGAAGCCGCAACGCGCAATTCGGCGGAGGCCTCGGCGCTGAAGATCGCCCGCAACACGCTGATCGGCGCTGATCCCTACGAGTCTGCCGCCGAGCTGGAGACAGTGCAGACCCAGCTGGAAACGCTTTACACCCTGACTGCGCGCATCGCGCAGCTGTCATTCGCGGATTACCTGTGATGCTCCGTCTGATTGCGCTGACCCTGTGCCTGCTGTTGCCTGCGCCGCTGGGGGCCGCGCCGATCCGCATCAAGGATCTGGTGGAGTTCGACGGGGTGCGCGGCAACGATCTGGTGGGATATGGGCTGGTCGTGGGTCTGAACGGCAGCGGCGATGGCATCCGCAACGCGCCTTTCACCGAAGAGATCATGGCCAATATCCTTGAGCGGCTGGGGGTGAACGTCTCGGGTGAGGAGTTCCGGCCCAAGAACGTGGCGGCGGTGCTGGTGACGGCGGCGCTGCCGCCCTTCGCGCGGGCCGGCGGGCGGATCGACGTGACGGTGTCGGCCATCGGCGATGCGAAAAGCCTGTTGGGGGGCACGCTGGTGATGACGCCGCTGAATGCCGCCGACGGGCAGATCTATGCGGTGGCGCAGGGCACGATCATTGCCGGCGGGGCCGCAGCCGAAGGGGCGGGCGCGCAGGTGGTGCAGGGCGTGCCGACCTCGGGCTCCATCCCCTCGGGCGCGCGGGTGGAGCGGGAGCTGGACTTCGACTTCGCCGGCCTGAACGCGCTGCGGCTGGCGCTGCGCAGCCCGGATTTCACCACGGCGGCCCGGATCGAGGCGGTGATCAACCGTGAATTTGGCCGCGCGGTGGCGGTGATGACCGATTCGGGGACGGTGGCGCTGGATATCGCGGCGACGCGGATGGCCTCGCCCGCGCATGTGCTCTCGCGCGTTGAGAACCTGACGGTGGAGCCGGAGGGGCGGGCACGGGTGGTCGTCGATCAGCGGTCCGGCACCATCGTGATGGGCGCCGATGTGCGGATCAGCCGGGTCGCCGTCAGCCAGGGCAACCTGACGCTGCGGATCGAGGAGGCGCCGCTGGTGGTGCAGCCGAGCCCCTTTGCCGAAGGCCAGACGGTTGTGGTGCCGCGGACCGAGGCCGAGATCATCGAAGAGCCGGGCATCGGCATGGCAGAGGTGACGGGCGGCAGCAGCCTGTCGGAGGTGGTGGCGGGGCTGAACGCGCTTGGCGTCAGCCCGCGCGACATGATCGACATCCTGAAGAGTATCAACGCCGCTGGGGCGCTGCATGCGGAGTTTCTGGTGCATTGAGGGGCGGCGGGCGGATGTGAGGGCGTACCAAATGGTCAGGATGTGCTCTTCCTCGACTTGCCAGCGGAGGTTTGGGTCAGCCGCCGTCGGTTGAGCATGGGCCAGAGTGTCAGCGCTGGTCGTAAGGGCCTCGTGCTTTTGACGGACGGGTGAGGGTAAGGGTCGCTGTTGCGGACATTTCGTCGGAGCGGCGTGCCGGGCCCCCACCTGCCTGGCGGCAGAGGGTTATATCCGGCTCGCCCTGACCGGATGCGCTTGACTGGCATGGCCGGCTCTCGGCCGTCCTGGCCGTTGGTAGGGTTGGCGGCGCAGGCGGTGCAGGGAGAGTCCTTTTCCTCCTCGGTAGCTGGCTCGCAAGAAGCAGTCTCGAAGGCGGGTTTGGCATACGGGTACGTTCGCGTCTCTGTCACGGCGGTCATACCGGGGCCTGCCCCGGCAGTGGCGGATGCTGGGGGCGGCTCCGCCCGGTCGTCTGCCACGGAGCAATACGAGGCCCTGCACAATTCCATTCGGCGCGGTTGCAGCCGGACCGGGAGCCGTCGATATCGCCCGCGCCGATTGGCAGTGCCGATGCGGCCCGGGTCATATTACGGGTCAGTCCTCCCGCGCCGCGCACTGGTCTCTGCCCTCGGGCGCTCTATCTGGTAGCGCCCAACCTCGGAGCCCTTCATGCAGATCGTCCTCCTCTACATCTCGACCGCAGTCATCTTCCTTGCGCTGGATGCGCTGATGCTGACCCGAGTGATCCGTCCGCTGTTTGAACGGCACATCGGCGAGATGCTGTTGCCCGATCTGCGGCTGGGGGCTGCGGCGGCGTTCTATCTGGCCTATGTTGGTGCGCTGGTCTGGCTGGTGTCGCTGCCGGCGCTGCGGGCGGGGGCGCCGCTGCAGGCGCTTGGCACCGGGGCGCTGGTCGGGGCGATGGCTTATGGCACCTATGAGTTCACCAACTACGCCACGCTGAAGGGCTGGCATCCGGCGATGGTGGCGACCGATCTGGCCTGGGGCACGGTGCTGACGGCTGTGTCGGCCTGGGCCGGGGTGACGATCACCGCGGCGCTGCGCTGAGCCGTTCGGAGCATTGATTCTGGTGCACAGACGGCGTCCGGTGCGTCCCCCTCAGCCCCTGTTGTTCACCCGCTCGATATAGCTGCGCAGTTCCTCGGCCTCTTGCCGCGCGTCGCGCAGGCCTTCCATGGCGGCGCGCAGTTCGGCCTCGGTCTGGTTCAGCTGGCTGACCAGTTCCTGCTCGCGCTGTTCGATGTAGGCCAGCGCCTGATCGCGGGTTTCCTCGGCCTCATGCAGGGCCTGGGCCATCTGGTCCAGCTCGCCCATTTCGGCCTGGGTGACGCGGGTCAGGCGGTGCAGCAGCCAGGACGCGAACCAGCCAAGGCCGAAGGCGACAAAGAGAATGATCGCCGTGGCGATGATGAATTCGGTTCTGTTCATGTGGTGTCCCCGTCGCCTGTCCCGTGTTCATTTGCCGTGGCGGGTTGGATCCCGCCCCAGCCTATCCCGGCCTAGTCTGCCGTGTCGCCCGCGGCTGCCTCGGCCGCGCGCGCTTCGATGTCCGCAGGGCGCACCAGTGGTTTGATGGTGCCCTCGCCGGGGGTCTGCACCTCAACCGGGGCCACCTCAAGGACCGCTTCCGGCGAGCCGACGGCCGGCGCGCCCTCGGTGCCGGCGTCGCGCTGCGCTTCGGTTGCGGCGTCGGTCATGGTCTCTGCCGCCGCTCCCTCTGCGGTGACAGGTTCAGCGTCTGCGGTTGCCGCCGCGGGCGCCTCGTCGCCGCTTCCTTCGTCTCCGCTGCCCTCATCCCCGCTGCCGGCTTCTGCCAGCACGGTGTCTTCCGGGCGCGGTTCCGGCCGGCCGGCCTCAGGCACCGCGACAAGCTCTGCGGCATCGGGGATCTCTGCGCCTTCTGCCAGAGGGGCATCGGCGGGCAACTCGGGCTCCTCCTCGCCCTCCAGGAGGGTGAACTCGATCCGCCGGTTGGCCTCGCGGCCTTCTTCGGTGTCATTGTCGGCGACCGGGCGGCTTTCGCCGTAGCCGGTGGCGTGAAGGTTGCCGGTCAGGATCCGCCGTTCCATCAACGAGGCGACGACGGCCTCGGCGCGGTCTTCGGACAGGGCAAGGTTCATCTCGTCGCCACCCTGGCTGTCGGTGTGGCCGGCAACCTCGATCGGGTAATCGGCGCAGTCCTTCAGCGCCTCGGCGATCTGGTCCAGCAGCGGCCGGGCCGAGGGCGAGAGCGTGGCGGAGCCGGGTTCAAAGGCGATCTGGCCCTCATCCAGCACGGCGGCGATGTCGGCCACGCATTCCTCGGCCGTGGGCAGCCCCAGAACCGGGTCGAGCTTGGGTTCATAGCGCACGCGGATGTCGAATTCCTGCCCTTCGCCGAGTTTCGCAGACAGAAGTCGCGCGATCTCGGCCGCGGTTTCGGTGCTGCCGGTCACGCCCTGCACGCGCACGAGGTCAGGGCGCACCAGCACATTGCCTTCGACCAAGGCGTCGAGGGCCTCAAGCGCGGCCAGCGCGCGGACCGGCCAGCCTTCGGGCAGGGCCGGGTCGATGCGGGTGGCGATATAGACCTTGCCGATGCTGAAGCGGGCGCGGGCGAAGTTCTCCACCGCGCTCCGGGTCAGCGCATCGGGCAGGCGGCCACGGACCTGAACGCGGCCTTCGTCCGACAGGGTGGCGGTGAACTCGGGCGGGCCTTGGTTGGCGGTGGCCTCCGGCTTGGGTGTCAGCACCGCGGTCAGCGAGAACACCTCGGGCAGGGCGGTGTCGAGCTCGCCCACCACGCGGTCGAAATCGGCTTGGGTCACACTGTCGGCGGCGATCAGCGAGACATCGGCATCGGACAGGGTGACCGAACCGGCACCAAGCTCTGCCATTGCGGCGATGGCGGCCTCGGAGGCGTCGGCCCAGGCGGGGGAGGGCACGCCCATGCCGATGGTGCAATCGACCGCCGCCGCCCCGGCGGCGCGGGCGGCGGCAAGGATACGGCCGCGGGCCTTTTCGGTATCGGCAGAGCAGGCGTCGAAGCGGGGGCCCTCGGCGTCGATCAGGAAGCGCAGCGTGAAGGGGGTGATGACCGGGCGCGGGGCCGAGATGTCCAGCGTCAGGATGGTGCCGGCCGGCACGTCTCGGCGCAGCGCAGCCTCGAGCCGCGCCTTCTGGTCAGCGCTGTCGGTGATGGCGGTGATCGCCACCCGCGCCGCGCCGATGGAGATCTTGGAACGGGGCAGGTCGGCCAGCGCATCGAGGCCGAAGTCCAGCGCCTCGTCCCACCCATCGGGCGCGGGGTGGCTGGCGGTTTCCAGCATGTCGGTGACGGTGCCGCCGCGGGCCAGCGAGGTGATGCGGGTCACGATATCGTCGCGCCCTTCGGAGGCGGGGACGAGCCCGATCAGCGAGATGCCGTCATCGTTGCGCAGAACCTCGACCGAGAAGTCGGGCGCCTTGATCGCGGCCGGATCGGGCACCGTCATCGCGTCGATCACCCGTCCGGCATCGACAACCGATCCCGCGGCGCCAAGGGCGCGGAAGCGCGTCGCCTCGGTCGGCGCCTCGCCGGTCAGGGTGATGCTGAGCCCGTCGGCATGCACGCCGGCCCAGGAGTGCCCCTCTTCGGTCAGCGCGCGGCGGACGGTGGTGGCCGAAACATCCTCGATGGCCGAGGCCGCCCAGGTGGCGGCAAAGAACGACAGCGCTGCAGCCAGGCCGAAGGCGATGAGGCCGATGGTTTGGATGCCGAGGAGTTTCGGGGCAAGACGCATTCGGGCGGCCTTTGTCTGTTGCAGGATGGGCCTTGCATAAGGGCAGGCCGGGGGGAGTCAATCAGACGAGGGCGGCAGCGGCAAGAAACAGCGTAGTGATCAGCCCGGCATCGCGGTTGGACCGGAAGAGATGCAGGCAGCGGGCGGGGTCGTCGATATCCAGCCGCCGCATCTGCCACAGCAGGTGCCAGCCCATCCCCCAGGCGGCCGCCAGCCCCAGCCCCAGTGCCAGCGGCCCGGCCTGTGGCAGCAGGGCGATCAGCACCGCCAGCCCGATCAGAGACACCGTCAGCACCATGAACAGCGCCAGCCAGCGGGGCGTGTTCGTGCCGAACAGGCGCGCCGTGGATTTCACGCCGATCAGCGCGTCATCCTCTTTGTCCTGATGGGCGTAGATGGTGTCATAAAACAGCGTCCAGGCGATGCCTGCGACATACAGAAGCACCGGCGGCCAGGAGAGGCTGCCGGTATGCGCGGCCCATCCCAGCAGCGCGCCCCAGTTGAAGGCGAGGCCGAGGAACACCTGCGGCCACCAGGTGAAGCGCTTGGCGAAGGGGTAGATCGCCACCGGGATCAGCGCGGCGATGCCGAGGACGATGGCGAAGCCGTTGAAGGTGAAGAGGACCGCCGCCGCGACCAGCGCCTGCAGCACCATCCAGACGGCGGCGCCCTTGGCGGTGACCTGCCCCGAGGGGATGGGGCGCGACCGGGTGCGCGCCACCGACCCGTCGATATGCCGGTCGGTGATGTCGTTCCAGGTGCAGCCGGCACCGCGCATCAGGAAGGCCCCCATGGCGCAGGCCAGCGCGATCCACAGGTCGGACCAGCGCGGCGCATCGGCGGCGGCGGCGAGAGCGAGGCCCCAAAAGCAGGGGATCAGCAGCAGCCAGGTGCCCGCAGGCCGGTCGGCGCGGGCCAGCCGCAGCCAGGGGCGCGACCAGGCGGGGGCGGTGTGGTCCACCCAGTTGCCGCTGACCGCGTCGGCGACCTGCCCCGCGGTTTCGGGCATTTCAGGCTCTGGCATTCCGGTGGGCGCGGTCATAGGTTCGGCCTCATGGCAGCGGCAAAGATCAGGCTTTGTGTAGACCACCCGCTTGGTCAGGGGCAATCGCTTCCCCTGACCGAGGCGCAGGCGCATTACCTGTTCGGGGTGATGCGGCTGGCCGTTGGTGCGCCTCTGCTGCTGTTCAACGGGCGCGATGGGGAATGGCTGGCGCGTGTGGCCGAGGCTGGCAAGCGGGGCGGCACGCTTGTGTGCGAGGCGCAGACCGCGCCGCAGCGGATGCCGCCCGACCTGTGGCTGCTGTTCGCGCCGATCAAGAAGGCGCGCACCGATTTCATCGTGGAGAAGGCGGCGGAGCTTGGCGCGGCCCGGATCCTGCCGGTGCAGACAGAGTTCACCAATGCCGACCGCATCCGCCAGGACCGCCTGCAGGCCCATGCGCTGGAGGCGGCAGAGCAATGCGGCGGCACCTTCGTGCCCGAGGTCGCCGAACTGGCGCCGCTGGCCCGGGTGCTGGCGGGCTGGGACGCGGGGCGCCGCATCCTCTGGGCCGATGAATCGCTGGTGGGCGCAGCCGAGACTCTGGCGGGCGAGGCGCCTGGCCCCTGGGCGGTGCTGATCGGGCCCGAGGGCGGGTTTTCCGAAGCCGAGCGCACAAGGCTGCGGGCGCTGCCCTTCGTGCGGCCGGTCTCGCTTGGCCCGCGGATCCTGCGCGCCGATACTGCAGCAGTGGCGGCAATCACGCTATGGCAGGCGGCCTTGGGGGATTGGCGATGATCCGTGCTGCGGTTGCGGCCGATGCCCCGGCGCTGGAGGCGTTTCTGGCGCGGCATCCCGAAACCTCGATGTTCCTGCGGCAGAACTTGGCGGCGCATGGTGCCGAGGGCGGCACCCACGCCCATGCGGCGCGGTTCTGGTGGTTGGAGGGCGGGGGCGAGGTGGCCGGTGTCGTGGCGCTGACCACGCAAGGGATGCTGCTGATGCAGGTGCCGGGGGTTGAGGCGCTGTCACCCGTGCGGCAGGCACTGGCGGGAGAGCGCATCACCGGGATGAACGGCGAGGCGGGGCAGGTGGCTCGGCTGCGTGCGGCGCTCGGGCTGGCGGAGACGGCTTGCAGCCTCGACCGGACGGAGCCGCTCTACCGGATGGCGCTGGCGGATCTGCGGGTGCCGGGGGCAGGCGATCTGGAGTTGCGGGCAGCAACGACCGCCGATGCCGGGCTGCTGACCGGCTGGCGCGCGGAGTATCTGGTGGAGACGCTGGGGGCGGTTCAGGGGCCGCGGACCGAGGCGGATGCGGCGGTGCAGGTTTCGGCGCTGACGGCACAGGACCGGCTGCGGGTGCTGGAGCAGGCGGGCACCCCGGTGGCGATGACCAGCTTCAACGCGGTGCTGCCCGATATCGTGCAGATCGGCGGGGTGTTCACGCCCCCCGCCCGGCGCGGCCTCGGCCATGCCCGCGACGCGGTGGCGCTGCATCTGGCCGAGGCGCGTGCGGAGGGGGCAAGCGAGGCGATCCTCTTCGCCTCGGGCCCGCCGGCGATGCGCGCTTATGAGGGGATCGGGTTTCAGCGCATCGGGGGCTATCAGCTCGTGTTCTTCACCAAACCCGCCGAGGTGCCCGCGCCATGATCCGCCCCGAACTTGCCGCCGCCCTGCACCGCTGGCGTGAACCGCTGATCGCCGCCTGCGTGGCGCTGGTGGGGATCTGGGTGGCCACGCGCGGCGGTTGGTTGCTGGGGCCGATCGGCCTGATCTTCGCTGCACTTGGGGCGGGCCTTGGCCTGTCGGCCTTCCGCCGCGTGCGCTTTGCCCGGCAGGTCGGCGCGCCGGGGGTGGTGGAGCTGGACGAGGGGCAGGTGGCCTATCTGGGCCCGGCCTCTGGCGGGTTCCTGTCGCTGCGCGAACTGGCCGAGATAAGGCTGATTGCGGTGCAAGGGCAGCGGCACTGGCGGTTGAAGCAGGCCGACGGGCAGGCCCTCATCATTCCGGTGGATGCCGCGGGGGCGGATGCCCTTTATGATGCCTTTGCCGCGCTGCCGGGCGTTGATATGGGGCGATTTTTGGCGGCGATGGAGGCGGATGCCCTTCCGCAAGACCTCGCGCCGCCGCTGTGGCGCAGCAATACCCCTCTTGCGCGGCCTTGACTTGGGGCGCGCGCCGCTCCACCTCTGGCACCGCGAAAAGAACGAACGAGGGGCCAATGTCCATTCCACAAAGCGGCGGCGGCCCGATCGAGCATTTCGATGCCCTGGCCGCCTATGTCGCCAGCGGCGAGAAGCCGAGGGCTGACTGGCGCATCGGCACCGAGCACGAGAAATTCGGCTTCACCACCGGCGATCTGCTGCCGCTGCCCTATGAGGGCGCCGCCTCGATCCGCGCCATGCTGGAGGGGATGCAGGCCCGCTTTGGCTGGACCCCGATCTTCGAGCAGGACAAGATCATCGGCCTGACCCGCGATGGCGCGAACGTCAGCCTGGAGCCGGGCGGGCAGCTGGAACTGTCGGGTGCGCCGCTGGAGACGCTGCACCAGACGGCGGCGGAACTCGACAGCCACCTGCAAGAGGTGGCCGAGATTGCCGGGCCGATGGGCGTGGGCTTCCTTGGCATCGGCGCCGCGCCGGTCTGGACGCACCAGCAGATGCCGATGATGCCCAAGGGCCGCTACCGGCTGATGACCGATTACATGGGCCGTGTCGGCACGCTGGGAACCCAGATGATGTACCGGACCTGCACCGTGCAGGTGAACCTCGATTTCGCCTCTGAAGCCGACATGGTGCAGAAGATGCGCGTCGCGCTGTCCTTGCAGCCGGTTGCGACGGCGCTCTGCGCGTCCTCGCCGTTCCTGGAGGGCAAGCCGAACGCGCATAAAAGCTGGCGCAGCCGGATCTGGCGCGATCTGGACGGCGCGCGCACCGGGATGCTGCCCTTCATGTTCGAGGATGGCGCGGGGTATGAGCGTTGGGTGGACTACGTGCTCGATGTGCCGATGTACTTCGTCTACCGCGACGGGAATTATATCAACGCCCTTGGCCAGTCGTTCCGCGATTTCCTGAACGGCAGGCTGCCCGCGCTGCCCGGCGAGGTGCCGACCCTGTCGGACTGGGCGGACCATATGACGACGGTGTTCCCCGAGGCGCGGGTGAAGAAATATATCGAGATGCGCGGTGCCGATGCAGGCTCGCGCGACCAGATGGTGGCGTTGCCGGCGCTGTGGGTGGGGCTGACATATGATCAGGGCGCGCTGGATGCCGCGACCGATCTGGTGAAGGGCTGGACCCATGAAACCCGCGAGGGGCTGCGCAAGGCGGCTTCCATCGCTGGCCTGCAGGGCGAGGCGGGCGGGGTGCGGCTGCAAGAGCTGGCAGGCCGGGTGCTGGAGATTTCGGCGGCCGGGCTGGCGGCGCGAGGCCGTGGCGAGGAAGTCCTGCTCGACCCGTTCCGCGAGAGCGTGGCCAGCGGCAAGGTTCCTGCGGACCGGCTGCTGGACGCCTTCCACGGCGAATGGCAGGGCGATCTGGGCAATGTCTATGAGGCGACGCGGCTGTAACGCCGCGCGCCCCTAGCCCTTCTTGCCGATCTTGGGCTCGGTCCCGGCGCGCAGGCGCTGGATGTTGGCCCAGTGGCGCTGGTAGACCAGCGCCGTCAGGATCATCCCCAGCAGGATCATGCTGCTATTGCCGGTCAGCTGCATCCACAGCACCGAAGTTGCCGCCGCGACCAGCGCCGACAGCGAGGAGTAGCGGCTGGTGATCGCCACTACGAGCCATGTGGCGCAGCACAGCGCCCCCACCGGCCAGGCCAGCGCCAGCATCGTGCCAAGGAAGGTCGCAACCCCCTTGCCGCCCTTGAAGCCCAGCCAGACCGGGTAGAGGTGGCCCAGGAACGCCGCAAGCCCCGCCAGCTGTGCTGCATCCGGCCCGACCAGAGCGCGCGCCAGCAGCACCGCCACTGCACCCTTGCCGCCGTCAAGTATCAGTGTCGCCGCCGCCGCGCCCTTGTTGCCGGTGCGCAGCACGTTGGTGGCGCCGATATTGCCCGACCCGATGGCGCGCAGATCGCCAAGGCCCAGCATGCGGGTGATCAGCACGCCGAAGGGCACAGACCCCAGCAGATAGGCCAGCCCCGCCGTCAGCAGCAGCGCCAGCGCGCCAGACTCGAATACCGGCATCATGCGGCCTCTCCCTGATCCGGCCCGAAGACCTGTTCCCCGCCCACGAAAGTTGCCAGCACCTTGCCCTCCATCCGCTGCCCGTCAAAGGGGGTGTTCTTGGATTTCGAGCGCAGGGTGAAGCGGTCGAGTACGAAGGGCGCATCGGGATCGAACAGCACCAGATCGGCCGGGGCGCCTTCTGCAAGGCGGCCCTGCGGCAGGCCGAGGCGCTTGGCCGGGTTCAGCGACATGGCGCGGAACAGCTGCGGCAGGTCGATATGGCCGGACTGGTAGAGCCGCATCGCCGCGGGCAGCAGCGTCTGCAATGCCACCGCGCCGCTGGCCGCATCCTCATAGGGCAGGCGCTTGCTTTCCTCATCCTGCGGGGTGTGCATCGAGCTGATGATGTCGATCAGCCCGCTCGCCACCGCCTCGACCACCGCCAGTCGGTCCTGCTCATCGCGCAGCGGCGGCTTGACCTTGAAGAAGGTGCGATAGTCCCCGACATCAAGGTCATTCAGCGTCAGGTGATGGATGGAAACGCCCGCGGTAACATCGAGGCCGTTGGCCTTGGCGCGCTCCAGCGGCGGCAGGCTGCGGGCGCAGGTGATCTGGTCGGCATGCCAGCGCACCCCCGTCATCTCCACCAGCGCCAGATCGCGGTCGAGGCACATTCGCTCAGCCATCGGTGACACGCCGGGCAGCCCGCGCAGGCTGGCGAACTTGCCGGTGGTGACGGCGGCGCCGGCGGACAGGCCCGGATCCTGCGGGTGGCCGATCACCAGCGCGCCAAGGCTGCGGGCATAGGTCAGCGCGCGCGACAGCACCTTGGTATCGGTGACGACATGGTCGCAATCGGTGAAGGCGACGGCGCCTGCGTCCAGCAGGAAGCCAATCTCGGTCATCTCGCGGCCCGCGCGGCCCTTGGTCAGCGCGGCCATGTGGCGGATGCGCACCGGGCTGGCGCTGGCGGCGCGGCGGGTGACGAATTCCAGCATCTCGGGGGTGTCGAGCGCCGGGTCGGTATCGGGGCGCACGATCATGGTGGTGACGCCGCCCGCCGCCGCAGCAAGACCGGCAGAGCGGAAGCTTTCCTTGTGCCGCTCGCCCGGCTCACCCACCTTCACGCCGATATCGACGATGCCGGGGGCGAGGCATTTGCCGGCGCAGTCGATGATCCGCGCGCCCTTGGGGGCAGACAGCGCATCCACCACCGCGATCACCCCGCCATGAAGGATCAGGTTGCCGGTGCGTTCCGTGCCAGCCTCTGGGTCGATCAGGCGGGCGTTTTCAAGGTAGGTCGTGGTCATCGGGTCACTCCGCAGCATCGGCATTGGCGGGCGGCAGTCGCGCGGGATCGTCGCCAGGATCGGCGCCAAGTTCGGGAATGTCGCCGGTCTCATCCGGTTCCGCGTCAAAGTCGGTCTGGATGGTTTTCGAGGTGCGGGCACCCAGCCGTTTCAGCTTGTCCACCTGCGCCAGCACATTGCCATTGCCGCGCACCAGCCGGTCCATCGCGGTGCCATAGGCGTTCTGCGCCTTGCCCAGATTGGCACCGACCGACTCCATCGCGTCGATGAAACCCGCAACCTTTTCGTACAGCAGCCCGGCCCGGTTGGCGATGTCCTCGGCATTGCGGTTGCGCCGCTCGATCGTCCAGGTGCTGGCGATGGTGCGCAGCGCCATCATCAGCGTGGTCGGGGTGGCGATCATCACCGACTTGTCCAGCGCATAGCCGGTCAGGTCGCCCGCCTCGCGCAGCGCCTCGGACAGGGCGCCCTCGATGGGGACGAACATCACGGTGTAGTCGACGCTGTGGCCGACCAGCCGGGCGTAGTCCTTCTTCGAGATGGTATCGACATGCGACTTCAACGCCGTCACATGGCGGCGGCGCGCGGCGGTGGCCTGCACCTCGTCCTCAGAGTTCACGCAGGTCTCATAGTCGACCAGCGACACCTTGCTGTCGATCACCAGCGCCGAGCCATTGGGCATCCGCACGATCACGTCCGACCGCAGGCGCCCGCCCTCATCGCCAGCATGGCTGTCTTGCGTGGTGTATTCCTCGCCCTTGCGCAGGCCGGAGCGTTCCAGCAGCGATTCAAGGATCATCTCGCCCCAGGCGCCTTGCCGTTGCTTGTCGCCCTTCAGCGCGCGGGTCAGGGCGACGGCCTCCTTGGAGACCTCCTCGGACCGGCGCGACAGCATCTCGATCTCGGTCTTCAGCGCCTGGCGGTCGCGCAGCGCGCCCTCATGGACGGCCTTCAGCTCGACCTGGAAGTGGGCGACATGCTCCTTCAGCGGGTTCAGCGCCGCCTCCAGCCGCTCACGGCTGGCGCGGGTCAGTTCCTCGCCGGTGGTCTTCAGCGACAGGTCCGCCAGTTCCTTGAACTTGTGCTGCATATCCTCGCGCACGGCGCTCAGAAGCGCGATCTTCTCTTCGCCCGACAGGCGCTGCTGGTCGGATTGGGCACGGAGGGCGGCAAGGTCGCGCTCGGCCGTCGCGGCGCGCTTTTGCATGTCGAGGACGCGCAGGTCCATGGTTTCGCGCAGTTTTTCGATATGGCCCTTCGCCTCGAGTAGTGCGGTTTCGGCACGGGCCGCGCGGGCGGCTGCGGCCTCCAGCTCTGCGCTGCGCTGCGACAAGGCCTGCGCCGTTTCATACCGGACGCGCTGCGCCTCAAGGGCCCGCGCGTCGGTGTCGGACAAGGCCGTTTGCAACCGCGCCGCCTCATCCACCGAGCCGGTCAGCAGCGCGGAGACGCGGGCGAGCTCCAGTTCCATCTGGTGCAGGGCGTGGCCACGTTCCGCCTCGGCTTCCTGAGCGCGGGCGGCACGGGCCTCGGCCAAGGCCAGCGCGCCAGAGCGCCGCCAGATCATCAGGGCCAGCACCAGAAGCGCAAGCAGCGCCAGCGCCGCCCAGGGCAGCCAGGGCGGGCCGGCGGCGTCGAGACGGGCGGCAAACTCGATCAGCGGCGTCATACCATTGTTCCAAGCGCCGCGCGGCCGCGTTCGGCGCGCAGGTTGCGGGCCAGAAGGTCCATGCAGGCCATACGCACGGCAACGCCCATCTCCACCTGCTCCTGAATGACGCTGCGGTTGATGTCATCGGCGATGGTGCCGTCGATCTCGACCCCGCGGTTCATCGGGCCGGGATGCATGACGATGGCATCGGGCTTGGCATGGGCGAGTTTTTCGGCGTCGAGGCCGAAGCGGTGAAAATACTCGCGTTCCGAGGGGATGAAGCCGCCATCCATCCGCTCTTTCTGAAGGCGCAGCATCATTACCACATCGGCATCCTTCAGCCCTGCGGCCATGTCGTCATAAACCTCGCAGCCGAACTCGGCGACGCCCGCAGGCATCAGGGTCGGCGGGCCGATCAGGCGCACGCGGTTTTCCATTTTGCCCAGCAAGATCAGGTTGCTGCGGGCCACGCGGGAATGGGCGATGTCGCCGCAGATCGCCACGGTCAGCCGGTGGATCCGGCCCTTGGCGCGGCGGATGGTGAGCGCATCGAGCAGCGCTTGCGTGGGATGCTCGTGCCGCCCGTCACCAGCATTCAGCACAGCGCAATTCACCTTGGAGGCCAAGAGGTTGACCGCGCCGCTGGCGCCGTGCCGCACCACCAGCAGGTCGGGATGCATGGCGTTCAGTGTCAGGGCGGTGTCGATCAGTGTCTCGCCCTTCTTCACGCTGGACTGGGCCATCGTCATGTTCATCACGTCGGCACCAAGGCGCTTGCCGGCGAGTTCGAAGCTGGACTGGGTGCGGGTGGAGTTCTCGAAGAACATGTTGATCTGCGTCATCCCCGCCAGCGCGTCGGTGCGCTTGATGGTGCGGCGGTTCAGGTCAACATATTGATCTGCAAGGTCAAGGATGGTGCGGATCTCGTCGGGGGCGAGATGTTCGATGCCCAGAAGGTGACGCGCGCGAAAGGACATGGGCGGGTTCCTGTGGCTGGATCGGTTGCGCGCTTATCGCAAAAGCCTCGGCGCGCGGCAAGGTCGCGGGCGCTTTACCTGGCTGGCCGGGGGGCCTAGCTTGCGGGCATGCTGATGCCTGATCTTTCCCACCTCGATTCCCTGACACTTCGGGCCATGCTGGAATGGCAGATGGAGCTTGGCGCGACCGAGGCGATCGGGGATGTGCCAGTGGATCGGTATGCCGAAGTGCCGCGGAAGGCCGAGGTGGCGGCGCCTGCGGTTGTGGCGTTGCCGGTGGGGGAAGTGGACTGCGTGGCCGAGGCGCGGGCGGCGGTGCGGGGGGTGCAGAGCCTTGCGGAACTTGCCGAGGCGCAGGGGGCGTTCGAGCATTGCGAGATCCGCAAGGGCGCCCGCAACTTCGTGTTTTCAGACGGAAATCCTGCCTCGCGGGTGATGGTGATCGGCGAGGCGCCGGGGCGGGATGAAGATATCGAGGGCAAGCCCTTCGTGGGGCGGGCGGGGCAGCTGCTGGACCGGATGTTTGCGGCGATCGGGCTGGTGCGGGGAGCCGAGGATCCGGCTAAGTCCTTGTATATCACGAACGTTATGCCGTGGCGGCCACCGGGGAACCGGACGCCGGAGGCGGCGGAGATTGCGATGATGCTGCCGTTTCTGGAGCGGCATGTGGCGCTGGCGGAGCCGGAGATCATCGTGCTGATGGGGAACACGCCCTGCAGTGCCGCGCTGGGGCAGGTGGGGATTTTGAAGCTGCGTGGTCAATGGGTTAACGCCTTTGGCAGGCCGGCTTTGCCGATGACGCACCCGGCCTATCTGTTGCGCAATCCGGCGGCGAAGCGGGAGGCCTGGGCGGATTTGCTGGCGGTGCAGGCGCGGTTGAGGAGCGGGGCATGACGAGGGAGTTCATTCCGGTACGGATTGCGGTGCTGACGGTGTCGGACACGCGGGGGCTGGCGGAAGACAGGTCTGGCGATACTTTGGTGCAACGCATTGAAAGTGCTGGTCATATTCTGGCCGCTCGGCACATCTTGCCTGATGAGCGGGACCAGATTGCGGCGCAACTGCGCATATGGATTGCCGATCCGGGGATCGATGTGATCCTGAGCACGGGGGGCACCGGGTTGACCGGGCGGGACGTGACGGTGGAGGCGCACCGGGACGTTTATGAGAAGGAAATCGAGGCGTTCGGGACAGTCTTTACCCTTGTTTCCATGAAGAAAATCGGCACCAGCGCGGTGCAGAGCCGGGCTTGCGGCGGGGTTGCGGGGGGCACGTATCTGTTCGCCTTGCCGGGCAGTCCGGGGGCCTGCAAGGACGCCTGGGACGAGATCCTGAGCCTGCAGCTGGACTACCGGCACATGCCCTGCAACTTTGTCGAGATCCTGCCGCGGCTGGAGGAGCATCGGCGGCGGAAGTAGGCTCGGGTGCTATACAGAAACCATACGGAACCCATACAGATACCGTATGTAAACTGGAACAGTCAGGAATAGCCCCTTAACTGGGGCAGCCGCGCAGTTCAACGGCGCGGCCGTCGCCCAGAACGGTGATGGTGATGCGCGAGCGGTCCAGCGCCACCGGGCCGTTCCGCGCCGGGATCAGGTCAGAAGTGCTGACCAGCCGCCCGCCCTCGCGCCGGGTTTCCGATTCGGAGACCCAGAGCTCTGGATCGGCGGTTTCGAACACCGCCACATCCTCGGCCCCGCCCGGCAGGTCGATCTGGGCGGTGAGGCGTAGCCCGTCGCGGATCGGTTCTACCTCGCAGCGGAGCCCGCTGAGACCGGCCGACTTGGCCGCCATCGGCTGATCGGCCAGCGCGGCGCGGATCGACGCATCCGGCGCGCCGCCGCGGGGGATATCCGCGCCGAGCTGCAGCGAGACCGGAACGCAGATGTCGCTGCACACGCCCATGTCGATGCTGGCCTGCAGGTGGATCGGCTGGGCGGGGTCGCGCGGGGTGATTTCCAGCGGCAGCACCAACTGATGCGTGTAGCCGATGGTGCGCATCCCGTTCAGGTAGAACACCTCGGGCGTGGGCCAGTGGAAGCGGACCGCTGCGACGTTCTGCGAGCCCGACCAGTCGAATTGCGGGGGGATGCCAGCATCGCCGGGGGCGCGCCAATAGGTCTTCCACCCGTCGGCCAGATCGAGGCGCAGCGCGGCCATCTGGGTGCCGCCGTCCGTGGTCCAGCCGCCAAGAAAGCCGGCGCGGATCAGATTGTCCGGCACCGCATCGGCCGCAGCGGGGCCAGCCGCGGACAGGCAGAGCGCAAGGGCCGCGGCATAACGGCGAAGGGCCGCGGCGGGGCGGCGGGCAGTGTGGGCCAAGGGGTGTGCAATCATGGCGCGAGGTTTATCCCCCGCTGGCCCAGAGGGAAGTCACATTTCCGCCAATGGGCCGCGACTGTGGCTGCTGCGCCACCTCATCCTCTTGCGCAGGGCGGGGCGTGGCGCGATGGTCGGGGCATGGAAGAGTGCATGGACCTGACCGGAAAACTGCTGATCGCCATGCCCGGCATGGGTGACCCGCGCTTTGACAAGAGCGTGATTTACCTGTGTGCGCATTCGCCCGATGGGGCGATGGGGCTGATCGTCAACAAGCCGGCGCATGACCTGTCCTTCTCGCATCTGCTGGCGCAGCTGGGGGTGCAGCAGGGGCCGGGCGGGGCCGATATCCGCGTGCATTTCGGCGGGCCGGTGGAGCATGGGCGCGGCTTCGTGCTGCATAGCGCGGACTATCCGGGCGGGGATGCGACGTTGCATGTGGATGCGCGGTTCTCGATGACGGCCACCATGGATATTCTGCAGGCGATTGCCGAGGGGCAGGGGCCAGCGCGGTTCATCATGGCGCTGGGCTATGCGGGTTGGGGGCCGGGGCAGCTGGAGTCGGAGATCTTGCGCAACGGCTGGCTGACAGCCGAGGCGGGGCCGGAACTGGTGTTTTCGGCGCAGAACTCGGCCAAGTGGGAGCAGGCGCTGCGGACGCTGGGGGTGGACCCGGTGGGGCTGTCGGCTTCGGCGGGGCGGGCGTAGGGGCGCTACGCTTGCCTTCCAGAATTTCGGCCGTCGACGAAATTCTGATGTGACCGCCCTCCGGGGGCGGGCACATGCGTGCCCACCTTGGCGGTCTCATCAGAATTTGGCACTGCCAGTCCAAGCGGCACCCCCCTTGCCCTGCGGCTTGCGCCTTCGGGCAACCGGCGCGGTCGGCTTGCCACTGGCAAGCCGCCTGATCGCGCCGGGGCGCCAGTTTCGGAAGTCGCGCGCAAAACGGACGTGCTTTCAATGGGCGGCATTCCGGCCCCGCGCTTGACCCTGCGAGAGCCATTGGCTAGGCCGGTGCCCGACGCTTTTCGCAGTTTGGCCGGGCGGCGCTGCGCTGCTGGCCCTTGGAGGACATATGGCAAATCCCTCGATCCTTATCCTGGCCGGCGACGGCATCGGCCCCGAGGTCATGGCCGAGGTCAAGAAGATCATCGGCTGGTTCGGCGACAAGCGCGGCATCGGCTTTGATGTCGAGGATGATCTGGTGGGCGGGTCTGCCTATGACGTGCATGGCACGCCGCTGACCGATGCGACGATGGCCAAGGCGCAGGCCGCGGATGCGGTGCTGCTGGGCGCTGTCGGCGGGCCGAAATATGACGTGCTGGATTTCAGCGTGAAGCCCGAGCGGGGCCTTTTGCGCCTGCGCAAGGAGATGGACCTGTTTTCCAACCTGCGCCCGGCGCAGTGCTTTGACGCGCTGGCGGATTTCTCTTCGCTGAAGAAGGAGGTCGTCGCGGGCCTCGACA
The DNA here is from genome assembly GCF_030695035.1 of Frigidibacter sp. Lineage (GTDB taxonomy): Bacteria > Pseudomonadota > Alphaproteobacteria > Rhodobacterales > Rhodobacteraceae > Frigidibacter. The sequence goes on from NZ_JAUYTT010000015.1 coordinate 61,072, forward strand.
TCATGATCGTGCGCGAGCTGACCTCGGGCGTGTATTTCGGCGAGCCGCGGGGGATTTTCCCGGACAATGAAGGCGGGCGCGTGGGCGTGAACACGCAGCGCTATACCACCGAGGAGATCCGCCGGGTGGCGCGGTCGGCCTTCGAGCTGGCGCGGCGGCGGGGCAACAAGGTCTGCTCGATGGAGAAGGCCAATGTGATGGAATCGGGCATCTTGTGGCGCGAGGAAGTGCAGTGGGTGCATGACAACGAATACCCGGATGTCGAGCTGAGCCACATGTATGCCGATGCCGGGGCGATGCAGCTGGTGCGTTGGCCCAAGCAGTTCGACGTGATCGTGACCGACAACCTGTTCGGGGATCTGCTGTCCGACTGCGCCGCGATGCTGACGGGGAGCCTCGGGATGCTGCCCTCCGCCAGCCTTGGGGCGCCGACGGCGACGGGTCGGCCGAAGGCTTTGTACGAGCCGGTGCACGGCTCGGCGCCGGATATTGCCGGGCAGGGCAAGGCCAACCCGATCGCCTGCATCCTCAGCTTTGCGATGGCGCTGCGCTATTCGTTCGATCTGGGTGAGGAAGCGACGCGGGTTGAGCGGGCGGTGGAAGCGGTGCTGGCGGATGGCGCGCGCACGGCGGACCTGATGGGGCCGGAAGGCGGCGTGCCGGTGAGCACGGCCGAGATGGGCGACCTGATCGTGAAGGCGCTGGACGCCAGCCTTTAACTACTGCGCGTAGTGCGCGATCCGTTCGGCGTGATGCGCCGAGCGGGTCAGCCAGCGCGAGGCGTCGGTGAGGTCGAAGACGCCCTCGGGGCTGACGAGACCGGCATGTTCGCGCAGCAGGGCCGAGCGGCGCAGGCGATGGGCGCGGTGGAGGATGGTTGCTTCGAGCCGGGCCAGTTGGCGGGCGGTCGCCGGGTCTCGCGGGGCATTTGCGGCGCGTGTGAGGGCGGCGCCGAAGGCGGCAGCGGGGCGGCGCAGTACCGGGTCGCGGGGGAGAAGCGCAATGCGCTCCGTCTGTGCGGCGCGGTGGGCGAGGCGCTGCAGGTGGTCGAAGCGGTGCAGCGCGGCGGAGCGGCGGGCGAGGGTGGCGGCGTCGCCTTCGGCCACGCGGATGCGGGTCAGGAAGGATTCGAGATCGTCGAGGGCGGGCCCAAGCAGGGGCGTCAGCTCCTCGAGTGGGGCGGGATCGGCTGACGGGCCGAGCCGGGCGCCGAGGGCGGCGCAGAGCGCCGAGGCGATGGCGTCGGACGCGGCCCCAGCGGCATCGAGTGCGGCGCCGGGATCGGCCAGCAGGGCGGGGTCCAGCTTCTGGGTCAGGCTGGGGCCGCGGCCGGGCACAAGGCGCTCTATCAGCCGGGCGAAGGGCGCGGTGAGGGGCAGCATCAGCATCACCCCTAAGAGGTTGAAGGCGGTGTGGAAGGCGACCAGCGCGGCAGGCGCGTCGCCCCCGGTCAGCACCGCCATGGCGGGCGCGGCCCAGCCGACCACGGCGAAGGCGGCAAGTCCGGTCACCACATTGTAGGCGACATGGGCCATGGCGGTGCGGCGCATGTCGCGCGAGCCGCCGATGGTGGCGATCAGCGACTTGAAGGTGGTGCCGATATCCATGCCGATCACCATCGCCGCCGCCTGCGGCAGGGAGATCGCGCCCGAGGTCAGCAACACCAGCGCCATCGCCACCCCGGCGCTGGAGGACTGGATGACCAGCGTGACGCCGATGCCGATGCCCAGAAGCGCCAGCCGCCCGGCCAGCGTGTCGCCGGGCAGGCGGTCGAAGACCATCCAGGATTCGAAGGCTCCGGTGCCCTGCTGCATCAGGTCGAAGCCCAGGAAGATCAGGCTGAACCCGGCCAGCAGCGTGCCGGCCCGCGCCCAAGGACCACCCGCCAGCGCCCGCAGCAGGGCCGCCGCCAACAGCATCGGCAGCGCCGCCGTTCCCAGCTGCAGCTTGACCCCCAGCAGCACGACCATCCATCCGGTGATCGTGGTGCCGACATTGGCCCCGTAGATTATGCCGATGGCCTGCGGGAAGGTCAGCAGCCCGGCCCCGACAAAACCGATGGTGGTGACCAGCACCGCACTGGAGGATTGCACCACGGCGGTGGCGGCGGCCCCGGTCACCGCGCCCGAGAGGGGCGAGGTGGTGAAGCGGCGCAGCGCCTCGCGCAACTGGCGGCTGGCGAGTTGGCGCAGGGCGTCGGTCATCATCTGCATCCCGAGGATGTAGAGGCCGATGCCGCCGGCCAGCAGCAGCAGGTTTTCCGTCATCGGTTTCGCTCCCTCGGGCAGCAGTGATCGCCGCGCCGCCTGCAGGATCGCAGAGCGGGGAACCCGGGGCAAGAATGCTGCGTTTGCGAAAGGGACGCCGCGGCGGCAAAGGCGCGTTGAGTTGCCGGGGCAAATCTGGCAGCACGGGCGGAGACGGTCGCCCGGAGCGAATTGGCCCGGCACCCAGCGAAGGAAGGCAATCACCATGGCGATTGGCAATTCAAGCCTGCGCGGCGCGGTGCTGGCGCTGGCAGCCATGGGCATCTATGCCACGCATGACGTGGTGGTGAAGCTGCTGGGCGAGGACTACTCCGCCATCCAGATCGTGTTCTTCGCCGCGCTGATGAGCTTTCCGGTGGTGTCGGTGGTCCTGCTCAGCGACCGGACCTCGGGCACGCTCAGGCCGGTGCATCCGTGGTGGACCCTGCTGCGCACCGTTTGCACCGTCACCTGCGGGGTGACGGCCTTCTATGCGTTTTCGGAACTGCCGCTGGCGCAGACCTATGCGATCTTGTTCGCCACGCCGCTGCTGATTACCGTGATTGCCATTCCGCTGCTGGGCGAGACGGTGCGGCTGCGGCGCTGGGCGGCGGTGATCTGCGGGCTGGTGGGGGTGATGGTGGTGCTGCGGCCGGGCTCGACCGAGCTTGGCAGTGGCCATCTGGCGGCGCTGATCTCGGCCATGACCGGGGCGCTGGCCTCCGTCATCGTGCGCAAGATCGGCAGCGAGGAACGGTCTGTCGTGCTGCTGCTGTTCCCGATGGTGGGCAACTTTCTGGCGATGGGGGCGCTGCTGCCCTTCGTCTATCAGCCGATGCCGTTGGCGCATCTGGGGCTGATCTGCATCATCGCGCTGTTCGGGATTGCGGGTTCGCTGCTGGTGATTGCCGCCTACCGGTCTGGCGAGGCGGTGATCGTGGCGCCGATGCAATATTCGCAGATCCTGTGGGCGACGGGCTATGGCTGGTTCCTGTTCGATGAGCGGCTGGACGGCGGCACCGTGCTGGGCGCGTCGATCATCATCGGCTCGGGCCTGTACATCCTGTTCCGCGAGAGCCGGTCCGATGCGTCGCAGAACCAGCCGGTGCTGCAGACGCGGCTGCGGCAAGAGACGGTGACCACCCCGCGCGCCGGGCTGCTGCAGCGCATCTTGCGGCTGGGCGGCGACCGCACGATGACCGGCTCGGGTAGTGGGCGCGGCGCTTAAGGGGCGTGCGATGCCCCTTGCAAATGCGCGCGAGACCCGGTAACTCGCCGCTCACGGTCGGAGCGTAGCGCAGCCTGGTAGCGCACCTGCTTCGGGAGCAGGGGGTCGGAGGTTCGAATCCTCTCGCTCCGACCAATGAAATCCCGGGGCTTCCGATGGGATTTCGCATTTGGGACGGTGACCGCCTTCATGGTGGGCGGGACGTCCGGCTTGATCTGATACAGACATCGATTGTTCAATCTTCGCGGTGCGTCGCGCTGTCGGTATTGCAGGGGATGCGGGATGAAATTCGCCTATCTGATAGAGCCGCCGTTCAATTACCGGGATGCTTCGGGTGCGGTGCTGGGCCATGACGTCGAGATCGCACGGCATGTGTTTGCAGAGCTGGGTGCGCCGTTCGAGCCGGTGGAGGCCGAGTTCGCGCAGCTTCTCCCCGGGCTTTCGGAGGGGCGCTGGCAGATGACGACGGGCCTTTTCGCAACGGCGGAGCGCCGACGGGTTGCGGCATTTACCCGTCCAATCTGGGCGCTGCCGGACGGGTTGCTGGTGCGCCAGGGCAATCCGCTGGGCCTTGTCGGCTATCGCTCGGTGGCTGCGCATGGGTCGGCGGTGCTGGCGGTGATCCGTGACCAGATCCAGCACCGATCCGCCGCTGAATTTGGGGTGCCGGAAGAGCGGCTGCGGATTTTCGAGACCTATGCCGAGGCTGCCGACGCGGTGCGGGACGGGCACGCCGATGGCTATGCCAGCGTTGCCCGCGCCCATGCGGGGTTCCTGGCACAGAACCCGGGCTGGGGGCTTGAGGCGGTGGACGTGCCCTATGCGGAGAAGCCGCCGGCGTTCGGAGCCTTCGCTGTTGCGCTGGGGGACCGGGAGCTTCTGGGGCGCGTCAACGAGGTGCTGGCCAGGTTCCTTGGCTCGGCGGAGCATCGCAGCGTGGCGGAAGGGTATGGCTTTTCGGATCGTGAGGTTGATCTGGTGAGCGAGGCCAAGGCTGCCGGAACGGCATAAGGCCCGAGCCCCCGCCTTTGCCAACCCCCCGCCGCGCTGCTATGCCAAGGTGGAACCCTTGGCCGGAGGACCTATGCTGCGATTGTTCGGGCGCAAGCGCGCCATTACCCGGATCGGGCTGGTTCCGCCGGTGGCGCAGCCGGGGCGGGCGGGGCTCGCGCTGGTGTTGATCGTGCGGAACGAGGCGCGGCATATCGGGGAATGGGCGCGGTTCCACGCGGCGGCGGGGGTTTCGCGTTTCATCGTCTATGACAATGGCTGCACGGATGGCACGCTGGAGGCGCTGGAGGCGGCGGTGCCGGGGATGGCTGTGGTGATCCCGTGGGACCAGAAGCTGCTGGCGGGGACAGCCGAGATCCACAATCAGGTGCTGGCCTATGCCCATGCCACGCGCAACTTTGGCGGGGCGTTCCGCTGGATGAGCTATCTGGATGTCGACGAGTTTCTGGTGCCGAAGCGGGCGAACAGCCTGACGGAGGCGCTGGCGCATCTGGAAGGGTGCCGGAATATCAGCCTGCCCTGGCACATGTTCGGCCGGAACGGGCATGGGGAGGCACCGGAAGGTGGGGTGGTGGCGAATTACACCCGACGGAACCCGGATCCGATGAGCGCGGCCAAGGGCCTTAGGAACTTCAAGATGATCGTGGACCCCTGCCATGTGACGGCGATCCGGGTGCATACGATCTGGACGGGTGGCAGCGATGCGACCTGCAATGACCGCGGCGAGCAGTTCAGCGCGGCGGGGCGCGAGGCGGCGGCGTTCTATTCGGCGGATCATATCCAGTTGAACCATTACTACACGCGGTCCGATGCAGAGCTGCGCGCCAAGATCGCGCGGGGGCCGAACCTGACGACGCCCGATGCCGACCATCTGCGCCGGGTGATGCGCAAGGTGGCGCACATCGAGGCGGGCGAGATCGAGGATCGCAGCGCGCCGGAGTTTCTGGCGCGCAGCGGCCGTTGAGGGCGGTTGTTCGCGTTTGCGCGTCCGGCAGGGGATTTCTTTCCTTTTGCGGGGCAGGGCAACACGGGGGCTGAAATCCTGTTCCGGTTCGACTATCTCGGAGGGGACAGCGAATCTTTACAGGAGAGCCGAACATGGGCCTGCGCATCAACGATATCGCCCCCGATTTCACCGCCGAGTCGACCGCCGGCACGATCAAGTTTCACGACTGGATCGGCGACAGCTACGCCATCATCTTCTCGCATCCGAAAGACTTCACCCCGGTCTGCACTACCGAGTTCGGCGCGGTGGCACAGCTGGCGGGCGAGTTCGAGGCGCGCAAGACCAAGGTGATCGGCGTGTCGGTGGACAGCGTCGAAGAACATCACAAGTGGATGGCGGATATCGAGAAATTCGCGGGCGTCCCGGCTAACTTCCCGATCATCGACGATACCTCGCTGACCGTGGCCAAGGCCTATGACATGCTGCCGGCCGATGCCTATCTGCCCGACGGCCGCACCCCGGCGCATTCGGCGACCGTGCGCACGGTGTTCATCATCGGGCCGGACAAGAAGGTGCGGCTGACGATGACCTATCCGATGTCGGTGGGCCGCAACTTCGCCGAAGTGCTGCGCGCGCTGGATGCGGTGCGGGCGACGGATGGCGTGCCGTTCGCCACCCCGGCCAACTGGGTGCCGGGGCAGGACGTGATCGTGGCGCTGTCGGTTCCGACCGACGAGGCGACGGCGAAATACGGCGAGCTGGACATCAAGCTGCCCTATCTGCGGTTCGCCAAGGCGCCGGCCTAAGACTTTCCTGAAAATTCAGGATTATGTGAAGGCCCCCGGTGACGGGGGCTTTTGCATGTTCAGCGTGGCGGGATGGCCGGGCCCCCAGATGCGCGCGGCATCGCGGGCCAGCAGCCGCGCCTCGGCCGCGTCAAGCCGGGCGCGGGCACGGGCCTCGCATCCGGTTTCGCGCAGGGCGCGCTGCCAGAGGCGCAGCAGGGACGCCGCGCTCCACGGCAGGGCGGCGGTGGCGGCCCAGTCCCGCAAGGGAGGGGGCAGGCGGTCATGCGCGGCCATTGGCGCGGCGCGAGAGCGGCAACGCAGGCTGCTGGCGAGGTTGCGGCGCATCGTCAGGCGCCCTTCTTCCATGCCGGGAAGGGGTCGGACATGTGCTTCCAGTCGCGCGGCCGGAAATCGGTGGCGGGGACCAGCGCGGCATCGAGCGCCGCGGTGATTGCGGCGCGGTCCATGCCCGAACCGATGAAGACCAGTTCCTGCCGGCGGTCGCCCCAGGGGTCGAGCCATTTTGCCTGCAACTCTGCCATCGCCTCGGGATGCTTGGGCCAGCGGGCTTTCGGGACGCTGGCCCACCAGCCGCCAAGCGGTGTGATGGAGGAGACGGCCCCGGCCAGCGAATACTCCACCGCCCAGTCGGGCCTTGTCGCCAGCCAGAAATGCCCCTTGGCGCGGATGACGCCGGGCAGGTCGCCGGTCAGCACCGCATGGACGCGGGCGGGATCGAAGGGCTGGCGCGCACGGTAGACGAAGGAGGAAATGCCGTATTCCTCGGTCTCCGGGACATGATTGGCGAAGCCATAGAGTTCCTTGGCCCAAAGCGGATGCTCATGCGCCCGGTCGAAATCGAAGCGACCGGTGTCGAAGATCTGGCCGGGGTCCACCGCGGAATGATCGGTCTCGATCAGCAGCGCATCGGGGTTGAGGGCGCGGACGATGCGGCGGGCGGCCTCGGCGCGATCGGGCCCGGCATCGGTGATCTTGTTGAGGATCACCACATCGGCAAATTCCATCTGGTCGGTGAGCAGGGTCACGAGGGTGCGGTTGTCGGCATCCCCCAGGCTCTCGCCGCGGTCCGTCAGGAAGTCATGGCTGGCGAAGTCCTTCAGCAGGTTGATCGCGTCGACCACCGTCACCATCGTGTCGAGCCGGGCGACATCGGACAGGCTGCCCCCCTCCGCGTCGCGGAAGTCGAAGGTGGCGGCGACGGGCAGCGGTTCGGCGATGCCGGTGGATTCGATCAGCAGGTAGTCGAAGCGCCCCTCGGCAGCGAGGCGGCGCACCTCGACCAGCAGGTCATCGCGCAGGGTGCAGCAGATGCAGCCATTGGTCATCTCGACCAGCTTTTCCTCGGTCCGCGACAGGCCGGCGCCTTCGCGCACGAGGTCTGCGTCGATGTTCACCTCGGACATGTCGTTGACGATCACGGCGACGCGGCGGCCGGAGCGGTTGTTCAGGATGTGGTTGAGGAGGGTCGTCTTGCCGGCGCCGAGGAAGCCGGAGAGGACGGTCACGGGCAGGCGGGGGTCGGTGGCGGTGGTCATGGATGGGCTCCCGGAATGATCCGGAGCTTCTAACATGATGTGTTATAACATTACAATCGATAGTGAGTGGGGAGGATCACGCTGTTGCCGGACCAACGCCGCGCCGGATGATCGCCCGTTCGGAACCAGCGGCGGGCGAGGCGGTTGTGATGGCAGGTAATATGAGGAGAAACGCAATGCCTATCCTTCTTTGGCTGCTGGGCGTCCCCGGCGTGGTGATCATCATTCTGCTGCTCATGGGCGTGTTTTAAGGCGCCTCTGATGCAGTCCGTTGGCGCCCTGCGTGCCGACGTGAAAAGGCCCCGGCAGTCTCTGCCGGGGCCTCTCTATTTGCTGCTGCAGCCTTAGGGTTAGGCTTCGTCGGAGTCGCTGATCTCGGCGCCGGTGGTCTGGTCGACCATCCGCATCCCGAGGCGCACCTTGCCGCGATCGTCAAAGCCCAGCAGCTTCACCTTCACTTCCTGACCTTCGGTCAGGATTTCATTCGGGTGCTTCAGGCGCTGCTTGGAGATCTGCGAGACATGCACAAGGCCGTCGCGCTTGCCGAAGAAGTTCACGAAGGCGCCGAAATCGACCAGCTTCACGACCTTGCCGGTGTAGATCTTGCCTTCTTCCGGCTCTGCCACGATCGACCAGATCATGTCATAGGCCTTCTTGATCGACTCGGAGTTGGCCGAAGCGATCTTGATGACGCCATCGTCGTTGATGTCGACCTTGGCGCCCGACACTTCCACGATCTCGCGGATGACCTTGCCGCCCGAGCCGATCACTTCACGGATCTTGTCTGTCGGGATCGTCATCGTCTCGATGCGCGGGGCATGGGCCGAGAATTCCTGACGGCCGGCAGCCAGCGCCTTGGCCATCTCGCCCAGGATGTGCAGACGGCCGTCCTTGGCCTGTGCCAGCGCCTGTTCCATGATGGCGGGGGTGATGCCCGCAACCTTAATGTCCATCTGCAGCGAGGTGATGCCGGCTTCGGTGCCCGCAACCTTGAAGTCCATGTCGCCGAGGTGATCCTCGTCGCCAAGAATGTCGGTCAGCACCGCATAGCGGCCGTCATCTTCCAGGATCAGACCCATCGCCACGCCGGCAACCGGAGCCTTCAGCGGAACGCCGGCATCCATCATCGACAGCGAGCCGCCGCAGACAGAGGCCATCGAGGACGAGCCGTTCGACTCGGTGATCTCGGACACGACGCGGACGGTGTAGGGGAAGTCGGTCGCGGCGGGCAGGACGGCCTGCAGCGCACGCCATGCCAGCTTGCCGTGGCCGATTTCGCGGCGGCCCGGGCCAGAGACGCGGCCAACTTCGCCGACGGAGTAGGGCGGGAAGTTGTAGTGCAGCAGGAAGTTCGACCGGCTGTTGCCGTGCAGCGCGTCGACGATCTGTTCGTCATCGCCAGTGCCGAGCGTGGTGACCACGAGGCCCTGCGTCTCGCCGCGGGTGAACAGCGCCGAACCGTGGGTGCGCGGCAGGATGCCAACTTCGGCCACGATCGGGCGGACGGTCTTGTTGTCACGGCCGTCGATGCGGGCGCCACCGTTGATGATATCGCCGCGCAGGATCGAGGATTCCAGCTTCTTGAACGCCGAACCGAGGTTCGCGTTGGCAAGCTCTTCGTCCGACAGCGCGGCCTTGGCGGCGGCGCGGGCGGCGTCGATGGCGGTGGTCCGCTCTTGCTTGTCCTTGATAGCGAAGGCGGCGCGCATCTGCTTTTCAGCAGCGGCTTTCACCTTGGCGTAGAGGGCGGAGTAGTCCGGAGCCTGGAAGTCGAAGGGCTCTTTCGCGCTGTCTTCGGCGAAGTCGATGATCATGTCGATCACCGGCTGCATCGCGTCATGACCGAACTTGACCGCGCCCAGCATTTCCTCTTCCGACAGCTCGTAGGCTTCGGATTCGACCATCATAACGGCGTCCTTGGTGCCGGCGACAACCAGATCGAGCCGCTGCTCGGGGTTGTTGCGCAGCTTGTCCATGTCCTGCACTTCGGGGTTCAGGACATAGGCGCCATTAGAGAAGCCGACGCGGGCCGCGCCGATCGGGCCCATGAACGGCACGCCGGAAATGGTCAGCGCCGCCGAGGTGGCGATCATCGCGACCATGTCGGGATCGTTGACCAGATCGTGCGACAGCACGGTGCACATCACCAGCACTTCATGCTTGAAGCCGGGGACGAACAGCGGGCGGATCGGCCGGTCGATCAGGCGCGCGGTGAGGGTTTCCTTCTCGGAAGGCCGCGCCTCGCGCTTGAAGAAGCCGCCCGGGATCTTGCCGGCGGCGTAGTATTTTTCCTGGTAATGAACCGTGAGCGGGAAGAAGTCCTGGCCCGGCTTCGGTTCCTTGGCGAAGGTCACGTTCGCCATGACGCTGGTCTCGCCCAGCGTGGCGACGACCGAGCCATCGGCCTGACGCGCGATCTTGCCGGTTTCCAGCGTGAGCGTTTCATTGCCCCACTGGATGGATTTCCTGATAACGTTGAACATTCAAATTCCTCTTGGGAGCTCTCCCGGCCCCTGCCGGGTCTCCCGATGTCTGGCGGCCCCATTGCCGCCGCCCCTATCCTTTGCATGTGCCCGGGGCCAAGGGCGTCACGTCGCAGATAGCGCGGGCCCTACAGGAAAATGGCCGAGATTGGAAGCGGGGAGTTTGCGCGCACCCCGGCATTGGCCAATGTCCGCAGGGTCGGTGCCGCCAGGGCCCAAACGCAAAACGCCCGCACCTTTCGGCGCGGGCGTCGTGTCGAACCCTTGGGTCGCGGTTAGCGACGCAGGCCCAGACGCTCGATCAGCGACTGGTAGCGGGTCTGGTCCTTGCCCTTGACGTAGTCCAGCAGCTTGCGGCGCTGAGCCACCATCATCAGAAGGCCACGACGCGAGTGGTTGTCCTTCTTGTGGGTCTTGAAATGCTCGGTCAGCGTGGCGATGCGCGAGGTCAGGATCGCGACCTGAACTTCGGGCGAGCCGGTATCGCCGGGCTTGGTGGCGAATTCGCTGACAAGGCGGTTCTTTTCTTCGACGGTGATCGACATCGGGATCTCCTGTTACGGAAGGGTTATGGCGCAGGCCGGGATGTCGTCCAGCAAGGCCCTTGGAGGCTGACCGCCGAGCGTGGCGGATGCGCGCGTATAGGGGAATTGCGCCCGGAAGGGAAGCGGGTTCTGCGGGGGTGCTTTGGCGCGCCGGGCGATCAGGCCGCCAGCGCGCCGCCGCCGGGAAAGCCGGTTTCCAGAATTTCGGGCGTGCCGATCAGCAAGATGTCACCGGCGGTCAGGTTTGCCGCGCCGGTCACCTCGGCAATGCGGATGCCGTCGATCAGCACATGGGCGGTGTCGCCTTCGGTTTCCACCGTCACATCGGGGTCGGGATGGGCCTCGGGGTCGTAGGCCAGCACGATCTGGTCCTCTGCCGGGTCGTAATCGGCGATGACCGCCACCGCCTCGCCGCCCATCAGCCAGTCGCCCAGAACGAAGGTGTCGGCATCCTCGCCGCCCGAGCCTGTGTCGCCCGCGCCAAGGATCAGCGTGTCGTCGCCGCGCCCGCCGTTGAGGAAATCCGCATCCTCGGCGGAATCGTCGGCCGGATCGGCTGGGACGCCGACCAGCGTATCGTCGCCGTCATTGCCATAGAGCACGTCACGCCCCGCGCCGCCGTCGAGGTGGTCATCCCCGAGGCCGCCTTCGAGGCTGTCATCGCCGGCCTCACCGCGGAGGGTGTCATCGCCCTCGCCGCCGATCAGGTGGTCGTTGCCGTCCCCGCCCAGCAGGATGTCATCGCCCTCATGGCCGGCAAGCCTGTCATCGCTGGCCTCGCCCAGCAGCAGGTCATCGCTGGCCTCGCCCAGCAGCAGGTCATCGCCGGCCTGGCCGTGCAGGCTGTCGTCGCCCTCGCCGCCCAGCAGGATATCGTCGCCCCCGGCGCCGTGCAGATCGTCGTTGCCGGCGCCGCCAACCAGCAGGTCATTGCCCGCGCCGCCGTTCATCTGGTCGTCGCCATCCAGCCCCTGCAGCGTGTCATCGCCCTCGCCGCCCGCAAGGATGTCATCGCCCGGCCCGCCGGTGATATCCTGCCGGGGAGCGGTGCTGGCGAGCTCCGGTTCGGGGTCGTCCGTGTCCGGCCCATCGGGTTCAAGGTCGCCGGTTTCCGGCTCAGCCTCGTCCGGCAGGTCGTCCTCCCAGCCGGTTTCCTCGCCGGCCTCGGGCGCGTCGTCCCATTCGTCCCACAGATCGCCGGGCCCCTCGTCCTCGTCATCGCCGCTGCCTTCCGGCATCTGATCTTCCTCGTCCTCGTCCTCTTTCCGAGACAGGAACGAAAAATCCATCATCGACCCGGCCACCACCAGGCCGAGCAGTCCCGTCAGCATAAGCATGACGCCCACCCCGTTCCTTGCGCCCCGAGGCAATGCCCCGAGGCCCCACTTCACCCGGGATCAGCGAACGCGATTCGGCTTTCCGAAAGGACAACGCCGTTAACCACTGGGCGCGATTTCGGGAGAGGGATCAGAGGTTGAACACGCGGCTCGGATGCAGTTCGCCGGCCTTGTAGATGCCCACGGCGACCGGCTGGCCGTCATGGCTGGCCCAGGCCTCGTCGCCGTATTCGACGTCGGAGGCGATCACCATGCCGGGGTTGCCGTTGCGCAGGCGCGCCGCGCCTTCGGCGGTGGCGCGCAGTTCGGGCAGATCGGCCAGCCCGGTTTCCAGCGGCAGCAGATGCGCGTCCAGCTCCGGCGACTGCGCCAGTTCCTCGATGCGCTCAAGGCTCAGGCCGTCTTCAGCGTCGAAGGGCCCGGACCATGTGCGCCGCAGCATCAGCACATGGCCAAGGCAGCCAAGCGCCTGCCCCAGATCGCGGGCGATGGAGCGGACATAGCCGCCCTTGCCGCAGACCATTTCCAGCTCGACATGGCCCTCATCGGGGCGAGAGAGGAAGGTGAGGCTTTCCACCCAGAGCGGGCGGGCGGCAAGCTCCATCTCCTCGCCCTCGCGGGCGAGGGCATAGGCGCGCATCCCGTCGACCTTCACGGCAGAGAATTGCGGGGGAATCTGCATGATGTCGCCGGTGAAGGCGGGCAGGGCGGCGAGGATCTGGTCATCCGTCGGGCGCAGGTCCGAGGTGGCGATCACCTCGCCCTCGGCATCGTCGGTGTTGGTGGCCGCCCCCAGCCGCACGGTGAAGCGGTAGCATTTCAGCGCATCGGTGATGTAGGGTACGGTCTTGGTCGCCTCGCCCAGCGCCACCGCCAGAACGCCGGTCGCCGCCGGGTCGAGCGTGCCGGCATGGCCGGCCTTCGCGGCGCCAAAGGCCCAGCGGACCTTATTCACGACCGAGGTCGAGGTGATGCCGGCGGGCTTGTCCACCACCAGCCAGCCAGAGATGGCCCGGCCTTTCCTGCGTCCCATGATCTGATCCCCTTTGCGGCAAGGCGCGACTGCTAGCGGCGCGGGCCGGCTTCGTCAATCGGTGGGTGCAAGAAGCCCGACGATCGGCCCCATCGGGCGGCCGCCCTGATCGCGGCCAAGCTCGGGCGCGTAGATCCGCGAGATGCTGCCGTCGAGATAGAGCGCCTCGGGCGTGTCCAGCACGTCACGGAAGAAGCGGCCGAAGCTGTGGAAGTTCACCGCGCCTTGCGACAGGGCGAAGCGGGCGGTCTGGCCATCGGCGCTGACGCCGACGCCGTTGCGGATGTAGGTCGAGTCGGAGTCGACCAGGAACCGCGGATGCAGTTCGCCGCCGATCACCAACATCGGGCCGGATTGGGTGGCATGGGTGCAGGCGGGCGGATTGGCGAGGAAGGCCTTGGTTTCCAGCACCGCAAAGCTGCCAGGCTGGATGCAGAAGATGCCATTCGGCAGCAGCCCGAAATTGCCGCCGCCGCCGCCGGTCACGGCGCCCGACTGCGTCTCGCCGTTCTCGATATGCAGGCCCACCGCGCTGCGGTCGGCGTGATACATGCCGGCATTCATCGCGAAGACGACTTCGCGCCCCTCGGCGGCGGCTAGCTCACGCAGCCGTTCAAAGCTGCCGACGGGGCGGCCATCGGGCGCGGTCAGCCACAGCCGCAGGTCGGCGCCGGCGGGCACGTCGCAGACGGTGTAGCCCACGCCTTCGAAGCTGGTGTCCTGGCAGGTCTGGGCTTGGGCCATTCCGCCGACGGTCAACAGCAGCGCCAGGGCCAGCGCCTTACGCGTCTTCGTCATCGTCCGGTTGCGCGATGTCGCGCTGCACGGTTTCGTCGGCAAACAGGCGGCGGGTCTCGTCCATGCGGTCGAAGGTTTCGTCCAGCACGAAGCGCAGCTGGGGCGTGAACTTCAGCGTCATGTTCTTCGAGATCAGGTGGCGCAGCTCGCCGGTATTGCGGCGCAGGGCGGCCAGCGCCTCATCCGCGAACTTGCCGCCAAGGGGCAGCACATAGGCGGTGGCGACCTTCAGGTCGGTGGACATCCGCACCTCGCCCACGGTGATCGAGATCCGCTCCAGATCTGGGTCATGCACGTCGCCGCGCGCCAGAACGTCCGACAGGTTGCGCCGGATCAACTCGCCGACGCGAAGCTGGCGCTGCTTGGGGCCTATGCCCTGGGAAGTGCTTTTGGATGCCATTCCCCGCATGTAGGGCATGAAAGCCGCTGCCGCAACGGGGTTCGGGCGCAACGGGCTTTGCCAAGCAGGCGCGCGCGCGGTAACTGGGGGCGAACCGATAGGAGAATGCCATGACCGATCTGCCGGGTATCGTCGTCACCGGAGCCTCGGGCCGGATGGGCCGGATGCTGATCGCCGCGGTCGCAGCGTCGGACAAGGCCCGGCTGGTCGGCGCGCTGGAGCGCGAGGGGCACCCCTGGGTCGGGCAGGATGCCGGCGTGGCGATGGGCGGCGCGCCTTTGGGCGTGCTGGTGACCGATGACCCGCTGGAGGTCTTCGCCAAGGCGCAGGCGGTGATCGACTTCACCGCGCCCGAGGCGACGGTCGAGTTCTCGGTGCTGGCCGCGCAGGCCCGCGCCGTGCATGTGATCGGCACCACCGGGCTGGAGCCGGCGCATCTGGCGAAGATCGCCGCCGCCGCCCGCCATGCGGTGATCGTGCGGGCCGGGAACATGAGCCTTGGCGTCAACCTGCTGACGCAGCTGACGCAGCGCGTGGCGGCGGCGCTGGATGCCGACTGGGATATCGAGATCGTCGAGGCGCATCACAACCGCAAGGTCGATGCGCCCTCGGGTACGGCGCTGATGCTGGGCGAGGCGGCGGCGGCGGGGCGCGGCGTCGATCTGGCGGCGGTGTCGGACCGCGGCCGCGACGGGATCACCGGGGCGCGGCTGCCGGGCCATATCGGCTTTGCCGCGATCCGCGGCGGCGATGTGGTGGGCGAGCATGACGTGATCTTTGCCGCGGCGGGCGAGCGGATCGTGCTGCGCCACATCGCCACCGACCGCGCGATCTTTGCCCGCGGCGCGCTGAAGGCGGCTCTGTGGGGGCAGGACCGCATCCCCGGCGAGTATGACATGCTGGACGTGCTGGGGATATGATCCCTTAGAAGTCGATGGCGATGCCCTTCTTCTCCCAGTCGCCATAGCGCACCGGCTCTGGCCCGTCGCGCCCGCCAAGCTCGGGGGGCAGGGCGGGGCCGGTGGCGGCACGGCGGCGCTCTTCGGCCTCGGCCAGGGCGCGAAGGGCGGCGGGCGGCAGATCGGGCCGCAGATCAGTCGGGGGTGCGTCGGTCATGGCGGGTTCCTTGTATCGTCGCACCCTGTGATATACGCGGGCCGACGATGGGAACAAGGTTCCCGAGCAATTCAGGGGGCGCAGCGCGCATGAGCAAGGACGCACATTCGGCCCGCGCGGCCGCGGCGGATCTGGTGGCGGCAGTCACGGGCGAAGGGCAGCTGCTGTCCGACGCGCTGGGGCAGGGCGCGCTGACCGCGCTGGCCCCGGCCGACCGGGCGCGGGCGCAGCGGCTGGCGACCGAGACGCTGCGGCAGATGCCGCGGGCCGATGCGGTGCTGAAACCCTTCCTGCGCCGCTCTCCCCCGGCCCCGGTGCTGGCGGTGCTGCGCATCGCCACGGTCGAGATGCTGGCGCTTGGCGCCGCGCCGCATGGCGTGGTGGGGGCAGCGGTCGATACGCTGCGCGCCGGCGGGATGCGGACCGACAGCTTCGCCAGCCTTGGCAATGCGGTGCTGCGCAAGGTCGCCGCCACCGATCCGTCCGTCTGGGAAACGCTGCCGGTGCCGGAGCTGCCGGGCTGGCTGCGCGGGCGGCTGATGTCGGCCTGGGGCAAGCCCGCCACCCGCGCGATGGAGGCGGCGCATCTGGCCGGCGCCCCGCTGGACCTGACGCCGAAGGATGGCGATGCCGAGGCCTTGGCCGCGCGGCTGGGGGGCGAGGCTTTGCCGGGCGGTTCCGTGCGGCTGACCGCGCCGGGGCAGGTCAGCGAGTTGGGCGGCTATGCCAGCGGCGACTGGTGGGTGCAGGACGCGGCGGCGGCGATGCCGGCGCGGCTGCTGGCCGCGCAGGCGGGCGAGCGGGTGGCAGACCTTTGCGCCGCGCCGGGCGGCAAGACGCTGCAACTGGCGGCGGCGGGGGCCGAGGTCACTGCGCTCGACATCTCGCAGGGCCGCATGGACCGGGTGGCCGAGAACCTTGGCCGCTGCGGGCTGGCGGCGAACCTCGTGGTCGCCGATGCGCTGGACTGGCAGCCAGAGGCGCTGCTGGACGCCGTGCTGCTCGACGCGCCCTGTTCGGCGACCGGCACCATCCGCCGCCATCCCGACCTGCCGCATGCGAAGGGCGGCTACGGGCTGCGCGAGCTGTTCGCGCTGCAGGCGCAGATGCTGGACCATGCGCTGACCCTGCTGCGGCCGGGCGGGCGGCTGGTGTTCTGCACGTGCTCGCTGCTGCCCGAGGAAGGCGAGCAACAGATCGCCCATCTGCGCGACAGGCACCCGGATCTGGTGGCCGACGTCGCGGCAACCGACCTGCCCTGGATCGCGCCGGAATGGCGGGCGGGGGACGGGATGCTGCGCCTGCGGCCGGATTTCTGGGCAGATCGGGGCGGGATCGACGGGTTCTTCATCGCCTGCCTGCGGCTGCCGGGGTGAACGCTGCCGCGCGGCGCAAACGGGCATTAGGCGGTGACAGCGGCCCCTGCCGTGGCTATGGTTCAGGCCGAGCAGTCCCCGAAAAAACCCGCGGAACCCCACGCGAATCCCCATGACCCAAGGCACGGCAGGCGCGATCCAACCCGAAGGCTGGACAGCCCGGCGCATCCGCCTGATGCACCGGCTGGCGGCGCGCCTTGCCACGCAGGCGCGCCCTGCAACCGGCTTTGTCAGCCAGCCCGAACCCAAGACCATCGGATCCTTCGCGCGCGGCAAGCAGCTTTGCGCCGGCAACTTCCTGTTCGCGGGTTATCTGGTCGAAGCGAAGGCCCCTACTGATTCAAAGGTCTGGCCCTTGTGGGACCTGCCGATGCCCGCCCCGGCCTTCGAGGAGGCGCTGCACGGTTTCGCCTGGCTCGACGATCTGGCCGCCGTCGCCGATGGCCCGGCGCGGGCCCGGGCGCAGGCCTGGACCTGGGACTGGATCACCCGCTTTGGCCGGGGGCGCGGGCCGGGCTGGACGCCGGACCTGACCGGGCGGCGGCTGATCCGCTGGATCAACCACGCGCTCTTCTTGCTCAACGGGCGTGAGAGGGCCGAGGCGGATGCCTATTTCCGCAGCCTCGGCCAGCAGACCATCTTCCTGGCCCGCCGCTGGCACACCGCCCGCCCGGGCCTGCCGCGGTTCGAGGCGCTAACCGGGCTGATCTATGCCGGCCTGTCGCTGACCGGGATGGAACGGCATGTGGGGCCCGCGGCCAATGCGCTGGCCAAGGAATGCGCCAGCCAGATCGACGCGCAGGGCGGCATCCCGACGCGGAACCCCGAGGAACTGCTGGAGGTCTTCACCCTGCTGACCTGGGCCGCGGCGGCGCTGGCCGAGGCGGGGCGCAGCCCGCAGCCTGCGCATCTGCAGGCCATCGAGCGGATTGCGCCGACGCTGCGGGCGCTGCGCCATTCCGATGGCGGGCTGGCGCGCTTCCACGGCGGCGGGCGCGGCACCGAGGGGCGGCTGGATCAGGCGCTTGCCTCGGCCGGGGTGCGGGCGGTTCCGGCAGAGGGGCCCTCGATGGGCTATATCCGGCTCGCCGCGGGGCGCAGCACGGTGATCGTCGATGCCGCGCGGCCTCCGGTGGGGGCGGCGTCCTCCAATGCCCATGCCTCGACCCTGGCCTTCGAGCTGACCTCGGGCCGCCGTCCGTTGGTGGTGAACTGCGGCTCGGGTGCGGGCTTCGGCCCCGACTGGCACCGCGCCGGGCGGGCGACGCCCAGCCACTCGACGCTGGGGATCGAGGGCTTCTCCTCGGCCCGGCTCGGCACGGACGGGCTGGTCCTGAAGGGCGGGCGGCGCCTGCTCGGCGACGCGCCGGGCGAGGTTCGGGTGGATCTGGAGCATGGCGAGGATGGCATCCGCCTGATCGCCGGCCATGACGGATACGCCCCGACCCACGGCATGACCCATGTGCGCGAATTGCTGCTGGACACCACCGGCCGTGTGCTGCGCGGCGAAGATACGCTGGGGGCGCTGACCTCGGCGCATCGGCGACGGTTCGATGTGCTGATGGATCGCACCGGGCTGCAAGGCATCCCCTTCGACATCCGCTTCCATCTGCATCCCGATGTGGATGCGGCGCTGGACATGGGCGGCACCGCAGTGTCGATGGCGCTGAAAAGCGGCGAGATCTGGGTGTTCCGCCATGACGGCACCGGCGCGCTGCGGCTGGAGCCTTCGGTCTATCTGGAGCGGGGTCGGCTGAAGCCGCGCGGGACGCGGCAGATCGTTTTGTCAGCGCGCGTGATGGATTATGCCTGCCAGATCGGCTGGACCTTGGCGAAGGCACAAGATACCCCCGCCGCCATCCGCGATCTGGAACGCGACGACACCACCCATTTCTGAAGGAAGCCTCCTGTGACTGATGCCGTGACCGATCTTGTGCCCCTGCGCCGTGCGCTGATTTCCGTTTCCGACAAGACCGGGCTGGTGGAGTTTGCCCGGGCGCTGGCGGCGCGGGGGGTGGAGCTTCTGTCCACCGGCGGCACCTCGGCGCTGCTGCGGGCCGAGGGGCTGAGCGTGCGCGATGTGGCCGACGTGACCGGCTTCCCCGAGATGATGGATGGCCGGGTCAAGACCCTGCATCCAGCGGTGCATGGCGGGCTGCTGGCGCTGCGCGACAATGTCGAGCATCAGGCGGCGATGGCCGAGCATGAGATTGATCCCATCGACCTGCTGGTGGTCAACCTCTACCCGTTCGAGGCGACGGTGGCGAAGGGTGCCGACTATGACACCTGCATCGAGAATATCGACATCGGCGGCCCGGCGATGATCCGCGCGGCGGCGAAGAACCATCTGTTCGTCAACGTGGTCGTGGATGTTCAGGATTATGCGGCACTTCTGGCCGAGCTCGACGCAAATGACGACCGCACCAGCCTTGGCTTCCGCCAGCGGCTGGCGCAGGCGGCCTATGCCCGCACTGCGGCCTATGACGCGGCGGTCAGCACCTGGATGGCGGCGGCGATTGGCGAAGGCGCACCGCGCCGCCGCGCCTTTGCCGGCACGCTGGCCCAGACCCTGCGCTATGGCGAGAACCCGCATCAGTCGGCGGCCTTCTACACCGATGGCAGCGGCCGCGCCGGGGTGGCCACTGCCAAGCAATGGCAGGGCAAGGAGCTGTCCTACAACAACATCAACGACACCGACGCCGCGTTCGAGCTGGTGGCGGAGTTCGGCGGCGACGCACCCGCCTGCGCGATCATCAAGCACGCCAACCCCTGTGGCGTGGCGACGGGGGCCACGCTGCTCGAGGCCTATACCCGCGCCTATGACTGCGACCGCACCTCCGCCTTTGGCGGGATCGTGGCGCTGAACCGTCCGCTGGATGCGGCGACGGCGGAAGAGATCGCCAAGATCTTCACCGAGGTGGTGATCGCCCCCGGCGCCGATGCGGCGGCGATGCAGGTGTTTGCGGCCAAGAAGAACCTGCGGCTGCTGACGACCGAGGCGCTGCCCGATCCGGCGGCGCCGATCCTGACCTTCCGGCAGGTGGGCGGCGGGTTCCTGGTGCAGGGCAAGGACAATGGCCGAATTGCCCTCGATGACCTGAAGGTGGTGACCAAGCGCGCCCCGACCGAGGCCGAGCTGGCCGACATGCTGTTCGCCTGGCGGGTGGCCAAGCATGTGAAATCGAACGCCATCGTCTATGTGAAGGACGGTGCCACCGTCGGCGTCGGCGCGGGGCAGATGAGCCGCGTCGATTCGACCCGCATCGCTGCCCGCAAGGCCGAGGACATGGCCGAGGCGCTTGGCCTTGCCGAACCGCTGACCCGTGGCTGCGTGGCTGCGTCGGATGCGTTCTTCCCCTTCGCGGATGGCGTGGAAGTGCTGGCGGCTGTCGGGGCGACGGCCGTGATCCAGCCGGGCGGGTCGATGCGCGATGCCGAGGTGATTGCCGCCGCCGATGCCGCGGGGCTGGCGATGGTCTTCACCTCCATGCGCCATTTCCGGCACTGAGGGGCGAGGGGATGGCACAGGCCAAAACCAAGTCGATGCGGGCGGTGATCTGGACGGCGGCGGTGATCTTCGTGCTGGACCAGCTGTCGAAATACATCGTGGTCCATCTGATGCAGCTGGACCGCAAGTTGCAGATCGACGTGCTGCCGCCCTGGCTGCAGTTCCGCATGGCGTGGAATCAGGGCATCAACTTCGGCCTGTTCGCCAATTCGGCCGACATCATGCGGTGGGTGCTGATCGCGCTGGCGCTGGCTATCTCCACCTGGGTCTGGATCTGGATGCAGCGCGAGCCGCAAGGGGTCCGCGCCCGCATCGCCGCCGGGCTGCTGATCGGCGGCGCGCTTGGCAATGTGCTGGACCGGGTGCTGTATGGCGCGGTGGCCGACTTTCTGAACATGAGCGTGCCCGGCCTCGCCAACCCGTTCTCGTTCAACGTGGCCGATATTGCGATCTTTGCCGGCGCGATCGGGCTTGTGCTCTTTGCCGGCGAGGGCAAGGATGCAGCCAAGGCGCGCGGCAAGCGGGGCTGATGCGGGGCCAAGATGCCCCCGTGACGCGGGCCATGACATGCGCTAAGACGAGCCCGGCGCTAAGTGGGGCCGGGAACTGCAAGGGGGAAGGCCGATGCGGGCGAAATTTGGCATCATCGTGATTGCGGGCGCGACCCTGTTGTCGCTGGCCGCCTGCGGTGACCGCAATGGCGTCCCCGAGCTGATGAACCTGCGCCAGAAGGGCGCGGGCGCCGACGAGTTCGGCATCCTTCCGACCAAGCCGCTGGAACTGCCAGGGGATGTGGCCGCCCTGCCGGAGCCGACGCCCGGCGGCAGCAACCGCACCGACCCGACCCCCGAGGCGGATGCCGTGGCCGCGCTTGGCGGTAATCCTGCAGCGCTTGGCCGTACCGGCGTGCCGGCGGGCGATGGCGGGCTGGTAGGCCACGCCGCGCGCTTTGGCACCTCTCCCGCGATCCGCGCGCAGCTTGCGGCCGAGGATCTGGACTATCGCCGCCGCAACGATGGCCGGCTGCTGGAGCGGGTGTTCAACGTGAACATCTACTACAAGGCCTATGAGCCCTTGTCGCTGGACCAGTATGCCGAGCTGGAGCGCTGGCGCGCGATGGGCGTGCGCACCGTGGGCGCACCGCCAAAGGCCGTCGAAGCCGCGCGCTGAACCGTCACTGCCGCTCACTTCCGCGTCACCCGTCTTGCGCCGTGCCGGCTTAGGGCTAGGGTGCGGGCCAGACGACCCGGACCTGGAAGGATAGCGGAATGTGGATCAGGCATCTTGCGGCGATGGCGCTGGCCTTGCTGGTGGCGGCACCCGCGGTGGCAGAGGATGTGACCACCTTCACGCTTGAGAACGGGATGGAGGTCGTGGTGATCGAGGATCACCGCGCCCCGGCCGTCACGCACATGGTCTGGTACCGGATCGGCGCCGCGGATGAGCAGCCGGGCGTGTCGGGCGTCGCGCATTTTCTGGAACACCTGATGTTCAAGGGCACTGACGATATTGCGCCCAAAGAATTCTCGCGGATCGTGGAGGCGAATGGCGGGTCCGACAACGCCTTCACCTCGCAGGACTACACCGCCTATTTCCAGCGCATCGCCGCCGACCGGCTTGGCCTGGTGATGGAGATGGAAGCGGACCGGATGCGCGATCTGATCCTGTCCGAAGAGGATGTGGTGACCGAACGCGCGGTGATCCTGGAAGAACGCAGCCAGCGCACCGACAGCGACCCGGCCGCGCTGTTCGCGGAACAGCGGATGGCGGCGCAGTTCCTGAACCATCCCTACGGCATCCCGATCATCGGCTGGCGGCATGAGATGGAGCAGCTGAGCCTGCAGGACGCGCTGGACTGGTATCGCCTCTACTACGCACCCAACAATGCGATCCTCATCGTCGCGGGTGATGTGGACCCGGCCGAGGTGAAGCGGTTGGCCGAAGTGCATTATGGCCCGCTGGAGCCCTCCGCCAATCTGCCCGAACGCACCCGCACCAGCGAGCCGCCGCAGCTGGCGGAACGGCGCATCGAATATTCCGACCCTCGCGTGGCGCAGCCCTATGTGGTGCGCACCTATCTGGCACCAGAGCGGAACGCCGGCGCGCAGGAGCAGGCCGCCGCGCTGACGCTGTTGGCCGATCTTCTGGGCGGGAACCAGCAAACCTCGGTCCTGGGCCGCAAGCTGAGCTTCGATACGCAGGTCGCGCTTTACACATCGGCCTTCTACGATGCGGTGTCGCTGGATGCCTCGACCTTCGGGCTGGCCATCGTGCCGGCGCCGGGGGTGGGTCTTGCCGAGGCCGAGGCGGCGCTGGATGCCGCGCTGGCGGAGTTCCTTGAGGAAGGCGTCGATCCGGCGCAGTTCGAGCGGATCAAGACCCAGATCCGCGCCGATGAGATCTATGCCCGCGACAGCGTCGATGGCCTCGCTCGCCGCTATGGCGCGGCCCTGACATCCGGCCTGACCGTGGCCGATGTGCAGGCCTGGCCGGAGGTGCTGGAGGCGGTGACGGAAGAAGACGTGATGGCCGCCGCCGCCGAAGTGTTCGACAAGCGCCGCGCCGTGACCGGCTGGCTGATGCAGACCGAGGCTGGCGGCGCGCCGGATACGGCTGGGCCCATGCCCGACCCGGCTGCGGCCGACCCTGTGGAGGTGATGCAATGATCCGCGCCCTGTTTGCGGCCTGCGCCGCGCTGATGCTGGCCGCCCCCGCCGAGGCCGTGGAGATTCAGGAAATCACCTCGCCCGGCGGGATCGAGGCCTGGCTGGTGGAGGATCACTCGATCCCCTTCGTCGCGCTGGAACTGCGGTTCCGTGGCGGCGCCAGCCTTGATGCGCCCGGCAAGCGCGGCGCCATCAACCTGATGACTGCGACAATTGAGGAGGGCGCGGGCGATCTGGATGCGCAGGGCTTTGCCGAGGCGCGCGAGGCGCTGGCCGCGACCTATCGCTTCAGCGTGGGCGATGACACGCTGTCGGTCTCTGCCCGGATGCTGACCGAGAACCGCGATGCGGCGGTGGACCTGCTGAAACTGGCGCTGACCGAGCCGCGGTTTGATACTGATGCGGTGGAACGGGTGCGCGGGCAGGTGCTGTCGGGCCTGCAATCTGACGCGCAGGACCCGGGCACGCTTGCGGGCCGCGCCTTCGACGCGCTGGCCTTTGGCGCGCATCCCTATGCCACGGCGCCGGATGGAACGCTGGAAAGCGTCGCGGCGCTGACGCGCGAGGATATCCTGGACGCCAAGGCCCGCACCATCGCCCGCAACCGGGTGGTGGTGTCGGCGGTCGGCGACATCACCGCCGAGGATCTGGGCCTGTTGCTCGACAATCTGCTGGCCGATCTGCCCGAGACCGGCGCGGCGCTGCCCGGCGAGGCCGAAATGGGCCTGACCGGCGGCGTGACGGTCGTGGATTTCGACACGCCGCAATCGGTGGTGGTGTTCGGGCATGAGGGGCTCAAGCGCGACGATCCCGACTTCTTCCCGGCCTATATCCTCAACCAGATCCTCGGCGGCGGCGGCTTCTCCTCGCGGCTGATGCAAGAGGTGCGCGAGGCGCGGGGGCTGACCTATGGCGTCTATTCCTACATCGTGCCGCGCGATCATGCCGAAACCTGGCAGGGCAGCTTTGCCTCGTCGAACGACCGGGTGGCCGAGGCGATCGAGGTGGTGCGGGCGGAATGGGTGAAGGCGGCGGAGGGCGGCGTGACGGAGGCGGAGTTGGAGGCGGCGAAGACCTACCTGACCGGGTCCTACCCGCTGCGGTTCGACGGCAACGGCCAGATCGCCGACATTCTGGTGGGGATGCAGCTGGATGATCTTCCGGCCGATTACGTCAACACCCGCAATGCGGAGGTGGAGGCGGTGACGCTGGAGGATATCGCCCGCGTGGCGGCGGAGCGGTTGCAGCCCGAGGATCTGCGCTTCGTGGTGGCGGGGCGGCCGGTGGCGCTGGAAGCCTCGAACTGACAGCCGAGGGCATGGCCGAATCTATAGGGCCATGCTAATTCTGGTGGCATGAACGCCCCCACCCCCCATATGTCCCTCCCGCGCCCGGTGATCCGCCAGCTGGATGAGGGGGCCGTGAACCGCATCGCCGCCGGCGAGGTGGTCGAGCGCCCCGCCTCTGCGGTGAAGGAGCTGGTGGAAAACGCGCTCGATGCCGGGGCGCGGCGGATCGAGGTGGCCTATGCCGATGGTGGCAAGACGCTGATCCGGGTGACGGATGATGGTTGCGGGATGACTGCTGCCGACCTGCCGCTGGCCCTCTCGCGCCATGCCACGTCGAAGATCGACGGGTCCGACCTGCTGGCAATCCACAGCTTCGGCTTTCGCGGTGAGGCACTGCCCTCGCTGGGGGCCGTCGGGCGGCTGACCATCACCTCGCGCGCCGAAGGGGCCGAGGCGGCGCGGATCGCGGTGTCGGGCGGGCGGGCGGAGGGCGTGCGGCCCGCGGCGCTGAGCGGCGGCACGGTGGTGGAGCTGCGCGACCTCTTCTACGCCACCCCCGCGCGGCTGAAATTCCTGCGCGGCGACCGGGCAGAGGCGCAGGCGATTGCCGATGTGGTGCGGCGGCTGGCGATGGCAGAGCCCTATGTCGGCTTCACCCTGCGCGACGAGACGGGGGGCGAGGGACGGGTGATCCTGCGCGCCGATGCCGAGCAGGGGGAGCTGTTCGGGGCCTTGCAGGCAAGGCTTTCCCGCATTCTGGGGCGCGAGTTTGCCGACAACGCGCTGCCGATTGACGCCGAACGCGAGGGGCTGCGGCTGACCGGCTTTGCGGCGCTGCCGACCTATTCGCGGGGCGCGGCGGTGGAGCAGTTCCTGTTCGTGAACGGCCGCCCGGTGCGGGACAAGCTGCTGATCGGGGCGTTGCGGGCGGCCTATATGGATTTCCTGTCGCGCGACCGACACCCGGCGGCGGCGCTGTTCCTGACCTGCGATCCGCAGGCGGTGGATGTGAACGTGCATCCCGCCAAGGCCGAGGTGCGGTTCCGCGAGCCGGGGAATGCGCGGGGGCTGATCGTTTCGGCCCTGCGCCATGCGCTGGCGGGGGCGGGGCATAGGGCGTCATCTACCGTGGCGGGGGAGACGTTGGGGGCGATGCGGCCGGAAATCATCGGCGCGCCAAGGGTTTACCAGATGGACCGGCCCTCGATGGGCGCGGTGCGGACGGCCTGGGAGTTTCAGGCACCGCAGCCGACCCTGGCACCGGAACTGGCCGAGGCCTCGGCGCGGTATGAGGTGCCGGAGGCGGCCCCGGTCGCGCTGCCGCTGGGCGCGGCGCGGGCGCAGCTGCATGAGAATTACATCATCGCCCAGACCGAGACCGGCATCGTGATCGTCGATCAGCACGCGGCGCATGAGCGGCTGGTTTATGAGCGGCTGAAGGCGCAGCGGGCGGGCAGCGGCGTGCCGGCGCAGGCGCTGCTGATCCCGGAAATTGTCGAGCTATCCCAACATGATGCATCGCGGCTGCTGGAGTTGGCGCCGGAGCTGGCCACGCTGGGGCTGGTGCTGGAACCGTTCGGGGGTGGCGCGGTCGCGGTGCGGGAAACGCCAGCAATTCTGGGCGTGATCGATGCTGCGGCGCTGATCCGGGACATTCTCGATGAGCTGACCGATCTGGGCGACAGCCAGCAATTGCAGGCGCGGATCGACGCGGTGCTGAGCCGGATGGCCTGCCACGGCTCGGTGCGGTCGGGGCGGCAGATGCGGCCCGAGGAAATGAACGCGCTGCTGCGCGAGATGGAGGCGACGCCGCATTCGGGCCAGTGCAACCACGGCCGCCCGACCTATGTGGAACTGAAGCTGGCGGATATCGAGCGGCTGTTCGGGCGTAGGTGAGAAAAGCCGCGCAAGCCTTTGGGGCGGCGCGGTTTTCGGGATACAGAAGCTATGCAGAAACCATGCGGTTTTTATGCATCCGATTTGCCGCCACTCACCGCGCTCAGATCCTGAAGAACGGCTGCGCAAGGCGCGGGATCAGGCTGCGGAAGCGCAGGGGCGCGTCGGTCGCGGCGAGGCAGATGCAGGGCAGGCCGGCTTCGGCGGTGGGGGTGTGCTGCACCGCCTCATCGGCAATCTCGACATCGCCGGGGCCGAAGCGGCCATCCTCATCCCGGAAGGCGCCTTGCAGGACCAGCGTCAGCTCGCGCCCGCGGTGGCCGTGGTCGGGCACGGCGGCACCGGCGGGGATATACAGCAGCCGGGCGCTGGCGCCGCGGTCGGTGCGCAGGATCGCCTGACGCACGCCCATGCCCACCGGGCGCCAGCGCACGGCAGCCAGATCGCCGCCGACGTAATCTTGCAGCGGGGCGGGGAACAGGCCACCGGCTTTGCGCACCCGCTCTGTCGGCGGGCCAGCGGCGATGCGGCGGAGCGTGGCTTGCAGGCTGTCTTCGGCAAGGTCCGCCGTTTCCAGCGCACCCAACAGCGAGCCGCCCACGGCCTCATAGGCCTCGGACCGGGCGCGGCAGTCGTCGCAGAGCGACAGATGGACGGCGACGACAAGGCTGAACGCCTCGGGCAGGGTGCCGGCAGCATAGCCCATCAGAAGATCGTCGGTGAGGTGATGTTGAATGGTCATGGTGGTCATTTCAGTTCATGGCGCAGGCGATCCAGCGCGAGCCGAATCCGGGATTTGATGGTGCCGAGCGGGAGGCCGGTGGCCGCCGCAATCTCGGTATGGGTGCGGTCGCCGAAATAGGCCTGCTCGATCAGTTCGCGTTGCTTGGGCGGAAGCTGGGTCAGCGCGGCGCCAAGGCGGGCGCTGTCTTGCCGCTGGGCCAGAACATCGGCCTGATCGGGCTCATGGTCCGGGCCCCATGTCAGGTCTTCGGGCTCTGGTCGCCGGGCGCGGCGCAGCGCGTCGATGCGGCGGTTGCGGGCGATGGTGAAGATCCATGTCGCCACGCTGGCGCGGGCCGGATCGTAGAGATGCGCCTTGTGCCACAGCGTCGCCATCACGTCCTGCGCGCATTCCTCGGCCAGCGTGGCATCGGCGCCGGATTTCATCAGGAACGCCTTCACCCGCGGCGCGAAATGCCGGAACAACGCGGCAAAGGCGGCGTTGTCGCGGGAATCGCGCACCCGCAGCAGCACGGCGCTCCAGTCGATGTCATCAGTTGCAGGCTGCACGGTCGGCTTTGTCTCCGCGATCGGGGCAGTCGGGATGGGACGCGCCCGGCGCGGGGCGGCCCTTACCCTGCCAGTGTAGGCAGGGCGCGGCGGGGATGCATCCGCAAAGTCGAGGGTGAGGGCATCGGTCAACATGAGGCTGTTACGCGGCAGCGCGGCGGCTGGATCACCCGGCCCTAGAAATGCCGCGCTGCAGGGGCGCCGAGTGATCCGCGGCGGGTGACCCGGCGTAGCCTTGTGATAGCCAGATGACCGGAGTGCCGAATGCCGTTTGAACACTTGCCCGCCCCGCCCCGCCGCATCGCCGTGATCGGTGGCGGCATCTCAGGGATGGCGGCGGCGCACCGGCTGGCGGCGGATCACCGGGTGACGCTGATCGAGGCTGCCCCGCGGCTGGGGGGCCATGCGCGCACCGTGCTGGCGGGGCGCCGCGGCGATCAGCCGGTGGATACCGGGTTCATCGTGTTCAACGAGGTGAACTATCCGCATCTGTGTGCGCTGTTCGCGGAACTGGATGTGCCGATCGCGAAAAGCGACATGAGCTTTGGCGCGTCGATCGACGGGGGGCGCTTTGAATACGGGCTGAAATCGCTGGGCGCGGTCTTCGCGCAGAAGCGGCGGGCAGCGGACCCTCGGTTCTGGCGGATGCTGCGCGACATTATGCGCTTCAACCGCGAGGCGCTGGCGGCGGCGGATGATCCGGCCATGACCATTGGCGGGCTGCTGGACAAGCTGGGCACCGGGCCGTGGTTCCGCGATTACTACATCACCCCGCTGTCGGGCGCGATCTGGTCGACGCCGACGCGGGGGATCCTGGAGTTTCCGGCGCAGGCGATGCTGCAATTCTTCCGCAACCATGCGCTGCTGAGCCATACCGGCCAGCACCAGTGGTTCACGGTGCGCGGCGGGTCCATCGAATATGTGCGGCGGTTGGAGGCTTCCTTGCGCGAGCGGGGGGTGCAGATCCGCACGGGCGCCTCGGTGGCGGGGGTTCGGCGGCCCGGCTATGGCGCCGAGGTGCGGATGGCGGGCGGCGAGTGGGAACTGTTCGACGAGGTGGTGATGGCGGTGCATTCCGACGATGCGCTGGCGCTGCTGTCGGATGGCTCGGGCCCCGAACGCGCGGCGCTGTCGGCCATCCGCTATCAGCCGAACGAGATGGTGCTGCACTCGGATGAAAGCGTGATGCCCAAGCGGCGGGCGGCCTGGGCCAGCTGGGTCTATACCGAGGAGGCGGGGCAACCGGCGGAACGGATCGACCTGACCTACTGGATGAACTCCTTGCAGCCGATCCCGATGGATGACCCGCTGTTCGTGACGCTGAACGGGCGGCGCAAGATCAGTGAGGCGCTGATCCATGACACGGCGACCTTCCGGCACCCGGTTTATGACCTGGCAGCGCTGGAGGGTCAGGCCCGCGTTCGGGCGCTGAATGGCACGAACCACAGCTGGTTCTGCGGGGCATGGATGAAGAACGGGTTTCACGAGGACGGGATCGCGAGTGCGGTCGAGGTGACGGACGGCATCGCGGCGCAGGCGCTGAGGGCTGTGGCATGACGGTGGAGCATGTCCGCGGCCAGACCTACCATGCGCGGCATGGCGGGCCGGCGAATGCCTTCCGCTATGGGGTGGACTATGTGCTGCTGGAGGATGCCGAGGCGCCGGTCGCCGGGCCGCGGCTGTTCTCGCGGGGCCGGGGCAATGTGGCATCGGTGCAGGACCGCGACCATGGCGGCGCGCCGGGGCGGGGGCAGGGCGCGGTCTGGGTGCGCGAGGTGCTGATGGCCGAGGGTGTCTTCGTGCCGGGGCTGCGCATCGGGCTGCTGACCCAGCCGCGGCTGCTGGGGCATGTGTTCAACCCGGTGTCGTTCTGGCTGTGCCGGGATGGGGAGGGCGCCTTGCGCGCCGTGGTGGCCGAGGTGACGAATACCTTTGGCGACCGGCACAGCTATCTGTGCGTGCGGGGCGGGCTGGAGCCGATCCGGCCCGAGGATGAGATCGTGGCGACGAAGGTGTTCCACGTCTCGCCGTTTCAGGATGTGGCGGGGGAGTATCGGTTCCGCTTCGACATCGGGGCGAAGCGGGTGGGGGTCTGGATCGACTACCACAATGGCAAGGGTGGGGTGCTGGCGACGCTGACGGGCAGGCGGGTGCCGCTGACCAATGCGGGGCTGCTGGGCGCGCTGCTGCGGCGGCCGTTTGGCAGCAGGCGGGTGCTGGCGCTGATCCATTGGCAGGCGCTGAAGCTGTTCGTGAAGGGCGCGCGGTATCGGGACCGGCCGCTGCCCCCCGTGGAAGAGGTGACGCGGTGATGGGGTTTGTGCTTGGGGCCGCAGCGGCGCTGCTGCTGGTCTGGCTGCGCGGGCGGCTGGCGGGCTTCGCTGCGCAGCGCAGCGGGGACTATGCCGGGGGGCCGGCGCTGGATATCCGCGCGGCGCTGAACGGGCCGCTGCTGTGTGAGGGCGTGATCTACGGGCCGACGGGGCGGGCGAAGTCGCGCTTTGTCGGCGAGTTCGACGCGCAATGGCAGGGCGCGACCTGCCGGATGGCCGAGGTGTTCCGCTATGAGGGCGGGGCGGTGGATCGGCGCGACTGGGTTCTGCAGCTGGGCAATGACGGCGCGATCAGCGCGACCGCGCCGGATGTGCTGGGGCGCGGCACCGGGCGGCAGCAGGGCAGCGCGGTGGTGCTGCGCTACAAGATCCGCCTGCCGCAGGATGCCGGCGGGCATGTGCTGTCGGTGACCGACTGGATGTATGCGACGCCGGGCGGCAGCATCGTCAATCGCAGCCAGTTCCGCAAATGGGGGGTGCTGGTGGCCGAGCTGGTGGCGACGATCCGCAAGGCACCTGCTGAGGGCACGGCATGAGCGTGAAGGGCCAGCGCTGGTGGCTGGTCGGCGCCAGCGAGGGGCTGGGCCGCGAGCTGGCCCGCCAGATGAGCGCGGCGGGGGCCGAGCTGGTGCTGTCGGCGCGCAGCGGGGCGCGGCTGGAGGCGCTTGTGGCAGAGCTGCCGGGCCCGGCGCGGGCGCTGCCGATGGATGTGGCCGATATGGGTTCGGTGCGGGCAGCGGCGGCGGAGGTCGGAGAGATCGACGGGCTGGTCTGGCTCGCCGCGACCTATTGGCCGATGGCGGCGCAGGATTGGGACGCGGACCGCGTGGCGCAGATGTGCGACGTGAACCTGACCGGCTGCGCAAGGGTGCTGGGGCAGGTGGTGCCGGGCTTCGCGGCGCGCGGGCGCGGTCATCTGGTGCTGACCGGCTCGCTGGCGGGCTATCGCGGGCTGCCGGGCGCCATCGGCTATGGCGCGTCGAAGGCCGGGGTGATGGCGCTGGCCGAGGCGATGCAGGCCGACCTGCGCGGGTCTGGCGTGAAGGTCCAGTTGGTCAACCCCGGCTTCATCCGCACGCGGCTGACCGACCTCAACGATTTCGACATGCCGTTCCTGATGGAGCCCGAGGAGGCCGCTGCGCGGATCCTGAAGCACATGGGCACAAAGCGCTTTGCGCTGAGCTTTCCGAGGCGCTTCGCGGCGCTGTTCCGGCTGGGGCAGTTTTTGCCGGATGCGCTGTGGTATCGGATCATGGGGTAGGGCGGGCCCTGTCGTCATCCTTCAAGAAATCGTCCCCGCATCCGGCTATCCATCGAGGAACCGTGAAGGAAAGGGACCAGATGATTTTCCGATACAGCATCCTCTATGTCGCAGAGGTCGCAACCGCGCTGGAGTTCTACGAACGCGCCTTCGGGCTTCGGCGGGGGTTCCTGCATGAGTCGGGCGACTATGGCGAGATGGACACCGGCACGACCCGGCTGGCGTTCTCGTCGCGCAAGCTGATGACCGAACTTGGCAAGTCTCCAGGCCGGGCCGATCCCGGGGCCCCGGTGTTCGAACTCGCCTTCGAGACCGAGGACGTGCCAGCGGCCCTGTCGCGCGCGATCTCGGCCGGGGCGGTTCTGGTGCAGGACGCCCGGGAGGAGCCCTGGGGCCAGACAACCTCCTATGTCAGCGACCCGGATGGCTACCTGGTGGAGCTCTGCTCGCCGGTCCAGTTGCCAAGCGCCGGCTGACCCAGCAGCGTGAGCGTCTCGCCGTCGCGCTGCAACTGGCGGGGGGTCTTGCCGAACCAGCGCAGCAGCTCGCGCGTCATATGGGCCTGATCGCTGAAGCCGCAATCGGCGGCGATGGCGGCCAGAGGCGATGGGCCGCCCAGGTGCCGGGCAGCCTGCCGCGCCCGCGCCAGAAGCCGCCAGTAATCCGGTGGTGGCAGATCCAGCCGGTGAAACAGCCGTTGCAGGCTGCGCAGCGACAGGCCCAGATCGCCGGCAACCGCCGCCGCACCTGCGCCGGGCCGGCACAGCGCGCGGATCGCGTGATCGGCGTCGCCCGAAAGCGCCAGATCGTTGCGGATGATCGCCCCGGCCTGATCGGGTTGGGCTTCGATGGCGCGCAGGGCGTTCGCGGCGATCCGCGCGCCCGGGCGCAGCCGGTAGCCCTGCACTGTGGTGCCGGCGGGCAGGGCCGCCAGCCGGGGGCGCAGATCGAACGAGGTCAGCCGGACTTCGGGGCGCTGACCGGCGCGGCGGAGGATCAGCACATCGCGGCACCCGTCAGGATAGACCGATGCCAGCGTGTCGCGGGGGACGTCATGCGCCCAGGGCTGAAACTCGTCTTCCTGCATCTTGCCCCGGATCCTATCGCGCACCGATGGCCACGGCCAGCCCCACCCTACTCCCCTTGCACCCGCCCCCAGTTTGCCCGAGGGTCGCCCCCAACCAAGGGAGGCCACCAATGCTGCAGATCAGCCCCGAGAAGATTGCCCATGTGATCGTGCGTGCGCGCGAGCTGGATGCCAAGGTCGGCAGCTGGGACAGCCCCGGCGACAGCGTGGATTCGGACTCCATTCTCGAGGCGCGCTCGGGCGATGCGACCGAGCAGGAGCTGCGCGCCTTCATCGGCGAGATGAACGTGGATGAGCAGGCCAGCCTTGTCGCGGTGATGTGGATCGGCCGCGAGACCTATGGCGCGGATGAGCTCGATGAGGCGATGGACACCGCCCGGGCCGAGGCCTCGGCCCCGACCGCGGATTACCTGCTGGGGGTGCCGCTGCTGGCGGATTACCTTGAGGACGGGCTCGATGCGCTGGGGATTTCGGTGGAGGATGCCGAAGACGGGGTTCTGTAGCGCCGCCGACAGGCGCCGGGGGTTTCACACCCCCGACCCCCGTGGGATATTTCCGCCAGCAAGAAGGGGGCTGTGGCTGGGCCGAGCCTCGGTTACAGCGCCGCGGACTGGCGGTTGAACTCGGCTTTGGCGCGGCCCCAGACGCCTGCGTCCAGCGCGGGCAGGGCCAGCAGCGAGGGTAGCAGCTGCGCGGCGTAATCAAGGCTCGATTCCACCGGCAGCAGCGAGGGCAGGTTGTCGATGGCGGTCACGTCCAGCACCGGGTCTGCGGCCACGCGCAGGGCGGGCGCGGCCCAGTCGGTGGTGCGGTCATAGACCTTGATGGGCGAGAAATCCGAGGTCGGGTCGCAGGCGATATCGCCGATGACGCTCAGCGCGCGGGGGGCGTCGATGGCCGAGGCGGGCACGAAGACCGGGCCGCCGGGCCGGGCGAGGATGCAGTTCAGGAAGATCTCATGCGCCAGCAGCTCGGGGAAAGGGCCGCCATGGGCGGTTTCGGCCATGTCCCAGCGGGTGACGGGCAGGCCGAGCGCGGTGCAAAGGTCCGCCGCGCCGGTGCCGACGCGGCCAAGCGCGCCGATGATCAGGGCGCGGGGGGCGGCGCCGGCGAGCTCGGCCGCCAGATCCTTTAGCAGCGCCGTCTTGTCCGCGTAGCGCGAGAGGGGGCCGCAAAGCGCGCCCTGCTGCTGCGCCGCCCAGCATTTGAGCGCGACGGCGGCGCCGGCATAGCCCGCCCAGTAGCCGAAGGCGGCAACGCGGCGCCCGGCCCCGTCCACCAGATATTCGAGGTCATAGAGCGTGCCGCCCCCGGCGCGGAACCGGCGCAGCAGCACCTGTCCGGCGGGCTGGCCCTTGTAGGCATGGCCGAACAGGATGTGGCGATGGGTGAGGGGGCTGCCATCCTCGGGCAGTTCCTTGAGCCCGAAGATGATCGCATCCGCCGGGGCCTCGGGCCAGGAGGCCTCGGCCGCAATCTCGCAGCCCGCATCGATGTATCCCTGCAGCGGGATCGCGCGGACAGAGCTTTGCTCGACCGTCACCCGCAGCCCGGCGGCGATCAGCGCGGCGGCACCCTCGGGCGTCAGGCCGACGCGCTCTTCATTCGGGCGTTGCTCGGCCCGCACCCACAGAT
Source organism: Frigidibacter sp. (assembly GCF_030695035.1). Classification (GTDB taxonomy): domain Bacteria; phylum Pseudomonadota; class Alphaproteobacteria; order Rhodobacterales; family Rhodobacteraceae; genus Frigidibacter. The sequence goes on from NZ_JAUYTT010000015.1 coordinate 94,903, forward strand.
GTGTCATGTCATCCCCCGCAATTGGCTGGCGCAGGAGTAGGCCAGCGGCCGGGGCGGAGCAAGCCGGGCGGCGGTATCAGGCCTGCGGCCGAAGCGACGGGCTGGCGCGGGTCAGGCGGTAGCCCTGTCTCTGCGCCCTTGCGCGAAGGGTCTCGGCGGCAAGGCAGGCCTCGCGCAGGTTGGCATACCAGGAGATGCGGGTGCAGCCCTGGCGCCCGGCCGCGCCGGTTTCGCGCAGCAGGGTATATTCGCCAAAGAGGTTGTCGATGATTTCCACCCGCACGAAGCGGGCGCGCAGGTCGTTGCGGCGGCGGTGCAGGAGAATGTCGATCATCGGCGCGGTCCCTTCGGGCTTGGGTGGCCTTGGAATCACAGCGCGCGCCCGGCTGCAAGCGAAGGGGAGGGGGCTGTCTGCCCCCTCTTGGCGCTGTGCGCCAATTCACCCCCGAGGATATTTGGACAAGGCAAAGGGCAAGACCGCCTTCTCCCTTTGCCTTGTTGCAAATATCCCGGGGGCGCGCGCCGCAGGCGGGCGGGGGGCAGAGCCCCCCAGCGACCTCAGTCCCAGATCACGTCGCCGAGGAAGATGTAGCCGGCGCCATAGATGGTCTTGATCAGCCGCGGGTTCTTGGGATCCTCGCCCAGCTTGGTGCGCAGGCGCGAGATGCGCACGTCCATCGCCCGGTCAAAGCTGTCGCCTGCCGCGCCGCCAAGGCTTTCTTGCATCTGCGCGCGCGAGATCAGGCGTTTGGGGGCGTCGAGGAACAGGCGCAGCACCTCGCCCTCGGCATGGCTGAAGGGCACTTCGGTGCCATCCTCGGCGACCAGGACATAGCGGTCGAACTCTGCGGTCCAGCCGGCGAAGCGGGCGGTGCGGGGGCTGCGGTCAGTTTCGGGCCGGCCCTTGCGCAGGCGGGCGCGGATGCGGGCGACGACTTCGGCGGGGTCGAAGGGCTTGATGATGTAATCGTCCGCCCCCAGTTCCAGCCCCGTCACCCGGTCCTGCACCTGCGCGCGGCCCGAGATGATGATGATCGCCGCGCCGGATTCCAGCGCGAGACGGTGGACCAGCGCCAGGCCGTCGCGGTCGGGCAGGCCCAGATCGACGAGGCAGACATCGGGGGCGGTGCGTTTCAGGGCCGCCTCGAATTCGGTGGCGCGGGAGAAGCAGGTGGTGCGGAAGCCGGCCTCGACCAGCGCGTCCGACAGCATCCGCCGAATCTCGGGCTCGTCATCGAGAATGGCGACATGCGGGGGGCGGGCGGGGGGCAGGGTCATGCGGCCTCGGCTGTCAGGAAGGCCGCCAGATCGGCGGGCGTGAAGGGTTTGCCGAGCACCGGGCAAGGGGCGGCGCGGCGCAGCGCATCGCCCGCGGGCAGCGAGGTCATCAGCAGCAGGCGGGCGGGGTGGGCCTGCGCCTGCAGGGCGCTGGCAAGATCCACGCCGGTCATGCCGCCGGGCAGGCCGATGTCCGACAGCACGAGGCCGAGGCCCGGCAGCGCCGCAAGCTCCAGCGCCTCGGCGGCGCTGGCGGCTTCGATGACGTTATGGCCAAGGCCGCGCAGCATCTCGCGCACGTCGGTGCGGATCTCGTCGCGGTCCTCGACCAGCAGCACCAGCAGCGGGTCGGGGGCCTTGGCGGCGCGGCGCAGCGGCAGGCGCAGCACCACCCGGGCGCCGCCGCTGCCGCGGTTCTCCAGCCGGACCGAGCCGCCGGACAGCTTGGCATGGTCATAGACCATCGACAACCCAAGGCCCGATCCCTCGCCGCCCTTGGTGGTGAAGAACGGATCCAGGCCATGTTCCAAGGCCGCGGCAGAGAAGCCGGGGCCCGAATCCTCCACCACCAGATCCAGCCAGGTGTCGCGCACGGCGCGGGCGGCGAGTTCAATACTGCCGGGGCGGGGGCCGATGGCATCCTTGGCGTTGAGGACGAGGTTGAGGAGGGCGTCTTGCAGCGAGCCGGCATCCAGCAGGAACGGCCCCGACAGGCCGCCATCGGAGACAGAGAGGCTCACCGCCTCGGGCAGGGCAGGCCCGGCCATCGTGGCAAGGTCGCGCAGGAAGGGGCCGAGGCGGGTGGGCTGCGGGCGCAGCTCTCGCGGGCCGGAGATGGAGGCGATGCGGTCAAGCAGGGTGCCGCCGCGGCGGGCGGCGGCGAGGGTCGCGCCCACCAGCTCCTCCGCGCCCTGGGGCAGGGCCGGCATCCGCGCCAGCCGCCCCTGCAGGCCAAGTATAATCGTCAGGAGGTTGGCAAAATCATGCGCGAGGCCCGAGGTCAGCTGCGCCGCCAGCTCTCGCTTGCCGGTCTGCGACAGCGCGGCGCGGGCCTGGGTTTCGGCGGTGACATCGGTGGAGAGGATATAGACGCCGTTCACCGTGCCGTCGCTGCCGGTGTCGGGCGTCAGCGCGATGCGGATGCGGCGGCCCGAGGGCGCGTGGGTGATCTCATAGACATGCGCCTCGCCGGCCAGCGCCCGGTCTATGCCCGGCATGATGCGTTCGGCAGCGTCGGGGCCAAGCGCTTCGGTCATCGGGCGGCCGACGATATCGGAAAGGCTGCCCGGCATCACCGAGGAGAGGCGGCGGTTGGAGAAGGTATAGCGGCGGTCGCGGTCGATATGCGCGATATGGGCGGGGGTCATTTCGGTGACCAGACGGGTGCGCGCCTCGATCTCCGTCAGCTCGCGCTTGGCTTCCTCCAGCGCGGCGTTCATCGCTGCAAGCTGCCGGTTCGCCTGCGCCAGTTGCTCGGCATGGGCCAGAAGCTGGGCGGACAGGTCTTCGGAGCGGGCCCGCAGCAGTTCCTCCTGCCGCTTGATGCTGGTGATGTCGGTATAGACGGTGACCCAGCCGCCCTGCGACAGCGGCGAGCCTTCGACCGAGATGGTGCGGCCATTGGCGCGGGTGCGTTCCATGTAATGCGGCTGGAAGGCGCGGGCCTGATCGACGCGGGCCTGCACCTCTGCCTCCACATCCGTGGCGGGCCCGTATTCGCCGCGCTGCACCAGATAGCGGATGGTTTCGGCAAAGGAGGTGCCGGGCAGCGTGAGCGCATCGGGCAGGTCGAACATCACCTGATATTGCCGGTTGCAGACCGCCAGCCGCAGGTCGCGGTCGAAGATCGACAGCGCCTGCTGGATCAGGTTCAGGCCCGCGCCTGTCAGTTTCTGAAGCTCGTCGCCTTGCATCATGCTGCGGCTTCCTCCCCGAAGCCTGAGTGATGGCTAGCACCCGCAAGGGGGCGCGCATAGCCCGAAGCGCGCCTGCAAGAATTCGATAGGATTGCGACAAAGTCGGGTAATCATTCGGGGCGAGCCTTTGGAGGAGGCGCGCCGGGCGAAGGAGGAATCGCCCGCCGTGTGGCCCCTTGCGGGGCCAGGGGAAAGAGCGTGCGGCCCTGCAGACGGGCCCATGCGAGGGAGGATATATGGTGGTTTTGACGGCGCCTTCGGACGCCCTGACGTCCATTCCGGCGTTGCTGGCCCGCAACGTGGCGCGGATCGGCGCGCTGCCGGCCTACCGGGAAAAGGAATTCGGGATCTGGCAAAGCTGGACCTGGGCCCAGACGGATGAGCAGGTCCGCGCGCTGGCGCTTGGCTTCCTGTCGCTGGGGGTCGAACGCGGCGACCATATCGCCATCATCGGCCGCAACCGGCCGGCGCATTACTGGGCGATGGTCGCGGCGCAGATGTGCGGGGCCGTTCCGGTGCCGCTGTATCAGGACGCGGTGGCCGATGAGATGGCCTATGTGCTGGACCATTGCGGCGCGCGCTTCATCGTGTGCGGCGATCAGGAGCAGGTGGACAAGGTGCTCGAGATCGAGGACCGCGTGCAGCATATCCAGCATGTCATGTACAATGACCGCCGGGGCATGCGGAAATACGACCATTCCCGCATGAACGCGCTGGCAGATGTACAGGCCGAGGGGCGGGCCGGGCATTTCCGCTATGAGGGCGAGCTGACCAAGCGCATCGCCGAGCTGCATTACGACAGCACCTGCGTGATGCTGTATACGTCCGGCACCACCGGCAAGCCCAAGGGCGTGGTGCTGTCGAACCGCAATATCATCGAGACTGCGAAGAACACCTCGGGTTTCGACCATCTGCGCCACGGGGATGAGGTGCTGGCCTATCTGCCGATGGCCTGGGTCGGGGACTTCATCTTCTCGGTGGGGCAGGCCTACTGGACCGGCTTCACCGTGAACTGCCCGGAAAGCCCGGCGACGATGATGACCGACCTGCGCGAGATCGGGCCGACCTATTTCTTTGCGCCGCCGCGGGTGTTCGAAGGCCAGCTGACCAATGTGATGATCCGCATGGAAGATGCGGGCCGGCTGAAGAAGAAGATGTTCGATCATTTCATGGCGCTGGCGCGGCGGGTGGGGCCGGCGATCCTGGATGGCAAGTCCGTCAGCGCGCTGGACCGTCTGCGCTACGGGCTTGGGAACATTCTGGTTTATGGCCCGCTGAAGAACACGCTGGGCTTCAGCCGCATCCGCGTTGGCTATACCGCAGGCGAGGCGATCGGGCCCGAGATCTTCGATTTCTACCGCAGTCTGGGCATCAACCTGAAGCAGCTTTACGGGCAGACCGAGGCGTCGGTGTTCATCACCCAGCAGCCGGACGGGCAGGTGCGGTCGGATACGGTGGGCGTGCCCTCACCGGGCGTGGAAGTGAAGATCGCCGAGAATGGCGAGGTGTTCTATCGCTCGCCGGGGACCTTCGTCGAGTATTTCAAGAACCCCGAAAGCACCGCCAGCACCAAGGATGCCGAAGGCTGGGTGGCGACCGGGGATGCCGGGTTCTTCGAGGAAGGCACCGGGCATCTGCGGATCATCGACCGCGCCAAGGATGTGGGCAAGATGGCGGATGGCCACCTGTTTGCGCCCAAATACGTTGAAAACAAGCTGAAATTCTATCCCAACATCCTTGAAGCAGTGGTGTTCGGCAATGCCCGCACCATGTGCACCGCCTTCATCAACATTGACCTGCAGGCGGTGGGCAACTGGGCGGAGCGCAACAACATCGCCTATGCCAGCTATCAGGAGCTGGCCGGGCATCCGAGGGTCTATGACATGATCCAGAGCCATGTGGAGGAGGTGAACCGTTCGGTCGCCGCCGATCCGATGCTGGCGGGCTGCCAGGTCCACAGGTTCCTGATTTTGCACAAGGAATTGGATGCGGATGACGGCGAGATGACGCGGACGCGCAAGGTGCGGCGCAACGTGATCGAGAGCAAGTTCGCCGAGTTGATCGACGCGCTCTATGACGGGCGGGGCAGCATCTACACCGAAACCGAGGTGACCTACGAGGATGGCCGCAAGGGCGCGATCAAGGCGACGCTGACGATCCGCGATGCCGCCGTGCAGGGAACCCAGACAAGGATGGCGGCGGAATGAGCGCACAACCTGCCGTGAATACAGAGGGTTACACCACAGCCGATGGCCGGAAAATTGGCGGCGTGCTGATGGAAATGAAGAACATCACGCTGCGGTTTGGTGGGGTGGTGGCGATCAAGGATATCAGTTTCGATATCCGGGAGGGCGAGATCCGGGCGATCATCGGGCCGAACGGGGCGGGCAAATCCTCGATGCTGAACGTCATCTCGGGGTTCTATGTGCCGACCGAGGGCGAGGTCTGGTTCAAGGGCTATCGCCGCGGGCCGATGAAACCCTATCAGGTGGCGCAGCTGGGCATTGCCCGCACCTTCCAGAACATCGCGCTGTTCGACGGGATGACGGTGCTCGACAACATCATGACCGGGCGGCTGACGCTGATGAAGACCGGGCTGCTGGCGCAGGCGATGTGGTGGGGCGCCGCGCAAAAGGAAGAGAGCGCGCACCGCGAGAAGGTGGAAAAGATCATTGATTTCCTGGAGATACAGGCGATCCGCAAGACTCCGGTCGGCCGGCTTCCCTACGGCCTGAAGAAGCGGGTGGAACTGGCGCGGGCGCTGGCGGCAGAGCCGAAGATCCTGCTGCTGGACGAGCCGATGGCGGGGATGAACGTCGAGGAGAAGGAGGACATGTGCCGCTTCATCCTGGATGTGAATGACGAGTTCGGCACTACGATCTGCCTGATCGAGCATGACATGGGCGTGGTCATGGACCTGTCGGACCGGGTGGTGGTGATGGATTACGGCAAGAAGATCGGCGACGGCACGCCCGATGAGGTGCGCGCCAATCCCGAGGTGATCGCCGCCTATCTGGGGGTGGCCCATGACTAAAGCCGCCATGCAGAACCCATGCAGAACCCATACGCATACCGTATGTAAACAAAAACAGTCGGACATCGAGGTGCGCCATGCTGCCTGACCAGATCCTGTTCGCGCTGGAAGTGACCCTGAACGGGCTGATGGCGGGGGTGATGTATGCGCTGGTCGCCCTTGGCTTCGTGCTGATCTTCAAGGCCAGCGGCATCTTCAACTATGCGCAAGGCGTGCTGGCGCTGTTCGCGGCGCTGACGCTGGTCGGGTTCCAGAACGGGCAGATCCCGTTCGCGCATCTGATCAACGCCACCTTCGGCACCAACCTGCACACCTTCGGCTGGACGCTGCCCGGCATCGTTGCCATCGCGCTGACGGCGGGGGTGATGGTGGGCCTTGCCTGGCTGATCGAGCGGCTGGTGCTGAAGCATCTGGTCAATCAGGCGCCGATCATCCTGTTCATGGCGACCATCGGGCTTGCCTATTTCCTCGAAGGCCTCGGCGACGTGATGTGGGGCGCCGATATCAAGACGCTGGACGTCGGCCTGCCGCAGGGGATTTCCGAAACGGTGGAAAGCGCGACGGCGGCGCTGCTGGGCTATGGCTTCTTCATCGACAATCTCGACATCGTGGCGACCATCGTGGCGGTGATCCTTGTCGCCTCGCTGACCATCTTCAGCCAGTATTCCAAGCAGGGCCGGGCGCTGCGGGCGGTGGCCGATGACCATCAGGCGGCGCTGTCGGTGGGGATCAGCCTGCGCTTCATCTGGGTTCTGGTCTGGTCCATCGCCGGCTTCGTGGCGCTGGTGGCCGGGATCATGTGGGGCACCAAGTCGGGCGTGCAGTTCAGCCTGAGCCTGATCGCGCTGAAGGCGCTGCCGGTGCTGATGCTGGGCGGGTTCACCTCGATCCCCGGGGCCATCGTCGGCGGGCTGATCATCGGCGTGGGCGAGAAGCTGTTCGAGTTCACCATCGGCCCGATGATCGGCGGCGCGACCGAGAACTGGTTCGCCTATGTGCTGGCGCTGCTGTTCCTGGTGTTCCGGCCGCAGGGCCTGTTCGGCGAAAAAATCATTGAGCGGGTGTGAGAGATGGAGTTTGATCCGATGCGTCCGATTGCCGCAGTTCCGGGGAAGACCCGCGCCGCAACCCGGGCAGGGGCTGGCCTGATGCGGGCCGGTTGGGGAGTAGGGAGTGTTCCGCACCATGAAGATCTGTTCGATCATGTTCACCATCGGCTGGGCCGCCGCGCTGGCCTTTGGCTGGATGGCGCTGGCGGCGCCGCAGGGCGAGCCAGAAGCGTTGCTGGTGCTGCATATGGCGCTGTCGGCGCTGGGTGCCGGGCTGGGGCTGTTCGCCTGGGTGCGGATCCGCAGGGGCTGCTGACCGGGACCGGCGCCGCCCACCAAGATGGGGGGATGCGCTGATGTTCTACCGCGAAGCAGGCGACTTCAAGACGACCTACCCGGAAGACGCGCAGACCTTCCCGATCCAGTTCGACCGTGTGCGCTATTACGCGGTGCTGGCGATTGCCTTCGGGGTGATCCCGTTCTTCATCAACGACTATTGGGCGAACGCGGTGTTCGTGCCCTTCCTGATCTATGCGATTGCCGCCATCGGGCTGAACATCCTGACGGGCTATTGCGGGCAGGTCAGCCTTGGCACCGGCGGGTTCATGGCGGTGGGGGCCTATGCCTGCTACAAGCTGATGACCAGTTTCCCCGAGGTTTCGATCCTGATCCATGTGCTGCTGGCCGGCGGGATCACCGCCTGCGTGGGGGTGCTGTTCGGGCTGCCAAGCCTGCGGATCAAGGGGTTCTACCTTGCCGTGGCGACGCTGGCGGCGCAATTCTTCCTCGTCTGGCTCTTCAACAAGGTGCCGTGGTTCTACAACTACTCCGCCTCTGGCCAGATCAACTCACCCGAGCGCACGGTGCTGGGGCATTTCGTGACCGGGCCGAACACCTCTGCCGCCGCGAAGTACCTCTTCTGCCTCGTGATCCTGTTCGCGCTGGCCTGGGTGGCGCGGAACCTGACGCGCGGCACCATCGGACGGCGCTGGATGGCGATCCGCGACATGGACATCGCGGCCGAGATCATCGGGGTGAATCCGCTGACCGCCAAGCTGTCGGCCTTTGCGGTATCGTCCTTCTTCATCGGCGTGGCCGGGGCGCTGTTCTTCGCCGTCTATCTGGGCGCGGCCGAGGTCGGCGAGGTGTTCGGGATCAACAAGAGCTTCCTGGTGCTGTTCATGGTGATCATCGGCGGGCTGGGCAGCATATTCGGCAGCTTTGCCGGGGCGGCGTTCCTGGTGCTGCTGCCGGTGTTCCTGAAGAACGTGCTGGTCGAGGGGATGGGATGGCCCACCGATCTGGCGGCGCATATCGAGCTGATGATCGTCGGCGGGCTGATCGTGGTGTTCCTGATCCTCGAGCCGCATGGCCTCGCGCAGCTGTGGCGCCTGACCAAGGAGAAGCTGCGGCTCTGGCCGTTCCCGCATTGAGACACCGACCCGGGAAACCGGCTTTTGCGTAACCCTTTATTCGACTCTGGGAGGAGACCCTGAATGAAGACGACATTTGCAACCCTTGCCGTCGCCGCGATGATCGCGGTTGCTGCGCCGGCCTCGGCCGATCTGGTCGTGCCGAACCTCAGCTACCGGACCGGCCCGTTTGCCGCCGGTGGCATCCCCTATGCCGACGGTTTCACCGACTATTTCACGCTGCTGAATGAACGCGATGGCGGCATCGGCGGCGAGAAGGTGGTCGTGCCGGAATGTGAGACCGCCTATAACACCGAGAAGGGGGTGGAGTGCTACGAGGCCACCAAGGGCCAGGGCGCGCTGGTCTATAACCCGCTGTCGACGGGCATCACCTATCAGCTGATCCCGAAGGTCTCGGCCGATGGCATCTCGCTCTACACCCCCGGCTATGGCCGCACCTCGGCCGCGAATGGCAAGGTGTTCGAATGGGTGTTCAACTATCCCGCGAACTACTGGGATGGCGCGTCCGTCGCGGTGAAACACCTGCTGGACGAGAATGGCGGCAGCCTTGAGGGCAAGACCATCGCGCTGGTCTATCACAACTCTGCCTACGGCAAGGAGCCGATCCGTACCCTGACCGAGCTGAGCAAGAAGCATGGCTTCAAGCTGACCGAGATCCCGGTCGACTCGCCCGGCCAGGAGCAGAAATCGCAATGGCTGCAGATCCGCCGCGAGAAGCCCGATTACGTGCTGTTCTGGGGCTGGGGCGTGATGAACCAGGTGGCCGTGCAAGAGGCCGGCAATATCCGCTTCCCGATGGAGAACATGATCGGGGTGTGGTGGTCGGGGTCCGAAAACGACGTGACCGCGGCGGGTGCCGGCGCCAATGGCTACAAGAGCCTTGCGATGCACGGCACCGGGATGGACTACCCGGTCTATGCGGACCTGAAGCAGTACGTGCAGGACGCGGGCAAGGCGGCCGGCGCGGGCGATCAGGTCGGCAGCGTGCTCTATTCGCGCGGCATGTATGCGGCGATGGTCATCTCGGAGGCGATCCGCAAGGCGCAGGAGCTGGCGGGCACGTCGGCGGTGAACGCGGCGCAGGTGCGCGACGGGTTCGAGGCGCTGGAGATCACCGAAGAGCGGATGGCCGAGCTGGGCCTGCCGAACTTCGGCCAGCCCTTCGCGGCGAGCTGCGAGGACCATGGCGGACCGGGGGCGGGGATGATCCAGCAATGGGATGCCTCTGCCGGCAAGTGGAACCTGATCACCGACTTCATCGCGCCCGATGACGAGGTGCTGGACGCGCTGGTGCTGGAAGACTCGGCCGCCTACGCCGCCGAAGCCGGCCTGACCGAGCGCTGCAACTGACGACGCTGCCCCGGCCTTCGGGCCGGGGCAACCCAACCGCCTTCAAGGGGCCAGCCCATGCTTGACGCCGCACCCACTCGCGAAAACCTCCTAGAGGTGAACAATATCGAGGTGATCTACAACCATGTGATCCTTGTGCTGAAGGGCGTGAGCCTGTCTGTGCCGAAGGGCGGCATCACCGCGCTTCTGGGCGGCAATGGCGCGGGCAAGACCACGACGCTGAAGGCCATTTCCAACCTGCTGCATTCCGAGCGCGGCGAGGTGACCAAGGGCACGATCCATTATCGGGGTGAGCGGGTGCAGGATCTGGGCCCGTCGGAGCTGGTGAAGAAGGGCGTGATCCAGGTGATGGAGGGCCGCCACTGTTTCGAACACCTGACGGTCGAGGAAAACCTGCTGACCGGCGCCTATACGCGCAAGGATGGAAAGGCGGCGATCAACCGCGATCTGGAAATGGTCTATGCCTATTTCCCGCGGCTGAAAGAGCGGCGCAAGAGCCAGGCGGGCTATACCTCGGGCGGTGAGCAGCAGATGTGCGCCATCGGCCGCGCGCTGATGAGCCGGCCGGAGACAATCTTGCTCGACGAGCCGTCGATGGGCCTCGCCCCGCAGCTGGTGGAGCAGATCTTTGAGATCGTGAAGGCGGTGAACGAACAGGAGGGCCTGACCTTCCTGCTGGCCGAACAGAACACCAATGTCGCGCTGCGCTATGCCCATTACGGCTACATCCTTGAATCGGGCCGGGTGGTGATGGACGGCCCGGCCGATGCGCTGCGCGAGAATCCCGATGTGAAGGAATTCTACCTCGGCCTGTCGGACGAGGGCCGCCGCAGTTTCCGTGACGTGCGCAGCTACCGGCGCCGCAAGCGCTGGCTGGCCTGAGAGGTCCGAAGACTACCCCGTAATTCAGCACTCCCCGGCGTCCCCCGGCGCGGGGACAGGAGGGGGGCAACCCCGGCAGAGACATGACCCAGTATTTCGACAGCCTCGAGACCCGCAGCCCCGACCAGCGCGCCGCCGATCTGGCCCGCGCCCTGCCCGGGCAGATCGCCCGCGCGATGGGCGCCCCGGGGATCGGTGCGCTGCTGGCGGGGGTGGACGCGGCGGCGGTGACGGACGCCGCCGCGCTGGCCCGGCTGCCGGTGATCCGCAAGTCGGAACTGGGCGCGGCGCAGAAGGCATCGCCACCCTTCGGCGGGTTCACGACCAAGCACGCGCATGGCTTTGCCCATGTGTTCCAGAGCCCCGGCCCGATCTATGAGCCGGGCGGCGCCGACCATGACTGGTGGCGCATGGGCCGCTTCCTGCATGCCTGCGGCATCGGGCCCGGCGATATCGTGCAGAACTGCTTTGGCTATCACCTGACGCCGGCGGGCATGATCTTCGAATCCGGCTGCCGGGCGGTGGGGGCGGCGGTGCTGCCTGCCGGCACCGGCCAGACCGAATTGCAGGTGCGCGCCGCGGTGGATGTGGGCACCACCGCCTATGCCGGAACGCCCGATTACCTGAAGATCATCCTCGACAAGGCCGAGGAGATGGGCGAGCGGCTGGCGATCACCCGGGCTGCCGTGGGCGGCGGGGCGCTGTTCCCATCCTTGCGCAAGGAATATGCCGACCGGGGCATCCTCACCCTGCAAAGCTATGCCACCGCCGACCTTGGCAACATCGCCTATGAAAGCCCGGCGATGGAGGGGATGATCGTCGATGAGGGCGTGATCGTGGAGATCGTGCGCCCCGGCACTGGCGATCCGGTGGCCGAGGGTGAGGTGGGCGAGGTGATCGTGACCACGCTGAACCCCGACTACCCGCTGATCCGCTTCGCCACCGGCGATCTGTCGGCGGTGATGCCGGGCGCCTCGCCCTGCGGGCGCAGCAATACCCGCATCCGCGGCTGGATGGGCCGCGCCGACCAGACCACCAAGATCAAGGGCATGTTCGTGCGCCCCGAGCAGGTGGCGCAGTTCGTCAGCCGCCATCCCGAGGTGGCCCGCGCCCGGGTGATCGCCACGCGCGAGGGCGAGATGGATGTGATGACGGTGCGGGTGGAAAGCCCCGGCACCGATGCCGGACACTATGAGGGCGCGGTGGTCGCAGCGCTGAAGATGAAGGGCCGGATCGAGATCGTGCCGCCGGGCAGCCTGCCCAATGACGGCAAGGTCATCGAGGATCTGCGCAAGTACGACTGAGGGCGGGGGCGACCCGGCCCCGCCCGCGCGGCGCTCAAACCCCCCAAACAGAAAGGCCGCCGGGTTTCCCCGACGGCCGCATCTGTCGCTTGCGCAGTATCCTAAGGGTTTTGGTCCTGACGGACCGGGCCCAGAAGGATCAGCCCTGACGGGCCTTGAAGCGCTTCTGCGTCTTGTTGATCACGTAGATGCGGCCTTTGCGGCGCACGACCTGGCAATCGCGATGACGCTGCTTGAGCGAGCGGAGCGAGTTACGGACCTTCATGGCCTTCTCCCATTCGCGGCGCGCGTGCGCCTTCTAAACAACGATGCCCCCGTCGCCGGGGGCGGTGAAATCCCCGTTGCCGGGGGGCGTGATGGTGGGCGCGACAGGGATCGAACCTGTGACCACTACGATGTCAACGTAGTGCTCTACCGCTGAGCTACGCGCCCGTACCTCATTGACGCCGTTGCCCAGCACTGCTGGACGGCACGGTGCCGCTTCGGTCCCGCGGTCTATAAAAGGAGTCGATGGGCCTTTCAAGGGCTTTTGGCGGCTGAAGGAATGTCGTTATAGTTTCGTCATCATGAGCACCGATGATGCCCCGTTGCCCTATCGTCTGACGCTGCCGGCGCGGCGCACGACATCCGTCATCTTCGCCTCGCCGCATAGCGGGCGCGACTACCCGGAGGCCTTTCTGCGCAGGTCGGTGCTGAATGCGCAGATGATCCGGTCTTCCGAGGATGCCTTCATCGACCAGCTGCTGGACCCGGCGCCGGGCCTTGGCGCGCCGCTGCTGGCCGCTACGGTGCCGCGGGCCTATGTGGACCTGAACCGCGCGGCGGAAGAGCTGGACCCGGCGTTGATCGAGGGCGCGCGGCCGGTGCCGCACAATCCCCGGGTGGCCTCGGGGTTGGGGGTGATTCCGCGGGTGGTGGCCGGGGGGCGGGCGATCCGGCCCGGGAAGATGACCATGGCCGAGGCCGAGGCGCGGATTGCCGGCGCCTGGCGGCCCTATCACGCAAAGCTCGCGGCGCTGATGGACGAGTCGGTGGCGGCGTTCGGCGAGGCGATCCTGATCGACGTGCATTCCATGCCGCATGAGGCGGTGGACAGCGCCAGTGCCCGCGGCCCGCGCCCGCAGATCGTGCTGGGGGACAGGTTCGGGGCGACGGCGGCGCCGGACATCCTCGACCAGATCGAGGGCGCCTTCGCGGTGGAGGGGCTGACGGTCAGCCGCAACATCCCCTTCGCCGGGGCCTATGTGGTGCAGGCCCACGGCCGCCCCTCGCGCGGGCGCCATGCGGTGCAGATCGAGATCGACCGGGCGCTCTATATGGACGAGGTGCTGATCGCGCCGCATGAGGGCTATGCCGGGTTCGCCGCGCTGATGCGAAGGGTGCTGGGGCGGATCGTGGTGATCGGCGTGCAGGAGATGCCGCTGGCGGCGGAGTAAGCGCTTTCACAAGCAAGGCGGGCAAAGCCCCGGCTTCCTCCAAGCAGGCTTCCCCTTGACGGATGAGCGGATAATGCACATATTCTGCGCATCACTCAGCATGCCAAGGAGGCTACCATGAGCGTCCGAATGAACCTCGTCCTGTCGGACGACCTGAACACAGCAATCGAGCAGGTAGTGACCGAGAGCGAGAGCAACAAAAGTGAAGTCATCCGCAAGGCGCTGCAGCTGTTCATCGCTGCGCAGGAAGGCAAGAAGCGCGGCCTGAAGCTTGGCCTTGTGGAGCCGAAGACCCGCCAGATGGAAACCGAGTTCGTAGGGCTGTGACCAACCCGCCGACCCACGACCTGTCCGTCACACCGCCCGGACACACCTACACGGCAACTGTGAAGCCCGAGGAAACCAGCAAAGACGCTTGGGCCCGCGTGATCAAGGACTTCGTCCTGTTTGCCGCCGCTTTGGTCTTTCTCGGCATTCTGGCGTGGATTTGCTTCGACACCGTGCAGTCGCAGACGGCCCCCGCAGAAGAGAAGAAGTGGGCGATGTCGTTCCTCACCGGCGCGGCGGGTGGGCTGGTGGGCTACCTCGTCAAGAAGTGAGGGCGGCGGCTATTTGAGCCCCCGCCCCTTGATGATCGCCTCTGCCCCGAACCTTGCGCGGATGGCATCCGTGGTGCGCTCCGCCTTTGCCCGGCGTTGGGCGGCGGGGTCGAGGAGGTCGGCGGTCAGGTCGGCGGCACTGGCGGGGACGAGGTCGGAGATGCCGACACCGATCAGCCGGAACGGCCCCTTCTCGCCGGCATTCGCCAGCAGATCATCGGCAGCGCGGCAGATCGTGTCTGCCATCTGCGTCGCTTCCCGCAGGGCGTGGCGGCGGGTGAGAACCGTGAAATCCGACCGGCGCAGTTTCAGCGTCACCACGCGCCCCGCCATGTCCTTGGCCTTGGCGCGGTCCGACACCTGTTCCGCCAGCCGCCACAGATGCCCCGCCAGCCGCTCGGCATCGCCGGTATCCTCGTCGAAGGTGGTTTCCTTGGAGATGGACTTGACCGGCGCATTGGGGCTGACGCGGCGGCGGTCCTCGCCGCGGGCGATGTGCCAGAGCCGCTCGCCCGTGGCGCCGAAGCGGGCGGAAAGGTCGCGGCGCTCCCACCGGAGCAGATCGTCAAAGGTGCGAATCCCCGCCGCCTCCAGCGCCGTCTGTGTCGCCAGCCCCACGCCCCAGATCAGCCGCACCGGCTTGCCGCGCAGGAAATCGGCGGTATCCCCCTGCCCGATCACCGAAAAGCCGCGCGGCTTGTCGAGGTCGGAGGCGACCTTGGCGAGGAACTTGTTGTGGCTCAGGCCGATGGAGCCGCTGACGCCAAGCTCCTCCTCCATCCGTTTGACCAGCCGGGCCAGCAGTAGCGCCGGGGGCGCGCCATGCAGGCGGGCGGTGCCGGTGAGGTCGAGGAAGGCCTCGTCCAGCGACAGGGGCTCGATCTGCGGGGTCAGCGCCTCCATCATCGCGCGGATGGCGCGCGAGACCTCGACATAGCGGGCCATACGCGGCTTCACCACGGCGGCATCGGGGCAGAGCTTCAGCGCCTGGAACATCGGCATGGCCGAGCGCACGCCCGAGATGCGGGCGATGTAGCAGCAGGTGGAGACGACGCCGCGGGTGCCGCCGCCGACGATCACCGGGCGGTCGCGCAGGTTGGGGTCGTCGCGCTTTTCCACCGAGGCGTAGAAGGCGTCGCAATCCATATGGGCGATGGAGAGGTCGAAGAGCTCGGGATGGGAAAGCACACGCGGGCTGCGGCAGGCCGGGCAGCGGCTGCCGGTCTGGAAGGTGGTCAGGCAATCGCGGCAGAGGGCGGGCATGATGGGCGATCATAGCAGGGGGCGGGGTGGCTGTGGAGGGTGGGGTGCTGTCCCGGCCAACTATGGAGCTCGGAACCGTTGTTCGGGCGCGAAAAGGCGAGGCACTGCCTCGCCCCCGCCCGTGCGGGACCGTTCCCACGGAGCCGGTGGCCGCACGAGACCGAATGAGGACAGCGCCCGCCGAGGGCGGGGCGGGCGCTGGCCGGGGGCTTTGGGCCCCCGTCCGGTAACAGTGGAGACGGCAGCGCGTGGCGAAGGCGATGGCCTTCGCCAAGGCGGGCGGCGCGGGTGGGATGGAGCTCCGGCTTCATCCCGCTGAGCGGTCGCCGGGCCCTGCCCCCCTCAACACCCCGCCGGAGGCCACCCGTCAATCGCCGCCATCGCCTCCTCGGCCGTCTCGACAAACCGGAACAGCTCCAGATCGGCCGGCGAGATCGTCCCCGCCTCGGCCAGCGCCTGCCAGTTCACCACGCTCTCCCAGAACTTGCGCCCGAACAGCAGGAACGGGATCCGCCGCATCCGGCCGGTTTGGATCAGGGTCAGGCTCTCGAACATCTCGTCCAGCGTGCCAAAGCCGCCGGGGAAGACGCAGATCGCCTGCGCGCGCATCAGGAAATGCATCTTGCGGATCGCGAAATAGTGGAAGTTGAAGCACAGGTCCGGCGTCACATAGCGGTTGGGCGCCTGTTCATGCGGCAGCACGATGTTGAGCCCGATGGATTGCCCGCCCGCATCATCGGCGCCGCGGTTGCCCGCCTCCATGATCCCCGGACCGCCCCCCGTGCAGACCACCCAGTCGCGGCCATAGCTTTCAAGGCTCCGCTCGGTGATGCGCCGCGCCAGATCGCGGGCGACGCCGTACCACTCGGCCAAGGGCGCGGCGCTGCCTGTGCCCTCCTCATCCGGCACCCGCGCACTGCCCATCAGGACGATGGTGGAGCGGACGCCGCGTTCATCCAGCACCATCTGCGGCTTCAGGAGTTCCAGCTGCAAGCGCACCGCGCGCAACTCATCCCGCATCAGGAAGTCGGTATCGGTGAAGGCCAACCGGTAGGCCGGGGCGCGGGTCTGGGGCGTGTCCGGCACCTGGCAGGCGGCGGCCGCGTCCTGCACGCTGTCGCGGAACGGGTGGCTGCGGCTGTCTTCCATGGTGGTCCTCACTTGCGTTGCGCGGTTGGAACGCCCGGTCTATAGGCTGGGGCGCGATCAGGCCATGAGATAACTGGAGAAAAGCCCATGTCGAACGCCATCCCGAATGCAGAGCTTGAAACCGCCATCGAGGCTGCCTGGGAGGTTCGGGACACGCTGACCCCCGCCAGCACCGGCCCGGCGCGCGAGGCGATCGAGGCGACGCTGTCGGCGCTGGATGGCGGCACGTTGCGGGTGGCAGAGCGGCAGGCGGATGGCGCCTGGCACGTCAACCAATGGGCCAAGAAGGCGGTGCTGCTGGGCTTCCGCATCAAGGATATGGAGCGGCAGGAGGGTGGCCCGCAGGCCGGCGGCTGGTGGGACAAGGTCGACAGCAAGTTCGCGGGCTGGGGCGATAATCAGTGGCGCGCGGCGGGCTTCCGCGCCGTGCCGAACTGCGTGGTGCGCCGCTCGGCCTATATCGCGCCGGGCGTGGTGCTGATGCCGTCCTTCGTGAACCTCGGTGCCTATGTGGATACGGGCACGATGGTCGATACCTGGGCCACGGTCGGCTCCTGCGCGCAGATCGGCAAGAACGTCCACCTCTCGGGCGGCGTCGGCATCGGCGGTGTGCTGGAGCCCATGCAGGCCGGCCCGACGATCATCGAGGACAACTGCTTCATCGGCGCGCGGTCGGAAGTGGTCGAGGGCTGCATCGTGCGCGAGGGCTCGGTCCTCGGCATGGGCGTGTTCATCGGCAAGTCCACCAAGATCGTGGACCGGGAAACCGGCGAGGTGATGTATGGCGAGGTTCCGGCAGGATCGGTCGTCGTGGCCGGCTCAATGCCGTCGAAGAACGGCATCCACCTTTACTGCGCGGTGATCGTGAAGCGAGTGGATGCGCAGACCCGGTCCAAGACCTCGATCAACGAGCTGCTGCGCGACTGAAAATGTTTCGCGGGCCGGGGAACCGGCAGGGCCCGGCCGCGTTCGCTCTGGGCAGGTTGGCGAAAAACTCGCCGACCCAAAAGATATGAGGTGCATCTATGGAAGGACTCGGCTGGTTTGCGGCCATCATCGTCGGTGCGCTGGCGGGTTGGATCGCGGAACAGTTCATGAAGGCGAACCACGGCCTTCTGATGAACATCATTCTGGGCATCGTCGGCTCGCTGCTGCTGAACTTCATCCTGGTCACCGTGGTCGGCTCCACGCTGGGCGGCTGGATCGGGCAGCTGATCGTCGGCGTGATCGGCGCGATGATCCTGATCGCCATCGGGCGCGCGCTGCGCAGCCGCAGCTGAAACGAGTGATCCATTATGTGTGAACGGGCGGCCTTCGGGCCGCCCTTTTTCTTGCCCGGAACAGGGCGTGCAGCGCTTCTCAACCGTTGCGCCTAGAACTGCTGTGGAAGTAGCCGCACCATGAACCGCCTAGAACTGCCGTTGCTCGCCCACCCGGCGGCCGGGCGCTGCCCTGTAACGGTGGAGGCGGAACCGCGTCGGTAGAGCCGCGTTGGCCCGCGCAGCGCCATTGGAGCCCGTCATGGACCAGCCCCCCATTCCCTTCGACCTTGCGCGGATGTTCTTGGGCGACGCCCCGCCGCTGTTCTTCCTCGAGATCCTGGTGCGCACCCTCATCGTCTATATCTACACGATGGGCCTGATCCGCTGGATCGGCGGGCGCGGGGTTGCGCAGCTGTCGATGGTGGAATTCCTGCTGGTCATCGCGCTCGGCTCTGCCGTCGGCGACGCGGCCTTCTACCCCGATGTGCCGCTGCTGCACGCGCTGGCGGTGATCACCATCGTCGTGCTGCTGAACAAGGGGCTGGACTGGCTGATCCTGCATTACGACACCGCCAAGCGCACGATTGACGGCGTTCCGGTGGCGATTGTCGAGGATGGCCGCCTGCTGCGCGCGGGGATGGAGCAACGCAGTATCGGCGCGGCCGAGGTCATCTCCAGCCTGCGCCAGAACGGGGTGCGCAATCTGGGCGAGGTGGAGCATGCCTTCATGGAGGGCGACGGGGTGATGAGCATCTTCCGCTTCAATGACCCACGCCCCGGCCTGCAGATCGTGCCTCCGGCCGAGGTGCGGCGGCCAGCGGCGCTGACCGACCCCGCGGTCGCGCCGGAGGGCAAGGCATGCTGCCTTGGCTGCGGCACGCTGGAGGAGGCGGTCGCGGTGCTGCCGGACGGGCTCTGCCCAGAATGCGGTGGCTGCGAGTGGACGGCGCCGGTGACGCGGCCGGCACACAAGGCCGAATAGGTCGCCTGCGCCGCGGGGGCCGAGCAGGCCGCTTGCACCACAAAGGGAAGAATGCGACTGAACCTGCACAGCAAGGCAGGGGCAGCGCGATGACCGACGAGACAGCCAAACCGACCGTGGAAAAGATCAAACGCCCGCAGCAGGTCTTCACGCTGGTGGTCGAGGTTGGCCGCAGCGCCGATGACGGGCTGCCCAAGGGCGCGACCGGGGCGGCGCTGATGTGCTATGCCTCGGGCGTCGACGAGGCCGAGGCGGTGCGCGAGACGGTGGCGATCCTCAAACAGGCCGACCTCGCGCCGCTGGACGTGACCGGCTATGGCACCCTGGCCGAGCGAGTGGCGCAGGGCGATGAGATCGACGCGGAAGAACGGGCGCTGATGGACCGGGCGCTGGCGGAAAACTCGGTGATCGTGGCGCAGATGACGCCGTTTTATGACAAGCCGTAAGGCTCAGAAAAACTAAGCCTCAGGCCGCCAGCGGCCCCCTTGCCCGCATCCGCTTGAGGCACAGGCCCCGCGCTTCGTATTCATGCAGCTCTGGCCGGACCGGGTGGCGGTGCAGCGGCAATGTGCCGGCCGCGGCGAGGCGGGCGAGCAGGGTGGTCGCCGCCAGACCCGGGCGGCGGGCGAGGCTGCCGGCGTAGAGGCTTTCCACAGCGTGGCCTTCGGCCAGGATCAGCTCGTGCCGGTCCAGCAGCAGCCCGTGCCAGGTGACGGTGGCGGCGCTTGTGTCGGTGAGCGCGGTGATGCCGTCGGCAAGGTGGCGGGCCTCGGCAAGCACTTCATCGCGGCCGAGCGTATCCTCGACATCGATGCCCGACAGCAGGACGCGCTGCTGCGGCGCCAGCACCAGATCCCGCTCCAGCCCGAAATAGGGCGCGGCCATGCGCAGCGGGGCGAAGCCGCCAAGCGCGGGCACCTTGATCTTGCCGGTCCAGCGCAGCGGCTGCGGGCCATTGTCGAGCGTGGTGACCCAGTCGCCGGCGCGCAGGTCGGCAACCGGGCGGGGGCCGTTCGGGGTTGCGATCATGGTCTGCGGGGCAAGGCCGGGGCAGGGGCCGGGGCGATGCACATGGGTGGCGGCGGCGAACCATGCCACGGCACGGTCGCGGTGGGCGAGGGGGGCAGCGAAGAGGCCTTCCAGCGCGGCGCCGGGCACCGGCAGGGCGGCGGCGAGTTCGGCCTGGCGCAGCGCGCCGGTCACCGGGTTTTCGAGGCTCAGCAGGCTGCGTCCGGCGGCGCAATCCCAGCTGAAGGTCAGGCGCATCGGGTCCGAGGACGCCTCGGACCAGCCGGACAGCACCAGCCGCAGCTGCTGCGCGCCGCGGGTCATGCGCAGTTGCAGCCGCCCCTCGGGCAGCACGTCGAGCGTCAGCCACCAACCCTCGCCCGCCCGGTCGCGGTGCCCCAGCAGCCACAGCCCGCGCGGACAGGGGCCGGGGGGCGCGATTTCCATCAGCAGGCTGCCGCGGGGCATCTCGGACGGGAAAGCGGCGGGCAGGATGCGGCGGGCGCCGCGCAGGGGGGTGAAGGTGGCAAGCCATGTCATCGGTCGTCCTCCTGCGGTCAGGCTGCAGCAGGGAGCTGCAGCAGACGCGCTTCATACCTGCGCAGGGTGCGGCGGGCGGCGGCGCCGTAGCCGCCCCCGGTGGCGGGGTCGAGTTCGGGGAAGAGGGTGCAGATCTCGGCGACGATCTCGGCCTCGAAGCTGCGTTCCATCTGGGGGCCGGGCAGGAAGCTTTCGGTCGGCAACCCTTCGGAGAAGACCACCTGATGCTGATCGAACAGCAGATGCACATATTCGACGCTGCCGCCCGGCATGGCCCGCACCCGCGCGTCATCGACCAGATCGCGGGCGGCGACCAGCACCTCGGCCTCGCCGAACAGCAGCTCGGCCCGGCGGTCGCGGATCAGGATGCGGTGCAGGGGCGAGACCGTCAGGGTGCGATGGTCGCCAAAGGTGCCGGCGGTGATGCGGATGGGGGCGAAGGCGCCCTCCGCGGCAACCTCGCGCCGGCCGATCCAGCGCAGGGGCTGGGGGCCATTGTCCTTGGTGCAGACCAGATCGCCGGGCACCAGCGACTCCACCGCCACCTCGCCGCCCGGCGTCAGGATCATCGTGCCGGCGACGAAGCAGGGGATGGTGTCGATGGTGATGATGCCGATGTCACTTTTGCCCTGCCCATTCGAGATGGTGTAGGTGAAGGCGACTTCCTCGGCATCGTCATCGGCGGTGAAGGTCAGCGTCATGTCGGCGTTGAGCTTGACGAGGTCGCCCGAGGGCAGGGTGACGGTCTGGCCCGGCACCACCGCGACACCGTTGATATGGGTCACGGTCAGCACGCCGCCGGCGGTGTTGATGTCGTTGCCAAGCACGTCGAGCGTGGTGGAGTGATCGGCATAGACCGAGGCGCTGTCATCATCGGCGATCAGCGTGGTTTGCAGGCTGTCGGCAGCGATCAGCACCGCGGAGTCATATTGCGAATCCGCCACATCGGCGATGCCGATGCGGATGGAGTTTACCTGCCCCGGGATCACCGTGAAGGTCAGCGACATGGTGACGGTGAAGCCGTCCATCTCGGTGTTGTAGGCGTCATTGGTGTTGTTGATGTAGAGGTTGCTGTTCGCCTCGCCGTTGACATTGGTGACGCTGACATCGCCGTTGCCATAGGTGACCTCGACCGGCGTGCCATTGACCCAGACGCCGACCATGTCGTTGTAGATCGAGTCGATATATTCGGGGTATTCCTCGGACGCGAAGGTGAAGGTCATCGTCATCGTGTCGCCGGTGGGGATGAAATCCACATCCAGCATTGCCGCGTCATAGGTGTTGGTGCCTGCCAGCGCGTTGAACTGGGCGTCGTTGTTCACGCCCGAGGTATCGGTCGAGGTGGCGGCGCTGCGGTTCGGATCGCCCGAGGATTGGGTGAAGTCGGTGACGCGGCCTGTCGAAAGGATGACGCCGGTATCGCCGGGGGTCGCCTCGGGAGACCGGGAGTCGCCTTTGGAATAGGTGCCGGAGGATCGGGAGTCGCCGCTGTAGGACGCGCCGACGACGGTGACGCCGTCGCCCATGATCGTGTTCGCCATCTGCGTCGCAGAGGCGCCGGTATCGTAGCTCAGCTCCGAACCTTTTGCCATTTTCCGCCCCCGGTTACCCGAAGACAGTCGCAATCATACCGGCGGGGGCTGATGCCCCGCTTGCCTTGCCCTAGTTACTGCCCGGTGGGGGTGACGTTGCGCCCCCGGTATGCTCGCCCTGCCTCGGGTCATTGTTTTGTCCATGTTATGCGAGAGTTGCGATGCGTTGTTAATGTCTTTTGACATGTCGGCGCCGTGACCCGGCGGCGCAGGCAGTTTTGCAACAGTCGCGCCGTGATTGCGGGGCGGGGATGCAGCCGGTATCGGTGGGGCAAAGCGATAGGAGCCTGCCGATGACCGATGCCCGCCCGACCCTGTCCCGACCGAACTTTCCCGTCGATCCGGTCGCGCTGACCGCCGAGTTGATCCGCTGCCCTTCGGTCACGCCCGCCGAGGGCGGGGCGCTGCGGCTGCTGGAGGGCCTGCTGACCGGGGCGGGGTTCGAGTGCACTCGGGTGGACCGGAACGGGGTGCCGAACCTGTTCGCGCGCTGGGGGGCTAAGGCCGCGGCGCGGAGCTTTGGCTTCAACGGGCATACGGATGTGGTGCCGGTGGGGGATGCCGCGGCGTGGAGCCGCGATCCGTTTGGCGGGGAGATTGTCGGCGCGGAAATCTGGGGGCGCGGGGCGACGGACATGAAGTCCGGCGTGGCGGCCTTTGCGGCGGCGGCCTGCGATTTCGTGCGGCAGACGCCGCCGGATGGGGCGGTGATCCTGACCATCACCGGGGATGAGGAGGGGCCGGGCAAGGACGGGACCGTCGCGTTGCTGGACTGGATGGCCGCCGAGGGCGAGGCGATGAGCGTGTGCCTTGTGGGCGAGCCGACTTGCCCCGAGACCTTCGGCGACATGATGAAGATCGGCCGGCGCGGGTCGATGACGGCGTTCTTCACGGTGCAGGGGGTGCAGGGGCATTCGGCCTATCCGCACCGGGCGAAGAACCCTTTGCACGCGCTGGTGACGCTGCTGGGGCGGCTGACTGCGGAGCCGCTGGATGCGGGGACCGAGCATTTCGACGCCTCGACCCTGCAGGTGACGACCATCGATTGTGGCAACCCGGCGAATAACGTGATCCCGGCGCGAGGGATGGCGACGGTGAACATCCGCTTCAATGACGCGCATAGCTCGGCCAGCCTGACGGCGCGGCTGCGGGCCGAGGGGACGCGGGTGGAGGCGGAGACGGGGGTGACGGTGGAGATGCGGGTGGAGGTGTCGGGCGAGAGCTTCGTGACGCCGCCCGGCGATTTCGTGCGGCTGGTCGCGGCGGCGGTGGAGGCGGAGACGGGGATTGTGCCGGCACTGTCCACCTCGGGCGGGACATCGGATGCGCGGTTCGTGAAGGACCATTGCCCGGTGGTGGAGTTCGGGTTGGTCGGCAAGACCATGCATCAGGTGGATGAACGGGTGGAGGTGGCGCAGATCCATGCGCTGAAGGCGGTCTATGCGCGGATCCTGGGGGAGTATTTCGCGTGAGCGTGGAGGTGCGGGTGACGGAGGATCTGGCCGCCTGCCTTGCACTGCGCCGGACGGTGTTCATCGAGGAGCAGGGCGTGCCCGAGGCCGATGAGGTGGACGATCTGGACGGGCAGGCGGTGCATCTGCTGGCGCTGGTGGACGGGGTGCCGATGGGCTCGGCGCGGTTGCTGCGCAGCGGGGAGACCGGCAAGATCGGGCGGGTCTGCGTGCTGGCGGCCGCGCGGGGCACCGGGCTGGGCGTGGCGCTGATGGAGAAGGCGCTGGCGGTGCTGGCCGAGGACCGGGCGCTGCAGCGGGCGAAGCTGGGGGCGCAGACCCATGCGATGGGGTTCTATGAGCGGCTGGGGTTCGTGGCGGAGGGGGCGGAGTATCTGGACGCGGGCATCCCGCACCGGGATATGGTGCGCAGCTTGCGATGAGGCCGCTGCTGCCCGTTCTCATCGTGATGGTGAAAGAGCCGCGGCCGGGGCGGGTGAAGACCCGGCTGGGGCGGCAGATCGGGATGGTGCCGGCGGCCTGGTGGTTCCGGCATCAGTGCCGGGCGCTGCTGCGGCAGGCGGTGGACCCGCGCTGGCAGGTGGCGCTGGCGGTGTCGCCCGATGCCGAGGGGAGGGCGAGCCGGGTCTGGCCGGCGCATATCCCCCGGCTGCCGCAGGGGCGGGGCGATCTGGGCGCGCGGATGGGGCGGCTGTTGCAGGGCGCGGGGCCGGGGGCGCCAGTGATGATCGTGGGCGCCGATATTCCGGGGCTGCGGCGGCGGCATATTGCCGACGCGTTCCGCAAGCTGGCGGCGGCGGATGCGGTGATTGGCCCTGCGCCGGATGGGGGCTATTGGCTGATCGGGCTGCGGCATGTGCCGCCCCCGGGGCTGTTTGCCGGGGTGCGCTGGTCCAGCGCCGATGCGCGGGCGGATACGCTGGCCACGATGCGGGGCCTGCGGGTGGCGATGGCGGAGACGCTGGCCGATGTGGATGAGGCGGCGGACCTGCCGCGAAAGCTTCTGGCGTGACGACGCCTGCGGGCCATGCTAGCGATGGGGCATGGCACAGATACCCTCCAAGCAAGAGATCCTGAACTGGATCGCCGACCATCCCGGCGCCGCCGCCAAGCGCGACATCGCCAAGGCCTTCGACATCAAGGGTGCCGAGCGGATCGAGCTGAAGCGCATCCTCAAGGAGATGGAGGCCGAGGGCTCGCTGGAACGCCGCCGCAGCACCTACCGCGATGCGGACAAGCTGCCGCCGGTGACGATCCTGACCATCCTGCCGCCCGATGCGGATGGTGACCAATTCGCCAAACCGATGGAGTGGGAGGGCAAGGGCGCCCCGCCCCGCGTGCTGTTCGTGCCGCGCAAGGGCGATGCGCCGGTGGCTGCGGGCGACCGCATTCTGGCCAAGCTGATCGAGGTGGGGGCCGAGGATCACGACTATCAGGCGCGGCTGATCCGGCCGATCGGCGTGGTGGCGCACAAGGTGCTGGGCATCTTCCGCAAGGGCGCCGAGGGCGGGCGGATCGTGCCGATCGACAAGGGATCCGACAAGGAATGGCGGGTGGCGCGGGATGCGACGCTTGACGCGCAGGATGGCGAGCTGGTGGAGGCTGAACAGGCCGGGCCGCGCGCGAGGCTGGGTCTGCCCCAGGCGCGGGTGATCGAGCGGCTGGGCGACCCTTCGGCGCCGAAGGCGGTGTCGCTGATCGCGATTCACCAGCATGGCATTCCGGATGATTTCCCCGATGAGGTGATCCGCCTGTCGGATGCGATGGAGCCTGCGGGGCTGGGCGACCGCGAGGATCTGCGCGACATGCCGCTGGTGACCATCGACCCGGTGGATGCGCGCGACCATGACGATGCCTGCTATGCCGAGGCGGACGGTGACCCGAAGAACCCGGGCGGGCATATCATCTGGGTCGCCATCGCCGATGTGGCGCATTTCGTGACGCCGCAAAGCGCGATTGACCGCGAGGCGCGGCTGCGCGGCAATTCCAGCTATTTCCCCGACCGGGTGGTGCCGATGCTGCCCGACCATCTGTCGGGCGACCTCTGCTCGCTGCACGAAGGGCTGAACCGGCCCTGCATCGCGGTGCGGATGAAGGTGGATGCCGAGGGCCGCAAGATCAGCCATCGCTTCGTGCGCGGGCTGATGAAATCGGTCGCCAGCCTTGTCTATGACGAGGTGCAGGAGGCGCAGGACGGCAATCCGAATGACCGCTGTGCGGAGCTGCTGGACGATGTGATCCGCCCGCTTTACGCCGCCTATGGCGCGCTGAAGGCGGCGCGGGCGAAGCGGCAGCCGCTGGACCTCGACCTGCCGGAGCGCAAGATCATCCTGACCGACGATGGCAAGGTTGCCTCGGTCAATTACCGCGAGCGGTATGACGCGCACCGGCTGATCGAAGAGTTCATGATCCTCGCCAATGTGGCGGCGGCGGAAGAGCTGGAGCGGCTGCGCCGGCCCCTGCTGTACCGGGTGCATGAGGAGCCGAGCCCGCAGAAGCTCGACGCGCTGCGCGAGGTGGCGCAGGCCTCGGGCTTCACGCTGGCCAAGGGGCAGGTGTTGCAGACGGCGCATCTGAACCAGTTGCTGGCGCAGGCGCAGAACACCGATTTCGACGAGCTGATCAACATCACCACGCTGCGCTCGATGACGCAGGCCTATTACCATCCGGGGAATTTCGGGCATTTCGGGCTGGCGCTGCGCAGCTATGCGCACTTCACCTCGCCCATCCGCCGCTATTCGGACCTGATCGTCCACCGGGCGCTGATCTCGGCGCATGGCTGGGGCAAGGACGGGCTGTCGGCGCAGGATGTGGAGATGCTGGAGGAGACGGCCAAGCATATTTCCGACACCGAGCGGCGCAGCATGGCGGCGGAGCGGGACACGACCGACCGTTATCTGGCGGCGTTCCTGGCGGACCGGGTGGGGGCGGAGTTCACCGGGCGGGTGTCGGGCGTCACGCGCTTTGGGCTGTTCATCCGGCTGGATGAGACGGGGGCTGACGGGCTGATCCCGATCCGCACGCTGGGGCGTGAGTTCTACCATTTCGATGCCGATGCGCAGACGCTGATGGGGTCGGAAAGTGGCACGCTGATCGGGCTTGGCCAGCGGGTGACTGTGCGCCTGTCCGAGGCGGTGCCGGTGACCGGCGGGCTGATGCTGGAACTGCTGGAGCTGGAAGGGCGGGGGATGCCGGGGGGTGGCGGCGCCACCAAGAAGGGCGGGCGCGGGCGCCCGCGCAAGCCGGGGGCAGGGAAGGCGCGCGATACGGCAATAAAGCGCAAGGTTCTGCGCAAGCGGCGCTAGCAGCCTTTCCGTAGGGCTCTGTTCGGGGTAGGCTTCACCCAAACAAAAAACGAACAGAGCAGGACCCTTGGATATGCGCACATCACTTATCGCGCTGGGACTCGTCTCATCGCTGTTGCCCGGGTGCAGCGGCGCAGAGCGGTTTGCGGCCCCGGCATCCTTTGGAGGCAGCGCCCCGGTGACACGCAACTACACCGAAGCCGGGTTCGCCCAGTGGACGCAGGAGTTCCGGTCCCGCGCGCTGGCGCAGGGGGTCAGCCCCGCGACCTTCGACCGGGCGTTCGGGGCGGTGCGCTATGATGCCAGCATCATCGCCAAGGACCGCAACCAATCCGAGTTCACCAAGTCGATCTGGGACTATCTCGACGGCGCCGTGGCCGACAGCCGCATCGCCAATGGCCGTGCCGGGCTGGCGCGGCACGCGGCGGTGCTGGACCGGATCGAGGCGCGGTATGGCGTGGACAAGGAGATCGTGGTGGCGGTCTGGGGGCTGGAATCCTCGTTCGGCGGCTATCGCGGCAGCACCCCGATCATCCCGGCGCTGGCGACACTGGCCTTTGACGGGCGGCGCGGGCCGTTCTTCGAGGCAGAGCTGATCGCGGCGCTGAAGATCGTGCAGGCGGGAGATGTTGCGCCTGAGGGTATGGTCGGCAGCTGGGCGGGGGCGATGGGGCATACCCAGTTCATGCCGACCAGCTATCTGGATTACGCGGTGGATTTCACCGGCGACGGGCGGCGCGACATCTGGTCGGACGATCCGACCGATGCGCTGGCCTCTACCGCCGCCTATCTTCAGCGGATGGGCTGGCAACGCGGCCAACCCTGGGGGCTGGAGGTTCGGCTGCCGCCGAGCTTCAACCTTGGCCTGATCGGCAAGGGCACGACGCGCAGCACCGGCGACTGGGCGGCGATGGGCGTGGCCCCGGCTGCGGGCGGATCGCTGCCGGGGATGGGTGCCTCGTCGATCCTGCTTCCCGCCGGGGTTCGGGGGCCGGCCTTCCTGATCGGGCCGAATTTCGCCGCGATCAGCCGCTACAACGCGTCGGACAGCTATGTGATCGGCGTCGGCCATCTGGCCGACCGGCTGGCGGGCAAAGGCCCGTTCCAGCAGGGCTGGCCGCGGAGCGACAGGGCGCTGTCGACCGATGAGCGGCGCGAGTTGCAGCAACTGCTCACGCGTCGCGGTTTTGATACCGGCGGCACCGACGGAAAGATCGGAACCAATACGTTAAGTGCCTTGCGCGCGTGGCAAGCCTCGGTCGGGATGGCCCCGGATGGCTATGCGAACGTAGAGGTTCTTCAGCGGTTGCGGGCAGGGTGACAGGAACAGGGTAACGGTGATGGGACGAGTGGACAGGATGGCAGCTTGGACCGAAGTGGTCGGGCATGAAGAGGGTAGTGTGTTCGAGCTGGCACCGATCTCGATGTGGATCGAGGATTTCAGCGGCATCAAGGCGCTGTTCGATGGCTGGCGCGCTGAAGGCGTGGAAGATCTGCGCGCCTTTCTGCAGGCGGACCTGAGCCGCGTTGCCGCCAGTTCAAGCAGCATCAAGGTGCTGCGGGTCAATGCCAAGACGCTGGAGCTGTTCGAGGCGACCGACATGGCGCATCTGGTCGGAAACCTCGACAAGGTGTTCCGCGACGAGATGCTGCTGACCCATATCACCGAGCTGGAACAGCTGTGGAACGGGGGCACCAGCTTTGCCAGTTCGGCGGTGAATTACACGCTGGGCGGGCGGCGGCTGGACATCCAGCTGCGCGGCGCGGTGCTGCCGGGGCATGAGGAGGCGCTGGACCGGGTGCTGCTGACGGTCGAGGACGTGACGGGCCGCGAAGAGGCGCGGCGGCGCGAGCTGGCCAGCCGCCAGCACGCCGAGGGGATCTTCGAGCATTCGCCGGTGTCGCTGTGGGTCGAGGATTTCAGCAAGATCCGCCAGCTGCTGGAAGACCTGCGCCATCGCGGCATTCAGGACATGCGGGTGTTTACCGATGTTCATCCGGAATTCGTGCGGCAATGTATGACGGAGATCCGGGTGATCGACGTGAACCACGCCACGCTGGAGATGTTCGGTGCGACGGATAAGGATCATCTGCTGAGCCGTCTGCACACGGTGTTTCGCGGCGATATGGAGCCGCATTTCCGCGAGCAGCTGATCGACCTGTGGCAGGGCAAGCTGTTCCAGAGCCGCGAGGTGGTGAACTACGCGCTCGACGGGACCGAGCGGGTGGTGATCATGCAATTCTCGGTGCTGCCGGGGCATGAGGAGGATTGGTCGCGGGTGCTGGTGGCGCTGACCGACATTACCGCGCGCAAGAAGGCCGAGGCCTATCTGGTCTATCTGGGCAAGCATGACGTGCTGACCGGGCTGCACAACCGCGCCTATTACATCGACATGCTCAACCGGCTGGAGCGGCAGGCGGTGCGGCCGATGTCGGTGGTGCTGATCGACATCAACGGGCTGAAAGAAGCCAATGACCGGTTGGGCCATGATGTCGGCGACAGCCTGCTGCGCCGGCTGGGCGAGGTGCTGAAAGAGGCGGCGGGCGAGGCCTGCCATGCGGCGCGGATCGGTGGCGACGAGTTCGCCGTGCTGATGCCGCGGGCCGATGAGCAGGAAGCGGCGACGATGGTCGAGACGATCAATCGGCTGCTGGAGGTGAATAACCGGTTCTAC
The DNA here is from genome assembly GCF_030695035.1 of Frigidibacter sp. Lineage (GTDB taxonomy): Bacteria > Pseudomonadota > Alphaproteobacteria > Rhodobacterales > Rhodobacteraceae > Frigidibacter. The sequence continues at coordinate 124,432 of NZ_JAUYTT010000015.1, forward strand.
AGCACGTTCCAGCTGTCGTTGTCGATCGGCTGCGCCTCGGCTACCGAGGGCGAGACGCTGGAGGCGCTGGTGCGCCGGGCTGATCAGGCGATGTATGACCAGAAGCGGATGTTCTACGCCGACCGGCGCCGGAACTGAGCGGGCAGCGCGGCGATTGGCCCGCGCTGCAAAGGCTTGGCGATTGCCGGGCCGGGCGGCATAGTCGCGGCAGTGAATTTTGCCGGAGGCAACAATGAATTCGGATACCGTGGTGCAGGATCTGATCGGCGGAAATGCCGTGGTGCTTGCGATCGCCTTTCTTATCATCCTGTCGCTGTTTCTGGGCGTGCGGATCGTGCCGCAGGCCGAAAAGCATGTGGTGGAGCGGTTTGGCCGGCTGCGCGCCGTGCTGGGGCCGGGGATCAACTTCATTGTGCCGTTCCTCGACCGGGTGGCGCATCGCATTTCGGTGCTGGAACGGCAGCTGCCGACGGCGCAGCAGGACGCCATCACCACCGACAACGTGCTGGTGAAGGTCGAGACCAGCGTGTTCTACCGGATCATCGAGCCGGAAAAGACCGTCTACCGGATCCGCGATGTGGACGCGGCGATTGCCACCACCGTGGCCGGGATCGTCCGGTCCGAGATCGGCAAGATGGAACTGGATGCGGTGCAGTCGAACCGCAACGAGCTGACCGCGAAGATCCGCGAGCAGGTGGCGGCGATGGTGGATGACTGGGGCATCGAGGTGACGCGGGCGGAAATCCTCGACGTGAATCTTGATGATGCGACGCGGGCGGCGATGCTGCAGCAGCTGAACGCCGAACGGGCGCGGCGGGCGCAGGTGACCGAGGCCGAGGGCAAGAAGCGTGCCATCGAGCTGAACGCGGATGGCGAGCTGTATGCTGCCGAGCAGCTGGCCAAGGCCAAGCGGGTGCTGGCCGAGGCCGAGGCGTTCTCCACCGCGGTGATTGCCGAGGCAATCAAGGAGAACGGCATCGAGGCGGCGCAATATCAGGTGGCGATCAAGCAGGTCGAGGCGCTGACGGCGGTGGGACAAGGCGCGGGCAAGCAGATGATCATCGTGCCGGCCGCGGCGCTGGACGCCTTCACCGACGCGTTCAAGATGATCAAGGGGCGGCTGTAATGGCGCTGTGGCAGCTTTGGTGGGTCTGGCTGGCGGGCGGCGTGGTGCTGGCCATTGTCGAGATATTCCTGCCGGGCTTCGTGTTCCTGGGCTTTGCCATTGGCGCCGCCGTCACGGGGGTGTTGATGGGGCTGGGTCTGCTGGGTGGGAACCTGGCCTGGATGCTGCTGGTTTTCGCGCTGGCCTCGCTGGCCGCATGGGTCGTGCTGCGCCGCGTGGCGGGGGTGCGCAAGGGCCAGATCAAGCTGTGGGACCGGGATATCAACGAGAACTGAGAAGCGGGCGGTTCGGGCGGTCGGCGGGTTTCTGCACAGCAAATGAGCGGCAGCGGAACCGCAACGCCTCGGCCGGGTTGAGCAGGCAGAACCTGAACCCAGGAGCACGTTATGCAAGACCCTAAAGTGACGACCCGCGACCCCGCCTACAACACTCGCCCCGGCCAAGAGCCGGTGCGCGAGAAGGGGAATAACAGCATTTTCTTCATTCTCGGTGCCATCGTTGTGGCGCTGGCGGTGATCTTCTTCCTGGTCTCGGGTGGCGATGACGCGTCCGACGCCACGGCGCCCGCCGAAAATGGCGTGGTGATCGAGAACAACGCCCCGGCCGCGAGTGACCCGGTGGTGACGGCCCCCGATGCGACCGTGCCGGATACCACTGCCCCGGCCACAACCGCACCGACCCCGGCCCCGGACGCCCCGGCGGTTGAGCCGACCACGCCGGACGCGACCGCCCCGGCTCCGACCAACTAAGCGATCACGTGATCTGACTGCAAAGGGCGGCCCTTGGGCCGCCCTTCTTGCGTTCAGGAGTTCGGGCGGCGGGCTTGGGGCGAGGACAGCTCGGCGACGATGGCTTCCGCGGCGGCCCGCGGATCGGCGGCGCGCCAGACCGGGCGGCCGACGACGATGTGGTCGACCCCGTCCGCAATCGCCTGCGCCGGGGTGGTGACGCGCTTCTGATCCCCAAGATCGGTACCGGCCGGGCGCACGCCGGGGGTGACGATCAGCTTGCCGGCGGCTTCGGGCAGGGCGCGGATCAGGGCGGCTTCCTGCGGCGAGGCGATGACGCCATCGGCGCCGGCGGCCAGCGCGCGGGCGGCGCGTTCGACCACGATGCCTGCCAGATCGCCCGGGCGGATTAGTGCGGCATCGAGATCGGCGCGGTCGAGCGAGGTGAGGATGGTAACGGCGAGGATCTTTGTCACCGATCCGCCCGCGCCCTCTTTCGCAGCCCGCACCACGTTAGGATCGCCGTGCACCGTCAGGAAATCGAGGTCATAGCGGGCAAGGCCGCGCACAGCAGCCTCGACCGTGGCGCCGATGTCGAAGAGCTTCATGTCGAGGAAGATGCGCTTGCCGTGTTCGTCCTTCAGCTCGCTGGCCAGCGCGAGGCCGCCGCCGGTCAGCATCCCGAGGCCGATCTTGTAGAAGGACACTGCGTCGCCCAGCTTTTTGGCCAGTTCCAGCCCGGAGAGGGCGTCGGGCAGGTCGATGGCGACGATCAGGCGGTCATCGGCAAGGGGGGAAGGGGTCATGGCGGGGCTCCTGCGCTGGGTCGCGTCCATCTGGCGGCAGGGCAGGCGCAGGTCAAGCGCGAAGGCCAAGGAGCTTGCCGGGTTTCAGGCCGCGCGGCGGCTGCGGGGCAGGTCTTGCGCGTGGATGGCGTGCAGCAGCTTGGCACTGGCGAGCAGCCGGTCGCGCAGGGGCGCGGCGCCGGGGGCGCGGGCGGGGGCCGAGGTGAGGACGCGGGCCTCGTAGGGCGGGGCCAGCCCGTCTGGCTTGACCAGCAGCATCACCATCGCCTCGACACGGCCGAGGTCCTTGAGGTGGCGGGCGCGCAGGACGCGGGCGGAGAGGATGCGCATCAGGCGGGCCCCCCGGGGAAGTGTCTGGCTGTCATCGGATTCTCCGTGGCTCTGGCTCAGCCTGCAGCCCAGATGTTGCGATATGGTTTCCGCGATGGCGCGTTTGTCGCGGGGGCTGGAGACTTGAAAGCCGGGGCAAGTGATCACACCTGAATGACAAGACCCGGAAGGGCCGAGCCGCAGCGGCGGGCGGACCGGATGCCGGGGGCTTTTCGAAGAGGAGAGACCCGATGAACATGGAAAAGTTCACGGAACGGTCGCGCGGCTTCTTGCAGGCCGCCCAGACCATCGCCATGCGCGAGGGGCATCAACGGCTGATGCCCGAACATCTGCTGAAAGCGCTGATGGATGACGATCAGGGGCTGGCTGCCAACCTGATCCGCCGTGCGGGCGGCGAGCCTGCGCGCGTGTCCGAGGCGGTGACGGCCGCGGTTGCCAAGAACCCGAAGGTTTCGGGCGATAGCGGGCAACCTTACGTCGATACCACCACGGTTCGGGTGCTGGACGAGGCCGAGAAACTCGCCAAGAAGGCGGGCGACAGCTTCGTGCCGGTGGAACGCATCCTGATGGCGCTGGCGATGGTGAACACCCGCGCCAAGGATGCCCTGGATGCGGGGGCCGTGACGCCGCAGAACCTCAACACCGCGATCAACGATATCCGCAAGGGCCGCACCGCCGACAGCGCCAGCGCCGAGGAAGGCTATGACGCGCTGAAGAAATATGCGCGCGATCTGACCGAGGCTGCCGAGGAAGGCAAGATCGACCCGATCATCGGCCGCGACGACGAGATCCGCCGCACCATGCAGGTGCTGAGCCGTCGCACCAAGAACAACCCGGTGCTGATTGGTGAGCCGGGCGTGGGCAAGACCGCGATTGCCGAGGGGCTCGCGCTGCGCATCGTCAATGGCGATGTGCCGGAATCCCTGCGCAACAAGAAGCTGATGGCGCTGGACATGGGCGCGCTGATCGCCGGGGCGAAATACCGCGGCGAGTTCGAGGAGCGGCTGAAGGCGATCCTGTCGGAGATCACCAATGCGGCGGGCGAGATCATCTTGTTCATCGACGAGATGCACACGCTGGTCGGCGCCGGGAAATCCGAAGGCGCGATGGATGCGGCCAACCTGATCAAGCCGGCGCTGGCGCGGGGTGAGCTGCATTGCGTTGGCGCGACCACGCTCGATGAATACCGCAAGTATGTGGAGAAGGACGCGGCCCTGGCCCGCCGGTTCCAGCCGGTGATGGTCAATGAGCCGACGGTCGAGGACACGATCAGCATCCTGCGCGGGATCAAGGAGAAATACGAGCTGCATCACGGGGTGCGGATCAGCGACAGCGCGCTGGTGGCGGCGGCGACGCTGAGCCATCGCTACATCACCGACCGCTTCCTGCCCGACAAGGCCATCGACCTGATGGACGAGGCGGCCAGCCGGCTGCGGATGGAGGTTGACAGCAAACCCGAAGAACTGGACGCGCTGGACCGGCAGATCCTGCAGCTGCAGATCGAGGCGGAGGCGCTGAAGAAGGAAGATGACGCCGCCAGCAAGGACCGGCTGGAAGTGCTGGAGAAGGAGCTTGCCGACCTGCTGGAACGCTCGGCCGAGATGACGGCCAAGTGGCAGGCGGAGCGCGACAAGATGGAAGCCTCGCGCACGCTCAAGGAACAGCTGGACAAGGCGCGGGCGGAACTGGATCAGGCCAAGCGCGAGGGCAACCTCGGCAAGGCGGGGGAGCTGTCCTATGGCGTGATCCCGCAGCTGGAGCGCAAGCTGGCCGAGGCCGAGACCAAGGAAGACGGGTTGATGGTCGAGGAAGCGGTGCGGCCCGAGCAGATTGCCGAAGTGGTGGAGCGCTGGACCGGCATCCCCACCAGCAAGATGCTGGAGGGCGAGCGCGAGAAGCTGCTGAAGATGGAAGAGGAGCTGGCGGGCCGGGTGATCGGCCAGCGGCAGGCGGTGAAGGCCGTCGCCAATGCCGTGCGCCGGGCGCGGGCGGGCCTGAATGACGAGGGGCGCCCGCTTGGCAGCTTCCTGTTCCTGGGGCCGACCGGCGTGGGCAAGACCGAGCTGACCAAGGCGGTGGCCGAGTACCTGTTCGACGACGATCAGGCGATGGTGCGGATCGACATGTCGGAGTTCATGGAGAAGCACGCGGTGGCCCGCCTGATCGGCGCGCCGCCCGGGTATGTGGGCTATGACGAGGGCGGGGTGCTGACCGAGGCCGTGCGGCGCCGGCCCTATCAGGTGATCCTGTTCGACGAGGTCGAGAAGGCGCATCCCGACGTGTTCAACGTGCTGCTGCAGGTGCTGGATGACGGGGTGCTGACCGATGGTCAGGGCCGGACCGTGGACTTCAAGCAGACGCTGATCGTGCTGACCAGCAACCTTGGGGCCTATGCGCTGAGCCAGTTGCCCGAAGGCGCGGACCCGGCCCCGGCGCAGGCCGAGGTGAGGGAGGCGGTGCGGCAGCACTTCCGGCCGGAATTCCTGAACCGGCTGGACGAGACGATCATCTTCGACCGGCTGACGCGGGGCGACATGGCCGGGATCGTGACGCTGCAGCTGAAGCGGCTGGAGAAGCGGCTGGCCGGGCGGAAGATCACGCTCGAGATCGACGCGGCGGCGCGGCAGTGGCTTGCGGATGAGGGCTATGACCCGGTCTTTGGGGCGCGGCCGCTGAAGCGGGTGATCCAGCGGCATCTGCAGGACCCGCTGGCCGAGATGATCCTGGGCGGCGAGGTCCGCGATGGCGAGACGGTGACCGTCAGCGCCGGGGATGACGGGCTGCTGGTTGGGGCGCGGGTTTCGCCCTCGACACGGGCCAAGGTGGAGCCGGTGGTTATTCACTGACCCCGGGTGCACAAAAGGAAAGGGGGCCGTCACCGGCCCCCTTTTTCGTGGTCCGTGCCGATTACATCGGCGGCAGGATCACCGCGTCGATGACATGGATGACGCCATTGCTGGCCTCGATATCGGCGGTGGTCACGTTGGCCGCGTTCACCTTCACGCCGCCTTCGGTCATGATGGTAACGTCGGCGCCCTGCACGGTGGCAGCGGTCATCCCGTCGGTGAGGTCGGTGGACATCACCTTGCCCGGCACGACGTGGTAGGTCAGCACTGCGGCGAGCTGCTCCTTGTTCTCAGGCTTAAGCAGGTCTTCGACGGTGCCAGCGGGCAGCGCGGCGAAGGCGGCATCGGTCGGCGCGAAGACGGTGAAGGGGCCCGTCCCCTTCAGTGTCTCGACCAGGCCGGCGGCCTGGACGGCGGCGACCAGCGTGGTGAAGTCGCCCGCGGCGATGGCGGTATCGACGATATCGGCGTCCTGCGCGAAGGCCGGAGCGGCGAAGGCGGTGGTCGCCGCCACGGTCATGGCCAGAAAGGTTCTGCGGATCATCGGTGTCTCTCCCGTTTGTATTGCGTAGGTGCCGCCGGTGATCGGCAGCGCAAGCGCTACGGGAGGAAAACGCTTGTGGATCAGCGGCGGTTTCCGCCGAGAGCGGTTGACATGAAAAGGCCGCGGACTAAGCCGCGGCCACATCGGATTTCAAGGCAAGAGAAGGTGATCTTGCGTGATCGCGCGTGAGGGTCAGCCAAGCGCCTCTGCCACGATCTCGGCCAGCATATCCTCGACCGCCTGCATCTCGCCTTCGGGGTAGTCGCGGTAGCCGACGGTGACGGTGCCGGGCGCGTCCAGCGTTTCATAGAGGAAGATGCCATAGGGGCAATACTGGATGTTGGCGGGGTTCACCTCCATCACCTGCCGGCTGACCGCGGCCGAGCAGAAGCTGAATACATCGGCCTGGGTGAAGACGGTGACGGTGCTGCCGACGTCTTCCTTGGTCCGCTCCAGCATCTCGCCGACATGGCTGAGATGATCGATGACGAGGCCGCGGCCGAGAATCGCGCTTTCCAGCGCGAAGGCGACGTTGTCGAAGCTGTCTTGGGCGGTCTGGGTGATCGCCGGCTCTGCCGCCGCGGGGGCGGCAAGGGCGATGAAGGTGAGGATGAGGGCGCTCCGCATGGTTCCTCCCTGAAGCTGCGGTACGGGGTTTGGCCAGCATTGCCGCAAACGGGGGGGTTTGGGAACGGCCAGATTGCCGCGGCAGGGCCGCGTCTGGCCGGGGCTTTGCCAAGAAAACAGGATCGTGAAGTAACTTCTGGGCCGCGTGCTACGTAGAATAGGCAGGAACCCGCAGCACTCCCGGAGGAATTTCGTATGACCTATCGCTTCAAGACGCCGCTGACCTGGGCGGATGTCACGCCCAAAGCCGCCTTCCTGAACCGCCGGCAGCTGATGGCGGGCGCCGCCGCGCTGATCGCGACGCCAGCGCTGGCACGGCTGTCTTACACGCCGTCCAGCTACTCCACCGATGAGGCGCCGAACACGTTCGAAGAGATCACCGGCTACAACAACTTCTATGAGTTTGGCACGGCCAAGGAAGACCCCAAGGCCAATAGCGGCGCCTTCACCACCGACCCTTGGGCCGTGCAGATCGACGGGCTGGTGGACCGGCCCGGCAGCTACGATCTTGCCGACATCCTGGGCGGCGTGGCGCTGGAGGAGCGGATCTACCGCCTGCGCTGTGTCGAGGCCTGGTCGATGGTGGTGCCGTGGATCGGGTTCCAGCTGTCCACCCTGCTGGACCGGGTGGGCGTGCAGCCGGGCGCGAAGTTCGTGGCCTTCGAGACCGTGACGCGGCCAGAGGAGATGCCGGGCCAGCGCCGGGCGATCCTTGACTGGCCCTACCGCGAGGGGCTGCGGATCGACGAGGCGATGAACCCGCTGACGATTCTGGCGACCGGGCTTTATGGCGAGGAGATGCCCAAGCAGAACGGCGCGCCGATCCGGCTGGTGGTGCCCTGGAAGTACGGCTTCAAGAGCATCAAGAGCATCGTGCGGATCAGCCTGACGGAAGGTGAGCCGCCGGCGACCTGGAAGCAGATGCAGGGGTCGGAATACGGCTTCTATGCCAATGTGAACCCCGAGGTGGACCATCCGCGCTGGAGCCAGGCCAGCGAGCGGCGCGTGGGGGCGGGCCTGTTTGCCGGCCGGGTGCCGACGCAGATGTTCAACGGCTATGGCGACGAGGTTGCCGGGCTTTATGCGGGGATGGACCTTGCAAAGAACTACTGACGCGCGAGCGGCCCCGGCCCCGGACCTTGCCACCCGGATCAACGGCGCGCTGCGGCGCGTGCCGGTCTGGGCGGTCTATCTGCTGGGGGCGCTGCCTGCGGTCTGGCTGTTCTGGCAGGCGGCCACCAATACGCTTGGCATCGACCCGGTGCGCGAGATCGAGCACCGGCTGGGCGAGTTGGGGCTGCAGTTCATCGTCGGCGGGCTGGTGGTGACGCCGCTGCGGCGGATCGCGGGGGTGAACCTCTTGCGCTTCCGCCGCGCGATCGGGCTGATCGCCTTCTTCTATGTGCTGGCGCATCTGGCCGCTTGGCTGGTGCTGGATATGGGGATGCTCTGGGGGCAGGTCGCGGCCGATATCTGGAAGCGGCCCTACATCACCATGGGCATGGCGGGGTTCCTGATGCTGCTGCCCTTGGCGCTGACTTCCAATAATTGGTCGATCCGCAAGCTAGGTGGCGCGCGCTGGCGGTTGCTGCACAAGCTGGTCTATCCGGCCGCGCTGGCCGGGGCGGTGCATTACCTGTGGCTGGTGAAGGCCTGGCCGGTGGAGCCGTTCCTCTACCTTGGGGGAATCGTGGCGCTGCTGGCGCTGCGGGTCTGGTTCGCCCGGGGCAGGGTGACTCGCGGGTGACACATGGCCGAGTCGGGGCCGAGTCGGGTGTGAACCGGGGTGATTTGCGGGTTCGCGCAGGGTGCCCTTGGGTCAATTCGGCCGATATTGGCGAGGGCGCGAAACCGCGTCTGTGGATAAGCCAAAACGGGTTTCGCCGCACCCCCTGCTTCGCGTAACTTTCTGTCGTCGGGCCGCGCGCTATGGTGGATGCCAGGAGGTTAAACCGCAAGATATTGGGGTTTTATGACGGGTGAGAAGAAAATGTCATGTTTCTCGAAAAAAGCCCTTGCGGCCCCCGGCCTCCATCCGTAAATAACGCCTCACCGAAGCGGCACACACCGCAACGGGGCGCCGGACGGGTCGCAAGACACTGAAAGCGAACGAAAAACTGGAGACAAGGTTCGGCGGGCGCGCTGAGGAAACAAGGCGCATCCGGTTTGATTTTGTCTCGTGCTCTTTGACATTTTGGATTTACTGAAGAGATATGTGGGCGGTTTGGTCTGTTTCGATGGACGAACGCTGCATATCGGCTCTTTAGGGTTTAGGCCCGATGATGAGAGTGTCAGC
>NZ_JAUYTT010000018.1 GCF_030695035.1 Frigidibacter sp.
TGCGGCATGCCCAATGGCGTCTTCAGCCTGATCCAGGGCGGCAAGCGCGATGTCGGCACCTCGCTGGTGCAACACCCGCCGATCCGCGCCGTCGGATTCACCGGCAGCCTCGGCGGCGGGCGCGCACGGTTCGATCTCTGCGCGCAGCGGCCCGAGCCGAGCCCGTGCTTCGGCGAGCTTGGCAGCGTCACCCCCCTGTTCCTCCTGCCCAAGGCCGCCGCCGCCCGCGGCGCCGCCATCGGCGCCGGCTGGGCCGGGTCGCTGACCATGGGCGCCGGCCAGTTCTGCACCAATCCCGGCATTGCGGTCGTGGAAGCCGGCCCCGCCGGTGACGCCTTCGTCAAGGCCGCCGCCGAGGCGCTGGAGAAGGTCGCGCCGCAGGTCATGCTGACCGATGGCATTGCCAAGGCTTACCGCGACGGCAAGGCCCGCTTCGATACCCGCAACGCCGTGCAGCCGGTGCTGGCGACCAGCAGCGAGGGCCGCACCGCCGCCCCGAACCTCTATGAGACCGACGCCGCCAGCTACCTGCAGGACCATGCGCTTGGCGAGGAGGTCTTCGGCCCCCTCGGCCTCGTCGTCCGCGTCAGCGGCGCGGATGAGATGGAGACCTTGGCCAAGGGCTTCGAAGGCCAGCTGACCGCCACGATCCACATGGAGGACGGTGACACGGGCCTCGCCCGCCGCCTGCTGCCGGTGCTGGAGCAGAAGGCCGGCCGCGTGCTGGTCAACGGCTTCCCGACCGGCGTGGAAGTGGCGGATTCGATGGTCCATGGCGGCCCGTACCCGGCATCGACCAACTTCGGCGCCACCAGCGTCGGCACAATGTCCATCCGCCGCTTCATGCGCCCGGTCTGCTTCCAGAACCTGCCAGAGGCCCTGCTGCCGGAAGATTTGCGCGGGTGACCCCCTTTCCCATTCTTCAGGAGTATTCCCATGATCGCCCCCGATGCACTGCGCGAGATCATCCGCCACGGCCTGCTGTCCTTCCCCGTCACCCCGTTCGACGGCGATGACAGCTTCGCCCCCAAGCCCTTCGCGGCGCATCTGGAATGGCTGTCGGGCTTTCCGGTCGCGGGGTTGATCGTGGCCGGCGGCACGGGCGAGTTGTTCTCGCTGACCCCCTCCGAGGTGGTCGAGGTGGTGCGCACAGCCCGCTCCGTCTCGGGCACTGCGCCGGTGATCGCCGGCTGCGGTTATGGCACCAAGATCGCCTGCGACATGGCGCGCGAGATCGAGGCGGCGGGCGGCGACGGTATCTTGCTGCTGCCCCATTACCTGACCGAGGCGCCGCAAGACGGCGTGGCGAACCGCATCCGCGCGGTGTGCAAGGCGACCAACATGGGTGTCATCGTCTACAACCGCGGGCAGGCGCGGGTGTCGGCCGAAACGCTGGCGCAGCTTGCCGACGAATGCCCCAACCTCATCGGCTTCAAGGACGGCACCGGCGATATCGACATGGTGCGCCGGGTGACGGTGATGCTGGGCGACCGTCTGTCCTATATCGGCGGGATGCCGACGCATGAGCTGTTCGCGCAGGCCTACAAGGGCGCGGGGATGCCGACCTATTCCTCGGCCGTGTTCAACTTTGTGCCCGAAACCGCGCTGGCATTCCACGGCGCGCTGATGAAGGGCGACGATGCGACCTGCGAACGGCTGCTGCGCGAGTTCTACTATCCCTTCGCCGCGATCCGCGACCGCAAGACCGGCTATGCCGTGTCGGCGATCAAGGCCGGGGTTGCGCTGCGCGGCTTTGCCACTGGCCCGGTGCGCGCGCCGCTGACCGACCTGACCGGCGAAGAGGTCGAGATGATGCGGGCGCTGATCGCCGGGCGCAGCTGATGGCCCGGATCGAGCAGGGCGCGCTGGCCGCCCTCGCGCAGGCGTTGCTGAGCGGCGCGGGGATGGAGGCGGACAAGGCGGCTGCCACGGCTGCCGTACTCGTCGAGGGCGACATGATCGGGCATGACACCCACGGTGTCGGCCTGCTGCCCTGGTATATCGATGAGCTGGCCGCGGGCCGGATGGCCGGGGCCGGCACCTATGACGTGGTCACCGATCGCGGCGCCAGTTTCGTGTGGAACGGCAACAGCCTGCCCGGCGCCTGGCTGCTGACCGAGGCGCTGGATCTGGCCTGCGCGCGGGCGCGGGAGTTCGGTGTGGTGACGGGTGTGATCGGCAATGCCCATCACACCTGCGCGCTGTCGGCCTTCATGCGGCGGGTGACGGAGCGCGGGTTGATCGTGCAGATGAACGTGTCGAACCCCGCCGCCTCGCGCGTAGCGCCCTATGGCGGAACGATGCCGGTGCTGACGCCGAACCCGATTGCGGCGGGGTTTCCGACCTCCGCCGATCCGGTTCTGATCGACGTATCCTGCTCGATCACCACCACCACCATGACCCAGAGCCTTGCCGCGCGGGGCGAGCGCTTTCCCGAGGCCTGGGCGCTGACCGCTGCTGGCGAGCCGACCGACGATCCGCGCGAGGTGACGGAGCGGGGTGGGTCGATGATGCCGCTTGGCGGGGCGCTGAAGGGCCATAAGGGCTATGGTCTGGGGCTGATGGTAGAGCTGCTGGGGCAGGGGCTGTCGGGTCGCGGCCGGGCCAATACGCCCGCGGGGCCGCTGGCGCAAAGCGCCTATCTGCAGGTGATCGACCCCGAAGCCTTTGCCGGCCTCGATGCCTTCACCGCACAATCCGACCATCTGGCAGAGGCCTGCCGCAGCAACCCGCCCGCCGCCTCCAACGGGGGCCCGGTGCGGGTGCCGGGGGATGCCGCCGCGGCCAAGCGGCGGCGCGCACTGGCCGGCGGCGTGCCGGTGGCCGATGCGCTGTGGCAGCGGCTGGCCGGGCTGGCTGGGGCGGCAGGGGTTGCGGTGCCCGCCACCACTTGACGGTCGCTGCCGCTCCGGCGGGATCGGCGCCGATCAAAGATGATCGACAGGTCTATGATATTGGACTGGTCACCAGCGCCGGAGGCGATAGGTTGCTGCGCGTGCGAGTGCCCGGTGTGGACATGGCCCCCTGCGGGAGGGCGATCCCTGCACCCGTTGCCGGCCGCAAGGCCCGGCTGGTCACCCGCTGAACCGATTGCCGAAAGGACGCATCATGACCGCCTATCCCGATACCATGCTGTTCATCGACGGGGCCTGGACCCCGGCTGCCAGTGGCAAGACCATCCCGGTGCTCGACCCCGCCACCGAGGAAGAGATCGGCACTGTCGCCTGGGCCGAGCGCGCCGATCTGGACGCGGCGCTGGAGGCGGCGCAGCGGGGCTTTGCGCTCTGGCGCGCCGTTTCGGCCTATGACCGGGCCAAGATGATGCGCAAGGCGGCGGATCTGCTGCGCGAGCGGGCGGGCGATATCGGCGCGGTGATGACGCGCGAGCAGGGCAAGCCGCTGGCGCAGGCGAAGATGGAAGTGCTGGCCGCGGCCGACGTGATCGACTGGTTCGCAGAAGAAGCGCGCCGCACCTATGGGCAGGTGATCCCGTCGCGCGCGCCCGGCATCACGCAGATGACCGTCAAGCTGCCGGTGGGGCCGGTTGCGGCCTTCACCCCGTGGAACTTCCCGATCAATCAGGTGGTGCGCAAGCTGTCGGCGGCGCTGGCAGCTGGCTGCTCCATCATCGTCAAGGCGCCCGAGGAGACCCCGGCCTCGCCCGCTGCGCTGATCCGCTGCTTTGCCGATGCGGGTGTGCCTGCGGGCGTGGTGGGCCTTGTCTATGGCGTGCCGGCCGAGATTTCCGAATACCTGATCGCGCATCCGGTGATCCGCAAGGTCACCTTCACCGGCTCTACCCCGGTGGGCAAGCTGCTGGCGAGCCTTGCCGGCCAGCACATGAAACGCGCCACGATGGAGCTGGGGGGCCATGCCCCGGTGATCGTGACCGCCGATGCCGATATCGACAAGGCCATCGCCACGATGGCGATGCATAAGTTCCGCAATGCCGGGCAGGTCTGTGTCTCGCCGACGCGCTTCCTGGTCGAGGAGGCTGTGGCGGACCGGTTCATCGACGGGTTCACCGAGGCGGCCAAGGCTGTGAAGGTCGGCTCGGGCATGGATGCGGACACGGTGATGGGCCCGCTGGCGAATGACCGGCGCATCCCGGCGCTGCAGGCGCTGGTGGATGACGCGGTCGATCATGGCGGGCGGCTGACCACCGGCGGGCGCCGCATCGGCAACAAGGGCTGGTTCTTTGAGCCGACGGTGCTGGCCGATGTGCCGGTCGCCGCGCGGATCATGAATGAAGAACCCTTCGGCCCGGTCGCGGTCATCAACCGCTTCACCAGCCTTGACGCCGCCATCGCCGAGGCGAACCGGCTGCCCTTCGGCCTTGCCGCCTATGCCTGGACCGGATCGGCGGTTGCGGCGGGCCGCATAGCGGCAGAGGTCGAGGCGGGGATGACCACGATCAACCATCTGGGCCTTGCCCTGCCCGAGGTGCCCTTCGGCGGCATCAAGGATTCCGGCTATGGCACCGAAGGCGGGTCCGAGGCGATCGAAGCCTATCTCGATACCCGCTTCATCACCCGGATGGACTGACACCCCAGCCGCATGTCCGCCCGCTTAGCGCGAGGCGGACATGCCGGCGCGGGTTTCCTTGGTGGCCAGTTGGCGGTGCAGCGCCTCGAACTGGCGATAGGCCTCGGCGCGCTTGTCGAGGTTGAGATAGGCATAGGCGCGCAGGATAGCGAGGTCGCGCGTCAGCTTGCCCATATCTTCCATCGCATCCAGGAAGGCGATGGCGCGGTGATAGTCCTTGCGCTCATAGGCGCGGACACCGCGCTGGTTGAGGATGATGGACTCAATCGTCAGCCGTTGTTCGCGGGTGAAATCGGTCGCGGCGGCGATCTGGGCGGCGTTCTCGGTCATGTTCTGGTCTAGGTAGGACAGCGCCATGCCAAAGCGGGCGTCGCGGGTCAGCTCGGGGCTGATGCGCGCGCGTTCCATCTGGCTGAAGCCCGCCAGCGCCTCTGCCGGGCGGTCGAGGTTGTAGGCGCACCACGCCCGCTCATAGGCCAGCTCGGCAGAGCCAGGATTGGCAGAGCGGGCGAGGCATTCGGCCCAGGCCCCCGCCTGTGCGGCAGAGCGGGTGGCGGCCAGGCGGCCGTCGCCTTGGCGGGGCAGGGTGCTGCCGCCCGTGCGCGGGGCGGCGGGGGCTGTGGGTGCGGCCGTCGTGCGCCGCGCGGGCGGGGCGGCGCTTGTGGGGGCCGTGGCCGTGGCAGCCGCCGCGGGCGCGCTGCCCAGAAGCCGGGTTTCCAGCGTGTCCAGCGCCGCGGCATTGCCGGTGAAGCGCGGGCGCACCAGCGCGAACAGCTCTTGCATCTGCGCAGGCGTGGCGATGGCGGAGGCCTTTTCCAGCGTGGCGACAATCTCGGCAAAGCCGGTGCAGGCCGACAGGACGCCGCGATAGGTGGCGAGCGCCCCGCCGCTATCGGCCAGCGCCACCTGCATCTCGGCGGTCTTCCAGGCGTTGTTCACCCGGTCACAGCGCAGCAGTTCCGGCGCGCTGCGGACGATGGCGATGGCCTGTTGCGCCTGCCCGGCAGAGACGGCGGCGTCAAAGCCCTGCTGCGCCGCGGTGATCGACAGCAGTTGCTCCATCTCGGTCGGCGGGGTCCAGCCGGGGAAGGATTTACGCGTCTCGGCAATGGTGCGCTGCGCGCCGGCGACGTCGCCATCGGCGATGCGGCGGTAGATCAGGTCGATCTCGGTCGAGGGCTGGCTGGCCTGCGCGGCCGACAGGTTCTCCGGCGGCGTCCAGCCGGGGAACTGGCTGCGCAGGCGGCGCAGCTCGGCCTCGGCCGAGACCTCGTCGCCCTGGCCGGTGTAGAAGCGCAGGGCTTCGAGGTCCTGATCGGTGGGCGCGGATTGCGCGAATGCGGGCGCGGACAGCGCCAGCAGCAGGCCAAGCGTCAGGGCAGGGCGGGTGAAAGAGCGGCGGGTCACAGCGGCACGCATCTGGGATATCCTTCGATCTGGGCAACCAATGTCATCAGATGCAGCGTCGCGGGGTAATAGGGTTGGGTGGTGTCGAAGGGCGGGATCGCCGATCCGGCGCGCTGTGCCCCGGCACAGGCGGTCAGCGCCGAGACGGCACGATAGCCGGCATGGGTGCTGTATTCCAGCACCCGCCCGGTGCCGCGCTCGAACACCGTCGGCGCGCGCAGATCGCCGGTCTCGGCGGCCTGATGCGCCTCGGTGAAGCCGCGCACGGCGGGGTGGGTATTGGCGCGCGACCAGACCAGGAACAGCGGCACCCGCAGCGCCTCATACCCGCTGTTCGCGGAGAAGCGGGCCGGGGGCAGGGTGATGCCATCGGCCGTCACCTCGACCCAGTCGGGCACCAGCCCGTTTGCCGCCATCTGCGACATCAGCCGCTCTGCCCCATCGGCGCAGCGGGCCAGCGCTGGCTGATCGGTCGCCGCCGCCAGATCGCGCATGGCCCGCGGCATCCAGTAGGAGGGGTTGAGGATGAAGCCCGTCCCGGTGAGGAACCCGCTCGCGGCGGGCAGCATCACGTCGGCGCTGCCATCGGGCATCGTCACCACGCAACTCGCCACCAGATCCGCGGCAATCGCGCGGGCGCGGGCGGCATAGTCCGGCACGCCGAACAACCGCGCGGCGCGGGCGAGGGCCCAAGCGTAAAACAAGTCGCCATCGCTGGCATTGTTGCGGTCGGCCACATGCGGCAGCGCGTCGGGCAGCCAGCGCCATGCCAGAAGCGCATCGGGGCGCAGGGCAAGGTTGGTCTCGGTCCAGCTATACAGCCGCCGGAAGGTCTCGCCGTCGCCAAAGGACAGCGCCAGCGCCATGCCGTAGCCCTGCCCCTCGGAATGGCTGGCGCCTTGCTGGAAGCTGTCCACCACCCTGCCCTCGGGCGCGATGTAGCTGCTTCGCCAAGCTTGCCAGGCGGCCTGCAGCGGATGATCCGCGGGGATCGAGGCGGCGGGCGCGGCTTGGGCGTTCACGGCGGCTCCGGGCAGGGTGGCGAGGGCGGCGGCCCCGGCGAGGCCTTGGAGGAACGTTCGGCGGATCAGGGTCATTTGCGGGCACCTCTGTTGCCGACCACGAAGGACATCGCCACGAGCGACGAGATAAGCGCCAGCAGAACCAGAACGCCGGTGAAGAGCATCGGGGACCAGGAGGCATAGTTGCCAAGCACGAAGCGCAGGTTGCCGGGGCGCAGCGGCTCTTGCAGACGCGGCGGACGGTCGGGGTCGGCCCAGCTGGTCCAGCGGCCATCGGGGCCGAGCAGGGAAACCTGCCCGCGCGGCCCGTCAAAGGCCCGGCGCCCGGCTTCCAGCGCGGCGGCGACGAAGGCCGGGTCGGTGCCCGGCCCCAGCAGCAGCCACAGGTGCTGCGGCACCTCGGGGTCGGGTTGCAGAAGCATGGCAATGCCGTGCCGGTCCGCCAGCCAGCGATCCAGCGGCGGATCACCGGGCAGGGCGAGGCCGACAAGGTCGGCCCAACGGCGATGCAGCCAGCTGTCTTGCGGGCCGCCGGCGGAATCTTCGGTGCTGGCGGGCATTTGCGCGACCGCCTCCTCCAGCATCCGCCGGGTCAGGCCAAGCGCCGCCAATGGCATCTCGCCCGGCGCGTCGATCCGCGCGACGGTCAGCACGGCCGGCGCACGGTCGGCCCGGGGTTCTGGCGGCTGGTAGAGCGCGGCGAAGGGCAGCAACAGCTCCTCGGTCGCGGCAGAGGCGGCGCTGGTGCCCTGCACGCCGTCCGTCGTCAGCCGCGCCAAGGGGCGTGCCATATTAGGCAGGTCCATCGCAGGGGCGGGGGGCGTCCACAGCGTTGACGACCCAAGGATCGTCAGCGTCTCTTCCTTCAGCGGGGCGCAGGGCATGTCGGGCGGATCGCCCGGCAGGATGGCCTCGAAGCTGACGCGGTTGGCGCCGGGGCGCAGCAGGTTTGCGGCAAAGCCCATCTCGAGCGGGGGCTGGACCCTGCCGCCATTGCGGTCGAGCGGCAGCAGCCGCACGGTCTGGCCATTGACCTTGACCAGCATCAGCGATCCGGAGGGCAGGGCGTCTGCAAAGCCGTAGAGCAGGGTGAAGCGCGCCTCTTGCGAGGCCAGGATCAGCCAGTCATCGGGCAGGCGGAAGTTCATGTCATGCAAGATGTAATGGCCGCGGGCGGTGGTGTCGCCGAGGCCCAGATCGGCAAAGGGCGTCGCCTGTCCCGGCTGCAGCGCGGGCACGGCGCCGGCCTGAGGGGTTTCGGCCGCGGCGAGAGGCGGCAGAACGGACTCCAGCGGCAGCTCTACCCCTGCCGCCGGGTCCAGCAGCAGCACGACGGCGCCATCGCCGCCCTGTTCGATGCTGGCGCGGCCGGTGCCGCCCTGCAAGACCGTGATCCGCGCCTTGGACGGCGCGCCGGTCTGCGGGGTCCAGGGGGAGACGACGCGGAAATCGGGCGTTGCGGCCAGGGCGGCGGTCAGCCGTGCGGAAAGGTTGCGCAGCAGCAGCGGATCGAGGGCACCGTCGGCGCGGATCTCGATCGGCGCGCCGCTGGCGACCTGCGCCGAGGCGGCAGCCAGAAAGCCGGCGGCATCGGCGCCGAGGCGGGCGGCCTGCATCGTCACGCCGCTTTGCGGCAGCAGCAGCTCTGTCCAGACCGCAAAGCTGGCCTCGGGGCCGCAGAAGATGCGGTGATGGTGGACGACGTCGATCTGCACCCGGTTCAGCCCCGGCCGCAGCGCGGTGCTTTGCAGCGTGACCGGTGTGAACTGGGCAAAACTGGTCAGCAGGAAGGCGCCCGCCGGCTCGCCATTCACGCTGACCGACAGTTGCGAGCGTTCGGGCAGCACGTTGATGCTGGAGCGATAGGCCAGCACCAGATCGCTGGCCGAGGCGCCATCCGGCAGCCAGAGCATGAACTCGGCCCCGGACTGCTCTCCTGTCAGGCGGAAGGCGCCCGGGAGAGCGGCGTTGTCGGCCGCAGATCCATTGGACGGCAGCACCGGGACAGAGGGGCGCAGCGGCAGCAGCCAAGTCTGCACCGGGGCTGCGGCGGCGTCGCTGCCGCTGTCGCGCAAAACCTGTTCGGCGATGGCTGCCTCGGCCGGTGCCGTGTCCTCTGCGGGGAAGGCCTCGATCAGCGGCGAGTCCTGCGCCGCCGCCGCAGCGGCCCAAAGCGCCAGCGCCAGCGCTGCATGAAGCGTGGCCCAAGGGGCAAGCTGGGCGGTCATTGCCGCTCCTCCAGATACAGTCCCTCGACGGGCTGGGTGCTGCGCGGGGCTGCGGCGGCCAGGATGTCGGCGGTGAAGGCGAGCAGGTGAACCGGGCGCTGCTCTTGCGGGCGTTCGGCGGCGCGGCGGCGGCGGGCGGGTTCGCGGGCGAAGTCCATGATGGTTTTCGGCAGGCTCGTCAGGCACAGGCCGAGCATGTAGAGAAGGCCCGACACCAGCCCCTTGCGGGCGCGTGTCGCCTCGCGCACGCGCTGCCAGTTCTCGCTGGCGCCGAAGGTCAGAAAGGCGATGGCCGCCCGCGCCTCCATCGAGGGGTTGGGCTGCATCCGCAGGCCGATCAGCGCGCCCTTTTCGGTGCGGGTGATGTTGCGCACCACGGCGCCCAGATCGGTTTCCAGATGCTGGGCATCGGGAAAGCGCGGCCGAAAGGTGACGACATCGTCCAGCGCGAGGGTCGGCCCCGTGCTGCCTTCCGCTCCCCGTGGCATCTGGAACACGAGGCCCGCGCCGCGGACCGAGGCATCTACGATGGTGGCCTGCACGGGGGCGGTTTGCCCCTCCCAGGTCAGAGTTGCCGGCACCTCCATCGCCACGCGTGGGGTGGCGCGGCTTTGCTGCTTTTCGCAAACGGCGCGCAGCGCGAGACTGACCAGCAGGAAGTTGAACACTGCCCACCCGCCGACAATCGCCAGCACCCCGCGGTCACCCGGGAAGGCGATCCAGCGGGCCACCAATGCGACGACGCCGGCCGCCATGAGCAGCAGCAGGAACAGCAGCGGCTTGTAGACGGGCGAGATGTAATCCTCGACGAGCATCTCGTCCTTGGCTGTCACGTTGAACTTGGCGGCGCGGGGGCGCAGCACGGTGCGGAAGATCGCGGCGGCGAGGTAGGGCGCCTGCGCGACCTCGAACACCTCGGACACCAGTGGCCATCGGTAGCGGCTGAAGAGGGCGTTCTGCACGAGGAAGCTGATCGCGAGATAGCCCAGCATATAGGCCATGACCTCGGCATAGGTGGAGACGAAGATCTCGATCCCGAAGAACAGGTAGACCAGCGGCACCAGCAGATAGGCCATGCGGATCAGCGGAAACAGCCAGAAGCTCATCGAGTTGATGTAGCACAGCCGCTGCGGCAGCCGCAGGCCGGTACGGAACAGCGGGTTCTTCAGGATCAGCATCTGCATCATGCCGGTGGCCCACCGGCCGCGCTGCTGGATGAACGAGGCGAAGGTTTCGGGCTGCAGCCCAGCCACCATCGCCCGGTCGATATAAAGGCTCTTCCAGCCGCGCGCATGGATGTCGAGCGCGGTTTCGGCATCCTCGGTAATGGTCTCACCCGAGAACCCGCCGACGCTGTCGAGCGCAGCGCGGCGCAGAACGGCGGCCGAGCCGCAGAAGAAGGCGCCGCCCCAGCGGTCGAGGCCGCGGTGGATCTTGGAATAGAACATCTCGTTCTCGGTCGGGACCTTGCGCGAGAAGCCAAGGTTCCGCTGCACCGGGTCATCGTTGATGAAGAAGTGCGGCGTCTGCACCAGGAACAGCTTCGGGTCATCGACGAAATAGCCCACGGTGCGCGCCAGAAAGTCCCGGGTCGGGACGTGGTCGGCATCGAACACCACCACCAGATCGCCGTTGAGCCGCTCCAGCGCCGCCGACATGTTGCCGGCCTTGGCGTGTTCGTTGCGGGCGCGGGTGGAATACATGATGCCAAGATCGGCGCAAAGCTGCTGCAGCTCCGCCCGCCGCTTGCGCGAGGCGGCGGCAAGTTCGGGGTTGTCGGAATTGCAGCGCTGGTCGGTGCCGCCATCGTCGCACAGCACCACGGTGCGCTTGTCCACCGGGTAGATCATGTTCTTTGCGGCCAAGAGCGTGATCGCCAGCATCTCCGTCGGCTCGTTATACGACGGCACGAGGATATCCACCGTCGGCAGGTCGCGCAGCGACACCTGCGGCGGCATCTTGCGGGTGGTGGGATCGGCATTGACGAAGGCGTTCAGGAAGAAGGCGAGGTTCGAGTAAAGCTCCACCGCGAACAGCAGCACCGCGACGGTGAAGGACACCGTCGGCGCGGCGGGGGGCAGCGTTTCCAGCAACCGCCAGACCATGTAGCGCAGCACGATCACGCTGGCGACGGCGAGCAGCGCAAAGCGCGCCGTGGTCTGTTCGGTGAAGGGCTTGAGCAGCACGACCAGCAGCACCGCCACGATGCTGAGCAGCGCCTGACCGGCATTCGAGGTGGGAACCGAAGTCAGCAGCAGGATCGGTACCAGCAGCACCACCCACAGCAGCAGCGTGGCATAGGTCTTCACCTGGCCGGATTTGCGCGAGGAGGGCCTGTCTGCCATGTCGTCATGTCCTCTCGGGGGCGGTCAGCAGGGCGCTGGTCACTGCATGGGTCCGGCGAGCGGTGACAGCATCCGGCTGCCACTGGTGCTGCTTTGCCCCAGGGGGCGGTCGCCGGTGATCGCCGCGGCGCCCATCGGGGCCAGCGCCTCTTCGGCGGTGCCGCTGACGCAGTTGCGCAGCATGATATCGAGTACCGTCAGCCCCTCGGGTGGCAACCATGCGCCCGGTTCCAGCCGGCGGATGCCAAGCACGCAGAGCGTCGAGGTGCCGGTGCTGTATTCGGTCCAGAAATAGGGGCCAAGCGCGTCTTCGCCGGATTGCAGGCCGGAATCGCTGATCTCGGTGAAAGGCGCCGGTGCGCCGCCGACGCGGCGCATGAACTCTTCCAGCCGCAGCCGGCCCACATAGCGGGGATCCTGCCCGCGCGCCCGCATCTGCAACACATTCTCGCCGCGGAAGGTGGTGGCGTTCTTCAGCACGATCTTCTGTTCGGCCTGCGGGCCCAGATCGCGCTGCAGCGTCATGATGCCGGCGGGGGCGTTCACCCAACGCTGGCTGTCGGGGACAACCTGGAACGGGGTTGTCGCCTCGCGCTGGTCCATCCGCAGCGGCAGCTCTGGCGCGGCGAAGTCACAGGCGGAGACTGCGCAGAGCGCAAAAAACACAGGCAGGCAGGGGAGGGCCTTCCACATCGGTTCTGCATGATCCTTTTTGGACTCTGTTTGGTCTAACCCACGCCGACCCGAGGGCGACGAGAACTGGTTAATAACTAGCGGGACGTGATGGCATAATAAGGGCAGACATGCCAGATTCTCTGAGTGTACCAGTGATTCCCGGCCTTGTGTGCTCCGCGGTCGGACGCATTAATGCCACAGTTTACCCCGACAGGAGACGCCGATGAGCCGGATGCTGGACCTGATGCGCTGCGCCGCGGCGCTTGCTGGCCTCGTGCTGCTGGCTGGATGCGGTGGGGGAGGGGGCGGCACCGGCGGCGGCGTGACGCCGACCGATCCGGGGACGGAGATCGTGACCCCGGGGCTGGAAAGCTACACGACGCAGCACAACGGCTATTCCCGCGTGCGGCGCACCCAGTCGGAAGGGGCGGCTGATGACGCGGTGCTGGCCGCGTTCGACGATGCCGATCCGGCCTCGCCCGCCGGCTACAAGAGCCTGATTGCCGAGGCAGAGGCGGCCTACACCGATACCATGACCATCGAGGTGATCGCCGAGGTGGATGGCAATGGCGATCCGACGCGGATCCTGCGGCTGACCGCCGATCAGGCGCCGGTGGAGAACATCGCCTCGGCCAGCGGGAAATACTACTTCCGCGGCAAGAACTATGTCTGGGTGTCGGTCGATGGCGGCGCGCTGCAAAGCGGCTACGACGAGAACGGCCTTGTTAACATGGTCATCGATTTCGATGCCGAGACGGCCAGCATCGACCTGCGGACCGGCGTGGATGCCGGATCGGACGTGCGCACCGAGATGCTGGCGACTGACATGCCGTTCAACGTCTCCTCGGGCGCCTATGGCGGGCCGATCACCCTGTCGGTCTGGGCCCCGGGGAATGAGATCCTTGAGGCGGATGGGATGCTGCGCGGCAATATCGGCGGTGACCTGTCGGATGTGTCGAAAGAGAACCTGACCACCTCGGGCGTCTATATCGCCGAAAGTGACCGGATCGAGGCTTCGGGCATCTTCTACGGCCAGCACCCCAACCAGATCAGCCCATGACCGCGCGCGCGCGGCGCCTCGCCGCGCTGCTGCTGGCGCTCTGCGCGGCCCCGGCCGCGGCGGATGAGGGCGCCCGCGTCGCCACCAGCGCGCTGGCCGGGTCCGAGCGGCTGCGGCTGTTTGCGTTCGGCAAGGCGCTGGAGACGGGCGCGCTGCCGCCCGCGCTGGTGGGCCGCATGAAGCGCGACATGGTGCGGCAGGGCTTCTACCACGAGCCGGGGCAGACTCCGCTGATAGCGCTCGATGCCTGGGCCGCGCCGGTGCTGAGCTATGACGGCAATATCAACGGCGGCGCCTATAACGACCGGCTGAGCGTCGACGGCATCATCTTCGAAACCACGCCGGAATATGTCGCCAAGGCCGGCATCGTGGCGGGTGTTGGCGCCGGGGGCGAGGCGCGGCTGGCCTGGGACAGCGGGCGCTATGTCTCGGCGGCCCTGCGCGCCGAGACCGTCTGGGCACCCGAGCATGACATCGGCCGCGGATATGCCGAGCTGCGGGTCTGTTCGGACAACCACCTGACCGGCTGGACCTTCCTCGACCTCTGCCACACCGAGGCCGTGCTGAACCGAGAGCTGGACCGCAGCGAAACTGCCCTGACCAAGATCAGCGCAGAGCATCTGTTCGAAACCGGCGCCGGCTATCACGCCCTGACCACCGGGCTGGAACAGCGCGACGGCAGCACCCGCCAGATGGCGCTGGAACTGGGGGTGGAGAGCCTGTGGGACGGCGCGGTCACCGAAGTGGCGCTGAGCCTTGGCGAGGAGGTGCCCGGCGAGACGGTGCAGCGGCTGGCGCTGGGGGCCGGCATCCGCTGGCATCAGGGCCGGCATCCGATGGGCCTCAGCCTTGGCTATCAGGAGGCGGAGGGAGGGCAATTCCTCGGCCAGGACCGCACCGACCGCCGCTACGCCGCCGCGCTGGTCTATCAGGTCAGCCCCAGTGTGACGCTGGGGGTGGATCTGGCGCGGAATGACTCGACGGTGGCGTTCTTCGACTATGACGAGGTCGGGGTTACGGCGACGTTTTCGGGGTTCAGGTGGTAGGGGTGGGCAGGTGATTAACAGTCAATTGGCGTGAGACGGGCTACACCCTCTCCCGATCCCTTTGCCGCGCCCCCGCCGCCCCAATCGACCGCCGATACTGCGCCGCGAGGTCGTTGAACCTGTCCCCCTGCACGGCGATATGGGCGCGCATCTGGGCGGTCACGGCCGCTTCATCCCCGGCCACCAGCGCGTCGAAGATCAGGCGGTGTTCCTTCAGCGATTCGCGCATCCGGCCGCGCAGGCGCAGTTGCAGGCGGCGGAAGGGTTTCAGGCGGCGGTGCAGGCGTTCGGCCTCGCCGGCCAGAAAGCGGTTGCCCGAGGCGCGGTAGATCAGCGCGTGGAAGGCGTGGTTGGCGTGGTAGTAGCCGTCGAAATCATCGGCGGCGAAGGCCGTCTCGCAGCCCACAAGCGCCGCGGCGATCTCGGCTTGGGCCTCCGGCGTCATCCGGCGGGCGGCGTAGCGGCCGCACATCGCCTCGATCTCGGCCATCACGTCGAACATCTCGATCACGTCGTCCAGCGCCGGGAACTTGACGAAGGCGCCGCGCCGCAGCCGCAGCTCTACCAGCCCCGAGGCGGCAAGCGATTGAAAAGCCTCACGCAGCGGCGTGCGCGAGACGTGGAACTGCTCGGCAAGGCTGACCTCGTCCAGCCGGGCGCCGTCGGGGAAATGGCCCTCGACGATCATCTCCTCCAGCGCTTCGCGGATCTGGTCGGTGCGGCGGTCGAGGGGGATGTCCTGCATGGTCGGGATACCTGATGTCATTTCTTGCATACAATAGGATTGACATTGCATATCCGCAACGACAATCTGACCGCCATTGCTTAGGCAACCACAGTTACCTTTGGGAGGAGGTTTCCATGAAACACGCAAAGATTGCGGTCTGCGCCGCAGTTCCGTTCGCCCTGTTCGCGGCTTCGGCCAGCGCCGAGCAGCTTCGGCTGTCGCACCAGTTCGCACCGGGTGACCTGCGCCACCGCATCGCCGAGATCGTGGCCGAAGAGGTTGCGGCGGCGGATGTCGATCTGACCATCCAGATCTTCCCCTCGGGATCGCTGTTCAAGGCGACCGAGCAATATGTGCCGCTCAGCCGCGGCCAGCTGGACATGACGGTATTCCCGCTGTCCTACGCCGGCGGCCAGCGCCCCGAATACAACTTGACGCTGATGCCGGGACTGGTGAAGAACCACGACCACGCCGCCCGCCTCAACGCCTCGCCCTTCATGGACGAGATCGAGGCGCTGCTGAACGAAGATGACGTGATGACGCTGGTGAAAGGCTATCTGGCCGGCGGCTTTGCCAGCATGGGCGAATGCATCACCAGCCCCGAGGATGTGCAGGGCATGACCGTGCGCGCCGCGGGCAAGGGGTTCGAGGAGATGCTGCAGGCCGCGGGCGCCTCGATCGCGTCGATGCCCTCGTCGGAGACCTACAACGCGATGCAGCAGAACGTGCTGAACGCGCTCAACACCTCGTCCTCGTCCTTCGTGTCGTTCCGCCTGCAGGAGCTGGCGAAGTGCTACACCCCTGCCGCAGATGTGGCGCTGTGGTTCATGTATCAGCCGATGCTGATCAACAAGAGCACCTTCGACGGGCTGACTCCTGAGCAGCAGGCGGCGCTGATGGCGGGCGCGGCCAAGGCCGAGGCCTATTACTTTGAGGAAGCCAAGAAGGAAGACGCGGCTTCGGTCGAGGTGTTCCGCGCCGCGGGCGTCGAGATCGCCGAGATGACGCAAGAGGATTTCGACGCCTGGCAAGCGCTGGCGCAGGAGTCTTCCTACAAGCAGTTCGTGGTTGATGCGCCCGATGGGCAGCGCCTGCTCGATATGGCGCTGTCGGTCGAGTGACCGTTTCCGGGCGCGGGACATCCCCGCGCCCGACTGCCCGAGTGTCTAGACTCCCGCCTCTTTCGGAGACGCCCCATGTCCGGTTCCCATTCCGCCGCCCCTGCTGCAAGCAGAGGGGCAGGCTTCGTCCGTAGCGTTCGCGCCATATCCACCGTCTGCGGCTGGTTCGCCGCCGCCTGCACCGTCATCGCCCTCTTCGTCACCTGCCACATGATCTTTGTGCGCGCGGTGCTGGGGCAATCGACGATCTGGCAGACCGAGGCGGTGATCTACCTGATGATCGCGGCCACCGTCGTGGGGCTGCCTTACGTGCAAAAACTGCGCGGCCATGTGAACGTGGACCTGATCCCGCTCATGCTGCCGCCGCGGGTGCGGCGCGTGCTGGCCTATGTCACGCTGAGTGCCACGCTTGTGGTGATCGCGCTGCTGGCCTGGCATTCGGGGCATATCTGGCTTGAGGCGTTTGACCGGGGCTGGAAATCCTCGACCGTCTGGGCCCCGCCGCTCTGGGTGCCCTACCTCGCCCTGCCGATCGGGTTCGGGCTGTTCGTGCTGCAAGTCTTGGCTGATCTGGTGGCGCTGGCCACCGGCATTGACGCGCCCTTTGGCGTGAGGGAGGCGTAATGGATCCGCTGGTTCTGGGCGCGCTTGTCGCCGTCGCTACGATTGTCGTTCTTTTCTCGGGCGTTTCCGTCGCCGTGGGCCTGCTGGTCGTGTCGGCAGCGTTCCTGCTGATCTTCGATGGCGCCCGGTCGCTGGAGATGATGCCCGAGATCTTCTTTGCCGATCTCAACAGCTTCACCATCCTGTCGATCCCGATGTTCATCATCATGGGCGCGGCTATCGCCTCCACCCGGGCCGGGGCTGACCTGTTCGAGGCGCTGGAGCGTTGGCTGACCCGCGTGCCGGGCGGCCTTGTGGTGTCGAACCTCGGAGCCTGTGCCCTCTTTGCGGCGATGTCTGGGTCCAGCCCCGCCACCTGCGCCGCCATCGGCAAGATGGGCATCCCCGAGATGCAAAAGCGCGGCTATCCCGACGGGGTGGCGGCGGGTGCCATCGCCGCGGGCGGAACGCTGGGGATCCTGATCCCGCCCTCGGTCACCATGATCGTCTATGGCATCGCCACCGAAACCTCGATCGGGCGGCTGTTCCTGGCAGGCGTGATGCCCGGGATCATGCTGATGGGCCTGTTCATGGCCTGGGCGATCTTCGCCACCTGGCGGTCGGGAAATATCGCCGTGCTGTCGCCGCGCCATTACAGCTTGCGTGAGAAGCTGGAGATCCTGCCGCGCATCGTGCCGTTCCTGGTGGTGATCCTCGGCGTGCTCTACGCGATGTATGGCGGGGTCGCCACGACGTCGGAAACCGCGGCGGTGGGGGCGGTGCTGTGCCTTGGCATGGCCATCGTGATCTACAAGATGTGGAACCCGCGTGCGATCTGGGCGGTGCTGCGCGACAGCACCCGCGAGAGCGTGATGATCCTGTTCATCATGGCCGCCGCGGGGGTCTTCGCCTACATGATGTCCTCGCTGTTCATTACCCAGTCCATCGCGCAATGGATCGCGGGGCTGGATGTGAACCGCTGGGTGCTGATGGGGATCATCAACCTGTTCCTGCTGGTCGCGGGCTTCTTCCTGCCCCCGGTCGCGGTGATTTTGATGACCGCGCCGATCCTTCTGCCGATCCTCGATGCCGCGCAGTTCGATCCCTACTGGTTTGCGGTGATCCTGACGATCAACATGGAAATCGGGCTGATCACGCCGCCGGTTGGCCTCAACCTCTTCGTCATCAACTCCATCGCCCCCAACATCTCGCTGCGCACCATTCTGGTCGGGTCGGCACCCTTCGTGGGCTGCATGATCCTCGCCATCGTGATCCTGTGCTTCTTCCCCGAGATTGCAACCTGGCTGCCCGATCTGGTGATGGGCCCGTCCTGAAGGAGCACCTGAATATGAGCCGGATCGCCTTCTTTGCCGATATCATGGGGACGCTGTTCGAGCGGCGCCCCGGCAATGCCGCTGCCCCCAGCCGGGCGCCGATGGCCGCGCTCTGCGAGGGGCTGCTGTCGGCGCAGGGCGAGGTGTCGGGGATGCGGCTGGCGCGCGATATCTTGCAGCGCTACCGCGCGATGAGCGCCGCAGAGAAGCGCGGCTTCTTTGAGCATCTGGCCGAGGCGCTGGACGTGGACAGCGCCAAGGTCATCGCCGCCGCCGAACGCTATGCCGCCAAGCGCGATGCGGCATCCTATGGTGAGCTGAGCCGCGAGGCAGAGCCGCCGCGGCAGGAACTGCTGCGCCGCCTGAACCAGGCGCCGGGGGGCACGGAAGAACTGGTGCAGATGCGGCTCGACCTGCTGCAGATGGAGCCATCCCCGGCCCTGCAGCGCATCGACCTGGACTTCGCGCATCTCTTCGGCAGCTGGTTCAATCGCGGCTTTCTGGTGCTGCGCCATATCGACTGGCGCACCCCGGCGAACATCCTTGAGAAGATCATCCAGTATGAGGCCGTCCACGCCATCAACGACTGGGACGACCTGCAGCGCCGCCTGCGCCCGTCCGACCGGCGCTGCTTTGCCTTCTTTCACCCCGCGATGCCGGAGGAGCCGCTGATCTTCGTCGAGGTCGCGCTTTGCCGCGGGATCCCAGGTTCGGTGCAGCGCCTGCTGGCCGAGGGGCGAGAGCCGGTGCCGGATGCCGAGATCGACACGGCGGTGTTCTACTCCATCTCCAACTGCCAGGAAGGGCTGCGCGGCATCTCCTTCGGCAACTCGCTGATCAAGCAGGTGGTGGACGAGCTGCACCGCGACCTGCCGCAGGTGAAGACCTTCGTGACCCTGTCACCCGTGCCGGGCCTCGCGCGGCACCTGAAGGCCATCGCCAAGGACCGGCCCGAGGCGGCGGCGCTGCTGGCCGCGGCGGCGAAGGGCGACCCCGAGGCGCTTGGCCCGCATCTGGCAGCGCTGAAATCGCTGACGGCGGAGTTCTTGCTGACCGCCAAGCGCCCCGACGGGATGCCTGCCGATCCGGTGGCGCGCTTCCATCTGGGCAACGGTGCGCTGCTGCATGACGTGCACGCGCTGGCCGATACCTCGGCCAACGGGCTGCGGCAATCTTGCTCGGCGATGGTGAACTACCTCTACGATCTGGCAAAGGTCGAGCGGAACAACGAAAACTTCGTCACCGGCAAGACTGTCGCCGCGGCGAAATCCGTCCAGGCCCTGCTGCCGCAGGGCACCTCTACAGGAAGAAAACCATGACCAACCCGCTGTTCGACACTCTGGTCGCCCCGCTTGCCACGCGCGAAACCGCGTTCCTGACCGATGCTGCCGGCGCGCAGATGACCGGCGCCGCCTTCCACGCCCTTTCGCTGCGCTACGCCGCGGCGCTGGACGGGCTGGGGCTGCGCCCCGGCGACCGGATGGCAGTGCAGATCGACAAGACCCCGCAGGCGCTGGCGCTCTACGCCGCCGCTCTCGCCTCGGGCGTGGTGTTCCTGCCGCTCAACACCGCCTACACCGCGGATGAGGTGGAGTATTTCGTCGGCAACTCCGAGGCTGCGCTGCTGGTCGGCAGCCCTGCCCGCGCCGATGCGCTTGGCGCGGTGGCGGCGCGGCATGGCGCGCAGTTCCAGACGATGGACGATGCGGGGGAGGGCACGTTGCCGGACCTCGCCGACGCCGCCCCCGAAGGCTTCGCCCCGGTCCCGCGCGGGCCGGACGATCTGGCGGCGATCCTCTACACCTCGGGCACCACCGGCCGGTCCAAGGGCGCGATGCTCAGCCAGCAGAACCTGCTGTCCAACGCTGAAGTCCTCGCCGCCGAATGGCGCTTTACCCCGGGTGACGTGCTGTTGCACGCGCTGCCGATCTTCCACACACACGGCCTGTTCGTGGCCTGCAACGTGGTGATGCTGTCCGGCGCCTCGATGATCTTCCTGCCGGGCTTCAAGGCCGATCAGGTCATCGGCTGGCTGCCGAAGGCCACCACCATGATGGGCGTGCCCACCTTCTACACCCGCCTGCTGGACGATCCGCGCTTCAACCGCGATCTGGTCGCCCATATGCGCCTTTTCACCTCCGGCTCCGCGCCCCTGCTGGCCGAGACGCATGTGCAGTTCGAGGAGCGCACCGGGCACCGGATCCTTGAGCGCTATGGCATGACCGAAACCAACATGAACACCTCCAACCCCTACGAGGGCGACCGGCGGGCGGGCACCGTGGGCCTGCCGCTGCCGGGGGTGGAGCTGAAGATCACCGACCCCGTGACCGGCGAGGCCCTGCCGCAGGGCGAGCCCGGCATGATCGAGGTGCGGGGTGGCAACGTCTTCAAGGGCTACTGGCAGATGCCGGAAAAGACCCGGGAAGAGCTGCGCGAGGACGGGTTCTTCATCACCGGCGATATCGGGGTGATCGACACCGATGGCTATGTCAGCATCGTCGGCCGGCAGAAGGACCTGATCATCACCGGGGGCTACAACGTCTACCCCAAGGAGATCGAGCTGATCCTCGATGACCAGCCCGGCGTGCTGGAAAGCGCGGTGATCGGCGTGCCGCATCCGGACTTCGGCGAGGCGGTGGTGGCGGTGCTGGTTCCCGCGAAGGATGCCGAACTGGACACCGCGGCCATCGCGGCGGTGCTGGGGCAATCGCTGGCGCGGTTCAAGCAGCCCAAGCAGATCATGGTGCTGCCCGACCTGCCGCGCAACACGATGGGCAAGGTGCAGAAGAACCTGCTGCGGCAGGACTATGTGGGGCTGTTTGCGGGCTGACCTCCAAAGGACTTCCAAGAAAAAGCCCCGGCCGTGACGGCCGGGGCTTATGGGTAGGGCAGGGGCCGGTGATCAGGCCGCCATCGCCGCCTTGTTGGCGTCGGTCTTGGCAAGCTGCGCCAAGGCCTTTTCGGTGGCCTGCTCTTCTGCCAGCGTTTCCATCAGCAGCTTGGCTGCATCGGTGTGGCCCAGAAGCGTCGCCCAGCTGGACAGCGTGGTGTAGCGGGCCATCTCGTAATGCTCGACCGCTTGCGCCGCGGCCACCAGGCCGGCGTCGATCGAGGCCATGCCCTTGTACTGGTCCATGATCTCTTCACCCTCTTCGAGGATACCGTCGATCGCCGGGCAGGTTTTGCCAGCCGCACGCTTGCCAAGCGCCTCGAACACCTGATCAAGGCGCTCTTTCTGGGTCTCGGTCTCTTCCTTGTGCTTCAGGAAGGCGTCGCGGAGCATCTCCGACTGCGCGGCGCGGGCCATCTTCGGCAGAGCTTTCAGGATCTTGCGCTCGGCATAATAGATGTCCTTCAGGCCGTCGAGGAACAGCGATCCAAGGTCTTTATCTTTCATGGTGATCTCCGGGGGGTTGGAGTGTCTGATACCGGGAGAACGTGGTAGAGGTGGGGATGTTCCCGTGGCCTGCCCGGCGCAGGCGTAGATCCGCGGATGCACTGGCCTCGGAGTAACGGTGCCGAGCGCGGCGCGCGGGGAAGGAGGCTTGCCAAGGGGGCACGCGACTTGCGCAGAACGGGCCCTGCGGAGTGGTAGTTTTTTTCCCCACCGCCAGATTTACCCAAGGCCCCGGTGCAGGAGGCCTTTACAATGCCCGGTGCCGGCCTTTCTCAGTTCGCCGAGGGCAGGCGATGCCGCCCCGGGCCCCTCGGCCCGCGGCGGCGCCGGATGACAGCTTTGGGAGGAACGATCATGCCGACATCACTGGTGCTGGAACGCAAGGGCGAGCTGTCGCTGCGCGACATCGCGCTGGACCAGACCCTGACGCCGACGGATGTGCGCATCGCGGTGCGGACGGTCGGCGTGTGCGGGTCGGACGTGCATTACTACACTCACGGCAAGATCGGCCCTTTCGTGGTGACCGAGCCGATGGTGCTGGGGCACGAAGCCTCGGGCGTCGTCATCGAGGTCGGCGCGCAGGTCACCCATCTCAAGGTTGGCGACCGCGTCTGCATGGAGCCGGGGATTCCGGACCCGACCTCGCGCGCGTCGAAGCTGGGTATCTACAACGTCGATCCGGCCGTGCGCTTCTGGGCGACGCCGCCGATCCACGGCTGCCTGACCCCCGAAGTCGTGCACCCGGCCGCCTTCACCTATCTGCTGCCGGACAATGTGTCCTTCGCGGAAGGCGCGATGGTCGAGCCTTTTGCCATCGGAATGCAGGCCGCGCTGCGGGCGCGCATCCAGCCGGGCGATATCGGCATGGTCGTCGGGGCCGGCCCCATCGGCATGATGACGGCGCTGGCGGCGCTGGCGGGTGGTTGTGCCAAGGTCTATGTCGCCGATCTGGCGCAGCCCAAGCTGGACATCATCGGGGCCTATCCGGGGATCGAGACCATCAATATTCGCAACACCCCTGCGGATGAGGCCATCGCCAAGGCAACCGGCGGATGGGGCGCGGATGTGGTGTTCGAATGCTCGGGCGCGGCGCCGGCGATTCTCGGCTTGCCCAAGCTGGCGCGGCCGGGCGGGGGCATCGTGCTGGTCGGGATGCCGGTCGATCCGGTGCCCTTCGACATCGTTGGCCTTCAGGCGAAAGAGCTGCGGGTCGATACGGTGTTCCGCTATGCCAATGTTTATGACCGCGCCGTATCGCTGATCGCGGCGGGGAAGGTCGATCTGACGCCGCTGATCTCGCTGACGATGCCCTTTGCCGACAGCATCGCCGCCTTTGACCGCGCGGCCGAAGGGCGCGAGACCGACGTCAAGATCCAGATCGAGATGCCCGCGGCCTGATCGCCGCCTGTCCTGCACCGAGCGTGGCGCCCCCTTGTGGGGGCGTTGGTGCTGGTGCCGAGGCGTTGCGCAGGGGCCAGAAAAGTATAAGCAGATGCAGATGGCTTATCGGCAGCCGTGGCTGCTCGGTTGCCTTGTTTCATGGCGCTGCCCTGCAGCGTTATGCGGCGATGCAGCATTCTTCCTTGCTCGCGATTATCCCCCGCCGATGATTTTTCTCTGCCATGCGTCAAAAAAGTATCGGAAAATTTCTCGTGGGGTCGTGGCTGCCACTTCCCTCCCCGTGCTACCAATAACTCAGCGCCAAGGAGGGCCGGCATCGCCAAGGCGAGCCGCGCTGGCGCGGAGGGGAGGACGCGATGCAGCCTGATCTGGAACTGGTGCATATCCGCAAGGGCGAGTCCTTTGCCGCCTGGAAGCATGGTTATCCGTTCCGCACGGTGCGCTGGCACTTCCACCCTGAATACGAAATTCATCTGGTCGTGGCGACCAGCGGCAAGTTCTATATCGGCGATCATGTGGGCGAATTTGGCCCCGGCCAGCTGATCATGACCGGCCCGAACCTGCCGCAGAACTGGATCAGCACCATCCGCCCCGGCGAGATCGTGCCGCAGCGCACCGAGGTCATCCAGTTCCCTGAAAGCTTCATCGAGGGCGCGCGCAGTGCATTTCCCGAAATGGAAACCGTGCGGCAATTGCTGGAGCGCAGCCGCCGCGGCCTGCTGTTCGATGATGAGACCGGCCGCGCTGTCCGGCCGCTGATGCGTGCGCTGATTGATGCGCGGGGCGTGCGCCGGCTGGGACTGTTCTTCCAGATCCTCGACCTGCTGGCCAATGCGCCGAAATCGCAGACCCTCGCCAGCCTCAGCTTCGTGCTGGACATGGAGCGGGCCGAGGAGTCGGACATGAACCGCGCCATCGGCCATCTGCGCGAGAACCTGCACGAACCGCTGAGCGAAACCGAGCTGTCCGACCTGACCGGCCAGAGTCAGAGCGCGTTTTCCCGCTCGTTCAAGCGGCATACCGGCACGACGCTGGTGCGCTATCGCAACCAGATGCGCATCGACCTGGCCTGCCACATGCTGCTGTCAGACCCCGAGGCTCGGGTCGCCGACATCTGCTATGATGTGGGCTTTTCGAACCTGTCCAACTTCAACCGCCATTTCCTCAAGCTCAAGAAGATGTCGCCTTCGGAATTTCGCGCGACCTTCGCGGCCAACCAGACGATCCGCATGGCCAGCTGACCCGCCACGCCCCACCAATACCCTTTGACCGCTGCTGCGCATCCGCGAGCTGCGACCAGAGGGGGACTGCCAACTTTACCAACGGGAGGACTACCACATGAAAACCCTGCTCAAGACCGTCTCCGTCGTTGCCCTGGGGCTTGCCGCCTCGGCCGGCGTCGCCACGGCCCAGGACGACAAGCTGAAGATCGGCATGACGTTCCAGGAGATGAACAACCCCTATTTCGTCTCGATGCTCGAGGCGCTGAACGAAGCCGCGGCCCAGATCGGCGCCGAGGTCATCGTGACCGATGCCGGCCATGACGTGGCCAAGCAGATCTCGGATGTCGAGGACATGCTGCAGCAAGGCATCGACATCCTGCTGCTGAACCCGACCGACAGCGCGGGCGTCGAAGCGGCCGTGCGCATGGCCAAGGATCAAGGCGTGATCGTGGTGGCTGTCGATGCCAACGCGAATGGCCCGGTCGATACCTTCGTCGGCTCCAAGAACCGCGATGCGGGCTACCTGTCCTGCGATTATCTGGCCGAAGCCCTTGGCGGCGAGGGCGAGGTTGCCATCCTTGACGGGATCCCGGTCGTGCCGATCCTGCAGCGTGTCGAAGGCTGCAAGGCCGCGCTTGCGGAACATCCCGGCATCACCCTGGTCGACACCCAGAACGGCCGTCAGGACCGTTCGGTCGCCCTCGGCGTCGTCGAGAACATGATCCAGTCGCACCAGAACCTGGCCGGCATCTTCTCGGTCAATGACGGCGGCGCGATGGGCGCGCTGGCAGCCATCCAGGGCTCGGGCCGCGACATCAAGCTGACCTCGGTCGATGGCGCCCCCGAAGCGGTCAAGGCGATTGCAGATGGCACGCCCTTCATCCAGACCACCGCGCAATTCCCG
Organism: Frigidibacter sp.; assembly: GCF_030695035.1. Classification (GTDB taxonomy): domain Bacteria; phylum Pseudomonadota; class Alphaproteobacteria; order Rhodobacterales; family Rhodobacteraceae; genus Frigidibacter. The sequence continues at coordinate 25,039 of NZ_JAUYTT010000018.1, forward strand.
CGCGATCAGGTCCGCGTCGGCCTTGGCATGGCGCTGGCGCAATACTGGGGCGCGCGCGTCGTGCCGTCCGAGGTGCCGATCGACGTGCGCACCGTGGATGCCGAGAACGCAGCCGGTTTCAGCTGGTAATCTACCGTTGACCCTGCCGCGCCCGGCAAGGGCGCGGCCCACCGCAAAACCCTTGGCCGCGCCCATCCCGGGCGCGGCCCTCGCAGATCACCGGAGCCGACATGCTGGAACTGACGGGAATACGCAAAAGCTTCGGCCGGATCGAGGTCCTGCACGGCGTCGACCTGCATGTCCGCGCAGGTGAGGTTCATGCCCTGCTGGGTGAGAACGGGGCCGGGAAATCGACCCTGATGAAGATCGTCAGCGGCATCATCCAGCCCTCGGAAGGCCAGATCATGGTCGATGACGAGCCGCGCCGGTTTGCCAACTATGACGAGGCCATCGCCGCCGGCATTGGCATCGTGTTCCAGGAATTCAGCCTGATCCCTTATCTGACCGCCGTCGAGAACATGTTCCTCGCCCGTGAGCTCAAGACCCCGCTGGGGTTTCTGGACCGCAAGGAAATGCGCCGCCGCGCGCAAGAGATCCTGCGCCGGCTGGAGGTGGACCTGCCGCTGGACGTGCCCATTGCCCGGCTTTCGGTCGCCGAGCAGCAATTCGTCGAGATCGCCAAGGCGCTGTCGCTGAACGCCCGTATTCTGGTGCTGGACGAGCCGACCGCGACGCTGACCCCCGCCGAGGTTGAACATCTGTTCAAGGTCATGCGCGAGTTGCGCACGGCGGGCGTGGCAATCGTCTTCATCTCGCATCACCTCGAGGAGATCTTCGAGATCTGCGACCGCATCACCGTGTTGCGCGACGGCGAGTTTGTCGACAGCTGCGACGTGGCCGATGTGACGACCGACCGGCTGGTCGAGATGATGGTCGGCCGCCGGATCGAGAACAGCTTTCCGCCCAAGCCTGCCGCCAACCCGGGCGCAAAGGTGGTATTGGAGGTTGAAGATCTGCAACTGCGCCGCGGTGGCCCGCTGTCATCCTTCCAGCTGCGCGCCGGCGAGATCCTGGGTTTTGCCGGGCTGGTCGGATCGGGCCGGACCGAAACCGCGCTATCGATCCTGGGCGCCTATCCCGCCGTGCGCTGCAAGGTCAGCATCGGCGGCATTCACACCCGCCTGCGCGATCCGGCCGACGGGTTGGCGCGCGGCATCGGGCTGCTGCCCGAAAGCCGCAAGGAGCAGGGGCTGATCACCGATTTCTCGATCCTGCAGAACATATCGCTGAACAACTACGGCAAGTATCGCAAGGCCCACTGGTTCATCGACTTCAAGAAAGAGCTGGCCTGCACGCAAGAGGCGATGGACCAGGTCCGCGTCAAGGCGCAGGGCCCCCGCGCGCGGGTCGATACCCTGTCGGGCGGCAACCAACAGAAGGTGGTCATCGCCCGCTGGCTGAACCATGACATGCAGATCCTGATCTTCGACGAACCGACACGCGGCATCGATGTCGGCGCGAAGTCAGAGATCTACCAGTTGATGCGCGACTTCACCGCGCAAGGATACGCCATCATCATGATCTCGTCCGAGCTTCCCGAAATCATCGGCATGTCCGACCGGGTCTGCGTGTTCCGCTCGGGCGGCATTGTCGCCACCGTCGAAGGCAGTGCCATCACCTCGGAACAGATCATGACACACGCAACGACCGGAAGGGTTGAACATGTCGCATGACGCCAATATCGAAACTGCGGCCAAGCGCGGGGGGCGCCAGGCGGCGCTGGACTGGCTGTTCCATTCGCCGCTGGCCCTGCCGCTGGTCGGGCTGATCGTCGTGTCGATCCTGATGACCTTTGCCAGCGACAACTTCTTCAATGTGAACAACATCCTGAACGTGCTGCGGCAGGTTTCGGTGGTGGGCATCCTCGCGGTTGGCATGACCTTTGTCATCCTCATCGGCGGGATCGACCTGTCGGTGGGCGCGGTGATGGCCCTCGCGGGCACCATTGCCGCCGGGCTCATGGTCAACATGGGTCTGCCGGGCGGGGTGGGGCTGGTCGCGGCGCTGCTGGTCGGGCTGGGGCTTGGGCTCTTCAACGGCGCGCTGGTCGCCTGGGGCAAGATGCCGTCCATCATCGTGACGCTGGCCACGATGGGTATCGCCCGCGGATTGGGACTGATCTATTCGGGCGGCTACCCGATCAGCGGCCTGCCCAGCTGGGTGTCGTGGTTCGGGGTCGGCCGCATCGGCAATATCCCGGTACCTGTGATCTTGATGGTCATCGTCTATGCGCTGGCCTGGGTGCTGCTGCAGCGCACGCCCTTTGGCCGCCATGTCTATGCCATTGGCGGCAACGAGACAGCGGCGCGCCTGTCGGGTGTGCGCACCGGGCTGGTCAAGCTGGCGGTCTTCGGCATCTCGGGCCTGACCGCCTCGCTGGCCGCGATCGTGCTGACCGGCCGGTTGATGAGCGGCCAGCCCAATGCCGGTGTCGGGTTCGAGCTGGATGCGATTGCCGCGGTGGTTCTGGGCGGCACCGCCATCGCCGGTGGGCGCGGCCTGATCCTGGGCACGCTGATCGGCGCGGTGTTGCTGGGCATCCTGAACAACGGCCTGAACCTGATGGGGATCAACCCCTACATGCAGGACGTCATCAAGGGCCTGATCATCCTGCTGGCCATCTATATCGGCCGCGAATGGCGCTGACCGGAGGGATGGGGATGCATTTCATCGGCATCGACGTGGGCACAGGCTCGGCCCGGGCTGGGGTGTTCGATGCGCAGGGTGCCTTGCTGGGTACCGGCAAGCAGGACATCGCGCTGCACCGCCCCTCGGGCGAGATCGCAGAACAGTCCAGCGCTCAGGTCTGGGGCGCCGTCTGCGCCGCCACGCGCGCAGCGATGGCGCAGGCTGCGGTGGATCCGGCGAGCATCGGGGGTATCGGGTTCGATGCGACCTGTTCGCTGGTGGTGATCGGAGACGCCCCGCTTGGGGTCGGCGATCCGGGGCACCCGGAGCGCGACATCATCGTCTGGATGGACCACCGTGCCGTCGATCAGGCGGCGCGGATCAATGCGGGCGACCATGCGGTGCTGCGCTATGTCGGCGGCCGCATCTCGCCCGAGATGGAGACGCCAAAGCTGCTGTGGCTGAAGGAACACCGTCCCGAGGTGTTTCGCGCCGCCCGGCATTTCTTCGACCTGACCGACTTCCTGACCTGGAAGGCGACCGGCAGCCTTGCGCGTTCGACCTGCACCGTCACCTGCAAATGGACATATCTGGCGCATGAGCGGCGGTGGGACGCCGAATATTTCCGCGCCATCGGCCTGGAAGAGCTGGCCGACGAGGGCTTCGCGCGGATCGGCACTGACGTGGTCGAGCCGGCAACCCCGCTTGGCATGGGTCTGGCGGCCGAGGCGGCGCAAGCCCTGGGCCTGCCCGCCGGCATTGCGGTCGGCGCCGGGCTGATCGACGCCCATGCCGGCGGCATCGGCACGGTCTGCGCCCGCGGCGGGGCCGAGGATCCGGCAAGCTCGCTGGCATATGTGTTCGGCACGTCGTCCTGCACCATGACCACAACGCGGCAGCCGGCCTTCGTGCCCGGCGTCTGGGGCCCGTATTTCTCGGCCATGGTGCCGGGGGTCTGGCTGAACGAGGGCGGGCAATCCGCCGCCGGGGCCGCCATCGACCATCTGCTGCGCCTGCACCCGGCCCAGGCCGAGGCCGCTGCCGCCGCCCGGGCCGAAGGCGCCTCGCTTCCCGAATGGCTGGCGGATGCGGCGCTGGCACAGGCGGGCGACGCCTCGGGCGCCGTGCGTCTGGCGGCGCATCTGCATGTCGTGCCGGAATTTCTGGGCAATCGCGCGCCCTTTGCCGACCCCCATGCCCGTGCCGTGGTCGTGGGCCTCGGGATGGAAACGGGCATCGCCTCGTTGGTCACGCTCTATGTCGCGGGGATCTGCGGGCTTGGCTATGGGCTGCGCCAGATCATCGAGACGCAGCGCGCGCATGGCGCCGGGGTCGAGCGGATCGCCATCAGTGGCGGGGCAGGGCGACATCCACTGATCCGCCAGATCCTGGCCGATGCCACTGGCCTGCCCGTCGATGCCACTGCCAGCGAGGAGCCGGTTCTGCTGGGCTCTGCCATGCTGGGCGCGGTGGCGGCGGGGGCGTTCCCCGACCTTGGGGCCGCGATGCCGGTCATGTCATCGGTGCAGAGCACCTATCATCCCGGTGCCGGCGCCACCGGGCACCTGCACCGGGCGCGCTATGACGCCTTCCTGGCGCTGCAAGCCGCCGCGCGGGGCATCCGCGCCGCCACCGACGCCGCCCTCGCCTGACCCCCCATTCGCAAGGACCCTCCCATGAAATTCTTCGTCGACACCGCGAACCTGGACGAGATCCGAGAGCTTGCCGATTACGGCCTTCTGGACGGGGTGACCACCAACCCTTCGCTGATCGCCCGGAGCGGGCGTGACTTCAAGGAGACCATCGCGCAGATTTGCGCCCTGGTGAGGGGCCCCGTCTCGGCCGAGGTTGCCGCCACCGATGCCCCCGGCATGATCGCCGAGGGCGAGGTGCTGGCCGCCATCGCGCCCAATGTCGTGGTCAAGCTGCCCACCACGCTGGACGGGCTGAAGGCTTGCCGGCATTTCACCGAACAGGGGATCCGGACCAACCTGACCCTGTGCTTCACCGCCAATCAGGCGCTGCTGGTGGCGAAGGCGGGGGCCACCTATGTCTCGCCCTTCGTGGGGCGGCTCGATGACCTGAACCTCGACGGGATGGCGCTGATCCGCGACATCCGCACGATCTTCGACAATTTCGCCTTCGACACGCAGATCCTGGCCGCCTCGATCCGCAACGCCAACCATATCTCGGCCGCGGCGGTTGCCGGGGCGGATGTGGCGACGGCGCCAGCCGCGGTGATCAAGGGGTTGATCCGCCACCCGCTGACCGATGCCGGTCTGGCGACATTTTCCGCTGACTGGGCCGCGACCGGCCAGTCCATTCTGTGAGGCGAGCCATGCAGTTCCAAGGTAAATCCGTCATCATCACCGGCGCCGGCAAGGGCATCGGCCGCGCCACCGCCCTGCTGCTGGCCGCGCGCGGGGCCGAGGTGGTGGCGATCAGCCGCACCCAAGCCGATCTCGACAGCCTGGCGCTGCAGACCGGCGGGCGCAGCATCGCGGCCGACCTGTCGGCCCCGGCAGCGGCGCGCGAGGCGATGGCGCGTGCGGGCACCTGCGACTTTCTGGTGAACTGCGCGGGCACCAATGTGCTGGAAAGCCTGCTGGACATGACCGACGCGGGATATTCCACGGTGATGGGCATCAACCTGCACAGCGCCCTGATCTGCGCGCAGGAATTTGCGCGCGCCCGCATCGCGGCGGGCGGGGGCGGGGTCATCGTCAACGTCACCAGCATTGCCGGCCATCGCGGCTTTCAGGATCATGTCTGCTACGCCGCCTCGAAGGCAGGGCTGGAGGGGGCGACGCGGGTCATGGCCAAGGAGCTTGGCCCCCATGGCATCCGCGTTTCGGCCATCGCGCCCACCGTCACCATGACCGAACTGGCCGCCGAGGCCTGGAGCGACCCGGCCAAGAGCGCGCCGATGATGGTGCGCCACCCCCTTGGCCGCTTTGCGGAGGCCGATGATGTTGCCCGCGGCATCGCGCTGCTGCTGTCCGACGACGCGGCGATGGTCACCGGCGGCGTGCTGCCCCTCGATGGCGGCTTCCTCGCGGTCTGACCGGCCTTACACGACACAAGATGACGCGCGGGCCAGTCCCGCCAGATGAAGGAGACGAACATGTCCGCAGAACTGCACGGCAAGGTTGCCGCAATCACCGGCGCCGCCTCGGGCATCGGTCTTGCCGCGACAAGGGCGCTGATCGCCGCGGGCGCCAGCGTCGTGCTGGTGGACCGCAATGAGGCCGCGCTGGCCGAACTGACCGCAGAGCTTGGCCCCAAGGCCATCGCCCAGGTGACCGACCTGCTGGATGCCGGCAGCTGCGACGCGATGGTGCCGGAGATCCTGGAAAAGGTCGGCCAGATCGATATCATGCTGTGCAATGCCGGCAGCTATATCGGTGGCGATCTGGTCGATACCGACCCCGCCGCCATCGACCGGATGCTGAACCTGAACGTCAATGCGGTGATGAAGAACGTTCACGCCGTCGCCCCGCACATGATCGGCCGCAAGACGGGCGACATCATCGTGACCTGTTCCATTGCCGGCCACGCGCCGATCCATGTGGAGCCGGTCTATTCCGCCTCGAAATGGGCGGTCACCTGCTTCGTGCAGACCATGCGGCGCCAGCTGATGGGCCACGGGGTCCGCGTCGGCCAGGTCTCGCCCGGGCCGGTGATCTCGGCCCTGCTGTCGGATTGGGAGCCCGAGCGCCTGCAGCGGATGAAGGATGCCGGCGCGCTGATCGAGCCGACCGAGGTGTCGGACGCGCTGATGTTCATGCTGACCCGCCCGCGCAACGTGACGATCCGCGACATGATCGTGCTGCCGAGCAATTTTGATATCTGAGGTGAGGGCGGCTGCAGGGCGCGCTTTGGTGCGTTCTGCGGCCTGGCATTGTATGCGCCAAGCCTGCACCGCTGCGGGTATCGCCCCCGACGCGCCCCTTGTGGGGATACCTGCAGCCGCTTCTAACGATCTTCCACAGGGCCACTATCGAAGCTGCCTGACCCCCGTTGCCGCAAGGTTTCGGGGGTCTTTTTCGCTATGTTCAGTTGGGGCTTTCGAGATATTCGGCGAAATCTTCGGTGAACTCATACCTGTCAACGTTGTTGAAGGTAATGTTCACAACGGCCCCGTAGTTTTCGCATAGCTTTATTTTTTCACGCAGATGTTCATGGTCTTCAAAAAAGTAGGAAAAGATCATTTTCCCAGACCCGTTGTATGTCCATTTTTTCGACATGATAATTATTTCGCGGGCGAAAGGGTGGTCCTTAAGGTCTTGGCGCATTTCGGAAATTAGTTCGGGCATCTTGCGTTCAAGGTCTTTGAAGTTGCGCGAACGAACAACTTCGAGATTGCGTAGTGCAAGGTATGCTTGGATTTCGGACAGCCTTTTCCATTCGAAAAGCGTATCGGCAGGATGGCTAGGAATATCGGCGTCTATTAGGCGGCTGCACGACTGGCACAGCCATATGCCATTTTCGATAGACGACCGCTGTTCCGGCGTCATAGTTGGGTCAAACCTTGGCCCGCCTGCCGCTGCGGCAGTAATGTGTGCGGCAACTCCGATACTTGCGCTTCCACCGTCGCCGTCTGGCCCGACCGTTGCCCTTCGACACGAAGGGTTCGAACAGATGTAGCCGCTTTGTCGTGCAAGCTTCGTTACTTCGGCTTGTTTGAAATCGTCCCTCATGCCACTCCCTTCGACCAATACTTCGCCGCAGTATGCAGCGCGGGCGTCGCTTGGGGCAAGCCAGCCGTTCACGTTCGCGTGATGGTTTCCAGCCTGTCGCAGCCCCCGAAGGGTCGCTTTCAGGGGTCATTCTGTCATGGGTAGATTGTGGGTAGATTGTGGGTAGAGATTTTCGACCTTGCGGATTATTGAGTAAAATCAACAACTTACATAGGTTGAGTGGCAGCCCGTAGGGGAGTCGAACCCCTCTTCCCAGGTTGAAAACCTGGTGTCCTAACCGATAGACGAACGGGCCACACTGGCGTTTGGCGAAGCTTGCGTTGCCGCGTCGCTTGGCGTGGGCGGTGTTTAGGACAGGGCGCGTTGACTCGCAAGTGGATTTTCGCGTTTTTTGTGAAAGTTCTGGCGCGGCAGCCCCAACTCCCTCAAACACAAGCCTTTTCAGGCTCTTGCGGCGTCTTCCAGCCGCAGTTGCACCTTGCTGCGGCCCTGCCAGTGGTTGATTTCCAGCCGCCCCGCCATGTGGAAGCGGGCGCTCGCGTGCCCCTCCAGCAGCGGGCCAAGCGGGCCGTCGAAGGCGCCGAAGGCCACGGCCTCCAGCCGGGCGCCGGTCTCGTCGCCGAAGGTCACGCGCAGATGGGTCTCGCCGATGCGGCGGGCCTGGGTGATCGCCATCGCGGCAAAGGCAAAGCGCGGGGCCGGGGCGCCCTGGCCGAAGGGGCCGGCCTTGTCGATCTCTTCCACCAGCCCCGGCGTGGCCGCGCCTGGCATCAAGAGGCCGTCGAGCCGGAGGTCGGCCGGCCCGCCCGCACCGGCGCCCTGCCGGGCCAGCAGTTCCGCCAGCCGGTCCATCGCCGGCTCCAGCATGGGCCGCGCCACGGTCAGGCCCGCCGCCATCTTGTGCCCGCCGCCGCGCAGCAGCAGCCCCTCGGCGGCGACACGGTGGATCGCGGCGCCAAGATCCACGCCGGAAACGGAACGGCCGGAGCCCTTGCCCTCGTCCCCCGCCAGCCCGATCACCACGGCGGGGCGGTTCGTCGCCTCCTTCAGCCGCGCCGCGACGATGCCGACGACGCCGGGGTGCCAGCCCTCGCCTGCCGCCCAGACCAGCGGTGCATCAAGGCCGCGCGCCTCGGCCTGCGCCAGCGCGGCGTCGCGCACCCGAAGCTCGATCTCACGCCGTTCGGTGTTGAGCGCGTCCAGCCGTTCGGCCAGCGCCGCCGCCTCATGCGGGTCGGCGGTGGCCAGCAGCCGCGCGCCAAGATCGGCGGCGCCGATGCGGCCGCCTGCGTTGACGCGGGGGCCAAGCAGGAAGCCGAGGTGATAGGCGGCCGGCGCTGTATCCATGCGGGCGATATCGGCCAGCGCCACCAGCCCCGGCCGCTCGCGCCGTGCCATGACCTTCAGCCCCTGCCGCACCAGCGCGCGGTTGACGCCGGTCAGCGGCGCGACATCGGCCACCGTCGCCAGCGCGACCAGATCCAGCAGCGCCAGCAGGTCCGGCCCCGCGATACCCTCGGCGCGCAGTTGCCGGTTCGCCTCGACCAGCATCAGGAACACCACCGAGGCGGCACAGAGATGCCCCAGATCGCCGCTTTCATCCTGCCGGTTGGGGTTCACCACCGCCAGCGCGGGCGGCAGCGTCTCGGCGCCAAGGTGATGGTCCAGCACCACCACATCGGCGGCCGCGGCCGCGGCGATGGGCTCATGCGAGAGGGTGCCGCAATCGACGCAAAGGATCAGTCGGTGATCCCGGGCCAGCTCCTGCATTGCGGGCACGTTGGGGCCATAGCCCTCGTCGATCCGGTCCGGGATATAAAGCGTCGCCTGCCGCCCCATCGCGCGCAGCCAGACCAGGAGCAGCGCGGCAGAGGCGCCGCCATCGACATCGTAATCGGCGAAGACGGCAATGCGCTCGCGGTTCTTCACCGCGCGCAGGAAGCGGGCGGCGGCGGGTTCCATGTCCTTCAGGCTGCGCGGATCTGGCAGAAGGTCGCGCAGCTGCGGTTCGAGGAAGCGCTGCACATCGGCCGGGGCGACCCCGCGCGAGACCAGCACACGGGCCAGTGGCAAGGGCAGGCGCGTTTCCTGCACCATCGCTTCGGCAAGCCGGTCCGCCTCGACCGAGGGGCCGACCCAGCGGCGGCCGGTGGCGGAGCATTCGACGTTGAGAAAGGCGCGATCTGTCATGCCGGCTTGATGGCGCAAATCGCGGGCGCTGGCCAGAGTGGATGGGCCAGAGTGGATGGGCCAGAGTGGAAGGGGCGGGGGCGTGATCCGCCCCCGCCGCCAGAGGTCACTTGATCGGGTTGCGGTAGATCATCCGCCGCACCGATCCGGTCTTGGACCGCATCAGGATGGTTTCGGTGGTCAGGTACCCCGGCTCGCGCTTGATGCCCTGCACGATGGAGCCGTCGGTGACGCCGGTCGCGGCAAAGATCACGTCGCCGGTGCACATCTCGTCGCGCGCATAGATGCGGTCGAAATTGGTGATGCCGGCCTTGGTGGCGCGGCCGCGCTCGTCATCATTGCGGAACATCAGCTTGCCCCACATCTGCCCGCCCATGCATTTCAGCGCGGCGGCGGCCAGAACGCCCTCGGGCGCGCCGCCCGAGCCCATATACATGTCGATGCCGGTGATGTCGGCCTCGGCGCAGTGGATCACGCCGGCGACGTCGCCATCGGTGATCAGGCGGATCGAGGCGCCTGTCTCGCGCAGTTCGGCGATCATCTCTTCATGGCGCGGGCGTTCCAGCACGCATAGCGCGATGTCGGACATCTTGCAGCCCTTGGCGGCGGCCAGCGCGGCGACCCGCTCGGTCGGGTACATCTCGAGGCTGACCACGTCCTTGGCATAGCCCGGACCGATGGCCAGCTTGTCCATGTAGACGTCAGGCGCGTGCAGCAGGGTGCCGCGCGGGGCCATGGCGATCACGGTCAGCGCGTTGGGCATGTCCTTGGCGGTGAGGGTCGTCCCCTCCAGCGGGTCCAGCGCGATATCCACGTCCGGGCCGTTGCCGGTGCCGACCTCCTCGCCGATGAACAGCATCGGCGCCTCGTCGCGCTCGCCCTCGCCGATCACCACGACGCCCTTGATGTCGAGCATGTTCAGCTGGTCGCGCATCGCGTTGACCGCGGCCTGATCGGCCGCCTTCTCGTCGCCGCGGCCGATCCAGAGTGCCGAGGCATGGGCCGCCGCCTCGCTGACCCGGGCGAGGCCGAGCGAGAGCATACGGTCGTTGAAGTCGAGGGGAAGGGTCATCGGATCATCCTGCGGTAAGTGCGACGTTGATCGCACCTAACCCGAGGAATGTGACAGGGGCAAGGCTGGCAGCGCTAACGCGCTGCCCCAAGGGCATCCGGGACGGCAGGCCAGCGCAGCGTGGCGGCACTGCTGCCCGCTTTCCGCGCAGGCGCGGGTCAGACAGCCTCGATACGGAAGGCCACCGGCACGCCGGTGACGACGCCGGTGGCGGCAAAGCCGTGGAAGGCATGGTCGATCGCGTCGCGCGTGGTCTTGTGGGTGACGATCAGCACAGGGGCGGTGCCGGCATCATGCCCGTATTGCCGCATCCGGTCGATGGAGATGCCGTTCTCGCCCAGAACCGTGGCAATCTTGGCCAGTGCGCCGGGTTTGTCCTGAAGCTCCATCCGCAGGTAATAGGGCGCGGGGGCCGTGGCCTTCGCCGCGACCGGCACCGCCAGCGTATTGGCAGGCTGGCCGAAGGTGGAAATGCGGGTGCCACGGGCGATCTCGATCACGTCGGCCATGACCGCGCTGGCGGTCGGGCCCATCCCGGCGCCGGGGCCGCGCAGCACGATCTGGCCAACGCTGTCACCCTCCAGCACCACCATGTTGGTGCCGCCCTGCAGCTGCCCCAGCGGGCTGTCGGCGGGCACGAGGCAGGGCGACATCCGCTGTTCCAGCCCGCGCCCGGTCATCTGCGCGACGCCAAGCAGCTTGATCTTGAAGCCCATGTCCCCAGCCCGGCGGATATCGTCGATAGAGATCCGGCCGATCCCCTCCAGATCCACGGCGTCAAAGCTCACTTGCGTGCCGAAGGCGATGGCGGCCAGCAGGCTGAGCTTGTGCCCTGCGTCGATGCCGCCGACATCGAGGTTCGGGTCGGCCTCGAGATAGCCAAGCTGGCGCGCCTCTTCGAACACCGTGTCATAGGGCAGGCCGGCGCTGTCCATCCGCGTCAGGATATAGTTGCAGGTGCCGTTCATCACGCCCATGACGCGGGTGATGGCATTGCCCGCCAGCCCCTCGGTCAGCGCCTTGATCACCGGGATGCCGCCGGCCACCGCCGCCTCGAAGCGGATCACCCGGCCACGCGCCTCGGCGGCCTCGGCCAGCGCCTGGCCGTGATGGGCGAGCAGCGCCTTGTTGGCGGTGACGACGTCCTTGCCCGCCTCAATTGCCGCCAGCGTCGAGTCCTGGGCCGGGCCTTCGGAGCCGCCCATCACCTCGATGAAGATGTCCACATCCGCGCGGCGGGCCAGCGCCACCGGGTCCGTCTCCCACGCGTAATCCGACAGGTCGGCATCGCGGTTCTTGCTGCGGTCACGGGCCGAGACGGCGGTGATGACGATCCTGCGGCCACAGCGCCGCTCGATCAGATCGGCATGGCGCTGGACGATCTTGACGATGCCGATGCCCACGGTCCCCAGACCGGCGATGCCAAGGCGCAGCGGTTCGGACATGGGGCGGGCTCCTGTAGGTGGCGTTCGGGTGGTCTGTTAGCGGGTTCGCGGGGCGCTTGCAACGCGGCGCGGCTCAGGGGGTTGCGGCCTGCATGGCGGCGGCGCGGGCGCGCAGGGCATCGGCGCGCGCTTGCTCCGCCGCGGTGGGGTCGGGCAGGGCGGCACCCGCCTGCGCTTGCGCGATGACCGGGGCCAGCGGCACCAGCTCGGGCCAGCCCGGCTGCGCGGTCAGGCTGGTCTGCGGCTCGCCCAAGTCTGGCGCAACCGAACAGGCAGGGATCAGGCCAAGGGCAAGCGCGAGCGCAAGGCGGGTCATCGGAAACCTCCGGGGGGAATGCGCGCAGACCATAGGCCGGGGGCGGCGGGGGCAGCAAGGGGGCGTGGGGGGCGTGGTGTCTCGGTGGATCGCCAGGTCTGGGCCCCTCTGCCGCCATTGGGCCGGTTGGTTCGGGCGGGAAAAGGCGAGGCACTGCCTCGCCCCGCCCGTGCGGGACTATTCCCACAGAGCCGCTGGCGACGCGAGACCGAGGGAGGCCAGCGCCCGCCAGGGGCGGGGCGGGCGCTGGCCGGGCCCTTTGGGGGCCCGGCCGATGTGGGTTGAGAGGGCGGTGGGTGGCGAAGGCGAGGGCCTTCGCCAAGGAACTCGCCGAAAGCGAATGCCAAGCGGCTTCCGTCCTCGGAGTCGGCGTCCTAGCCGAGACTCCCGCCGCGCTCGCACGGGCTTGGAATTGAACGCGCGTGCAGATACCACAGTCGAATGGCACGCAAGACCGGCTCCCATTCCGACATCACCGGCCCCCGGGTGCGCGCGGCGGCGCTGCGGCTGTTCGCGCGAGATGGCTTCGCGGCCGTCTCGATGCGGCAGATCGCGGCCGAGGTGGGGGTGCAGGCGGGCGCGCTCTACCTCTACACCCCTGACAAACAGGCGCTGCTCTTCGACCTGCTGAAGGCGCATATGGATGACGTGCTGAGCCACTGGGCCGCCGAGCCGAAGGGCAGTGGCCCGCAGGAGGCGCTGGAGGCCTTCGTGCGCTTCCACATCCGCTTCAGCCTGACCCGGGCCGAGGCGGTGTTCCTGTCCTACATGGAGTTGCGCAACCTGACGGCCGATCATTTCGCCAAGATCGAGGCGCTGCGCCGCGCCTATGAGGATCAGCTGGAGGCGATCCTGGAGGAGGGGCAGGCCTCGGGCGCCTTTGCCGTGCCCGATACCAAGCTGGCGACGATGGCGATCATCGCCATGCTGACCGGGGTGAACACCTGGTACCGCGAAGGCGGGCGCCTGTCGCGGGACAGGGTGGAGCAGATCTATCAGGACATGGTGCGCAGCGCGGTGCAGGCGTGAGGGGAGGGTCTTGGGCTTCGCCTCCCAAGGTCGCCTTCCAGAATTTCGGCCGTCGACGAAATTCTGATGTGCCCGCCCCCCCTTGGCGGGCACATGCGTGCCCACCGGGGCGGGCCCATCAGAATTGGAGAAGTGGGGCCAAGCGGCACCCCCTTGCTCTGCGGCTTGCGCCTTCGGGCAACCGACGCGGTCGGCTTGCCACTGGCAAGCCGCCTGATCGCGCCGGAAACAGGTCTGCAGATCGAGGGGAGTGGGCCAGTGGAAGCCAGCCTTCCGCGCTAATGCGCCGGCCGGATGAAGCTGCCGTTGCGCAGGTCGGCCATCGCCTGCCGGATCTCTTCTGCCGTGTTCATCACGATCGGGCCGTGCCAGGCCACCGGCTCCTCGATCGGCGCACCCGAGATCAGCAGGAAGCGCAGCCCCCGCTCGCCGGCCTGCACCGTCACCTCATCCCCCGCGCCAAAGCGGATCAGGGTGCGGTCGCCCGACAGGTCGCGGATGTTCACCTCGGCGCCCTGCACCTCTTTCTCCAGCAGCACGCCCTGCGGGCGGCTGGCATCGGCAAAGCTGCCGGTGCCGTCGAAGACATAGGCAAAGGCGCGGCGACGGGTATCGACCTTGAAGGTCTTGCGCAGCCCGGCGGGCACGGTGATGTCGAGATATTGCGGATCGGCGGCGATGCCTTCGACCGGGCCGCGGCGGCCCCAGAACTCGCCGATGATCACCCGCACGATGGTGCCGTCATCGTCGATGATCTCGGGGATATCGGCGCCCTTCACATCCTGATAGCGCGGCTGGGTCATCTTCAGATGGCCGGGCAGGTTGGCCCAAAGCTGGAAGCCGTGCATCTGGCCCGAGGCGTTCCCCTTGGGCATTTCCTGATGCATGATCCCCGAGCCCGCGGTCATCCATTGCACATCGCCGGCGCCCAGAAGGCCGCGATTGCCGAGGCTGTCGCCATGCTCGACCGTGCCCGAGAGCACATAGGTGATGGTCTCGATGCCGCGGTGCGGGTGCCAGGGGAAGCCGTTCTGGAAATCCTCGGGCCGTTCATTGCGGAAATCGTCGAACAGCAGGAAGGGGTCCAGCTCTGACGGGTCATGAAAGCCGAAGGCGCGATGCAGCTTGACGCCGGCACCTTCCGTCGTGGGTTGGGCGAGGCGGGCTTCGGTGACGGGACGGATCGACATTGGGCGGGCTCCTTTCCGGCGCTGCGGGCTGCAGGCTTGGATGCTGGCCCTGAATATGGGATCGCGCGTCCCCCTGCCTAGCCGCCGCCCTCGCGCAGGGCCTGTGCAGGGCTGCGGGGGGGGGGGGGCGCCATTAGGCCGCCGGCACTTGGAAATGTTGTATTCCCCCGTGGAGGCAAAGCGCGGCCCGGGGGGAATGAAGTTTGTGTACCACATATCCGCG
>NZ_JAUYTT010000008.1 GCF_030695035.1 Frigidibacter sp.
TTGGCGCTTCGCGCCAATTCACCCCCGAGGATATTTGGAAAAAAGCAGAGGATCAGGCGCGCTCTTCTGATCTGCTTTTTTCCAAATATCCCGCGGGGGGAGTCCGAAGGACGCCAGTCCGCAGGACGGGGGGCGCGAAGCACCCCTTCGCCGCCGGCGCTACAGCGCGCGCCAGCCGATGTCGCGCCGGCAAAAGCCGCCCGGCCAGTCGATGCGGTCCACCAGCCCGTAAGCCCGCTCCCGCGCCTCGGTCAGGCTCGCGCCACGGGCGGTGACGTTCAGCACCCGGCCCCCCGAGGCCACGATCCCGCCGTCGCGCTCGGCAGTGCCGGCGTGGAACACCATCTCGAGGCTGGTTTCCGGCAACTCCTCCAGCCCGCGGATCTGGCTGCCCTTGGCATAGTCGCCGGGGTAGCCATTCGTCGCCATCACCACGCTCAGCGCATGGTCCTCGGCCCAGGTCACGGCCATCCCGTCCAGCCGCCCCTCGGCGCAGGCCAGCAGCAGGTCCAGCACCTGCGCGCCAAGCCGCATCATCAGCACCTGGCATTCCGGGTCGCCGAAGCGGACATTGTATTCCACCAGCCGCGCCGCGCCATTCTCGATCATCAGCCCGGCATAGAGAATGCCCTTGAACGGCGTGCCACGCCGGGCCATCTCGGCGATGGTCGGACGCACGATCTGCGCAAGAGCGGCTTCGGCAATCGCACCCGTCAGCACCGGGGCGGGGGAATAGGCGCCCATGCCGCCGGTATTGGGGCCGGTATCGCCATCAAACGCCCGCTTGTGGTCCTGGGCCGATCCGATGGGCAGCACCGTCTCGCCATCGCACAGCACGAAGAAGCTGGCTTCCTCGCCGGTCATGAACTCCTCGATCACCACCTCGGCCCCCGCCGCGCCGAAAGCGCCGCCGAAGATCTCGTCGATGCCGTCCAGCGCCTCGGCCTCGGTCATCGCCACGATCACGCCCTTGCCGGCGGCGAGGCCATCGGCCTTGACCACGATCGGCGCGCCCATGCGGCGGATGTAATCCTTCGCCGCCTCGGCTTGGGTGAACCGCGCATAGGCGGCCGTCGGCGCGCCGCAGGCATCGCAGATCTCCTTGGTGAAGGCCTTCGACGCCTCTAGCCGCGCCGCCGCGGCCGAGGGGCCGAAGGCGAGGATCCCCGCCGCCGCCAGCGCATCGGCCACCCCGGCCGCCAGCGGCGCCTCGGGGCCGATCACCACGAAATCCACGGCGTTCTCCTCGCAGAACGCCACCACCGCCGCGCCGTCCAGCACATCGAGCGCCGCGCATTCGGCCAGCTGCGCGATCCCGGCGTTGCCGGGGGCCACGATCAGCCGGTCGCATTTCGGGTTCTGCTTGATCGCCCAGGCCAGCGCATGTTCGCGCCCGCCGCCGCCCAGAACCAGAATGTTCATTGCCGCCTCCTTGGTCAGGCCCACTCTGGCGCTCGTGCCTTGGCCTTCGGTTGCGGGCGTTCTAGGGTGCGGGGGAAACTCGCACAAGTCTCGGGGCGCGCCGATGGATGACCTTTTCGAAGATGACGGCCCCGAAACCGGGGGCAACGCCCATGAATACAGCGTGTCCGAGCTGTCGGGGGCGGTGAAGCGGGTGATCGAGGGCGAGTTCGGGCTGGTGCGGGTGCGCGGCGAGGTGGGGCGGGTGTCGCGCCCGGCCTCGGGGCATCTCTACTTCGACCTGAAGGATGACCGCTCCGTCATCGCCGCCATCTCGTGGAAAGGGCAGGCGGCGAAGATGACTGTGCGCCCCGAGGAGGGGATGGAGGTCATCGCCACCGGCCGCCTGACCACCTTCCCCGGCCAGTCGAAATACCAGCTGATCGTCGAGCAGGTGGAGCCTGCGGGCGCAGGCGCGCTGATGGCGATGCTGGAGCGGCGCCGCGCCGCGCTGGCCGCCGAGGGGCTGTTCGATACCGCGCGCAAGCAGCCAATACCGTTCCTGCCGGGGGTGATCGGCGTCGTCACCTCGCCCTCGGGCGCGGTGATCCGCGACATCCTGCATCGCCTGCGCGACCGCTTCCCGCGCCGGGTGCTGATCTGGCCGGTGGCGGTGCAGGGCGAGAAATGCGCGGCCGAGGTGGCGGCCGCCATCCGCGGTTTCAACGCGATGACCCCCGGCGGCGCGATCCCGCGGCCGGACCTGATCATCGTGGCGCGGGGCGGCGGCAGCCTCGAGGATCTGTGGGGCTTCAACGAGGAGGTGGTGGTGCGTGCCGCCGCCGCCTCCACCATCCCGCTGATCTCGGCGGTGGGGCATGAGACGGACACGACGCTGATCGATTTTGCCGCCGACCTGCGCGCGCCCACGCCGACGGCGGCGGCAGAGCTTGCGGTGCCGGTGCGCAGCGACCTGATGGCGCTGATGGCCGAGCAGGGCGCGCGCCTGCACCGCGCCGTCTTGCAGCGCGGCCAGATGCGGCGGCAGCGGCTGACCGACCTCGCCCGCGCGCTTGGCCGCCCCGAGGCGCTGGTCGCCCCGGCGCGGCAGCGGCTGGATCTGGTCGGCGGCCAACTCGACCCGGCGCTGCGCGGGGCCACGGCGGCGCGGCGGGCAGGGTTCGAGCGGCTGGCGGGCAAGGTGGGGCCGGGGCTCATCACCGGCTTCATCGCGGCAGAGCGGCGGCATCTGGCGGGCTGGTCGGCGCGCCTCGCCCCGGCGCTTGGGTTGCGGCAGGAGCGGGCGCGGCAGCGGCTGGCCGACTGGTCGGGGCGGCTGGCCCCCGCGATGGCGCGGGCGGCGGCCGAGGCGCAGCGGGATACGGCGCGGAAGGCGCAGACCCTCGCCGGGCTGTCGGCCCGGATGGAAACGGCAGCCAGCGCGCGCGTGCAGGCTGCCGGCGAGCGGCTGGCAGCACTGGACCGGATGCGGCTGACGCTGGGATATACCGAGACGCTGCGGCGGGGCTATGCGGTGGTGCGGGCAGGCGCGACAGTTGTCACCTCCCGCGCAGCGGCCGCAGGAGCGCCCATGCTGGAGATTGAGTTCCATGACGGGCGCCTGCCGACGCACCCGCTCCCGTCGTCTGCCACTGAGGACGCAGGCCCCGCGCCGCAGCCCGCAGGCGCGGCCCCGAAGCCCCGCAAGCCGCGGAGCCCCGCCGATGGCGGCCAGGGCTCGCTCTTCTGATTACACGCCCACATCCGGCCCGGCGCAGCCGAGCGGCTCGGGGCTGTCCTCGACCGCCACCAGCGGCTCGCCGGCCGGATCGCCGCGGAACTGCGCGCTCAGCCCGCCCGGCGTGTCATAGAAGGTCCAGCATTGCAGGTCCGGCAGCCCGTCATAGGCAAAGCAGATATGCTCGCCATCGGGAAACCAGCTGCCTTCCTTGCAGATGTCGCCCAGAAAGGCCCACCGCACCTTGCGCCCCGGCAGATACTGCTCGATCCCGTAAACCTGCCCGCCCGCCGCATAGGTCAGCGTCCGGCCGCGCGACAGGGCATCGAACTCCTCCGCCGTCAGCGGCGTACCGGGATCGGCGCTGGCCGCGGTGGCGAGGAGTGCCAGTGCAGCGAAGGGGGCGAGGCGGAACATGGGGAAACTCCTGCGGCGATCTGGCCAGAGCCTGCCAGATGCCGCCGCGCTTCGCCAGTGCCGCAGGTTCACAGACCTGTCAGCGTGGGCTGGTCCTTCCGACGGTCCCTTCCACAAGACTGGCAGTCGGTTCGCGCGGAAAAAGGCGAGGCACTACCTCGCCTCGTCCGTGCGGGACGGTTTTCCCGGAGCCGCTGGCAATCCAAGACCGAATGAGGCCAGCGCCCGCAGGGGTGGGGCGGGCGCTGGCCGGGCCTTTAAGGCCCGACCCGTGCAAGCTGAAAAGTTACCGCGTGGCGAAGACCATCGCCTTCGCCAAGGAGAGCGGGGCAGGCGGGGCGCTCAGCGGCATCTTCGTCCTGCCTCGCGAGAGGTCGGACAGCGACATCCCACCCGCCGCCATCCCTTCCATCCTCGGCCCGAAGCGACTAGGTGAGGGACAGCACCATTTCTCTCAGACCCCGGGGGCGCCGATGTCGTTCTTCAACAAGCTCAGGGACCGGCTCACGCGCTCCTCCTCGAAACTCGGCGAGGGGCTGGATGCGATTGTTGAGGAGGCCGCCGAGGCGCCGGCCCCAGAACCCGCGCCCACCGGCCTGCTCGGCCGCCTGTTCAAACCCGAAGCCGCGCCCGCCGAAGCTCCGCGCCGGGTCCTCGACGATGCGATGCTCGAAAGCCTCGAAGAGCTGCTCATCGCCTCCGACATGGGCGTCGAAACCGCGCTGCGCGTCACTGCCAATCTCGCCGAGGGGCGGATGGGCCGCAAGATGTCGACGCCCGAGATCAAGACTGCCCTTGCCGCCGAGATCGCAAGGATCATGGAACCCGTGGCCCGCCCGCTGCCGATCTATCCCAAGCGACCGCAGGTGGTGCTGATCGTCGGCGTCAACGGCTCGGGC
Organism: Frigidibacter sp.; assembly: GCF_030695035.1. Lineage (GTDB taxonomy): Bacteria > Pseudomonadota > Alphaproteobacteria > Rhodobacterales > Rhodobacteraceae > Frigidibacter. The sequence goes on from NZ_JAUYTT010000008.1 coordinate 4,456, forward strand.
AAGACCACTACCATCGGCAAGCTCGCCAGCCAGTTCCGCGCCGCCGGCAAATCGGTGGTGATCGCCGCGGGCGACACCTTCCGCGCCGCCGCCGTCGAACAGTTGCAGGTCTGGGGCGACCGGGCCGGCGTGCCGGTGCTGACCGCGCCTGAAGGATCGGACCCGGCCAGCCTCGCTTTCGATGCGATGACCAAGGCGCAGGAAACCGGCGCCGACCTGCTGATGATCGACACTGCCGGGCGCCTGCAGAACCGCGCCGACCTGATGGAGGAACTGTCCAAGATCGTCCGCGTCATCCGCAAGAAGGACCCCGAGGCGCCGCACAACACCCTGCTCGTGCTCGACGCCACCACCGGCCAGAACGCGCTGCTGCAGGTCGAGGTGTTCCGCAAGCTGGCCGATGTCTCCGGCCTGGTGATGACCAAGCTCGACGGCACCGCCAAGGGCGGAGTGCTGGTGGCGCTGGCCGACAGGTTCGGCCTGCCGATCCATGCCATCGGCGTGGGCGAGCAGATCGACGACCTGCAGCCCTTCGACCCGGATGACTTCGCCCGCGCGCTGGTCGGCCTCTGACGCCAATGCCCGCCGCGACCAGCCTGCCGCTCTGGCGCCAAGGCGCCCCTTCGCCCTTTGCCTTTTCCAAATATCCTGAGGGGGTGCGGGGGCGCAAAGCCCCCGTGGCGGGCCAGAAGCGCCACGGCCCCCAGCCATGAGCAACTGGATCATCTCCCTCGAAGGCACCCCGGCCGGCGCTCAGGCGGCGCTGATCCTCGCGCTGGCGGCCGCCGTGCTGCACGCCGTCTTCGGCGCGCTCCAGAAGGGCCGCCACGATCCCTGGCTCAGCCGCGCGTCCATCGACACATTCGTGGTGCTCTACGCCCTCGCCATGATCCCGCTGGTCCCCTGGCCCGAGCCGCATATGTGGCCGATCTTCGCCGGCGCCTGGGTCATCCACATCCTCTACAAGATCCTGCAGGCGATGACCTATACCCGCGGCGCCTATACCGTCGTCTACCCTGTCGTCCGCGGCACCGGCCCGCTGTTCGCGGTGATTGGCGCCGGGCTGATCTTCGGCGAGCACTTCACGCCCGGTCAATGGGCCGGGGTGGGCGTGCTGCTGGCCGGGATCTTCGGCCTTGCCGCCTACAACCTGCGCACCATCACCGTGGACCGCGAGACGCTGGTGCCGGCACTCGGGTTTGCGGTGGCGACCGGCGGCTTCGTCGCGCTCTACACCACCTACGATGCCTATGGCATCCGGGCCAGCGCCGACCCGTTCACCTTCCTCGTCTGGTTCTTCCTGATCGACGGGCTGGCGCTGCCGCTGGTCTTTGCGCGGCGGATCGGGCGGCTTCCCGCCGCGGATCGCAGCGCCCTGATCAAACGGGGTGCCCTCGGCGCTGTGGTGGCCTATCTCAGCTTTGGGTCGATCATGCTGGCCACCCGGCTCGACAAGGTGGGCGAGGCAGCGGTATTGCGAGAGACATCGACTGTCTTCGCGGCGCTGATCGGCTGGCTGGTGCTGGGTGAGGTGGTGGGGCTGCGGCGCACAGGCCTGATGGCGCTGATCGCGGCGGGCGCGGTGATCGTGAAAATGGCAGGCTAGGAGACGAGGATGACCGACGAGGAGATCGCAGGCGGGCGCGCCGCTGCAGAACTGCAGGGCGCAAAGCCCAAGGGCCGCAAGATCAGCCCCTGGCTGAAGCTGGGGCTGGAACTGGGGCCTGTGGTCGCCTTCTTTGTGGCCTTCGGGCGGCTGAAGGACGCGACCTTCACCGTCGGCGGCACCGAATATGGCGGCTTCATCCTCGCCACCGCGGGCTTCATCGTGCTGATGGTCATCTGCACCGGGATCCTCTGGCGCCTGACGGGGCGCCTCGCGCCGATGCAGGTGGCGACGCTGGTGCTGGTCGTGGTCTTCGGCGGCCTCTCGGTCTGGCTGAACGATGAGCGGTTCTTCAAGATGAAGCCGACGATGATCTACATCCTCTTCGCCGCCACCCTCGGCTTCGGCCTCCTGCGCGGCAAATCCTACCTCGCGCTGGTGATGGAAGAGGTGATGCCGCTGACCCCGCAAGGCTGGCTGATCCTGACCCGGCGCCTCGCGCTGTTCTTCCTGGCGCTGGCTATTGCGAACGAGGCGATCTGGCGCACCATGTCCGATCAGGCCTGGGTCAACTTCAAGACCTTCGGCCTGACGCTGGCGATGTTCGGCTTCTTCATGGCGCAGAGCAAGCTGATGCAGGAACACGCGCTGCCCGAAGACGGCAAGGGCGACTGAAGGGCCAGGGCGGGGCGCAAGACATGAGCAGATTCTGGAGCCCGGTGGCCCAAAAGCTGGTCCCCTACACGCCCGGCGAACAGCCGCGGGGCGGGGCCTTTGTCAAACTCAACACCAATGAGAACCCCTACGGCCCATCGCCGCTGGCATTACAGGCGATCCGCGCCGCGACAGATGACGGGCTGCGCCTCTACCCCGACCCCGCTGCCGCCGACCTCGCGCGGGCCATTGGCGCCAGATTCGGGCTTTCCCCGGACAATGTCTTCCTCGGCAACGGCTCCGACGAGGTTCTGGCCCATGCCTTCCACGCCGTCTTCAGCGGCAAGGGCCCCATCCTCCTCCCAGATGTCACCTACAGCTTCTACCGCAGCTATTGCGCCCTCTACGGCATCGAGAACCGCGAGATCCCGCTGGATGCCGACTTCCGCACCGACCCCGCCGACTGGAAGGGCCACGGCAGTGCCCCCTGCGGCGGCATCGTCATCGCCAACCCCAACGCGCCCACCGGCATCGCCCTGCCGCTTGCCGCCATCCGCCAGATCCTGACGCAGAACCCGGACACCCTCGTCCTCATCGACGAAGCCTATGTCGATTTCGGCGCGGACAGCGCGGCGGGGCTGGTGGCGGAGTTTGGCAACCTTCTGGTAGTGCAGACCTTCTCCAAATCCCGCAGCCTCGCCGGCCTGCGCGTCGGCTTCGCCCTCGGCCAGCCGTCGCTGATCGAGGGGCTGCGCCGTGTCAAGGACAGCTTCAACTCCTACCCGCTCGGCCGGCTCGCACAGACTGGGGCCCTGGCGGCCTGGGAGGACGCCGCGTGGTTCGAGCAGACGCGCCAGCAGGTCATGGCAGACCGGGCGCGGCTGACGGACGGTCTGGCAGGGCAGGGCTTCCGCGTGCTGCCCTCGGCGGCCAACTTCCTCTTCGCCTCGCACGAAACCATCCCCGCCGAGACCCTTCTGGCGGATCTGCGCACGCGCGGACTCCTCGTGCGCCACTTCACGGCGCCCCGGATCCGCAACTGGCTGCGCATCACGGTCGGCACCGCGCAGGATTGCGACGCCCTGCTGCAGGCGACCGGCGATATCACGGGGCGCGCCTGACTCACCCCCGCTTGAACAGCACCGCCTGTGCCTGCTTGTCCTTGGCTGCGTCGCTCCGCTTCTCCACCGCCACGGCCCGGCCCCGCTGCACCGCAGGACGGGCCCCAACCGCGTCCAGCCAGCGCGCCAGGTTCGGCTTGTCCTCCAGGCTCTGCTGCTGGCCTTCCCAGAGCACGGCCCAGGGCCAGATCGCGAAATCGGCAATCGACAGGAAATCCCCCGCCACGAACTCCGCCTTGGCCAGTTGCCGGTCGAGCACGCCGTAAAGCCGGGCTACCTCGGCCCGGTAGCGGTCCTTGGCATAGGGCAGGTCATTGGGCGGATCCATCGCCGGGGCGTATTTCAGGAAATGGTGCGCTTGCCCGGCCATCGGGCCGAGGCCGCCCATCTGCCACATCAGCCACTGGTCCACCGCGATCCGGTCGCGCTCGCTCGGCCCGCAGAACTGCCCGGTCTTGCGGGCGAGGTATTGCAGGATCGCGCCCGATTCGAAGATAGAGACCGGCGCGCCGTCCGGCCCCTCCGGGTCCACGATCGCCGGCATCCGGTTGTTGGGCGCGATCTTCAGGAAGTCGGGCGCGAATTGCTCGCCCTTGCCGATATTCACCAGATGCACGGCATAGGGCAGCCCCATCTCCTCCAGCGCGATGCTGATCTTCCAGCCGTTGGGGGTGGGCCAGTAGTAAAGGTCGATGGGGGCGGTCATGGGCATCTCTCTTGTTGCGCGGCGGACAGGATGGCGCATTTCACGCCGGTGGCAAGATGACAGCAGTCATGTGTGCCTACGCCGGCGTCAGGCCTGCGGCCGCAGCCAGGGCAGCCGCAGCCCAACGGGCAGCCCAAGTCCGCGGCGCCGCGGCAGCAGCCGCGACCAGCGCGGGGCCAGCGGCAGCGCCAGCGCGGCGCGCAGACGGGCAGGGGTCGTCGCCCCCCGGTCGAACAGGAAGGCGCGGTAGAGCGCGAACACCCCCGGCCTCCGATAGGCGCTCCAATGGCAGATATAGGCGCCGGGGCCGGTGATGCGGAAGCCAAGCCCCGCCAGCGCCTCGGGCGCGCCTTCATGGTCCAGCTGCAGATCGACCCAGTTGGCGCGCGGCTGCGGCAACCCGTGGCCAAGGCCCCGCCGCACCCCGCCCGCCACCAGCAGTTCCAGCCCGAAGTCGAAAAGGTCATTCTCGCGCGTGGTGACATTCATCACCTCGGCGGCGCGCCCCGCCGGGCTGTCCATCGCCGCCGCCGCCGTCGCCTGCAACTCCGCCGCCGCCAGCAGCACCGCCCGGCCGATATCGCCCGCGTTCAGCAGCGGCAGCGCCGCCAGCACCACCCGCGCCCCCAGCGAATGCGCCACCACATCCACCGGGCGCTGCGGATCCAGCCGCCGGATCAGCGCCACCAGCGCCGCCAGCCCGGCCCCCGCCCGCGGCGCCGCCTGCCAGGCCCGCCAGATCGTGCCGCGCGCTTCCCAGCCAAAGGCAATCGCCAGCCCCTCCGACGGCTCGCCCCGGCCAAAGCCCAGATGCCGCGGCCAGGACACCGCCTTGCCGAAGTCGGGCGAGGGGTCGAGCGACAGGATATGCCGATGCGGGCTGTGCCGGTCCACGCTGGGGGAAAAGCGGAAGCCGTGGATCATCACCACCACCGGCGCGCCGGGGCGCAGGGCGGCCAGGGCTGCGGCAAGCTGCATCTCGACAGGCCCGGCAGCGGCGTCCGCCGGGACAAGCGAGGCCTCCTGCACATTCACCTGGACGAGGGCCATCCCGCAGCCTCCACAAGATCTGGTATCCGTGTAGCCCCAACCTGCGACACCTGAGTGAATGCTGCGTTACAGCACCGTGACGGCGCCCCCGGCCTGCCGTCCAAGGCGCGCCTTCCCCCTTCTTGCTGGCAGAAATATCCCGGGGGTCCGGGGGCAGCGCCCCCGCCTTGGCCCCCGAGCCCAACCCGCCATTCGTTTTGGCCCAAATATCCCGGGGTGAGGAGCATCAGGAAACGCTCCAGTGGAGCGTTTCCGCGACGAACGCCCACCGCCGGGGGCGGTGGGCTGGGGGGCTGGCCCCCGGCTTGGCCCCGCCCTTGACGCGGCCTCCCACGCGCGGTAACTCCCGCGAACGACCGTGGCGATTTGTCCCCCGATTGCGGGCCACGTTAAACAATCCGCTAAAGTGGACGGAGGCCCCCGCGCCCCCGCCCCCTTGAGGGCCGGGGGCTTTTCTTTGCCGGAGGATCGGCTGATGACCGACTGGAACACCCGCACCAAACTCGTCCACAGCGGCACCCGCCGCAGCCAATATGGCGAGATGGCCGAGGCGATGTTCCTGACCCAGGGCTTCGCCTATGACAGCGCCGAACAGGCCGAGGCGCGGTTCGTCGCTTGCGGCGATGACGAGTTCATCTATGCCCGCTACGGCAACCCCACCACGCGGATGTTCGAGGAGCGGATCGCCGCGATCGAGGGCACCGAGGATGCCTTTGCCACCGCCAGTGGCATGGCGGCGGTGAATGGCGCGCTGTTTTCCTTCCTGCGGCCGGGCGACCATGTCGTCGCGGCGCGGGCGCTGTTCGGCTCCTGCCTCTATGTGCTGGAACTGCTCGCGAAATTCGGGGTCGAGGTCACGCTGATCGACGGGTTGGATCTGGACGCCTGGCGCGCCCATGTCCGCGCCGGCACCAAGGCGGTGTTCCTTGAATCGGTGTCGAACCCGACGCTGGAGGTGATCGACATCGCTGGCGTGGCGGAGATCGCCCATGCCCACGGCGCGCTCGTCGTGGTGGACAACGTCTTCGCCACCCCGGTCTTCTCGCAGGCGGTGGCGCTCGGCGCCGATGTGGTCGTCTACTCGGCCACCAAGCATATCGACGGCAGCGGCCGCGCCCTTGGCGGGGTGATCTGCGGCACGCGCGACTTCATCCGCGGCGTGGCAGAGCCCTATCTCAAGCATACCGGCGCGGCGATGAGCCCGTTCAACGCCTGGATCATGCTGTCGGGGATGCAGACGCTGGACCTGCGGGTGCGCGCCCAGGCCGCCAATGCGCAGGCGCTGGCCGAGGCGCTGGAGGGGCATCCGAAGCTCAGCTCTGTGATCTTCCCGGGACTGCCCGCCCACCCCCAGCACGCCATTGCCATGGCGCAGATGGGCTCGGGCGGCACCATCGTGACCTTCGATGTGGCGGGCGGGCGCGATGCCGCCTTCCGCTTCCTCAACGCGCTCGAGATCATCAAGATTTCCAACAACCTTGGCGATGCCAAATCCATCGCCACCCATCCCGCGACCACGACGCATCAGCGCCTGCCCGAGGATCAAAAAACCCTTCTCGGCATCACCCCCGGCCTGATCCGCCTTTCGCTGGGGATCGAGGATGGCCGCGACCTGATCGCCGACGTGATGCGGGCGCTGGACGCCACCTGATGCATCTGCGCCCCTACGATCCGCAGGATGCCGGGGCGCTGGCTGGGATATTCTTCGACGCGGTCCGCATCGGCGCCGCGCCGAAATACCCGGCCGAGGCGCTGCAGGCCTGGGCGCCGGAGCGCCCCACGGCCGAGGTCTGGGACGAGCGGCTCGCCGACCTCTGGACCGTGGTGGCCGAGGATGAAGGCATCCCCTGTGGCTTCATGTCCCTCGCGGCGGATGGCCTTCTGGACCTCGCCTTCGTCGCCCCGGACTGGCGCGGCCGTGGCCTTGCCGATGCCCTGCTGGCTGCGGTGCTGGACGAGGCGCGGGGTCGCCCCATGCCGGGCCTGAAGACCGAGGCCAGCCGCATGGCGCGCCCCTTCTTCTTGCGCAACGGCTGGACGCTGGATGCCGCCCAAGAAGTGGAGCGCAATGGCGTGCGGATCGAGAATTTCCGCATGAGCCTCCGCTTCTGACCGCGCCACCTTGGCGGACCTGTTGCCGGACGCGCCCGAAATGCCTAGATGTGATCCGTGGCAGCCTGTGCCCCGTAGCCTGATGACATTGAAGGCGGGCAGCGAAAGTCCGCCGGAACCGCAAGGACGCGACCCATGAATATCCAGAGCCTGATCGAACGGGATCCCTCGCGGGATGAGGCGGCCGATGCGCTGGCGCTGCTGCGCCGGTGGGCGGCCACCGCCACCGAAGCCGAGATCGCGACGCTCGACCCGGCGCTGGCGCGGCTGATCCCGGGCTATGTGGCGACCGCCTACCCGGACCTGTCGCGCGCCTATCCCGCCGATTTCATCGCCGATGCCGCCTACAAGGCCGGCCTGCCGGACCTGCAGAACGGCCCCGCCAGCCTGATCGTCGGCGCCCGGGCGCAGATCCAGCATGTGGGGATTTCCAACTTCCGCCTGCCGATCCGATACCACACCCGTGGCGGCGGGGAAGGGCTGACGCTGGAAACCAGCGTCACCGGTACCGTCAGCCTCGAGGCCGACAAGAAGGGCATCAACATGAGCCGCATCATGCGCTCCTTCTATGCCCATGCCGAGCGCACCTTCAGCTTCGCGGTGATGGAAGCCGCGCTCGATGACTACAAGAACGACCTTGAAAGCTTCGACGCCCGCATCCAGATGCGGTTCTCCTTCCCGGTGCGGGTTCAGGCGCTCCGCTCGGGCCTCAGCGGCTGGCAGTATTACGACCTCGCGCTGGAGCTGGTCGAGACGGCGGGGGTGCGCAAGCGCATCGTGCATCTCGATTACGTCTATTCCTCGACCTGCCCCTGCTCGCTGGAGCTGTCGGAACATGCCCGCAGCACCCGCGGCCAGCTGGCCACCCCGCATTCGCAGCGCTCCGTCGCGCGGATCTCGGTCGAGGTGGTGGGCAGCCAGCTCCTGTGGTTCGAGGATCTGATCGACATCGCCCGCGCCGCGGTGCCGACCGAAACGCAGGTGATGGTCAAGCGCGAGGATGAACAGGCCTTTGCCGAGCTGAACGCCGCCAACCCGATCTTTGTGGAAGATGCCGCGCGCAGCTTTGCCGGGGGGCTGCTGGCCGAGCTGCGGGTGGGGGATTTCAGGGTGATCGCCAGCCATCAGGAATCGCTGCACAGCCATGATGCGGTCAGCGTGCTGACGGAAGGGCCGACCTTTGCCACCGAAAGCCTCGATCCGCGCCTGTTTGCGTCGCTGCACAAGGCGGGGTGAGCCTCAAAGGGCCGTGACGTTTGCCTTCCAGGATTTCGGCCGTTGACGAAATTCTGATGTGCCCGCCCCCCTTGGCGGGCACATGCGTGCCAACCGGGGCGGACCCATCAGAATTGGAACAGTGGGGCCAAGCCGCAACCCCCTTGCCCTGCGGCTTGCGCCTTCGGGCAACCGTCGCAGGTGACTTGCCACTGGCAAGTCACCTGATCGCGCCGGGGGCCCGGGCCCGCAGATCACGCCGCGAATGGCCGATGGTTAGGGTCCGCACTGCCGCCCCCATCTTGACAGCGGGCTGCACTGCGGCAAAGGCTCGCGCCATCATGCTCGACCTTCGCCCCGTGGGCTATATCATCGGCCTCATGCTTGCGGTGCTCGGCGCGCTGATGGCCGTGCCGTTGCTGGTGGACGCAGCGGCCGGGAACCCCAACTGGTGGGCCTTCCTCGAAAGCGCCTTCATCAGCGGCTCGGCCGGCGTGTTCCTTGCGCTGACCAACTACAACGCCCTCGGCCGCAGCCTGACCCTGCGCCAGGCCTTCCTCGTCACTGTCGGCATCTGGGCCTTCCTGCCGCTGTTCGGCGCGCTGCCCTTCATGCTGGGGGGCCCGAGGGCCGGCTTCACCGATGCCTATTTCGAGGCGGTGTCGGGCATCACAACCACCGGCTCGACAGTGTTCGTGGGCCTCGATGACTTCCCCCCCGGCCTCAACCTCTGGCGCGGGATGCTGAACTGGACAGGCGGGCTCGGCATCGCCTTCCTCGCCATGATCTTCTTGCCGGTGATGCGCGTCGGCGGCATGCAGTTCTTCCGCACCGAAGGCTTCGACACGCTTGGCAAGATCCTGCCGCGGGCCGCCGACATTGCCCGCTCGCTGGCGCAGGTCTATGCCGGGCTGACGGTTGCCTGCCTCGGCGTCTACCTGCTGATCGGCATGACGCCGCTCGATGCGGCCGTCCACGCGATGGCGAGCATCGCCACGGGGGGCTTTTCGCCCTCGGATACCTCGTTCAACAAGTATCAGGGCGCGGGCGAGTATGCCGGGGCGCTGTTCATGATCCTCGGCAGCCTGCCCTATATCCGCTATGTGCAGCTGGTGAACGGCTCTGCCCGCCCGCTCTGGCGCGACCCGCAGGTGCGCGCCTATCTGCGCTGGATCTGCTACGCGGTAGGCTCCGTCACGCTCTGGCGCATCGCGACCAGCGACATGGCGCCGGAGCCCGCCTTCCGCGAGGCGCTGTTCAACCTCGTCTCGATCATCTCCTCGACCGGGTTCTTCTCGGGCAGCTTCCCCGGCTGGGGATCGTACATGATGGCCGTGGCGTTCTGGATCGGCATCATCGGCGCCTGTTCCGGCTCCAGCGCCGCGGGGCTGAGCGTGTTCCGGGTGCAGCTGATGGGGCAGGTGGTGGTGGCGCAGATCCGCCGTCTGCACGCCCCGCACCGGGTGGCGCTGGTCAAGTATGACGGGCGCAGCGTCGACGAGGACACGTTGAACGCGCTGGTGATGTATATCTACGGCTATGTGGTCACCCTTGGCGTGTTGACCGTGCTGCTGACCTTCTTCGGCATCGACATGGAATCGGCTTTGTTCGGGGTTTGGACGTCGATCGGCAATATCGGCTATGGCTTTGGCCCGATGGTGGCGCGCACCGGCACCTTCGTCGATTTCCCCGATGCGGCGAAATGGGTGATGATCGTAGCGATGCTGATGGGCCGGCTGGGGCTGCTGTCGCTGTTCGTGCTGGTGCTGCCGCGGTTCTGGCGGTCGTAGGGGCGCGCTTTGGCCGGCCAAGGCGGGGGGCGCTGCCCCCCGGCGGCCGTTGGCCGCTCCCCCCGGGATATTTCAGCAAAGAAGAGGGGGAAGGGGGACGGCTTGACACCCCGGCGCGCTGCGGCCAAGCCTGCGGGATGATCGACCTGCGCCCCGTCGGATATATCATCGGTCTGCTGATCACCACGCTGGCGGCGGTGATGCTGATCCCGATGGTGGTGGATCTCAGCCAGGACGACCCGCATTGGTTCGCCTTTCTGGAAAGCGCGATCATCACCGGCGCGGCGGGCGGCTTTCTGGCACTCGCTTGCCGCAGCCAGGAGCGGCGGGCACTGACCCTGCATCAGAGCTTCGTGCTGACCTCGGGGATCTGGCTGATGGTGCCGCTGTTCGGCACGCTGCCCCTGATGCTGGGGGCGCCCGGCCTCGGGTTCACCGATGCCTATTTCGAGGCGATGTCGGGCGTGACCACCACCGGCGCCACCGTGATCGTGGGGCTTGACGATCTGCCGCTGGGGGCCAACCTCTGGCGGGGGCTGCTGCAGTGGCTGGGGGGGCTCGGCATCGTCATCGTGGCGATGATCTTCCTGCCGATCATGAAGGTCGGCGGGATGCAGTTCTTCCGCTCGGAAGGTTTCGACACGCTTGGCAAGATCCTGCCGCGGGCGATGGACATTTCCTCGGCGCTGATCCGCGTCTATCTGGCGCTGACCATTGCCTGTGCCTCGGCCTATGCGCTGCTTGGGCTGTCCCCGTTCGATGCGGTGATGCATACGCTGACCACCGTTTCGACCGGCGGGTTCTCCTCCTATGACGCCAGCTTCACCGCGCTGCCCGATGCCTCCGAGGTTGCGGCCTCGGTGTTCATGATCCTCGCCTCGCTGCCCTTCATCCGCTACGTGCAGCTGGCGCAAGGGCAGGGCGGGCCGATCTTCCGCGATGTGCAGGTGCGCGCCTTCATTCGCTGGATCGCCTATGCGGTGGCGGTGCTGGTCGCCTACCGGCTGATCCGCCATGATCTGGCCTTTGTCGACGTGGTGCGCGAGACCAGTTTCAACGTGATCTCGGTGATGACCGGCACCGGCTTTGCCTCGGGCGATGTCACCACCTGGGGGCATATGACGCTGGTGGTGCTGGTGATGCTGGGGCTGGTCGGGGGGTGCTCGTCCTCGACCGTCTGCTCGATCAAGGTGTTTCGTTGGCTGATACTTTTGGGCGCGATCCGCGCGCAGATCCGCCGGTTGCACAGCCCGCACCGGGTTCAGCCGATCCGTCTCGATGGGCGGGTGGTGGATGAGGACGTGATCAGCTCGGTGATGGCCTTCTTCACGCTGTTCATGGTCACCTTCGGCGTGCTGATCGTGGCGCTGTCCTTGACAGGGCTGTCCAGCCAGACCGCCATCACCGCCGCCTGGACCTCCATCGCCAATGTCGGGCCCGCCTGGGGGCCGGAGGTGAGCTCCACCGGGGCGATGGACGGGTTTCCCGCCGCCGCCAAGTGGGTGATGATTGTGGGGATGTTCCTGGGGCGGCTGGAGCTGCTGTCGGTGTTCGTGCTGCTGATGCCGAGGTTTTGGAGGGGGTGAGCGGGATGAGGAAACGCTCCAGTGGAGCGTTTCCTCCGCGAACGCACGATTCGCAAGGATCGGGCCGGGAGGGCGGGATGAGGAAACGCTCCAGTGGAGCGTTTTCAGCGCCGAACGCCCGAGGCAACTGCCGAGGGCCGGGAGGGGCAGCGTGCCCCGCCCCCCTCACCTCACTCCCAGCACGACACCAGCACTGTCATCTTCAGCGAGTGATCCGTCAGATCTTCCGCCGCCATCGCCCCTGTGCCGGTGCTCGGCGCCGGGCTGAAGCCGTTCGCGGCCAGCAGCGTCGCCAGCACGCCGCCGTTCAGCGCGAAGCTGACATCGGCGGGCAGCACCCTTCCATCGGTGTGCGCCCGCGGCAGCAGCATCCCCGTCACCGCGCCGCTGGCATCGACCACCGGGCCGCCGGCATCGCCGGGCAGCGCCGCCAGGGCCAGCCGCGCAAGGTCCGGCTCGCCGTTCAGGCCCTGCGTCTCGGCAAGGCTGCCGAAGGTCATCACCGGGGCCTGCAGCACGTCTGCATAGGCGAAGCCCGCCACCGCCACTTCGCTGCCCGCGCGCAAGGGGGCAGACCGGAACTCGGCGGTCGCCGGCGGCGCCAGCCGCTGCGCCGGCCGCAGCACCGCCACGCCCGAAGCCGCATCCACGAAGGCCACCGACGCCTCCGGCCCGCCATCCAGCGTGATCCGGCTGCAGCCCGCGACCGCCTCGGCCGTCGTCACCACGGTGCCGCCCGCGTCGATATAGAAGCCCGACCGCGCCAGCATCGGCCGCCGCACCTCGAGCCCCGCCATCAGCGCAGCGCCGCTCTCGGTCGAGGGCACACCCAGCGAGGCATCCAGCGCCCGGTCGCCGATCCCGCGGAACGAGGTCTTCATCGCCTCCACCACCCGCGGCATCCGTTCGGCCTGCGCGGGTGTCCATGTCAGGATGAAGCCCTTGATCAGCCCGCCGCGCAGTTCGACCTGCGTGTAGGACTGCACCGAAGCGCTGACGCCCTCGATGGTAAACCGGTCCCGCGACAGCGACCGCGGTCCCTCCAGCGGGATCGCCTCCAGCGTCTGCAGAAGGTCATAGAGCCCCGCCAGCGAGGAGGCATCGCCCTGCTGCGAGACCAGGATCACCTGCACGCCGGACCCGGCCTTTTCGGTGTAATGCACGAAAGGCGGCTCGTAGCGCGAGAACTCCACCAGCGCGGTCGGCATCGTGACCTCGATCCCGGCCTCGGCATCGGTGACACTCTCCAGCCCTAGCGCCGCCAGATCGGCGCGGTAGCCGTCCAGCAGTTCGGTGCGTTGGCGGCTGGTCAGCACGCCGGTCTCGTCATGCCCCGCCGCCGCCTGCCAGGCGGCCATGCTGGCGCGGGTGCCGGGGCCGAAGGCGCCGTCGATGGCGGCGGTGTAGAAGCCTTGCCATTGCAGCGCGGTCTGCAGCAGCTGCCGCTCTGCGCTGGTCAGTGCCGCCTCGCCGGCGCGGGCCTGTTGCAGCGTCTCCTCGGGCTCCGGCTCGGGCAGGACCGGCTCTGCAATCTCGGGCAGGGTGGTCTCAGGCAGGGTCGTCTCCGGCAACGTCTCCAGCACCACCGGTGGCGCGATGGCCTCCGGCGCGGCACCTTGCGAGATGCCCGATCCCGGGAACGTCTCAGCCCCCAGCATCGCGCCCACGGGCCAGAACTGCTGGCGGAAGCGGCTGGTATCGGCAAGGTAGCTGTCGGCCGGGATCATCCGCTCGCCGCGCAGCACCTCAAGCCGCCGTTCGGCTTCCGCTGGCGAGAAGGGGCCAAGCGCGATCGCGTACCAGCCGGTATCCATCGCAAAGCCGGCCACATCGGGGAACACGCCCGAATAGGCCCGCACCCGCTCTTCCGCCGCGCGCAGGCTCGGCTGCGCCTCGATCTGCACATAGGCCTCTTGCGCCGACGCACTCTGCACCATTCCCAGCGAGGCGACCACCACCGTGACCGCCACGCAAACCCACACACCAGCACGTCTCATTCAGCCTGCACCCCGCAGAAATTATTCCCCGAATCCCTGCCCGGAACGTAACAGAGAGGTCAAGGCCGCGAGTTCAATTTCCCGCGGGGCGCTGATTGACCGCCCCGCGCCTGTTGCCTATTGAGAACGCGCGCCTGCGCCGCACTGCCGCGCAGGCCCGACCCAGCCCGCCGGGAGACGACGATGACAGATACGGCCCCCACCCAAATGGCTCCTCGTTCCTTCCAGGAGATCATCCTGCGCCTGCAGACCTACTGGGCGGCCAAGGGCTGCGCCGTGCTGCAACCCTATGACATGGAGGTGGGGGCGGGCACCTTCCACCCGGCAACCACGCTGCGCGCGCTTGGGGCCCGGCCCTGGGCAGCGGCCTATGTCCAGCCCTCGCGCCGCCCGACCGACGGGCGCTATGGCGAGAACCCGAACCGCCTGCAGCATTACTACCAGTTCCAGGTGCTCATCAAACCCTCGCCGCCCGACCTGCAGGAGCTGTACCTCGGCAGCCTCGCCGCCATCGGCATCGACCTTGCCCTGCATGACATCCGCTTTGTCGAGGATGACTGGGAAAGCCCGACCCTCGGCGCCTGGGGCCTTGGCTGGGAAGTCTGGTGCGACGGGATGGAGGTCAGCCAGTTCACGTATTTCCAGCAGGTCGGCGGGCATGACTGCCGCCCCGTCTCGGGCGAGCTGACCTATGGGCTGGAACGGCTGGCGATGTATGTGCTTGGCATCGATCACGTCATGGACATGCCTTACAACGACCCGCAGGCCCCCATCGCGCTGAAATACGGCGACGTGTTCCGGCAGACGGAACAGGAATACAGCCGCTGGAACTTCGATCAGGCCGATACCGCGATGCTGCTGAGCCATTTCGAGGATGCCGAGGCGGAGTGCGAGCGCATCCTTGCGGCGCCTCTGGAAGACAGCGCCGGGCGGGCCATCATCATGGCGCATCCGGCCTATGACCAGTGCATCAAGGCCAGCCACCTGTTCAACCTGCTCGATGCCCGGGGCGTGATTTCCGTCACCGAGCGCCAGGCCTATATCGGCCGCGTCCGGGCGCTGGCCAAGAAATGCGCCGACGCCTTCGTCACCACCGAAGCCGGCGGCGCAACCAGCGAGGTCGCGGCGTGAATGGCAAGATTGTCGGGAGTTTCGTCGTGCTGACGGCATTGGGCGCGGGCGCGGTGCTCTACTACCTCCAAGTCTATGGTTACTACCAGCCGATCCCGGCCACAGCGCCGGGGGCGGAGCTGCGGCTGACCTCGGTTTCCAGCGGCGAGCCCGAACCGATCCTGGCCGACAGCTTCGAGGGGATCGACGCCGACACCTCGCCCCTGCGCTATCGCGGTTGCTTCCACACGCCCATGAGCCTTGCGCTGCTGACGGAAACCTACCGCGTCTATGACACGCCGACCCCGCTGATCGCGCCGGGTTGGTTCGAGTGTTTCGACGCGAACCGGATCGGCGAGGCGCTGGAAACCGGCGAGGCGGTGGCGTTCCTGTCCGAAGAAAACATCCGTCCGGGCGTGGACCGGGTCGTGGCGATCTTCCCCGATGGCCGCGCCTATGCCTGGAACCAGATCAACGAGACCTTGGAAAAGTAACATGCCAGACCTTCTGATCGAACTTTTCTCCGAGGAAATTCCGGCGCGGATGCAGGCTAAGGCCCGCGACGACCTGAAGAAACTTGTGACCGATGGCCTGGTTGAGGCCGGGCTGACCTATGCCGGGGCCGCCGCGTTCTCGACGCCGCGGCGGCTGGCGCTGACGGTGCAGGGGTTGACGGCCGAAAGCCCGCTGCTGCGTGAGGAACGCAAGGGCCCGAAGGCGGATGCGCCCGAAGCGGCGCTGGAGGGCTTCCTGCGCTCCACCGGGCTCACGAAGGACCAGCTGCAGCTGCGCGACGACAAGAAGGGCCAGGTCTGGTTCGCTGTGGTGGAGAAACCGGGCCGCAAGGCCGCCGAGATCGTGGCCGAGGTGCTGGAAGGTGCGATCCGCAGCTTTCCTTGGCCGAAATCAATGCGTTGGGGCGAGGGCAGCTTGCGTTGGGTGCGCCCGCTGCACGGGATCCTCTGCATCCTGACCGATGAGGCGGGGGCGGAGGTGGTTCCGCTGACCGTGGACGGGATCGTGGCAGGGAACACGACGCAGGGGCACCGCTTCATGGCGCCGGCGCGGTTTTCTGTAACGAATTTCGAGGATTACGCGGCGAAGTTAAAGCGCGCCTTCGTGGTGCTGGACCAGTCCGAACGCGAGGCGCATATCTGGGCCGACGCGACCAGCGGTGCCTTTGCTGCCGGGCTGGAAGTGGTCGAGGACCGCGCGCTGCTGGCCGAGATCGCCGGGCTGGTGGAATGGCCGGTGGTGCTGATGGGCCAGATTGGTGAGGAATTTCTGGGGCTTCCGCCCGAGGTGCTGCAAACCTCGATGAAGGAACACCAGAAATTCTTCTCGGTCCGCAACCCAAAGTCGGGCCGGATCGAGCGGTTCGTGACGGTGGCGAACCGCGAGACGGCGGATGACGGGGCGACGATCCTGCACGGGAACGGCAAGGTTCTGCGCGCCAGGCTGAGTGACGCAAAGTTCTTTTGGGAGAATGACTTGCGGGCCGTTCTTCACAAAGGACTCGAAGGTATGGCCGCGGGCCTTGCCAATGTGACCTTCCACAACAAACTCGGGTCGCAGGCCGACCGCATTGCCCGCATCGAAGCACTGGCGCGCGAGATCGCGCCGCTGGTTGGTGCCTCGCCCGATCTTGCCGCCGAAGCGGCGCGGGTGGCGAAGGCCGACCTGCAATCGGCGATGGTGGGGGAGTTCCCCGAGCTTCAGGGGCTGATGGGCAGCTACTACGCCCGCGCCGCGGGGCTGCCGGAGGAGGTCGCGCTGGCCTGCAAGGCGCATTACCAGCCGCTGGGGCCGTCCGACGCGGTGCCGAGCGACCCGGTTTCGGTGGCGGTGGCGCTGGCCGACAAGCTCGATACGCTGACCGGCTTCTGGGCGATCGACGAGAAGCCGACCGGGAGCAAGGACCCCTACGCGCTGCGCCGGGCGGCCTTGGGGGTGATCCGGTTGGTGCTTGGAAGCAGCAGAAAAATCCCGCTGAGGGCCCAACTTGAAGCGGCAATAGTAAACCTAGCGGAAATGCGGGCTCGCGGGCTCTCTGCATTTTATCAGGCTGGAAACCCAAATAATCCAGCGGACTCGGTTTTCTTGAGCTTCTACAGCACCCAAGATGGCGAGTTTTCCGGCAGAGCGTTCGTTCGGGAGACCCTAGAGGGTGGCCTGTTTCACCTTTCTAGAGCTCAGTACCGCATTGCAGAGTATCCTGACGAAGCTGACCTTACCTCTACGGCGAAGTTGGAAACACTTGTCGAAGACCTCCTCGCCTTCTTCCACGACCGCCTCAAGGTCTTCCTCCGTGACCAAGGCATCCGCCATGACATCATCGACGCCTGCCTCGCCATGCCCGGCAATGATGACCTGACGCTGCTGGTCAAGCGGGCCGAGGCGCTGGCGGCCTTCCTCAAGACCGAGGATGGCGCCAACCTGCTGCAGGGCTTCAAGCGGGCGGCGAATATCCTTGCGCAGGCCGAGGCCAAGGACGGGGTGGAGTATTCGTTCGGGGCCGAGGTGAAGTTCGCCGAGGCCGATGAGGAACGCGCGCTGTTCGCGGCGCTCGACGGGGCCGAGGCGGTGATCGCCCCGGCGATGAAGGCCGAGGATTTCGGCGCGGCGATGGCGGCGATGGCGGGGTTGCGCGCCCCCATTGATGCCTTCTTCACCGCGGTGCAGGTCAATTCCGAGAATGCTGTGGTGCGGCGTAACCGGCTGAACCTGCTGAGCCGGATCCGCGCCATCTGCCTTTCGGTCGCGGACCTGAACAAGATCGAAGGCTAGGGGCAAAGCGCCGATCCGGCGATTTTCCTGCGAAACGGCTGATATATCGCAGGAAAATCGTGCAGACGTTGCGTAACTGCCATGTTTGGCGGCAACAGGCGGCTGGATTAGCCCTTTGGCCCACTTGCGGAGAATCGGAAGCGGCGTATGCTGCGGCCAACAGGAGTTCGCCGCAGTGCAGAAACACGCCGATTTCGCAGAGTTCACGCTGATCGAGCCTTCGGCCGATGTCAGCACCGCGCGGCATGGCTGGCGGGCGAAATGCCTGCAGCGGCTGATCCGGCTCGACCTGCCGGTGCCGCCGACGGTGGCGCTGCCCTGCGACAGCGTGCGCGCGATTGCCGCGGGGCAGATGCCGGACACCGCGAAGCTGATGGCGCTGTTCGGCTCTGCCTCGCTGGTGTCGATCCGGCCCTCGCCCGAGAACCCGGCCTGGGGCGGGCCGGGGACGGTGCTGAACGTCGGCATGAACGCCGAGCGCCATGCCGCGCTGACGGAAACGCATGGGGCCGAGGCGGCGGATGCGCTGTATCTGCGCTTCGTGCAGGCCTTTGCGCTGCATGTGGCGCGGCTGGACCCTGACATGTTCTCCGCCCCGCCTGCGGCCGGCGCGCTGAAGGCGGCTCTGGCGGCCTATGAGGCGGAGACGGACGAGCCCTTCCCGCAGGACCCCGCAAGGCAACTGGCCGAGGTGCTGCGCAGCATGGCCCGCGCCTGGGAAGGCACCACTGCGCGGCTGCTGCGCGCCGCCAAGGGCGCGCCGACGGAAGCCGCGCTTGGGCTTGTGGTGCAGGGCATGGTGCAGGCCATCGGGCCGGGGCTGTCGGGGTCTGGCACCATCCAGTTCGTCGATGGCGTGACCGGCGCGCCGCAGATCACCGGGCGCTTTCGCGGGCAGGAGCAGGGACCGCGGGCGGATGGCGGCGTGTCCGAGGAGACGCTGTATCTGGTCGCCGACCCGCGCGGCCCGGCGCTGGAGGATGTAGCGCCCGAGCTGTTTGCGGAACTGCTGCGCCACGGCCGCGCCTGCCGTGAGCGGCTGCGCGAGGAGATGCAGATCGAGTTTGCCATCGAGAATGGCGCGGTGAAGGTGATCGACGCGCTGAGGGTACAGCGGTCCTCGCGCGCCGCGGTGCGGATCGCGGTGGCGATGGCCAATGACGGGATCATCAGCCGCGAGGATGCGCTGCTGCGGGTGGAGCCGCGGGCGCTGTCGGATCTTCTGCACTTCCAGGTCGATCCGCGGGTGCCGCGCGACCGCGTGGGCCGCGGCATTGCCGCCAGCCCCGGCGCGGCCACCGGCAGGATCGTGTTTACGGCTGCGGCCGCGCAGGCCAGTGCCGCGCGGGACGAGCCCTGTATCCTGGTGCGGCGCGAGACGGCGCCCGAGGACATTCGCGGGATGCATGCGTCGGTCGCGGTGCTGACGGAGCGGGGCGGGATGACCAGCCATGCGGCGGTGATCGCCCGCGGGCTGGGGCTGCCGGCCATCGTCGGCGCCTCGGACATCCGGCTGAACGGGCGGGAGCGGACGCTGACCGCCGCGGATGGCAGGGTATTCCGCGAGGGCGACACGCTGACGGTGGATGGCACCACCGGCGAGGTGCTGGCGGGCAGCCCGGCGATGCTGGAACCCGCGCTCGATGACGGGTTCCGCACGCTGCTGCGATGGGCCGACAATGTGCGCGACATCGGCATCCGCGCCAATGCCGACACGCCCGACGATGCCCGCACCGCGCGGATGTTCGAGGCGGAGGGGATCGGGCTTTGCCGCACCGAGCACATGTTCTTTGACGAAGACCGCCTGACGGTGATGCGCGAGATGATCTTTGCCGATACCGGCGAGGACCGGCGGGTGGCGCTGGAACGGCTGCTGCCGATGCAGCGCGCGGATTTCATTGCGCTGTTCGACATCATGGCCGGGCTGCCGGTCTGCATCCGCCTGTTCGACCCGCCCTTGCACGAGTTCCTGCCGCATGACCGCGAGGGGATGCGCGAGCTGGCCGAGGCGCTGGACCGGCCGCTGTCGGAAGTGACGCGGCGGGTCGAGGCGCTGACCGAGTTCAACCCGATGCTGGGGATGCGGGGGGTGCGGCTGGGGATCACCGTGCCCGAGATCTACGACATGCAGACCCGCGCGATCTTTGAGGCGACGGTGGAGGCAAGCCGGCGCGGGGCGGCGGTGGTGCCGGAAATCATGATCCCGCTGGTGTCGGCCAAGCGCGAGGTCGAGATCGTGAAGACCCGCACCGATGCGGTGGCGGCGGCGGTTCGGAATGAGACCGGAGCGGATTTCGACTACCGGCTGGGGGTGATGGTGGAAACGCCGCGGGCGGCGCTGCGCGCGGGGGAAATCGCGCAGCACTCGGCGTTTTTGTCCTTCGGCACGAATGACCTGACGCAGATGACCTATGGCCTGTCGCGCGACGATGCGGGGCGGTTCATGGGATCCTATGTCAGCCAGGGGGTCTACCGCGAGGATCCGTTCCACATGCTCGATGAGGACGGGGTGGGGGAGCTGCTGCTGATCGGCGCCAAGCGGGGGCGCGAGACGCGGCCCGATCTGACCGTGTCGATCTGCGGCGAGCATGGCGGCAATCCCGAATCGATTTCCTTCTGCCGGGCGGCGGGATTCGACTATGTTTCGTGCTCGCCTTATCGCGTTCCGGTTGCGCGGCTGGCGGCGGCGCATTTTGCGCTGCTGGATCGGGCCAGACCGCAGAATACCGCTGGAAATCGCCGCTAGGACCGCTATCCCTAGTGCGGCAGGGGCCTGATTCGGATCGGGCGCGCAGAGGCTGAAAAACCGCTTGTCGGCGGTTTATCGCCCATTTTTCTCGTTCGCGTGGACCAAAACCGGTTTTTCGGCTATGTCCCCGATGCTGTGGCCTTCGCGGCCGCAGCATTTTGGCAATACCAGGAACCCATTTGATGAATGTGCTGAAGACCTGGGCGGGGGCCTCGGCCCTGACTATCGCCCTCTCCAGCGGCCTTTCGGCCGAAGTCAGTGTGAGCCAGTCGAACGACCCGACCGCCCCTATCGATGCCCGCCTTGTCCAGCTTCTGGGCCAGGAACGCGCCGGCCTTGCCCTGGTTGAGGGTTCGAGGCTGGCCGGTCTGGTCGCAGAGCCGCAGAAGACGGCCAAACGCCCGCTCTTCGCCGCCGCCGCCTCCACCAATGCGCCGACCCGCGCCGCCGCGCGCAATGCTGCGACGGGCGCGCCGCGCGTGACCGATCCGATGTGGCTGGCCGCGCAGCCAGCCCCTAAGGGCGACCAGCAGTTCCGCTGCCTCGCCACCGCGCTTTATTTCGAGGCGCGCGGCGAGAGCCTGCACGGGCAGGCCGCCGTCGCCGAAGTGATCCTGAACCGGGTCGAAACCTCTGCCTATCCGAACAGCATCTGCGGTGTGGTCAATCAGGCCGGCAATGGCGGCTGCCAGTTCTCCTTTGTCTGCGACGGCAAGCCCGAGACCATCGGCGACCGCCGCGCCTGGGACGTGGCCGGGCGGATCGCACGGGCGATGCTGGATGGCGCGCCGCGCGAGCTGACGCAGGGGGCCACCCATTTCCACACCCCCGCCGTGAACCCGAAATGGGCGCGCAGCTTTACCCGCACCGCCAAGATCGGCTCGCACATCTTCTATCGCCAGCCGCTGCGGGTGGCCTCCGCTGCGCCGACACAGATTGCGACGGCCTCGGCGCCGCTGCGCCAAAGCGCCCGTACCAAGCAGGACTGATCCCGGGGTCGCTGCTGGCCGCCGGGTGACGCCTTCGGGCTTTCGCCTGCCGGCCGCGGCGCTATGATCCCGGCCGAACCTGACCGAGGGCCCCGACATGACCGATATCCGCCTGGCCTTCGCCCATCCCGAAGAGCGCGCCGAAGCCTCGGCCGGTGCCGATCCGCGCGACCGGATCAGCGTACGCGATCATATCGTGGAGGCCGATATCGGCGCCTTCCAGCAGGAGCGTGGCCATACGCAACGCCTGCGCTTCAATCTGGTGGTGGAGGTGCGCCCGCAGCAAACGCCCTTGGCCGATGATGTGGACCGGATCCTGTCCTATGACCACCTGACCGACTCCATTCAGGCCGAACTCGCCGCCGAGCGGCTCAACCTGCTGGAAACACTGGCCGAGCGGGTGGCCGAGCGCATCCTGACCGCCCCGCAGGCGATGCGTGTCTTCGTGCGGATCGAGAAGCTGGACCGCGGCCCCGGCGCGCTTGGGGTGGAGATCGTGCGCTCTCGTGCCGCTGTGCCTTTGCGCGCGACCCATGCCGACGGGACCGAGGGCGCGCTGCATCCGCGGGTGGTGTTCCTGTCCAATGCCGCCATCGCCGCTGAGGGCCTCGCCGCGCGGCTCGATGCGCTGGAGGCGGGCGGCCAGCCGGTGATCCTGACCGTTGGGCCTGCGGATCTGCCGCCCCCCGCCTCGAACCACGGGCCGACGCAGCGGCGCATCGACCTGCTGGCCATCGAGCAGAATGCCTGGGTGCTGGCGGCGCGCGACCGGCGCTGCGTGGTGGTGGCGACGCGGACCGAAATCGACTGGGCGATGAAGCACCGGCAGATGATCGTCTGGGCCCCGTCGAAGATCGTGCTGGACACGGTGGATGGGCCGAAGGCGCCCGCCCGCGATGCGGTGGCGCTGGCGCTGTGGCTGGCAGAGATGCTGGCGGCCGATGCGCTGGACGTTCACGGCGATGTTTCGGTTCCGGCAGGAAGCCGCGTGCCGGTGACGAGGGTGCCCGCCTGACCGCTTGCCAAGCCCGGCGCGATGGGCTGAATGGCGGCATGACCGTATATTACCGACCGATTGCGCAGACCGACCCGATCCGCCCGCCAGGGGCCCTGATGCTGGCCGGAGGCTGGTGCTGGTTCGACCGGGTGGAGGTGCTGAGCCGCGAGGGCTCGCAGGGGCTGATCGCGGCGGCCGATCTGCCGGAGGATGTGCGCGAGCGGCTGTGTGCGCCCCGCCCCGATCTGGCGGGGCTGGCGATGGACCGCCCGCAGGTGATGGGCATCCTCAACGTGACGCCCGACAGCTTTTCCGATGGCGGCCGGTTTCTGGCGCCCGAGGCGGCGCTGGCCCGGGCCCGCAAGATGGAAGCCGAGGGGATGGCGATCCTCGATATCGGTGGCGAATCCACCCGCCCCGGCGCGCCCGAGGTGTGCCCGGCCGAAGAGATGGCTCGCACAGGCCCGGTGATCGCGGCGCTGCGTGACGGCGGCTTCGCGCTGCCGGTGTCGATCGACACGCGCAAGGCCACGGTGGCGGGGGTGGCGCTGCAGGTTGGGGCCAATCTGGTCAACGATGTGTCGGGGCTGGAGTTCGACCCGGCACTGGCGGGGGTGGTGGCCGATGCCGGCGCGCCGGTCTGCCTGATGCACAGCCAGGGCACGCCCGAGACGATGCATCTGGACCCGCGCTATGACGATGTGCTGCTGGACGTCTATGACGCGCTGGCGGAGCGGGTCGCGGTGGCGGAGGCGGCGGGCATTCCCCGCGCGCGGATCTGCATCGATCCCGGCATCGGCTTTGCCAAGACGCTGCAGCACAACCTGACGCTGCTGCGCGGGCTGTCGCTGTTCCACGGGCTTGGCTGCCCCATCCTGCTGGGGGTGTCGCGCAAGCGCTTCATCGGCAGCATCGGCGGGGCAGAGCGGGCCGAGGACCGCGCCCCCGGCACGCTGGCGCTGACGCTGGCGGCGCTGGCGCAGGGGGTGCAGATCCACAGGGTTCATGATGTGGCCGAGGTGACGCAGGGCATCCGGCTTTGGCAGGCATTGCAGATGGGATATGACGCATGACACGCAATCTGTTCGGCACAGACGGGGTGCGCGGCACCGCCAACACCTATCCGATGACCGCCGAGATGGCGCTGCGGCTTGGCGCGGCGGCGGGGCGCTGGTTCCGCACGGATGGGCGCAACGGGCATAGGGTGGTGATCGGCAAGGATACCCGCCTGTCGGGCTACATGCTGGAAAACGCGCTGACCGCGGGCCTCACCTCCACCGGCATGAACGTGCTGCTGCTGGGGCCGGTGCCCACACCGGCGGTGGGGTTCCTCACCCGGTCCATGCGCGCCGATCTGGGGATCATGATCTCGGCCAGCCACAATCCGGCGCATGACAATGGTATCAAGTTCTTTGGCCCCGACGGGTTCAAGCTGTCGGACGAGGTCGAGGCCGAGATCGAGGCGGCGCTGGCCGGCGAGATCCGGCTGGCACAGCCGGAGAATATCGGGCGGGCGAAGCGCGTGGATGGCGGGCTGGCGCGCTATGTCGAATATGCCAAGACCACCTTCCCGCATCGGGGCCGGCTGACCGGCCTGAAGGTGGTGGTGGATTGCGCCAATGGCGCCGCCTACCGCGCCGCGCCAGAGGTGCTGTGGGAGCTGGGGGCCGAGGTGATCCCGGTCGGGGTGACGCCCAACGGCACCAATATCAATGACCGCTGCGGATCGACCTATACCCAGACCGCCGCCGAGGCGGTGGTGGCGCATGGGGCGGATCTGGGCATCAGCCTCGATGGCGATGCCGACCGGGTGATGATCCTCGACGAGACGGGCCGGGTGGCGGATGGCGACCAGATCATGGCGCTGCTGGCGGCGCGGTGGGCCGAGGCCGGGCGGCTGAAGGGCGGGGCGCTGGTTGCCACGGTGATGTCGAACCTGGGGCTGGAGCGGTTCTTGCAGGCGCGCGGGCTGCGGCTGGAGCGGACGGCAGTCGGCGACCGCTATGTGGTGGAGCGGATGCGCGAGGGCGGCTTCAACCTTGGCGGTGAGCAGTCTGGGCATATCGTGATGACCGACTATGCGACCACCGGGGACGGGCTGATTGCCGGGTTGCAGTTCCTGGCGGCGATGGCCGAGACCGGGAAGCCGGCCTCGGCGCTGGTCCGGCAGTTCGAGACAGTGCCGCAGATGTTGAAGAATGTGCGGTATCAGGCGGGGCAGGAGCCGCTGGCGAATGCGGAGGTGCGCAAGGTGATTGCCGAGGCCGAAGCCGCGCTGCTGGGGCAGGGCCGGCTGCTGATCCGCAAGTCGGGCACCGAGCCGCTGATCCGGGTGATGGCGGAATGCGAGGATGCGGACTTGCTGGCCCGCTCGGTCGAAGGGATCGTCGCCGCCCTGGAGAGGGCGGCGTAGGTCAGGCGCGCGCCTCCGCAGCCAGCGCGCGGCGTTCCTTCACCCGGTCATGCAACCACGCCACGGCGTAGAGCGGCGCGATGCTGGCGAGCAGGAGCAGGTTCGCTGTCATTGGTGCGAGCGGCTCGCGGTCCTGCGCCCAGAGGGAGAGGGCATAGACCACGAGGATATGTGCCACGAAGATCTGCAACGAGTGCTGCCCAAGGCGCACCAGCGCGTCGCGGGTGAACAGCCAGCCGATGAAGCGCCCCACCAGCGCGAGGCCGCGCCATTGGCTCGACGGGCCGGCGATCACAAGCCAGCTGACGAGGTAGAGGTTCACCGCGAAGGCCACCACATAGATCGGATGCAGGTTGCCGCGGTCGATCGAGGCATAGGCCAACCGGCGCCAGCCATCATCGCCCCAGCCGGTATAGGCCATCACGTCGAACACGCCGAGCATCAGGTAGGCGGCCAGCGCAATCCAGAACACCTGCGCCATGGCGGGCGTCTTTAGCCGGTCGAGATCCAGCTGCCGGTTCGTCACCAGCCAGCCGATCCACAGGCCCGCGACAAACAGCGCCTGCCAGCCGAAGATGTTGAAATAGATGCCGATGTTGAAGGGATGCCCCGCCCCAGCCGCCACAGCCTCCACCGGCAGCTGCATCAGGTCCGGCCAGCCGGTCTGGGCCAGCAGCCACAGCGCGATGGAGCCGGCCAGCACCACCGGCGCGCGCCCCGTTTGGAACATCACCAGCACGGCAGGGGTGGCGATCATGAAGAAGATGTACATCGGCAGGATGCCCATATGCATGGTGCCGGTGACGAGGAACAGCGAGGCGAGGGTGAAGACGAAGGGTTCCTCGGCCTGCTGGCGCAGGATGTCGGCCTGAATGCCGATCAACGGCAGCAGCAGCGCGCAGGCGAGGAAGAACAGGATCAGCGCGGCGTGATAGGTATAGATCTTGCGGATCCGCGCGCCGATGCCCTCGCGCATGGCGACCTCGCCCTTGCGCAGCAGGCTGCGGGCATAGACCAGCGCGACGACGAGGCCCGAGATGAAGACGAAGCCCTGCGCATCCTCGACCCAGCCGAAATAGTGGTGATTGAACTTGCCAAGCGGCGCGCTGAGATACGCGTTCGCATGGGCGATCATCATGAACAGGAGGAAGAACCCCCGGAATCCGTCCAGAATTGCAAGCCGCATGTCGGCAATCCTCATCTCGCGTTGTGCCGGGCAGAGCCGAACGGGTCCGGCCCGCGCAGGATCTGCGCCGGGCCGGCATCACCGCTTGGGGAATGCACGGAGGTTCGGGGGCAAAAGCCGCAGGGGGGCGCTTCGGTTCCCGTGCTTATGCACCGAGAGCCCCGGACCGGCGCCTGCCCGCCGATGCATAGGCGCTGCGCTGCAGCAGGGATGGTCTTGCCGGGAATCGGGGCGGGTGCAAAACTTCGGTGCACGCGTGTTGGGACGTGCTGTCACGAGAGAGATTTTCATGCGCAAAACTCTGATTGCTGCTGTTTTCCTGTTTCTCGCCTCTACACCGGCCGCGCTTGCGGCCATGACCGTGGCGCTTGGCGCGCCCTGGGACGGAGTGACCGTTCCACAAGGTCAGCAGTGCAAGTTCAACCGAAGCGGCAAGGGCGCGACCCCGCCGATGACGGTGACGGGCCTGCCGGCCGGAACTGCGCAGGTCGTCGTAGCCTTCAACGACCGCGACTACCCGCCGCTGTCAAAGCAGGGCGGCCACGGCACCATCGGCTTTACGGTCAGCGGCCCGACGGCGTCGCTGCCGCCGGTGCCGGGCCATACCAAGAAGATGCCGGCCGGCGCGGCGGTGGTGGCACGGGCCAAGTCCTCGGGCAAATACGCCTCGCCCGGATATCTGCCGCCCTGTTCCGGCGGCACGGGGCACCGCTATTTCGCCGTCGTCTCGGCCGTCGATGCGGCCGGCAAGACGCTGGAGCAGGTGACGGTGGAACTGGGCAAATACTGAACGAAAAAGGGCGCCCCGCGGGGCGCCCTTTCCGGTTGGGTCGAAGGATCGCTTAGTTGCGGGCCTTGTCGACCATCTTGCCCTTGGAGATCCAGGGCATCATCGCGCGCAGCTTTTCACCGACCTTCTCGATCTGGTGTTCGTCATTGATGCGGCGGGTGGCCTTGAAGAACGGCTGGCCGACGGCGTTTTCCTGCATGAAGTCACGCACGAACTTGCCGGTCTGGATGTCGGTCAGCACGGCTTTCATGCGGGCCTTGGTTTCCTCATAGGGCAGGATGCGCGGGCCGGAGACGTATTCGCCGTACTCGGCAGTGTTGCTGATCGAGTAGTTCATGTTGGCGATGCCGCCTTCATAGATCAGGTCTACGATCAGCTTCACTTCGTGCAGGCATTCGAAATAGGCCATTTCCGGCTCGTAGCCGGCTTCGACCAGGGTTTCAAAACCCATGCGGATCAGCTCGACCAGCCCGCCGCACAGCACGGCCTGCTCGCCGAACAGGTCGGTTTCGCATTCCTGGCGGAAGTTGGTCTCGATGATGCCCGAACGGCCACCGCCGATGCCCGAGCAGTAGGAGAGGCCCAGTTCCATGGCCTTGCCCGAGGCATCTTGATGCACGGCCACGAGGCAGGGCACGCCGCCGCCCTTGGTGTATTCGCCGCGCACGGTATGGCCGGGGCCCTTGGGGGCCATCATGATGACATCGACGCCCGGCTTCGGCTCGATCAGCCCGAAATGCACGTTGAGGCCGTGGGCGAAGGCGATGGCGGCGCCGTCCTTGAGGTTGTCATGGACGTATTTCTTGTAGGTGTCGGCCTGCAGCTCGTCGGGCATGGTGAACATGATCAGGTCGCACCAGGCGGCGGCTTCGGCGATGCCCATGACCTTCAGGCCTTCGGCTTCGGCCTTCTTGGCCGAGGGCGAGCCCTCGCGCAGCGCGACGACGAGGTTCTTGGCGCCAGAGTCGCGCAGGTTCAGCGCATGGGCATGGCCCTGGCTGCCATAGCCGAGGATGGCGACCTTCTTGTCCTTGATCAGGTTGATGTCGCAGTCACGGTCATAATACACGCGCATTGGGGCGTCCTTTCAGGAGGTGATGCCGGGATCATAGGCAGTGCGGCGATGTGCGGGCTGCAAAGTTTGACGATCTGGCGGCTTTGTGGCAAAGATCATGCGCCAAAACAGTGATATGTGAAATATGTCTGCAGACGATACCGACCGCCGCATCCTGCGCCATCTTCTGGCCGATCCGATGCTGTCCACCGCCGACCTTGCCGGGCGGGCGGGGGTAACCACCGCCACCTGCTGGCGGCGGCTGGAGCGGCTGCGGGCCGAGGGCATCCTGCGCGGGCAGGAGGCGGTGATCGACTGGCGCGCGCTTGGTTATGGTGTGGAGGTCAGCCTGCGCTTCACGCTCGACAAGACCGATCCGCGGGCGTTTGACGATTTCATCGCCGCGGCGCGCGAGGTGCCCGAGGTGATCGGGATCGAGACCTTCCTCGGCCGCGTCGATGTGCGGTTGAACGTGATCGCCCGCGACATGGCGCAATATCAGGAGATCTACCGCCGCCGCATCCTGACCCTGCCGCATATCGCCGATATCGAGGCGCTGATGCTGATTGCGACGATCAAGGAGGCGGAGAGTTTGCCGTTGTGAGCTTGGCTGGCGCCGGGGAGGGCGCTGCCCTCCCCGGACCCCTCCCGGGATATTTTCACCAGCAAGAAGATGATGACGTGAGAACCCATGATTGACCTTGATGACATTGATCGGGCGCTGCTGCGGGCGCTGTCGGCGGATGCGGTGCAGAGCGCGGGGGCGCTTGGGCGGCGCTTTGGGCTCAGCCAGCCCGCCGCCTGGCGGCGGATCCGGCGGCTGGAGGAGGCGGGGATCCTGAAGGGGCGGCGCGTGGTGCTGAACCGCGAGGCGCTTGGGTTCGGGGTGACGGTGTTCCTGGGGATCAAGCTGGCGACCAAGGGCCGCGTCAGCCTCGAGGATTTCGAGCGGGCGGTGACGGCGATCCCCGAAGTGCAGGTGGTGCAGCATGTGCTGGGGCTGTTCGACTACCGCTTGCGGGTCGTAGCGCGCGACATTGCCGATTTCGAGCGGGTGCTGCGGCGGCGGATCATGACGCTGCCGGGGGTGGGGCAGGTGGAGGCGAATGTGCTGCTGTCGGAGGAGCGGCGGCCGGGGCCTTTGGGCTAAGCAGCCATCAGCACCTGCGCCTCGACCCTTGTCAGGGCGGGGCGGGAGAGGCCGGCGGTGCGCTGCTGCAGATCGGGGAAGATCGCGGCGATTTCGGCCCGGGCCTCTGCCTCCAGCGCGCTGATCGCTTCGCCGCCCATATGCAGGCTTTCGGCGGGGGCGCCTTCGGCGAAGATGATCTCATGCCGGTCGAAGAGGATGTGGTAATACTCGGCCACGTCGCAGGGCTCTGCCCGCACCCGCGCATCGGCGGTCAGGAACTTTGCCGCCATCAGCACCTCGCGCTCGCCGAACAGCAGCTCGGCGCGCGGGCCGGTCAGCAGCATCCGGTGGTTGGGTGACACCAGCAGGTCACGGTCATTGCCAAGCGCGCCGGCGCCGATGCGGATCGGGGCGAGCGCGCCAAGCCCTGACACGCGGCTGCTGCCGATCCAGCGGATGGGTTGCACGCCGTGGTCCATCGTCGTGACCGCATCGCCCGCCATCAGATCCTGCACCGGAATGCGGCCCTGCGGCGTGTCGATCAGCGTGCCGCGCAGGAAGCAGATGGTGGCATTGCCGATCGCGGTGGACTGGCCGAGGCCGGTATAGCTGGACTTGCCTTGGATGTAGTAGAGCGTGGTTCCGGCGGGGGGCGCGGCACCGTCGAACATCACGCCGACGACGGTGGTGGAATAGCCGGTGGTGATCGACACGCCGACCATCGTGTAGGCGGTGCCGGCCGCGTCGAACAGCACGACCTCGTATTCGTTTTCCACATAGACCGGCGCCGGATTCTGCCAGCGGATCGTGGTGTCATTGGGCGTGTAGGTGACACCGTCGATGGTCACCGGCGCGGTCAGCCGCTGATCGACGACTCTGGCGCCCGACACCGGATCGTCGGTCAGCACCCCATCGGCATCGTCAAAGCTGATCGTCACCGGCGCTGCGGTCGACACGGTGATCGACAGGTTGTCGGGAACCTCCCAGCCGAAGGCGTTGCCGTTCAGCGCGTTCTCGATGACGTTGCCGTTGCGCGTGGGCGAGCCATCCGCGTGGGTCACGGTGACGCTGTCGGTCGAGATGATCTGGATCGAGCTTTGTGCCATCAATCTACGGGTGGCCGAAGATTGTGTCTGAAATGAGGCAAATTGGGGCGGTTCGGGCGGGGCTGTGGTCATCGCGCCACAGCCCCCGCGCGTTATCGCGCCTCAGCCCCTGCGCCGTCAGCGCACGCCAAGCCCCGCGCGCATCAGTGTCTTGCGTACCGGTGCCAGCGAGTAGAGCGCGTTCAGCGCGCCGGCCCGCAGGTCGCGCAGCGGGCGCGGTTCCAGCATCGAGGCGCGGTTCAGCAGGTCAATCCCGGCGACGCGGGCCTGCACCTCGGGCCAGCGGCGGCGGTGATAGGCGGTCAGCATCGCCGGCTCGCCGATCTGTTCGGGTGTGGCAGAGGCAAGCTCCAGCAGCACCCGCAGGTCCGACAGGCTCATGTTCAGCCCCTGCGCGCCGATCGGCGGTACCACATGCGCAGCCTCGGCGATCAATGCGGTGCGGGGGCCGTGGAAGCGCGCGGCGATCTGGCTGATCATCGGCCAGAGCGGGCGGCGGGTGGCGAGGGTCAGCGGACCGAAGAGGCCGCAGCTGCGCAGCGTCATCTCGGCCTCGAACTCCGGCACCGGCAGGCCAGCGAGCCGTTCCGCCTCTGGCCCCCGTTCCATCCAGACCACGGCGGAGGAGGGCAGGCCATCCCGGTCGGGCAGCGGCACCAGCGTGAAGGGGCCGCCCGAGCGGTGGATCTCGGTCGAGACATTGCCATGCGGGATCGGGTGGGTGACGGCGAAGGCCAGCGCCTTCTGGCCGTAGCGGGTGGTGCGGGTGGCAATGCCAAGCGCCTCGCGCACCGGGCTGTTGCGGCCATCGGCGGCCACGACCATGCGTGTGTGGATGTGGCTGCCATCGGTCAGGGTGACGATGGCGCCGCTCTCGCGCGGGACCATGCTGGCAAAACCGGTGCCGGGGCGGAAATCGACGTTAGGCATGTCCGCCAGCCGCGCCACCATCTCGCGCCGCAAGAGCCAGTTGGGCAGGTTCCAGCCAAAGGGCTGGTCGGAGATATCGGCAGAGTTGAAGTCGCGGGTGATCCGCGCCTGCGGTTCGGCCCCGCCGGCATCGACGATGCGCATCACCTGCAGGGGGGTGGCGAAGGGCTCCAGCCGGTCCCACAGCCCCGCCGCCTGCAGTACCGGGATCGAGGGCTGCAGGAAGGCCGTGGTGCGCAGATCGGCGCCGGCATCGGTATCCGAGGTGACGGGCGGCGCGGGATCGACGCAGGTGACGCGGAAGCCCGCGGCACCGAAAGCCGCCGCCGCGGTCAGCCCGGCGACACCGCCGCCGGAAATCAGGATGTCAGTCGCATCATGTGCCATGTCTTGGCCCTCCTGACCGCTGATCTAGCGCGGCGGGGGCGGGCTGTCCAAGCGGCAATGGGTCGCCGCCGCCCTGGGCCGTCAGCCGAGGGTGATCATGATCAGCACGACAAAGACCACCGGCACCGAGGCGACGGCGATCAGGCCAAGGGCGGGCAGGCCCCAGGTCAACACCGCGATGCCCACCAGGCTGATCAGCAAGATGATGGCAAACCAGATATTCCCCTCGAAATCGCGGGACAGATCGCGGGCGATCCAGCCGAAGATCGGGATATGGAAGTACCAGCGGCGCGCCAGGGGCGCTTGGGTTATGTCGGTCATATGAGTCTCCTGTTCGCGGGCGGTACATTGCCTGCGCGGCGCGCAGCGGAACAGGCAGCAGATTGCCGCAGTGTGACCGCGTGCCGCAGGCTGAGCCTTGGGCCAAGTGCGAGGTCAGCCGCGCAGCTGTGCGAGGAAGCCCGCCAGATCGTCGGTGTGGTGGTGGATATGGCCAGCAGGGGCGGGTTCGGGCGCAACATGCACGGTGCGCATCCCCATCGCGTGCGGCGCTGTCAGGTTGCGCGGATCATCCTCGAACATCGCGCCGCAGGCAGGGTCCAGCCCGTCCGCGGCAAAGATCGCCTCGAAGGCGGCGCGTTCGGGCTTGGGGCGGAAGCCCGCATGTTCCACGCCATAGACCGCATCGAAGAGGCCCGACAGCCCCCGCGCCGCCAGCACCCGTTCGGCATAGGGGGCGGACCCGTTGGTATAGACGATCCGGCGGCCCGGCAGCGCGGCGATGCCGGCGCGCAGCTCGGGGTCGGGGGTCAGGTGGTCCATGGAAATATCATGCACATCAACCAGATAGGGCGCCGGGTCGAGCCCGTGTTCGTGCATCAGCCCCGCCAGCGTGGTGCCGTAAAGCTGCCAGTAATGGCGGCGCAGGCGGTCGGCTTCGGCCTGTTCGACCTTCAGCGCCTCCATCACCCAGGCGGTCATGCGGACCTCTATCTGGTCGAACAGCCGCGCCGAGGGGTGATAAAGCGTGTTGTCGAGGTCAAAGACCCAGTGGCTGACATGGGTGAAGTGCTGTGCGGGCATGCGGCGATCCTAGCGGCGGGGGCGCGGGGCTGCAACGGTTCGCGGCGGGGGGTGCGGCGCTTCATGCCTTGCCCTTGGCCGCCCGCCGCGCTTAGGGTTCCCGCCTATCGCCACCAAGGGACGGGCACGGGAACGCCGGATGCAGAAAGACGCCTATACGCTGATCCTCGAGGCCATCGATGCCGGCACCTACCGCCCGGGCGACCGGCTGGTGGAATCGGAGCTGGCCGAGCGTTTCGGCGTGTCGCGCACCCCGATCCGCGAGGCGCTGCAGCGGCTGGAGACGCAATCGATGCTGACCCGCGACGGGCGCAGCCTGATCGTGGCGAGCCTCGATCACAACCAGCTGGCAGAGCTTTACGTGGTGAGGGCCGAGCTGGAAGGGCTGGCCGCCCGGTTGGCCGCGCGCCATGCGAGCCCCGAGGAAACGCGGGTGCTGCGTGAGATGGTCGAGACCGACCGGCTGCTGCTCAACGATCCCAAGGCGCTGAGCCGGGCCAACCGGCGGTTCCACAAGCTGATCCACCTTGCCTCGCACAACCGCTATCTGGTGCAGCAGCTCGACCTTGTGCATCGCTCGATGGCGCTTCTGGCCTCGACCTCGCTGGCGGCCGAGGGGCGGACCGAGACCGCATTGGCCGAGCATGACGCCATCGTCCGCGCCATCGAGGCCCGGGACGAGGAGGCGGCACAGCTGGCGCTCAGGGCCCATATCTCCAAGGCGTTTGAGACGCGGCTGAAGCTGGACGCGGGCGAGCTGCGCTCTCGCTGAGGCTCAGCGCGGGGCTGGGTGCTGCGGGGACGCCGCTGGCACCGGGATGGGCATGGGCATCGGTAATGGCATCGGCACCGCGAAGGGCGGGGGTGCCACCAGCACCTCTTCGTCTTCCGCTTCTTCATGGCTGCCGTCGAACAGACCATGCTGGGTCTTGTCCCAGTAGAAGGGTTTCGTCACCACCTCATGCAGGGCCTTCCAGGCCGAGAGGGTGCCAAGCGGGTGGTAGAGGTGCAACGTCGGCACCCAGGGCATCAGATGGCGGTGCCTGGGGCCGCGCACCGCCCAGAGGCCGCAGAGGATGTTCACCGCCTCGGACCCCAGGAAAAGCGCGGTCATCGCCGGCAGCATCCAGCCCGGCAATGCGGCGGCGAAGGCATGTGGCAGGCCGAGGGCCAGCACCCAGAAGGTCCAGAGCAGCGGCGCCAGCAGGGATTGGGTCAGCGAGCCGAGGAACATCACCTGAAAGCCGAACATCCGCCAGGCCCCAAGCTCGCGCCACAGGCGGGCGGGATTGCGCATATGCACGCCCCAGGTCATCGCATAGCCCTTTTGCCAGCGCGAGCGTTGCTTGACCCAGTGCAACGCCCGGCAATTGGCCTCCTCGCCGGTGACGGTGTGGATCAGCTCGGTCCGGTAGCCGCGCCGCGCGAGGCGCAGGCCGAGATCGGCATCCTCTGTGACGTTATGCGCGTCCCATCCCCCCAGCTCCTCCAGCGGCCCCCGGCGGAAGAACAGCGTCGTGCCCCCCAGTGGCACCACCAGCCCCATGCGGGCAATGCCGGGCAGCACCACGCGGAACCAGCTGGCATATTCGACTGTGAAGCAGCGCGACAGCCAGTTGGTGCGCGGATTGTAGAAATCGAGGATTCCCTGCAGGCAGACCACATCCTCGGGCGCTTCGGCAAAGCGGCGCACGACCTTGTGGATCTGGTCGGCATCGGGGGCATCCTCGGCGTCATAGACCCCGATGATGCTGCCGCGGCAGAAGTTCAGCGCGAAGTTGAGCGCGCGCGGCTTGGTCTTGATCGGGCCCTGCGGCACCACCACGGTGCGCATCCAGTGCGGCAGATCGGCGGCGGACAGCGCCGTGCGGGTGACCATATCCTCCTCCTCGATCACCAGCAGGATATCGAGCAGTTCCTTGGGATAATCGAGCCGGCCAAGCCGCTGCACCAGCCGGGGGGCGATATCATGCTCGCGGAACATTGGCACCATGATCGACACCATTGGCAGCCGGTCCGGCCGGCCGTGGCGGGCGGGCAGGGCCAGCACACCGTCGGGCGCCCGCTCTGCTGAATGGCTTGGTGGCGCATGCGGGCGCAGCATCACCAGCAGCGCGGCCAGCTTCAGCCCCTGCGCCAGCAGCAGCGTGACAAGCGTCCAGGCCAGCAGCGTCCCCAGCACCAGCACTGGCGCCAGCAGCAGTCCGGCCGCCAGCAGCACCAGCAGCGCCAGCGCCACCCGCGCGCTGCGCGCCGCATCGGCGCCGCGGCAGCTGAGCTCGGCCGGGACCTGCGCTTCGGCCTTGCGCACCAGCCGGGTCTGGCGGCTTGCCAGCAGGGCGGAGTGGATGTCACGCTCGGGCGCAAGCGCCATCGCGCAGGGGCCGAACTCTGCCGTCAGCTGCGGAAGAAGAGCCTGAAAGGCATCGGGCCGGGCGGTCGCGATCACGGTGGCGCCGCCCGCCCGGCGCCAGGGCAGCACCGCCTGACGCAGGCAGGTTTCCGCGCCAAGTCGGTCTACCAGCCGCGGATCGGGGCGCTGGCCGATCAGGTCCAGCGCCTCGGCGTCCCATTGCGTGGCCAGCGCCGCCATCAGGTCGGCCTCGGCCACCCAGCCATGCGCCTGCAAGATGTCGCCAAGCGGCAAGTCCTGTCGGTCGCGCATTGCCACGGCGCGCAGCAGGTCGCCGGGATCGACCGCCCCTGCCTCCAGCAGGATCTGCCCCAGTGGCTTTCGCGCCGCGCGCGTGCGGACCAGCCGCGCGGGCTGGGGCGCCGCAGGGGGCGAGGAAATAAGCCGAAGCTGCGGTGTCTGGGGCATTCTGCGCGCGGGGCCAGGGGGTAAGGGCTTTCGCGCAGCTTTGCCCCGCCAAGGTTAACGGGGGATTAATCACCTTGGGGGCGCGCGCCAGAGACAGGTTATTTCTGCCGGCGCGCGGCGGAACCCCAAGGCCCAGCCGTATCAGGGACGTTCGCCCGGTCCGGGCTGCCCTAGGAGACGACCATGCTATCCCTCTTCAACCGCTACGCCACCCCGTTCATCACCGGCCTGTTTCTGGTTTCGCTGATCTCGGGCCTCGCGCTGTTCTTCCATGTCGGCCCCATGGGGTTTCACGGCATGCATGAATGGCTTAGCCTGCTGCTGATCCTGCCCTTCGTGCTGCATGTCTGGAAGAACTGGCGGCCGATGAAGATGTACCTGACCCGCGCCCCGATGGGGATCGCGATGGCGCTGTCACTGGCGATGGCGGCGGTGTTCCTGTGGCCTACCGGCGACGCCGCGGCCGGCGCCCCCGCGCCCTTCGTGCTCGCCCGGCAGGTGCTGGCGCATCCGGTGGCCGAGATCGCGCCGGTTCTGGACGTGACACCCGAAGAGCTGACCGCGCGCCTGCAAGCCGCCGGTGTGGCGCTGGCAGCCCCGGGTCAGCCGGTCGCGGATGCGATCCTTGCCAGCGGTCAGGCTGAAATGACGGTGATGGCCGCGATGCTGAACAGCGCCGAGTGACCCGAAGGCTGCCTCAGGCGGTGCGCTTGGCGCGCATCGCCTCGGCGAAGCGTTCGAACAGGTAGTAGCTGTCCTGCGGGCCGGGGCTCGCCTCGGGGTGATATTGCACCGAGAAGACCGGGCGGTCCGCCATGCGGATCCCGCAGTTCGACCCGTCAAACAGGCTCACATGGGTTTCCATCACGCCTTCGGGCAGGGTCTGGCTGTCCACGGTGAAGCCGTGGTTCATGCTGGTGATCTCGACCTTGCCGGTTTCCATGTCCTTCACGGGATGGTTGGCACCGTGATGACCGTGGTTCATCTTGATGGTCTTGGCGCCAAGCGCCAGCGCAAGCATCTGATGGCCAAGGCAAATCCCGAAGACCGGGATGTCGCGGTCCAAGAGGCCGCGGATGGTCGGCACCGCATAGGCGCCGGTGGCTTCCGGATCGCCAGGGCCGTTCGACAGGAACACGCCCTCGGGGTTCAGCGCCATCACCTCTTCGGCGGTGGCAGTCGCAGGCAACACGGTCACGTCGCAGCCGGCAGAAGCCAGGCAGCGCAGGATGTTGCGCTTGGCGCCATAGTCGATGGCGACGACCTTCATCCCTGGCTCGGTGCGCGGCTGATAGCCCTGGGGCCAGGCCCACCGCATCTCGTTCCAGCGGTAGGATTGCGCGCAGGTCACGTCTTTCGCCAGATCGAGCCCGACCAGCCCCTGCCAGGCGCGGGCCTTGGCGACGAGGGCGGCGAGGTCGAAATTCCCGTCCGGATCATGCGCAAGCGCAACATGCGGCGCGCCTTGCTGGCGGATCGCGCGGGTCAGGCGGCGGGTGTCGAGCCCGCCGATACAGATGCGGCCGCGCTTTTCGAGCCAAGCGACCAGATCGCCGGTGGCGCGCCAGTTCGACGGCTCTGTCGGGTCCCATTTCACCACCATGCCGGCGGCGACTGGGTCTGCGGTCTCGTCATCCTCCTCCGTCACGCCGGTATTGCCGATATGGGGGAAGGTGAAGGTCACGACTTGCCCGGCATAGGAGGGGTCGGTCATGATCTCCTGATAGCCGGTCATGGCGGTGTTGAAGACAAGCTCTGCCACCGTCTCGCCGGTGGCGCCGAAGCCGGTTCCGTAGAACACGGTGCCATCCGCAAGCGCGAGGCAGGCGGTCGGTTTCGGTGTTGGCTGATGGCTGGCGGACATGGCGCGACTCCCCGGGCCTTAAATCCCGCGGAACCTACGGGGGCGGGCAGGCAGGGTCAAGGGTTGGCGCGGGGGCAGGTTTGCATTTCGCAAACGTGAAGGGAATCAAGGGTTTGCTGCAATGCGGCTTGGTTGTGCCGCGCCGGCGAAGCAGGTAGAATGCGCGCCTAGAACCTCATGGGGATGGGAAATCGGATGAACATGCGCGACCGGATCGGTTCGGCACTGAAGGATGCGATGCGGGCGAAGGAGGCTGACCGGCTTTCGACGCTGCGGCTGATCAATGCCGCCATCAAGGACAAGGATATCGCGCTGCGCGGCGAGGGCGGCGGCGAGCAGGGGGTGGCCGACAGCGATATCCTGGCGATCCTGGGCCGGATGGTGAAGCAACGGCAAGAGAGCGCGCGCGCCTATGAAGAGGGCGGGCGACTGGAGCTGGCCGAGAAGGAACTGAGCGAGATCAAGGTGATCGAGGAGTTCCTGCCGCGGCAACTGACGGCCGATGAAGTGGCAGCTGCCATCGACGCTGCGGTCGCCGAGACCGGCGCCGGCAGCATCCGTGACATGGGCAAGGTGATGGCGGCGCTGAAGGCGCGCTATACCGGGCAGATGGATTTCGCGGCGGCAGGGGCTGCGGTGAAGGACCGTCTGGGGTGAGGCTGGCGGCTTGGGTGGCGTATGGAATGCATATGGAAACCATACAGACGTCATACATATGATTTTTCGGCCCTCCCCGGCGGGGGGGAAGGCGCGGTAGGGTGGCGGTTCGGGCCATGGCCATCGCCGCTGCCGCGTTTGGGCGAGAAAGTGCCGCAGCCCGAGACGGCCGATTGATGCTTGGAGAATCGGGCGAGGTGCCCTCTCCTGCTGGCAGGGTGTCGGGAGGTTTCATGCTGAACGCAAAGTCGGTGCTGGCCGCGGGGCTCGTGCTCCTCACCGCGGCCTGTGGTGCCTCGCAGTCTTCGCAGAGCGAGGCGCTTGCGAGGCAGACCACTGCCGCGCTGTGCTCGGCACATATGACGGCCCGCGGGGCGGGACTGTTGGCAATCGAAGCCGAGCTTGGGGCCAGGGGCGCGCTGCAATGCAAGACGACCTATGGTTCAACCTCCTATGTTGGTGCCACGACCGTTGGGACAGTCGGGCGACCGCTCTATGCCCGCAGCGCTACCGAGGCCTCCCCCCGCGAGGACAAGAACTGCGCCGATTTTTCATCGGCAGGCGCCGCGCAGCGGTTCTTCCTTGCAAGCGGTGGCCCGAACCGGGATCCGCACCGACTGGACGGGGACGGGGACGGCAACGCCTGCGAATGGGGTAAGACGCTGAAATCGAGCGTGGCCAAGTACAAGCCCAAGCCGGTCACCTATACGCCGCGGCGATCCTTCTCACCGACCTGCCACACGGGGCCGCGGGGCGGGCGGTATTACTACAGCGCGAACGGGAACAAGGTCTACGGCTGCTGATCGCCCGCGACGTGGGAACACCGGCGGCCCTTTTTCGTTGATCCGCGGTGACCAACTGACGGAGGCAGCGATGCCAGCGAAATCCAAGGCACAGCAGAAGGCGGCGGGCGCGGCGCTGTCGGCCAAGCGCGGCGAGACCGCGAAATCGGAGTTGAAGGGCGCATCGAAGGGCATGGTCAACTCGATGACCGAAAGCGAGCTCAAGGAGCTGGCCGAGACCAAGCGCAAGGGGCTGCCGGAGAAGAAGGACACGTGACGCGCGCCGTCAAGGGTGTCATCAGGATTGGCTCTCAAATCCCCCTTGCACCGCCCGCGCCGCCCTTGCTATTCTGCCCTTGGTCGGCAGTTCCCGAGGCGTCGCTGTCCCGAAAGGGAAGCTAAACCTGCCATAGGCATCGCAGCACAGACAGACCTGTCCCGCGCCGCGCCCGCAAGTCAGCGACCACGGCATTTCCGGCGCCCAACAGGATCTTGTCATGACCCGTACACCGATACCGCTTGCCGTTTCCGACCTGTCCAGCTTTGCCCGCCATCTGGGGGCCGGGATCAAGGAGCGGGGCGCGCCCTCGCATCTGGAACTGCTCAACATGCTGGCCCGCGCCGCCGGGCTGCGCAACTACCAGCACCTGCGCGCGATCAGCGCCGCACAGGTGCGGATGGAGACTGCGCCACCTGCGCAAGCGGATCATGCGCAGGTGGAGCGCGCCCTGCGATATTTCGATGCGGGCGGCGGGCTGGCGCAATGGCCCTCGCGCCGGCAGGTGCAGATGCTGTGCCTCTGGGCGCTGTGGGCAGGCCTTCCGGCGGACGCGGTGCTGGGAGAGCGGGAGGTGAGCCGTTTGCTGAACCGGCTTCACGGCTTTGGCGATGCCGCCTTGCTGCGGCGCGAGCTGATCGGGATGGGCCTGTTCACCCGCAGCCCGGGGGGCCTTGACTATCAGCGGCGGGAGCTTGCCCCGCCAGCCGAGGCGCGGGAGGTGATCCGGCG
The DNA here is from genome assembly GCF_030695035.1 of Frigidibacter sp. Taxonomy (GTDB): domain Bacteria; phylum Pseudomonadota; class Alphaproteobacteria; order Rhodobacterales; family Rhodobacteraceae; genus Frigidibacter. The sequence continues at coordinate 44,139 of NZ_JAUYTT010000008.1, forward strand.
GGTGGCGGCGCGGCGGAAATCTGGAGGAGAAAAGTCATGAGCACTCACAAGGGCGCCTGCCTCTGCGGCGCTGTGCGCTTCGAGGTGGAAGGCGGGCTGGCACCGGCCGACGCCTGCCATTGCACGATGTGCCGCAAGCTGTCGGGGCATTACTTCGCCTCGACGGATGTGCCACGGGACCGGCTGACCGTGCAGGGCGAGGATGCGGTCCGGTGGTATCAATCCTCGGAGAAAGTGCGTCGCGGGTTCTGCGGGACCTGTGGCTCGCAACTGTTCTTCGATCCGCCGCACCGGGACTCCATCGCCGTGGCGATGGGGGCGTTCGAGGGCGAGACGGGGACGCGGCTGCACATCCATATTTTCGTCGCCGACAAGGGCGATTATTACGACATCGCCGATGGGCTGCCGCAGAACGCGCAGTAGGGATCGGCGCAGTTCCCGGCCGATTGCCCTTTGCCTTGTTCCAAATATCCCACGGGGGGGTCCGGGGGTGTGAAACCCCCGGCGCTCCCCCCTATTACCGCAGCCCCGCCAGCATCTCGCGCAGCTCCCCGTGCAGGGCCACGCGCTCTTCTTGTGCAAGGAAGGCGCCAAGCTCCACCTCGCGGCCATTGCCCTTCAGCGTCAGGTAATCCGGCACCGGACCGCCCTTGGGGTGGAGGTGCAGGCTGACCCAATAGGGGTTGGCCTGCCACTCCTTCCGTGTGCCGCGGCGGTCTTGCCGGCTGAGGTCGATGCGGGCGGGGAAGAGGCGCAGCACCTCCAGCACCTCGCCGTCGCGGTAGCTGCGTTGCAGGGCGAGCCAGACGCCGCCGACCGCGATCATCAGGAAGGGCAGGATCCCCCAGAGCACGGGTGAGCCGAGGACTGCCAGCAGCGGCAGCAGCAGCAGCCCGGCCGTGGCGGCGATGAAGATCACGAAGCCGCGGCGCGGGAGCGAGCGGTAGGGCCAGAGGTGGAGTTCGGCCAGCGGCGTGCCATCGGCCTCGCCGATCAGGGCGGCGGCGATGGCTTCGGGGGATTGGCGCATGGGAAAGGCCCCGGATTGCTCCGGGGCCCTCATAGGCCGGGTGACCCATTCATGCGGCATGGTCAGTGCGCGGGATGCTTGTCCCAGTCTTCGCGCTTGGGGAGCGTTTCGAACGTATGCTCCGGGGGCGGCGAAGGCAGGGTCCATTCCAGCGTATCGGCATATTCGTTCCAGTAGTTGTTCTCGGTCACGCGGCGACCGGCGAACAGGGTGTAGAACACGATGCCGATGAAGAACACGAAGGACGCGAAGGAGATGAAGGCGCCGATCGAGGAGATGTAGTTCCAGAAGGCAAAGGCCTCAGGGTAGTCGATGTAGCGGCGCGGCATCCCGTTGCGGCCCAGGAAGTGCTGCGGGAAGAAGGTGAGGTTCGCGCCGAGGAACATCGCCCAGAAGTGCAGCTTGCCTGCCCATTCGGGGTATTGGCGGCCCGACATCTTGCCGATCCAGAAATAGACCCCGGCGAAGATGGCGAAGACGGCGCCAAGCGACATCACGTAGTGGAAGTGCGCCACGACATAGTAGGTGTCATGGTAGACCCGGTCGACAGCGGCCTGGCTGAGCACCACGCCGGTCACGCCGCCGACGGTGAACAGGAACAGGAAGCCGAAGGCCCAGAGCATCGGCGTCTTGAACTCGATGGAGCCGCCCCACATGGTGGCGATCCACGAGAAGACCTTGATGCCGGTGGGCACCGCGATGACCATCGTCGCCAGCATAAAGTAGCTCTGCTGGGTCAGCGACAGGCCGACGGTGTACATGTGGTGCGCCCAGACCACGAAGCCCAGAACCCCGATCGACACCATCGCATAGACCATCGGCAGATAGCCGAAGATCGGCTTGCGGCTGAAGGTCGAGATGACATGGCTGATGATGCCAAAGCCCGGCAGGATGATGATGTAGACCTCGTGGTGGCCGAAGAACCACAAGATGTGCTGATACAGGACCGGGTCGCCGCCGCCTTCGGGCTGGAAGAAGGTGGTGCCGAAGTTCCGGTCGGTCAGCAGCATGGTGATGGCGCCGGCCAGGACGGGCAGCGACAGCAGGATCAGCCAGGCGGTCACGAAGATCGACCAGCCGAACAGCGGCACCTTGTGCAGGGTCATCCCCGGGGCGCGCATGTTCAGGAAGGTGGTGATCATGTTGATCGCGCCGAGGATCGAGGAGGCGCCCGAAACGTGGACAGCGAAGATCGCGAGGTCCATCGAGATGGTGTCGGCGTTCTGGGTCGACAGCGGCGGGTAGAGCACCCAGCCGACGCCCGCACCCAGCTGGCCATCGGACGAGCCCGGGGTCAGCATCGAGGCGACGCCGAGGGCGCAGCCCGCGACATAGAGCCAGTAGCTGAGGTTGTTCAGCCGCGGGAAGGCCATGTCCGGCGCACCGATCTGCAGCGGCATGAAGTAGTTGCCAAAGCCGCCGAAGAGCGCGGGGATCACCACGAAGAACATCATCAGAACACCATGATAGGTGATCATCACGTTCCAGAGGTGGCCGTTCGGGGTACACTCGGAAGCGGCGTCGGCGATGAACCGCGCGCCTTCGAGGCACATGTATTGCACGCCCGGCTCCATCAGCTCCATCCGCATATAGACGGTGAAGATGACCGAAAGCAGGCCTACGAAGCCCGAGGTGAAGAGGTAGAGGACACCGATGTCCTTGTGGTTCGTGGACATGAACCAGCGCGTGAAGAACCCGCGCTGTTCATGTTGCCCGTGGCCATGAATGGCTGCGTCGGCCATGATTATCTCCCGTTCCATGCCACATGCGCGGGTCTCCCCCCCGCGGCATGTCTGCATTTGTCATAGGGCGAGTTGGGGGGCTCGGCAATCGCAGACGGGGGGGAAGGCTGCGAAAATATGCCTCACCCGATGTGGCAAATGGTCCGGTGCAGGGCATGGCCGGCAGCAAACGGTCGACTTGGAGCTGCCTGCTGCTCCACGGCCGAGGGGCGGGTGTTGGCATGTCGGAAGGGTTTGAGACGCTGTAGGTTGGTGGTCTGCTGTGCGGACGGAGCGAATCTTCGCTGCACCTGCAGCCTCATCGGCCTCGCTAGGGCCGAGATCGTCCATACACGCTGTAAGCGTAATCTTAGCTCCCGATGCGGTTGCTTTCGTCACCATATGCTGGAGCTAGCCGCCAGCGGGCGCTGCCGGTGGCGGAGTCAGGCGATCAAAGGTCGAGCGCATAATTGCGACCTGGCCTGAGAGAATGTCGCGTTGAGGCATGATAAGCTTCGCGAACGGGCTGACCACGTTCGGATCGCGGTTGCCAAGGTAGGTGGAGACGAAGGAGATTGCCTCCAGAACAGCGTCCAACCTGCTGCCGTAAACGGGTTCATGGTGCGCGAGCCGGTTCCGCATTTCGTAGATGACTTCAAGATGCGAGGCGATATTGGCGCGGCTCAGAGTCTTGTTTGGGAAGATCTTCCGCAGGCCGCGCTTCCAGAGCATGGCCTCATACTGATCGGAGAAGAGGCGTTTCCAGAAGTGCATCGTGAGCTGGGCGATGACTTGGCTGTCAGCGACAGCTATTGTCGCTTGTCGTCGGGACGCCACGTCTTCATGTGACATGCCCGGAGGCTTGCCATCAGGGAACGCCTGAGCATCCAGCGCAGCCTTCTGGGGGCCGGTCATCTTCGAGTATGCTGCGCGGCGAGCCTGCTTCTGCGCCCGCCTGATCGAGTTGCCTTCGAGGTCTTGCCACTGGAGTGCCAAAGGCGGATTCCGCAGCCAGTCAGTCCGCCCGAACATCATGTTAAGTTGCTTACACGCAGCGTTGCGCAGCGAGACTTCGATCAACCCCGTGACGGCCATGACCGCAATACCCAAGCTCATGGTTGCTTGGTGCAACTCAATTGCGTCTTCGCGAAGGCCCGATTTTGTGAGGTTCAGAAAGGTTTGCAGGCGAGGCGCTGACAGAAAGTCTGAGATGTGGTTCGCATCGTCGGGCGTCAGAAATCTTGACATTCTTCGCGTCTCCCTCTATCGTGGTCCCTGAAACGTCGGATCAATGTCGGCAGCGCGACTCGTCGTGACGGACACCGACGCTCTAGAGAGGGCCGCTCTATATGGGCGGCCCTTATCCTTTTTGGCAAGTACTTCGCACTAGCTTACCAGCGTATCGGGTAGAGCTAGGGCCGACGCCAAAGGTTAGGGAGCCCATCAAGACGCTCACGAGACAGATGCCCGATCGTTGCTCGCGGGCGGAAGCAGTTCAACGGATGTGTGGAATAGCCGCCCCCTTGCGCTGAGCCCGCATTCGCTGCGGCATCTGCGTGTGTCCGCTGTGGACTCGGAGCGGAGCTCGGCATGGCCAGTCGCTTCATCCTCAAGCAGACCCTGCGTCCGGGACTAATTGACCAAACGGCCCCGCTTGGTGGCGGGGCCGGGAGCTGCCTGCGCAGGCTTAGGCCCGCGTTACTGCCCGGCCGAGGCGAGGAAGGCGGTGACGTCTGCCTGATTCTTGGCCAGCTTGAAGGTCATCTTGGTCTTGGCACCGGCATCGCCGGTCTTTTCGACCAGCCAGGCCTTGGGATCGGTCATGTAGGCGGCCAGCTCTGCCTCGTCCCAGACGAGGCCCGACGCGCCAACGGCGGCGATGCTGTCGCTGTACTTGAAATCGGCTTCAGAGGCGACGGTGCGCCCGACGATGCCGTAGAGGTTCGGGCCGACTTTGCCGCCCTTGACGATCTCGGTGCCGTCATCGGCGACGATCGCGTGGCAGGCTTTGCATTTCTTGAACTCGGACTCACCTTTGACGGCGTCCTGGGCAAGGGCGGGGGTGGCAAGGGCGAGGGCGGCAAGGCCCGCGAAAAGCGGCAGTCTGATCATGGCTTCCTCCGGTTCGGTAGCGAGAGGGCAAATAGGGCCCGACCCCCGCCCATACCATGAGCTATGGTGTCGCATGAAGCACGCAATAAGGCGGATGCAGCGCAATGACGTGTGCGGCAACGTGTGCGGCTCAGAACACCCGCGGGAAGGTGACGGCCAGCGCGGCATCGAGATCGGCCATCGTCACCGGCAGGCCCAGATCGACAAGGCTGGTCACCCCATGCTCGCGGATGCCGCAGGGCACGATGCCGTCGAAATGGCTCAGGTCCGGTTCGACATTGATCGAGATGCCGTGGAAGCTGACCCAGCGGCGCAGCTTGACGCCGATGGCGGCGATCTTGTCCTCGCGCGCCGTGCCGTCAAGGTTGGGCGCCTTGTCCGGCCGCGTGACCCAGACGCCGACGCGGCCGGCGCGGCGCTCGCCCTTTACGTTGAACTCGGCCAGCGTGGCGATCACCCAATCCTCCAGCGTGCAGACGAAGCGGCGCACGTCGCGGCCGCGGGTGTTGAGGTCCAGCATCACATAGGCGACGCGCTGGCCGGGGCCGTGATAGGTGTATTGCCCGCCGCGCCCGGCCGCAAAGACCGGGAAGCGATCCGGCTGCACCAGATCGGCGGGGTTGGCCGAGGTGCCGGCAGTGTAAAGCGGCGGATGCTCCAGCAGCCAGATCGCCTCAGACGCGGTGCCGGCCGAGATCGCGGCCACCCGCGCCTCCATCTCCGCCAGCGCGGCGGGGTAGGGGACGGGGGCCTTGCTGTGGATCCATTCGACCATCGCGGGTCTCCTTGAAACCTTGGCTGCCGGTAAGTGGTGCTTAACGGGACAGGAGGAATATGCGCGGCGGGACGGGCAATCCGTGATAAAATGCGCCGCATTTAACGGTGAGTCTTTCGGAGGAGAAATGCGATGATTGCAAAGCGGATTGCAACCACATGCCTTGCGACGGCGCTGGTGATGACGCCAGCCACAAGGGCGGCCGCGGATGCGGGCGACGCGATCCTGGGGGCCGTGGTCGGTGGCCTGATCGGCGGGGCCATCGTCAATGAGAACAACAAGAAGAGGAACGCCGCGCGCCCGCAGCAGGTGACGCGCAGCAGCAGCAGCAGCGGCCAGAGCTCGGCGCAGCGCGAGGCTAACCGCGAGGTGCAGGTGGCGCTGAACTATTTCGGCTTTCCGGTCGGTACGCCCGATGGGTCCATCGGCCCCAAGTCGCGCGCGGCGATCAGCGAGTATCAGGCGGTTCTGGGCTACCCGCCCACGGGCCAGCTGACCGAGTATGAGCGCACGCTGCTGGTCGGCTCCTATCACCGCGGCATTGCGGGCGGCGGCGCGACCATGCAGATGGCGGCGCAGAGCCCGATGGGGATGCGCGGGCTGCTGGTGGCCTGGCGCGACGAGGCGGCGGGCGTGCCGCCGGTTGCCGCCGTGCCAGCCCCGTTTGCTCCCGGCGGCAGCGTTGCCGCGGCGGTGGACGCCGTGGCGCCTGTGTCCGTGGCCCCCGCCGTGCCGCTGGCCGTGGCCCCGGCGGTGCCGTCCTTCCTGGGCGGGGTGGCGGTGCAGGCCTCGCTCGCCTCGCAATGCAACACGGTCAGCCTGACCACGGCGACGAATGGCGGCTTTGTCACTGCCGTCTCGATGACCGATCCGGGGCAGGCGCTGGCCGAGCAGTTCTGCCTGGCGCGGACCTATGCGATTTCCGAGGGCGAGCAGATGGCGGCCAGGGTGCCGGGCTTCACGCCCGCGCAGATCGCCGAGCAATGCCTGGGCTTTGCCCCCGCGATGAAGGACCAGATCGCCGGGTTGTCGCTGAAGCCGGCCTCGGCGGTGCTGGCCGATGTGCAGGGCTTCGCGCTTGGCACCGGGATGGCCCCGGCGCAGCTGGCGGCGACGGCCAAGATCTGCCTGTCGGTCGGCTACCGGACCGACAATATGGAAGTGGCCATCGCCTCGGCGCTGCTGCTGAGCACGCTTGGCGAGGGCGCCTATGCCGAGCTTCTGGGCCACCACCTCGCGCAGGGCTTCGGCGCGGCGCGGCGGCCCGATCTGGCGCTTGGCTGGTATGACATGGGCTTGAACGCGCTGGAGGGTGGGGGAACCGCGGTCTTTGCGCCCGGCCAGCCGGAGCGGGCCGACCTGATCCGCCGCGCCGCCTATGCGGTGGGCGGGCGCGCCGATCCGGTGCCGGCGCCCGTGCCCGCGGCGCTGCCCAGCTTTGCAGTGCCGGTTGCGCCCGCGCCTGCGCCGGTTGCGGCGCCCGAGGACCAGTCGTCGCTGCAGCCGGTGGCCCCCGCCGTGCCGGTGATGGCGCTGGCGGCGCCGGCCGAAGTCACCGCCGCCTCGGGCTCGGGCTCGTCGGGCTCGGGGCTGCCGGGGCCGATGAGCCTGCCGTTCCTGCTGCTGGGGAACTGACTCGAGGGGGGCGGTGCAGGTGTTGCGCTGCCCCCGCCGCTTGGCGGAAAACGGGCGCGGACAGCAAAATCGCTACGCGCGAAAAAGCCTCTTCACATCACCCAAGGGCTCGGCTAGAAGCCGTCTCACCTCACGGGGGCGACCCCGAAAGAGTGCGGTCGTGGCGGAATTGGTAGACGCGCAGCGTTGAGGTCGCTGTGGGCTAACCCCCGTGGAAGTTCGAGTCTTCTCGACCGCACCATTTTACCTACTTTTCTATATATTGCAGTCGGTTAGCCAGATCGACGCCAGCGGACCGATTGTTCGGTGCCTCCAGACAACGTGCCGATTTTTTATGCCGTTGCACAAATGTGACAAAAATTTGCGCAAATTGTTAATTTTGGGCGCGCCCTATTTAGACCGGTCCAGAAAGCTACCTACGAGGCGAGGGACAACCGTTTGGGTTGAACATGATCCTTCCAATAACGCCTTGAGGAGTGGAAAATGTCCGAGTCATACCGTCTTTACTTGTGCGCCGCTGTGGCCGCCATTCCGTTGAGCTCGGTTTATGTCGGCACCAGCGCCGCTCAGGATCTGCTCAGCTTTGGCGTCGTGTCTGGCCAGTCGCTGACCAATACCGGTTCGACGACTATCGTTGGCAACATCGCGGTCAGCCCCGGAACATCCTATACCGGAAGCGTCGATGTCACTCAGACTGGCGAGACCTTCCTCGGGGATGCGGTGGCAGGCCGGGTTCAGAACGATCTCACCAGCCTCTACAACGCGCTGGCTGGTCGCCCGACATCCACCGGAGGCGATCTTACCGGACAAGACCTTGGCGGGATGACACTTACCGAAGGCGTTTACAGCTTCGATACCTCGGCGGGACTGTCGGCGGGCCAGACCCTGACACTTGATGGCGGAGGAGATCCGAACGCGGTGTTCATCATCAATGTCGGATCCACGCTGACTGTTGGAAGCGGCGCGAGCATCGAGCTGGAGAACGGGGCGCAGGGCGGCAATGTGTTCTTCCGGGTCGGCAGTTCTGCAACGCTTGATACCTCGGCGAATATGGTGGGCCAGATCGTTGCCCTGACAAGCGTCACGATGAACACAGCCGCCTCGGTCGATTGCGGCGCAGTCTTGGCGCGCAATGGATCGGTGACCCTTGATAGCAACACAATCGAGATCTGCACCTTGGCGGCAGTCGGTTTCGATCCCGATCCTGTGGATGTCGAGTTGACGGAAAATGAGCAGTCGGTTGCAGCGGCGCTTTCCGATTATGTTGCAGCGGGCGGCGTGCTTCCGGCCAGCTTTGCCATCCTCGCCGCCACGCAGACCGGCGACGAACTGGCCGCGACCCTGGCTCAGCTTTCGGGTGAAGTGGGGACGGGTGTCTCGCCGATGGTCATGCAGTCGATGGATGACTTTCTTGATACGGTGATGCAGTCGACACGCCATCCCAGCATGCCTGTTGCGGTGCGGGGAGAGCCCGGCGTCCCGTTCGGGATGGTCGAGGAAAAGATCAACAAGGTCTACAGCGGCAAGTATGGCGGGGAACCCGCTGTCGTCGCACCGGCGCTTGTCTATGATCCCATCATCGCCCAAACGCCGGAGTGGGATGTTTGGGTATCGGGCTATGGCTCGCAGAGCGTGACGGATGCTGACGCGTCCATCGGCGCACATGAGCTGACGTCGAACAACCGGGGGATCGCCGCTGGTCTTGCCTATTCGCCAAGCGCGATTGACACCTACGGCATCGCCATTTCCGCCGCGACCGCCGACTTTGACCTTGGCGACGGCAATGGCTCCGGGGACGCCGACAGCCTCTTCATGGCGCTGAGTGCCCGCAGATCGCTCGAGCGGTTCTACGTGGAGGGCGCCCTAGCTTTCGGGCGCAGTGACGTCACCACGGACCGCACGGTGACCATCGCGGGCGCTGACCGGCTGATCGGGGATACCACGGCCGACACCGTCGCGGCGCATCTGGAAACAGGATACCGGATGGGATGGTTCACCCCCTTTGCCGGGATCCGCGCGCAGTCTGTCAAGACCCCGGCCTATTCGGAAACCGCCGTGTCCGGAGTAGATACCTTCGCGCTGCGCTATGAGGAAGAGACGGCGCGGTCGGTGCGGTCTGAACTGGGCGTCGCACTTGAATGGCCCGCCGCGCAAGTCGGGATGCGGCCGACATTCGGTCTTCGGGCAGCCTGGGCGCATGAGTTCATTGAGAATGATCCGGGCAACCGATCTTTCCTGACAGTTCCTGACGTGTCGTTTCCGGTAAGCGGTGTGGTCGGGGACAGGGACTCGCTTCTGCTCTCGGCCAGTGCCGGGAAGTCCTTTGGGAACGGGCTCTACATCGATGGAACCGTGAGCTCCGAATATTCCGAGAATGCCAGAGATCTCGGCGCGTCCATCCAGGTGGGCTATCAGTGGTAGGCGCTTCTCGCGGCTGAGAGAGTTGCGTGGCCAGGAGCGCTGCGGTCCAGGTGGATTTGCGGCTGTGAGCCGCGGGTTCCGGCAAAGACGCTGACGTCCGCGCCTGAGGCGCGGCAGCAACCGGACCTGCCGCGCCCGCAGATGGTCCGGCGGCTGATCCCGAGCTTTGGCGGTGTCGCGCGTGCGGCACCGCCGCCAAGCGCAATAATTGCCCCACACCGACACCGCGAATCGGCTTTGACCGGCACCGCCCCGCACCCGTCCATCGGCCCGGCGCCCCGGCAGCGGGCGTGCGGGTCCGGGGGGCGCTGAAGCCTTGGGCGCTGTGAAAAGCCGCGCCTCCCGTCGCCCTTCGCTATCCTCCGTCCGCGCCTGCCTTCACCCCGTCTTTCGCCGCAGTGCAGCACCGCAGCGGGGCGATTCCGTCGCTTCTGTGCCGCCCTATGCCGCAATCGGGCGGTTGGGCGGCCTTGGCTTCGGCCCAATCGACAGGCACTGACCGGGCGCAAACGACAGGTTGAAATGCTTGCCACGATTTGCTCTGGTCAGATGACGGGGAAACAAGACCACAAAAAGACGATGGGGAGCCCGACTTGAACGCATCCACGGCCGACGCGGCATTCGTCGAATTTGACCGGGTCCAGAAAAGCTACGACGGCGAGACGCTCGTGGTGAAGGATCTGAACCTGACCATCGCCAAGGGAGAGTTCCTGACGATGCTGGGGCCCTCGGGCTCGGGCAAGACCACCTGCCTGATGATGCTGGCGGGGTTCGAGACCGCGACCCATGGCGAGATCAAGCTGGCGGGGCGGCCGATCAACCAGGTGCCGCCGCACAAGCGCGGCATTGGCATGGTGTTCCAGAATTACGCGCTGTTCCCGCATATGAGCGTGGGCGAGAACCTCGCCTTTCCGCTGGAAGTGCGCGGCATGGGCAAGTCGGAGCGCGAGGCGAAGGTGGCCCGCGCGCTCGACATGGTGCAGATGGGCGCCTTTGCCAATCGCCGCCCCGCGCAGCTGTCGGGCGGGCAGCAGCAGCGGATCGCGCTGGCCCGGGCGCTGGTCTTCGATCCCGAGCTGGTGCTGATGGACGAACCGCTTGGCGCGCTCGACAAGCAGCTGCGCGAGCATATGCAGTTCGAGATCAAGGCGCTGCATGACCGTCTGGGGATCACCGTGGTCTATGTCACGCACGATCAGGGCGAGGCGCTGACCATGTCGGACCGCATCGCGGTGTTCAACGATGGCCGCATCCAGCAGCTTGCGCCCCCCGCCGAGCTCTATGAGCGCCCCCGCAACAGCTTCGTCGCGCAGTTCATCGGCGAGAACAACAAGCTGCCCGGCATCATCGAGGAGTTCGACGACAAGAAGGCGCTGGTGCGTCTGGCCACGGGCGAGCTGATCGACGCGACGCCGGTCAACATCCGCGCCAAGGGCCAGCAGACGCTGGTGTCGATCCGCCCCGAGCGGGTGGAGTTCAAGCCCGAGATGATGCCGCCCGGCATCCACCGCATCGGCGCCGATGTGCTGGAGGTCGTCTATATGGGCGATATATTCCGCACCCGGATGCGGGTTGCCGGATCGGAAGATTTCGTGATGAAATGCCGCAACACCATCGGCCAGCGCAAGCTGACCCCGGGCGAACGCATCGAGATCGCCTGGCATGCCGAGGATGCGCGCGCGCTGGATCCGATGTAACTTCGGCTCGCAACACACTGACCAACAACATAAAAAACCAAGTCCAACCGGGAGACGACCAATGAAGAAGATCCTGACCCTGTCCACCGCACTGACCGCCGTCGGCTTTACCGCCGCCGCGCAGGAAGTGACCGTGATGTCCTGGGGCGGTGCCTATACCGTCAGCCAGGTCGAGGCCTATCACAAGCCCTTCACCGCCGAGACCGGCATCAAGGTCGTGTCGGTCGATGCCGACAACCCGGCCACCCCGATCAAGGCGATGGTCGAGGCCGGCAACGTCACCATCGACGTGGCCGACGTGGAATATGCCGACGCCATCCGCCTGTGCGACGAGGGCCTGCTGGAAGAGATCGACCCGTCGATCCTGCCGCCCGCGCCCGATGGCACCCCCGCGACCGACGACTTCCTGCCCGGCGCGCTGACCGATTGCGCCGTCGCCTCGATCGTGTTCTCGACCGTCTTCGCCTATGACACGACCAAGTTCCCCGAGGGCCCGACCTCGATGGCCGATTTCTTCGATCTCGAAGGCTTCCCGGGCAAGCGCGGGATGCGCAAAGGCGCCAAGGCCAACCTCGAAATGGCGCTGATGGCCGATGGTGTGCCGGCGGACGAGGTCTATGCGCTGCTGGAAACCGATGAGGGCGTTGCCCAGGCGTTTGCCATGCTCGACAAGATCAAGGGCGACACGATCTGGTGGGAAGCCGGCGCGCAGCCGCCGCAGCTGCTGGCTGATGGCGAGGTGGTGATGACCACCGCCTATAACGGCCGGATCTTTGCGGCGCAGGTCGCCGAGTCCAAGCCCTTCGCCATCGTCTGGGACGGCCAGGTCTATGAGTACGACCTGTTCGTGATCCCGAAGGGCGCCCCGAACATGGAAAGCGCGCTGGAATTCGTGAAGTTCTCGACCGATACCCAGCGTCTGGCCGATCAGGCGAAATGGATCAGCTACGGCCCGGGCCGCAAATCCTCGGGCGCGCTGGTCGGGCTCTATCAGGACGGCGTGACCGAGATGGCGCCGCACATGCCGACCTCGGCCGAGAACCTGACCAATGCTCTGGCCTCGTCCTACGAGTTCTGGGTGGACCGCGATTCCGAGCTGAACGAGCGCTTCAACGCCTGGCTGGCGCAATAAGCGTTTCGGATTTCGCGTGACATTCCGGGGCGGCGCCATGTGCGCCGCCCTGCCGGACCGGGGGTGAATGAATGGTCGCTATCGACGCAGAGGTTCCTGAAGATATGCGCGGCGGTCTGACCACCGCCGATGGCAAGCCGCTGAAACAGGCGCTGGCCCATGCGCAGGCACGGGCCAAGCGCAAGGCACTGCTGCTGGTGGTGCCGCTCTTGGCCTTCATCCTGATCACCTTCGTGATGCCGATCGGGCAGCTGCTGTTCCGCTCGATCCACAATGACGGGTTCTCGGCCAACATGCCGCAGATCTCGGCCTGGTTCGACGAGACCAAGGCCGGGGACGCGCCAGATGAGGCCGCCTATGCGGCGCTGGTTGCAGACATTGCCGCCGCCGCCGAGGCCCGCACCATTGGCGTGGTCGGCACCCGGGTGAACTACGAACTGTCGGGCACCCGCTCGCTCTTCACCTCGGCCGGCCGCAATGCCGAGGATCTGCAGCCGCCCTACCGCGAGGCGATGCTGGACCTGAACGAGAAATGGGGCGATCCGCAGCTCTGGGGGGTGATGCGCTCCGTCTCATCGGCCTATAGCGCGAACTTCTACCTGGCGGCACTGGACCTCGCCCGAGACGAGAATGGTGAGATCGTCCGCGCGCCCGAGGACCGGCGCATCTATGGGATGCTGTTCATGCGCACGCTGTGGCTCTCGGCGCTGATCACCGGGCTGTGCCTGATTCTGGCCTATCCGGTCGCGCATCTGCTGGCGGTGCTGCCGCTGGCGAAATCCAACCTGCTGATGATCCTCGTGCTGCTGCCGTTCTGGACCTCGCTTCTGGTGCGCACGACCAGCTGGATGGTGATGCTGCAAGAACAGGGCGTGATCAACAATACGCTGGTGGCCCTCGGCCTGATCGGCAATGAGAGCCGGATCCAGATGATGTACAATCAGGCCGGCACCATCATCGCGATGACCCATATCCTGCTGCCCTTCATGATCTTGCCGCTTTATTCGGTGATGCGCCCGATCAACCCAAGCTATGTGCGCGCCGCCCGCAGCCTTGGCGCCACCAGCTGGACCGCCTTCCGCCGGGTCTACCTGCCGCAGACGCTGCCGGGGATCGGGGCAGGGGCGCTCTTGGTCTTCATCCTGTCGGTCGGCTATTACATCACCCCGGCGCTGGTCGGGGGGGCCTCGGGCCAACTGATCTCGAACCTGATCGCCTATCACATGCAGGACAGCCTGAACTGGTCGCTCGCCGCTGCACTGGCCGCATTGCTGCTGGCCGGGGTGCTGATCCTCTACTGGCTCTACGACCGCCTCATCGGCATCGACAACCTGAAACTGGGCTGACGCCCGCCAGACAAGGAGACCGACATGGCGCTTCCGATCTACGCCTCGCCGCTCGAGAAGGTCTGGCACTGGACCTACAAGGCGATCTGCACCGCGATCTTCATCTTCCTGATCGCGCCGATCCTGATCGTGATCCCGCTCTCGTTCAACGCCGAGCCCTATTTCACCTTCACCGAAAAGATGCTGTCCTTCGACCCCGAGGGCTATTCGTTGCGCTGGTATGACCGGCTGCTGACCTTCGGGATGCAGGCGCCCGATGCGCCGCGCGACTGGTCCTGGTGGCGCGACGTGCTGGCGAACGCGACCTGGCTCGACGTCGCGTGGAACTCGATCATCATCGGCTTCTTCTCGACCATCCTCGCCACCGGGCTTGGCACGCTGGCGGCGCTTGGGCTGTCGCGGTCCGAAATGCCCTGGCGGCGGTCGATCATGGCGGTGCTGATCTCGCCGATGATCGTGCCGATCATCATCACCGCGACGGGGCTGTTCTTCTTCTACTCGAAGATCGAGATCCAGAAATGGGGCGTGCCCTATCTTGGCATCATCATGGCCCATGCGACGCTGGGGATCCCCTTCGTGATCATCACCGTCACCGCCACGCTGTCGGGCTTCGACCATTCGCTGAGCCGCGCCGCCGCCAGCCTTGGTGCCAATCCGCGCACCACCTTCTTCAAGGTGATCATGCCGCTGATCCTGCCGGGTGTGGTCTCGGGCGCGCTCTTTGCCTTCGTGACCTCGTTCGACGAGGTGGTGATGGTGCTGTTCATCGCCGGCCATGACGAACAGACGATCCCGCGGCAGATGTGGAACGGCATCCGCGAGCAGATCAGCCCGGCGATCCTGGCGGTGGCGACGATCCTGGTGGTGGTGTCGATCGCGCTGCTGGCGACGGTGGAGATCTTGCGGAGGCGCAGCGAGAAGCTGCGGGGCGTGACGGCGGGATAAGGAAGAAGGGGGGCCGTCTGCCCCCCTCTTGGCGCTTTGCGCCAATTCACCCCCCGAGGATATTTGGACCAAAACGAAGGGAAGGGCTTGGCGCTTGGGCCGGGCCTTTTCGACTTTACGGTAGGATCGCGAGCCAGCCCCAGATGGTGAAAGCCGAGAGCGCAGTGGCGATCAGCACGCTCGAGGCGGCGACACGGCGGGCGGCGCCGTACATGTTGGCGAAGAGATAGGCATTTACCCCCGGCGCCATCGAGGCGGTGACGACCGAGGAGCGCATCCCGGCGGTATCGAGCCCCAGCCCCCAACGGCCGGTGGCATAGGCCACGGCAGGATGCAGCACCAGCGACAGCACGCAGACCATGGCGATGGTGCGCAGATCGCCCTCGGGCCGGTAGCGCAGCAGCACGCCGCCAAGGCCGAAGAGGGCGGCGGGCAGGGCGGCGCTGGCCATCATCGCCACGGCGGCACTTACCACGCCCGGCACCGGCAGCCCGGTCAGGTTCACCGCGAGACCGGCGGCGATGCCGATGACCAGCGGGGTGCGGGCGATGCCGGCCAGCGCCGCCAGCGCTACCCGCGCGGGGCTGGTGCCGCGGCCGTGGTTGCGCACGATCTCCATCAGGGTGATGCCGAAGCCGTAGAGCAGCGGCGAGTGAATCGAGATGATCGCGAAGTTACCGGCCAGCGCCTCGGTGCCATAGGCGCGCTCGGTGATCGGGATGCCCATCAGCAGCGAGTTGGAGAAGAGGCAGCAGAACCCGATGGCCACGGCATCCGTCGCCGAGCGGCGGAACAGCCAGATCGAGCCGGCAAAGCCGAGGCCGAAGCTGAGGAAGGCGCCGGTGTAGAAGCTGACCAGGATCCGCGGATCCCAGCTTGCCGCCAGATCGAGGCCCGAGATCGACTTGAACAGCAGCACCGGCACCGCGAAGTTCTGCGCAAACCGCATCACGCCCTCGACCGCGCTTTCGTTGAACAGCCCGCGCCAGGCGGCGACATAGCCAAAGCCGATGATCAGGAAGACCGGCAAGATGACGTCGAGAAGCGCCTGCATCCGCCTAGAGGCCCAATTCGATCACCATGCCGTCGAAGGCCGGGATCACATGGGCAGGGGTCTCGGCGGCGACGAGGTCATGGTCGAGGTCGATATGCATGTTGGTCAGCACGGCGCGGGCCGGGGCCGCGCGCTCGATCCATTCCAGCGCCAGCGCCAGATGCGCATGGGTCGGGTGCGGGATGCGGCGCAGGGCGTCGATCACGAAGACCTCCAGCCCCGCCAGATGCGGCCAGACCGCGTCATAGATCTCGGACACGTCAGGCATGTAGACCAGCCCGCCGATGCGGAAGCCAAGCGCGTCGATGCCGCCATGCGCGACCTTCAGCGGCAGGAACGGGATCGCGCCGCCGGCACCCTCGATCTGGAAGGGGCCGCGGATCGAATGCATGTCGCAGATCGGCGGATAGGCCGAGCCTTCGGGCTGCGCGAAGGCATAGCCGAAGCGGGCATAGAGCGAGTCCTGCGTGGCGCCATCGGCCCAGACCGGCAGGCGCTGGCGGGTGTTGAACACGATCTGGCGCAAGTCGTCGAGCCCGTGGGTATGGTCGGCATGGGCATGGGTGAAGACCACGGCATCCAGCTCTCCGATGCCGGCGCGCAGCAGCTGGGTGCGCATGTCGGGGGTGGTGTCGATCAGGGCGCGGGTGGTGCCGCGGGGGCCCATGCGTTCGACCAGCATCGAGCAGCGCAGGCGGGTGTTGCGCGGGTTTTCGGGATCGCATTCGCCCCAGTGGTTGCCAAGCCGCGGCACCCCGCCGGACGATCCGCAGCCAAGGATGGTGAAGCGCAGGGTCATGCCGCCTGCGCCTTGGTGGCGGCGCGGGTGAAGAGCCGGTCGAAATTGGCGCTGGTGGCGGCAGCAAAGCCGGGCAGCGTCAGCCCGAAGACCTCGGCCCCGACACGGGCGGTATGGGCGGTATAGGCGGGCTCGTTCCGGCGCCCGCGATGCGGGGGCGGGGCGAGGTAGGGGGAGTCGGTTTCCAGCAGGATCCGGTCCAGCGGGGCGGCGGCGAAAATCGCGCGCAGATCCGCGGATTTGGGGAAGGCGGCGATACCCGACATCGACAGGTAGAAGCCAAGCTCCAGCGCCGCCTGCGCCAGTTCCGCGCTGGAGGAGAAGCAATGCATCACGCAGCCATAGGCCCCGGCGCGGTGTTCCTCGGCCAGGATGCGGGCCATGTCGTCATCGGCGTCGCGGGCGTGGATGATCAGCGGCAGGCCGGTCTCGCGCGCGGCGGCGATATGGATACGCAGGCTCTCCTGCTGCGCGGCGGCGCTGTCGGCGCTGTAGTGGTAGTCGAGGCCGGTCTCGCCGATGCCGACGAATTTGGGGTGGCGGGCAAAGGCGACCAGCTGCTCCACCGTCACCATCGGCTCTTCGCCGGCGCGCATCGGGTGGGTGCCGGCGGCGTAGAACACGCCGTCATGCGCCTCGGCAATGGCGCGCACGGCGGGCTCGCTGGCCAGCCGCGTGCAGATCGTCACCATCCGCGTCACCCCGGCGGCGCGGGCGCGGGCGATCACCTGCGGGAGTTCATCGGCGAAATCGGGGAAGTCGAGATGGCAGTGGCTATCTACGATTTCGGGCAACGCAAGGCCGGCGGTGCTGGTCGGGGCAGGGGTCTGGGGCATGATCCGGCTTTCCTCAAGCGGCAAGCCGTGCCGCCGTCTCGTTCACCTGCAGCACCATATCCATGAGAAGCGCGGCAGGGTCAAGGTTGACCGCCCGGCCATGACGCGCCCGCGCGCCCAGATCCTGCTGGCGCTGCGCCCAGAGGCGACCTGCCGCCGGTGTGGGCGCGAGGCGGGCAAAGAGCTGCGCTTCGCCGGGGGCGGCCTCGGTGGCGGGCGGGCCGGCGACACCGGCGCGGGCGAGGCGGGCGAGGAACAGGTCAAAGAGGGTCAGCAGCACGTCGAGCCGGCCTTCCGATCCGCGGCCCGCGGCGCTGTCGGCCAGTTGCAGCGCGCGGATGCGGTCGAGCCGCGGCATTCCGGCGAAGAGGTCGACCATCTGCGCGTAGGCGCGGAGCCCGTCGAGGTTCACCAGCCGGATCGCCTCGCCCACCGACCCGGCGGAGAGCTCGGCGAGGGCCGCGGCATGGCTGGTCTCGGTGCCCGCCTGCGCCAGTGCCGCGGCCATCTCCTCGGCGCTCAGGGTGCCAAGCCGCAGCTCGCGCACCCGCGAGCGGATGGTGGGCAAGAGGCTGGAGGGCTGGTGCGAGACCATTAGCAGCGTCGCGCCGGCGGGCGGTTCCTCCAGCAGTTTCAGCAGGGCGTTGGCGGCGTTGGGGTTCATCTCGTCGGCGGCGTCGATGATCGCCACGCGGCGGCCACCGTCGGCGGCGGAGAAGTTGAAGAAGGATTTCAGGCGGCGCACCTCATCCACCCCGATCACGGCGCGGAGGCGGGATTTGTCCTCGTCCCATGTGCGGCGGAGCAGGAACAGGCGGGATTCCGAGAGGGAATGCATCCGGCGCGCGACGGGGTGATCGGCCGGGATATCCAGAGACGTCGGGGGCGGGGGGGCGCCGAAGAAGCCGTCCTCCTCCGCCTCGGGCGTGGCCAGCAGGAAGCGGGCGATGCGCCAGGCGAGGGTGGCCTTGCCGACGCCGCGCGGGCCGGTCAGCATCCAGCCGTGATGCAGGCGGCCGGTGGCGAAGGCCTCGAGGAACCCAGCCTCGGCCCGCGCCTGCCCGTAAAGCAGGGCCGTGTCGCGCGGATGCGGGGCGCCTTCGACGCGGTCCGCTTCGGGCACCGGCTCGGCGAGTTCGGTGGAGACGCCGCGGGGCGCTCTCATGTCAGGCGCCCTTGTGCCACGGCCAGCACATCGGCGGCGACGGCTTCCGGGGCGCGGCCCCCGTCGATCACGACGCAGCGGGTGGGGAATTCGGCGGCCAGCGCCAGAAACCCGGCGCGCATGGTGTGCTGCATGGCCTCGCCCATCTCCTCGAAGCGCTCTTCTGTGCCCTTGCGGGCAAAGGCGCGGGCGAGGCCGACGGCGGGGTCGATGTCGATGATGAAGGTCAGGTCCGGCTCGCGCCCGATCATCAGCGCGTGCAGCGCGTCCACTTGCCCCCGCAGATCGCCGCGGGTGATGCCCTGATACAGCCGGGTGCTGTCGGCGAAGCGGTCAGAGATGACGATGCGCCCCGCCTCCAGCGCCGGGCGGATGGTCTTTTCCAGATGGTCGCGGCGGGCGGCGGTGAACAGCAGGATCTCGGTTTCCGCAGACCAGCGGTCTGGGTCACCCTCCAGTACTAGCCGGCGGATTTCCTCGGCGCCCTGGCTGCCGCCGGGCTCGCGCGTCAGCACCACGTTATGGTCCGTGCGCAAAGCCTCGGCCAGACGCCGAGCCTGGGTGGACTTGCCGGACCCGTCGATGCCCTCGAAGGTGATGAACATCGCGCCTGCGGTCCTTTCCCTTGGCCTTTCGCTCAACTGCCCGACACGCGGGCCATCAGCGCGCCCGCGGCGACCGACAGATGCTTGCCGAAACCGCCCACCGGCACGTCCGTTTCCGCAACCAGCGGCACCCGCACATCGTCCATGTCCGGCAGGTCGAGCACCAGTTCCCCCAGCACCTGACCGGCGGCGATCGGGGCCGAGATCGGGCCGTTATAGACCGCCTCCGCCTTGATCCCCTCTTGCGACAGCGCCAGCGCCGGCAGCAGCAGCGTCAGGTCCTTCTCGACCACCAGGCCCACGGTTTCCTCCGCGCCCATATGCACCTCGGCCTCGGCCAGCCGCGTGCCGCCCTTGGCCAGCGTGCGCAGCACGAACTGCCGGAACGCCCAGTTGGTCAGCGCCTCGGCCTCTTGCCGCCGCTCTGCCTCGGACGTGAGGCCCGAGATCACGAACACGATCCGCCGGCCGTTCTGCTCGGCCGAGCCGACGAGGCCATAGCCCGCCTCTTGCGTATGCCCGGTCTTCAGGCCATCGGCCCCGACGCCAAGCCCCAGCAGCGGGTTGCGGTTGTTGGCATTGGCGGGGGCGCGGCCTTCGTAGTTGAAGCCGGTCATTGCGAAGTAGGGGTAGAACTCGGGGAACTCGGTGATCAGACGGGTGGCCAGCAGGCCAAGGTCATGCAGGCTCATCCGGTGGCCCTCGGCCGGCCAGCCCGAGGCGTTCTTGAAGGTGGAATTGGTCATGCCAAGCGTGCGGGCGCGCTCGGTCATCTTCTGCGCGAAGGTTTCCTCGGACCCGGCCAACCCCTCGGCCACCACCACGCAGGCATCGTTGCCCGAGTTGATGACGATGCCGCGGATCAGCTCCTCGACCGTCGGGCGGTCCATCTCGTTGAGGAACATGGTCGAGCCGCCCATGCTTTTCGCGCGTGTCGAGACCGAGAACTGCGTGTCCATCGACACGGTGCCCGCGCGCAGTGCCTCGAACAGCATGTTCAGCGTCATCAGCTTGGACATGGAGGCTGGCGGCAGCGGCACGTCGGCATCCTTTTCCAGCAGCACCGTCTGCGTGGTCAGGTCGTAGACCCAGGCGGCGCGGGCCTTGGTCTCATAGGCCGCGGCGGGGGCCAGCAAGGCGATGAGGATCAGGGCGGAATGGAGGAGGCGCTTCAGCATGGGTCTTGTCGCTCCGGGGTCTGGGGCAGGGGACGTCTGGGGGCCTGTCGCGGCCCCCGAGTTCATTTGCTCACGGCATAGGCGTCGGGGTAGCCGAGGCTTTTCACCTTGGCCACAGCCGCTGTGCGTTCCTCTGCGCCGGTCAGAGGGCCGACGATGACGCGCCAGAAGGTCTTGCCCTGGCTTTCATCCTTG
This sequence comes from Frigidibacter sp., assembly GCF_030695035.1. GTDB lineage: Bacteria > Pseudomonadota > Alphaproteobacteria > Rhodobacterales > Rhodobacteraceae > Frigidibacter. Next base: position 64,785 of record NZ_JAUYTT010000008.1, read on the forward strand.
CGGATCGTCGGGGTCAGGCCAGCGGATTTCATCTGGCCGGCGGCGCGGTCGGCATTCGCCTCGACGCTGAAGATGCCGATCTGGATATAGGGGCGGCCAGAGGTGGCGGCGGGAGTGGCCGGCGCAGCAGCGGGCTTTGGCGCGGCCGGGATGTTGGCACTGGCGGAGGGGGTGGCGGGCGGGTCGGCGCGGTCGATGGCGGCACTCGCAACCGCGCCGATCGGCGTCGCCTCAATCGGCTCGGCGGCGGCGAGGGCGGGATCGGTCTCGGCCACGGCGGCCCCCGCGGCCTCCTCGCGGCGCAGCGCCGTCACCTGCAGCGCGGCGGGCTGGCCGGCCAGCATGTCGAGCGCGCCGGCGGCATCGGAGGACACCTGCAGGCGCGGGCCGGGCATGTCGCGCTCGCGCCGGAACAGCGCGCCGATGATGAACTTGCCATTGGCGGGGTTGCGGATGATGACCCGCTCGGGGTCCTTCACATCGGGATGCGCGACCCAGACGCCGCCAAGCGAGGGGCGGCCGTCCCATAGGCCCTGATCGGAGACCTCGAACACCTCTGGCGCTTCGACATCGCGGTCCACCAGCGTGGCGGAACTGGCCTGCCGCACCGGCGCGCCCTCGGCACTGCCCGAACCGGAGCCGATCCCGAACGGCATCTTCGTGCCCTCGCACGCCGCCAGTCCCAGGGCCGCGCTCAGCAGCAGCGCGCCGCGCAGGCCCTTGGTCAGGCCGATCCGCCCGGTGGTGCCACTCATCATTCTTGCCCCCTTCGCGCGCCCTGCACGGCGCTGCGCCCTCTGCCTGTTGCGGACAGGTGCCGTGATCTTTCCCGTGCGGCGCGCTGCCCCGCTGGGGCAAGTGCCGTGCGTCGGTTCTGGTCCGCGGTTCTGCGGCCGGCCACCCGGCCCAGCCACGGCGCATCTTAACGGCAAGGCCAGCCCAAGGAAAGAGCCGCACCATGCCGCAGGCGGCCCGCCGGGGCCGCAATTGCCAGCAGGCCCGTCAGTTCTGCGTGAGCCGCAGCGGATCAGGGGCGGGGCGCGCCTGTGCCCGCCCCGCCCGCGCCGGCACAAGCCGCGGCGCGACATCTGGACCCCGACTCGCGGATGTGGTTACAACGGACAGCGGCCCGGGCCGCGGCAAGGCAGGGCATGGCCCCGCATCTGTCGCGGGCGCCTGGCTGGTCTGGAAGTGTGGCCGAGTGGTTTAAGGCTCTAGTCTTGAAAACTAGCGTACGGGGAACCGTACCGTGGGTTCGAATCCCACCGCTTCCGCCAAGCCCGCCGCCGCTACCCCTACCGATACCCAAGCTGCCCAAGCGCCGGCAGCCAGAGCGGGATGGTGACGGTGCCAAGGACCGTCGCCACCAGCAGGGCGGAGGCGGCCAGCGGGCCGAGCCCGGCGCGTTGGGCCAGGATCGGGTAGACCGACATCATCGGCATCGCGGCGAAGAGGACGGCGCCGAGCACGAAGGGCGCGGGGAGGCCGCCGACTGCGGCAAAGGCGGCAAGGGTCAGCGCCGGGTGCAGCAGCAGCTTTCCCAGCACGATCACCGCTGTGGCCCCGGCCTGCCCCTGCGGGCGCAGCGTCGCCAGCGTGGCGCCGACGACCAGCAGCGCGGCGGGGGCTGACATCCGTGCCAGCAGGTCCAGCGTGCGCGCCGCATGACTGGGCAGCGAGAGCCCGGCCAGCTGGAAGGCAATCGCCGCGCCAAGCGCGAGGATCAGCGGATTGCGGGCCAGATCCCGCAGCAGGGCCCATGCGCGAACACTGCCGCCGCCGCCCGCGTTGCTGGACAGGATCAGCGCCAGGGGGATCATCACCAGGTTCTCGATCACCATCATATGCGCCAGCAACCGCCCGGCCTCGGCGGTGCCGTAGAGCTGCTGCACGACCGGGTAGCCTATGAACCCGCTGTTGGAGGCGGAAATGCCAAGCCCCACCATCGCCGCCTGCCGCAACGGCATCCGCAAGCCCCAGATCGCCACCGCCACACCGCAGGCGAAGGCGGCCAGCGAGCCGAGCCCGACGGCCAGCAGCGCCAAGGGTTGCAGGCCCTCACCCGGCGCCGCACCCGCGACGGAGAGGAAGATCAGCGCCGGCAGGGCGATGCGCAGCACGACCTCGCCCACCGGGCGCAGGGACTCGGCCGGTACATAGCCAGTGCGTACGGCCAGAAAGCCGATCAAGATCACCGCAAACAGCGGAATGATGGCGTTGACGGCATCCATTGCCGGTCAGCCCCCGCGCACCCGCGCGGCAAAGGCGCGCGCCTCGGCCGGGGCTTGCCCGAGCCCGGCGCCGGCCAGTTGCGCGGCCCAGTCGGTCTGCGGGAAACGCTGCGCCGCGAGCGCCAGCAAGGGCGCGCCGGTTGCCATTGCCTGCGCACACATCTCCTTCACCGCCGCCTGCGCTTCGGGGCGGGGCATGGTCTTGGCCAGCGTGAAGCTGAGTGCCTCGGCATGGATCAGGCCTTGACCGGCCTCGAGACCCCGCGCCATGGCAGCGCCATCGGGGGCGAGGCTGGCCAAGACCTCGGCGGCAAGCGTCAGCATCCGGCCGGTGCTGATGCACAGCTGCGGCAGGGCCAGCCACTCGCCGAACCACGCCGCGCCGTCGCGTTGCTGGCGGTGCAGGGCCGCGCCCTGAACCAGCGCCGCAAGCCCGATCACATGCCGCGCCAGCGCCACCAGCGCCGAGGGGCCGACGGGGTTCTGCTTTTGCGGCATGGTGGAGGAGGCGCCGCCGGCCAGCGTGACCTCGCCCACACCTGACTGGCTGAGCAAGATGAGATCCTCGCCCAGCTTGCCCAGACTACCGGCAAGCCCCGCGGCGAAACCCGCCAGTTGCCCGGGCGCAGAACGGTCGCTGTGCCAGCTATGGCCGGGATCGGTCAGCGACAGCTCTGCCGCCAGCGCCGCGCGTACCGCCGGGCCAGCCTCGCCCATAGCCGACAGCGTGCCGGCGGCCCCTGACAGCGAGACCTTCAGCACGCTCTCCCGCAGCACGGGCAGGCGGCCCTGCCAGTCCAGCAGCGGCCAGCCCCAGGCGGCGACCACCGCGCCAAAGCTGGTGGGCGTCGCCGCTTGACCATAGGTACGCCCGGTCATCGGCAGGCTGGCATTAGCTTCTGCCAGTTCGGCAAGGCGCATGAGGAGGCCCGCGATCCGCGCCTCCCACAGCCGCAGCATCGGGCGCAGGCGCAGGGCGAGCGCGGTATCCATGATGTCCTGACTGGTGGCGCCCCAATGCAGGTATTGCATCGGCCCCGGCGCGGCGGCGCCCTTGCGGAAGGCCGCCAGCAGCGCCGGCACCGGCACGCCGTTCTGCGCCGTCTCCACCGCCAGCGCCGCCGGGTCGATCACCACCTCCTGCGAGGCGCGGTCGATGAAGGCCGCCGCCTCGGCGGGGATTACCCCAAGCGCGCCCTGTACCCGGGCCAATGCGCCTTCGACCAGCAGCATGGCGCGGATATCGGCGCTGTCGGTGAAGAGGCGGGCGGTCTCCTCATCACCGAACAGGCGGCCGTAGATCTGGGAATCGGCGGGGGCAGCGGGCATGGAAGTCCTTGCGGTTTTGGGGCCGGGGTTTCAGGCCAAGCAATCAGGCCCCGGCAGCCGGTGCAAGCTCCAGCCCAAGGATAGCCCGCGCCTGTTGCCAGGTTGCGACCGGGCGTTCGCACTTGTCGCACAGCGCCACCACCCGCTGCACCAGCGCGGCGTTCGATGGCGCAAGTGTGGTCTTGTCGAGCCGCACGTTATCCTCGAGCCCCGTCCGCGCGTGGCCACCCGAGGACACGGCCCAGTCGTTCAGCACGATCTGGTTGGGCCCGATCCCGGCGGCGCACCACGGCGCATCCGCTCCGAACAGCCGATGCACGGTCTTGATGTAATAGTCGAAGACCTCGCGGTCGGCGGGCATCGCGTTCTTCACGCCCATCACGAACTGCACATAGGGGCGGTTCTTGATCTGGCCCTTGTCCCACATCTCCTTGGCCTTGAGGATATGCGACAGGTCGAAGGCCTCGATCTCGGGCTTCACGCCGTGGGCCAGCATTTCACTGGCCAGCCAATCGACCAGATCCGGCGGGTTTTCGTAGACGCGGGTCGGGAAGTTGTTGGACCCGACCGACAGGCTGGCCATGTCGGGGCGCAGCGGCAACATGCCGCCCCGCGCGGTGCCTGCACCAGAGCGGCCGCCGGTGGACAGTTGCACGATCATCCCGGGGCAATGCGTCTGCAGCCCTTCCATCAGCGCCGCGAACTTCTCGGGGTCGGACGAAGGCGTCTCATCGTCGTTGCGCACATGGCAATGGGCGATGGTGGCCCCGGCCTCGAAGGCCTGCTGCGCGCTTTCCACCTGTTCGGAGATGGAGATCGGCACTGCCGGATTGTCGGCCTTGCGCGGCAAGGAGCCGGTGATGGCCACGCAGATGATGCAGGGGCCGTGCGAGGCTTGGGTCATGGCTCAGATGTCCAGAAACACGGTTTCGCCATCGCCCTGCAGGCGGATGTCGAAACGGTAGTGGCCGGGGCCGGTCTTGCGGGCCAGCAGGGTTTCGCGGCGCGGGGCCTGTTCGACGAGGTTCAGGACCGGGTCGGCGCTGTTATCCTCATCCTCGAAATACATCCGGGTGTTGAGGCCAATGTTGATGCCGCGCGCCACCAGCCAGAAGCTGATATGCGGCGCCATCATCCGGCCGTTGCGGCCCATCACCGGGCCCGGCTTGACCGTGTCGAAGGCCCAGAGCCCGGTGTCGAAATCGGTGATCACCCGACCCCAGCCGCGAAAGCCGGGGGCGCAATCGGCGAAACGCGGGTCTTCGGCATGGGGATAGATCCCGGCGGCATCGGCCTGCCAGACCTCCAGCAGCACATCCTTCACCGGCGCGCCGGTACCGTCCATCACCACGCCTTCGACGCGGATCCGCTCGCCCGGCGCATCCGGCCCGGCGATATCCTCACCCAGCTGGGTGCGGTAGATGTCGAACCCGGCAGCCCCGGGGGCCAGGCCGATATGGACATAGGGCCCGGCGGTCTGCGAGGCGGATTCCTTGAGGTAATTCAGCGGTTGTGCCATTTCAGTTCCCCTCCAGCCGGTTCTCGAACAGGGTGGAGCGCCGCCCCCGCAAGATGATGTCGAACTTGTAGGCCAGGCAATCCAGCGGGATCGCCGCGTTCATGTCCAGGGGCGCGATCAGCTGGTCGATGGCGCGCGGATCCGGGATGGTGGCCACGATGGGGCATTTGTGGATCAGCGGGTCGCCCTCGAAATACATCTGGGTGATCAGCCGCTGGCTGAAACTGGTGCCGAAGACCGACACATGGATATGCGCAGGGCGCCAGTTGTTGACCCAGTTGCGCCAGGGATAGGCGCCGGGCTTCACGGTGCGGAAGTGGTAATGGCCCTGATCGTCGGTCAACGTGCGCCCGCAGCCGCCGAAGTTCGGGTCGATAGGCGCAAGATAGGTGTCCTTCTTGTGCCGGTAGCGCCCGCCGGCATTGGCCTGCCAGATCTCGACCAGCGTGTTCGGGATGCCGCGGCCATTCTCGTCCAGCACGCGGCCATGGACGATGATCCGCTCGCCCACCGGATCGCCGGTCTTGGCGTAGTTGCGGATCAGGTCATTGTCGATGGCGTCGATATCGGAATGGCCAAAGGTCGGCCCGGTGATTTCCGACATCGAGCCTTGCAGCGACAGCATCGCCAGACGCGGGCTGCGCGGCACCGAGGTCTTGTAATCGGGCGTCAGCGCCGGCGGCTGCGACGTGCGGTCGCGCTGATAGAACTCTGCAGGTTTCATTGGTCCTCCCCCTTGCTTGTCGTGGCCATCGTGGCGAATGTCTCTTTGGCGATCTTGATGGCATGGTTGGCGCGCGGCACACCGGCATAGATCGCCACATGCAGCAGCGCCTCCATCACATCGGCCTCGCTGGCGCCGGTATTGGCGGTGGCGCGGATATGCATCGCAAGCTCATGGTCGTTGCCGAGCCCCGCCAGCAGCGCGATGGTCAGCATCGAGCGTTCGCGCAGCGTGATCGTGTCCCGCGACCAGACATGGCCCCAGGCGGCATCGGTGATCAGCGCCTGAAACGGGGCGTCGGCCGGGGTCTTGGCCGCCTCGGCGCGGTTCACATGGGCATCGCCCAGAACCCGGCGGCGGGTTTGCATCCCTTGATCGGTGAAGTCAGACATGGGCATGGTCCTTCAGGAAAGGGGCAACGAGGGCGGCCCATTCGGCAGGCGCCTCGACGCAGGGCAGATGGCCGGTGCCCGGGATTTCGTGGAATGCGGCGCCGGGGATCAGGTCTGCCGTGGCCTTGACCACGGCGGCCGGGCTGGCGCCATCCTCCGATCCAGCAATCACCAACACCGGCAGGCGCAGGGCGCGGGTCGCCTCGGTCTGGTCCGCGGCGGCGAGGGCCGCGCAGGCGGCGATGTAGCCCGCGGCGGGCGTCCGCGCCATCATCGCGTGCCACAGCGCAAGGCCCGGTGTCGCGCGGAAGGCGGGGGCGAACCACCGCTCCATCACCGCATCGGCGATACTGTCCAGCCCGCCAGCCTGGACCGCCTCGACCCGCGCCTGCCAGCTTTCGGCGGTGCCGAGCTTGGCCGCAGTGTTCGACAGCACGAGGGCGCGCAGCAGATCGGGGCGGCGGCTGGCCACCACCTGCCCGATCAGCCCGCCGATCGACAGACCCACGAAGACCACCGGGCCACCGACCACCTCTTCGATCACCGCAATCGCATCCTCGGCATGGTCGTCGATGACCGACCCGCCACCCAGCGAGGACAGCCCATGCCCGCGCTTGTCATAGCGGATATAGCGCAGCCCTTGCGGCAGCAGCGGCAGCACCCGGTCCCACAGGCGCAGGTCGGTTCCCAGCGAATTGGCGAAGATCACCGCGGGCGCGCCCTTCGGGCCATCGACCTGCAGGTGAAGCGCGCCGAAAGGGCGTGTCAGGGCTTGCATCGGGTCTCCTCCTGTCCATAATCTAACCCGCGCGAAGTGGATGGGATAATGCAAAATGCAGCGATGTTGATACCCCCATGATTATGCATCCCGGCATCAAGCTGCGCCACATCCGCGCCTTTCTGGACATCGCCGCCGAGGGTAGCCTCTCCTCGGTCGCGCGGCGGCAGGGGATCAGCCAGCCCGCGCTCAGCCGGACGCTGGCCGAGATGGAAGACCTGCTGGCCGTGCCGCTGTTCCGCCGCGAAAAGCGCCGGCTGGTGCTGACCGAGGAAGGCGCGGTGTTCCGCCGCCATGCGAGCCTTGGCCTGCAGGCGCTGGAGGCGGGGGCAGCCGCGCTGCGCCCCGGGGCGGGCGGGGGCACCATCCGCGTCGGCATCCTGCCCACGGCGGCGACACGGCTGTTCCCCCGTGTCGCGCTGCGCTTTCGGGCCGCGCAGCCCGATACGCTGCTGAAGATCGAGACGGGGCCGCATTCCTACCTGCTGGGCCTGCTGCGCGAGGGGCAGATCGACCTGATGATCGGGCGGATGCCAGTGGCGGGCGACATGGCCGGGCTGGCCTTCGAGCATCTCTATGAAGAGGAGGTCGTGCTGGTCGCCCGCGCCGGGCATCCGATGCAGGCGCAGCCCTTGCCGGCCATCCTGCAATCCGTGCCGCTGATCCTGCCGCCCGAGGGGGCGCTGATCCGCCGGGCGGTGGATGACTATCTGGCCAGCCTCGGCCTGCCCACCCTGCGGCCGGCCTTCGAGACGGTGGCACTGGCGGTGGGGCGCGGGATATTGGCGGAGTCCCACGCCGTCTGGTTCATCTCGCGCGGCGTGATCGCGGATGAGCTGGACCGGGGCGCCATGACCCTGCTGCCCACCGGCGCGCGGTTCCTGTCGGGCTCGGTCGGCATCACCCGCCGGCAGGCCGGGCCAGCGGTGGCGGGGCTGGACCTGCTGATGCGCCTTTGCCAGGACGGCGCCGCGCAGCATTAGGCCCGCGGCATGCCGGGCGCCCGGGTGCTGCGTTTCTGCGCCGCGATGCGGAACGCGGCATTGGCGGCGCCATAGCCGAGGTAGTTCCCCTGCCGCTGCACGATCTCGAAGAAGAAGCCATCGGGGCGCGGGGCGGAATAGAGCTGGAAGAACTGCCCCTCTGCCTCTTCGTCATAAAGCACGTTCGCCGCCCGCATCCGCGCCACCAGCGCCGGGTCGAGGCCAAAGCGCGCCTCGACATCGTCATAATAGTTGTCGCCGATCTGCAGCACCGGGAAGCCGCCCTCGGCCAGTTTGGCCGCCGTCTGGAAGATGGCGTCCGTGGCAAAGGCGATGTGCTGGACCGAGGCACCGAAGGTCTCCTCGACGAACCGCCCGGCAAGGGTGCGCCGCGCCTCGGCGCCGTTCAGGGTGATCCGCAGCCCGCCCGATTGGACCGCCTGACTGCGCACCAGCCCGTCCGGGTCGGCGACATCCACCATCGGCGCTTTCTTCGCGTCGAAGATCGAGGTGTAGAACAGCGCCCAGCTGAGCATCTCATCATAGGCCATGGTCTGGCCGATATGGTCGATGCCGGTCAGGCCCGCACCCTCGGCCGGCGCCGCGTCGCTGCGGAAATCCACGCTCCAGATATGCGAAAGGGTCTCGGTCGCATCCAGCAGCCGCAGGATGCTGCCGCCGACGCCGCGGAAGGCCGGGATCTCCAGCTCGCCGGGCAGGGCCGCCTGGGTGTGGTCCTGCGCCAGCAGCGCCAGCGCGCGGGCATGGGCGGCCTGCGCATCGGGAACCATCAGCGCAACCTCAGACACCACGGTGCCATGCGCGACGAAAGAGCTGTGGGTAAAGCCCTTGCCCTCGGTGTTGACCAGCACATTGGCCCCGCCCTGCCGCCACAGCGTCACCGGCTTGGACACATGAGCGCCCGCGCGGGCGAAGCCGGTGGCCGCCAGCAGACTTTCCAGCGCCGGGGCCTCTTCGGGCGAGGTGGCGAATTCGATGAACTCCACCCGCTGCACGGCGGCGGCGGCGGGGAAGGCGGGCAGGTCCACCGGCAGCGTGGGTTCCGCCCGGCGCACCCGGTCCATGACCCCGATCAGGCTGCGATGCCCATCGCTCGCCACCAGCCGCGGCAGGCCGGCACGGAACTGGTCGTTGAAAATCTCCAGCGACAGCGGGCCGGAATAACCCGTCGCCATCACCGCGCGCATGAAGCCGGTCACGTCCAGATCGCCCTCGCCCGGCATGTTGCGGAAGTGGCGCGACCAGTACAGCAAGTCCATGTCGATGGCCGGCGCATCGGCCAGCTGCACGAAGAAGATGCGGTCGCCGGGGATGCGGCGGATGGTGTCAGGGTCGATCTTGCGGCCAAGGGTGTGGAAGCTGTCGAGGATCAGCCCGATATTGGGATGGTCGGCGCGGCGCACCACCTCCCACGCGTCGCGATGATCGTTCACATGGCGGCCCCAGGCCAGCGCCTCGAACCCGACGCGGATGCCGTGCGATTTCGCCAGATCGCCAAGCTCTGCAAAATCGGCCGCCATCCGGTCGATCCCGCCCATCGCGGCGGGGTGGACGCTGGAGCAGACCAGCACCAGATCGGTCCCCAGCTGGTTCATCAGATCGAACTTGCGCGCCGCGCGGGCGAAGGCGCGGGCGCGGTGCGGTTCGGGCAGCCCCTCGAAATCCCGGAACGGCTGGAACAGCGTGATCTCCAGCCCCTGATCGCGGACCATCCGGCCCACCTCGGCCGGCGTGAAATCCGACGCGGTGAAATCCTGCTCGAAGATCTCGATCCCGTCAAAGCCCGCAATGGCGATGGCGGCCAGCTTTTCGGCGAAGGTGCCAGAGATGGAGACGGTGGCGATGGAGGTTTTCATGTCACGTCCTTGCCTTCGGCCAGCTCGCGGCGCATCCGCGCCTCATCGAGCGGCAGCCCCGTGAAGATGGCCCAGGCATCGACGCCCTGGCCAAAGAACAGCTCGTAGCCCGAAATGACCTGCAGCCCCTCGGCGGCGGCATCTTGCAGGAACTGGGTGTCGACCGGGGTATAGACCGCGTCGAACACCCAGGCCGCGCCCGCCAGCGCCGCGCGGGGCAGGGGCGTTCCGTCATAGCCGACCATGCCGACGGGGGTGCAGTTGATGATGCCGCCAGCGCCGGTCGCCAGCGCGCCGGCATCGGTGCCGGTGCGGGTGACAAGGCCGGGGCGGGCGGCTGCCAGTGCCGCAGCCAGCGCCTCGGCCTTGGGCAGGTCACGGTCCACGATGCGGATTTCGCTCAGACCAAGCGCGATGAGCCCGAAGGCCACCGCCTTGCCGACGCCGCCCGCGCCGATCATCAGCACCGGGCCGGGGGCGGCATCGCCCCGCACCCGGCGATAGGCGGCGATGAAGCCCGAATAGTCGGTGTTGAAGCCATGCGGGCCGCCCGCGTCGAACACCACGGTGTTCACCGCCCCGATGGCGCGCACCAGAGGATCGTCGATCACCACCTTGGCCGCGGCGCGCTCCTTGTAGGGATAGGTCACGTTCACCCCGCGATAGCCCGAGGCGGCGACATGGGCAAAGACGGCGTCGAAGGCCTTGTCCAGTTCCGCCGGGACCAGCCGGTCATAGGTGGTGCGCCGCCCGTTCTGCGCCCCGGCCAGCCGGTGCAGCCGCGGCGATTGCGACTTTGCGATATTGTCGCCGATCAGGCCAAGGCGGATGGTGTCGGTCATGCGGCGGCTCCTTGATGTGGCGTTTCGCTGTGGCCGGTCTTTGCGGCGCGCAGGATGGCATCGACCACCGCGACCGAGCGGGCGGCATCGGCGGCTGTCACCAGCGGCGGCTCGGTGCCCCCGATCACGGCGACAAAATGGTCGATCTGGCGGATCAGCGGGTCTTCGTCCGCCACCGGCAAGTCTTGCGCCAGCAGCGGGGTGAACCAGCCGCGGGGGCCCTTCGCATGGCGCCACAGCCGCAGGTTCGGCAATTCCAGCGCGCCCTCGGTACCCGAGATCAGCAGGCATCTTTGCCCGGTGGGCGGGTAGTCCGGGTTCTCCTCCGCGGTCAGCTCCCAGCTCCACGGCGCGGCGGCGGCATCCGACACCGTGACCGTGGCCAGCGCGCCCGAGGCGAAGCGCAGGAGGGCGACAGCGCTATCCTCCACCGCGAAGCCGCGCACCGCGTTCGAGGTGACGGCCTGCACCGACACCACCTCGCCCAGCAGATGGCGCATCGTGTCGATCTCATGGATCAGGTTGGTCAGGACCGGGCCCGCGCCGGGCTGGCGGCGCCAATCGGGCGCGAAATAGTCATCGGGCTTGCACAGCAGGACGCTGGCCTGCACCGCAATCACCCGCCCCACCGCCCCCGATTGCAGGGCGGCGCGTGCGGCGGCGATGCGCGGGTTGTGGCGGCGGTGATGGCCGACCAGCACCGGCACCCCGGCAGCATCGGCTGCCGCCGCCATCTGCGCGCCTTCGGCCGCCGTGGCCGCCACCGGCTTTTCCACCAGCACAGGCCAGCCTCGACCGATGCACTCCAGCGCCTGCGCAAGGTGCAGCGAAGTCGGCGTGGCGAGGATGACCCCCGCCACACCGTCCAACTCAGCTAGGTCCGCCACCAGCGGCACGCCATGCTCTGCCGCCAGTGCCGCCGCCGTGGGCGAGGGATCGACAAGCGCCGCCAGCCGTGCGGTGCGGCTTTGCGCCAGCGCGGCCACATGCTTGCGCCCGATCGCTCCGGCCCCGACGACGGCAATGGCTGGCAGGGTCATGGCTCAGCCCGCCTTCTTGCGGAAGATCATGCCCCAAAGCGGCGTCTTGGACACGAAGATCAGGATCACCGTGGCGAACAGCACCAGCGACAGCGGGCTGGCCAGCGTACCCTTCAGCAGCATCCACAGGCTTTCCTGTTCGGAAATGATCGCCCGGCGCCAGTTGTCGTCCAGGAGCCGCGACAGGATCACGCCGAGGATCACCGGGCCAAGGGGATAACCATAGAGCTTGAGGAAGTAGCCAAACACCCCGAAGCCCAGCATCCAGTAGACATCGGCAAGGCTGTTGCTGACCGCATAGGCACCGACGATGGACAGCAGCAGGATCACCGGCAGCAGCATGGCGCGCGGCAGTTCCACAATCTTGACGAAGATCTTGATGCCCGTGAGCCCGAAGATCAGCATGAACACGTTGGCCAGGCCAAGCGCGCTGACGATGAACCAGAACATGTCCGGCTGCTCGACCATCAGCATCGGGCCGGGGTTCAGCCCGTGGATGAACAGCGCGCCGATCATGATGGCGGTCACCGCATCGCCCGGAATGCCAAGGGTCAGCATCGGGATGAAGGCGCCGCCGACGGCCGCGTTATTGGCGGTTTCGGGGGCGACCAGCCCCTCGATGGCGCCCTTGCCAAAGGGCACCTCGGGATTCCGCGTCACGCGGGTGGCATGGTCATAGGCGATCAGCGCCGCGATATCGCCGCCCGTGCCCGGCAGCGCGCCGATCACCGTGCCGATGCTCGAGGTTTGCAGGCCAAGCGGCAGATGCTTGCGCACCAAGGGCCATGAGGGAATGATCCGGCCGATCTTCTGCTTCACCGCCGCGGTATTGACGGTGTGCAGCTGCATCAACCCTTCAGAGATGCCGAACATCCCGATCATCACCGCCACGAAGGACACGCCCGACCGCAGGGCATCGGTGCCAAAGGTGAAGCGTTCGGTATAGGTCAGCGGGTCCATGCCCACAGATCCCAGCCCGATGCCAAGGGCACCGGCGAAGATGCCCTTGACCAGACTGTCACCGGACAGCGAGCCGACCAGCAGAATGCCCAACACGGCCAACAGCATATAGTCGCGCGGCTGGAAGCGGATGGCGAAATCGGCCAGCAGCGGGGCGAACAGCGCCAAGGCAAAGATGCCGATGAAGCCGCCGATGAAGGACACCACGGTGACGATGCCGATGGCCTCGCCCGCAAGGCCCTTCTGCGCCAGCGGATAGCCGTCAAGCGCTGTGGCGATGGCCGCCGGGGCGCCCGGAATGTTCAGCAAGATCGCGGTGCGCGAGCCGCCATAGACGCCGCCCATGTAGATGCCGATCATCAGGGCCAGCGCCGGATACACCTCCCATGAGAAGGTGAAGGAGATCAGGATCGACACCGCCATCGTCACCGACAGGCCGGGGATCGCGCCGACATAGATGCCGGCAAAGGTGCCAAGCGCGATCAGGCCCAGAAGCTCGGGGTTCAGGATCGGGATCAACAGGCTTTGAAGAACGTCCATCTTAGTTCCCCTTTCCGGCGAACAGGGCCTTGACCCATGCGATGATCTCGGCCTCGGGGACGATCCCCGCCGGCATCAGCACGGTGAACACAAGGCGGAAGACCAGATAGATGACCGCGACGATCACCACCGACAGCAGCAGCGCGCGGGGCAGAGTGCAGCGGGCCAGATAGCGGATCATCACTGCCAGAAACACGAAAGAGGTCGGCACGAAGCCCAGGGGCTTGAGCAGCAGCGCATAGGCGGTGATCATGGCGATGGTCACGACCACGGGCAGGGGAAGAATGTCCCGCTCCAGCTTTTCGCTGGTGACAGGGCTTCTGCGCAGCGTGTCGCGCAGGATCATCAGCGCGCAGATCAGCATCGTCGCGGCTGTCACCATCGGAATTGCGCCGGGCGCGGACAGCGCCTCGAACCCCGAGATGCCATAGGCGGACCACAGCAGGAACAGGCTGCCCAGAGCCATGAGAATGGTAAACACCAGCTCGCCCGGGCGTCTTGGTTGTGTCGTCTGCATTGCTTTCCCCTCCCTTGGGTCAGGTATGCTGTCCGGGGCTCTTCTCCCGGCACTCGGAATGAAAACACCGCCCCCCGGTGCTGAGGATAGGGGGCGGTGTCAGGTCATGGGCCGTCAGGGTCAGGGTTTGACGATGCCGAACTCTTCGGGCGAGGCCTTGGTCAGGCCGGCATCATGGATCAGCCACGAGGTGGTGGACTGCCATTCGGTCAGAAATGCATCCGCCTCGGCGCCCGACAGCGACAGCATCTTGAAGCCGCGCCCGTCGATCAGCGCCACGAAATCGGGGTTCTTGGCAGCCTCGGCATAGGCGGCCGTCAGCTTGGCGACCACGTCATCGGGCGTGCCTTGCTTGACGAAGACGCCGAAGAACGGGCCCCAGGGCAGCATTTCCTCGAACTCGGGGTTGGTCGACACGATGGTCGGCACGTCGGGCAGCTGCGGCGAGGCTTCGATGTCGAACAGCGCAAGCGGCTTCATCGTGCCGCCCTTGATGCCTTCGATGGCGGCACCCAGAACGGCGGGCATCACGTCGATGGCCCCGCCCTGCAGCGCGGTCAGCGCCGGGCCGTCGCCATCATAGGGCACGAAGGTCACGTCCAGCGGGGTTTTCGAGTTGATCATCGCGGTCACGACCGAGGGCAGGCCGCCCGGGCCGGTCGAGCCGAACTTCACCGCCTTGGGGTTCGCGTTCACATACGCCACCATCTCGGGGAAGGTGTTGAACGGCGCATCGACATTGGCCACCAGGATCGGCACGCCGCGGGCGATGACGTTGATCGCAACGAAGTCCGAGTAGTCCTTGTCGCCCAGCTTCATCACTTTGTAGAGCAGCGGGTTCTCTGCGCCGAACAGGATCGAGTAGCCGTCCGCCTCGGCATCGGCGACCTGGTTCAGGCCGATGGCGCCGACGCCGCCGGTGACGTTCTGCATGACGATATTGCCGCCCAGTGCCGCCTCGGCATGGGGCGTGATCGCGCGGGCAACCGTGTCGGTGGACCCGCCGGCGCCCCATTGGATGATGCCCTGGATTTCCTTCTCGGGGTAGTCGGCCAGAACGGGCAGCGCCCCCAGGCCAAGTGCGACAACCGCACCGATAACCGATTTCAACATGGTTCATTCCTCCCTGTGATTTTCGACCTGGCCTGTCCTCTCAGGCCGGATAGTGCATAATCGCGCGTTTACTGTTTAACGGCAAATACCGATTTCTCCCCTTCCGTAACTTCATGTTAAGTTTGCGGCAGCGGATCCCACCGCGTCCGCGACGTTGCCGCCGTCAGCTCCTGCCGGAATTTCGCGATGGTAAACTCAGCAAAACTTGACAGATGGCGCCCGCGTTTCTGCACCGACCAGGCGGTGATGCTGGCTTTTTCGCGCAGCGGCCGGCGGATCAGGCCCGGCATATAGACCTCTGCCACCGAGAACTCGTCGATCACCGCAACGCCCAGCCCATGCCGCACAAGGCTGACGGTGGTCTGCGCGAATCGCCCGCGCATCGAGTGACGGGGGGACAGCCCGGCATCGCGGAACGGCTGCGCCAGCAACGCGCCGTAGGGATCGTCAGGATCGACGCCGACGAAGGGGTAGCGCATCAGGTCATGCACCGACACATCGTCCTGCAGCGCCAGCTCATGCCCCTCGGGCATGATGGCGACGATGCGCCCCTCCACCAGCGGCGTGGAGTCGATGGCCGAATTCTCGACCGGCGAGGACATGAACACCACCTCGCCGCGCTCCAGCAGCAGGTAATCCGCCGTCTCCTCGATCTTCAGGATGTTCAGGTCGATCATCAGATCGGGAAACCGGGTGCGCACGCCGCGGATCGCGCGCGCCGCGATGAACTGCGCGATGGAGGGGGCAGAGGCGAAGGACAGCCGCACATCCTCGCCCTTCTGCAGGGCACCCACGGCGGCATTCAGGTTCTCCATCTGGTGGAAGACCTGATTGAGCATCTCGAAGATTGCCCGCGCCTCGGGGGCGGGCACGAAGACCCCGGCCCTGCGGTCGAACAGGCGGATGCCGAGCCCTTCCTCGGTATGCTTGACCAGTCGGCTGATCCCGGGGGCCGAAACATTCAGCAGATCGGCCGCACCCTGAATGCTGCCCGCGATCAGCACCGCGCGCACCACCTCCACCTGTCTCAGCGTCAGTTCCTTCATGGCGGGATGGTAGCAGAGGATTGGCGGCGGCAAAGGGGGTTGATTACCGGCTGCCAATCCCATACTGGAATTATATTCCAAAACGCAGGAGCCCGGCATGACCGCCCCGATCGACCGGACCCTTGCCGTGCTGGAGCTGCTGTCGCTGCACCCCGAGGGGCTGTCCCTGCAGGCGGTGGCGACGCGGCTCGAGCTGCCGCCCTCGGCCACCCACCGGCTGCTGAACGACCTGCTGCGCCTTGGCTATGTTTGCCAGCCGATCCCGCAGGGGCCCTATGCGCTGACGATGCGGCTGGCAGCGCTTGGCCTGTCATGGTTGGGGCGGACGGGGATTTCCGACATGGCGCAGCCGGTTCTCGACCGCCTCGCGACGGACACGGGAGAGCTGGTGCGCCTGTCGCTGGCTGATGGTGCCGCACTGGTCTGGGTGGCGGTCGCGCAGGGGGCGACCTCCGGCCTGCGCTACGATCCTGCGCGCGAGCAGGGCAGCGCTGCCTCGCTGGCCTACAGCGCCAGTGGCCGCGCCTGGGTGGCGACGCTGCCGGAGGACCGGGCGCTGGCGCTGATCGCGGCGCAGGGGCTGACGCCGCCCGAGGGCGCCGCGCAGGGGTCACGGCTGGACATGGACGGGGTGCTTCAGGTGCTGGCCCGGACCCGCGCTTCGGGCCATGCCGAGGCGGTGGACTGCTTTCTGGACGGAATGGCCGCCATCGCCGTGCCGCTGCCCGCCGAGGGGCCCTCGCCCGGCTGCCTCTCCATCGCCGGCCCCGCCGTGCGCCTGACTGCGCCGCGGCGGGCGGAGCTGCTGCCCCTGCTCAACGCCGCGGCGGTGGAGATCATCGCCATCGCCCCGGCATCACGGCTGCTGCGGGGCGCGCTATGAACGCCGAGTGCGACCTGCTGGTCATCGGCTCCGGCGCGGCGGGCCTGTCGGCGGCGGTGACCGCCGCGCATCACGGGCTGCGGGTGATCGTGGTCGAGAAGGACGCGGTGCTCGGCGGCACCAGCGCCTGGTCCGGCGGCTGGATCTGGGCGCCGGGCAATCCGGTCTGCGCCCGCGCCGGAACCGTGGACTCTGCCGAGGCGGCAGAGACCTATCTGCGCGGCGTCCTTGGCAACCATTTCGACCCGCCGCGTGTCCGCGCTTTCCTGACCCATGCGCCGCGGATGGTGGCGTTCTTCGAAACCCACACTGCCCTGACGTTCCAGCCCGGCAGCCAGATCCCCGACACTTATGGCCACTTGCCCGGCGCGGGCACCGGCGGCCGCTCGGTCATCGCGGCGCCCTATGACGGGCGCGCGCTTGGCCCGCTGATGCGCCTGCTGCGCCCGCCGCTGCGCGAGACCAGCTTCTGGGGCCTGACCATCCAGGCCGGGGCCGACCTGCGCGCCTTCATGACCATGACCCGCCAGCCACGGGCCTTCGCCTATGTCAGCCCCCGGATGGCGCGCCACCTGTGGGACCTCGTCCGCCACGGCCGCGCGATGCAGCTGCGCAACGGCAGCGCCCTGGTCGCGCGCCTGATCCGCTCCGCCGCCGATCTGGGGGTGGAGTTCCGTACCGACAGCCCCGCCCTGCGGCTGCTGACGGAAGGCGGCCTGGTCACCGGAGCCGTTGTGGGGGCAAATGGCGCCGAAGTGACCATCCACGCCACCCGCGGCGTGGTCCTTGCCTCGGGTGGCTTCCCCCATGACGCCGCCCGCCGCGCGGCGCAGTTTCCGCAGAACGGTACCCACCTCAGCCTCGCCGTGCCCAGTGCCACCGGCGACGGGCTGCGCATGGCCGAGGCGGTGGGTGCACGACAAGGCGAGACCGCCAGCCCCGGCGCGTGGTGCCCGGTCTCGCATGTGCGCTGGCCGGACGGGCGGCAGGCGCCGTTCCCGCATATCATCGAGCGGGGCAAGCCCGGCCTCATCGCCGTGCTGCCGAACGGCCGCCGCTTCTGCAACGAAGGTCTGGGCTATCACGACTTCGTCGAGGCCCTGCTGCGCAGCACCCCGCCCGGCCAGCCGCCCGAAGCCTGGCTGATCGCCACCCGCGGCTTCCAGCGCCGCTATGGCCTTGGCATCTCGCGTCCGTTTCCGCTGCCGCTGCGGCCATGGCTGCGGCGCGGCTATCTGAAATCCGGTGCCACGCCCGAGGCTCTGGCGGCGGCCTGCGGCATCGACCCCGCAGGCCTGCGCGCCACGCTGGACGACTGGAACCGCCACGCCGCAGGGGGTGAGGATCCCGCCTTCCACCGCGGCACCACGCCCTACATGCGCCTGCAGGGCGATGCGTCGCACGGCCCCAATCCCTGCATCGCGCCGATCGACCGCCCGCCCTATCTGGCCGTCAGGGTCACGCCCGGCAGCTTCGGCACCTTTGCCGGGCTGGAAACCGACGCCGCCGCCCGGGTGCTGCGGGGCGGCGCCCCGATCCCCGGCCTCTATGCGGCGGGCACTGACATGGCCTCGGTGATGGGCGGCTTCTATCCGGCGGGCGGCATCAACCTTGGCCCGGCCCTGACCTTTGGCCATATCGCCGCGCTGCATGCCGCAGGCGCGTTGGAGGAGGCAACATGACCCAGATCTCGCCCGTTCCCCCGATTTCTTTGGCGCATCTGACGGTGATCGACCTGCCGCCGCCGCAGATGATCCGCCTTGCCGCCCGGCTGGGATATGACCGGGTCGGGCTGCGGCTGATCCGCGTTACAGATACCAGCCCCGGCTATCCGCTGCACGAAGACCCCGCCGCCCTGCTGGAAACGCAGGCGGCGCTCACGGAAACCGGCCTCACCGTCAATGACATCGAGTTCATCCGCCTGACGCCCGACTTCCGCCCCGAGGCGTTCACCGCCTTTCTGGCCGCTGGCGCCGCCCTCGGCGCATGCCACGTCATCTGCGCGCCCTATGACGAGGACCACGCCCGGCTGGCGGCCAACCTTGCAGCCTTCCAGACCCTCGCCCGCCCCTATGGCCTGACCTGCGTGCTGGAGTTCTTCCCCTGGACCTCGGTGCCGAACCTCGCCACCGCGCGGGCGGTGGTGGAGCGGACGGGGATGGAGGAGATCGGCATTCTGGTGGACACCCTGCATTTCGACCGCTCCGGCAGTTCGCTCGCGGATCTGGAGTGCCTGCCGCCCTCGCGGCTGCCGTTCCTGCACCTTTGCGATGCCGCCGTGCATCCGCCCTATTCCACCGAAGATCTGCTGCACGCCGGCCGTGCCGAGCGCCTGCCGCCCGGCGAGGGGCAGATCGATCTGGCCGCCATCCTTGGCCGCCTGCCACAAGGACTGCCGGTGGCGCTGGAGGTGCCGATGACCGCGCTTCAGGCAGAGCGGGGCAGCGCCGAGGTTGCCGCTCGGGTGCTGGATGCGGCGCGGCGGTTGCTGAGGTCCGTCGGCCGGATGTGACGCTGCCGGCATCGCCAGGGCAGACCGCCCCGCTTACGGCCCCACCAGAAACGCCCGCAGCCGCGGTGCCATGAAATCGAGGAACACCCGCACCCGGTGCGGCAGCCGCTCGCCGCCGAAAAAGAGGGCATGGATATCCTCGGTATCGCCCGCCACCGCCTCGGCCAGCACCTCGACCAGCGCGCCCGTGCGCAGATCCTGCCGGATGTGGAACTCGCCCATCCGCGCCAGCCCAATCCCGGCCAGCGCCATCCGCCGCACCGTCTCGCCATTATTGGCCAGCAGCGGCCCCGCCACGCCGCGGTCCACCGTGCGGCCGCCCTCTTGCAGCGGCCAGACCGGGGCGGATCGGCGGAAGTTGAAGCCAAGGCAGCTGTGCTGCGCCAGATCGCTGGCGGTCTGCGGCACGCCCCGCCGCGCCAGATAGTCCGGCGAGGCGACGATCTTGCGCGGCGCAACCCCCAGCTTCAGCGCCGTCAGGCTGGAACTGGCGAGGGTTCCAACGCGAAAGGCCACATCGGTGCGGTCAAGGTAGAGGTCAACGATCTCATCGGACAGCGACAGATCGATGATGACATTGGGATAGGCCGCCCAGAACTCCGGCAGCAGCGGCTCCACCGCGACCATGCCAAAACCCACCGAGGCACTGACCCGCAGCGTGCCGCCAACGCTGGCCGCACCCTTGGACAGCTCGCGCTCCAGATCCTCGATCCCGGCCAGAAGCTGCTGGCTGCGCTCGTAATAGACCCAGCCCTCGGCGGTCAGCGACAGGCGGCGGGTGGAACGCTCCAAGAGCCGCGCCCCCAGCCTGGCCTCGATCCGCCCGATCAGCTTCGACAGGGTCGAGGGTGTCATCCGCATCTGCCGCGCAGCCTCGGAAAAGCTTCCGGTCTCGACAACGCGCAGGAAGGCCTGCATTTCCCCGGCCCGGTTGTCCATGCGCCCCCTACCTGTGAATTGCATTCCAAGAGGAAGTGCAAAATCGGCCGAGGATCAAGGGCATTCCGTCTGTATCGGACAGTGCCCCGGCCCCGGGCAAGGGGCAGGGGCACCGGCTTGCGCCCTTATGCCGGGATCATGAACCCCGCGAAGAACGCCGCCAGCGCGTCATGGGCGTCCATCGGCAGCACATGCGCCACATACTGGTCGGGGCGCACGATCACGAGGCAGCCTTGCTTGCGGTCGATGCCGCGCAGATCGAAGATGTCGCGGCCCGCTTCGGCGCAGAACATCTTCTCATAGTCGCGCAGGCCCAGCTTGCCTTTCGCGGGCAGCAGCGCCGGGGGCAGCTTTTCCAGCTCCAGCGCGCGGGTGCCCTGCTGGAACACGGCGCGCAGGTCGATGACCGCATCGGGATCGGTGCCCGCCGGGGTGAAGCGGGCAATCGGCGAGGCCGCACCCGCATAGAGGAAATCGCACAGCCGGCGGATGGCGGAGTCGTTCGCCATCGGGTCCTCATCCGGGCAGAAGGCAAACAGCCGCCAGCGCGCATCGGCGCTGACCGTATGGCCAAGCTCCACCGGCTTGGCATCGGCAAGGCGGACCACCGGTGCCGAGTGGAAGCGGCTGCCGATGGGCAGGCCGGTTGCCAGCGCCTGCCAATCGGCGGTGCCGGTCAGCGCCGAGGGCTCATAGGTCACCGACATGCCGGCGGTGTAGCGGCCATGCTGGATGAAGTATCGCTGGAACTTCGGCGCCTCGCCTTCGGCCGCCTCGGCGGTGTCGGGGCGCTCGCTCATGATCCGCGACCATTCCCGGTCAAAGTCGATCAGGTCCTGCGCCACGGCCCGGCGCTCGGCCGAGTAGCTGTGCAGAAGATCGGGGGCAGAGCGGCCCTGCAGCACCGACACCAGCTTCCAGCCAAGGTTGAAGGCATCGCCCATCGATACGTTCATGCCTTGCCCCGCCTTGGGGCTGTGGGTGTGGCAGGCATCCCCGGCGATGAAGACGCGGGGCTGGCGGGTTGCCATCTGATCGTCCGGCACATCGTCGAACTTGTCGGTCAGGCGCTGGCCGATTTCATAGACCGACCACCAGGCGACCTCCTTCACGTCGAAAGCATAGGGCCGCAGGATCCGCTGCGCCGCCCCGATCAGGTGATCGACGGTCAGGTTGCGGCCCGCCACGCGCTCGCCATCCTTCAGCTTGTCCATCTCGATATAGAGCCGCACCAGATGGCCGCCCTCGCGCGGGATGATGATGATATTGCCCTCGGCCGCCGACTGGATCAGCGTCTTGCAGCGGATATCGGGAAAGTCGGTGACGGCCAGCACATCCATCACGCCCCAGGCCTGATTGGCGCTGTCGCCGACCAGTTCGCGGCCGATGGCGCGGCGCACCGAACTGCGCGCCCCGTCGCAGCCCACGACATATCGGGCGCGCAGGGTCTGCACGGCGCCCTCGCCCTCGGCGGGGCGCAGGGTCACGGTGACGGGATAGTCGCTGGCGCCGTCATCCACCGTCACATCCACCAGCTCCAGCCCGTAATCCGGCACCAGCCGCGAGGGGGATTTGCGCATCACCTCCAGATACATGTCATGCACCCGCGCCTGGTTGAGGATCATGTGGGGCATCTCGGACAGACCGTCCTCGACATCCTTGATCCGGCCGTTGCGGGTGATCTGGCCGGGCGCCTTGGCGTCGGGTTTCCAGAAGGTGGTCTCGTTGACCCAGTAGCCCTGCTTGAGGATCTTCTCGGCAAAGCCGAAGGTGTTGAACATCTCCATCGAGCGGCAGGAGATCCCGTCGGCCTGGCCCTTCTCGATGGGGCCCGGCTTGCGCTCGATGATGCGGGTGGTGATGTCGGGGAAGGCGGCGAGTTGCGCGGCCAGCGTCAGCCCGGCGGGGCCGCAGCCGACGATCAGCACATCGAGCGTCTCCGGCAGCGGGCCTTGGGTCTCGCTGCGCCCCGGCGCGGCGTCGAACAGTTCCGGATCGCCCGGGCGGAACCCGTTGTCATGATATTGCATCGTCATTCCTCCCCAGAGACAATTACTAAGTCGACTTATTAATTGCCCGGCCGGCTCGGGTCAAATAAGAAGTATGTGCACTTACAAACGCCACGCTATACCGGGACGCGCAGAGATCAGAGGACGCGATGACCAAACCGATTTCCAGCCGCGCGATGCCGGGGCACCTGATCCGCCGGCTGCACCAGATCTCGACCCAGCTTTTCGCGCAGCGGATGGCAGAGGCGGGGCATGACCTGACGCCGGTGCAATTCGCGGCGCTCGATGCCATCGGCCGCCATCCCGGCATCGATCAGGCCGGGCTCGCCGACCAGATCGCCAAGGACCGCGCTACCATCGGTGCCGTGGTGGACCGGCTGGAGCGCAAGGGGCTGGTGACCCGCATCGTCAGCGCGCGCGACAAGCGCGCGCGCGAGCTGACGCTGAGCGAGGAGGGGCAGGCCATGGTTGCGGCGCTGATGCCGGTGGTGGCGGGGTTGCAGCGCGATATCCTGCCGGGGCTGGATGAGGACGAGTACCGCCAGTTTGTCGCTCTGGCGGAGAAGGCGCAGGGGGGGCGGGGGGGCTAGGAGCAGAGGCTCCGCTTTGAACGTCAAGCGGGGCATTGGCGGATAAGGGCGCGGCGCAGAATTTCGGCCGTCGACGAAATTCTGATGTGCCCGCCCTCCGGGGGCGGGCACATTCGTGCCCACCTGGGCGGTCTCATCAGAATTTGGCACTGTAAGTCCAGGCGGCACCCCCCTTGCCCTGCGGCTTGCGCCTCCGGGCAACCGGCACGGTCGGCTTGCCACTGGCAAGCCGCCTGATCGCGCCGGGGCGCCAAGCCTATATAGCGGGGTGGACTGGCTGGCGTCCAAGATCCCCCGGGACACCAAAAATCCCGCCCGGCAGAGCCGGACGGGACCAATTGCGGGGCAGGGGAGGTTACTCGCCCTTCAGCGCCGCGACATAGGCGCTGCCGGGCAGCCCCTGGCCATCGACTTCGGCCACGACCTGATCGACCACCGGCGCGCTGGCGGCATTGAACTCTGCCGCCGCCTCGGGCGTCAGGGTGATGACCTCCTTGCCCGGCATCCCGGCAAAGCGGGCAACGCTCGACTCCGCCCGCGACATCCAGGCGGCATTGCCATCCAGCGCCAACTGCTGGCCGGCCTCTTGCACGATCTGCTGCTGCTCCCCGCTCAACCCGTCAAAGCTGTCGCGGTTCATGATGACGAAGAAGTTGGAAATCGTCGTGTCCATGCCGATGGTGATGTGGTTGGTCACCTCGTCGAGCTTGAACGCCCCAAGCGCGGTCGCGTCGATCATCGCGCCGTCGATCACGCCGGTCTGCAGTGCGTTATAGATCTCCGACGCTGGCATCGACACCGGCGTGCCGCCCCAGGCGCTGACCACCAGCCCGGCATTGCGCGAGGGGACCCGCAGCTTGAGCCCCTGCACATCGGCCAGGCTGTTCACCGGCTTGCTGGCGGTCATCAGAAGGTTGGGGGCGTTGTTCCACAGCCCCAGCAGCACGACGCGGCGGTATTCCTCGGCCAGCAGGTCCGAGGCAGCCTGAAAGCGCTCGGTTCCCGTCTCGGGCTCGATCACGCCCGGCAGTTCGCTCAGCAGCGTCAGCGGGAAGTTCGACGCGGTATAGCCCGGCAGGCCAAAGGCCATGTCGGTGACGCTTTCCACGACGCGGCCGTATTGCTCGGCCGGGCCCGGCCCGAGCTCGCCGCCCATATAGACGGTCACCGTCACCTCGCCGCCGGTTTTCTCGGCGATGGTGTCGGCGAAGGGCTTGTAGGCCTCTTCCAGCACGAAATGGGTCGGCGGCTGGAAATCCGCCAGCTTCAGGTCTTTGGCATTCGCGGCAAGCGGCGCCAGCGCGGTCGCGGCCAGCAGGGCCGCCGTCAGGGTCTTCATCAGCATCCGGTTTCCTCCCTCGGATTGGTTGGGCGTGGTAGCAGGCGACCCCAGAAGGGTCAGCCGAACATGGTATTGGGCAACAGCAGCGCGATGCCCGGAAAGGCGATGATCAGCAGCAACCCGATGATCATGGCGATCAGGAACGGGAACACCCCGCGGAAGATGGTGGTCAGCGGCACATCCCCCGCGACCGACCTGACCACGAAGACATTCAGCCCCACAGGCGGCGTGATCATCCCCATCTCGATCACGATTACCGCGATGACGCCGAACCAGATCGGGTCGAACCCAAGCGCGGTGATGACCGGGAACACGATGGGCACGGTGATGACCAGCATCGACAGCCCGTCCATGAACATCCCCAGCAGGATATAGGCGAGGATGATCACGAACAGCGTGCCATAGGCGCCAAGGCCAAGCGCACCGAGCCCATCGCCGATGGCGGCGGGAATGCGGGTGATCGCCAGGAACGGGTTCAGCACATTCGCCCCGATCACGATGGTGTACAGCATCGCGGTCGTGCCAAGCGTGCTGACCACCGCGTCCTTGAACCCCGCCCAGGTCAGCCTGCGCCGCGCCAGCGCCAGCAAGATCACCAGCGCCGCGCCCACGGCCGAGGCCTCTACCGGGGTGAAGACGCCGATATAGATCCCGCCGATGGAGGCGATGATGACCAGCAGCAGCGGCCCGGCATCGGACAGCGCCCGGAACCGCTCGGCCAGAGGCACCGGCGCGCCGCGCGGGCCGGCCTCGGGGTCCAGCAGCGTGACGATCCAGATCGCCGCGATGAACAGCGCCGTCAGCAGCAGCCCCGGCAGGACACCCGCCATGAACAGCCGGCCGATCGATTCCTCGGTCAGGATCGCGTAGAGCACGAAGCCGGTCGAGGGCGGGATCAGGAAGCCAAGCGTGCCCCCCGCCGCGATGGCGCCGGTGGACAGGCCATCGGAATAGCCAAGGCGCTTCATTTCCGGCAGCGCGACCTTGCCGACCGTGACCGCCGTGGCGACGGACGAGCCGGAGACGGCCGCAAACACCGCGCAGCCCATGACAGAGGCCGTGGCCAGCCCGCCGCGGAACCGCCCGACCCAGGCAAAGGCCGCGTCATAGAGCCCGCGGCTGAACCCCGCGGCCGAGGAGACATTGCCCAGCAGCACGAACATCGGCACCACGATCAGGCTGTAGCTCGACACCGCCGAATAGCTTTCGGTCAGCAGGACGCCACCCGCGCTGCGCAGCCCCTCCAGGAACCAGTAGCCGCCAAAGCCCACCGCCAGCATGGCAAAGGCCACGGGCGTGCGGATCATCAGCAGAACGAACAGCAGGCCGATGCCCACAAAGCCGGTTGCGAAAGGAGTCATTACCGGGGGCCCCGCGATATGATCTGGAAAAGCTGGAGCGCCATGATGATCACGCACAGGCCGGCCCCGGCAGAAAGGATGCCGTAGAACGGCCAGATCGGCATTCGCAGCATGTTGGTGGCATCGCCCCATTCCAGCGCGTCCAGCGCCTTGAGCGCGGCGCGCTGCGCGAGGATGGCCAGCACGAAACCGGCCACCAGATAGGAGATGATGTCGCCGGTATAGCGGCCCCATTTCCCCAGCGCCTTCTCGAACACATCGACCGCGACATGGTCGCCCCGCGCCGTGCAATAGGGCATCGCGGCCATGACCAGCGCGACGGCCGTCAGCTGCACGAACTCATTCACGCCCAGCAGAGGCGCGCCGAACACATAGCGCATGATCACGCCGAACGAGACGAGGACGACAATCGCCAGCAGGCACAGCCCTGCCAGGGCGACGAGGGCGCTTACCGTCCGGTCGATCCAGCGCGAGCCGTTTGCCACAACCCTGTGCATGGCGCTTATCCTGCGCTGCTGCGGGCCGCAGGGCAATGCCCGGTCCGGCCATGAGTGAATGCAAGGCTCATCTGGTTCCTCCCCTTCCGGACCGCGCAATGGGTCCGTCTCGCTCCTGCTCAAGATTAACGGATAGCCAGCCTCCGGGGCCAATTCAAATGCCCGGGTCTCGTATAAGTCTGGGCTATAGCGGCGCGCCGCCTCTGGCCTCGTCCAGGCCCGCGGCCTCTTGCTGCAGCAGGTCCAGCATCAGCTGCTGCGCCGTCGTTGGCTGCCAGCTGTTGCGCGTCGTCACCCCGATGGGCCGCAGCGCCCAGTGCGCCGGAACGGGCAGGCGGCAGATCAGCCCGTGCCGGATCTCGGCCGCGGCCTGAAGGTCGGAAATGCAGCCAAGGAAATCGCCGCGGGTCAGCATTTCGCGCATCAGCAGGATAGATCCGGCCTCGAGGATGCTGACCGGCGGGGCCACCCCGGCCTCAGCGAAGAAGCCATCGAACTGCGCCCGCGCCGGGGTGCCTTGCCGCGGCACCACCCATTGCTGCTGCGCCAGAAGGGCCGGGGTCAGGTCCGCCGCGCCCGCCAGCGGGTGATCGTTGCGCGCCAGAATCGCCATGCTGTCCTGAAACAGCGTGGTCTGCACGATGTCGCGGATCGGCTGCGGCTCGCGCAGCGCGCCCACGATCAGGTCGATATCCCCGCGCCTGAGGCCGGTCAGCAGCTCATCATAGCGCCCGTCCGCCACATGCAGCGGATGCGTCGGGCGCAGCTTGCGGAACGCCGCCAGCGCGCCCGGCAGCAGCACCGACCGCGCCATCGGCAGCGCGCCGATCACGATGGTGCCGACCTCGCGCCCCTCTGCCTCGGCCAGTTCCGCCTCTGCCTGCTCCAGCTCGCGGAAGGCCAGCCGTGCCGCCTGCGCCAGCTCGCGCGCCGCGCGGCTGGCGACAAGGCCAAAGGCGGTGCGCTGGAACAGCGCCCGCCCCGCTTCTTGCTCCAGCTGCGAAATGGCGCGGTGCACCGTCGGCTGCGCAAGCCCCAGCGACCGCGCGGCAAGGCTGAAATTCTCGGTCTCGCAGACGCGGATCAGCGCCGTCAGCTGCGCATGGCTGGTCACCAGCCGCAGCCGCGGCGACAACTCGTTCAGCGGTGGGTCCAGCGTGGCAAAGGCGCGGCGGGTGCGCCCGGTCAGGATCTTTCCGCGGGCAGTGGGAAAAAACCCCTGCCGCGTGCGGTCGAAAAGGGCGCCCCCTGCTGCCACCTCCATCTTGGCAACCGCCTGCGTCACTGCGGGCTGGGTGATGTTGTAGCGCCCCGCCGCCAGCGTGACCGAGCCCATGTCACTGACCGCCAGGAACAGCCGCAGATGGCGAAGGTTGCGCGAGATCACAGCCGTGCCAGCACGCGGTCCAGCCGCCCCGCCAGATCACCCGCCCCCGCATCGGCCCCGGTCGCCGCCACCCGGTCCTGCCAGTTGGCGGTGGCGTCGCTCATGCCATTCGCCAGCCCAAGCGCCGCAACGGTCGCCGCCACCTCGCGCATCTCGGCGGCGCGGCGGGCGCCGTGGACCATCATCCGCTCCATGTTATAGGCCGCCTTGGCCGGCCAGTCTGTGCCCGGGTCCGAGGCCTGGAGCGAGGCTATTACCTGCGCCTCCACCCCCGCCTTGCGCGCGGCCAGCAGGCATTCCGCCGTCAGCGCTTCCATCCCCTTGATCATCACCGACCGCAGCATCTTGATCGACGAAGCCTGCCCAATCTCCCCTCCAGCGATCTCGGGCCGCATCCCCAGGCTGCGCAGCAACGCCGCCCCGGCCTCGGCATCGGGGCCGGCGACCAGCAGCGGCACCAGATGCCGCTTGGGATGCACCGGCGCCATCACCGCCACATCGACATAGCGCCCGCCCGCCGCCCCGATCACCGCCGCGGCGGCCTGCTTGGTCTGCGGCGCGCAGGAATTGCAATCGAGCCACAGCGTGCCGGGCGCAATCGACGCGGCAGCCGTCGTTGCCGCCTCCAGCGCCCGGTCGGCGGTCACAAGGCAGAACGCCGCCTCGGCCCCCGCCAGTGCCCCGGCCATCGCCGCGCAGCCCGTCACCCGCAGCAGCGCATAACGTGCCTGCATCGCGGCGATCTGGGCAGGATCATCGGTCTTGATGTCATAGGCGCGCAAGCGGTCGGGCCGCGCCTCGGGCCAGCCTGACACGAAGGCCATCGCCGCCTCGCCAAAGCCGATCATCGCGATCCGTGCCATGCCATCCGTCATGATGCCGCCCCCTGTGCCGATACAGGCAATCTGGCACAGCTCCGCACGCGTTTCCATCTGCTATAGCCGGAATTTATGCTGCGCGACGGGCTTTCGAATTGGCCCGCGCCCCCGCCCCGTGACAGGTTCTGCCCAACCCGATCAAGGAGACCCGACCCATGTCCACCGGTAAGACAGCCCTCGTCATCTCGGCCCATGCCGCCGATTTCGTATGGCGCTGCGGCGGCGCCATCGCCCTGCACGCCTCGCTCGGCTACCGCGTCACCGTGCTGTGCCTGTCCTTTGGCGAGCGCGGCGAAAGCGCCAAGCTGTGGAAGCAGCCGGGCATGACGCTCGACCGCGTCAAGGACGCCCGCCGCGCCGAGGCGGAACGCGCCGCCGAGGCGCTTGGCGTGCATGACCTCACCTGCCTCGACCTTGGCGATTATCCGCTGGAACTGACCCGGGCCGACAAGAACCGCGTTGTCGATGTGATCCGCAAGGTGCAGCCGGCGTTCATGCTCAGCCACAGCCAGTATGACCCCTACAACACCGACCACATGTATGCGACGCAGGTCGCGCTGGAATGCCGGATGATCGCGCAGGCCTGGGGCCACAACCCCGGCGAAAAGGTTCTGGGCGCGCCACAGCTTTACCTCTTCGAGCCGCACCAGACCGAGCAGATGGGCTGGAAGCCCGACACCTTCCTCGACATCACCCCGGTCTGGGACAAGAAGCGCGCCGCCATCGAATGCATGGAGGGGCAGGAGCATCTGTGGGAATACTACACCCGCGTGGCGATCAACCGCGCCAACCATTTCAAGCGCAACTCGGGCGGGCAGGCCAGCGGGCGCGATTGCAAATATGCCGAGGGCTTCCAGTCGATCTTCCCGCGCACGGTTGACGAGCTTTGACGCGCCACGCGCAAGGAGACCACGTGATGACCGACCAGACCGAACCCTGCTTCGACATCGCCCATCTGGCGCATGTCGAGATGCTGACCGACAAGTTCGACGAAAGCCTTGATTTCTTCACCCGCATCTACGGGCTGAAACTGTCGGGGATGGACGAGAGCAGCGCCTATCTGCGCGCCTGGGATGATTACGAGCATTGCTCGCTGAAGCTGACCCGCGCCGACACCACCGGCGTCGGCCATGTCGCCTATCGCGCCTCCAGCCCGGCGGCGCTGGCCCGGCGCGTGGCGGCCATCGAGGCCTCTGGCTACAAGGTCCACGGCTGGACCGAGGGCGACCAGAGCCACGGCCGCGCCTTCCGCTTTGAGGATCCGTTCGGCCATGTGTTCGAGATCTATTATGACACGGTCTGGTATCAGCCCGCTGCGGAGGCCGACCGCGCCGCGCTGAAGAACACCGCCAGCGCCTTCACCGGCGCCGCCCCGCGCAGGCTCGACCATGTGAACCTGCTGTCGGATGACGTGACGGAATTTCGCCGCTTCATGGAAACCTGTCTCGGCAGCCGCGTGACCGAACTGATCCAGCTCGACAATGGCCGCATCGGCGGCTGCTGGTTCACCGTCAACAACAAGACCTATGATCTGGCCTGCACCGAGGAGCATGGCCGTGGCAAGGCCCGGCTGCACCATGTCACCTATGCCACCGACCAGCGCGAGGACATCCTGCGCGCCGCCGACCATTTCCTGCAAAACGGCGTCCATATCGAGACGGGGCCGCACAAGCATGCCATTCAGGGCACGTTCTTCCTCTATGTCTGGGAGCCTGCGGGCAACCGGGTGGAGCTTGCCAATGCCGGTGCCCGCCTGATCCTCGCGCCCGACTGGCAGCCGGTGATCTGGACAGAGACCGACCGCAAGAAAGGCCAGGCCTGGGGCCTGAAGACCATCGAGAGCTTTCACACACACGGCACGCCGCCGGCAAAGGCAGGGGGTTGATCCATGGCCGTCGTCATCCAGAACATTCCGCGCGCCTCGGCTGAGGTCATCGACGGGCTGGCCCGCGCCGGCACCGCCACCGTGCATGAGGCGCAGGGCCGCATCGGCTGCCTCGCCAGCGCCATGCGCCCCATCCAGACCGGCGCGCGCATCGCCGGATCGGCCGTCACCATCAGCGCGCCGCCCGGCGACAACTGGATGCTGCATGTCGCCATCGAGCAGCTGCAGCCCGGCGACATTCTGGTGCTGGCGCCGACTTCGCCCTGCGACAACGGGTATTTCGGCGATCTGCTGGCCACCAGCGCGATGGCGCGGGGCTGCCGCGGGTTGGTGATCGATGCGGGCGTGCGCGACGTGGCCGACCTCAAGGCGATGGGCTTCCCGGTCTGGTCCCGCGCGATCAGTGCGCAGGGCACGGTCAAGGAAACGCTGGGGTCAGTCAACGTGCCCATCGTCTGCGGCGGGCAACTGATCGAGGCGGGCGATGTCGTGATCGCCGATGACGATGGCGTCTGCGTCGTGCGCTCTGTCGATGCCGCCGCCGTGCTGGTGGCGGCCGAGAAGCGGATGGACGCGGAGGAGGCCAAGCGCGTTCGGCTGGCGGCGGGTGAGTTGGGGCTCGACATCTACGACATGCGGGCCAAGCTGGAAGCCAAGGGCCTGAAATATGTCTGACGGGCAGGGCGGTATCCCCTGCCTCTGGATGCGGGGGGGCACCTCGAAGGGCGCCTATTTCCTTGCCGCTGACCTGCCCGCCGATCCCTCCGCTCGCGATGCGCTGCTGCTGCGGATCATGGGCAGCCCCGATCCGCGCCAGATCGACGGGATCGGCGGGGCGGACCCGCTGACCTCGAAGGTTGCGGTGCTGGCGCCATCGTCGCGGCCCGATGCGGATGTGGATTATCTGTTCTTGCAGGTCTTCGTGGACCGGCCTCTGGTGTCGGACGCGCAGGCCTGCGGCAATATCCTTGCCGGCGTCGGCCCCGCCGCCATCGAGCGCGGGCTGGTGGCCGCGCAGGGCGAGGTGACGCCGGTGCGCATCCACATGCTGAACACGTCAGAGGTGGCCGTGGCGCAGGTCCGCACCCCCGGCGGGCGGGTCAGCTATGCCGGGGAGGCTGCCATCGACGGCGTTCCGGGCACCGCGGCGCCGGTGCCGCTGATGTTCCAGAACATTGCCGGCTCGATGTGCGGGGCCCTGCTGCCCACCGGCAACGCGGTCGATGTGATCGATGGCGTGGACTGCACGCTGATCGACAACGGGATGCCCTGCGTGATCCTGCGCGCTGCCGATCTCGGGATATCCGGGCAGGAAAGCCGCGAGGCGCTGGACGGGGACGCGCCGCTGAAGGCGCGGCTGGAGGCGATCCGCCTGCAGGCCGGGCCGCTGATGAACCTTGGCGATGTGGCCGACAAATCCGTGCCGAAGATGACGCTGATCTCGGCCGCTTTGAGCGGCGGCGCGATCAGCACCCGCAGCTTCATCCCGCATCGCTGCCACGCCTCGATAGGCGTCTTCGCCGCCGTCAGCGTGGCAACCGCCTGCACCCTGCAGGGCTCGCCCGCCGCCGCGCTGGCGCAGATCCCGGCGGATGGGCGGTTCCTGATCGAGCATCCCAGCGGCGCGGCCGAGGTTTTGATCGAACAGGACGCAAGCGGCGCCGTGATCGGCGCAGGCACGTTAAGAACGGCGCGCAAGCTGATGGACGGGCTGGTTTTTCCGGCCCCGTGATCCGCTACCAGCCGGCACCGCTGCTGCGGGGCGTGTCAGCCTGCCGGGCCCGCGCCGCGCACCGCCGCCTCGATGGCCGCCACGTCTATCTTGCGCATGTCCATCATCGCAGTGAACGCGCGCTGTGCAGTCTCGCCGCCGGCCGCCATCGCGTCGGTCAGCACCCGCGGCGTGATCTGCCAATTCATCCCCCAGCGGTCCTTGCACCAGCCGCAGGCGCTTTCCTGTCCGCCATTGCCGGTGATGGCGGTCCAGTAGCGGTCCGTCTCTGCCTGATCGTCGGTGGCGATCTGGAACGAGAAAGCCTCGGTCTGTGGAAAGATCGGCCCGCCGTTGAGGCCAAGGCAGGGCAGGCCGCAGACGGTGAACTCCACCGTCAGCACATCGCCAGCCTTGCCGCTGGGGTAGTCGGTCGGCGCCCGGTGGACGGCGCTCACGGCACTGTCCGGGAAGGTCGCCGCGTAGAAGCGGGCGGCCTCTTCGGCGGTGCCGTCGAACCAGAGGCAAATCAGGGCCTTGGGTGTCATGGTCGCCTCCCTCTCAGCCAGGAACGCCGGGTTCCAGCACCGCCCATTTGAAGCCGAACGGATCGGCCAGCAGCCCCCAGTCATCGCCCCAGGGCTGCCGCTCGTACGGGGCCAGCACCGTGCAACCCGCCGCCACCGCCCGGTCCCACCACATGCGACCATCGCCAACCACCAGCTGCAGATGCCCGAAATTGGCGGCGGGCGAGCCGCCCTCGGCATTGTAGTCAGTCATCATCAGGCAGCCGTCGTTGATGCCGACCTGCGCGTGCATCAGCCCGGGCGTGCCGTCGGGGAAGGGCATCCGGCCCATCTCGCTCGCGCCGAAGGCGCGGGCATAGAAGTCGCAAGCCTCGCCCGCACGTCCGCCAAGCACCAGATAGGGGATGACGCCCTTCATCGAGTTCGGGTCCGGCATGGTCGCTTCGGTCATGGTGTTCCTCCCTTTGATTCTGTGTGCTCTTGCACTCTCCCATTTGCTTTGATATCAAATCAACATGCCTGAAACAACCCCCGACCTCCTGCCGCTGGAGACGGTCCTCACCGTCCGCGACACCTGCCTTTGCCTCGCCACGCAGCGCGCCGCCCGCCGGCTCGCGCGCCGCTTCGATACCGCGCTGCGCCCCTTCGGGCTGACAAACGGGCAATTCTCGCTGATGGTGGCGCTGAACCAGCCCGAGCCGCCGCCGATGGGCCGCCTCGCGCCCTTCCTGGGGATGGAGCCCTCGACCCTGACCGCCGCCGTCAAACCGCTCGCCCGCCGTGGGCTGCTGGTGGTGGAGCCGGACCCGGAAGATCTCCGCTCCCGCCGCCTGCGCATCACGCCCGAGGGTGTGGCGCTGATGCGGGTGGCGGTGGAGGTGTGGGGGCAGGCCCATGCCGGGCTGGAAGCGGAGCTGGGGGAAGGGACGCCGGACGCCTTGCGCAGGGGGCTTGCGGAAATCGGCTAGCTCAAACGCAAAACGCCCCTCTTTCGAGGGGCGCGTGCAATCTCACTTCAACACGATCAGCCGGCGCGCGTCTGCCGCTTGCGCTCATGCGGGTCGAGATGGCGCTTGCGCAGGCGGATGATCTTCGGGGTCACCTCCACCAGCTCGTCATCGTCGATATAGGAGATGGCCTCTTCCAGGCTCATCCGCACCGGGGTGGTCAGCCGCACCGCTTCATCCGTGCCCGAGGCGCGCATGTTGGTCAGCTTCTTGCCCTTCAGCGGGTTCACCTCGAGGTCATTGTCCCGGCTATGCTCGCCGATGATCATGCCCTCATAGACCTGCTCTTGCGCGCCAAGGAACAGCTTGCCGCGGTCTTCTAGGTTCCACAGCGCGAAGGCGACGGTGGTGCCATTCTCCATCGAGATCAGCACGCCCTGGCGACGGCCCTGGATATGGCCCTTGAAGGGGGCCCATTCGTGGAAGATCCGGTTCAGAACGCCGGTGCCGCGGGTGTCGGTCAGGAACTGGCCGTGATAGCCGATCAGCCCGCGCGAAGGGACATGGGCCACGATCCGGGTCTTGCCGACGCCGGCGGGGCGCATCTCGACCAGATCGCCCTTGCGCTCGCCGGTCAGCTTGTCGATCACCGCGCCCGAGTATTCATCATCGACGTCGATGGTGACTTCCTCGATCGGCTCCATCCGCTGGCCGCCCTCTTCCTTGAAGATCACGCGCGGACGGCTGATCGACAGCTCAAAGCCCTCACGGCGCATGTTCTCGATCAGAACGCCCATCTGCAATTCGCCGCGGCCCGACACGATGAAGGCCTCGCCGCCCGGCGTGTCCTCGATCTTGATGGCCACGTTGGACTCGGCCTCTTTCATCAGCCGCTCGCGGATGACGCGGGACTGCACCTTGGTGCCATCCTTGCCGGCGAGGGGCGAATCGTTGATGCCGAAGGTCACGCTGATGGTCGGCGGGTCGATCGGCTGCGAGGGCAGCGGCACGTCCAGCGACAGGTCGCACAGCGTGTCGGCAACGGTCGCCTTGGTCATGCCGGCCACGGTGACGATATCACCGGCCTGCGCCTCGTCGATCGGGGTCTGGCCGAGGCCGCGGAACGCGAGGATCTTCGACACGCGGAACTGCTCGATCCGCTCGCCGGTGCGCGACAGCGCCTTCAGCGTGTCGCCGATCTTCAGCGTGCCGCTTTCGACGCGGCCGGTCAGGACGCGGCCCATGAACGGGTCGGACCCGAGCGTGGTCGCCAGCATCTGGAACGGTTCGGCCTGGCGCGCCACCTGCTTGGGCGACTGCACATGGCGGATCACGGTGTCGAACAGCGCGGTCAGATCCTTGCGGGGACCGTCCAGCGACATGTCGGCCCAGCCAGAGCGGCCCGAGGCGTAAAGGTGGGGGAAATCCAGCTGTTCGTCGGTCGCACCAAGGTTGGCGAAGAGGTCGAACACCTCGTTCAGCGCCCGGTCGGGTTCCGCATCGGCCTTGTCGACCTTGTTGAGGATCACGATGGGGCGCAGGCCAAGCGCCAGCGCTTTGGCCAGCACGAATTTGGTCTGCGGCATCGGGCCTTCGGCGGCATCCACCAGCAGGCACACGCCATCGACCATCGACAGGATCCGCTCCACCTCACCGCCGAAATCGGCGTGGCCGGGGGTGTCGACGATGTTGATGCGGATGCCGTCATGCTCGACGCTCGTGCATTTCGCCAGGATGGTGATCCCGCGCTCGCGCTCGATGTCATTGCTGTCCATCGCCCGTTCGGTCGTGGCCTGGTTCTCGCGGTAGGTCCCCGACTGTTTCAGAAGCTCGTCCACCAGGGTGGTCTTGCCGTGGTCAACGTGCGCGATGATCGCAATATTGCGAAGGTCCATGATATCGTCCTGTATGCTGCGCCGCCGCGCATAGACGATGTTCCCCCGAAAGGCCAGCGGAATAAGGTCTGGGCCGTGACGCAGCCGTGCTGGTGGCAGGCCGGGATGTGAGGATTGGCTATGGAATACGACGTGGTGGCAGAGTTTGAGGCTTGCCTTGTGGGACGAAGCTGCGTGATCGGGCGGGGGGAGCACGGCTGGGCCTTCGACCTGACGGGCGGGGTCTTCTTGACCGTGAGTTGCCCTTGGCGGATCGTGTCCGGTGGTGGAATCGCCTTCGGGTCCGGGGACCATGGCGAGTTGTTCGGCGGCACGTCGCCCGTCGATGGCGAGGCCGAGGCGCAAGGGGCGCTCGACGGCAAGGTGATCACCGCGGCGAGCGTGGACAGGCAGACAGCGGACCTGACACTGCAGTTCGGGCAGGAGACACGGATCGATCTCTTCAACGCCTCATTGGGCCATGAGGGCTGGCAGGCAGGCTACGGTCCTCGTGAGAACGGCTGGTCCGTGATCGCGCTCGGCGGCGGGGAGCTGTCGTTGATCGGGATCGACCTCAATGAACCGAGGTTTGCGACAGAAGATTGATGACGGCGATCCCGGCGATGATCAGTGCGATGCCGACGACGGCCCAAAGATCCAGTTTCTGCCCGAAGACGAAATAGCCCGAGGCCGAGATCAGCACGATCCCGATGCCCGACCACAGCGCATAGGTCACCCCCAGCGGGATCACCTTCAGCACCTGCATGAAGAACCAGAAGGCGCCGCCAAAGCCCACCACGATCCCGACCGAGGGCCAGAACCGGGTCAGCTGCTGGCTGGCCTGCAGGCACGATGTGCCGAAGGTTTCGAACAGCACGGCGATCAGCAGGTAGATGTAGGTTTTCATCGGCGGGGTCCGGCAAGGAGGTTGCCCTGCCTATATCCCCGATTTTTGCCCGGCGGAATGCCTGAAGCGACAGATCACGCGGGTCTGAGGTCAGGCCGCGACATACCAGTCGCGCCGGTGGTTCATGGCGATCACCCCGTTCAGCACCAGCGCCCCCAGCAGCGACCAGGCCACCTGCATCGGCTCCAGCACGAAGGCCGAGGCGACGAACAGGCAGGCGTCGAAGCCAAGCTGCACCCAGCCGGCGCGGATGCCGAAGCGGTCCTGCACGATCACCGCGATGATCGACACTCCGCCAAGCGAGGAGGCATGGCGGAAGAGCCCCAGCAGACCCGCGCCCGCCACCACGCCGAACAGCACGGCCGCGGCGCCGGGGTGGATATGGGCGATGGTCACATAGGGCGCCATCGCATCGGCGAGGGCCGAGACGGCGGCGACAGAGACAAAACTCTTGATCGCGAAGACCCGGCCCTTGCGCGCCCAGGCGATGCCGTAGAAGGGCAGGTTGATGACGAAGAACACCGCGCCAAAGCTCCAGCCGGTACCATAGGCGATGACCAGCGCGAGGCCCGCGGTGCCGCCCGTGACCAGCCCCGCCATCCGCAGCAGGTGGATGCCAAGCGCGCATTGTACGGTGCTGATGAACAGCCCCTGGGCATCCTCCAGCCGGCTGTAGCGCGGCGTGGCGGCAGTGGTGAACGCTGGGGGATTAAGGTCAGTGGCCATGACCTAAATGTCGCAGTGCAGCACCATTTGTAAAGTGCCGGTTCTGCAACTCAACTGCGCGTGCCGCGCATGGCTCACATAAGGGGCTCAGGTCGCGATATACCGATCCCGCCGATGGTTCAGTGCGATCACCAGATTGACCACCAGCGCCCCAAGCGCCGACCAGGCCACGGTGATCGGGTCGCGGATCAGCAGCGCCACCGAAAACAGGCAGGCATCGAAGATCAGCTGGGTCCAGCCCGCCCGGAACCCGGTGCGGTCCTGCAGGTACAGCGCGACGATGCCAACGCCGCCAAGGCTCGCCCCATGCCGGAACAGCGCCAGCAGCGCCGAGCCCGAGACAAAGCCGAACAGCACCGCCCCGACCCAAGGGTTCAGGTCGGCGAAGGAGATGTAGTTCGGCAGCACCGCCACCATCCCCGACAGCAGCGCCACGGCGATGAAGGTCTTGATGGTGAAGCGCAGCCCCATGCGCCGGTAGCCCAGCCAGTAGAAGGGCAGGTTGACCGCGAAGAATACCGGGCCAAAGCCCCAGCCGGTCGCATAGGAAATCAGGATCGCCAGCCCTGCCGTCTGCCCGGTGATCATCCCCAGATGGGTCAGGATCACGATGCCGAAGGCCGCCATGCCGGTGCCATAGAGGATGCCTTGCGCATCCTCGATCAGGTTGTGCCGGCTGACCGGGGCAGGGGCGGGCTCGGCGGTGGCGGGGGAGAGGGATGTCTGGCTCATGCCCGTTCTGTGCCGCAAGCGCGGCCCGGCGTCCAGCCCGCACCAGCACCTCCCGCCGCGCACCAAAATGTCGCAGGCAACTTTGGCTTGCCTTGGGCGTTGCCGCTGACGCAGTTTGCATCCCACATCAAACGTCCCTGCGCCGTGTCCGGCCGCGCAAGGACGCCGGAGACCGACATGAACGACACCTTGCAGGCCCTGTTTGCGGGCGGTGGACCGGCCGCGGAAGAGCTGCGGGGCGTGGACTGGACCGCCCATCCGCTCGGCCCCCCCGACCTCTGGCCCCCGGCGCTGAAGGTCGCGGTGCAGATGATGCTGGCCTCGGAATTTCCCAAAAGCCTGTTCTGGGGCCCCAAGATGATCTCGCTCCACAACTCTGCCTTCCGCATCATCCTCGGCGACAAGCCCCCAGCGCAGGGCCAGCCGATGCGCGCGGTCTGGGCCGAGGTCTATGACGAGGTCGAACCGCTTGCCCGCCGCGCGCTGCAGGGCGAGGCGGTGTTCGTCACCGACATGCCGCTGACCATCAACCGCCACGGCACCCCGGAACAGGCCTTCTTCACCTTCTGCTACAGCCCGATCCGGGATGAGACCGGCGCGGTCGCCGGCTTCATCGACACGGTGATCGAGACCACGCCGCGGGTGATCGCCGAACGCGAGCTGGCGATCCGCAATGCCGAGCTGACGCACCGGATCAAGAACACCTTCTCGATCATCTCGGTCATCGCCCGGCAGACGCTGCGCGGCGCCCCGGATATGGAAACCGCGTGGCAGGTGCTGTCGCAGCGGCTGGGGGCGCTGGCCGAGACCCATAGCGTGCTCTCGGCCGAACATCATGTCGCAGCCCCGATGGATGAGGTGGTCACTGCCGCCCTGCGCCCGCACCGCACCGGCGAGGGCCGCTTTCACCTGACCGGCGGGCCGATCCGCCTGCGCGAGCAGCAGGCGCTGGCCCTGTCGCTGGCGCTGAACGAACTGGCGACCAATGCGGTGAAATATGGCGCGCTCTCCGCCGAGGGCGGCCGTGTCGATCTGGCCTGGGCGGAAGAGGAGGGCCCGGCTGGCCCGCAGGTGCGCTTCACATGGGTAGAGCGCGGCGGCCCGCCGGTCGCGCCGCCCACCCGCCGCAGCTTTGGCAGCAGGCTGATCGAACAGATCGTGCCACAGGATTTCGGCGGCAGCGCGCAGCTGGACTACGCGCCGGACGGTTTCAGCTACACCCTTGTCGGCAAGCTTGGCCCAAGCGCCTGACGCGGAATGCAAACGGGGCCGGCATCGCTGCCAGCCCCGTGTCACATCCTAGGCGTGGCTATCAGCCCACCAGCGCCTTGTTCAGGTACTCGTCGACCTTCTCGAGGTAACCCATCGTGGTCAGCCATTTCTGATCGGGGCCGACCAGCAGCGCCAGATCCTTGGTCATCCAGCCATCTTCCACCGCATCCACCGTGACCCGCTCCAGCGTCTCGGCAAAGCGCAGCAGCGCCGCGTTGTCATCCAGCTTGGCGCGGTGCTTGAGGCCGCCGGTCCAGGCGAAGATCGACGCGATGGAGTTGGTCGAGGTTTCCTTGCCGGCCTGATGCTGGCGGTAATGGCGCGTCACGGTGCCATGCGCCGCTTCCGCCTCGACCGTCTTGCCATCGGGCGTCATCAGCACCGAGGTCATCAGGCCAAGCGAGCCGAAGCCCTGCGCCACGGTGTCCGACTGCACGTCGCCATCGTAGTTCTTGCAGGCCCAGACATAGCCGCCCGACCATTTCATCGCCGAGGCGACCATGTCGTCGATCAGGCGGTGCTCATAGGTGATGCCCGCCGCCTTGAACTTGTCGGCGAACTCTTCGTCATAGACCTTCTGGAACAGATCCTTGAAGCGCCCGTCATAGGCCTTGAGGATGGTGTTCTTGGTCGACAGATACACCGGCCAGCCCTTGACCAGCCCGTAATTCATCGAGGCGCGGGCAAAGTCGATGATCGAGGCATCGAGGTTGTACATCGCCATCGCCACACCGGCAGCCGGGGCATCGAACACGTCACGCTCGATCACCGTGCCATCGTTGCCGACGAACTTGATGGTCAGCTTGCCGGCGGTCGGGAAGTGGAAATCGGTGGCGCGGTACTGGTCGCCGAACGCATGGCGGCCAATGACGATCGGCTGGGTCCAGCCCGGCACCAGCCGCGGCACGTTCTTGCAGATGATCGGCTCGCGGAAGATCACGCCGCCGAGGATGTTGCGGATCGTGCCGTTGGGCGACTTCCACATCTGCTTGAGGCCGAATTCCTCGACCCGCTGCTCATCGGGGGTGATGGTCGCGCATTTGACGCCGACGCCGTGTTCCTTGATCGCCAGCGCAGAGTCGATGGTGATCTGGTCATTGGTGCGGTCACGCTCTTCGATCCCGAGGTCGTAATATTTCAGGTCGATGTCGAGATAGGGCAGGATCAGCTTTTGCTTGATGAAGTCCCAGATGATCCGGGTCATCTCGTCGCCGTCGAGCTCGACGACGGGGTTGTCTACCTTGATCTTGGTCATTGGCTTCTCCGCTTGGGTGACTCTGCTTGGCGCTGCATAGCCGAAAACCGGCGGGCGGGGAAGGTGGTATGCAAAGGTATACTGGCCGGGCGGGCGGATTTTTGTGTCGCAGGGGGAATGGGTGCGTTTGGTTGCGCGGCACGGACTGGCCCGCATAGTGCAAGCTTAGTTCGGGCGGGAATAGGCGAGGCACTGCCTCGCCCCGCCCGTGCGTGACCTGTCGTCCGGAGCCGCCGGCAGCGAGAAACCGAATGAGGACAGCGCCCGACCTGGCGGGCGAGAAGCGCCCGCCGGGGGCGGGGCGGGCGCTGGCCGGGCCCTTTGGGGGCCCGTCCGGTGCAGATTGACAAGTCACTGAGTGGCGAAGGCGATGGCCTTCGCCAAAGATGCCGTTGAAAGCGCTACACTCCAACGTCAGCGCGCGTCAAAGAACGCCCGTGTCCGCGCCCGCACCCAGTCCCACAGCGCCGGGGCGCCTCGGGCGACCTTGGCGCCCACACGGGCGTCCAGCTGCTCCGCGGTCACGTTGTAGCTGATCCACGTCCCGCCGCCGCTTTCGATGTTGTGCATCACCGGCTGCACCCGGTCCAAAGCCTTGGCGAACACCGCATCCGGCGTCTCCGCCGCCTCGAACTCTTCCCACAGCGCCCGCAGATCGGCACCCAGATCCGCTGGCAGCAGCCCGAAGATCCGGTCCGCCGCCGCAGCCTCGGCCGCAACCGTCTCCGCACTGCCATGCGCGGCGCCGTTCGCCGAATGGATCGGCACATCGCCCACGTCGATCTCGACCAGATCATGCAGGATCAGCATCCGCACCACCCGGTCAATGCTCACCCCCGGGCCGGCCTGATCGGCCAGAACCATCGCGTACAGCGCCAGATGCCAGGAATGCTCGCCGGAATTTTCACGCCGCGAGCCATCGCAGAGCGTGGTGGCGCGCAGGACGTGCTTCAGCCTGTCGGCCTCGTTCAGGAACGCGAACTGCGCCGCCAGCCGCGCGCTCACCCGCGCACCTTCGCCAGCGCCGCCTCCAGCGTGCGGCGGCCGCGGCGTTCGGCCAGCCGCAGCCGGATCGAGGTCATGAAGGTTTCCTGCAAGGTGGGCGACAGCTCGCCCACCGATTTCGCGACCTTCTCATAGAACCGGTCATCCCCAAGCTCATCGAGCGCGTCCAGGACGTCCCGGGCAAGCTCGTCGGCCAGATCGTCCAGCAGCGCCATGGGGCCCCCTTAGCGCGACACTTCGCCCAGACGGCGCTTCACATAGTCGCTGACCGTGGTGATCATCGGCGTCATATGCGCCTCGTCATCCTTGAAGAAGTGGTCCGCGCCCTCGACCAGATGGTGGGTCACGGTGATGCCCTTCTGCTCGCGCAGCTTGCCCACCAGGGTCGCGGTATCCTTCGGCGGCGCCACGCGGTCGGCAGTGCCGTTGATGATGAGGCCCGAGGAGGGGCAGGGCGCCAGGAAGCTGAAATCATACATGTTTGCCGGCGGCGAGACGGAAATGAAGCCGGTGATCTCGGGCCGCCGCATCAGAAGCTGCATGCCGATCCAGGCGCCAAAGGAAAAGCCCGCGACCCAGCAATGCTTGGCATTGGGGTTCATCGCCTGCAGGTAATCCAGCGCCGAGGCGGCATCCGAAAGCTCGCCGATGCCCTGGTCATACTCGCCCTGGCTGCGGCCAACCCCGCGGAAGTTGAAGCGCAGCACCGTGAAGCCAAGCTTGTGGAACGCGTAGTGCAGGTTATACACGACGCGATTGTTCATGGTGCCGCCAAACTGCGGATGCGGATGCAGCACGATGGCAATCGGGGCGTCTCGTTCTTTCTGGGGGTGGTATCGGCCTTCCAGACGGCCCTCGGGGCCGGGGAAAATCACTTCGGGCATCGCCTCGCCTGACTTTTTTGCGGGACCGTGCGAGACCATTCTTGACGGTTTCGGTCGGAGACCCTAGAACTATTCTAACTTCCGGTCATGGGGCATCTCCCCAAGCCGGACCGCCGGGTGGATTGGAGTTAAGCGGCCTTCCCCGCGGCGTCAATGTCTTTGGCGCAGAGGTATGCATGAAACTCTCGACGAAAGGCCGCTACGCGATGGTGGCGCTGGTGGACCTGGCTACGGCCCGGCCCGAGCAACTGA
This sequence comes from Frigidibacter sp., assembly GCF_030695035.1. GTDB lineage: Bacteria > Pseudomonadota > Alphaproteobacteria > Rhodobacterales > Rhodobacteraceae > Frigidibacter. The sequence goes on from NZ_JAUYTT010000008.1 coordinate 107,051, forward strand.
CCTCGCTGGCCGAGATCTCGAAACGGCAGGACATTTCCCTGCCGTACCTGGAGCAGCTCTTCGTGAAGCTGCGCCGCGCGGGCCTTGTGGACTCGGTCCGCGGCCCCGGCGGCGGCTACAAGCTGGCGCGTGACCCGGCCGAGATCCGCATTTCCGAAGTGCTGGAGGCGGTGGATGAAACCGTCAGCGCCATGCACACCGGCGCCGGGGTGACGGGCGGCGTGTCGGGCAGCCGGGCGCAGTCGATGACCAACCGGCTGTGGGAAAGCCTTTCTGCTCAGGTCTATGTCTTCCTGCACCAGACCACGTTGGGGGATGTGATGAAGAACGCGCTCAAACCCTGTCCCGCGGTGCCCTCGCTGTTCCGCGTCGTCGACGAGTAAAGGACGCCGCCCGTGCCAACCCGCGCCTATCTTGACTGGAATGCGACCACGCCCCTGCGCCCCGAGGCGCGGGCGGCGATGATCGCGGCCATGGATGTGGTGGGCAACCCCTCCTCGGTCCATGCCGAGGGGCGGGGGGCCAAGGCGCTGCTGGAACGTGCCCGCGGCCAGATCGCGGCGGCACTCGGGGCCGAGGGCGCCGACATCGTCTTCACCTCCAGCGCGACCGAGGCGGCGGCGCTGGCCCTCGCCGGCCGCGGCCTCGCCTCGGCGGCAGTGGAGCATGACGCGGTGCTGGCCTGGACCGATGCCAGCCTGCCGGTGGATGGCGAGGGGCGGGTAACCGTCACTGACCCTGCCCGCAGTACGCTGCAGCTGGCCAACAGCGAAACCGGCGTGGTGCAGGATCTGCCCGCGGGCCTCGCGGTTTCCGACCTCACGCAGGCCTTCGGCAAGCTGCCGCTCGCCTTCAACTGGCTCGGCTGCGACATCGGACTTGTCAGCGCGCATAAACTCGGCGGCCCCAAGGGCGTAGGCGCGCTGGTCCTGCGCCGCGGGATCGAGCTTCCCGCCCAGATCAAGGGCGGCGGGCAGGAAATGGGCCGCCGGGCCGGGACCGAGAATCTGATCGGCATCGCCGGCTTTGCCGCAGCAGCCGAGGCAGCGGCGCGCGATCTGGCCAATGGGGTCTGGGAAGAGGTCGCCGAACTTAGAAATATTCTAGAATGGGCGGTGGAATCCTGCGCCGAAGATGTTACTTTTGCCGGCAGAGACGCGGCGAGGCTGCCAAACACCACCACGATCATCTGTCCCGGCTGGAAGGGAGAGACCCAGGTGATGCAGATGGATCTGGCGGGATTTTCGGTCTCGGCAGGATCAGCCTGCTCCAGCGGCAAGGTGCGCGCAAGCCGCACCCTCGCCGCGATGGGCCATGACGCCGCCGCCGCGGCCAGCGCGATCCGGGTGTCGATCGGCCCCCAGACCACGCGCGACGAGATAGAGCGCCTTGCCGAGGCATGGCTGAAAGCACGGGCGCGCCACCGGGCGCGCGCTGCATGAACTTCGCGCCGTAAGGTGCTGTAACGGAACGGAAAGACGATGGCGCTGGAAACCGAGATCGAGACCCCCGAGATGGAAGCCCCAGAACTTCAGGTAGGCGAACTGGAAGTGCGCGAAGGCGTCGACCGCGAAACGGTCGAGACCGTGGCGAACATGGGCAGCTACAAATACGGCTGGGACACCGATATCGAGATGGACTATGCCCCCAAGGGCCTGTCCGAAGACATCGTGCGCCTGATCTCGTCCAAGAATGACGAACCCGAATGGATGCTGGAATGGCGCCTGCAGGCCTATCGCCGCTGGCTGCAGCTGGAAGAGCCGCGGTGGGCGATGCTCAACTATCCCGAAATCGACTATCAGGACCAGTTCTACTACGCGACGCCCAAAAGCATGGCCGAGCGCCCCAAAAGCCTTGAGGATGTCGATCCCAAGCTGCTGGCGACCTATGAAAAACTCGGCATCCCGCTGAAGGAGCAGATGCTGCTGGCGGGCGTCGAGGGCGCCGAGGAGATCACCTCGGGCCGCAAGGTCGCCGTCGATGCGGTGTTCGATTCTGTCAGCGTCGGCACCACCTTCAAGGCCGAGCTCGCCAAGGCTGGGGTCATCTTCTGCTCGATCTCGGAAGCGATCCGCGAGCATCCGGAACTTGTGAAGAAATACCTCGGCACCGTCGTGCCGCAGTCGGACAACTTCTTCGCCACGCTCAACAGTGCCGTGTTTTCTGATGGCAGCTTCGTCTACATCCCGCCGAACACCAAATGCCCGATGGAGCTGTCCACCTATTTCCGCATCAATGCCGAGAATACGGGGCAGTTCGAACGCACCCTGATCATCGCCGACAAGGGCAGCTATGTCAGCTATCTCGAAGGCTGCACCGCGCCCAAGCGCGACATCGCGCAGCTGCATGCGGCCGTGGTGGAAATCGTGCTGCTGGACGATGCCGAGGTGAAATACTCCACCGTCCAGAACTGGTATCCGGGCGATGAAGAGGGCAAGGGCGGCATCTACAACTTCGTCACCAAGCGCGCCGATTGCCGGGGTGCGCGGTCCAAGGTGATGTGGACGCAGGTCGAAACCGGCTCGGCGATCACCTGGAAATACCCCTCCTGCCTTCTGCGCGGCGATGACAGCCAGGGCGAGTTCTATTCCATCGCCATCGCCAACAACATGCAGCAGGCCGATACCGGCACCAAGATGGTGCATCTGGGCAAGAACACCAAAAGCCGGATCGTCTCCAAGGGCATCTCGGCGGGCAAGGCGCAGAACACCTATCGCGGCCTTGTGTCGATGCACCCCAAAGCCACCAACAGCCGCAACTACACCCAATGCGACAGCCTGCTGATCGGCTCGGGCTGCGGCGCGCACACGGTCCCTTACATCGAGGTCAAGAACAACTCGAGCCGGGTGGAGCATGAGGCGACGACCTCCAAGGTCGATGACGATCAGCTGTTCTACTGCCGCTCGCGCGGGATGGACGAGGAGGAAGCGGTGGCGCTGGTCGTCAACGGCTTCTGCCGCGAGGTGCTGCAGGCGCTGCCAATGGAATTTGCCATGGAAGCGCAGGCGCTGGTGGCGATCTCGCTGGAAGGATCGGTCGGATGATTGTCACCACCACGCCAACCGTCGAAGGCCACCCGATCGCCCAATACCACGGCATCGTCACCGGCGAGGCGATCTTGGGTGCCAATATCGTGCGCGATCTCTTCGCGGGGATCACCGACATTCTGGGCGGCCGGTCGGGCGCCTATGAAAAGGCGCTGGCCGAGGCGCGGGAAACCGCCCTGCGCGAGTTGGAGGAGCGGGCGGCCGCAATGGGCGCAACCGCCGTGGTCGGCGTCGATCTGGATTACGAGGTCATCAACAACATGCTGATGGTCTCGGCTTCGGGAACCGCCGTCACACTCGGCTGAGGCCGGATCATTCACGGGGGCACTGGCCCCTAGACACCCCACTATCGCGCCCGGCGCGGGACATAAGGATCAAGGAAAAATGCTGGAAATCAAGAACCTGCATGTGAAACTTGAAGAAGAGGACAAGGTGATCCTCAAGGGCGTCGACCTGACGGTCGAGGCTGGCAAGGTCCATGCGATCATGGGGCCGAACGGGTCCGGCAAGTCCACGCTGTCCTATGTGCTCTCGGGCCGCGGCGGCTATGAGGTGACCGGGGGCTCGGCGACGCTGGACGGCGCCGAACTGTTGGATATGGAGCCTGAAGAGCGCGCCGCGGCCGGCCTGTTCCTGGCCTTCCAGTATCCGGTGGAGATCCCGGGCGTCGGCAACATGACCTTCCTGCGCACCGCGGTGAATGCGCAGCGCAAGGCCCGCGGCGAGCCCGAGGTCAGCGCGGCAGAGTTCCTGAAGCTGGTGCGGGCGCAGGCGAAACTGCTGAACATCGACGCCGAGATGCTCAAGCGTCCGGTGAATGTCGGCTTCTCGGGCGGCGAGAAAAAGCGCAACGAAATCCTGCAGATGGCGATGCTGGAGCCGCGGATGTGCATCCTCGATGAAACCGACAGCGGCCTCGATGTCGATGCGATGCGGCTGGTGGCGGACGGTGTGAACGCCCTGCGCGACGGCAAGCGCGGGTTCCTTGTGATCACCCACTATCAGCGGCTGCTGGACCATATCAAACCCGATGTCGTGCACATCATGGCCGATGGCCGCATCATCAAGACCGGCGGGCCGGAACTGGCGCGGGAAGTCGAAGAGAACGGCTATGCCGATATCTTGGCGGAGGTGCAGTGATGGCAGCGCCAAAGCCCCGCAGCGACCTGCGGGCAGAGCTTACCGCGGCGCGGCTGGCAGCGCTGGACCTGCCGCAGGGCGGCTTCACGGCGCCCGCGCGCGCCGATGCGCTGGCGCGGCTTCAGGCGATGGGCCTGCCGACCCGGCGCGACGAGTACTGGAAATACACCGACCCGACCGCGCTAACCGCTGCCGACGCGTCGCCCGCCGCGGTGCTGGTGGACGCGGAAGCGCCGGTCTTCGAAGCTATCGACCGGCTGAAGATCGTGTTCGTGGACGGCGTCTTCGATGCTGCTGCCTCCGACGATCTGTCGCTGGAAGGCCTCGAGATCTCGCGTCTGGCCGAGGCTGGCGACATCCACTGGGCGCAGGGCCTCTACGGCACGCTGGAGGCGAAGGGCCAGATCCCGGTCGCGCGCCCGCTCGCAGTGCTGAATTCCGCGGCGGCAACCGATGGGGTGCTGATCCGGGTGACGGGGCGGGTGAGCAAACCCGTGGAGCTGATTTATCGCCATATGTCAGAGGCTTCCGACGCGATCCTCCACCACTTTGTGAAGATAGAGCCGCAAGCTGATGTAACTGTTCTGGAATCCGGCCCCGGCGCTTCGCGGTTCAACACCGTGATGGAAGTCGACCTTGGCGCCCATGCCAGCTTCCACCATATCCGCGTTCAGGGGCGCGACCACCATCGCCGTGCCGTGACGCATGTGTTCGCGCGCATCGCGTCCGAGGCGACGTTCAAGTCATTCACGCTGACGATGAACGGCGCGCTGACGCGGAACGAGGCGGTGCTGGACATTGTCGGCGACCATGCCACCGCCCACATCGCGGGCGCCACCGTGGGGGATGCGAAAACCGTGCCGTTCCATCAGGATGACACCGTTTTCGTGACCCATGCCGGCACCCATTGCGAAAGCCGGCAGGTGTTCAAGAAGGTGCTGAAGAACGGCGCCACCGGCGTGTTCCAGGGCAAGATCCTGGTGAAGCCCGGCGCGCAGAAGACCGATGGCTACCAGATCAGCCAGGCCCTGCTGCTCGACGGCGACAGCCAGTTCCTGGCCAAGCCCGAGCTGGAAATCTACGCCGATGACGTGAAATGCTCGCATGGCTCCACCTCGGGCGCCATCGACGACACGGCGCTGTTCTACCTGCGCTCGCGCGGGGTGCCGCTGGCCGAGGCGCAGGCGCTGCTGGTGCTGTCCTTCCTCGGCGATGCGATTGCCGAGATCGAGGACGCGGATATCGCCGAGGCGATCACCGCGCGGCTGGAAGCCTGGCTGGCGCGCCGGCGTTGAGGGGGCGCTGAGCAATGGCGCTGACCGATGATATCCTGTCGACTTGGCGCAACCCGCGCCGGGTGATGGCGCGGATCCTGGATGCCGGGCCGCGGGAAGACCGGGCGCTGGTGTTCCTGCTGGTCGCGGTGCTGGTGATCTATGTCTCGCTCTGGCCGGCCCTCTCGCGCGCCGCCGTGCTGATGCCCGAGGCGCCGCTGGCGCAGCGGCTGCTGGCCGCCTTCTTCGGCGTGCTGCTGCTGGTGCCGTTGGCCTATCCGCTGGCGGCGCTGAGCCACCTTGCCAGCCGCGCGGCGGGCGGGCAGGGCACATGGCAGGGCGCGCGGATCGCCCTTTTCTGGGCGCTGCTCGCCGTCTCGCCGCTGATGTTGCTGCGCGGCCTTGTCGCAGGGCTGATCGGCATCGGGATCCAGCTGCAACTGCTGGACCTGCTGGTCTTTGCCGGCTTTCTGTGGATATGGCTGTCGGGACTTTGGGTGGCAGAGTTTCGGGGGACCTGATGCAGCTTGAACTGAAATCTCTGGTGATGCTGGCGCGCGAGTCCGTTGCCGATCCGCGCGGCGTGGCGCGTAGCCTGATGGCGATGAACCTGCCGATGGAGGCGCGCTGGCTGGGCATGGCGGTGACGGTGGCGCTGTCTGTGCTGCTGACGCAGCTGGCGCTGCTGGTGATGCAGGTGCCGAGCGGCGGCCAGCTTGGCGGGATGATGGGATCGCCGGCGAGCGCCGCGGCGACGCAGCTGGGGATCATGCTGGCGCTGTCGCTTGGCATCGGCCATGTCGGGCGGATGCTGGGCGGCAAGGGCAATTTCCCCGATGCGCTGCTGCTGGTGACCTGGGCCGAGTTCGTGCTGGTGCTGTTGCAGGTGATCCAGATGGTCGCGGCGCTGATCTTCCCCTTCTCCTCGGTGCTGATCGGCTTTGCCGGGGTGGCGCTGTTCTTCTGGCAGCTGACGCAGTTCACCGCCGAGCTGCATGGCTTCACCAATCCGGTGAAGGTGTTCTTCGGGCTGCTGGCGGGCTTCTTCGCCGCGGCCTTTGCGCTGGTGGTGGTGCTGTCAATCCTGGGGGTGTCCCCGGCCGAGCTTGGAGCCTGAGCGATGTATGATGTCGAGAAGATCCGTGCCGATTTCCCGATCCTTGCCCGCGAGGTGAACGGCAAGCCGCTGGTCTATCTCGACAATGGCGCCTCGGCGCAAAAGCCGCAGGTGGTGATCGACGCCGTCACCAACGGCTATGCGCACGATTATGCCAATGTCCATCGCGGGCTGCATTACCTCTCGACCGTCTCCACCGAGAATTACGAGGCGGTGCGCGGCAAGGTGGCGCGATTCCTGAATGCGCCGTCGGAAGACCACATCGTCTTCACCTCCGGCACCACCGAGGCGATCAACCTTGTCTCCTATGCCTGGGCCGCGCCGCGGCTGGCCCAGGGCGATGAGATCGTGCTGTCGGTGATGGAGCATCACGCCAATATCGTGCCCTGGCATTTCTTGCGCGAGCGGCAGGGCGTGGTGCTGAAATGGGTGGAGCCAGAGGCGGATGGCAGCCTCGATCCGGTGAAGATGCTGGCAGCCATCGGCCCGCGCACGCGGCTGCTGGCGGTGACGCACATGTCCAACGTTCTGGGGACCAAGGTCGATGTCGCCGCCATCTGCGCGGGCGCGCGGGCGAAGGGCGTGCCGGTGCTGGTCGATGGCTCCCAGGCGGCGGTGCATATGCCGGTCGATGTGCAGGCCATCGGTTGCGATTTCTACGCCATCACCGGCCACAAGCTCTACGGCCCCTCTGGCTCCGGCGCGATCTTCATCCGGCCCGAGCGCATGGCCGAGATGCGCCCCTTCCTCGGTGGCGGCGACATGATCCGCGAGGTTGCGCGCGAGACGGTGACCTATGCCGACCCGCCGATGCGCTTCGAGGCCGGAACCCCAGGCATCGTGCCGCAGATCGGCATGGGCGTGGCGCTGGACTATCTGATGGCGCTTGGCATGGACAACATCGCCGCGCATGAGGCGGACCTGCGAGGCTATGCGCAAGCGCGCTTTGCCGGGCTGAACTGGCTCAACGTGCAGGGCCACGCCCCGGGCAAGGGCGCGATCTTCTCCTTCACGCTGGAAGGCGCCGCCCATGCCCATGACATCTCCACTGTGCTCGACAAACGCGGTATCGCGGTGCGGGCTGGCACCCATTGCGCCATGCCGCTGATGACGCATCTGGGCGTGGGCGCCACCTGCCGCGCCAGCTTTGGCCTCTACAACACGCGCGCCGAAGTGGATGCGCTGGTGGGTGCCCTGGAGCTTTGCCACGACCTCTTCGGCTGAGGCGCCTCTTCCCCTTCGTTTTGGCTCAAATATCCTCGGGGGGCGCGGGGGGCAGAAGGCCCCCCGCCGCTGGCCACAAGCGCGCCCTCAGGACTTCTCATCCTCCCAGTCACTCCCCACCGCCTCGCGATCACTCGCGGCTTCCTTCGCCGCCATCTTGCGAACCTCGGCGAGGTCCTCTGCGCGGGCGTCCTCCGGCGTCTCGCCCGCCTCCACGGGCGCAAGCTGCAGACGGAACAGCATCGGGAAATGGTCCGAGCCGATATCCGGCAGGCGCCGCATCTCGACCAGCCGGAAGCGCGGGTCGTGGAACAGGTGGTCCAGCGGCCAGCGCAGGATGGGGGAGCGGGCATCGAAGCTGTTGTAGAAGCCGCGCCCGACGCGGGGGTCCAGCAGGCCCGAGAGCCTCTGGAAGCGCCGGGTGGTCAGCGACCAGGCGACATCGTTGAGATCGCCGGCGACGACGGAGGGCAGGGGGTCCTCCGAGGTCTCGATCCCGATCATCCCGATCTCGGCATCGCGGCCTTCGGTGTCCTGGCTCGGCACCGGGGGTTCGGGATGTACGACATAGAGGCGGAAGAGAGAGTCATTGCGCAGGCGGATGGTCGCGCGGATCGAGGGCACCTTGTCCACCAGCAGCTCGCGCAGTTCATGCTCGGCAATCGGCAGGCGCGACAACAGGGCCATGCCATAGCCGTTGTCGAGCGGGTGGATGATCCGGTGCGGGTAATCGGGGTGTAGTGCCGCCAGCGCCTCGGCCCAGTCCGCATCCCCCTCGATGGCCATGACGATGTCGGGCGCCTCCTCCTGCACAAGGGTGATCAGCCGGTCATAGGCGCGGTTCGACAGCTTCACATTGGCGGCCAGCAAGGACACCTGCGCCTGCGGGTCCTCATGCTCCGGCCGCAGCGACTGGCGGCGCCAGAGCGGGGTGAAGCGGATGACATGCGCGGCCTGGATCGCGGCGGCAAGCAGCATCACGGCGCCGAGGATCGCGCCCCAGGGCGGCGGCAGGAAGGCATAGAGCACGGGGGCGAGCGCGAGGGCCAGCCCGCAGATCTGCAGCCGCGGAAAGTCGCAGGACCGCACCGCCCCATGCGCGACGCGCAAGAAGGGCAGGAGGGTCATCAGCAGCAAAAGCGCGGCCAGCGCCCCCGCCAGCCCCAGACCGATCATCGAAATCGCTGTCATCATGCCGTCCCGTCCCCTGTCAGTCCCTGTCCCCGTCCACAACCCCTCGGCTTTTGCCGGGTTCCAACGGCGGGTTCCAACGGTCAGGCCCCGCCACAGCGGGGGCAGCCAGAGTTGCACGGATTGCACCGATCCCATAGCCCCAAACCCCGCTTGCGAAGCGGCGCCGGCACGGCTATAGACGCCGCAGGCACCCGTAGCTCAGCTGGATAGAGCGCTGCCCTCCGAAGGCAGAGGTCACTGGTTCGAATCCAGTCGGGTGCACCAATATTCTCATGATCCTGTCGATGTGGTGCCGAGGTTCCTCGAACCGTTGGCCTGTGCCGTGTGGCATGGCACAGCCGTTCGCCCCCGCCTCAACCCACCACCCCCCGCCGCGGTGACCACGGCAGTGCCCGGCCATACCCGAACCGCATTACCAGATCCGGCCGCATCCCGGGCTCGCCGATCAGCGCGGCCAGGTCGGGGCGCAGGGCGGGCACCTCGACCGGCTGGTTGAGGAAGGCGTGTTTGAGGCCAAGCGCGGTGGCGGTCAGGGCGAAGCGCTGGCAGGCGCGGCCCACGGCGACCCAATGGGCGGTGTCCTCGCGGTCGGCCACGAACACCGCGAAGCCGGCGGAGGTGGCGGTGTGGCGGGCGTATTTGTCATTCTCGGCGGCGGTGGTGAAGACCTGGTCGAATGCGAAGCGGCCAAGCGCGTCGGGCAGCACCGGATTGCCGCTGGCGGCGGCATAGAGCCCGTCGCCGGTCTCCATCGCGCTGCGGGGGGAGAAACGCAGCCAGTGCTTCAGCTCGGCGATGAAGGCGGGGTCGGCCATCTGGGCGGTGTTGCCGGCGATGATCAACTCGCCGATCTGGTCCATCTGGGGCCGGTCGGTGATGAGGATCAACCGCACGCCCGGCATCGCGCCGGCCTGCTGCAGTTGCGCCAGATCGGCGGCGGGGACCGGGCGCCCGTCATACTCGGCGCGGGTGGACTGGCGGGCGGGGATCGCGGCCAGCAGCGGGTCGGGCCGCGTGGGGCCGTCCGTGTAGCGATAGGTGAGGGCGCCAAGCGCCTCTGCCTCACCCGGCCGGCCGGTGGCGGTGGCGGCGATGGCCAGCGTCTCCATTGTGCAGCCGAGGCTGACCCAGAGGTGATGGTCATCGGGATCGACCACCGGCGTCGCGCGGGTCAGGTCGGGATGCAGGGTGATCGCGCCCGGCGCGGCCTCGAACCGCCAGGGCTGAGTGTTGTGGCCGCTGGCGGCGAGGCTGGCGGTGCGCAGGAGGTCGGCCATCGGCGGGTTGTCTGCCAGCGGCGCGCGCAGGCGGGCGATGTAGCGGGCGTAGCTGCCCTGCGAGCCGGTGGCGGCGCGCCATCCGGCCGCGCCTGCCGCGCCAAGGGCGAGGGTGGCGGCGGCGCCGGTGAGAAGGTGGCGTCTGTTCATCTGCGGATCCTCTTTGCCCCTCCCTTTGCCCCCGCAGAGTCGCACCGGGCGCGCGGGTTGTCGTTGATCTCGGTCAGCCTGGGGGCCGGCTACCAGCGCAGCAGGCGCGGCCCCAGAAGCCGGCCGGCGGTGCCTGCGATGACGATGCCAAGGCCATACCAGCAGACATAGAACAGCGGGCTGTCCTCGGGGCAGTGCAGCGCGTAGAGCGCGGTGGCGGCGGCTCCGGCGAGGAGGCCGGCCAGCAGGCCGGTGCGGGCCGGGTAGGTGCTGGCGCCGCGGCGCAGGGCGAGCAGGCTGGCGGCGAGGGGCAGGACCGCCAGCGCCGGGATCGAGATCAGGCAGGCGAGGGCGGTGTTGCCGAGCCAGGCTTGCTCCCACGCGGCGGGCGGGGTGGTGGCGAGGCCGGTGGCGAGAAGCGCCAGTGCGGCGGCCCCCAGCAGGGCCAGCGGCGCGACGGACGGCCGCGCCTCGGGCCGGGCCGAGCGCAGGGCGAGGGTGAGGGCGGTGGCGGCCATCACCAGCGGCAGCGCCAGCTTGGCGGCCACGGCGGGCTGCATCAGCGCGGCGGCGAGGCCCGGGCGCAGGCCCCAGACGGTCAGCAAGGCAAGGCCGGCCAGCGCCAGCGCGGGCAGCAGCCAGCGCGCCAGACCCGCACCCATGCCCGGTTCGGCGGGCGTGTCGGCGGCAAGGGCGGCGATCAGCTGGTTGGTCTTCATTCGAGGTGCCTTTCCCTGAGTGCGGCGAGCCGCTTGAAGGCGCGGTGCAGCACCACCCGCACCGCGCCTTCGGTCATCTCCAGCCGGCGGCTGGTCTCGGCGATCTCCTCGCCGTCGATCCCGATCGCCTTCACGATCTCGGCGGAGCGTGGATCGAGCCGGGATATCATCCGCAGCGCGTCGCCAGCTTCGGTCGGGTCCGGCCCCGGATCGGCCGGCAGCAGTTCGGCAAAGTCGCCGATGGGCAGGTCCACCCGCCGGCCACGGGCGCGGAAGGCGTCGATCACCTTGTGCCGCGCGATGGCATAGAGCCAGGGGCGCAGCGGCGCGTCGCTGCGCCATGTATGGCGCTTCAGATGGATCGCCAGCAGCACCTCTTGCACGATATCCTCGCAGCCCTCCGGCCCCAGGCTGCCGCCCCGCGCCCGCACCAGTCCGCGCAACATGGGGGTGATGGCGTGCAGGAAACGGCCATAGGCGCGGGCGTCGCCCGCATTGGCGGCCCGCAGCAAAGCCGCCCACTCAGCCTCTGTCATCTGCATCCTGCCTGCCAGTTCGGGGCGCGGGGGCGCTTTGTTACAGCCGTGGCCACGGTATTGCGGGAATTGTGGGATTGCCAACACGGATGCGTGAGCGGCGTAACAAAGCTTTCGCCCGGCCCGACTGGTGTTGCGGGAACCGGCTGACGGGGCCTGAGCAACGCAACATTCCTGAGGAGACACCGAGAATGACCCATATGTCCAACACGCTGACCCTGGCCGCCTCGCTGGCGACGGCGCTGACCCTTGCCGCCGGCACCGCGCAGGCGGCCGAGATGGAGAAATGCTACGGCGTGGCGCTGGCCGGCCAGAACGACTGCGCCGCGGGCCCCGGCACCACCTGCGCCGGCACCTCGACGATGGACTATCAGGGCAACGCCTGGAAGCTGGTCCCGGCCGGCACCTGCGTGACGATGGAAACCCCGAAGGGCATGGGCTCGCTGGAGCCGATGGCGATGTGAGGCGCGGGGGGCGGGATATCCCCGCCCCCGACTTTCCGATGGCCCCAATTTTCCGAAGGGAGAGAAAGATGAGTGTCAGGCATCTGCCCGCCGCGCCGGGGCTGGGGTTCAAGCCCGAGCATTTCGCGGCGATCCGAAGCACGAGGCCCGACCTTGGCTTCTTCGAGGTTCATGCCGAGAATTACATGGGCGCGGGCGGCGTGCCCCATGCGCAGCTGCGCGCGCTGCGGGAGGAGTATGCGCTGTCCCTGCACGGGGTCGGGCTGTCCATCGGCGGGGCGGGGCGGCTGGATGCCGAGCATCTGGCCCGGCTGAAGCGGCTCTGCGCGATCTACGAGCCCGAGAGCTTTTCCGAGCATCTGGCCTGGTCGAGCCATGGCGGCGACTATCTGAACGACCTGCTGCCGCTGCCCTATACGCCCGAGACGCTGGGGATCGTCTGTGACCATATCGACGAGGTGCAGGCGGTGCTGGGGCGGCGGATGCTGCTGGAGAACCCCTCGACCTATGTGCTTTTTGCGCAATCGACGCTGTCGGAAACCGACTTCCTGGCCGAGGTGGCGCGCCGCACCGGCTGCGGGTTGCTGCTGGATGTGAACAATGTCTTCGTCAGCGCCACCAACCATCGCGCCGATCCGCGCGCCTATCTGGCCGCGTTTCCGCTGGCGGCGGTGGGCGAGCTGCATCTGGGCGGCCATGCCGAAGAGGCGCTGCCCTCGGGCCCGCTGCTGATCGACGCCCATGGCGCGCCCGTCGCGGACCCGGTCTGGACGCTGTATGCCGAGGTGCTGGCGCGGACCGGGCCGCTGCCAACGCTGATCGAGTGGGACAATGATGTGCCGGAGCTTCCGGTGCTGATGGAGGAAGCCGCGCAGGCGGGCGCTTTGCTGGACGGAGCGGAGGTACGCCATGCTCGCGCCGGGTGAGGGGCATGACGGGTTCGTCGCAGCGTTCCGGGCGGCGCTGGCGGGCGGCGCGCTGCCCGATGGCGTGACGGCGGTCGGGGAGGCGGAGCAGCGCTTTGCCGTCTATCGCAACAATGTGGCGCATAGCCTGACCGAGGCTTTGGCCCGGCGCTTCCCGGTGGTGGCGCGGCTGGTAGGGGAGGAGTTCTTCCGGGCGATGGCGCGGGTGTTCCTTGCGCAGCACCCGCCCGCCTCGCCGGTGCTGCTGGACTGGGGCGCGGCGTTTCCGGGATTTCTGGAGGGCTTTCCGCCGGTTGCAGGGCTACCCTATCTGCCCGATGTGGCGCAGATCGAGCGGGCGCGGGGGCTGGCCTATCACGCGGTGGATGCGCTGCCGGTGAGGCCGGCGGCGGTGGCGGGGGCCCGCAGTCCCGAGGTGTTGCGGCTGGTGCTGCATCCCTCGGTGTCGCTGATTGCCGCGGCTTGGCCGGTGGTGAGCATCTGGGCGGCGAACCAGCCCGGCGCGGACTTGGGCTCGATGCGGGCGCAGGGGCCCGAGGTGGCGCTGATCCTGCGCGATAGGGCGCTGGAGGTGCCGGTGCGGGCGCTGCCGCCCGGCGATGCGGCGCTGGTGGCGGCGCTGCTGGAGGGGCAGACGCTTGGCCTTGCCGCGGCGCGGGCGCAGGTTGCCGAGCCGGGGCATGATCCTGCGGCGGTGCTGGGATATCTGATGGGGGCGGGCGCCATCATCGGGGTGGAGGAGGCGGCATGACAGGGGTGGTTTCGCGCATCGCGCGGCTGAATGCGCTTGGGGGCCGGATCGGCTGGGCCCTGCCGGCGCTGGCGCTGCGGGTGTTTCCGGCGGCGGTGTTCTTTGCCTCGGGCCGGACCAAGGTGGAGGGGCTGATGATCAAGCCTTCGACCTATTTCCTCTTTGAGCACGAATACGCCCTGCCGCTGATCCCGCCGCATCTGGCGGCGGTGGGGGCGGTGCTGGCCGAGCATCTGCTGCCGGTGCTGCTGGTGCTGGGGCTGATGACCCGCGGCGCGGCGCTGGGGCTGCTGGCGGTGACGGGGATCATTCAGGTTTTCGTCTATCCCGGGGCCTGGGCAACGCATGGCCTTTGGGCTGCCTGCCTGCTGGCGCTGATCGCAAAGGGGCCGGGGGCGCTGTCGATGGATGCACTACTGCGGCTGGACAAGCGATAAATGCAGATCGGGCCGCAGAGCAATCTGCGACCCGTTCTTGCCGGGCCCGGCCGATGTGGGGGTACAAGGGCCGAGTGATCCGGCAAGGCTTTACCGCGCGGACCTTGGCCAGCGCGGAAGAACGGCCGTCAGACCGGCGGCTGGCCGCGCAGGGCGCGGGCGATCATCGCCACCACGAACAGCACGATGAAGACGAAGAACAGGATCTTGGCGATCCCGACCGAGGCGCCGGCAATGCCGCCAAAGCCAAGCGCACCAGCGATCAGCGCGACGACGAGGAATGTGAGAGCCCAGCCAAGCATAGTGCAACTCCTTCTGAGAGGTCGTTAGAGACTGCTCCGGCACGGCCAACCCGGTCGCGCCTCTGGCATATAAACGCTGCTGCCCCCCGCCGGTTCCGCAGATCGTGAACGATGTGGGCGGCGCCGAGACGGGTATTCGCGGCCTGCGCGGCTGTCACTTACCGAGGTTAGCTTGCGGCGCTGCGCGGTCCCCCCTGGCCCGAAGCGGCCGGTTTCAGCCGAAACCCTGCGTTCTCGGCGGATCGGCGCTGCACGTTTCCGGCATCTGGCGCGGCGCTGCGGCGTGGGGGATTTCCGCGGACATTTTGTTGCGCCATAGTCTGAAGGCGGGAACCATTGTCCTGCGACATGCGTCATTCAGAAATCGATGCTGACTGCGACCCGGCCGATCTGGCCGCCTGAACTGCGTGAAAGGCAACGCCTTCCCGACCCGACTGCCCGCTTCCGACCCGTTAACTTAACCGCCTGCCCGTGACCCCCCGTATCTAGATCTAGAATGGACACCGCCCTTGGCCTGGACCCCTCCTGACCTGCGCATCCTCTACCTCGAAGACGAGGCGATCATCGCGATGGAGACATCGCAGGTGCTGCGCGACCTTGGCTTTGAGCAGATCGCCGCAGCCGCGTCGCTGGCCGGTGCCGAGAAGGCGATGGCCGAGGGAATGCCGGACCTGGCGCTGCTGGATGTGAGCATCGGGCGCTCGGGCCTGTCCTCGCTCGATCTGGCGCGCAAGCTGCTGGAGGCGGGGGTGCCGGTGGTTTTGGCGACCGGCCACATGGCGATGGACCTGAAGGCCGATCCGCGGGCGAGCGTGCTGGAAAAGCCGTTCAGCCCCGATGATCTGGAAGCGGCGCTGCGGCAGGCCGTGGCCTCGCGCAGAGGTGGCGGCGTGCAAGGGCCCGTCGCCGCGGCGTAACCGCGCGCAGATGGATCACGCGGTCAGGCGCCGCCGGTTTTCATCCACGGCGTCGCGGTAAAGCGCGACCGTCGCCATCATCACAGAATCGGGGCTGGTGCCCGTTGCCAGCGACATCGCCCCATGCTGCCAGGCATGGGCGGCCAGCGCGACCTTTTCGCCCACCATCCGCACCGCCTCATCCTGCGAGCCGGCATCGCCCCGCGCCATCATCGTCAGGCGCTGTTCGATCACCACCTGCGATTCGAAGGCCAGAAGCGCGCTTTGTAGAATGAAGGGCAGGAAAAACATGGATCGACCTCATGACGGGCCGGGGACGGCCCTGAGACCTGCCTAACGCGGCTCGGGGATATTCGCTATCTCCCTTTGGCGTCAAAATGCTGCAGTGCAGAAACTGGCGCGTTAAGCGACCTTTCCGCCACAGACGCGGGCTGCAACGGCGCTGCTTTGTGCAAAGCCTGCCGCGGGCCCGCTCTTTCACAAGTGCGCCCTTCGTCCTATCTGCTATAATCAGGAAAAACCCGGAGGACGCGCGATGGCTGAAACCAGAGCGAAACTGGCCCAGATCGACCCGGTCTGGAGCCGCATCTGCGAAGAGGCCGAGGCCGCCGTGAAGAATGAGCCGCTTCTGGGCGGGCTGATCCATTCGGGGTTGCTGCACCATGCCACGCTGGAGCGGGCGCTGGCCTTCCGGTTCTCGCTGAAGCTGGCCTCGGGCGAGATGAGCGAGCAGATCCTGCGCGAGATCGCCGATGCGGCGCTGGTCGATGCGCCCGAAATCGGCCGCGCCGCCCGCGCCGATATTGTGGCGGTGCATGACCGCGACCCGGCCTGCCACCGCTTCTTGCAGCCGGTGCTGTTCTTCAAGGGCTATCAGGCGATCCAGGCCTACCGGATCGGCCATTGGCTGTGGCAGCAGGGCCGCCGCGATCTGGCCTATTTCGTGCAGATGCGGGTGTCGGAAGTGTTCGGCGTCGATATCCACCCCGGCGCGCGGATCGGGCAGGGGATCATGATCGACCATGCCCATTCCATCGTGATCGGCGAAACCGCGGTGGTGGGCGACAATGTCTCTATGCTGCATTCGGTGACGCTGGGGGGCACCGGCAAGGAAGATGGCGATCGCCACCCGAAGATCGGCGACGGGGTGCTGATCGGCGCGGGGGCCAAGGTGCTGGGGAATATCACGGTGGGGCGCTGCTCGCGGATCGCCGCAGGCTCGGTGGTGCTGACCGATGTGCCGCCCTGCACCACGATGGCCGGGGTTCCGGCGCGGGTGGTGGGCGAGGCGGGCTGCCCGCAACCGGCGATCCAGATGGACCATCTGGTGGTGGGCGGCTAGACAGGGGGCGGGTCCGCCCGGACCCCGCACATCACGCACAGGCTGACCTCATGCACCCTAAACTGCTGCTTGCCGGAGCCTACCGGACCCTGTTTCTGGGCCCGCCGGCGCCCCAGACCGATCCGCTGATCCTGTGGCTGATCCCGATGGTAGGCCGCGCCAATGCCGGTGACTGGGAGCGGGCCTGCGCCGTGCTGGCCGAAACGCTCGCCTCGATCGAAGCTGTGCGCTATGCCAACTGGAAGGTGCTGCTGTGCTCGCAGGACCGACCCGAGGGCTTTGTCGATGGTCCGCGCCACCAATTCGTGCAGGCGCCGCCGCAGGACATGTCAAAGGGCATCTCAGACCAGAACATCAAGGCCCGGCTGCTGGCGGAACATGCGGCGCGGACCTGCAAGGGCTTCACCTATGTCTCGCATCTGGATGCCGATGACCTGATCCACCCGGATCTGCCGGGCTGGATTGCGGCCGACAACAATGGCTCGGGCTATCTTGTCGAGAAGGGCTATATGCTCGATGCCAGCAGTGGCCGGCTTGCGCGCATGGGGACGGGGACGGGAGAGATGGCTTTCTGGACGCATTGCGGATCTTCGGGCTATTTCGCCGTCGATTTCGGGCGGCAGAAGTTTCCCGCCTTCCATCTTCGGCTGATCGGCAAGGGCCACAAGAACTACATCGGCCGCAGCGCCCGGCTTGGCCGCCCGCTGAGCCTGATCCCGTTCCCGGCGATGATGTATCTGGTGAACCACGGCGAGAATATGCAGAGCCGCCGGGGCCATGACAAACTGCTCTATCTTGCGCAGAACGAGGTGACGGATCCGGCCGAGGCCGCGGCGATCTACGCCGAGTTCGGCCTGCGCTTGCGCAAGGAGGCTGGCAAGGGCGGCGTCATCGAGGTGATCCGCGGGTGACCCCGCTTTACGCCGCCAGTTGGCGATCCTTCAGCGGCGAGGCACCGAACAGCCGGGAATAGTCGCGGCTGAACTGGGTCGGGCTTTCATAGCCGACGGCGAAGGCAGTGCTGGCGACCGAGAGCTCTCCCATCAGGATCAGCCGGCGCGCAGCGGCCAGCTTGAGTTGCTTCTGGAACTGCAGGGGCGAGGTGCCGGTGATGTTGCGGAAATGGTCATGGAAGGCCGAGACGCTCATCCCCGCGAGGCGTGCGAGGCTGGCGACCGGCTGGGTTTGGGTGAAATCCTGCCGGATCGCGGCAATGGCGCGGGCGATGCCGGCGGCGCGGCTGTCGGCATGGGCCAGATCGCGCAGCATCGCGCCGTGGGCCGAGCTCAGCAGCCAATAGTGGATCTCTTGCCGGATCAGCGGCGCGAGGATCGGGATCGCCTCGGGCTTGTCCGACAGGGAGAACAGCCGGGCCATCGCCTCGGCGATTTCCGCATCTGCCGGCGCGGTGGCAAAGGCCAGCGCCTCGCGCGGGGGGCGCGCCGGGATTTCCGCGGCAAGGTCGCGCAGCAGCGCCGGGTCCAGCTCCAGCGCCAGCGCCACATAGGGGGCGGCGGCGCTGGCAAGCGTGATGCGCGACAGGGCCGGGAGGTCGAGGCTGACGATCAGCGAGTCCATCCGCCCGAAGGCCACGCTGCGGGGGCCGGTGACGATCTGCTTTTCGCCCTGGAGGACCAGGCAGAAGACCGGAGCATAGACCATATGCACAAGCTCGGTCGGGGCACGGGTTCGCACCACCGACAGGCCGGGCACCAGCGTGGCAAAGGGCACGTCGCCGGCGCCAGAGGCGTCGGCAAGGGTCACGATACGGTCGATCAGCAGATCCGGCATGGGCATCGCCTCCTGCCCGCCATCCTGCCACGGCGCGCGGGCGCCGCACAGCCCGCACCCGCAGCTTTGGAGGATCGGGCAGATCTGCCGGAGCATGTGGCACGCAGGCCCGGCCCGGCGCTGCTAGATGAGGGGCACCCCAGACAAGGAGAGTTCCGATGACCGATCTTCACCCCCCCGTTGCCCTGATCACCGGCGGCAGCCGTGGCCTTGGCCGCAACACTGCGCTGCATCTTGCCCGCAAGGGCTGCGATGTCGTGCTGACTTTCCACAGCCGCAAGGAGGACGCGGCAAGCGCCGTGGCCGAGATCGAGGCGATGGGCCGCAAGGCGTTGGCGCTGCAGCTGGACACCGCCAAGACCGGCGGGTTTGCCGAGTTCGGCACCGGGCTGCGCGCGGCGCTGACCGATCTGCGCGGCGATGCGCAGCTGGACTTTCTGGTGAACAATGCCGGCACCGGCATCAACGTGCCCTTTGCGGACACCACCGAGGCGCAGTTCGATGACATGATGGCGGTTCACCTCAAGGGCGTGTTCTTCCTGACGCAGGCGATGCTGCCGTTGATCCGCGATGGCGGGCGGATCGTGAACATCTCCTCGGGCCTTGCGCGGTTTTCGCTGCCCGGATACGCGGCCTATGCGGCGATGAAGGGCGGGGTCGAGGTGATGACCCGCTATCTGGCGCGCGAGCTTGGCCCACGCGGGATTTCCGTGAATGTGGTCGCGCCGGGCGCCATCGAGACCGATTTTGGCGGCGGCGCAGTGCGGGATGTGGCCGAGCTTAACCAGTATATCGCCAGCCAGACGGCAATGGGCCGCGCCGGCCTGCCCGATGACATCGGCGGTGCGATTTCCAGCCTGCTGATGGGCGAGATGGGCTGGATGACCGGCCAGCGGATCGAGGTTTCGGGCGGGATGCTGCTGTAACCCTGACATGGAAAAGGGCCGCCCCGGTAAGGGCGGCCCTTTTTGCGTTCGGGTGGCGCGGCCTTACGCCAGCATCGCCATCGGGTTTTCGAGGTTCTCGACAATCGCCTTCATCAGCTCGGCGCCAAGGGCGCCGTCGATGACGCGGTGATCGACCGAGAGCGTCATCGACATCATCGTCGCCACCTCGATCTGGCCATCCTTGCCAACGACCGGCTTTTTCAGCCCGGCACCGACGGCGAGGATCGCGCCATGGGGCGGGTTGATGACGGCATCGAAATTCTCGATCCCGAACATGCCGAGGTTGGAGATGGCGAAGCTGCCGCCCTGATATTCATGCGGGGCGAGCTTCTTGTTGCGGGCGCGCCCCGCGAGGTCCTTCATCTCGGCCGAGAGGGCCGAGAGCGATTTCTGGTGCGCGTCCTTGAGCACCGGGGTGAACAGCCCGCCCTCGATGGCCACGGCAACCGCCACGTCCGAGGGTTTCAGCTTCAGGATCCGGTCGCCGGCCCAGACCGCGTTGGCATCGGGCACGGCTTGCAGCGCGAGCGCACAGGCCTTGATGATGAAGTCATTGACCGACAGCTTGATCCCGCGCGCGGCGATCTGGCCGTTCAGGGTTTCGCGGAAGGCCATCAGCGCATCGAGCCGGACCTCGCGCCGCAGGTAGAAATGCGGGATGGTCTGCTTGGCCTCGGTCAGGCGGGCGGCGATGGTCTTGCGCATCCCGTCGAGGGTGACTTCGGTGTGCTCGCGGTCCGCGTAGATCTTGCGGACGGTGTCGGCGCTCATGCCCTGCGGCATGCCGGCGGCGGCGGGTTTGGCCGGGGCCGGGGTGGCAGCCGGGGCAGGGGCCGCGGCGGCTTTGGGCGCTGCGGCGGCAGAGCCCTGCGCCTCGACATCGGCCTTCACGATCCGGCCGCGCGGGCCCGATCCGGTGAGCGTAGCAAGGTCCAGCCCCTTGTCCGCCGCGATGCGCCGCGCCAGCGGCGAGGCGAAGACGCGGGTGCCATCACCGGATTTCGGCGCGGGGGCAGAGCCCCGCGCCGCGGCGGGCGTGGTCGCCTTGGCTTCCACCGTTTCCGCAGTATCGGCCTTGGCGTCAGTCTTGGGCGCTTCGGCCTTTGCCGCACCGGCCTCGGGCATCGCCTCGCCCTCGTCCAGCAGCACGGCAATCGCCGCGTTGACCTTCACGCCGCTGGTGCCTTCGGCCACCAGCAGCTTGCCGACGATCCCCTCGTCCACGGCCTCGAATTCCATCGTGGCCTTGTCGGTTTCGATCTCGGCAAGGATCTGGCCGGAGGTGACGGTGTCGCCCTCCTTGACCAGCCATTTCGCCAGTGTCCCTTCCTCCATCGTCGGGGACAGCGCGGGCATCAGGATTTCGGTCGCCATTGTCCCCTCCTCAGCGGTAGGTCACTTTTTTCACAGCGGCCACCACCTCGTCCGAGGTGAGGATCGCCAGTTTTTCCAGGTTCGCGGCATAGGGCATCGGCACGTCCTTGCCGGTGCAGTTGATCACCGGCGCGTCCAGATAGTCGAAGGCGCGTTCCATGATCGTGGCCGACAGGTGGTTGCCGATGGACCCGACGGGCCAGCCCTCTTCCACCGTCACGCAGCGGTTGGTCTTCATGACCGAGGTGAGGACGGTGTCATAGTCGAGCGGGCGCAGCGTGCGCAGGTCGATGACCTCGGCGCTGATTCCTTCCTTGGCCAGCTTGTCGGCGGCCTCGAGCGAATGCGCCACGCCGATGCCGAAGCTGACGATGGTCACATCCGTGCCCTCGCGCCAGATCTTGGCCTTCCCGAAGGGGATGGTGAAATCCTCGAGCACCGGCACGTCGAAGCTGCGGCCATAGAGGATCTCGTTTTCCAGGAAGATCACCGGGTTCGGATCGCGGATCGCGGTCTTCATCAGGCCTTTGGCATCGGCGGCGGAATAGGGCATCACCACCTTGAGGCCCGGCACCATCGCATACCAGGCGGCATAGTCCTGGCTGTGCTGTGCGCCGACGCGGGCGGCGGCGCCGTTCGGGCCGCGGAACACCATCGGTGCGCCCATCTGGCCGCCCGACATATAGAGCGTTTTCGCTGCCGAGTTGATGATGTGGTCAATCGCCTGCATGGCGAAGTTGAAGGTCATGAACTCGACGATGGGGCGCAGGCCGCCAAAGGCAGCGCCGACCGCGATGCCGGCAAAGCCATGTTCGGTGATCGGGGTGTCGATCACCCGCTTGGCGCCGAACTGGTCGAGCAGGCCCTGGCTGATCTTGTAGGCGCCCTGATACTCGCCGACCTCTTCGCCCATCAGGAACACGGTCTCGTCGCGCTCCATCTCTTCGGCCATCGCCTCGCGCAGGGCTTCCCGCACGGTCATGGTCTTCATCTTGGTGCCTTCGGGCCAGTCGGGCGTGGTGTCGGCGGCGCGTGCGGGGTGGGGCGGGGTTTCGACGGCCGAGGTCACCTTGGCCTCGGGCTTCGGTGCATCGGCCTTTGGCGCGGCGGCTTCCGCGGCCTTGGGCGCTTCGGCCGAGGCATCCTCGCCCTCGGCCAGCAGCAGGGCAATGGCGGTGTTCACCTTCACGCCGCTTGTACCCTCGGCCACCAGCAGCTTGCCGATGGTGCCTTCATCGACGGCCTCGAATTCCATCGTGGCCTTGTCGGTTTCGATCTCGGCCAGGATCATGCCAGAGGTGACGGTGTCGCCCTCCTTGACCAGCCATTTCGCCAGCGTGCCTTCTTCCATCGTGGGCGACAGCGCGGGCATCAGGATTTCGGTTGCCATGTGTCTCTCCCTCAGGCGGTCTGCGGCGCCGCGTCGGCGTAGATGTCGGTCCACAGCTCGGCCGGGTCCGGCTCGGGGCTGTCCTTGGCGAATTCGGCGGCCTCGTTGACGATCGCCTTGATCTCCTTGTCGATCGCCTTCAGGTCCTCATCGGTGGCGTGGCCGCCCTGCATCAGCAGATCGCGCACATGTTCGATGGCGTCACGCTCTTCGCGCATCTTCTGGACTTCCTCGCGCGAGCGATACTTGGCCGGGTCCGACATCGAGTGTCCGCGGTAGCGGTAGGTCATCACCTCGAGGATATAGGGGCCCTTGCCGGCGCGGCAGTAGGCCACGGCGCGCTCGCCGGCTTCCTTGACTGCCAGCACGTCCATGCCGTCCACCGCCTCGCCCTCGATCCCGTAGGCAGCACCGCGCTGCCATAGCGAGGGCGACTTGGTCGAGCGTTTGACGCTGGTGCCCATCGCATACTGGTTGTTCTCGATCACGAAGACCACCGGCAGGTCCCACAGCTCGGCCATGTTGTAGGTCTCGTAGACTTGGCCCTGGTTGGCTGCGCCGTCCCCGAAATAGGTGAAGGTGACGCGGCCATTGCCCTTGTACTTGTCGGCAAAGGCGAGGCCGGCCCCCAGTGGCACCTGGGCGCCGACGATGCCGTGGCCGCCGTAGAAGTGCTTTTCCTTGGAGAACATGTGCATCGAGCCGCCCTTGCCGCGGGAGTAGCCCCCCTCGCGGCCGGTCAGCTCTGCCATCACGCCCTTCGGGTCCATGCCGCAGGCCAGCATATGGCCGTGGTCGCGGTAGGAGGTGATGCGCTTGTCGCCTTCCTCGGCCGCAGCCTCGAGGCCGACAACCACCGCTTCTTGGCCGATATAGAGGTGGCAGAAGCCGCCGATCAGACCCATGCCATAGAGCTGGCCGGCCTTTTCCTCGAATCGGCGGATCAGCAGCATCTCGCGGTAATACTTGAGCAGGTCGTCTTTCGAGACGTTCGGCAAATCAGGGACTTTGCGCGCGGCCATTGCGGGGAACCTCCGTGTCGGCTGGGTGGCGGCAGATAGTTCAACGTTAAACCATCCATATCCGATCCCAGAGCCAAGAGCCAGTCCCGTTTGCCGCAGGGGAAGCCGTCTGCGCCAATCCGCGCCTTAGCGGATGACGATCTCGTCGCCGCGCACCAGCCCCAAGGTCGCCCGGGCGCGTTCATCCAGCAGATCGAGGTCAAGGTAATCGTCGGACAGGCGCAGCGTCAGATTCTCCATCCGCGCCACTTCCAGCCGCAGCCGGTCACGCTCATCGGTCAGCTGTTCGGCCTCGGCGCTGAGCTGCACCCGGCGGAACACGCCGTAGTCACCCTGCACGGCGGCGAAGGTGAAGTAGCCCCCCAGCACGAGCGCGAGGGCGAAGAAGAAGAGGGCGCCAAGCGCCGGCCGATTTTTGGATCCGCTCATCATTTACCTCTTTGGCCCATCTGTTGCGGGCCTTTGCCGTTCGAATCATGCCACAGGCGATTCGCAAAGAAAACCCCGCGCAAACATGGCTTGCGCGGGGGAAGCGTTACCGGGGCAGGGCGCCTCGGATCAGGCGCGGCCCTTGTAGATGTCGACCAGCTTGGCCAGCATCGCCAGCGCATCTTCGCGGCTCCGCTGGAAGCTGTTGCGGCCGATGATCGAGCCGTTGCCGCCGCCGTCGCGGATCGCGCGGGCGTCGTCATAGACCGAGTCCTCGCCCTTCTTGGCGCCGCCCGAGAACACCACGATGCGGCGGCCGTTGAAGCTGGCCTCCATGCAGTGCCGAACGCGGGCGGCTTGCGTGGCGATGTCGATGCCCTGCGCTTCATAGACCTTCTTGGCCTCGCCCAGCATCAGATGGTCGGTCGAGAGCTTGATCTTGATGATATGCGCGCCGATCAGCGCCGCGATCTGCGCGGCATAGGCGGCCACGTCGATGGCGGTTTCGCCATCCTTGCTGATCGCCTCGCCGCGCGGATAGGACCAGATCACCGTGGCGATGCCCTTGGCGGCGGCCTCTTTGCGCATCTGCACGATTTCTTCGTACATCTCGATCTGCGAGTCCGAGCCCGGATAGATGGTGAAGCCGATGGCAGCGCAGCCAAGGCGCAGCGCGTCATCGACGCTGGCGGTGACGGCCTGGTTCTTGCCGCAGGTGTCGGACATCAGGCTGTTGGCGCTGTTGCATTTCAGGATCGTCGGGATCTGGCCGGCGAAGGTGTCGGACCCGGCTTCCAGCATCCCCAGCGGGGCGGCGTAGGCGTTGAGGCCCGCGTCGATCGCCAGCTGGTAGTGGTAATGGGGGTCATAGCCGGCCGGGTTCGGCGCAAAGGTGCGGGCCGGGCCGTGTTCAAAGCCTTGGTCGACCGGCAGGATGATCATCTTGCCGGTGCCGCCGAGCTTGCCTTCCATCAGCATCCGGCAGAGGTTGCCCTTCACGCCGGCATTGTCGCCCTCGTAATTCGACAGGATCTTCTGAACGGTTCTCGTCGCGCGCATTGTCGTCTCCTCGACTGGAATGGACTTGACGCAGGTCTATGTGCGCCTGCGGCATCGCGCAATCGTGGTGGCGCTAACGACGCGCCGGGCGTGGTATTTTCCGCGCGGGCGGCCCAGAAGGGGCACAACGCGGGCAAGTTTCCGCCGATTTTGCCGATGCTGCGCTGCGGCGACGCATGACTGTGATAAACGCTATTCCTCATCCCCCGCCACCAGGAACAGCTCGCCTGCCGCTTCCATCTCGCGGATCGCGGTCACCACTGTGGCCATCGCCGCTTCGGCATCCTTGTCCTTGACCTTGCCAAGGTTCGCCATCTCGTCGCGCAGGCTGGTCGCCATCCGCTGCGACATGTTTGCCAGGATGAACTCTGCCGCGGCAAGATCCGCGCCGCGCGCACCGGCCAGTGCCGTCACCAGCACCGCCTGATCGACATTGCGGATCACCTTCGGGATATCGCGCGCGTCGATCCGCACCGGGATATTGGTGAAGGTAAAGATCGCGCGGCGCACCTGTTCGGCAAAGCCGGCATCCTCCTCCTCCAGCCCCTTCAGCACATCATCGCGGGTCGAGGCGGCCGAGTAGTTCAGGATCGCCCCCACCCGCTCCACCGGCCCGGTATCGAAGGCGCGTGCCGGCTGCGCATCCAGCTGCGAGGCCAGCGACAGGCCGATGCGGCGCACCGTATCGGGATCGACATTCCCGGTCAGCGACACGGCATAGGTGATGCGGCGGGCCTTGTCACCAGGCAGGCGACCCAGCAGATCGGCGGCTTTCGATACGGCAAGTTTCGACAGCAGCACCGCGCCGATCTCGGTACTCTCCTCCTCCAGCACCGGCAGCAGCCGGTCCGGCTCCAGCCCCGCGATCCGCTCCCACGGGTCGGACATGCCGGTCGCGCCCGCCATGCGCCGCAGCCGGCTGGAGGTGGCGGGCGACAGATGCCCGTCCAGCAGGCTCAACGCACCGTCCAGGCCTCCGGGAAAGGACAGCCCGATGCTTTCGATACCTTCGGAAAACTCCTGGATCACAGCGTCAAGCGTGGCGCGGTTCACGCTGCGCATCCGGCCGATTTCCTGGGTGATCGCGGCCTGCAGATGGTCGGGCAGCCGGGTCAGCGGCAGCTCGGCGCCCTCGGCCAACAGCAGTCGCACGATGATGGCCACCTTTTGCGGCCCGGTCAGATCGGCGACAATGCCCCCGCCAGAGCCAGCGCCAAGGCTGGGCAGGTCAA
The DNA here is from genome assembly GCF_030695035.1 of Frigidibacter sp. Taxonomy (GTDB): domain Bacteria; phylum Pseudomonadota; class Alphaproteobacteria; order Rhodobacterales; family Rhodobacteraceae; genus Frigidibacter. The sequence continues at coordinate 133,112 of NZ_JAUYTT010000008.1, forward strand.
ACCCCTTGCCCGCAAACCCGCCACCGCCAAATCCTGCCCCGTTTCCCAAGGATGCGAGGGGGGTGAAGCCCGCCATCCAGATCCTCCTGCAACCCGCTTATCGGGGGCAGTCTGGACGCCACGCCCTTAAGGCCGCGTTACCTCATTCAACTGGTCGTGAATCAGCTGGTGGTGGCGATGCAGGCCTTCGTTGCCTCGTCCCAGGCGGTGCCGGTGGCGCAGCTCATGCGGGCCTCGTCATGGCCGCAACCAGCGGCAGAGGCCGCCATCGGCAGCAAGGACAGGCACAGCGCGGCAAGGGTGGTGGTCAAAGCACGGGTGGTCATCTGGGAACCTCCTCTGTTCGGTCCATCTTCGAGGGGACCATGCGCTGCCGATTCTCGCAAAATCACAGCGCCGTGACAGAGGGTGCGGGGCCGCCCCGTGCGGGCAGCCCCGGGGGCGTCACTCGGCCCCGAAGACCCGCGCAAAGATCGTGTCGACATGCTTGGTGTGATAGCCAAGGTCGAACTTTTCCTCGATCTCGGCCGGGCTCAGCGCCGCGGTCACCTCGGCATCGGCCAGAAGCTCGGTCTTGAAATCCGCGCCCTTCTCCCAGACCTTCATCGCATTCCTTTGCACCAGCCGGTAGCTGTCCTCGCGCGACACGCCCGCCTGCGTCAGCGCCAGCAGCACCCGCTGGCTCATGACCAACCCCTTGAACTTGTTCATATTGGCCAGCATCGTCTCGGGATAGATCACCAGCTTCTCGATCAGCCCAGCCAGCCGGTTCAGCGCGAAGTCGAGGGTGATGGTGGTGTCCGGCCCGATGGCGCGTTCCACGCTCGAATGCGAGATATCGCGCTCATGCCACAACGCCACATTCTCCATCGCCGGCGCCACCGACATCCGCACCAGCCGCGCAAGCCCCGTCAGGTTCTCGCTCAGCACCGGGTTGCGCTTGTGCGGCATGGCAGAAGAGCCCTTCTGGCCGGGGCTGAAGAATTCCTCGGCCTCCAGCACCTCGGTGCGCTGCATGTGGCGGATCTCGATGGCGATATTCTCGATGCTCGACGCAATCACCCCCAGCGTCGCAAAGAACATCGCATGCCGGTCACGCGGGATCACCTGCGTGCTGATCGGCTCGGGCGTCAGGCCCAGCATCTTGCAGACATGCTCTTCCACCGCCGGGTCGATATTGGCAAAGGTGCCGACCGCGCCCGAAATCGCGCCGGTCGCCACCTCGGCCCGGGCCGCCACCAGCCGCGCCTTGCCGCGCGCCATTTCGGCGTAGAAGCGCGCGAAGGTCAGGCCCATGGTCGTCGGCTCGGCATGGATGCCATGGCTGCGCCCGATGCGGACGGTGTCCTTGTGCTCCATCGCGCGGGCCTTCAGCGCCGCCAGCACCCGGTCCATATCCGCCAGCAGCAGATCGGCCGCGCGCACCAGCTGCAGGTTCAGCGTGGTATCCAGCACGTCGGACGAGGTCATGCCCTGATGCACGAAGCGCGCGTCATCGGCGCCGATATGCTCGGCCAGATGCGTCAGGAAGGCGATCACGTCATGCTTGGTGACGGCCTCGATCTCGTCGATCCGCGCCACGTCAAAGGTCACGTCGCGGGCTTTCCACACCGCCTCGGCATTGGCCTTGGGGATCACGCCGAGCGCGGCCTGCGCGTCGCAGGCATGGGCCTCGATCTCGTACCAGATGCGGAACTTGGTCTCGGGCGACCAGATGGCGACCATTTCGGGGCGGGAATAGCGCGGGATCATCGGGGTGTCCTTTGGCAACTGGGGTCGCGGGTCTGTTACCCCCAAACCCCCCCTTGCCGCAAGGTCGCGCCTCCCCCTTCTTGCTGGGACAAATATCCCGCGGGGTGCGGGGGCGCGAAGCCCCCGCCTGCCAGCCACGCGCGCGCCGCAAACAGGCCAGGCACGTCGCTGCCCGGCTTTCCCCCGCCGCAACGCAGCGCTACGCTGGCATGCATGAGCACCGTCCTGCAATCCCGTCTTCCCTTCGCCCCCTGGGCCGATCCGCGCACGCGGCGGCTGCCGGGGATCCTGCCGCTCGACATGGCCGAGTGGCTCGACATCGACGATGCCTATGGCGGTCAGATGGCGCTGCGGGACGCTTTGATCGCGGAGCGGCCGGAGGCGGTCCATGCGCTGACCGACGCCGCGCGCCCCGCGGCGGAGGAGCTTTACGAGATGCTGCTGCCGCTGCTGCCGGGGCTCGGCTTTTCCATCGGCACGGACACCGCCCTGCGCCCCGACGGGATGACGGTGCCGCTGGACCCAGGGCAGCCGCTGCTGACGCTGGGGCGGCTGGTGCAAGAGGATCTGATGCTGATGCTGCCCGGCGAAACCGAGCATGTGCTGGCCGGGGCGGTCCTGTGCTTTCCGGCAGGCTGGACGCTGGCCGAGAAGTTCGGCCAGCCCATGGGCCGCATCCATGTGCCGGTGGCGATCTATACGGAGGATGTTGCCAAACGCGTGCAGCGCCTGCTGGACGGGGTGCAGCCGGGGCGGCCGCTGGTGCGCGGCACCGCCCACCATTCCAACGCGCCGCTGTTCAACCCCAGGACCGAGGCGATGGGCCGGGCGATCACCGGCGATCTGCCCTTCTTACGGGTCGAACGGCAATGTCTGCTGCGGCTGCCGCAGACGCGGGCAGTGGTCTTCTCGGTCCACACCTATGTGCTGCGCCCCGAGGCGCTGAGCGCGGAGCAGGCGGCATTGCTGCGGGAGTTCCCGATCCGCCACGCCGCCTGATCTCTGGTTTTCAGATCATCTGAATCAGCGCCGCCCCCAGCGAGGATTGAGACAGCGCCACTGCAAAGCCGGTCAGGGCCATCGCCCGCGCGGTCAGCCGCATATCCTCGCGCCCAAGGGCGTTGTAGGTCAGCAGGGCCGCACCGACCGGCGCCGCCACGATGATCAGCGTGATGTTCATCGAGTAAAGCGTCAGCCGCTGCGGCAGCGGTGCCTTGGCCCGGCGCTCTGGCGTCTCGCCGGTATAAAGGGCATCGCGGATCCGCGCCGCCTCGGACACCATCGGATGCGGCAGGTCGGGCTGCGAATTGGCGAAGGCTTCGGATGGGGCAGGGCGCAGCTTGGCCTTGATCCGCGCGGCGGCAAGCTTGGCTGCGGCGGGCTGCCGCGCCGGGATCGGCGTGACCTCGGCCACAGGCTCGACCACAGATTCTGGCACAGATTCTGGCACAGATTCCGGCGCAGCCTCGGGCACAGCGTCTGGCGCGATGTCGGCGCCGGCTTCGGTCTCTGGCACCTCCATCTGCACCCGGCAGATGTCGCGCACGATCCCGTCGAACTCGTCGGGCCCGAACTCGCCGCCGGTCTCGCTCCACAGCGTCAGATCGGCCGGATAGCGCGCGGCGACCTTGTCCGCGATCGACCGGCACAGCGCCTCGCGCCGCTCGGCCAGCACCAGCGGCTGCCCTTCGTTCACCCCGAAGCTGACCGCCAGCACCAGACCGGCCTGATGGCCAGAGGCGAACCCCTCGGTCGGCTGATCGCAATAGGCCAGCACGACGCGGGCGCCGTCGATCTGGAAGGTGGCAAAGTCGTCATAGGGACGACCGTGGTGATAGCTTGCGCGTGGCCTGCTGCGGAAAGCCTCGTCGAACTGCTCGATGAGGTCTTCGAACTCACTCAACATTGTTTTTTTATACAGCAGGGTAGCGACGATCGTTGCTGAAGCCAGGTGCATCGCCGGAACTCTCCTTATTCGTGCATTCTCACATTACGAATCGAATATGCTCCGAATGGGATAGGATTGAGGCGAATTCGAGAACATTCCTTCGATCCATCCGCGACGGTTTCCGCAGTGTCCCGGGCATTGTTGCGCAAACGAAAAGGGCGCCCGAAGGCGCCCTTTGCTGTCATTGTTCCCGATATCAGCAGGAATAGTACATCATGTACTCGATCGGGTGCGGCGTGTGCTCGTAGGCGTAAACCTCTTCCCACTTCAGCGCCATGTAGCCGTCGAGCTGGTCCTTGGTGAACACGTCGCCAGCCAGCAGGAACTCGTGATCCTTCTCCAACTCGTCCAGGGCCTCGCGCAGCGAGCCGCAGACGGTCGGGATTTCCGCCAGTTCTTCCGGCGGCAGGTCGTAGAGGTCCTTGTCCGATGCCGGGCCCGGATCGATCTTGTTCTTGATCCCGTCAAGGCCGGCCATCAGCAGGGCGGCGAAGCAGAGGTACGGGTTCGCCGACGGATCGGGGAAGCGGGCTTCCACGCGCTTGGCCTTGGGCGATTCCGTCCACGGAATACGGACGCAGCCAGAGCGGTTGCGGGCCGAGTACGCGCGCAGCACCGGGGCTTCGAAGCCCGGGATCAGGCGCTTGTAGCTGTTGGTGGACGGGTTGGTGATCGCGTTCAGCGCCTTGGCATGGATCAGGATGCCGCCAATGAACCACAGCGCCTCTTGCGAGAGGTCGGCATACTTGTCGCCCGCGAAGAGCGGCTTGCCGTCCTTCCAGATCGACATGTTGACGTGCATCCCGGTGCCGTTGTCGCCCTTCATGGGCTTGGGCATGAACGTGACCGACTTGCCATAGGCATGGGCGACGTTGTGGATGACGTATTTGTACTTCTGCAGCTCATCCGCCTGCTTGGTCAGCGGCCCGAAGATCAGCCCGAGTTCATGCTGGTTCGAGGCAACCTCGTGGTGGTGCTTGTCGACCTTCATGCCCATGCGCTTCATGGTGCTCAGCATCTCGCCGCGCAGGTCCTGCGCCGGGTCGACCGGGTTCACCGGGAAGTAGCCGCCCTTGACGCCGGGGCGGTGGCCCATGTTGCCCATTTCATACTGGGTGTCGGTGTTCCAGGCGCCGTCGACGGCGTCGACCTCGAACGAGACCTTGTTCATCTTCACGCTGTAGCGCACGTCGTCGAAAATGAAGAACTCGGCTTCCGGCCCGCAATAGAACGCGTCGCCGATGCCCGAGGACTTGAGGTAGGCCTCGGCCTTGATCGCCGTGCCGCGCGGGTCACGGCTGTAGGGCTCGTTGGTGTCGGGCTCGGCCACGGTGCAATGCACGCACATGGTCTTCTCGGCATAGAACGGGTCGATATAGACCGATTCCGGATCCAGGATCAGCTTCATGTCGGACTGATCGATGGATTTCCAGCCGGCAATCGAGGAGCCGTCGAACATGAAGCCTTCGTCGAAGAACTCCTCGTCGACCAGATCCGCGACCAGGGTCACGTGCTGAAGTTTTCCACGCGGATCGGTGAAGCGGATGTCGACATATTCGACCTCTTCATCCTTCATCAGCTGGAGGGCGTCTTTGATGCTCATGTGACCTTCTTCCCTTTACGATTGAGCACTGGGGGCCGCCACTTGCCGGTGCGGCCCGCGAAGTCGTCAGACCGCGTCGTCGCCGGTCTCGCCGGTGCGGATGCGGATCGCCTGTTCGACGGTCGATACAAAGATCTTCCCGTCGCCGATCTTGTCGGTGCGCGCGGCCGAAACGATGGCCTCGATGGCAGCGTCGACCATGTCGTCGGCCAGCACCACCTCGATCTTCACCTTGGGCAGGAAATCCACCACATATTCGGCACCGCGGTAGAGTTCGGTATGGCCCTTCTGGCGGCCGAAGCCCTTGACTTCGATCACCGAAAGCCCCTGGACACCTGCCTCTTGCAGGGCCTCCTTCACTTCGTCGAGCTTGAAGGGCTTGATGATCGCTTCGATCTTCTTCATCCGCCGACTCCCTTGGGTAACAGACCTGTCGGAACCGTGTCAGACCACTTTCACAGCAGCGCCACAATTGGGTAGGCTGGACACCTGCGGTCCCTTGGCGGGAATCCGTGGGGTGCGATTAAAAAATGTGCAACCTGTCTGTGGCGTGGGCGGTTTGCGAAAAACACGGGCGGAACCATGACCGAGATCCTGACATCTGCCCAAATGCGCGCCATCGAGGCCGCCGCCATCGCCTCGGGCCACGTCACCGGGTTGGAGCTTATGGAGCGGGCAGGGCAGGGCGTGGTCGAAGCGGTCTTCGCCGAATGGCCGGCATTGGCGGTCGCCCCGCACCGCGCGGTGGTGCTCTGCGGGCCGGGCAACAACGGCGGCGACGGGTTCGTGGTGGCGCGGCTGTTGAAGGGCTGGGGCTGGGAGGTGGAGGTGTTCCTCTACGGCGATCCGGGCAAGCTGCCGCCGAATGCGCGGGTGAATTATGAGCGATGGTGCGGGATGGGGGAGGTGGGTTCGGATTATGACCGGCCGGGCGGCTGGGAATGCGACCTGCTTGTCGATGCGCTGTTCGGGATCGGGCTGAGGGGCCCGCTCCGGCAGTTCGGAAATCTGTTCTGGAACATGGAGGATATGGTCGAGTGCTTCCCCGTCGAGCCGCATCACAAGATCGGGCGGCCAGCCATCGTCGCCATCGATATCCCCAGTGGGATCTGCGCCGATAGTGGTCGCGACTTCCCCCACGAAGACGAGCACTACAGGTTCGCCGCAACCGCGCACCTCACGGTGACGTTTCATCGCGCGAAGCTAGGGCACTACCTCGGAGACGGGCCGTGGGCCTGTGGAAAGCTGGTCGTAAAGTCGATCGGACTTGCGGATCATCAGTGGCGGCGTGAGGAGCAGGCAAGCATCGCCCGCCTGACTGGCCCAGACTATCTAAGCGGGCTTGGAAAAGGTGCGGACAGCCACAAATACCACCACGGCCACGCCCTCATCCTCTCCGGCGGCGTCGGGCGCGGGGGCGCGGCCCGCCTCGCCGCCCGCGGCGCGCTGCGCATCGGGGCGGGGCTGGTCACCGTCGCCTGCCCAGCCTCGGCGCTGATCGAGAACGCGGCGCGGCTCGATGCGATCATGCTGCGCCCGCTGCGGGGGGAGACCGAAGCGGGAGCTTTGGCCGCGTTGCTGGAGGATATCCGCATCAACGCGCTCTGCCTCGGCCCGGGGCTGGGGGTGGAGCGGGCTCGGGAGCTGGTGCCGGTGGCGCTGCGCGCCAGGCGCGCGACCGTGCTGGATGCCGATGCGCTGACCGCCTTCGCGGATGCGCCTGAAGACCTGTTCGCGCTGCTGCACGCAGGTTGCGTTCTCACCCCCCATGACGGCGAGTTCGCGCGGCTGTTCCCGGACATCGCGGCGAAGGTGGCTGCGCCCGCCACCACCGGCCCGGCCTATTCAAAGGTAGATGCCACCCGCGAGGCCGCCGCCCGTGCAGGCTGCACCGTCCTGCTCAAGGGCCCCGATACCGTGATCGCTGCCCCCTCCGGCCGCGCCGTCCTCAACGCCGCAGTCTACGAGCGGTCCGCGCCTTGGCTCGCCACGGCCGGGGCGGGGGATGTGCTGGCGGGGATCCTCACGGGCCTCCTCGCCCGCGGGCTGGAGCCGTTCAGCGCCGCCAGTACAGCGGCTTGGCTGCATGTCGAGGCGGCGCGCAACTTCGGCCCCGGCCTGATTGCCGAGGACCTGCCCGAACGGCTGCCTGCCGTGCTGAAGTCCCTGACCTAGCGCGCGGTAACCAGCGCCGGCAGCGCCTCGATCTCGATGCCCTCGGCATAGATCACCTGCGGGCGGTCAAACTCCAGCGCATAGACCGGCAGGTCCTGTACGCTGACCGGGGCGATGAAATCGCCGTCGATCAGCCGCCGCACCGGCACCACCGCCTGCTTGGCGCCATAAAGCGCCAGCGCCCGCCAGTCGCGGATCAGCACCCCGGTGCCCGGCGCCAGCAGCAGCTCTCCCTCGGGCCGGTCCAGCCCCAGAACGCCGGCCCGCAGCCGCACCATCTGGCCGCTGATGCGCCCGGCGCGCAGCCCACGCAGCACCCGCGCCCCCTCGCGCGTGATCACCCGGTCACCGGGCGAGAGATAGTCCACCGGCAGCGCGCCCTCGAGCGTCAGCACCCGCGTGCCGCGCGCCAGTCCTGTGCTGAAATCCCTGTCGATACTGCATGCGTCCGCACCGGCTTGCCGGCCGGGTGCGCGCCATTGATCCTTGTCGGTCATGGGCCTGTTCCTGTCACTGCTCTGCCTTAGGGCATTTTTTTGCCAGATTAGGTGAAGATCCCGTTTCTGGCGAGCATTTTCATCGCCGCCGCCGGGCCGCTTTTTCCGCTCGCATCCGCTAGGCGGAGTTGCTAGAAGGGCGCGGATTTGGAAGCGGTCTTACGGGAGGGCCGCTCCTTCGGTATTGCGGGTGTGGCGAAACTGGTAGACGCACCAGATTTAGGTTCTGGCGCCGCAAGGCGTGGGGGTTCAAGTCCCTCCACCCGCACCAGGTTGAAAAAGGACGGACAAGAATGCAGGTCACCGAGACCCTGAAAGACGGCCTCAAGCGCGGCTACACCATCACGCTCACCGCCGCCGAGCTGGAAACGAAAGTCAACGAGAAACTCGTCGAGGCACAGCCCGAGATCGAGATGAAGGGCTTCCGCAAAGGCAAGGTGCCGATGGCACTGCTGCGCAAGCAGTATGGGCAGCGTCTGATGGGCGAGGCCATGCAGGACGCCATTGACGGCGCCATGAAGGACCATTTCGAGGCCACCGGCGACCGCCCGGCGATGCAGCCCAAGGTCGAGATGCAAGATGGGGAGACCTGGAAAGAGGGCGAGGATGTCGTCGTGGCGATGAGCTATGACGCGCTGCCCGAGATCCCGGATCTGGACACCTCGACCGTGACGCTGGAGCGTCTGGTGGTGAAGGCCGATGAGGCTTCGGTGACCGAAGCCCTGGAAAACCTTGCCAAATCATCCCAAGATTACGAGCCGCGCAAGAAGACCTCGGCCGCGAAAGATGGCGATCAGGTGGTGATCGACTTCCTCGGCAAGGTCGATGGCGAGCCCTTCGAGGGCGGCGCCGCGGAAGACTATCCGCTGGTTCTGGGCTCTGGCTCGTTCATCCCGGGCTTTGAAGAGCAGCTGATCGGCGTGAAGACCGGCGAAGAGAAGAACGTGACAGTGACCTTCCCCGCCGAATATGGCGCGGCGCATCTGGCCGGCAAGGACGCCGTGTTCGAATGCAAGATCAAGGAGGTCAAGTCGCCAAAAGCCGCCGAGATCAATGACGAGCTGGCCAAGAAATTCGGCGCCGACGATCTGGACGCGCTGAAGGCCCAGATCTCGGAACGGCTCGAGTCCGAATACAAGGGCGCCGCCCGCGCCGTGCTCAAGCGCGCGCTGCTGGACCAGCTTGACGGTCTGGTGACCTTCGATCTTCCGGCCGCACTGGTCGAGGCCGAAGCCGGCCAGATCGCCCACCAGCTGTGGCACGAAGAAAACCCCGAAGTGCACGACCACAACCACGGCCATGTCGAGGTGACGGACGAGCACAAGTCGCTCGCCGTGCGCCGCGTGCGCCTTGGCCTGCTGCTGGCCGAGATCGGCCGCAAGCAGAAGATCGAAGTGACCGATGCCGAGATGACCCAGGCTGTTCTGGCGCAGGCGCGCCAGTATCCGGGGCAGGAGCGCGCGTTCTTCGAATTTGTGCAGAAGAACGCCCAGGTGCAACAGCAGCTGCGCGCCCCGATCTTCGAAGACAAGGTCGTGGACTTCATCGTTGCGGGCGCCACGGTCACCGACAAGGAGATCGGCAAGGACGACCTGCAAAAGGCCATCGAGGCGCTGGACGAGATCTGATCGTTCGGGGCCAAGGGCTTTTGGACTGCAAGAGGCCGCCCTGCGAGGGGCGGCCTTTTTTTGGATCTTCGGCAGGGCCAACCGCCCTCTTGCCCGGAATCAAGGCGCCTTGGCGCCGCCGGGCAGCGCCCGTCCGCCCCCTCGGGCGGGCGCTACTCAACCGTTCCGCGCAGAACGCCGGTGGAGGTAAGCCGCACCATAAAGCGCCGAGAACGAGCGCTGCTCGCCCACCCGGCGGCCGGGCGCTGCCCTCTGGACCGGCACAACGCTTGGGGTGGCGTCTGCGCCTTTGCGGTTCTTCGCCGAGGTGCTAGGGGGAGCCACGGACCCCCCCAGGAGGCATCATCATGCAGGCTCTGCTCATCATCGACATGCAGATGGAAATGCAGCACCGGATCGAGGGCGGGCGCGATTGCGTGAACGCTTCGGCTCCGGCCAAGATCGCGGCCCTTGCGGCGGCATTCCGTGAGCGCCGGCAGCCCGTCCTTCACATCCGTCACCGGGATTCCGATCCTGCCTCCCCGCTCCATGCCGATGCGGCCGGCTATCCGCCCATGGCCTGTGCCGAAGCTACGGCTGGGGAGCCGGTTTTCCTCAAGACCACCTCGTCAGGCTTCGCGTCAACCGATCTGGCCGCCTGGCTGCGGGACCACGGAATTACGGATCTTGCGGTAGTGGGAGCCGTCGCGGGCTTCTGCGTCAACTCGACGGTGCGGGCCGGTTCTGATCTCGGCTTCACCATGACGGTTGTCAGCGATGCCGTGATCGGCTTCGACCTGCCCAGCGCAGGGCTGTCGGCGCGCACGATCTTTGACGTGACGATGGCGCATCTCGAAGCCGACTTTGCCCGGGTTGTTGAGGCCTCGGCCCTGTTGCCCGTGTAGCTCGGCACATCCTTCGCCAGCACAGGAGCTTGCCCCCCCACCCCCCACAAAAAAGCCGCGCCCGGGGTTCCCCGGACGCGGCCAATCTTGCGCGTGCCTTGCGGCTCAGCGTTCGTCGCGGGGGTCGAAGTCGTTCTCGGCGCCCATTTCGTCAAACAGTTCCGAGACCTCGAAATCGGCAGCCGCTTCGGCTTCGGCGGCCAGTTCCTTGATCGACTTGCCCGAGGCCTGCAATTCGGCTTCTTCAGCCGAGCGGGCGACGTTCATGACGATGGTCACGGTCACTTCGGGGTGCAGCACCACCGACACGTCATGCAGACCGAGGTCCTTGATCGGACGGATCAGCACGACCTGCTTGCGGTCCACGGTGAAGCCGGCCGCGGTTGCGGCGTCGGAGGCGTCGCGCGGCGTGACCGAACCGTAGAGAGCGCCGGCATCCGATGCCGAGCGAATCACCACGAAGGTCTGGCCGTCCAGCTTTTCAGCCAGCGCCTCGGCTTCTTTTTTGCTCTCGAGGTTGTTGGTCTCGAGCTGGACCTTGCGGGTCTCGAACGACTTGATGTTGGCGTCGTTCGCACGCAGTGCCTTGCCTTGCGGCAGCAGGAAGTTGCGCGCGTAGCCGTCCTTGACGTTGACGACTTCGCCCATCTGGCCAAGCTTGGCCACGCGTTGCAGAAGGATGACTTGCATGTGCCTCTCTCCTTACTTCACGGCGTAGGGAAGCAGGGCGAGGAAGCGGGCGCGTTTGATCGCACGGGCCAGCTCACGCTGCTTCTTGGCCGAAACGGCGGTGATACGGGCAGGGACGATCTTGCCGCGCTCGGAAACATAGCGCTGCAGCAGACGGACGTCCTTGTAGTCGATCTTCGGCGCGTTGTCGCCCGAGAACGGGCAGACCTTGCGACGGCGGAAAAACGGTTTGTTGGCCATGGTTATGGTTCTTTCCTCAAGCCCAGATCAACGACGGAAGCCGCCGCGGTCACCACCGCGGTCGCCACCACGATCGCCGCGGTCGCCGCCCCGGTCACCCCGGTCGCCACGATCGCCGCGGTCCGGACGGTCACCCCGGTCGCCGCGATCAGGGCGGTCGCCCCGGTCGTCGCGGCGCTGCATCTGCACCGACGGACCTTCGTCATGGCCATCAACCTTGATGGTCAGGACGCGCATCACGTCATCATGCAGACGGGCCAGGCGTTCCATCTCTTGCACAGCCGCCGCCGGGGCGTCGGTGCGCAGGAAGGCATAGTGGCCCTTGCGGTTCTTGTTGATCTTGTAGGCCATCGTCTTCACGCCCCAGTATTCGGAGCCGACAACCGATCCGCCATTGTCGGCGAGAACGGTCGAGAAGTGTTCGACGAGGCCTTCGGCCTGCGCGTTGGACAGATCCTGACGCGCGATGAGAACATGCTCGTAAAGCGGCATGTATGCTCCTGTTTCTATAGCGCACTTCAACGGCGGGCCATCCTTCCGCGTCCCGCCACGAGAGGCTGCGCTGGTTGCCAATGTGCGGAAGGATGGGGCCTTATACACGAAGCCGCCCGGGGCACAAGCGCGGTGAGGCTTGGCGGGCGGGCTTAGCCCTGCGGCGGATATGTGCAGCTTGGCCCAAACATCCGCGATGTTCCGCGCAGATCGGTGCGCCATCGCACAAGCCATGTTGGCCCCTGCCGAATTGTGCTGCACCTGCGAAACGGGCACCTTCCCGCCATCAGTTACCCCCCTTCGCAGGAGATTGCGCCCATGAAGTTCCTCGCCCCCGCCGCCCTCGCTCTGGCCACCCTCGCCGCCCCGGCCTTTGCCGCCCCCGAGGCCTACAAGCTCGATGCGAGCCACAGCCAGATCGTGTTCACCTACAACCACCTCGGCTTCTCGACCGGCACCGGCATGTTCTCGGGCTTCGAGGGTGAGATCCTGTTCGACCAGGAAGACCCGGCCGCGTCGTCCGTGACCGTTTCCTTCCCGGTGACCACGATGCTGACCGGCTGGGAAGGCCGCTTCGAGCACTTTATGTCGCCCGACTTCTTCGGCGCCACCGAGGACAAGACCGTCTCCTTCACCTCGACCGGCATCGAAGTCACCGGCGACAACACCGCCCTGATCACCGGCGATCTGCTGCTGAACGGCGTGACCAAGGAAGTCGTGCTGGATGCCAAGCTGAACCAGGCCGGCATGCACCCGATGGAGAACAAGGAATGGGCCGGGTTCGACGCGACCGTGACCTTGCTGCGCTCGGACTACAACCTCGGCCTCTTCGCCCCCTACGTCTCGGATGAGGTCGAAGTGATGATCTCGGTCGAGGCGATGAAGGCCGAATAAGCCACCCGCGTGACAGCAAAGGGGCCGCCTGAAAGGGCGGCCCCTTTTGCGTTCACCCGAACCGCACCCAGGGCGTTGCCGCCGCAAGGATCAGCCCGCCCACCACCGCGACGTTACCGAGGAAGGCCGCCTGCGCCGCGTCGCGCTCGGGCTCTGCCATTGTCCAGAAGTTCAGCATCCCGGCGCTGACGGCGCCGGTGAACAGCGCCAGCAGCAGGGCCGGCAGCGTCACCATCAGCCCCAGCCCCAGCAGCGCGCCCAGAACGATCTGGAACCCTGCCGCAGCCATCGCCAATGTCATCGGTTGCGGCATTCCGCGCGCCACGAGATCGGCGGCGATCCGGTCCCGCATCGCCAGATGGCGCAGCCCGCTGGCGACGAAATAGCCGCCTAGGAGCAGCCGCCCCAGCGACAGCGCGGCATAGGCGAGGACGTCGGAAAATTCAGGCATGGCGGGGGCTCCTGCTTGGCTCGGCGCACCCTAGCGCCGCGGCGCGGCGGAAGCCACCCGCCGTCCGCCGTTACGGCGCGCGCACCGCCGTCAGCGCCACATCCACCTGCACGGTGAAGCCCACGGTCTTCTCGTCCGGATAGCTCGCGCCCATGCCGAAATCGCGGCGGTCTAGCGTGGTGCTGCCGGTCATGGTGGCAGTGTCGCCCGCAATCTCAAGCGTGAAGGGCAGGGTGACCGGCACCGTCATCCCGCGCAGGTCGAGCGTGCCGGTGGCAACAAGGCTGCCAGCCTCGTCCGCAATCTGCGCCGAGAACACCGCGGTCGGATGGGCCTCGGCATCGAAGAAGTCCGGCCCGAGCGCCTGCGGCGTGACCGATCCCAGCGTCAGCCCCGTGACCGGGATCGTCACTGTCACATCGCCGGTCCGGGTGGCCTCGTCATAGTCGATCGCGGCGGTCCAGCCGGTGAAGCCGCCGCTGACCGAGGCGCCCATCTGTTTCAGCGCGATCCCCAGCGTGCCCTCGGTCACCGTCCAGCCGGATTCGGAGGCGCTGGCGACCGGCGCCGGTGCCGCCTCGGGCGCCTTCCCGGCCGGAGTGACCACGCCAAACCCGATCACCGCCGCCCAGACCAGCAGCGCCAGCACGGGTGCCGCAAAGGTCCCGTGCTCCGCCGAAACCCCGCCCGAAACGCCCCGCGTCATCCGCGCCAGAGTCGCATCGCGGTCGATCAGCGCGTGCTTCAGCGCCCCCAGCACATGCAGCCCGATGGCGGCATAGAGCACCAGCGCCGAGCTGTGGTGCACCGCCTTGGCCGCGCCCGCCACCGCCTCGGACAGCGGCACCAGCGGCAGCGCCTGCCCGAAGGGCCAGAGGATCGGCGCGAAGCCAACCACCGCCGAATGATAGACCCAGCCCGACAGCGGCATCACCAGCATCGCGCCATAAAGCGCCCAATGCACCACCTCGGCCGCCAGCGTCTCGGACCGCCGGTCCGGATGCAACGGGGCAGGGCGCGGCTGGACCAGCGCCCAAAGGATCCGCACCATGGCGGTGAAGAAGGCGGCGACGCCGATGGTCTTGTGCAGCGAATAGACGGTGATCAGCCGCGAGACCTCGGCTTGCGATCCGTCGGGCAGGGTGCCGGCGTAGAGGCCGAGGCCAATCGCGGTGAGGATCAGGAGGGCGGTCAGCCAATGCAGGGCGCGGGCAAGGCTGCCATAGCTGGTGGGGGTATTGGCGATCATGGGGTCTCCGGGGGGCTGAAGCGTGGCTTGGGGAGAGATACTCCTTAAGGTGCCGCGCGCCCATCCCGACCGGCGCACCACGACTGTGCGGCGCTGCGGCATTCGGGGGTGTCTCTCCTCAGAGATGACACATGCATTCCGTCGCAACAGTTGCCTTGCAGAATTTGGCACCGCTTGCGCGAGTTGATGACCCCTTGCCCTGCGGCTTGCGCCTCCGGGCAACCGGCGCGGTCGCGCCGGAAACAGAGCCGCAGAACGGGGGGGGGCCAGAGATGATGGCCCAACCCACAACTCTCCCCCTGTTGTGCGCTGCCCCGCGCCGCTGTAAACCGCGCCCAAAGGCCCGAACGGCCACTTTGGAGGAGACCCCGATGACCCGCGCATTCGTATTCCCCGGGCAGGGCGCCCAGACCATCGGCATGGGCCGGGCGCTTTCGATGGCCTATCCTGCCGCCCGCGCGGTCTTCGACGAGGTGGATGCGGCGCTTGGCCAGAACCTGTCCGCACTGATCTGGGAGGGCGATATCGAGGCGCTGACCCTGACCGAGAATGCGCAGCCGGCGCTGATGGCCACCTCCCTCGCCGCCCTGCGCGCGCTGGAGGCCGAAGGCATTGAGGTCACCTCCGCCGCCTATGTCGCCGGCCACAGCCTTGGCGAATACTCCGCCCTCTGCGCCGCCGGCAGCCTGACGCTGACCGACACTGCCCGCCTTCTGCAACTGCGCGGCCGCGCCATGCAGCAGGCCGTGCCGGTCGGCGTCGGTGCGATGGCCGCCCTGCTGGGGCTCGACTTCGCCGCCGCCGATGCCGTGGCGCGCGAGGCGGTCGCGGCAGGCCCGGGCGGCGAGGTCTGCCAGGCCGCCAATGACAATGACCCGGCGCAGGTGGTGATCTCGGGCCACAAGGCCGCGGTGGAACGCGCGCTGGACATCGCCAAGGCCAAGGGCGCCAAGCGCGCAATCTTGCTGCCCGTCTCCGCCCCCTTCCACTGCGCGCTGATGCAGCCCGCCGCCGAGGCGATGGCGGCGGCGCTGGCGGGCGTCACCATCCGCGTGCCGCAAGTGCCGCTGGTGGCCAATGTCCGCGCCGAGGCGGTCACGGACCCGGGTGACATCCGCGCGCTGCTGGTCGCGCAGGTCACCGGCTCGGTCCGCTGGCGCGAGAGCGTGGCCTGGATGGCGGCGCAGGGCGTGACCGAGTTCTGGGAGATCGGGGCGGGCAAGGCCCTCTCCGGCATGATCCGCCGCATCGCGCCCGGCACCACCACCCGCGCCGTCGGCACGCCCGAGGATGTGCTGGCCGCGAAGCGCTGACGCTTCAGCGCTTAGTGCCTCCGCGCGCGGGTGGGTAGCGCGCCGCCCCGCGCGCTGTTATGGCCAAACCAACAGACATGGAGGAACGCATGTTCGATCTGACGGGAAAATCGGCGCTGGTCACTGGCGCTTCGGGCGGCATCGGCGCCGATATCGCGCGTGCCCTGCACAAGGCCGGCGCCGCGGTCGCGCTGTCGGGCACCCGCACCGCGCCGCTGGAAGAGTTGGCCGCGGAACTTGGCGAGCGCGCCCATGTACTGGCCGCCAACCTCTCCGACCCCGGGGCCGTCGAGGCGCTGCCCAAGCAGGCCATTGCGGCCATGGGCGCGGTCGACATCCTCGTCAACAATGCCGGGATCACACGCGACAACCTCTTCATGCGGATGTCGGATGACGAATGGCAATCGGTGCTGGACGTGAACCTCACCTCCAGCTTCCGCCTCTGCCGCGGCGTCTTGCGCGGCATGATGAAGGCCCGCTGGGGCCGTATCGTCAACATCACCTCGATCGTCGGCACCACCGGCAACCCCGGGCAGGGCAATTACGCCGCCGCCAAGGCCGGGCTCGTCGGCATGTCCAAAAGCCTCGCCTATGAGGTTGCCAGCCGGGGCATTACTGTGAACTGCGTGGCCCCGGGCTTCATCGCCACGGCGATGACCGACAAGCTGAATGACGACCAGAAGGGCAAGATCCTGACCCAGATCCCCGCGGGCCGCATGGGCAGCCCGGACGAGATTGCCGCCGCCGTGCTCTATCTGGCCAGCTCCGAGGCCGGATATGTCACTGGCGCGACCTTGCATGTGAATGGCGGAATGGCGATGATCTGACCTGCCGGAAGGCACCACTTTTCGCACTTGCGAAAGCGGTTGCCTTCATACGACACTGTGCTATAGGCGGCGCAGACGGACCGGAGGGTGCCTTTTGGCACGCTGCGGGGCGCCCCTGCGACGGGGTGGAAACCGCTCGGAGGCGAGCAACGGACGGACAGGGCGGAATGCCCGCATAGTGAGGACAAGACATGAGCGACATCGCTGATCGCGTGAAGAAGATCGTCGTCGAGCATCTCGGCGTCGAAGAGGACAAGGTGACCGAGAACGCCTCGTTCATCGACGATCTGGGCGCGGACAGCCTCGACACGGTCGAGCTGGTGATGGCCTTCGAGGAAGAGTTTGGGATCGAGATCCCGGATGACGCGGCCGAGACCATCCAGACCTTCGGCGACGCGGTCAAGTTCATCACCGAAGCCTCCTGATCGGCCCGTCCGGCCCGCCGGACACAGCCAAGGAATTGCATTCAAAGCGGCGCCCCAAAACGGGCGCCGCTTTTCCGTTCTGCGCCCTTTTCCCCTTCGTTTTGGTCCAAATATCCTCGGGGGGTCCGGGGGGCAGACGGCCCCCCGGCGCCAGCCACGGGCGGCCCCTCTGGACATCCCGCGCCCCCTCGGCAAGGCTCCCTCCAAACCAAGGGGAGACACGGCAGATGGCAACACTCGGCAAGATGTTCGGCGCAGGCGAGACCGACACCTTCATGGGCCTGCCCAAGGGTGACCTCGCCAGCTTCACCGGCGGCGCCGCGATCCTCGGGGCCGGGGCCTGCACCTCCTATCCCAGTGTCGGCGCCTATTGCGCGGGCGGGCCGGCGGCGATCCGGGCGGGCGGGGCGCAATATGCGGCGAATCTCAGCCACATGAACTTCGACCTTGGCGGCCCGGTGCTGCCGGAGGGTGCGGTTGCGGTCGACCTCGGCGATCTGCCGCAGGTGGATGGCGATGGGCCGGGGAACCGCGACCGCATCCGCGAGGCGGTGGCGCAGGTGCTCGCCAGGGGCGGCGTCCCGCTGCTGCTGGGGGGCGATGATTCCGTGCCGATCCCGATGATCGAGGCCTTTGCCGGGCGGCAGGTCACCATCTTGCAGATCGACGCACATGTGGACTGGCGGCAGGAGGTGGAGGGCGAGCCGCTTGGCCTGTCCTCCACCATGCGCCGCGCGTCCGAGATGAGCCATGTGGAGCGCATCGTGCAGGTCGGCCAGCGCGGCATCGGCTCTGCCCGGGTCAGCGACGTGGCGGATGCCACCGACTGGGGCGTGACCTTCGTTCCGGCGCGCGAGGTGGCGCGGGAGGGGCTCGCCCGCGCGCTGGCCGCGATCCCGGAGGGGGCCGAGATCATCATCTGCCTCGATTGCGACGCGCTGGACCCCGCCATCATGCCGGGCGTCATCGGGCGCACGGCGGGCGGGCTAAGCTATTGGGACACCGTCGAACTCATTGCCGGGGCGGCGGCGAAGGGGCGCATCGTCGCCTTCGACATGGTGGAGTTCATGCCCGAGCGGGATATCGACGGGCAGGGGGCGCTGGTTGCCGCGCAGCTGCTGGCGGCGGTCCTTGGGATTGTTGCGCGTCAGGGCCAAGCCTAGTATCAGGTGCCACGAAGGCAGGAACTGGATACGGGAGAAGCCGATGCGTCGGGTGGTTATCACTGGGCTGGGTATGGTCACGCCGCTGGCTTGCGGAGTGGAGGCGACCTGGTCGCGGCTTCTGGACGGGCAGTCGGGCGCGGGCCCGATCACCCGGTTCGATGCAACCAATGTGCTGACGAAATATGCCTGCGAAGTGCCGTATGGCGATGGCAGCGACGGCACCTTCAACCCCGATGACTGGATGGAGCCGAAGGACCGCCGCAAGGTGGATGACTTCATCCTCTACGGGATGGCCGCCGCGCAGATGGCGGTCGAGGATAGCGGCTGGCTTCCGCAAGATGACGAGGGGCGCGAGCGCACCGGCGTGATGATCGGATCGGGCATCGGCGGGCTGAACTCCATCGCCGAAACCGCGCTTCTGATCCGCGACAAGGGTCCGCGGCGGGTGTCGCCCTTCTTCATCCCGGGCGCGCTGATCAACCTCGTCTCGGGGCAGGTCTCCATCCGCTATGGCTTCAAGGGGCCGAACCATGCGGTGGTGACGGCCTGTTCGACCGGCGCCCATGCCATTGGTGATGCCAGCCGGCTGATCCAGTGGGGCGACGCCGATGTGATGATCGCGGGCGGCACCGAAAGCCCGATCTCCGAGATCGGCGTGGCCGGCTTCAACGCCTGCAAGGCGCTGTCGACCAAGCGCGCGGACGAGCCGACCAAGGCCAGCCGCCCCTATGATGCCGACCGCGACGGGTTCGTGATCGGCGAGGGCGCGGGCGTGGTGGTGCTGGAGGAATACGAGCACGCCAAGGCCCGCGGCGCCAAGATCTATGCCGAGGTTCTGGGCTATGGCATGTCGGGCGATGCCTATCACATCACCGCGCCGGCCGAGAATGGCGATGGCGCGTTCCGCAGCATGTCGGCGGCGCTGAAGCGGGCGGGGCTGACACCGGCGGATGTGGATTACATCAACGCGCATGGCACCTCGACCATGGCCGACACGATCGAGCTGGCGGCGGTGGAACGGCTGATGGGCAACACGGCGGCGGCGACCACGATGTCTTCGACCAAGTCGAGCATCGGGCACCTGCTGGGCGCTGCGGGCGCGGTGGAGGCGATCTTCTGCGTGCTGGCGCTGCGCGATCAGATCGCGCCGCCGACGATCAACCTTGATAATCCGGCGGTGGAGCCCAAGCTGGATCTGGCACCCAACAAGGCGGTGCCGCGCAAGATCGATGTGGCGCTGTCCAACAGCTTCGGCTTTGGCGGCACCAATGCCAGCCTGGTGCTGGGCAAGGTGGCAGGCTGATGTGGCGTTCCATTGCATCGAATTTCCTGACGCTGGCCATTGTGCTGCTGATCGCGGCGGGCGGCGTTGTCGCCTGGGGGCAGCGGCAGTTCACGCAGCCGGGGCCGCTGAGCCAAGCGGTGTGTCTGCGGGTGGAGCAAGGGTCGAGCCTGCGCAGGGTTTCGGACAACCTTGAAGCGCAGGGCGCGATCACCTCGGGCTATGTGTTTCGCGTCGGCGCGGATTACACCGAGCGGGCGGACCAGCTGAAGTTCGGCTCCTACCTCATCACCCCGAATGCCTCGATGACCGAGATCGTGGATGCGATCACCAAGGGCGGGCAATCGACCTGCGGGACCGAGATCAACTACCGGATCGGGGTGCTGGTGGCCGAGGTGCTGGTGCGCGAGCTGGACCCCGAGACCAACCGTTATGTGGAAGTGGCGAAGTTCGATCCGGCGGTGACGGCGGCCCCGGAAGCCTATGTGAACATTGCGGAAAGTACCGATGTGCGGTTCCGCGTGACGCTGGCGGAGGGCGCGACGAGCTGGCAGGTGGTCGAGGCGCTGAAGCGGGCGGAGTTCCTGCAAGGCGAGCTGGGCGATGTGCCGCCCGAGGGCTCGCTGGCGCCGGACAGCTATGAGGTGACGCGGGGCACCGCGCGGCAGACCGTGCTCGATGAGATGGCGCGGCGGCAGGCGGCGGCGCTGGAGGAGTTGTGGGCGAGCCGGGTTGAGGGGCTGCCTTATGAGACGCCGGAAGAGGCGTTGATCATGGCATCCTTGATCGAGAAGGAAACCGGGGTTGCGTCGGAGCGGCGGCGGGTGGCGAGCGTGTTCGTAAACCGGCTGCGGCAGGGGATGCGGCTGCAGACGGACCCGGCGGTGATCTATGGAATTACCAATGGCCAAGGGGCCTTGGGCCGCGGGCTGCGGCAGAGCGAGCTGCGCCGCGAGACGCCGTTCAACACCTATGTGATCGATGCGCTGCCGCCTTCGCCGATTGCCAATCCGGGGCGCGAGTCGATTGCGGCGGCGCTGGACCCGGAGGAGTCGGATTACCTCTATTTCGTGGCCGATGGCACTGGGGGCCATGCGTTCGGGCGCACGCTGGACGAGCATAACCAGAACGTGGCGCGCTGGCGCGAGATCGAGCGGCAGCAGGGCGAGCAGGCGGTGCCGCAGACGGTGCAGCCGGCGGAGGCTCCGCCCGCAGACTGACGAACGTATTGGCGTTAACTATTGCGAAAACGGAAAACCCCGCCAGATCAACGGTCTGCGCGGGGTTTTTAATGTATCACATGAAGATCCGTTAACGGACCGTTCGGCCAAGCCCTTGATCGCAAACGAGAAAACTTGACTCGGCGCCCGGTCTGTGGCATCACTTGTGACATGCTAGAAGAAGTGGGCGAGCGGCGAGGGGGCAACCCGGCGCCGCTTTTTCATTTCTCTCGTGCGGACGGCATGAGAGGGGCGCACCGACCACATGACACTGATCTTTCCCGCAGGGGATACGGCTCCGAAGCATCTGCTTGAGGAGACCTTGGAGCATTTTGACGATGCGGCGCGCAGCCTGGGCTGGGTGATCCGCGAGATCAAGATTGGCAATTACCAGAAGGCCAAGGAGGCGGCGGTTTCGGTCCGTGACCTGAGATCGGCCTTCCAGATGGCGATGGAAGAAAGGACGCGCGTTGAAAAGCTTGGACGCCAGACCGCAGGGATCGTTCACGACTATGCGCTCGACTTCGACGCTGCACGCGCTGAAATCGGGCGCCGCCTGGCTCGCCTGCGCGAGGCCGGAACAGATTGACGAATTTCTGAACGGGCTGGGGGACGGGGCCTTGATGGCGCTGCCCTGGCTGTTCGAGTTCTGGGCGCTGCCGCATCAGTTGCCGCCCGAGGGGGCCTGGAAGACCTGGGTGATCATGGGCGGGCGCGGCGCGGGCAAGACCCGGGCCGGGGCCGAATGGGTGCGGATGCAGGTGGAGGGGCCGCGGCCGCTGGATGCCGGGCGCGCCAAGCGGGTGGCGCTGGTGGGCGAGACCTTCGATCAGGTGCGCGACGTGATGGTGTTCGGGGATAGCGGGATTCTGGCGTGCTCGCCCCCCGACCGGCGCCCCGAATGGGAGGCGACGCGGCGGCGGCTGGTCTGGCCGAATGGCGCGGTGGCGACGGTCTATTCGGCGCAGGAGCCGGACAGCCTGCGCGGGCCGCAATTCGATGCGGCCTGGGTTGATGAGCTGGCGAAGTGGAAGAAGGGCGGCGAGGTCTGGGACATGCTGCAGTTTGCGCTGCGCCTTGGCTCGCATCCGCAGCAGGTGGTGACGACGACGCCGAAGAACGTGTCGGTGCTGAAGGCGATCCTGAAGAACCCCTCGACGGTGATGACCCATGCGCCGACCGAGGCGAACCGGGCCTATCTGGCCGCGTCGTTCCTTGAAGAGGTGCGCAGCCGCTATGCCGGGACGCGGACCGGGCGGCAGGAGCTGGACGGGGTGCTGCTGGAGGATGTGGAGGGCGCGCTGTGGACGACCGCTGGCATCGAGGCGGCGCGGCGGGACGGGGCGCCGAAGCTGGACCGGGTGGTGGTGGCGGTGGACCCGCCGGTGACGGGGCATGCCGGGTCGGACGAATGCGGCATCGTGGTGGTGGGGATCGAGCAGGCGGGGGCGCCGAAGGACTGGCGCGCCTGGGTGCTGGAGGATTGCAGCCTGCGCGCCGCCGCCCCTGGGCAATGGGCCGAGGTGGCGCTGGCGGCGATGGCGCGGCACGGGGCCGACCGGCTGGTAGCCGAGGTCAATCAGGGCGGTGATCTGGTGGCCGAGGTGATCCGGCAGATCGACCCGCTGGTGCCCCTGAAGATGGTGCGCGCGAGCCGCGGCAAGGCGGCGCGGGCCGAGCCCATCGCCGCGCTGTACGAGCAGGGGCGGGTGCATCACCTGCGCGGGCTGGGTACGCTGGAGGACCAGATGTGCCGCATGAGCCTGCGCGGCTATGAGGGGCGCGGCAGCCCCGACCGGGTGGATGCGCTGGTCTGGGCGCTGCACGAGCTGATGATCGCGCCGGCGGCGCAATACCGGCGGCCGCAGGTGCGGGGGCTTTAGCCTTTGTAGGCCGGGCGGCAACCAGTTTCAGGAGATCGACATGGTGTTTGACTTTTTCCGGCGTTCCGGGACTGGCGGAGCTTTGCCTGCGGTGCCAGAGGCGAAGGCCTCGGCCACCGGGCGGGTGGTGGCCTGGGGTGTGGCGGGATCGGGCCGCGTGGCCTGGAGCGCGCGGGATACCGCGACGCTGACGCGGATCGGGTTTACCGGCAACCCGGTGGGCTTTCGCTGCGTGAAGCTGGTGGCCGAGGCGGCGGCGGCGGTGCCGCTGCTGTGCCAGGATGCCGATTGCCGCTATGAGGCGCATCCGATGCTGGAGCTGATCCGGCGCCCGAACCCGCTGCAGGGCCGGGCGGAATTGCTCGAGGCGCTTTATGGCCAGATGCTGCTGTCGGGGAACGGGTATCTGGAGGCGGTGGGCGGCGGCGAGGCGCTGTTGCCGGGCGAGCTGCATGTGCTGCGGTCGGACCGGATGAGCATCGTGCCGGGGGCGGATGGCTGGCCGGTGGCCTATGATTACACCGTCGGGGCGCGCAAGCACCGGTTCGACATGACCGGCGAGCCGGACCCGATCTGCCATATCCGCAGCTTCCATCCGCAGGATGACCATTACGGGCTGAGCCCCATGCAGGCGGCGGCGGTGGCGGTGGATGTGCATAACAGCGCCAGCGCCTGGTCGAAGGCGCTGCTGGACAATGCGGCGCGCCCCTCGGGCGCCATCGTCTACAAGGGCGCGGATGGGCAGGGGCAGCTGTCGGCGGACCAGTATGACCGGCTGGTGAGCGAGATGGAGATGCACCATCAGGGCGCGCGCAATGCCGGGCGGCCGATGCTGCTGGAAGGGGGGCTGGACTGGAAGCCGATGGGGTTCTCGCCGTCCGACATGGAGTTCCAGAAGACCAAGGAGGCGGCGGCGCGCGAGATCGCGCTGGCCTTCGGGGTGCCGCCGATGCTGCTGGGGATACCGGGGGATGCGACCTACGCGAATTACCAGGAGGCGCACCGGGCGTTCTATCGGCTGACGGTGCTGCCGCTGGCGACGCGGGTGACGGCGGCGATCAGCCATTGGCTGTCAGGCTTTGCCGGGGCAGCGGTGGAACTGCGGCCGGACCCCGACCAGATCCCGGCGCTGGCGGCCGAGCGCGACCAGCTGTGGCAGCGGGTCGGCGAGGCGCTGTTCCTGAGCGATGCGGAAAAGCGCAGCCTGCTGGGGCTGCCGCCGCTGGCGCTGGATGGCGCGTGATGGACGGCGAGGGCTCGCGCTATCTGAAGGCGCCGTTCGAGGTGCATGAGCAGCGGTTCGAGGCGACCGAGCGGATCATGGCGCTGCAGTTTGCCGGCGTCGAGAAGCGGCTGGAGCGGATCGAGGCGATGATCGAAGGGCTCGAGCGGCGGCTGTGGATGACGGTCTATGGCGTGGTCGGGGTGATCCTGACCCAGGCGGTGCAATCGGTGCTGGATTACAGCCCGAAGTGAGGAAACCAAGGATGCGAACGCAATTCGGGCTGGAAACCAAGCTGTGCCGGCTGGGCGGGGATGTGAGCGTGACGGACGGGACTGTCATCGCCGGCTATGCCTCGGTCTTCGGGGCGGTGGATCAGGGCGGCGATGTGGTGGAGCCGGGGGCTTATGGCGCGAGTCTGGCGCGGCTCGCGGCCTCTGGCGGGCGGGTGAAGATGCTGTGGCAGCATGATCCGGCCGCGCCCATCGGCGTGTGGGACGAGGTGCGCGAGGATGGGCGCGGGCTGTGGGTCAGCGGGCGGCTGCTGACCGACGTGGCGCAGGGGCGCGAGGCGGCGGCACTGATCGCGGCGGGAGCGATTGACGGGCTGTCGATCGGCTATCGCACTGTCACCGCCGCCAAGGATGCGGGCGGGCGGCGGCGGCTGAAGGTGCTGGAGCTGTGGGAGGTGTCGCTGGTGACCTTCCCGATGCTGCCGGAGGCGCGGGTGGCGGAAGCCAAGAGCACCGGGGATGAGTGGCGCGCGCTGACCGATGCGCTGGACCGGGCGCGGGCAGAACTGGCGCAGCGCTGACGGGCGGCGCCTGGGCGGGATGCCGGGACGGTCCGCGCGGGCGGTGCGGACCGGACGAGTGAGGGGACTGCCGGCGGCGGGACCGATAAATCCAAGGGTGAAACGATGACCAAGACCGAGACGATGTCTGGGGCCGGCGGAGCCATGCCCGCTGAGCCCGTCACTGAGGCGACGGCGGCGCTGACCGGGTTCCTGAGCGAACTTCGGGGCTTTCGGACCGAGATGAAATGCAGGCTTCAACAACAGGAAGAGCGACTGACCATGCTGGATCGCAAGAACTACTCCCCCCTGTCCCCCTCGCGCCCGGCGCTGTCGGCCGCGGTACAGGACGAGGTGCCGCACGCCAAGGCATTCGCCGCCTACCTGCGCTGCGGCGATGATGACGGGCTGCGCAATCTGCAGCTGGAAGGCAAGGCGCTGAACAGCCAGGTTGCGGCCGAGGGCGGCTATCTGGTCGATCCGGTCACGTCCGAAACCATCCGCGGCGTGCTGAAGGCGACCTCGTCGCTGCGCCAGGTGGCGAGTGTCGTCAATGTCGAAGCGACGAGCTTCGATGTGCTGGTCGATCACACCGACATGGGCTCTGGCTGGGCCAGCGAGACCGCCACGCTGACCGAGACCACCACGCCGCAGATCGACCGCATCAGCATTCCGCTGCACGAGCTGTCGGCGATGCCGAAGGCCAGCCAGCGTCTGCTGGATGACAGCGCGTTTGACATCGAAAGCTGGCTGGCTAACCGCATTGCCGACAAGTTCGCCCGTGCCGAGGCTGCGGCTTTCGTTTCGGGCGATGGCGCCGACAAGCCCAAGGGCTTCCTGACCCATACCAAGGTGGCCGATGCCTCCTGGGCCTGGGGCAGCCTTGGCTATGTGGCGACGGGCGCCGCGGGTGATTTCGCCTCGCTGAACGCCAGCGATGCCATCGTCGATCTGGTCTATGCGCTGGAGGCGGAATACCGCGCCAATGCAACCTTCGTGATGAATTCGAAGACCGCCGGCGCGGTGCGCAAGATGAAGGATGCCGATGGCCGCTTCCTGTGGTCGGACGGGCTGCAGGCGGGCGAGCCGGCGCGGCTGATGGGCTATCCGGTGCTGATCGCCGAGGACATGCCCGATATCGCCGCCAATGCCTATGCCATCGCCTTCGGCGATTTCAAGAACGGCTACACCATTGCCGAGCGCCCGGACCTGCGCATCCTGCGCGACCCGTTCTCGGCCAAGCCGCATGTGCTGTTCTACGCCTCCAAGCGCGTCGGCGGCGACGTGTCGGATTTCGCGGCGATCAAGCTGCTGAAGTTCGCGCTGTCGTAAGCGGGTGACCAGATCGGCCCGGGAAACTCCCGGGCCGTAGCGGGCGCGGGCCGGAGCCCACCCTTCCGTCTAGCTGCTCCCTCCGTCCGAGCGGGGGGGTGAAGGGTTCGCGTCCGCTCCTTGGGGGCGGCAGTTTTTGTGAGGACAGAGCCGATGATGTTGACCGAGCAGACCGTGGTGCCGGTGCAGGCCCTGCCGCTGGCCGAGATGCGTGAGCATCTGCGCCTTGGCACCGGCTTTGCCGATGATGCCGCGCAGGATGCGATCCTGGAAAGCCACCTACGGGCGGCGCTGGCCGCGATCGAGGGGCGGACGGCGAAGATCCTGCTGGCGCGGGAGTTCCTGTGGCAGCTGGAGGGCTGGCGCGAGCTGGATGAGCAAGCACTGCCGGTGGCGCCAGTGATTGCCGTGGCCTCGGTCACCATGCGGGACCGGGAGGGCGCGGCGAGCGTCATCGACCCGGGCCGCTGGCGGCTGGTGCGGGATGCGCACCGGCCGCGGATCGTGGCGACGGGGGCGATGCTGGCGGGGATCCCGCTGGGCGGGACGGCCGAGATCGCCTTCACCGCCGGCTTCGGGCCCGCCTGGGCCGATGTGCCGGTCGATCTGCGGCAGGCAGTGCTGCTGCTGGCGGCGCAGTATCATGAGCGGCGGCATGAGGCGGGGGTTGCCAGCGCGATGCCGTTTGGGGTGATGGCGCTGATCGAGCGCTGGCGCACGGTGCGGGTGTTGGGCGGCCGCCCGTCGGGGGCGCGGCCATGACGGTTCCGGTCCTGAACCGGCGGCTGGTGCTGGAAGAGATGCAGCGTGTGCCGGATGGTGCGGGGGGCTTCACCACAGCTTGGAGCGTGCTTGGCACGCTCTGGGCCAGCGTGGTGGCGGGGACCGGGGCAGAGCGGGCGGGGGAGTTCGTGACCCTCTCCACCGTGCCCTACCGCATCACGGTGCGCGGCGCGCCGATGGGCGCGGCCTCGCGCCCCCGCCCCGACCAGCGTCTGCGCGACGGTGCCCGGCTGTTCCGCATTCTGGCGGTGACCGAGGCGGATGCCCGCGCCGCCTACCTGACCTGTTTTGCCCGCGAGGAGGTGCCGTCATGAGCTATGCAAGCGGCGCCGCCCTGCAGGCGGCGGTGTTCCAGAGGCTGAGCGCGGATGCCGCGCTGGCGGCGCTGATCGGCCCGGCCATTTTTGACGCGGTGCCGCCCGGCACGGTGACGGGCACCTATGTCAGCCTCGGCCCGGAAGATGTGCGCGATGCCTCCGACGTCACGGGCGGCGGCGCGCTGCATGAGTTCACCATCAGCATCGTGACCGATGCCTCTGGCTTTCAGCAGGCCAAGGCGGTGGCGACCGCGGTGTCGGACGCCCTCACCGACGCGCCGCTGACCTTGGTCCGCGGCCATCTGGTCGGGCTCTGGTTCCTCAAGGCCCGCGCAAGGCGGGTGCAGACCGGCGAGATGCGCCGCATCGACCTCAGCTTTCGCGCCCGCATCGAGGACTGACCTTTTCATCTTCGTTTTGGCGAAAATATCCCGGGGGTCCGGGGGCAGCGCCCCCGGCCGCCGGCCACATATCCGGAGTGACCCAAATGGCTGCGCAGAACGGCAAAGACCTGCTCATCAAGCTCGACCTCACCGGGGGCTTGCAATTCGAGACCATCGCGGGCCTGCGCGCCACGCGCATCAGCTTCAACGCCGAGACGGTCGATGTGACCAGCCTCGAGAGCACCGGCGGTTGGCGCGAGCTGCTGGCGGGGGCGGGGGTGAAGTCGGCCTCGATCTCCGGCTCTGGCATCTTCAAGGACCAGGCGACGGATGAGCGGGCGCGGCAGATCTTCTTTGACGGCGAGGTGCCGCAGTTCCAGGTGATCATCCCCGATTTCGGCATCGTGCAGGGGCCGTTCCAGATCACCGCGATCGAATATGCCGGCAGCCATAATGGCGAGGCGAGCTATGAGCTGTCGCTGGCCTCGGCGGGCGTTCTCAGCTTCGTGGCGCTGTGATGGCCAATCCTTGGGCGGGCGAGGTCGCGGTCTGGCTGGATGGGCAGCGGCATCTGGCCAAGCTGACGCTGGGCGCGCTGGCCGAGCTGGAGGCGGCGCTGGCCGAGGACAGCCTGATCGCGCTGGTGGAGCGGTTCGAGGGGGGGCGGTTTTCCAGCCGCGACGTGCTGGCGCTGCTGGTGGCGGGGCTGCGCGGCGGCGGCTGGGAGGGGAGCGCGGGGGATCTGCGCACGGTGGAGATCGGCGGCGGGCCGGTCGAGGCGGCGCGGGTGGCGGCAGAGCTGCTGGCGCGGGCCTTCGCGCTGCCGCCTGGGTGAAGACATGGATTGGCCGGGATTGATGCGGGCGGGGCTGCGGGGGCTGGGGCTGATGCCGGAGCAGTTCTGGCGGCTGACCCCGGCAGAGCTGGCGATCATGCTGGGCGCCGAGGCCGGGGCGGGGCCGCTGACGCGGGCTCGGTTGGAAGACCTGGCACGAAGGTGGCCGGATTTGCCCGCGGCGCGGGCAGGGGGGCCGGACCTGCTGAAGGCGGCAGAGAGCAAGGATGGGGGCGGCGATGGATGATGTGGACGGCATGGACGATCTGGCGCGGCAGGCGGCGGATCTGGAGCGGGCGCTGATCGGGGCCGAGGCGATGACCGCGGCCTTTGGCGAAGAGCTTCTGCGGATGCAGGAGAGCATGACCTTCACCAGCCGCGAGGTGTCGCTGCTGACCACCGGCATCGGGCGCGGGCTGCGCAGTGCCTTTGACGGGCTGATTTTTGACGGGCTGAAGCTGTCGGATGCGCTGCGGACCGTGGCGCAGTCGATGGCGGACAGCGTCTATGCGATTGCGATGAAACCGGTGCAGACGGCGACGGCGGGCGCCATTGCCAATGGCATGAACAGCCTGATGAGCGGGCTGTTTCCCTTCGAGAAGGGCGGCAGCTTTTCCCAAGGGCGAGTGATGCCGTTTGCCAAGGGCGGGGTGGTGTCTTCGCCCGTGACCTTCCCGATGCGGAATGGCCGCGGGCTGATGGGCGAGGCGGGGCCCGAGGCGATCCTGCCGCTGACACGCGGCGCTGATGGGCGGCTTGGCGTGCAGGCGCAGGGCGGGGGCCGGGCGGTCAATGTGGTGATGAACGTGACGACGCCGGATGCGGCGGGGTTCGCGCGCAGCCAGAGCCAGATCGCGGCACAGCTGGGCCGGGCGCTGTCGCGCGGCGAGCGCAACCGCTGAGGCGGCAGAGGGAGCAAGACCATGGCATTTCATGAGGTGAGGTTTCCCGCGAACCTGAGCTTTGGCTCGGTTGGGGGGCCCGAACGGCGCACGGAGATCGTGACGCTGGCCAACGGGTTCGAGGAGCGCAACACGCCCTGGTCGCAATCGCGCCGGCGCTATGATGCGGGGCTGGGGCTGCGGAGCCTCGACGATGTCGAACGGCTGATCGCGTTCTTTGAGGCGCGGGCCGGGCAACTGCACGGGTTCCGCTGGAAGGACTGGGCGGATTACAAATCCTGCCCCGCCTCGCGCGAGGTGGCCTTCGATGACCAGTTCATCGCGCTGGGGAACGGCGAGACGGCGGCGTTCGGGCTGGTGAAGAGCTACGAGTCCGGTGGCAGCACCTATCTGCGCGGCATTGCCAAGCCGGTGGCGGGTTCCGTGCGGATGGGGCTGCAGGGCGAGGCGCTGGTCGAGGGGCTGCATTACGCGGTGGATACGGTGACGGGCGTTGTGACCTTCGTGGTGCCGCCGGCGCCGGGCGAGCGCATTTCGGCCGGGTTCGAGTTCGATGTGCCGGTGCGGTTCGATACCGACCGCATTCAGGTGTCGGTGGCGAGTTTTCAGGCCGGCGACGTGCCGCAGGTGCCGGTGGTCGAGGTGCGGATATGAGTGCTGAAGGGCTTTTTGCGCATCTGGCAAGTGGGGCGAGCACGGTGTGCCGGTGCTGGGCCGTCGTGCGGAAGGATGGGACGGTGCTGGGCTTCACCGACCATGACCGCGACCTGAGCTTCGAGGGGATCGTGTTCCGCGCCGATAGCGGCATCACCGCGCGGGCGCTGGCGCAGACCACGGGGCTGTCGGTGGATAACAGCGAGGCTTACGGCGCGCTGCGCAGCGATGCGATTGCCGAGGCGGATATTCTGGCCGGGCGCTTTGATGGGGCCGATGTGCGGGCCTGGCTGGTGAACTGGGCGGAGCCGGAGGCGCGGCTGTTGCAGTTCCGTGGAAGCCTGGGCGAGCTGACCCGGGCGGGCGGGGCCTTTACCACCGAGCTGCGGGGGCTGAGCGAGCCCTTGAACCACACGCAGGGGCGGATCTTTCTGGCTGGCTGCACGGCGGTGCTGGGCGACGCGCGCTGCAAGTTCGACCTGTCGCAGCCGGGATACAGCGTGGAGGTGGCGGCCGGAGAGGTGACTAGCACGGCGCTGTTCCGGCTGCCTGCGCTGCCGGAGTTTGAAGACCGCTGGTTCGAGAAGGGCCGGCTGTCTGTGCTGAGCGGCGCCGCGGCGGGGTTGTGGGGCAGCGTCAAGAACGACCGGGTGGATGCGGAGGGGCGCAGCGTGGAGCTGTGGCAGGGGTTGCGGGAGACGGTCGCGCCGGGCGATCAACTGCGGCTGGAGGCGGGGTGCGACAAGCGGGGCGAGACTTGTCGGCTGAAGTTTCAGAATTTTGCGAACTTCAGGGGCTTCCCCCATATTCCGGGTGAGGACTGGCTGACCGTGTCGCCGGTGAAGGCGGCACAGCCATGACTGCAAAGCGGATCGTAGCGGCGGCGCGGGGCTGGATCGGCACGCCTTACCGGCATCAGGCCTCAGTCCGGGGCGGGGGCGCGGATTGCCTTGGCCTGCTGCGCGGGGTCTGGCGCGAGGTCTATGGCGCCGAGCCCGAGGCGGTGCCGGCCTATACCGCCGACTGGTCGGAGCCCGCGCGCGAGGAGCGGCTGTGGGCGGCGGCGCGGCGGCATCTGCGGGAGTGCCCTGCGGGGGCTGAGCCGGAGCCGGGCGAGGTGCTGCTGTTCAGGATGCGCGCCGGGTCTGTCGCCAAGCATCTGGGGATCCTGTCCCGGGTCGGCGAGAGTGCCGCCTTCATTCACGCCTATTCGGGCCATGCGGTGCTGGAAAGCCCGCTCTCGGCCCCCTGGCAGCGCCGGATCGCGGCGCGCTTTGCTTTTCCCAGCGGAGGGTCGTGATGGCCACCATTCTGTTCGCGGCTGCCGGTGCGGCCATCGGCGCGGGGTTCGGCGGGACAATCCTTGGCCTGTCGAGCGCGGTGATCGGCCGTGCGGTGGGCGCGACGGTGGGCCGGGTGATCGACCAGGCGCTGCTGGGGGGCGGGTCCACCTCGGTCGAGACCGGGCGGATCGAGCGGTTCCGGCTGACCGGCGCCAGCGAGGGCGCGCCCTTGGGGGTGATCTGGGGACGGATGCGGGTGGGCGGTCAGGTGATCTGGTCCTCGCCCTTTCTCGAGACCGAGGAGAAGGAGGAGGTGGGCGGCAAGGGCGCGCCGAGCACTACGATCACCAGCTACAGCTATTCGGTCAGCGTGGCGGTGGCAGTGGGCGAGGGCGAGATCACCTGCATCGGGCGGGTCTGGGCAGATGGTGCCGAGATCGCGCCGGATGATGTGCAGATGCGCGTCTATTCCGGCAGCGAGGATCAGTTGCCCGACCCGAAGATCGAGGCGGTGGAGGGGGTTGGGCTGGCGCCGGCCTATCGCGGCACGGCCTATGTGGTGTTCGAGAACCTCGCCCTTGCGCCTTATGGCAACCGGGTGCCGCAGTTCTCGTTCGAGGTGATCCGTCCGGCGCAGGGGCCGGCGATCAGCGAGGTGGAAGACCTGACCCGCGGCGTGCGGGCCGTGGCGATGATCCCGGGGACGGGGGAATATGCGCTGGCGACGCGGCCGGTGCATTATGGCACCGGCCTTGGCACGGGCGAGAGCGCCAATGTGAACACCGCGAGCGGGCGGCCGGATTTCCTGACCTCGCTGGAGGCGCTGAACAACGAGCTGCCCAATTGTGGGTCGGTGTCGCTGGTGGTGTCGTGGTTCGGCGATGACCTGCGCTGCGGGCAGTGCGAGCTGCGCCCGAAGGTGGAGCAGAAGCAGTTTGACGGCGCGGATTATCCCTGGCGCGTGGGCGGTGTGACGCGGGGCAGCGCGCTGGCGGTGGCGCAGATCGACGGGCGGCCGGTCTATGGCGGCACCCCCACCGATGCCTCGGTGATCGAGGCGATCCGGGCGATGAAGGCGGCGGGCCAGAAGGTGGTGTTCTACCCGTTCATCCTGATGGAGCAGCTGGCGGGCAATGGGCTGACGGACCCCTGGACGGGGGCGGATGATCAGCCGGCGTTGCCCTGGCGGGGGCGGATCACGCTGTCGGCGGCGCCGGGGACCGCGGGCACGCCGGACCGCAGCGCGCTGGCTGGCGCGCAGGTTTCGGCGTTCTTCGGGCAGGCGGCCTGGACAGATTTTTCCACGTCGGGCGTGCTGGGGCCGCTGGGGACGGAGGGGGGCAACCCGCCGACGATTTCCTATTTCGGGCCGGCGGAATGGTCCTATCGGCGGTTCATCTTGCACTACGCGTGGCTGTGCAAGGCCGCGGGCGGGGTGGACGGGTTCTGCATCGGATCCGAGATGCGCGGGCTGACGCAGATCCGCGGCGCTGGTGACAGCTTTCCCGCTGTGCAGCAGCTGCGGCAACTGGCGGTCGAGGTGCGGCTGATCCTGGGGGCGCAGGCCAAGATCGGCTATGCGGCCGATTGGAGCGAATATGCGGGCTATGATGCGGGAGAGGGCAATCGCTATTTCCACCTCGACCCGCTGTGGGCGGACGAGGCCATCGATTTCATCGGCATCGACAATTACATGCCGGTGTCGGACTGGCGGGACGGGACGGAGCATGCGGATGCGGGTTGGGGCGCGATCTACAACCTTGACTACCTGAAGGCCAATATCGCGGGCGGCGAGGGCTATGACTGGTACTATGCCCATCCCGAACACCGGGATGCGCAGATCCGCACGCCGATCACCGATGAGGGCTATGACGAGCCCTGGATCTGGCGGGTGAAGGATATCCGCGGCTGGTGGGAGAATGCGCATCATGAGCGCATTGCCGGGGTGCGTCAGGAGGCCCCGACCGATTGGGTGCCGCGGTCCAAGCCCGTTTGGTTCACCGAGATGGGCTGCGCCGCGATCGACAAGGGCGGCAACGAGCCGAACAAGTTCCTCGATCCGCGGTCGTCGGAGTCGGACATCCCGCATTACTCCAATGGCCGGCGCGATGACCTGATGCAGATGCAATATCTGCGGGCGATGCGCGAATTCTGGATCGACCCGGCGAACAACCCGGTGTCGGAGCTTTACCCGGGACCGATGGTCGATATGGACAGGGCGCATGTCTGGGCCTGGGACGCGCGGCCGTTTCCGCAGTTTCCCAACAATGTGGAGCTGTGGACCGACGGCGACAACTGGACTCGCGGGCATTGGATCAGCGGGCGCACGACCTCGCAGCCGCTGGACAATGTGGTGGCCGAGATCTGCGCGCGGTCGGGGCAGCGACTGATCGACGTATCGGAGCTGTACGGCGTGGTGCGCGGCTATGTCGCCTCGGATGGCGGCAATGGGCGGTCGGCGCTGCAGCCGCTGATGCTGGCCTATGGGTTCGATGCCATCGAGCGGGACGGGGTGCTGCGGTTCCGGATGCGGAAAGGGGTGGCGACCGGCACGGTGCGGCCGGAGACGGTTGCGCTTGGCGAGGGCGGCGCGGTGGAGCTGACGCGGATGTCGCAGGCCGATCTGGCGGAGCGGATCCGGCTGACCTTTGTCGAGGCGCAGGGGGATTTCGAGACCCGCGCGGTGGAGGCGATTCTGCCGGATGCGGAGTCGCGCAGCATCGCCGAGACCGAGTTCCCGCTGGCCCTGACCCGGGCCGAGGCGCAGGGGATTGCTGAGCGCTGGCTGGCCGAGGTGCGGGTGGCGCGGGACGGGGTGCGCCTGTCGCTGCCGCCGTCGCAAAGCTGGTTGGGCGCAGGGGACGTGCTGAGGCTGGAGGCGCAAGACGGGCACGAGCAGGGGCTTTACCGCATCGACCGGGTCGAGGTGGCGGGCGCGGCCGAGATCGAGGCGGTGCGGGTGGAGCCGGGGGTGTATGAGCCCTCGGACGAGGCAGAAACGCGGGTGGTGCCACGGGCCTTTGCCGCGCCGGTGCCGGTGTTTCCGCAATTCCTCGACCTGCCGCTGCTGACCGGCGCTGAGGTGCCCTATGCGCCGCATCTGGCGGTGACGGCGACGCCCTGGCCGGGGACGGTGGCGGTGTATTCTTCGGCCAGCGATGCGGGCTATGTCCTGAACACGCTGATGACCAAGCGGGCGGTGATCGGGGTCACGCAGACACCGCTGCTGCGGGCGGTGCCGGACAGCTGGGATCTGGGCGCGCCGCTGCGGGTGCGGGTCTATGGCGGCACACTTTCCTCGGCCGATGAGGAGGCGGTGCTGAACGGTGCCAACAGCTTTGCCATTGGCTCGGGAGCCTCTGCGGGCTGGGAGGTGCTGCAATGCCAGCGCGCGGTGCTGGTGGGGGACGGGATCTATGACCTCGATCTGCGGCTGCGCGGCCAGCTTGGCACCGATGCCGATATGCCGGACGAATGGCCGGTCGGCAGCTATCTGGTGCGGATCGACAGTGCGTTGCAGCAGATCACGCTGAACGCCTCGGCCCGCGGGTTGGCGCGTCACTACCGGATCGGCTCGGCGGCGCGGGGCTATGATGATCCGTCCTACGTGCATCTGCTCGAGGCGTTCGACGGGATCGGGCTGCGGCCCTATTCGCCGTGCCAGTTGCGCTGGACTGCCGATGGTGCCGGGGGCGGAACGTTGAACTGGATCCGGCGGACGCGGATCGAGGGCGACAGTTGGGTGTCGGTCGAGGTGCCGCTTGGCGAGACGCGCGAGGCTTATGTCGTGCGCGTCGTCGTGGGCGCGCAGATCCGCCGCGAGGAGACGGTGAGCGCGCCGGGCTGGAGCTATACCGCTGCGCAACGCGCTGCGGATGGTGCGGCGGCCGGGTTTGAAATTCATGTGGCGCAACTGTCCGATGCTTTCGGACCGGGCCCGTTCGAGGGGATCGAGATCAATGACTGACACAAGCCAGCTTTCGCTGCCGCTGCTGCGCGCCTCGCAGGCGCAAAAGCATGTGACGATGAACGATGCGCTGATGCGGCTGGACGGGCTGACGCAGCTGGTGATCACCTCGCGCGGGGTTTCGCTGCCGCCGGGGGCCGCGGTGGATGGGACTGTCTATGCTGTTCCCCCGGGCGCGGTGAACGCCTGGGCGGGGCATGAGGGCGAGCTTGCCATCCGCGCGAATGGCGGCTGGGTGTTTGCGGTGCCGAAGGCCGGTTGGCAGGGGTTCATCCTGGATGAGGGGCTGCCGGCGATTCATGACGGCACGGGCTGGCGCGCAGGTGCGGTGACGATGGCGCCATCGGGGGCGGGGATGTCGTTCGGTGTGGCGCAGATCGATCATGTGGTGACGGCGGGCGCGACCTCGGCGACGACGATCCTGATCCCGTCGGGGGCGGTGGTGTTCGGGATGACGGCCCGCGTGACCGATGCGATCACTGGCAGTCTGAGCACTTGGCAGCTGGGGACTGCGGGGGCGCCGGATCGCTTTGGGTCGGGCCTTGGGCTAGGGGAAGGGTCTTGGGCGCGGGGAGTGCTGTCGGTGCCGATGGCCTATTACGAGCCGACGGGGCTGCTGCTGACGGCGACGGGCGGCAGTTTCGTGGGGGGAACGGTGCGGATTGCGGCGCATTATGCGGAGCTGGCGCTGCCGGTTGCCTGACGAAAAGGGGACGGCGCGGTTTTTCGCGCCGACCCGGTGGCTTGGTCAGGTGTTGAATTCGACGATGATGTGGTCGCCGACGTCAGGCTGATGCTCTTCGCTCATATTCGAGCGGAGGATCTCGATCCCGAAGCGCACAGAGCTGTCGGTGGAGGCCCAGACCGACGCCTCTTGCAGGGTCAGGCGCAGGGCGATGAGGTCGGGGTCCTTGCGACCCTCGGGGAACCAGGCAGCGGCGACCGGCGACCAGATCTCGTCGATCTTGACATCGTCATAGAGCTGAACGATGGCGCCGGCCATGCAGGCATGCAGGTCATGATCCTTGTTGATGAAGACGAAATGGGCGCGGGCGCCTTGGCCGATGGCGCGAACCAGATCGGTCTGGCGCGAGGACAGGAACCAAATCTCGCCCTTCTCTGTATCGGGGTAGTGGGTCATTGGCTGCAGATGCTGCCCTGATCCTTCGATGCCCAGCATCCCGGTGCGGGTCTCGCCCATTGCGGCGAAGAGGGTGGCTTTGGGATCGTCGCGCAGGTTCTGGCGCAGGCTCATGGTGGTCTCCTTCAGTTGGGCGAGGGCGCGGACGTCCTCGCATTGCCGGTCAACGCGGGGAGGCCGGGGGCGTTCCCTGTCTTGCGTGAAGAAGGACCGCCGTCAGACGATATGGCGGCGCAGGGCTGCATCGAGGGTCGCCTGCACCATCTCGGTGGTGAACGGGCGTTCGAGGATCAGGCAATCGGCGAAGGGCGCGGCCTTGATGCCCTCGCTGCGCGGGATCAGCACCACGCGGCCGCCGCGGGCCACGATGCCGTCGACCAACTCAGTCCAGCCCTCGGCCTGCCGGTCGTCGATTAGGAACGCCAGCCGCATTGCCTCGATATCGCGCATCGCCTGTAGAGCTGAAGTCGTGTCGCGAGCGCGCAGCACCTCGGCTCCGGGTTCGAATTCGGCGACGATCTGTGCAAGATCCTCGGCGACGACCAGGTGTTTCAAGACGACAAGATAGGCCTCACGGCCTGACGCGTGCTGCACGCTGTTCTCCTGATTACGTCAGCGGCATGACCCACTGACCCTTTGCTGATGCCCTTCATGGAACTCTTCAGGAGGCGACGCATTAAACTGCGACATATCTGGACAAGAATTCGTATAACCGATGACAACGCCCTGTGCCGATTGCCCGCTGCGCTGCAAGCCGCTGTTCGAGCCGTTCACCGAACAGGAGCTTGCCTTCATGGAGAAGTTCAAGATCGGCGAGCTGACGATCGAGGCCGGGCGAACCATCTTGATGCAGGGCGCCCCGAGTCCGCAGTTCTATACAGTGCTTCGCGGGCAAGGACTTCGTCACAAGACACTCGAGGATGGTCGCCGTCAGGTGATCAGCTTCGTTCTGCCAGGCGATCTGGTGGGGCTGCAGGCCGTGGTGACGGGCGAGATGCAGCATTCGGTGGAGGCTTCCGTCGAAACGACACTTTGCGTGTTCGACCGGAATGGCCTGTGGGATCTGTTCTCCAACCAGCCGAAGCGGTCCTATTCGCTCACCTGGCTCTCGGCGGTGGAAGAGAACTTTCTGGGCGAGACCCTTGCCACGCTGGGGCAACGCGACGCTGGTCAGCGGATTGCCTGGGCACTTGTCCGGTTGCATGAGCGGCTGACGGCGCTTGGGATGGCGCGGGGCGGGCGGGTGCCCTTGCCCTGGCGGCAGCAGGATCTCGCCGATGCCGTGGGTCTGTCTTTGGTGCACACCAACAAGACACTGGCCCGGCTCAGGGACAGTGGGCTGGCGGACTGGTCCGCCGGGCAACTGTCGCTGCCAGGGCGCAAGCAGCTTGCGGATATGGCCTTCATCGACCTGGAGTACCCGATGCAGCGGCCATTGCTGTAAAGCGTACGCGCCTGCCACTGGCCCTTGTGCAAGGGTGCGGATAGAACCGGGTCATGACATTCACAGAGACTGACATGCCGCTGACCCTCTTGCCCTTTGCCCTTCCGGTATTTCCATCAGAGCGCAGCCGCGGCCGATGACGCCCGCCGCCCGCATTGCCGCTGCGATCGAGATCCTTGATCGCCATCTCGCCGGATCTCCCGCCGAGCAGGCCTTGACGGGTTGGGCACGGGGCCACCGCTTCGCGGGCTCGGGGGACCGGGCGGCTATCCGCGATCATGTCTTCGACGCGTTGCGTTGCAAGCGCAGCTTCGGGGCGCTCGGCGGAGCGGTTGACCTTCCGACCGGGCGTGCGCTGATGATTGGCGCACTCCGGGATGCCGCTATTGCCCCAGAGACGCTGTTCACGGGCGAGGGCCATGCGCCTGGGCCGCTGACCGCCACTGAAGCGTGTCTGCCCGCTGCGGAGTTGCCGTGCAACGTGGCCATCGACTGCCCCGACTGGTTGGCGCCGGTGCTGGAGGACAGCTTGGGCGATGCGTTTGTTCCGGTCATGCGCCTGCTGCGTCAGCGTGCCCCGGTGACGCTACGGGTAAACCTTTCACGCACATCCCGGGTCGAGGCGCAGGCGGCGCTCGCCGCCGAGGGGATTGCAGCCCTGCCGCATCCGCTGGCCGAGACTGCGCTGCAGGTGACCGAAAACCCCCAGAAACTCCGCGCTTGTGCCCCCTATCTTGATGGCCGGGTCGAACTGCAGGATTCTGCAAGCCAGGCGGTTGTGGCGATGTTGCCGCTGACGGGGGCGAAGCGGGTCCTCGACTACTGTGCTGGGGGCGGCGGCAAGACGCTGGCAATGGCGGCCCGCGCGCCTGCTGACTATGTGGCGCATGACATTGCCCCGCAGCGGATGCGCGATCTGCCCGAGCGGGCCCGGCGCGCCGGGATCCGCGTAGATCTGGCCGACCCCGCCCGTGTTGCGGCCCTCGCTCCCTATGACCTTGTGTTGCTTGATGTGCCTTGTTCGGGCTCGGGGAGCTGGCGCCGCGCGCCAGAGGCGAAATGGGCTCTGACGCCTGCGCGATTGGCGGAGTTGCGGCAGATTCAGGCCCACATCCTTGACGAAACCCACGCCTTTGTCGCGCCCGGCGGGGTGCTGGCCTACGTCACCTGCTCCATGCTGGGGGTCGAGAACGGCGATCAGGTTGCGACGTTCCTGCAGCGCACCCCCGGCTGGCATTGCTTGGAGCAACGCAGCTTCACGCCATTGGAGGGCGGCGACGGCTTCTTCTGCGCCCTCTTGACGCGCGTGCCGGCCTAAGAACAATTCGAGGCTGTGTTTCTTGCGACGGCCCTGAAATCTCATCGGTGTTAAAGGACGGTTAAGCATTTCCGGGCCGAATGCGGGAAATCATTTGAGGAGGCTCAGGCGTGTCGCATCCGGCGCTGTCACCGCATCCGCTGACCCGCACCGCCTTGGCTCTTTCGCCGCGCGGCAGTTGGCTTGTTGCAGGGGCGGTGATCTGCGCCTGTGCGGCCGTAGTGCTTCGAACGCGAAGCGTGGCGCTGCCGTTGCTGGCGGCTGCGGCGACACTGGCGGCGCTTGCCATCGTGTTGCGGATGCTGGCACACCGGCATGCAGCCTCGCGCGCGCAGTTGCATGAGCAGATTGCCGCCTTCATTGCACATGACGCGTCTCCAAGCTTCACCACCGATGACGAGGGTGCCATCGGGTACCAGAACCACGCCGCACTGGAACGTTTCGGTGCGTGCGACGGACAAACGCTGACGCGGGCGCTGTCCGAGGTATTCGCCAATCCGGCCGCCGTGCTGGTTCGACTTCAGAACAGGGCCGCAGCACTTGGCGCCGCGCGCGAGGATATGGTGACGCGGCGCGGCCATGTCCGCGTTTGCGTGCATCAGATCGGCGAGAATGGCTATCTGTGGCGGCTCGAGGATATGGTGGAGCGCGCATCTGGCGGGCGCGGCGCGGAAAACCTCAGCCTTCCGATGCTCACGGCCACCCGCACTGGCACGATCTTGTTCATGAACGAAGCGTTGCGCCGCATCGTTGGCGAGCGGGTCAAGAGCCTTGATCGGATCTTTTCGGATCTGCCCCTGCGGCCCGGAGACGAACATGAGATTTCCGGGGTTGACGGACCGGTGCGTGCGCTGGTCGCCGAGGTCGAGGGCCCGGGAGGACGGCGAGAGATCTACCTTTTGCCCTCCCTGCAGATTCACCGGCCGGCCGCATCCGATCCTACCTCATTTGAATCGCTGCCGGTGGCGCTGTTGCGTCTCTCGGCCGAGGGGCGGGTGATGGCAGCCAACCGTGCGGCGCGCGGCCTGATAGGCGCCATGGAGGCCGAAGTGCCACTTTCGGAGGTGCTGGAGGGGCTCGGCCGGCCCGTGGCGGACTGGCTGGGCGACGCACTTTGCGGCCGCACCGACCGCCGTCCTGAGGTGCTGCGTGTGCGCCGTTCGGATCGTGAGGTGTTCTTGCAGGTCACGCTGAGCCGGGTCATGGAAGAGGGGCGACCGGGCCTCGTTGCGGTGATGTCGGATGCGACCCAGTTGAAGACGCTCGAGGCGCAATTTGTGCAAAGCCAGAAGATGCAGGCCATCGGCCAACTGGCGGGCGGGGTGGCGCATGACTTCAACAACCTGCTGACGGCGATTTCGGGGCATTGCGACCTGCTGCTCCTGCGCCACGACAAAAGCGATCCGGACTATGCCGACCTGGTACAGATCAACCAGAATGCAAACCGCGCTGCCAGCCTTGTGGGGCAGCTGCTTGCCTTTTCGCGAAAGCAGACGCTGAAGCCCAAGATACTGGACCTGCGCGACACCCTGTCAGACCTGACGCATCTGCTGAACCGGCTTGTCGGTGAAAAGGTGCGCCTGTCGCTTGGCCACGACCCTGTCCTGCGGCCGATCCGTGCGGACAAACGCCAGCTGGAACAGGTGATCATGAACCTGGTGGTGAATGCCCGCGACGCGATGCCCGAGGGGGGGACGGTGCGGATCGAGACCGAAAACCTTCGGCTTGCCACCGAGATGAAGCGTGACCGTGTGGCGGTGCCGCCAGGGGACTACGTGATCGTGAAGGTGGTGGATGAAGGCGTGGGCGTCGCCCCCGACAAGCTCGCCAAGATCTTCGAGCCCTTCTACACCACCAAGCGCACTGGCGAGGGGACCGGCCTTGGCCTCTCGACCGCCTATGGCATTGTCAAGCAGACCGGCGGCTTCATCTTCGTCGATTCGGTGCAGGGCGTTGGCACCACCTTTACCCTCTATTTTCCCGCGCTGGATTATGGCGCTGTCGATGAACCCGAGCCGGTGGCCGCGACGCCTCCGAAGCGCACCGAAAGTGCTCCCGGCGAGGGCGCGGTCCTGCTGGTCGAGGATGAGGCCCCGGTGCGGGCCTTCGCCAGCCGCGCCCTGCGCCTTCGCGGGTTTAATGTCATTGAGGCCGAAAGCGGCGAGGAAGCTCTGCGTCTGCTCGAAGATCCCGAATTGGTCGTCGATGTCTTCGTGACCGATGTGATCATGCCCGGGCAGGACGGTCCGACCTGGGTGCGCGAGGCCTTGAAAGCGCGCCCTGCTGTGCGCGTCATCTTTGTGTCTGGCTATGCCGAGGACAGCCTTCAGGATAGCCAGGCCAAGATCCCGAACTCGATCTTCCTGCCCAAACCATTCTCTCTCGTCGAACTGACCAGCACGGTGCAGAGCCAGCTGCACTGAAACGCTTGGGAGGCGGGGACGCGCAACCGAGCATTGATCGTCGGCATCCTGTCGGGCGCCAGCCAGAACAGCCTCTTGCCGCAATACGGGTTTGGCGCGGAGCCTGTGTCCTCCAAGGCGGCGCTCAGGGCTCACCGTGTACACTTTTTCAAGCAGCGGCATCTTACCCGGTTAGCTGACCGGGTCACGCCGGCTTCCCAATCAACTCTAAGCCACTCAGACTGCCAAGGGCGTTCGGCATTGATCGTCCGATGACCGGCGACGCTCGACCGGAACGGCCATGCGGGTCAGGCCCCGGCCGGGAATGCTCTGCGTTGCCGTGTCTCCGGCCGCTTTACAGCCTCATAGAGTGCGTAATCTTCTGCCAACTGCGCGTTCAGGCGTCGTGTCAGGTCGGCCGGCAGGTCCATCGGCGCCCGTGGCGAGACGTTGAGGTGGGGCAGGGTGATCGCGCAGTCGAGCCGGTCCTCGAGAAACTCCAGCAGCTGGTCGATATCCTCGTAGCGGAACAGG
This sequence comes from Frigidibacter sp., assembly GCF_030695035.1. GTDB lineage: Bacteria > Pseudomonadota > Alphaproteobacteria > Rhodobacterales > Rhodobacteraceae > Frigidibacter. Next base: position 175,041 of record NZ_JAUYTT010000008.1, read on the forward strand.
TGGTCCACCGCGATATGCCCCTCCGCATCGGTCAGGAAGGCCGATTGCGAGCCGACACGGGCGAACTCCGCCTGCGGCTGATCGAGATAGCCCGCGACAAAGGCAGCGAAGCTGCCATCCCCCCCAATCGGCAGATGCTCGCGCAGACGGTAGCGATACCAGCTGCCCAACCAGTCCAAGGGCTCTCGGATCAGGGCGACGGTTTCGAAGCTCTGACCCTCGGCACTGGCTCCCAGGAACGGAGCCAGCAATCCCGAAAACCGCGCCGCTGTAGTGTGTTTCAGGGCCGGCGGACGCTGGACCGCCACATCGGCCAGCGATTCGAGAGCCATCTCGATCGAGGTGGACCCCGTCTTGGTGTTGGCGAGGAACACCAGATGTCTCTTCCAGAAGATCAGCATTCCCGCCTCATTCTCGCTCAGGCCGTGCCAGTCGGCACGGTATCCCCATCTTTTTCGGGGTGCAGCACCCGAAGAGCAGATTTGAGGGCCGCACGTAAACTACTCGTTAACCCAAGTGAGAAAAAGTTGGAATTATGAAGATATCGATTGAAATGTTCTTGGTTTGATCTCATAACCTGCAGAACAAGTGCGGAACAAAAGCGGGGCCTCTGTGCGATTGCCGCCCGGGGCCGGGTGTGGAATAAGGAACGGGACCAATGGCAGCGGCGAACCTCTTCGACATGACCGACAAGCGCAACACCGACAAACAAAAGGCGCTCGACAGCGCGTTGGCCCAGATCGAACGGCAGTTCGGCAAGGGCTCGATCATGCGGCTGGGGCTCAACAACCCGGTCATGGAGATCGAGGCGACCTCCACCGGCTCCTTGGGGCTCGACATCGCGCTTGGCATCGGCGGCCTGCCCAAGGGGCGGATCATCGAGATCTATGGCCCGGAAAGCTCGGGCAAGACCACGCTGACGCTGCATGTTGTGGCTGAAGAGCAGAAGAAGGGCGGCGTCTGTGCCTTTGTCGATGCCGAACACGCGCTCGACCCGCAATATGCCCGCAAACTCGGCGTGAACCTCGACGAGCTGCTGATCTCGCAGCCCGACACGGGTGAGCAGGCGTTGGAGATCGTCGACACGCTGGTGCGCTCGGGTGCCGTTAGCCTCGTGGTCATCGACTCGGTTGCTGCGCTGACGCCGAAGGCCGAGCTCGAAGGCGACATGGGCGACATGCAGATGGGCAGCCAGGCCCGCCTGATGAGCCAGGCCATGCGCAAGCTGACCGCAAGCATCGGGCGCAGCAACTGCATGGTGATCTTCATCAACCAGATCCGCATGAAGATCGGCGTGATGTTCGGCAGCCCCGAGACCACGACCGGCGGCAATGCGCTGAAATTCTACGCCTCGGTCCGGCTCGACATCCGCCGCATCGGCTCGATCAAGGACCGCGACGAGGTGGTGGGAAACTCCACCCGCGTCAAGGTGGTGAAGAACAAGGTCGCGCCGCCGTTCAAGCAGGTTGAGTTCGACATCATGTATGGCGAGGGCATTTCCAAGGTTGGTGAGATCATCGACCTTGGGGTGAAGGCCGGGATCGTCGAGAAGTCCGGCGCCTGGTACTCCTACGGCGATGAGCGCATCGGTCAGGGCCGCGAGAATGCCAAGCAGTTCCTGCGCGACCATCCCGATGTCTCGCTGGCGATCGAGGACAAGGTCCGCGCCAGCCACGGGCTCGATTTCGCCGCCACCGAGGGCGACGCCGAGGATGTGACCGAGGCCTGACCCGGGCTGGGGCGATCTTTTCTGCTGGAATGGGCTGCGCTCCGAAAGGGGCGCGGCTTTTTGTTAGGCTAGGGCAGGTCCGCCGGCGTGGTGACGAGCCCCGACCGGAGACGGGGGGCTGTCTGTCCCCCGGCGCCCATGCCGGGTGCTCCCCCCGAGGATGTTTTGAAAAGGCAAAGCAGGGGTCGGGCAGTGGACGGCATCTGCAGTGTCGGCAGGGTGAGGGCGGGGGCGGCGCGGCGGTAGAGAGGGGCGCCTTTGCTGGACAGGCCCCCGATGCGGCGATAAACGGGGGGCAACAGACCCCTGCCTAAAGGCCCCGCGCCCCAAAGGCCCCGTGAGAGCAGAAAATATGCCCAGCCTGAACGACATCCGCTCTACTTTTCTCGATTTCTACGGTCGCAACGGCCACCGCGTGGTGGACAGCTCGCCCCTGGTGCCGCGCAACGATCCGACGCTGATGTTCGCCAATTCGGGCATGGTGCAGTTCAAGAACCTGTTCACCGGCGCCGAGACCCGGGATTATGCCCGCGCCACCACCGCGCAGAAATGCGTGCGCGCGGGGGGCAAGCACAATGACCTCGACAATGTCGGCTATACGGCGCGGCACCATACCTTCTTTGAAATGCTGGGGAATTTCAGCTTCGGCGACTATTTCAAGGACGATGCCATCGCTTTTGCGTGGGAGCTTCTGACCCGCGATTTCGGGATCGACCGCAGCAAGCTGCTGGTCACCGTCTATCACACCGATGACGAGGCAGCGGGCATCTGGAAGAAGGTTGCGGGCCTGAGCGACGAGCGGATCATCCGCATCCCCACCGATGATAACTTCTGGCGCATGGGCCCGACTGGCCCCTGTGGCCCCTGCACCGAGATATTCTATGACCACGGCGACCAGATCTGGGGCGGCCCTCCCGGCTCGGCCGATGAGGATGGCGACCGCTTCATCGAGATCTGGAACCTCGTCTTCATGCAGAACGAGCAGTTCGCTGATGGCACGATGGTGCCGCTGCCCAAGCAATCCATCGACACCGGCATGGGGCTGGAGCGGATCGGCGCGCTGCTGCAGGGCAAGCATGACAACTATGACACCGACCTGATGCGCAGCCTTATCGAGGCGAGCGCCCATGCCACCAGCGCCGACCCGGACGGGCCCGGCAAGGTGCATCACCGGGTGATCGCCGACCACCTGCGCTCTACCAGCTTCCTGATTGCCGACGGGGTCATGCCCTCCAACGAAGGCCGCGGCTATGTGCTGCGGCGGATCATGCGGCGGGCGATGCGCCACGCGCATATGCTGGGCGCTCAGGACCCGGTGATGTACCGGCTGGTGCCGGCGCTGGTGCGGCAGATGGGCGCCGCCTATCCCGAACTGGGCCGGGCGCAGGCGCTGATCGAGGAGACGCTGAAGCTGGAGGAGACCCGCTTCAAGCAGACGCTGGACCGCGGGCTGCGGCTGCTGGACGATGAGGTTTCGCGCCTGCCCGAAGGCGGTGCGCTGCCGGGCGAGGCGGCGTTCAAGCTCTATGACACCTACGGCTTCCCGCTTGACCTGACGCAGGACGCGCTGCGCGAGAAGGGCCTTTCGGTCGATACCGCCGGTTTCGATGCCGCGATGGCCGAGCAGAAGGCCAAGGCCCGCGCAAGCTGGGCCGGTTCGGGAGAGACCCGCGATGCGGCGATCTGGTTTGATCTGGCGGAATTGCATGGCCCGACCGAATTCCTGGGCTATGACACCGAAACCGCCGAGGGTCAGGTGCTGGCGCTGGTGCAGGGTGGGGCCGAGGTAAAGACCGCGGCCGAGGGCGCCGAGATCCAGATCATCGTCAACCAATCGCCCTTCTATGCCGAAAGCGGCGGCCAGGTCGGCGATGCCGGCTGGCTGCGCACTGAAACCGGGCAGGCGGCGATCACCGAGACGCGCAAGTCGGCGGGCCTGTTCCTGCACATCGGGCGGGTGACGGAAGGCGAGATCCGCGCCGGCCAGCCCGCGAAGCTGGAGGTGGACCATCACCGCCGCGCCGCCATTGAGGCCAACCACTCGGCCACGCACCTCGTGAACGAGGCGCTGCGCCGCGCGCTTGGCGATCATGTCGCGCAGAAGGGCAGCCTGAACGCGCCGGACCGTCTGCGCTTTGATTTCAGCCATTCCAAGGCGTTGACGCCCGCCGAACTGGCGCAGGTCGAGGCCGAGGTGAACGGCCTGATCCGCCAGAACTCTGCGGTGGAAACCCGGATCATGACGCCGGACGATGCCCGCGCCCTTGGTGCGCAGGCGCTGTTTGGCGAGAAATACGGCGACGAGGTCCGCGTCGTGTCGATGGGCAGCCTCGCCGGTTCCGGCAAGGGCACCGATGGCAGCACCTATTCGCTGGAGCTTTGCGGCGGCACCCATGTCTCCCGTCTGGGCGAGATCGGGGCGTTTGTGTTGCTGGGTGACAGTGCCTCCGCCGCCGGCGTGCGCCGGCTCGAGGCGCTGACGGGGCAGGTGGCGCTCGACCATCTGAACGCACAGGGCGCGCGGCTGGCTGAGATCGGCGGGCTGCTCAAGGCCTCTGCCGGTGAAGTGGTCGACCGGGTGAAGGCGCTGGTCGATGAGCGGCGGGCGCTGACCAATGAGCTGGCGCAGCTGCGGCGCGAACTGGCAATGGGCGGCGGCGGTGCGGCCGGCCCGGCGGCGAAGGACATAGGCGGCATCAGCTTCCTGGCGCAATCGGTCAGCGGCGTGTCGGGCAAGGATCTGCCGGCGCTGGTCGATGAGATGAAGGCGCGCGTCGGCTCTGGCGCGGTGCTGCTGGTCGCCGATACCGGCGGCAAGGCGGCGGTGGCGGCGGGCGTGACGGCCGATCTGACGGCGCGCATCTCTGCCGTCGATCTGGTGCGCGCGGCGGCCGAGGCGCTTGGCGGCAAGGGCGGCGGCGGGCGGCCCGACATGGCGCAGGCTGGCGGCGCGGACCCCACGAAAGCGGCCGAGGCCATCGCGGCGGCCGAAGCCGTTCTGGCGAACCTGTAAGGGAGAATTACCGATGACCGCACTCTGGATCGCGCATGTGACCGTCACCGACCCCGAGGCCTATGGTAAATACGCCAAGCTGGCCGGCCCGGCAATCGCCGCGCATGGCGGGGCATTTCTCGCCCGTGGTGGGCGCTATGTGCAGCTCGAAGGCACGGATCGCTCGCGCAATGTCGTCGCCCGCTTTCCCTCGGTCGAGGCGGCCGAGGCCTGCTATCACAGCGCCGAATATCAGGCGGCGCTGTCCCATGCCATTGGTGCAGCGGAACGCGAGCTTGTGATCGTCGAGGAAAGCGCACCCTGACAGTTTGTCGCAGATTTCGTCTTGCCGCAGCGCAACATGACGGTATCATGACGCCAAAACCAAGAGGCGGATGATGCAGGGCAGGGCGGCAAGACGCGCTATCGCGCGTGGCACCATGGGGGCGCGGTAGATGTGCCGTTGGGCTGCCTATACAGGCGCACCGATCTTCGTGGAAGAGATCGTCAGCCGCCCCGGCCATTCGCTGATCCATCAAAGCCATTGCGCCACCGAATGCCTGTCGGCGATCAATGCCGATGGCTTCGGGCTGGCGTGGTATGGTGAGCGCGAGGAGCCGGGGCTCTACCGCGACGTCATGCCCGCCTGGTCGGACCCCAATCTGCGCAGCCTGGTCGCACAGGTGAAATCACGGCTGTTCCTCGCCCATGTCCGCGCCTCGACCGGCACCGCGACCAGCCGCAACAACTGCCATCCTTTCGCCGTCGGCCGCTGGTCCTTCATGCATAACGGCCAGGTCGGCGGCTACGACGCCTTCCGCCGCGATGCGGAAATGCTGATACCCGATCACCTATACCCGCAGCGCAAGGGCGCGACGGATAGCGAGGCGCTGTTCCTGACCGCGCTTGGCGAGGGGCTGGCAACCGATCCGCGCGGCGCGCTGGAACGCTCGGTGGCGAAGTTCGAGGCCTTGAGCCGGCAGAAGGGTGATGCGCCGCATATCCGTCTGACAGCGGCGCTGTCGGATGGGGCGCGGCTCTATGCCGTGCGCTATGCGACGGACGATCAGGCGCCCTCGCTCTACCACCGCTGGTCAGACAGCCGCGGCGGGCGGGCCGTAGTGTCCGAACCGCTGGAAAGCGGCGAATGCTGGGAACAGGTGCCGCAGGGCAGCTTCTGCACATTTGAGGGCGATGCAGTGGCAACCGTTCCGTTCTGCCCCGTCCCGCTCGCCGCAGCTGCCTGAAGGAGCTATCCTGCCGCCGGGGCCACTGGCGCAGGGCCCGCGGCCTCAGCGATTGCTTGGACCTCGCGCGCGATCAGGCGCAGTTGCTCGGCAACCGCCGCTTCCAGCGCAAATTCGGCGGTAGGCAGCACGCCCGGATCCTCCTCATGGCCCTGAAAAACCTCGCGGGCCGCAAGATCATCGGCAATCGCAGCCCCCGCGCCCGTCTGGGCGATCAGGCGCAACAGCAATTTGCGCTGCGCGATCAGCATCGCCTCCAGCCGGACCAGCTGCGTCGTGGTGGTCTCTGGCTCAGGGAACTGGCTGACTGGGGACATCAGGTGGCCTTTTGCGAAGTCCGGGGGCGGGGTCGCGCTTCAAGGCGAACCCCTGGTCAATGGTGTCAATCCGCGATGGCGGCCGGCGGCGTGCCAAGCGTGTCCGCGGTGCCGGTGCCGGTGGTCTGATCGATCACCACGCCGGGCTGCGCGCCGCTAACATTGCCGTCTGCGCCGATGGTGCCGGTGCTGTCAGCCGCGCCGCCGCCGGTGGCCGGTCCGATATCGCCGGTTGCCGCGGCGGGCGCATCCGTCTCCGGGGCCTCCACCGCTTCTTCCGTCATCCACCACAAGATCATGGCCACACCGAAGACAACCACCAGCGCGCTGCCGACCAGGGGCGCCCAATGGCGACGCTTCTGCTTTTCGATATTGGTCTGGGGTGCGGACATGGCCGGTCTCCTTCCGTTGAGGCCTTGGCCCCCCGCGGCTCGACAGGGGGCTGGGGCGTGTTTTTGGGGGGGCGCCGTCGCCCCTTCTGAGGGAAAAACCACTTCGGCCGCAATCTGTTCCCTGTGTGGGCCGGAATGTCCGTCCTCATCGGCCAAGCCCTTGCGGAACCTTGTATGCGGCACGGTCAGCCGGGAACGGAAGCGCTGTGCCGGCGGTTGTGTCGGCAAGGCCCGTCTTGGGCGCGCCAGCTGGCGCCCGGCATCTGGCCAACCCCTCAGGCGGAGGTGTCAAAGGGTGCCTTGCCAGCTCATCCAACAAGGAAACTGCGATGCAAACTCCCACCCGACCTGCAGCGCCGCGCGATGGCATCAATTCTCGCGCCGCGACCAGCACCGTGCCCGCCAAGGCCGGAACCCCACCGACGCCCGAGCAGATCCGCATTGCGGCAGAGCCCGGAGCGGGGGGCCGGCCAGAGATCGCCGGCACGGGCGCCCCGCGTCCGGCCACCGGCGGGCGTGGCCTGCGGGCAAGCGGCCGCGCACTTGGCATCTTGATCGCGATCCTTCTGGTCCTGTCGGTCCTCGCGCTGCTTTGACGCAGCCACTCACCGGGCAGCAAAAAGCCGGCCACCCGCAATGGGGGCCGGCTTGTTCTTGTCCTGATCGCCGGCGCGTCAGTAGCGGCCCGGCGGATCGCTGGCGGGGAAGGATTCGTCATTCTCTTCATCCACCTCGTCCCAGTCTTGCGGCGGGTCCTTCATCGCGCTTGGCCCTGCGGCGCGCACCGGCTGAAAGCCGTTGATGGCCGCGGGCGAGTTTGCCGCGCGTTGATGCCCGGCCTTGCCGGATGTCGGGGCAGAGACGGATTTGGCGCGCTTGCCAGAGCTCACCGGCTCAGCTTCGGCATTTTGCGGTCGTGCAAGCAGGCCGACCGGGCTGCGCGGATCGCGGCGACCGGCAGACCAGAACAGCCAGCCGATCCCGGCCAGTGCCAGCAGGGGCAAAGAGCGGTGCAAGGAGTGTCGCATCGGATCACCTTTCAGGATGGAAACCTTTGCAGACAGAACCCGCGCCAACGCCGGACGTTCCTTGCAATGCGTGGTTCTGCGCCGAAATCGGCGGCGGTCAGCCTGCGACGCACCAGCGGCGGGGGCGGTGAGGCGAAAGGGTGCTCAGGGTGCGAGGAAGCGCACACCCGGCATCGCCGCGATCTCGGCAACGTCGTGGTCATAGGCCTCGGTGATCTCTTCGACCAGATCCTCGGTCCAGCCGGGCAGCGCCACCTCTACCTCCAGCTCTTCTGGCTTGGCAAACTTCGATAGGAAGGCCGACACGATCTTGCGGCGCTGGTCGACATTTGCCGGCGGGTGGCTGGCCAGATAGCTGTCCAGCCGCTTCAGCCCGTCCTCGGTCATGATGGTCGCCAGCACATCGGTATCGGCCGCCAGCGCAAAATCGGGGCCGACGCCAGCGACGCTCCGCAGCACCTCGGGCCAGATCAGCGGGGTATCCTCGTTGCACCACAGCGTCAGGGTCCGGCCCGGCGCCGCGGCCAGGATCCGCTGCACCACCGGCGCCCAACGGATCTGCATCGGCTCGGCCGAGCCCATGAACTCCTCGTAGCTCAGGCCCTTGACGCGCCCCAGCAGCGCCGGGATCAGCGTGGCGGGATTGCGCAGCGCCATGTGGAACTCGCATTCGTCATCGGGAAACAGGTTCGACATGGCGGCAACCTTGCGGGCCGCCATCGGGTAGAACGCGCCTTCCGTGATCGCTTTTTGCGGGATGCAGATGAACAGCTCGTTGCTGAACACCAGACGCTCCACATGATCGGCATCCACCACGGCGTCCAGCAGCACCTCCTGCACTTCGCGGCTGGCGGGGGCGCCCTTCAGCTTGATCATGGTTTCGCGCAGCACCGGGCGATAGCGGCCGGGGCCGGGCACAATCACGCCCTGCGCGGCCAGCGGCCCCTTGGCGCGCAAAAGCCCGCGCACCAGACGCTCTTCATCGGTGGAATGTGCCCCGAGGTGATAGACGACCTGCATTGCCTGTTCCGCCCGTTGTCTTCTGTTATCTTCTGCTGTGCCCGTGCGTTCTTGTGCCCGCTATATACGGCGATTTCTGGACAGGGAAACGGCATTCCTGTATCGCCTGCGCCATGACAAGCGCCGAGCATCAGACCCAGCCGATCCGGCGGCAAGAGGCCCGCGCGGCCGGCGCCGGGCTTTGGTCTGCTGGCGCGGCGCTGATTGCGGCGCTGGTGGCGCTGCCGATCCTGTCGGTGATCTGGCTGGCCTTCAACCCGACCGAGAATATCTGGCCGCATCTGGTGGCCACTACCCTGCCGCGCTACCTGACCAATACCGCGGTTCTCGCGCTTGGCACTGGCGCGTTGGCGGCGGCGGTGGGGGCAGGGGCGGCTTGGCTGATCGCGATGTATCGTTTCCCTCTGTCGGGCGCACTGGAGTGGCTCTTGCTGCTTCCTCTCGCGATTCCGGCCTATGTGGGCGCCTATGCGCTGGTGGATTTCCTGGAGTATTCCGGCCCGGTGCAGATCGCGCTGCGCGAGAGTTTCGGTTGGGCCTCGTCCCGCGATTACTGGTTCCCGGCGGTCAAGACCCGGGGCGGGGCGGTGGTGGTGCTGGCGGCGGCGCTCTACCCCTATGTCTATCTGCTGGCGCGGGCGGCCTTCCGCGAACAGCCCGCCGGCGCCTATGAGGTCGCACGCGCCCTTGGCGCCGGGCCGCTGGGGCTGTTCTGGCGCGTCGGTTTGCCGCTGGCGCGCCCCGCCATCGCTGCGGGCGCCGCCATCGTGATGATGGAGACGGTCGCGGATTACGGCGTGGTCAGCTATTTCTCGGTGCAGACGCTGACCACAGGTGTGTTCACGACATGGCTGGAGATGGGCAATGCCGGCGGCGCCGCGCAGATCGCCTGCCTGATCCTCAGCCTCGTCTTCGCACTTGTCGCGCTGGAAAAGCTGTCGCGGCGGCGGCTGCGCTACTACCAGTCAGCGCGCCAGCCGCGGCCGGTGGCGCGGGTGTCGCTGACGGGGATGCAGGCCTGGCTGGCGATGGCACTGTGCCTTGTTCCCTTCGTGCTGGGGTTCGTGCTGCCGGTGGCGGTGATGGGCTTCCATGCCGCGGCGAACCCCGAGGCCTGGGTCTCGCCCGGCCTTGCCCGCGCGCTGATGCATACGCTGACCACCGGCGGCATCGCGGCGGTGCTGACCGTCGCAGCGGCGCTGTTCATGGTCTATGGCGTGCGGCTGACCGGGCGCGCAACGCCGCGGCTGCTGATGCCCTTCACGGCGCTTGGCTATGCTGCGCCGGGGGCTGTGCTGGCGGTGGGGCTGCTGATTCCCCTCGCCGCGCTCGATCACCGGCTGGCAGATGGCTGGCTGGCGCTGACCGGCACCGATCCGGGGCTGATGCTGACCGGCACCGCCAGCGCCATCGTGCTGGCCTATGTGGTGCGGTTCTTTGCCATCGCGCAGGGGGCGGCGGATGCGGCCTTCGGGCGCGTGTCTCCCTCATTGCCGATGGCGGCGCGCTCGCTGGGTAAGAATGCGGGCGGTGCGCTGGCCGCGGTCTATTTGCCGCTGATGAAGGGCACCATCGGCTCGGCCCTGCTGCTGGTTTTTGTCGATTGCGTCAAGGAACTGCCGGCGACGATGCTGCTGCGCCCCTTCAACTATGAGACGCTGGCAACGCGCACGCATGAGAAGGCCAGCCTCGAGAATCTCGGCGACGCCTCACCGGCCGCCCTGCTGGTGATCGCGGTCGGCCTCGTGGCGGTGGCCTTGCTGGCGCGGGCGAACATCGCACCGGCACGGACAAGGTAAGCGCGACACTCTTGCAAGGCCGCGCGCCGCGGGCTATCTGCGACACCGTGCCCCTATAGCTCAGCTGGTAGAGCGTCTGATTTGTAATCAGAGGGTCGGGAGTTCGAGTCTCTCTGGGGGCACCACATCCACTTTGCCGATAGACACTCCGCCACTGCGCCGCACCGCGGCACCTGACCTTTTGGACAGGATGCGCGCGGGCGCCGTCTGCGCTAAAGTACCTCCAGTCGCAGACATTCGGGTGCGCGGCGGTGTTGGTTGCGGTTGGGGAGACGGCGCTATGGCAGACTGGAACAAGGCGGTGCGGCTTGCTCGCGATCAGGGTGGCGCCGATATCCTGTCTATCCGCGGCCCCGCACAGGCCGAGGTTCTGATGCGCGCCGACCGTTGGCCCGGTGTCGAGGGCCAGAAGATTTCCGAAGCCCGTCGGATCAACCTGTTTGCGATTACCGGCCTTGTCGAGGGCGAAGTCGCCCGCAGTGCTTTTGTTGCCGCCGCGCGGGAAGGTGGCCTGAGGGTGGTGGGGAACTGAGCCTTTGGCGCAGTTTCCGCAGGCAGATTATGGCTGAAAACCCCTCTAGCTGAAATATCACTTGCACCCGGCGGAACTTTTCGCGAGTAAGTTCGTTCGTCTAGCTTACCGACCCGGTGCACCCATGCATGATGACAGGCGCCTTTACAGACCAGACCACCCGCTGACCGCGGCCCGTGGCGCTGCGGGCCTGTCGGTCGAGCAACTGGCGCGGATTGCCGACTTTGAACCGACGGTCGTGCGGGCCATCGAAACCCGCTGCCACCGTCCGACGCTGGGGGAGCTCAATGCTCTTGCTCAGGTGCTGCGGGTCAAGATCGTCGATCTGCGCGAATAGCGCCGCGCCCCCCCGATTCTGGTATAGACTTACATATCCGGCAGATATTGACTCTGCCGCCCGAGCCATCACATTCATGTCTCGGAATATATGTCTGGAAGGATCACCCCATGCGAGCCCTGATGCTGACCGCGCTGCTGGCTTTTGCCGCCGCGCTGCCCGCCCGCGCCGACACGCTGGTGCTGGCGCCGCAAGTGGTGACCGACTGGAAGGCGGTCTCGGGCCGGATCGAAGCGCGGGACACCATTCCGGCGCGGGCGCGGCTGGGGGGTACACTCATCGAAGTGACGGTGACCGAGGGCGATACGGTGCAGGCCGGCCAGCCGATTGCCGAGATCGAGGATCAGAAACTGGGCTTCCAGATCGGCGCCATCGACGCGCAGCTGCAGGCCCTGCGCGCGCAGCAGGAGAATGCGCAGGCGGAGCTGACCCGGGGCGAGGAACTGCTGGCCCGCGGTGTCAGCACCGCGCAGCGGCTGGATGCGCTGCGCACCCAGCTTGACGTGCTGACAGGCCAGATCGCGGCGCAGCAGGCCGAGCGCCAGATGGTGGAGCAGCAGGGGGCCGAGGGCACGGTTCTGGCGCCGGTATCAGGCCGGGTTCTGGCGGTGCCGCAAACCCGCGGCGCGGTGGTGATGGCGGGCGAGGAAGTGGCGACCATTGGCGGCGGCGGGTTCTTCCTGCGCCTTGCCGTTCCGGAGCGCCATGCCGCGCTGCTGGCCGAGGGCGCGGCGATTGGCATTGAGACGGCGACGGGCCCGGCGGAGGGCAATCTGGTCAAGGTCTATCCGCAAATCGAGAATGGCCGTGTGATCGCCGATGTCGATGTGCCGGGGCTGGACGCGGCCTTTGTCGAGGCGCGGGTGCTGGTCCGCCTGCCGATGGGCAACCGTGAGGCGCTGCTGGTGCCAGAGGGCGCCGTCTCCACCCGTTCAGGGCTCGACTTCGTCCGCGTGGCGGTGGGTGAGGATATCGTCGAACGCACCGTGGTTCTGGGAGGCGCCCACCAACTGGATGGCGCCGACATGGTCGAGGTTCTGACCGGCCTTGCCGCCGGCGACGCGGTGGTGACCGGCGATGAGTGAAGCCCCGTTCCGCGGACCGCTTGGGCTTGCCGGCGGCCTGACCCGCGCCTTCATCCGCTCCTCGCTGACGCCGCTGTTCATCGTGGCGGCGCTGGCGGTGGGGCTGGTCGCGCTGATCAGCCTGCCGCGCGAGGAGGAGCCGCAAATCTCCGTCCCGATGGTCGACATCCACCTCAGCGCGCCGGGCCTGCGCGCCGAAGATGCGGTGAAGCTGGTGACCGAACCGCTGGAGACCATCGTCAAGGGCATCTCCGGCGTCGAGCATGTCTATTCGCAGACCGATGACGATGGCGCGCTGGTGATGGTGCGCTTTGTGGTCGGCACCGATTCCGACACCGCGATCCTGCGGGTTCATGAGAAGATCCGCGCCAATATCGACCGGCTGCCGCAGGGCATCCCCGAGCCGCTGGTGGTGGGGCGCGGCATCGACGATGTGGCGATCGTGGCGCTGACGCTAACGGCTGCACCGGGCATCGGCGCAAACGACCTGACCCGCGTTGCCCGCGAGCTGCGGGCCGACCTGATGAAGGTCGAGGATGTGGGCCTGACCTATCTCGTCGGCGAGGCGCCCGAGGCGATCCGCATCGCGCCCGATCCCGAGCGGCTGGCGATGTATGGCGTGACGCTGCAACAGCTTTCGGACAAGGTGCAGCAGGCCAACCGCGCCTTCTCCACCGGCCGGCTGCGTGACAGTGGCGAGCAGATCGACCTTGTCGCTGGCGCCACGTTGACCGCGCCAGCCGAGATTGCAGCGCTGCTGCTGACTGCGCGTGATGGCCGCCCGGTCTATGTGGGCGATGTCGCGGATGTGGAGTTTGTGGCCGATACCTCGGATCATATCGTCGCCAATGTCACCCGCGCCGAGGATGGCGCCCTGTCCCGCAGCCCGGCGGTGACGCTGGCGATTGCCAAGCGCGCCGGGGCCAATGCCGTGGTGGTGGCCGAGGCAATCCTGCACAAGGTCGAGATGGCGAAGGGGCATCTGATCCCCGAGGGGATCGAGGTCCACGTCACCCGCGACTATGGCGAGACGGCGAACGAGAAATCCAACGAGCTGCTGTTCCACCTTGGTCTGGCCACCGTGTCGATCATCGCGCTGGTGCTGCTGGCCATCGGCTGGCGCGAGGGGATCGTGGTCGCCATCGTCATCCCGGTGACGATCCTGCTGACGCTGTTTTCCGCCTGGATCATGGGCTACACGCTGAACCGGGTCAGCCTGTTCGCGCTGATCTTCTCCATCGGCATCCTCGTTGACGATGCCATCGTGGTGATCGAGAATATCGCGCGTCACTGGGGCATGAAGGGGCCGGGGGACCGGATCCACAAGGCCATCGAGGCGGTGGCCGAGGTCGGCAATCCCACCATCGTTGCCACGTTGACCGTGGTCGCGGCGCTGCTGCCGATGCTCTTCGTGTCGGGGATGATGGGGCCCTACATGAGCCCGATCCCCGCCAATGCCAGCGCGGCGATGATCTTTTCCTTCTTCGTGGCGGTGATCGTAACGCCCTGGCTGATGGTCAAGATCGCTGGCCGCGCGCCGTTGCACCACGATGACGGTGGCGCCCCCGGCGGCCGGCTCGGCCGGATCTATGCCGCCGTGGCGCGCCCGATCCTGGCCACCAAGGCGCGCTCGCTGACCTTCTTGCTGGTCACGGTCGTGCTGTCCTTCGGCTCGCTGGCGCTGCTTTACACCCGCGATGTGACGGTCAAGCTGCTGCCCTTCGACAACAAGTCGGAACTGGCGGTCGTGATCGACCTGCCCGAGGGCGCGAGCGTCGAGGCGACCGATGCCGTGGCGCAGGACGTAGCCCGCGCGGCGCTGGACCTGCCAGAGGTGCTGTCGGTGCAGACCCATGCCGGGACCTCGGCCCCCTTCAACTTCAACGGCCTCGTGCGCCACTACTACCTGCGCGAGAAGCCGCACCTGGGCGAGGTGCAGATCACCCTCTCTGCCCGGGGCGAGAGGGAGCGCAGCAGCCATGCCATCGCCTTGGACCTGCGCAACCGGCTGGACGCGCTGGCGCTGCCGCCCGGCACGGTGCTGAAGACGGTGGAGCCGCCGCCCGGCCCGCCGGTGATGTCGACCCTGCTGGCCGAGGTCTATGGCCCCGATGCCGAAACCCGCCGCGCCGCTGCCGCGAAGATCAGGGCGGCCTTCGAGGCGGTGCCCTTCATCGTCGATGTCGATGACAGTTTCGGGGAACAGCCGCGCCGGCTGCGCGCGACCATCGGCCAGGACGAGCTGGAGTTCTTCGAGGTGCAGGAGGCCGATGTCTTCGACACGCTGCAAATCCTGAACGGCAGCACGACGGTCGGGTACTCGCACAGGGGCGAGGGGCGCCAGCCGATCCCGATCATCGTGGAGCGGGCCAAGGGCGCGCGGGTGCTGGACGAGGCGGCGCTGTCCACCCCGATCCCGGCGAACCTGCTGCCGGGCGCGCGGGGCGTGGTGGAGCTTGGCGACGTGGTGCAGATCACCGAGGAACGCGCCAGCTTCCCGGTCTTCCGCCACAATGGCCGCGAGGCCGAGATGGTGCAGGCAGAGCTTGCGGGGGATTTCGAGGCGCCGCTCTATGGCATGATCGCCGTGGGCGAGTTGCTGGACGGCATCGACTGGGGCGAGGGAGAGCGCCCCGTGGTGCGCCTCAACGGCCAGCCCGAGGATGAGCAGGTGGTGACGCTGCTGTGGGATGGTGAATGGGAGGTGACATGGGTCACCTTCCGCGACATGGGCGCGGCCTTTGGCGTGGCGCTGCTGGGGATCTACATCCTGGTCGTGGCGCAGTTCGGCAGCTTCCGACTGCCGCTGGTGATCCTGACGCCGATCCCGCTGACCTTCATGGGCATCATGGGCGGGCACTGGCTGTTCAGCGCGCCGTTCTCGGCCCCCTCGATGATCGGCTTCATCGCGCTGGCCGGCATCATCGTGAGGAACTCGATCCTGCTGGTGGATTTCATCCGCCATGCCGACCCGACCGGCAAGAGCAAGGTCGATATCCTGATCGAGGCGGGGGCGATCCGCTTCAAGCCGATCCTGCTGACCGCGGTGGCGGCGATGATCGGGGCGGTGGTGATCCTGGCTGACCCGATCTTCCAGGGGCTGGCGCTGTCGCTGCTGTTCGGGCTGCTGAGCTCAACGCTGCTGACGGTGCTGGTGATCCCGGCGATCTACCGGGTGTTCCGCACCTGAGGCACCTTTGGCCTCCGATGCCGCCTCAGGCGGCGTCGGGGGCGCAGAACATCTCGTAGAGCATCCCGACCAGCCGCGCGGCCTTGGGGTCGCTCAGCGAGTAATAGATCGCCTTGCCCTCACGCCGGGCCGCGACCAGCCCTTCCATGCGCAGCCGTGCCAGTTGCTGGCTGACCGCCGCCTGCCGCGAGGAGAGCAGGGTTTCCAGCTCTGTCACCGATTTCTCGCCGGCGGACAGGTGGCACAGGATCATCAGCCGCCCTTCATGCGCCAGCGCCTTGAGCAGGTTGGAGGCATCCTGCGCACGCGCCATCATATCCTCGGCATCGAGCGGAGGGCAGGCGGCATTGGCGTCTTGGTCGGTGCGTTCGTCGATCAGCATGAAAAACCCCGGGTTTTTACGTATCTAGCATTTCAGCGGCGGATTGCTACTGCCTGACGGGCATGCAAAGCCCTGCCGGGCCGAAATCGCCTAACCGTGATGCAGGAAATCGCCATAGCGCCCGCCCCAGAACAGCAGGGGATCGCCGGTGGTGGTTGTCGCGCGCAGCACCTCTCCCACCAGAATCGCATGATCGCCGCCCTCATGCACCGCATGGGCGCGGCAATCGAAACGGGCGAGGCAGCCGGGCAGCAGCGGCTGGCCCTCGGGCGTGGCCTCGAGCGGAATGCTGTCGAAATCGGCGCCGGAGCGGGCGAAGCGGCGGCAGAGCTCCAGCTGATCCGAGCCCAGCACATGGATTGCGTAGTGGCTCGCGCCGGCGAAGGCCGCGAAGCGCGAGGAGGTGCGGGCCGGGCACCACAGCACCAACGGCGGGTCCAGCGACAGCGAGGTGAAGCTGTTGGCGGTGATGCCAACCGGGCCTTGCGGGCCTTCGGTGGTGACGATGGTCACGCCGGTGGCGTAGCGCCCAAGCGCCTCGCGCAGGGCCAGCGCGGCGGGGGAGGGGGCGCTCATGCGCGGCTGTCCTTGCCAAGGCGCGCTGCCGGGGTGTGCTGGGATCGTGTCATGCCTGCCGCCTTTGTTCCTGTGCCGTCTGTCGCCGGATGCCCCTCTCCCGTCAACCCCGCCCGGGCTTGGTCGGCGGCACGGGGATCCAGGCATTGGCAGGGTTGCGCAACTCCTCCACCAGAACGTCGATGAAGGCCCGCAGCCGCGCCGTCGCCGATTGAGGTGAAGGATATACGAACGAGATCTCTTTCCGGTTTCCTTCCCACTCTGGCAAAAGCCGGATCAGCCGTCCGGATTGCAGATCGGGCCCGACCAGCAGATAGGGCAGCAGCGAAAGGCCTGCGCCCGCCATCACCGCCTCGCGGATCGCCAGCGCCGATCCGAGGCTCAGCGCCGGCACCGGCACCACCTGCCGCGACGCACCGTCCGAGGCGCGCACGAAATCCCAGCTGCCCCAATAGGCCGGGGTCACACCGACGACGGGGAAGCGGGCGATATCCTCGGGCTCTTGCAGGTCCGCCAGCCCCTGCAGGCCGGGCGGGGCGACCAGCACCGCCGCCGCCTCGCCAAGCCGCCGGGCCCCGTGGCTGCTGTCTTCCAGCGGGCCGACGCGCAGGACGCCATCGAAGCCCTCTTCCAGCATGTCGGGCGGCCGGTCGAGGAAGACGCATTCCAGCGTGATATCCGGGTGCCGGGCGCGGAGCGCAGCGCCGACCCGGCCCATGATCAGCTGCCCGAACATCTGCGGCACCGCGATGCGCAGGTGCCCCCGCGGGGCCGAGCCGGAATCGCTCAGCGCGCGGCGGATGTCTTCGGCCTCGCTCAGCAGCCGGTCGGCGCGGGCCACCAGCACCTCGCCCTCGGCGGTCAGCCGCAGCTGGCGGGTGGTGCGCTCGATCAGGCGCACGCCAAGCCGGTCTTCCAGATCGCGCACCCGTTTGGAGACGGTGGATTTCGGCACCCGCAAGGCCCGCGCGGCGTTGGAGAAGGAGCCTTCGCGCGCGACCGACCGGAAGGCGCGGACGGCTGAGAGGTCGAGGTCATTGTCCATATATCTGCACAAGCCTTCCAATGATGCGGGTCTTGTGCAGTATCATGCCCTGACCTTAAATTGGGTGCAAGGAACCTCTCTGGCGGCGGCTGGCTTTGCTATGCCTCGCTGGCCCCAACAGGACTGCCCCCAATGACCACATCCACCATGCCAGTGCCGCAGGCACCGGGACGGCTCGTCACCGTCGCCGTGCTGCTTGTCGCCTCGATGACGATCATGGCCAATGCCACGATTTCGCCGTCTCTGCCGGGACTCAAGGCGCATTTCGCCGATGCCGACGGGATCGAGACGCTGTCGGCGCTGATCCTGACCTTGCCGTCGCTGTCGGTGATCCTGACGGCGGGGCTGTTCGGCTATCTGGCGGACCGGATGGACAGGCGGTTGCTGCTGGCCTTTGCCACCGCGGTCTATGCCATTGGCGGCGGGTCGGGGCTGGTGGCCGAGACGCTGCCGCAGTTGCTGATGGGCCGCCTGCTGCTGGGGATCGGCGTCGCGGGCAGCATGACGCTGGCGATGGCCTATGCCGCTGACCTGTGGCAGGGCGAGGCGCGGGCGCGGTTCATGGGGCTGCAGGGCGCCTCGATGTCGGGAGGCGGCGTGGTGGTGATGCTGCTGGGGGGCGCGCTTGCGGCGCTGCACTGGCGGGGGGCCTTCGGGGTGTATCTGCTGGCGCTGCCGATTGCGGCGCTGGCGCTGACCGCGCTTTGGCCATACGCCCGCCGGGTGCAGCCGGCGGCGCCCATCGCCGGGGATCGCGCGCCGGTTGGCTTTCCCTGGTCGACCTTCGCCTTTGTCGGCGGGCTGTCCTTCCTGTTCATGGCGACCTTCTACGTGATGCCGACGCGGGTACCGTTCCGTCTGGCCGAGATCGGGGTGACCAACTCGCTGATCGTCGGGCTGGTGATGGCGGGGGTGATGGTCACCTCGGTGCCGGGCGCGCTGATGTATGGCAAGATCCGCCGGTATCTTTCGGAAATGGCGATCTTTGCAGCCAGCTTCGGGTTGATGGCGGTTGGGCTCTTCACCGTGTCGCAGTCAGGCAGCCTCTGGGGCGTAGCCCTTGGCGGGATGATCGCGGGGGCCGGGATGGGCCCGGCGATGCCAAATTACAGCACCTATCTGATGGCCAAGGTGCCGCCCGCGGCGCGGGGCCGGGCGGCGGGGCTGCTCACCACCAGCTTCTTCGCCGGGCAGTTCGCCTCGCCGCTGGTCTCGGCACCGCTGGTGGCAAACTTCGGGATCAGCGGCGCGTTTCTGGCGCTGTCGGTGGCGCTGCTGGTCATCGGGATCGCGCTTGGTTTGCGTGCCTGGCATGAGGGTTCGGGTCGCCGCAGGGCCTGGGCCGACGTGTGACGCCGGGGCAGGGGGTTCGTCATCAAACATTCGCAAATCTGTAGCATCTGCGTGACCCCCAAGGCTTAGCACCGCCCCGAGCAAGACAGGGGGCTTCATGCTGATCAGCGTCGAGGGCGTGACCAAGGTATTCGGCCGCAATACGGCCGTGGATAATGCAACCTTTTCGGTCGAACGCCCGGGGATGATCGGCATCATCGGCCGGTCGGGCGCGGGGAAATCCACCTTCCTGCGCATGATGAACCGGCTGACGGACGCCACCGAAGGCCGGCTGCTGTTCGAGGGCCGCGACGTGCTGGCGCTGAAGGGCGCCGAGAAGCGCGCCTGGCAGAGCCAGTGCGCGATGATCTTCCAGCAGTTCAACCTGGTGCCGCGGATGGACGTGGTGTCGAACGTGCTGCACGGGCTTCTGAACCGCCGCGGCACGATGACGACGATGTTCAACCTCTGGCCGACCGCCGATATCAACCGCGCCATCGACATCCTCGACCGCCTCGGCATCGCCGAGCAGGCGCCGAAGCGCGCCGAGGCGCTGTCGGGCGGCCAGCAGCAGCGCGTGGCGATTGCCCGGGCGCTGATGCAGGATCCCAAGATCATCCTCGCGGATGAGCCCATCGCCAGCCTCGATCCGATGAACGCGCAAGTGGTGATGGATGCCCTGCGCCGTATCCATGACGAGGATGGCCGCACCGTCATCGCCAACCTGCACACGCTGGATACCGCCCGCCGCTATTGCGACCGGGTGATCGGGATGCGCGGCGGCCGGATCGTGTTCGACGGCACGCCCGACCTCCTCACCACCGCCGCCGCCCGCGAGATCTATGGCGCCGACGAGAACTTCTCGGAATCCGCCACCTCGACCTCGATCGAGGCGCTGGAGCCGGATGCCTCGGCCGATGACGCCTATGCCGCGCGGCTGCTGACCAACTGAGTTTCGTTCCACCCGCCGAGCCCGTGGGGGGCGGCGGTCTCACTCACCCGGAGAACCACGATGAAGAAAATCCTTGCTGCCGTTCTGGCCACCTCGGCGCTGGTCGCCCCGGCTGCTGCCCAGGAAATCACCGAATTCCGCATCGGCATCCTGGGCGGCGAAAACGCCCAGGACCGGATGACCTCGAACGAATGCGTCCGCGCCTATGTGTCGGACCTGCTGGGTGTCGAGACCAAGCTGTTCACCCCCGCCGACTATGACGGCGTGATCCAGGGCCTGCTCGGCGGCACCATCGACATGGCCTGGCTCGGCGCCTCGGCCTATGCCAAGGCCTACCTGACCAACCCGGAAGCCCTCGACGTCGTCATGGTCAAGACCAACCTCGACGGTTCGGTCGGCTACCATTCGATCGGCTTCGCCCGCAAGGACCGGGGCATCACCTCGCTGGCCGACATGAAGGGCAAGGTCTTTGCCTTCGGCGACCCGAACTCCACCTCGGGCTATCTGATCCCCTCGGTCGAGATCCCCGCCGAGATCGGCGCGACGATGGAATCGGGCGACTACTTCAGCGAAGTGCGCTTCGTGGGCGGCCATGAGCAGACCATCGTTGCCGTGAACAACGGTGACGTGGATGCCGGCGTGACCTGGGCCGACGGCCAGGGCAACTGGGAAGACGGCTACAACTCGGGCGCGCTGCGCAAGGCCGTTGACTCCGGCCTGATCGACATGAACGACCTGGTCGAGATCTGGAAATCGAAAGAGATCCCGGAAGGCCCGATCGTTCTGCGCCGCGACCTGCCGGCCGACGTGAAGGAAAAGGTTGTGGGCTTCCTGGCTGAACTGCACGCCAAGGATCCGCAGTGCGCCTACAACATGGCTGCCGGCGACACCTCGGGCTTCACCCCGATCACGCATGACGCCTACGAGTCGATCATCGCGGTCCGCAAGGCTTCGGAATAATCGCATCCTGCGGGCGGGGGTGGCAACATCCCCGCCCGTTGCTTTTCCGCCCGTCTCTTCCTGACCACCCGCCTATTCCTTGCCGGAGGATCGCCCTTGAGCGACGCGACCCTGCACAGCCCCGCCAACCTGCGCCAGATGCAGGACAGCTACATGGCGATGGTCCGCCGCAAGCGGATGTATGGCGGGCTGATCCTCGTCGTGTTCATCGCGCTGATGGCCTCGGGCTTTCTCGTGGCGGACGACCGCAATGCCGGCGGCTTCTGGAACGGCATCACCAACATCTTCCAGTTCCCCTCCGAAGTCGTCAACGAGGCCGCGGCGAACGCGGCGGCGCTGCCGGGCTTGATGCTGAACGCCGTCCCCTCGCTGATCGAGACGCTGAACATCGCGCTGGCCGCGACCCTGGTCGGCGCGTTGGTGGGCGGCGTCTTCGCGCTGCTGGCGACGCGCGGCCTGGCCCGCTGGCCCGGCATGATCGGCCTGATCCGCCGGGTGATGGACACGCTGCGCGCCTTCCCCGAGATCGTGGTCGCGCTGATCCTGATCTTCATCCTTGGCGGCGGCCCGGTGCCGGCGATGATCGCCATCGCCCTGCACACCGCGGGCGCGCTCGGCAAGCTCTTTTCCGAAGTGGCCGAGAATGCAGACCTGAAGCCGGTCGAAGGGCTGCAATCCGTCGGCGCAACCTGGATCCAGCGCATGATCCTCGGCGTGCTGCCGCAGGTCGCGCCGAACTGGCTGTCCTATGCGTTGCTGCGGTTCGAGATCAACATCCGCGCCTCGGCAATTCTCGGTTTCGTCGGCGAGGGCGGCATTGGCCATGACCTGAAGCTGGCGATGCAATGGGGGCACGGCCGCTACGACCAGGTCGTCGCCATCTTCATCGTGCTGTTCCTGACCATCGTGGTGGTGGACCAGACCTCGAGCCATTTCCGCGACAAGCTTGTGAAGGGGCACTGAGCCATGACCATTGCCACCGCCACTGCTGCACAGGACGTGCTGCCGACCGTCACCCGGCTGATCGCACGCAAGCGGCTGATCGCCTTCGCCGCGCCGGCCGCGATCCTGGCCTATTTCATCTACGTGTTCTTCGCCTTCGATTTCATGGGGATCGCCGAGCGCGCGCGCATGGACAATGCCCGGATCCTGCTGTCCGACTTTGTCAGTCACAAGACCCATGTCTCGCGCGACAACCGCTCGGGCGATATCCGCATCGCCATCGAAGGCGAGGCCAAGGGGCTCTACCCCGAAGGCATGTCGCCGGATTGGGTAACCCGGGCCGGGGACGTGACGCAGATCGAGCTGAAGCACGGCCATTCGGTCACGATGACCGGCCGCGACCGCGTCAGCTATACCTATCCCGGCTATGGCACGGTCGACATCGCGCTGGCGGGCGGGGGCGTGGACCTCACCACCCCGGATGGTCAGGTGCCGGACTGGATCAACGCCTCCGGCACCCGCGTCTCGATCACAACCGATGGCGGCCGCCTGTCGATGACCCGCGCCCGGACCGAGGTGTTCCGCTATCAATGGGGATGGGAGCTGTTCTGGTTCACCCTCGACAGCCCCTTCTACGGCAAGTCCTTCGGCGAGCTGGCGGCTCTCTCGCTCAGCGGCGAGCGCGTGGACCCCGAGCGCTCCAACTTCGCCAATATCGTCGGCTCTTTCTGGAACAACCAGATGTGGCGGCATGGCGATGTGCTCTGGGCGATTTTCGAGACGATCCTGATGGCTTTCCTCGGCACCATGTCGGCGGCAATCGTGGCCCTGCCGCTGGCCTTCCTTGCGGCGTCGAACTTCTCGCCCTTCGTGGCGGTGCGGCAGGTGGCGCGGCGGTTCTTCGACTTCGTGCGCGGGGTGGACGGGCTGATCTGGACCATCATCCTGTCGCGCGCCTTCGGCCCCGGGCCGCTGACCGGGGCGCTGGCTATCGCCATCACCGATACCGGCAGCTTCGGCAAGATGTTCTCCGAGGCGCTGGAGAACGTCGATGACAAGCAGATCGAGGGCCTGGCCTCCACCGGCGCGAAACCGGCGCTGCGCTACCGCTTCGGGGTGATCCCGCAGATCATGCCGGTGCTGCTCAGCCAGGTGCTCTACTACCTCGAGTCGAACACCCGCTCGGCCACCGTGATCGGCGCGATTACCGGCGGCGGCATCGGCCTGCTGCTGACCCAGGCGATCACCACTCAGAAGGATTGGGAGGAGGTGAGCTATTACATCATCCTGATCCTGGTCATGGTCATGGCGATGGACAGCTTCTCGGGCTGGTTGCGGCGCAAGCTGATCCAGGGCTGAGCGCATCTGGAAAGCATGCAGAACCCATGCGGATGCCATATGTAAAGTGAATTGGTCGGGCATCCCCGGCCACAAGGGGACGCGATGCCGAAACTGTCCGAACATGAGCCGCTGATCCATGAGGGCTGCGAGATCGTGGAGGCGCAGTTCGGGCGGTTCTGCGAGATCGGCAAGCTGAGCCGCGTCGCCTATAGCAGCTTCGACGATTACAGCTATTGCGACCGGATGGCGGATATCGCCAATACCAGCATCGGCAAGTTCGCCAATATCGCGGCGCTGACCCGGATCGGTCCGACCGACCATCCGATGGGCAATGCGAGCCTGCACCATTTCCTCTATCGCTCGGCTGAGTACTGGGATGACACCACCCCCGATGCCGCGTTCTTCGAGCGGCGGCGGGCGCGGCGCACGACCATTGGCCATGACACCTGGATCGGCCATGGCGCGATCATCAAGCCCGAGGTGACCATCGGCCACGGCGCCATCGTCGCGGCCGGGGCCGTCGTCACCCGCGACGTCGCGCCCTACATGATCGTCGCCGGGGTGCCTGCGGTGCCGCTGCGCGAGCGCTTCACGCCCGCCATCGCGGGCCGCCTGCTGGCACTGGCCTGGTGGGACTGGCCGCATGACCGCCTGCGCGCCGCGCTGGACGATTTCCGCGCCCTCCCGGCCGAAGCGTTTCTGGAGGCCTATGGCGGCTGACTGCCGCTTTGCTTTTTCGGAAATATCCTCGGGGGGTGAATTGGCGCGAAGCGCCAAGAGGGGGGCAGACAGCCCCCCTTCTTCCTACCCGATCAGCCGCAACACCCGCGCCAGCGCCAGTTCATACCCCTGCACCCCGCAGCCCGCGATCACCCCCTCGGCGCGCAGGCTGACATAGGAGTGGTGGCGGAAGCTTTCGCGCTTGTGGACGTTGGAGATGTGGACCTCGATCACCGGCCCTTCGAAGGCGTTCAGCGCGTCGTAGATCGCGACCGAGGTATGGGTGAAGGCGGCGGGGTTGATGATGATCCCGGCGGCGGTTTCGCGGGCCTGGTGGATCCAGTCGATCAGCTGCGCCTCGGAGTTGGACTGGCGCAGGGTGATGCTTGCGCCGGCGGCCCCGGCAATGGCGGCGCAGGCGGCCTCGACATCGGCCAGCGTCTCGCGCCCATAGATCTCGGGCTGGCGCTTGCCCAGAAGGTTCAGGTTGGGTCCGTTCAGGATCAGGATCTCGGGCATGTCTCTCTCCGCTTTTGCCCCGGACTGTCGGGGAAAGCGCGCCGCGGCGCAAGTCAGCCGAACCTCCGGCGGGCGTCGAGGGCGAGGCCGGTGCCGACGCTGCCGAAATCGTCGCCGCTGGCGATGGGGGCCTCCGGCAGGATCGCCGTCACGGCGGCGCGCAGAGCGGGCAGGCTGCTGGAGCCACCGGTGAGGAAGACGGTGCCGATGGCCTCGGGCTGCAGGCCCGCCTGGGCGAGGGTGGCGCGGATCGCGGCCGAGACCCGCTCCAGCGGCGGGGCGATGGCGGCTTCGAAGCCTGCGCGCGTCGCCAGCGTGTCGGGGCCGCCGGTGAGGTCGGCGATGCGCACCGTGGCCTCGGGTGCGCTGGTCAGCGTGATCTTCGCCGCCTCCACCGCCATCGCCAGCGCGTGGCCGGCGCGGGTGGTGACGACGCGGATCATCCGGTCCAGCCGCTCCGGCTCCGAGGCGATCTTGCGCAGGGCTTTGAGATCATTGGTCACGCCTTGGGCATAGAGCGCGTTGATGCGGTGCCAGGTGGCGAGGTCGAGGAAATAGTGGCGGGGCAGGGTGCCGGTGCGGGTGGGCTGGTTGTAGCCGAGGAGCGGCATCACCTCGGCAAGGCTCAGCAGCCGGTCGAAATCGGTACCGCCGACGCGGACCCCGTCATTGGCGAGGATGTCGGCCTGTCGGTCGGCGCTGCGGGCCCGCTCGGGTGACACGCGGACGATGGAGAAGTCCGAGGTGCCGCCGCCGATATCGACGATCAGCACCAGCTCCTCGCGGGCGATGCCTTGTTCGTAGTGGAGCGCGGCGGCGATGGGTTCGTATTGGAAGGCGACCTCGTTCAGGCCGATCTTGCGGGCCAGCCCCTCCAGCACGTCCTGCGCGGCTGCATCCCCCGCGGCATCGCCATCGACGAAATGCACAGGGCGGCCGAGCACGGCGCGGTCGATGCCCTCGCCGCCCGTCGCGTCGAGCCGGGCGCGCAGATGGCCGAAGAACCGGCCCAGAACATCGGTGAAGGCGATGGCGCGGTTGCCGACGCGGGTCTTCTCATGGATCAGCGCAGAGCCGAGCGTGCTTTTGAGGCCGCGCATCAGCCGGCCCTCCTCACCCTCGACATAGGCGGCGATGGCGGCGCGGCCGAAGAGGGGCGGCGCGCCCTCGGCATCCCAGAACACTGCCGAGGGCAGGGTGACGTGGTTGCCCTCCAATGCGACCAGCCGGGCGCCGGAGGCATCCGCTAGGGCGAGGGTGGAGTTGGAGGTGCCGAAGTCGATCCCGCATGAAACTGCTTGCATCTTCGTGCCCCTGCCTTGCCAATCTGCCCTGTGAAGGCGGGCTGGCTATCGCAGCGGGGCGGCGGTGTAAAGGCGTGGCGGGCGCAGCCGGTGCCGCCGGTGGGCGGCGCGGCGCCTGCAACACAAAGTGTTGAAACTTTGGACAGTCTTGGATCGTTTTCCCCACCAGAGCTCTGACCATAGGCGCATGATGACCCTTCCCCAAATACTGATTTCCCTGATTCTGGTGGCCACGCTGGGGCTGTTTCTGTGGGGGAGGTTCCGGCATGACGTGGTGGCGCTGGCCTCGCTGATGGCCTGCGTGCTGGCAGGGGTGGTGCCTGCCGATACGGCCTTTACCGGGTTCGGGCATCCGGCGGTGATCACCGTCGCTTGCGTGCTGGTGCTGAGTCAGGGGTTGCAGAATACCGGCGCGGTGGATTGGCTGGCGCGCTCTGTGCTGCCGCGCAACGCAGGGCGGACGGTCAGCCTTGTGGCGTTGATGGGGCTGGGGGCGGCGCTGTCGGGCTTCATGAACAATGTGGGCGCGATGGCGCTGCTGATGCCGATTGCGGTGCAGCTGTCGGGCCGGCTGAACCTGACGCCGGGGCAGATCCTGATGCCGCTGGCCTTTGGCACCATCCTGGGCGGGATGACGACGCTGGTGGGCACGCCGCCCAACCTGATCGTGTCGGGCTTCCGGCGCGAGGCGGGTGGCGCGCCGTTCCAGATGTTCGACTTTGCCCCGGTGGGCGTGGCGGTCGCGGTGCTGGGGGTGCTGTTCGTGGCGCTCGTCGGCTGGCGGCTGGTGCCGGCGCGCAAGCCTGCGGGCGGCGCGGGCTTCGATACCGGCAGCTACATGACCGAGGTGCGGATCCCGGCGAAAAGCAAGGCGGTGGGTCTGACCCTGCGCGCCTTTGAACACGAGATCGAGGCCAGCGGCGCGCAGATCGTGACCATCGTGCGCAATGAGGTGCGGATGACAGCGCCGCATGGCGGGCGGATCATCCGCGAGAATGACGTGCTGATGCTGCTGGCCGATGTCGGCGCGCTGGCCGAGGCGCTGTCGGTCTTCGGGATCAAGCTGGAGGAGCAGAAGCCGGCGGCCGACAAGGCCAAGAAGGGTCAGGCGGAGGAGCAGGCGGCAGAGGTGTCGGAGGCGCTGACCGATGTGGCACCGGGTGAGGCGAGGGGGGAAGAGGACGCAGAGGTGGCCGAGGCGAAGGCCAGCGCCGAGCGGGATGAGGAGATCGTGCTGCGCGAGCTGGCGGTGCTGCCCTCCTCGACCATCGTCGGGCGGTCTGCCAGCGACCTGAAGCTGCGCACGCGCTTTGGCCTCAACCTGCTGGCGGTGTCGCGCGCGCATCAGCCGCCGCGCTCGCGCCTGCGCGAGCTGAAGCTGCAATCGGGCGACCTGCTGCTGATGCAGGGGCCGGCCGAGGTGATGTCGGATTTCATCAACGAGAGCGGCTGCGTGCCGCTGGGGGAGCGCGAGTTGCGCATTCCCGACAAGCGGATGGCGATCATTGCCGGCGCGATCATGCTGATCGCGGTGCTGGTGGTGACGCTGGGGCTGCTGCCGGCCGCCGCGGCCTTTGCGCTGGCGCTGCTGGCGACGATGCTGGCCAAGACCGTGCCGCTGCGGCAGATCTACACCTCCATCGACTGGCCGGTGGTCGTGCTGCTGGCGGCGCTGATCCCGGTGGCGGGGGCGATGCAGACGACGGGCGCGGCGGATCTGCTGTCGCGGTTCCTGGTGGAGAATATCGCGCAGGGCAATGCCATTGCGGCGCTGGCGGTGGTGCTGATCGTCACGATGACGCTGTCGGATGTGATGAACAATGCCGCCACGGCTGCGGTGCTGTGCCCGGTTGCGCTTGGCATCGCCTCTACCTTGGGGGTCAATCCGGACAGCTTCCTGATGGCGGTGGCTATCGGGTCGTCCTGCGCGTTCCTGACGCCGATCGGGCACCAGAACAACACGCTGATCCTGGGCCCCGGCGGCTTTCGCTTTGGCGATTACTGGAAGCTGGGCCTGCCGCTGGAGCTGTTGGTGATCGTCGTCAGCCTGCCGCTGCTGCTGGTGGTCTGGCCGCTGTAGTTCGCAAATTTGCAATTTGCGTAGTGAATGCTGCCAATGCTTTGCAAATTTTCTGGAAACCGCTTTGTGCGGCGCGGGTGCGCGTATAGGGTGCCCGAAATCGCCATGCGTGCAAGCATGGCAACCATCGCCCGGGGGGACATGATGAAAGACATCCTGCAACAGCTGGAAGACCGCCGCGCCGACGCCCGTCTGGGCGGGGGCCAGCGCCGGATCGACGCGCAGCACGCCAAGGGCAAGCTGACCGCGCGCGAGCGGATCGAGCTGCTGCTGGACGAGGGCTCGTTCGAAGAGTTCGACATGTTCGTGCGCCACCGCTGCACCGATTTCGGGATGGAACAGGATCGGCCCGCAGGCGATGGCGTGGTGACCGGCTGGGGCACGATCAATGGCCGCATGGTCTATGTGTTCAGTCAGGATTTCACGGTGTTCGGCGGGTCGCTGTCGGAAACCCACGCCCAGAAGATCTGCAAGATCATGGACATGGCGATGCAGAACGGCGCGCCGGTGATCGGGATCAACGATAGCGGCGGGGCGCGGATCCAGGAGGGTGTGGCCAGCCTTGCGGGCTATGCCGACGTGTTCCAGCGCAACATCATGGCCTCGGGCGTGGTGCCGCAGATTTCGCTCATCATGGGGCCCTGTGCGGGCGGCGCGGTCTATTCCCCGGCGATGACCGACTTCATCTTCATGGTGAAGGACACGTCCTACATGTTCGTGACCGGCCCCGACGTGGTGAAGACGGTGACGAACGAGATCGTCACCGCCGAGGAACTGGGCGGGGCGTCGACGCACACCAAGAAATCCTCGGTCGCCGATGGCGCGTTTGAAAATGACGTGGAGGCGCTGGCCGAGGTGCGGCGGCTGTTCGACTTCCTGCCGCTGAACAACCGCGAGAAGGCCCCGGTGCGCCCATTCTTCGACGAGCCGGGGCGGATCGAGGACAGCCTTGATACGCTGATCCCCGACAACCCGAACCAGCCCTATGACATGCGCGAGCTGATCCTGAAGACCGCGGATGAGGGCGATTTCTACGAGATCCAGAAGGATTTCGCCGGAAACATCATCACCGGCTTCATCCGCATCGAGGGGCAGACGGTCGGCGTGGTGGCGAACCAGCCGATGGTGTTGGCCGGGTGCCTGGATATCGATAGCAGCCGCAAGGCCGCGCGGTTTGTGCGCTTCTGCGATGCGTTCGAGGTGCCGATCCTGACCTTCGTCGATGTGCCGGGCTTCCTGCCGGGCACGGGGCAGGAATATGGCGGCGTCATCAAGCACGGGGCCAAGCTGCTGTTCGCCTATGGTGAGGCGACGGTGCCGAAGGTCACGGTCATCACCCGCAAGGCCTATGGCGGGGCCTATGACGTGATGGCCTCCAAGCATCTGCGCGGCGATTTCAACTATGCTTGGCCCACGGCCGAGATTGCGGTGATGGGCGCCAAGGGCGCGGTCGAGATCCTGTATCGCAGCGAATTGGGGGAACCGGAGAAGATCGCGGCGCGGGTGAAGGATTACGAGGACCGTTTCGCCAACCCGTTCGTGGCGGCCGAGAAGGGCTTCATCGACGAGGTGATCCAGCCGCGGTCGACCCGCAAGCGCGTGGCGCGGGCCTTTGCCAGCCTGCGCAGCAAGAAGCTGACCAACCCGTGGAAAAAGCACGACAACATTCCGCTGTAAGGGGGTAGGGCGTGCGGCCAGAGATTGTTCGGTGGATCGTCATGGGCATTGTGATGCTGGCCAGTGCCGCTGCGGCGGCAGAGGAGATCGTCACGCCCTCGGGCATGGCGGTCACCTGGATGGAGACAGTGCATGGCGCGCCGGGGCCGGAGGGCCTCACGGCGCGGTTCCGGTTCCTGGCCCCTGCGATTTCCGGCGATGTGGCGTTCGAGACGGCGGCCGAGGACATGATCTGGCTCTGCGAGACCTTCGCGCTGCCCCGGCTTTCCGACATCGGGCCGCAACCCTCGCAGGTGGTGATATCGCTGGCCGACCGGGACATCCCTTTCGGGCAGACGGACCTGGAGGCGGTGCAATTCTTCGAAGCCTACCGCCCGGCGGGCGATGTCTGCGAATGGGAGATGTTCTGATGCACGCCTTGCCGTCCGTCCCGTTCCGCTGCGCCGCGGCACATGAGTCTTCGCGGCCACATTCCGCCATTTTGCTGGCGACGGGCTGTCCCTGCGCCCCGGTATCCGGTAGAATGAACGCTGGTCAGTCTCAAGTGACCTGTATCGCGGAAATGAGGCAGGCGGGGGAGTGTGAGGCCCCCTCCATAACAAAAAACAGGAGAATATCATGTCGAAAAAAGCTTTGCTCGCGGTCGCCCTCGTGGCGTTCGTGGCTGCCTGCGCCAAGAAAGAAGAAGTCGTGTATGTCGATCAGCCGATGGTTTCGGCCGAGCCTGTCTACACCGGCAAATACAAGTAACGATCCCGGGCTGGCCGCCGTCCGGGTGACGGCGGCCGCCCAATCGGTCGCTCCCGCGCCCGCCGGCCACAGCCGAGCAAATGCGGAGAGCATCCCATGCTGAAACATCGCGGCTTTCCTGGCCGTCTTCCCAGCACCGACTTCCAGTTCGTCATTCGCCGGGCCGTCAAGAAGAAGGGCCCGACCAAGATCATCCGGCGCGAGCGATTCCGCGACCGCAGCCCTGCCGACCGCAAGGCCGATGCCGGCTTCATGGCCGCACTCTGGGCCCATTTCGGCGAAGAGCCGTTCGAGCGGGGCAATCTTGATGCCGGCCGCCTGTCCTGGCTGTTCGGGCGCGAGGTGGTGCCGGCCGAGGACCCGTTCGACCCCTCCAGCTATGAAGCGCTGCTGAAGATCAACCTCAAGATCGCGCAGGCGTCCTTCCCGCAGGTCTTTGCCGCGGATGCCGAAGATTTCGGCTTCGAGGAAGACGACGATTACGACGACATGGACGAGGACGAATAAGCGTGTTTGCGCCGTGCCCCACAGCCCTTTGGCACCATCCCGCGCATGACGCGGGCCTGGGTGCCGTGGCGGTTGATCGGGCAGGGCGCGCGCGGCATGCTTTGGATGTGGCGCCTGTCTCCAGCCAGGTGGGCGCCCAGGTTCGTTGCAACCGTTACCCTTCCCCTGACTGTCGGCCTGATCCCCTGTGGATCGGGCCGCTCTTTTCGGTCGGGGTGCAGAATTTTCGGCGGCTCCCTGCCTATGTGCCGCGTTCACGCGAAATTCGCTTTCCGGGCGCGGCGGATGCGGTAGAATGTTGCAACATAACAACCCGTTCTGGAGGCGGAGCAACATGCGCAATTCGAAATTCATTCTTGCTGCAATTGGTCTGTCGGCGCTCGCCGGCTGCATGCAAACCGATGGCAGCCGGGCGCTCGCCGGGGCTGCTGCGGGCGCGGTCATTGCTGACGCGACCGACAATAACGTGCTCACCGGTGCGGCCCTCGGCGCTGGCGCCGGCGCGCTGTGTGACGACGCCGGCATCTGCCGCCGCGCTTACTGATCCTGCACGCGATCATACCGCCCCTGCTGCGCGTTTCGGCGCGGTAACGGGCGGACAGGCCCTTTGCAGAACCGCTGCGCCTCCGGGGCGTGGCGGTTCTTGCCGTTTCGGGGCGTGCCGAGCGGGGAACCATGCCCCGGCTGCAGGGGTTGGGCCTGCGAAAGCCATTTCCCTGACTGGAGGACATTCCACATGCAAAGCACACGTATCCGCCTTACCGGCGCTGTTCTGGCCCTCGGCCTTGTCGCGGCCTGCGGCAGCAATGACCTTGAACGCGGCGCGGTCGGCGCCTCCATCGGCGGTGTCGGCGCAGCCCTCACCGGCGGCTCTGCCGTGCAGGGCGCGGTCATCGGCGGCGCCGCGGGCGCGCTCTGCGACGACGTCAACCTCTGCTGATCTGCGGCGCCTGATCGGCGCCAGTTCAGTTCGCGACCAGTTTCAGGCTGCCGGGGCATCGCGCCCCGGCGGCCTTTTTCATGCCTGCGCCCTGCCGGGCGGCAGCAACGTCACCGCACGGGGAGTGCCATGTTCAAGAAGATCCTGATCGCCAACCGGGGCGAGATTGCCTGCCGCGTCATCAAGACTGCCCGCAAGATGGGTATCAAGACGGTTGCCGTCTATTCGGATGCAGACCGCAATGCGCTGCATGTGAAGATGGCGGATGAGGCGGTGCATATCGGGGCCTCGCCGGCGGCGCAGTCCTATATCGTGATCGACAAGATCATGGACGCCGTGCGCCAGACGGGCGCCGAGGCGGTGCATCCGGGATACGGGTTCCTGAGCGAGAACATGAACTTCGCCGCGGCGCTGGAGAGGGAGGGCGTGGTGTTCATCGGCCCGCCGTCGCCAGCGATCGAGGCGATGGGCGACAAGATCACCTCGAAGAAGCTGGCGCAGGAGGCGGGGGTGTCGACCGTGCCGGGCTATATGGGCCTGATCGCGGATGGCGACGAGGCGGTGAAGATCTCGGGCCAGATCGGCTACCCGGTGATGATCAAGGCCTCGGCGGGCGGCGGCGGCAAGGGGATGCGCATCGCCTGGAGCGAGGGTGAGGTCAAGGAAGGCTTCGAGTCGTCCAAGAACGAGGCGGCGGCGAGCTTTGGCGACGACCGGATCTTCATCGAGAAATTCGTCACCCAGCCGCGGCATATCGAGATTCAGGTGCTGGCCGACCAGCATGGCAACTGCGTCTACCTGCATGAGCGGGAGTGCTCCATCCAGCGCCGGAACCAGAAGGTCATCGAAGAGGCGCCGTCGCCGTTCCTGGACGAGGCGACCCGCAAGGCGATGGGCGAGCAGGCCTGCGCGCTGGCCAAGGCGGTGGGCTATACCAGCGCCGGGACGGTGGAGTTCATCGTCGACGGGGCGCGGAATTTCTACTTCCTCGAGATGAACACCCGTCTGCAGGTGGAGCATCCGGTGACGGAGTTGATCACCGGCGTCGATCTGGTGGAGCAGATGATCCGCGTCGCCGCGGGCGAGCCGCTGCCCTTCGCGCAGGAGGATCTCAAGATCAACGGCTGGGCGATGGAAAGCCGGCTTTACGCCGAGGATCCCTATCGCAACTTCCTGCCCTCGATCGGGCGGCTGACCCGCTATCGCCCGCCGGTGGAAAGCAGCACGCCGCAGGCGGTGGTGCGCAACGATACTGGCGTCTTCGAGGGCGGCGAGATCAGCATGTATTACGACCCGATGATCGCCAAGCTGTGTACCTGGGCACCAACGCGGATCGGCGCCATCGAGGAGATGCGGCTGGCGCTGGACACGTTCGAGGTGGAGGGGATCGGGCACAACCTGCCCTTCGTGGGCGCAGTGATGGACCACCCGCGCTTCGTGTCGGGCGATATCACCACGGCCTTCATCGCCGAGGAATACCCCGACGGCTTTCAGGGCGCGACACTGACGACGGGCACCCTGCGCCGCGTGGCCGCCGCCGCCGCCGCGATGCACCGGGTGGCCGAGATCCGGCGCACCCGCATCTCTGGCCGGCTTGGCAACCATGAGCGCCATGTCGGCGACGATTGGGTGGTGGCGCTGCAGGGCGAGGCCTATGCAATGACCATCGCCGCCGACCATGAGGGCGCGACGGTCAAGTTCGAGGATGGCAGCAGCCACCGCGTCACTTCGGATTGGGTGCCGGGGCAGAGCCTCGCGCGGCTGGATGTCGACGGCACGCCGCTGGTGCTGAAGGTCGGCAAGATCCCGCAGGGCTTCCGGCTGCGGCTGCGCGGCGCCGACCTGAAGGTGCATGTGCGCAGCCCGCGACAGGCGGAGCTTGCGGCGCTGATGCCCGAGAAGATGCCGCCCGACACCTCGAAATTCCTGCTCTGCCCGATGCCGGGGCTGATCGTGAAGATCAACGTCGCCGAGGGTGACGAGGTGCAGGAGGGGCAGGCGCTGGCCACGGTCGAGGCCATGAAGATGGAGAACATCCTGCGCGCCGAACGCAAGGGCATTGTCAAGAAAGTCGCCGCCGCGCCGGGCGCGAGCCTGCGGGTGGACGAAGTCATCATGGAGTTCGAATAAGCCATGCGGGTTGGCCGGTGCAGCAGGGGGAGTGGCGCGCGCCTAGGGCGTCAGCCGGCGCGTGCGCAGTTCCTCTTGCCGCAGCGGCATCTTGTCGATGGCGCGGCTGATCTCGCGCACGGTCCAGGGGAAGGGCTTGCGCTGTGCGATCTGGCCGTCCTTGTCCATCAGCACCAGCATGAAGCCGCGGGGGCGAAGCTGTTGGCGCAGCTCGGTCTTGGCCTCGGGGTCGGTGTCGAAGATCACGACGACGTCGCGCATCGCCAGCTCGTCCGGCAGGGCGGCCAGCATCTGCATCTGGTCGGCGAAGGCCGGGTTGTCGGGGCTGTCGGCGAAGACCAGCACCAGCCGCTTTTGCCAGCGGAAGTCATCGACGCTCAGCCCTTCGGCTGGCAGTGGGGCGAGGTCGTCCTCGGCGGCGGCAGGCTCCTCTGTGGGCGCTTCTGTCGCAGGCTCGGCAGCCGGATCGGCGGGCGCTGCGGTGCCATCCGCGGCAATCATGCCGGCGCGGGGCGCGGGAATCTGGTCCTGCGCGGCGGCCGGAAGGGCCAGCAGCGCAAGGGCGAAGGCGGCAAGCGGTGCGAGATAAAGGGTCATCCATCCTCCTGTTCCCTTGGATATAGGGGCGCAGGGGCGTGATGGACAGGATTGAAACGCGGTTCTTGCATCTGAAGATGTTCGCAGAGCCGGGAAGAGAGGACATGTCATGACACAGAAGCCTGAAGCCAACCTGGACGCCTGGCGCCAGCTTGCCGCGAAAGAGCTGAAGGGCCGCGACCCGGACACGATTGCCTGGGACACGCTGGAGGGGATTGCGGTCAAGCCGCTCTACACCGCCGCCGATGTCGAAGGGCTGCCGCATCTGAACTCGATGCCGGGCCTCGCGCCCTTCACCCGGGGCGTGCGGGCGACGATGTATGCGGGCCGGCCTTGGACCATTCGTCAGTATGCGGGGTTCTCGACCGCCGAGGCCTCGAACGCCTTCTACCGCAAGGCGCTGGCGGCAGGCCAGCAGGGCGTGTCGGTGGCCTTCGATCTGGCGACGCATCGCGGCTATGACAGCGACCATCCGCGGGTGGTGGGCGATGTCGGCAAGGCGGGGGTGGCGATCGATAGTGTCGAGGACATGAAGATCCTGTTCGACGGCATCCCGCTGGAAAAGGTCAGCGTGTCCATGACGATGAACGGCGCGGTGATCCCGATCCTGGCGAATTTCATCGTGACGGGCGAGGAGCAGGGCGTGCCGCGGGCGGAACTGTCGGGCACGATCCAGAACGATATCCTGAAAGAGTTCATGGTGCGGAACACCTATATCTATCCGCCCGAACCCTCGATGCGGCTGATCGCCGACATCATCGAATATACCGCCGCCGAGATGCCGAAGTTCAACTCGATCTCCATTTCCGGCTATCACATGCAGGAGGCGGGCGCGAACCTGGTGCAGGAGCTGGCCTTCACCCTGGCCGACGGGCGCGAATATGTGCGCGCGGCGATTGCGCGGGGGATGGATGTCGATGCCTTTGCCGGGCGGCTGAGCTTCTTCTTCGCCATCGGCATGAACTTCTTCATGGAGGCGGCGAAGCTTCGGGCGGCGCGGCTGCTGTGGCACAAGATCATGACCGAGTTTGGCGCCAAGAAGCCCGGCAGCCTGATGCTGCGCACCCATTGCCAGACCTCGGGCGTGTCGCTGCAAGAGGCGGACCCCTATAACAACGTGGTGCGCACGGCCTATGAGGCGCTGGCGGCGGCGCTTGGCGGCACCCAGTCGCTGCACACCAATGCGCTGGATGAGGCGATTGCCCTGCCGACGGAGTTCTCGGCCCGGATCGCGCGGAACACCCAGCTGATCTTGCAGGAAGAGACCGGGATCACCAATGTGGTCGATCCGCTGGCGGGCAGCTACTATGTCGAGAGCCTGACGGCCGAGTTGGCCGAGAAGGCCTGGGCGCTGATCGAGGAGGTGGAGGAGATGGGCGGCATGACCAAGGCCGTCGCCACCGGGATGCCCAAGCTGCGCATCGAGGAAAGCGCGGCGCGGCGGCAGGCGGCCATCGACCGCGGCGAGGATGTGATCGTCGGGGTCAACAAGTATCGCCTGGCCAAGGAAGACCCGATCGACATTCTGGATGTGGACAACGTGGCGGTGCGCGAGTCGCAGGTGGCGCGGCTGGCGACGATCCGGGCGACCCGCGATGAGGCTGCCTGCACCGCCGCGCTGGCCGAGGTGGAGCGGCGGGCGCGCGAGGGCGGCAACCTGCTGGAGGCTGCCGTGACGGCCGCCCGGGCGCGGGCGAGCGTGGGAGAGATCTCGATGGCGATGGAGAACGTGTTTGGCCGCCACCGCGCCGAGGTGAAGACGCTCGCCGGGGTTTACGGCGCCGCCTATGACGGCGACGAGGGCTTTGCCGCGATCCAGGCGGATGTGGAGGCCTTTGCCGAGGAAGAGGGCCGCCGCCCGCGGATGCTGGTGGTGAAGATGGGCCAGGACGGCCATGACCGCGGCGCCAAGGTGATCGCCACTGCCTTTGCCGATATCGGCTTTGACGTGGACGTGGGCCCGCTGTTCCAGACGCCCGAAGAAGCGGCGCAGGATGCGGTCGATAACGACGTGCATGTGATCGGCATTTCCAGCCAGGCCGCGGGCCACAAGACGCTGGCGCCGAAACTGGTCGAGGCGCTGCAGGCGGCGGGGGCGGGGGATATCCTCGTCATCTGCGGCGGCGTGATCCCGCAGCAGGATTACCAGTATCTCTATGACCGCGGCGTCAAGGCGATCTTCGGGCCCGGGACCAACATCCCCTCGGCGGCGAAGGATATCCTCAAGCTGATCCGCGCCGCGCGGAAGTAACTGGGGCGCTGGACCGACAAAGGGCGCCGCTTGATGCGGCGCCCTTTGCGTTCGTGCAGGTCTCAGGGGAGGACCGGGCTTACCGCGATGCAGCGGCTCCGGCTGTTTGGACCATCCGTGAACCTTCATGGGACTTGCGGTCGCCGATGCCGCATTTATGCTGGCGCGAAAGGGGTTTGCCGATGCTCGAACTGGATCATCTTGCCGTGACCGCGCCCTCGCTTGAGGAGGGTGTGGCGGCTGTCGAGGCGGCGCTTGGCGTGGCGCTGGCGCCGGGTGGGCGGCATGCGCATATGGGCACCTGGAACCGGCTCTTGTCGCTGGGGCCCGGCCTCTATCTGGAGGTGATCGCCCCCGATCCCGCCGCCCCGCGCCCGGCCTGGCCGCGCTGGTTCGGGCTCGATACCCGCGGCGCTGTGCGGCTGACCAACTGGGTGGCGCGGACGGGGGATCTGGCGGCGGCGCTCGCCTCGGCTCCGGCGGGGGCAGGGGCGGCGGTGGACCTCGACCGCGGCGATCTGCGCTGGCGGATGGGGATCCCGGCCTCTGGGTCGTTGCCCTATGACGATTGCTTCCCGGCGCTGATCCAGTGGCAGGCAGGCGGGCATCCGTCTGAGCGTCTGCCCGACGCCGGTTGCCGGTTGCGGCGGCTGGTGATCGGCCATCCGCAGGCGGCCGAGATGTCGGCGCTGCTGGCGCTGGCCGATCCGCGGCTGGTGCTGGTGGTGAACAGCGCCATTGCGATGAGTGCCGAGATTGAAACCCCTGCCGGAGTGAAAGTGCTGCAATGACCGCCCCCGCCGCGGAGACTGTCCGCGTTCCCGCCTCTGCCCCGATGGTGCGCCCGGCGTGCCCGGGCGACATTCCCGCGATTCTGGAGTTCTGGAATCCCATCGTCCGCGAAACGACGGTGACCTTCGCCAGCGATGAGAAGACCGAGGCCGGCCTGCTGGCGACCTTTGCCGAGCGCCGGGCCGGCGGGCATGAGTTCTTCGTGGCCGAGGATGCGGCGGGCCGGGTGATCGGCCTTGCCACCTATGCCCAGTTCCGCGGCGGCAACGGCTATGCCCGCGCGATGGAGCACACGATCATCCTAGCGCCCGAGGCGCGGGGGCGGGGCGCGGGGCGCGCGCTGATGGCGGCGGTGGAGCAACATGCCCGGGCGGGCGGCGCGCATTCGATGATCGCAGGCGTGTCAGCCGAGAATGACGCCGGGATCGCCTTCCATGCGGCGGTCGGCTACCCCGAGGTGGCGCGGATCCCCGAGGTTGGGTTCAAGTTCGGGCGCTGGCTGGATCTGGTGATCATGCAGAAGATGCTGTGACGGGGTTGTGTACTGGCGGTCTTGCACCGTCAGAGGGCAGCGCCTGTCCGCCGGGTGGGCGCTGCAACGGATTTTCTAGGCACTTTATGGTGCGGCGTACTCCACCGAATTTCCAGGCGGAACCGTTGAGGAGCGCCCGCCCGAGGGGGGATGAGCGACAAAAAATCTTCCAGTGGAAGATTTCCGCGAAGAACGCCCGGCCCGTGGCCGGGCCGGGAGGCGGGCGCTGCCCGGCAGCGCTGAAGCGCCTTGATTGCGGGCAAGAGGAAAGGGCTCTCGAAGTCCTCGCCAACCTCGGAGCAGATATTTCCCGCCAACCCCACCCCCCAACACCTGTGACGCGCTGACACGGCGCTGCACTGCGGCTATGATGCCCCCATGTCGATCTGGACCCGCATCTCCGACGCGCTGTCGGCCCTCGCCAAGGGTGAAGGGCTGTCTGCGGTTCTGGACCGGCTCTGGGGTGGCGCGACGCCCCCCGAACGCTCCGTCGCCTTTACAATCGCGGTGATCGCGCTTGGCGCGAAGATGGCCAAGGCCGATGGTGCGGTGACGCGGGACGAAGTCGCGGCGTTCCGGCGCGTCTTCACCATCCCCGAATCAGAGACCGCCCATGCGGCGCGGGTCTTCAACCTCGCGCGGCAGGATGTGGCGGGGTTCGATGCCTGGGCGGCCAAGATCGCGCGGATGTTCGGCCCCGGCGCCCCGGCGCTGAAGGATCTGATGGAGGGCCTCTTTTACATTGCCGTGTCGGATGGCGGCTATCATCCGGCAGAAGATGCCTTCCTGGCCGAGGTGGCGCGGATCTTCGGGCTCGATGAGCGCTGCTTCCGCTCGCTGCGCGCCCGGCATGTCGAGGGGGCGGAACGTGACCCTTGGGATGTGCTTGGGCTCGACCGCGGCGCGACCAAGGCCGAGGCGCGGGCCGCCTGGCGCGAGGCGGTGCGCGACAGCCACCCCGACAGGCTGGTGGCGCGGGGCCTGCCCGCAGAGGCGGTGAAGCTGGCCGAGGCGCGGCTGGTCGCGATCAACCGCGCCTGGGAGGAGATCAGCGGCAAGCGCGCCGCCTGAGGGTCGGGTTTGCGCGCGAATCGCGCGGTGGGAGGGGCCAGATGCGGATTGCGACCTACAATGTCGAATGGTTCGCGAACCTCTTCGACGCGCAGGGCAGGATGCTGGCCGATGGCGGCTGGTCCGCGCGCCACAATGTCACCCGGGCGGACCAGCTGGAGGCGCTTGGCATTGTCTTCACCGCGCTGGATGCCGATGCGGTGCTGATCGTCGAGGCGCCCGATACCAACCGCCGCCGCAGCACGGTCGCCATGCTGGAGGGGTTCGCCGCGCAGTTCGAGCTGCGCTGCCGCAAGGCGGTGATCGGCTTTGTCAACGGCACCCAGCAGGAACTGGCGCTGCTCTATGACCCGGACCGCCTGACCGCCCGCCATGACCCGATGGGCGAGACCGGCGCGCCGGAGACCGGCTTTGCCGCGCCGCGCTTCGATGGCAGCTACCGGATCGACCTCGATATCGACGCCACGCTGGACACGGTGCGCTTTTCGAAGCCTCCCTTGGAGCTGGCACTGCAAACCACGGCGGGGACTGACCTGCGGTTGATCGGCGTGCATGTGAAGTCCAAGGCTCCGCATGGCGCGAACACCCCCGAACAGGTGATGCGGCTGGCGATCCAGAACCGGCGCAAGCAGCTGGCGGAATGCATCTGGCTGCGGCAGCGGGTGGTGGAGCA
Source organism: Frigidibacter sp. (assembly GCF_030695035.1). Lineage (GTDB taxonomy): Bacteria > Pseudomonadota > Alphaproteobacteria > Rhodobacterales > Rhodobacteraceae > Frigidibacter. The sequence continues at coordinate 214,782 of NZ_JAUYTT010000008.1, forward strand.
TCTGACCGTCTGCGAGAACCTGGTCGTGCTGGGGGATTTCAACGACGGCCCGGGGCTTGATGAATACGAGAAGCTGTTTGGCCGGTCGGGGGTGGAGATTGTGCTGGGGGAGGATGCGCCCGCCGATCTTCGCTTGCATGACCCCCACGCCCGGCTGCGCAGCGCTCATCCCACCGCGGCGGCCCCGGCCTCGGCGCGGTTCTATCTGGATGCCGAGGGGCAGTATTTCTCGGCGATGCTGGATTTCGTGATGATCTCACCCTCCTTGCTGAACCGGCACCCGAAATGGCGCATCTGGCACCCGTTCGACGACCCGGCGATCTACAAGGTGCCAGAGCTGCGCGAGGCCCTGCTGACCGCGTCGGATCACTACCCCGTGACGCTGGACATTGATCTGTAAGCTACCGGGCCCGCGGCGATTGGCGTAGGATGGCCCCATGAAATATGCCCTTACCCTCGCCCTGCTCCTTGCATCGCCTCTGAACGCGCAGACCCTGCCCGAGGAGGTGCCTGAAGAACCGGGCCTGTTCGAACGCGGGGCCGAACGGTTGCTGCGCGAGTTCATGGACGAGATGGCCCCGGCGCTGGACGAGGCGGAGCAGGCGTTCCGCGAGATGGAGCCGAGCTTCCGCGCGATGCTGCCGATGATGCGCGAGCTGGCCGGGATGATCGGCGACATCGACCATTACCACATGCCGGAAAAGCTGCCGAACGGCGATATCCTGCTGCGCCGCAAGCCGGATCTGCTGCCGGAGCCGGAGCGTCGGCCTGAACGTGACCCGGAGCGTCCGATGCCGCAGCCCGGCCTGCCGGACCTTGGCCCGGGCGAGCAGATCGAAATCTAGCCAGACCCCGTCAGCTCGCGCCGGCGCTGCGCACCTTGGTGGTAACGCCCATCGCGGTCGCCAGCGAGGCGAAGCGCGCCGCGGCGACCTCGCCGAACAGTGCCTCATCCGCCGGGTTCAGCACCAGTTCCAGCAGCTTCTTCTTGGGGTAGAGCTTCAGGCTGCCCGCCTCGTCCGGCGACTGGATCGAGAACATGGCGCCAAAGCGCATGGCCTTGCCAAGGATCTCGGCGTCGCGCAGGTCATCGGGGGGCAGCAGCGCGAACATCGGCTCCATCCGGCTGCCGGCGCGGCTGTTCTTGTAGCGGTGCAGCAGCGCGAGACCAAGGAAGATCCGGTCCGGGTGGCCAAGCCCGCCCAGGTTGGCGCGGGTGACGTTGTCGAAGCAGGCCTCGGCCCGGTAGTCGGGGTGGGTGCGCCAGCTGGTATCGTGCAGCAGGCAGGCGGCCTTGACGATGCGCAGCCGTTCGGGCGGGGCCTTGGCGAAGATCGGCAGCAGGAAATCATAGAGCCGGCGGCCAAAGCCGGGCAGGCGCGCCTGTGTCGCCTCGGCAAAGCGGCAGGCCTCGATCAGCGGATCGCGGCGGCGCAGGCGGTCGGGCATCTGTTCGTAAAGCAGCCCCTCGCGGATGCCGTAGGAGGAGATGTCCAGCTCCTTGGGGCGGAAGGTGCGGATCAGTTCGGCCAGCACCTGCGAGGCGAGCGGCACCAGATCCATCCGTTCGGCCGAGGTGCCGGTGCGGGCGCGCAGCACCGCCAGATCGTTCTCGGCGATCCAATCCACCGTTTCCAGCAGCGAGGCGGGCGTCATCCGGTATTCGTGCAGAACCGTCATCGGGTAGGAGCGCCGCTCCATATCCAGCCGGGCGATGGCGCGCCAGCTGCCGCCGACAAGATAGATCCGGTCATGCTGGCGGCCGATCTGCGCCTTGAGGCCCGACATGATCGCCGCGATATGCGCCTTCAATGCCTTCTGCCCGCCCTCGACCTGCTGCAGGCGGAACGGCCCCAGCGGCGAGGTCACGCGGCGGCCGATGCTGCCATTCGCCACCTCGGCCAGCTCCATCGAGCTGCCGCCGATGTCGCAGACCAGCCCCTCGGCCTCGGGCCAGCCCAGAAGCACGCCCTGCGCGGAAAGCCGCGCCTCTTCCTCGCCGTCGATAACATGCAGGCGCAGCCCGGTTTCGCGCAGCACCTCGGCCTGGAACTCGGCGCCATCTTCGGCCTCGCGCACCGCGGCGGTGGCGACGCAGGTGAGGGGGGCCATCTTCATGCCCTCGGCCAGCAGCGCGAAGCGCTTGAGCGCGGCCATCGCCCGCTCGCTGCCCTTGGGGTTCAGCCGGCCGGTGGTGGACAGGCCCTGACCCAGCCCGCACATGACCTTTTCGTTGAAGAAATACGCCGGGCTGCGGGCGGCGCCGTCGAACACCACCATGCGGACAGAGTTCGACCCCACATCGACCACGCCGACCCGGCTGAGCGCCCGGGCCGATGGATCCTCGAACAGAGGGCGGCCAAACGGACCCCAGTCTTCGCCGGGCGCCTCGGTCGTGCCATCCATCGGTTCTTCCCCAGTTTCGGTCGAGCGAGGGGTACCGCAAGGCGCGGCCTTGTCCCCCGAGTCGCCCATGACAGTGCCGCCGCGACGCGGCAAGGTCAATGATGACGCCAGCGTCAGCGCCCGGGTTGCAAAGCGTCTCATGCCTCAATCCAGCGAATGCGCCAGCCGCGGCACATCCGCCGCGCCGGCCTTGCCGCGGCCGGACAATGAGGGGTTTTCCATGAAGAAGCGGTGACAGTTGAAGAAATCGGTCTTGCCGTCGGGCAGGGGCCGCACATAGCTGCCATCGGGCTGCAGGATCCAGCTTTGCGCCTCATCCGCAAGATTGGCGGCCATGATCTGGTTGACGATCTGCGCCTTGACGGTGGCGTTCTTGATCTCGACCAGCGTCTCCACCCGGCGGTTCAGGTTGCGGCCCATCCAGTCGGCCGAGGAGATGAACACCCGCGCCTTGCCCGAGGGCAGGCCGTGGCCATTGCCGAAACACACGATCCGGCTGTGTTCAAGGAAGCGCCCGACGATGGATTTCACCCGGATATTCTCGCTGAGCCCGGCGATACCGGGGCGGATGCTGCAGATGCCGCGGAGGATCAGGTTGATGCGCACGCCCGCCTGACTGGCCGCATAAAGCGCGTCGATCACCTCGGGCTCGGTCAGGCTGTTCATCTTCGCCCAGATCTCGGCCGGGCGGCCGGCGTGGGCATGAACCGCCTCGCGCCCGATCATCTCGACCAGCCGAGCTTTGAGCGAGATCGGCGAGATCGACAGGTTTTCAAGGCCGGAGGGCTGCACATAGCCCGACAGGTAGTTGAACACCTTGGTGGCGTCGCGCCCAAGCGCCGGATCGCAGGTGAAGAAGGACAGGTCGGTATAGATCCGCGCGGTGATCGGGTGGTAGTTGCCGGTGCCGAAATGGGTATAGGTCACCAGCGCATCGCCCTCGCGCCGCACGACGGTGCTGATCTTGGCATGGGTCTTGTAGTTGACGAAGCCATAGACGACATGCGCGCCCGACCGCTCCAGCCGGCGCGACTGGCGGATGTTCGCGGCCTCGTCGAAGCGGGCCTTCAACTCGACCAGCGCGGTGACCGACTTGCCGGCCTCGGCGGCCTCGCACAGCGCGCTGACGATGGGGCTGTCACGGCTGGTGCGGTAGAGCGTCTGCTTGATCGCCAGCACGTCGGGGTCAGCGGCGGCCTGCTGCAGGAAGCGGATCACCATGTCGAAGGTTTCATAGGGGTGATGCAGCAGCATGTCCTTTTGCCGGATCGCGGCAAAGATGTCGCCCTCATGGTCCTGCACCCGTTCGGGGATGCGCGGCACGAAGGGCGGCCATTGCAGGTCGCGGCGGCTGTCGAGCACCAGTTCCTTGAGGTCGGCCATGCCCAGAAGGCCCTTCACCTCGACCACCTCATCGGGGGTCACGTCCAGCTCTTCCATGATCAGCGCGCGCAGGGTGTCGGGGGCCCCGGCGGTGATCTTCAGGCGGATCACCTCGCCGCGGCGGCGGCGTTTCAGCGCGGTTTCAAACTCGCGCACCAGATCCTCGGCCTCTTCCTCGACCTCGAGGTCGCTGTCGCGCAGGACGCGGAAAGCGCAATGGCCGGTATCGGCATAGCCGGGGAACAGCGAGTCGAGATGCAGCAGCAGCAGCTCTTCGAGCGGCAGGAACCGCGCCTCGCCGTTGCGCCCCGAGGGCAGGGCGATGAAGCGGGGGATCTGCTGGGGGATCGGCAGCAGCGCCTGCAGCGGGCGGCGGTCGCTGACCCGCTCAAGCTCCAGCGCGAGGCAGAAGCCGGTGTTGGGGATGAAGGGGAAGGGGTGCGCCGGGTCGATGGCCAGAGGCGAGAGCACGGGGAACACCCGGCCCACGAAAAACTCGTGCAGGAAGGCGCGGTCGCGCACCGTCAGCCGGGCGCGGGTCATCAGGCAGATGCCCGCCTTCTGGTTCTCGCGCCGCAGCTTGGTCCAGACCGTCTGTTGCATCGACATCAGTCGGCGCGCCTCGGCGTTGATCTTCACCAGCTGCTCGGCGGGCGTCATCCCGTCATCGGACGGCTGGCTGCCGCCATTGCGCACCAGCTGGCGCAGGCCGGCGACGCGCACGGTGTAGAACTCGTCCAGGTTGGTGGCCGAGATCGACAGGAAGCGCAGCCGTTCCAGCAGTGGCACGCGGGGGTTGCGCGCCTCGTCCAGCACGCGCCAGTTGAAGGCCAGCCAGCTCAGCTCGCGGTTGAAGAACCGCTGCGGCCCATCGCGGCGGGCGGGGGCAATGGTCTGCGCCTTCGGGAATGGGGCGTTGAGGAAGTCGGCTTGGGTCATGTGTGCTGCTCGGGCTGCGCTTTTTGCGTTTTTGTTGGGGGCCATTATGGGGGTAAGCGGCACCCACTGTCCAGCCGTGGCGGGCTCAGACCGCTGCCATCAGCGCATTGGCCAGTGACTTGCTGACCGGCTTGCCCGAGGCGAGCGACTCCGCATCGAGCCGCGCCACCAGATCGCGCGCGGCGGCCAGCGAGCGGTCCATCTGCGACACGAGGTATGGGATCAGCGCCGGCGGCACAGCGACCTGACGGTCGGCAAAGAGCTTGGCCAGAACCGCAGCCAGCAGCTCATCCCCCGGCGGATCGAGCGTGGCGGTCGAGCTGCCCTGCATCCGGCTGGCAAGGTCGGGCAGGCGCAGCGACCAGCGCGAGGGGGCGCTGGCGGCGGTGATCAGCAGCCGCCCGCCCTCGGCGAGCACGAGGTTGTGCAGGTGAAAGAGCGCCGCCTCGGCCGCGTCATACCCCGCGATGCGGTCGGCATTCTCCACCGCCACCGCGCCCGTCGCCGCCAGCGCTGGCACGTCCGCCAGCGGCAGCTCGGCGGCGGGCACGATCTCAGCGCCAGTCTCGGCGGCCCAGACATGGGCGAGATGGGTCTTGCCCGAGCCCTCCGGGCCGACCAGCACCAGCTTGCGCTGCGGCCAGTCGCGCCAGCCGTCGATCTGCGCCAGCGCCAGCGCATTCGAGGGGGCCACGAAGAAATCCCCGCGCCCCAGCGACCGGCGCGGCGGCAGATCGAAAGCCAGTTGCTGCGCCATCAGGGGGCCGTCTGTCCCGTTGTGCCAGCCGGCGGCAGGATCACGGCGCCGGTCTCCGGCTCCAGCCGCGGCTGCGCGGTGGGGGCCAGCGATACCTCGACCCGGAAATCGGGCTCCGGCGCGCTGTCGAGGCCATTGTAAAGCTTGCTCTCAGTGTATTGCGAAATCAGGAACCGCGCGATCACCCCAAGCGCCGCTGCGACCGGCACGGCCACAAGCATCCCGGCAAAGCCGAACAGCGTGCCGAAGGCCGACAGCGCGAAGAGCAGCCAGACCGGGTGCAGGCCCACCGAACTGCCCACCAGCTTGGGCGTCAGGATATTGCCCTCAACAAATTGGCCCGACTGGAAGATCGCCCAGATCAGCGCGATCATCCACCACTCGCCCCAGAACTGGAACAGCGCGAGGCCGATGGCGAGGCCGCCGCCCACCAGCGCGCCGACATAGGGGATGAAGGTCAGGAACCCGGCAATCGCGCCGACGACCAGCCCGAAGTTCAGCCCCGCCAGCGCCAGCGCCACCGAGTAGTAAACCCCAAGGATCACACAGACCAGCACCTGCCCGCGCACGAAGCCCGCCAGCACCCGGTCGATATCGGACGCGATGCGGCGGATGGTGGGCGCATGATCGCGCGGCAGCCAGGCGTCGATCCGCGCGATCATCTTGTCCCAGTCCAGCAGCATGTAGAAGGCCACGACCGGCACCACGACGATGAACACCACGAAGTTCACGACGCCCATGGCCGAGGACAGCACCGTCGTCACCAGTTCCCCCCCGCGCGAGCGGATCATCTCGCCGATGCTGCCAAGCGTCTCGCGCAGCACGCTTTCATTGTCCATGATCGTGGGGAAGCGCGCCTCGAGGAAGGTCTGGAGCTGCCCCAGGATCGTTGGCGCGGTGTTGATCAGCTGCGCCAGCTGCCGCACCAGCGTCGGGATCACCAGCAATGCGGCAAGGATGAAGCCCACGACGGCGACGATGGAGATCACGGCGGTGGCGGCGGTGCGCGACATGCCCGTCCGCTCCAGCCGGTCGGCGACCGGGTCCATGAAATAGGCCACCGCGCCGCCCACGAGGAAGGGCAGGATCACATTGCCAAGGCCCCAGAGCACCACAAGGAAGACGGCTGCGGCAATGCCCCAGTATTTCATCTGTTGCCGGACCGGCAGCGCCATGGTCGTCATCCTTCCGAGTTGTTGCCGGGCCGGAGGCCACATCCAAGTCATCGCCCAGCCTGCGCCGCACCGCAAGCGCCTTGCCCGCGCGGACGCCCCTGACAATCGCCTCAGCTTGCCTGACAGATGCGTATCGCATAGACGATGTGCAATCCCTCTTGCCGACCCCTCATACCGACAGGTCCCCGCCGATGCGCCTCTCCCGCTACTTCCTGCCCGTTCTCAAGGAAAATCCCGCCGAGGCGCAGATCGTCTCGCATCGCTACATGCTGCGCGCCGGCATGATCAAGCAGCAGGCGGCCGGGATCTATTCCTGGCTTCCGCTGGGGTTCAAGGTGCTGCGCCGGATCGAGCAGATCGTGCATGAGGAGCAGATCCGCGCAGGGCACATCCCCTTGCTGATGCCGACGCTGCAACCCGCGGACCTGTGGCGCGAGAGCGGCCGCTATGACGATTACGGCCAGGAAATGCTGCGCATCAAGGACCGGCAGGACCGCGAGATGCTCTATGGTCCCACGAACGAGGAGATGATCACCGACATCTTCCGCAGCCATGTGAACAGCTACAAGGACCTGCCGCTGACGCTCTACCACATCCAGTGGAAGTTCCGCGACGAGATGCGCCCGCGCTTTGGCGTGATGCGGGGGCGCGAGTTCCTGATGAAGGACGGCTACAACTTCGACCTGACCAAGGAAGACGCGCTGCACGCCTATAACCGGCACCTCGTCAGCTACCTGCGCACCTATGAGCGGATGGGCCTGCAGGCGATCCCGATGCGGGCCGACAGCGGCCCCATCGGCGGCGATGACACCCATGAATTCCTGGTGCTGGCGGCCACCGGCGAGTCGGAGGTGTTCTATGACTCTGCCGTCACCGACATCCGCCTTGGCGCGCGCGAGATCGACTATGACGACAAGGCCCAGTGCCAGGCGGTGATGGAGGAGTTCACCTCGCTCTATGCCCGCACGGACGAGACGCATGACGCGGCCCTGTTCGACGCCATCCCCGAAGAGCGGCGCAAGTCGGCGCGGGGGATCGAGGTGGGGCAGATATTCTATTTCGGCACCAAGTATTCGGAGCCGATGGGGGCGAATGTGGTCACCCCGGATGGTAGCCGCGTACCGGTCCACATGGGCTCGCATGGCATTGGCGTCAGCCGCCTGCTGGGGGCGATCATCGAGGCGAGCCATGACGACAAGGGCATCATCTGGCCGGAAGGCGTGACGCCGTTCCATGCCGGGATCGTCAACCTCAAGCAGGGCGACGCGGGGACCGACAGCGCCTGCGAGGCGATCTATGGCGCGCTGAAGGCCAAGGGGCTGGACCCTCTCTACGATGACCGCGACGAGCGGGCGGGGGCGAAATTCGCCACGATGGACCTGATCGGGCTGCCCTGGCGCATCACCGTCGGCCCGCGCGGCCTTGCGGCGAACATCGTGGAACTGACCTCGCGGCGCACGGGCGTGAGCGAGGAGATGAGCCCGGAGGCCGCGGTGGCTCGGGTCGTGGAGATTTACGCGGGCCTGTAAGGGCTTGCGGGCAAGAAGAGGGGGGGCGCTGCCCCCCGTCTGCTGCGCAGACTCCCCCCGGGATATTTTTGCAAAGAAGATGGGGAAGAGGGTTCGGCCCGCGTCAGGTGACCCTGGCGCGGGCTTTGTACTCGGGGCGGTTCCAGAGGTCGCCTGCCATGACTTCGGCGAGGATCTCGGCGGCGCGGAGCACCTCATCGAGGCCGATGTAGAGCGGAGTGAAGCCGAAGCGCAGGATGCCCGGGGCGCGGAAATCGCCGATGACGCCGCGGGCGATGAGCGCTTGCATGATCGCGTAGCCCTCGGGGTGGTGGAAGCTGACCTGGCTGCCGCGCTCGTGCGCCTCGCGGGGGCTGGCGAGGGTGAGTGTGGGGCAGGCGGCCTCGACCGCGGTGATGAAAGCTTCGCTGAGTTCGATGGATTTGGCGCGCACATCCTGGATATCGGCGATGTCCCAGACGTCCAGCGCGGCCTCCAGCGCGGCGAGTTGCAGGATGGGCGGGGTGCCGACGCGCATCCGTTCGATGCCGCGGCCGGGGCGGTAATCGGGGTCGAAGGCGAAGGGCGCCTCATGCCCCAGCCAGCCGGAGAGGGCGGGGCGGGCGAGGCCCGCAAGCTGTTCTGAAACATAGATAAAGGCCGGGCCGCCGGGGCCGGAGTTGAGGTATTTATAGGTGCAGCCGACGGCGAAATCGGCACCCGCGCCGACAAGGTCCAAGGGGACGGCGCCGGCGGAATGGGCGAGGTCCCAGAGCGTCAGGGCGCCCGCTTCATGGGCAAGCGCGGTGAGGGCGGCCATGTCGTGGCGGCGGCCGGTGCGGTAGTCGACTTCGGTGAGCATGAGGACGGCGGTGGTGTCGTCTATGGCATCCGCCACGTCTTCGGGGGCGACGGTGCGGAGGGTGTAGTCCGCGCCCAAGGTGCGCAGGAGCCCCTCGGCGATGTACAGGTCGGAGGGGAAGTTTCCGGTATCGGACAGCACCACGCGGCGGGCGGGGTTCAGCTCCAGCGCCGAGGCAAGGGCTTGATAAACCTTGATACTCAGCGTGTCGCCCATCACCACCGATCCCGCCGGCGCGCCGATCAGCCGGGCGATGCGGTCCCCGATGCGGGCGGGCTGGTCCATCCAGCCGGCGCGGTTCCAGCCGGTGATCAGCATCTCGCCCCACTCCTCCGTCACCGTGCGGGCGACCCGTTCGGCGGCGGCGCGGGGCAGGGGGCCGAGCGAGTTGCCGTCGAGGTAGATCATCCCCTCTGGCAGGTGGAACATCGCGCGGGTGGCGGTGAAATCGGTTGTCATGGGGCCTCCGGTTGGTGGGGGGACGGTGCCGCAGGGGCGCGCAGGAGGCAAGGCGGAACGGGATATGGAACCCATGCAGAAGCTATGCAGATACCATGCGCATGATTTGCGCATGACGGATCACGGGCCCCGGGGGGCGCAATCCGCTTGCGCCTGCCGCCTGCTGCGCCACTCTGGCCCGTGAACTGCCAACCGGAGTCGCGGCATGAAAGCACTAAAAGCCCTCGACTATCCGCCGATCTGGCTGGCGGGCTTTGCGGCGCTGGCCTGGGCGCTTGGGGCGGTGCCGCTACGGGTGTTCGGGCCATCGGTCGGCACGGTCGGCGCGGTGCTGATCGGGGCGGGGGCCGTGCTCATGGCCGCGGCGGCGGCGCAGATGCTGCTGGCGCGGACCACGATCATTCCGCACCGGGAGCCGGGGGCGCTGGTCACTGGCGGGCTCTTCCGGGTCAGCCGCAATCCGATCTACCTTGCCGATGCGCTGGTGCTGGCAGGGGTGATCGTGCTGCAGGATGCACCGCTGGCCGTGCCACTGCTGCCGCTGTTCATGGCGGTGATCCAGAAGCGCTTCATCTTTGGCGAGGAGGCGCGGCTTCGGGCCGCCTTTGGCCCGGACTTCACGGATTACGCCGCCCGCACCCGGCGCTGGCTGTGACCTTCACGCACCCTGCCCGGATTTCGGGTTGTTGCACTGCGGCGTTTCGCTTGTGATAGTTTGTTGCGCGATGTTATGACTTCGCGGCCAATTCAGGTCCACCGAGGCTGAAAAGCCCAAGCGACTGGGGGAGAGACAGTGAAGATCGGGGCACCGAAAGAGATTTTTCCGGGTGAAGCGCGCGTTGCGATGACACCTGACTCGGCCCTTCAGCTGCAAAAGCTGGGGCATGAGTGTTTTGTGGAAGCCGGGGCCGGCAAAGGCGCGGGCATTTCGGACGCGGCCTATGCCGGCGCCGGGGTGACGGTGCTGCAAGATGCCGCGGCGCTGTTCGCGGCGGTGGATGTGGTCGCCAAGGTGCGCCCGCCCACAGAGGCTGAGGTGCAGATGCTGCGCGCCGGCCAGACGCTGATCTCGTTCTTCTATCCGGGTCAGAACGCCGAACTGCTGGAGCAGGCCAAGGCGCAGGGCGCCACGGTCATCGCCATGGACATGGTGCCGCGGATCAGCCGCGCGCAGAAGATGGACGCGCTGTCCTCGATGGCGAATATCGCCGGCTACCGCGCGGTGATCGAGGCGGGCAGCAATTTCGGCCGCTTCTTCACCGGGCAGGTGACGGCGGCGGGCAAGGTGCCCCCGGCCAAGGTGCTGGTGGTGGGCGCGGGCGTTGCCGGGCTTGCCGCGATCGGCACCGCGACCAGCCTTGGCGCGATTGTCCATGCCTTCGACGTGCGCCCCGAAGTTTCCGAACAGATCGAATCGATGGGCGCGAGCTTCGTGTTCCTGGAGTTCGAAGCCACGCAGGACGGTGCCGCGACGGGGGGCTATGCCGCGCCGTCGAGCCCTGAGTTCCGCGAGAAGCAGCTGGCGAAGTTCCGCGAGCTGGCGCCGGAAATGGACATCGTCATCACCACCGCCCTGATCCCCGGCCGGCCCGCGCCGAAGCTGTGGACCGAGGACATGGTGGCGCTGATGAAACCCGGCTCGGTGGTGGTGGACCTTGCCGCCGAGCGCGGTGGCAATTGCGACCTGACCGTGCCGGACGAGAAGATCGTCAGCCCCAATGGCGTGACCATCGTCGGCTATACCGACTTCCCCAGCCGGATGGCGGCGCAGGCCTCGACGCTCTACTCCACCAATATCCGCCACATGATGACGGACCTGACCCCGAAGAAGGATGGCGCGATCTTCCAGAACATGGAGGATGACGTGATCCGGGGCGCGACCGTGACCCATGACGGCGCGATCACCTTCCCGCCGCCGCCCCCGAAGATCGCGGCGATTGCGGCCGCGAAGCCGAAGGAGAAGGTGCGCGAGCTGACCCATGAGGAGAAGCGCGCGGCAGAGACCGCGGCCTTCAAGAAGCAGACCCGCGATCAGGTGGCGCTGCTGGCCGTGGGCGGCGCGCTGCTGCTGGCGGTGGGGCTGGTGGCCCCTGCAAGCTTCATGCAGCATTTCATCGTCTTCGTGCTGGCGGTGTTCATCGGCTTCCAGGTGATCTGGAATGTCAGCCATTCGCTGCACACGCCGCTGATGGCGATCACCAATGCCATCTCGTCGATCATCATCCTTGGCGCGCTGATGCAGATCGGGTCTGGCAACTTCCTGGTGATCTTGCTGGCGGCGCTGGCGATCTTCATGGCGGGCATCAACATCTTTGGCGGTTTCCTGGTCACGCGCCGGATGCTTGCCATGTTCCAGAAGTCGTAAGGAGACACGGGAATGGATTACGGCTTCACAACCGCCGCCTATGTCGTTGCGGCGATCCTGTTCATCCTGTCGCTTGGCGGGCTGTCGGGGCAGGAAAGTGCGAAACGCGCGGTGTGGTATGGCATGGCCGGCATGGCGCTGGCCGTGGCGGCGACGCTGATCGGCCCGGGCTCGGGCCTGTGGCTGCTGTCGCTGATCATGATTGCCGGTGGCGGTGCCATCGGCTGGGTCGTGGCGCAGCGGGTGCAGATGACCGCGATGCCGCAGCTGGTGGCGGCGATGCATTCGCTGGTCGGTCTGGCGGCGGTCTTTGTCGGCTTCAACGCCGATATCGAGCTTGGCCGCGTGCTGGCGATGGAACCGGCGGCGCGGGCCGGGCTGGAAGGCTTTGCCGCGGTGCTGGCGCACAAGACCCCGGTCGAGGTGTCGATCCTGCGGGTCGAGGTGTTCCTGGGCGTGTTCATCGGCGCGGTGACCTTCACCGGCTCGGTGATCGCCTTCGGCAAGCTGGCGGGCAAGGTCAATACCACGGCGCAGAAGCTGCCGGGGGGGCATATGCTCAATGCCGGTGCGGCGCTTGGCTCGCTGCTGCTGGGGGTGCTCTATTTCAACGATGCGGGCATCTGGTCGCTGATCCTGATGACGCTGCTGGCCTTCTTCATCGGCTACCATCTGATCATGGGCATCGGCGGGGCCGACATGCCGGTGGTGGTGTCGATGCTGAACTCCTATTCGGGGTGGGCGGCGGCGGCGATCGGCTTCAGCCTGGGCAATGACCTGTTGATCGTGGTGGGGGCGCTGGTCGGCTCTTCGGGTGCGATCCTCAGCTACATCATGTGCAAGGCGATGAACCGCAGTTTCGTCAGCGTGATCCTGGGCGGCTTTGGCGGAACCTCGGGGCCGGCGATGGAGATCTTCGGCGATCAGGTGGCCATCGATGCCGAGGGCGTGGCGGCGGCGCTGAATGATGCGGATTCGGTCATCATCGTGCCGGGCTATGGCATGGCAGTGGCGCAGGCGCAGCAATCGGTCAGCGAGCTGACCCGCAAGCTGCGCGCGGCGGGCAAGACCGTGCGCTTTGCCATCCACCCGGTTGCGGGGCGGCTGCCGGGGCATATGAACGTGCTGCTGGCGGAGGCCAAGGTGCCCTATGACATCGTGATGGAGATGGACGAGATCAACGAGGATTTCCCCTCGACCGACGTGGTGATCGTCATCGGGTCCAATGACATCGTGAACCCCGCGGCGCAGGAAGATCCGAACTCGCCCATCGCCGGGATGCCGGTGCTGGAAGTGTGGAAGGCCAAGCAGGTGTTCGTGTCCAAGCGCGGTCAGGGAACCGGCTATTCGGGGATCGAGAACCCGCTGTTCTTCAAGGACAATACGCGGATGTTCTATGGCGATGCCAAGAAGTCGCTGGATCAGCTGTTGCCGATGATCGACTGAAGCCTCGGCTTTGAGGTTGCAGGGCGCCCCGCGGTTGCGGGGCGTTTTGCGTTTTGGGCTGCGGAAGAAGGGGGGCTGTCTGCCCCCCTTCACCCCCCGAGGATATTTTTGCCAAAACGAAGGGGAAGGGGCGCCGTTCGCCCCGTTGCACAAAAGCAAGTATGCGAGGGGATGCCGGGGGGCGCGGCGATTTTGCTGCGCAGGAAAATTGCGGGGCGGGATAGCTTGCGCGAATGAAAACCGTACAAGCCCGATAGTGATGATGATCCCGTTGCAAGACCACCCGCTGCGCTATGCGCTGACCAATGAGCTGCATGCGCGGCCCTTCCCCTCGCTCGAGGCGCCCTGCGAGGCGGTGTATCTGGCGATCAAGCAGCCCATCGATGCCGCGAACCGCGACCGGGGCGCCGACCGCGCGCATCTGCTGGCGCTGCTCGACCGGCATGGCGCGGTGCATCCGCAGCCGGAAGCCACGCATTTTTCCAGCACGCTGGGGCGGCACGACCTGAAATGGGAAAGCCATACCGAGTTCGTGACCTATTCGGCGTTTTCATCCGGGCTGGCGGAACGGGCATTCGATCCGGCGTTGGCCGAGGTGTTCCCGGCGGCCTGGCTGGCCGAGGCGCCGGGCAAGCGGCTGGCGGCGGTGACGATCCGGGTGGAGTTCCTGCCCGAGGACCCGGCGGAGATCAACGCGCGGCTGGACCAGTGGTTCGTGCCCGAGAGCCTTGCCTGCGCGACGATCATCGAGGGCGCGGCGGTCGTGGCGGGGGATTTCCGTATCGATGCCGCCGGGCAGATGCGCTTTGCGGTCTTCGTGAAGCCGGGCACCGGCGCGCGGCGGGTGGGGCGGATCGTGCAGCGGCTCTGCGAGGTGGAGACCTACCGCGCCATGTCGATGCTGGGGCTGGGGCGGGCGCGGGAGCTGACGGCGCGGCTGAATGCGCTCGACCCGCAGCTGTCGTCGCTGGTGGTGGGGATGACCGATGAGGCGCGCCTGTCGGAGGAGACATTGCACGCGCTGCTGGCGGTCTCGGCCGAGCTGGAGGGGCTGGCGATGCAGCACAGCTTCCGGTTCGGCGCAACCGGGGCCTATGAGGCCATCGTGCTGCAAAGGATCGAGGTGCTGCGCGAGACCCGGTTCGAGGGGCGGCAGACCTTTGGCGAGTTCTTCATGCGCCGCTATGACCCGGCCATGCGCACGGTGAAATCAGCCGAGCGGCGGCTGGTGCAGATGGCGGAGCGGGCGACGCGGGCCGGCGAGCTGCTGCGCACGCGGGTGGATGTGGAGCGGTCCGCGCAGAACCAGCGGGTGCTGGAGAGCATGGACAGGCGCGCCGATCTTCAGCTGCGGTTGCAGCACACGGTCGAGGGACTGTCGGTGGTGGCGATCAGCTATTACGCGGTGAGCCTCGCCAGCTATCTGGTGCTGCCCTTTGCCGAGGCGGCGCATCTACAGAAGTCGCTGGTGACGGCGCTGCTGGTGCCGCTGGTGGTCGGCGCGGTCTGGCTGATGGTGCGGCGGATCCGGAAGGCGATGCATTAGGGCCGGCGTTTCCGCCGGCCCCTTGCTCAACGACCCCGGATGCGCGGGTCGAGCGCGTCGCGCAGCCCGTCGCCGATATAGTTGACGCTGAGCACCGTGAGCGAGATGGCGATGCCCGGCAGGATCACCCGCATCGGGTAGAGCTGGATCTGGTCCACCGCGTCGAACAGCAGCCGCCCCCAGGTGGGGAAGTCCGGCGGGAAGCCGAGGCCGAGGAACGACAGCGCGCTTTCGGTGATGATCGCGCTGGCGATGCCGAGCGTGGCCGAGACCATGATCGGGCTGAGCACGTTGGGCAGGATGTGGCGCAGGATCATCTTGAACGGCGAGGTCCCGATCGATCGCGCGGCCAGCACGAACTCGCGTTCCTTCAGCGCCAGAACCTCGCCGCGGACGATGCGGGCGGTCTGCATCCAGGAGGTGACGCCGATGGCGCCCACGATCAGGATGAAGATGCCGGTTTCAGGCCCGAAGCGCTTGGACAGCGGCTCGCGGAACAGCATCACCATGACCAGCAGCAGCGGCAGCAGCGGCAGCGCCAGGAACAGGTCGGTCAGCCGCATCAAGATGCCGTCGAGCCGGCGGAAGAAGCCGGCCGAGATGCCGATCAGCGTGCCAAGGAAGATCGACAGCGACATCGCGGTGAGGCCGACGGCGATGGAGACCTTGCCGCCGGCCATCAGCCGGGCCAGCATGTCGCGCCCCAACTGGTCGGTGCCAAGCGGGTGGCCCATCATCGGGCCCTTGTTGCGGGCGCGCATGTCCACGAAGGTGGCATCCATGCTCCAGATCAGCGGCCCGAGGAGGACGGTGCCGAGGATCGCCGCGAACACGATCAGCCCCAGCATCGCACCGCGATGGCTGCGGAACTGGCGCCAGACATCGCGCCACTGGTTGGAGGGCGATTCCGAGGGCGGGGTGGCGGTTACAGCATCAGTCATAGCGGATCCTCGGGTCCAGGATGCCGTAGAGGATGTCGGCAACAAGGTTGAAGAGCACGATCAGGATCGCGAAGATGAAGGTCAGCGTCTGCACCATCGGCAGGTCATTGGCATGGATCGCGGTGATCAGCAGCTGACCGAGCCCGTTCACCTTGAACACCTGCTCGGTGATGATCGCGCCGCCAAAGATGGTGGGCACGCCAAGCGCGATCACGGTGACGACCGGGATCATCGAATTGCGCAGGACGTGGGTCAGCACCACCACCCGCTCGCGCAATCCCTTGGCGCGGGCGGTGCGCACATAGTCCTGCCGCAGATTGTCGAGCATCGAGGCGCGCATGAAGCGGCTGATCTGGCTGGCATTGTAGAGCGCCAACACCATCACCGGCATCGCCATCTGCCGCAGCTGGAAGACGAAGCTGTCCCAACCCGTGACCTTGTGGGTGGTGTCGTAGATCGAGGGGAACCATTGCAGGTTCACCGCGAAGATGATGATCAGCACCACGCCGGTGAAGAAGGTCGGCACCGAAAAGCCGATCATCGAGATGAAGGTGCCGATCTGGTCGAACCAGCTGTATTGCTTGTAGGCGGAGATGATGCCGATGGGCAGCGCGATGGCGACGCCGACGACATAGGCCAGGCCGACGACCCAGAGCGTCTGCGGGACGCGCTGCGCGATGATGTCGGCAACCGGGCTGCGGGTCTGCCATGAGATGATGCGCTGCGCGTCGCCGCCGAGATTGGTGCCGAACATGGCGTCGAGAATATGCATCGGCTCGATGATGAAGAACTGCTTGAGCCACAGCGCATAGCGGATGTGGATCGGCTCGCCGAGGCCAAGCGCCTCGCGCATCTTCTGCTTGACCTCGGGCGGAACGGTCAGCGGCATTTGCGCCATCGGGTCGCCGGGGGCGAGGTCGAGCAGCAGGAAGATGATCAGCGAGATGAACAGCAGCGTCGGGATCGCGATCAGCAATCGGCGGAGGGTATAGGTGAGCATGGGGCGGCGCCTTTGGTCAGCGGTCCACGGGGAGGTCTCGGATGGGCATGGCGGGGAGGCGGCAATGTGCGCGAACGCCCCGGTCCGAAGGCCGGGGCGCCGCGTTCAGGCCGGAAGGCCCGCCTTACTTGATGCGATACCAGTCAGCGGCATTCCACAGCTCGCTGTCCCAGGTGTTCAGCACCACGCCGCCAAGGGTGTTGGCATGGGCCGACAGACGGCCGCGGTCGACCAGCGGGATGATGACCATGCTCTCCTTGGTCAGCATGTCGTTGAGCTTGCGGGCGATCTCGCCGCGTTTTTCCAGCTCACCGGTCTTGCCGAGTTCAGCGACCAGCGCGTCATAGGCCGGGTCGCAGAAGCGGTTGATGTTCTCGCCCTGCCACTGCGTTTCCGGCTTGGGGGCCTTGTCGCAGGTATACATGGCGAGGTAGCTTTCCGGGTCGGTGCCGTCGAAGTTGTTCGCGTACATTTCGACATCGGCATAGAACTTCTGGAAGGTGTCGGGCGAGCCGGGATCGCCGCCGAAGAAGACCGAGCCATCGACGCTTTTCAGTTGCACCTCGACGCCGAGTTCTTCCCACCACTGCTTGATGATCGCCTGGAAGTCCTGGCGCACGGCATTGACCGAGGTCTGGTAGACGATCGAGAACTTCATCCCGTCCTTGTCGCGGATGCCGTCGCCATCGGTATCGGTCCAGCCGGCCTCATCGAGAAGGGCCTTGGCGCCTTCCATGTCTTGCGGGATGCAGCCGGTATTGTCGGTCGAGGCGAACATCGCCGGGGCCGGGACCAGGTTGCAGGTCGGGCGGCCGGCCTCGCCATAGCCGATGTCGGACAGCAGCTGGCGATCAATGGCCTTGGACATCGCGGTGCGCACGCGGATATCCGAGAAGATCGGGTGCGGGTGCATTGCGGTCGAGCGCTCACCCTCGGGCAGATTGGGGGAGGGGTCGGTCATGTTGATCTCGATGCGCTCGACCAGCGTGCCGAAGGCATTGACCAGCGTGCCCTTGCCGCCCTTGAGCATCTCTTCCAGCACCTCGGGGGCGAGCTGGGTGTTCCAGGCATAGTCGAACTCGCCGGTTTCCAGAACCGAACGCGCCGCTGCCGCCGCATCGCCGCCGCCCTTGAAGGTCATGGTGGCGAAGGCGGGCTTGGCCGCATCGCGGTATTCGGGATTGGCAGAGAGGGTGATCACGTCATTGGGGCGGAACTCATCGACCTTGAAGCCGCCGGTGCCGATGGGCATGAAGTTCGCATCGGTGCATTCGGGCGCGCGGGCACCGAGGCAATCGGCGAATTGCGCCTTCTGGATGATCGGCGACTGCCCGCCCGAGAACGGGCCATAGGGGAAAGGCTTGGGCCCCACGAAGGTGACAACAACGGTCAGCGGATCGGGCGCGGTGACAGAGTCGACGCCCTCGAACTTGGCCAGCTGCGCGCAGCCGCCTTCGGGATGCATGCAATATTCGGCGGTAAAGACCACATCCTCGGCCGTGAAATCGGTGCCGTCAGACCATTTCAGGCCCGGCTTGATCTTGTAGGTGATGGTGGTCAGGTCTTCCGACACGCCGCCGTTCTCGACCGTCGGAACCTCTTCCACCAACCAGGGCAGCATCGCGCCGGTCTCGTCATAGCGGATCAAGGGTTCGATCACGAGGCTGGCCGCCTCGATATCCTTGGTGCCCGACGACAGGTAGGCGTTCAGGATCGAGGGCGCTTGCGAATAGATCACGTTGACATGACCATCCGCTCCGCGCTCCGCCATCGCGGCAGGTGCGAGGGCGAGTGTCGCGCCCGCGCCCAGTAGAAGCGTCATCAATTTCATAGGTCTCTCCTTGTTGGGATAGGCCCGCGCGTTTTCGCGTCGGGGGTCACGTCTTGGTCGGGATCAGGGTCGGGAAACGAACCGCCGCTCTGGTCATGGCGGCACGCCTTGCGCGTGTCTGGCACCTGTGACCGGGCGGCTGTTTATGTGGCACGGCTTTCTCGCCTGTCCTTGTTGTTGGCAGTCCTGACGGGCTGTCCCGACATCGTGCAATTTTCGATACAAGCCGCGGAAAAAGGCAAGGGGCTTGTATCGTGACCTCGCTTCCCCTCGCACAGGGCCCTCGCGCCGCGTCATCCCCTGCGCCTGTTTGACTTTTTGGTCAGCTTCTCGCTAGCGTGACAGGCAAGGCCGCGATGACGGCCAATTCCGGATCACCTGACAGGGGCCCACACAATGCTCGATCTGACCGATTCTGAAGCGCCCGGCGATGCGCGCCCGCCGCTGGTGGCGATTCGCAACCTGCGGGTGGAGTTCGAGACCAATGACGGCACGGTGCTGGGGGTCGAGGATGTCAGCTTCGACATCGCCCCCGGCGAATGCGTCTGCGTGGTGGGCGAAAGCGGGTCGGGCAAGTCGGTGTCCTCGCTGTCGCTGATGCGGTTGGTGGAGTTCGGCGGGGGCGAGATTGCCGGCGGCAGCCTGATGTTCCAGCGCGAGAAGGGCGGGGCGGTTGACCTCGCCAATGCCGAGCCGGACCTGATGCGCCAGATCCGCGGCAATGAGATCGGGATGATCTTTCAGGAACCGATGACCTCGCTGAACCCGGTCTTCACCATCGGCCGGCAGCTGACCGAGGGACTGCGCGTCCACAAGGGCATGAGCCGGGCCGAGGCCGAGGCGCGGGCGCTGGAACTGCTGCGCATGGTGCGGATGTCCGAGCCCGAGCGGCGGCTGAAGCAATATCCGCATGAGCTGTCGGGCGGGATGCGGCAGCGGGTGGTGATCGCCATGGCGATGGCCTGCGAGCCTCGGCTGCTGATCTGCGATGAGCCGACGACTGCTTTGGACGTGACCATCCAGGCGGAAATCCTGGCGCTGATCGACCGGCTGAAGCGCGACAAGGGCACGGCGGTGATGTTCATCACCCATGACATGGCGGTGGTGGCGCAGATGGCCGACCGCGTGGTGGTGATGTACCGGGGCAAGAAGGTCGAGGAGGGGCTGGCGACCGAGATTTTCGAGGCGCCGCAGCACCCCTATACCAAGGCGTTGCTGGCGGCGGTGCCGCGGCTTGGGGAGATGACCGGCAAGCTCGCGCCCGAACCCATGCGCCTGCTGGACCGGCAAAGCGGCGGCGACATGACGCCGCTGAAGCATGATGCGGCGATGCGGGCGGATGGTTCGGACGCGCCGGTGCTGCTGGATGTGAAACACCTGACCACGCGCTTTCCGGTGCGCGGCGGCCTGCTGCGGCGGCTGGTCGCCAATGTCCACGCGGTCGAGGATGTCAGCTTCCAGATCCGGCAGGGCGAGACCCTCAGCCTTGTGGGCGAGTCGGGCTGCGGTAAATCCTCTTGCGGGCGGTCGATCCTGCGGCTGGTCGAGCCGACCTCGGGCTCGGTCTGGCTCGACGGGCAGGATGTGCTGGCGCTCGATGACCGCGGGCTGCGCCGGGCGCGGCGCGAGATGCAGATGGTGTTCCAGGATCCCTATGCCAGCCTCAACCCGCAGATGCGCCTGTTCGAGCAGGTGGCGGAACCGATCCGCAACTATGGCCTCGCCTCGGGGTCGGAACTGCAGGACCGGGTGGCGCAGCTCTTCGACCGGGTGGAGCTGCCGCGCAGCTTCCTGCGCCGTTTCCCGCATGAGCTGTCGGGCGGCCAGCGCCAGCGCATCGCCATTGCCCGGGCGCTGGCGCTGAACCCCAAGCTGATCATCGCCGACGAGGCGGTGAGCGCGCTGGACGTGTCGGTGCAGGCGCAGGTGCTGAACCTGATGATGGAGCTGCAGGCCGACCTTGGCCTCTCGTTCCTGTTCATCAGCCATGACATGGCGGTGGTGGAGCGGGTCAGCCACAATGTCGGCGTGATGTATCTGGGCCGCATCGTCGAGATGGGCCCGCGAGCTGCGGTGTTCGAGAACCCGAGCCACCCCTATACCAAGGCGCTGCTGTCGGCGGTGCCGATCGCCGACCCCCGCCGCCGCGTGCTGCGCGGCGAGGTGCAATACCAACCGATCCCCTCGCCGATCTTCCCGGTGGATCACGCTCCCGCTGCCTCGGTCTATGACCAGGTCGAGCCGGGCCATTTTGTCCTGAAAGGCTGAAGAATGCCCCCCCTGAATATGTCGCCGCGAGAGATTCTCGCAAAGCTGGTGTCGTTCCCGACGGTCAGCCGCGACAGCAACCTGCCGCTGATCGACTGGGTCGAAAGCTATCTGCAGAGCCATGGCGTCGAGAGCAAGCGGGTGCCGAACGAGGATGGCAGCAAGGCCAGCCTCTATGCGGTGATCGGGCCCAAGGTGCCGGGCGGGGTGGTGCTGTCGGGCCATACCGATGTGGTGCCGGTGGATGGGCAGGACTGGTCGAGCGATCCGTGGGTTCTGGAGGAACGCGGCGGGCGGCTTTACGGGCGCGGCGCGGTGGACATGAAGGGCTTTGACGCTTTGGCGCTGGCGGCGGTGCCGCTGGCG
This sequence comes from Frigidibacter sp., assembly GCF_030695035.1. GTDB lineage: Bacteria > Pseudomonadota > Alphaproteobacteria > Rhodobacterales > Rhodobacteraceae > Frigidibacter. The sequence goes on from NZ_JAUYTT010000008.1 coordinate 236,034, forward strand.
CTGAAGGCAGGGATCAAGCGGCCGCTGATGATCGCGCTGAGCTATGACGAGGAGCTTGGCTGCGAGGGCTGCCGCGGCATGGTCGAGGAGATGGCGGCAACCTTGCCCGCGCCCGAGGCGGTGATCGTCGGCGAGCCGTCGATGATGAAGGTGGTGACGGGGCACAAGGGCGGCACCGCGTTCAAGGTGCATCTGAAAGGCTTCGAGGTGCATTCCTCGATCATGCATACCGGCGTCAACGCGATCATGGAGGCGGCGAAGCTGATCTCCTGGGCGAATGAGAAGAACGCCGAGAACCGTGAGCGGGTGCCGGGGCCGGTGGGGGCCGCCTTCGTGCCGCCGTGGACGACGGTGCATGTCGGCACCATCTCGGGCGGCACGGCGCATAACATCACCGCCGGGGACTGCCACATGGGCCTCGATTTCCGCGTGGTGCCCGGTGAGGATCTGGATGACTGGGTGGCGGCGGCGGAGGCGAAGGTGGCCGAGGTCCGGGCAGAGATGCAGGCGGTGCGGCCCGAAGCCGACATCGTGCTCGACCGCTACTTCACCGTGCCGCCGCTGGTCCCCGAACCCGGCGGCGCCGCCGAGGCGCTGATGCGGCGGCTGACGGGCGACAATGCCAGCCATGTCGTCAGCTACGGCACCGAGGCCGGGCATTTCCAGCGCAACGGCTGGTCGGCGGCGGTCTGCGGGCCGGGGGATATCGATCAGGCGCACAAGGCCGATGAGTATATCGAGGTCGCGCAATTCGAGGCCGGATGGGCCTTCATGCAGCGCGTGGTGGGGCAGCTTTCCGAATGATGCCCTTTCCGATCCGGGCGGACAGCCCCGTGACCCATGCCGCGACTTTGCCTGCGGCCTGCGATGTGGCGGTGATCGGCGGCGGGGTCATCGGGGTGATGACCGCGCTGTTCCTCGCCCGCGCCGGGCAAAAGGTGGTGCTGCTCGACAAGGGCCGCATCGCCGGCGAGCAATCCAGCCGCAACTGGGGCTGGATCCGCCAGCAGGGCCGCGACCCGGCCGAGCTGCCGATGATGATCGAGGCGCGGCGGATCTGGCAGGATCTGGCCGCCGAGGTCGGGCCGGGGCTTGGCTACCGGCAGGCCGGGGTGATGTATCTGGCAGGTTCCGAGGCGCAGGCCGCGAAGTATGAGGGCTGGCTGCCCCATGCGGCGGCGCATGGGATCGATACGCGGATGCTCAGCCGCGCGGAAATGCAGGCGATGGTGCCGAATGCGGCGGGCTGGACCGCTGCGCTGTGGACGGCCTCGGACGGGCAGGCGGAGCCTTGGGCCGCGGTGCCGCTGCTGGCGAGGCTGGCGGCGGATGCGGGGGTGATGATCCGCGAGGCTTGCGCCGTGCGCGCGCTCGACATGGCCGCGGGCCGTGTCGCGGGCGTGGTCACCGAAGCCGGGCGCATCGCCTGTGGCCGGGTGGTTCTGGCGGGGGGCGCGTGGTCGGGCCTGTTTGCCCGGGCGCATGGGGTGCATCTGCCGCAACTCTCCGTCCGCTCCACGGTCGCGGCGACGCAGGTGCTGCCCGAGGTGTTCCCCGGCGCGGCCTCGGACAAAAGCTTCGCCTTCCGTCGCCGCGCCGATGGCCGATACACCCTCGCGCCCGGGTCCTTCCATGAGTTCTTCATCGGCCCCGACGCCTTCCGCCACCTGCGCGCCTTCATCCCGCAGATCCGCGCCGATATCTCCGGCACCCGCTTCTTGCCGCTGGCCCCCAAGGGCTACCCCGATGCCTGGACCACGCCGCGCAAATGGGACGCCAGCCGCCCCGGCCCGTTCGAGGCGTTGCGGGTGCTGGACCCGGCCCCGAATGCCCGCATCGTGGAGCAGATCCGGGCCAAGTTCGCCGCTGCCTTCCCCAGCCTTGGCGCGGTCAGGATCGACTGTGCCTGGGCCGGGATGATTGATACCATGCCCGATGTGGTGCCGGTCATCGACCACGCCGCAGCCGTTCCCGGCCTGACCATCGCCACGGGGATGAGCGGGCATGGCTTCGGCATCGGCCCGGGCGTCGGCCGCGTCGTTGCCGATCTGGTGCAGGGCAAGGGGCCGGGCCATGATCTGAGCCGCTTCCGCCTGACACGCTTTGCCGATGGCTCGCCCATCACCATCGGCCCCTCTCTCTGAAAGGACCACGCCCATGCCCGTCAAGAACCGCTTCGCCGAACTGCTGCCGGAAATCACCGCCTGGCGCCGCGATTTCCATGAGCATCCCGAGCTGATGTTCGACGTGCAGCGCACCGCGGGAAAGGTGGCGGACCTGCTGCGCGAATTCGGTTGCGACGAGGTGGTGGAGGGGATCGGCCGCACCGGCGTCGTCGGCCTCATCAAGGGCCGCAGCGACAGTGCCGGGCGGGTGATTGGCCTCCGCGCCGACATGGACGCGCTGCCGATCAATGAGGCGACGGGGCTCGACTATGCCTCCAAGACCCCCGGCAAGATGCATGCCTGCGGCCATGACGGGCATACCGCGATGCTGCTGGGGGCGGCGAAGTATCTGGCCGAGACCCGCAACTTCGACGGCACCGTGGCGCTGATCTTCCAGCCCGCCGAAGAGGGCGGCGGCGGCGGGCGCGAGATGGTGCAAGACGGGATGCTGGATCGCTTCGGCATCCAGGAGGTCTACGGGATGCACAACATGCCCGGCATCCCGGTCGGCACCTTCGCCATCCGTGAGGGCGCGATCATGGCCGCCGCTGACCAGTTCGACATCGTGGTGACGGGCAAGGGCGGCCATGCCGCAAAACCGCATGACTGCATCGACACGACGGTGGTTGCCGCGCATATCGTGGTGGCGCTGCAGACCATCGCCTCGCGCGGGGTGGATCCGCTGAAGCAGGTGGTGGTCTCGGTCTGCACGGTGGCGACGGACAGCACCGCCCATAACGTCATCCCGCAGCAGGTGGTGATGAAGGGCACGGTGCGCACGATGGATCCGAAAGTTCAGGATTATGTGGAACGGCGGGTGTCGGAGATTGCCAGCGGCACTGCCACGGCGCTTGGGGCGAGCGCCGTGGTGACCTACCAGCGCGGATACCCGGTGACGGTGAACGCTGTGGAGCCGACGGGCCATGCGGTGAAGGTGGCGCAGGAGGTCTCGGGACAGGTCGATCCCGACACCGCGCCGCTGATGGGGGCCGAGGATTTCAGCTTCATGCTCAACGAACGCCCGGGCGCCTATATCTTCCTTGGCAATGGCGATACGGCGATGGTGCATCACCCCGAATACAATTTCGATGATGATGCGATCCCGTTCGGGTCCAGCTGGTATGCTGGCATGGCCGAGGCGCGGATGCCGGCCGCCTGAGCCTCAGGCCAGCGCCGCCGCGGTCAGCGGGCAGGGACTGCCGGCGTAGAACGCCTGAAGGATCTGCCCGAACGGAGCGGCGCTGTCCCCGGCCCGCGCGAACAGCGTCGCCGAGGAGCGCAGCTTCATCGCATCGACGGGGCCGAGGATGGTCTCGGCGGTGCGGTTCGGATGAAGAAGCATCGCTTCTGCGCAGGCGATCAGCCGCGGGCCGAGCACCGGGTCAGCCAGATAGGCCTGCGCCTCGGCCAGATCAGCGATGCCGTAGAACTTCGCGGTGCCGGAGCGGCCAAGGCTGGCGAGCTGCGGGAAGACGAACCACATCCAGTGGCTGCGCTTCTGCCCGGCCTGCAGTTCGGCCAGGGCGGTGGCGTAGGTATCTTCCTGCGCCGTGTGGAAGCGGTGAAGGCTCACCCGCCCATCCTCACCCGCCCGTATGGCTCATGTGGCGGGTCATTTGCCCCGCGACGCGCTGGCGGGAATAGTCGAAATCATGGCCCTTGGGCTTGCGGGCGATGGCGGCGCGGATCGCCGCCTCCAGCACCGCATCGTCGGGGCTGGCGCGCAAGGGCGCGCGCAGGTCGGCCATGTCTTCCTGGCCGAGGCACATGTACAGCTCCCCGGTGCAGGTCAGCCGCACCCGGTTGCAGCTTTCGCAGAAGTTGTGGGTCAGCGGCGTGATGAAGCCGATCTTCTGCCCGGTCTCCTTCAGCCGCACATAGCGCGCGGGCCCGCCGCTGCGTTCGGCCAGATCGACCAGCGTGAAGCGTTCGGCCAGCCGGGCGCGCAGGTCCTTCAGCGGCCAGTACTGGTCCAGCCGCAGCTCCTCGCCCATCTCGCCCATCGGCATGACCTCGATGAAGGTCAGCTCATGCCCCTCGCCGCCGCACCAGTCGACAAGGCGGAACAGCTCCTCCTCGTTGAAGCCCTTCAGCGCCACGGCGTTGATCTTGACCTTGAGGCCCACGGCGGTCGCGGCGCGGATCCCCTCCAGCACCTGCGGCAGCCGGCCCCAGCGGGTGATGGCGGCGAACTTGTCGGCGTCGAGCGTGTCCAGCGAGACATTCACCCGCCGTACCCCCGCCGCCGCCAGATCGCCGGCGAAGCGCGCGAGCTGGCTGCCATTGGTGGTCAGCGTCAGCTCCTTGAGCGCGCCCGATTCCAGATGGCGGGACATCGCGCGGAAGAAGGTGAGGATGTCGCGCCGTACCAGCGGCTCGCCGCCGGTGATGCGCAGCTTCTCGACGCCAAGCCCGATGAAGGTGGAGCACATGCGGTCCAGTTCTTCCAGCGTCAGCAGGTCCTTCTTGGGCAGGAACTGCATATGCTCGGCCATGCAATAGGTGCAGCGGAAATCGCAGCGATCCGTCACCGACACGCGCAGGTAGCTGATGGGCCGGGCGAAGGGGTCGATGAGGTGTTCCATCGGGGAAAGGTAGGCGGGGCGGGGCGGTTGGGCAAGGGCGCTGTGGGGGGGCGCAGGGATCCTTACGCAACGGTGGCCTTGCAGAATTTCGGCGGTATGACGAAATTCTGCTGTGCCCGCCCCCCCTTGGCGGGCACATACGTGCCCACCAGGGCGGACCCATCAGAATTGGCACCCTTCAGACCAAGCCCCACCCCCCCTTGCCCTGCAGCTTGCGCCTCCGGGCAACCGTCGCGGTCGGCTTGCCACTGGCAAGCCGCCTGATCGCGCCGGGGCTTAACCTTCCGGTGTGGGCTCGGGGCGCTCCTCGACCGGCCCCCCATCCCCCAGATGCTTCATCGCCTCGCGCACGGCCCAGGGCTTCAGCCGCGCGCCATGCTCGGCCAGCCACAGCCGCACCCGCTCTGCGTCATGCTTGGACAGGTCGCGCAGCCACCAGGCCACGGCCTTCTGGATGAACCAGTCGCGGTCCTTGGCATAGCCCTCGGCCCATCCCAGCACCCGCTCGCGGATCGCCAGATCCTCGGGCGAGGGGTGGTTCTGCTTGGTCCAGGGCAGGGTGATCACCAGCGCGGCGCGGCGGGCCCACATCGACTTGGCGCCCGTCCAGCCCTCGACCTCGTCCAGCCGTGACGGGTCCGCGACCAGCCGCCGGCCGCCCGCGTTGCAGACATGGTCGGCAATCGCCCAGCCGTCGAACTCCGGCACCCAGGAGGCGATGAGCTCCCAGACCGGGCCATCTTCCTTGATCCGCGCCTGCGTCAGCAGCTTGGCGGCTGCAACCCGCGCTTCGTGAATGTCCGACTGCCAGAGCCCGTCTGCCAGCGCGCAGCGGGCCTCAACATCCAGCCCCTCGCGCCAGCGCTTGGCCATCTCGTCGATGACCGGCACCGGCACGCCCAGATAGCGGCGCTGCGTCTTGTGATAGGCGGCGGCCTGTTCGGCGCGCTCCGCATCCCCGGCGGCGATCAGCTCTTCCAGAAACTCCACGGCGCTCATTCGACCGTCACCGATTTGGCCAGGTTCCGCGGCTGGTCCACATCCGTGCCCTTGGCGACGGCGGTGTGATAGGCCAGAAGCTGCGCCGGCACCGCATAGAGGATCGGCGCGAAGAGGTCCGCCACCGTCGGCATCACCAGCGTGCGCCATGTGCCCATTCCCGCCTCCTCCGCCCCTCGGGCATCGGTCATCAGCAGCACCTGCCCGTGCCGGGCCATCACCTCTTGCATGTTCGACACGGTCTTGTCGAACAGCCGGTCATGCGGGGCCATCACCACCACCGGCACCATCCGGTCGATCAGCGCGATGGGGCCATGCTTCAGCTCGCCGCTCGCATAGCCTTCGGCATGGATATAGCTGATTTCCTTGAGCTTCAGCGCGCCTTCCATCGCCAGCGGGAACATCGCGCCGCGCCCGAGGAACAGTACGTCCTGCGCCTCGGCCAGGCGTTCGGCCAGCACCGCAATCTCATCGGACCGCGCCAGCGCCTGGTTGAGCAGCCCCGGCAGCAGCGCGAGGTCACCCAGATGCGCGGCCAGCTGGCCCGCGTCGATCCGGCCCCGGTCCGCCGCCGCCTTCAATGCCAGCAGTGCCAGCACCGTCAGCTGGCAGGTGAAGGCCTTGGTCGAGGCGACGCCGACCTCGATCCCCGCAAGGATCGGCAGCGCCACATCGCTTTCCCGCGCGATGGAGGAGGTGGGCACGTTCACCACCGACACCACCTGCGCCACCTTGTCCCGCACATAGCGCAGGGCCGCCAGCGTGTCGGCCGTCTCGCCCGACTGGCTGACGAAGATGGCGATGGAGGTGGGCGACATCGGCGGCTCGCGGTAGCGGAACTCGCTGGCGATATCGACGTCGCAGGGCAGGCCGGCGAGCGTCTCGAACCAGTATTTCGCCACCATGCAGGCATAGTTGGCGGTGCCGCAGGCGACCAGCGTCAGCCGGTCCACGTTGGTGAAGTCGAGGCTTTCGGGCAGGTTGATCGCGCCGCCGCGGACGTAGTGGCGGATGGCATCGCCGAGCACCACCGGCTGCTCGGCGATCTCTTTCGCCATGAAATGCTTGTAGCCGGCCTTCTCGATCCGCGTCGCATCGAGGGCAATGCGCTGCATGTCGCGGTTGGCGCGGCGGCCTTCCGAGTCATAGATCTCCGCCCCGGCGCGGGTGACGAAGGCGTGGTCGCCCTCTTCCAGATAGGTGATGCGGTCGGTCATCGGGGCCAGCGCGATGGCGTCGGAACCCACGAACATCTCGCCATCGCCATGCCCGATCGCCAGCGGGCTGCCCTTGCGGGCGGCGACCATCAGGTTGTCCTCGCCCTCGAACAGGAACAGGAGGGCAAAGGCCCCCTGCAACTGGCCAAGCGTCGCCACCGCCGCCTCGCGCGGGGGCAGGCCGCGGTCCATGTGGAGCCGGGTCAGCATCGCCACGGTTTCGGTATCGGTTTCGGTTTCTGCGGCAAGGCCGGCGGCGGCGAGTTCGGCGCGCAGGTCGCGGAAGTTCTCAATGATGCCGTTATGCACGACCGACACGCCGCCCGACCGGTGGGGGTGCGCATTGCAGACCGTCGCCGCGCCATGGGTCGCCCAACGGGTGTGGCCGATGCCGGCCTTGCCTGCCAGCGGCTCATGCACCAGCAGGTCCGACAGGTTCACCAGCTTGCCCACGGCCCGCCGCCGCTCCAGCTTGCCCTGATAGACGGTGGCGATGCCGGCCGAGTCATAGCCGCGATATTCCAGCCGCTTCAGCGCCTCGACGATGATCGGCGCAACCTCATGGTCGCCCAGAACCCCAACAATTCCACACATTTATCTGGTCTTTCCCTTGCGCCGAGCGGCCTCGGTCTTGAGTTTCTCGAACAGGCGCACCGCCAGCCCCAGCTTGTTTTCCTGCCGGGCCCGGCCCACGGCCAAGGCGCCGTCCGGCACATTGCCGGTGATGACGGACCCGCTGGCGGTCATCGCATGGGCGCCAACGGTCACCGGCGCCACCAGCATCGTGTCGGAGCCGATGAAGGCATGGGCACCGATCTTCGTGCGGTGCTTGGACACGCCATCGTAATTGCAGGTCACGGTCCCGGCGCCGATATTGCTGTGCTCGCCGACATGCGCATCGCCTAGATAGGTCAGGTGGCCGACCTTCACGCCCTCATCGAGGATCGCGTTCTTGATCTCGACGAAATTGCCGACATGCACATCTTCGGCCAGTTCCGCCCCGGGGCGCAGCCGCGCGAAGGGGCCGACGGTGGCACCGCGGCTGACATGGCAGCCTTCGAGATGGCAGAAGGAGCGGATTTCGGCCTCGGATTCGATGGTCACGCGCGGGCCGAACCAGACGTTGGGGCCGATGACCGTGTCGCGCCCGATCACCGTGTCGAAGCTGAAGAACACCGTGTCCGGCGCCTGCATCGTCACGCCATTCTCCATCGCCTCGGCCCGCATCCGGGCCTGAAACGCCGCCTCGGCCTGCGCGAGTTCGGCCCGGGTGTTGATCCCCAGCGTCTCGGCCTCGGGGCAGGTCACGATCCGCGCATCGAGCCCGCGGGCGCGGGCGGCGGCGGCGATGTCGGTCAGGTAATACTCCCCCGCCGCGTTGTCATTGCTCAGCCCCGCGACCAGTTCGGCCAGCAGGTCGGCATCCGCACACATCACGCCAGAGTTGCACAGCGGGATGGCGCGTTCGGTCTCGGAGGCGTCCTTCCACTCCACGATCCGCTCCAGCCGGTCGCCCTCGGCCACCAGCCGGCCATAGCGGCCGGGGTCGGCGGCGGTGAATCCAAGCACCACCAGATCGGCGGGGGAGGCGAGCATCGCCTCCAGCGTCTCGGCCTTGATGAAGGGCGTATCGCCATACAGCACCAGCGCCCGGCCGGAAAAGCCCGCCAGCGCCGGCATGGCCTGCGCCACGGCATGGCCGGTGCCAAGCTGCTCCGCCTGCAGCACGCACACGACCTCGGCGTCATAGCCGCGCGCCGCCGCCTCTACCGCCTCGGCGCCATGGCCGGTGACGATCACGATCTGCTCAGGCTCCAGCGCCTGCCCGGCGGCCATCGCGTGCCACAGGATCGGCACGCCGCCCAATGGATGCAACACCTTGGGGCGGTCGGAATTCATCCGTGTGCCCTGACCCGCGGCCAGGATGATGAGGGCTGCGCCCATGGAATGCACCTTTTCTTCTGCTCGCGCCCGTTTTACCGAAGCACGGTGGCCCCGCAAGGGGCGGGGCTTCACATGTCCTTACCACAGGTTACAGCGAGAGGGTGGAGGAGCGGCAGATGCGCACGGTGATCTTCGATCTGGACGGCACCTTGGCCGATACCTCGGCCGATCTGGTGGCGGCGGCGAATGCCTCCCTCCACGGGCTGGGGCATGGCGACCTGCTGGACGCGAAAACGGATGCGCTGACCGCCTTCCATGGCGGGCGGGCGATGCTGCGGCTGGGGCTCTCGCGGCTGGGGGCGGTGGATGATGCGATGATCGACGCGCATTTCCCGATGTTTCTGGAGCATTACGCGCGCGATATCCTGGTGCATACCTACGCCTATCCCGGCGCCATCGACGCGGTAGAGGCGCTGCGGGCGCAGGGTTTCGCGGTCGGCATCTGCACCAACAAGCCCGCCGGCCTTGCCGAGTCGCTGCTGGCGAAGATGGGGGTGCGGGACCTCTTCGCCTCGATGATCGGCGCCGATACGCTGCCGGTGCGCAAGCCCGATCCCGCGCCTTATGTGGCGGCGGTGGAACAGGCGGGCGGGCAGGTGGCGCGCAGCCTGCTGGTCGGCGACACCGAAACCGACCGCAAGACCGCCGCCGCCGCGGGCGTGCCGTCGGTGCTGGTGACCTTCGGACCCGAGGGCGCGGGCATTGCCCGGCTGGCGCCCGAGGCGCTGCTGGATCGGTATGAAGACCTGCCGGCGCTCGCCGCGCGGTTGCTGGGAGAAGCGTGATGGCCAATCCGACCGACCGTTTCACCGGCAACTTCACCCAGCAGGAACCGATCCCCGACGAGGGCATCGAAGCCGCCGTCGCCGCCCTGCGCCATGGCCGCCTGCACCGCTACAACGTGGTGCCGGGGGAGGAGGCGGAGGCCTCGCTGCTGGAGCAGGAGTTCGCCGCCCTCACCGGCGCGCGCTTCTGCCTCGCGGTGGCCTCGGGCGGCTATGCGATGGCCTGCGCGATGCGGGCGATTGGCGTGACGGCGGGGGACCGGGTGCTGTCCAACGGCTTCACCCTTGCGCCGGTGCCGGGGGCGATTGCCAGCCTTGGGGCAGAGCCGGTGTTTGTCGAGGTGACCGAAGACCTGACCATCGACTTGGGCGACCTCGCCGCCAAGGCCGCCAGCTCCGGCGCCCGCGTCTTGCTGCTGTCCCACATGCGCGGCCATGTCTGCGACATGGACCGGCTGATGCAGATCTGCGACGCGGCGGGGGTGCAGGTGGTCGAGGATTGCGCCCACACGATGGGGGCCGAATGGCGCGGCGTGCCCTCGGGCCGGCACGGGGTGATGGGCTGCTATTCGACGCAGACCTACAAGCATATCAACTCGGGCGAGGGTGGGCTGATCGTGTCGGACGATGCCGCGGCAATGGCGCGGGCGGTGCTGCTGTCGGGCAGCTACATGCTCTACACCCGCCACGCCGCCGCGCCGCCGCCCGAGGCGTTCGAGGGGATGAAATGGGATACACCCAACATCTCCGGCCGCATGGACAACCTGCGCGCCGCGATCCTGCGCCCGCAATTGCCGCTTCTGGCGGACCGCCGCGCCCGCTGGCGCGAGCGCTACGTGGCGGTGGAGGCGGGGTTGCAGGGCACGCCGGGCCTGCGGCTGATCCCGCGGCCGGAACATGAGGCCTATGTCGGCTCCTCCTTCCAGCTGCTGCTGCCGGGCTGGCGGGCGGATGCGGTGCAGGACCTGCTGGCCCGCGCTGCAGCCCGGGGGGTAGAGCTGAAATGGTTCGGCGCCGCCGAGCCGGTCGCCTTCACCTCACGCTATGACAGCTGGCGCTATGCCCCGGCGCAGAGCCTGCCGCGCACCGATGCGGTGCTGGCCGGGCTGATCGACATGCGCCTGCCGCTGACCTTCACGGTGGAGGATTGCGCCCAGATCGCGCGGATTTTGCGTGCAGAGGTGTCCGCGGTGTGGCAGGCGGGGGCGGTCTAAAGTTCGCGCTCCGGTCTGTCTTCAGAATTTCGGCCGTCGACGAAATTCTGATGTGCCCGCCCCCCCTTGGCGGGCACATGCGTGCCCACCGGGGCGAGCCCATCAGAATTTGGCACCCTTCGGACCAAGCCGCACCCACCTTGCCCTGCGGCTTGCGCCTTCGGGCAACCGTCGCGGTCGGCTTGCCACTGGCAAGCCGCCTTGTCGCGCCGGAAAACAACACCCCACTTGACGCGACTCACCCCCGCGCGCATTAATGAACAAGCGTTCAATAAGGCGCGCGCTCGGGGAGGGGTGCAAAGATGTTCATGGCGTCGATGACGTTCGATCTGGGCGAGGATGTGAATGCCCTGCGCGACATGGTCCACCGGTGGGCCCAGGAGCGCGTGAAGCCGATGGCCGCCGAGGTGGACCGCGGCAATACCTTCCCGCCCGAGCTGTGGCGCGAGATGGGCGATCTTGGCCTGCTGGGGATCACGGTCCCTGAAGAGTTCGGCGGGGCAGGGATGGGCTATCTCGCCCATGTCATCGCCACCGAAGAGATTGCCCGCGCCAGCGCCTCGGTCAGCCTGTCCTACGGCGCGCATTCCAACCTCTGCGTCAACCAGATCAAGCTCAACGGCTCTGACGAACAGCGCCGCAAATACCTGCCCGGCCTGATTTCCGGCACCCATGTCGGCGCGCTGGCAATGTCGGAAACCGGCGCCGGCTCCGACGTGGTCGGCATGAAGCTGCGGGCCGAGCGGCGCAACGGCCACTACCTGCTGAACGGCAGCAAATACTGGATCACCAATGGCCCCGATGCCGATACGCTGGTCGTCTATGCCAAGACCGACCCCGAGGCGGGCGCCAAGGGCATCACCGCCTTCATCGTGGAACGCGGCGTGAAAGGCTTCTCCACCAGCCCGCATTTCGACAAGCTGGGGATGCGCGGGTCCAATACCGGCGAGCTGATCTTCGAGGATTGCGAGATCCCGTTCGAGAATGTGCTGGGGGAGGAAGGCCGCGGCGTGCGCGTGCTGATGTCCGGCCTCGATTACGAACGCGTGGTGCTGTCGGGCATCGGCACCGGCATCATGGCGGCCTGCCTCGATGAGGTGATGCCCTACCTGCACGAGCGCCAGCAATTCGGCAAACCGATTGGCGAGTTCCAGCTGATGCAGGCCAAGATCGCCGACATGTACACCGCGATGAACACCGCCCGCGCCTATACCTATGAGGTGGCAAAGGCCTGCGACAAGGGCCAGGTTACGCGGCAGGATGCGGCGGCCTGCGTGCTCTATGCCTCCGAGCAGGCGATGGTGCAGGCGCATCAGGCGGTGCAGGCGCTTGGCGGGGCAGGGTTCCTGAATGACAGCACCGTCAGCCGCCTCTTCCGCGATGCCAAGCTGATGGAGATCGGGGCCGGCACATCCGAGATTCGACGGATGCTGATCGGGCGCGAGCTGATGGCGAAAACCGCATGACCGCAATTGCGCAAAAGGTCCGGGCCATTGCTGGCCCGGACCCCGTAAAATCCAGCTTTCGGGCCGGATCAGAACTTGTGAACGTAGGCAACACCCATGACCACCGGATCGATCTTGGCCTTGCCGATATAATCGCCGTTCAGCTTGACCTTGCTCTCGATGTCCATCCAGCGGATGTCAGCACGCAGCGCACCGCGTTCGCTGATCTTGTAGTCGAGACCGGCATGCAGCGCGATCCCGGCAGAGTCTTCCAGCTGCAGGCGGTTACCGGCCAGCGCACCCTTGGTTTTCTCCTTGAAGAACACCGTGTAGTTGAAGCCCACGCCAACGAAGGGCGTGACATCGCTGGCATTGGCGAAGTGGTACTGCAGCGAGACGGTCGGCGGCAGGTGCTGGACGGAGCCGACCTTGCCAAGACCGTCAAGCTTCACATCATGCTCGAAGGGCGTCGCGGCCAGAACCTCGATCCCGACATTGTCCATGATGAAGTATTCGAAGGTGATCGTCGGCTGGACGTTGTTGCCGATGTCAGCTTCCATGCCGGCCAGATCGCCATTGCCATCCTTGGGCTGGACATAGCCCAGACCGACGCCAAGCGTCCATTCCCCGGCGGATTGCGCCAGCGCCGGCAGCGCCGACAAGGACAGGGTTGCAGCGAGCGCGAGGGTGAGAGTGTTCTTTTTCATGGGCCTACCCGTTATTTGGTCACGAGGCGAACCGTTACTCTCGCAGGCCAGCCGGGCCTTGATGTGGATCAAGTTTCCGTGTGTCACCCCAAGGACTTGCCGGGACGCATTGCCGCAGGCCTGCGCCGCAAGACGTTAAAGGAATCCCCATGAAACTGCTTTCGCGTGCCCTGACAGGCTCCGACGCCTTCCGCGCCAACCGCGCCGCGCATCTGGGAATGATCGAGGCGGTGGCCGAGGTTGCCCGTGTCGCGGCGGAGGGCGGCGGCGCCAAGGCCCTCGCCCGCCACACCTCGCGCGGCAAGATGCCCCCGCGCGAGCGGGTGGCGAATCTGCTCGACCCCGGCAGCCCGTTCCTCGAGATCGGCGCCACCGCCGCACATGGCCTCTATGACGGCGCCGCCCCCGCCGCCGGCGTGATCGCCGGCATCGGCCGGGTGCATGGGCTGGAGGTGATGGTGGTCGCCAACGATGCCACCGTGAAGGGCGGCACCTATTACCCGATGACGGTGAAGAAACACCTGCGCGCGCAGGAGATCGCCGAGGAGAACCATCTCCCCTGCATCTACCTGGTGGATTCGGGCGGCGCCAACCTGCCCAGCCAGGATGAGGTCTTCCCCGACCGCGACCATTTCGGCCGCATCTTCTACAATCAGGCCAGGATGAGCGCCAAGGGCATCGCCCAGATCGCCGTGGTGATGGGCAGCTGCACGGCGGGGGGTGCCTATGTGCCGGCGATGTCGGATGTCACCATCATCGTCAAGGATCAGGGCACCATCTTCCTCGCCGGCCCGCCGCTGGTGAAGGCGGCGACGGGCGAGATCGTCACCTCCGAAGACTTGGGCGGCGGCGATGTCCACACCCGCCTCTCCGGCGTTGCCGACTATCTGGCCGAGGATGACACCCACGCGCTGGCCCTCGCGCGCCGCGCCGTCCTGCACCTGAACCGCAGCAAGCCCGCCACCGTTCAGCTGCAATCGCCCGAACCGCCCGCCTATGACCCCGAAGAGATCCTCGGCGTCGTCCCCGCCGACCTGCGCACCCCCTATGACATCCGCGAGGTCATCGCCCGCCTCGTCGACGGCTCGCGCTTCGACGAGTTCAAGGCCCGCTTCGGCGAGACGCTGGTCACCGGCTTCGCCCATCTGAACGGCATCCCGGTCGGCATCATCGCCAACAATGGCGTGCTGTTCTCCGAGGCCGCCGTGAAGGGCGCGCATTTTGTCGAACTGTGCAGCCAGCGCAGCATCCCGTTGATCTTTTTGCAGAACATCACCGGCTTCATGGTCGGCCGCCGCTACGAAAACGAAGGCATCGCCCGCCACGGCGCCAAGATGGTCACCGCCGTCGCCACGACCAATGTGCCGAAGATCACCTGCCTCGTCGGCGGCAGCTTCGGCGCCGGCAACTATGGCATGGCGGGCCGCGCCTATTCGCCCCGCCTGCTGTGGAGCTGGCCCAACTCCCGCATCTCGGTGATGGGCGGCGAGCAGGCGGCGGGCGTCCTCGCCACCGTCCGCCGCGAGGGGATCGAGCGGGCAGGGGGCACGTGGAGCGCCGAGGACGAGGCCGAGTTCAAGCGCCCCACCACCGAGATGTTCGAACGCCAGAGCCAGCCGCTCTATGCCTCCGCCCGGCTCTGGGATGACGGCATCATCGACCCGCGCAAGACACGGGACGTTCTGGCGCTGTCGCTTTCGGCCGCGCTGAACGCGCCCATCGAGCCGACACGCTTCGGCCTGTTCAGGATGTAAAGGGCACAAATGCAGAAGCTTGCTAAGGATCTATCACTAATTCTATTTGCGGGCCTTGCGTTTAATGTTGGATACTATTGGTATTTTGATTTTTCCTTAATTAAATACCTGACTTATACGGACCACATCCTGTCGGTGTGGTCATTGGCGGGCATGGCCTTCTTAGCAATTTCGTTGATGACGGACTTGGATGAAATTGAGAACCCTAAGCGTTCATTCAGAAGGGTTGACACTCTGTTCCTGATCGGATTTTCGGTGATTGTCGGCGTGGCTACGATTGTATTTTTGCCTAACTTTGTATTTCTTACGTCCTTCCTAGTATATTATATCGGTAGCGATGTGGCGCGATACGGAACATTTTTATCTAAAAGTGCTAGGCTGGAAATTCTTGTCGCGTCGACTCTATTGGCGATTGCATTCTTTGGCTATGATTCAGCCATTCGGGTGGCTTCGAGAGAGCCTGTTAAAGTTTGCGGCTCGGAGTGTACCTATGCCGTCATTATATTTGTCGGGGAGCGATTTTCGATGTTTTTGCACGGCGACAAGATTGAAGTTGTTCCCACCTCGGAAATCAGGATCATCGAATATGAGTCGGATATTAGACATGGCCGAACTTCTGAGGGAAACGTGCATCAGGCGCTTAAGGATGAACAAAAATAATGCCCTCGCGCATATGATCACTAAAAGATGCAGGCAGACACAAATCAGCCTTGAATTTGTCCTTGAGCAAAAGGTCGTAAAATGTTCAATCGCATCCTGATCGCCAATCGCGGCGAGATCGCCTGCCGGGTGATCGACACCGCCCGCCGCATGGGCGTTGCCACCGTCGCCGTGTACTCCACCGCCGATGCTGCCTCCCGCCATGTGGCGATGGCCGATGAAGCGGTCCTCATCGGCGGCCCGGCCCCGGCGGACAGCTATCTGCGCGGGGATGCGATCATCGCCGCCGCGCTGGAGACGGGGGCCGAGGCGATCCATCCCGGCTATGGCTTCCTGTCCGAGAACCCGGAGTTCGTCGATGCCGTCACCGCCGCCGGCCTCGTCTTCATCGGCCCCTCTGCCGCCGCCATCCGCGCCATGGGCCTCAAGGACGCCGCCAAGCGGCTGATGGCCGAGGCGGGGGTGCCGGTGGTGCCGGGCTATCACGGGGCCAATCAGGACGCGGAACATCTGGCGGGCGCGGCCGACGCCGTCGGCTATCCGGTGCTGATCAAGGCGGTCGCGGGGGGCGGCGGCAAGGGGATGCGGCGGGTGGACCAGCCCGAAGATTTTGCCGAGGCGCTGGCCTCCGCGCAGCGCGAGGCGGCAGGCGCTTTTGGCAACGCCGCGGTGCTGATCGAGAAATACGTCGAAAAGCCCCGCCATATCGAGATGCAGGTCTTCGGCGACGGCACCCATGCGGTCCACCTCTATGAACGCGACTGCTCGCTTCAGCGCCGCCACCAGAAGGTGATCGAGGAAGCCCCGGCCCCCGGCATGACCGCCGAGATGCGCAGCGCCATGGGCGAGGCCGCCGTCCGCGCCGCCACCGCCATCGGCTATTCCGGGGCCGGCACCATCGAGTTTATCGTCGATGCCTCGGACGGCCTGCGCCCCGACCGCTTCTGGTTCATGGAGATGAACACCCGCCTGCAGGTCGAACATCCGGTGACCGAGGCGATCACCGGCATCGACCTCGTTGAATGGCAGCTCCGCGTCGCCTCGGGCGAGCCTCTGCCCATGCGCCAGCAGGACATCCCGCTCCGCGGCCATGCCTTCGAGGCGCGGCTCTATGCCGAGGATGTGCCCGCTGGCTTCCTGCCCGCCACCGGCACGCTCGACCATCTGGCATTCCCGGCGGGGGCGCGCATCGAGACCGGCGTGCGCCCCGGCGATGCGATCAGCCCCTGGTATGACCCGATGATCGCCAAGGTCATCGTCCATGGCCCGACGCGGCCCGTTGCGCTTGCCCAACTCTCCCGCGCGCTGGCGGAAACCGAAGTGGCCGGCTCCGTCACCAACCTCGCCTTCCTCGGCGCGCTCGCCCGCCATCCGGGCTTTGCCGCGGGCGATGTCGATACCGGCCTGATCGCCCGCGATCTGGCGGCGCTGACCGAGGTGCCCGCCTGCCCGCCGGGCGTCGTCGCGCTGGCGGCGCTGGCGGCGGCGGGGCTGGACCAGCCGGCGGCCCCGCAGCAGGGCTTCACCCTCTGGGCCCCGCTGCGCCAGCAGGTCGCGCTGCACGTGGCGGGGGAGGATCTGATCGCCACCCTCCTGCCCCAAGGCCCCGACCGGGTGACGGTGGAACTGCCCGGCCACACCCTCCACGCCGAGCGCCGCGCCGGCGGCTGGTCTCTGGACGGCGCCAAGTCCCCCGGCACCGCATGCCGCACGCCCCATGGCATCGCCGTCTTTGGTCCGGCCGGCACCTTCACTTTCACGCCCCTCGACCCGCTCGCCCGCCTCGCCGCCGCCGGGGCAGGGGGCAATGTCGTGCTCTCGCCGATGCCGGGCCTCGTCAAGGCGGTGTTCGTCGCGCCGGGGCAGGCGGTGGTGGAGGGGGAGCGGCTGGCGATCCTCGAAGCGATGAAGATGGAGCACACGCTGACCGCCGCCCGGATCGGTATCGTCGCCGAGGTGCTCGCCGCCGCCGGCGATCAGGTGGAGGCGGGGGCGGCGCTGGTGCGGCTCGAGGATGAAGTGCCCACAGAGACCTCCAAGGAGGCCGCCGCATGATCCGCCTGCACCATGTGGCGCAGACCCGGTCGTTCCGGGTGCTGTGGATGCTGGAGGAGCTGGGGCTCGACTTCGACGTGGTCCCGCATTCCTTCTTCGACCGCTCGCTCCGCGATCCCGCCTACCTTGCCCTTTCCCCCGCGGGCCGGGTGCCGGCGCTGGAGATCGACGGGCGCACCTTGTGCGAATCCGGCGCGATCCTGCAGTACCTCGCCGAAACCCGGGGCACACTGACTGGCACGCCGGAAGAGCGCCCCGACTGGCTGGAATGGCTGCACTATGCCGAAACCGTCGGCTCCCATGTCGCCAACCTCACCCAGCATCACATCATCCTGCGCGACCCGGCCATGCGCAGCGCTACCGTGATGCGGCTGGAGGCGAAGCGGCTGGAAAAGGCGCTGGAGGGCATCGAGCGGCGGATGGCGGGCGACTGGCTGTTGCCCTCGGGCTTTTCCGCCGCCGACATCGCCGTGTCCTATGGCGCGTTGATCGGGCAGCGGTTCACTGCGCTCGACCGCCTGCCGAAGGTCTCCGCATGGCTGGACCGGCTCAACGCCCGCCCCGCCTTCCAGCGCGCCGCGGCCCGCGACGGCGCCGCCCAGATATACATGCAGGCCTTCTACCCGCCACCCGAGGAGACGCCCCATGCTTGACCCGGTCGAGATCTTCGAGGTCGGCCCCCGCGACGGCCTGCAGAACGAAGCCCGCATGATCCCCGCCGCCGAGAAGGTCGCGCTGGTCGATTGCCTCTCGCGCGCCGGCTTCCGGCAGATCGAGGTGGCCAGCTTCGTCTCGCCCAAGTGGGTGCCGCAGATGGCCGATGGCGCCGAGGTGCTGGCCGGCATCACCCGCGCCCCCGGCGTGGCCTATTCGGCGCTGACCCCCAACCTGAAGGGCTACGAGGGCGCCCGCGCCGCCCGCGCCGATGCGGTGGCGGTCTTCGCCGCCGCCTCCGAGGGCTTCAGCCGCGCCAACCTCAACTGCTCCATCGCCGAAAGCCTCGAGCGCTTTGCCCCGGTGATGGAGGCCGCGAAAGCCGACGGCATCCCGGTGCGCGGCTATGTCTCGGTCGTGACCGACTGCCCCTATGACGGCCCGGTCGCGCCGGGGGCGGTGGCGCGGGTGGCGGCTGCGCTCCTCAAGATGGGCTGCACCGAGATCAGCCTTGGCGACACCATCGGCCAGGGCCGGCCCGAGACGGTGGCGGCGATGCTGCAGGCGGTGCTGCAAGAGGTTCCGGCGGCGCTGCTGGCCGGCCATTACCACGACACGGCGGGCCGGGCGCTGGCGAATATCGAAGCCTCGTTGGAGCTTGGCCTGCGGGTCTTCGACGCAGCCGTGGGCGGGCTCGGCGGCTGCCCCTATGCCCCCGGGGCAAAGGGCAATGTGGCGACGGAGCTGGTGGCGGCACGGATGGCGGAGCTGGGGTATGAGACCGGGCTGGACCTTGCCGTGGTGGAGCAGGCGGCAGCAATGGCGCGCGCAATGCGCGGCGGGAGCACGGATGATGTATGACACGCTGACCCTGACGACCGACGCGCGCGGCGTGGCGCGGCTGACGCTGAACCGGCCGGACAAGCACAACGCCCTCGACGCGGCGATGATCGCGGAGCTGACCCATGCCGCCACCGCGCTCGGCGCCGATCCCGCGGTGCGGGTGGTGGTGCTGGCGGGGGCAGGCGGCAGCTTCTGCGCGGGGGGAGACCTCGGTTGGATGCGCGCCCAGATCGAGGCGGACGGCCCCACCCGGGCCGCGGGCGCGCGGGCCCTTGCCATGATGCTGAACGCGATGAACCTCTGCCCCAAGCCGCTGATCGGGCGCATCCACGGCAATGCCTTTGGCGGCGGCATCGGCATGATGTCGGTCTGCGACGTGGCGATTGCGGCCGATACCGCGCGCTTTGGCCTGACGGAAACCCGCCTCGGCCTGATCCCCGCCACCATCGGCCCCTATGTGCTGGCCCGGATGGGCGAGGCGATGGCGCGGCGGGTGTTCATGTCTGCCCGGCTGTTCGGGGCAGCGGAGGCGGTGACCCTCGGCCTCGCCGCCCGCGCCGTGCCCCCTGAGGGTCTGCATGCCGCGGTGGAGGCAGAGGTCGCGCCCTATCTGTCTTGCGCACCGGGGGCCGTGGCGGAAGCCAAGGCGCTGGCCCGAAGGCTCGGGGCCCCCATCGGCGGCGCCGAGATCGAGGCCAGCATCGCCGCGCTGGTCACCCGCTGGGAAAGCCCCGAAGCGGCGGAGGGCATCGCGGCGTTCTTCGACAAGCGGAAACCGGGCTGGGGGTAGAGAACCCACCCCTTCTTGCCAGGAATCAGGGCGCGAAGCGCCGCCGTTGCAGCACCCAGCCGACGGACGGGCGCTGCCCTCTGTTTCGTCAGCGCTTGAAACCGATCAGGCTCGTCCCATCACCGCACCGTCCCCCATCTCCGGCAACTCCCGTAGCCTCCTCACCGGCGAGAACACGATGATGAGAAGCTGGACCAGAAACCCACCCGTCGCAACGAACAGGCAGGCGCCAACGCCGAATCTTGCCACCACCAGCGTGCCGATGACGGCCCCCAGCGGCCTTGCGCCATAGGTTGCCGTCAGGATCAGCGCCGAGACGCGGCCCAGCATGGCGTTTGGGGTGACGGCCTGGCGCAGCGTCATCGTGGTAATGACCCAGAGGATCGGGCCGATCCCGAACACGAAAAGGCTGATACAGGCGAGCCAGAAGAACGGAAACCATAGCGTCAGCAACATCAGGCACGCGCCGCAAAATCCGCCAAGCGGGCCGAGGGCAATCATGGTGCCAACTGAAAGCCTGCGCGACAGGAACGGCACGATCATGGCCCCGGCGATCATGCCAAGCCCGTCGATTCCCAGCGTGATGCCGACCTGTGTTGCTGTCATGCCAAGGGTCTGCACCGCATAGGCGACATAGATCGCCATCAGCACGATCCAGGATGTGTTGAAGAAGATCGCGGTGAACAGGATCGGCAGCAGCAGGCGGTGATGCCCGACAAATCTCGCCCCCTCCTTCAGATCCTGCAGCGGGCTGCGCGTCGGGCGTTCCGTCTCTGGATCCTTCGGAATGCCCGCCAGATAGAGGGCCGCCAGAAGCGATAGCACCGTTGCCAGAACATAGGCCGCGGAAGCCCCGGTCCAGCCGACAAGGGCGCCGCCAAGGGCAGGTCCGGCGGCGAATGCCGCGCTGCGCACCAGTTCCAGCCAACGATTTGCATCGGCAAGCTGCGCCCGGGGCACGATGGACGGAATGATCGCGGGGACGGCGACGCTGTAGCAGACCGTTCCGACCGCGCCGATGAACCCGAGCGCCGCTAAAAGCGGAACGTTCAGCACGCCGCCCCAGAGCAGCAGAACGATGGCTGCCAGTGACAGCCCCCGCAGCATCTCTGACCCGACCATCAACGCTTTGCGGGACGCCCGGTCCACCGCCAGACCCGCAGGGATCGACAGCAGAAGGAAGGGCAGGGTCTGCGCCATTTGCATCCATCCCGTCTCCACCGGCCCGGCCCCCAGCAAGAGGACCGCCGACAAGGGCGCAGCGGCCAAGGCGATCTGTTCGGAAAACTGCGCGAAAAGGTTGGACCAGCCGATCCGGCGAAAGCCAGCCGGCAAGGCGCGATGGGGTGGAGAGGACATGGGGTGTTCCTGAAAGCTGCTCTGGCCCCAAATCAGGCCATTCAGCGCAGCCAGGCCACCCGGTTCCTGCGGTTAAACGCTGTGGGCGGTCTCAGCGCTCCGCATTGGGCCCCGGCTCCCTCAACCTCCCTCGACCAGACCGGCGGCCCGAAAGGGGTGCCGGTTTTCGTTTCCGCAAGGAGGGCAGTCCAAGACGGCGTCCCCACCTTTCCCCCCGCCCAAGCTTGCGCTAGGTCTGGGCCCGAACAGGACAGGACACCCTCATGCCAGACCTCGCGACACTTCTGCCGATGCTGGCCCTGCTGCTCGTCACCGGCGCGCTCGCCGGCCTCGTCGCCGGGCTTCTGGGCGTCGGCGGTGGTATCGTGCTGGTGCCTGCCTATTTCTACATCTTCGTGGGCCTCGGCCATGACGGGCCGGGGCTGATGCAGGTCTGCCTTGCCACCTCGCTGGCGACCATCATCGTCACCTCGGCCCGATCCGTCATGTCGCATAACCGCAAGGGCGCGGTGGACTGGCAGATCCTGCGGCACTGGGCGCCGGGCATCGCGGTCGGCGCGCTGATCGGGGTGCTGGTGGTGGCGCAGCTGCGCACGCAGGCGCTGCAGGCGATCTTCGGGCTGCTGGCGCTGACGGTGTCGCTCTACATGGCGCTTGGGCGCGATGCCTGGCGGCTGGGGCCGCAGATGCCGGGGCTGGCGGTGCGCGCGCCGCTGTCGGGCGCGGTCGGCTTCCTGTCGGTGCTGATGGGCATTGGCGGCGGCAGCTTCGGCGTGCCGCTGATGACGCTCTACAACGTGCCGATCCACCGCGCCGTGGCCACCGCCGCGGGCTTCGGCATCACCATCGCGCTACCCTCCGCAGCGGCCTTCCTGCTGGTCCCGGTGGAGGGCGCGCCGCCCTACACCGTCGGCGCCGTCAATGTCCCTGCCTTCGCCCTGACCATCGCCATGACCCTGATCACCGCCCCGATGGGCGCGGCATTGGCCCACAAGATGAACCCCAAGCCGCTGAAGCGGGTCTTCGCGGTGTTCCTGGCGGCGGTCGCGCTGAACATGCTGCGCAAGGCGCTAGGTTACTGATCCATCCTACTGATCCCGTCTGCGCAGCCGCCCCTCATGCCCCCCGCGCCGCGCGCCCGCTACCTGCGGCGCACGGCCCGGCAGCTCCGCCATCACCGCCCGCCGCGCCTCGGCGCTCATCTGGCTCCAGCCGCCGATCTCGGCCAGCGAGCGGTAGCAGCCCATGCACAGCCCCTCGGCGGGATGCATCACGCAGAGCTTCACACAGGGGCTCTCGATCTCATCTCGTTTCCAGACGTCGTCCATCATCCGTGCCGCCCCAGATGCGCCAGCCGGTCCAGCGCTCCTTGCAGGATATACCCGGCCGCCACATGGTCGATCACCTCGGCGCGACGCTTTCGCGACGTATCCGCCTCCAGCAGTGCCCTTTCGGCGGCAACGGTGGACAGGCGCTCATCCCAATAGGCGATCGGCAGCTCGGTCAGCCGGGAAAGGTTGCGGGCAAAGGCGCGGGTGGACTGGCAGCGTGGGCCTTCCGATCCGTCCATGTTGAACGGCAGCCCGAGGATCAACCCGCCAAGCTCGCGCTCCGCCGCGATCTTCAAGACCTGCGCCGCATCCAGCGTGAACTTCTCGCGCCGGATGGTGTGCAGGGGCGAGGCGACGCTGCGGAAGCGGTCCGACACCGCGACACCAATGGTCTTGGTGCCAAGGTCCAGCCCCGCCAGCGCCCGCATCGGCGGCAATGCGGCGGCGAACTCCGCCATCGTCTCATGGATCATTGCAGCACGCCCGCGGCGCGCGCGGCATCGGCGACCTTCTGCAGATCGTCGGGCGAGGCGGCAAAGATATCCTCCGCCTCGGACCAGATCAGCGCCGCCCGCTCGGTCTCGCCCAGAACCCCCAAGGCCCCGATCAGTCGCGCCCAGTCATCCGAGGTGCCACCTTCGCCCGCAAGCCGCGCATTCAGCCCCTCGACCATGCCGCGGATCATCGCCTCGCGGTCCTCCGGCGACATCTCCGCCGCCGCCTGCATGTCACTCTCCGACGGGCCGCGGGTTTCGGCCGAGGGCGGCACATAGCCCTCTTCCCCCGCCAGCCACGCGAGCTCACCGATCGCCGCCCGGATCGGCGGCATCCAGGGCGCATCCTCCGGCCCCTCTTCCAGCAGCCCGCGCCAGACATTGAAGGTGCGGTCCGGCCGCCCCGCCTGCGCCAGCATCAGGCCCAGGAAATAGCGCGCAGAGCCATTGCCGGGATCCAGCTCCAGCGCCCGCGCCAGCACCGCCTCGGCCTCGGGGCTGACCACGCCGCCCGCCGCCAGGATCATCAGCTCCGCCAGCGCGGCATGATCCTCGCCGCTCGCCGCATCGCCCTTCAGCGCGATCAGCCGGCGCTGCGCCTCCCAGGCGGCGCGGTAATTGCCCACCGCCGCCTCGTTGCGCGCAAGCAACTGCAGCCCCTCGGTATCGTTCGGCCGCGCCGCCACCGCCTCGCGCAACTTCTCCATCAGCTCTGCCATCCGCGGATCGGCCGGGGGCGCGGGGGTCATGGTCAGCGCCGCCCGCTCCTCGGCCTCGGCCTGCGGCAGCCGGGCGGCATAGATCTCTTCCGACATCGCCACCCGCCTG
The DNA here is from genome assembly GCF_030695035.1 of Frigidibacter sp. Lineage (GTDB taxonomy): Bacteria > Pseudomonadota > Alphaproteobacteria > Rhodobacterales > Rhodobacteraceae > Frigidibacter. Next base: position 259,863 of record NZ_JAUYTT010000008.1, read on the forward strand.
GCCAGCGGCAGGTCGCCATAACCGGGTGCGCCGAGGCTCTGGTACAAGAAGAAAGACCCCGCCAGCACCAGCGCCCCGAACACCGCCACCACATAGGGCCCCAGACTCGAGGCACGACCAGAGGCGCGCGCCGGGGCCGCCCCCATCTGCCGGTCCGCCTCGAGGATCCGCCGCGAAATCTCGGCGCGTGCCCGCTCCGCGTCGTCAGCCGCCAGTACACCGCGGGCCAGATCGCGGTCGATCTCGGCCAGCTGGTCGCGGAACACCCGCAGGTCATAGGCGGCGGCCGGCGCATCGGCGCCGCGGCCGCGCATATAGGCGCGCGCCAGATACAGCGCCACGGCAAGGGCCAGCGCTATCGTCAGGGTCCAGAACAGCATGTTTCCTCCGCAAGTCTGCCCCCATGTAAGGCCACAAGGCCCCGCACAAAAGCCCGAACTGCCGCTCTGCCCCGCCGCCCCGCGCGCGTTCTGTCGCAGCCCGCCCGCACGGCCATGTCGGTTTCTTCCCGATTGCGCCGCTTGCCGCGCTGCCGCAAACAGGAGATCGGGCGATCAAGCGGGCAGGGTGCCCGACCAGGCGCCCCAAAGATTCGGCCGGGCAGAAGGGGCAGCACATGACGCGATATTCGGTTTTCGCCGTGGCACGCGAGGCGCTGCGCTGGCATTCGGGATGGGAGCGGGCGTGGAAAAGCCCGTCCCCCAAGAAGAAATACGACGTGGTCATCGTCGGCGCCGGCGGGCACGGCCTCGCCACCGCCTATTACCTCGGCAAGAACCACGGCATCCGCAATGTCGCGGTGATCGAGAAGGGCTGGCTCGGCGGCGGCAACACCGGCCGCAACACCACCATCATCCGCTCCAACTACCTGCAGGACCCCTCGGCCGCGCTCTACGAAAAGGCCCGCAGCCTCTATGAGGGCCTCAGCCAGGACCTGAACTACAACGTCATGTTCAGCCCCCGGGGCCTCTTGATGCTGGCGCAGACGCATCATGAGGTCCGCGGCTACCGGCGCACCGTCTATGCCAACAACCTTCAGGGCGTCACCACCGAATGGATCGAGCCTGCCAAGGTCAAGGAGCTGGTGCCGATCATGAATATCGACGGGCCGCGCTACCCGGTCCTCGGCGCGCTCTACCAGGCCCGCGGCGGCACTGCCCGCCATGACGCGGTCGCCTGGGGCTACGCCCGCGCCTGCTCGGCGATGGGGATGGACATCATCCAGCAATGCGAGGTCACCGGGGTGCGCTCCTCAAACGGCCAGGTGCAGGGCATCGACACGACGAAGGGCGCCATCGACTGCGCCAAGCTCGCCATCGTCGTCGCCGGCCACTCCTCGGTTCTGGCCGAAATGTCCGGCTTCCGCCTGCCGATTGAATCCATGGCCCTGCAGGCCCTCGTCTCCGAACCGATCAAGCCCTGCATGGATGTTGTGGTCATGGCCAACACCGTCCATGGCTACATGAGCCAGTCCGACAAGGGCGAGATGGTGATCGGCGGCGGCACCGACGGCTTCAACAACTACACGCAGCGCGGATCCTGGCAGCATGTCGAGGAAACCACCCGCGCCCTGATTGAAACCTTCCCGATGCTCAGCCGCCTCAAGATGCTGCGCCAATGGGGCGGCATCGTCGACATGACCGGCGACCGCTCGCCGATCCTGTCCAAGACCCCCGTGGGCGGCATCTTCGTCAATTGCGGCTGGGGCACCGGCGGCTTCAAGGCCATCCCCGGCTCCGGCTGGGCCATGGCCGAGCTGGTCGCCAAGGGCGAGCCGGGGCCTCTGGCCGTGGAGTTCGGCCTCGACCGCTTCAAGGAAGGCCGCTTCATTGATGAGTCAGTCGCGGCGGGGGTGGCGCATTGATCGCCTCTAGTCTCACTTCACCGCTTCTTTCGTCGTCGGGAGCGTCGTTGTTCCCACTCAAATTGCGTCTGCAACTCCGTCATTGCATCGATGTCATCGCCCGCAATGCCGTCGTCGTCGCAACGGTCAAACGCGCGCCGCGCCAAGGTGCCGATATTTTTCTCTGGATGACAACGCGCCCATATCTCGATTTCTCGCCAGTGTCTCATTCGCTCAGTCCTGTTTTGTTCAACTTGCGAACCAGTCTGAGCGTTGCGGCCGAAAACAGAGATGCACGCTGTAAAACAAGGCGTTTCGTGGACTTCTGCTCCTCCTTCCCCCTCTTCTTTGCCAAAATATCCCGCGGGGGTCCGGGGGCGCGAAGCCCCCGGCGCCTGCCAAAAGAAGGCCCGCTGACATGCTGACCCTCACCTGCCCCCATTGCGGCATCCGTGCCGAGGAAACCGAGCTCTCCCCCGGCGGCGAGGCGCATCTCAAGCGCTATGGCCCGGGCGACAGTGACGAGCAGTTCGAGGCCTACATGTTCGCGCGCAAGAACCCCAAGGGCGTGCATTTCGAGCGTTGGCGCCATGCCTATGGCTGCGGCAAGTGGTTCCTCGCCGCCCGCTGCACCGCCACGCTGGAGGTGTTCGGCACCTATCCGGCGCAGACCTCGGCCCCGCCGGAGCATATCATCGCAGCAATCCGGGCCCGCCGGCCCGGCTGGGAGGCAGGACAATGAGCGCGCGTCTTTCCCGTGGCGGCCGTCTGATCGACCGCCGCGCCCCGGTCACCTTCCGCTTCGACGGCAAGCCGATGACCGGCTTTGCCGGCGACACGCTGGCGGCCTCGCTGCTGGCCAATGACCAGATGCTGGTCGGGCGCAGCTTCAAGTATCACCGCCCGCGCGGCATCGTCGCCTCAGGCGCCGAAGAGCCGAATGCGCTGGTGGGCCTCGGGCAGGGCCCGCGCTTCGAGCCGAACCAGAGGGTGACCACGACCGAGACCTTCGAGGGGCTGACCGCGATCAGCCAGAACCACTGGCCGAGCCTCGAATATGACATCGGCGCGGTGAACGGCTACCTCGCGCGCTTCCTGCCGGCGGGCTTCTATTACAAGATGTTCCTCTGGCCGCGGCCGTTCTGGAAGCATGTCTATGAACCGTTCATCCGCCAGTCCGCCGGCCTCGGCAAGGTGCCGCAGGACGCCGATGCCGACCGCTATGAACAGGCCTATGCCTTCGCCGATCTGGTGGTGGCGGGCGGCGGCATCGCCGGCCTTACCGCGGCGCTGACCGCAGCGCGCGCCGGCAAACGCGTGATCCTGCTGGAGCAGACCGCGCATTGGGGCGGGCGGGCGCCGGTGGATGGCGATGTGATCGACGGGATGGCGGCGGATCTTTGGGTGAAGAACGCCGTGCAAGCCCTTGAAGGAATGGCAAATGTCACGATGCGCCTGCGCACGATGGTGTCCGGCCTCTACGACCACGGCTATGCGCTGGCCTATGAACGTGTCGCCGATCACACCCCCGGCGACGGGCGGCCTCGGCACCGGCTCTGGCGGATCCGCGCGGGCAAGGTCATCACCGCGACGGGGGCGATCGAGCGGCCCTTGTCCTTTGCCGGCAACGATATTCCGGGCGTGATGCTGGCTGCGGCGGTGCGCGACTTCGTGGTGAACTGGGCCGTCAGCCCCGGCGACCGCACCGTGGTGGTCACCAACAACGACGATGCCTATCGCACCGCGCTCGTATTGGCCGATGCCGGGTTGGTTGTGGCCGCCGTCATCGACGCGCGGCCGAGTGCCACCGGCGATCTGCCCGCTCAGGTCCGCGCCCGCGGCATCCGCGTGCTGGAAGGCCGCGGCATCGCCAAGGTCAAGGGCGCCAAGCGCGTCACCGGCGTCGCGATCTGCGCGCAGGAGGGCGAGGGCGCCGTGCTGGAAGAGATCGCCTGCGACGTGGTGGCGATGTCGGGCGGCTGGTCGCCGGTGGTCCACCTCTGGAGTCATTGCGGCGGCAAGCTGGTCTGGGACGCCGAGGCCTCGATGTTCCGCCCCGACGCCGCCCGCCCGCCGACCGGCGATGCCGGCCAGCCGATTGCCGCAACCGCGGGTGCCGCCTCTGGCGCGCTGCAGACGGCGGCGGTGTTGGCCGACGCCCATGCCGCCGCGGGCGGTGAGGGGCTGGCGCCGCAGGCGACAGGTCCGGCTGAGGCAGCGATGCTGCCGGTCTGGATCATGCCGCAAGGTGCTGGAAACGCTCTGAAATCCAAGATGTGGCTGGATTATCAGAACGATGTGAAGGTCTCCGACGTGCAGCTCGCCGCGCGCGAGGGGTATGAGAGTGTGGAGCATACCAAGCGCTACACCACGCTCGGCATGGCGACGGATCAGGGAAAGCTCAGCAATATCAACGGACTCGCGGTGCTTTCTAATGCATTACATCAAGAGATCCCCGCAACCGGCACCACCACCTTCCGCCCGCCCTATACCCCGATCAGCCTCGGCTCCATCGGCGGCGAGGCGCGCGGCGAGATCTTCCAGCCGCTGCGCCAGACGCCGATGCATGGCTGGCACGAGGCGCAGGGCGCCTATTGGGAGCCGGTGGGCCAATGGCGCCGCCCCTATTGCTACAAGCGCGGCGGCGAGACGGCGCATGAGGCGGTGAACCGGGAAGTCATCAACACCCGCAGCAATATCGGGCTGCTCGATGCCTCGACCCTCGGCAAGATCCTGGTGAAGGGCGCCGATGCGGGGCGGTTCCTCGACATGCTTTATACCGGCGTGATGTCCACGCTGCCGGTGGGCAAGTGCCGCTATGGCCTCATGTGCAACGACAACGGCTTCCTGATCGACGATGGCGTCGTGGTGCGGCTGTCCGAGGACAGCTGGCTCTGCCACACGACGACGGGGGGCGCGGACCGCATCCATGCGCATATGGAAGACTGGCTGCAATGCGAGTGGTGGGACTGGAAGGTCCACACCGCCAACCTGACCGAGCAATATGCCCAAGTGGCCATCGTCGGCCCCAAGGCACGGATGCTGCTGGAAAAACTCGGCGGCATGGATGTCAGCCGCGAGGCGCTGCCGTTCATGACCTATGCGGAGGGCACGCTTGGCGGCTTCCGCGCACGGGTGTTCCGCATCAGCTTTTCGGGCGAGCTGAGCTATGAGGTCGCGGTGCCGGCGTCGGAGGGCCTTGCCTTCTGGGAGGCTTGCGTGGCGGAGGGTGCCGAGTTCGGGGCGATGCCCTACGGCACCGAGGCGCTGCATGTGCTGCGCGCCGAAAAGGGCTTCATCATGATCGGGGACGAGACCGACGGCACGGTGATCCCGCAGGATCTGGGCCTTGGCTGGGCGATCTCGAAGAAGAAGCCCGACTACCTCGGCAAGCGCGCGCAGGAGCGCAGCCATATGGCCGACCCGAACCGCTGGAAGCTGGTGGGGCTGGAGACACTGGACGGATCGGTGCTGCCCGATGGCGCGCTGGCGGTGGCCGAGGGCGTGAATGCCAATGGCCAGCGGCGCACGCAGGGGCGCGTCACGTCGACCTATCACTCGCCGGTGCTGAAGAAGGGCATCGCGATGGGGCTGGTGCTGAACGGGCCAGGCCGGATGGGCGAGGTGCTGGATTTCCCGGTGGACGACGGCAAGGTCGTGCAGGCGCGGATCGTGGATCAGGTCTTCTACGACAAGGACGGGGAGAAGCAGAATGTCTGAGCAAATCAGCGCACTTGTGGGGCGAAGCTACAGTGGTTTCTCAACTGTGGCAGAGGCCGGTCTGGTCGGCATGGTGACCCTGCGCGGGGATCTCGGCTCGGCCGAACTGGTGGCGGCGGTTCTGGCGGCGACGGGCTGCGCGATGCCGGGGCAGCGGCGGCGGGTGGTGGCGGGCGACTGGTCCGTCTGCTGGATGTCGCCGGATGAATTGCTGCTGGTCGGCCCCTATGCCTCGGCACCGGGGCTGGTGGATCAGCTGACGGCGGCGCTGGAAGGACAGCACGCGCTGGCGGTGGACGTGTCGGACGCGCGGGCGAGTTTCAGTGTGACGGGCCCGAAGGCCGCCGAAGTGCTGATGAAGCTCTGCCCGGTGGATTTCGCCGCGCTTGCGGAGGATGAGGTGCGCCGCACCCGGCTGGGCCAGATCGCCGCCGCGCTGTGGAAATCGGGGCGAGATTCCGGGCGGGAGGAGTACAGCCTTGTCTGCTTCCGGTCTGTCGCCAGCTATGCCTTTGGCGTGCTGGAAAACGCCGCGCGGCCGGGGTCGGAGCTGTTCGCGGGATAGGCCGCAAGGGGCGCCCCGAGCAGGAACGTGCCGAGATTCCGGCGCTCTGCCCTTGACCTCGCGGCGGGGGGTGCCTCTATAGACCTTAACGCTTCCCCCGCTCGAAAGGACCAACCAGATGGCTTTCACCCTTCCCGATCTTCCCTATGCCCATGATGCGCTGGCATCGCTTGGCATGTCCAAAGAGACGCTGGAATACCACCACGACATTCACCACAAGGCCTATGTCGACAACGGCAACAAGCTGATCGCCGGCACCGAATGGGAGGGCAAGACGGTCGAAGAGATCGTCAAGGGCACCTACCAGGCCGGTGCCGTTGCGCAGAACGGCATCTTCAACAATGCCAGCCAGCATTGGAACCACGCCCAGTTCTGGGAGATGATGGGCCCGGGCGAGGGCGGAATGCCCGGCGATCTGGAAGCCGCGCTGACCGAGGCCTTCGGCTCGGTCGCCAAGTTCAAGGAAGACTTCGCCGCCGCCGGCGCCGGCCAGTTTGGGTCCGGTTGGGCCTGGCTGGTCAAGGATGCCGATGGCAGCCTGAAGATCACCAAGACCGAGAATGGCGTGAACCCGCTGTGCTTCGGCCAGACCGCGCTGCTTGGCTGCGATGTGTGGGAGCATTCCTATTACATCGACTTCCGCAACAAGCGCCCGGCTTACCTGACCAACTTCCTCGACAAGCTGGTGAACTGGGAAAACGTCGCCTCGCGCATGTAATCTGTTCGAAGCACCCTTCCGAAAGGCCCGCCCGCTATGGCGGGCCTTTTTGCATTCAGCCTGCGGATTCTTGCCGCATCGGGGCCGCAAGCCGGGCAGCGGCGCAAAAGATACCTATGTCGAAGGGGAGCCGCCCCCGTGGCGGTGCCCTGCAAGATGGAGGATGCGATGCTGTTTTTGACGACCGGAACCTGGGTGGTGGTGGCGGACGGTGCCAAGGCGCTGCTGCTGGAGAATACCGGCACGGCCGAGGCGCCGCAGCTGCGTGTGGTGAAGAAGACCGCCATCGACAACCCGCCGACCCGCGAGCAGGGCACCGATCAGCCGGGACGGATGGACGGGCCGGGCGGCGCGCCGCGTTCGGCGATGGAGCAGACCGACTTTCACCGGCTGGCGGAGGAAGGCTTTGCCCGTGACCTCGCCGGGGATCTCGAGGCACGGCTGGAGGCCGGTGAGATGAAGCGGCTGGTGCTGGCCGCGCCGCCGCAGATGCTGGGCAGCCTGCGCGCGGCGATGGGCCCTGCGCTGGCGGGCGCGGTGATTGCCGAACTGCCAAAAACGCTGACCGGGCATCCCACGGCCGAGATCGCCAAGATCGTCGCGGGCGATCTGGCCGGGATGTAAGCTCAGATGAGGTCGGTCGTCAGCCGGGTCTCGAGGTGTTCGAGGCTGGCGACCGGCACCATGTACTCGGCCAGAGAGCGTTCGGCGAAACCCTCGGTAATGACGGTTTCGGCCATCGCCAGCAGGGGGTTCCAGTAGCCTTCGGTATTCAGCAGGTAGATCGGTTTGCTGTGCAGGCCGATCTGCCGCCAAGTCACCACCTCGAACAGTTCATCGAGCGTGCCCGCGCCCCCCGGCAGCACCACGATGGCGTCAGAGTTCATGTACATGACCTTCTTGCGCTCATGCATCGTCTCGGTGATGACGAAGGTGCTGATATCGCGCTTGCCGACTTCCTTGCCCAGAAGGTGCACCGGGATCACCCCGAAGGTCTCTCCCCCTGCCGCCTGCGCCGCCCGCGCCACCTCGCCCATCAGCCCGACATCGCCCGCGCCATAGACCAGCCGCCAGCCGCGTTCGGCCAGCATCCGGCCCATGCCGCGCGCCGCCGCGACATAGGCGGGGCGGGCGCCGGGGCGCGAGCCGCAGAAGACGCAGACGGAACGTGTGTAATTCGGCATCGGGCGGAATCCTTGCGGTTGGGCAGAATGCAGTTGCTTTGACCCCTGATACCGGCGTTGCTATGCTGGCTCAAGCGCGCCGGGGGGCCGCTGCAACGGGGATGCGGGAATGTCGGAGAAGACGCAAGGCGCGGCGGCCGGGGATACGGCCGGCGCAGAGGCGGGCATTGGGGCGGCTGGCGGCATGGCGGGGGGCGCTGTGCGGGTGGTTGGCGGCGTGGCGGCTGGGCTGGCGCTTGGGGCTGTGGTCTGGTGGGGGCTGGTGAAACCGCCGATGGAGCAGGCCGGGACCGAGGCGCAGCCGCTGGCGGCGGTGCCTGTCGCAGAAGCGCCCGTTGCCGAGCCGGTTCCGGCAGCCGAGACCGCGGCCACTGAGGCTGTGCCAGAGGCTGCAGTTGCGCCAGAGGCTGTGGCTGCCGCCGAACCCGAAGCCACACCGGAACCGCCGGCCGATCCTTCGATGCCGAGCTTTGACACCGTACGCGCCGATGCGCAGGGCGGCGTGCAGGTTGCCGGCCATGCCGCGCCTGGGGCGACGGTGGCGTTGATGGCGGACGGGGCCGAGGTGGCGACTGCCGCGGCCAATGCGCGCGGGGATTTCGCCTTCCTGACCGACCTGCCGCTGACCGGCGCGCCGCGCGAGTTGAAGCTGCAGGTCACCGATGCCGCGGGCACGGTGACGACCTCGCAGCAAAGCGTGGTGCTGGCGCCGCGGGCGCAGGTAGAGCCGGAGACGCAGGTGGCTGCGGTGCAGCCGGGCGCAGAGGCTGAGGCTGAGGCTGGGGCTCCCGAGAGGAGCGCCGCAGCCGCTCCCGCGGCCGAAGCCGAACCCGCCGATGAACCCGCTGCCGAGGCGCCGACGGTGCTGCTGACCGACGGGTCGGGCCTGTCGGTGCTGTCGCCGCCGCGGATGGGCGGCAATGTGGTGATCGACTCGATCAGCTATGATGCGACGGGCGCGGTCACTCTGGCGGGACGGGCAGGGGGCGCGGGCGAGGTGCGGGTCTATGTGGACAACGCCGCCTTTGCCTCCGCCCCGATTGCCGTGAATGGCGCCTGGCAGGTGCTGCTGCCGGAACTGGCAGGCGGGGTCTACACGCTGCGCGTCGATGAGGTGGATGCGGCCGGCAAGGTCGTCTCCCGCTTCGAGACGCCGTTCCAGCGCGAGTCGGCCGAGGTGCTGGCCGCTGCCATGGAGGCGACGCGGCCGGCCCCGGCTGCCGCGAGTGACGAGACGGCCGCCGAGCCCGTCTCCGCCTCGGTGCCCGAAACCGCAGCTGCCCCCGCCGAACCGGCCGCGCCTGTCACGGGCGCTGCGCCCGAGGCTCCGGCCGTTCTGGCGGCGGTGGAGGGAGAACCCGCCGCCGAGGCCCCCGCGACCGCCGCCACCGATGCGCTGCCAAGCCCGCAGCTGATCCAGGTGACGGTGCAACCGGGCTTCACCCTCTGGGCCATCGCGACCCAGAATTACGGGGACGGCTTTGCCTATGTCCGGGTCTATGAGGCGAACCGGGCGCAGATCCGCGATCCGGACCTGATCTACCCGGGGCAGGTGTTCACGGTTCCCGAGAAGGACTGACCGCAGGAATGATCAGCGCAGGGGTGCTGCTGGTGCCAGTGCAGGCCCCCGCCGGCCCCCGCGAGCGACAGCATTCCCGCACCTCGGGGTGATCGAGGCAGCAATCGTTCAGCAGATACCCGAAGGTCCGGCCGATCCCGGCGAAATCGGCGGCATAGAACACGTTGCGCGATTCCTTGCGGGCGGTGATCAGCCCCGCCTGCTCCAGCGCCGCAAGATGGAAGGACAGGCGCGACGCGGAAATGCCAAGCTGGCGCGCTATCTCTCCCGCGCTGAGGCCCTCTTTCCCGGCGGGCACCAGCAGGCGCACCAGATCCAGCCGCGTTTCGCTGGCCAGCGCCGACAGGGCGGAGAGAACTTGGCGACGCTCCATGTTTCAACTACTCGTGAATCGTTGAAGTAACCTCACAGATACGGTAACCGGGCCCCCAAATCAACGACGTGCGGACCGTGATCCGCGAAGGCCGCCGCGGCGCAGCCGGGCGGCAGGAGAGACAAGATGGCAGACAAACCCGCCCGCAAGCAGGCCAGCGGCATCCGGACCATGCGCCGGGTGGCACCTTACCTGTGGCCCGAGGGGCAGACCTGGGTGAAGCGGCGTGTGGTGCTGGCGCTGGTGGCGCTGGTGCTTGGCAAGGTGATCTCGATCCTGATCCCGTTCCTCTACAAGGGTGCTGTGGACTCTCTGGCGGGCGAGGAGGGCGGCGATGCGGCGCTGCTGGCCATCGGCGCCATCGGGGTGACGGTGGCCTACGGGGTCGCGCGGCTGTTGTCCGTTGGCTTTGGCGAGCTGCGCGATGCGATCTTCGTGCGCGTCGGCCAGCGGGCGCTGCGGCAACTGGCGCTGGAGACCTTCACCCATATCCACGCGCTCAGCCTGCGCTATCACATTACCCGCAAGACCGGGGGCCTGAGCCGGATCATCGAGCGCGGGGTGAAGGGCGTCGATTTCCTGCTGCGCTTCATGCTGTTCTCGGTCGGGCCGCTGATCCTGGAACTGGCGATGGTGGCGATCATCTTCGCGCTGGTGTTCAACGTCTGGTACATGGCGGTCGTGGTGGTGACGATCTGGGCCTATGTGACCTTCACCTTCAAGGTCACCGAATGGCGCGTGAAGATCCGCAAGCAGATGAACGACCAGGATACCGACGCCAACCAGAAGGCCATCGACAGCCTGCTGAACTATGAAACCGTCAAGTATTTCGGCGCCGAGACCCGCGAGGCGCAGCGCTATGACGCGGCGATGCAGGGCTATGAGGGCGCGGCGGTGAAGACCGGGCAGAGCCTTGCGGTGCTGAACTTCGGCCAGTCGCTGATCATCACCACCGGCCTTGTCATCGTGATGGTGATGGCGGCGATGGGGGTGCAGAGCGGGGCGCTGACGGTCGGCGATTTCGTGATGGTCAACGCCTACATGATGCAGATCACCATGCCGCTGGGGTTCCTTGGGACGGTGTACCGCGAGATCCGGCAGGCGCTGGTCGATATGGGCGAGATGTTCGACCTTCTGGGCCAGCCGGCCGAGGTGACGGACAAGCCCGGCGCGCCGCCCCTGAAGGTGGCGGGCGCCGCGCTGGAGCTGGACGGGGTGATGTTCGGCTATGATGCCAGCCGCCCGATCCTGAAGGGCGTCAGCCTGACGGTGCCGGCGGGCCGGACGGTGGCGATCGTCGGTCCCTCGGGCTCGGGCAAGTCCACCATCGGGCGGCTGCTGTTCCGCTTCTATGACGTGACGGGCGGCGCGATCCGCATCGACGGGCAGGACCTGCGCGATGTGACGCTGCAATCGGTGCATGATGCCATTGGCGTGGTGCCGCAGGACACGGTGCTGTTCAACGATACCGTCTATTACAACATCGCCTATGGCCGCCCCTCGGCCAGCCGGGCCGAGGTGGAGGCGGCGGCGCGGGGGGCGAAGATCCACGACTTCATCGCCTCGCTGCCCGAGGGCTATGAGACGACGGTGGGCGAGCGCGGGCTGAAACTGTCGGGCGGCGAGAAGCAGCGGGTGGGGATTGCGCGCACCTTGCTGAAGAACCCGCCGATCCTGCTGCTGGACGAGGCGACGAGCGCGCTGGACACGCAGACGGAGCGTGACATTCAGGACAGCCTGCGGGCGATGGGCGAGGGGCGGACGGTCATCACCATCGCGCACCGGCTGTCGACGATTGCCGATGCCGATGAGATCGTGGTGCTGGAGGCGGGGCAGATCGTCGAGCAGGGCAAGCACGAGGCGCTGCTGGAGGCGGGCGGTCGCTATGCCGCGATGTGGGCGCGGCAGTCGGCGGAGGTGGAGGAAGAGGATGAAGACGAGGCGGCGTGAGGGCGCGCCCCTGACGGGATAAAATACGGGCGGGACAAGGCGAGGCACTGCCTCGCCCCCGCCCGTGCGGACCATTCCCCCAGAGCCATTGGCAGCAAGAGACCGTGTGAGGACAGCGCCCGACCTGGCGGGCGAGAAGCGCCCGCCAGGTCGGGGCGGGCGCTGGCCGGGCCCTTTGGGGGCCCGGCCGTTGCAAGATGAAAGGGCGGGTTGTGGCGAAGGCGATGGCCTTCGCCAGCGACATGGGCGACGACCACAAGTTTCAGAGCCTGCGCCCACCCTCCCACCCGGGCTTGGCAACCTCGCCCCTTGCCGTGTAAGAGATGGCCCAACAGCGCCATGAGGAGGCACCGCCCGTGAGCAATACCGACAGCTTCATCGACGAGGTGACCGACGAGGTCCGCCGCGACCGGCTTTATGCCGCGATGCGCCGCTATGGCTGGATCGGGATCTTGCTGGTGGTGGGAATCGTCGTGGGCGCTGCGGTGAACGAATGGCAGAAGTCCCGGGCCGAGACCGAGGCGCGCGCCTTTGGCGATGCCCTGATGGCGGCGATGTCGGCGGAAACCCCGGCCGCGCGGGCCGAGGCGCTGGCGGCTGTGCCAGCGGAAGGGCCCGAGCGCGCGGCGCTGCAGGGGTTCCTTGCAGCGGCCTCCTCGCTGGAGGCGGGCGATATGCCGGCGGCTCTGGCCGCATGGGATACCATTGCCGCAACCAATGCGCTGCCGGTCAGCTATCGCCACCTGGCCCTGATCAAGCGCGTCATTGCGGCGGGGGCCGAGATGCCGGCCTCGGAGCGCGGCGCGGCGCTGGACATGCTGGCGACGCCCGGTGCGCCCTACCGGATGCTGGCGCTGGAACAGCAGGCGCTGGATCTGGTCGCGGCGGGCGAGGGCGACGCGGCAGTCGAGCGGCTGCAGGCGCTGCTGCTCGAACCGGGCGTGACCTCGGGCTTGCGCAGGCGCGCGACACAGTTGATGGTGGCCCTGGGTGCGGAGCCCGAGGCGGCCTGACAACGACATTCCGGGGGTGCAACAGCGCCCTGGGTGCAGAAACGGGCTCCGTGAAGAAACGGGCGAACGTGAAAAGGACGGGGCAGTGACGCTTTCCATCGCAGGTCTTTCCCGCGGCATGGCCGCACTTCTGGTGCTGGCAACCCTTGCCGGCTGCGACAAGGAGGTGCGGCTGGCAGGTGTTCGGCTCGATCCGCAGGACGCGCTGTCGGGCGAGGTCTCGCAACCTGTGCGCGCCCCGGCGACGGCGCTTGGCTTGCCGGCGCCGGTGATGAACGCAGAATGGAGCCAGCGCGGCGGGGCGGCCACGCACCGGCTTGGCCATGTCGCGCTGTCCGCGGCGCCTGTCCGCATCTGGTCCGCCAATGTCGGGCGCGGCGATAGCAAACGCCTGCGGGTGACCGCCGATCCGGTGGTGGCGGCGGGGCGGATCTTCACGCTCGATGCCGATGCGCAGGTCAGCGCCACCAGCCCCTCGGGTGCGGTGCTGTGGTCCACCAGTGTGGTGCCGCCCGGCGGGCGCGGCGGCGAGACGGTCGGCGGCGGTCTCGCCTATGGCGACGGCAAGCTGTTCGTGACCACCGGCTATGGCGAGCTGGTCGCGCTCGACCCCGCCAGCGGCGGCGTGATCTGGCGGCAGGATTTCGACTCTGCGGTGGGCGGTGCCCCGGCGGTTGCGGGTGGCATGGTTTACGCCGCGACCCGCAACTCGGTCGGCTGGGCAGTGCGCGCCGCCGATGGCCGCGTGCAGTGGAAGACCCAAGGCGTTGCCTCTCCCAGCAGCGTCGCCGGCGTTTCGGCCCCCGCGGTCGAGGGCGATACGGTGGTGTTCCCCTTCCCCAGCGGCGAGCTGGTGGCGGTGAACCGGGCGGACGGCTCACGCAAATGGGCGGTGCCGGTTCCGGGCCGCCGGCTTGGTATGGGCTATGCCGATGTGATGGGCCTGACCGGCGAGCCGGTGATGGCGGGCGGCACCGTCTATGCCGGCACCTCGGCAGGCCGGCTGGCGGCGGTGGACGTGGCCGCGGGCCGCGCGCGCTGGACGGCGGATGAAGGCGCGGCAAGCCCGGTGGTGCCGGTGGGCGGGTCGATCTTCCTCGTCACCGACGAGTCGCGGCTGATGCGGATTGATGCTGCCACGGGCGTGGAAATCTGGGCGGTGGAGCTGCCCTATTACGTGCCCACCCGCAAGGACAAGCGCCGCCGGACGATCCATGTGCATTACGGCCCGGTTCTGGCCGGCGGGCGGCTGCGCCTTGCCTCGACCGACGGGGTGCTGCGCAGCTATGATCCCTCGACGGGCGCGCTGGTCGCGCAGACCGAGATTCCGGGCGGCGCGGCGGCTGGCCCGGCGGTTGCGGGCGGGATTTTGTATGTCATGGGCAAATCCGGCCAGCTTCACGCTTTCCGCTGACGCGAAAGCGGTGTAAGCGGTCCTCTTCTGTTTTACCGGAGGGGCCATGAGCTTCACCCTAGCCATTGTCGGACGGCCCAATGTGGGCAAGTCGACGCTGTTCAACCGACTTGTCGGCAAGAAGCTGGCGCTGGTCGATGACCAGCCCGGCGTGACCCGTGACCTGCGCGAAGGCGCGGCGCGGCTGGTGGACCTGCGCTTTACCGTGATCGACACGGCAGGGCTGGAAGAGGCCACCGATGAAAGCCTGCAGGGCCGGATGCGCAAGCTGACCGAGCGCGCGGTGGAACATGCCGACATCTGCCTGTTCGTCATCGACGCGCGGGTGGGCGTGACCCCGACCGACGAGATCTTCGCCGATATCCTGCGCAAGAAGAACGCCCATGTGATTCTGGCCGCCAACAAGGCCGAGGGCAAGGCCGGCGATGCCGGCGCGCTGGAGGCCTGGAGCCTTGGGCTCGGTGAGCCGATCCGGCTGTCGGCCGAGCATGGCGAGGGGATGGATGACCTCTACCTGACCCTGCGCCCGCTGGCCGATGCCTTTGACGAGCAGGCCCGGATCGACGCGCCCGAAACCGATGTCGATGTGGTCGAGGGCGGGGACGAATACGACTACCGGCCGACCAAGGCCAAGCCGCTGCAGATCGCGGTGATCGGCCGCCCGAATGCCGGGAAATCGACGCTGATCAACAAGATCCTCGGCGAAGACCGGCTGCTGACGGGCCCCGAAGCCGGCATCACCCGCGATGCCATCTCGGTCGGGACCGAGTATATGGGCACGCCGGTGCGGATCTTCGACACTGCCGGGATGCGCAAGAAAGCCAAGATCTCGGACAAGCTGGAGAAGATGTCGGTGGCGGATGGCCTGCGCGCCGTGCGCTTTGCCGAGGTGGTGGTGGTGCTGCTGGATGTGGAGATCCCGTTCGAGCAGCAGGACCTGCGCATCGCCGACTATGCCGAGACCGAGGGCCGCGCCGTGGTGATCGCCGCGAACAAGTGGGACCTGGAAGAAGACAAGCCGCACAAGCTCAACCAGCTGCGCGACGGGTTCGAACGGCTGCTGCCGCAGCTGCGCGGCGCGCCGCTGGTCACCGTCTCGGCCAAGACCGGCAAGGGGCTGGACCGGCTGCATGATGCGATCATCAAGGCCCATGACGTGTGGAACCGCCGCGTGACCACCGCCAAGCTGAACCAGTGGCTCGGCGCGATGGTCGAGGCGCATCCGCCACCCGCGCCGGGCGGCCGCCGGATCAAGCTGCGCTACATGACGCAGGTGAAGACCCGGCCGCCGAACTTCGTGGTGATGTGCTCGCGCCCCGACGACCTGCCGGAAAGCTATTCGCGCTATCTGGTCAACGGCCTGCGCGAGAATTTCGACATGCCGGGCACCCCGATCCGCATGACCTTCCGCGGGCAAAGCGACAAGAACCCGTTCAAGGACCGCAAATGGTCCACGCCCTCGCGGCTGAACAAGCATATCGGCAAGGTGCGCAAGGACGATTGAGGGGCGACTGAGAGAACGGGGGAGGCCGGGCATGATCATCGTCGCGTCATCTGATGACAACTATGTTGCGGGGGCGATGGTTCTATTTGCCTCGGTCGCCCGCCACAACCCCGAGGCGCGCTTCGTCCTGCTGGACATGGGCATCTCGGCCGCGAACCTCGGTCGTCTAGAGGCGCTGGCCGCGCACCTTGGCCGCCCGCTGCAGGTGATCGATGCCGCCTAGTGCCGAAGATCATCCATTTCAACGGCGCCAACCCCTGGCAGCGGATGGTGCCGATGGCCGCGCTGTGGTGGCACCATGCGGACGCGATTGCAGACCTGCTGCCGCCGGGATTCGGGACCCGGCGCAAGGCGCGGGTGCGGGCGCTTCGGCGGAACTGGCGCGACTGTGCGGGTCTGCTGGTTCTCAGTCCAAGCGCCATTCGCCGGGCGCGGATGGCGTGGGCGATCCAGCGACGCATTGTCAGACCCTATCTCGCCAGTCTCGGCGGTAGAGACGTGAAGGCGGGCTGACCCGATGCGGACTGCAATCCGATGATCGGCGAGCCTGGCCTGCTCAGCTCCCCGCCACTGCTGCCTGCGCCTGACTGCGGCTGATCGCGGCCCAGACGGCGGCGCCGATGACACCGGCGCCGATCAGTGCCGCGATGGCCACGACGGGCGCGCTGGTGAGGTTCGCGACCAGCACCCCGATCAGGGCCCAGAGCACGGCGGCCCCATATTCCGCGGCCTGGCTGCGCATCTGCACAACCATCGCCAGCACCAGGATCAGCGCCAGCATCGCCAGCGCCGCGGCGACGGGGGGCAAGATACCATAGCCGGTCAGCACGACGCCGGTTCCCACCCCCGCGGCGGCGGTCAACCAGCCGGCATAGGCGGCAATCGGCGCGCGCAGCAGCCAGCGGTCGGGCGCGGGCGGCGTGCGCAGCAGCGCCATCACCGCAGTGGCGGTCATCACCCAGATCAGTACGACGGCGATCACCGGCATCTGCTCGGCGATCTCCAGCCAGACCGCACCCAGCCCGAGCGAGGCGAAGAGCGGCCAGCGCGGCGCGTCCCAGGCCGGGTGGTCGGCGCGCTTCAACAGGCCAAAACTGGCATGGGCCAGCAGCCAGAGATAGAGCAGCCCCCAGATCGCGAAGGCATAGCCCGCGGGCTGCACCGGCGGGTCTATGGGTGGGTAGGGGAAGGCCGCAGGGTTGAAGCCACCGAAGGACGGCACAAGCAAGGGCGCGGTCACAAAGGCGACGGCGGCACTGAACAGCAAAATGGCTTTCATACGCAACATGCCCCCTAACGCCGGGCGCATCGAAAAGGTTCAATCGCCCCTGCGTTTCATCGCGTAAGTATCGCGCCTTGCAACTAACACATGCAAGGACGCGGGCGCTTTCGCGCCCACGTGGTACAATCGGTCGCAGGGTCAGGCCAGCGTGCCATCCGCGGTGATCCGGGTCTTGCCGCCGAGCCAGGGGTGCAGCGCGGTGGGCAGATCGACCGAGCCATCCGCCTGCTGGCCGTTCTCCAGCACCGCGATCAGGCAGCGGCCCACGGCGAGGCCCGATCCGTTCAGCGTGTGCACGAAGTCGGGCTTGCCGCCATCCGTGGGCTTCAGCCGCGCATTCATCCGCCGCGCCTGGAAGGCCCCGCAATTCGACACCGAGGAAATCTCGCGGTAGGTGTCCTGCCCGGGCAGCCACACCTCAAGGTCATGGGTCTTGATCGCGCCAAAGCCGATATCGCCGGTGCACAGCACAACGGTCCGGTAGGGCAGGCCGAGCTTCTCCAGGATCGCCTCGGCGCAGCGGGTCATGCGGTCATGCTCGGCGGCGGAGTCCTCGGGGCGCGTCACCGACACCATCTCCACCTTCTCGAACTGGTGCTGGCGCAGCATCCCCGCCGTGTCGCGGCCCGCCGACCCGGCTTCCGACCGGAAGCACTGGGTATGCGCGACATAGCGGCGGGGCAGGGAGGCCTCGGCCACCGTCTCGCCATGCACGATATTGGTCAGCGTCACCTCGGCGGTCGGGACCAGCCACCAGCCATTGGTGGTTTCATAGCTGTCCTCGCCGAATTTCGGCAGCTGGCCGGTGCCCAGCATCATCTCGGGCTTAACCAGAACCGGGGTCCAGGTCTCGGTCAGGCCGTGATCGGTGATATGGGTATCGAGCATGAACTGCGCCAGTGCCCGCTGCAGCCGCGCTACCGCGCCCGAGAGCACGACGAAGCGGCTGCCCGAGAGCTTGGCCGCGGTCTCGAAATCCATCCCCGATTGCACGGCGGGCAGCTGGTAATGCTCCAGCGGTTTGAAGTCGAAGCTGCGCGGCGTGCCCCAGCGGCGGAGCTCGACATTGCCGGACTCGTCCGCGCCGTCCGGCACATCGGCGCCGGGCAGGTTGGGCAGGCTCATCAGCAGATCGCGCAGGGCGGCATCGTCGGCCTTGGCGGCCTCGTTCAGCTGTGCCATCTCGGCCTTGGTCGCGGCCACCAGCGCGCGCAGGCGCTCGAACTCGGCATCATCGCCGCGGGCCTTGGCGGCGCCCACATCCTTGGAGGCGGCGTTCTGCGCCGCCTGCGCCGTCTCGGCCGCCAGGATCTTGGCGCGCCGCGCCTCGTCCAGCGCCAGCACCTGCGACGACAGCCCGGACAGGCCCCGCCGCGACAGGGCGGCGTCGAAGGCTGCGGGGTTTTCGCGGATCGCGCGGATGTCGTGCATGAGGATCACCTTGGGTTTATCGGCACCGGGCCGTTGCAGCAGCGTTATTGCAACGGCAGGCGGCGCCCCCCATATGCCTCATCGCCACGGGCTTTTGAACCCGGAAATGCGACGCGAATGCGGGTGGCCGCGCTTGTCAATGCAGGCCCCCACAGCTAGGGTGCCGCCGACTTTCCGGGCCGATTGGCCCCAATGATAGCCGGGCGGTGCCAAGCCGTCCCCGACACCAGAGGAAGACATATGTTCGTGACTCCCGCCTTTGCCCAGGCCGCCGGTGGCACCGGTGGCGCTGCCAGCGCCATCACCCAGTTCATCCCGCTGATCCTGATCTTCGCGATCATGTATTTCCTGCTGATCCGCCCGCAGCAAAAGAAGCTGAAGGATCACCGCGCGATGGTCGAGGCTGTGCGCCGGGGCGATACCGTGATCACCCAGGGTGGGATCATCGGCAAGATCTCCAAGGTCAAGGAAGATGGCGAGCTGGAAGTGGAGATCGCCGAGGGCGTGAAGGTTCGCATCGTGCGCGCCACCATCGCGCAGGTCGTGTCGAAGACCGAGCCGGCCACCGCCGCCGCGAACACCAACTGAGCTGCTGAATGCTGCACATCCCCCTCTGGAAGCGGGTCATCATCCTGGGGCTCGTCGGCCTCGGGCTGCTGACCGCGATGCCCAACCTGTTCTACGCCCGCGTGGAGGCCCATAACGACGCCGTGGCGCAGATCGAGGCCACGGGGGTGGAAACCCCCGAACTGGTCGCGGCCCGCGATGCCTGGCCGTCCTGGCTGCCCTCGGGGCTGGTCAATCTGGGGCTGGACCTGCGGGGGGGGGCGCATCTGCTGGCCGAAGTGCAGGTCGCCGATGTCTACAAGGATCGCATGGACGGGCTTTGGCCCGAACTGCGTGACGCGCTGCGGAGTGAACGGGCAACAGTCGGCACCGTGCGCCGCGCCGCCTCGCCCGATGGCGAGCTGCGGGTGCAGATCTCGCAGCCCGAGGGGATGGCCCGCGCCGTCGAAGTGGCGCGCACGCTGGCGAGCCCGGTCGTCAGCCTGACCGGCGTTGGCCAGACCGATCTTGAGGTGAGCGGGTCGGGCGATACCCTGACCGTGGCGCTGACCGAGGCGGAACGCACCGCCACAGACGACCGCACCATGCAGCAAAGCGTGGAGATCGTCCGCCGCCGCGTCGATGAGGTCGGCACCCGAGAGCCGACGATCCAGCGCCAGGGCGAGGATCGGGTGCTGATCCAGGTGCCGGGCATCGGATCGGCTGCGGAGCTGAAGGCGCTGATCGGCACCACCGCGCGGCTGACCTTCCAGCCGGTGATCAGCCGCACCTCTGATGCCAGCGCCTCGCCGGGGCTTGGCAATGTGCTGCTGCCCGCGGCCGATGAACCGGGGGTGTTCTATGTGCTCGAACAGTCCCCCGTCGTTTCGGGCGAGGAACTGGTCGATGCGCGGCCCGATTTCGATCAGAATGGCCGCCCCGCCGTCAGCTTCCGCTTCAACCCGACCGGGGCGCGCAAGTTCGGCGATTACACGGCCGAGAATATCGGCCAGCTCTTTGCCATCGTGCTGGATGACGAGGTGATCTCTGCCCCGCAGATCCAGAGCCATATTCCTGGCGGATCGGGCATCATCACCGGCAGTTTCTCTGTCGAGGAATCCACCAACCTTGCGGTGCTGCTGCGCGCCGGCGCGCTGCCGGCCGAGATGACCTTCCTCGAGGAACGCACCGTCGGCCCCGAACTGGGGCAGGACAGCATCGACGCCGGCCGCATCGCCAGCATGGTCGGGCTGGCGGCGGTGGTGGTGATGATCGTGGCCAGCTACGGTCTGTTCGGCGTCTTTGCCAGTATCGCGCTGATCTTCAACATCGGGATGATCTTTGGCCTTCTGTCGGTGATCGGCGGCACGCTGACGCTGCCCGGCATCGCCGGGATCGTGCTGACCATCGGCATGGCGGTCGATGCCAACGTGCTGGTGTTCGAGCGGATCCGCGAAGAGCTGAAGACGGCCAAGGGCCCGGCCCGCGCCATCGAGCTTGGCTATGAAAAGGCGATGTCGGCGATCATCGACGCCAATATCACCACCTTCATCGTCGCCTCGATCCTGTTCTTCGTGGGTGCCGGCCCGGTGCGCGGCTTTGCCGTGACGCTGGCCATCGGCATCGTCACCTCGGTCTTCACCGCGCTGTTCGTCACGCGGGTGCTGGTCGCGGTCTGGTTCCACTGGCGCCGGCCGAAAACCATCATCGTGTAAGGGACAAGAACCATGGCCTTCCGTCTGAAACTCGTCCCCGACGTCACGCATTTCGACTTCTTCAAGCATCAGCGCGTCACCTTCGGCGCCTCGGTCGTGGCGGTGATCGCCGCGATCCTGCTGTGGGCCATCATGGGCCTGAACTTCGGCATCGACTTTCAGGGCGGCACCACCATCCGCTCCGAGGGCCAGCAGGAAGTCGACATCGGCGCCTATCGCACTGCGATCGCGCCGGTCACGCAGGGCGATGTGCTGATCACCGAAGTGTTCGACCCCACCTTCGGCGCTGATCGCAACGTGGCTATGATCCGCCTGCAGGCGCAGGACGGGCAGGAAAGCGTGACGCCCGAAACCATCGCGGCGGTGGAGGCGGCGCTGCAGACGGTGGACCCGACGATCACCTTCCCGTCCGTCGAATCGGTCGGCCCCAAGGTCTCGGGAGAGCTGATCTGGACTGCGATCATGGCGGTTGTGGCGGCGACGGGGGCGATCCTTGTCTACATCTGGCTGCGCTTCGAATGGCAGTTCGCGGTCGGCGCCGTGGCCGCGCTGGTGCATGACGTGGTGGTGACCATCGGCATCTTCGCGCTGCTGCAGATCCGCTTCGATCTGTCGATCATCGCGGCGCTGCTGACCATCCTTGGCTATTCGATCAACGACACCGTGGTGGTCTTCGACCGGCTGCGCGAGAATCTGGTGAAGTTCAAGACCATGCCCCTGCGCGAGGTGATGAACCTCTCGGTGAACGAGACGCTCAGCCGCACGGTCATGACCTCTGGCACCACGCTGATCGCGCTGATCGCGCTGCTGGTTCTGGGCGGCGACGTGATCCGGGGCTTTGTCTTCGCCATTACCTTCGGCATCGTCATCGGCACCTATTCCTCGGTCTTCGTGGCCAAGAACATCGTGTTGTGGCTGGGGGTGAAACGCGACTGGTCCAAGCCCACGGATGGCGGCGGCACCCAGTTCGCCACCTCGGAGAAGTGACATGCGCCTGAACGAGACCAGCTTTGGCGGCGCGGCGGCGGTCGGGGGCTATGGCCCCGGTTTCTTCCGCGCCGGCGGGGCGGTCTGGCAGGGCCCGATCCTGATCCGGCCCGAGGGCGTGGTCGCCTGGGGCGGCCTTGACGACACCGCGCCGCTGCTGGCACTGGCGGGGCAGGTGGATGTGCTGTTCCTGGGCATGGGCTCCGAGGTTGCCCATGCTCCCCGCGCACTGCGCGAGGCGATGGAGGCGGCGGGTGTGGGGCTGGAGCCGATGTCCTCCCCGGCCGCAGCGCGCACCTACAACGTGCTGCTGTCGGAAGGCCGCCGCATCGCCGCGGCGATGCTGCCGGTCACCACGACCGGGGCCTGATGCCGCACTTCCCGCCTGCCACCCGATCCGCTATGGCAGGGCGATGAACGCAGCAGACCTGACCGTGACCGACCTCGCCGTTTCCCGCGGCGGCATCCCCGTTCTGGAGGGCGTGAGCTTCACCCTGTCCCCCGGGCGGGCGCTGGTGCTGCGCGGGCCCAACGGCGTCGGCAAGACCACCTTGCTGCGCACGCTGGCGGGGCTGCAACCGCCGATGGCCGGCGACATCTCCATGCCAGCCGATGCCATCGCCTATTCCGGCCATGCCGACGGGCTGAAGGCGACGCTGAGCGTGACCGAGAACCTTGGCTTCTGGGCGGCGATCTACGGCACTGGCGGGTTCGACCCGGTGCTGGAGGCGATGAACCTCGAGGCTCTCTGCGACCGGCTGGCGGGCTCCCTCTCCGCAGGGCAGAAGCGGCGGCTGGGATTGGCGCGGCTGTTGGTCTCGGGCCGGCCGATCTGGATGCTGGATGAACCGACCGTGTCGCTCGATGCCGCCTCGGTCGCGCTGTTCGCGGGGGCCGTGCGGACGCATCTGGCGGGGGGGGGCGCGGCGCTGATGGCCACCCATATCGACCTTGGCATCGCCGAGGCAGAGGTGCTGGACCTCGCGCCCTTCAAGGCCCGGCCCTCGACGGTAGGCGGAGGTGGTCGGGGCCGCGAATTTGACGAGGCCTTCGCATGATCGCCCTTCTGCTGCGCGACCTGCGCCTTGCGATCCGCGCGGGGGGCGGCTTCGGCCTCGGCCTCGCCTTCTTCCTGATCGTCACCGTGCTGGTGCCCTTCGGCGTCGGCCCCGAGGGGGATACGCTCGCGCGCATCGCCCCCGGCATCCTCTGGGTCGGCGCGCTGCTGGCCTGCCTGCTGTCGCTGGACCGCATCTTCGCGCTGGATTTCGAGGATGGCTCGCTCGACCTCCTCGCCACCGCCCCGATCCCACTGGAGGCGGTCGTCACCATGAAGGCCGCCGCGCATTGGCTGACGACCGGCCTGCCGCTGGTGGTCGCAGCCCCGGTCTTCGGGGTGCTGCTGAACCTGCAGGGCGAGGGGTTCTTCTGGCTGACCGTCAGCCTCGCACTTGGCACCCCGGCGCTGTCGGTGATCGGCACCTTCGGCGCCGCGCTGACCGTCGGGCTGAAACGCGGCGGGCTGCTGCTGTCGCTGCTGGTGCTGCCGCTTTACGTGCCCACCCTGATCTTCGGCGCCGAAACCGTCCGCCGCGGCACCGAAGGCATGGAGACCGGCGCACCCTTGATGCTGCTGGCCGGGATCACCGCCGCCTCGGTCGCGCTGCTGCCCTTCGCTTCGGCCGCTGCCATCCGCGTCAACTTGCGCTAACCCCACACGTGATATTCAGTTGAGCCCGCCAGCCAGAGAAAGTAGCTAATCCCCATGTCGATCTGGGAATACGCCAATCCGAAGAAGTTCATGCAGACCTCGGCCTGGGCCTTGCCCTGGGTGACGGGGCTTGCCGTTATTGCGCTTGTGGGCGGGCTGATCTGGGGGTTCTTCTTCACGCCCGATGATTACAAGCAGGGCTCGACCGTCAAGATCATCTATATCCACGTGCCCTCGGCGATGATGGCGATCAACGCCTGGGTGATGATGCTGGTCGCCTCGCTGATCTGGATCATCCGCCGCCACCATGTCTCGGCTCTGGCTGCCAAGGCGGCGGCGCCCATCGGCATGACGATGACGCTGATTGCGCTCTTCACCGGGGCGATTTGGGGGCAGCCGATGTGGGGCACCTGGTGGGCCTGGGATCCGCGGCTGACCTCGTTCCTGATCCTGTTCCTGTTCTACCTTGGCTATATCGCGCTGTGGGAGGCGATCGACGATCCCGACACCGCCGCTGACCTGACATCGGTGCTGTGCCTCGTCGGTTCGGTCTTCGCGCTGCTCAGCCGCTATGCCGTGAACTTCTGGAACCAGGGCCTGCATCAGGACGCCTCGCTATCGATGGATGCCGAGGAAAACGTGGCCGATGTGTTCTGGTATCCGCTGCTGATCTGCATCGCGGGCTTCGTGCTGCTGTTCGTGACGCTGGTGCTGATCCGGACGCGGACCGAGATCCGGTCCCGCAGGCTGAAGGCGCTGGAAGCGCGGGAGAGGATGGCATGATGCCCGATCTGGGGAAATATGCCGGCACGGTGCTGTCGGCTTACGGCGTGACGCTGGCGCTGCTGGCGGCGCTGGTCGCGCTGTCGCTGTGGCGCGGCGCAAGGGTGAAACGCGCGCTGGAGGCGCAGGAGCGCCGGATGGGCCGCAATGGCTAAAATTTCTCCGCTGCTGATGCTGCCGCCGCTGCTGTTCGCGGGCCTCGCGGGCATGTTCATCTGGGGCATGAACCGCGAGGACCCTTCGCAGCTGCCCACCGCGCTGGCCGGCCAGCCCGCGCCCCCCGTGGTGCTGGAGCCGCTGATGGGCCCGCTGCCGACCGATGCCACGCTGCGCGATGGCGAGGTCAAGCTGGTGAACTACTGGGCCAGCTGGTGCGCGCCCTGCCGGGTGGAGCATCCAAACCTCGCTGCCTTGGCGGCGGAGGGGGTGGCGATCTACGGCATCAACTACAAGGATGAACCGGCCAAGGCGCTGGCCTTCCTTGAGGAGCTTGGCAACCCCTATGCCGCCATCGGGGCCGATGCCACCGGCCGCATGGCGCTGGACTGGGGCGTCTATGGCGTGCCGGAAACCTATGTGATCGACGGCGAGGGCACGATCATCCTGCGCTTTGCCGGCCCGATCACCGAGCGGGTGATCGAGGCGCAGATCCGCCCGGCGTTGGAGAAGGCGCGCGGCATGAACTGACGCAGCGCAAACCGAAGCGCAGAAACCGAAATGGCCCGGGGTTTCCCCCGGGCCTTTCGCATGTCGGGCCGGCGCCGCATCTCCGCTGAAGGAGCTGAGCGATCTGATATGATCGCCTAGCAGCGCCTACTTGGCGAAGGCCATCGCCTTCGCCACGCACCGCCATCTCATCCCATCCGGACGGGCCTCAAAGGCCCGGCCAGCGCCCGCCCCGCCCTCGGCGGGCGCTTCTCGCCCGCCAGGTCGGGCGCTGGCCTCATCCGGTCTAGCGCTGCCAGCGGCTCTGGGTGCATGTGTCCCGCTGCGGGCGGGGCGAGGCAGTGCCTCGCCTTTTCCCGCCCGACCCGAGGGCACCGGCCCCCCCCAAACGACGAAAGCGGCCCACAAAGGGGCCGCTTCCATCCGGTCGTCCTGTGGCGGGATCAGGCTTTCGCCAGGTTCCGCAGCACGTAATGCAGCACGCCGCCATTCTCGAGATAGACGATCTCGACCTCGGTATCGATCCGGCTCTTCAGCTGGATGGTCTTCACCGTACCGTCGGCATAGGTGATGGTGCAGGGCACCAGGCTCAGCGGCACGATCTTGCCTTCCAGCCCCTCGATGGTCACCGTCTCATCGCCGGTCAGCCCCAGCGACTTGCGGGTGTCGCCATTCGTGAACTCGAACGGCACCACGCCCATGCCCACGAGGTTCGACCGGTGGATACGCTCGAAGCTCTCGGCGATCACCGCCTTGACGCCCAGAAGGTTGGTGCCCTTCGCCGCCCAATCGCGCGAGGACCCGGCGCCGTATTCGATGCCGCCGAAGATCACCAGCGGAACGCCGGCCTCCTGGTACGCCATCGAGGCGTCGTAGATCGAGGTGGTCTCGCCATCCGGGCCCTTGGTGTAGCCGCCTTCGACCCCGTCCAGCATCTCGTTCTTGATGCGGATATTGGCGAAGGTTCCGCGCATCATCACTTCATGGTTGCCGCGGCGCGAGCCGTAGCTGTTGAAGTCCTTGGCCGCCACCTGACGGTCGGTCAGGTACTTGCCCGCCGGGGTCGTCGCCTTGAACGAGCCGGCCGGGCTGATGTGGTCGGTGGTGATCATGTCGCCCAGAACCGCCAGCACCCGCGCGCCGTGGATGTTGGAGATGGTGCCGGCCTCCGGCGACATGTTCCGGAAATAGGGCGGGTTCTGGATGTAGGTGGAGCTTGCGGGCCAGTCATAGGTCTCGCTGTCCGGCGTCTGCACCGCCTGCCATTTCTCGTCACCCTTGAAGACATCGGCGTATTTGCTGATGAACATCTCGCGCGTGACCACGGCCTCGACCATATCGGCGATTTCCTTGGTGCTCGGCCAGATGTCCTTCAGATACACCGGCTTGCCCTCTGCGGTATAGGCAAGCGGGTCCTTGGCGACGTCGATGTTCATGTCCCCGGCGATGGCATAGGCCACGACCAGCGGCGGCGAGGCCAGATAGTTGGCGCGCACGTCGGGGCTGATGCGCCCTTCGAAGTTGCGGTTGCCCGACAGTACCGACACGGCCACGAGGTCATTGTCGTTGATCGACTTCGAAATCTCGGGCTGCAGCGGGCCGGAGTTGCCGATGCAGGTGGTGCAGCCATAACCGACAAGGTTGAAGCCAAGCGCGTCGAGGTCTTCCTGCAGGTTCGCCGCGTTCAGATACTCCGACACGACCTGCGAGCCGGGGGCCAGCGAGGTCTTGACCCAGGGCTTGCGGGTCAGGCCAAGGGCGCGGGCCTTGCGGGCCACAAGGCCGGCCGCGATCAGCACATAGGGGTTCGAGGTGTTGGTGCAGGAGGTGATCGAGGCGATCACGACCGAGCCGTCGCGCAGCTGATAGTCCTCGCCCTCGACGGGCGCCGATTTCAGATAGTCACGGCCGATGGAGTCATGCTGCGCGGGCGGGTTGCCGCCCTCAGCCACCAGAACGGTCTTCTGCTTGGCGGTCACTTCCAGCGCCGGGCGCAGCCCGTGCATGTAATCGCCGAAGGCCTGCGAGGCATCGGTCAGCGCGACATGATCCTGCGGGCGCTTGGGGCCCGAGATCGCCGGGACGACCTCGCCAAGGTCCAGATGCAGGGTCGAGGTATAGACCGGCGCATAATCCGAATGGCGCCAGAAGCCGTTCTCCTTGGCATAGGCTTCGACCAGCTTCAGACGGTCCTCATCCCGGCCGGTCTGGCGCAGGTAGCGCAGCGTCTCGTTGTCGATGGGGAAGAAGCCGCAGGTCGCGCCATATTCGGGGGCCATGTTGGCAATGGTCGCCCGGTCGGCCAGCGGCATGTTGTCGAGGCCCTCGCCGTAGAACTCGACGAACTTGCCCACCACGCCATGCTTGCGCAGCATCTGCACGACCTTCAGCACCAGGTCGGTCGCGGTCACGCCTTCACGCAGCGCGCCGGTGACGCGGAAGCCCACGACCTCGGGGATCAGCATGGAAATCGGCTGGCCCAGCATCGCGGCCTCGGCCTCGATGCCGCCCACGCCCCAGCCCAGAACCGCAAGGCCGTTGACCATGGTGGTGTGCGAATCGGTGCCCACCAGCGTGTCCGGATAGGCGACGGTCTCGCCATTCTGGTCGGTATCGGTCCAGACGGTCTGCGACAGGTATTCAAGGTTCACCTGGTGGCAGATGCCGGTGCCGGGCGGCACCACGCGGAAGTTGTTGAACGCGCCCTGGCCCCATTTCAGGAACTGGTAGCGCTCCATGTTCCGCTCATACTCGCGGTCCACGTTCATCTGGAAGGCGCGCGGGTTGCCGAATTCGTCGATCATGACCGAGTGGTCGATGACCAGATCGCAGGGCACCAGCGGGTTGATCTTGGTCGCATCGCCGCCAAGCGCCTTGATCCCGTCGCGCATCGCCGCAAGGTCGACCACGGCCGGAACGCCGGTGAAGTCCTGCATCAGCACCCGGGCCGGGCGATAGGCGATCTCGCGCGTGCTCTTGCCGCCATTGGCGCCCCATTCGGAAAACGCCTTGATGTCGTCGACAGAGACGGTGAACCCGCCATCCTCGAAGCGCAGCAGGTTCTCCAGCACCACCTTCAGCGAGGCGGGCAGGTTGGCGAAGGAGCCAAGCCCTGCGGCTTCGGCCGCCGGGATCGAGTAATAGGCGACGCTGGCGCTGCCGACGGTCAGCGTGCGGCGTGTGCCGGCGCTGTCTTTTCCGGTGATGATGGGCATGGATGGCTCCCTTTCGCTGGACGAGGAACGGGGTTTAAGCTGCGCCCGTCATGCCGCATCGCCGCGTTCGGATCAAGGGGGATGGGGCAGTTTGTATACCACTGTGCACAGAAAAATTTGCAGCTCCGGAACAAGAGAGGGGGCCTTCTGCCCCCTCCTGGCCTGCGGCCAGTTCACCCCCGAGGATATTTGGAAAAGGCAAAGGGGGCAGGGGCCTCTTGTGCTTTGCCTTGTTCCAAATATCCCGCGGGGGGAGTCCGGAGGACGGGGGGCGCGAAGCCCCCCTGCGCCGCCAGCCAAGGGGGCAGGGGTGATGCAGGAAGGTCGCGCCCGGCCTGGGCTGCGCCACCCTCTCAAAACCTTGATTGGCTTTGGCCCCGCCCGCTGGTTACCAAAGGTGCGACCAAGGGGACCGGAAAATTCATATGCGTCGGACGTTCAGTGCCGCCTGCAGCCTCTGGCTGTGGCTTGCCTTTTCAGCGGTTGCGCAGACCGCCGTCGATCCTCCGCATCGCGGCGGGCCTGACAGCGGCATCGGCATCGAGAGCTTCTTCCGCAGCTTCCCGAACCTGCCCGAACAAGGCTTCAGCCTGATGCCGCCCGGCCCGCGCTCTGCCACCCAAGCGCCGGCCCCGCAGCCCACCGCCTTCACCGAGTATCATCCGGTGGTGGTGGAGCTCTACACCTCGCAGGGCTGTTCCTCCTGCCCGCCCGCCGATGCGCTGCTGGGCGAGATTGCCGGGCGCGACGATGTGATCGCACTGGCGCTGCATGTGGACTATTGGGACTATATCGGCTGGGCCGACCGCTTCGCCAAGCCCGGCTTCACCAAGCGCCAGAAGGCCTATGCCCGCGCCGCGGGGCAGCATGCGATCTACACCCCGCAGATGATCGTCGAAGGATCCGAGCATCTGGTGGGCCTGCGCCCGATGGAGCTGGTGAGCCTGATCGACCAGCATGGCACCGTCCCCAGCCAGATCCGCCTGTCGCTGACCCGTGAAGGCGAGGTGCTGCGCATCAAGCTTGAGGCGCAGCCGCCGCTGCCCGGCCCGGCCGTGGTGCAACTGGTGCGCTACCGCTCCGAAGAGACGGTGAATATCGAGCATGGCGAGAATGCCGGCCGGGTGATCCGCTATTCCAACATCGTCACCGACTGGGCGCCCATTGCCGACTGGGATGGCCGCCAGCCGCTGAGCCTCGATGCCAGCGCGCCTGGCAGCGACGCCGCCGTGGTGATCGTGCAGGAGCAGGGCCCGGGCGAGATCCTCGCCGCTGCCCGCCTTCGCTGAAGGGCCGCCTGCGCTGAGCCTTAGCGAGACTTCCGCGGAACCTTCTTCCCCGGCCCGTCGCCAGCGCCTTTCCAGCGATTGTGGAACCAGAACCACTGCTCGGGCCGCGCCCGAACCCGCGCCGCCAGCCCGTCATTCAGCGCCTGCATCATGTCTTCGGGCGCGCCATGCGGCACCGGCGCCTCCAGTTCCACCGTGAAGCTCACCCCGTCCTCGCCCCGCGTCGCATAGAAGGGCAGCAGCAGCGCGCCATAGCGCAGCGCAAGGTCGGCGCTCGACGTGGGGGTCCGCGCCGGCTGGCCCATAAAATCCAGCACCGGCTCTTTGCGCACATGCTGGTCGAACAGCAGCACCAGCATCCCGCCCGCGCGCAGGTGCCGCACGAAGCCCGCGGTGCCGCGCCTACCTTGCGCAAAGACCGGCCCGCCAAAGGACTCCATCGTCTTCACGTAATGGGCGTTGAAATAGCTGTTCTTCATCGGCCGGTAGAGCCCGCCGATGTCATAGCCCCGCGCCACCAGGGCCGCGCGCCCGGCCTCGTAATTGCCGAAATGCCCCGTCACCAGGATCACCGGCTGGCCCGCAGCCCGCGCCGCCTCCAGCGCCGCCACGCCCTCGCCCTGCAAGGGCAGCTGTGCCATCCGGTCCGTAAATTCGGCGCCGGAGTAATTCTCGATCAGCGTGCGCCCGACATTCTCGGCCACCCCGGTGGCAATGCGCCGCCGCTCGGCCAAGGGCATCTGCGGGAACACATGCGCCAGATTGGCCAGCGCCCGGGCGCGATACCCCGCCAGCGGCGCCACCACGCGGCGCATCGCCCAGCCGACCAGCGCCAGCCGCTGCGCGTAGGGCAGGCGCAGCGCCGCCCCGATCAGCAGCCGCACGGCGCGGTCCGACAGCCAGTCGCCTGCCGTCTCGCCCCGGCTCTTGCCTCGCTTCGCCATTCCCCGATCCTAGCGTTTGCCCGCGCGCGCCAGCTGCGCCTCGCGGTGCCAGACATAAAGTCCGGCCCCCACGATCACAAGCGCACCGATCACCGTCCAGAGGTCGGGCAGGGCGCCGAAGAACAGGAATCCCCACAGCGTGGCAAAGATCAGCCCGGCATAGCCAAAGGGCGCGATCACCCCCGCCTCGGCCAGCGTGAAGGCCCGCACCAGGCACAACTGCCCCGCAGCGCCCATCACCCCGATCAGCAGGAAGCCCCACAGATCGCCCCAAGCCACCGGCTGCCAGATCCAGGGCAGCATCGCCGTGGTCACGCCCGTGCCCAGAAGCGCGGCATAGAGCATCGAGGTCCAGACCCCTTCGGTCTTGCTGGTCAGCCGCGTCAGCACCGCAAAGCCCGCATAGCAGAAGGCCCCCGCCAGCGGCAGCAAGGCGGCCAGCGAGAACACGCCGCTGCCCGGCCGCACGATGATCAGCGCGCCGACCAGCGAGACCAGCACCCCCGCCATACGCCGCGGCCCGATCTTCTCACCCAGGAACAGCGCGGCCCCCAGCGTGATCAGCACCGGATTCACATCCATGATCGCCGTCGCCTCGGCGAGGCCAATATGCGCCAGCGACAGGAAGAAGAGGGCCGTCGCCCCGAACTGGAACACCGACCGCAGCGCCTGCAAACCCGGTGAGCGGGTGCGGATCACCGTCTTCAGCCGTGGCGCCAGCAGCACCAGCACCAGCACCGTCTGCCCGGCATAGCGCGCCCAGACCACCTGCATCGTGGGGTAGGAGGCACTCAGATGCTTGGCCAGCGCGTCCATCAGCGTGAAGATCAAGATCCCCAGCAGCATGATCAGGATCCCACGCGCCGCCGCCGACATCCCCGGCGCGCCGCCGCCCGTCTTCTCGTCCATCTGCATTCCGTCGTCCTCGGCCGCCTTGCGCCGCCGACCTACCCCGCCCCGCAAGCAGGCACCACCCCAGCCAAACGCGCCGAGGCCTCCCCCTTCGTTTTGGTCCAAATATCCTCGGGGGGCGCGGGGGGCAGAAGGCCCCCCGCTTCTTCGTTTCGGGCGGGGCAGAAGGCCCCCCGCTTCTTCGTTTCGGGCGGGGCAGAACGCCCCCCGGCGTCCTCAGTCCATCAGCGCCGCAACGCCCGGCAGGTCCTTGCCTTCCATCCATTCGAGGAAGGCCCCGCCGGCGGTGGAGATATAGGTGAACCCCTCCGCCGCCCCGGCCTTGTTCAGCGCCGCCACAGTATCGCCGCCGCCGGCAACCGAGACCAGCGTCCCCGCCGCGGTCAGCGCCGCGGCCTTGGCGGCGGCCGCATTGGTCGCGGCATCGAAGGGCGCGATCTCGAAGGCCCCCAGCGGGCCGTTCCAGATCAGGGTGCGGCAGGCCGCGAAGACCTCGGCAATCGCTGCCACCGTCTGCGGCCCGGCATCGAGGATCATCGCATCGGCCGGGCAGTCCGCCACCGGCACGGTTTCGTTCGCGGCATGGGCCTTGAACTCGCGCGCCACGACCACGTCGACCGGCAGGTGGATGGTGCAGCCGGCCTCGCGGGCCTTCTCGAGGATCTCCAGCGCGGTCGGGGCCATGTCGCGCTCGGCCAGGCTCTTGCCGACCTCGACGCCCTGCGCCACCAGGAAGGTGTTGGCCATGCCGCCGCCGATCACCAGATGATCGACGCGGGTGACGAGGTTGCCCAGAAGGTCGAGCTTGGTGGACACCTTTGCCCCGCCCACCACCGCGACCACGGGCCGCACCGGATTGCCAAGCGCCGCTTCCAGCGCCTTCAACTCGGCCTCCATCAGCCGGCCGGCGCAGGCGGGCAGCAACCGGGCGATACCTTCGGTCGAGGCATGGGCGCGGTGGGCGGCGGAAAAGGCGTCATTCACATAGACCTCGCCAAGCGCCGCCATCGCCGCGGCCAGTGCCGGGTCGTTCGCCTCTTCGCCGGCATGGAAGCGGGTGTTCTCCAGCAGCACCACATCGCCTGCCGCCATCGCCGACACCGCCGCCTTGGCCGGCCCGCCGATGCAATCCTCGGCGAAGGTCACGGCTTGCCCCAGCGCGGCTTCCAGCGCCGGCAGGGTCAGCTTCAGGCTCATCTCCGCCACCGGCTTGCCCTTGGGGCGGCCGTAATGGGCCAGCAGCACCGGCTTGCCGCCATGCGCCAGGATATCCTTCACCGTCGGCACGATCTTCTCGATCCGCGTCGCGTCGGTCACCAGGCCATTCTCGACCGGCACGTTGATATCCACGCGCACCAGCACCACCTTGCCGTTCAGCTCCATGTCGTCCAGCGTCTTCCAGGCCATCTCGGGTCTCCTCAAGGGATTCTGTGCTGCGGTCGCGAATAGCGGCATCGCGCGTTACCGAACCCCATCCTCCCGATTTCGTCAACCGCTGCCGCGCCTTTGCGCTTGCCCCCGCCCCGGACCCGCGTCTACGTTCGCCCCCGACTGGAAAAGGAGGCATTCATGGCCGACATCAAGGATCCCGAAAACACCATTCTGGTAGAGCTCAAGGACGGCACCGTCGCCATCGAGCTTCTGGCAGACATCGCCCCGCAACATGCCGAGCGCATGAAGGCCCTGGCCCGCGCCGGTGCCTATGACGGCGTGATCTTCCACCGCGTGATCGAGGGCTTCATGGCCCAGACCGGTGATGTGGAGCATGGCAAGCCCGGCGGCAATGCCGGCCGCGCCGGCACCGGCGGCTCGGATATGCCCGACCTGCCCGCCGAATTCAGCCGCATCCCGCATGACCGCGGCACGCTCGGCGCTGCCCGCTCGCAGAACCCGAACTCGGCCAACAGCCAGTTCTTCATCAACTTCAAGGACAACCACTTCCTGAACGGGCAATACACGGTCTATGGCCGGGTGATCTCGGGCATGGAATTCGTCGACAAGATCGCCCGCGGCGAACCGCCGGCGAAGCCCGATGCGATGATCTCGGTGAAGGTGGCCTCCGATGCAGCGTGATCGCCTGATCGCCGGCGGCATGATGGCGGCGGGGCTTGCCGTCCTCGGCGCCTTCGCGCTGACCCAGATGCCAAGCGCGGCGCAGGCCGCGACCGATGGCCCGGGCCCGAACCTGATCGTCGAGGTTGGCGGCTCCACCACCGGCCAGATCGTGATCGACCTTCTGCCCGAGGTAGCCCCGAAGCATGTCGAGCAGATCACCGCTCTGGCCGCCGAGGGTGCGTATGACGGCGTGGTGTTCCACCGCGTCATCGAGGGCTTCATGGCGCAGACCGGCGATGTCGAATTCGGCAAGCAGGGTGGCAACACCCAGATGGCCGGCATGGGCGGCTC
Organism: Frigidibacter sp.; assembly: GCF_030695035.1. Lineage (GTDB taxonomy): Bacteria > Pseudomonadota > Alphaproteobacteria > Rhodobacterales > Rhodobacteraceae > Frigidibacter. The sequence continues at coordinate 293,613 of NZ_JAUYTT010000008.1, forward strand.
GTCGCGCCCCGATCTGCCCGCCGAGTTCTCGGACCTCTCGTTCGAGCGTGGCGTGGTCGGCATGGCCCGCTCGCAAAGCCCGGATTCGGCGAACAGCCAGTTCTTCATCATGTTCGCGCCGGGCGAGTTCCTGAACGGCCAATACACCGTCGTCGGCAATGTCGTGTCGGGGATGGAGGTCGTGGACGCGATCAAGAAGGGCGATCAGGCCGCGAATGGCGCGGTCGAGGACCCGGACTTCATGGCGAGCGTGACTGTCGCCGAGTGACCCTTGGCCAAGGCCGGGGGCGCTGCCCCCGGACGTGGCTAAAGCCGGGGGCGCTGCCCCCGGACCCCCGGGATATTTGGGCCAAAACGAAGGGAAAGGGGCGGCGCCGGGTTGGTGGCCGCCCCTTTGCTTTAGGCCAGGGTCACCAGCGCGTGGCGTTTCTTGCCGGCGCTGAGTTTCAGCGGCTCGGCCAGATCGGCGGCGCCGATCATCTGGCCGGTATCGGTCGCGGCCTCGTCGTTGAGGCGCAACCCGCCCTCGGCGATCAGCCGCTTGGCATCCTTGCCGGACTTGGCGAGGCCCGAGCGCACCACCAGCTGCGCAAGGCTGATGCCCTCGCCAACTTCCTCCGCACTCAGCGCCAGCGTCGGAAGCTCCTCGCCCACGCCGCCATGCTCGAACACCTCGCGCGCGGTGGCTTCCGCCGCCGCCGCCGCCTCAAGCCCGTGCAGCAGGCCCGTGACCTCATTGGCCAGGATCACCTTGGCCGCGTTGATCTCGGACCCTTCCAGCGCGCCGAGGCGGTCGCATTCCTCCACCGGCAGCTCGGTATAGAGCTTCAGGAACCGGCCCACATCGGCATCGGTGGTGTTGCGCCAGAACTGCCAGAACTCATAGGGCGAGAGCATCGCCGAGCTGAGCCACACCGCGCCGCCCGCCGACTTGCCCATCTTGCGCCCGTCGCTGGTGGTCAGCAGCGGCGAGGTCAGCCCATAGATCTCATGGTCCAGCACCCGGCGCGTCAGGTCGATGCCGTTGATGATATTGCCCCACTGGTCCGACCCGCCCATCTGCAGCACGCAGCCATGGCGGCGGTTCAGCTCCAGGAAGTCATAGGCCTGCAGGATCATGTAGTTGAACTCGAGGAAAGACAGCGACTGCTCGCGGTCCAGCCGCGACTTGACGCTCTCGAAGCTCAGCATCCGGTTGACGCTGAAATGCCGCCCGATATCGCGCAGGAACTCGAGGTAGTTGAGGTTGTCGAGCCATTCGGCATTGTTGAGCATCACTGCATCGGTGGGCCCGGTGCCGTAGGCAAGGTAGCGCGCGAAGACCTGCCCCATGCCGGCGATGTTCTCGTCGATCTTCTGGGGCGTCAGCAGCGGGCGTTCTTCGGCGCGGAACGAGGGATCGCCCACCTTGGTGGTGCCCCCGCCCATCAGCGTGATCGGCTTGCCGCCCGATTTCTGCAGCCAGCGCAGCATCATGATGTTGAGCAAATGCCCGACATGCAGCGAGGCGGCGGTGGCATCATACCCGATATAGGCCGGTACCACGCCCGCCATCAGCGCGCCGTCCAGCGCCTGAATGTCGGTGCAATCCGCCAGATAGCCCCGCTCGATCATGATCGAGAGGAAATCGGATTTCGGGTGCCAGGTCATCGCCGGTTCCAGTTCTGCTTGTCGATGTCATCCACCTGCGCGCATATATCGGGCTGGCGGGCAAAGGGAAAGACCCGCGGCCAAGACGTTATTGGGGGGCAGTATGGGACGAGTACAGGAACCGGTCTGGGCGCTTGGCACCATGTCCGGCACCTCGCTGGACGGGGTCGATGCGGCGCTGGTGCTGACGGATGGGCACCGGATCCATGAGTTCGGGGCAACCGCCTACCGGCCCTATACCGAGGCTGAGCGCGCCGTGCTGCGCGCCGCGCTTGGCCGCTGGCCCGGCGAGGCAGGCGTGGCCGAGGCGGCGGAGGTGGTGGAGACGGCCCATGCCGAGCTGCTCTCGCGCTTCGACGGCGCCGATCTGGTCGGCTTCCACGGCCAGACCCTCGCCCATGATCCGCGCGGGCGGGGCACCCATCAGGCCGGCAATGGCGCGGTGCTGGCGGCGGTGCTGGACCTGCCGGTGGTCTGGGATTTCCGGACCTCGGACGTGACGCTTGGCGGGCAGGGCGCGCCGCTGGCGCCGTTCTACCATTTCGCCTGTGCGCGGTTCATCGGGGCGACCGAGCCGCTGGCCTTCCTGAACCTCGGCGGCGTCGGCAACCTGACCTGGGTGGACCCCGCGCTGCCGGGGCCCGAGGTGGCGGGGGCGCTGCTGGCCTTCGACACCGGCCCGGCCAATGCGCCGGTGAACGACCTGATGCAGGCGCGGCTTGGCCTTGCGCAGGATGAGGGCGGGGCGCTGGCGGCGACGGGCGTGGTGGACGAGGCGGTGATCGAGGCCTTCCTCGCCCATCCCTATTTCTACAAGATGCCGCCGAAGTCGCTGGACCGGAACGATTTCTCCGGGTTGCTGGAGGCAGTGGCCAGCCTGCCAGACGCCGATGCCGCCGCCACCCTCACCGCCGCCGCTGCCGCTGCCGTCGCGCGGGGCGCCGAGCATTTCCCACGCCTGCCCAGCCAAATTCTGGTGGCGGGAGGCGGGCGCCACAATGCCACGCTGATGGCGATGCTGACAGACAGGCTCGCCTGCCCGGTGCTCCCGGTGGAAGCAGCAGGGCTGGATGGCGACATGCTGGAAGCGCAGGCCTTCGCCTTCCTCGCGGTGCGGGTGCAGCGCGGCATGGCGACCAGTTGCCCTACGACCACCGGCGTTGCCGCGGCGGTGGGCGGCGGGCGGATCAGCCGGCCCGGTTCCTGAACATCGACAGGGAATAGAGCACCAGCGCGCCCCAGATCATCGCAAAGCCGAGCGCCTGCGCCGCCCCGAACGGCTCGCCAAACACGAACACCGCCGTCAGGAAGATCATCGTCGGCGCAATATACTGCATGATCCCGATGGTCGACAGCCGCAGCCCCTTCGCGCCATTGGCATAGAGGATCAGCGGCACCGCCGTCACCAGCCCGCAGCCCAGAAGCAGGCCTGTGTCCATCGGGCTGCCCATCAGGAAATGCCCCTGACCGCTATAGGCCAGCCAGCCCAGCCAGATCAGCGCCGGCGGGGTCAGCATCAGCACCTCGAGGAAGAAGCCCTGGTTGGGCCCGATGGGCAACTGCTTCTTCAGGTAGGCATAGGCCCCCCAGCTCAGCATCAGCGCAATCGCCACCACCGGCAGCTTGCCAAGCTGCACGGTCAGCACCACCACGGCGAGTGCCGCCAGCGCGATGGCGGCCTTTTGCAGGCCCGAGGGCCGCTCTCCCAGCAGGACCGCGCCCAGAAAGATGCTGAACAGCGGGTTGATGTAATAGCCAAGCGCCGCGTCCAGCGCGTGATCGTTGACGATGGCCCAGATGTAGATGCCCCAGTTGACCGAGATCAGCGCCGCCGTCACCGCCGCCATGCCGATCATCCGCGGGGTTTGCAGGGCGCGCTTCAGGTCGGCAGTGCGGCGCGAGACGATCAGCACGACACCGGCCACCGGCAGCGACCACAGCGCCCGGTGGGCAATGATCTCCACCGGGGGAATATGCGCCAGCGCCTTCATGTAGAGCGGCAGGAACCCCCAGAGCAGATAGGCGCCAAGCGCATAGCCGAACCCGGCGAGGCTGTCTTCGTTGCGGGGCGGGGCGGCGGGGACATCGGTCATGGCGAAGCCCTAGCCGCTGGCCGCGCCGGCCACCAATGCAAACTTGTGCCGGTGACAATCGCCGTGGGGTGGGCAGCGATTGATGTGGATCAAGGCAGGCGCGCGGTACCGCCCGCAGGCTTGCGCCTATTGCCCCTCCCCAATTGCCCCGGAGCCCCCCATGCCGCTGTCCGACACCCAGAAGACGCAGATCCGTGACGGGTTCGCCCATCTGCGCGAAAGCCTGCAACCCGCCTCGCTGGCCTTCTACGAGGCGTTCTTCCGCCGCCGCCCCGACCTGCGCCCGATGTTCCGCGACGATCTGGCCGGGCAGGGGATGCGGTTCATGGCGACGCTCGGGCTTGTCGTCGATGCGCTCGACACGCCCGAGGAGCTGGCGGAGCGGCTGGCCGAACTGGGCCGGGGCCATGCCGCGCTTGGCGTGAAGGCCGAGCATTTCGCCCCGATGGGCGAGGCGTTGATCGACACGTTGCAGGCGCAACTCGGGGCCGAGTTCACGCCGGAGGCCGAGGCGGCCTGGCGCGCCGCCTATGCCGAGGTCGCCCGCCAGCTTGTCGCCAGCGGGCAGCTTGCCTGATGCGGACGGGGGGGGCGGCCCCCTAGCGCTTAGCCGCGCAGGATGCTGCGGCCGGCATATTCGGCGGTCTCGCCCAGCATTTCCTCGATGCGGATCAGCTGGTTGTACTTCGCCAGCCGGTCAGAGCGCGAAAGGCTGCCGGTCTTGATCTGCCCGCAATTGGTGGCCACGGCCAGATCGGCAATGGTCGCGTCCTCGGTCTCGCCCGACCGGTGGCTCATCACGCTGGTAAAGCGGGCGCGGTTGGCCATGTTCACGGCGTCCAGCGTCTCGGTCAGGGTGCCGATCTGGTTGACCTTGACCAGCAGCGAGTTGCCGCAACCTTCCTTGATGCCGCGGGCCAGACGCTCGGGGTTGGTCACGAACAGATCGTCGCCCACCAGCTGGATCTTGCCGCCCAGACGGTCGGTCAGCAGCTTCCAGCCTTCCCAGTCGTCTTCCGAGCAGCCGTCTTCGATCGAGATGATCGGGTAATCGGCGCAAAGGGCGGCGAGGTAGTCGACATTCTCGGCCGAAGTGAAGGTTTTTCCTTCCCCTGCCATGACATAGGAGCCGTTCTTAAAGTACTCGGTCGCGGCGCAGTCGAGGGCAAGGTAGATATCCTCGCCCGGCTTGTAGCCGGTCTTCTCGATGGCTTTGAGAATGAAATCAAGCGCTTCGCGGGTGGAGTTAATGTTGGGTGCAAACCCGCCCTCATCGCCCACATTGGTGTTGTGCCCCGCCGCCGCAAGTTCCTTCTTCAGGGTGTGGAAAACTTCCGAGCCCATCTGGATCGCGGTGCGGATGTCATGCGCGGCGACCGGCATGATCATGAATTCCTGGATGTCGATCGGGTTGTCGGCATGTTCGCCGCCATTGATGATGTTCATCATCGGCACCGGCAGCACCCGCGCGGCGGTGCCACCGACATAGCGGTAAAGCGGCTGCGAGGTGAAATCCGCCGCGGCCTTGGCCAGTGCCAGCGACACGCCGAGGATCGCGTTCGCGCCGAGGCGGCCCTTGTTGGCGGTGCCGTCCAGCTCGATCATCATGCGGTCGAGCATCACCTGTTCGGTCGCGTCCTCGCCCACCAGGTTCTCGGCAATCTCGCCGTTCACCGCGGCGACGGCGTCCAGAACGCCCTTGCCCTTGTAGCGCGAGGCATCGCCGTCGCGCTTTTCCACGGCCTCATGGGCGCCGGTCGAGGCGCCCGAGGGCACCGCGGCGCGGCCCATCGTGCCGTCTTCGAGGATCACATCCACCTCGACCGTGGGGTTGCCGCGGCTGTCGAGGATTTCCCGCGCGTGGATGTCGATGATCGTGCTCATGTCCTGTCCTTCCGTGTCAGTGGTACGCCGTAAAGCTCCAGCCGGTGGCCCTTCAGCGCATATCCAAGTTTGCGTGCGATCCTGTCTTGCAGCTCTTCGATATCGGGATCGAGAAACTCGATCACCTCGCCGGTCTGCATGTCGATCAGGTGGTCGTGGTGGTCGCGGGTGCTGTCCTCATAGCGGGCGCGCCCGTCGCCGAACTCGTGCCGGTCCAGAATGCCCGATTCCTCGAACAGCTTCACCGTGCGGTAGACCGTGGCGATAGAGATCTTGGGGTCGATGGCGCAGGCGCGGTTGTACAGAGCCTCGACATCGGGGTGGTCGTCGGCGCCTTCCAGCACCCGGGCGATCACCTTGCGCTGTTCGGTCAGCCGCAGCCCCCGCGCCTCGCAGCGGGCGATGATCGTCTGTGCGCCGGTATCGCCGCTGTCCTGGGCCATGCGCCTTGCCTCCAACGCCTCTTGTGCCGGGGTTTACGCGGTTTCCGCGCGCGCGAAAACCCCTTCATCCCGGGTGTTTGCGCAAACCTGCCGCTGGGGGCGGAGGCGTCGGTGTTGCGCCGGGGTTTGCGCCTGCGCCGTACCCGGGATAGATCGGCGGCAACGGAGGAGCAGCATGCATCGCAAAGACCGGATCGACATGTTTGGCGCGGTGTCCCTGACCGGGTTCGCGCTGTTCCTTGCCATCAATCAGGTGGTGATCAAGCTGGTGAACGAGGGGCTGCAGCCGGTGTTCTTTGCCGGGGCACGCTCGGCCCTTGCGGTGCTGTGCCTCTGGGCCTTCATGGCCTGGCGCGGCCGCCCGCCGCGGCTGACGCGGGCGATGGCGGCGCCGGGGCTGCTGATCGGGCTGACCTTCTCGGCCGAGTTCCTGCTGCTGTTCCTGGCGCTGGACCTGACCACCGTCACCCGCAGCGCGATCCTGTTCTATTCGATGCCGGTCTGGATGGCGATTGGCGCGCATCTGTGGATGCCGGGAGAGAAGATCGGGCCGGCCAAGGCGGTGGGCCTCGCGCTGGCGCTGGCCGGGGTCAGTTGGGCGATGCTCGACAGGGGCGCGGGCGCGCCGGCCCCGGGGCAGGCGCCGAGCCTTCTGGGCGATCTTTGCGCGCTTGGCGCCGCCATCGGTTGGGCCGGCACCGCGCTGATGGCCCGCGCGACCAAGCTGCGGAATGAACGGCCAGAGATGCAGCTGTTCTGGCAGGTTCTGGTCTCGGCCCCGGTGCTGCTGATCGCGGCACCGCTCTTCGGCCCGCTGATCCGAGAGTTGCAGCCCATCCACATCGCCGGGCTGGTCTTCCACGCCGTCGCCGTCGTCTCCGCCGGGTTCATGTTCTGGCTGTGGCTGCTGTCGGTCTACCCGGTGTCCAGCGTCGCCAGCTTCTCTTTCCTCAGCCCGGTGTTCAGCGTCGGGCTGGGATGGGCGCTTCTGGGCGAACAGGTGGGTCTGTCGCTGATCGGCGCGCTGGCGCTGGTGGCGGCGGGGATCGTGCTGATCAACCGGCCGCGGCGGGCTGTGGCGCTTTAGGATCCATCCGCACATCGGCCCAGATCGGCAGATGGTCCGACGCGACCCGCGCCAGCGGTGTATCGAGCACGCCGGCATCCAGCAGATGCAGCCCCATCCCAAGCGCCACCCGGTCCAGCCGGCCGATGGGCTGGCTCGCCGGGAAGCTGCGGCCCGGGGCGTGGACGTGGAAGGCGTCAATCAGCGGCTCCATCCCGCCCGCCACCGACCATTCGTTGAAATCGCCCAGGATCACCGTCGGCATCTCTGCGTGACCAGCCAGCGCCGCCCGGATCGCCGCCAACTGCAACCGCCGCCAGCGCCGCATCAGCCCCAGATGCACGCAGACGACGCGGTAGGGCGCGCCGCCGCCCGCCACCTCCACCGCCAGCGCGCCGCGCGGCTCCAGCGCCGGCAGCTCCAGCCGCTCGATGCGCTGTGCCACCAGCCCCCGGCGCAGCAGCACCGTCTGCCCATGCCAGCCAAGGCTCTCGGGGGACTGCGCCGCATCCACGGGCGCAAAATCCGTCTGCTCTGCGATCAGGCCCGGGGGCAGCGCGAAGGGCCGCGGCGCATAGCGTCGGTCCACCTCTTGCAGCGCAACCACATCGGCCGACAGGGCGTTGATCACGTCAAGCGTTCGCCCCGGCAGGCGTTGCCGGTCGGAGCCAAGGCATTTGCGGATATTGTAGCTGGCAAGTCGGGTGCGCATATCGTTGATATAAGACCGGACGACAGCCGGAAAAAGCGGGCAGGGGAAGAAGATGGCCGAGACCGGCACATGGACGGCGAAATTCCGCAGGCAGCCCTATGTGGTGCAACTGATATGGGCGAGTCTTGCACTGGCCTTCCTCGTCGCGGCAGCCACGCTGAACTGGTCGCTGGCCTTCATTGCGGCGGCGACCTTCCTTTTGTCGCTGGCGCCGATCCTGTTCGTGCGGCGCATCGGGGTGCAATTGCCGATGTCGTTCTTCGCCGGGATCGTGATCTTCATCTATGCCACGATCTTCCTCGGCGAGGCCTTCGACTTGTACGAGCGCTACAGCTGGTGGGACGTGGTCTTGCATGGCGGCTCGGCGCTTGGCTTCGGGCTGATCGGCTTCCTGTTCGTCTTCACCATGTTCGAAGGCGACCGATATGCCGCCCCGGCCTGGGCGATGGCCTTCATCGCCTTCAGCTTTGCCGTGACCATCGGCGCGCTGTGGGAGATTTTCGAGTTCTTCATGGACCAGACCTTCGGGCTGAACATGCAAAAATCGGGCTTGGTCGACACGATGTGGGACCTGATCGTCGATGTGATCGGCGGGTCTTTCGGCGCGTTCTCGGGGTTCCTGTTCCTCAAGGGCCGGCAGCTTGGCGGCTTCACCGGGGTGCTGCACGAGTTCATCCAGAAGAACCGCAAGCTGTTCCGGCGCCTGCGGAAATAGCGCCGCTTAGGTGTCGCAGCCAACCTTCACGTCCCGCAACTTCACGTCCCGCAATACGTGCGCTGCACCCGCTGCTCGGGCCAGGGCGCGGCGCGGAAGGGATCGTCCGCCGCGGCGTCAAAGGGCGCGGCCAGCGCCGCGTTCAGCGCGTGGAACGGCGCGAAGTCGCCGGCGGTGGCCGCAACGATGGCCTCCTCCACCCGGTGATTGCGCGGGATGATCGCGGGGTTGACGCCCGCCATCCGCGCCTCGGCCCCAGGCGCGTCTTGCGCCAGCCGGGCCTGCCAGTCCGGGGCCCAGGTGTCGAAGGCGGCGGGGTCCGTGAACTCGTCCCGCGCGCGGCCTTCTCCCAGCCCGCGGAACACCCGGGTGAAATCTGCCCGCTCCACCGCCATCCGGGTCAGCAGCGCTTCGATCAGCGGCCGGTCGGCTTCGGTGGGGGCGGTCAGGCCAAGCTTCGCCCCGAACTTCGCAATCCAGGCCGCCTGATAAAGATCGGCAAAGCGGTGGATCGAGGCCGTCGCCACCTCCACCGCCGCCTGCGCCGCGGCTTCGCTGTCATCCTCGGCAATCAGCGGCAACAGGCAGCTCGCCAGCTGCGCCAGGTTCCAGACCGCGATCTGCGGCTGGTTGGCATAGGCATAGCGGCCCTGGCTGTCGATCGAGGAGAAGACCGTATCCGGGTGATACTCGTCCATGAAGGCGCAGGGGCCATAGTCGATGGTCTCGCCCGAGACCGCCATATTGTCGGTGTTCATCACCCCGTGGATGAAGCCAAGCGCCATCCACTCCGCGATCAGCCGCGCCTGCGCCGCCACCACCGCATCGAGCAAGGCCAGCGGGCCCTCGGCCCCGGGATAGTGCCGGGCAATCACATGATCCGTCAGCAGCTGCAGCGCCTCGGTATCCTGCCGCGCCGCGAAGAACTGGAAGGTGCCGACGCGGATATGGCTCGCCGCCACCCGCAGCAGCACGGCGCCGGGCAGGGCGCGCCCGTCGCGGATCACGCTCTCGCCGGTGGTGGCGGCCGCCAGCGCCCGCGTCGTCGGCACCCCAAGCGCCGCCATCGCCTCGGACACCAGATACTCGCGCAGCACCGGCCCCAGCCAGGCCCGCCCGTCACCGCGGCGCGAGAAGGGGGTCGGGCCGGAGCCCTTGAGTTGCAGGTCAACCCGCCCAAGGGGGCTGACGATCTCGCCCAGCAAGATCGCGCGCCCGTCGCCAAGCTGCGGCGACCAGCCGCCGAACTGGTGCCCGGCATAGGCCTGCGCCAGCGGCTCCGCGCCGCCCGGCACCAGATTGCCCGCGACCATCGCCACCCCGTCCGGCCCTGCCAGCGCCTCGGCATCCAGCCCCAGGGCCCGCGCCAGCCCCGCATTCACCGCAATCATCCCCGGCGCCTTCACCGGCGCCGGCGCCTGCCGCACATGGAACCGCGCAGGCAACCGGGCATAGCTGTTGTCGAAAGGCAGGGTCAGGGTCATCGCGCGTCTCCTCTGGCCCCTCCATATGGGCACGCAACCGGCCACAGATAACCCCGCACCCATCTCCATCTTCTTTGCAAAAATATCCCGGGGGGAGTCCGAAGGACGGGGGGCAGCGCCCCCCTTGTTACAGCCGCGAAATCCGCTCCGTCAGCAGTGCAAAGAACCCCGCCGCATCAATATCGCCCATGAACATCGCATTGGGCTGGCGGCCCGACACCCGCCACCAGTCGGCGACGGTCATGCCAAGCGTGAACTCGCCGCGGGTCTCGATCTCGACATTGATGTGCCGGCCCGAGAACAGGTCCGGCTGCAGCAGGTAGGCGATGGTGCAGGGGTCATGCAGCGGCGCGCCCTCGCTGCCGTATTTGGCCATGTCGAAGCGCTCGAAGAAATCGGTCCAGCCGGCGACGGCATGGCCCACTGGCGTGCCGAGTGCGCGGAAGGCTTCCACCCTTGCGCGGGTGGTCAGTGCCTTGTGGGTCACGTCGAGCGGCATGACTACCAGCGGAACGCCGCTTTTGAACACGATTTCAGCAGCTTCCGGGTCGACATGAATGTTGAACTCCGCCGCCGGGGTGATGTTGCCCACCTCGAAATACGCGCCGCCCATCAGCACCACTTCGGACACGCGGCTGGCGATATCGGGGGCGCGCTGGAAGGCGGTGGCGAGGTTCGTCAGCGGGCCGAGCGCGCAGAGCGTGACCGAGCCCGGGGGCTGAGCGTGCAGCGTGTCGATGATGAAATCGACCGCATGGCCCGGCGCCATCGGCATCACCGGGTCCGGCAGGTTGGTGCCGTCGAGGCCGCTTTTGCCATGCACATGCTCGGCGGTGATCAAGTGGCGGGCCAGCGGGCGCTCGCAGCCGGCGAAGACCTTCATCTGGGGGCGCCCGGCCAGCTCGCAGATCACCCGGGCGTTGCGTGTGGTCAGCGGCAGCGGCACGTTGCCGGCGACGCAGGTCAGGCCAAGCACATCGAGCTCGGGACTGGCCAGCGCCAGCAAGATCGCCACGGCGTCATCCTGCCCCGGATCGGTGTCAATGATGATCTTGCGCGGTTTGGTCATGCGTGCCTCCGGATTTCGCGCGCAGGGTGACGAGGGCGCGCACGGAAGTAAAGGGAGCGCATGAAAAAGGCGGCCCGGAGGCCGCCTTTTTGCAGCGATTTCAACGGGTCAGCCGTCGAAGTTAACCTCTTCGATCAGCTTCAGCGCGGCCGGGCGCAGCTTGGCGATCTCGATCAGGCTCAGCGTGTCGGGGGTGAACTCGCCCCAGCTTGCCACCAGCTCCGACCGCGCGACGCCGGGCTTGACCGGGAATTCGTTGTTGGTCTCGGCATAGATCTCCTGCGCCGCGTCCGAGGCGAGGTATTCCATCAGCTGCAGCGCCGCATCCTTGTTCGGGGCCGACTTGGTCATCGCCACGCCCGAGATGTTGAGGTGGGTGCCACCATCCGCGAAGGTCGGGAACACGATGCGGACCGAGTCCGCCCAGTCCTTCTGCTCGGGATCGGCGAGCATCTGGCCCATGTAATAGGTGTTGCCGAGGCTGATGTCGCATTCGCCCGACCAGATCGACTTGACCTGACCGCGGTCATTGCCCTCGGGCTTCTTGGCCAGGTTGCCCTTCACGGCTTCGAGCCAGGTGCGCGTCTCTTCCTCGCCGTGATGGGCAAGATAGGCGGCGGCGAGTGCGACGTTGTAGTCGTTGGTGCCGGGGCGGGTGCAGATGCGGCCCTGCCATTTCGGATCTGCCAGATCCTCATAGGTGGTCACCTCGCCATCGGCGACGCGCTCCTTGCTGGCATAGACGATGCGGGCGCGGCTGGTCAGGCCGAACCAGTGGCCTTCGGGGTCGCGGAATTCGGCGGGGATCGCGGCGTCGAGGGCCTCCGAGGTCACGGCCTGCGTTACGCCGGCATTCACCACTTCGGACAGGCGGGCGATATCGACGGTCATCACCAGATCGGCCGGGGAGCGGTCGCCCTCGGCGGTCAGACGCTCGACCATGCCCTTGTCGACGAAGGCGACGTTGACCGGGATGCCGGTTTCGGCGGTGAAGGCGTCGAACAGCGGCTGCACCAGTTCGGGTTGGCGGTGGGAATAGACATTCACTTCCTCGGCCAGAACCGGCGCGGCGAGCGCGGTGGCGGCGGTGGCGAGAAGGGCAAGACGGAACGACATGAAGATTCCTCCAGAGTAAAAGCGTCGGGTATCTTAAAGCCGCAAGCGGCGCCCGAGGTCAATACCTGAGTGAAGCAGTCATATTTGTCTGACGGGACTGTGAGGCGCGGGCCTTCAGCGGGCCTTGGCCTTCGCCGCCTTCTCCGCCGCCTTGGCCGCGTTCCACAGCGCGTCCATCTCCTCGAGCGTGCTGTCTTCGGGGCGGCGGCCGGTTTGCGCCAGCGCGGCCTCGATGCTGGCAAAGCGGCGGATGAACTTGGCATTGGCGGCGCGCAGGGCGGCTTCGGGATCGACATCAAGGTGGCGGGCGAGGTTGGCCATGACGAAGAGGAGGTCGCCCATTTCCTCGGCAACCTCCTCCTGCGTCAGACTGTCACGGGCCTCGACCAGTTCGCGCGCCTCCTCCACGATCTTGTCGAGCACTTCGGTGGTGGAGGGCCAGTCGAACCCCACCCGTGCCGCGCGTTTTTGCAGCTTCAGCGCCCGCAGCAGGGCGGGCAGGCCGGGGGCGACACCGTCGAGCACGCCGGTTTCGGCCTTCGCCGCGCGCTCGGCGGCCTTGATCCGCTCCCAATCCACCGTCTGTTGATCGGCGGACTTGTCGCGCGACTCATCCCCGAACACATGCGGATGCCGGGCGACCATCTTGTCGGCAACGCCCTTGGTGACGCTGTGAAAGTCGAAATGCCCCGCCTCGGCGCCGATCTGCGCGTGGTAGACCACCTGCAGCAGCAGGTCGCCAAGCTCTCCCTGCAGCTCGCCCCAGGCTTGGCGCTCGATGGCGTCGGCCACCTCATAGGCCTCCTCAATCGTATAGGGGGCGATGGTGGCGAAACTCTGGACCAGATCCCAGGGGCAGCCGGTCTCGCGGTCGCGCAGGCGGGCCATGATCTCCAGCAGGCGCGGCAAGCCGCCCTCGGGGTCATGCACGAGGGCGTCGGAAGTGGGGTCGGTCATTGCGGATACCTGCCAGATCGCGTCATCTGCGCCCTAGCAGAAACCGCCCGCGAGTGTCCACCATGCCCGTCCTGAACCGGATCGCCGATTACGCCCCTCAGATGACCGCCTGGCGGCGGCATCTGCACCAGCACCCCGAACTGGGGTTCGAGTGCCAGGAAACTGCCGCCTTCATCGTGGAACGGCTGCGCGAGATCGGCGTCGATGAGATCCATGAGGGGATCGGGCGCACCGGCGTGGTGGCGATCCTCAACGGCAGCGCGCCGGGCGCGACCGTGGGCCTGCGCGCCGACATGGACGCGCTGCCGATCGTGGAGGTGACGGGCAAGCCCTATGCCTCCACCGTGCCGGGGCGGATGCATGCGTGCGGGCATGACGGCCATGTCACCATGCTGCTGGGGGCGGCGAAATACCTTGCGGAAACGCGGCGCTTTGCAGGCCGTGTGGCGTTGATCTTCCAGCCCGCCGAGGAAGATGGCGGCGGCGGCCTGGCGATGGTGGAGGACGGGATGATGGACCGCTTCGACATCCATGAGGTCTACGGCATCCACAACAGCCCCAACACGCCCTTCGGCCATTTCCACACGGCGCCGGGTCCGCTGATGGCGGCGGTGGATACGGCATGGGTCTATCTGACGGGCAAGGGCGGCCACGGCGCCACCCCGCATGAGACGGTCGACCCGATCCCTGCTGCGGTGGGGATGATCGGAGCGTTGCAGACGGTGGTGTCGCGCAATGTGTCGGCGCTGGATGAGCTGGTGATCTCTGTCACCCAGTTCCATTCCGGCACCGCCAGCAACATCATCCCCGAGGAGGCGTGGTTCTGCGCCACCATCCGCAGCTTCACGCCCGAGGTGCGGGCGCTGGCGAAGACGCGCTTCCACGCGATTGTCGAGGGCCATGCGGCGGCTTACGGGGTCGCGGCGCGGGTGGAGTATGACTGGGGCTACCCGCCGACGGTGAACCATGCGGCGCAGGCGGGCTTCGCTGCCGAGGTGGCACGCGAGATTTCCGGCGAGGCCGCGGTGCTGGCCGATGCGCCCAAGGAAATGGGCGCCGAGGATTTCAGCTACATGCTCGAGGCGCGGCCGGGGGCCTACCTGTTCCTCGGTACCGGACCGGGGGCAGGGCTGCATCACGGCGCCTTCGACTTCAACGACGAGGCAGCGCCGGTCGGGGCCAGCTTCTTCGCGCGGCTGGTGGAACGGGCACTGCCGCTGGCTTAGCGCGGCAGGGGGCCGTCGCGCAGGGCATAGCCAGCGTAGGCGGCGCGCAGGGCCAGCCGGCGGAGGCGCGGGAACGGGAAGCGGCGGGGCGGGGTGGTGATCAGCGCTGGCAGGCTGGTCGGTGCTCCTGCGATCAGCCGCGCCGCCTCGGCGCCGCCAAGCGAGGCGGCGGCGACGCCGTTGCCGTGCCAGCCGAAGGCGGCGAAGAGGCCGGGCGCGCCGGGGACGGGACCGATGTAGGGTGCAAGGCTGCCGGTGAGGCAGGCCAATCCCGACCAGGCGGTTTCGGTTTGTGCGCGCTTCCACGCCGGAAACAGCGCCTCGAAATGCTTGCGCAGCCGGGCGAGTGTCTCGGCCTCCGCCTTTGGCCGGGCGGAGAGCCCGCCGCGCATCCCGAACAGAAAGCGCCCGTCGGGAAGGTGGCGGAAGTAATGCAGCAGATGCCGCGAATCGTAAGCCATCAGCGGCGAGGTGAAGCCCTGCGCCGCGCGCTCCTCGGCGCTCAGCGGCCGCGTCACCAGAATCGCCGAGAAGACCGGCAGGGTGCGGCCGGAAAGCCAGGGCTGCAGATCCTCGGGCGCATAGCCATTCCCGGCGATCAGCACCTTGGCGGCGATCAGGCTGCCGCCGGGCGTGGTCAGCCGCCAGCCGCCTTGCACGGGCTCCAGCCGCGTCACCGGGCTCCGCCCGTAGATCCGCGCGCCGCCAGCCCCTGCCGCCCGCGCCAGGCCCTGCACATAGCGCATCGGGTTGAGCGGGAAGCCCTCGCCCCCAAGCGCGGCCCCGAAGAAGCCCGGCCCGGCCAGCCCGTGTTCGGCCAGCGCGCCCGCCGGGATCAGCCGCGGCGCAGAACCATGCAGGGCCGCCTCCGCCTCGGCCCCGGCCCGCATCGCGCCATAGGCGGCAGGCGAATGCGCCAGCAGCGCCTCCCCCTCCGGCCCCTGCCGCGCGTCGATCCCCTCCGCCTCCAGCAGCCCCGCGACATGGTCAATCGCCCGCCGCTGAAACCCGCGCCAGTCCCGCGCGCCCTGCACCCCGTGCCGCGCCACGATCCCCGCATCGGCCAGCTTGGCCCCACCCAGACAGCAGAACCCGCCATTCCTCCCCGACGCGCCCCAGCCCGGCTGCGCCGCCTCCAGCACCGCCACATCCACGCCATGCCCCCGCGCCAGCACCAGCGCCGCGTTCAGCCCGGCATAGCCCGCGCCGATCACCGCCACCTCGGCCCGCGCCGCGCCCTGAAGCGGTGCCAACGTCTGCAAGGGCACGGTCCCCGCCCAATGGCTCGCGGGCCAGGCCGGATCATAGGCCGCCGCCTCATAGAACTGTCGCACCGCCCATCCTTCCGACTTGCTTTTTCACAAATATCCCGGGGGGAGCGGGCCTGCCAAGGCCCGCCGGGGGCAGAGCCCCCCCTCTTGCTTTCAACTCCCCGCTTGACTCCACCCCGCGCACCAGCCGAGGTCTTCGCACCGGGACAGGAGGACAGCATGGCCCTTGAAGACGCCAAAACCCAGGTCGATCTGGCGTTCACCCGCGCCGAAACCCGCGGGCTCGCCTTCGAGAATGCCTTTGGCGGCGCGACCAGCTTCCTGCGGCGGCGCTATACCAAGGACCTGACCGGCGCCCATCTCGCCATCACCGGCGTGCCCTTCGATCAGGCGGTGACGCACCGCCCCGGCACCCGTTTCGGCCCCCGCGCGATCCGCGAGGCGAGCACGCTGCAGGCCTTCGATCCGCCCTATGGCTGGGGCTTCGATCCGCTGACCGAGTTCAGCATCGTCGATTACGGCGATCTGCCCTTTGATTATGCCAAGGTCGCCGACTTCCCGGACGCGCTGACCGCGCATATCCGCGGCATCCTCGCGGCCGGGCCCGGCACGATCACACTTGGCGGGGATCATTACATCACCTTCCCGATCCTCAAGGCCTATGCCGAGAAGTTCGGGCCGATCTCGCTGCTGCAGTTCGATGCCCATTCCGACACCTGGGTCGATGACGACATGACCCGCATCGACCATGGCACCATGTTCTACAAGGCGGTGAAGCTGGGGCTGGTGGACCCGGCGCGCTCGGTGCAGGTCGGCATCCGCACCGACAACCCCGATCCGCTCGGCGTGCATATCATCGACGCGCGCGAGGTACATGAGAAGGGGGTGGCCGCGGCGGTGGAGAAGATCCGCGGTATCCTCGGGGACCATCCCACCTACCTCACCTTTGACATCGACGCGCTGGACCCCGCCTTCGCGCCCGGCACCGGCACGCCGGTCTGGGGCGGGCTGGCCAGCTGGCAGGTCTCGGCGATGCTGCGCGATCTGGCGGGGATCAATCTGGTGGGCGGCGACGTCGTCGAGGTCTCGCCGCCCTATGACACCACCGGGGCCACGGCGATTGCGGGCGCGCATGTCGCGCATGAGCTGCTGGCACTCTATTGCTGGGGGAAGCGCGGGCGATGAAGTTCACCGCGATCCTGCTGGTCGTTCTGGCGCTTTGCGGGCTCGCCTGGGTGCGGCTTGCGCCCTCGGACCCCGAGCGCTGGCATGTGAACCCGCTGACGGCGCGCGACCCCGGCAGCCCCAATTTCGCGCGCATCCCGCCCGGTGAGATTGTCACGGCCGAAGACCCCGCCACCCTCGCGGCCCGCATCGACGCGGCGCTGATGGCCATGCCGCGGGTGACGCGGCTGGCGGGCGATCCGAAGGGCGGCTTCGTCACCTATGTCGCGCGCTCTCGGCTTCTGGGCTTCCCCGACTACGTGACGGTGCGGACCCTTGCCGCCGACCGCGGCGCGACCTTTGCCGCGCTGTCGCGGGCGCGGTTCGGGGCGTCGGATTTCGGCGTCAACGCCGCGCGGCTGCAGGCGTTGCGCGCGGCGCTGGAGTAGCGGCGCCGCTTCCCCCCGGCGCGGCCTTGCGCTACACCCGCCGCCATGCTGCCCACCGACACCCTTGACCAGATCACCCGCCGCTTCGAGTTTCTCGAGGCGAAGCTGAATGCTGGCGCCAGCCCGGCCGAGATTGCGGTGCTGAGCCGGGAATATTCCGAGCTGAAGCCGGTGGTGACCGAGATCGCCGCCTGGCGGCAGGCGGTGACCGATCTGGCCGAGGCCGAGGCAATGCTGGCCGATCCCGAGATGCGGGCGCTGGCCGAGGACGAGATCCCGGCGCTGAAGGCGCGGATCCCGGGGATGGAGGATCGCCTGCGCCTCGCGCTGCTGCCGCGCGATTCCGCCGATGCGCGCCCGGCGATCCTGGAAATCCGCCCCGGCACCGGGGGCGAGGAGGCGGCGCTCTTCGCGGGCGACCTCTTGCGCATGTATCAGCGCCATGCCGAGGCGCAGGGCTGGCGTTTCCAGATGCTGGAACTGTCCGAGACCGAGCTTGGCGGCGTCAAGGAAGCCATGGCGCGGATCGAGGGCGAGGGGGTCTTTGCCCGGCTGAAATACGAATCCGGCGTGCACCGGGTGCAGCGCGTGCCCGAAACCGAAAGCGGCGGGCGCATCCATACCTCGGCCGCAACGGTGGCGGTGCTGCCCGAGGCCGAGGAGGTGGATATCGACATCCCGGCGACCGATATCCGCATCGACACCATGCGCGCCAGCGGCGCCGGCGGGCAGCATGTGAACACCACCGATTCGGCGGTGCGGCTGACCCATATCCCCACTGGGATCGTGGTGACGAGTTCGGAAAAATCCCAGCACCAGAACCGCGCCAATGCGATGGCGGTGCTGCGCGCGCGGCTCTACGATCTGGAGCGGAGCCGGATGGACACCGCCCGCGCCGCCGACCGCAAGGCGCAGGTGGGGTCGGGGGACCGGTCGGAGCGGATCCGCACCTACAACTTCCCGCAGGGGCGGATGACCGATCACCGCATCAACCTGACGCTCTATTCGCTGGACAAGATCATCGCCGGGGATCTGGGCGAGATCATCGATGCGCTGGTGGCGCAGGATCAGGCGGAGAAGCTGGCGGCCCTGGAGGCGGGGGCGTGAGGGGGTTTTGCGCCCGGGTCTGGCCGGGCAGGGGGGCGCTGCCCCCCGTCGCCTGCGGCGTCTCCCCCCGGGATATTTGGGAAAAAGCAATGGGCAAGGGGTCGTGACCGGGGCCGAGGCCTTGCGCGCGGCTGTGGCGCGGCTGGCGGCGGCGGGGGTGGCCGATGCGCCGCGGGATGCGCGGCGGCTGCTGGCCCATGCGATGGGGATCGGGGCGGACCGGCTGCTGTTGCATCTGGGCGAGGTATTGCCCCCGGCGGCGGCGGCGGCGTTCGAGCTGGCGGTGGCGGCGCGGGCGGCGCGGCAGCCGGTCTCGCAGATCACCGGCAGCCGGCTGTTCTGGGGGCGGGCTTTCCGGGTGACGCGGGATACGCTCGACCCGCGGCCCGAGACGGAATGCCTGATCGCGGCGGCGCTGGAGCGGCCCTTTGGCCGGGTGCTGGATCTGGGCACCGGCACCGGTTGCATCGTGCTGACGCTGCTGGCGGAGCGGCCGGGGGCGCGGGGCATGGGCACCGACCTGTCGGAAGCCGCTCTGGCGGTGGCGGCCGGGAATGGTGTGGCTTTGGGGCTGGGGGAGCGGGTGAAGTTTGTTGCCTCGGACTGGTTCGCCGGTGTGACGGGGCAGTTCGATCTGATCGTGTCGAACCCGCCTTATATCACTGCCGAAGAGATGGCGTTGCTGGACCCCGATGTGCGCGACTGGGAGCCGCATATGGCGCTGACGCCGGGCGGTGACGGGCTGGATGCCTATCGCGCCATCGCTGCGGGGGCGGGCGCGCATCTGGCACCGGGCGGGCGGCTGCTGGTCGAGATCGGCCCCTTGCAGGGCGCGGCGGTGGAGGCGCTCTTCGCGGCGGCGGGGCTGAAGGGGATCCGGGCGCTACCCGATCTCGATGGGCGGGACCGCGTGGTCAGCGCCGAGGCTCCCTGACTTCCGCGGCGATGCGTCGCATTCTTCGCAAGAACACGGCGTTTTGCGGCAGATTTCCAAGTTTCTGCTTGCCTCATGCCCGGTGCCATGCTTACACAGGCCTTGTGACGGAGGGGCAACGAGGCCCCCCGCGCGCTCCGCCACCACCGCATCGCCCGTTCTTCCGCGCAACCATCACGTTCGGATGCGCCGGGCCGAAGCAGGGAAACCGGCCGGGGCTGTCAGCCGCAAAAGCCAGACGAATGGCGCGTCCACAAAGCCGCCAAGGCTCGCAACAAGCGAAAGCACATGAGATCATCCAAGTCCCGTTCGCGTTCCAAGTCGAACCGTCAGCGCACGCTCGGCAATATCATTAACCGCGTCTTCGACAGTTCGGGACCCGAGGGCAAGGTGCGTGGCACCCCCCAGCAGATCATCGACAAATACCTGATGCTGGCGCGCGACGCCCAGCTGTCGAATGACCGCGTGGCCGAGCAGAACTTCCTGCAACATGCCGAGCATTACACGCGGATGCTGGGCGAGGCGACGCGCGAGATGGGCCAGGATCAGCGCGCGCAGCAGGGCGGCCAGCCGCAGCCGCAGCAGGGCCAGAATGGCGGCCAGAACGGGAATGGCCAGCATGGCCAGAACGGGAATGGCAACGGCCAGAACGGCGGCCAGAACGGCAATGGCGGGCAAGAGCGCTACGCCGATGCCGGTGGCCATGACCGCGGCCAGCAGGACCGCAATCAGCAGCAGGACCGGAGCCAGCAGGACCGGAGCCAGCAGGATCGCGGGCAGCAAGATCGTGGCCAGCAGGAGCGGGGTCAACAGGACCGCAACCAAGGCGGTCAGCAGGACCGGGGCCAGCAGGATCGCAATCAACAGGACCGCAACCAAGGCGGTCAGCAGGACCGGGGCCAGCAGGACCGCAATCAGGGCGGCCAGCAGGACCGGAACCGCGAACAACGCAACGACCGTCCGCAGCGCGAGCGCGCGCCCGAGCCGATGACCGACCCGCGCGAGGATGGCGAAGACAGCGGCCTGGTGGAAACGCCGGAAATGCGTCCGCAGCAGCCGCGCCGCGAGCGCGCTCCGCAGGGCGAACGCCGCGCACCGCGGGGGCCGAAGCCGCAGGTTGAGGGCGAGGCTGCTGCCGAGCCGCGTGCCGCCGAGCCGAAAGCCGAACAGCCGCAGCCCGCGCCGGCAGAGCAACCGACGGATGTGCGGCGCGAGCTGACCCGTCTGGCGCAGCCCGAGGCCGAACCCGTCAAGGCGCCCAAGCCCCGCGCCCCGCGCAAGCCCCGTGCCAAACCGGCCGAGGACAGCAGCGAGCGCGCCGAGGATACGTCTTCGGCCGAGTGATCGGTGCTGTGCAGGAAGAAATGACAAGGCCCCCTCACGGGGGCCTTGTCATTTCGGGTGTCTGGTTGTCATGCCGGTGCCGAGCCAGCCCGCAGCTAAGCCTCAGCCCGCCGCCACGATCCGTGCCAGCAGGCAGAAGGCCTCGAGCCCGATCTCCTCGGCCCGCGCGGTGGGCGGGATCCCCGCCGCCTCCAGCTTGGCCTCGATGCCCGGGGACACGCCCTTCAGGCTGACGCGCAGCATCTTGCGGCGCTGGTTGAAACCGGCCGCCACGATCCGGTTCAGCACCGCGCCATCCGCCTCAAAGCGCGGCGCGGGCAGGGCGGTCAGATGCACCACCGCCGAATGCACCTTGGGGGCCGGGGTGAAGGCCTCGGGCGGCAGGCTCATCACGATCCGCGCCTCGCAGCGCCATTGCGCCAGCAGCGCGAGCCGCCCGTAGGCCTTCGATCCGGGCTTGGCCACGATCCGCTCGGCCACTTCCTTCTGGAACATCAGCGTCAGGCTCGACCACGCGGGCGGCCATACGGGCGGGGTCAGCCAGCGCACCAGCAGCTCGGTGCCCACATTGTAGGGCAGGTTCGCCGCGACCTTCCAGGGCGGGGTCAGATGCGCGGCAAGGTCCATGTCCAGCGCATCGCCGTTCAGCACCGTCAGCCGCCCCGGATAGGCCGCCGCGATCTCGGCCAGTGCGGGCAGGCAGCGCGCGTCCTTCTCCACCGCCACCACATGACGCGCGCCCTCGGCCAGCAGCCCGCGCGTCAGCCCGCCGGGGCCGGGGCCGACCTCCAGCACGTCATGCCCGGCCAGATCGCCCGCCAGCCGCGCGATCTTGGCGGTCAGGTTCAGGTCCAGCAGGAAGTTCTGGCCCAGCTGCTTCTTCGCGCTCAGCTCATGTGTGGCAATCACATCCCGCAGCGGCGGCAACCCGTCGATCGTTGCCATCAGCCCGCCCCGCCCAAAAACCCTGCGACTTCGTTTTGGTCGAAATATCCTCCGGGGGTCCGGGGGTGGAAAACCCCCGGCCTTGCCGCCCGCGCGCGCGCCGTCACTCCGAGGCCCGGGCCGCAGCCATCTCTGTCGCCATCCGCAGCGCCGCGATCAGGCTCGACGGATCGGCGACCCCGGTCCCTGCGATGTCGAAGGCCGTGCCATGGTCGGGCGAGGTGCGGATGAATGGCAGCCCCAGCGTCACGTTGACGCCGCCGGCGAAGTCCAGCGTCTTGATCGGGATCAGCGCCTGGTCGTGATACATGCAGATCGCCGCGTCATATTTCGCCCGCGCCGCAGGGTGGAACATGGTGTCGGCCGGCAGCGGCCCCGCGACGGCATAGCCCTCGGCGCGCAGCGCGGCGATCACCGGGGCGATGCGCTCGAGATCCTCGAGGCCCATGGTCCCGCCCTCGCCGGCATGGGGGTTGAGCCCCGCCACCGCCAGCCGCGGGCCATGAATCCCGAAATCCCGCTCCAGCGCGGCATGGGTGATGCGGATCGTGTCCGACAGCAGATCAGCGGTCAGCAGCCGCGGCACCTCGGACAGCGCGACATGGATGGTGACCGGCACCACGCGCAGGTCGGGGCAGGCCAGCATCATCACCACGCGGTCGACGCCCGCCAGATGCGCGAGGTATTCGGTATGGCCGGGATGGGCGAAGCCGGCGCCGTCCTTCAGCGCCTTCTTGGAGATCGGGGCGGTGCAGACGGCAGAGGCATGACCGCGCCCGACCAGCTGCACGGCGCGGGCGATCACTTCGATCACCGCGGCGGCGTTCTCGGGCGTCGGCGTGCCCGGGATCGCGGCACCGGGGAAGGGATGGGCCAGCACCGGCAGCGCATGGCCGGCGACCGAGAAGGCATCTTCGGGCGCGTCGATCAGCTGATGCGGAGCGCCTTGCGGCAGATGCGCGGGATCGCCGATCCAGAAGAAGGGCAGCCGGGCGCGCAGATGGTCCCAGGCCTTGACGGCGATCTCGGGGCCGATGCCGGCGGGTTCCCCGCAGGTCAGGGCCACCGGCAGCGGGGTGCGGGGCATACTCACGGGTACCGGATCGAGGCCCCGGCGCGCAGCTCGGCCATATAGGCCTCGGCGAAGGCCACCAGCCGTTCGTTCTGCAACCGGGCGCGGACCTGATCGCGCGGCACGGTTTTCGTATCCAGCAACGGCCCGCGCGAGCACAGCATCAGCACCATCAGCGCATCGCCGCGCGTCAGCGCGGTGGAAATCTCGCCGGGATCGAGCCGCGACAGTTCGGCGCGCAGATCGGCGGGCAGCGCGGAAGAGGGCTGGGTCTGCACCAGCAGCCGGTCGGCAGATACGCCGCTGGCAACGCCGTAGAGGTCATCGCAGGTATCCACCCGGGCGCGGATCTTGGCGGCTTCGGCCAGCGCCGCCTCGCTGCGCCCGCCGGGCAGCAGCACTTGCGCATATTTCAGCGCCTCGACCCCCGCGGGCAGCGCGGCGGGGGCCGCGGCGCGTTCATGCAGCAGGAACATCGCATAGGCGCCGGGGCCGACCTGCACCGGGGCGCTGATCTGGCCGGGGGACAGGGCGGCGACGCGGCCGCGCACCTGCTCGGGCAGGCTGCTCAGCGCCATCCAGTCCAGCTGGCCGCCTGCCTCGCGGGTGGCGGCGGTGGAATATTGCCGGGCTGCGGTGTCAAAGCTTGCCTCGGTGGTGGCGATTGTCGCCACCCGCTCGGCCAGCAGCCGGGCGCGGGCATCCTCTTCGGGGGCGCGGCGGATGATGATTTCCGACAGCAGCACCCGCGGGCCTTCGGGAACCTCGTCGCCAAAGCCCTGCTCGGCAATCGCCTGCTCGACCTCGGCATCGGTTGCGCGGCTGCGGCCGACAAAGCGGGCGCGCACCACGTCGCGCCAGACGATACCGGCAGCGACGAAATCGCGGAAGGTTTCGGCGGAGACGCCGGCCTTCTGCAGCTCGCCCACGAACTGCTCGGCGGTCAGATTGGCGCGGGCGGCGAATTCCTCCATCCCGGCCTGCACCTGTTCGGCGTTCGCCTCCATCCCCATCGACTTGGCGGCGCTGCTGCGCAGGCGGTCGTCGATCAGCGCATCCAGCGCGCCGTCGATCATCTCGGGCGGGGCGTTCAGCAGGGTCAGAAACAGGCGGCGCTGCTGCAATTCGTATTCGGTGATCGCACTGTCATTCACGAAGACCTGCGCGGCGAACTGTCCGCCTTGGGCCAGAACCGGCGCCGAACAGGCGGCAAAGGCCGCCACCGCGAGGGCCGGGAGGATGAGGAAATTGCGCATCGGTCGGGTCCGTTCTGCTCTGGTCCTGTCGTTGCCGTCCGCGCCCTGCCGGGTCTCAGCCGCCGCAGCTGCGGCGCGCCGCAGTTGCCCGATTGCCCGAGCCGAAGCCGTTCAGCACCACCGAAAGGTCGATATCGGTAGTGGGGCGTACACTAGTCGAGGATGTGAAGCGGCGCGAGAGGGAAAGATCGAAGGTGACGCATTCGGTGGCATATTGCAGCCCAAGCCCGGCGCGGGCGGCGCGTTCGGCCTCGAAGTCATAGCGGGTTTCGATGGCGGCGGCCCAGGCATCGGTGATCGCCCAGTCGGCATCGAGCGTCCATTCCGAGGTGGGTACGGTGCGCGCCTCGGCCAGATCTTCCTCCAGCCAGATGTAGGACGATCCGATCCCGTAGCTGTCCGTGCGCCACGAGAACCGCAATTCCTCGCGCGAGAGGTCGAACTCGTCATTGAAAATCGCGCGATTGGTGACGGTCAGCCCGCCGGAGCCAGCATATTGCGTGGCCAGCAGCCAGTCGGAGGTGGCGCCGTCAAGGCCGCTGGAGGTGTTGAACTGGCCGAGGTTCTCGGGCCGCACCACCCGCCCCAGCGTCAGCGCCAGCGAGCTGCCATCCACCGCCTGCCGGGTGACGGAAAAGCCCAGATTGGCGCGCAGCCCCGCCTCATGCGCATCGGCGCCGGGGAAACGGTCAAGCGAGAAGAGGTTGCCCTCGTCAAACTCCACCAGCACAGAGTCCTCATTCGGCACGACGTCGTCGGCGGCATCCTTGGGGCTCCAGCCGATCTGCACCACCGGCTCCACCACCCAAGAGGCGGCGCCCGCGCTGCCCGCGCGCATGAACGGCCAGCGCAGTTCCACCGCCGCCGCCGGGGTCACGCGGGTGACGTTGCGGTCATAGGCCGGGTCCTGGCTGATGCGGTAGATATCGGCGGTGATCTCGGTCAGGCCGGCAAAGACCATGCCATTGTCCAGCACCCAATTGCGCCGCCAGTCGGCGCGCAGCGAAGCGCGGGCGACATCGCGCCCGTCCACCACGCCGTCGCCATTGGCGTCCGTGTCCTCATCCGACCAGCGCCGGTGGCTGTGGGTCTGGAAGCGCAGCCCGCCCTCGCCGCCGATCAGTGCGGGGGCAAATCGGCGGTGCCAGGTCACGTCGCTGACCAGCGTCGGCAGGGTCGAATTGTCCTCGCTGTCGCGCAGCGAGCGGTAGTTGACTACGCGGCCAAGGATGTATTCGTTGCGCCTTGTGCGGGTGATCTCCACCCCCGTTTCCAGCCGGTCCTTGTTGTCGAGCCCGTAATCGCTGGGATAGGCCTCGTCCGACACCATCTCGATACCGAAGTTCAGCCGGTAGCCTTCCGGCAATGCAAAG
This sequence comes from Frigidibacter sp., assembly GCF_030695035.1. Classification (GTDB taxonomy): domain Bacteria; phylum Pseudomonadota; class Alphaproteobacteria; order Rhodobacterales; family Rhodobacteraceae; genus Frigidibacter. The sequence continues at coordinate 318,943 of NZ_JAUYTT010000008.1, forward strand.
CTGCCGGTTCCGAACAGATAGGCGCGGGTGCCGTCTTCCAGATCATCGCGGCTGACAGCGCCGTTCAGCTCTATGCTGCCGGTGCGGAAGGCCTGACGATAGCGCAGCTCTACCGTCCGCGTCGCGCTGGTCGAGACATAGGGTGTGACGGTCAGGTCGCGGCTGTCGCCGATCGGGATGAAATAGGGCAGCTTGATCCCGGTGCCGAGGCCGGTGGTGGTGCGGATGCTGGGGATCAGGAACCCGGGCGAGCGGTCCAGCGTCGGGTCCGGCATCCGCAGCATCGGGAACCAGAACACCGGCAGGCCTACCACACGGAACTGGGCGTTGTCGAAGTAGAGTTGCTGGGCCTGCTCGTCATGCACGACACGGCTGGCGCGGATCTCCCAGACCGGGATCGGGTTGCTGGCGCAAACCTCGCAGGACGAGGCGCGCACCCTTGTAGCGCGGTTATAGCGGCCCGACACGCGCGAGATTTCGGCGGCGGCGATCTGCAGCTGGCGGTCGAGCACGATCCGCGCGCCGGTCAGGATGCCGTTGGTCAGGTCGGCCGACAGCTCTGCCGCCGAGGCCAGCAAGATCGTGTCGCCGCCATTCTCGACAATGGTGATCGGCCCCTCGATCTGCAGACGTTCGGTGGCGGGGTCATAGATCAGGCTTCCGGCGGTCATCCGTGCGGTACCGTGGAACACCTCGACCGAGCCTGCCGCCGTCAGCCGCCCATCGGCATCGATGAACACGGTATCTGCGACCAGCGTGGCGGGGGCGCTGCCGGTCTGCGCCTGCGCCACGGCAACAGGGGCAAGGCTCAGCGCCATCGGCGACACGCTCAGCGCCAAAGCGGCGGTAAGGGCCTTGAACGCGCGGCGCATCAGCCATCCTCCAGGTGCAGCAACAGCCCAAGCGAGAACAGCACCGCCGCGGCCGGCGGGCTCCAGGCGGCAAGGGCCACCGGGATCTGCCCGTTCTCGCCCAAGACTTGCGCGAAATTCCGCAAGAAGAAAATCGCGAAACCGGCACCCATGGCGAAAAGCACCATCAGCCCGGTGCGGCCAAAGCGGGCATGGCGCATGGTGAAGCCCGCCCCCAGCAGCACCATTGCCGCCAGCAGCAGTGGCAGCGCCAGCTCCATCTGCAGCCAGACCGCGTGCTTGCGCGCCGAGAAGCCCGCGCCCTCCAGCCCGTCGATAAAGGCCGGCAGATCCCAGATCGGGATCGATGAGGGCGTGCCGAAACTGTCGCGGATGCGGTCGGCCGTCAGGTCGGACGGGATGGCCAGCGTGTCATGAAACTGCGCGTCACGCTCGGGGTTCTCGGCATCCCCCAGCCGCCATTCCTTGACGTTGTGCAAGGTCCAGGCGCCGTCGGCCAGCCGGGCAGTCTCTGCCTCCAGCCGCAAGGTTGGCCCTGCCTCGGGCGCGAAGGACAGGAAGGTCGCGCCGTAAAGCTCTGTCCCGTCAAGGTTGGCGCGGTCGGCGCGGATCACCGATTGCCCTTCGGGCCCGCCCTGGCGCAGCCACAGCCCCTCACGGCTGATCGACAACACGCTCTGCTCGCCCAGCTTGTAGCGCGAGGCTTCCACCTCATACTGTTTCGAGGTGGCGGCGACGATGGGGTTCATCACCGCCACCGCCAGCGCGCCGATCACGAGGGCGGTCACCACCGGCGCCACCAGCGTGCGCATCGCGGAGCGACCGGCAGCGCGGATCACCACCAGTTCGGACGAGCGGGCGAGGGCGAGGAACAACGCAATCGTGGCCAGGATCACCACCAGCGGCAAGATGTGGTAGAGCCCCGCCGGCACGTTCAGCGCCGCCAGCCAGGCCGCTGCCCCCAACCCGCCGCCGGTTTCAAAGCGCCGCACCTGCTCGACCATGTCCACCATGAACATGATGCCGAAGAACACGCCGAAGACGCCAAGGAACATCGTGGCAAAGCGGCGCGCGATATAGAGCGAGAGGGTCATGCCGCGCCCTCGGCCACATGTGCGCGGATCCGCCGCGGCCGCGCCGCCAGCCAAAGAAGGCCCGCCGCGAGCGCAGAGCCCACGACCACCGGCAGATAGGCCAGCGGCCAGAGTGCTTCATCGCTTTGCGCGGCGCTGGCACCGACATTGGACAGCATCTGCACCACGATCATCAGCACCACTGCCACCGCGATCTGCCGCCAGACGCCAAAGCGGCTGAAGCTGCCGGTCAGCAGTGCCGAAAAGCCGATCACGGCAAAGACGGCGGCGGTCAGGGGCTGGGAAAAGCGGGAATGGCCCTCGGCCAGAAACACCGCCCGGGATTCGCGGGCGGTTTCCAGTTGCTCGGGCGTGGGGAACAGCAGCACGGGGGTGGAAAACTCGCGCAGGTCACGCCGGCGGGCGGTGGCTTGGGTGATCAGCGCGCCGATGTCATAGGTGAAATCGTCAAAGCGGGTCACGAACAGCCGGTTGCCCTCGGCCTGCAGGGTCTGCGCCATGCCCTCGAACATCACCAGCTTGGGACCGGTCTCGGCCTTGATCAGCAGCGCGCGTTCGGCGGTATAGGTCGTGCGCTGCGTCTTGTCGCGCGCGTCCGACAGGTAGATGTCCAGCAACTCGCCGTTGAGCGTGATCTCGCGGATATAAAGCGTGATGCCGGCCGCCGGGTGCTGGAAGCTGCCATCGACCAGAAACTGCGCTGTGATGTTCTCGGCGATCTCGGTGCGCCGTTCGGCAAGGCCGGTGCGGCTGGCCGGCACCAGCACATGCGTCAGCACCGACAGAAGCACTGCCACGGTCAGCCCGAAGGCCACCGCCGGCCGCGCCAGCCGCCAGGGCGAGAAGCCGGTGGCCTGCATCACGACCAGCTCGCTTTCGGCAGAGAGGCGGTTGGTGACATAGACCGCGGCGGCAAAGGCCGAGACCGGCAGCACCATGCGGATCACATTGGGCAGGGTCAGCGCGCTGAACTCGAGGAAGACCCAGGCCGACTGGCCATCGGCGATCAGCTGCTCGAACAGCCGCACCGCCTGGTTGATCCAGTAGACCGAGACCAGCACGAGCGAGAAGAAGCCGAACAGAGTCAGCAGTTGCGACAGCAAGTATCTGTCGAATCTGGACACCTGTGCTGTCTCCCCCGCTGGTCTGGCCCCCTCCTAGCCCAATCGCCGGGCCGGGAAAAGGGAGTGTCTTGGGGCAGGGCAGGCACAGCAGAATTTCGTCGACGGCCGAAATTCTGGGTGGCGCTTCTTGCTGGCCGAGCGCGATGCGGGCTTTGAGCAGCTGGCTCGAACTTGAGTGATGGCCGGGAAACTGGCATCTGGCCAAGCCCGGACCTGCGGGCTAGTGTCCGCCAAAGGCCCGCCCGCCGCCGGAAGCCACCCCGCCATGCCATCCGGCCGGGCCGCCCGCCAGGCAAACCGGACCGCCACCCAAGGCACCCAGATTTCAGACCGCAGAGCAAAGGCAGCACCATGACCGCACCCGTCGCCATCCATTTCCGCGAAACCGATGTCGAGGCGCTGGCCGGCCATCCTGGCCGCATTGCCGTGCTGCTGCCCGAGGGCGGCGCGCTCGATACCGGGGCCAAGCGGCTGGACCGGGCGATGAAGGGGGCGCTGTCGCGCTATGCCGCCAGCCCGGCCTTCGGCAAGCTGAAGGCGGGCGAGGGCGCGGATCTTGGCTACCCCGCGGGGCTGGCCGCCGAGGCGGTGCAGGTGATCCGGCTGGACCGCAAGGCAAGCGTGGAAGACGCGCGCAAGGCCGGCGCCACCATCGGCAAGGCCCTGACCGAGGCCGGTGCGCTGGTGCTGGCGGGCGGCCATGCCCGCGCGGCCGAGATCGCGCTTGGCCTCGCGCTGCGCGCCTATGACTTCACCGCCCACAAGACCGCCGAGCCCAAAGTGCTTGGCGAGGTCACCTTCATGGTCGCCAAGCCCGAGGCGGTGGCGGCCGAGGCCCGGCCGATGGCGGCGCTGGCCGAAGGGGTGTTCTTCACCCGCGACCTGATCAACGAACCGGCCAACGTGCTGACCACCTATGATTTCGCCGCTAGGCTGGCGGCGATGCACGAGCTTGGCCTCGATGTCGAGATCCTCGAGGAGGAGGAGCTGACCAAGCTTGGCATGGGCGCGCTTCTGGGCGTGGGCATGGGATCGGAAAGCCCCTCCAAGGTGGTGGTGATGCAGTGGAACGGCGGCGGCGACGAGCCCCCGCTGGCGCTGGTCGGCAAGGGCGTGGTGTTCGACACCGGCGGCATCTCGATCAAGCCCGCGGGCGGCATGGAAGAGATGACGATGGACATGGGCGGCGCCGGCGTGGTGGCGGGCGTGATGCGCACGCTGGCGCTGCGCGGGGCCAAGGCCAATGTGGTGGGGATTGTCGGCCTCGTCGAGAACATGCCCGACGGGCGCGCGCAGCGACCGGGGGATGTGGTCCGTTCGATGAAGGGCGACACCATCGAGGTGATCAACACCGATGCCGAGGGGCGGCTGGTTCTGGCCGATGTGCTTTGGTACGCGCAGGACCGCTTCAAGCCCTCGGGCGTGATCGACCTTGCCACCCTGACCGGCGCGATCATCATCGGCCTCGGGCATGAGAATGCCGGGGTGTTCTCCAACAACGACGCCTTCGCCGGCGCCTTCCTGAAGGCGGCGAAGGCCGAGGGCGAGGGCGCCTGGCGGATGCCGATGGGCGCGGCCTATGATGCCAAGCTGAAATCCCGCATTGCCGACATGATGAATGTCGGCGGCCGCCCCGGCGGCGCGATCACCGCGGCGCAGTTCCTGGCGCGGTTCATCAAGGAGGGGATGCCCTGGATCCACCTCGACATCGCCGGGGTGGCTCTGCCGCCCGCGGAAACCGCGCTGGCCCCCAAGGGCGCCAGCGGCTGGGGGGTGATGGCGCTGAACCGGCTGATCCAGGATGGCTACGAGCCGGCCGACAAGGCCTGAGGCCTTCATGCCGGCCCTCTTCTACCAGCTGACCCGCTCGACCCTCGAGCAGACGGCCGAGACGATCCTGCAGCGCGCGCTGAAGCAGGGCTGGCGCGTAACCCTGCGCGGCAGCGATGTGGGGGTGCTGGCGCGGCTCGACGCGGCGCTGTGGGTGGGGGATGAGGCGGGGTTCCTGCCGCATGGCCTTGCGGGCGGGCCGCATGACGCCGATCAGCCGGTGCTGCTGACCACCGGGCCCGGGCTGCCCAACGATCCGCAGGCGCTGATGGCCATCGGCGGCGCGCCGGTGGAGGCGGGCGAGGTGGCGGCGCTGAGCCGGGTGTGGATCCTGTTCGACGGGGTGGATCCGGTGTCGTTGGGGGCGGCGCGTGCCCAGTGGCGCGAGCTGACGGCCGCCGGGGCTTCGGCGCAGTACTGGAGCGAAGAGGGCGGCGGCTGGGAGAAGAAGGCGGAGCGGTGAGCGCTTGGCCGAGGCCGGGCGTTGCCCCCGGACGTTGCCAAAGCCGGGGGCCAGCCCCCCGAACCCCGGGATATTTGGACCAAAACGAAGGGGAAGGGGGCGGCGGCCGGGCAGTGGCGCGCTCTCGCTGGCGTGAGGGGGGCGGCGCAGAATCCCCGTGACCCTCTCACCGGAAGCCGGTAAGCGGGAACAGGATTGTGACAGCAGACCGGACCCCCCACATGACCGCCTTCCCGCTTGAGATCCGTCCGCTGGTGCCTGCGGATCAACAGGACTGGTCCCGGCTCTGGACCGCCTATCTGGCCTTCTACAGCACGGTGTTGCCGGCAGAGGTTCATGCCACGACCTGGGAGCGGCTGCTGGGGGATGGGTTCTATGACCCGCGCGGGATGATCGCGCGGCAGAACGGGCAGGCGGTGGGGCTGGTGCAGTTCCTGTTGCATCGCAGCGGCTGGAAGATCGAGCCTGTGACCTACATGCAGGACCTCTATGTCGAACCCTGGACCCGCGGCACCGGTGTTGGCCGGGCGCTGATCGAGGCGGTCTATGCCGAGGCGGACCGGCTGGGGGCGCCTGCCGTCTATTGGCTGACCAACGAGGGAAATTATACCGCACGGCAGCTTTATGACCGGGTGGGGGTGCAATCGCCGTTCCTGCGCTACAATCGCCCCGCATGAGCATTGCCGCACCCATTGCCGGTTTGCGTGCCGCACTGATTCTGGCGCTGGTTTTGGCCGGATGCGCGCCGGCGGGTCCGCATGTCTCGACCCTGCGCGCCACGCCGGTCAGCTTCCCCAATGCCGAGCCGCTGCCGCCGATGCGCCAGTTCGGCGCAACGCGGCCGATGCCGGTGCTGCGCCCCAATGCGCAGATCGCGCGGGACTTTCTGGAGCTGAGCTTCCAGATGGAGAGCGGGCGGGAATTGCCGGTGCTGACCCGGTTCGAAGGTCCGGTGGCGCTGCATGTCCGGGGCACCGTGCCGCCCACCGCCCGCGCCGATATCGACAAGCTGGCGGCGCGGCTGCGCACCGAGGCGAAGATCCCGCTGCGCGTCGTCGCAGGCCCGGCCCCGGCCAGCGGCAATGTGATCGTGGTGGAGTTCCTGCCGCGCGCCACGATGCAGGCGCTGGTGCCGGAGGCGGCCTGCTTCGTGGTGCCGCGCGTCAGCAGCTGGGACGAGTACCGCGCCGCCCGCCGCTCGGCCCTGCTCGACTGGGCGACGCTGACGGTGCGGCAGCGCGCGACGGTGATGATCCCGTCGGACACCTCGCCGCAGGAGATCCGCGATTGCCTGCATGAAGAGGTGGCGCAGGCGCTCGGCCCGCTGAACGACATCTACCGCCTGCCCGATTCGGTGTTCAACGATGACAATTTTCACGCGATCCTGACCGGCTTCGACATGCTGGTGCTGCGGCTTTACAACGCGCCCGAGTTGGCCAGCGGCATGACCCGGGCCGAGGTGGCGGCGCGGTTGCCGGGGCTGCTCGCCCGCGCCAATCCGCGCGGCGGCAGCGCGGCGCAAAGCGCGCCGGCCGATCCCACGCCGCGTCCTTGGATCGACGCGGTGGAGCGGGCGCTTGGGCCGCGCGCATCGGACTCGGCGCGGCGCGAGGCGGCGCGGCGGGCGGTGGCGATCGCGCAGGCCTCTGGCTGGACAGATGCCCGCGCCGGTTTCGCCTGGTTCGCACTGGCGCGGCTCAGCCTGTCGGGCGATCTGGAGACCGCCTTCACCGGCTTCCTGCGCGCCGCGCTGATCTACCGCTCGCGCCCCGGGATGGAGATTCAGGCGGCCCATGTCGACATGCAACTGGCCGCCTTCGCGCTGTCGGCGGGGCAGGCCGAGGATACGCTGACCTTTGTGGATCGGTCGCTGCCGGTGGTGGCGCAGGCCGAGAATGCGGCGCTTCTGGCCACCTTGATGCTGCTGCGGGCCGAGGCGCTGGAGCTTCTGGGGCGGGCGTCGGAGGCACGGGAGGTGCGGCTGGACGCGATGGGATGGGCGCGCTATGGCTTCGGCCCGGAGATCGAGGTGCGCCGCCGGGTGGCCGAGATTGCGGCGCTGTCGCCGCGGGCGCGGACCGCTGCCGCGGCGCAGTAGGTGGGCGCAGGAAAGGACTGACTGCATGATCGTGCTGGCCGGATTCGTGATCGGGGCGCTGTGGGGCGGGTTTCTGGCCCGCCGCCGCAAGGGCAACCGTTTCGACATTGCGCAATATGCGCTGTCCTTCGGCATCGCCTTCGCGCTGCTGGCGCTGTTCGTGGCGATCTTCCTCGACCGCCTGACCTGAGGAACGCCGATGTTCCTGCCGTTCTTCGAGGGACTCAGGCGACACGGGGTTCCGGTCTCTGTCCGCGAATATCTGGCGTTTCTGGAGGCGATGCAGGCGGGCCTCGTCACCTATGACGTGGACGGGTTCTACTACCTTGCCCGCGCGATCATGGTGAAGGATGAGCGGCATATCGACCGTTTCGACCGGGCGTTTTCCGAAGCCTTCGCTGGCCTTCAGGCGCTGACCGCCGAGCAGGTGCTTGAAGCGGTGGACCTGCCGCGCGAATGGCTGGAGAAGCTGGCCGAAAAGCTACTGACGCCTGAGGAGAAAGCCGAGATCGAGGCGCTTGGCGGCTTCGACAAGCTGATGGAGACGCTGCGCCAGCGGCTGGCAGAGCAGAAGGGCCGCCATCAGGGCGGCAGCAAATGGGTCGGCACCGCCGGCACCTCGCCCTTCGGCGCCTATGGCTACAACCCCGAAGGCGTGCGGATCGGGCAGGAGGGCAGTCGCCACCAGCGCGCCGTCAAGGTCTGGGACAAGCGCGAGTTCCGCGATTTCGACGATCAGGTGGAGCTTGGCACCCGCAACATCAAGGTGGCGCTGAAACGCCTGCGCAAATGGGCCCGCGACGGCGCGCATGAGGAGCTGGACCTGCCGGGCACGATCCGCTCGACCGCCGAGCAGGGCTATCTCGACGTGAAGACCCGGCCCGAGCGGCGCAATGCGGTGAAGGTGCTGCTGCTGCTGGATGTGGGCGGGTCCATGGATGCGCATGTGCAGGCGGTGGAGGAGCTGTTCTCGGCCGCGCGGGCGGAGTTCAAGCATCTGGAGGCGTATTACTTCCACAACTGCCTCTATGAGGGCCTCTGGCGCGACAACAAGCGCCGCTGGAATGCGCAGATCCCGACGCTGGACGTGCTGCGCACCTATGGGGCCGACTACAAATGCGTGATCGTCGGCGATGCCTCGATGTCGCCCTATGAGATCCTGCATCCGGGCGGCGCCAATGAGCATTGGAACCCCGAGGCCGGGCAGGTCTGGCTGAAGCGGGCGCGGGAGGCCTGGCCTGCGCATGTCTGGCTGAACCCGCTGCCGGAACGGATGTGGGGCTATACCCAGTCGGTGCAGATCATTCGCGCGCAGTTCGAGGAGCGGATGTACCCGCTGACGCTGGACGGGATCACCCGGGCGATGAAGGCGCTCGGTTAAAGCCGCGCCAACGCGGGGGCCAGATCGCCGTAGCCCGTCAGCCGCCGCTCGTAGCGCAGCCCCAGCCGCGCGGCGCAGTCCGCGGCCTTGGCGTCGAGGCCCGGATCGTCGGTCTGGGCCTGATAGACCAGCCGGTCATAATTCCCGAAATACATCCCGCGCAGCTCCGGGTGCCGGTCGAGCCCCAAGGGCCGCCAGACAAAGGCGTCGAACTGCCGCACGAGGAAATCGGTGAGGTAGAAGGCGCCCATCTCCTCCTCCGCGCGCTCCGCGAAGGCGGCGTTGCCCTCGAAGAAGGCATAGCAATGCGGGCCTTCCACCATCTCCACCCCCAACTCGGCGCATTTCGCGGCCAGAAGGCCCCCGGTGCCGCAATCGGCATAGACCACGAACAGCTTGTCATAGTCGGCGCGGTGCCTCGCCACCGCCTCGGCCACGGCGGCGGTGATCCTCTCGGGCCAGAGATGCAGGTTGGCAGGCAGGCAGGTCAGGTCCAGATGCGACCAGCCATTCGCCGCCTTCAGGTCGAGGATCTCGCGCGCCAATGCCCCGCAGGCGATCAGCAGCACCCGGCCGGAGCGCTCGGGGGGCAGGCCGGTCTCGGTCAGCGTGGCATCGTCGGGGATCATCGCCGCCACAGCAGCAGCCGCGCTGCGAGGGCGACCAGCGCCAGCAGGGCAATCGGCAAGCCGGCGCCTTGTGCAGCAAATATAGTCAGGCCGGCGGCGAGGATCACCGCCGCGATAAGGCCAAGGAACAGGGGCAGGGGCATCGGGCTCTCCTTTGCTCCCTATCTGGGCATTGCCGGGCTGCCCCGAAAGGGGGCACCCGGTCAGGCGCTCAGCTGCCCCAACTGGTTGTGCTTGCGCGCGACGAAGGTCTTCGCCGTCTCCACCGCCACGGCGGCATCGCGGCAATAGGCATCGGCACCGATGGCCCGCCCGAACTCCTCGTTCAGCGGCGCGCCGCCGACCAGCACGATGTACTCCTCGCGCAGGCCTTTCTCGACCAGCGTGTCGATCACCACCTTCATGTAGGGCATCGTCGTGGTCAGCAGCGCCGACATGCCGAGGATGTCGGGCTGTTCAGCCTCCAGCGCGGCAAGGTATTTCTCGACCGAGTTGTTGATGCCAAGGTCCAGCACCTCGAAGCCCGCGCCCTCCATCATCATCGCCACAAGGTTCTTGCCGATGTCGTGGATGTCGCCCTTGACCGTGCCGATCACCATCTTGCCGACGCGCGGCGCGCCGGTAGAGATCAGCAGCGGCTTCAGGATCGCCATGCCGCCCTTCATCGCATTGGCGGCCAGCAGCACCTCGGGCACGAACAGGATCCCGTCGCGGAAATCGGCGCCGACGATGGTCATGCCCGCAACCAGCGCCTTGGTCAGCACGTCATAGGGGGTCCAGCCGCGCTCCAGCAGGATGCCGACCGATTCCTCGATCTCCTCGCGCAGACCGTCGTACAGGTCGTCATGCATCTGCAGGACCAGCTCGTCATCGTCGAGCTCGGACAGGATGATCTCTTCGTCGGCCATGGCTGCTCTCCCGGCGGGCCTTTCGCGGCCCACGTCTTGATCCGTCATGCAGGCAAAGCCGCGGCCCCGGTTGGCGGATTGCGACATTGGCCATGTCGGTTCCGACGCGGGCCCCCAGGCGAACATCCTGCCGGAATCATCTTGGCCAATGTTCCCTTAATGTTCTATAAATCCTGCATGACCCTGCCCCCCGCCGATCCCGCCCTGCGCCTGCGCGCCCGAGCCGCCGCCGCCAACCCGGTCGGCCGGTTCGAGCCCTATGCCCGCGCGGTGGAACCCGATGGCTGGGACATGCCCGAGGAGGAGCGTCTGGCCCGCACCGAAGTGGCGCTGGAACGCCCCCGGTCGGTGCTGACCCGCAACAGCTCGCCCGACATTCCCTTCGACCGCTCCTTGAACCCTTACCGGGGCTGCGAGCATGGCTGCATCTATTGCTTTGCCCGCCCCTCGCACAGCTATCTGGGCCTGTCGCCCGGCCTCGACTTCGAGACCAAGCTGGTCGCCCGCCCCACCGCGCCCGAGGTGTTGGCGCGCGAGCTCTCCAAACCCGGCTACAAGGTAGCGCCCCTCGCCATCGGCACCAATACCGACCCCTACCAGCCGATCGAGGGCAAATACCGGATCATGCGCCAGATTCTCGAGGTGCTGCGCGACTTCCGCCACCCGGTCGCCATCGTCACCAAGGGCGCGCTGATCGAACGCGACATCGACATCCTGGCCGAGATGGCCAGCATGGGTCTGGCGCAGGTCGGGATTTCGGTGACCACGCTCAACGCGGAGCTCTGCCGCAAGCTGGAACCGCGCGCCCCATCCCCCGCCCGCCGGCTGGCCGCCATCCGTGCGCTGGCCGCCGCCGGAGTCCCGGTCCGCGCGATGGTCGCCCCGGTGATCCCGGTGCTGACCGATACCGAGGCCGAGGCGATCCTGGCCGCGGTGCAGGAGGCCGGGGCAGGGGCCGCGACCTGGATCCTGCTGCGCCTGCCGCATGAGGTGGCGCCGCTGTTTGTCGACTGGCTGCGCCGCAACGTCCCGGGTCAGGCCGAGCATGTGATGAGCCGCCTGCGCGCCATGCGCGGCGGGCGCGAGAACGACCCGCGCTTTGGCAGCCGGATGAAGGGCGAGGGGGTGGAGGCGCAGCTGCTGTCGCTCCGCTTCAGGGTGGCGGCAAAACGGCTGGGGCTGGATGGCAAGCTGCCGGCGCTGGATTGCAGCGCGTTCCGGGTGCCGCCGCGGGTGGGGGATCAGTTGTCGCTGTTCTGACGGGGGCCTTGATCGTATCTCAATTGAGACCCATACTGGATGGGCAACAGGAGACCCGTCATGCCCGCGCAAACCTCGATGCTCCATGTCCGTGTCGATGACCAGCTGAAGGCCGAGGCCGCCGAAGCTCTGGCCGGTGTCGGCCTCACGCTGTCGGATGCGGTCCGCATCCTGCTGACGCGTGTTGCGGCAGAGGGCGGCTTGCCTGCCGGGCTCACCGCAAATCCCGCCAGCTATGACGCATGGTTCCGCGCCAAGGTGCAGGAGGCGCTGGACGATCCGCGCCCGCCCAAACCGCATGGCGAGGTGATGCAGCAGGCCCGCGCCCTGATCGACGCAAAGCGTGGCGTCTGAAGTCGGGCCTGACCTGCACTGGACGGCGGCGGCGGTCGCCGACCTTCTGGCCATCGTCGATTACATCGCAGACGACAACCCCGATGCCGCACTTGCGCTGACGGAGGATATCGAGCGCAAGGTGGCATTGCTTCCGGAGCATCCGAAACGCTGCCGGGCGGGCAGGGTCGCGGGGACGCGCGAGCTGGTCGTCCGGCCCAATTACATCGTGGTCTATGCCGAAACCCCGGCCGCGGTCACCGTGCTGCGCGTGCTTCACGCCGCGCAGATGTGGCCGTAAGATTCACCCCCTCCGCCCGCGCCGCTCCCGCTTGGGCTCGCCCGAGGTGTCGCCGGTCCCGTCGCTCGCCGAGGAGAAGCCGCCAAGCGCCGCGGTGATCTCGTCCAGCGTCGGGCGGGGGCCGGTCGGCTGTGCCTCCAGCGCCGCCCGCATCGCGCGCAGGTGGTCCGGCATCGTGCCGCAGCAGCCGCCGATGATCCGGGCGCCGGCGTTGTGGGCGAGGACGGCATATTCGCCCATCAACTCGGGGGTGCCGTCGTAATGGATGTGCCCGTCATGGTATTTCGGGATGCCGGCATTGCCCTTGGCGATGATCGGGCGCTCGGCCCCCGCTGCGACGAAGCCAAGCACGGTGCGCAAGAGGTCCGACGCGCCCACGCCGCAATTGGCACCGAAGGCCAGCGGCGGGTTGGGCAGCTTTTCCACCAGCGCGACCATCTGCGCCGAGGTGACGCCCATCATCGTGCGGCCCGCGGTGTCGAAGCTCATGGTGCCGCACCAGGGCATCCCGGCCAGCGCCGCCGCCTCGGCCGCCGCGGCAAATTCCTCGGGGGCGGAGATGGTCTCCACCCACAGCAGGTCCGCGCCGCCGGCCTTCAGCCCCTCGGCCTGTTCGTGGAACATCTCGACCGCAATCGCATGGGTCAGACTGCCCATCGGCTGCATGATCTCTCCCGTGGGCCCCACCGAGCCCGCCACGATCACCTCGCGCCCGGCGGCGTCGGCCACCTCGCGGCCAAGTTCGGCGGCGATGCGGTTCAGCTCATGCACCTGACCTTCGGCGCCGTGCAGCTTCAGCCGGCTGGCATTGCCGCCAAAGGAGTTGGTCAGGAACAGGTCCGACCCCGCCTCGACCGCGCCGCGATAGAGGCTGTGGATGGCATCCGGGCGCTCGATATTCCACATCTCGGGTGCCTCGCCCGAGGTCAGGCCCATGTTGAACAGGTTGGTTCCGGTCGCGCCATCGGCCAGGATCCAGTCGCGGCTGGCAAGCATGCGGGAGAGGGCGTCGGTCATCGGGGCAACCTTTCTGGACTGGGACTTGCCGATCTCTGCCATGCCGGGCGGGTTGTGGCAAATCCATATTGGGCGCCGGGGAGGGGCCGCGGATGCCGGATCGCCCGGGCGATGTCAGCCGCGGCGAGGGCGAGGCCGAGGGGCGAGGGGGCTGCGATATACAGCGTCTGCCAGCGCGGCGCGAACCCGGCCTTGAACTGCGCGAGGCCGCAGGGGGGGCGGGCTGCCATCCGCCAGATGAGGGCGGGTAGCCCGCGCAGCTGCGCCGGGTCCGGCGGCACCGCGGCGAGGGACAGTCTGGGCACGCCCGCCTCTGCCGCCCGCGCGATGGCCTCGGCCATCAGCGCCTGCATGGTGCCATCTGGCAGCCCGCCGCCGCTGCGCATCAGGTCCAGCGTCCATTCGCCGCGGGTGGTGTGGAAGCTGGCAAAGGCGACCAGCCGCCCCGCTTGCCAAGCAAGCACGCAGTGCTGTCCGGCCACATATGCCGGCGTGTAGCGGCCCATCGAGAAGCCCCGCTCGCCGCCCCGCGTGGTGACCCATGCGGCGGAGAGTGCGGCCATCTGCGCCACGGGCAGCGCGCCGCCGGGGGGCACGGAGGTCACCATCACCCCAGCCTTGGCAGCATGGCGCAGCTTGCGGCGCAGGCCGGCATGGGCGGGATTGGCCAAGGCGAAGCGGGCGGTGTCGATCACCGCCTCTTGCGCGACCGGCAGGACCGTCCAGCCGGCGGCGCGGACGCGAAGGGCGGTGGGGGCGGTGATCTTGTAGAGGCAAGCCAAGCGCCCCCGCTGCGCCGCCTGGGCCCGCACCTCAGCCAGCAGGCCCCCAAGACTCTCTGGCGCCAGCGGGTCCAGCAGCGCCGTCACCGTCTGCCCGGTCTCGGCCAGCAGCCAGCCGGGGGTACCATCGGGGGCCAGCAGCAGCGCATGCTCGCCCTGTGCCAGCAGGCCGATCTCGGCGCGCGGCGCCTCGGGCACCGGGAGGCCGCGCCGCAGCTGCGGCAGCCCCCGCGGGGCACTCGCTCTCGAAGGCCGCGCCATCGCCAGCACCCCAAGCGCGGCGGGCAGCGCATAGTAGACCGCGCGCCAGGCCAGCACCGCGGCCAGCAGCGGCTCGGCCGGTTGCCCGGGCAGCAGCGACAGCAGGGCCAGCTCGAAGGCCCCGACGCCGCCCGGTGTGCCCGAGATCAGCCCGGCGCCAAGCGCCAGCAGGAAGGCCGGCAACAGCGCTGCGCCCGCCTCGACGCCGCCGGGCAGCAGCACCCAGAGGGCCAGCGACGCGGCGGCGGTGTCGAGCGCGGCCAGCGCCACGATGCGCGCGGCGAGGGTCAAGGGAGGAAACCGCTGCGGCCGCCAGAAAGCCAGCGCCGCCAGCGCGCCAAACCCCGCCAGCACCGCCAGCGCCATCCAGCGCGCGCCCGGCAGCGCCACGGGCAGCACCGCGACCACCGCTGCCGTCACCACCGCCCATCCCGCCAGAAAGGCCAGTGCCACCAGCGCGGTGATCCGCGTCGCCTGGCCAAGGTTGGTCCCCGGCAGCATCCGCCAGCGCACCAATGCGCCGGTAACGAGGCCGAAGCCAAGCGTCTGGCTGACGGCGATGGCGGCCGCCCCGGCGCGGCGGATCTGCGCCTCGGGCAGGGCGGTCGCCAGCTGCCGGTGGATCAGCACGTCATACTGCGCCAGCGCCGCGAAGCTGATCGCGGTTGCCGCCACCGCCCCCAGCCATTGCAGCGGCGAGACGGCGGCCAGCGCCGTGCCAATGGCGGCAAGGTCCAGCGCCGCCGCCTTCTCGCGCAGCGCCAGCACGAACAGCACCATCAGCGCCAGCGGCAGCAGATGGCGCAGCACGCCCCGCCACGGCGTCAGCGCGCCATATGCCGCGGCACCTTCGTGCCCGGCCTGTCCCCAGTGCTGCATTGCCGTCTTCCCCGCCCCAAGATCCCGAGCCCCACGCCCTTGGGTGCAGCCTTACCGGCCCGCGGTTCACGGCGCCTTAACGCCCGGCGGAATAGGACGGGGAGGCAAATAGGACGGGGAGGCAAAAGCAAAGGCCGCGCGGAGGCGGATCCGCGCGGCCTTGCAAATTGCTCTGGTGGCCCGCTCCCCGAAGGGAGGGCCGCGAAGTCAGACTTCGGTCATCAGCTGGCGCTTGGCCTCGGCCATGCATTCGGCCAGCTTGGCGCGGATCGTGGGCTCATCGGCATGGCTGCCCAGATCGGCGGTCAGCTTGCGAACCACATCGGCGTCGCCCGCTTCCTCGAAATCGGCCATCACGACCTCGGAGGCGTAGGAGGCCGCCTCGGCCCCCGACTTGCCCAGAAGCCCGGCCGCCCAGAGGCCCACCAGCTTGTTGCGCCGTGCCTCGGCCTTGAACTGAAGCTCGGCGTCATGCGCGAACTTGTTTTCGAACGCATTTTCCCGATCGTCGAACGTGGTCATGGCTTCCCCACCCTGCTGCTGGATCCATCGCCCCCCATATGCCCGCGCGGGGGCTTCGCTGCAACCCCTCGATCGCGCCGGTAGCGCTGTCAAATGCAGTGCGGCGCGCATCTTCATGCGGTCTATCTTGCAGTGCGGGGCGCCTTGTCCTATAGCGGCCCAAAGAACCCCGGTGGCCCCTGCCAGCCGGGGCGCGGCCCGTCCGCGCCGCCCTCGACTGCTGACCAAAGGAAGCGCATATGGCACCGCGTCGCAAGAAGATCTACGAAGGCAAGGCCAAGATCCTGTATGAAGGCCCCGAGCCGGGAACGCTGATCCAGTATTTCAAGGACGATGCGACCGCCTTCAACGCCCAGAAAAAGGCGACGATCGAGGGCAAGGGCGTGCTGAACAACCGCCTGTCGGAGTTCTTCATGACCGGGCTGACCAATATCGGCGTGCCCAACCACTTCATCCGCCGCGTGAACATGCGCGAGCAGCTGATCCGCCAGGTGGAAATCGTGCCGCTGGAGGTGATCGTGCGCAACTTTGCCGCCGGGTCGATCTCCAAGCGGCTGGGGCTGGAAGAGGGCACGGCGCTGCCGCGGCCGATCGTCGAATACAGCTACAAGAATGACGAGCTTGGCGATCCGATGGTGTCGGAAGAATACATCGTCGCCTTTGGCTGGGCCAACCAGCAGGATCTCGATGACATCGTGGCGCTGGCGCTGCGGGTCAACGACTTCCTGTCGGGCGTGTTCTACGGCGTCGGCATCAAGCTGATCGACTTCAAGATCGAGCTTGGCCGGGTATGGGATGGCGATTTCATGCGGCTGATCGTTGCGGATGAGATTTCGCCCGACAGCTGCCGCCTGTGGGATGTGAAGACCGGCCAGAAGCTGGACAAGGACGTGTTCCGGCGCGACCTTGGCAGCCTGACCGATGCCTATTCCGAAGTGGCGCGCCGGCTTGGCGTGCTGCCGGGCAATGCCACGTCGATGACCAAACCGACGCTGATCAACTGACGATGGCCCCAGACCTTGCAGCGGACCTTGCAGCGCGCCTGCGCGGGCAGGCGGCGCGGAACGGCATGATCCGCGACGCGCTGGCCGGGCAGGGCGATGACGGGCGGCGGGTGCGGCAGGTGTCGCATTACGTCTTCCCGGATCTTGCGGGCGAGGCTGCCAGCGATGGCGCGCTGAAGGATGCGGTGGCAAGCTATGGGTTTACAGCGCGCTTTACCGCGGCGGGCGACGGGCTGATCCTCGAGCATGAGCGCGAGGTGGCCTCCGCGGATTTCGATGCCGAGGTGGCGGGACTGATCGAGGCGATGGACCAACTGGGCTGGCAGTATGACGGCTGGGATTGCGCCGTCTTGCCGGCAGAATGACAAGGAAGGCTGGCTGATGAAAGCGCGCGTGCATGTGATGCTGAAGGACGGAGTTCTGGACCCGCAGGGCGAGGCGGTGCGCCACGCGCTTGGCTCGCTGGGATTTTCGGGGGTCGAGGCGGTCCGTCAGGGCAAGGTGATCGAGCTGGAGCTGTCGGCCACCGACAAGGACGCGGCGGAAGCCGAGGTCAAGGCGATGTGCGAGAAGCTGCTGGCGAATACGGTGATCGAGAAATACACCATCGAGATCGCCTGACCGGAGTTAAGACTCTGGATGAAGAACGGCCCTCAAGCCCTTGTTTTTGAATGAAAGGCGCCTTGGCTTGACCTGGGCGCCCATAGTGCGGTGCGGAATGGTAACAGCCTGTAAACTCTTTGCATTTACACCGCTTGCCTGAAATTGCGGCACAAGGCAGAGTGGTGCCAAATTCAGAGGATCGGATGTGTTCCATGTGCCAAGCTCGTCGCCTGTTCCTGATGCCCTTCCTTGCCGCGCTGCTGGCGCTGAGCGCCGCGCCGGTTCTGGCGCTGGAGGCCTGCGAGACCGGGCTGTCCGTGGTGACCCCCGATGGCAACACGGGCACCATCGTTTCCTTTGAGGCCGATACCTGCGGCGTCGTGGGGGCTGATGGCTATGTCTCGGGATGGCCGGCCTCGGTTCTGGTCGAGGCAGAGGCAGAGAGCACGGCCGAAGCGGTGCCGGTCACCGCGGGGCGCTATCTGTGCGCCGGGGCCGAAGGGCAGGTGGCGGTGCATGTGACGGTGCTGGATGCCGCGACCTATGCCAACAGCTACGATGAGCGCGGCGGCTACACGCTGAACGAAGACAGCTCTGTCACCTTCAACGATGGGCCGTTTGCGGGCCTGCCGGGCGGGTCGCAAGACGGCGTTCTTGCCTTTGCGATGACGGCCGGTGCGCCGCCGCTGCCCTGCAATCTGCTGGCAGAATAGGCAAGGCGCCCACTGAATCGGCATTCTGGTGCGGGCGCGCCCGGCGAGTCGGCATCAAGCCTTTACCCATGCGGCTGCGGCCCTAGCTCGATCCTCGGACCTACCCGGAGGATCGCCGATGCGTGTTGCTCGCCTTTTCCCTGTCCTTGCTCTGCTGGCCGCCGCCCCGGCTGCCGCGCAGGAGGTCGATCTGGAGCTGGTGCTGATGGCCGATGCCACCGGATCCATCACCACCGAGGAAATCCTGTTCCAGCGGCAGGGCTATGCGCAGGCGCTGACCGATCCCGAGGTGCTGGCGGCGATTGCCGGCACTGCCTATGGCAGCATCGCGGTGACCTATGTGGAATGGGGCCAGTTCGACAGCCAGGACGTGGTGGTGCCCTGGACGGTGATCGCGGGTGAGGCTGAGGCCGCGGGCTTTGCCGCCGCCCTGCTGGAGCGCCCGCGGCGGGCTTATGGCCGTAACGCCATCGGAGCGGCGCTGCTGCTGGGAAAGGCGCTGATCGAGGAGAATGACATACAGGGCTGGCGGCGGATCATCGACTTTTCCGCCGACAGCACCGGCAATTTCAACGGCCCCGCCACCGAAGAGGCGCGGGCCGAGGTGCTGGCGGCGGGGATCACCATCAACGGGTTGGCCATCGCCTGCCGCGATTGCAGCGCCGGGTCGGGCGACGAGGGCGGCGATATCGAGAGCGGGTTCCGCGACCGGATCATCGGCGGGCCGGGGGCTTTCGTGGTGACGGCAGAGTCGGCCCCGGCCTTTGCGGCGGCAGTGAAACGCAAGCTGATCCTCGAAATCTCGGGCCTGCACGGGTTGCCGGTGGTCGCCGCGCGCTAACCCATCTGGGGCCCGCCCCTTGCAGCCCCCCGTCCGGACAACTAAGACTCCGGCAAGGAACAAGTGGCTATGGTCCCCGCAAGGGAAGCAAGAGGCAGGCAGAGCGCGATGAAAGACCCGATCGATCTTTACATGAACACCCTTGTGCCGATGGTCGTCGAACAGACCAGCCGGGGCGAGCGGGCCTATGACATCTATTCGCGCCTGCTGAAGGAGCGGATCATCTTCCTGTCGGGCCCGGTGCATGACGGCATGTCGACGCTGATCTGCGCGCAGCTGCTGTTCCTCGAGGCGGAGAATCCGTCCAAGGAAATCAGCATGTATATCAACAGCCCCGGCGGTGTCGTGACCTCGGGCCTGTCGATCTATGACACGATGCAATACATCAAGCCCAAGGTCTCGACCCTGGTGATCGGACAGGCGGCCTCGATGGGTTCGCTGCTGCTGACCGCCGGCGAAAAGGGCATGCGCTTCAGCCTGCCCAACAGCCGGGTGATGGTCCACCAGCCCTCGGGCGGCTATCAGGGCCAGGCGACGGACATCATGATCCACGCCCGCGAGACCGAGAAGCTGAAGCGCCGGCTGAATGAAATCTACGTGAAGCATACCGGCCAGGACCTCGCCACGGTGGAGCTGGCGCTGGAGCGGGACAACTTCATGTCGGCGGAAGATGCCAAGGAATGGGGCCTGATCGACGATATCCTCGCCGATCGTGGCAAGGCCGAAGAGGCCAAGTGAGCACCTCCGCCGCGCCCGGCCAGCGCCGGGGCGGCGGGAATTTTGACATTGTGATGAACATGGGCCTGTCCTAGACTTTCGGGAAAAGGGCAGCCCGGGAACGCCGGGGTCCCACCCAAGGCAGGCCGCAGAGGATACCGATGGCGAACAATTCCGGCAGCGACAGCAAGAATACCCTCTACTGCTCATTCTGCGGCAAGAGCCAGCATGAGGTGCGCAAGCTGATCGCCGGCCCGACAGTTTTCATCTGCGATGAATGCGTCGAACTGTGCATGGACATCATCCGCGAGGAGACCAAGACCTCGGGGCTGAAGGCGACCGACGGCGTTCCGACGCCGCGCGACATCTGCAAGGTGCTGGACGATTACGTGATCGGCCAGATCCATGCCAAGCGCGTTCTGTCGGTGGCGGTCCACAACCATTACAAGCGCCTGAACCACGCCTCGAAGTCCGCGGATATCGAGCTGGCGAAGTCGAACATTCTGCTGATCGGCCCGACCGGCTGCGGCAAGACCCTGCTGGCGCAGACGCTGGCGCGGATCCTGGACGTGCCCTTCACCATGGCGGACGCGACCACGCTGACCGAGGCGGGCTATGTCGGCGAGGATGTCGAGAACATCATCCTCAAGCTGCTGCAGGCATCGGAATACAACGTCGAGCGGGCGCAGCGCGGCATCGTCTATATCGACGAGGTCGACAAGATCACCCGCAAGTCCGACAACCCCTCGATCACCCGCGATGTGTCGGGCGAGGGCGTGCAGCAGGCGCTGCTGAAGATCATGGAGGGCACCGTGGCTTCCGTGCCGCCGCAGGGCGGGCGCAAGCATCCGCAGCAGGAATTCCTGCAGGTGGACACGACCAATATCCTGTTTATCTGCGGCGGCGCCTTTGCGGGGCTGGAGCGGATCATCGCGCAGCGCAACAAGGGCTCCGGCATGGGCTTTGGCGCCGAGGTCAAGGATCCCGATGCGCGCGGCGTCGGCGAGATGTTCAAGGAGCTGGAGCCCGAAGACCTGCTGAAATTCGGTCTGATCCCGGAATTCGTCGGCCGTCTGCCGGTGATCGCCACGCTGACCGATCTGGATGAAGAGGCGCTGGTCACCATCCTGACCGAGCCGAAGAACGCGCTGGTCAAGCAATACCAGCGGCTGTTCGACATCGAGGGCGTGAAGCTGACCTTTACCGAGGACGCGCTGAAGGCCATCGCCAAGCGGGCCATCAAGCGCAAGACCGGCGCGCGGGGCCTGCGCTCGATCATGGAGGATATCCTCCTCGACAGCATGTTCGAGCTGCCGGGTCTGGCGACGGTCGAAGAGGTGGTGGTGAATCTCGATGCGGTGGATACCGCCGGCGCGAAGCCGCTGCTGATTCATTCTGAAGCCAAGAAGGAACCGGCGGCCGCCAAGGCGCGTTGAGGCGGTGTCTCGAAGGTGTTGGAAGGGCGGTCCCGTGAGGGGCCGCCTTTTTTGTCTCGGGTCCGGCGACTGTCGGGCCTTATGTCAGGGGCGGCGCGAACCGAGCCATGCGCTCAGCATCGCAGTTTCCGCCGCAGACAGCGCGCGGTTGATGGCGAGCGCACCGTACAGGCGCGCCGGGCCCGGAAGGCTGTAGGTGCCGGTCACCGCCTGCCCGGTCAGGATGCTGACGCCGGCATCATTGGCAAAGCCCACGGTATAGGTGCCTGACGGAAGCGGGGCGGTCAGGCTGTCATCCACCAGATCGTCGGACAGATACCAGCGCAGCGGCTCGCCAGCCTGGGTCGCATCATATTGCGAGACGATGGTTTGGTAGGCGGTTTTCGCTGGGGAAATCTCGCTCTGGATCTCGGCGATATCAAGGTTTGCCGTGCCTTTTCCCGCGACCGCATCCTGGAAGTAGAGCGTGAAGGGCGATCCCAGCGTCTGGCTGCCGATATGGGTGTAGGTCAGCATGACCGAATGGACCTGCCCTGCGACCAGCCGCGCACCGATATTCGCAGCCGGAAGCCCCGCGCCATCGATAACGACCGTCGCCGTGGGTGACCAGTTGTTGCCGAACGAGAAGATGATGTTGTCGGGCACACGGGTCCGGCAGCAGATCTTGAAGGACAGGGTATAGGTCGCGCCCTGGATCAGGGCCATGCTGCGGATGAAACCGGAATACCTGTTTGCCTGGATCGTCGGGTCATAGACGATCCGCTGCGTGGCCGAGACGGTGGAAATGCTGTCCGGGCTGGCGATGACCACCGGCTTGATGAAAAACGGCACCCAGGCCGCGTTGCTCAGATCTTCAGAGGGCGCCAGAAGATTGCGGCTGCCCCCGCGGGGCAGCCTGCCAAGGATGGGCCGCGCCGAGGCGGTGGCCTGAACGGCGTGCATCCCCCTGCCGCTGCGGTCCAAAACTCGCCCCACCGGTTGCCCGGCAGCGGTGACCGGCGTTGCACCCGCCGCATCCTGAAACAGGCTGCCGGCCCGCGACGGGTCGATCCACAGCCCGCTATCCCCGGGTCTGAACAGATTGCCGGGGTTTCGGCCCGGCCGCAGGCTCAGCGGCGATGTGACCGCCGTTGCGTACCCGATCCTCATGCAATCACCAGCGCGTGGATCCCCGTGGCGGTGGTTCCCGTCGCATTCACGCGGCTTGCCCCGACCGGCAGCATCGAATGGTCGGCCAGCTCGACCAGACGGGTCTGGTTGCGTTCGCTGACAAAGCTGACGAAACCGCCGCGCTCGACATAGAGCGCAAGGGCGACATGGGGCAGGTTGACGCTGTCGCTCGGGGTCACCGGCAGGATGTCATTGGCGGGGCCGCTCAGATCCGGGCTGCGGGACTTGAAGGGATTGGTCATGTCGTTTCTCCTGGCGCATGAAAGCCCGCATCCCCGGCTGGGGGTGGCGGCGCATGGCCGCAGAGTCATCGCAATTGGGTAATTATTCTTTCGGCCAGCGCGCTGTGCAGGCCGGCGGGCCGCAACGCCCTCGGGGGCAGGCGGCGGAGCATCGCTGCGGCTGGCCCAATCCTCTGGACCTCGGCCCGCGCTCTTGTATAAGTGGGGCAGCCATCTTGCGGCCTATCTTGCGGAGAGTCCCCGATGAAATTCCTGCTTCGCCTGCTGACCTGGTGGAACGGCCAGACGCTTGGCACCCAGATCTTCACCGCGCGCCGCGGCGTGAAGGTGGGCGAAGACGATCAGGGCAATATCTTCTACCGCACCGCCGACGGCAAGCGCCGCTGGGTGATCTACAATGGTGAATCCGAGGCAAGCCGGGTGTCCCCCGACTGGCATGGCTGGCTGCATTTCACCTGGGACGAGAGCCCGGTCGATGCGCCGCTGCCGCACAAGGCCTGGGAAAAGCCGCATGTGGAAAATCTGACCGGCACCGCCGCCGCCTATGCTCCCACCGGCTCGATCCGTCGCGCGGCCCCGGCCGAACGGCGCGATTACGAGGCCTGGCAACCGGAATAACCCCATGTCCGAAACCCGTGCAGAAATCCTGACCGGCGCCGCGGTGCTGGCTGTAGCCCTTGGCTTTGCAATATATGCGGGGCTTGGCTCGGGCCTTGCCACGTCCTCCGGCAATTATGAGCTGAAGGCCAGCTTCCGGTCAGTCGAGGGCATCGACATCGGCACCGATGTGCGGCTGGCCGGGGTCAAGGTCGGCAGCGTCACCTCGGTGGCACTGAACCCGGCGACCTTCTTTGCCGATGCGACGGTGGCGGTGCGCAGCGATATCCTGCTGCCCGAAGACAGCGCGATTCTGGTGTCTTCCGAAGGGCTTCTGGGCGGCTCGTTCATCGAGCTTCTGCCTGGCGGCAGCCCGATCAACCTCGAACCCGGATCCGAGATCGAGGATACCCAAGGCGCGATCAGCGTGGTGTCCCTGATGATGAAATTCGCGGGCGGCAGCGAGGATACGGCGCCGGCTGCGGGGGCTACGGAGTGATCCGCAGCCGCATCGCGTGGCCCCTGCTGGCGGCCCTGCTGTTTGCCGCCCCGCTGGCAGCGCAGGAGGGTGAGGGTGAGCCCCTGCCGCTGGAGGAGTTTGGCATCGAGGAGTTGCCGGCGCTGCCGGTGACGCCCGAGGCGCTGCAGCCCGAAAGCGCGGTTGATTCCGAAGCCGCAGGCGCCGTGACCTCGGCCCCAGGCGCGATGCTGCGCGGGCTGGACCGGGTGACGGGGCAAAGCGTCGATGTGACGCTGGCCAATGGCCAGACCCAGCCGATGTTCCGGCTGGAGGTGAGCCTGACCGATTGCCGTTTTCCGGTGAATGACCCCAGCTCTGATGCCTTCGCGCATCTGACCATCCGCGACCGCGGCGAGGTGGTGTTCAACGGCTGGATGACCGCCGCCAGCCCGGCGCTGTCAGCGCTGGACCATCCGCGCTATGACGTCTGGGTTCTGAGCTGCAGCGACTGACCTAGCGCACCAGGCTCGCAGCCTCCGGCAGGGGGCCTGCGGGGCCGAAGCGCACATCGCGCCGCGCCACGGCTGGCTCCAGCAGCTTGCGAAACGCCGCGCGCGGCAGCTCGATGCCTCCAAGGCTGGCCAGATGCGGGGTCAGGAACTGGGTGTCGAGCAGGGTGAAGCCTTGCCCCCGCAGCCGGTCCACCAGCCAGACCAGCGCCGCCTTGGACGCATCTGTGCGGGTGGAGAACATGCTTTCCGCGAAGAAGGCCGCGCCCACCGCGACCCCGAACACTCCGCCGACCAAAGCGCCCTCGGCCCGCACGCCGATGCAATGGGCATGGCCCGCCTCGTACAGCGCCGCGTAAAGCCGCATCAGGGCCGGATTGATCCACGTCTCCTCGCGGTTGGCGCAGGCGGCCACCACCTCGGCGAAATCGGTATTGGCGCTGGCGGTGAAGCTGCCGCGCCGCATCCGCCGGGCCAGCGAGCGCGAGATGTGGAAACCGTCCAGCGGCAGGATCCCGCGGATGCGCGGTTCGATCAGCCCGAAGGTCGGATCGTCGCGGCTTTCGGCCATCGGGAAGGCGCCGGCGGCATAGACCTCCAGCATCAGCAGCGGCGGCACCTCGCGCAGCGGCGCCGCCGTCATCGGGCAGGACCCGACGGGCAAGGCAGGGCGCCGGGGCGCCCCGCGATCAGGCGAAGGTCTCGGCCAGCCACCGTTCCAGCCAATGGATCGAGTAATTGCCCTTCAGGATATCGGGTTCCTCCAGCAGCGCATGGAACAGCGGCACGGTTGTATCGACGCCGTCGACGATCAACTCGCCAAGCGCGCGCTTCAGCCGGGCCAGCGCCTCGGGCCGGTCGCGGCCATGCACGATCAGCTTGCCGATCAGGCTGTCGTAATAGGGCGGGATCGTGTAGCCGGCATAAAGCGCAGAATCCATCCGCACCCCGAGCCCGCCCGGCGCGTGGAACACGTTCACCTTTCCGGGGCAGGGCGAGAAGTTCGGCAGCTTTTCAGCGTTGATCCGCACCTCGATGGCATGGCCGTTCAGCACCAGATCGCTCTGTTCGAAGGACATCGGCAGGCCAGAGGCGACGCGGATCTGCTCGCGCACGAGGTCCACACCGAAGATCGCCTCGGTCACCGGATGCTCCACCTGCAGGCGGGTGTTCATCTCGATGAAGTAGAAGTCGCCATCCTCGTAGAGGAACTCGATGGTGCCCGCACCGATATAGTTGATCGCGGCCACCGCATCGGCGCAGACCTTGCCGATCCGGTCGCGGGTTTCCTGGTCGATGGCGGGGCCGGGGGCTTCCTCGAACACCTTCTGGTGGCGGCGCTGCAACGAGCAGTCCCGCTCGCCAAGATGCACAGCCTTGCCCTTGCCATCGCCGAAGACCTGGATCTCGATATGGCGGGGGCGTTGGAGGTATTTCTCGATATAGACTTCGTCGTTCCCGAAAGCGGCCTTCGATTCCGCCCGCGCGGTGCGGAAGGCGACTTCCAGCGCCTCGGCATCGCGCGCGACCTTCATGCCGCGGCCGCCGCCGCCTGCCGTGGCCTTGATGATGACCGGATAGCCGATCTCGGCCGAGACGCGCTTGGCCTCCTCGACCGTGGCGACCCCGCCTTCCGAGCCCGGAACGCAAGGCACCCCCAGCCGTTTCATCGTGTCCTTGGCGGTGATCTTGTCACCCATCACCCGGATATGCTCGGCAGTCGGGCCGATGAAGCCGATGTCATGGTCTTCCAGCACCTGCACGAAGGCGGCGTTTTCCGACAGGAAGCCATAGCCCGGGTGGATCGCATCGGCGCCGGTGATCTCGCAGGCCGAGACGATGGCCGGGACCGAGAGATAGCTTTCCGACGAGGGCGCCGGCCCGATGCAGACGGACTCGTCGGCCATCCGCACATGCATGGCATCGCTGTCGGCCGTTGAATGCACCGCCACCGACTTGATGCCCATCTCGCGGCAGGCCCGGATGACGCGGAGCGCGATTTCGCCCCGGTTGGCGATCAGGATCTTCTCGAACATCGGTCTGGTCACCTTACTCGACGATCATCAGCGGGGCACCGTATTCGACCGCGCTGCCATCCTCGACAAGAATGCGCTTCACGGTGCCGGATTTGGGCGCCGGGATGTGGTTCATGGTCTTCATGGCCTCGACGATCAGCAGCGTCTGCCCCTCCTTGACCGCATCGCCGACCGCGACGAAGGGCGTCGCGCCGGGTTCGGCAGCCAGATACACGGTGCCGACCATCGGCGAGGCAACGGCGC
The DNA here is from genome assembly GCF_030695035.1 of Frigidibacter sp. Classification (GTDB taxonomy): domain Bacteria; phylum Pseudomonadota; class Alphaproteobacteria; order Rhodobacterales; family Rhodobacteraceae; genus Frigidibacter. The sequence continues at coordinate 345,268 of NZ_JAUYTT010000008.1, forward strand.
CCGGATGGCGCGCCGGGTCTTCGGCCGGGGCAGCGGCGGGGGCTGCCAGCGCGGCCGGGGCGGGCGCTGCGGCATAGGTCTGCACAGGGGCGGCCACCACGGTCGATTGCTTGACGACCCGCACTTCGAGGCTGTCATTCTCGCCGTATTCGCGCATCACCGCCAGCTCGGTCAGGTCGTTCTTGTTCAGAAGTTCCGCCAGCGCCTGGATGAAGGCCACGTCGGTTTCATGGGGATGTTTGGTCATTACCGTCCTCGGAAGGTGTTGTGCCGCCCGTCTGTCGCGGGCTCCGCCTTTGTCGCTGGGGTTATACGCGGAAGCACGGGGGGAGGAAAGTCGCGAGTTTGAGGGGAGCACTGAAGCCGGCCACGGCGAAAAATCGGGCAGATTTCGCAGGATTTGCTGCAAGTCTGCGCGGCGGGGGCGGGTTGCGCGGCTACTTGATTTTACCGTTTGATAAAAAAACCGACCTATGCCAGCCTTTCCTTGAAAAGCAAAGCCAGGGAGGTCCGATTGACCAACAGCCAGCTGACACCCGGCATCGTTCCGGGCCGGCTTTCCGCCGAAGCCTATTGCACCAACTTCGCCGATATCGCCCCGCCGCTGGATGCGCATGAGGTGCGGGTGGCGGCGGATCGCTGCTACTTCTGCCATGACGCGCCCTGCGTGACGGCCTGCCCCACCGAAATCGACATCCCGCTGTTCATCCGCCAGATCGCCACCGGCACGCCCGAGGCGGCGGCGCGCACCATCTTCTCGCAGAACATCCTTGGCGGCATCTGCGCCCGGGTCTGCCCGACCGAGACGCTCTGCGAAGGCGCCTGCGTCCGCGAGGCGGCCGAGGGCAAGCCGGTGGAGATCGCCCGCCTGCAGCGCCACGCCACCGACACGCTGATGGCCAAGAATGCGCATCCCTTCACCCGCGCCGCGCCCACGGGCAAGCGGGTGGCGGTGGTGGGCGCTGGCCCTGCGGGTCTGGCCGCCGCACACCGGCTGGCGATGAAGGGCCACGATGTCACCTTGCTCGACGCGCGGCCCAAGGGCGGCGGGCTCAACGAATACGGCATCGCGGCGTACAAGACCGCGGGCGGCTTCGCGCAGGCAGAGCTGGACTGGCTGATGGGCATCGGCGGCATCACCCTCAAGCCCGGCCTCGCGCTTGGCCGCGACTTGTCGCTGGCGGAATTGCAGGCGGGGCATGACGCGGTGTTCCTCGGCCTCGGGCTTGGCGGCGTCAATGCGCTGCGGGCGGAGGGTGAGGACAAGGCAAACGTCCTGCCTGCCACCGACTTCATCCGCGAGCTGCGGCAGGCGGCGGACCTTGCCACCCTGCCCATTGGCCGCGACGTGGTGGTGATCGGCGGCGGCATGACCGCCATCGACGCTGCCGTGCAGGCGCGGCTGCTGGGGGCGGAGACGGTGACGTTGGTCTATCGCCGCTCGAAGGCGTCGATGGGCGCCAGCACGGTCGAGCAGGACCACGCCACCCAGAACGGCGTGCGCATCATCTGCAACGCCGCGCCGGTGCGCCTCCTCGGCAGTGGCGCGGTGGTCGAGGTAGAGTTCGCCTATACCGAAGCGCGCGAGGCGGGGCTGCACCTCTTGCCGCAGACCTTCCGGCTCAAGGCCGATCAGGTGTTCAAGGCCATCGGCCAGACCCTCGAGCCGGTGCCGGAGGGCATCGCCACGGGTGGCGGCAAGATCGCCATCACCGGCCCCGGGCGCACCAGCATCTCGGGGGTCTGGGCCGGGGGCGATTGCGCGCAGGGCGGCGACGATCTGACCGTGACGGCCGCGGCCGAGGGCCGCGATGCCGCGATGGATATCCACCTTTACCTGATGGGGGCTTGAGCATGGCTGACCTGACCACAACCTTCATCGGCATCAAATCCCCCAACCCGTTCTGGCTCGCCTCGGCCCCGCCGACCGACAAGGAATACAACGTCCGCCGCGCCTTTGAGGCGGGATGGGGCGGCGTCGTCTGGAAGACCCTCGGATCGGAAGGCCCGCCCGTCGTCAACGTCAACGGCCCGCGCTATGGCGTGATCCATGGTGCCGACCGCCGGGTGCTGGGGATCAACAATATCGAGCTGATCACCGACCGCCCGCTGGAGGTGAACCTGCGCGAGATCAAGTCGGTCAAGCGCGACTACAAGGACCGGGCGCTGATCATCAGCCTGATGGTGCCCTGCGACGAGGAGAGCTGGAAGGACATCCTGCACCGCATCGAGGATACCGGCGCCGACGGGGTCGAGCTGAACTTCGGCTGCCCGCATGGCATGGCCGAGCGCGGCATGGGATCGGCCGTGGGGCAGGTGCCCGAATATATCGAGATGGTCACGCGGTGGGTGAAAAAACACTCCCGGATGCCCTGCATCGTCAAACTGACCCCCAACATCTCCGACATCCGCAAACCGGCCGAGGCGGCGAGGCGCGGCGGGGCGGATGCGGTCAGCCTTATCAACACCATCAACTCCATCACCTCCGTGAACCTCGACGATTTCGCGCCAGAGCCGATGATCGACGGCAAGGGCACCCATGGCGGCTATTGCGGCCCGGCGGTGAAGCCGATTGCGCTGAACATGGTGGCCGAGATTGCCCGCAGTCCGGAAACGCATGGCCTGCCGATCAGCGGCATCGGCGGCGTCACCACCTGGCGCGACGCGGCAGAGTTCATGGCGCTTGGCGCGGGCAATGTGCAGGTCTGCACCGCGGCGATGACCTATGGGTTCAAGGTCGTGCAAGAGATGATCTCGGGCCTCTCCGACTACATGGACCGCAAGGGCTTTGCCTCCACCGCCGACCTTGTCGGCCGCGCCGTGCCCAATGTCACCGACTGGCAGTTCCTGAACCTCAACTACATCACCAAGGCTCAGATCGACCAGGACCTCTGCATCAGCTGCGGGCGCTGCTATGCGGCCTGCGAGGATACCAGCCATCAGGCGATTGCGATGTCACCTAGCCGCGTGTTCACGGTGAAGGACGAGGAATGCGTCGCCTGCAACCTCTGCCTCGACGTCTGCCCGGTGGAGAATTGCATCACCATGCGAGAGCTGCCGCAGGGGGAGGTGGATCCGCGCACCGGGCGGGTGGTGTCGGGCTATGCCAACTGGACCAGCCATCCGAACAACCCGATGGCAAAGCAGGCGGCGGAGTAGCCAAGCACCACTCTTTATCTTCGTTTTGGTCCAAATATCCTCGGGGGGTCCGGGGGGCAGAAGGCCCCCCCGCTCCTTCCGTGTCATGGGGGGGCAGACAGCCCCCCGGCGCCCTCCACCCTCACCCCGCATCCGTCAATATCGACGGCTCCCGCCGCGCCGGGCACTCGGCGCGCGGGCAGATGCGGCAAGTGGCGCCCACCGGCAGCTCGCCCGGGCTGCGCGCCGCATCTGCCGGCAGCAGCAGCATCCCCGCTTCCAGCACCTGCGGGCCGTCGAAGCCGGCGGGGTAGGCGGCCTCGCACCAGGCATAGGCCAGGAAGCGCCGCGGCACCCGCCCGGCCATTTCCAGCGTGGCGCGGATCGCGGTGCCGGGGCGCGAGAGCGCCTGATAGAGCGGCCAGATCGGGCAGCCAGCGCCAAAGCGGGGCAGGGTGAAGCCCTCCACCGGCTTGCGGAAGGTCAGCGCCCCGGCGCCGTCGCAGAGCACCAGCCCCGTCGTATGCGCCCCCGGCAACCCCGCCAGCCGCCGGAACACCGCCAGCGGCGGCACCCCGAACTGCGCGGCCAGCAGCCCCGGATCGCCGCCCGTCTCGGCCACCGCCCGCGCGAAGGCCGCCAGCGGCAGCGCCTCGGCATCCGCCCGCGCCCGCTCCAGCCAGCCCCGTGCCAGCGCGCGCGAGCCCGACGAGGCCAGCTCTGGCGCGGTCACCGTCGGGTCCGGCGCGGCGGCCCCCTCGGCGGCGGCGATGTGGAACTCCTGCGCCGCGAGCCAGGCGTCGAATTCCTCCTGCGGGGATGAAAGCCCGGTCTCCCGGTCGGTCCCGGCATCGAGATAGCCCACCAGCGCCTCGGCGGCATCGGCCAGCCGCTCGCTGTCATCGCGCAGGTTGCCGTGGAAGCGCGCGCGCCATTCGGGCTCGATATCCTCGGTCTCGGCCAGGATCGCGGCGGTGGAGCGGATCGAGGTCACCGCCGACAGCACCTCATGCAGGCTGGCCGACAGCTGCGGGTCATGCGCCAGCCGTTCGGTCAGCGCCTCGATGGTGCGCTCCAGCGTCAGGATGCGCCCCTGCCGCTCGGCCAGCAGCGCCGCCCATCCGGGGTAGCGGCCAGCGAATTCCTCAATGCGGTCGGTTTCCGCGTCGTCCCCCCCGGCGGCGGCCTCGCGCAGCGCCTCGAACAGCGTGGGTTCGGCCCCCTCGGCCAGCGCCGCCGCGCCGATCTCCAGCGTGCCGGCGAGCGCGGTCAGCAGCCGGTCGGACACCGGGCGACGGTTATGCTCGATGAGGTTGAGATAGGCCGGCGACACGCCGATGGCCCGCGCCAGCTCGGCCTGTTTCAGGCCCAGTTGCGCCCGCCGCGCGCGGATGCGGGTTCCGGTGAGTGCGGCACGGGCCATTGTGAACCTCCGTTTCCGATGTGCCAGCAATCGGGTCCCGGCGCAAGAAAACCGGGCTGCGGGCGGAAACTTGCCGCATTGCGGCATGAAACGCGCCGCGCCCCCTGACCTTGGCGCCTCCGCGCCCTATGATCAGGGGCATGGACATGACCTCCGAAACCATCTCCGACCTTGCCGACAGCGCCACCGGCTGGATGCCCGACTGGATCGCCACGCTGATCATCCTGAGCGTGGCTGCCGGCCTCGCCCTGCTGGCCTGGCGCACCCTGTTCACCGTGCTGACCCGCGCCGTTGCCAGCCGCGAGCTATTCTGGCGCTCGCTGGTGGCGCGCGGCGCGCGGCCGCTGCGGCTGGCCATGGTCATCGCCGCCGTAACCTTCGCCACCGCGATCGCGCCCTTGACCGAGAATGAGGCGGGGGTGATCCGCCGGCTGCTGGTGATCGCGCTGATCCTCTGCGCCGCCTGGATCGCGCAGACGGCCCTCTATATCTGGACCACGATCCACCTGCGCCGCTTCAAGCTCGATGCCGAAGACAACCTGCTGGCGCGCAAGCATGTGACGCAAAGCCGGATCCTGATGCGGGTGGCGAACCTGCTGATCGTGCTGGTGGCGGTCTCGGCGGCGCTGATGACCTTCGATGCCGTGCGCCAATACGGAGTGTCGCTGCTGGCCTCTGCCGGGGCGGCGGGCCTTGTCGTCGGTCTGGCGCTGCAGCCGGTGCTCAAGAACCTCTTTGCCGGCATCCAGCTGGCGATCACCCAGCCGATCCGCATCGATGACGCGCTGATCGTCGAGGGGGAGTGGGGCAATGTCGAGGAGATCACCTCGACCTATGTGGTGATCAAGATCTGGGACTGGCGGCGGCTGGTGGTGCCGCTGAGCTATTTCATCGAAAAGCCGTTCCAGAACTGGACCCGCGACAGTGCCGAGCTGATCGGGACGGTGATGCTCTATCTCGACCATTCCGCGCCGGTGGAGCAGATCCGGGTGAAGGGGCAGGAGATTGCGGCTGCCTCGCCGCTCTGGGACGGCAAGGTCTATAACCTCGCGGTGACGGATTTCCGCGAGCGGGTGATGGAGGTGCGGGTGCTGGTCTCGGCCCGCAACGCGCCGCGGGCCTTCGATCTGCGCTGCGAGATGCGGGAAAAGCTGATCGCGTGGATTCAGGCGGAGTTGCCGGGCGCGCTGCCGCGGACGCGGGAAGAGGTGTCGGCGAGCCCGGCTGCGGCGCTGCTGGCCTGGCCGGGGGCGGGGGGGCAGGACGGGCCGCGGGGGTAGGGTAAAGGAATCCTCTGGCAGCTCGCACCGTCAGAGGGCAGCGCCCGTCCGCCGGGTGGGCGAGCAACAGAAGTTCTAGGCGGTTTATGGTGCGGCCTTCTTCCACCGAATTTCTAGGCGGGTGATGAGCGACAAGAAATCCTCCAGTGGAGGATTTCCGCGAAGAACGCCCGGCCCGTGGCCGGGCCGGGAGGCGGGCGCTGCCCGGCGGCGCTGAAGCGCCTTGTTCCGGGCAAACAGAGAAGGGCACCCACTCCCCCCTCAACAGGGCGGCATCACCTCGGCGCTGCGGGCAAGATCCGCAACCCCGGCTTCGCATTCCGCCACAGGCGGGGCACAGCCGGCCAAGGCCAGCAGGCCGATCGCCAGCATCAGCATCATCAGCGCGCCGTGGCGCGGGTCGGAGTGAGGTTTCACGGCAGCGGTCATCGTCTGGTCCCTTCCTTGTGCCGCGCCGGCGGGCTTGCCCGCGCGAGATCACCAATTATCCCATACCCGCGCACACCCCGCCTTGACCCCCGTCAAACGCAAAACGGCCCGGGAACAACCCCGGGCCGCTCAACCTCACGCCAAACGAAGCTTACTGCAGCGCCTTGTCCGTGATCGCCAGCGAATAAGCCCCTTCCGGCGCCGCCGAGATCACCGGGTCCGACCCGCCGGCCAGCAGCGTCGCCACCGTCCGCTCGTAATCGGCCACGTCCAGCGCGCCGGTCGATCCTGCGGTCAGCTTCGCCACTTCCGCCATCATCCGCTTCTGGTGGCTTTCGGTCTGCGCGCCGGTCTCGTCATTGTCGAGCACGATCATCGCCGCCTCATCCGGGTTCTCCTCGGCATATTTCCAGCCCTTCATGCTGGCCCGGACGAACTTGACCATCTTCTCCTCAAAGGCCGGGTCCGCCAGATTTTCCTCCAGCACATAGAGCCCGTCTTCCAGCGTGGCGACGCCCTGATCCTCATACTTGAAGGTCACAAGGTCCGATTCCGCGATCCCCGCGTCGATCACCTGCCAGTATTCGTTATAGGTCATCGTCGAGATGCAGGCCGCCTGTTTTTGCAGCAGCGGATCGACGTTGAAGCCCTGCTTCAGCACCTCGACCCCGTCCGCGCCACCCGTCGTCGGGATCCCGAGCGTCGCCATCCAGCTGAGGAACGGGTATTCGTTGCCATAGAACCACACGCCAAGGGTCTTGCCCTTGAAGTCCTCTGGCCCGGTCACACCGCTTTCCGCAAGGCAGGTCAGCATCATGCCCGAGGATTTGAACGGCTGCGCGATGTTCACCAGCGGCAGGCCCTTCTCGCGCGCGGCGAGGGCGGAGGGCATCCAGTCCACCACCACATCGGCGCCGCCGCCCGCGATCACCTGCGTGGGGGCGATGTCCGGCCCGCCCGGCTTGATGGTGACGGTCAGGCCCTCTTCCTCGTAGAAGCCCTTCTCCTGCGCCACGTAATAGCCCGCGAACTGCGCCTGCGTGACCCATTTGAGCTGCAGCGTCACATCCTCGGCCTGCGCCGCACTTGCCGCAAACCCGGCAAACAGCGCCGTTGTCATCAGTCTTTTCATCGTCTCACCTCCGTTGGAATGCAGCCCGGCTTCTTGGTCCGGGCCATCTGTAAGTCTATACCCGCGCCCGCTGCGAGGGATGCCAGAAGGTCAGCCCCCGCTCGATCAGCGCCACCAGCCCGTAGAAGGCCGAGCCGGCCAATGCCGCCACCGCAATCTCGGCCCAGACCAGATCCAGCGCAAGCTGGCCGACCGCGGTCGAGATGCGAAAGCCCATGCCGCGGGTCGGGCTGCCGAAAAACTCGGCAACGATGGCCCCGATCAGCGCCAGCGTGGTGGCGATCTTCAGCCCGTTGAACAGGAACGGCAATGCGGCGGGCAGGCGCAGCTTCACCAAGCTTTGCCAGTATCCCGCCGACCATGTCGCCATCAGGTCGCGCTGCATCCGGTCGGTGGCGGCAAGCCCCGCGACCATGTTCACCAGCACCGGGAAGAACACCATCACCACCACGACCGCGGCCTTGGACTGCCAGTCGAAGCCGAACCACATCACCAGGATCGGCGCGATGCCCACCACCGGCAGAGCGGCGACAAAATTGCCGACCGGCAGCAGGCCCCGTTGCAAGAAGGGCGAGCGGTCGATCAGGATCGCGACAAGGACGGCAGCCCCGCAGCCGATGGCATAGCCGGGCAGGGCGCCCTTCAGGATGGTCTGCACGAAATCAATCCACAGCAGCGGCAGATCCGCCGCGATCCGCGCGCCGATGGCGGAAGGTGGCGGCAGGATCACCGGGCTGACATTCAGCCCCCGCACCGTGCCCTCCCACAGCACCAGCAGCGTCACCCCGAACAGCGCCGGGATCGCCAGCCGCACGGCACGGTGCCGCGCAAGGCCGGACCCCGCCAGCGCCACATTCAGCGCCGTCGTGGCGGCCCAGAGCGCCAGTGCCCCCCAGAGCCAGATCATCGCGCCATCCCCATCCGCCGCAGCACCACCCGCTCGATCGCGGCGATCAGCCCGACCAGCGCCGCCGCCAGCACCGCCGCCGCGAACAGCGCCGCCCAGATCATCACCGTCTGCCCGTAATAGCTGCCCGACAGCAGCCGCGCGCCAAGCCCCGCCGTCGCGCCCGCCGGCAGCTCGCCGACGATGGCCCCCACAAGGCTCGCCGCGACCGAGACCTTCAGCGAGGCGAAGAGGTAGGGCATCGAGGCCGGCAGCCGCAGCTTCCAGAAGGTCTGCGCCCGGCTCGCGCCCCATGTCCTGAGCTGGTCGAGCTGCATCGCATCGGGGGCGCGCAGGCCCTTGACCATGCCCACCGCCACCGGAAAGAACGACAGCCAGGCCGAGATGATCGCCTTGGGCAAGAGCCCCGTCACCCCCATCGAGGACAGCACCACGATCACCATCGGCGCGATGGCCAGGATCGGGATGGTCTGGCTGGCAATCGCCCAGGGCATGACGCTCAGGTCCATCGCCCGGCTATGCACGATGCCGATGGCGAGCAAGATGCCCGCCGCCGACCCCAGGGCGAACCCCACCGCCGTCGCCGACAGCGTCACCCAGCCATGCCAGACAAGGCTGCGCTTCGAGGTGACCTTGGTGCCGAACACCGTCTTGCCGAACTCCGCGGCCACCTGATGCGGGGCGGGCAGCACCGGGCGTTCCTGGCTCATCGTGTCCCGCAGGATCTCGGTGAACCCGATCTCCACCCCCGCCCGCGCCGCCTGATCGCGGCTCCACTGGGCGTTCATCCACACGGCGCCTGCGTACCAGAGCGCAAGGATGGCGGCGAGGACGGTGAGGATCGGCAGAACGGCGCGCTTAAACCTCATACCCATGCCCCGCCCGCAGCCCTTCGCGCACCCGATGCGCGATGGCGATGAACTCCGGCGTATCGCGGATCTCCAGCGGGCGCTCGCGCGGCAGGGGGCTGTCGATCACATCGGTGATGCGGCCGGGGCGGGGGCTCATCACCACGATCTTGGTCGACAGATACACCGCCTCGGGGATCGAGTGGGTGACGAAGCCGATGGTCTTGCCGGTCCGCGCCCACAGCGCCAGCAGCTCCTCGTTCAGCCGGTCGCGGACGATCTCGTCCAGCGCGCCGAAGGGCTCGTCCATCAGCAGAATATCGGCATCGAAGGCCAGCGCCCGGGCGATGCTGGCGCGCTGCTGCATCCCGCCCGAAAGCTGCCAGGGGAACTTCTTGCCGAACCCCTCGAGGTCCACCAGCGCCAGCACCCGCTCAACCCGTTCCGCCTGCTCGGCCTTCGAAAACCCCATGATCTCCAGCGGCAGCTGCACATTTCCGGCGATGGTGCGCCAGGGGTAGAGGCCCGCCGCCTGGAACACATAGCCATAGGCCCGCGCCTGCCGGGCGGCATCGGCGCTCATGCCGTTGACGGTGAGGGTGCCTTCCGTTGGATGCTCCAGCGCCGCAATGGCGCGCAGGAAGGTGGTCTTGCCGCAGCCGGAGGGGCCGATGAAGCTGACGAACTCGCCCTTGCCGATGGACAGGTTCACATCCTTCAGCGCATGGACGGGGCCGTCATTGGTGGCGAAGGTCAGGCCGACATTGCGGGCCTCGATGACAGTCATTCCAGCAGTCCCGCCTGTGTGAAGGCCGCTTCCACGGCGGCCAATTCTTCGCCCTGAAGGGGCAGCACCGGCAGCGGGGGCACGGGGTTGCCGTACCCCATCATCCCCGCCGCGGCATGGATCACCCGGTAGCTGGTCAGCCGCCCGAACAGCTCCCACACCGGCGCGAGCCGCGCATCCAGCGCCGCCAGCCGCTCGGCATCCCCCGCCGCCGCCAGCATTTCAAAGCAGGGCTTGGGGAACAGGCCGCCGAGCACCGAGAACCACGCTTCGGCCCCCGCTGCCAGCGCGCCGGCGAACTTGGCGTCGCCGCTATATCCCAGTATCACGCCGGCGGGCAGCGCGGCCCGCAGCGCCGGGATCTCGGCGGCGGGCGTGGCACTCGGCGGCATCTTCACCGCCACCACCCCCGGCAGCGCCCCGATCCGGGCGATCAGCGCGGGGGAGAAGGTCACCCCCGTGGTGCCGGGGTTGTTGTAGAGCACCACCGGCAGCCCCGCCTCCGCCGCCACGATGCGGTAGAGCGTGAACACCTCCTCCTCGCGCAGCGGCTGGTAGCTGACCGGCGCCAGCAGCAGCGCCGCCGCCCCGGCCTCGGCGGCATCCCGCGCATGGTCCAGCACCATCCCCAGCCCCGGCGCACCGATGCCGACGACCACGGGCACATCGCCAGCCGCCTCTACCGCCAGTGCCGTCACCTCGGCGCGGGTATGGCGCGGCAGGTAGGCATAGCTGCCGGTGCTGCCCAGAAGGCCGACCGACTGCACCCCCGCCGCGGCAAGGTCGCCGACCAGCCGTGTCAGCGCCGGCGCATCGACACGCCCGCGCCCATCCATCGGGGTGATCGGGAAGGCGGAGAGTCCCCGCAACCTCACACCCCGCTCGCCGGAATGCCGCTGCGCTGCACCGGGCGCGGGGCGGTCAGCTCTTTCCACGCCGACAGCGCCTGCGACACCGGCCCCTTCGGCGGGCGGGCGACGAACTTGCCGTGGCCCTCGACCGAGTTCATCACCCCCTCCGTCACCGCCACATGCCCGCGGCTGAGGGTGAAGCGCGGCAGGCCCTTCACCGTCTTGCCCTCGAACACGTTGTAATCTATGGCAGATTGCTGGCGGGCGGCGGTGATCGTCTTTTCCGCCTCGGGATCCCAGACCACCAGATCGGCATCCGCCCCGACCAGCACCGCGCCCTTCTTGGGGTAGATGTTCAGGATCTTGGCGATATTGGTCGAGGTGACGGCGACGAACTCGTTCATGGTGATCCGCCCGGTATTGACCCCCGCCGTCCACAGCATCGGCAGCCGGTCCTCCAGCCCCCCCGTGCCATTCGGGATCTGGGTGAAATTGCCCACCCCGAAGCGCTTCTGCGCGGTGGTGAAGGCGCAATGATCCGTCGCCACCACCGACAGGCTGCCGCTGGAGAGGCCGGCCCAGAGCGAGTCCTGATGGCGCTTGTCGCGGAACGGCGGGCTCATCACCCGCCGCGCCGCATGGTCCCAGTCGGCGTTGAAATACTCACCCTCATCCAGCGTCAGGTGCTGGATCAGCGGCTCCCCCCAGACCCGCTTGCCCGCCATCCGCGCCCGCCGGATCGCCTCATGGCTGTCCTCGCAGCTGGTATGCACCACATAGAGCGGCACCCCCGCCATGTCCGCGATCATGATCGCGCGGTTGGTCGCCTCGCCCTCCACCTGCGGCGGGCGGGAGTAGGCATGGGCCTCGGGCCCGGTATTGCCCTCGGCCAGCAGCCGCGCCGACAGCTCCGCCACCACATCGCCATTCTCGGCATGGACCATCGGGATCGCGCCGAGGTCAGCGCAGCGGCGGAAGCTTGCGAACAGCTCGTCATCATTCACCATCAGCGCGCCCTTGTAGGCCATGAAATGCTTGAAGGTGTTGATGCCCCGCTCCGTCACCGCCTTCATCTCGTCAAACACCTGCTCGCCCCACCAGGTCACCGCCATGTGGAAGCTGTAATCGCAATGCGCGCGGGTGGACTTGTTGTCCCACATCTGCAGCGCGTCGAGCAGGCCCTGCCCGGGCGAGGGCAGGGCGAAATCCACCACCATCGTGGTGCCGCCGGCCAGCGCCGCCCGAGTGCCGCTGTCGAAATCATCGGCCGAATAGGTGCCCATGAACGGCATTTCCAGATGCGTATGCGGGTCGATCCCCCCCGGCATCACATAGCAGCCGGTGGCGTCGAGCACCTCGTCCCCCTTCAGCCCATGGCCGATGGCGATGATCTGCCCGTCCTCGATCAGCACATCGGCCTTGTAGGTCAGGTCGGCGGTGACGATCGTGCCGTTCTTGATGACTGTGGACATGCTTTCCGCTCCGCTCTTCGTTTTGGCCCAAATATCCTCGGGGGGCGCGGGGGGCAGAAGGCCCCCCGCCGTCTGCTCAGGTCACGACATCCGCCGTCTCCAGCACCGCATGCAGCAGCACCTCCGTCGCCTTCGTCGCCCAGTCCTGCGAAATCTCCTCGGCCTCGTTATGGCTCAGGCCCCCGACGCAGGGGCACATCACCATCGTCGCCGGCGCCACCTTCGCGGCCCAGCAGGCATCGTGGCCGGCGCCTGAGATCAGGTCCATGTGGCTGTAGCCCAGCCTCTCCGCCGCGGCGCGGACATTGGCGACCAGCTCTGGCGCAAAGGTCACCGGGTCGAAATGGCCGACCGCCTCGACCGCCATGCCGACCCCGAGCCCCTTGCAGATCGTCGCGGCCCCGGCCTCGATATCGGCGCGCATCCCGTCCAGCTTCGCCTGATCGGGGCTGCGGATATCCACGGTGAACACCACCGACCCCGGCAGCACGTTGCGGCTGTTGGGGCTGAACTGCACCTGGCCGACCCCGCCCACCGCGCCCGGCTGCGCATCCATCGCCACGCGCTGCACCATCTCGATGATCCGGGCCATCGCGAGGCCGGCATTCACCCGCAGGCCCATCGGCGTCGATCCGGTATGCGCGGCGCGGCCCGTCAGCGTGAATTCCAGCCACCACAGGCCCTGGCAATGCGTCACCACGCCGATGTCTCGGCCCTCGGCCTCGAGGATCGGGCCCTGTTCGATATGCAGCTCGTAATAGGCGTGCATCTTGCGGGCGCCCACCGGCTCGTCGCCCTTCCAGCCGATGCGCGCCAGCTCCTCGCCAAAGCTTTTGCCCTCGGGATCGCGGCGGCCATAGGCGTAGTCGAGGCTGTGGACCCCCGCGAAGACGCCCGAGGCGAGCATGGCGGGCGCAAAGCGCGCGCCTTCCTCATTGGTCCAGTTGGTCACGACGATGGGATGCCTGGTGCGGATGCCAAGGTCATTCATCGTGCGCACGCATTCCAGCGCGGCCAGAACCCCCAGCACCCCGTCATACTTGCCGCCCGTCGGCTGGGTGTCGAGATGGCTGCCCACATAGACCGGCAGCGCCTCGGGGTCCGTTCCGGGGCGGGCGGCGAACATCGTGCCCATCTCGTCGACGCCCATGGTCAGCCCCGCCGCCTCGCACCAGCGGGCGAAGAGCGCGCGCCCCTCGGCATCGGCGTCGGTCAGGGTCTGGCGGTTGTTGCCGCCCGCGATCCCGGGGCCGATCTTGGCCATCTCCATCAGGCTGTCCCACAGCCGCGCGGGGTCGATCCGCAGGTTTTCTGCTGGTGCCGGCATCATTGTTCTCCCTGCTGCGGGGCCATCCGGGTCTCTGCCCGTTGCGCCAAGGGCTTGGCCCACAGTCTTCTTCTGTCATCTTCGGGACGAATCCCGTGTCTGACCATCTGGTCAGGTTTCACGCTACACAGCCGGGTCCGACAATCAACGCCAATCTCTGCCAAGTGGCTGCCGGGACCGGGCAGCCGCGTCACCGCGCCGCGCAAAGGGCAGCAATCCCTCACTGGCGTGTTTTCGAACTGCGGGATTTCGCGGCTCTTCTTCGCGGCATCCCGCAGGGTTCGGGGCAGCGGCTGAACGCCCCCGGGTCTTTCTTCGGGCGAGGGGTTGTATTCGCGGCCCGAACCCGTCATATAGGTCAGGCGAAACGCTATCTCTTCGACCTTCTGTCTCCTAACGGCTTCAGTTTTCGATTGTGATGTGACTGAGCCAAGCCACCGCACTCTGCGGGTGGCGCACTAGATACTAGGAGATATCACGATGGCCAATGGCACCGTGAAGTGGTTCAATGCAACCAAAGGTTTCGGCTTTATCGCTCCGGCGAATGGCAACCGTGACGTGTTCGTGCACGTTTCGGCTCTGGAACGCGCTGGCATCCGTCAGCTCGACGAAGGCCAGGCTGTGACCTTCGACATCGAATCCGGCCGTGACGGTCGCGAATCGGCGATGAACCTCGCGCTGGCGTAAGCTTCGCACCGGCTGCGCTGCCTGAACAAGGCGGCAGGCCGGACAAGAATTTTAACGGAGACGGCTACGGCCGTCTCCGTTTTCGTTTGTGCGGCGCGTTGGCGCGAAGGCTTGTGCTTTCGCCAGATGCAGCCCACATCAAGACCTCGGCCAAGGCCGATGTGAAGGAGAACACCATGTCCAGCAAGCAACCGCCGGTGCCGAAGCAGAACCAGAGCAACAAGGGCCCCGGTGCGGCCGCAGGCGCCTCGCGCCCGCCGCACAAGCCGGTCTCGACCAAGACCGGCAAGTAATCTCAAAGGCGCGCGGGCACACCCGCGCGCCTTTTGCGTTTCAGTCGAGCGAGTCCAGCACCTCACCCAGCGTGCCGATCAGCGTGTCGATTTCCGGCTTGGAGATGATCAGCGGCGGCGACATGGCGATGATGTCGCCGGTGGTGCGGATCAGGATGCCCTTCTCATAGGCCTTGAGGAACGCGTTGAACGCCCGCTTGGTCGGCTCGCCCGGGATCGGCTGCAGCTCGACCGCGCCGATCAGGCCCATGTTGCGGATGTCGATCACATGCGGCTTGCCGGCCAGGCTGTGGATTGCTTCTTCCCAGTAGGGGGCGAGTTCCGCCGCGCGTTCGAACAGCCGCTCTTCCTTGTAGGTTTGCAGCGTGGCGATGCCGGCGGCGCTGGCGATCGGGTTGCCGGAATAGGTATAGCCGTGGAACAGCTCGATCGCCTGTTCCGGGCCCTGCATGAAGGCATCGTGCACGCCGGCAGTGGTCAGCACCGCGCCCATCGGGATCACGCCATTGGTCAGACCCTTGGCGCAGGTGATCATGTCGGGGACGACGTTGAAGAATTGGCTGGCAAAAGGCGCGCCGAGGCGGCCAAAGCCGGTGATGACTTCATCAAAGATCAGAAGAATGCCGTGCTTGCTGCTGATTTCACGCAGTTTTTCCAGATAACCCTTCGGCGGCATCAAGACGCCGGTGGACCCCGCCATCGGCTCGACGATCACCGCGGCAATGGTTTCGGGACCATGCAAGGCGACGATGCGTTCCAGCTCTTCCGCCAGATAGGAGCCGTGTTCGGGCTGGCCTTTGACGAAGGCGTTTTGCGCCGGAAGGTGGGTGTGGGGAAGGTGGTCCACTCCATTAAGAAGCGCCCCGAAGTACTTGCGATTGTTGACAATTCCGCCAACGGAGATCCCACCGAAACCGACCCCGTGATACCCCCGCTCGCGGCCGATAAGCCTGGTGCGGGTGCCCTCGCCGCGGACGCGGTGATAGGCGATGGCGATTTTCAGTGCGGTATCAACGGCTTCTGACCCTGAGTTACAGTAGAATACATGCTCCATTCCGGCCGGCGCAATCTCGACCAGCCGGTTCGCCAGTTCGAACGCCGAGGGATGCCCCATCTGGAAGGCGGGGGCATAGTCCATCTCGCCGGCTTGCCGGGTGATCGCCTCGGTGATCAGCGGGCGGCAATGGCCCGCGTTGCAGCACCACAGGCCCGCGGTGCCGTCCAGCACCTGGCGGCCATCGGCGGTGGTGTAATGCATGTCTTTCGCGCCGACGAACATCCGCGGGTTCTTCTTGAACTGCCGGTTCGAGGTGAAGGGCATCCAGAAGGCGTTGAGGTCATTCGGGGCGGTGTTGCGGTCCAGCGCCATGGGGCTCTCCTTGGCGCCGGGGCTTGGCGCCCGGGGCCGATGTTGGCAGAAATCTTTGACCCTTTGGTCAAGGACAGGCTATCAGAGGGGCAGGGCACGTCAAGAACGGGGCCTTGGCAGCCCGGCCTGTTCCGGAGAGGGAAAACCCGGCATTGCACCCTGTCAAGGGCTGTCATAAACCGCGGCGCACAAAAGCGGGGGCAAAGCGGCGGGAGGCCGCGCCCGCCTGCAGGGGGAGACGAGGGTGAACGAGTTCGCAGCAGAACCGGAACCGGAGGATGAGGCGCTGCAGGACGGCGGCGCGCGCCCGCGCACCCGTATCCAGCGCCGCAATACCGGGGCCATCCTCGATGCCGCGCTGGAGGTGTTCTCGGCGCAGGGCTTCCGCGGCGCGACTCTGGACCAGATCGCCGAGGTGGCGGGGCTGTCCAAGCCCAACCTGCTCTATTACTTCGCCTCCAAGGAAGCGATCCATGTGGAGCTGTTATCGGGGCTGATGGACACCTGGCTCGACCCGCTGCGCGAGATGGACCCGGAGGGCGAGCCCGAGGCCGAGATCATGGCCTATGTCCGGCGCAAGCTGCAGATGGCGCGGGATTACCCGCGCGAAAGCCGGCTTTTCGCCAATGAGATCCTGCAGGGCGCGCCGCGGATGCGCGCGGCCATCGAGGGCGAGCTGAAGGATCTGGTCGACGAGAAGGCCGCAGTGATCCGCGGCTGGCAGCAGGCGGGCAAGATCGCGGGCGTTCATCCGCATCACCTGATCTTCTCGATCTGGGCGCTGACCCAGCATTACGCCGATTTCGACATGCAGGTGCGCGCCGTGCTGGGGCCAGAGGGGGAGGATCCGTTCCCCGAGGCGGGGAAGTTTCTGGACACGCTGTTCGGGCGGTTGCTGGCGCCGTGAGCATCCCCCATGAGAACGATTGTTGCTTTTGACACCGGCGCCGCTTTCGCGCGATAGTCGCCCCGGGGGATGGGAACGGGACGGCAAAGACGGACCAAAGCGTCACCTGCGGGAAGGGGGAGCCTGCATCCATGGACAAGCGCGTATTGCTGATCGAGGACGAGCCGAACATCATCGAGGCGATCCGGTTCATCCTGGCGCGCGATGGCTGGGCGGTGGCGACGCATTCCGATGGGGAAACCGCGCTGACCGCGATCCGCGCGAGCGTTCCCGATGTGCTGGTGCTGGATGTGATGCTGCCGGGGCGGTCCGGCTTTGACATCCTCGCCGATCTGCGCGCCGATCCGGGGCTGCAGGCGCTGCCGGTGCTGATGCTGACCGCCAAGGGACAGGGCCGCGCCCGCGATGCTGCCGAGCAGGCGGGGGCCGACCGCTTCCTGAGCAAGCCCTTCGCCAATGCCGAGGTGCTGGCGACGGTGCGCGAACTGGCGGGGCTGTAACCCCGATGCCGACGCGCAGCACGCCGCTGTTCCTTGCGCGCCGCAGCTATCGGCGGCGGCGGGTGATGGATGCGGCACGGATGCTGCCGGTGGTGGGCGGCTTCCTTGTCGCGCTGCCGATCCTGTGGCGGCCGGCGGAAACGCCGGGGGGCGAGACGGCCTCGGGTGTCGTGTATCTGTTCACCGTCTGGGCGCTGCTGATCATCGCCGCGGCGGTTCTGGCGCGGCGCCTGTCGCCGGCGCTGGAGGATGAGGCGGGCGACACCCCCGAGCATCTGCGCGGCCCCGGCGCGGAGCGGCGCTGATGGTGCCCTTCAACCTGCTGGTCGCGGCCTGCCTGATCTATGTGATCTTGCTGTTCCTTGTGGCCTTCTGGGCCGAGCAGCAGGCGCGGCTTGGCCGGGTGAAATGGCTGCGATCCCCGGTGGTCTACACGCTGTCGCTGTCGATCTACTGCACCGCCTGGACCTTCTATGGCGCCGTTGGCTATGCGGCGCGGTCGGGGCTGGAGTTCGTCACCATCTACCTGGGCCCGACGCTGGTGCTGATCGGCTGGTGGTGGGTGCTGCGCAAGCTGGTGCGGATCGGGCGCACGCAGCGGGTGACCTCGATTGCCGACCTGATTTCCTCGCGCTTCGGCAAGTCGAACCTCTTGGGGGTGATTGTCACGCTGATCTGCGTGGTGGCGGCGACGCCCTATATCGCGCTGCAGCTGCAATCGGTGACGCTGTCCTTCAACGTGTTCGCCGGGCCGGTGCCGGAAGGCTGGGCACTGCGCGACAGCAATTCAACGGCGCTGTGGGTGGCGGCGGGGCTCACGCTGTTCACCATCCTGTTCGGCACCCGCAACCTCGACGCGAATGAGCGGCATAACGGCGTCGTCACCGCCATCGCGCTGGAGGCGGTGGTGAAGCTGGTCGCATTGCTGGCGGTGGGGGTGTTCACCGTCTGGGTGGTGGCCTCGGGGCCTGCGGATATCCTGTCGCGGATCGAGGCCTCGGACATTGCCGATTGGCAGATGCAGCCGGGCCGGTGGGCGGGGCTGACCTTCCTGGCCGGCGCCGCGATCCTGACGCTGCCGCGGATGTTTCAGGTGATGGTGGTCGAGAACGCCGATGAGCGGCACATGGCCACCGCAAGCTGGGCCTTTCCGCTGTACCTGTTCGCCATGAGCCTCTTCGTGGTGCCGATTGCCGTGGTGGGGCTTGCGGTGCTGCCCGCGGGGTCGAACCCCGACCTCTTCGTGCTGACGCTGCCGCTGGCCTTCGATCAGGGCGGGCTGGCGATGCTGGCCTTTCTGGGGGGCTTCTCCTCTGCCACGTCGATGGTGATTGTCGAAGCGATTGCGCTGGCGACGATGGTGTCGAACCATATCGTGATGCCGCTGTGGCTGCGGTTCCGCACCGGCGGGGCGCGCGGGGCGGGCGATGTGCGCGGGCTGGTGCTGAATGCGCGGCGGCTGTCGATCGCCGGGGTGCTGGCGCTTGGCTATGCCTATTTCGCGCTGTCGGGCGGGTCTTCGGCGCTGGCGGCGATTGGCCTCATCAGCTTTGTCGGCGTGGCGCAGATCCTGCCGGCGATGCTGGGGGGCCTGTTCTGGCGCGGGGCGACGCGGATCGGGGCGGCGGCGGGGCTGCTGACCGGGTTCGCTATCTGGCTTTATGCGCTGTTCCTGCCGTCTTTCGGGGCGGGCGGGCTGTTCGGGACCGAGCTGATGCTGCAGGGTCCGCTGGGGATCGGCTGGTTGCGCCCGCAGGCGCTGTTCGGGATCGGCGGGATCGATCCGCTGCTGCACGCGCTGTTCTGGTCGCTGTCGCTGAACACGGCGCTGTTCTGCGCGGTGTCGCTGCTGACCTTCCCGGGGCCGATGGAGCGGTTGCAGGGCGTGGCCTTCGTCAATGTCTTCGACCATTCGGGACCGACCCGCGGCTGGTCGCGCGGCGGGGCCGAGGCCGAGGATCTGCTGGCGATGGCGCAGGGTATCCTGGGCGCAGACGAGGCGCAGGGCTTCTTTCAGGCGCAGGCGGCGGCACAGGGCAAGGCCGGGTTCCTGCCCGACACCACGCCGGAGTTCTTTGCCGCGCTGGAGCGGCGGCTGGCCGGGTCGGTGGGGGCCGCGACGGCCCATGCTATGATCGCGCAATTCGCGGCCGGGGCGGCGGTCTCGGTGCAGGACCTGATGGCGGTCGCCAACGAGGCGCAGCAGATCATGGAGTACTCCAGCCAGCTGGAGGCGAAATCCGAGGAGCTGGCCCGCACCGCCCGCGCGCTGAGCGAGGCGAACGAGAAGCTGCAGGCGCTGTCGGTGCAGAAGGACGCGTTCCTCAGCCAGATCAGCCATGAACTGCGCACCCCGATGACCTCGATCCGGGCGTTTTCCGAGATCCTGATGGAGGGCGGGCTCGAAGGCCCCGATCAGGCGCGCTATGCCGAGATCATCCATGATGAGACGATCCGGCTGACCCGGCTGCTCGATGACCTGCTGGACCTGTCGGTGCTGGAGAATGGCCGCGTGCAGCTGAACGTGCAGGTCGCGAACCTGCATGACCTGATCGACCGGGCCCTGCAGGCGGCGGGGCAGACGCGGGCGGAACGGCGCTTCGTGATCCACCGCGACCTCCCGACCGAGCATATGCCGATCTTCACCGATACTGACCGGCTGGTGCAGGTGTTCATCAACCTCATCTCCAACGCGCGGAAGTATTGCGATGCGGCGCGGCCCGAGCTGACGATCAAGGTGCGGCGGCGCGGCGGGCAGATCGAGGTGGATTTCATCGACAATGGCAGCGGCATCCCCGCGGGATCACAATCGCTGGTCTTCGAGAAATTCGCGCGGCTGACCGATACCACCCGCGCCGGCGGGGCCGGGCTGGGGCTGGCGATCTGCCGCGAGATCATGGCCAATCTGGGCGGCACCATCACCTATGTTCCGGGGCAGGGCGGCGCGGCGTTCAGGGTGGCGCTGCCCGCCCGGCGGCAGCGCGAGGCGGCCTGAGCGGCCGAGGCGGCGGCGCTAACCTCTTGGTAACGCTGATCTGCCACAGATGGGCCTGACGGCCCGCGAACCCGGGGCGGAGGGATTGGCAGGAACCGCAGGGATGACGGCAGGGACGCAGACGGTGATGCGCCGCAAGGCCGGGGCGGGGCGCCGCGCGCCCGCCACCTCGCCGATGACGCCCGAGAAGGCGCTCGGCCAGGCTTTTGCCCGCGCCGCGCAGGAGCTGCTGGAGCTGCCGCTGAAGGTGGCCTCGATCACCGAGACCCGGATGACGCTGGCCGACCTGCCCGAGGCGCTGGAGGACCGGGCGCTGCTGGCGGTGCTGGAAGGGCCCGCCGAGGCGCTGGGGCTGATGGTGCTCTCGCCCCCGGTGCTGTCGTCGCTGCTGGAAATGCGGATGATGGGCCGGATGTCGGCAAGCCCGCCCGCGCCGCGCCGCCCCACCCGCACCGATGCCGCGATCTCCGCCGATATCATCGACGCCGCGCTGGCCAGCTTCGAGGCGGCGCTGGTGGGCGATCCGGCACTGATCTGGGCGGGAGGCTTCCGCTATGGCTCGTTCCTTGACGATCCGAGGACGCTGCCGCTGATCCTCGAGGATACCGGCTACCGGGTGTTCCGGCTGGTGCTGGACATTGGCGTGGGCAGCGCCGCGCGCGAGGGCGGGGTGCTGCTGGCGCTGCCCGCCGAGGGGCGGGGAAGATTTGTGGAGGCCGTGGTGGGCCGGGTGGAAGGCGAGGCCTCGCAGCCCGCGGGCTGGCCGGAGCGGCTGGAACAGGCGGTGATGTCCGCGACAGGGCAGGTGGAGGCGGTGCTGGCCCGCCTGACCCTGCCCGTCGGCGCCATCCTTGCGCTGCGCCCCGGCGCGACCCTGCCGCTGGCCGAGGACACGCTGGAACAGCTGCGGCTGGAGGGCCCCGGCGGCAGGCTGCTGGCCCGCGCGAGGCTGGGCCAGAACCGGGGGTTCCGCGCGGTGCGGCTGGTAGAGGAGGGGGAAGAGCGCGCGCCTGCCGCGGGTGCGGGCAGCGCGCTGGCGGTCGACGCGACGGGATGGGGCAGTGACGCGGCGCCCAGCTGGGACGATCCGGTGGAGGATGAGGATGCGGTGATGCCGATGATGCCGATGGCGGATCTGGCGACGATGGACATGGGCGGGTTCGGGCTGGATGCGCTTGGGGAGGGCGAGGCGGGGGAACTGCCGCCGTTGCGGATGGGGGGGATGTAGGGGGGGTGCGTTTGAACTCTTGCACAGGGCACCTGCCGGACAGCCGTCAGAGGCGGTCGCGATCCAGATAAAGGTTGACCGCAGTCCGGCGCCGCCTGAACATAGAGGGAACACGGCAGCAAAGGGCAACCCGGTGCGCATCAAGGTTCGGGCCGAACTTCAGTCGATCGAGCCCCTCGATGCAATCGAGGAGCAACAGATCCGCAGCTCCATCGACTGGATCGACAGCGGAGCCGAACTGATCCGGCGCAGGAAACCCGCCACCCCACCAAGGCATCTTGTATCGTACTTTGCCCTGATCGATGGCGACTGGATTCTTCTGGTTGACCATATCAACGCGAAACTGTGGCTGCCGCCCGGCGGGCATGTCGAGGCCGGCGAGACCCCGAGGCAGACGGTCGAGCGTGAGGTGCACGAAGAGCTTGGCATTCCCGCCGATTTTCTGGTCCCATACCCGATCTTCCTCACGGTGACGGAGACTGTTGGACTGACGGCCGGCCATGTCGATGTGTCCCTTTGGTTCGTGTTGAAGGGATGCCGGGGTCAGCCGCTCGACTTTGACCATTCGGAGTTTCACGAGGTCCGTTGGTTTCACCGTGACGCCCTGCCGCTTGATCGGATGGAGCCGAACCTCCTTCGCTTCATGGGCAAGCTGGACAAGAGTTATCGGGCAGGGCAGGCGTCGCTCCGTCGCTGAGCGGGAGATCATGCGAGGATATGACCGGAATGTAGAGGGGGCCGCGCCGCCGATGCCCCCCCACGCGACACGTGCGCGCATCCTCCTTGGCCCCGGCGGCGGCAGGCTCTATGATCGGAGCTCTGCAGACCTGAGGAGGTTCCCCGCATGATCACCGAACTGGGCCATTTCGCCCTGATACTGGCGTTTGCCGTGGCGATCTTGCAATCGACCGTGCCTCTGGTCGGGGCGCAGAAGGGCTGGGGCGGGTGGATGGCGGTTGCCGCGCCGGCCGCGACCGTTCAATTTGCGTTGATCGCGTTTTCCTTCGCGGCGCTGACGCAGGCCTTCGTCACCTCGGATTTCTCGCTGCAGGTGGTCTGGGCCAACTCGCATACCGACAAGCCGATGCTCTACAAGGTGTCCGGCGTCTGGGGGAACCATGAGGGCTCTATGCTGCTCTGGGTGCTGATCCTGGCGCTGTTCGGGGCCTCGGCGGGCTGGTTCGGCGGGCAGTTGCCGCCGCGGCTGCGGTCGCGGGTGCTGGCGGTGCAGGGGATGATCGGGGTGGCGTTTCTGGCCTTCATCCTCTTCACCTCGAACCCTTTCGCGCGACTGGCCTCGCCGCCCTTCAACGGCAAGGACCTGAACCCGCTGCTGCAGGACCCGGGGCTCGCCTTCCATCCGCCCTTCCTCTACCTCGGCTATGTCGGGCTGAGCATGGCGTTCAGCTTTGCGGTGGCGGCCCTGATCGAGGGGCGGGTCGATGCCGCCTGGGCCCGCTGGGTGCGGCCCTGGACGCTGGCGGCCTGGGTGTTCCTGACCATCGGCATCGCGCTTGGGTCGTGGTGGGCCTATTACGAGCTTGGCTGGGGCGGGTTCTGGTTCTGGGACCCGGTCGAGAATGCCAGCTTCATGCCCTGGCTGCTGGCCGGTGCGCTGCTGCATTCTGCCATCGTGGTGGAAAAGCGCGAGGCGCTGAAAAGCTGGACGATCCTGCTGGCGATCATGGCCTTCGGCTTCTCGCTGATCGGGACGTTTCTGGTGCGCTCGGGCGTCATCACCTCGGTCCATGCCTTTGCCAATGACCCCGAGCGGGGGGTGTTCATCCTGATGATCCTCGGCGTCTTCCTCGGCGGCGCGCTGACGCTTTATGCGGCGCGGGCCGGGGCGATGCAGGCCAAGGGCGTGTTCGGGATGGTCAGCCGCGAGTCGGGGCTGGTGGTGAACAACATCTTGCTGGCGGTCTCGGCGCTGGTGGTGTTCGTGGGCACGATCTGGCCGCTGGTGGCGGAAATGGCCTGGGGGCGCAAGCTGTCGGTCGGGGCGCCGTTCTTCGACATGGCCTTCACGCCGTTCATGGTGCTGCTGGCCATCGTGCTGCCGGTGGGGGCGATGCTGCCCTGGAAGCGCGGCAGCATCGCCAAGGCCGCCTGGCCGCTGCGCGGCGCGCTGGCGCTGGCGGTGGCGGCGGGGCTGCTGGCCTATGCGGTGGGCACCAGCCGCACGGCGGTGGGGCCGATCGGCGCGGCGCTTGGCACCTGGCTGGTGGCCGGGGCCGCGGTCGATCTGTGGACGCGGACCGGGCAGGCGCGGCAAGGGGTTTCGGCGCGCTTCGGCCGTCTGGCGCGCCTTCCGCGGGCCGATTGGGGCAAGGCCACGGCCCATGCCGGGTTCGGCGTCACCATGCTGGGCGTCGCGATGCTGACGGCTGGCGAGATCGAGGATATCCGCGTGGCGCAGATCGGCGCACCCTTTGAGGTGGCGGGGTATGAGATCACGCTCGATGCCGTGGAGGACCTGCAGGGGCCGAACTACAGCTCGACCCAAGCCACGCTGACGGTGCGGCGCGGCGGCAAGGTCGAGGCGGTGCTGCATCCCGAAAAGCGCGTCTATCCGGTACAGGCGATGCCGACGACCGAGGCCGATATCGACAACGGGCTGTTCCGCGACGTCTATCTGGTGATCGGCGACGCGCAGGACAGCGGCGGTTGGGCGGTGCGGACCTATATCAAGCCCTTCACCAGCTGGATCTGGGCCGGCTCGGCGCTGATGGCGCTTGGCGGGTTCCTCAGCCTGTCGGACCGGCGCTACCGCGTGGCGGCCGGCGCGCGCAAGACCGCGGCCCTGCAAGCCACCCCGGCGGAGTGAGGCAGATGAAACGCCTGATGCTGATCCTGGCGCTGCTTATGGCGCCGATATTTACCTCGATTGTGGCGGCCCCGGCCTATGCGGTGCAACCCGATGAGGTGCTGGCCGACCCGGTGCTTGAATCGCGGGCGCGCGAGCTGTCCAAGGTGCTGCGCTGCCCGGTCTGCCAGTCGGAAAACATCGACGAATCGAATGCCGAGGTCTCGCGCGACCTGCGCATTCTGGTGCGCGAGCGGCTGGTGGCCGGCGACAGCGACAGCGATGTGCTGGACTATATCACCGACCGCTATGGCGAATATGTGCTGTTCCAGCCCGATGCCAGCGGCGGCAACCTGATCCTGTGGCTGGCGGGGCCGGTGATGTTGCTGGCGGGGCTGGGGATCGGGTTTTCGTTCCTGCGCGGCCGCCGCCCGGGATCCGAGGCTCCGGTCGAGGCGCTGGATGCCGCCGAACAGCGCCGGTTGGATGAAATCCTGAACAAGTGACGCGCCGTTCTGCTGTGCCAATCCTTCCGCGCGGGTAAGCTGCCGCAAAGCGAGGGAGGAACCGCCATGGACTACCAGACCATCACCTGCACCGAAGAGGGCGGCATCGGCATTGTCACGCTGAACCGGCCCGAGGTGATGAACGCGCTGAACAGCGTGATGCGGACAGAGATCCGCGCCGCCTTCGAAGCGCTGGCGCAGACCGCCCGCGTGATCGTGCTGACGGGCGCGGGGCGGGCCTTCTGCTCGGGTCAGGATCTGGCCAGTGTCGGCGATCCGTCAAAGCTGGATTTCGAGGGCGTGCTGAAGGGCGAATATGAACCGATGCTGGCCGCGATCACCGGCTGCCCGGTGCCGACCATCGCCGCGGTGAACGGGGCCGCGGCCGGGGCAGGGGCCAACCTTGCGCTTGGCTGCGATGTGGTGATTGCGTCGGAAAGTGCCGTCTTCCTGCAGGCCTTTACCCGGATCGGGCTGATGCCGGATGCGGGCGGCACCCATTGGCTGCCGCGTCAGGTGGGCTTTGCCCGCGCCATGGGCGCGATGCTGTTCGCCGAAGGCGTGCCGGCGCGCAAGGCCGCCGACTGGGGCATGATCTGGGAGGCGGTGCCCGAGCCGCAGTTCGAGGCGGTCTGGCGCGCGCGCGCGGCGCAGCTTGCCTCGGGGCCGGGGGTCGCCTATCGGGGCATCAAGCAGGCGCTGCGCGCAGCCTCGGACCTGAGCCTCGACGAGCAGCTGGCGCTGGAGGCGCGGTTGCAGGGAGAATGCGGGCGCACGGCCGATTTCCTGGAGGGCGTGGCGGCCTTCCTACAAAAGCGAGCCCCGGCGTTCAAGGGGCGCTGAGACAAGGAGCGAGACATGGCCAAGGCGATCCACAGCATGATCCGGGTTCTGGACGAGGCGCGATCCCTCGCCTTCTACGAGGCGGGTTTCGGGCTGACCGTCGCCGAGCGGCTGGATTTCGAGACCTTCACGCTGGTCTATCTGAGCAACGCCGAAACCGGCTTCGAGCTGGAGCTGACGGTGAACAAGGACCGGGTGGAGCCCTATGCGCTTGGTGATGGCTATGGGCATCTGGCGGTGTCGGTGGCGGATCTTGCGGCCGAGCACGCGCGGATGGAGGCTGCGGGGCTGGCGCCGCGCAAGCTGGTGGAGTTCGCGCCGGGCGGCGAGGTGATCGCGCGGTTCTTCTTCGTCGCGGACCCGGACGGTTACCAGATCGAGGTGCTGCAGCGCGGGGGGCGGTATCTGTAACCGTCCGTCAGGCACAATCAGAGGGCTGCGCCTGTCCGCCGCGTGGACAAAGCAAAACGGCCGCCCCTCAGGGCGGCCGCTCTCATTTCCAGACTTGGCAGATGCCTCAGCGCGTTTCCAGCTCGGGATAGTCCCGGCGCGGCGCGCCGACATAGAGCTGGCGCGGGCGGCCGATCTTCATCTGCGGGTCGCCGATCATCTCTTTCCACTGGCTGATCCAGCCCACGGTGCGCGACAGCGCGAAGATCGGGGTGAACATCGAGGTCGGGAAGCCCATCGCCTCGAGGATGATGCCCGAGTAGAAATCGACGTTCGGGTAGAGCTTCTTCGAGATGAAATACTCGTCTTCCAGCGCGATCCGCTCCAGCTCCTTGGCGACCTGCAGCAGCGGGTTGTTGCCCACGCCCAGAAGCTCCAGCACCTCGTCGGCGCTTTCCTTCATCACCGTCGCGCGCGGGTCGAAGTTCTTGTAGACGCGGTGGCCAAAGCCCATCAGGCGGAAGCCCGAGTCCTTGTCCTTCGCCTTGGCGACGAATTCCGGGATGCGGTCGACAGTACCGATTTCCTTGAGCATTTCCAGGCAGGCCTGGTTCGCACCGCCATGCGCCGGGCCCCAGAGGCAGGCGATGCCGGCCGCGATACAGGCGAAGGGGTTGGCGCCCGAGGAGCCCGCCAGACGCACGGTCGAGGTGGAGGCGTTCTGCTCATGATCGGCATGGAGCATCATGATCCGGTCCATCGCCTTGGACAGGACCGGGTTCACCACATACTCCTCGGCCGGAACCGAGAAGCACATGTGCAGGAAGTTGCCCGCGTAATCGAGGCTGTTCTTGGGGTACACGAAGGGCTGGCCGATCGAATACTTGTAGGCCATCGCGGCGATGGTCGGCAGCTTGGCGATCAGGCGGATCGAGGCGACCTCGCGCTGCCAGGGATCGCCGATATCGGTGCTGTCATGGTAGAAGGCCGACATTGCGCCGACCACGCCCACCATCGTCGCCATCGGATGCGCGTCGCGGCGGAAGCCGCGGAAGAAGTTGTGCATCTGCTCATGCACCATCGTGTGGCGCGTGACGCGGATCTCGAAATCGGCCATCTGCTTGGCATCGGGAAGCTCGCCGTAGAGCAGCAGGTAGCAGACCTCGAGGAAATGCGACTGATCGGCCAGCTGCTCGATCGGGTAGCCGCGATAGAGAAGCTCGCCCTTGTCGCCGTCGATATAGGTGATCGTGGATTCGCAGGACGCGGTCGAGGTGAAGCCGGGGTCGTAGGTGAACACATCCGCCTGGCCATAGAGCTTGCGGATATCCAGCACATCGGGGCCGACGGTGGGCGACATCACCGGCAGGTCATAGGTCTGACCGTCGATGTTCAGCGTCGCCGTTCTCTTGGTTTCTGCCATCTCAATCCCTCTCCTCATGGGCGGACTGGGCCCAAGCCGGGGCCTGCCGCAAAAACTCCGAGGCCAGGGCGCGGGCCTCAGCGCGTCGCGTCGGACAGGCGCGCTACAGTCTCGTCCTGACCGATGACAAGCATCATGTCGAAGACGCTGGGGGTGACTGTCCGTCCCGCCAGAGCCGCGCGCAGCGGACCTGCGATCTTGCCCAGTCCAATGCCGTGAGCGGCGGCGGTTTCGGCCACTTTGGCCTCCAACGCCTCACGCGTCCAGCTAGCATTTTGCAGCTGCGGCGTCAATTCTGTCAGTATACCGCGGGATACGGTATCAAGCGCCTTCGCAGCTGCGGCGTCGGGCTCGAAGGGCCGAGATCCCAGCACGAAATGGGCCTTTTCCAGCAATTCCGGGAAGGTCTTGGCGCGTTCCTTCAGGCAATACATGGCGCGCACAAGCCCTGTGCGCTGCGCCGCATCGAGGCCCGGCAGGCCCGCGGCCTCCAGATAGGCCTCGATCTCTGCCTGCAGTGCAGCATCTTCCGCAACGGCAATGTGCTGGCCGCAAAGGTTCTCCAGCTTCTTGAAGTCGAGCCGCGCCGGGGCCCGGCCGATGCCGGACAGGTCGAACCATTCGCGGGCTTCCGCATCGCTGAAAAATTCGGAATCGCCATGGCTCCAGCCAAGCCGCGCGAGATAGTTGCGCATCCCCGCCGCGGGGTAGCCCATCGCCTGATATTCCTCGAGCCCGACCGCGCCGTGGCGCTTGGACAGTTTCTTGCCGTCCGGCCCGTGTATCAGCGGGATGTGGGCGAAGACCGGCACGTCCCAGCCCATGCCGTGATAGATTTGCACCTGCCGCGCGGCATTGGTCAGATGGTCATCGCCGCGGATCACATGGGTGACGCCCATGTCATGATCGTCCACCACCACCGCCAGCATATAGGTGGGCGTCCCGTCCGACCGCAGCATCACCATGTCATCGAGCTGGTCATTGCCGAAGGTGACATCGCCCTGCACGGAATCGGCGATCACCGTGCTGCCGGTGCGCGGCGCCTTGAGCCGGATCACGAAGGGCGCATCGGGGTGGGTCGCGGGATCGGCATCGCGCCAGGGGCTCTGGAACAGGGTGGAGCGTTTTTCGGCCTCCGCCTCCGCGCGGAAAGCGGCGATCTCATCTTGCGTCGAGAAGCACTTGTAGGCCGCGCCGCGGGCCAGCATCTCGCGCGCCACCTCGGCATGGCGGTCCTTGCGCCCGAACTGGCTGACAGCCTCGCCGTCCCAGTCAAGGCCCAGCCAGGTCAGGCCCTTGAGGATCGCCGCGGTGGCTTCGGGGGTGGAGCGCTCGCGGTCGGTATCCTCGATCCGGAGCAGGAACTTGCCGCCGCGGCCGCGGGCATAGAGCCAGTTGAAGAGCGCGGTGCGCGCGCCGCCGATATGCAGATAGCCGGTGGGCGAGGGCGCGAAGCGGGTGACGACGGGAGGGGTGGAGGGGGTCGAGGTCATTGGTGTTAACCTTTCGGAAACCATGCGGCGGCTAGCCTTTGAGGGGTGTCTAGGCAAGGACAGGCGAGGAAACAAGGGTGGGCCGCATCGCAACACCGGGATCGGCACTGGCATCGGCCTTGCCGGAAGCGCCCTATGAGGAGGGCTTTCCGGGTGCCGGAGCACGGCTTGCCGCACTGGCCGCCCGGCCGTTGCTGGCGCTGTCGGCAGCGCGCGGCGGGCTCTTCGTCTGGGTGCCGGTCTGCCTGTCCTGCGGCATCGGGCCGTGGTTCGCGCTGGCCTCCGAACCGGGACCGCCGGTCTATGCCGCCGCGCTGCTGGCGCTGCTGGCCGTGCTGCTCGGCTGGCTGCGGGGGCCCGAGATCGCGCAGATCCCCGCCGCCGCGCTCGCGCTGATGCTGGCGGGCTTCCTGCTGGCCGGCGCGCGCGGGCATGGGGTGGCTGAGCCCGTGCTGCCCTTCCGCTATTACGGGCCCATCGAGGGGCGGATCGTCGGTATCGACCGCTCCTATGCCGATCATCTGCGGGTGACGCTGGACCAGGTGGTGCTGCGCGACGTGCCGCCGCATCGCACCCCCGCAAAAGTGCGCGTCGCGCTGCATGGCGAGCAGGGCTACACCCCGCCCGAACCGGGGCTGACCGTGATCCTGACCGGGCATCTGGCCCCGCCCGAGGGCCCCGCGGCCCCCGGCGGCTTCGATTTCCAGCGCTTCGCCTGGTTCTCGGGCCTTGGCGCGGTCGGCTATACCCGCGTGCCGATGCTGGTGCTGGAGCCGCCCTCCGAGGATGACTGGGCCGTCGCCGCGCATCGGGCGCGGATGCGCGCTTCCACCGCCATTCAAGCGCGGATCGAAGGGCAGGCGGGCGCCTTCGCCGCGGCGCTGATGACCGGCGACCGCTCCGGGATCACGTCTGCCACCAACGACTCGATGCGGGCCTCGAACCTCTTCCACATCATCTCGATCTCGGGCCTGCATATGGGGATGCTGGCGGGCTTCGTCTTCGCCACCCTGCGCTATGGCCTGGCGCTGATGCCGGCGCTGGCGCTGCGGCTGCCGGTCAAGAAGCTGGCGGCGGGCGTCGCGCTGCTGGCCGCCACCGCTTATCTGTGGCTGGCGGGCCCCAATGTGGCGACCGAGCGGGCCTATGTGATGGCGGCGGTGATGCTGGTCGCGGTGCTGGTGGACCGGCGGGCGATCTCGCTGCGCTCCATCGCCGTGGCGGCGGTAATCTTGCTGCTGCGCGAGCCGGAAAGTCTGACCGAGCCGGGGTTCCAGATGTCCTTTGGTGCCACCGCCGCGCTGATCCTCGCCTGGGGGCCGTGGCAATCGGTGCAGGGCCATGTGCCGGCGCTGCTGCGCCCGGTGGCGGCGCTGCTGCTGTCCTCGCTGGCGGCTGGCCTCGCCACGGCGCCGATTGCGGCGGCACATTTCAACCGGATGGCGGAATACGGGCTCTTGGCTAACCTGCTCGCGGTGCCGGTAATGGGCACCCTCGTGATGCCGGCGGGGGTGATCGCGGCGGTGCTGGCGCCGCTGGGGCTTGCCGGCCTGCCGCTCTGGGTGATGGAGATCGGGTGTCTGTGGATCCTGTGGGTGTCGGACTGGGTGGCGGGGCTCGACGGTGCCGTGGTCGCGGTGCCAAGCCCGCCGGGCGGCGTGCTGGCGCTGATGGCGGCGGGGGTGTTGCTGGCGGTGCTGGCCCGCGGCCCGCCAAGGTGGGGTGGTGCGGGTCTGCTGGTGCTCGCGGCCGTGCTCTGGGCCGGGTCTTCGCGCCCGCCGCTGCTGGTCTCGGCCGATGGCGTGTTGCTGGGGCTGATGGGGCCCGAGGGGCGCGCGCTGTCGCAGCCCAAGGGTGCGGGCTATGTCGCGGATAGCTGGCTGGAGGATGATGGTGACATGGCGCTGCAGGATCAGGCGGCGGCGCGGCCGGGCTTCACCGGCCCCAAACAGGCGCGCGAGGCGACGCTCGGCGGCGTGCCGATCCGCCAGCTGACCGGCAAGGCCGCCGCCGAGGCGCTGCCGGGCGCCTGCGCCGATAGCGCACTCGTCATCCTGGCAGGGGATGCGCCGGAGGGCTGGGGCAGGGCGGCCGCCCCCGCCGCACAACGCCCGCAATCTGCTTCGCAAACCGCCCCTCCCGACTGCGACCTCTGGGACCGCCGCCGCCTGCGCCGCTCCGGCTCGCTGGCGATCTGGCCGGATCCGGCGGGCGGGCTGCGCATCGTCACCGCAAAGGATATCTCCGGCACCCGCCTCTGGAACAGCCGTCGTTGACAGGCACCGCCTCTTTCCCTTTGCCTTGTAAAAATATCCTCGGGGGGAGAGGCCCGGCACGGGCCTCCGGGGGGCAGACAGCCCCCGCTTCGGTCAGCAATGGGACCGACGGCCCCCCTATCCTCCGCCACGGGACACGCCGGCCAGCCCATGCTACACCGGACAAACAGCAGCCGGAGCCCCGCCATGACCATCACCCATCAGGACGACCTCGACAGCCTCCGCCACATCGGCGCCATCGTCGCGCGCACGATGCAGGCGATGGCTAAGGCGATGGAGCCGGGCATGACCACGCGAGAGCTGGACGGGATCGGCCGCACGCTGCTGGAGCGGGAGGGGGCCACCCCGGCGCCCGAGGCAACTTATGACTTCCCCGGCGCGACCTGCATCAGCGTCAATGAAGAGATCGCCCATGGCATTCCGGGGGACCGGATCCTGAAGGCGGGAGATCTGGTCAATATCGACGTGTCCGCCAGCAAGGCCGGCTATTTCGCCGATACCGGCGCCAGTTTCCGCATGGCCCCGGTGCGCCCCTCGCTGGACCGCCTTTGCCGCGATGGCAAGCGGGCGATGCAGATCGGCATCGCGCAGGTCGGGCATGGCAAGCCGCTGGCCGGGATCGGCAACGCGGTTGGCCGCTTCGCGCAGGCCAATGGCTATACGCTGATCCGCAACCTCGCCAGCCACGGCGTCGGCCGGGCGCTGCATGAGGATCCCGAGGAGGTGCCGACCTGGCCGACGCAGGACAGGCGCCGCATCCACCGGGGCCTCGTGCTGACGGTGGAGCCGTTCCTGTCCAAGGGCGGGATCTGGGCCACGGAGGGGGACGACGGCTGGACGCTCTACAGCAAGCCCGCCGCGCCGGTGGTGCAGTATGAGCATACCGTCGTTGCCACGGATCGCGGCGCTGTGATCGTCACGCTTCCAGGCTGAGGGCGCTACCGCGTCACCGCCACCGCCACGCCCGCGCCGACCATCGTGGCGCCCGCGGCGCGGTTGACCCGCCGCACCGCCGCCGGGGTCCGCATCAGCCGCCGCGCCCGGCCCGCCAGCAGCACATGGAAGCCGATCACCAGCGCCTCCACCATCACGATCACCGCCGCCAGCTCTGCCACCTGCACCCAGGACAGCGCGGGCCCGACAACATTGGGCAGCAGCGCGAGGTAGAACAGCGGCATCTTCGGGTTGCCGAGGTTCAGCGCGACCCCAGTGGCGAACACGGCCCCGAGACCCTTGCGCGGAACAGACCCTACCTCCGGCAGCACGGGCTCAGCGGTCCAGAGCTTTACCCCCATCCAGACCAGCCAAGCCGCCCCGGCATAGCGCAGCACGGTCATCAACCCGCCCATCTCGGCCGCGATGACCGACAGGCCAAAGGCCGCCAGCACCAGAAAGATCAGGATGCCCGCCACGGTTCCGGCACCATAGGCGATGCCCGATGCGGCCCCGTGCGAGACTGTGCGGGCGATGATGGTCATATTGTCCGGGCCGGGGCTGGCGGCGAAGACGAAGAAGGCGGCAGCGAAGGAGAGGAGCGTGGCGGGGTCCATCGGGGCTATCCTGTCGGGGTTTGCCCGCAAGATGAGGCGCGCAGCCTTAGTCCGGCAAGCGGGCGGATCAGCCGCGCTGCCCAGGTTCCCTCAGATGCTCCGATTCCGGCACAGGGGTAGGCGCGTTGCCGCTTTTCCCACCACCGTTTACGCCGCCCCCGCTTCCGCGAGGGCGGGCCTCAACCCGCGCGCTCTTCCAGCCCCATCCATTCTTCCTCGGCCGCCGCGAGCTGCTGTTGCCGCTCCACCAAGGCCTCACTGGCCTTGTTGAACTTGGCCGGCGAGCTGGCAAACAGGGTCGGGTCTGCGAGGAATTCCGTCAGCTTGGCGATCTCGGCTTCCAGCTTGGCGATGACGCCCGGCAGGGACTCGAGTCTGTGCTTCTCAGTGAAGGACAGCGCCGCAGACGAGGCTTTGCCCGCCGGCTTGTCCGAGGCCTTCACAGCCGCACGGGCCGCGGGCGCCGCAGCCTGCGCCGCCTCGGCCCCGTCACTGGTCAGCCGTTCCGCCCGCTGGCTCTGATAGTCGGTCCAGCCGCCGGCATAGACGGTGGCGCGCCCGTCGCCTTCCATCGCGATGGTGGTATTCGCCACCCGGTCGATGAAGTCGCGGTCGTGGCTGACCAGCAGCACGGTGCCGTCATATTCGCCGAGGATGTCCTGCAGCAGGTCCAGCGTTTCGACATCCAGATCGTTGGTCGGCTCGTCGAGGATCAGAAGGTTCGACGGCCGCGCCATGATCCGCGCGAGCAAAAGCCGCGCCCGCTCGCCGCCCGACAAGGATCCGATCGGGGCCCGCGCCTGCGATTCGTCAAAGAGGAAGTCCTTGAGATAGGCGATCACATGCTTGGGCTGGCCGCGCACCATCACCTGATCGGCCCGGCCCGAGACGCGCATGTCAGGATCGTTCACCAGCCCGTCCCACAGCGTCATCGACAGGTCCAGCGTGGCGCGGGCCTGGTCGAAGACGGCGATGTCGAGGTTGGTGCCCAGCTTGACGGTGCCGGCATCGGGCGCCTCCTCGCCGGTGAGCATCTTCAGCAGCGTGGTCTTGCCGACGCCATTCGGGCCGACAAAGGCCACCCGGTCGCCACGCTGCACGCGCAGGTCGAACCCGGTCAGGATCACCTTGTCGTCGTAGCGCTTAGCAAGGCCTTTGGCCTCGATCACCATCTTGCCCGAGGTGCCGCCCGACTCCAGCGCCATCGCCGCCGTGCCCTGACGGCGGATCTGGCTGGCGCGGTCAGCCTTCATGTCCTGCAGGGCGCGCAGGCGCCCCTGGTTGCGCTTGCGCCGGGCAGAGATGCCCTCGACGGCCCACCGCGCCTCGGCCTTGATCTTGCGGTCCAGCTTGTGGCGGGCGTCGTCCTCGGCGGACCACACCTCTTCGCGCCAATCCTCAAAGCCGCTGAACCCGCGCTCCTGCCGGCGGACCTGCCCGCGGTCGATCCACAGCGTCGCCTTGGTCAGCGCGCGCAGGAAGGCGCGGTCGTGGCTGATCAGGACATAGCCGGCGCGGGTCTCGGTCAGGAATTTCTCCAGCCAGGCGATGGCCTCGATATCAAGGTGGTTGGTCGGCTCGTCCAGCAGCATGAGTTCCGGCGCATGGGCCAGCAGCCGCGCCAGCGCCGCGCGCCGCCGCTCGCCGCCGCTGGCTTTCGACGCCTCGGCCTCGGGGCGGAACTTCAGCCCCTCGGCCGCCGCCTCCACCCGCCAGTCCTCGCCCGCGTCCAGCCCCTCGGCGGCATAATCGCCAAGGGTGGCATAGCCGGTCAGCACCGGCTCCTGCTCCATATACCCGGTGGTCACGCCTGGGGGCACGACGCGCAGGCCGGCATCGGGCTCGATCAGCCCGGCCATCACCTTCATCAGGGTGGATTTGCCCGAACCGTTGCGCCCGACCAGCGCGACGCGGTCAGAGGGTTGCACGACGAGGTCGAGCCCGTCGAAAATCGGATCGCCGCCGAAGGTGAGCGAGATGCCGGAAAGCTGGAGGAGGGGGATGCGTGCCATGCGCCGGGGGCTACAGGGGGCCGCGGGCGGCGTCAACGGGGGGCGTGGGGGCGGGGCGGGTGTTGGTGGGAAATATCCGCCTTGGCTGGCGGGAGTGCCAGAAGGCTGCGTCCTCTTCGCCCGGAATCAAGGCGTCTTGGCGCCGCCGGCCAGCGCCCGCCCTCCCGGCCCGGCCACGGGCCGGGCGTTCTTCGCGGAAATCCTCCACTGGAGGATTTCTTCTCGCTCATCACCCCTCGGGCGGGCGCTTCTCGACCGTTCCGCGCAGAACTACTGCGGAGTTAGGCCGCGCGATAAAGTGCCTAGAACTGGCGTTGCAGCGCCCACCCGGCGGACGGGCGCTGCCCTCCGACGGGACATGCTGACCGCCTCGCCCTCAGCGCCCCTTCCAGATCCACCCACCGCCCAGAATCCGCGGGCTCTCCGTATCGTAGAACACGCAAGCCTGCCCCGGGCTGATCCCCGTCTCGGGGTCCAGCAGCTCCACCTCGGCTTCCGTCGCCGAGATCGGCCGGATCACCGCCGGGCGCGGCGGGCGGGTGGAGCGGACCTTGACCGCGACATGCCATTCCGGGCGGCTGTCGAACGGCTCGTCCCCCAGCCAGTTGATCTCGCGCAGCGGCACGGTGCGGGTGCTCAGCGCCGCGCGCGGCCCGACGATCACCCGCCGGCTGTCCGGGTCCAGCCGCACCACGAACAAGGGATCGCCTTGCCCGCCGATGCCAAGCCCCCGGCGCTGGCCGATGGTGTAATGGATCACGCCGCGATGGGCGCCGATCACCCGGCCGTCCAGATCGACGATCTCGCCCGGCTCGGCAGCCCCCGGCCGTAGCTTCTCGATCACCGCGGCATAGTTGCCATCGGGGACGAAACAAATGTCCTGGCTGTCGGGCTTGTCGGCCACCGACAGCCCGTATTTCGCCGCCAGCGCCCGCGTCTCGGCCTTGCTGTGCAGATGCCCCAGCGGAAAGCGCAGATAGGCCAGCTGCTCGGGCGTGGTCGAGAACAGGAAATAGCTCTGGTCGCGGTTCGGATCGGCGGCCGAATGCAGCTCTGGCCCCGCCGCGCCGACATGGCGCTGGATGTAATGTCCCGTCGCCATGCAATCGGCATCAAGGTCCTTCGCCGTCGCCAGCAGGTCCTTGAACTTCACCCGCTCATTGCAGCGGATGCAGGGCACCGGGGTCGCGCCCGCGAGGTAAGCATCGGCGAATTCCTCGATCACCGCCTCGCGGAAGGTGTTCTCGTAATCCAGCACGTAATGCGCAAACCCCATGGTTTCCGCCACGCGCCGCGCATCATGGATGTCCCGGCCCGCGCAGCAGGCGCCCTTCTTGGCCAGCGCCGCCCCGTGATCGTACAGCTGCAGGGTGACGCCGACGACGTCATAGCCCTCTTCCTTCAGCATCGCCGCCACGACGGAACTGTCGACCCCGCCGGACATCGCCACCACCACCCGCGTCTCGGCGGGCGGCTTGGCAAAGCCGAGCGAATTGAGCGGATGGGGCGTGTCGAGCGGCATGGCACTGGCCTTTTGCGGCCCGGGGATGCGGGCGGGGCAGGGGATCTGGGTGAGGATCGCAGGAATATAGGAAAATGCGACACACTCACAACCCCGCGTTTCACCGCTCCTTAAGCCCGTCCGGGCAGCTTGCGCCGGATCAGCCTGCGATCCGCGAGGGAAGCCGAATGTATCTGAAGAAAATCCAGGGCCCTCGCGCGGTGACGCTGCCCGATGGCACGGTAATGACGCGCGCCGACCTGCCGCCGCCCGAAACCCGCCGCTGGGTCGCCAGCCGCAAGGCGAAGGTGGTCAGGGCAGTCGCCTTTGGGTTGATCCCGCTCAAGGACGCGCTGGAGCGCTACGGGCTATCGGAAGAAGAATTCGAGCTGTGGCGGGCGGCCGTAACCCGGCATGGCGAGGCAGGCCTGAAAGTGACGACTTTGCAGAGGTATAGACAACTTTAGGTTGAAACCGGCAAACACTCTGCCAGAGTAATCCCTGATTAACCATTTGCCCCGAGTGTAGCACCATTCGAGGGATGTAAGCGGAGTGACCCCAGATGCGAATCCTGTTGGTTGAGGATGACCCCACCACATCGCGCAGCATCGAATTGATGCTGACCCATGCCAACCTCAATGTCTATTGCACCGATCTGGGCGAGGAAGGCATCGATCTGGCAAAGCTCTATGATTACGACCTGATCTTGCTGGACCTGAACCTGCCCGACATGAATGGGCTCGACGTTCTGCGCCAGCTGCGGCTTGCCCGGGTCAACACCCCGATCCTGATCCTGACCGGCGCGGACGATACAGAGAACAAGATCAAGGGCTTCGGCTTTGGCGCCGATGATTACATGACCAAGCCCTTCCACCGCGAGGAGCTAGTGGCGCGGATCCACGCGATCATCCGCCGCTCCAAGGGCCATTCGCAATCGGTGATCCGCACCGGCAAGATTTCCGTGAACCTCGATGCCAAGACGGTGGAGACGGAGGGCAAGGCCGTGCATCTGACCGGCAAGGAATACCAGATGCTGGAGCTGCTCTCGCTGCGCAAGGGCACTACGCTGACCAAGGAAATGTTCCTCAACCACCTCTATGGCGGCATGGACGAACCCGAGCTGAAGATCATCGATGTCTTCATCTGCAAGTTGCGCAAGAAACTCTCCGAGGCGACGGGGGGCGACACCTATATCGAAACCGTCTGGGGCCGCGGCTATGTGCTGCGCGATCCCAGCCCCGCCGAGCAGGAGCGCCGCATCGCCATCGGCGCGTAAGGGGCGCGCCTGACCCGCTGGAATTTCCCCCCGCGCCGCCCTATCACTCTCGGGCGGCCCCGGCCGCATGGAAGCTGGGGTGCGGCAAGAGCCGCATGGGGGAACGGAGGCGGCGGCATGGTGGATCTGGCGGACCTGGCGGTCAGTGACATGGCGCCCGAGCAGGCGGCGGCCGAATGGCAGCGGCTCGCCGAGGCCGTGACCCGCGCGAATCGTGCCTATCATACCGAGGACGCCCCAGACCTCACCGACGCCGAATACGACGCCCTGAAGCGCCGCCTCGCCGAGATCGAGGCGCGCTTCCCCGCCCTCGCCGCCGGCAGCCCGACGCAAGAGGTGGGCGCGCCGCTGGCCGAAGGCTTCGCCAAGGTCCGGCACGAAATCCGGATGCTGAGCCTCGAGAACGCATTTGCCGAAGACGAGGTGACGGAATTTGATACCCGCATCCGCCGCTACCTGGGCCTTGGCCCCGATGCGCCGCTGCCCTTCACCGCCGAGCCCAAGATCGACGGCCTCTCACTCTCGCTGCGCTATGAGGGCGGCAAGCTGGTGCAGGCCGCCACCCGCGGCGATGGCGAGATGGGCGAGAATGTCACCGCCAATGCCGCCACTATTGCCGACATCCCCCAGCAGCTCACCGGCGCGCCCGAGATCCTCGAGGTCCGCGGCGAGGTCTATATGAGCCATGCCGACTTCGCCGCGCTGAACGCCCGCCAGCAAGAAGCCGGTGCCAAGACCTTCGCCAACCCCCGCAACGCCGCCGCTGGCAGCCTGCGCCAGCTCGATGCCACCATCACCGCCGCCCGCCCGCTGCGCTTCTTCGCCTATTCCTGGGGCGCGCTCTCCGAACCCCTCGCCGCCACCCAGCTGGGCGCCATCCAACGCCTCGCCGCGCTTGGCTTCAGCACCAACCCGCTGACCGCGCTGTGCGACGGCCCCGCGGCGCTGATCGCCCAGTACCGCACCATCGAGACGCAGCGCGCCACCCTCGGCTATGACATCGACGGCGTCGTCTACAAGGTCGATGATCTCGCCCTGCAGGCCCGCCTCGGCTTTCGCTCCACCACGCCGCGTTGGGCCATCGCCCATAAATTCGCCGCCGAACTGGCCTGGACCCGGCTCGAGGCGATCGACATCCAGGTCGGCCGCACCGGCGCGCTCAGCCCGGTTGCGCGGCTGACCCCTGTCACCGTCGGCGGCGTCGTCGTGTCGAACGCGACCCTGCACAATGAGGATTACATCGCCGGGCGCGACTCCGCCGGCCAGCCGATCCGCGAGGGGCGCGACATCCGCATCGGCGACTGGGTGCAGATCTACCGCGCCGGCGACGTGATCCCCAAGATCGCCGATATCGACCTCTCCCGCCGCCCCGAGGACGCGCAGCCCTACAGCTTCCCCACCCTCTGCCCCGAATGCGGCTCCGAAGCACTGCGCGAGGAGGGCGATTCGGTGCGCCGGTGTAGCGGCGGCATGGCCTGCCCGGCGCAGGCCGTTGAAAAGCTGAAACATTTCGTCAGCCGCGCCGCTTTTGATATCGAAGGTCTCGGCGCCAAGCAGATCGAGGCCTTCTTCCACGACACCCTCCTGCCGATCCGCGCCCCCGCCGACATTTTCACCCTTGCCGAACGGGATGCCGCGAGCCCCCTGCAAAAGCTGAAGAACCGCGAGGGCTGGGGCGAGCGCTCCGCCACCAACCTCTTCCGCGCCATCGACGAAAAGCGCCAGATCCCCCTGAACCGCCTGATCTTCGCCCTCGGCATCCGCCATGTCGGCGAGACCGGCGCCAGCGTCCTTGCTGCCCATTACGGCACTTGGGAGGCGTTCGAGGCGGCGATGACCGCGGCCGACCCCGCCGCCGGGGAGGGCCCTAAGCCCAAGGGCAATCCCGAATGGCAGGAGCTGATCGCCATCGACGGCGTCGGTCCGGTGCTGGCCGCCTCGGTCGTGACCAGCTTTCACCAGCCCGCCGAACGCGCCGCCATCGACGCGCTTGCCGCGCATCTGGACGTGCAGACGGTGGTCCGCCGCGTCGCCACAGACAGCCCGGTCGCCGGCAAGATCGTCGTCTTCACCGGCACGCTGGAACGGATGACCCGCGCCGAGGCCAAGGCCCGGGCCGAGGCGCTTGGCGCCAAGGTCGCGGGCTCCGTCTCCGCCAAGACCGACATCCTGGTTGCCGGTCCGGGCGCGGGGTCGAAGGCCACCAAGGCCGCCGATCTGGGGGTCGAGGTCATCGACGAGGATGCCTGGCTGGCGCTGATCGGGGGATGAGGTGAGCGACGCGCCCGTGAAAGGCCGCCCGCCGGTGCTGTTCCCGCTCTTCGCAGAGCTGGAAACGCTGGAGGGGGTCGGCCCGAAAACCGCCAAGCTCTTCGCCGGGCTCGGCGTCGAAAAGCCGCGCGACCTCTTGTTCACCCTGCCGCATTCGGGCGTCGACCGCCGCCCCCGCGCCTCGATCCGCGACTACCTGCCCCCCGCGGTGGCGACGGTGGAGGTGACGGTCGGCGCGCATTTCCCGCCGCTGCGCAAGGGCGGCCCCTACCGGGTGATGGTTCGCGATTCGGTGACAGAGTTCCAGCTGGTGTTCTTCCGCGCCAAGGATGACTGGCTGCAAAAGCAGCTGCCGACCGGGCAGAGGCGCATAGTTTCCGGAAAACTCGAAATCTTCGACAGCATCGCCCAGATCGTCCACCCCGATCACATCCTGCGGCCCGAAGAAGGCGCGGACCTTCCCGCCTGGGAACCTGTCTATCCGCTGACCGCCGGCCTGACCCAACGGTCCGTCGCCCGGGCAGCGGCGGCGGCGCTGGAGCGCGCAGCGGACCTTGCCGAGTGGATCGACCCCGCCCTGAAAGCGCGCGAGGGCTGGCCCGACTGGGCCGAGGCCCTGCGCGCCGCCCATGCCCCCGCCTCGGGCGCCGACATGACCCCGACCGCTCCGGCCCGTGCCCGCCTCGCCTATGACGAGCTCTTCGCGCATCAGCTGACCCTCGCGCTCGCCCGCGCCACCCTGCGCCGCGGCAAGGGCCGGGCCAGCCGCGGCACCGGGGACTTGCAGCGCAAGGTGCTGGAGTCGCTACCCTATTCCCCTACCGGCGCCCAGACCCGCACCCTTGCCGAGATCGCTGCCGACATGGCCAGCGACCGCCGCATGAACCGCTTGCTGCAGGGCGATGTCGGCGCCGGCAAAACGCTGGTCGCCTTCCTCGCGCTGCTGGTCGCGGTCGAGGCGGGCGGGCAGGGCGCGATGATGGCCCCGACCGAGATCCTCGCGCGCCAACATCTGGAGAGTCTGACGCCTTTGGCAGAAGCCGCGGGCATCCGGATCGAGCTGCTGACGGGGCGCGACAAGGGCAGTGACCGGGCCGCCAAACTCGCCGCGTTGGCAGAGGGGCAGATCGATGTGTTGGTCGGCACTCATGCGATTTTTCAGAAGGATGTGAACTTTCACGACCTCCGCCTCGCCGTTGTCGATGAGCAGCACCGCTTCGGCGTCGCGCAACGGATGGAGCTGGGGGCGAAGGGGCAGGCAGCCGATGTGCTGGTGATGACGGCCACGCCGATCCCGCGCAGCCTGGCGCTGGCGCAATATGGCGACATGGATATCAGCCTGCTGGATGAGAAGCCGGCGGGCCGCCAGCCGGTGCGCACCGCGCTCGTCTCCACCGGCCGCATCGACGAGGTGGTGGACCATCTGCGCCGTGCCGTCGCCGAAGGCCGGCAGGCCTATTGGGTCTGCCCGCTGGTCGAGGAAAGCGAGGTGCTGGACCTGACCGCCGCGACCGAACGCTTCTTGATGCTGCGCGCCGCGCTTGGCGAGGGGGTGGTCGGCCTCGTCCACGGTCAGATGCCGCCCGTCGAGAAGGACGCGGCGATGGCCGCCTTCGCCGCCGGGCGCAGCAAGGTTCTGGTCGCCACCACGGTGATCGAGGTGGGCGTGAACGTGCCCAATGCCTCGATCATGGTGATCGAGCGGGCCGAGATCTTCGGCCTCGCGCAGCTGCACCAGCTGCGCGGCCGGGTCGGGCGGGGGGCGGCGGAATCCACCTGCCTGCTGCTCTACCAGCCGCCGCTTGGCGGCACCGCCGAGCGCCGGTTGCAGTTGCTGCGCGAAACCGAGGACGGCTTCCGCATCGCCGAGGAGGATCTGGCGATCCGCGGCGCCGGCGACATGATCGGCACCGCGCAATCGGGTCTGCCGCGCTTCCGCATCGCAGACCTCGAACGCCAGGCAGCGCTGCTGGCCGTGGCACAAAGCGACGCCCGCGCGCTGCTGGCGGTCGACCCCTCGCTGACCGGCCCGCGAGGCCAGGCGGCGCGGGTGCTGCTCTGGCTGATGGAACAGGACCGCGCGATCCGGCTGATCTCGGTCGGGTAAGGGCGGTGGCAGAGAGCCGCCGCTGATCCTGGTCGCGTGACCATATCGGCTGTCCTCTGTCGGCCATCGGGCGCCGGGAACGCGCATCGGCCGATCTCGTTCGGCTCATGCGCGGCACTGCATCCCGCCAAGGGGCTTGCGGTTGGGCATTGCGCAATCTGACCTTCGCGGCCAAGCTTCCCCGACCCGGGCGCCGGCAGCGCTGGTCGCCCGATCCATGCCCGGCGCTCCTGGATGTCGATCCGGCGCGGGCCGGTTCCCCGGGCAAGCATGGGCATCGTTCGGCTGATGGTCCGGCAATGCCTTTCCATCCGGATCGCCCTGAAAATACACCCCACCCAGATCATGTCGGCCGCGCCCGATGCATCCTAACAGCGCCGGAGTATAGCCATGCAAGACCTGCGCCTCACAGGTCCGGCCCGAATTTGCCGCCATGCGGGGCGACGGCCGGCACCGCGCTGTCCATTGTCTGCTCCAAGACTTCGCCGCATCGCCTCTCATCCCTATCGTCCATGTTCTTCATTGTTTCGCGAATGTTCTTAAAAAGTTCTTTACAGACGCTTCCAAAAATGAGAACAAAGCAGCAACAGAAATGCCTGTCAGGAGCCAGTCGATGTTCGCAGAGATCAAATCCGTCCTCCTCCGCTCGCGCGATACGCTGATTGAGGATGCCGCCGGCGCCGTCGCGCTGATGGTGATGCTGGTGGCCGGCCTGCACCTTCCTGGGCTGGTTTGACCAAGCACTCCTCGGCCGCCGACCCGCGTCCGGGGCAGGGCACACATCTCGCATCCGACGTGCCGCGTCGAACCGGCGCAGTGATAGAGGCCAGTCGACCACAATCCCTCAGTTGGGGCCAACAAACTAACTCGGCCGGTGACCCGCCGGCACAATGAAATTCCGCGGCGACAGATACCTCGCCGCAAACTGACCCGGCCCGCAGCCCTCCGCCGCGCGCCTCTCTCGAACTGCCTCGCGCCTTTTCCACCCGGCGATGCGGCGGGCTAACCCCGCCCGTCTGCATCATCCCCTGTCCTGCCGGGTCCGCACCCCGGCCAGCCGGTGACCGGAATCTGCGCCACTTGCCGCCGCCATCCCTCAGGGTGGCGGCGGTTTTTTTGCCCCGCTCAGGCGTCAAACCCGTAGGCCAGCCGCAACCCGCCCCAGTGCCGGCCCTTCACCCGGATCGGCGCCGACAGGTCCTTCATCGTCACGAAAGCGCCGCCGCCCATGTCGCGCCGGTAGACCTGCAGCAGGAAGGGCGCGGTCGAGTTGCCGGCCTTCAGCGCCACCCGGTCGTCAAAGATCCGCCGGTTGCGGGCATGGGCGGCGTTCCAGACCGGATCGCGCCCCTGCGGCTGCGAGAATTTGCGGTTATGCGTCGGCAGATAGCCACTGCGATCCACCGCCGCGCAGAACACCACCCGCGGGTCGAGCGCCAGCGCCGGCTCCTGAAACCCGGGCAGGACCCGGTCGGTGAACTCGGTGAAGCGGGTCAGATATTGCGGCGGATCGCTGCCCGGCACCGCGCTGTACTCGCGGTCAAAAAGCGCCGTGGCACTGATCTCGCTGCGCTCTACCCCCGCCTCGAACGCGCGGCCGATGGCCGCCGCCGCGGCCTGCACCTCGGCGATCAGCTGCGCATCGGCCGAATCCGCGCCGAGGCCAACCGCCTCCTGCACGATGATCTCGCTGGCGTCGATCAGCCCCGAAATCCGATCTCGCGTTTCGTGAATCGCGCTGGCCGTGGTCTCCACCCCCGATCCGATCCGCGCCACGGCCGGCGCAAAGGCGGCAACCGCGCTTGCAACCTCGGCGCTGCGCCCAGCAATCGCGGCCGCGCCGCTGCGCGTCTCTTTCAGCCCGTCGGAGATATGCTCCATCGCGCGGTCGCTCTCGGCGGCCTCGCTGCGCACGGCGCCAGCTTCGGCCGAGATCTTGCCGGCATCGGCCTTCAGCCCGCCGATCCGCCCCGAGAGCCCGCGCACGTTTTCCGAAATCGCGCCCGCCGTGGCGGCAGTCTTGCGCGACAGCTCGTTGATCGCCTCGGCCACCACCGCAAAGCCGCGGCCGGCCTCGCCAGCCCGCGCCGCCTCGATTTTTGCGTTGATCGCCAGGATGTTGACCTGCCCGGCAATCCCCGCAATCTCGCCATTCGCGGCCTGAATGCCGGTCAGCGCCGCCTCAACCTCAGTCATCCGCCGGTCGAACTCCTGCACCCAAGTGGCGATTTCCTGCGCGCGGCGGCCCGCACCGCGCACCCGCGCGACCGAGGCTTCCACCGCCTCCAGCGTCTCCTCGGCCCCGCGCTCCAGCGCCTCGGCGGCGGCCAGCGCCTCGGCATTGGCATGACTCACAGCATCGGCGCCGCGGCGCACGGCCTCCAACTGCGCGATCTGCTGCGCAGCCTCTGCCTCCGCCTCATCGAGGAAGCCCGCCAC
Source organism: Frigidibacter sp. (assembly GCF_030695035.1). Taxonomy (GTDB): domain Bacteria; phylum Pseudomonadota; class Alphaproteobacteria; order Rhodobacterales; family Rhodobacteraceae; genus Frigidibacter. The sequence goes on from NZ_JAUYTT010000008.1 coordinate 389,734, forward strand.
ATCGACGATGTCGCGCCCCAGCAGCTCCGCCTGATGCAAAAGCCGGGTCGAGCCCTCGCAGCTCTGGCGGGCAGGGCCCGGCTGCACCTCGACATCGGGGGGAGGGAAGGGAATCATCCGGGGTGCCTGTGCTGCCTGCCGAAGGCTAGCGCGATGCCGGTTACGGCAAGGTTAACCGCTGGCCTCGGCCTCTGCCGCCGCCTCTGCCGCCGCCTCCAGCGCCAGCAGGATCGAGGCATGGCGGTTGCGATAGTCGCGCGCCGGCAGCAGAACCTCGAAGCCGTCGAAAGGGGCGGGCGGCACCGGGCCACCGTGCTTGAGCATTGCCGCCAAAGCATCGCGCGCCGCTTCAACTTCTGCGCGGCTGCGTCCGATCATCGCCGCGCCGGCTATAGCCGCGGCCGCCTGGCCAAGCGCGCAGGCCTTAACATCCTGCCGGAATCCCACGATTTTTCCGTCCTGCAGCACCACATCCGCTGTCACCGTCGACCCACACAGCGGCGAGCGTCGCCGCGCCGTGCCCTGCGGCGCGGGCAGCCGCCCCAGATGCGGAATATCCGCCGCCAGCGCCAGGATGCGCTGCGAATAGAGGCGGATCAGGTCGGTGTCGCTCATCTGGGGTTTCCGTGTCTGGGGCAGGGCTATAGATAGTGGGGACCATACGGCTTGCAAAGGTGCCCCATGACCTTCGACCCCGCATCCTTCGATCCCTCGACGCTGCGCTATGACGCCAATGGCCTGATCCCGGCGATTGCGCAGGATCATGCGACGGGCGAAGTGCTGATGATGGCCTGGATGAACGCGGAGTCGCTTCAGAAAACACTTGAAGACGGACATGTAACCTATTGGTCGCGCTCGCGTAAATCATTCTGGGCCAAGGGCGAGAGCTCGGGCCATGTGCAGCGGCTGGTGGAGTTGCGGATCGACTGTGACCGCGACTGCCTGCTGTTGCTGGTCGACCAGACCGGGCCAGCTTGCCACACCAACCGGCGGAGTTGTTTCTACACCGCGATGAGGGATGGCGGCGAGGTGGTGATCTCGGAGCCTATTGCGTGATTTATCATATGGTTACAACCCGATCCTGATGCGGACATCGGCGGGCGTCTCGCCCTCGTCGCGGTAGCGACGGATGGCGCGGGCGTCGTCGCGTTTGGCAAGGCGCTTGCCGGTGTTATCTCTAATAAGCGTGTGATGATGATAGCTTGGCGTGTGAAGTTCGAGTAGCTTCTGAAGAACGACGTGTATCTGTGTGGCTTCAAACAGATCTTCGCCCCGAGTCACCTCGGTGATCCCCTGCGCGGCATCGTCTACCACGACCGCCAGATGGTAGGAGGTTCCGATGGACGCGCGCGATAAAATCACGTGTCCGACATGGGTTAGAAGGCGTTCCTCATCCAGTTTGTGATCTCCGGGATGAACCGGACCAGTCTCGGTGAACGCCAGCGGAACGCCCTCAAGAAGCGCCAGCGCCTTTGCCATGTCCAGCCGGATCGCCTCTTCCGGTCCGGCGTCCTCCATCGAGCGCCCGCGGCAGGTGCCCGGATAGATCAGCCCATCCGGACCAGCCATCGGCGCGCCCTCTTGCGGGGCGGAGAGGGCGGCGCGGATGTCTCCGCGGGTGCATCGGCAGGGATAGCAAAGACCCAGGGAAATCAGCCGGTTCAGCGCCGCATCGTAAGCCTCGCGCCGCTCTGACTGCCGCAGCACCGGGCGCGGCCAGTCGAGGCCGAGCCAGGCCAGATCCTCATAGATCGCCGCCTCGAACTCGGGGCGGCACCGGGCGGCGTCGATGTCTTCGATCCGCAGCAGGAACTCCCCGGGACTCGCACGGCCGGCGGCGGTCAGCGCGGCATAGGCATGGCCGAGATGCAAGAGCCCCGTAGGCGAGGGGGCGAAGCGGGTCCGCTTCAGCTTTGGTCCGCAAGCCATTGGGAAAAAGCCTCTTTCGCGCGGTCGGTATAGGCCTTGTAGCGATCCTTGCGCCCCCGGCGTCCGCCCTTGGCATCAATCGGCGGGAACAGCCCGAAGTTCACGTTCATCGGCTGAAAGGTCTTTGCCTCCGCGCCGCCGGTGATGTGGGTGATCAGCGCGCCGGTCGCGGTATCGGCGGGCGGCGGCGGCAGGTCGCGGCCCAGGATCTCGGCGGCGGCCATCCGGCCCGCGAGCAGCCCCATCGCGGCGGATTCCACATAACCCTCCACCCCCGTGACCTGCCCGGCAAAGCGGATATGCGGGCGCGAGCGCAGGCGCATCCGGTCGTCGAGCAGGGTCGGAGAATTCAGGAAGGTGTTGCGATGAATGCCGCCGAGCCGGGCAAAGCTCGCCTCCTGCAACCCGGGAATCATCTTGAAAACAGCGGCTTGCGCGCCGTACTTCATCTTGGTCTGGAAGCCGACGATATTGTAGAGCGTTCCCAGCTTGTTGTCGCGGCGCAGCTGCACCACGGCATAGGGTTTCACCTGCGGGTCATGGGCGTTGGTGAGGCCCACGGGCTTCATCGGGCCAAAGCGCAGCGTCTCACGGCCGCGTTCGGCCATCACCTCGATCGGCAGGCAACCGTCGAAATAGCCGGCGGTTTCGCCCTCATGGAACTCGGTCTTCTCGGCCGCCAGCAGCGCGTCGATGAAGGCCTCGTACTCGGCCTTGGTCATCGGGCAATTCATGTAGGCGGTCTGTTCCTCGGCCGTCTCGCCCTTGTCATAGCGCGACTGCATCCAGGCGACGGACATGTCCACGCTCTCGGCATAGACGATGGGGGCGATGGCGTCGAAGAAGGCCAGGCTCTCTGCCCCGGTCTCAGCGCGGATCGCCTCGGCCAGCGTGCCCGAGGTGAGGGGGCCGGTGGCGATGATCCAATGACCATCCTCGGGCAGCGCGGTGATCTCGCCCGGCTCCACCCGCACCAGCGGATGCGCCCTGAGCTTTGCGGTGACGGCGGCAGAGAAGGCATCGCGGTCGACGGCCAGCGCGCCGCCCGCGGGCAGGCGGTTGGTCTCGGCCATCGCCATCAGCAATCCGTTCGCCGCCCGCATTTCCCAATGCAGCAGGCCCACGGCATTGCGCTCATCATCATCCGAGCGGAAGGAGTTGGAGCAGACCATCTCGGCCAGATCGCCGGTGCGATGGGCGAAGGTGCCGACATGGGGGCGCATCTCGTGGATGACCACGGGCACGCCCAGTTCGGCCGCCTGCCAGGCAGCCTCGGATCCGGCCATGCCGCCGCCGACGATGTGAAGCTCTTGTGTCATGGCGCACGCATAGCGGGGGCGGGTGCCAAAGAAAAGTCTGCCACCCTCGTTCTGGTGCAAATATCCCGGGGTCCGGGGCAGCGCCCCGGCGCCTGCCAATGGTGCGACGCCGGGGGTTTCACACCCCCGGACCCCCGTGGGATATTTGGGCCAAAACGAAGGGGAGGTCAGGCCCAGTCCGGAGAGCGTTTGTCCAGGAAGGCCGAGATGCCCTCCTCGGTGTCGCGCCAGAGCATGTTTTCCACCATCACCGCGCCGGCAAGGTCATAGGCATCCTCCAGCGGCAGGGCGATCTGGTCGTAGAAGGCGCGTTTGCCGATGCGCACCGCGGCGCCCAGCTTGCCCGCGACGGTCTGGGCGAGGGTCAGGGCAGCTTCGGGCAGGTCCGCCGGGGCGGCGATGCGGTTGATGAGGCCGATGCGTTGGGCTTCCTCGGCGCCGATGAAGGCACCCGTCGTCAGCATCTCGAAGGCCTGTTTGCGCGGCAGGTTGCGGGTGAGGGCGACCATGGGCGTGGAGCAGAAGAGGCCGATGTTCACGCCGTTGACGCCAAAGCGCGTACCCTCGGCCGCGACCGCCATATCGCAGCTGGCGACGAGCTGGCAGCCGGCGGCGGTGGCGATGCCGTGGACCTTGGCGATCACCGGCTGGGGCAGGGCGGGGATCATCTGCATCACCTCGGCGCAGCGGGCGAAGAGGTCTGCGAAATAGGCGGCGCCCTTGTCGGGGGCGGCGCGGCCGGCCTGCATCTCTTTCAGGTCATGGCCGGCGCAGAAGGCGCGGCCGGTGCCGGCCAGCAGCACGACGCGGATCGTGGGATCGGTGGCCAATTCCGTCAGCCGCGCCTTGAGCGCCACCAGCATCGCATCGGACAGCGCGTTGAGGCTGGCGGGGGCGTTCAGGGTCAGCCGCGCCACGGTGCCGATATCGTCGCGCAGAACCAGGTCTTCGGTCATTGTCATTCCCTCCCGTTTGGCGAAACTCTAGGCGGGGAATGTGCGGGGGGAAAGATGCAGGCGATGGACCGGACGGGGCTGGAGGCGTTTCTGGCAGCGGAGTTTCCGCAGGTGGCGGGCGATTTCGCGCTGGAGGAGGTGGGGGCGGAGCGGCTTGTGGTGCGGCTGAAGGTGGCGGATCGCCATCTGCGCCCCGGTGGCACGGTGTCGGGGCCGAGCATCTTCGCGCTGGCGGATGTGGGGATCTACCTTGCCATCCTCGCGCGGATCGGGCCGGTGGCGCTGGCGGTGACGACGAATGCGTCGGTGGATTTCATGCGCAAGCCCGCGGCGGGCTGCGATCTGCTGGCCCAGGTGCGGATCCTGAAGCTGGGGCGCGCATTGGCGGTAGCGGATGCGCTGGTCTTCTCGGAGGGGCTGGCGGAGCCGGTGGCGCGGGCGTCGATGACCTATGCGATCCCTCCGCGGCGGGAAAATGTGGGGTAATTTGATACCTATTTCGTAAGTCTCTGATTTCAAGCAGGTATTTCCGCTGCGCGCCACTTGACCTGTGCGGCTGCATGCCCGATAAGCCCCCATCCGAATGCGGGCGCCCTCAACCGGCACCCATCTACCCGTCAGCCAAAGGGGCAAGACCCGATGAAAACCTTTACCGCGACCCCGGCGGACATCGAGAAGAAGTGGATCCTGATCGACGCCGAAGGCGTTGTTCTGGGCCGCCTCGCCACGATCGTCGCCATGCACCTTCGTGGCAAGCACAAGCCGACCTTCACGCCGCACATGGATATGGGCGACAACGTGATCATCATCAACGCCGACAAGGTGCAGATGACCGGCAACAAGCGCGCCGACAAACGTTACTACTGGCACACCGGCCACCCGGGCGGGATCAAGTTCCGCACCGCGGCCCAAGTGCTGGACGGCGCGCACCCTGAGCGTGTGGTCATCAAGGCTGTAGAGCGCATGATCTCGCGCAACCGCCTTGGCCGCGAACAGATGTCGAACCTGCGCGTCTATGCCGGTGCCGCCCATCCGCACGAGGCGCAGCAGCCCGCCGTGCTGGATGTCAAGACGCTGAACCCGAAGAACACCCGGAGCGCCTGAAGATGGCCGATGAAATCAAGACACTCGACGACCTGAAGGATGCCGTTGCGGGAACCACCGCCGCTGCCGCCCCCGTTGTCGAACTCGCCCCCCGCCTGCCGCAGCGCGACTCGCTTGGCCGCGCCTATGCCACCGGCAAGCGCAAGAACGCGGTCGCCCGCGTCTGGATCAAGCCGGGCTCTGGCAAGGTCATCGTCAACGGCAAGGAAATGGCGGTCTACTTCGCCCGTCCCGTGCTGCAGATGATCCTGCGTCAGCCGTTCACGGTTGCCGGTGTGGAAAACCAGTTCGACGTGATGGCGACTGTTGCCGGTGGCGGGCTTTCGGGCCAGGCCGGTGCAGTGAAGCATGGCGTGTCCAAAGCCCTGCAGCTTTATGAACCGAGCCTGCGCGCCGCGCTGAAAGCCGCCGGCTTCCTGACCCGCGACAGCCGCGTCGTGGAACGGAAGAAATACGGCAAGGCCAAGGCCCGCCGCAGCTTCCAGTTCTCGAAGCGCTAAGGTCCGGAGGGGCGGCGGCAAGATGCCGCTGCCGTCCAAGGCAAGATTTGCAAAGGCGTGGACAGGGGTCCGCGCCTTTGTGCTATGTGGTCGGCGGCCGGGTTGGGGCCGGGGTGGCCTGCCGGGCGCAGGCGGGGAATGTCGCAAGGAATCTCGTGTCTCTTCAATATCGCCGCGAGATCGACGGCCTGCGCGCAATCGCGGTTCTGCCCGTCATCCTGTTTCATGCCGGGTTTGACGCCTTTGGCGGCGGCTATGTCGGGGTGGACGTGTTCTTCGTCATCTCGGGCTATCTGATCGCCGGCATTCTGGCGCGCGAGCTGGCGGCGGGGGAGTTCTCGCTGCTGCGGTTCTATGACCGGCGGGCGAGGCGGATCCTGCCGGCGCTGTTCGTGATGCTGGCCGCGACGGTGCCGCTGGCCTGGGTGCTGATGACGCCCTCGCAGCTGACCGGGTTTTTCACCAGCCTCGGATCGGTGGCGATCTTTGCCGCGAACCTGCATTTCTATGAGGCTGCGGGCTATTTCGCCGCCGAGACAGAGATGCAGCCGCTGATCCACACTTGGAGCCTTGCGGTCGAGGAACAGTTCTACCTGATCTTCCCGCCGCTGATCGCCGCGCTCTGGCGCTGGTGGCCGCGGATGCTGTGGCCGGTGCTGGCGTTGCTGGCGGTGGCGAGTCTGGCCTGGGCGGTCCATGTGCTGCCCACCCATCCCGACCGGGCGTTCTTCTTGCCCGAGGCGCGGGCCTGGGAGCTGCTGGCAGGGGCGCTGCTGGCGCTGTGGCCCGGCCACAAGGCGGGCGGCGACAGGCTGGGCGCGCGGCGCGGCACATCGCTGCTGGCCGGGTTGGGGCTGGCGCTGATCCTGGGGCCAGTGGTGCTTTATGATGAGCACACCGCCTTTCCGGGGCTGGCGGCGCTGCCGCCGGTGATCGGGACGCTGCTGGTGTTGCACGCGGCCCGTGCAGGAACCGCGGTTGCGGCGCTGCTGTCCTGGCGGCCTTTGGTGGGGATGGGGTTGATCAGCTACAGCGCCTATCTGTGGCACCAGCCGCTGTTTGCAGGCGCGCGGCTGGCCTATCTGACCGAACCGCCGCCCGCGCTGATGATCGGGCTGACCGGGCTGACGCTGATCCTGGCGGTGCTGAGCTGGCGCTATGTAGAACAGCCGGTGCGCCGGGGGGCGCTGCTTGTTCGCCAGCGGGCGGTGTTCGGTGCGGCGGGGGCAGGGATTGCGGGCGTGCTGCTGATCGGGCTTTTGGGGCAATCGTACGGCGCGGCGCTGTGGCGCTGGACGCATCCCGAGCGCGCGCCGGATATGGCACGGCTGGAGACGGCGCAGGCCCATCCGGCGAAGGTCGATGACGGGGCCTGCTTCTTCAGTGCCGCGGCGGTGGACGGCGCCCTGCTGAAACGGATGACCGAATGCCATACCCGCTTTGGCCCCGGGCTTGTCGTGCTTGGCGACAGTCATGCTGTCGATCTGGTGGCGGCCATCGCCACCCGCCCCGACCGCCCCGCCTTTATGGTCGGGCTGACGGAACCCAGCTGCCGTCTGCACCGGCCGCAACCGGAATGCGACTTTGGGGCCTTTCTCGATTTCGTCCGCGACCATCCCGGCGCCGTGAAGCGGGTGATCTATGGGCAAGCGGGGTTCTATCTGTTCAGCCGCGATGGCCAGCGAGAGGGCTCGCGCAATATGGTTGATGATCTGTCATTGGACGAGGCGGTGCCGGATCTGCAGCCCGTCCCGGGCGAGTCCGCCGAGGTGCTGAGCTATCTGGATGCCCTCTCGGAGCATGTCGAGGTCTATTGGCTTGGCCCGTGGATCGCCCCGCATATTCCGCTGGAACTGGTCTCGCGCCATGGCTGCGCCGTGCCGGTTGCACTGCGCCCGAACCTCGAGGCGGAGTACAGGCAGCTTGACCGGTTTCTGGCGGGCCAGTCGGCCGAGGCTGGGTTGCAATATGTATCGCTGATAGAGATGCTCGACCTGACCCTGCCAGCGGATCTGCAGGATTGCCGGGCGATCTTCTGGCGCGATGGCGACCATCTGAGCCGGGCGGGGGCGGCGCGGTTCGCGAAAAGGCTGGATCCCGGGTTGTGGCACTGAGGTCACAACGGCCCGGAAGCTGTGTCCCAAGCGACTCAGCCCCCGCGAACGTGATCGCTGGCGGATTGACGCAGGGCCCGCAAAAATCAACACTCTCTTCATAAAAGCACCCGAAAATCGGGGCATGACGAGGCAGAGCAAAATCATGGCAACCCTATCCACGTTCCACAGCTCCTGTGGGGGCTTCGATTTCCTTGGCATCCGCAAGGGCCGCATGGGCGGCTTCGAGATCGTCTATGACGATGGCGTCAAGCGGCGGCTGGTCTGGCGGGTGCAGGGCAAGACCGGCGAAGCGCAACTGGGCGACGCGCTGCAAAGCGCGGTGAACAAGCCGCGGGTGCTGCCAGCGATGTATACCGAGCTGAAGAAGCGGTCGATTGCAATCGAGGCGGTCGCGGTCTGAAAGGGCCGCGGTCTAACCGACCGCGACCTCGATCACCGGCTCCATCGTGGCAAGCTGCTCGTCGGTCAGGTGACACTTGACGCGGTGCCCGCCCGACAGGCGGCGCAGGTCGGGCACGACCGTTTCGCACAGATCGCCCGGCACCAGCGGCTTCCAGCGGCAGCGGGTCTGGAATGGGCAGCCCGGCGGCGGGTTCATGGCGCTTGGGATATCGCCCTGCAGCACGATGCGCTTGCGGGTTACCCGCGGGTCAGCGACCGGCACGGCTGATAGCAGCGCCTCGGTATAGGGGTGGAAGGGCGGCGAGAAGACTTCTGCGGTGGTGCCGATCTCGACCACATGGCCCAGATACATCACCAGCACCCGGTCGCTGAGATAGCGCACGATGCCAAGGTCATGGCTGATGAACAGCAGCGTGGTGCGGTTCTTGCGCTGAATCTCCATCAGCAGATCGGTCACCGCCGCTTGCACCGACACGTCGAGCGCCGAGACGGGTTCATCGGCGACCACCACCTTCGCCTCACCGGCAAAGGCGCGGGCGATGCCGACGCGCTGCTTTTGCCCGCCCGACAGCTGGCGCGGCTTGCGGGTGGCAAATTCGCGCGGCAGCTTCACGAGGTCCAGAAGGTTCAGCATCCGCTCATGCCGGTCGGCGGCGCTGTCCCCGATCTGGAAGATCTCCAGCGCGCGGATGATCTGGGCGCCGATGGTCATCGACGGGTTCAGCGTGTCGAACGGGTTCTGGAACACCATCTGCAGGCTGGAGATGAGCGCGGGCCCGCGCTTTTCCACCGGCAGCTGCTGAATCTGGTCGCCGTTGAGCGTGACGGTGCCGGCGCTGGCAACCTCCAGCCCCATCAGCACCTTGGCGAGGGTGGACTTGCCGCAGCCCGACTCGCCGACGATGGCCAGCGTTTCCCCGGCGCGGGCCGAGAAATCGATCTGCTCATTGGCCTTGACGATCTTCGCCGTGCCGCCGCCGAACATGCCCGGGGAGGTTTCATAGTATTTGCGCAGGTCCGAGGCCTCGATCACCACCTCGCCCGGCGGGGTGGGTTCCGCGGTGGCGGCGAGGGCAGGGGGCGCGTTCCAGTCGATCTCGTCCACCCGGATGCAGCGGCTGTTGTGGCGCGGAGCGCCGCCTGCGGGCAGCATCGGGATTTCCTGCGCGTCGCAGCGGCCCGCCACGAAGTAATCGCAGCGCGGGCCGAAGTTGCAGCCCGGCGGGCGTTCATGCGGCAGCGGGAAGTTGCCCGGGATCGCCACCAGCGGCCGCGCCGACTTGTCGGCGCCGGGGAGCGGGATGGAGCGGAATAGGGCCTGCGTATAGGGGTGGCGCATCTCGGAAAACACCTCGACCACGTCGCCCGTTTCCACCGCCTCGCCCGAATACATCACGCAGAGCCGGTCGCAGACATCCATCACCAGCCCAAGGTTGTGGCTGATGAACAGCATGGAGGTGCCGTGCTTTTCCGCCAGATCGCGGACCAGATCGACGATGCCGGCCTCGACCGTCACATCCAGCGCCGTGGTCGGCTCGTCTAGGATCAGCAAGGAGGGGCGCGACATCAGCGCCATGGCGATCACGATGCGCTGCTGCTGGCCGCCCGACAGCTGGTGCGGCCAGGCCTGCAAGATGCGGTCGGGGTCTGGCAGGCGCACATCCTCGACGATGGCGCGGGCGCGGGCCCAGGCATCGGCCTTGCTGATCTTCTCATGGATCATCGGCACCTCGGCCAGCTGCGCGCCGACCTTCATGGCCGGGTTCAGGCTCGCCATCGGTTCCTGATAGATCATCGCGATCTCGCGCCCGCGCAGACCCCGCAGCTCGCGCTCACCCATGGTGGTGATGTCGCGGCCCTTGAAGCGGATGCTGCCGCCGGTGATGCGGCCATTGCGGCCAAGGTCGCGCATCACCCCAAGCGCCACGGTGGACTTGCCGCAGCCGGACTCGCCCACCAGCCCCATCGCCTCGCCCGGCATCACCTTGCAGGAGAAATCCATCACCGCCGGGATTTCGCGGGTGCGGGTGAAGAAGCTGATCGACAGGTTCTCGATCTCGAGGATGGGGGTTTGCGCGTCGGTCATGTCATCAATCCTTCAGGCTTTCCTCGCGCAGCGCGTCGGCCAGCAGGTTCAGCCCCAGCACAAGGCTGAGCAGCGCCAGCGCCGGCACGATGGCGGGGTGGGGCGCGATGGTCAGCAGGCGGCGCCCGTCATTGATGGTCGATCCCCAGTCCGGGCTTTCGGGGCTGACGCCGAGGCCGAAGAAGCCGAGCGTGCCCAGAAGGATGGTGGTGTAGCCGATGCGCAGGCAGAAATCGACGATCAGCGGCCCGCGGGCATTGGGCAGGATCTCCCACAGCATGATGTACCAGGGGCCCTCGCCGCGGGTCTGTGCGGCGGCGACATAGTCGCGGGTCTTGATGTCCATGACGAGCCCGCGGACGATGCGGAACACGGTGGGCGCGTTCACGAAGACGACCGAGACGAAGACGTTGAGCATGTTCGGCTCCATCGTCCACACGCCCAAGGGGTCGGCGTTGAAGGCAAGGCCCGACCAGGCCCAGAGGCCAAGCACCAGCGTGACGCCGACATAGAGGTTGCGCTTGGCGGGGTGGGTGAAGAAGCGGCTGTTCCAGAGCATGGTGAAGAAGATCACCGGGAACAGGAACAGCACCGCCGCAAGCGCCGTCGGCAGGCCGGTCAGCTGAATCTCGGGCGTAACCAGCAGGTAGAACAGCAAGATCACCGGGAAGGCGAGCACCAGGTTGGCGATGAACGAAAGCCCCGCATCCAGCCGCCCGCCGCGATAGCCCGCGGGCAAGCCAAGCGTGACCCCGACCATGAAGGCGAAGACAGTGGCGGCGGGCGCGATGGCCAGCACCCGGCGCGCGCCCATCACCATGCGGCTGAACACGTCGCGGCCAAGGTTGTCGCCCCCGAGCAGATAGACCCCGCCATCCGGGGTGATCGTGCCCGGCACCTTGTTCTTCATCTGCGCGATCTGCGACAGCGGGTCGAACATCAGCACGGCATCGGCAAACAGCGCGGTGAAGACCCAGAACATCACCAGCCCGAAGCCGACCATGCCCAAGGGGCTCTCGAACAGGCGGCCATAAAGGCCGGTGCGGCGGCGGTAGTGCAGCGACACGGCGAAGACGGCCAGCAGCGCCAGCCAGACCGGCCAGAATTGCAGCGCGAGGCGAGAGAAGATTGCGGCCCAGCCAAGCTTTTCCATCATGACACCCGGATCCGCGGGTTCAGCAGCACATAGCCCACATCGGACATGGCTTGCGTCACCAGAACCACCACCACCGCGACCACCGAGCATCCCAGCAGCAGCTGGATGTCATTGTTGCCGGCCGCCTCGACCAGCGTCCAGCCGAAGCCCTTGAAGTTGAACAGGGTTTCCACGATCACCACCCCGTTCAGCAGCCAGGGAAACTGCAGCATGATCACCGTGAACGGCGCGATCAACGCGTTGCGCAGCGCGTGGCGCATGACCACGCGGCCAAAGCTGGCGCCCTTCAGCCGGGCGGTGCGGATATATTGCGCCGTCATCACCTCGGACATGCTGGCGCGAGTCATGCGGGCGATATAGCCCATGCCGTAAAGCGCGATGGTCAGCACCGGCAGGAAGAAATTCTCGAAGGTGATGCCATCCATCGCGCTGGTGGCGGTGCCCTTGAACCATTTCAGCCCGACCATGGAAGATGAGAACACCACGATCAGGATCACGCCCGAGACGTATTCCGGCGTCGCCGTGGTGGCGATGGACACGGTAGAGAGGGTGCGGTCGAGCTTCGATCCCTCGCGCATCCCTGCAAGGATGCCGATCAGCAGCGCCGAGGGCACCATCAGCACCATCACCCAGAACATCAGGATCCCGGTCAGCGACAGCCGTGTGGCGATGATCTCGGACACCGGCGCCTTGAACACCGTGGATTGCCCCCAATAGCCCTGCAGCACGCCGCAGAACCGCGGGCTGTCCTCCACGGCCGCGCCGCGGGCGATGCAGCGGCCGCTGGTCACGCCATCCCGCTCATCGGTCCATCCCGGCGCCACGCCCAACCATTCGCCGTAGCGCTTGACCAGCGGCTGCGCATGGCCGTTGCGGTCGAGCCAGCTGATGACCTCGCCGTCGGTCATCCGGGCATTGCCCTCGGACTTTGCCAGCTTTTCAAGGTTGGGCGGCAGGTTGGTCAGCCAGAACACCACGAAGGTGAGGACGAGCGCCGTCGCCACCATCGTGAGGGTCCGCCTGAGGAGAAATTTCAGCATCCGCTATCCCTTCGGACCCTGCGCGCCCATGCGGCAGGGTGGGGAGTGGCAAAAGGGGAAGGCGGCGGGCGCCTTCCCCCGGTTGGTCAGTGCCTTACGGCTATCACGCCTCGGTCATCCACCACTGGTAGTGGTGGTGCTCGAAGGTCGGGTGCATCTCTGCGCCGCGAACCCGGTCAGTCATATGCCGGTAGAGCGAGCGCCAGTAGGGTTGGATCAGCACGCCCTCGTCCTGCATGATCTGCTCCAGCTTTGCCATCGACTCGCGGCGCTTGTCAGCGTCGGCAATCGCCATCGCCTTGTCGAGTTCGGCATCAAATTCGGCGTTGTTGAAGGCGCTCTCGTTCCAAGCCACGCCCGATTTATAGGCCGATTGCAGAACCTGCACACCCAGCGGGCGCATGTTCCATTCCGTCGCCGAGAACGGATACTTCGTCCAGTCGTTCCAGAAGGTCGAACCCGGCAGGATCGTGCGCTTGATGTTGATGCCTGCATCGCGGATCTGGGCTGCCACCGCATCGCAGGTCGCCGCCTGCCAGGCATCGTCGATCGAGATCAGCTCGAATTCCGTATCGGCATGGCCGGCGGTTTCCAGCAGCGCCTTGGCGCCGGCCGGATCAGCCTGGATCGGCGGCAGTTCGGCATATTCCGGGTGGATCGGGCAGACATGGTGGTTTTCCGCCACGGTGCCCAGGCCCGAATAGCCCAGTTCCAGCACAACCGAGTTGTCCACGGCCATCTGCAGCGCCTTGCGGACATCCTTGTTGTCATAGGGCGCGTTGCCCTGGTTGAAGCGCACCGCCAGCGTCGCCGCAGTGATCGCCTCGGACTTGGTCCAGCCCAGGCTGTCGAAGATTTCGACAAATTCCGACACGGTCTGATAGGTCATGTCGATCTCTTCGGCCTCGGCGGCCGCGATCAGCGCCGAGGGGTCGGTGCCGTAATCGACATACTCGATGCGATCGAGGTAAGGCCCGCCATAGACCTCGGTGCCCCACCAGGTGTGATCCTCGTTCTTCACCAGCACCTGCTTGACGCCGACCTCGTTGGTCTCGGGCAGGTAGGGGCCGGTGCCGATCGGGTTCACCGACGGATCGCCATTGTCATAGGACTGGTGCACCACCAGCGCCGGATAATCGGCGAAGTTGGCGATGACGGCAATGTCGGGGGAGGAGAGGCTCAGCTTGACGGTCATGTCATCGACCACGGTGATCGCGCCGTCGCGCGCCATCTTGGTCGTCTCATCGGCCAGCGCCGACATGCGGCCGGCCATCGAGTTGCCCTCGACGGTGCCATCGGTCCAGCGGGTGATGTTATGGGCCACATCCGCGGCGGTGAAGGCGTCGCCATTGCTCCAGGTCGCATTCGGGCGGACCTTCAGCGTGTATTCGGTGGCGTCGTCATTGACCTCCCAGCTTTCCAGAAGCATGCCGCGGAAGGTGCCGTCGACCTGGTATTCCACCAGATATTCCAGCCAGCCGCGGGAGAAGTTCGCCAGCTGCGACCAGTCATAGGTCCGCGGGTCCTTCAGCGCCTTGGTCTCCATGTCCATCCGCAGGGTGCCGCCGGCCACGGGGGTCTCCTGCGCCATCGCCGGCGCTTTCATCCCCAGCAGGCCATAGGCCGCCACGCTCGTCGCCCCCAGCGCCGAGGCGCGGGTCAGGAATTCACGGCGGCTCATCAGCCCCGCCTTGCATTCTTCGGCATAGAGCGTCACCGCCGGATGCAGGCGCGTGCCGAAGATCTGGTGCTTGGTCATGTGTTTAAACTCCCTGTGAGATGGAACGAGGTCCGTATTCTTGTTGTCCGGCCGCGGGGTCTGATGGCGTTGCACTTCGGCGCCGGCGGGCGGAGCGGGCGAAGTCTCACCCCCACATTCCGCACGGATTGTAACAAAGCGTCAACGCTTGGTTTCGACGGGTTGGCGCCTGAAAACGACATGCCGCGCAACAAAACGGACCGATGCCCACGGGTCAACCCCGGGGGCCGAGATAATTCGGGGTTCCGCTACGGAAGCGTGACGGGGAAGCCTCTGGCCGCGCGCTAGTTCTGGCGTCGGAAATCGCTCGGCGTCTTGCCGGTGCTGCCATGGAAGGCACGGGTGAAATAGGCCGGCGAGGCAAAGCCGAGGCTGGCCGACACGTCCTGCACCGGCAGCCTGGTTTCGGCCAGCAGGCGCCGCGCCTCATGCATCTTGCGGTCCGCGAGCAGCGCATGGGCCGTACGCCCGCAGGTGCGGTTGCACACGCGGGTCAGGTGGGTGGGGGTGACCCCAAGCTCCGCCGCCAGATCGCCGACATTGGCGCCCGAACGGTACTTGCGCTCCACCAGCGCGGTATAGCGGTTGGCCAGCTTGCGCGCGGCATCGGGGCGGGGCGCGGCGGCAATGGCCGGATCGGCCGCAGCCTCGGCCAGCTGCCGTTCCAGCCAGACGCCGACAAGACCGAGGTGATGCCGCGCCGCCCGTTCATGGCCGGGCTTGCTGCTGTCCATCTCGCGCTGCACCGCATCGAGGATCGAGGACAACTCGCCCTGCGGGATCGCGTCGCGGACCCGCAGATGCTGGGGGGTGCGCGGCAGGTCCAGCTCGGCCCCGCGCCCGAAGAACAGCGCGGTGCCATGCACCTGATGGCCGATCTCGAACCCGTGCATCACGCCGGCCGGAATGAAGACGGCATTATGCGCGCCATAACCGCGGGTGACGCCAGCCACGGTGATCCGGCCCTGACCGCGGGTGAACCACAGCAGCAGCGGTTCGGAATAGCTGCGCATCGCCTCGACCCGCCAGCGCCCGCCCGCGGCCAGCCGCGGAATCGGCACCAGCCGGATATCCGCCCGCTCCGGCGCGGCCGGGGCAGCGAATTGCGAAAGCGGAGGTCCGGAAAAGAGTTTCACGGGGCAGGGGATCCTTGCTCGGGCCAGGTGCCGGTTTTCACCGCACCGCACTGGTCCCTGATTCTAGGCCAGTGCGCTGCAAAAAACCAAGCCCGAATGCAACCGATTCGGCAAGCACCCCGCGCCGTGACCAATCGGCAACGCCAGCGAAAGCCCACCCCTTTCCTTTGCCTTTTAAAAATATCCTCGGGGGGCGCGGGGGCAGAAGGCCCCCCGCCTTCATTCGTGTCATGGGGGGCAGAAGGCCCCCGCCTTCCAGCATCAACCAGCCGCCACCGTCTCCCAGCCCCGCATCCGCGCCCGGAACCACGTCCTTTGCCGCTTGGCATATTGCCGGCTCGCCGCCTGCGCCGCCGTCACGGCCTCCTCCAGCGCCATCTCCCCCCGCAGATGCGCCACCAGCTCCGGCGCGCCGATGGCCTTGGCCCAGGGGGCAGCAGGAGACCAGTCCGGCAGCACCGCCCGCGCCTCCTCCAGCGCGCCCTGTGCCAGCATCGCGCGGAAGCGCCGGTCGATCCGCTCCGCCAGCCAGTCGCGCCCGGCCTCGAGCACCAGCAGGCGCGCATTCCCAGGTGCCAGCAGGGCAGGGCCGGTCGCCGCCTGCCACTCCGCCAGCCCGCGCCCGGTGGCGCGCTGCACCTCCCAGGCGCGCTGGATGCGGGCGGGATTGAGCGGATCGGTTCGCGCGCGGGTGGCTTCGTCCAGCTCTGCCAGCATCGCGGCCATCTCGTCCGCGGCCAGACGCGCATCCGCCTCGGCGCGAACCTCAGCCGGCACCGGCGGGATCTCGGCCAGCCCCTCGGTCAGCGCGGAAAGGTACAGCCCGGTGCCGCCAACGATGATCGGCCGCTCGGGCCCTACCAGCACACTGGCCACCTCGCGCAGCCAGTGGCCGACGGAATACTCCGCCCCGCAGGGCAGATGGCCATAAAGCAGATGCGGCGCCCGCGCTTCCTCCTCGGCGCTCGGCCGGGCCGTCAGCACCCGCCAGCAGCCCCAGACCTGCAGCGCATCGGCATTGACGATCACGCCGCCCTGCCGCTCGGCAATCTTCAGCGCGAGCGCGGATTTTCCGCTCGCGGTCGGCCCGGCGATGACCACCGGCATGTCAGGCGCAAGATCGTTCAGCAATTCCAATGGAATACGGCCCCTACCTCATGTAGCTTGCGCGTCCGGAATGCCGCATTGCAGCATTCTTTCCGCGTGCCCCGTTGAACCCCGGGGCGATTTGGAGCATCTTGCCCGGCGATCAGGGCAGCGGCAAGCGAGGCGAAAGACATGACCATTCTGGAACAGGCGGCGGATGAACCGCAGGTCACTTACAAGCGCGTGCTTCTGAAGATTTCGGGAGAGGCGCTGATGGGGGACCAAGGCTATGGCCTGCACCCGCCGACCGTCGCGCGCATCGCCCAAGAGGTGAAGTCGGTCCATGACCTCGGGGTCGAGATCTGCATGGTGATCGGCGGCGGCAATATCTTCCGCGGGCTGGCGGGCAGCGCTCAGGGGATGGAGCGGACCACGGCCGATTACATGGGGATGCTGGCGACGGTGATGAACGCGCTGGCGATGCAATCGGCGCTGGAGGCCCTCGATATCCACACCCGCGTGATCTCGGCGATCCCGATGGATCAGGTCTGCGAGCCCTATATCCGCCGCCGCGCCGTGCGCCACCTTGAGAAGGGCCGCGTCGTGATCTTCGCCGCGGGCACCGGCAACCCCTATTTCACCACCGATACCGCCGCCACGCTGCGCGCCAATGAGATGACCTGCCAGGCGATCTTCAAGGGCACCAAGGTCGACGGGGTCTACGACAAGGACCCCAAGAAACACGCCGATGCCAAGCGCTATAACGTGGTCAGCTATGACGAGGTGCTGCAAAAGCATCTGGGGGTCATGGATGCCTCGGCCATCGCGCTGGCGCGCGACAACAACCTGCCGATCATCGTGTTCTCGCTGGACGAGCCGGGCGGCTTCCGCGGCATCCTTGCGGGCCGGGGCACGTATACGCTTGTGAAAGGATGACGCCCTATCTTTCGGTAAACGGCTCGGTTATAGCGGCGTCCAAGGCAAACTGACGGGAAACACGACACATGGCCGACGATATCGAGATCGACATGGACGACCTCAACCGCCGGATGGAAGGGGCCATGGCCTCGCTCCGGACGGAATTTTCCTCGCTGCGCACTGGCCGGGCCTCGGCCTCGCTGGTCGAACCGATCCAGGTCGACGCCTACGGCCAGATGACACCGATCAACCAGCTGGGCACGGTTAAC
This sequence comes from Frigidibacter sp., assembly GCF_030695035.1. Classification (GTDB taxonomy): domain Bacteria; phylum Pseudomonadota; class Alphaproteobacteria; order Rhodobacterales; family Rhodobacteraceae; genus Frigidibacter. Next base: position 407,511 of record NZ_JAUYTT010000008.1, read on the forward strand.
GTGCCGGAGCCGCGGATGGTCACGATCAACATCTGGGACAAGGGCATGGTCAACAAGGTTGAAAAGGCGATCCGCGAAAGCGGGCTCGGCATCAACCCGCAGACCAATGGCACCATCATCATGCTGCCGATTCCCGAGCTGAACGAGGAACGCCGCCGCGATCTGACCCGCGTTGCCGCGCAATATGCCGAACATGCGCGCGTCGCCGTGCGCAACGTGCGGCGCGACGGCATGGACCAGATCAAAAAGGCCAAGGCCGATGGCATGAGCGAGGATGACCAGAAATTCTGGTCAGCCGAGGTGCAGGCGCTGACCGACAAGGCCATCGCCGCCGTCGATGGCGCGCTGGATTCCAAGCAGGCCGAGATCATGCAGGTCTAGGCCGCGGGAGCCGACCTGCCGACAACTACCCAACCCTAGCGAGGACTAGGCCCGATGGCCGCCAAGGATGTGAACGACAAGGCGACATCGGGGGCGGCCTCCGGGGGCGGGCCTAGGCATGTTGCCATCATCATGGATGGCAATGGCCGGTGGGCGACCAGTCGCGGATGGCCGCGGCTTGTCGGCCATCGCAAGGGCGCCGAGCGGGTCAAGGAAATCGTCCGCGCCTGCCCGGATCTGGGCATTGAGTGGCTGACCGTCTATGCCTTCTCGACCGAGAACTGGAAGCGCTCGACCGAGGAAGTGCTTGGCCTGATGGGCATTTTCGCGCGCTATATCGAGCGCGAGGCCGACGCGATGTCGGCCGAGGGCGTGCGGCTGCGCTTCATCGGCGCGCGCGAGCGGCTGGACCCGAAGCTGCAGAAGCTGATGGCGGGGATCGAGGCGCGCACCGCCGGCAATTGCCGCGTGAACTTCACCGTCGCGATCAACTATGGCGGCCGGGACGAGCTGCTGCGTGCCGCGCGGCGGATGTGCGAGGATGTCGCCAGCGGCGTGCTGGCGCCCGAGGCCGCCGATGAGGCGGCGCTGACGGCGCGGCTGGATACGGCGGGCTTTCCCGACCCGGACCTGGTGATACGCACCTCGGGCGAGACGCGGACCTCCAACTTCCTGCCCTGGCAGGCGGCCTATGCCGAATATGAATTTTCCCCGGTGCTGTGGCCCGATTTCACGCCTGAAGTGTTGGGAGAGATCGTCGGCCGCTTCGGCACCCGCGAGCGGCGCTTTGGCGGGGTGCTGACCGGTTAGTCGCAGCCTTCGGGGATTGCGTAGCGGCGGGCCGGGCGGGTAAGTCGGGCTTGGCCCGTCACGGCAGCGCAAACGCGCCCGGCGACAGGCCGGGCAGGGAGGACATGACCAGATGACCGACAGGGACGCAAAGCCCGCGCCGGCGGTGAGCCGCTCGGCCCGGTGGGCCGACCTCGGCCCGCGGCTGATCTCTGGCCTCGTCATGGCGGGCGGCGGGCTGCTGCTGATCTGGGCGGGCGGCTGGTGGTTCGCGGGGCTGGCGATTGCCGCCGCCGGGCTGATGGTGTGGGAGCTGGCGGCGATGCTGGCCCTGCCCCCCACTTCCGGGATCGCGGGCAAGGCGATGCCGGCGCGCGGGCTCGGGCTATTGGCCGGGGCCGGCCTGCTAGCCGCGCTGGCGCTGGCGCAGATCTGGCCGGGGCAGGGCGGCGGCGTCGGTTATTGGGGTTGGGGCTGGGGCGGGCTGCTGCTGTTGCTGCCCGCGCTCGCCTCGCCGCTGGTGCCGATGCAGGGCCGGCTGCTGTTCGTGATCTACTCTTTGGCGGTGCTGCAGGCGGCCTACGGGCTGGTCTCGTTCCGGGCCGATCATGGCGTGCTGTGGCTGGCCTGGCTGGTCGCAGTGGTGGTCGTCACCGACATCGCCGGCTACTTCGCCGGGAAAGCCTTTGGCGGGCCGAAGTTCTGGCCGCGGGTCAGCCCGAAGAAGACATGGTCGGGCACCGTGGCGGGCTGGATCGGCGCGGCGCTGGTTGGCCTCGCCTTTGGCCAGTTCACCACCGCAGGGCCGGACCTGCCCTGGATTTCCGCCGCGCTGGCGCTGGCCGCGCAGATGGGCGACATCGCGGAAAGCGCAATCAAGCGGCGGGCGGGGGTCAAGGACAGCTCGCGCCTGATCCCAGGGCATGGCGGCCTTCTGGACCGCTTCGACGGGCTGCTTGGCGCGGCGCTGCTGATGCTGCTGGTGGCGCAGGTCGTCGATGTTCCGGTGGTGCGGTTCTGACATGAGGGCAGCCCCCCGCTCCATTTCCATCTTCGGGGCCACCGGCTCCATCGGCGAATCGACCTTTGACCTGGTGATGCGCGCCGGCGGGCCCGAGGTCTTCCATACGGTTGCACTGACCGGCGCCCGCAATGTTGCGCGGCTGGCCGAGATGGCGCGCGCCCTGCAAGCCGAGGTGGCGGTGACGGCCGATCCGGCCTGCCTGCCGGCGCTGCGGGATGCGCTGGCCGGGTCGGGGGTCGAGGCCGCGGCGGGCGAGGCGGCGCTGGTCGAGGCGGCGGACCGCCCGGCCGATTGGGTGATGAGCGCGATTGTCGGCTTTGCGGGCTTTGCGCCGGGCCTTGCCGCGCTGCGACATGGCCGCACACTGGCGCTGGCGAACAAGGAGAGCCTTGTGACCGCGGGGCCGTTGTTGATGGAGACCGCGGCGGCACATGGCGCGCGGATCCTGCCGGTGGACAGCGAGCATTCGGCGGTGTTCCAGGCGCTGGCGGGCGAGGATATCGCCGCGGTCGAACGCATCATCATCACCGCCAGCGGCGGCGCCTTCCGCGATTGGCCGTTGGAGCGGCTGGCGCAGGCGAGCGTGGCCGAGGCCTCCACCCATCCGAACTGGGCGATGGGGCAGCGCATCACCATCGACAGCGCGTCGATGTTCAACAAGGCCCTGGAAGTCATTGAAACGCGGGAATATTTCAACGTGGAGCCCGCGATGATCGAGGTGCTCGTACACCCCGAATCGCTGGTCCATGCGATGGTCGGCTTCCGCGACGGCGCTTTGATGGCACATCTGGGGGCGCCCGACATGCGCCATGCCATCGGCTATGCGCTGAACTGGCCGGAGCGGGCGCATCTGCCGGTGGCGCGGCTCGACCTTGCGCAGATCGGGCGGCTCAGCTTTGCCGCGCCGGACCCCGCCCGCTACCCCGCCCTTACACTCGCACGCGAGGTGATGGCGATCCGCGGGCTGGCGGGCGCGGTGTTCAACGCCGCGAAAGAGGCGGCGCTGGACGGGTTCATCGCCGGGCGGCTGTCCTTCCCGGGAATGGCGGGCGTGGTGGAAGAGGTGCTCGCGCGAATGTCAGCCCAAACGGGGCTTGGAATTGCCACGATCAGCCTCGATAACCTCCGCGACGCTGACAGTGAAGCGCGGCGACTGGCGGGGGCGGTGATCGCCTCGGCGCGTATTTGAGGCAGAGCCTGTGGATCTTGTGACCCTTCTTCCGTCCTTCGGAAACCTTCTTTACACCGTCGCTGCCTTTGTCATTGCGCTCTCGGTGATCGTCGCGGTGCATGAATACGGCCATTACATCATCGGCCGCTGGTCGGGGATCCATGCCGAGGTGTTCAGCCTGGGCTTTGGCCCGGTGCTCTATTCCTGGGTGGACCGGCGGGGCACCCGCTGGCAGGTGGCGGCGCTGCCGCTGGGGGGCTATGTCAAGTTCCTCGGCGATGCCAATGCCGCCTCGGCCGGCGCGGACGAAGAGACGATGGCGCATCTGACCCCCACGGAAAAGCGCCACACCATGCACGGCGCGCCGCTTTGGGCGCGGGCGGCGACGGTCGCGGCGGGGCCGGTCTTCAACTTCATCCTGTCGATTGCCCTTTTTGCCGGGATCTTCATGTTCTCGGGTGTCGCCACCAACACGCCCAGCATTGGCAGCACCTATGCGCTGCCCGGCGGCATCGGCGGGCTGGAGACGGGGGATGAGATCCGCGCCATCGAAGGCCGGCCCACCCCGGATTATCCGGCGGTGCAGGAGGTTGCCGATGAATTTCCGGCGCTGGAGCGGATGCAGTATGACGTGCTGCGCGCCAGCGGTGAGACCACGGTCGAGGGGCCGGCGGTCTATCCGGCGCGCGTCGCCTCGGTCACTCCTGATTCTGCGGCGATGGCGGCGGGCTTGCGGGAAGGCGACGTGATCCTGTCCATCGACGGCGCGCCTGTGCGCAGCTTTGCCGAATTGCAGGCCGTCGTGAAAACTGCGGGCGGCCAGCCGGTGACCCTGCAGGTCTGGCGCGAAGGCGAGCCTGACTTTGCAGTGACGCTGACCCCCAAGCGCACCGACCTGCCGCTGCGCGAGGGCGGGTTCGAGACACGCTTCCTGATCGGCATCGGCGGCGGGTTCTTCTTTGAACCGGTGACACGCAGCGTCGGCCCGCTGGAGGCGGTGCGCGAGGGCGCAGGGCAGGTGTCTTTCGTCGTCACCTCCTCGGTCTCGGCGCTGGCGCATATGGTGACGGGGGCGATTTCGTCCTGCAACCTGCGCGGGCCGATCGGCATTGCCGAAACCTCGGGCGCGGCGGCCAGCGCCGGCTTTGCCGATTTCATCTGGTTCCTGGCGGTGCTGTCCACGGCGGTAGGGCTGATGAACCTGTTCCCGATCCCGGTGCTGGATGGCGGGCATCTGGTGTTCCACGCCTGGGAATGGGCCGCGGGCAAGCCGCCGCCCGATGCGGTGATGCGGGTTCTGATGCTGCTGGGGCTGGCGCTGGTGCTGTCGCTGATGGCCTTCGGGCTGACCAACGACCTGCGCTGCTGAGAGCGGGGGCAGGCGGGCGCGGCCGCGTTCTGGCCCGCCCTCTGCCCAAATCCGGCCACAATCCGCCGATAAACAGTTCGTGAAACCGAGTTTCAACGCCGGGGACATGAACAGAGGCCGACGATGCAGATGATCACAAAAAGCGCGCGCAGCCTTGAGCTGCTGATCGATCTGAACTGGGAGCGGCTGGTGATTCCCGCCGCCGTTCTGGTGGGGTTGCTGGGCGGTGCGGCCATCGGCGTGGAGCTGATGAGCCTGCCGGTGATGCCGCCGCAGCCCTGACAGCACTTGCCGCAGCGATGACAGGGCGCCCCAACGGGCGCCTGTTTGCGTTTTGACAGCAGGGCGGTTGGCAGAGGGCCGGAGGCCCCGCGCCGGCAAGGTTTCGCCCATCCCCGGCATGCCCGATTGTCTCGCCGCGCCTGCACTCACCTCCTTTTGACAAGCCCCCCCTTTCCGGCTAGTCACGGGGTCAGAAGAGAATGGTAAAAACGGCGGGAGTAGGGACCGATGGCGACCAAGCTGAGCAGCGGCGGCAGCGCCCGGGGATTTCGGCCGGCGAAGCGGCGGGCGGGGCTTCTGCTGTCTGTCGCCATGCTGTGCACGGCCTCTCTTACCCCGGTTCAGGCCCAGACCTACAGTTTCAGCCAGGTGCAGATCGAGGGCAACAGCCGCATCGATACCGGCACGATCCTGTCCTATGCCGGAATCGCGCGCGGAGAGACGCTTTCCGCCGGCGCGCTGAACGATGCCTATCAGCGCATCCTCGCCTCGGGTCAGTTCGAGACGGTTGAACTTGTGCCTTCGGGCGGCACGCTGGTGATCCGCGTCACCGAATATCCCACGGTCAATGTGGTCGATTTCGAGGGCAATGCCCGGATCAAGGATGAACAGCTGTCGAGCGTGGTGCAGACCACGGCGCGGCGCGTGTTCTCACCCCAGCAGGTCGAGGCGGACGCGGCAGCGATTGCCTCGGCCTATGCCGGCGGCGGGCGCACCGCGGCACGGGTCGAACCCAAGGTCATCCGCCGCGATGCCGATACCGTCGATGTGGTGTTCGAGATCAGCGAAGGCCGCCTGTCCGAGATCGAGCGGCTGTCCTTCACCGGCAACCGGGCCTTTTCCGACCGCCGGCTGCGCGAAGTTCTGGAAACCAAGCGGGCTGGCCTGCTGCGCATCTTCGTCGGCAAGGACACCTATGCGCCGGACCGGATCGAGTTCGACAAGCAGCTGCTGACCGACTTCTACCGCTCGCGCGGCTATGTCGACTTTCAGGTTCTGGGCGTCGCCTCGGAATTCTCGCGCGAGCGGGATGCGTTCTTCCTGACCTACAACATCCAGGAAGGCCAAAGCTTCAAGTTCGGCCAGATCCGCACCGTTTCGGAAGTGGAGGGGCTGAGCCCCGCCGAGTTCGACCGCGCGGTAAAGGTGCGCACCGGCGCGACCTATTCGCCGAACGCGGTGGACAACACCATCAGCCGCATGGAAGCCGTGGCGACCGAAAAGGGCCTGAGCTTCGTGCGGATCGAACCGCGCGTCACCCGCAATGACCGCACCCGCACGCTGGATATCGACTTCGTTGTCGCCAACGGCCCGCGGGTCTTCGTCGAACGGATCGACATCGAGGGCAACGCCACCACGCTCGACAAGGTGGTGCGGCGGCAGTTCAAATCGGTGGAAGGCGACCCCTTCAATCCGCGCGAAATCCGCGAAGGTGCCGAACGGATCCGCGCGCTTGGCTTCTTCTCCCAAGCCGAGGTGGATACCCGCCAGGGTTCTGCCCAGGACCGGGTCATCGTCGATGTGAACGTGACCGAACAACCGACCGGCTCGCTGTCCTTCGGCGTCAGCTACGGGGTAGATACCGGGGTGGGGCTCGCGCTCAGCTTCTCGGAGCAGAACTTCCTTGGCCGCGGCCAGTTCTTCAGCGCCTCGCTGAACACCACGGACAGCACCGGCTCGTCCAGCATCACCTTTGTGGAACCGGCCTTCCTCGACCGCGATATGGCGCTGCGCTTCAGCGCCTATTACCGCATTTCGGAAAACGACAACTCTGACTATTCGATGAAGCTGGCCGGGATCGAACCGTCGATCGAGTTTCCGATCGCGCCGAACACCCGCCTGAACCTGGGTTTCAAGATCGGCCAGGAAGAGCTCTATGACATTGACGAGCTCAATTCGTCGGCGATCCTGGTGGCGGAAGAGGGCAAGCAGAACAGCTTCGGCCTGACCTATTCGGTCAGCTATGACACCCGCCGCACCGGGCTCGACCCCAATACCGGCATCCGCCTGCGCTTTGGGCAAGAGTTCTACGGGCTCGCCGGCGATGTCGAGGCGCTGAAGACCACCGCGCTCGCCACCGCCGAGACCAAGGTGTTCAACGAGGAATGGACGCTGCGGGCCGAGGTCGAGGGCGGCGCCTATCACGCGCTGAACGGCACCCAGTCGCGGGTGACCGACCGCTTCTTCGGGTCGGAAATGCGCGGCTTTGAAAGCCGCGGCATCGGTCCGCGCGATCTGGACGTGGATAACGAAGACCCGCTTGGCGGCAACTACTATGCCGTGGCGCGCTTCGAGGCGGAGTTCCCGCTGGGGATCCCCGAGGAATACGGGATCACCGGCGGCCTGTTCCTCGATGTCGGCACCGTCTGGGGGCTCGACAACACCAATGGCGGGATTGACGGCGCCTGCGTCGATCTTAACGGCGACGGCACCTGCCAGGTGGATGATGAGGCCAGCCTGCGCTCTGCCGTCGGCTTCTCGGTGTTCTGGACCACGCCGATCGGGCCGCTGCGCTTCAACTTCTCGAAGGCGCTGGCCAAGGAAGACTATGATAACGAACAGAACTTCGACCTGACCGTTTCGACGCGGTTCTGATGCGCGGGGGCGGGCAGGGCGTACGCAAGATGGCGGGGATTTATCCCCGCCGCTGCGCGCTGACGCTTGCGCTGCTGGGTCTGTCGGCGGGTGCCGCGCCAGCGCAGGATCTGGCGCAGGACCTGGCGCCCGGCGCGCCCGGCGCTCTGCCCGCAACCGGCTTTCCCACTGGAACCGCTGTGCTGCAGGCCCCGATCCTGACGCTGAATGACGAGCAGCTGTTCGACGACTCCGCCTGGGGCGCCCGCGCCGAGGCCGAGATCGAGGCCGCCGCTGCCGGGCTTGCCGCCGAGAACCGCCGGATCGAGGCGCAGCTGTTGGCTGAGGAAAAATCGCTCACCGACCGCCGCGCCAGCATGGACCCCGCCGCCTTCCGGGCCGAGGCCGATGCCTTTGACGAACGGGTGACCGGCATCCGCCGCGCCCAGGATCTGAAGGCGCGGGCCGTCTCGCGCCTGCGCGAGGCGGAACGGCGGGCCTTCTTCAGCGCCGCGGTGCCGGTCCTGTCCGATGTGATGCGCAAGCATGGCGCGGTGGCGATCCTCGATGCGCGGGTGATCTTTCTGGCCGACAGCCAGATCGACGTGACGGCTGAGGTGGTGGCGCTGGCCGATCAGCGGCTGGGGCCGGGCGCCGCGCCAGAGATTTCAGACACCGTGGATGCGCCCGAGGACGGCGCAGCTGCGCCCGCCGCAGACTGACCCCAGACAACCGGCGGCACCCGGCGCCTTGCCTCGCGCCGGGTGAATTGCTAGCAAGGCCAAAGACAAGCCGGCCAAGGCGATGGGGCGGCCCGAGCGGGATGGCCCTGCCACGGCCGGCCCGAACGACCAGAGCGATGCGAGGGACCAAGTAGTGATGACCGAAGAACCCGCCGGCGCTGCGCCGGGCAAGACCCCGTTCCCCGCCACCGAGGCCGATATCCATCTGATCCAGCGGATCATTCCGCATCGCTACCCGTTCTTGCTGATCGACAAGGTGAAGGAGATCGTGCCGTTCAAATCGGCCATCGGCGTCAAGAACGTCACCTTCAACGAGCCACATTTCCAGGGCCATTTCCCCGGCGCGCCGATCATGCCCGGGGTGACAATCGTAGAGGCGATGGCGCAGGCTTCCGCCGTGCTGGTCGGGATCTCGATGGACGTGGTCGACCGCGACCTGCTGGTCTATTTTATGGGCATCGACGGCTGCAAGTTCCGCCGCAAGGTGGTGCCGGGCGACGTGCTGGAACTGCAGGTGACGGTCAAGCGCGGCGGCGGCAAGATATGGAAATTCGACGGCCGCGCCACGGTCGATGGGCAACTCGCCTGCGAGGCGGAATTCACCGCGATGATGGACCTGAGGGGCTGACCCGATGAAGATTGACGCCAGCGCCGTGATCCACCCCTCGGCCGTGGTCGAACCCGGCGCGGTGATCGGCGCCGGCTGCCGCATCGGCCCCTTCGCGCTGATCGGCCCCGAGGTGGTTCTGGCAGCCGGGGTCGAGGTGAAATCCCATGCCGTGATCACCGGGATAACCTCGGTGGGCGAGGGCACCACGGTGTTCTCCTTCGCCGTGCTTGGCGAGGTGCCACAGGACCTGAAATTCCGCGGCGAGCGCACGAAGCTCACCATCGGCGCGCGCAACCGCATCCGCGAGCATGTGACGATGAACACCGGCACCGAGGGCGGCGGCGGCGAGACGGTGGTGGGGAGCGATGGCCTGTTCATGGCCGGCTGCCACGTCGCGCATGACTGCCGCATCGGGAACAATGTGATCCTGGTCAACGGCGCCGCCGTGGCGGGGCATTGCGTGCTGGAGGACGGGGTGATCGTCGGCGGCATGTCTGGCGTGCATCAATGGGTGCGCATCGGCCGCGGCGCGATCATCGGCGCGGTGACGATGGTGACGGCGGATGTGGTGCCGCATGGCCTCGTGCAGGGCCCGCGCGGCACGCTGGACGGGCTGAACCTTGTGGGGTTGAAGCGCCGCGGCGTCGACCGGGCCGAGATCCACGGGCTGCGCGACCTCTATGAGGCGCTTGGCGAGGGCAATTTCCGTGAGAGCGCCCGCCGGCTGGAGGGCACGGTGCCCGCCGGGTCGCTGGCGGCAGAGGTGATCGCCTTCATCCTCGGCCCGTCCGATCGCAGCTTCCTGACGCCTGCATGAGTGAATTGGCCCTGATCGCCGGCACCGGCGCGCTGCCGGGGCTTCTGGCCGGCGCGCTGGATGCGCAGGGCGAGGGCTTCGTGCTGGCCGAGATGGAGGGCTTTCCCGCCTCGGTTCCGGGCCACGACCCGCTGCGCTTTCGCGTCGAACGGCTGGTGCCTTTCCTTGACGATCTGCTGGCGCGCGGCGTCCGGCGCGTGGTCTTCGCCGGGGCGGTCCGCCGCCCGCGGCTCGCCCCCTCCGCAATCGACACCGCCACCGCCGCGCTGCTGCCCCGGCTGATGGCGGCGATGCAGGCGGGCGACGATGCCACCCTGCGCGCGGTGATCGGCATCTTCGAGGAGCGCGGGTTGGAAGTCGTCGGCGCCGAAGCGGTGCTGCCGGATCTGGTGCCCGGCGCCGGTGTCCTGACCGGCGCGCCCACCGAGGCCGACCGCAAGGACGCCGCCCGCGCCGCCGCCATCGTTGCCGCGCTTGGCAGCGTCGATGTGGGGCAGGGCGCGGTGGTCGCGCAGGGCCTCTGCCTCGCGGTCGAGGCGCTGCCGGGCACCGATGCGATGCTGGACTGGGTGGCGGCTACGGGCACCGGCCTGCGCCCCGATCCGACCGGCGCGAGGGGCGTGTTCTACAAGGCGCCGAAGCCGGGGCAGGACCGGAGGGTCGATCTGCCCGCCCTTGGCCCCGAAACCGTCGCGCGCGCCGCTGCCGCCGGGCTTGCGGGGATCGTGTGGGAGGCGGGCGGGGTGATTTGCCTGAACCGTGCCGAGATGGTGGCCGATGCGGAAGTGGCGGGGCTTTTCCTCTGGGCCAGACAGCCGTGAGCCCCGTCCTGTTCCTGATCGCCGGCGAGGCCTCCGGCGACAAGCTGGGCGCGGCCCTCATGGCCGGGCTCAAGCAACTCGCCCCGGGTGTGCGCTTCGCAGGCGTCGGCGGCCCGGCGATGCAGGCCGAGGGGCTGCAAAGCCTGTTCCCGATGGAAGAGCTGTCGGTCATGGGCCTGCTGGAGGTGCTGCCGAAATACCGCGCGCTGAAACGGCGCATTGCTGAGGCGGCGCAGGCGGTGACGGACCTTGCCCCGGATGCACTGATCGGCATCGACAGCCCCGATTTCTGCCTGCGCGTCGCCGGCCTCGCGCGCAAAGCGAACCACGGGTTGCGCACCATGCACTATGTTGCGCCCTCGGTCTGGGCCTGGCGCCCGGGCCGCGCCGCCAAGATGGCCCCGGTGATCGACCATGTGCTGGCGCTGCTGCCCTTCGAGCCGCCCTATATGCAGGCCGCGGGCATGACCTGCGATTTCGTCGGCCATCCGGTGGTCGCCGAACCCGTCGCCACGCCAACAGAGGCCGCCGCCTTCCGCGCCGCCCATGGCATCGCGCCGGATGCGCCGCTGGTGCTCGCCCTGCCCGGATCGCGGCGCGGCGAGGTGAGTCGCATCGGCCCGACCTTTGACGAGGCGCTGATGCGCGTCCGTGACCGTGTCCCCGAACTGCGCGTGGTGCTGCCGACCGTGCGTGGCGTGGCCCCCTTGGTGCGCGAGATGTCGGCGCGCTGGCCGGTGGCGCCAGTGATCGTCGAGGCGCCAGAAGACAAGCGCGCCGCCTTCGCCGCCGCCGATCTCGCGCTCGCCGCCTCGGGCACGGTCAGCCTCGAATTGGCGGCCAGCGCCACGCCGATGGTCATCGCCTATGACATGGCCTGGCTCAGCCGGCAGATCATCGCGCGGATGCTGCGGGTGGACACGGTGACGCTGGTGAACCTCGTGTCGGAAACCCGCGCGATCCCCGAATTCCTCGGGCCCCGCTGCCGCCCCGAGCTGATTGCGCCTGCGCTGCTGGAGTTGCTGGAGGATGACGAGGCGCAGGCCGCACAACGCGCGGCGATGCGCCTGACGATGGAGCGGCTGGGGGCAGGGGGCGAGGCTCCGGGGCTCAGGGCGGCGCGGTCGGTGCTGGCGCATCTTTAACTTGCGGGACGAAGTTTGCAGGTATATTTGCGGTGATATAAACACACTGCCGCAGGAATCACTGCCATGGACGAGATTGACCGCAAGCTGATCGAAGCTTTGTCCGAAGACGCCCGCCAGCCCCTCTCGGCCCTTGGCGCAACCGTCGGCCTCTCGCAATCCGCGGTCAACGAACGCATCCGCCGCCTGACCGAGCGCGGCGCGATCCGCCGCGTCATGGCGGACAGCGACCCAGCCGCGCTCGGCCTGCCAGTGCTGGCCTTCGTCTGGCTGGCGCTGGCCGAGGGCGCGAGCGAGGCCGGCTTCCGCGCCTTCGCCGCCGCCGATCCTGCCATCACCGCCTGCCACCATGTCACCGGCCCCTGGTCCTACCTGATCCAGGTGCGGCTTCCCTCGCTGGCGGGGGTGGAGCCGTTCCTGGCCGCGCTGAAATCCGGCGGCTGGCTGGGGCGCAGCGAGACCATCCTGGCGCTGACCGAAGTCGTCGCGCCGCCCTTCCGCTACAGGGGGGAATGATGCTGGTCCTGTTCGGCACCGCCGTGGCGATGGGGCTGGCCATCGCCGCCCCCTTGGGGCCCATCGGCGCGCTCTGCATCGAGCGCACCCTGCGCGGCGGCTTTCACGCCGGCATGGCGGGGGGCCTTGGCACCGCGCTGGCCGATGCGCTGTTCGCGGCGCTGGCGGCAGCGGGCTTTGCCAGCTTTGCCGCAACGGTGGCGCTGATCGAGCGGCCACTGGGGCTGATCGGCGGGGCCTTCCTGATCTGGCTGGGGATCCGCGCCCTGCGCCCGGCACCGCCGCAAGAGGCCGTAGCGGCCAAGGCCCCACCCGGAGCGTTGGCGGTCATGGCCACCACCTTCGGCCTGACGCTGGCGAACCCCGCCACCATCCTCAGCTTCGCCGCCATCTTCGCCGGCCTCGGCCTTGCCCGCACCGCGGGGCCCGCCGAGGCGGTTGCGGTCGTGACCGGCATCTTCACCGGCTCGCTGCTGTGGTGGGCGCTGCTGTCCGGCACCGTCGCGCTGCTGCGCCACCGCCTGCCGCCCGGCTTCGCTCGCGGCACGGCTCTGGCCTCCGGCGCAGTGATGCTGGGCTTCGGAATCTGGGCGCTGGCCCGCGTGGTCTAGGTTTGCGCGCTGGCGCGCGCGGGTTAAGGCAGCAGCCGGTCGGCGAACGCGGCCAGCCGCGCCATCGCCTCGGCAAAGTCGTCATCCGGGATGGTCATCGCCACACGGCAATGCCCCGCCGCCGGCGCGCCAAAGCTCTCGCCCGGCATCACCGCGATGCGCTCCTCCTCCAGCAACCGCTCGGCGAAGGCATTGCCCGAAAGGCCGGTGGCGCGGATGTCGAGCATCACATACATCGCGCCCGCGGACGGGATCGCCCGGATCGCCTGCGAGCCGGCCAGCGCCCGGGCCGCAATCTCGCGCCGCCGCCGGAACGGGTCGGCGATCCCGGCCTCGAAACCCTCACCCTGCGCCAGCGCATGCAACGCCGCGTGCTGGATGAAGGCCGGCACCCCGTAGGTGGTTACGGTAGACAGCAGCGTGATCGCCTCCACCACCGCCTCGGGCGCCACCACCCAGCCAAGGCGCGAGCCGGTCATCGCATGGCTTTTCGACATCGAGCCGATCACCACCGTGCGCTCCGCCATCCCCGGCAGGGCGCGAGGGGAGAGGTGCTGCCCTTCCCAGACCTGCGTGTCATAGACCTCGTCCGAGATCAGCCACAGGTCCGCCGCCTGCGCCGCCTCGGCGATCCCCTCCAGCGTCTCGCGGCTGTAGATCACCCCGGTCGGGTTGTTGGGCGAGTTGATCAGCAGGGTGCGGGCGGTGGGCGTGGCCGCCGCCATGATCGCCGCCGCCTCGGGCTGGAAGGCGCGGGAGGAGCGGGTGGGCACCGCCACCGCCTCGGCCCCGGTGGCGCGGATCGTGCCGGGATAGGTGGGGTAGAACGGCGCGCAGTAAAGCCCGGTATCGCCCCGGTCCAGCAGCGCCATATGGGTGGAGAACAGCGCCGACTGCCCGCCGGGCGTGACCACGACATTCTCCGCCCGCGTCGCCACCCCAGTGCGCGCCTGCACCCGCTTGGCAATTGCCGCCCGCAGCTCCGGCAGCCCGGCGCCGAACGTATAGCCGGTATGCCCCGCCATCGCCGCGCCATGCATCGCCGTCAGGATCGCCGCATCGGTCTTCACGTCATGCTCGCCGATGGTCAGGTTCAGCACCCGCTCCCCGGCCCGGATCATCTCGCGGGTGCGGTAATAGATGCCCCAGCCATCGCCGTCGGTGCCGGCGATATGGGCGATGCGGGGGGCGAGCTGCATGGGGGATCTCCGGTGAATGATCCGCAGAGGGAGCATGAACGCCCCGGCAGGGGCAAGGGCCGGTGCTGTCACCGTTACAATGTTTGCCGGCGGCAAAGTGAGGGGGGCCGTCTGCCCCCCTCTTGGCGCGTGCCGCGCCAATTCACCCCCCGAGGATATTTCCAAAAAAGCAAGGACGGAGGAGGCTGAGGCTTGAGCTTGCTTTTTCGGAAATATCCTCCGGGGGTCCGGGGGTGGAAAACCCCCGGCGGCTGGCCCCGGGGAGCAGCCGCAGGATTTTCCTTGGCAGCGCCGCCGTGCCGCGCTACTCCGGTGCGCATGGAACGCCAGCACATCGCCCGCATCTGCTGCATTCCCGGCTGACACGCGTCAGGCGGGCCGTTCCTCTGTTTCAAAGCCAGATCGAACCCGAACCCCCGCCGCCGGAAGTGCAGCGCCAAGGGGCGCGAGGAGGGATCATGGCCGAGATCAGGCTTCACGACAGCCGCACCCGCCGCAAGGTTGCCCTTGCGCCGCTGGACCCCACGAATGTGCGGATGTATGTCTGCGGCCCCACCGTCTATGACCGCGCGCATCTGGGCAATGCCCGCCCGGTGGTGGTGTTCGACACGCTCTACCGGCTGCTGCGGCATGTCTACGGCCCGGATCACGTCACCTATGTGCGCAACTTCACCGATGTCGACGACAAGATCAACGCCGCCGCGCAGGCGCTGAAGGCGGCGGGCGATCCCCGCAGCCTCGAGGCGCTGATCGCCGCGCGCAGTGATGAGACGATCGGCTGGTATCATGACGACATGGATGCGCTCGGCGCCCTGCGCCCCGACCTCGAGCCTCGCGCCACTGCCTACATCGCCCCGATGATCGCCATGATCGAGACCCTGATCGCCCGCGGCCATGCCTATGCCGCCGAGGGCCATGTGCTCTTCGACGTGCGCAGCTACCCGGCCTATGGCGCCCTCTCCGGCCGCAGCGTGGATGACATGATCGCCGGCGCCCGGGTCGAGGTCGCGCCCTACAAGCGCGACCCGATGGATTTCGTGCTGTGGAAGCCCTCGGGCCCCGACCTACCGGGCTGGGACTCGCCTTGGGGCCGCGGCCGCCCCGGCTGGCACATCGAATGCTCGGCGATGAGCCATGAGCTGCTGGGGCCGTCCTTCGACATCCATGGCGGCGGCATCGACCTGCAATTCCCGCACCACGAGAACGAGATCGCCCAAAGCTGCTGCGCCCATCCCGAGGGCGGCTTTGCCAGCATCTGGATGCATAACGAGATGCTGCTGGTCGAGGGCAAGAAGATGTCCAAGAGCCTCGGCAACTTCTTCACCGTGCGGGATCTGCTGGATCAGGGCGTGCCGGGCGAGGTGATCCGGTTTGTGTTTTTGTCCACGCATTACAGCAAGCCGATGGACTGGACGGCGGAGAAGGCGGCGCAGGCAAGGGCGACGTTGGTAGAATTCGCAGAGGCGACGACAGGTGCCGAGGCAGGTGACCCTCACCCCGACGTCGTTGCGGCCCTTGCGGATGACCTGAACACCGCGGGCGCAATCAAGGTGTTGCACGACCTGAAAAAGGCCCGCGCGCGAAGCCAATTGCTCGCGAGCCTCAAATTGCTTGGACTCATGAACTTCAAGACCTCGGTCGGGAGCCTGGGTTGGGGGCCACGCTCTGAAGAAGAGCATAGCTTTGCTCTCTCTGTCGCGCGTCGCTACGCAGACTTGCGCGCAGATAAAGCCTACGACGCCGCAGACGAACTTAGAAAGCGTGCTGCATCTGTCGGCTTGCAGTTAGTGGTCACCAAGGCAACGGGCGGGCAAGGGGCTACAGCGGAGTTCACTGGTTCGTTCGATCTTGCGGCAGCAAGGGAAGCTCTCAAGTGACCCTCACTCCAGCCCCCACCCGCCTCCACCTCTACGACACCACCCTGCGCGACGGCCAGCAGACCCAGGGCGTGCAGTTCTCCGCCCTTGAAAAAACCCGCATCGCCGCGGCGCTCGACGTCCTCGGCATCGACTATATCGAAGGCGGCTGGCCCGGGGCGAACCCGACCGACTCCGAGTTCTTCCACAGCCGCCCGCAGACCCGCGCCACCTTTGCCGCCTTTGGGATGACCAAGCGCTCCGGGCGTTCGGCGGAAAACGACGACGTGCTGGCGGCGGTGCTGAATGCGAATACCCCCGCCGTCTGCCTCGTCGGCAAGGCGCATGAGTTTCATGTGACCACCGCGCTCGGCATTCCCCTCTCCGAAAACCTCGACAACATCCGCGCCTCCATCGCCCATCTGGCCCTGCAAGGCCGCGAGGCGCTGTTCGATGCCGAGCATTTCTTCGACGGCTACCGCGCCAACCCCGGCTATGCGCTGGACTGCCTGAAGGCCGCCTATGATGCCGGCGCCCGCTGGATCGTGCTCTGCGACACCAATGGCGGCACGCTGCCGGCGGAAGTTGGGCGCATCACTGGCGAGGTGATCGCGGCCGGCATTCCGGGGGAGCGGCTCGGCATCCATTGCCATGACGATACCGGCAATGCGGTCGCGGGGTCGCTGGCGGCGGTCGATGCTGGGGCGCGGCAGATCCAGGGCACGCTGAACGGGCTGGGGGAGCGGTGCGGCAACGCGAACCTCACCACGCTGATCCCCACGCTGCTGCTGAAGCCGCCCTATGCCGGGCGCTATGAGACGGGGATCACGCGCGAGGCGCTGGCGGGGCTGACGCGCCTCAGCCGGATGCTTGACGATATCCTCAACCGGGTGCCGCTGCGCGCCGCGCCTTACGTGGGGGCGTCGGCCTTTGCGCATAAGGCGGGGCTGCATGCCTCGGCGATCCTCAAGGATCCCTCGACCTATGAGCATGTGGACCCGGGCCTCATCGGCAATGACCGGGTGATCCCGATGTCGAACCAGGCCGGGCAGTCGAACCTGCGCGCCCGGCTGGTGGCGGCGGGGATCGAGGTTGCCCCCGGCGATCCGGCGCTGGCGCGGATCCTGGACGCGGTGAAGGCGCGCGAGGATCAGGGCTATGCCTATGACGGCGCGCAGGCCAGCTTCGAGCTGGTGGCGCGGCGGGAACTGGGCCTTCTGCCGCGGTATTTCGAGGTAGAGCGCTACCGGGTCACGGTGGAACGTCGCCACGCCGCCGGGCGCGCCTTCAGCCTGTCCGAGGCGGTGGTGGTGGTGCGCGTCGGCGGGGAAACCACGCTGTCCGTGTCGGAATCGCAGGACGAGAGCGGTGCCGACCGCGGCCCCGTGAACGCTTTGTGGAAGGCGCTGGCCAAGGATCTCGGGCCCTATCAGGGCCTGATCGACGACATGAAACTGGTGGATTTCAAGGTGCGCATCACCCAAGGCGGCACCGAGGCCGTCACGCGGGTCATCATCGACTCTGAGGATGCGGCGGGCCATCGCTGGTCTACGGTGGGCGTCTCCCCCAACATAGTCGATGCCAGTTTCGAGGCGCTGCTCGATGCCGTCATCTGGAAACTCGCCCGCGACGGCGCGGTGCCGGTATGAGCGTTGAGGCCTGCGCCGCGCTGGTCGAGGCCGGCGATCCCGACCGCTTCCTCGCCGCCATGGCCGCGCCGCCTGCGGCCCGCGCCCGGCTCTGGCCGCTCTACGCGCTGAACCTCGAACTCGCGCGCCCGCCCTGGGCCTCGGCGGAGCCGCTGGTGGCCGAGATGCGCCTGCAATGGTGGGTGGACACGCTGGACCGGATCGCCGCCGGCGAGCGCCCCCGCACGCATGAGGTTGCGGGGCCGCTGGCCGATCTCATCGCCGAAACCGGCCAACCGGTTGCGCCGCTGCAAGCGATTGCCGAGGCGCGGCGGCTGGATTGCTGGGGCGAGCCCTCCACGGACACCGAGGGCCTGCTGGCCTATCTGGGTGACACCGCCGGCAACCTCATGCTCGCCGCCGGTCAAGCCCTCGGCGCCCCCGAAGCCGCATATCCCGCCCTGCAAGACGCCGGCCTCGCCGCCGGCATCGCCGCCTGGCTGGTCGCGGTGCCAGACCTGATCGCGCGGGGCAGGGCGCCGCTGCCCGATCCCAGCCCCGAGGCCATCGCCTCGCTCGCCCGCACCGGCCTCGACCACCTCACCCGCGCCCGCAAAGCCCGCGCCACACTCCCCGCCACAGCCATCCCCGCGCTCTACCCGGCCTGGCAAGCCAACGCGCTGCTTTCTCTCGCCGCCAAAGACCCGGCCCGCGTTCTGGGCAACACCCTCCGCCTCTCGGAATTCTCCCGCCGCGGCCGCCTCCTGCTCACCGCCACCACCGGCCGGATCTGACCCACTTTCCCCTCTTCTTTGCCTAAATATCCTCGGGGGGTTCCGGGGGGCAGAAGGCCCCCCGGCTTCCTTGAAGCCGTAGCGCGATTACTCGCTCCGCCCCGCCGCCCGCACCCGCGCCGTCACCTCCGGCGCCAGCGCCCGCATCGCGTCATGCTGGGTCATGAACACCTTCCCGCTCAGCTCCTGCAGGAAATGCCCGCGCTTGAGCTTGTCCATCACCGGCCCCTTCACCTCGGACAGGTGCAGCACCACGCCAGCATCGCGCAGCCGGCTGTTGATGGCTTCCAGGCTCTCGAAGGCCGAGGCATCGACATCGTTCACCGCCGGGCACATCAGCACCACATGGCGCAGCCCCGGATCGGCCGCCACCCGGTCATAGACCGTATCCTCCAGGAACCGGGCATTGGCGAAATAGAGGCTTTCATCCACCCGGATCGTCAGCACCTCGGGCACCGTCACCACCGCATGGCGCAGGACGTTGCGGAAATGCTCGGTCCCCGGCACCTGGCCCACCACCGCCACATGCGGGCGCGAGGTGCGGAACAGGTGCAGCCCAAGGCTGAGGATCACCCCGGCCGAGATCCCGGCCTCGACCCCGATGACCAGTGTCACCAGCATCGTGGCCAGCATCGCCGCGAAATCGGTGCGGGACAGAACCCATGTGCGGCGCAGGGCGCCAAGGTCCACCAGGCTCAGCACGGCCACCACGATGGTCGCGGCCAGCGTCGCCTTGGGCAGGTAATGCAGCAAGGGCGTCAGGAACAGCACCGCCAGCGCCATGCCGACCGCTGTAAACGCCCCCGCCGCCGGCGTTTCGGCCCCGGCGTCGAAATTCACCACCGAGCGCGCAAAGCCCCCCGTCACCGGAAAGCCGCCCGACAGCGCCGAGCCCAGATTGGCCCCGCCAAGCGCCAGCAGCTCCTGATCGGGGTCGATGCGCTGGCGGCGCTTGGCGGCGAGCGTCTGCGCGACAGAGATCGTCTCGACATAGCCGACGACAGAGATCAGCAGCGCCGGCACCGCGATCTGCGCCCATAGCCCAAGGTCGAGCGGCGGCAGGCTCGGCACCGGCAGCCCGCCCGGCACCTCGCCGACCAGCGCCACGCCGCGCGCTTCCAGCCCCAGCCCCCAGGCCGCCAGCGTGGTCAGCGCCACCGCCACCACCGGGGCCGCGCGCACGACCATGCCCGCGGGGCGCGCCTGCCAGCCACGGGCGCGGAGCAGGGGCGCGAGGCCCTGCCGCGACCAGAACAGGAACCCGACCGCCGCCGCGCCGATCACCAGCGTCGGCAGGTTGACCCCGCCAAGGCCCCGCAGCACCGATCCCAGCAGCTCCGGCAGCGTCTGACCGCTTGCCGCAATCCCCAGCAGATGCGGCAGCTGGCTCGCGGCGATCAGCAGGCCCGAGGCGGTGATGAAGCCCGAGATCACCGGGTGGCTGAGGAAATTGGCGATGAACCCCAGCCGCAGCGCGCCCATCCCCAGCAGCATCAGCCCCGAGAGAAAGGCCAGCGCAACCGCTGCGCCCAGATATTCGGGCGTGCCCTGCGCCGCCAGCTTGCCCACCGCCGCGGCCGTCATCAGGCTCGCCACCGCCACCGGCCCCACCGCCAGCGTGCGCGAGCTGCCCATCAGCGCATAGATCAGCAGCGGCGCGATCGAGGCATAAAGCCCCACCTCGGCCGGCAGCCCCGCCAGCAGCGCATAGGCCAGCGATTGCGGGATCAGCATGATCGTCACGATCACCGCCGCGATCAGGTCATTGGCGGCAGACGCGCGGGTATAGGCCGCGCCCCAGGTCAGGATCGGGAACAGGCGGCGAAGGGAAGGGGGCATCGGCAGGGTCCAGTTCAGGAACGGGGGCGGCCTGCGCCCCGGCTCAGCTGCGCGCAGTCAGGAAGGGCACGAGAGATTGCAGGTCGTAGCCGCCGCGATTGCCGGCCTCGACAATCTCCGCCACCGGGCGCTTGTCCGCCTCGGCCAGCGCCCAGAGCATGGTGGAGCGGGTGCCGGACCGGCAATAGGCCAGGATCGGCTGCTCGCATTCGGCCAGCGCGTCCTGCATCCCGGCGATCAGGTCGTCGGGGAAGGCGCCCGGGAAGACCGGCAGATAGCGGAACTCCATCCCCGCCGCGCGGGCGGCAGCCTCCATCTCGGCGGCATCGGGCTGGCCCGCCTGCTCGCCATCGGGGCGGTTGCACAGGATGGTGCGGAAGCCCTGCGCGGCCGCCTCTGCCATCTCGGACGCCTCCAGCTGCGGTGCGGCGGCAAATCCGTCCACGATGTGCCTGATATCCATGTCGATCTCCCCTGATGCGCGTGTCCCCGGGTCTGTCGCATCTGGCGGGGCTTTCGGCAACGGATTTCGGGCTGCGCTCACGGGCGGGTGAGGGGCAGGGACCGCCGGTCAGATCGCGTTGATCGGCAGCTTGAGGAAGGTCTTGCCCTGATCGTCGGCGGGCGGCATTTGCCCCGCGCGCATGTTCACCTGCAAGGACGGGATAATCAGCCGCGGCATCGCCAGCGTCGCATCGCGCGCCTTGCGCAGCGCCACGAACTCCGCGCCCGGCCGGTCGCCACCGACATGGATGTTCTTCGCCTTCTGCTCGGCCACCGTACTCTCCCATTCATAGGCCTCACGGCCCGGCACCAGATAGTCATGGCCGACGAAGATGCGCGTCGCGTCCGGCAAAGCGAGGATCTTCTGGATCGAGGCGAACAGTACCTCGGCCGAGCCGCCGGGGAAATCGCAGCGCGCCGTGCCGAAGTCGGGCATGAACAGCGTGTCGCCGACGAAGGCGGCGTCGCCGATGACATAGGTCATGCAGGCCGGGGTATGGCCCGGCGTGTGCAGCACACGCGCCTGCAGAGCGCCCACGGTGAACCGATCACCATCCTCGAACAACCTGTCGAACTGGCTGCCGTCGCGCTGGAACTCGGTGCCCTCGTTGAAGATCTTGCCGAAGGTGTGCTGCACCACGGTGATGCGCTCACCGATGCCGATCTTGCCGCCGGCGCGCTGCTGGATATAGGGCGCGGCCGAGAGGTGGTCGGCATGGACATGGGTTTCGAGGATCCACTCGACGCGCAGGCCTTCCACGGCCACATGCGCCAGGATCGCGTCGGCGGAACGGGTATCGGTGCGGCCGGTGGGAAAGTCGAAATCCAGCACCGAATCGACAATGGCGCAGGCCGGGCTGGCCGGATCCTTGACGACATAGCTGATGGTGTTGGTCGCCTCGTCGAAAAAGGCAGAAATCTGGGGGGCTTCGGGCATGATACGCTCCGCAAGGGTGACTGCGGCCGGTATACGCCCCGGCCGACACATATCAACGCCCGAATATGTGCCCGCGGCAGCGTGTCGCCCTTAAAGCGCCGCTTCCGCCGCCGCCCGGATGGCGCGGATATTGGCGCCGTAGGGCGCGGGGTCGCTGACCGAGCCGCCCTTGAAGACGGCCGAGCCCGCCACCAGCACATCCGCGCCCGCTGCCGCCACCAGCGGCGCCGTCACCGGGGTCACCCCACCGTCGATCTCGATATGGATCGGCCGATCCCCGATCAGCGCACGGAGCCGGCGGACCTTGTCGACCTGCGAGGCGATGAAGGACTGCCCGCCGAAGCCGGGGTTGACGGTCATCACGCAGACGAGGTCGAGCATGTCGAGGAGGTTTTCCACGCCGTCGAGGCCAGTTCCCGGATTTATGGCAAGACCGGCCTTTTTCCCTGTGTTCCGAATGGCTTGCAGCGTTCTGTGAATGTGCGGTCCAGCCTCGACATGCGCGGTAATGAAGTCCGCTCCGGCGGCCGCGAAGGCCTCGACATAAGGGTCAACCGGCGCGATCATCAGATGCACATCCATGACGCCCTTGATATGCGGCCGGATCGCTGCGCAGGTGGCGGGCCCGAAGGTAATGTTCGGCACGAAATGCCCGTCCATCACGTCGACATGCACCCAGTCGGCGCCCTCTGCTTCAATCGCCCGGCACTCGGCGCCAAAGTTGGCGAAATCGGCGGAGAGGATCGACGGGGCGATCTTGATGCGGCGGTCAAACATGCTGGCCCCTTGTGGCTAACCCGGTATCGCGCCCGGCATAGCGCCAAGCCCCGCGCCGGTCCAGCCCCCGAAGGGGCCAGACGGCAGCGGTCAATACACCCGGTTGTTATGGCTTCCCGGCGCGGCCAGAACCCGCACCGGAACCCCGTCGCGCGCCTGGTCATGCAGGTGGATCACGTCCTGATCCAAGAGCCGGATACAACCCGAGGACACGGCCTTGCCCAGATGCTCCGGCTCGCAGCCGCCATGAATGCGGTAGAGCGTATCTTCGCCATTCTGGAACAGATACAGCGCGCGGGCGCCAAGCGGATTGCCAGGCCCGGGATCCATGCCGCCATTGGCGATGGAGTAGGGCTCCAGCGAGGGATCGCGCGCTACCATCTCATCGGGCGGGGTCCAGCGCGGCCATTTGCGGCGGAACTGCAGCGTGGCATCGCCAGTCCACGAGAACGCGGCGGCCCCGGTGCCGGCGCCATAGCGCAGGGCGCGGCCGTCCGTCTGGACGAGGTACAGCAGCCCGGCGGCAGGATCGACGACGATCATCCCCTCGGGCAGCTCGGGCCAGGGGTTCTGCACCTCCTGCCGCCACAGCCGTTCGGGCACCACGCCCTCGGGCACGGCGGGCACCGGATAGGGCTCTTCCGGCATGGCGCCGTAATGCGCGGGCAGCAGCGGAATCCGGCTTGGCGGAATGGTGCTGCGGCTGGTCACGTCGAGCGGCTCGCGGGCGCAGGCGGATACGGCGGCAACCGCCGCGAAGGCGGTGAAAGAACGTCTTGTAAGCATCTGAATTATCCTGATCTTCTGGGGTTTGCCATCTGGCTGCTCTGCGGTCAGGCAGCCCTTGGCGGCCCCAGCGGCGGCTGCGTGCTGCGCCCGGCGGGTACCGGCATCTTGCGCGGCCCTGGCACGGCCAGTTCCGCGGTCATCGGCGCGTCTGCCCGGGAGTCAGCGGGCGCAAGATCCAGCCCGCAAGGCGTTCCGGGCAAGGCCGGGCCGGGGCAGCGATGCGTGGCCGTCATTCGAACGGCCGGCTGTTCAGGCTCTGCCACCAGCTCCAGCGCCGCTGCCGGAGTGCCAATATGGCGCAAGCCTTGACCCGCGCCCCAAGGCAGAAGCAAGGTCACGATCAGGCAGAGGCAAAGGAGGCGCAGCATCGACATGGTCCTGCCATGCCAAGTCCTGGCGGTGAAGTCGATGCATCGCGGAGGCATTTAAGGGAAACTTCACGTGATCGGGGGCATATTCAGGGGGTTATGGCGCTCTGTGGCTTAACCATATATTACATAATACCGATTATGGGCGAACTGGATATAGACCAGCAGCACCGGGCAACCCGCCCTCACTCCTCCAGCAGGTCCTCGAAGCGCGCATCGGTCAGCGTCCTGAGAAACGCCACCAAGGCATCCACCCGCTTGTCATCGAGCGCGGGTCCATGCTCCAGCTCTGCCAGCGACAGGTTCTCGGGCACCTCTGCCGGCTCCCATTCCACGCCAGTCTCCGGGTTCACCAGCCGCGCCGCGTCCTTCGTGTTGTACTTGTTGTAGAACAGCACGACGGTGCGCAGATCGGCGAAGACACCGTTATGCATGTAAGGCCCCGTCACCGCGACATTGCGCAGCGTCGGCACCTTGAAGCGGCCCGCGGCCCCCGGGTCCGCCGCCGCCGGGTTCAGCGCGAGGCCAAGGTCCGGCGCCGTCACGCCATTGACCTTGCGCGCAGCACCATTGGCCGGCACGCCGATATTGTGAAACTCGTAATTGCTGAAGGTCTCATCCGCGGCGACCGGGCTTTGGCGCAACTGGTGGCACTGGTTGCAATTGGTGAACTGGTCCGAGAAAAACAGCACCCGCCCCAGCTCCTCCTGCCTCGTCATCTCGTACTCGCCGCGCAGCCAGCGGTCGTATTTGGAGTCGAACGGCGCGAACGCCTCGGTGAACTGGTACGCCGCCAACGCCGCGCCCATGGCGGCATAGGCCGCCTCGGTATCGGCGAAGATCGCCGGGCCATAGAGCGCCTCGAAGGCCGCACGATAGTCCGGCTCGGCCGCCAGCCGGGCCACGACATCGGCGCTGCCGGGCATCCCCATCTCGATGGGATTGAGCGGCGGGCCGCCCGCCTGCTCGGCCAGATCCCTGGCGCGGCCGTCCCAGAACTGGCCGCCGACCAGCGTACCATCGGCAAGCCGTTGAAATATCGGGCTGAACCGGGCGTAGCCGATGGCGGGCGCGTTGCGATCCCCCAGCGAGGCACCATCGTCACCAAGGCTCACGGCATGGCCGGCGACGGTCTCCCGCGGATCGGCATGGCCGGCCGAAGGATCATGGCAGGTAGCGCAGGATTGGGTCCGGTTCCGCGACAGGATCGGGTCGAAAAACAGAGCTTCGCCAAGGGCCTCGGCGGTCGGAAAGGCTAGATCGGTGCCCTGCCCCGCGCGCAGGCTTCCTGCCAGCGGCACGGCCAACAACCCCACGGCCCCAAGGGCGACGAGCCCTGTCGCCAACAGCTTTCCTGATCCAGATTGCGCCATATCGGGTATCTCCGCGCCGCAGCTTAGCGCCGCTGGAGATATTTCTACTCTTTCAGTCAGACTTTCAAGCGCCGCGCTGTCGCAGGCCCGGGAAGCCTCAATTCTCAGGCAGGATCACCGAAAAGCGGCTGCCCTGACCCTTGGCACTGTCGATCTTCAGCTTGCCGCGATGGCGGTTGATGATGTGCTTGACGATGGCAAGCCCGAGCCCGGTACCGCCCTTTTCGCGGCTGCGATGGGCATCGACGCGGTAGAAGCGTTCGGTCAGCCGCGGCAGATGCACCTGGTCGATGCCCTCGCCGCGGTCGATCACGTCAAAGCGCACGGCGGGGCCGCGCAGCCCAATCTCGCGCGGCTCACGGGTGATCTCGACCGTCACCTTCTTGCCGGACCCGCCATATTTCACGGCGTTTTCAATGAGGTTGGAAAAGACCTGCGCCATCTGGTCCGGGTCCGCCAACAGATGGATCGGCGCCTCGGCCCCCGTCAGCTCGATCTCGACCTGAGCCGCCTCGGCAACCGGCTTCAGCGCTGTGATGGCCGAGCGGACGATGGCGGCCATGTCCACCCGCTCGCCCGGCCGCATCCGCTCCTCAGCCTCGACCCGGCTGAGGGACAGCAGCTCGCTCACCAGCCGGTTCATCCGCCCCGCCTCGCGCTCCATGATCGTCAGGAACCGCTCGCGCGCCACCGCATCGTCCTTGGCGGCGCCCTTCAGGGTTTCGATGAACCCCAGCAGCGCGGTCAGCGGCGTGCGCAGCTCATGGCTGACATTGGCGACGAAATCGCGGCGCATCTCTTCGGCCTTCTCCAGCTCTGTCACATCCTCGAAGGCGATCAGCGCCCCCAGTTCGGGCCCGTTGCTGACGGGCGAGGTCATGATCCGGTAGGAGGCATCCTGCGCGCCGGTGATCAAGAAGCGCGCGCGGTTGGTCGATCCGTCGCGCAACGTCGCCTCCAGCGCATCGAGCAGCGCCGGCTGGCGGATCACCGTCAGCACCTGACGTCCCTCCAGCTCTGCCCCAAAGATGACATGGGCACCGGCATTGGCGGATTTCACCCGCTGGTCATTGCCGACGATCATCAGCGGCAAGGGCACCGCGGCCAGCATGGATCTGACGAGTTCGGAATTCATGCTGTCCCTCCCGCGCCCGGAAAAGGCGAGTTCTCCTGACTTGTCAGATGTTTGTGACAGAAATGTAACCTAAAATCTTCAAAACGCGCTGCAACAGGCTAACGTCAAATCTCTTTCAGCCCTGCGCGGAACCTTGCCGCATTCTTTCGGTATCCCGCCGCCGATCGCAGCAGCGCCGCCTGCCCCGCCTCGTCCAGCATCCGCACCACCTTGCCCGGCGCGCCCATCACCAGGCTGCCATCGGGGATCTCCTTGCCCTCGGTGACCAGCGCCCCAGCGCCGATCAGGCACCCGCGGCCGATCTTGGCGCCGTTGAGCACGGTGGCGCCCATACCTATCAGGCTGCCCTCGCCGATGGTGCAGCCATGCAGCATCGCCTTGTGGCCGATGGTGCAATTGGCACCGATCACCAGCGGGAAGCCCATGTCGGTGTGGCAGACGACATTTTCCTGCACATTGGAGCCCGCGCCGACGCGGATCTCCTCATTGTCGCCGCGCAGGACGGCGCCGAACCAGACGCTGGCACCGGCCTCCAGCACCACCTTGCCGATCAGATACGCGCCGGGGGCGACCCAGGCACCCTCGTCAATCTCGGGCGCAATTCCGTCAAGCGTGTAGATCATGCCCCGCCTCCGCTCCATATTCCGCATTCAGCCCGCGCACGAACTCCGTCAGCCAGGGCTGGCGGTCGCGGCGCAGGCGTTCGGCGGCGAGGATCCTGACCAAGTCCGCCTCGGTCTCGTCGATGTCGCGGTTGACCAGCACGTAATCATACTCGCTCCAGCGGCTGATCTCTCCCAGCGACTTCTGCATCCGGCCCGCGATTACCTCATCGCTGTCCTGCGCCCGCCCCCGCAGGCGGCTTTCCAGCTCGGCCATCGAGGGCGGCAGGATGAAGACCGACACCACCTCGCGCCCAAGCGCCGAGGAGCGGATCTGCTGGCCGCCCTGCCAATCCACGTCGAACAGCGTGTCGCGGCCCTCGGCCATCGCGCGGTCCACCGGCGCGCGCGGGCTGCCGTAGAAATTGCCGAAGACCTCGGCATGTTCCAGCATCTCGCCGGCCGAGACCATCGCCTGAAACGCTTCATGCGAGCGGAAAAAATAGTCGCGCCCCTCCACCTCGCCCGGCCGCGCGGCCCGTGTCGTGGCCGAGACCGAGAATTGCAACGAGGGGTCGCGCGCCATCAGCCGTTTCGACAGCGTCGATTTCCCGGCGCCGGAGGGCGAGGACAGGATCAGCAGCAGCCCCTTGCGGCGGATATCGGCGGTCATGGGCGCTCCACGTTATGCGTCATTCGATGTTCTGGGCCTGCTCGCGGATCTGGTCGATGACATGCTTGAGGTCAAGCCCGATCCCGGTCAGCGCCGGGTTTCCGGCCTTGGCGCAAAGCGTGTTGGCCTCGCGCATGAACTCCTGGATCAGGAAGTCGAACTTGCGCCCCACGGGCCCCGGCGCGGCCAGCAGCGTGCGCGCGGCCACCACATGCGCGTCCAGCCGGTCCAGCTCTTCCGTGACATCGGATTTCACCGCCAGCAGCGCCAGCTCCTGCGCCACGCGGGCCGGATCGGCGCAAATCTCGGCGGTCATCACCCGCGCCATCGCGGCGCGCAGGTTGCTGGCGGCTTGGTCGCGGCGGGCGTCGGCGGCGACGCGGGCCTCGGCGGCCAGCGCCGCCACTCGGTCGATCTGGCTGCCGATCAGGCTGGCAAGCGCTGCACCTTCCGTCGCGCGCATCGCGTCGAAGGCGTCGATCAGCGGCTCGATATCGGCCAGCAGCGACGCTTGCAGCGCGGCATTGTCGGGCGCCTCGGCCTCGGCCCCCTGCTCCAGCACGCCGCGGAGCCCAAGGATCTCTGCCGGGCTGACCGGCGCCACCTGTAGTCCGGTTCCCTGCGCCGCCGCCTCTGCTTGCGCCAGCGCGGCCACGGCCGCGGCAAGGCCGGCGGCATTCACCCGCAGCGCCTCACCCCCTGCCCCGCGGGACAGCCGCAGCGAGACCGACACGGACCCGCGGGCGATGCGCGCCGCCAGCCGCGCCCGCAGCGCAGGCTCCAGCCCCTCGATGCCCTCGGGCAGGCGCAGCCGCAGGTCGAGGCCCTTGCCATTGACGGATCGCATCTCCCACAGCCAGCCGGGCAGCCCCTCGGCGCCGCCGCGCAGGCTGGCAAATCCGGTCATAGAGCGCAGGGCTGCTACAGCCGAGCCGGGTGTCTGGTCGCGTACGGGCTTAACCATTTAGGAACTTTCCGCGCCGAAACCGCGCAAGGCTGGATATATTAAGACTTGGGTAAGCATTCTGGCCCACGGTTAACAAAGCGTGAAGGTCATCGCAATCGCGGTGCGGACGGGGTTGGTCATGGACAAGCGTTTTCAGGTCGCAGGCGAGGTGCGGGGCTACTGGGAAGGGCTGCGCGGGGGCCGGGGTGTGCCGCTGCGCTCTGCCGTGGACCCGCGCGGGATAGAGCGGGCGTTGGAATATGCCTTCATCCTTGAACGGATTGCCCCCTCCATCGCGCGATTCCGGCTGGCGGGGATGCATCTGAGCGACCTGATGGGGATGGAGGTGCGGGGGATGCCGCTGACCTCTTTCTTCACGCCCAAGGCCCGGCCGCGGGTGGCGGCGCTGCTGGAGGGCGTGTTTCAAGGCCCCGACGTTGCGGAACTGACGCTGGCGGGCGAAGGCGGTTTCGGTAAGCCGGACTTGCAGGGCAAGCTGCTGATCCTGCCGCTGAAAAGCGATCTGGGCGATGTGACGCGGGCGCTTGGCTGCCTTGTCGCCGATGGCCAGATCGGCCGCGCGCCGCGCCGCTTCGACATCCTGTCGGACAGCTCCACGCGGATCGAGGATGCGACCAAGACGGCACCACAGCCGCCCCGCGAACGCGCTGCCGGCTTTGCCGAACCGGCGGCGGCGTTCCGCGCCGCGCCCATGCCGGCGCCCGGACCCATAGCCGAGCCCCTGATCGACGCCGCGACGCCCGAACAGCGGCGGGCGATGATGCGGCTGGTGCGGCCCGACTGACAGGTCCGGGATCAGGCAGCGCCAGGTTCTGCGCCGGATTCTGCGCCCGGCTCAGCCGCGGTTTGCGCCAGGCTGCGCGCGGGCTCGCGCCGGGCGCCGGTGCCGGTCAGCGCCCGGCGCAAGGCGGCAGAAGTCGGCAGCATCACCTCGGGCAGATCGGCCCAAAGCGAGACATAGATCTCGGGTTCGTTGGGGTCTGCCCACAGATGCCGGGGCGAAACCTCGACCACCCGGCAGCGGATCTTGTCGGCGCGGGCCAGGCAGGCGACAAGGCCGCGCGGCGCATAGGGTTCGATCTTCCCGAAGGGCAGCCAGCGCCGCATCCCGAACAGGCCAGCAAGCCAGTTGCGGCTTTGCACCCGCGCCTCGATCTGGCCATCGCCCGCGCCGTCACCCAGCAGGCGCACCTCGACGACGCGCCCCACCTCGATCCGGTCACCCCGACGGGCGGGCGGGATGTCGAGCACCCGCGCCTTGTGAGTCATCAACTGCAGCATACGGGTCCCCTTCCCAGATACGCTTCGACTCGCTCACCTTTACGTGAACTTCGCCTCGCACGAAATGCGACGAAGGGGCATATCGCACCAAGGGACGATAAAATGCCGGTCAGCCCTTGGCTTGCGTGACGCAAAAAGGCCGGGATCGCTCCCGGCCCTTGGCGTGCCTTGTAGTGGCGCCGATCAGAAGCCGGCGGCGCGGCGCAGGGCGCGGCGGTCGTTCAGCTCTTCGGCGACGAGGAACGCGAGCTCGAGCGCCTGGCTGGCGTTCAGCCGCGGGTCGCAGGCGGTGTGATAGCGCGAGGACAGATCTTCATCCGTCACCGCCCGCACGCCGCCGGTGCATTCGGTCACGTCCTTGCCGGTCATCTCGAAATGCACGCCGCCGGGGATGGTGCCCTCGGCCTTGTGGATGCCGAAGAACTCACGCACCTCACGCAGCACCGATTCAAACGGCCGGGTCTTGTAGCCCGAGGCGGCCTTGATGGTGTTGCCATGCATCGGATCGCAGGACCACACGACATTGGCGCCTTCGGATTGCACGGTCTGGATCAGCCGCGGCAGATGGTCGGCGACCTTGCCGGCACCGAAGCGGGCGATCAGCGTCAGCCGCCCGGCCTCATTCGCCGGGTTCAGCTTGGCCATCAGCACCTTGAGGTCATCGGCCGTGGTCGAGGGGCCGCATTTCAGGCCGATGGGGTTCTGCACGCCGCGGCAGAACTCCACATGCGCACCGTCCGGCTGCCGGGTGCGGTCGCCGATCCAGATCATGTGGCCCGAGCCCGCGACCGGGACGCCGGTGGTGCTGTCGATCCGGCACAGCGCCTCTTCATACTCCAGCAGCAGGGCTTCGTGGCTGGTGTAGAAATCCACCGTCCCCAGCTGATGCGCGGTGTCCGAGGTGACGCCCGCCGCGGTCATGAAGTCCATCGCGTCGGAAATGCGTTCGGCTACGGCGCGGTAGCGCTGCGCCTCATCCTCGTCGGTGAAGCCCGCGATCCAGCTTTGCACGCGGTGGATATCGGCATAGCCCCCGGTCGAGAAGGCGCGCAGCAGGTTCAGGCTGGCCGCGGCCTGGGTATAGGCCTGCAGCATCCGGTTCGGATCGGGGATCCGCGCCTCGGGCGTGAAGTCGAAGCCGTTGATGATGTCGCCGCGGTAGCTGGGCAGTTCCAGCCCGCCGGCCATTTCCGTCGGGGCAGAGCGCGGCTTGGCGAATTGCCCGGCCATGCGGCCGACCTTCACCACCGGCAGCTTGGCGCCCCAGGTCAGCACGATGGCCATCTGCAGCATCACCTTGAAGGTGTCGCGGATGTTGTCGGCCGAGAATTCGGAAAAGCTTTCGGCGCAATCGCCGCCCTGCAGCAGGAAGGCGCGCCCTGCCCCGACCTCGGCCAGCGTCGCCTTCAGCTTGCGCGCCTCACCCGCAAAAACCAGCGGCGGATAGGCCGCCAGTTGCGCCTCCACAGCCTGCAGCGCGCCCTGGTCGGGATAGTCCGGCATCTGCACGCGCGGCTTTGCACGCCAGTCGGATTTGGTCCAAGCCTTGCTCATCGGTCTTCTCCCCGCCTTTAGCGATAACGCCCGGGCTTATAGCGCGCTCCGCCAGCGGTGCAAACCCCATGCGTCTGTTGCATGACAGGAATGCAAAGCTTTCGGACCCCCGTTTGAAACGGTACTTGAACGGCGCAGGGTTCCCTGATTGTCTGCGTCAAAACGACATATACGGGTCGCAAAATGCGCGCACGCCTTCCGGGCACCTTTCACGGCACCCAAAACGGAACTTCGGCGGCGGCCCCAGCCCCGACCGGCACCCCGTCCAGTGCGGCCACTCCGCGCCCGCAACCCGGGCTGCCCCTGCCCGCCACCGCCCGCGGGCGCGAGGCCGGCTCGCTCTCGCAAAAGCCCGCCCCCCGCGGTGGGCGCGACAAGGCAGACCCGGTCCGCACACGGCGCTTCATCTTCCTGCTGCTGGACCGCTTCACCATGCTCTCCTTCGCCGGGGCCATCGAGCCTTTGCGCATTGCCAACCGCGTCTCGGGCCAGCCGCTCTACACCTGGAAGCTGGCGGGCGAAGGCGGCGGCGAGGCGGTGTGCTCCAACGGGGCCGCATTCCGGCTGGACATGGGGCTCGATGAGATAGACCGCGAGGATACCGTCCTTGTCTGCGGCGGCATCGACGTGGCCGAGGCGACCACCCGGCCGATCCTGAACTGGTTGCGGCGCGAGGCGCGGCGCGGGGCCAGTATCGGCGGGCTCTGCACCGGGGCCTGGGCGGTGGCGAAGGCGGGCCTCTTGGACGGGCGCCGCGCCACGATCCATTGGGAAAACCAGGACAGCTTCCTGGAGGAATTCGAAGAGGTGAAGCTGACCAAATCGGTCTTCGTCGTCGATGGCAACCGCCTGTCGACCGCCGGCGGCACTGCCTCCATCGATCTGATGCTGAAGCTGATCGCCGAGGATCATGGCGAGGATCTGGCCAATACCGTGGCCGACCAGCTGATCTATTCCGCCATCCGCACCGATCAGGACACGCAGCGCCTGTCGATCCCCACCCGCATCGGCGTGCGCCACCCCAAGCTCAGCCAGGTTATCCAGATGATGGAGGCCAGCATCGAGGAGCCGATCAGCCCCGCCGATCTGGCCGAGGATGTCGGCATGTCCACGCGGCAGCTGGAGCGGCTGTTCCGCCGCTACCTCAACCGCTCGCCCAAGCGCTAT
The DNA here is from genome assembly GCF_030695035.1 of Frigidibacter sp. Classification (GTDB taxonomy): domain Bacteria; phylum Pseudomonadota; class Alphaproteobacteria; order Rhodobacterales; family Rhodobacteraceae; genus Frigidibacter. Next base: position 439,807 of record NZ_JAUYTT010000008.1, read on the forward strand.
TACATGGAGCTGCGGCTGCAAAAGGCCCGCAACCTGTTGATGCAGACCGATATGAGCGTGATCAACGTGGCGCTGGCCTGCGGGTTTGCCAGCCCCTCGCATTTCTCCAAGTGCTACCGGGCGCATTATGCGACCACGCCCTATCGCGAGCGGGGCAGCCACGGCAGCAGCCCGTCGGCGGCACCGCGGCTTTCGATTTGACGGCGGCGATATGATCCAGACCCACCGGCTGATCCTGCGCCCCGCGCGGATGGAGGATCTGGCCGATCTGCACGCCATCATGTCGGACGCGCGGGCGATGCGCTACTGGTCCCACGCCGCCCATGCCACGACCGAGCGGACGGAGCGCTACCTGACCGGCATGGTCGCGGCCGTGCCCGAGGCCGAGGAATATATGGTCGAACTGTGCACCGATCCCGGCCGGGTGATCGGCAAGGCTGGCTGCTGGCGGCCCGATGAGGTTGGCTACATCTTCCACCCCGATGTCTGGGGCAATGGCTATGCGTATGAGGCGCTGGCCGCGATCCTGCCCCGAGCCTTTGCCCGCAATCCGGACCTGCAGGCGATCACCGCCGATGTCGATCCGCGCAATGTCGCCTCGGTCCGGCTGCTGGAAAAGCTGGGATTCGAGCATACCGGCAGCGCCGAGAACACCTTCGAGGTGGAGGGCGTGTGGACCGACAGCGTCTTTCTGTCGCTTCCCCGCGCACGCTACGCAGGCCCCGCTGCCTCAATTGCAGGCTGACGCGGGGGAAGCTGCCCAATCGGGACGCGCCGCCCCCGTCTTCACTGCTTCACAATCCAATATTCCCCGTCTAGTTTGACCAATAGGACAACGTTCCAACATGGGAGAGACGTCATGAAAAAACTGCTTCTGGCCACGGCCGCAATCGCGCTGGTCGCCGGTGCCGCGGGCGCCGAGGAGATCAAGCTGGGGATCTCGGTCGGCTTCACCGGCCCGCTCGAATCGATGGCCGGCCCGATGGCCGAAGGCGCCGAGATGGCGATGAAGGAAGTGACGGACTCGGGCAAGCTGCTCGACGGTTCGACCGTCACCGCCGTGCGCGCCGACAGCACCTGCATCGACGCCGCTGCCGCCACCGCGGCCGTGGAACGCATCGTCACCTCGGACCGCGTCAAGGGCATCATGGGCGGCATGTGCTCGGGGGAAACCACCGCCACGCTGCAGAACGTCGCCATGCCGAACGGCATCGTGATGATCTCGCCCTCGGCCACCTCGCCGGCACTGTCGACGCTGGAAGATAACGGCCTGTTCTTCCGCACCTCGCCCTCCGATGCCCGCCAAGGTGTGGTGATGACCGAGATCCTGGGCGACCGCGGCATCAAGGAAGTCGCTGTCACCTACACCAACAACGACTATGGCAAGGGTCTGGCCGACAGCTTCCAGGCGGCCTTCGAAGCCGCTGGCGGCACCGTGACGATCAGCTCACCGCATGAAGATGGCAAGGCCGACTACTCGGCCGAAGTCGGCGCGCTGGCCTCGGCCGGCGGCGAAGTGCTGGTGGTTGCGGGCTACGTTGACCAGGGCGGCGGCGGTGTGCTGCGCGGCGCGATCGACAGCGGCGCCTTCGACCTCTTCATGTTCCCCGACGGGATGGTCGGCGCCTCGCTGGAAACCGGCTTCGGCACGGAAATCGAAGGCTCCTTCGGCCAGAACCCGGCCGCTGCCGGCGCCGGCCGCGATGCGTTCCTGGCGATGGCAACCGAGGCGGGCTTTGACGGCACCACCGCCTTCGCCCCGGAAAGCTATGACGCGGCGGCGCTGATGATGCTGGCGATGGCCAAGGCCGGCACCTCGGATCCGGCAGTCTGGAAAGACAGCGTGATGGACGTGGCCAACGCCCCGGGCGAGCCGATCCTGCCGGGCGAGCTTGGCAAGGCGCTGGACCTGATCGCTGCGGGCACCGACGTGGACTATGTCGGCGCCACCGCTGTGGAACTGATCGGCGCGGGCGAGAGCGCTGGCTCCTACCGCGAGATCGAGTTCAAGGACGGCAAGCTGACGGAAGTCGGCTACCGCTGATCGCTCGGCGATAACAACAGGGCAGCCCGGGCACGTTCCGGGCTGCTTTTCCATAAAAATCAAGCCCTTAAAGGGCGTTCTTCATGAACAACATGAAGTCAGGGGAAGCCTTTAGACATGATCGTCGTCGAAGATTTGCACAGGCATTTCGGCGGGTTCCGGGCCGTGGATGGCGCGAGCCTGCAGATTGCGACCGGGTCCATCACCGGGCTGATCGGGCCGAACGGTGCCGGAAAATCCACGCTTTTCAACGTGATAGCGGGCGTTCTTCCACCAACTTCGGGCCGCGTCACCATGGATGGCGAGGACATCACCGGCCTCGCCCCGCATGATCTGTTCCACAAGGGGCTGCTGCGCACCTTCCAGATCGCGCATGAATTCTCCTCGATGACGGTGCGCGAGAACCTGATGATGGTTCCCGCCGGCCAGACGGGTGAGACGCTGTGGAACGCCTGGTTCCGCCGCGGCGCGATCCGGGCCGAGGAGGCTGCGCTGCGCCGGAAGGCCGACGAGGTGCTGGACTTCCTGACCATCAGCCATCTGGCCGAGGAGAAGGCGGGAAACCTGTCCGGCGGGCAGAAGAAGCTGCTGGAGCTTGGCCGCACGATGATGGTCGAGGCGAAGGTGGTGTTCCTCGACGAGGTCGGCGCGGGGGTGAACCGCACGCTGCTGAACACCATCGGCGATGCCATCGTCCGCCTGAACAAGGAACGCGGCTATACCTTCTGCGTGATCGAGCATGACATGGATTTCATCGGCCGCCTGTGCGACCCGGTCATCGTGATGGCCGAGGGCAAGGTGCTGGCGAAGGGGTCCGCCGCGCATATCATGGAGAATGAGGCGGTGATCGAGGCCTATCTGGGCACCGGGCTGAAGAACAAGGTCAAGGCGGAGGGCGCGGCATGAGCGAGCCCTTCCTGATCGCCGAGGGCATGACCGGGGGCTATGGTGCCGCCGACATCCTGCACAACTGCACCCTGAAGGTGGAGACGGGCGAGATCGCCGTGATCGTCGGGCCGAACGGCGCCGGCAAGTCCACCGCGATGAAGGCCGTCTTCGGGATGCTGAAGCTGCGCGAGGGCTCTGTCCGCATCGCCGGCAAGGACATCACCCACCTTTCGCCGCAGGCGCGGGTGGCCGAGGGGATGGCCTTTGTCCCGCAGACCAGCAACGTCTTCCCGACCATGACGGTCGAGGAGAACCTGGAAATGGGCGCCTTCCTGCGCCGCGACGATATCCGCGGCACGATGGAGCAGGTCTATACCCTGTTCCCGATCCTGAAGGACAAGCGCCGTCAGGCTGCGGGCGAGCTGTCGGGTGGCCAGCGCCAGCAGGTCGCCGTCGGCCGCGCGCTGATGACCCAGCCGCGGCTGCTGATGCTCGACGAGCCCACGGCGGGCGTCTCGCCCATCGTCATGGACGAGCTTTTCGACCGGATCATCGAGGTCGCCCGCAGCGGCATTTCGATCCTGATGGTCGAGCAGAATGCAAGGCAGGCGCTGGAGATTGCCGATCACGGCTATGTCCTCGTGCAGGGCGCCAACCGCTACACCGATACCGGAGAGGCTCTGCTGGCCGATCCCGAGGTGCGCCGCACCTTCCTGGGGGGCTGAGGAATGGATCTTCTCAACGCAATCGTGGCGCTGGCCAACTTCGTGCTGATCCCGGCCACCGCTTACGGCGCGCAGCTGGCGCTTGGCGCGCTTGGCGTGACCATCATCTACGGCATCTTGCGCTTTTCCAACTTCGCCCATGGCGACACCATGGCCTTTGGCACCGCGACGGTGATCCTGGTCACCTGGGGCTTTCAGGGACTCGGGATCGGGCTTGGCCCGCTGCCGACCGCGCTGCTGGCGCTGCCGGTGGGGATCGCGCTGACCTCGCTTCTGGTGCTGGGGACCGACCGCGCCGTCTATCGCTTCTACCGCAAGCAAAAGGCGGCGCCGGTGATCCTGGTGATCGTGTCGATGGGCGTGATGTTCATCATGAATGGCCTCACCCGCTTCCTGATCGGGGTGGATGAGATCAACTTCGACGATGGCACCCGCTTCATCATCAATGCCCGCGACTTCAAGGAGGCGACGGGGCTGGCCGAGGGGCTGGCGCTGCGCTCCACGCAGGTCATCACCGTGGTGACGGCGGTGCTGGTGGTGGCGGTGCTGTTCTGGTTCCTGAACCGCACCCGCACCGGCAAGTCGATGCGGGCGTTTTCCGACAACGAGGATCTGGCGCTGCTGTCGGGGATCAACCCCGAACGGGTGGTGGTCTATGCCTGGCTGATCGCCACGGCGCTGGCGACGATTGCCGGAACGCTCTACGGCCTCGACAAGACCTTCAAGGTTTTCAATTACTTCCAGCTTCTGTTGCCGATCTTTGCCGCCGCCATCGTCGGCGGCCTCGGCAGCCCGGTCGGCGCGATTGCCGGCGGCTTCCTGATCGCGTTTTCCGAAGTGGGCGTGACCTATGCCTGGAAGAAGGTGGCCGGCTACGCCCTGCCCGAAGGGATGGAGCCGGACGGGCTGTTGCAGCTTCTGTCCACCGAATACAAGTTCGCGGTCAGCTTCGTGATCCTGATCGCGGTTCTGCTGTTCAAGCCCACCGGGCTCTTCAAGGGGAAATCGGTATGAGCGGGCGCGTTGCAACGAACGGAAACTCCACCGCGCGGACGGTTCTGCTGTTCGCAGGCATGGCGGGGCTGGTGCTGCTGGAGGGGCTGACAGGCGGGTGGAACACCGCGCTTGGCATCGTCAACATGGGGCTGATCTCGGCGGTGATGGCGCTGGGGGTCAATATGCAATGGGGCTATGCCGGCCTCTTCAACACCGGCGTTGTCGGCTTCGTCGCCATGGGCGGGCTTGCGCCGGTGCTGATCTCGATGCCGCCGGTGACCGAGGCCTGGGCGGCGGGCGCGCCGCGGATGGCGGCGGCGCTGGCGGTGGCGGTGGGCGTCGTCGCGCTGGCGGTGGTGCTCTATCGCCGCCTGACCGGGCGGACCCGCGTTCTGGCGATGCTGGCGGTGCTGATCGGCGGCTTCTTCCTCTACCGCGCCATCTTCGACCCTGCCGTGGCGGCGATCGAGGCGGTGAACCCCGCGGCCGATGGCTACCTTGGCGGGCTCGGCCTGCCGGTGCTGATCTCCTGGCCGGTGGGCGGTTTGCTGGCGGCGGGCGCGGCCTGGATCATCGCCAAGACGGCGCTTGGCCTGCGGTCCGACTATCTGGCGATTGCCACGCTGGGGATCGGCGAGATCATCGTGTCGGTCCTGAAGAACGAGGATTGGCTGGCCCGCGGCGTGAAGAACGTCGTCGGCATCCCGCGCCCGGTGCCCTATGAGGTGGCGCTGCAATCGGATACCGATTTCCTGGCCCGCGCCGCCGGGCTTGGCATCGATCCGGTCACCGCCTCCACCGTCTGGGTCAAGCTGCTCTATGCCGGGCTGTTCCTGGTGGTGCTGCTGGCGCTGATCTGGCTGATGGAGCGGGCGCTGAACTCGCCTTGGGGCCGGATGATGCGCGCGATCCGCGACAATGAGGTGGCGGCCGAGGCAATGGGCAAGCATGTCACCCGCCGCCATCTGCAGATCTTCGTGTTGGGCGGCGCCGTGCTGGGGCTGGCGGGGGCGATGATGATCACGCTCGATGGCCAGATGACGCCGGGCAGCTACACGCCGCTGCGCTTCACCTTCCTGATCTGGGTGATGGTGATCCTGGGCGGATCGGGCAACAACTGGGGCGCGGTTCTGGGCGGGATGCTGGTCTGGTATCTGTGGATCAAGGTCGAACCCTGGGGCAACTCGCTGATGGGCTTCGTCACCGCGGGCATGGCGGACGGCTCGGCGCTGAAGTCGCACCTGCTCGACTCGGCGGCGCATATGCGGCTGCTGACCATGGGGGTAATCCTGCTGGTGGTGCTGCGCTTCAGCCCGCGGGGGCTCATCCCAGAGAAGTAGGCCACCCCTGCCGGCTTCTTGCTGGCGAAAATATCCTGGGGGGGAGGCTGCGAAGCAGACGGGGGGCAACGCCCCCCTTCTTCTTTTCGACCTGCGGGCAACGCCCCCCTTCTTCTTTTCCCCTGCCCTGCCCCGTCCACGACATCCCATGTCGCATTCCGCCATGAAGCCGCACCGGCCTCGGGGTGACGTGGGCGAGGCAGCGGCAAGGAGAGCGCGATGAAATCCCATACCCGAGTTCTGGTGATCGGCGGCGGTGTCGTCGGCTGTTCGGTTCTCTATCACCTGACCAAGCTCGGCTGGTCCGATGTGATGCTGATCGAGCGGTCGGACCTGACCTCGGGCTCCACCTGGCACGCGGCGGGGGGGTTCCATACGCTGAACGGCGATACCAACATGGCGGCGCTGCAGGGCTACACCATTCGCCTCTACAAGGAGCTGGAGGCGATCACCGGCATGTCCTGCGGGCTGCACCATGTCGGGGGCATCACCCTTGCCGACACGCCCGAGCGGTTCGACATGCTGAAGGCGGAGCGGGCCAAGCACCGCTACATGGGGCTGGATACCGAGATCCTGAGCCCGGCGGAGGTGGCGAAGTTCACCGACGGGCTGGTGAACACGGATGGCATCCTTGGCGCGCTCTATGATCCGCTCGACGGGCATCTCGACCCTTCCGGCACCACCCATGCCTATGCGCGGGCGGCGCGGATGGGCGGGGCGGAAATCGTGTTGCACAACCGGGTGCTGGAGACCAACCCCCGCCCCGATGGCAGCTGGGAGGTGGTGACCGAGAAGGGCACCATCATCGCCGAGCATCTGGTGAATGCCGCCGGCCTCTGGGCGCGCGAGGTGGCGGCGATGGCGGGGGTCTATCTGCCGCTGCTGCCGATGGCGCACCAATACCTCGTCACCGACGACATCCCCGAGATCATGGGCATCCTGGCCGAGGGCCGCGAGTTCCCGCATGTGATGGACCCGGGCGGCGAGAGCTATCTGCGGCAGGAAGGGCGCGGCCTCTGCATCGGCTTCTATGAGAAACCCTGCGAGGCCTGGTCGGTCGATGGCACCCCCTGGGGCTTTGGCCATGAGCTGCTGAACGAGGCCTTCGACAAGATCGAAGACTCGGTGGCCTTCGCCTATCGCCGCTTCCCGGTGCTGGAGCGGGCCGGGGTCAAGCGGGTGATCCACGGTCCCTTCACCTTCGCCCCCGATGGCAACCCGCTGATCGGCCCGGTGCCGGGCCTGCGCAACTACTGGTCGGCCTGTGCGGTGATGGCGGGCTTCAGCCAAGGCGGCGGCATGGGCCTTGCCCTCGCGCAATGGATGATCGAGGGCGAGGTGGAGCGGGATCCGCGCGGCTTCGACGTGGCCCGTTTCGGCACCTGGACGACACCGGGCTATACCGTGCCCAAGGTCATCGAGAACTATCAGACCCGCTTCTCTGTCGCCTATCCGAATGAGGAAAAGCCCGCCGCCCGCCCGTTCCGCACCACGCCGATGTATGACATCTTCGCCGGGATGCGCGCGGTCTTCGGCCAGCAATACGGGCTGGAGGTGGTGAATTACCACGCCCTTCCCGGCGAGCCGCTCTATGAGACGCCGTCATTCAAACGCTCCAATGCCTGGGAGGCGGTGGCGCAGGAATGCGCAGCGGTGCGCGAGGGCGTGGGGATCAACGAGATCCAGAACTTCGGCAAGTTCCGGGTGAAGGGGGCTGGCGCGCGGGCCTGGCTGGACCGGATCATGGCGGGGCGCATCCCTGCCCCCGGCAAGCTGAGCCTGACGCCGATGCTGTCGCATCAAGGCAAGATCATCGGCGATTTTACCGTGACCTGCCTCAGCGAGACCGAATTCCAGATCACCGGCAGCTACGGTGCGCAGGACCAGCACCGCCGGTGGTTCGAGGCCAATCTGGATGCGGGGGTGAGCGTCGAGAACGTGTCGGACCGCCTCACCGGCTTCCAGATCGCTGGCCCGCAGGCGCGGGAATTGCTGTCGCGCGTGACCCGCGCCGATGTGTCGGCTGCCGCCTTCCGGTTCATGGAGGCGAAGCGGATCGTGGTCGGCATGGCGGACTGCCTTGTCCAGCGCGTCAGCTATACCGGCGATCTGGGGTTCGAGATCTATTGCGACGCCATGGTACAGCGGCAGCTGTGGACCGCGCTGTGGGAAGCGGGCCAGGACCTCGGCCTGCGCCCCTTCGGGATGCGGGCGATGATGTCGCTGCGGCTCGACAAGTTCTTCGGCAGCTGGGGCCGCGAGTTCAGCCCGGACTATCTGCCCGGCGAGACCGGCATCGCCCGCTTCATCCGCTGGGACAAGGAGTTCATCGGCAAGGGTGCGGCACTGGCCGAGCGGCAGGCGGGGCCGGCGCGCAAGCTCTGCGCCTTCGTGGTGGAGGCGGTGGATGCCGATGTGGTTGCCTATGAGCCGATCTGGGTGGGCGGTGAGGTGCGCGGCTTCTGCACCTCGGGCGGGTATGCCCACGGGTCGGGCCTGTCGGTCGCGCTTGGCTTCCTGCCCACGGAGATGGCGGTGGACGGGCTGGCGGTGGAGATCGAGATCCTTGGCGAGCGGCGGGCGGCCAAGCTGGTGACGGCGCCGCTCTGGGATGCGGATGGGGCGCGGATGCGCGGCTGAGGCTGCGCCTTTGGCCGGCCGCCGGGGGCGCTGCCCCCGGACCCCCGGGATATTTGGACCAAAACGAAGGGGAGGAGGAGCTTGGCTGAACTGGTGATCCTTCTGTGTGCGGCGGGCAGCTCTCGGCGGATGCGGGGCGGCGACAAGTTGCTGGAGGGGGTGGGCGGCGTGCCTTTGCTGCGGCGGCAGGCTGTGGCGGCGGCGGCGCAGGGGGGGCGGGTGCTGGTGACGTTGGGGCCGGATCAGCCTTTGCGCGCGGCGGCGTTGGAAGGGCTGGCGGTGGAAGCGCTGGTCGTGCCGGAGGCGGCGGAGGGGATGGCGGCCTCGCTGCGCGCCGGGGCGTTGGCCGCAGAGGGGGCGGCGCTGCTGGTGATGCTGGCGGATATGCCGGAGATCGGGGCGGAGGACCTGGCGGCGGTGATTGCGGCGCACCGTGCCGCGCCGGAGGCGGTGATCCGCGCGGCGGGCGCGGATGGCACGCCGGGGCATCCGGTGGTGGTTCCCGCGCGGTTGCTGGCGGGCCTGACCCGGTCGAGCGGCGATCAGGGCGCGCGGGAGGTGCTGCGGGGCGAGGCGGCGGTGCTGGTGCCCCTGCCCGGCCGGCGCGCGCTGGTCGATCTCGACACGCCCGAAGACTGGGCGGCGTGGCGGGCGCGGACCGGCCTTTAGGAGTTCGGGCCTTCAGGCCGCCAGCAGCGCCCGCACCTCATGTGCCTTCAGGCTGGGGCGGGCCGAGAGGTAGCCGGGGCCGCCCTCGCTGGTGCCGCGGGCGAGTTCCGGGAAGAGCTTGAACAGCTCCGCGCGCTGCGCCTCGCCCATGCCCGAGAGGGTGCGGGCGCCGGGCTGGAAGCTTTCGGTCCAGGCGCCCTCGGCGAGGATGATCTCATGCTGCGCGCACATGATGTGGATATAGGTGACTGGCGCCGCCTTGCCGCGGGTGATGCCGGGGCGGCCGACGAGATGCACAGCCGCGGCCAGCACCTCGAGATCGCCGAACATCAGCTCGGCCCGCGAGCCGGTGAGCAGCATCCGGTGCTGGGGCGAGACGGTCAGTGCGCGTTCGGGCAGGCCTGGCCCGAGCGCGCCGGCGGCGATATGGACCGGGCGCAGCGAGGGATCGGCGCGCAGGTCGGCGGTGGCCAGCGGGCGAGCCCCCGTCCATTGCACCGGCTGGAAGCCGTTGTCGCGGGTCAGCACCAGATCGCCGGGGCGGAGGCTCTCGACGGCGCGCGGGCCCTTGGCGGTGTCGATCAGGGTGCCGGGGGTGAAGCAGGGCACGATGACCTCGATATTCTCGAAATAGAGCGTGCCGGCGGGGGCGCCGGTGGAGTCGAAATACTCGACATAGCCGTTCTGGCCGTTCCCGTCGCTGTCGGTGCCGGTATAGGTGATGGTCTTCGATCCGCCGACGGGCTTTGACCCGGTCAGGTCGAGTGTGTCGTAATCATTGCCGCCGGAGCCGCCGCGGATGATGTCGCCGGCGCCGTCGCCCGAACCCGAGATGTAGAAGATGTCGGCATCGTCGCCGCCATCCATCGTGTCGGCGCCGGCGCCGCCGATGAGGATATCGTTGCCGCTGCCGCCCTGCAGCGTGTCATTCCCGGTGCCGCCATCGAGGAGGTCATTGCCGCTGCCGCCGATCAGCGTGTCATCGCCTTCGTCGCCATAAAGCCGGTCATCGCCCCCGGCGCCGTCCAGCACGTCATTGCCGGCGCCGCCGTGGAAGACATTGGTATAGGCATCGGCGCCACTGCCCTGACCGTCGAACCCGGTCAGGTTGTCGTCATAGGCCGAGCCATAGATCCCATCGATGCCCGAGAGCGTGTCGCCCGTGGCATCGCCGCCCGAGGCGGTGCCGGTCGCAAGGTTGATGGTGACGCCGGCGCCCGAGGCGCTGTAATCGGCATAGTCCATGCCGGCGCCGCCGTTCAGGACATCGGCCCCCGCGCCGCCTTCGAGGATGTCATCACCATTGCCGCCGAACAGCGTGTCATCGCCTTCGCCGCCCTGCAGCGTGTCATTGCCCTCGCCGCCATCGAGCAGATCATTGCCGGTGCCGCCGATCAACGTGTCATTGCCGGCCTCGCCAAACAGCTGGTCATCGCCATAGCCGCCGGAGATCACGTCATCGCCGTCGCCGCCGCGGATCACGTCATTGTCGGGGGCCGGAACCGCCTGGAACTGCACGTCCGAGACCAGGATCGTCTGGCTGCTGCCGCTGGAGCCGCTGTTGTTATAGTCGATCTCGATCCGCGCAACCGGGCCCGGCACCGTGACCAGAACCGAGCCATTGGCGCTGCTGGCGAGGTCATTGCCGCTGCCGGCGGTGATGGTATTGCCCGAGACCGTGTCATTGCCGGCCGGCGTGAGGGTGACGGGCACCGCATTGCCGTTCGCATCATAGGCGCGGATGGTGATCACGTCGCGCCAGCTTCCGGTGTCGACATCGCTGATGCGGAAGGTCACATCCTCGACGCTGTCCGAATAGAGGCTGCCTTCGGACGCGGAGAAGTCCATCGACACGGTGGCGGTGTTGCCGTTGCCGGTGCCGTCGATCCGCGCGGCGGAGGTGGTGGAATAGGTCTCGGCGGCGGTCTTGTACTGTGTCGAGTCGGTTTCCACCGCAAAGCCGGTGCCGCGGCCGTCATTGGTGTAGCCGACGGTGACATCGATGCCGCCGGTGTTCTGGGTGAAGCCGCCGGTCAGCGAGGTGCCGTCGCCGCCCACTTGCGTCCAGTTCAGATCCAGTTGGGTGGCTGTGACGGGCGCGTCCGGGCCGCCGATCACCGTGTCATTGCCACCGCCGGCGTTGATGGTGTCATTGCCCGCACCGGCATTGACGGTGTCCGCCGAGGCGGTGCCCGTCCAGGTTTCGTTGCCGGAGGTGCCGGTATATGTCGCCATCGAGAGTGCCTGCCTTCTGCAATTGCCCGGGTTTCGGGGCCGTCTTTACAGTTGGTTAGGCAAGAATTGGGGCCGGATCGTGGCCCGGGCTGGCCATTCTCGGGATGGCGAGCTGGGGGCTGGTTGCCCGCATTCAGGCGGCGCGGGGCCCGGCGATGGCGCGGCAGGAGGGCGCGGGGTCCATGCCGAACCCGGCCCCGGCAAGGGCGCTGCGGCTCGCCTCGGTCAGACCGACCATCGCCGCGGGATCGGGGCGCAGGCTTTCGCTCCAGCAGCCTTCGGACAGGATTGCGTGATGGCGGTCCAGCAGCAGGTGCAGGTAGCGCACCTCTGTCAGCGGGGCGACGTCGATGCCGGGTTGCCCCAGCAGATCGCGGGCGGGCAGGAACATTTCCTCGGCGGGGCTGTCCGCGGTTGCGGGGCGCTCGGCCAGTAGCAGATGGTTGGGGGACAGCAGCATGTCCCGCGCCGGCAGACCGGGGCCAAGCACCCCGGGGCTGACACGCACCGGGCGCAGCATTGGCAGCAGGCCAAGCGCGCGCCAGCAGAAGTCGCGCTGGCCGGACCAGAGCAGCGGCTGCGCGCCAGCATCGCGGGTGATGATCCGGTCACCGGGGCGGAGGTCTTCGACCGGGACAGGGCCGGCAGCGGTCATGATGCTGGTGCCGGCGGTGAAGCAGGGAATTGCCGCCGCGACCTCGGCCAGATCCTGCGACCAGAGCGGGGCGCCATCGTCATCGACGCCCTCGACGCGACCGGCGAGGCTGTCACCCTCGTCAAGCACAAGGCGCACTCGGCCCTGCGCGGCGAGGCACGCGAAGAATTGACGTTCGAAGGCGGGCGCTGGCTGCGGCGCGGTCGGCAGATCGATCTGCGGCAGGTCGGCATCGCGCCGGCGCTGGACCGGGGGCGCTGGTCCGGTGGACCGGCCAGGCGGGCTATGCTCCAGGGTCATACCTGCCTCCTCGACCTTCGGGGGGGCGGGCGCAATACGGCCCCCGCCAGCACCAGATAGCCACCCACAGGTTGACAGCACGTCAACGCTCTGGGCCGATCCCAATGGCATCTGTCGAAAGGAGGAGCGCTGTCACGGGACAGTGCGTTTCTGATCAGGTAACAAGATCAAAGAGTTTGGGCCGGAGAGCGTGCCCCCGCACCCTCCGGCCCTGTTGCGTTCCGTCCCTGGGCGGATGCCCCCGGAGCCGGGCGCGCCTGGCGCCCCTGCCCCGGTCACAGGCGCCCCCTGCACAAGGGCGCCCCGCCGTTCCGCGCCTGCCCCGCGCGCCGCAGCGCGCCGGCCATGCCTCGCGCCTTAGCGGGCGAGCAGCGCAGCCTCGTGCCGTTTCAGCGTGCGCCGGGCGGCGGTGTAGTCGCCCAGGCCTTCCGGGGTGCGCAGTTCGGGGAAGAGATCGAAGATCTCGCCGCGCTGCGCATTGCCGATCCCGGCGAGGGTGTAGTCGCCCGGCTGGAAGCTTTCGGTCCAGGTACCGTTCGCCAGAACCACTTCGTGCTGGTCGAACATGAAGTGGATGTAGGTCACGCCAAGGGCATCGACGTTCTGCACGCCCTTGTTGTTCACCAGGTGCTTGGCCGAGACCAGAACCTCATGCTCGTCGAAGTAGAGCGCGGTGCGGTCATTGGCCACCAGCATCCGGTGGTTCGGCGAGACCAGCATGTCACGCTCCGGCAGGCCATTGCCAAGGCTGCCCTGACGGATCAGCACCGGCTTCATGTGGGTGGCACGCGACAGCTGGCCGTAATCCAGCGTCTTGTGGCCGAGCCAGCGGATTTCCTGGATGCCGTTGTCGCGGGTGATGATCTTGTCACCCACGCGCAGCTCTTCCACCAGACGCTCGCCGCGCGGGGTGGCGACGGCAGTGCCGGGGGTGAAGCAGGGAACGACTTCCTCGATCTCGGTGAATTCGAGCTTGCCGGTGAAATTGCCATCGGCGTCGAAGTAGTTCACGTAGCCGTTCTGGCCGTTGCCGTTGCTGTCGGGCCCGGTGTAGTGGATCGACAGCGAGCCGCCATCGGTGACGGATCCGGTCAGGTCCAGCACGTCATGGTCGTCGCCGCCGGCGCCGCCATCGACCACATCGCCGATGCCCTCGCCCGCACCGAAGGTGAAGGTGTCGCGGTCGTCGCCGCCATAGAGCTTGTCGGCCCCGGCGCCGCCAATGATCAGGTCATCACCCGCACCGCCCTTGACGGTGTCACTGTCGTCGCCGCCGTTCAGATAGTCGTCGCCGCCGCCGCCTTCGATATAGTCGTCGCCACCATTGCCCCAGAACTGGTTCGTGTAGGTGTCGGCGGGGGTGGTGCCCTCGTGGTCGAAGCCGATCAGCTTGTCGTTGAACTCCGACCCGATGACGCCGTCGATGCCGCCTTCGATCTTATCGTTCGCCGCATCCCCGCCCGACATCGCGCCGGTTGTGAGGTTGACGTTCACACCCGAGGCGGAGCTCGAATAGTCGATATTGTCCTGGCCAGTGCCGCCGTTGAACGTGTCCGCACCCGCGCCGCCGATGAAGGTATCATCGCCGTTGCCGCCGCTGAGGTAGTTCTTGCCCGCGCCGCCGATCAGAACGTCGTCGCCGTCGCCACCATAGAGGTTGTCGTCATGATTGCCGCCATCCAGCACGTCATTGCCGGCGCCGCCTTCCAGCGTGTCGCAGCCATCGCCGCCGACCAGCGTGTCATCGCCGTCGCCGCCATAGAGCTTGTCATTACCCGAGCCGCCATCAAGGTAGTCGTTGCCGGCCTCGCCATAGAGCTTGTCGTCGCCCGCCTCGCCATAGACCTCGTCATCGCCGAGACCGGCATAGACCGTATCGTTCCCGGCGCCGGCTTTGACGATATCGTCATTCGGCGCCTCGCCCGGCAGGATCGCGTCGTTGTTGTCGATGCGGTCGCCTTCGGGGTCGCCGGTGTAGCCAGCGTTGATCAGGTCATTGCCCGAGGTTCCCTCGACGATGCCGTCGGGATCGATGGTATAGGTCGCCAGCTTGGCATATTCGACGCTGGGATAGGTGCTGTTGCGGCAGATCACCTCATAGGTGGTGCCGGCGACCAGAGGCTGGCTGCTGACGATGCCGGCGGTGTCGTTGCCGTCCATCTCGAACACGTAGACGGTGATTTCGGCTGCCGGATCGGTCGAGCCCGCCGGGCGGACGACATAGCTGTATTCGGGAGTGATGCGGCCGTCCGACGAGTCGTAATCCTGATTGTCCAGCGTGACATCGTTCACGAGGTTCTGGCTGGTATCGCCGTCGTTGAAATACTTGTCATTGTCGGCGACAACCACGGTCTTGGGCTGCGCGCTGGACCCGATGGTGAAGGTCTCGCCGGCCGGATGGCCATCGCCCCCCGTGCCGTCGCGGAACAGGTCGTTGTCCGACGCGGAAATGTCCGAAAGATCCCAAGCCTGGATCGTGTAGTTCGTGTACGAATAGGTCATCGTTTACCCTTCCTGCCTGCGGATCTTGGCGGCGCGGGACAGTGGCCCTTGCGCAGCCGGCGCGTTCGACAAGCTGGCAGCGCCCGGGATCCCGCGTGCAGCCCGCTGCGGGGCCGCCCTGACTTGGGATCCAGTGGTCGCCAACATCTTGTCATTCCCTCGTTTCTTGCCGCGCGGATCGCTCCGGTCGTGGCGTCGGTCGAACATCGCGGCACCAAGGCTCCGCATCATCGGTGACCACGCCGGACAAAACGACCGGCGCAGCAAGGGATGACGCCGCAATGCGGCGTATCATCCGAGACCGACCCGTCAGGAAGTGATGAAGAGGAACGACAGGCATGCAGCAAATGTCTGTCCGGGCGCCGGGAAAGATCCCGGCGCTAGAGGGCGGTTCCGCAGAAGACCCACCTGACAGCCTAAGCTCGCAACACCTGCGCCTTGCGGCGCCTCACCACTTACCGACCGCCCCCACGGCCGTAGATGCCCCTTTCAGGACAGGATCTGGATACGCCCGAGATACGACGAAACAAAGTGAAAAGTGGCTCAACCATGGCAGATCGCCGCTGCGCCGCCGCGTCTGTCCGGGCGTCGGCGCGGGGAGACGCGAGCATCCGGGGGCTGGATGTTTCCAAACCGGAAAAACTGCCAACGTGGTGAAATTCCGCTAAAACCGGGCATTTTCGGGCAATTTCCTGACCAGATGCGGCCTTGCCCCTGCGTAATATCGCCCTGCAGTTGCAACATAGTTTCCGGTTTCGCGCCGATAGGATGCCGCAGGGCGGCATCGATCGTGGTGAAAAAAGGCGAAAACATGGCAAAGGCTGGTCGTGCAAAAACTGGCGCCAAATTCACCAAATTGGAAAGATTGTTGCCAGAAACCACCCGAAAAAGCCGCCACCCTGCCCGCAACCGATTCGGTGCGGCCGAAAACACCCGTTGATTCGGCCAAATTGGACGGGTTCGGTTAACCACTTGCCCCCTCCCCGGCGCCGCGATGCGGCGGCCAGGCTGGGCGCCTCGCACGACTGCCCATATGGGCATTTTGGAAACAATTTTTCTGAATGCCCGTGAATTGTCGCCAAGCCAGCACCAGTCATGCTGCGCCGACGTTCAGGTGTCGGGGCCTGCATCAGGAGATCTGGCCTGAGCCTTGAACAAGGTGGTGCGGGTGGTCGGGATCGAACCGACACTCCTTGCGGAACCGGATTTTGAGTCCGGCGCGTCTACCAATTCCACCACACCCGCATGTGGGCCGCCCGTGGCGGCACGTCTTGTCCGGGATCCCAGCCCTCTGGCAGAAGGGCCGGGATTTCCGGCTGCCGTCCTAGCGCAGCGCGCCGGCTCTGGCAAGCGCCGCTGGTGTGCTCACAGGTTGCGGGCCGAGAAGGTGTCGCAGGCGTCGATCTCGCCGCTTTCATAGCCGCGGCGGAACCAGTCCTCGCGCTGCTCGGACGTGCCATGCGTGAAGGTATGCGGCATCGGCACGCGGCCGGAGCTGCGCTGCAAGGTGTCGTCGCCGATCTGCCGCGCGGCGTTCATTGCCTCGGCAATGTCGCCGGGCTCGATGCTGCCGAACCTCTCACCCGCATGGTTGGCGAAGACGCCCGAGAAACAATCGGCCTGCAGCTCGACCCGCACCGAGATGGCGTTGGACTGTGCCTCGCTGGCCTGCGCCCGCATCTGGTTGGCCTCGCCAAGGATCCCCAGTTCATTCTGCACATGGTGGGCCACCTCATGCGCGATCACATAGGCGGCGGCGAAATCGCCCTTGGCGCCAAGCTGCTGTTCCAGCGTGTCGAAGAAGGCGGTGTCGAGATAGACCTTGTTGTCGCCCGGGCAGTAGAAGGGCCCGGTCGCGCCCGAAGCGCCGCCGCAGGGCGATTGGGTCACGCCCTTGAACAGCACCAGCGTCGCCGGGTCATAGCCGCCGCCGGCTTCCGCGAAGATGCCCGTCCAGACCTCCTCGGTATCGGCGAGGGTGACAGAGACGAACTCGCCGACCTGAATGTCATGCTCGGTCAGCTCGGCGCCATCTTGAGACCATTCGCCATCGCCGCTGCCGCCGGTGGTGCCGTTCAGGAGGGGGGTCACGTCCACCCCCAGAACCCATCCGATCAGCACCACGGCCACAAGGCCAAGCCCGCCGATCTGGATGCCGCCGCCGCCCATGCGCGCGCCCGATTTGCGCCGATCCTCGATATTGCTGCTGCCGCGCCGTCCTTGCCACCGCATGTTGGTTCGCCCTTCCTTGCTCTCGCGGGCGGACGTTACCGCCCCCGCCCGGCGCTGCCAATCGCGCAGGTGCAATGCGCGGCAGGTGCTCGCGGTTCCGTGGCTACTCGTGCGCGCAGGGATGCTTGACCTCGGCCCACTCCCGTGGCCAATGATGCGCGGGGCGAAGCGGCAGAGGCACCATGCAACAGGTCACCGACAGAACAGCGGAGCGCCGCGCATGAGCGCCGCCCGCATCCTCTTCACCCCGCAAGTCTGGGGCCGCAGCCTCTGGGTCGCGCTCGCGGCTGCCGGATCGGCGGGGCTGCTGGCCGGCGCGCTGATATTCCAGGCGCTTGGCTATGCCCCCTGCCCCATGTGCCTGTGGCAGCGCTGGCCGCATGTGGTTGCCATCGCCATCGGCATCCTCGCGTTCTTCGTGCCGCGACGGGCACTGCTGTGGCTCGGCGCGCTGGCGGCGGCCACCTCGGGCGCCATTGGCATCTATCACACCGGGGTCGAGCGGTCATGGTGGGAAGGCCCGTCGAGCTGCACTTCCTCGGGCGTGACGGGCGTGTCGGCAGATGACCTTCTCAACCAGATCATGGCCGCGCCGTTGGTGCGCTGCGATGAGGTGGCGTGGCAGATGCTGGGCCTGTCGATGGCCAGCTGGAACGTGCTGGCCAGTTTCGCGCTGGCCGGGGTCTGGCTCTACGCCGCGTCTAAACGTGCTTAGTGCAGCGTGAACTCTCCCACCACATTGCGCCACGAACCCGGCGCGATCAGCTTGCGATGGGTGAAGCGCACCGAATGCAGCGGGCCTTCGATTGTTTCCTGCCAGAACTCGATGAAGCGGAACAGCTGCGGATAGTCCGGCGCAAGGTCATATTCCTGCCAGATGAAGCTGTTGAGCACATGGCGATAGTCCGGCATCCGGTAGTAGAGCTCGGCCGTGGTCAGCCCGTAGCCGCGCAGCATCAACTCGGTTTCAGGGGCGGTTCCGGGGCGGGATTGGGCGGGTTTTGGGGTCGGATCCTGTTGCATGTCATGCCTCCTGACGTTTCTTCTGTCACAAGAGTGCCACGCCCGGATTAAAAATCAACGAAAACAGTATGTTGTCACTCACATCAGGTGGCTGCTGGCCTGCGCGGTCCCCCGGCATTGCACCCAACGGATGGGATGGGTTATAGTCCCGCGCAACAAGATCTGGACAAGACCAAATAGGCGGACAGCACCGTGAGCGATACCCCGGAGACCCCCGAAACCACGCCCGAAAGCATGGACGAAAAGCCGTTCCGCATGGCGCATGACGGCCCGCAGGTCTCCATCGCCGGCGAGATGCGCACCGCCTATCTGGACTACGCGATGAGCGTGATCGTCAGCCGCGCGATCCCCGATCTGCGCGACGGGCTGAAGCCGGTGCACCGGCGCATCCTGTTCGCCATGCACGAGACCGGCAACACCCATGACAAGTCCTACCGCAAGTCGGCGCGCCCGGTCGGCGACACGATGGGGAAATACCACCCCCATGGCGACGCCTCGATCTATGACGCGCTGGTGCGGATGGCGCAGCCCTTCTCGATGTCCCTCAAGCTGCTCGACGGGCAGGGCAACTTTGGCTCGATGGACGGCGATAGCGCCGCGGCCATGCGCTATACCGAAGTGCGGATGGACAAGGCCGCCAGCATGTTGCTGGCCGATATCGAAAAAGACACGGTCGATTATCAGGACAACTATGACGGCAAGGACCGTGAGCCGACGGTGCTGCCGGCGCGGTTCCCGAACATGCTGGTCAATGGCGCGGGCGGTATCGCTGTCGGCATGGCGACCAACATCCCGCCGCATAACCTTGGCGAGGTGATCGACGCGACGCTGGCGCTGATCGAGAACCCGGACCTGACCTCGGAAGGGCTGATGGAGTATATCCCGGCCCCCGACTTCCCCACCGGCGCCCAGATCATGGGACGGGCCGGCGCGCGCAAGGCCTATATCGAGGGCCGCGGCAGCGTCATCATCCGTGCCAAGACCCGCGTGGAAGAGGTGCGCAAGGACCGCTTTGCCATCATCCTCGACGAGATCCCCTATCAGGTGAACAAGGCGACGATGATCGAGAAGATCGCCGAGCTGGTGCGCGACAAGCGGATCGAGGGCATTTCCCACATCGCCGACGAATCCGACCGTGTCGGCGTGCGGGTGGTGATCGAGCTGAAGCGGGATGCGACGCCGGATGTGGTGCTGAACCAGCTCTGGCGCTTTACCCCGATGCAGACCTCGTTCGGCTGCAATATGCTGGCGCTGAACGGCGGCAAGCCCGAACAGCTGACGCTGCGCGATTTCCTGACCCATTTCGTGACCTTCCGCGAGGAAGTCGTCGCCCGCCGCACCGCGTTCGAGCTGCGCAAGGCGCGCGAGCGCAGCCACATCCTCTGCGGCCTCGCCGTGGCGGTGTCGAATGTCGATGAGGTGGTGCGCACCATCCGCGCCAGCGCCGATGCGGCCGAGGCGCGTGAAAAGCTGATGACCCGGCGCTGGCCGGCGCATGACATTGCCGAATACATCCAGCTGATCGACGATCCCAGCCACCGGATGAACGAGGATGGCACCTACAACCTGTCGGAAACCCAGGCCCGCGCGATCCTGGAGCTGCGCCTGCAGCGCCTGACTGCGCTTGGCGTCAAGGAAGTCACCGACGAGCTGCAGGAGCTGGCCGCCAAGATCCGCGAATACCTTGAGATCCTCGCCTCGCGCGAGCGGATCATGGCGATCATCTCGGACGAGCTGCGCGAGATCCGCGCCCAGTTCGCGGTGCCGCGCCGCACCGAGATCATCGACTGGGCCGGCGACATGGACGATGAGGATCTGATCGAGCGCGAGGACATGGTCGTCACCATCACCTCGGGCGGCTATATCAAGCGCACGCCGCTGGCCGAGTTCCGCAGCCAGCGCCGCGGCGGCAAGGGCCTGTCCTCAATGGCGACGAAAGAGGATGACGTTGTCACCACGCTCTTCGTGGCCAACACCCATACGCAGCTGCTGTTCTTCACCACCGACGGCATGGTCTATTCCCTCAAGTGCTGGCGCCTGCCGCTGGCGGGGCGTGTCGGCCGCGGCAAGGCCATCGTCAACATCCTGCCGATCGCGCCCGGCGTCTCCATCGCCGCGCTGATGCCGGTGGATGAGCCAGAGGCGGAATGGGACAACCTTCAGGTGTTCTTCGCCACGTCGGAAGGCGAGGTGCGCCGCAACGCGCTGTCCGACTTCGCCAATGTCAAACGCAACGGCAAGATCGCCATGAAGCTGCCCGAGGGCGTGTCCCTCGTGAACGCGCGGATCTGCGATGCCAATGACGATGTGATGCTGGTCACCGCCATGGGCCGCGCGATCCGTTTCCCCACCACCGAGGTGCGGGTGTTCAAGGGCCGCGATTCCACCGGCGTGCGGGGGATCCGTCTGTCCGAGGGCGACCGCGTGGTGTCGATGTCGGTGATCCGCCACTTCGAGGCGGACCCGGCAGAGCGCGAGGCCTATCTCAAGCAGCGCCGCCTGATGGCGGGCGTGGTCGATGAGGCCGAGGCGGATGAGGATGAGGAAGCGGTCGAGGCCGGGCAGCTCTCGCCCGAGCGCTATGCCGAGATGTCGGCGGCCGAGGATCTGATCCTGACCATCACCGTGCGCGGCGCGGGCAAGCTGTCCTCCAGCCACGGCTACCCGGTGCGCGGGCGCGGCGGCATCGGCGTCAAGGCGATGGACGGCGCGATGCGGGGCGGGCAGCTGGTCGCCTCCTTCCCGGTCGAGATCACCGATCAGGTGATGCTGGCGACCTCGACCGGCCAGTCGATCCGGGTGCCGGTGGAGCAGATCAGCTTCCGCTCGCGCTCGGCCGGCGGGGTCCGGGTGTTCGACACGGCGCCGGGGGAAGAGGTCGTCTCGGTCGCCCGCGTGGCCGATCAGGGCGAGGAAGAGTAAGCCTTTCCTCACTGTAAGACTTCGGAAGCGCCGCCCTCAAAGGGGCGGCGTTTACCGTTTAACCAATTGACACTTAAGTAATTTCCTTAACGAAACCTTTATGGGACAAGCCTTGGCAACAGCCGGATCAGGGGCGAACGCCTCCGCCCGCCCAAGGAGACGTCCCATGAAAACCGCAGCCCTCTGCGCCTGCCTCGCCGCCCCGCTCTGCCTCGCCACCCCGGGCCACGCGCAATCCAGCCTTGGCTTCACGCAAGGCGCGGCGCAGGTTGGCGCGGTGTCGGTGGATGGCGACACCTACGCCAATGCCAGCCTCTCCATCGACTTCGCCATCACCGGCCATCACGGGCTGCAATTCGATCTGGGGCTGACCGATCAGAACACCGGCGCGCTCGGCTCCATCGACGGGCATCTTTACATGGTGCCGGGGCGGGGCTGGAAATACGGGCTGTTCGGCCATGTCGCCGATCTTGACGGCGTCGATGCGACGACCCTTGCGGTCGGGGCCGAGGCGATGGTGGATCTGGGCCCCTCGACCCGCGCCGAGGCGCAGGCCGGCATCGGCGTACGCAACCCCGGCAGCTTCGATTTCATCTTCGCGCAGGGCGCGCTGGATCATGCGCTGTCGGACCGCGTCGGTGTCTATACCTCGGGAATGGTGGCGGAATATGACGAGCCGGGCTTCTCCGCCACCGGGTATGAGGGGCGCATCGGTGCCCGCTGGCATCTGGCCGCGGCGCCGGTGGTGATCGACGCATCCATCGGGCGGTCCGGTCTGTGGGGCGAGGACAGCCTCAAGGCCGAGACCGTGGCGCGGCTGTCCATCAGCCTGACGCTTGGCGCGGATCGCAGCGCCCGCGCCCCGGCCGCGCGGCGGATGTTCCGCCCGGTGACCCCGCTGGCGCCGTTGCAACTGCGCGGGCTGGAGTGAGGCCCGCGCGAAGCCCCCGCTACAGCCGGTAGATCGCGCCGAACTTCGCGTCGAGATAGTCGAGCAGCGGCCCTTCCGTCGGCGCAGCACCGCAGGCCCGCGTGATGACCTCACGCGGGGCCATCAGCCCGCCATGCTGCTGCACATTTTCGCGCAGCCAGCCGGTCGCCGGGGCCAGATCGCCGCGCGCCAGTTGCGCGTCGAGATCGGGCACCGCCTTGCGAAGCGCCTGCATCAGGCAACCGGCATAGACATTGCCAAGCGTATAGGTGGGGAAATAGCCGAACAGCCCCACCGACCAATGCACATCCTGCAGCAGCCCATGCGCGGGCTTGTCCACCACAACGCCGAAATCCTGCAGGAAACGGGCGTTCCACGCTTCCTCCAGATCGCCCACATCCAATGATCCGTCGATCAGCTGCCGCTCCAGATCGAAGCGCATCATCACATGCAGGTTGTAATGCACCTCATCGGCCTCGGTGCGGATGAAGCCGGGCTGCACGCGGTTGACGATGGCGTGGAAGGCCTCGGGGCTGTCCACCCCGAAATCGCCGAACTCCTGCTGCATCTGGGCGAAGATCCAAGCAGTGAAGGGGGCAGAGCGGCCAAGCTGGTTCTCATAGATCCGGCTCTGGCTTTCATGCACGCCCATCGACACGCCCTGCCCCAGCGGCGTCAGCGCATATTGCGGCGCGATGCCCTGTTCATAGCAGGCATGGCCGACCTCATGGATGGTGGAATAGAGGCAGTTGAAGGGATCGGTCTCCACCACCCGCGTCGTGATCCGCACGTCGGAGCCGGAGCCGGAGCTGAACGGATGCACGGCAAGGTCCAGCCGGCCGCGGGTGAAGTCATAGCCGAAGGCCTCGGCCATCTTGCGGGCGAGGCGCAGCTGGCTGTCCTGCGGGAACTCGCCACGCAGCGGATCGGGGATCTTGCCCGACCCCAGAACCGCATTGCGCAGGGCGACCAGACGCGGGCGCATCCGGTCGAAGATTGCGGCGATATCGGCCGCGCGGGTCTCGGGCTCGTAATCCTCCAGCAGCGCGTCATAGGCAGTGGTGGCATCGGTGCCCTCGCACAAAGCCTCTGCCTGTTCGCGCTTCAGCTTCACCACCTGCCGAAGGGTTGGCAGGAAGTGCTGCACATCGCCCCGCGCCCGCGCCTCGGCCCAGGTGCCCTGCGCCAGGCTGGTGGTGCGCGCGAGTTCGGCCGCCAGCCGCGCTGGCACGCATTGGCTGCGCTGGTAGCTGCGGGCGATCAGCGCCAGCATCCGCGCCCCCTCGGCATCCGCGGGTTCGGACTTCGCCAGCCACTCGCCGATCCGCGGATCGGTGCGGCGGGCGTGCAGAACACCCTCCAGCGCCCCCATCTCATCGGCGCGCTGCCCGGCGGCGCCGCGCGGCATCACCGTCTCCTGATCCCATCCCAGCCGGCCCATCACCTGCGACAGGGCCTCGGTGTCTCTCTGATGCGCGATCAGCTCGGGGAATGCGGTCATCTCAGCCTCGCAGCGATTGAACGGTGGGGTATTGCGCCGCATGGCGCAGGCGCAGGATCAGCACGAACAGGACCACGGCGCCAAGCTGATGCGCAAGGCCCAGGGCGAGCGGCGCGGCGTGCAGCACGGTGACAATGCCAAGCGCGACCT
The DNA here is from genome assembly GCF_030695035.1 of Frigidibacter sp. Taxonomy (GTDB): domain Bacteria; phylum Pseudomonadota; class Alphaproteobacteria; order Rhodobacterales; family Rhodobacteraceae; genus Frigidibacter. The sequence goes on from NZ_JAUYTT010000008.1 coordinate 463,560, forward strand.
GAACTGCCATCATTATCAGCATCATGGTGGCGGCAGAGCGGGTCGCGGCATGGACCGACTTGCGCCCGCGCAGGAAGACCACCACGGCGAAGGCCGCCAGCAGATAGCCCGCCATGCGGTGGATGAACTGCACGAGGCCCGGGTTCTCGAAGAACGCCCGCCAGACCGGGGCGCTGCCGCCCTGCCCGTCCGGCACATAGAAGGCATCGGCGGGGAAGAAACTGCCATTCATCAAGGGCCATGTCGGAAAGCTGCGCCCGGCATCGATGCCGGCGACCAGCGCCCCCAGCAGGATCTGCAGGAAGGCGAAATGCATGAGGCCGGTGGACATGGAGAACAGCTTGCCCTCGCGCACCCGCCGCGCCTGCAGCAGCGCGGCGGGGCTGCGCGCCAGCGTCATGTAATACCAGGCGATCAGGCCAAGGATCACGAAGGCAATCCCCAGATGCGTCGCCAGCCGGTAGGAGGCGACGGTGACCTGCCCCTCCTCCAGCCCCGAGGAGACCATCCACCAGCCGATGGCCCCCTGCAGCCCGCCAAGCGCGCCGAGCGCCAGCAGCCGCATGGTCCAGCCCGCAGGCATCCTGCGCGCCGCCAGCAGCCCGAAGAAGCCCACCGCCCAGACCAGGCCGACCACGCGCCCCAGCTGCCGGTGGCCCCATTCCCACCAGAAGATCGGCTTGAACTCCGCCAGCGTCATCTGGTGGTTCATCAGCGCGAATTGCGGGCTCTGGCGGTATTTCTCATATTCCACCAGCCAGTCCGCCTCGGACAGCGGCGGGATCGCCCCGGTGACCGGCTTCCATTCGGTGATCGACAGGCCCGAGTCGGTCAGCCGCGTCAGCCCGCCGACCGCAATCATCGCCACGACCAGCGCAAACAGCAGCGCCAGCCAGATCTGCACCGCGCGGCGGGTGCCGGCGCCAGAGCTGCCCGAGGGCCCGTCGATCATCCCGCCCTGCGGCGCGGCGGGTTTCGCCCCCGCCGCCACATCCTCAAACAGCTTGCGTTGCCCAGCCATGCGCGCCTCCGGTTTCGGGGCGGACAGTAGGTCGCGGTGGGGGGGGCTTCAAGGGGGCGGGTTCGTGGGGAGTGAGAGCGCCCGCCCGGCACGCGAAGCGGGCGCCCCGGTTCAGCTTGTCCAGAAAGGCTTCTTCGCTTCGATCTGCGCCGCCTCGCGGGTCCATCCTGCGTCCTGCAGCACACTGTCGGGGCCAGGCAGCAGCTCCTGGACAAGGGCCTTGCGCAGAGCAGCACGTTCCCTCCAGACTCGGAAAAGCGATCTGGGAGATAGCTTGTCCGTTGGCATGACGGCGCGATCCCCCGATGCCAAACCCATGAGGTACGGAAATTCAATCACATTGGTCATGGCAGACTCCATTGTTCCCTGGTAGATTAGTATCAATGCGGGGAGCCAATAAAAATTGACTAGTTCTCCGGTCCCTGTGAGCAGATGGAACACAGATGCGCCGCCTTCCTCCGCTGTCCGCCTTGCCTGCCTTTGAAGCGGCTGCGCGCCTGGGATCGGTGACAGCCGCCGGCGCGGAACTGGGGCGAACGCATGGCGCCATCAGCAAACAGATTGCTCACTTGTCCGAAGATCTGGGTGGCGGCTTGTTCGAGAAGGCAGGAAACGGGCTAAGGCTCACGCCGCGGGGGGAGCGCCTGAGAAATGCCTCCACTGCGATGCTTGACGATCTGTCAGCTCTCGCCCAGGTGCTGCGGGCGGAGCAGGACGAACGTCACCTTGATATCCTCACCAGTGCGACTTTCGCCACGCGGTGGTTGATTCCGCGGCTGCCGCGTTTCTACATGCGCTGTCCCGACGTCGATATCCGGCTGAGGATGTCCGGACCGCAGCGGGTGCCCGATCATGATTTCGACGTCATGGTCAGCTATGACCGGCTTCGGTGGCCTGGCGCAGACATGGATGGCCAGATCATAGGGGATACCTCATATGGCGTGGTCTGCGCCCCGGGCTACCCTCTGCAGCAGGTGGGACGTCGGTGGAGCGCGCCGGTCGCCTTTGTGCAGGCCGGTACTCCGCAGAGTTGGCAGGAGTGGATGAGGCTGGCTGACGTCGAGTTTCGCGCCGAGCAGGAGGTGGAACATGCACACCATCTTCTGGCCCTTGAGGCTGCGGCAGCAGGGTTGGGCGTTGCGCTGGCAGAACGACGCCTGGTCGATCAGGACCTGGCGACAGGACGACTGGTTGCGCCTTCGGGTTTCATGACCGTGCCAGGCGGGCTTCTGGTGACGGTAACGCCGAGAGCCTCCCTGCGGCGCGCAGTGACAACCCTGATCGCCTGGCTCCGCGATGAGGCGCTGCACACGCAAGAAGCGCCCACCTAGGGCTCCGGGCAGACTGGCAGGACCAGACCCGCCCCCCTCACCCCGCCTTCGCCTCCACCATCAGGCACAGCAGCTCGAACATCAGGCTCGCCCCCAGCCAGGCGGTATTCCCGGCGGCATCGAAGGGCGGCGAGACCTCGACCAGATCGGCCGCCACGATGTTCACGCCGCGCAGCGCCCGCAGCACCTCGATCGCTTCGCGCGCGATCGGCCCGCCCCATTCCGGCGTGCCGGTGCCGGGCGCGACCGAGGGGTCCACGAAGTCGATATCGTAGGACAGGTAGGTCTCCCCCTCCCCCGCAATCTCCCGCGCCTCGGCCATCACATCGGGGATGCCGCGCGCGAACAGCTCCTCGGCGCGCACGATGCGGATGCCATGCGCCCTGGCAAAATCCACATCCGCATTGTCATAGGTGGTGCCGCGGATGCCGATCTGGATCATCCGCGCAGGGTCCAGCAGCCCCTCCTCCACCGCCACGCGGAACGGGTTGCCATGGGTCAGTACCTTGCCGCCGAAATAGACCGGGTAAAGGTCGGTATGGCTGTCGAAATGGATCAGCCCCAGGGGAGCCTTCCCCTTCACCAACCCCCGCAGCACCGGCAGCGTGCAGAGGTGATCGCCCCCCGCCGTCAGCGGGCGGATGCCCCGTGCGGCGATGCCGGCATAGAAGGCCTCGAACCGCTCCAGCGTGTCCATCACATCCACCGGGTTCGGGCCCACATCGCCCAGATCGGCGCAGGCAACGGCGTCGAAAGGCCGCACCCCGGTCGCGCCATTCTGGGCGCGCAGCATGGTCGAGGCGTCGCGCAGCGCCCGCGGCCCGTGCCGCGCGCCGGGCCGGTTCGACACCGCGCCGTCAAAGGGCAGCCCGACGATGCCGATCTCGACCTCCGCCAGCCGCGGATGGTCCGGGCCCACATGGGGCAGCCGCATGAAGGTCGCCACCCCCGCAAAGCGCGGCAGGTCCATGCCGGAAACGGGGCGGAAGAACGGATCGGTCTGGGTCATCGGGGCCTCTGCGCTTGCCGGGCCGCCTGCCGGCCCCGCCCGATGCTGGCAGCACGCCCGGACCCGCGCAACCCCTCGGAACCATCCCGCTGCCGCCCGCGTTCCTTCGGCCCAGACCCAGACGCCGGAGCGCTTAGTAAATGGATCTTCTTCGTATCTTGATCGCCATCCTGCTGCCGCCGCTTGGCGTCTTCCTGCAGGTCGGTTTCCGCGGCGCCTTCTGGCTCAACATCCTGCTGACGCTGCTGGGTTATTTCCCCGGCATCATCCACGCCGTCTGGATCATCGCGCGGCGCTGACGGCTCGCGCTTTTTACCCCTTTGCCTTTGACAAATATCCTCGGGGGGTGAATTGGCGCAAGGCGCCAAGAGGGGGCAGACAGCCCCCTTCGTGCCGTCACGCCTCCAGTTCGGCATCCCAATAGAGGAAGTCGATCCAGCTATCGTGCAGGTAGTTCGGCGGAAACCGCCGCCCGGTATTGCGCATCTCTTCCGCTGAAGGCTGGTGCGGGGGCTTGCGCAGCTGCATCCCCGCCTGGCGCAGCAGCTTGTTGGCCTTCTTCAGGTTGCAGGGCGAACAGGCGGCGACCACATTTTCCCAACTGGTGATGCCGCCGCGCGAGCGAGGCAGCACATGGTCGAAGGTCAGATCGCCGCGGCTACCGCAGTATTGGCAGCAAAACTCGTCCCGCAGAAAAAGATTGAAGCGCGTGAAAGCCACGCGCTTCTGGGGTTTGACGTAATCCTTGAGCACGACCACCGAGGGTATCCGGAACTCGGCCCTCTGGCTGCGCACCACCTCGTCATATTGCGCGAGGATTTCGACGCGGTCGAGGAACACCGCCTTGATCGCCTCCTGCCAGGGCCAGAGCGACAGCGGGTAGTAGGAAAGCGGCCGGTAATCGGCGTTCAGCACCAGCGCCGGATAATGCTTCAACGACGCCGGTTCGCGTACGAAACTGGTCCTGAAGTCCGCGTCTTCGCTGTGGTCAAGCATGGTGACTCCGTCCTTGCCCTCACTGCCCGGTCCGGCACCAGAGCGGGAACCCGCCCCGGAATGATTCGACTATATCTGGCGTGTTCCGCCTGACAAGCCCCGTGATCTGGAATGGTGCCGTCGCAGCATCGGGTACCCTAGGAACGTGACAGGCGAATGACGGGGTGCCCGGCGGGCAGTCACCAAGGCGTGCGGCTCCCTGCGGGCAATAAAAAACGGCGCTCCCACGGGGGGCGCCGTTGCCTCTCGCATTCCGTTTTCGCCGAGAGGTCGCCTCAGCGGTTTCGGCGGGTCGCCGTCACGCGCACGGGCTGCATCTTGCGGCGCGGCATCTGAAGGAAGGCGACAAGGACAGCGCCTTGAACGGCCAGGGCAAGGGCGGCGATCACGGCATAGTCCATTTTCAATCCTCCAGTATCTGTTGATCCCAATGTAACCCCTCTGCGACGGGGTTCAAGGGCGATCAGGCGCCAAGACGGTCCTTGAGGAAAGAAAGCGCCACCGACAGGCCGTCCGGCGCAATTCCATGTCCGGTGCCCTTCATCACATGGCCGTAAACCTCGAACCCCGCGACCACCAGCGCGTCGCCGGCCAGCTCCATGTCGCGGAACGGCACCATCTCATCGGCATCGCCATGCAGCAGCAGCACCGGGGGTTTCGACACCGCCTCCGCCGCCAGCAGTTCGGGCTTCAACAGCCGGCCGGAAAAGCCGACCAGCGCCGCAATCGGCTCCGCCCGCCGCGGTGCCACCTGCAGCGCCATCATCGTGCCCTGCGAGAAGCCGACGAGCGCCAGTTGCGAGGGCAGCAGCCCTTCCGACGCCAGTTGCGCATCGAGGAAAGCGTTCAGATCCTCCGCCGCCCGCGCCAGCCCTTCGGTCGCCGCCGCCTCGCTGGACCCGTCCAGCCACGGGATCGGGAACCACTGCCGCCCGAAGGGATTGCCGGCGCAGGGCTCGGGCGCGTCGGGCGCCACAAACACCGTGTCCGGCAGATGCGGGGCCAAGGGATCGGCGAGGCCCAGAAGGTCGGCCCCATCGGCGCCATAGCCGTGCAGGAACACCACCATAGACCGGGCAGTGCCCGAGCGGGCGGCCTTGCGGCCAAAGTTCAGGTTGCGCGTCATCGGATCCCCTCCCGGTTTCTGGCGAGACGGTAATAGGCCCAGAGCGCCCGCGCCGCAACCGCCCGCCAGGGGGACCAGGCCTCGGCCATGGTGCGCAGTTGGCGGGCGGTGGGGCGTTCGGGTAGGTCGAACAGCAGCCGCGCCGCCTCCTGCAGCGCCAGATCGCCGGGCGCGAAGACATCGGCGCGGCCAAGGCTGAACATCGCATAGATCTCGGCCGTCCAGGGTCCGATGCCCGGCAGCGCCACCAGCCGGGCGATCACCTCGGCATCCGGGGCATCGCGCAGGGCGGCATAGTCGAGATCGGCCGCCGCGAGGGCGCGCAGGTAGCGGATCTTCTGGCGCGAGAGGCCGACGGCCCGGAGGGTTTCGTCCGTGGCAAGCACCAGCGCCGCCGGATCGGTCAGCCCCGCCGCCAGCATCCGCCCGTGGATCGCCGCGGCCGAGGCGACCGAGACCTGCTGGCTGACCACCGCATCGACCAGCGCGCCGAACCCGTCCGGCCGCCGGCGCAGCGGAAGGGGCTCTGCCAGAGCCGGCGCAAAGCGGGGCTCGATCCGCAGGAGGTGCGCGGCGCCCTCGGCAAGGTGAACTTCGGTCTCGATCAGGCCGCGGGTCATTTGGTGGGTCATCCGCGCACCCTGCCCCGGCTGGCGCGGCAAGGCCAGAGGCGCACCATTGGGAGTGCCCGAGCCGGACGGCCCCCTCAGCAACCCGACCCCGTCACTCACCGCCCCTCGCAAACCGATCCGTGGCGCGCAGCAGGCGGTCGCGGATACCGGGCTCCGTCGCCGCATGGCCCGCGCCTTCGACGATCTGCAGCCGTGAGCCCGGCCAGCGCTTGTGCAACTCCCAGGCGGTGCGCAGCGGGCATGGCATGTCATAGCGGCCATGGATGATCTCGCCGGGGATGCCCGCCAGCTTGGGCATATCGCGCAGCAGCTGCCCGGGCTCCAGCCAGCAGTCATGCAGGAAATAGTGGTTTTCCAGCCGCGCGAAGGCCAGCGCGAAATGGGCATCGCCGTATGTCGCCTCGACCTCGGGACGCGGCAGCAAGGTGATGGTCTCGCCTTCCCAGATCGCCCAGGCCCGGGCCGCCTCCAGCCGTTCGGCCTCGCTGTCCGAGGTCAGCCGCTTGCGGAAGGCGGCGATCAGGTCGTGGCGTTCGGCCTCGGGGATCGGGGCCACGAACCGCTCCCAGGCGTCGGGGAACATCTCGGACACGCCGAAGCGGTAGTACCAGTCGATCTCGGCCCGGGTCACGGTGTAGATGCCGCGCAGGATCAGGGCGCTGACCCTCTGGGGATGCGTCTGCGCATAGGCCAGCGCCAGCGTCGAACCCCAGGACCCGCCGAAGACAAGCCATTTGTCGCAGCCCACAAGCGCCCGCAGCCGCTCGATATCCGCCACAAGATGCCAGGTGGTATTGGCCTCCAGCGAGGCATGCGGCGTGGACCGGCCACAGCCGCGCTGATCGAACAGCAAGAGGTCATAGCGCGCGGGGTCGAAGAACCGGCGATAGTCGGGATTGATCCCGCCCCCCGGCCCGCCATGCAAGAACACCGCAGGCCGCGCGCCGGGGGTGCCGACGCGTTCATAGAAGATCCGGTGCCCGTCGCCCGTGTCCAGAAACCCGGTCTCGTAGGGTTCGGTTTCCGGGTAGAGCTCTTGCAGTGCGGTCATGGCATCCGTTCCTTTGTCAGGGGAGGCCATCTTCGCATTGGCAAGGGGAAAGGCAATGGCAGCTTCCGCGCCAAACGGAGGCCCTTCCCCCCGCCCGGCGCACCCGCTACGCATTCCGCATGTCAGATCTGTCCTCCCCCGATTCCGCCGCCGTGCCGGGCGAAGCCCTGCCCCCTGGTGCCCCGACGCCCGAGGCCTCGATGGGCCGCGCCAGGCGCAATGTGTGGGTGCTGGTCGCGGCGCAGGCGATCCTTGGCGCGCAGATGTCGATGATCTTCACCGTCGGCGGGCTGGCGGGGCAGTCGCTGGCCCCGAACCCGTGCTTCGCCACGCTGCCGCTGTCGCTGATCATCCTCGGCTCGGTGCTCTCCTCCACCCGGCTGTCGCGGTTCATGCAGCATTACGGACGACGCGCGGGCTTCACGCTGGCCACCGGATCGGGTGCGCTTGGGGCGGCGATCTCGGCGGCGGCGCTCTGGTATGGATCCTTCGGGCTCTTCATGTTCGGCGCGCTCTTCACCGGCGTCTACATGAGCGCGCAGGGCTTCTACCGCTTCGCCGCGACCGACACGGCACCGCCGGAATTTCAGGCCAAGGCGATCTCCTATGTGATGGCGGGCGGGCTTGCCGCGGCGATCATCGGGCCGCAGCTGGTCAAGGTCACCTCGCAGGCAATGGTGGTGCCGTTCTTCGCCACCTACCTCGCGGTGATCGTGCTGAACCTGACCGGGCCGCTGCTGTTCTCCTTCCTCGACATCCCGCGCACCCCGCTTGCGCCCAAGGGCAGCGTCGCGGCGGGGCGGCCGCTGAAGGTGCTGCTGCGCCAGCCGGTGATCATCGTGGCGATGATCTGCGCCACCGTGTCCTATGCGCTGATGAACCTCGTCATGACCTCGACCCCGCTGGCGGTGGTCGGCTGCGGCTTCACCGAGGGCCATGCCGCCGATATCGTCGGCGCGCATGTGCTGGCGATGTATCTGCCCTCGTTCTTCACCGGCCATCTGATCGCGCGCTTCGGCAAGGAAGTGATCGTTGGCCTTGGCCTCGTGATCCTCGCCGCCTCGGGCCTCGTCGCGCTGTCGGGGGTGGAGCTGGAGCAGTTCTTTGTCGCGCTGATGCTGCTGGGGGTGGGCTGGAACTTCGGCTTCATCGGGTCCACCGCGATGCTCGCCTCGGCGCACAAGCCCGAGGAACGCGGCACGCTTCAAGGCGTCAACGATTTCGTGGTGTTCGGGGGCGTGTTCATGGCCTCGCTGTCCTCGGGCGGGCTGATGAACTGCTCGGGCGGCACGGTCGAGGCCGGGTGGCAGGCGGTGAACCTGGCGATGGTGCCGTTCCTGGTGGCGGCGGGCGGCGCGCTGATCTGGCTGATGCTGCGCCCGCGCGAGGTCTAAGGGCGCTCGGCGGGCGGAAACGCCACCCGCACGACCAACCCGCGATGCCCGGCGCGGTCCTTCACCCCGTCCGGCGTGGCGGCATCCTCGAGGCTCAGCCGCCCCCCGAACAGCGTGGCGATCTCCTCGACAATGGCGAGGCCGAGGCCCGTCCCGGCCGGGTGATCCCCGTCTTCCGCACCGCGCACGAAGCGGCCGCGCAGCGCCTCGCGGCGGGCGGGGGTGATGCCGGGGCCGTCATCCTCCACCGCCAGCACGGCGCCGCCCTCGGGGGTTGCAAACACCCGCACCGTCACCTCGGCCCCGCGCCCGGCATAGGTCAGCGCGTTGTCCAGAAGGTTGCGCAGCAACTCCCCCAGCAGCACCGGCTCGGCCCGCACCGGCACCAGCCCCTCGCCGGCAAAGCCAAGGTCGATCCCTGCCTCGGCCGCCGCAGGCACCTTCTCGGCCGTCAAATCGCGGGCCAGCGCGACCAGATCCAGCGGCGCATCGGGCAAGGGCGCGCCCCCCGCGACATCGACCCGCGCCAGCAGCAGCAGCTGCGCGAGGATCCGCTCCGCCTCGGCCAAGGCCGCATCCCCCGCCTGCGCGGCCGCCCGCGCGGCCGGCAGATCGCCCGCCCGCACCGCCAGCGCCAGCTGGGTGCGCACCACCGCCAGCGGCGTGCGCAGCTGGTGGCTGGCATTGCCGGTAAAGCTGCGCATCGCGCGCAGCGCCGTTTCCAGCCGCAGCATGAAGCTGTTCACCGTATCGACCAGCCCCCGCACCTCGTTCGGGGCCGCCTGTTCGATGGGCCGCAGGTCATCGGGGGAGCGCAGCGCAATCGCCTCCCCGAGCCGATACAAGGGCCGCAGCGACAAGGTCACCGCCACCCAGACGATCAACGCCGCCCCGCCAATCATCCCCGCCAACCGCAGGGCAGACCGCAGCAGGATCGTGCCGGTCAGTTCCCGCCGCGCCGCGATGGTTTCCGCCACGATCACCGTGAATGGCACCGAATCGATGCCGGTGGAGGCGGCGCGGTGCAGCGAGGCGATGCGGATCGGCTCGCCCCCGAAACTGCCATCGGCAAAGACCGGGCTGTCCGAGGGGCCATCGAGGATCGGCAGCTGGTCATAGCCGGTCAGGAAGGTGCCGGGCGGGCCATCGACGCGGTAGAACACCCTGTCCTGCGCGGCAGAGGACAGCATTTCAAGCGCGGAATAGGGGATATCCACCTCCAGCCCGCCATCTTGATCCACCGTCACCCGCTCGGCAATCGCCAGGGCCGAGCCGAACAGCACCCGGTCCGACACGGTATTGGCGGTGCGCACCGCCTCGCGCCAGGTGTCCACCAGTGCCAGCACCCCCAGCACGGCCGTCGAGATCAGCAGCCATCCCAGCAGCCGCCTGCGCAGCGAATAGGCGGCGTGCCTTGGAAAATCGGGTGGCGTCATCCCTCGGCCAGCCGGTCGAGGTAATAGCCGATCCCGCGCGCGGTGCGCACCGTCAGCCCGTGCGGGGCCAGCCGCTTGCGCAGGCGGCTGACATATTGCTCGATGGCATTGCCGCTGAGGTCGTCATCGAGGCTGGTCAGCGACTGCAGGATCGCCTCCTTCGCCACCACCTTCCCGGCGCGGGTGAACAGCACCTCCAGCAGCGCCCGTTCCCGGGCGGGGATATCCAGCGCGACCCCATCCGCCAGAAAGCTGCGGCTGGTCAGGTCCAGCGTCACCGCGCCGAAGCTGACGGTCGAGGCGCGCAGGCCGGCCTGACGGCGCAGCAAGGACCGCACCCGCGCCTCCAGCTCGCCCACGTCGAAGGGTTTGACCATGTAGTCATCGGCGCCAAGGTCCAGCCCGCGGATACGCTCCTCGGCGCTGCCCCGCGCCGTCAGGATCAACACGGCGGCGCGGTTCTGGCGGTCGCGCATGGCGCGCAGCACCGACAGCCCATCCATCTGCGGCAGGTTCAGATCGAGGATCACCAGATCGAAGCTTTCCGCCGCCGCCAGCACCTCGGCCGAGGTGCCATCCTGCACCACATCCACCGCATGGCCGGTGCCGCGCAGGATCGTCGCCAGCCCTTCGGCCAGCGCGCGGTTGTCCTCGACCAGCAATATCCGCATATCTCGCCCCCTCTGCCCTGCGACCTTAGCCCCGACGCACGCGCTTGTGAACGGGCTGCCGCTGGGGCATCCTCCCGCCATGATCGCCCTTTGCCGTATCCTGTGTATTGCCCTCATCAGCACGCTGCTGGCCCCGGGCGCACGGGCCGAGATGTTCCTGTTCCCCGCACCCTCGGGCACCGCGGCGCAGGAAATCCTTGTCTATTCCTCGCTGGATGAGAGGCTGGCGGCACCCCTGATCGCCGGCTTCCAGACCCAGAACCCCGACATCGCCGTGCGCTATGAGGATCTGCTGACCGGCGAGATCCATGCCCGCATCACCGCCGAGACCGATGCAGGCCAGCGCACCGCCGATTTCGCCTTCTCCTCGGCGATGGACCTGCAGGTGAAGCTGGTCAATGACGGCTATGCCATCCCCGTCACCGCGCCTGAAACCGATGACTGGCCGGACTGGGCCAACTGGCGCGACACGGCCTATGCGATGACTTTCGAACCCGCAGTCTTCGTCTACCACAAGCCCGACTTCCAGGATGCCCCGCCACCCGCCACCCGCGCAGAGTTTCTGGACTGGATGCGCACAGGGGCGAATGTGCAGGGCCGCATCGGTACCTATGATATCGAGCGGTCAGGCGTCGGCTACCTGTTCCTCGCCCGCGATCAGGAGCATTTCCCCGATATCTGGTCGGTCGTCCGGGCAATGGGCGCGGCGGGCGTGCAGCAATTCCCGACCAGCGAGGATATCCTCGTGCGGATCTCCGATGGGCGGCTGGCGATGGGCTACAACATCCTTGGCTCCTATGCCGCCGACTGGGCCCGCGAGCACCCGGATGTCGGGCTGGTACTGCCACGCGACTATACCGTTGTCGCCTCGCGCATCGGGCTGGTGCCGCGGGCGGCGCGCAGCCCGGACCTCGGCGCGCGGATGCTGGGCTTTTTCCTGTCCCGCGCCGGGCAGACGATCCTCGCCGAGGAACTGCGCCTGCCCGCCGTCAGCCTTGAGGTGTCAGAGCGCAACAGCGCCCGCGCCATGCAGGACACGTTGGGGGGCCAGCTGCGTCCGGTGCCGGTCAGCCCCGGCCTGCTGGTCTATCTCGATCAGGCCAAGCGCGCCCGGCTGATCGCGCGTTGGAAGGCCGCCCTCGCCGGGCAATAGATTTCCCACCTCGCGCATAATTTCAGCGCCCATGTCAGCCAGATGACAGGTTCCTGTGCTGAATAGGGTGCATGGGTGCTGTGGAGGCAGCGCCCGCGCTTCGGGGAGGAGGCGCGCCATCACCATCAGGCCAGCCCCCGACCGTCACATGTTCGGTGTCCTGCGATCCGCAGGCACCCTTGGGAGGATACCGCAATGAAAAAACTCATGCTCGCAACCATTCTGGCCGGCGCCGTCGCGCTGCCCGCAATGGCCGCCGACTACACGATCATCGCCCCGGCCAACCCCGGCGGCGGCTGGGACCAGACCGCCCGCACCATGCAGGCCGTGCTGCAGGACGAGGGCATCTCGTCCTCTGTCCAGGTGCAGAACGTGCCCGGCGCCGGCGGCACCATCGGCCTTGCGCAATTCGCCAGCCAGAACGAAGGCAACGCCAATGCGCTGATCGTCGGCGGCTATGTGATGGTCGGTGCGATCCTGACCAACAACGCCCCCGTCGGCCTTGACGCGGTAACCCCGATTGCCCGCCTGACCGGCGAGTATGAGGCCATCGTGGTCCCTGCTGCCTCGCCGATCCAGACCATCGAAGAGCTGGTCGAGGCGCTGAAGGCCGATCCGGGTGCGGTCAGCTGGGCCGGCGGCTCGGCAGGCGGCACCGACCATATCGCCGTGGGCCTGCTGGCCAAGGCGGCGGGCGTCGATCCGACCAAGATCAACTACATCGCCTATTCGGGCGGCGGCGAGGCGCTGGCGGCCATTCTTGGCAGCCAGGTCACCGCGGGCATCTCCTCGCTGGGGGAATTTGTGGCCCAGATCGACTCGGGCACCCTGCGCCTGCTGGCCGTGAGCTCGGAAGAGCGGATCGAGGGCGTGGACGCGCCGACGCTGAAGGAAGTGGGCCTCGACGTGGTCCTGCAGAACTGGCGCATGGTCGCCGCAGCGCCGGGCCTGAGCGACGAGCAGAAGGCCGCGGTTTCGGCCGACATCGAGGCTATGGTGAAATCGGCCTCGTGGCAGGAACAGCTGGCGACCAAAGGCTGGGCTGATACCTACCTCGCCGGTGCCGAGTTCGATGCGCAGCTCGCTGCCGACATCACCGCCACCGAGACTGTCCTCAAGGACATCGGTCTGGTGAAATGAGCCTGAAGCAATATGAAATCCAGCGCCGCCCCGATTGGGCGGCGCTAATCATCGCCGCCGGGCTGGCTGTGTTCGGCGCGGTGATCTTGTGGGACTCTGCCCGGCTTGCCGATCTTGGCGGCTATTCCGGCGTCGGTCCTGGAACCGTGCCGCGGGTGGTGGGCATCGGCCTGATCCTGCTGGCAGTCTGGACGGTCGCCGCCGCCCTGCGCGGCGACTTCCCCGAACGCCCGCGCCAGCAACCCGCCCCGGTTCTGTGGATCATCGCGGGGCTTGCGGGCCAGCTGATCTTGCTGAAGATCGCCGGCTTTTCCATTGCCACCGGCGTTCTCTTCGCCCTCACCGCAAGGGCCTTTGGCAAGCGCAACCTGACGCTGACCCTGCCGGTCGGCATCGCAATCAGCTTCGTGGTCTGGATCGTGTTCTCGCAGCTTCTGATGCTGAACCTTCCCGCCGGCCCGCTGGAGCACCTGTTCTTCGGAGGGGCAAGATGAGCGCGTTCGATTTTCTGCTGCAGGGTCTTGCCACCGCGTCGGACCCGATGCTGCTGTTTTACGCGCTGATCGGGGTGACGCTTGGCACCGCTGTCGGCGTGCTGCCCGGCATCGGCCCGGCGCTGACCGTAGCGCTGCTGCTGCCGGTCACCTACCGGCTGGATCCGGCCGGCTCGCTGATCATGTTCGCGGGGATCTACTATGGCGGGATGTATGGCGGATCGACGACCTCGATCTTGCTGAACACTCCCGGCGAGAGCGCGAGCATCATCACCGCGCTGGAGGGCAACAAGATGGCCCGCAAGGGCCGCGGCGGCCCTGCCCTCGCCACCGCCGCCATCGGATCGTTCGTGGCGGGCCTCATCGCCACGCTGCTGCTGGCCTTCCTCGCCCCGCATGTGGTGAAGCTGGCCCTGGTTTTCGGCCCGCGTGAGTATTTCGCGCTGATGGTGCTGGCCTTCGTCACCGTGTCCTCGGCCTTCGGGGACAGCACCCTGCGCGGCCTCACTTCGCTGTTCCTCGGCTTCGGCCTCGCCTGCGTTGGCATCGACCAGCTGACCGGGCAGGCACGGATGAGCTTTGGCGTGCCCGACCTTCTGGACGGGATCGAGGTCACCACCCTTGCCGTCGCCATGTTCGCGGTGGGCGAGGCGCTGGCCATTGCCGCGCTTGGCAATACCGGCGAGGACAAGGTCCATGCCGTCAAGGGCTCGGTCTGGATGAACCGGTCGGACTGGTCGCGCTCGTGGAAGCCCTGGCTGCGCGGCACCTTCATCGGCTTTCCCATCGGCGCAATGCCGGCGGGCGGGGCCGAGATCGGCACATTCCTGTCCTATGCGACCGAGAAGAAGCTGACCAAGCACCCTGAAGAGTTCGGCCACGGCGCCATCGAAGGCGTTGCAGGGCCGGAAGCGGCGAACAACGCCAGCGCCGCGGGCACACTCGTGCCGCTGCTGACACTGGGTCTGCCGACCACCGCCACCGCGGCGATCATGCTGGCCGGCTTCCAGCAATTCGGCCTGCAACCCGGCCCGCTGCTGTTTGCGACCAACCCCGAGCTGGTCTGGGGCCTGATCGCCAGCCTGCTCATCGCCAACGCCATGCTGCTGGTGCTGAACCTGCCGATGATCGGGCTGTGGGTGAAGCTGCTGACGATCCCGAAACCCTGGCTCTACGCCGGGATCTTGCTGTTTGCCACGCTCGGCACCATCGGCGCCAACCCCTCGACCTTCGAACTGGGGATGCTGCTGGTCTTCGGCCTTGTCGGTTACGGGATGCGGGTCTTTGGCTATCCGATCGCGCCAATCGTGGTGGGCCTGATCCTCAGTCCGATGGCGGAACAACAGCTGCGCCGGGCGCTGTCGATCAGCCAGGGCGATTGGACGGTACTGCTGACCTCGCCGATTGCCGCGGTGATGCTTGGGATCGCGGCGCTGGCGCTGATCGTGCCCTTGGTGATGCGGATGCGCGGCCGCGGCGCGGTGCTCAGCCAGCTGGCGGGCGACGAGGACTGATCCCTCCCCCCCGCAGATTTCAAAGGCCCGGCACCCCTGCCGGGCCTTTTTCATGTCCGCGGCCTTGCACGCTCATATTCGCGGGCCTTGCACGGGGCGCATGGCGGACCTTCCAAGTTTCTGCGTTGCAGCGAAGCTTCTGCGCGCCCATTTATGGGTCAGACGAAAACCCGAAAGGCCAATCCAATGACCACCCTCACGATGACCCACGCCCCGCTGGCGACGCTGCGCAATGCGCTGGCGACCTTCTGTGCCGCCTTCGTCGCTGCCCGGTCCGTGTCTGCCGCGATGGAAGCCCACCGCACCCCCGACCCGGAAGCGCTGCGCACCCTCGGCATCGACCCGGCGAGCTTCCCGAAGTCCATCTGACCCGGGCGCCCTTCAGGCCCCCACAACCTCGCCCGGCGCGAAGACCAGATCGGTCGGGCCGGGCACCGCCCCTGCGGCGGTCAGCATCGCATGAACCTGCCCGCGGTGATGCGCCTGATGGTTGAACATGTGCAGCACGCACAGCGCCCGCGGGCGGTTCATCTCGCGCCCCGTCGCGCCGGAATACCAGACCAGATCGCCCGCCAGATCCTCGGGCGCCAGCGCATCGGCCCAGTCCACCATCAGCGCGTCCATCTCGCGCCGCGCCGCACATAGCCCCTCCCACTCCGCCACCAGCGAGACGCTGCCCGCGATCCCGCCCCCCGGGGCCTCGCAGCGGCCGAAGCGGCTCAGCCACATGCGGTCGGCCCAGAGGATATGGTTCAGCGTCGCGTGGATTGACCCGAAAAACGCCCCACGAGAGGCACGCCGCGCCGCATCGTCCAGCATCGAAGCCGCGCCATAGAGGTTGTCATTCTGCCACGCATTGTAGCGGGCCATCGTGCGGCATCCGTCCAAGGTGATCATCGCCGCCCCTTTGCAGTGCTGAGAGCCCGATCAGGCCACGCCCGCCGCCGCCGGTCAAGCGCCGCCCCGTTCTCACCCTGCCGCTTCCTTTGGCATCCGCCGCGTCCCGCCGCCGCAGGGCCACTCCTCTCGGACAAATCACTTGTTGAGGAAAACGCTTCGCCCTAGCCTTTGGCCAGACAACTTCCTGCACCAATTGCCGAAAGGACAGACATGACCCGCCATTCGCTGCTGCTTGCCTCTGCCGCCCTGCTCTGCGCTGCGCCCGCCTTTGCTGCCGATCCTGACCTGTTGGTCTTCGATTGGGCGGGTTTCGAGGAAGAAGGGCTCTTCGCCACCTACAAGGAAAAGCACGGCGACGCGCCCACCTATTCCTTCTATGGCGATGATGACGAGGCCTTCCAGAAGGTCGCCTCGGGCTTCAAGGCAGATGTCGCGCATCCCTGCTCGCAGATGGTCGGAAAATACCGCGATGCCGGGCTGATCGAGCCCTGGGATGTGTCCAAGATCCCAGAATTTGCCAATATCGACCCCAAGTTCCTCGACTCGCCGGTGTTCAAGGATGATGCGGGCGTGTGGTACATCCCGTCGGACTGGGGCGTCACCGCGATTGCCTATAACACCGAGGAAGTTCCGGTCGAGGACGTCGCCTCGCTGCAGGTGTTCCTCGATCCGAAATACGAAGGCCGCGTGTCGATTCCCGACAGCTCGGACGATGTCTGGGCGCTGGCCTATCTGGCAACCGGCGTCACCGACTGGACCGACATCACCGACGATCAGTTCGCTGCTGCCGCCGAATGGCTGCGCAAGGCCCATGTCAATGTGCGCAGCTACTGGGCCGATCCGGCCGAGATGAGCCAGCTTATGGCCTCGGGCGAGGTGCTGGTGGCCTGGTCGTGGAATGACGGCGTGGCCTACTTGCAGGATGACGGCTTCCCGGTCGGCTTCCAGCGCGAAACGACCGAAGGCTCCTCGACCTGGTTCTGCGGCTTCGTGAACTTCAAGGATGGCCCCGGTTCGGAAGACAAGGTCTATGACTTCGTCAACTCCTGGATGCGCCCCGAGGCCGGCCCGGCGCTGGTCGATGCCATCGGCTATGGCCATGCCAACACCACCGCGATGGATCTGGTCGATGCCGAAACGCTGACCACCGCTGGCCTGACCGAGATCAGCGCCCCGATCCTGGCGCAGACCCCGAACAGCACCGCGCAGCGCGAAAAGCAACTGGCCGAGTTCGAGAAGATCAAGGCCGGGTTCTGATCAGGCCCCGCCTCGCGCATCGCGCCGCCCTTCGGGGCGGCGCTTTTTGTTTTGAGTGCTTCGCGCCAACCCGCGCATTTCCGAACCCCTTCTTGCCCGGAACAAGGCGCCTTGGCGCCGCCAAGCAGCGCCCGTCCGCCAGTCCCCTTGCACCCACCCGGCCCGCGGCCTATATCTGGGGTGTCGGGGGCAACCTCGACTATGGACATAAACGCGCTCGTAATAAGCGGCTCGGACCCGGGGGCGGTACCCGGCGGCTCCACCAAATACTCCCTTGTTGGGGGAGCATGGGGCCGAAACAGGATCGACGAACGTCTAAAGGGGTTATGCTTTGTCCCGGTGAGGTACCACCGTTATCGGTCCGAAATGTACAGTTGCCAACAACAACCGTGCTCCGGCAATGGCTCTGGCTGCGTAAGCAGTTCGAGTCGCCGAAACTAAGTCCTTGCGCTTAGCAGCGTAAGGCGGGGTTCGCAGGTACCTGGCAACAGAAACCTGCACCTAATTCCCCTACCCCCGCTCCGCCAGCCGCGCCTGCAGATCGGCCAGCACGAACAGCCGGATCGCGGTGGCAAGCCCGGTATCCCCGGCCCGTCCGCCGTCGATCTCGACCGCAAGCTGGTTGATACCTTGGCCGCGTTCCCGCGCAATTCCCCGGAAGGCGCGCCAGAACTCCTCCTCCAGCGACACGCTGGTACGGTGGCCTTGCAAGGTCAGTGAGCGTTTGACCGGGCGGCTCATGCCTCGCCGCCTTCCGGCTCCCGCTTGTGCCCATCCAACTTGTGCCCGTCCAGCGCCGCTCGGGCCTTCCCGGCCCGCGCCTCCTCCAGCGCCTTCTCGGCCTTGCTGCGCCCGAACTTGGCCGCCCGCGCCGTCGCCTCGTTACGGTCCTCGGCCCGGGCCCGCTGCTTGCGCGCCTGCCGCAGGTTGATGATCTCACTCATACCGGCCTCCCATGCCCCCGCACTCTAGCACCGACACGGCAAAAACAAACGGCGGCCCCGGGGGACCGCCGATTTTTTCTTGATGTCGCCCGGGTTTAGTCTTCCGGCCCGATCATCAGTTCCGGCCGTACCACCCGGTCAAAGGTCTCGGCATCGACATAGCCAAGCGCGATCGCCTCTTCCTTCAGCGTGGTGCCATTCTTGTGGGCGGTCTTCGCCACCTTGGTCGCGGCATCATAGCCGATGGTCGGGGCCAGCGCCGTCACCAGCATCAGCGATTCCCGCATCAGCTTCTCGATCCGCGGGATGTTCGCCTGCGTGCCCACCACCATGTTGTCGGTGAAACTGCCGGCCGCATCGCCCAGAAGCTGCATGGATTGCAGCACGTTATAGGCCATCATCGGATTGTAGACGTTCAGCTCGAAATGCCCTTGGCTGCCGGCAAAGCCCACCGCCGCGTCATTGCCCATCACATGGGCGCAGACCATCGTCAGCGCCTCGGCCTGCGTCGGGTTCACCTTGCCCGGCATGATCGAGGATCCGGGTTCATTCTCGGGCAGGATCAGCTCGCCCAGGCCGGACCGCGGGCCGGACCCCAACAGCCGCAGGTCATTGGCGATCTTGAACAGGCTCGCCGCCACCGTCTTCAGCGCACCCGAGAACATGACCATCGCATCATGCGCGGCCAGCGCCTCGAACTTGTTGGGCGCGGTCACGAAGGGCAGCCCGGTGATCTCGGCGATCTTCGCCGCAATCGCCGTGTCCCAGCCCTTCTTGGTGTTGAGCCCGGTGCCGACAGCCGTGCCGCCCTGCGCGAGTTCATAGATATCCCCAAGGCAGGCCTTGACCCGTTCGATCCCCTTGGCGACCTGATGCGCATAGCCGCCGAATTCCTGGCCAAGCGTCAGCGGCGTCGCATCCTGGGTATGGGTGCGGCCGATCTTGATGATATCCTTGAACTCCTCGGATTTCGCCGCCAGCGCGCCATGCAGCTTTTCCAGCCCCGGCAGCAGCACGTCGCGCGCCATCATGCCGATGGCGACATGCATCGCGGTCGGGAAGGTGTCGTTCGACGACTGGCCCATGTTGCAATGATCGTTGGGGTGGACGGGCTTCTTGGAACCCATCTCGCCGCCCAGGATCTCGATGGCGCGGTTCGACACCACCTCATTCGCGTTCATGTTCGACTGGGTGCCCGACCCGGTCTGCCACACCACCAGCGGGAAATTGTCGTCGAACCTGCCCGCCACCACTTCCGAGGCCGCCTGCACCATCGCCGTGCCGATGCTGGCATCCAGCGCGCCGGTGGCCATGTTCACCTCGGCCGCCGCCTGCTTGATGACGCCAAGCGCGCGGATGATCGCGACGGGCTGCTTTTCCCAGCCGATGGGGAAGTTGATGATCGACCGCTGGGTCTGCGCGCCCCAATACTTGTCGGCGGGAACCTCGAGCGGGCCAAAGCTGTCGGTCTCGGTGCGGGTGATGGTCATATGCGGCTCCCTCGCGGTTTCGTGCATGTTCTAGCCGCGACCTCCCGGATTCGCAATCGGTATGCGACGGTATGCGGATGGCGCCGGACGACCTGTCGGGAAAGGTCACCGCGCTCAGCGGCGTGCGAAGGGCGTGGTGCCGGGGTGGAGCGCCAGCCCGGCCAGCCCCGCCGCGAGTGCGGCAAGGATCAGCCCGCCCGGCCAGGGAGACGGGGTCAGCATCACCTCATTCATGATCCGCCCCGGCAGCAAGGTGAAGACGCCCGCCCCCACCAACGCCATCCAGAACAGGCCAAGCACCGCGCGGCGATGGTCGCGGGCCCGCCCCGCACGGGCGCTGCGCAGGATTGCGAGGCAGCTTGCCAGCGTCAGGAAAGACAGAAGATGGATCGGCGACCAGATCCCGATCAACCGGATCTCGTGGATGAACAGTGCGCTGATTGCGGTGACAGCCATGGTCACCAGCCAGACCCGGCCCAGCAGACGGTGCAGCGGGGTGCCCTTGCGCATAAGCAGCAGCCAAGGCGCGAGGACCATCGCGGGGATCACTGCCAACACATGCAGCTTCACGGCCAGGGAGGCATCGAGCAGGGGATCAAGCGTCATTGCCGCCCCCTTTTTGCGCTACTTCCGCCAGGTATCCAGCCGCACCACTTCGGCATCCTGCCGGGGGGCGTCATCGTCCTCGGGCTCATCCCCGTCTTCGTCGTCCTCATCCTCGTCGTCGTCGCTCTCCTGCGTCTCGAAGCGCAGGCCGAACTCGACCGAGGGGTCCACGAAGGTGCGCACCGCGTCGAAGGGAATATACAGCGGCTCTGGCATGTCGCCGAAGTTCAGCGTGATCGCAAAACCCTCGTCATCCACCACCAGATTGTCGAACCAGTGCTGCATCACCACCGTCATTTCCTGCGGATAGCGGTCGCGCAGCCAGTCGGCCAGCTTTGCATCCGGGTGCTGGGTGTCGAAGGTGATGAAGAAATGATGCGCTCCCGGCAGGCCATGATCGGCAACGTCCTGAAGTACCTCCTGAATGAGGCTGCGCAGCGCGCGGTGCATCAGGTTTCCATAATCGATCTGGCGGGCCATGTCGGAACCTCGAGGGGCTTGGGGATACCGCGGGAGGGTGGCGGGTCTTGCGGCCAGCATAGGGGATTCGATCCCGAAGGAAAGGGGGCCGTTTCAAACCACCGACAGCCCCAACCCCGCCAGCGCCGAGAGCGCCAGCACCGCCCCCAGCGGCCAGCGCAGACCCAGCAGCAGCACCCCTGCCCCGACCGCGATCAGCGCCGCGCCGGGGTCGAACGCGCCCCACACCGGCGCGGGCAGCGCCAGCGGGCCATCGCCCGGCGGGCCAAAAAGCACATGCAGCGCGAACACCGCCGCCAGATTGCCGATCACGCCGACCACCGCCGCCGTCACGCCTTGCAAAGCTCCTGCCAGCCGCGGTTCCGCCGTCAGCCGGTCCATGAATGGCGCCAGCGCGAAGATGAACAAGAAGGACGGCAGGAAGGTCACCCACAGCACCAGCAGCGCCGCCGCAAGCGCCATCCCCCAGCCGCCTTGCGCATAACCGGCCACGAAGCCCACGAACTCGGTGATCAGGATCAGCGGCCCCGGCGTGGTTTCCGCCAGCCCAAGCGCATCCATCATCTGCGCAGTGCTGACCCAGCCGCGATCCTCCGCCACCGCAGCGACCATCCAGGCCAGCACTGCATAGGCGCCGCCAAAGGTCAGCAGCGCCAGCTTGGAGAAGAAGAGGCCGATGGCCAGCAGGAACTCGGCGCCGATGGTCCACAGAAAGGTCAGAGGCAGGGCCCAAAGCGCAAGGCAGGCGAGCACCGCACTGCCCGTAGGCTTTGGTGGCGCGACTGGGGCGGGTGCAGGGGCCACCGCGACCCGTGCAAACACCGCCCCCCACAAGGCCGCCAGCGCGAGGATCAGCGGAAATGGCAGTCCAAACGCGAAGATTCCCAGAAACGCCGCCAGCGCCACCAACCGCTGCGCGGTGCAGGTCAAAGCCCGCCGCCCGACCCGCAGCAGCGCCTGCAGCACGATGGCCACCACCGCCGCTTTCACCCCCAGGAACAGCGCCGATACCGCTGGCGCCTGCCCGAAGGCGACATAGCCCGCCGCCAGCGCCAGGATAATCGCCGCCCCCGGCAGCACGAACAGCGCCCCGGCGATCACGCCCCCCGCCACCCCGCCGCGCCGCCAGCCGGCCCAGGTGGCCAGCTGCGTCGCCTCGGGGCCCGGCAGCAGCATGCACAGCGACAGGGCGCGCAGGAACTCGGCTTCCGTCAGCCAGCGCCGCTCATCCACCAGCACCCGGTGCATCAGCGCGATATGCGCCGCCGGCCCGCCGAAGGAGACGAGGCCGAGCTTCAGGAAGGTGCGGGCGATTTCGGGTAAAGGGCTCATGGGGCGGAGCTTCCGTCAGGTCGCGAGCGGCGTCTAGGGGTCGCGATCAGTCAGGCGGCGGGGGGCCCGTCTGCCCCGCCGTCCACCGAAGAAGCGGGGGGCCTTCCGCCCCCCGCGGCCCCCCGAGGATATTTGGAAAAGGCAAAGCGGGGAACGGGGCGGAGCCAGATGCCATCCTTGGCGCGGACTGTCAGATGGGCGACGGGGACCGGAACCTTTCCGGCGACGGGCTCGAAGCGGAAGGCCTGCACCAGCACGGCCAGGATCAGCGGCCCCTCGATCATCGCGAACCCCGCGCCAGTGCAGACGCGGGGGCCGGCCGAGAACGGCAACCACGCCTCGCGCGCGGCATGGCGGCAGGCCTCGGTCTGCCAGCGGTCCGGGTCGAAGACGTCGGGGTTGGTCCAGATCCGCTCATGCCGCTGGACATGCCAGGGCGAGATCACGATCTGCGCGCCGGGCGCGACAGAGCGGCCGCGGAAGGTTTCGGGGCAGGTATTCTCGCGCACCATCATCGGCACGGGGGGGTAGAGGCGGAGCGCCTCGCGGAACACATCGCGCGTGAACTTCAGCCGGGAAACCGCTGAAAAGTCTGGAGTTTCACCGAGGGAGGCAACCTCCTCGGCCACCCGCTCCTGCACCTCGGGATGCGTCGCCAGCAGGTAGAGCGCCCAGGCGAGGGCGGAGGCGGAGGTTTCGTGCCCGGCGAGGAAGAAGATCGCCACCTGGTCGACCATCTCCTCGACGTCGAAGCGGTCCCCCGTCACCGGATCGGCGGTGGTCATGATCTTGGTGGCGAGGTCATCGGGCGCGGTGCCCGCTGCGATCTCCTGCATCCGCTGTGCCGTCAGCCCGGTGATCAGCGCGCGGATTGCCTTGGCGGTGGTGCGGGTGGAACGGCGGTGGAAGCGCGGCATCCATTTCGGGATCGGCAGGAAGGCGGCGAGGTTCAGCAGCGGCTGGGTGCGCTGATACTCGCGGAACTGGGTGAAGACCTCGGCGGCGACCTTGTGCTCGATGGGGATCGAGAACAGGGTGCGGAAGATCACGTCGGCGGCGGCGTGGCTGGTTATCTGTTCGATTTCAATCTCTTGCGAGGCGTTCTTCATCAAGCGGTCGCGGGCGGCAAGGCTCGCCTCCCACATCGCCGGAAAGGTGTCGCGCAGGCGGCCGCCCTCGAAGGCCGGGTCGATGATCCGGCGCTGGCGCTTCCAGACCTCGCCATTGGTGACGAAGACGGAGTTGCCGAGGAGCGGGGCGAGCCCCTCGCGGATCCGGTCGGATTTGGGGAAATCGGCGGGGCGTTCTTTCAGAACAAGATCAATGAGTTGCGGATCATTGCAAAGGTAACTTCTGAAGAAGGGCGTGCGGAACTCCGCCATCCACGCCCGGTACAGCCGCGCCGGCTGCGCCGAGAGGATATCGGCGCGGAAGAGCCGCAGGTAGCGCCAGAGCGAGACCTTGTCGGGGCGGGAGGGTGGTTTGGGAGGCAGGGTCATCCGCAATCGGTATAGCGGTTGACGGGAGTTTCAATGCGGCTTTTCGCCGGGGAGCGTCCCCCCAGCCGGGCGGCCAGGCTGCGCGGGCCGGCGGTGATGCGGAAGTAGTCGTAGTCACCCGCCTCGCCCGGCAGCGCGTCGAAGGCGCAGAGATACTGGAAATGCAGCCGGAAGAAGCGCCAGCGCAGCGCCTTCCAACGCGCGGGGCTGAGGGTGCGGGTGAAGGCGGCGGTCAGCACCAGCGGCCAGCGTTTGCCGGGCGGTGCCACGCCGGTCACCGAAACCGGATCGCAGAGCGCGAAGGCGCAGCCATCGCCGGGGGCGGTGACGTCGATCCAGGTGAGTTCGGGGCGTTGCGAGAGGTCACGCAGGTCGCGGCGCAGGCGCTGTGCCTTCGGCAGGAAGGAGACCATCGGCACCACCTGCCCGAGGGTCAGCAGCGAGAGGACCGGGCCGGTGGCGGGCACGCGGCCTTCGCGGATGAGGTCGGCGAGGATCGAGATGGCGAGATGCGCGCCGGAGGAGTGGCCGACGATCAGCACTTCGTCCCAGTCTTGGGTGAGGGCTTCCGCGATGGTGGCGCCAAACTCGGCCATCCGCGCCTCGAGCTCGGGCGGGTTGGCGCCTTGCCAGCGGGCGGAATAGGCGAAGTCATGCATGAGGTAATAGGCGTAGAAGCGCGGGTCGGCGCGGCGGAAACGGAGGAGGACGAAGGCGAAGGTGGCGGCGGCGAGGGTCCAGCCGAGGGCGGTGGCGAGCAGCGCCGGGAGGCCGGCGGCTGCTCCGCCCCATGCCGCCAGCCCGCCTGTCAGCCGCCCCGCCAGCAGCGCCAGCGCCAGCTGCCCCAGCAGCATTCCGACCGGGTAGAGCGCGGCGATCATCGGCCCCTTGCGCAGCCGCATCAGCCGGAAGAGCGCCCCGGAGGCGATGTAGACCCAGGCGGTGCGCACCAGCTGGCCATAGGTGGCAAGGATCGACTGGCCCATCGAGCCGCGGACGATGTCGGACCAGACGAGGACGTCGATATCGGCCTCGGTGCTTGCGCCCTCGATCTGCGCCTCCACATGCCAGCCATAGGCGCCGCCGCCTTGCTTGGGGCGGAGAGCGAGGGTGTAGCCAGCGAGCCGCGCCTGCTCGGCCCCCTCGCGCCGGTAGAGCTCGCGGTAGCGGCGGGGATGGATCGGGTCATAGCCGGGGATGTAGAACACCCGCCGCTCTGCCACCTGAGTGTCGTCGCTCATCCGCCGCCCCTGCCCGTTTGGGCGTAGCCTAGCGGGAAAGTTGGGCCGGAATAAGGGGGTAGTGGGGCGGGGTTGGTTGGGCGCGGCAGAGGGAACGGTGAGGTCGGGCGGGAATAGGCGAGGCACTGCCTCGCCCCCGCCCGTGCGGGACCTGTCGCCCGGAGCCGCTGGCCACACGAAACCGAATGAGGCCAGCGCCCGACCTGGCGGGCGAGAAGCGCCCGCCAGGGGCGGGGCGGGCGCTGGCCGGGCCCTTTGGGGGCCCGTCCGGCGAACTGAGAGGGCGCTGCGTGGCGAAGGCGATGGCCTTCGCCATGGCAATCAGGGCGGCCGACGAAAGACGAAGCCGCGCTTCCGATCCGCCAACGGACCCACCCCCACCATCCCTCTGGCCAAACGCGCGCCTTCGCGCTATGGCAGCGCCATTCCCCAGCCGATGGAGCGCCCGCCGATGAAAGCCGCTGTCCTGACCTTTCCGGGTTCCAATTGCGACCGCGATCTTGCCGTCGCCTTCGAGCGCGCGGGCTTTGAGGTCGCCAAGGTCTGGCACAAGGAACCCGAGCTGCCGGCGGGCACCGATATCGTCGGCGTGCCGGGCGGGTTCTCCTATGGCGACTATCTGCGCTGCGGGGCGATTGCGGCGCAATCGCCCGTGGCCGCAGCAGTGCGAAGCTTCGCCGAAAAGGGCGGGCATGTGCTGGGGATCTGCAACGGCTTTCAGGTGCTGACCGAGATGGGCCTGCTGCCCGGCGCGCTGATGCGCAATGCCAGCCTCAAGTTCGTCTGCAAGCCGGTCGACCTGCGCATCGCCACCGCCGACAGCCCCTATACCAATGCTTGGGCCAAGGGTGATGTGGCGCGGATCCCGGTCGCGCATCACGATGGCAATTACACCATCGATGCCGAAGGGCTGGCGCGGCTGCAGGGCGAGGACCGCATCGCCTTTACCTATCTTGACACGCCCAATGGCGCGATGGCCGATATCGCCGGCATCCTCAGCCCCAATCGCCGGGTGCTGGGGATGATGCCGCATCCCGAGCGTGCGGTGGACCCGGCGCAGGGCGGAACCGATGGATCGGCGCTGTTCCGCTCGATTCTGGGCGCGATGGCCGCAGCCTGAGCGGCGCCGGCTTGAGAGAGGCGCGCGCGCTGAGTAGACTCGCGCGCATGAGCCTGAGCGACATTCCAGCCCCTGCCCCGCCCCCGGCCCGTGCCGGTCGGCGCAGTGCGTGGTGGCTGCGGGGTGTGGTGGCGGGAATTGTGGCGGTGGCTGTCACGGTGATCTGGATCACCAATGCCTGGCTGACCACCCGGTTTTCCGAGACCACGCGCAACCGTGCCGAGGTGCGGGTGGCGCTTTATACCGGGAACATCCTGTCGGAGCTGCAGCGCAATTCGGTCGTGCCCCTGCTGCTGGCGCGCGATCCCGCGCTGATCACGGCACTGGATGTCGGGAATTACGCGCTGACCTCGGCCCGGCTGATCTCGGCGCAAAAAGAGATCGGGGCGGCCTCGATCCTGCTGCTGGACGCTTACGGGCGCGTGGTGGCGGCGACGGACCGCAACCAGCTTGGCACCAACCTGTCGCAGGCGCCGCATTACATTGCCGGACTGCGGTCCAAGGACACGGTCTTCACGGTGACCGAGCGCAGCAGCGGCGGGTTCGAGTTCACCTATTCCCGCTCGGTCCTGCTCGACAATTCCGTGGTCGGGGTGATCCTCGTCGGGGTGGACCTGTCGAAGTTCGAGCGCAGCTGGTCAGTGATTGCAGACGCGATTGCAGTGACCGACAGCGAGGGGCGGATCATCCTGGCAACCGAGCCGCGCTGGCGCGGGTTGACGATGGATCAGGCGCTGGCGGTACGGTCGGCGCCCTCGGCGATCCGGCGGGCGCTGCAGGCGACGGCGGATTGGGCCAACGAGCCACCCGATGCCTATGTGCAGGGCGAGGCGGTGATGCGCATCGACAGCCGGGTGCCTTTCCGGGGCTGGCGGATGACGTCGTTCTCCACCTACGATTCCATTCGCGAGCGGGTGAATGCCGTGCTGGCGCTGGAGATCATGGGGTTCGCGATCCTGATGGCGCTGGCTTTCTACCAGCTGTCGCGCCGGGCGCGGCTGCAGACACGGCTGTTCCAGCGCGAGTCGGCGGAACTGCGGCAGCTGAATGCGCGTTTGCAAAGGGAAATCGCAGAACGCGAGAAGGCGCAGAAGGATCTGGCGGTGGCCGAACAGACGCTGGCGCAATCCTCGAAGCTGGCGGCGCTTGGCGAGATGTCGGCGGCGGTGAGCCATGAGCTGAACCAGCCGCTGGCTGCGATGAAGACCTATCTGGCCGGCGCGCGGCTGCTGCTGCAACGTGACCGGCCGGCCGAGGCGATGTCCTCCTTCCAGCGCATCGACGATCTGATCGAGCGGATGGGGGCGATCACCCGGCAGCTGAAATCCTATGCCCGCAAGGGCGGCGAGGCCTTCGAGCCGGTGGATCTGCGGCTGTGCCTGTCCTCGGCGCTGACGATGATGGAACCGCAGCTGCGCACAAGGGCGGTCAGGATCGTGCGGACGGTGCCGCGCGGCGCGGTGATGGTGATGGCCGACAGGATCCGGCTGGAACAGGTGATCATCAACCTTTTGCGAAACGCGCTGGACGCCACCCGCGAGACCCGCGACCCGCAGATCGAGATCCTGCTGGCCGCGGGCGAGACGGCGCGGCTGAGCGTGCGCGACAACGGGCACGGGATTTCCGAGCTGGACAAGATGTTCGAGCCGTTCTGGACCACCAAGAAGCCCGGCGACGGTGTCGGGCTGGGGCTGGCGATCAGTTCGGGGATCATGAAGGATCTGGGCGGTCGCCTGACCGCCCGCAACGCCCCGGGCGGCGGGGCTGTATTCGAGATGCAGCTGCCCATATTGGGGAATGAGGCGCGCGCGGCGGAATAAGGCCGGGTGCCCGTATAACGACACTACAGAACGACCAAGCGGAGTAAAAACAACAATGGCACGCACAATGAAGGTCGCGATCGTCGATGACGAGCAGGATATGCGGCAGTCGATCAGCCAGTGGCTGGCCCTGTCGGGCTTTGATACCGAGACATTCGCCTGCGCCGAGGATGCGCTGAAGGCCATCGGGTCCGACTGGCCGGGCGTCGTGGTGTCCGACATCAAGATGCCGGGCATGGACGGGATGGTGTTCCTCAAGAAGCTGATGAGCCAGGATTCCGGGCTGCCGGTCATCATGATCACCGGGCATGGCGATGTGCCGATGGCGGTGGAGGCGATGCGGCTGGGGGCCTGGGACTTCCTTGAAAAGCCGTTCAACCCCGACCGGATGACCGAACTGGCCAAGCGCGCCACGCAGGCGCGGCGGATGACGCTGGACGCGCGGGCGCTGCGCAAGGAGCTGTCGGACGGATCGGGCATCATGCAAAAGCTGATCGGCGCCAGCGCGGCGATGGACCGGCTGCGCGAGGATATCCTCGATCTGGGGCAAGCCGACGGCCATGTGCTGATCGACGGCGAGACCGGCACCGGCAAGACGCTGGTCGCCCATGCGCTGCACGCGGTCGGGCCGCGGGCAGGCAAGAAATTCGCCTCGCTGTCCTGCGCAGCCTATTCCGAGGATGTGCTGGCGGCGCGGCTGTTCGGCCCGGTCGAGGAAGGCGGGCCACTGCCGCTGGTCGAGGAGGCGCGCGGCGGCACCGTGCTGCTGGAGGATGTCGAGGCGCTGAGCCAGGGGCTTCAGGCGCGGCTGCTGACCTTCATCAACGATCAGGGCACCCCGGCGGAAACCCGGATCGTGGCGATCTGCAACGATCACCAGCAGGGCCGCACGGTCGAGGATGCGCTGCGCCCCGACCTCTATTACCGGCTCTCGGCGCTGAAGATCACCCTGCCCCCGCTGCGCAGCCGCGGCGAGGATATCCTGACGCTGTTCACCCGCATGACCGAGCAATTCGCCGAGGAATATGGCTGCGAGGCCCCCGCGATCACCGCGCAGGAGGCGGCGCAGCTGCTGCAGGCGCCCTGGCCGGGGAACGTCCGCCAGCTGATCAATGTGGCCGAGCGGGCTGTGCTGCAGAATCGGCGCGGCTCCGGCTCTATCGCGTCACTGCTGATGACCGAGAACGAAGCGGCAGGCCCGACGATGACGACCGAGGGCAAACCGCTCAAGGAATATGTCGAAAGCTTCGAAAAGATGCTGATCGACAACACCATGCGCCGGCACAAGGGATCGATCACCGCGGTGATGGATGAGCTGTGCCTGCCGCGGCGGACTTTGAACGAAAAGATGGCCAAATACGCCCTCAGCCGGTCGGATTACCTCTAAACGGCGGCGCCAGCGACGCCCGGGGCCCGCACAGCGGCCCGGGCGCGTGCCTTCGCATCTGCAGGATCTGCGCAATTTCCGCCCGTAAAAATGCGGCATTGTTGAGGTGGGGTGGATATTTTTCGCGCCGGACGGGGCGTGCCCGTAGCAAAATGCTGCAACGTAGCATAGCCTGCATCATGGGAAGGGCATTTCGGACAGGAGTGCAGCCATGTCATCCTTGATGCAGTTGCGTGTGTTCCAGTGTCATGAGTGCGGCCATAAAATGCGTCTGTCGGGCGATCATTGCGGGCGGTGCCACGCGATCAAGCCAGCCTATCAAGGTCTGATCTATCGTCTTGCGCTTTTGTCGCCGGTCCTTGTGATCGGAGTCGTCGGGATCGTGGTTCTTTCGCTGGTCTAGGCCCTTTTGCGGCCCGACCCCGCGCAAAGGGCTACGGCCTGCCACCGTCAAAAACCGATTGTGTTCCCGCAGTATTCCCCGTTACAATCGACGCTATCGGCCGGACCGCGCCCGTCGCGCCGCCGATCCATCAGTTTCGCTGCCATTCCCGGCGATCGGCCCCTGACAAGGGCCCCGTGCCGCGCGGATGGGTCGATTGGGCCGAAAGGCCACTCATTCGTCCTGACGGCTGTTGCCGGAGGGGCCAATTCAAAGGCATCCCTCGGGGTGCCGGGACAAGAACCGCGATGCAGCGCGTGAAGACGATCAGGCAGGACAGAGGCAGGCCAAGTGCCGCCGCTGCAGCCGCGTCTTCCTCCGTGCGCAGAGCTTCAATGAAAATTTACGGCGATACCCCCGCCCGGCCTCTGGCCGCGCGCGGGCCTTGCCGTGCGGAATACGGATACAATGGCAAAGAAGATGCTCATCGATGCCACACACGCGGAAGAGACCCGCGTTGTCGTGGTGGACGGAAACAAGGTTGAAGAGTTCGACTTTGAAACACTCAACAGGCGCCAGCTGGCGGGGAACATCTACCTCGCAAAGGTAACGCGGGTCGAACCCTCGCTGCAGGCGGCCTTTGTGGACTATGGCGGAAACCGCCATGGCTTCCTCGCCTTCTCGGAAATCCATCCGGATTACTACCAGATCCCGCTGGCCGACCGTCAGGCACTGCTGGCCGAGGAACGCGCCTTTGCCGAAGCGCAGGAGGCCGAAGACGCCGCCCGCGCCCGCAAGCGCCAGACCCGCAGCCAGCCGAAGGCGCAATCCGCGCAATCGGATGACGCGGTGACCAACGGCGACGAGATCGGCAACATGGATATCGTCGATCTGTCGGATGACGATGACGATGCGCTCGAGGATATGGCCCCCGAAAGCATGGGTGGCGATTCCGCGGCCGAGGATGCGGCGAATGCCCGCCCGGCCCCGCAGCGCAGCTCGCGCCGCCGTGGTGGTCGTGGTGGTTCGCAGACGGCCCTCGAAACCGAGGAAGATGCCGAGAACGCCGCGGAATCCGAGCCCGAGGCCGATGAGCCCTACGTGGCCGCCGACCACGCCGCCGAGACCGATGACGAAATCGAGTCCATCGCCGAAGAGGACGTGGCCGAGGAAATCCGCAGCCCGCGGAAACCGCGTCCGCGCCGCTACAAGATCCAGGAAGTGGTCAAGGTCCGGCAGATCCTGCTGGTGCAGGTCGTCAAGGAAGAGCGTGGCAACAAGGGCGCCGCGCTGACCACCTACCTGTCGCTGGCCGGCCGCTATTGCGTGCTGATGCCGAACACCGCGCGCGGCGGTGGCATCTCGCGCAAGATCACCAACGCTGCCGACCGCAAGAAGCTCAAGGAAATTGCCGGCGAGATCGAGGTGCCGGAAGGCGCTGGCCTGATCATCCGTACCGCGGGCAGCCAGCGCACCAAGACCGAGATCCGGCGCGACTATGAATACCTGCTGCGCCTGTGGGAGCAGATCCGCGACCTGACGCTGAAATCCATCGCCCCTGCCCCGATCTACGAGGAAGGCGACCTGATCAAGCGGTCGATCCGCGATCTTTACTCCAAGGATATCGACGAGGTCATCGTCGAGGGCGAGCGCGGCTATCGCACCGCCAAGGACTTCATGAAGATGATCATGCCGACCCATGCCGGGGCGGTGAAGCGCTATGCGGATTCGCAGCCGCTGTTCGCGCGCTTCCAGGTCGAAGGCTACCTGTCGGGGATGTTCAACCCGGTGGTGCAGCTGAAATCCGGCGGCTATATCGTGATCGGCATCACCGAGGCGCTGGTCGCCATCGACGTGAACTCGGGCCGGGCCACCAAGGAAGGCTCGATCGAGGAAACGGCGCTGAAGACCAACAGCGAGGCGGCCGAAGAGATCGCCCGCCAGCTGCGCCTGCGCGACCTTGCCGGGCTGATCGTCATTGACTTCATCGACATGGAAGAGCGGCGCAACAACGCCACTGTCGAGAAGAAGCTGAAGGACAAGCTGAAGACGGACCGCGCCCGCATTCAGGTGGGCCGCATCTCGGGCTTTGGCCTGCTGGAGATGAGCCGCCAGCGCCTGCGCCCGG
The DNA here is from genome assembly GCF_030695035.1 of Frigidibacter sp. GTDB lineage: Bacteria > Pseudomonadota > Alphaproteobacteria > Rhodobacterales > Rhodobacteraceae > Frigidibacter. The sequence continues at coordinate 495,114 of NZ_JAUYTT010000008.1, forward strand.
GGATGCTGGAAAGCACCACCCAGCCTTGCGCGCATTGCCACGGCACCGGGATCATCCGCTCGGATGACAGCCTCGCGCTGTCGATCCTGCGGGCGATCGAGGAAGAGGGCACCCGCAAACGCTCGCGCGAGGTTCTGCTGCGCGCGCCGGTGGCGGTGGTCAACTTCCTGATGAACCAGAAGCGCGAGCATGTGGCGCAGATCGAAGCGCGCTATGGCATGTCGGTACGGGTCGAGGCGGATCCTTCGCTCGTCAGCCCCGATTTCGTGGTCGAGAAGTTCAAGACCGCGGTGCGCAACGTGCCGGAATCGCTGTTGCAGGTGGTGTCGGCGACCGATGCAGCGCTGATGGCGGATCTGGATGAGGAAGAGGTCGCCGTCGAGGCGATGGAAGAGGAAGAGGTCGAGGTTGCCGTGGCAGCCCCGGCGGCCGTTGTCGCGGCGCCCGAGGCTGCGGCCGAGGGGGATGGCGAGCGCGGTCCCAAGAAGAAGCGTCGGCGTCGGCGGAAGAAGAAGAACGGCAATGGCAACGGCGCAGAAGCCGGGACCGAGGCTGGTTCGGATCAGGGCGACGAGGAGGGCGAGGAAGACGGTGACGACGCCGTTGCCGAGGCCGAAACTGCAGCAGTTTCCGCAACCGAAGCGCCGGAAAGCGCAATGGTGACGGAAGCCGCGGCAGAGCCGGAAGCGGCTGCGCCTGAGGCAGAAGCCGAGGCCGAGGCCGAAGCGCCGAAGAAGAAGACCCGCACCCGCAAGCCGCGCGCCAAGGCCGGCGTCGCGCTGGAGGCGGCTGCTGCAGCCGCAGCTGAAGCCGCCGCCGCCCCGGAAGCCGCAGAGCCTGCGCCGAAGCCCAAGCGCACCCGCGCCCCGGCCAAGCCGCGGGCGAAGAAGGCGGTGGAAGCTCCGGTCGCGGAGACCGTGGCGGAAACCCCGGTCGCCGAGGCTGGCGATGCTGCAGGCGAGACCCGCGCCCCGGCCGAACCCGCCGCCGATCTGGCCGCATCCGCGGAACTGGTCGAAGCGATGGCCCCGGTGACGGTGCCCGAGCCGGCCCCGGTCGAGCCCCCGGTCGAGCCCGAGGCTGATGCGGGCCCGGATGCGGACGCCGATGCCGATGGCAAGCCCAAGCGCCGCGGCTGGTGGTCGCGCTAAGCGCGACGCCTCACGTTGAACACGTCACAGCGCCGGACCTTCGGGTCCGGCGCTTATCGTTTGGGGTGTGTGCAGAGAGTTCGCTGAGCAGGTGCGATAGTCGGCGGGCGATACAACCCGCAGGGCCCGAACACCCCGCGCGCGTCAGACCTGCCGGTCACCCCCTGCGGATCGTGAATCCCTGCTCCTCGCCCGCATCCTCGGCCGCCAGCAGCTCATGCCCGGCCTCGGTGCAGAAATGCGGCAGGTCGATCCAGGCGACAGGGTCGGTGGTCCAGATCCGCAGCACGGCGCCCTGCGGCAGGCCGAGCAGCGCCTTGCGGGCCTTCAGCACCGGCAGCGGGCACAGCAGCCCGCGCGCGTCGATTTCGAGGTCGTAGTCCATCCCGGGCGAGGTAGGCGCCGTGGGGCGATTTGTCCACGGCGAAGTGATGGCTTGCCGCGTGACGGGGCGCGGCGGATCGGCTAAGCCCTTGGCATGTTCGGGATAGACCTCATCGACGCCAGCTTCCTGCCGGCCGCCACTGTCGCGCTGGTTGCGGGGCTGCTCTCATTCCTATCGCCCTGCGTGCTGCCCATCGTGCCGCCCTACCTGGCCTATATGGGCGGCATCGGCATGGCGGATCTCGGCCGCGAGGGCCGCGCCAGCCGCAAGGCGCTGCTGGCGGCGGCATTCTTCGTGCTGGGGCTGTCCACCGTCTTCCTGTTCCTCGGCTTCACCGCCTCGATCTTCGGGCGGTTCTTCTTGCAAAACCAGGGTTGGTTCAACACCGCCGCCGGGATCATGGTGATGATCTTCGGCGCGCATTTCCTTGGCGTCATCCGCATCCCGCTGCTGCTGCGCGAGGCGCGGATGGATGCGGGCGACCGCGGCGGCTCGGCGCTTGGCGCCTATGTGCTGGGGCTGGCTTTTGCCTTTGGCTGGACGCCCTGCATCGGCCCGCAGCTTGGCCTGATCCTCAGCCTTGCGGCGCAGGATGCCAGCATCGCCCGCGGCACCGGCCTGCTCGCGATCTACGCCATCGGCCTCGGTATCCCCTTCCTGCTCGTCGCCGCCTTCTTCCCGCGGCTGACCGGCGCCATGGCCTTCTTCAAGCGCAACATGGAACGGATCGAGCGGATCATGGGCCTCTTGCTCTGGACCATTGGCCTGCTGATGCTGACCGGCGGCTTCTCGCAATTCTCCTGGTGGCTGCTGGAGACCTTCCCGGCGCTGGCGACGCTTGGCTGAGCCCTCGGCTCGCCCGTTTGATTAAAACCCGAACCACCCCGCTGCGGTTAAGCATGCGGAAACCTGCGATCCCTAGTTTGCCCTTCATCTGAGGACTCCGGCGCCCGCTTGCGCCGCGCAACTGGGAGAGATCGTTCATGCCCCGCCGCCTTGCCGCTGCCGCAGCCTTCGCGCTTGCCGCTGCCCTGCCCGCCACCACATCGCCCGCCAATGCCGCCGAGCTTGAAGGCCGCCTGAAGGCCTATGCCGAGACCGAGGTTGCCGCCTGGGTGCAGGATCCGGTGCTGATCGGGGCGATCCTGGCGGCCAACACGGCCCACGCCGCGCTGACCCCCGAGGGGATTACGGCGCTGGACCTTGCATGGCGCGCCGAGGTTGGCGCGGGACAGACCCCGACCATAACGCCGGTGGTGGAGAATGCCGCCTCGGACTTCCTGCGCGCGCAGATGCAGGCAGCAGGCGGCGCCATAACCGAAGTGTTCGTGATGGACGCCCAGGGGCTCAACGTCGCGGCCTCGGGCATCACCTCGGATTACTGGCAGGGGGATGAGGAGAAGTTTTCCGAGACCTATCCCGCCGGCCCCGGCGCCCTGCATCTTGGTGCAATCGAGCTGGACGAGTCCACCCAGATCTACCAGGCGCAGGTGTCGATGACGGTCACCGATCCGGCCACCGGGCAAGCCATCGGCGCGATCACCGTCGCGCTGAATGCCGAGATGCTCTGACCCGACCAAGGCGGGGCCACCCCGGCCCAAGCCCCCATCCCCCTTTTCCCTTCAAGGATTTTACGATGGCTCGCTCTCAAGACCCGGCACGCGGCGGCCGTTATCTGCCCCGATCGGTCTTTGCCAAGACCGCGATGCTGTTTGCGATCTGCGTCACGCTGATTATCGTCACCATGGCGGTTCTGGACGCCCGGACAACCGAACGCACCGCCCAGGATGGTGTCGAGAAATATGCGGGCCTGATCGTTGACATGCTCGGACACGAGGCGGGCGCCGGCATCCAGTTCAAGAACACCGAGGCGGTGACAGAGTTGTTTCGTCGCGTGCTGGAGGAGAGCCCCGAAACGGTGCTGTCGCTGGCCGCCTATGACCTGCAGGGTCAGATGTTCACTCAGGTCGGCCAGGAACCGAACGCGGCGATGGCGGCTGCGGCCGTCGAGGCAATGTCCGCTGACCACGTCTACTCAACCGGGGATCACAGGACTTTCGCCCACCCGGCCTTTTTCGGAAAGGACCGGGTGGTGACAGGCGCGGTGGTGATATACGCCGACGACAGCCTGGCCGCCACGCTGGTGCGCGACATCCATATCCGCTCCTATCTGACCGGGGGCGTGCTGCTTCTGGTCTCGCTGCTTGCCATGTCCATGCCGTTCCGCCGCATGGTCTCGCGGCCGCTGGTGGCGGTGAACGGGGCGATGCAGCGGGTCGCGGGCGGAGACTATGCCGTCGAGGTGCCCGCGCTGAACCGGCATGACGAGATCGGTGCAATTGCCCAATCGCTTGAGACCTTCCGCAACTCGCTGCAAAACGCCGCCGAGACAACGCGGATCGGCCTGTTCAAGGGCGCTGCCTATGAGGGCTGTTCGGCGTCACTGATGATCTGCGACACCGACATGAAGATCCTGTTCGTGAACCCGGCGGCACTGACAATGATGGCCGAGCATGAGGGCGCGATCCGTGCGCGCGTGCAGAGCTTCGATCCCAGATCGCTCGTCGGCCGCAACATGGATGAGTTCCACGCCGGCAACCCCACCGCCCGGCGCAGGCTGGCGGATCTGTCGGCATTGCCGTTGCGGGCCGAACTTAACTTCGGCCGGGCAAATCTGGTGATCGAGGTCAACGCCGTGCGCGGCACCGATGGCAGCCATATCGGTTTTGTCGTCGAGTGGAAGGATCTGTCGGTGGAGCTGCGCAATGCCGCCGTGCTCGAGGCGATCGACGCCAGCCAACTGCGCGCAGAGTTCACGCCGATGGGGCAGCTCGAATCCGCAAATGCCACCTTCTATCGGGCGCTTGGCCGCAGTGCCGAGCAGCTGCAAGGGGTCGATCTCCGCAGCAATATCCATGTCGAGGGGTTCGACACCTCCGAGAAGATGTTGCAGGCTTTGAGCCAGGGCCAAAGCGTCACCGGCCAGATCCGGCTGGAGCGTCCCGATGGCGGCGAGGTGATCCTCGATGGCAGCTTCGGCGTGGTGCGGGATCGCAAGAACCAGGTTCGCAGCCTGATCCTGCTGGGCACCGACGTTACCGCCACCGAAACCGCGAAAGCGGCGTCCGAGCTCGCCCGCAGCCAGATGGAAGCGGCACAGCACCGGGTGGTCGAGGCGCTGCGCCTTGGCCTTGAACAGCTGGCGGCGGGCGATCTGACCACCAAGCTCTCGGAACCCTTCACCGAGGAATACGAGCGGCTGCGCGCCTATTTCAACGAGGCGACAGACCAGCTGCGCGCCGCGATGCAGGGCGTTGTCGAAAATGCCGAGGCGATCCGCGGCGAGGCCGGCGAGATTTCCTCTGCCGCCGACGACCTCAGCCGGCGCACCGAACAGCAGGCGGCGACGCTGGAACAGACCGCCGCAGCGCTGGACCAGCTGACCTCCTCGGTCAAGTCGGCCGCCGAGGTCGCGGGCCAGGCGAACCGCATGGTCTCGGAAGCCAAGGCCAATGCCGAGATGTCGGGCAATGTGGTCCGCGAGGCGGTGGTGGCGATGGGCGAGATCGAGGAAAGCTCTGGCAAGATTTCCCGCATCACCAGCGTGATCGACGAGATCGCTTTCCAGACCAACCTTCTGGCGCTGAACGCCGGGGTCGAAGCGGCGCGGGCCGGCGAGGCGGGGCGCGGCTTTGCCGTCGTCGCTTCCGAGGTGCGGGCCCTTGCGCAGCGATCGTCGGAGGCCGCGCGCGAGATTGCAGGGCTGATCTCTGCCTCCTCGCATCAGGTCAAGCGCGGCGTCGATCTGGTCGGTCAGGCGGGCCAGGCGCTTGGCGGCATCGAAACCTCGGTCGCGGATATCTATTCCTGCGTCTCGGATATCGCGGTGTCGTCGCGCGAACAGTCCTCGGGCCTTGCCGAGATCAATATCGCGGTGAACCAGCTCGACCAGGTGACCCAGCAAAACGCCGCTATGTTCGAGCAGACCACCGCCGCCAGCCATTCGCTGAACCGTGAGGCCGAGGCGCTGACCGCGACGATGGGCCGGTTCCGCACCGGCGCCGCCGGCAGCGGTGCCCCGGCCCGCCCGGCAGCGCGCCCGCAAGCCGCCCCGGCCCGCACCGCCAGCAAACCGGCGCCGCGCCCCGCCCCGCCCAAGGTGGCCATCGCCTCGGGCGGCGGCCGCCGCCTGACCGCGCTGGCCGTGAAGCCTGCGCCGAGCAATGACGACTGGGAGGATTTCTAAGCCGCGCCACACGTGCCGCTGTCCCGCCCAAGGCGCGACACCAGCATTGCCGGGGCAAGGACGCGTCTTTCAAGCAGCACTGGATGTCAGATGGTCAACGCGTTCGTCTATTCGCGCCCGGACGCCGCCAAGAGTGCCGCCGCAACAAGGCCGGGCGCCCCTGCGGCCAGCCCCAGCGGCGCAAGGATGTGGCCCGCGAACTCTGCCTCGGCAAGGGCGGCAGGCAGATCGTCCTCGACATGCCCCCCCGCCGCGGCAAAGAGCGGCAGGCACAGGGCAGGCGCGGGCAGGCCGCGGGCGAAGTCGGCAATCCGCGGCGCCTGGTCGATGAAGGCCGTGCGCATCTCGGCAAAGGGCATCTCGGCGATGATCGCCCGCGCGAGGCGGCGCGCCACCGCAGCGGGCGCCGGGCTCTTGAACGAGCCATGCGCAGCGATGATCAGGTTGGTCTCGGCCGCGCGCAGCCCGTGTTCGGCCAGTGCCGCGCGAAGGGCCAGCAGGGCCAGCGTCAGGATGCCGGGATCGAGCCCGAAGGGCGGCAGGATCTGCGCGCCTCGCCTGCTGTCGTTCGCGGGTGACGCAGCATTGCCGGGCAGCGCTGCGGCTGCTGGCCGCAAAGGATCGGGCGCGCCCGACGCGACTGTTGGCAGCATGCCGGCATCGAGGCCGAAGCGCGGCGGGGTCTGCCCGCCCTGCGTGCCGTCGCTCGCAGCAGGCGCCGCATCAGCGGGCAGTGGCGCAGCTTCGCGAAGTGCCGGATCGCGCGCGCCCATCGCAGCGATCTTTTTCGCGCCATCTGCAGCGGGTCGCTTTGGTCCTGCCTCCTCCGCACCGCCACCCCCGTCCCGTCCGGGTCCTGACTGGCTCTCCGGGTTTGCAACCTCGGTGCCATGTGCAGATCCGCCGCCCGTCTCCAAGCAACCGGTGTCGACGCCCTGGTCCCGGAGCCCTTTCGAGGGCGAGGCTGCACAGGCCTCACCATGCGCGCTTGCGTCGCCGGGCATCCCTGCACGCTCGGGGTTGCCGCCGCCTGCTGCCTCCTCCCCGCTGCCCATGCCTGAACCGCGCTGCACGACCTCCACCCCCGCCGCCCGCAATCGGGCCGGCAGGTTCACCTGCGTGAACCAGCCATCGGCGATGAACATCGGGTAGATCAGCAGCGGGGCAGAATTCGCCCCAGCCTTGGCCAGCGCCGCCTCCAGCGCGCCGGATGCGGCTAGGGTTGCCGCCTCCACGTGCCAATCCGCCGGCAACTCCACGGCCACCCGCTCGGCGAAGCGCGCCAGCGCCGCCTCGGCCGGGCCGGGATCGGAGGGCTGACCATGCGCCACGATCAGGGCGCGGTGCAATGCGGTCGAGCTCTCCGGTTCAGGACCGCCCGCATTCGACAAGGGACGCTTCATGCAGCGTTCCAAGGCAATGGCACCGGAGAGTGGCGCGACACGCCCGAAAGTGCCACCTCACACCTCGGCATTGGCCTCGGCGCGGCTCTTGCCGGCCACGTCCAGCGCCAGCGTTGCCGCCATGAACGCATCGAGATCACCGTCCAGCACCCCCGACGTATCCGATGTCTCATGCCCGGTGCGCAGGTCCTTCACCATCTGGTAAGGCTGCAGCACGTAGGATCGGATCTGGTTGCCCCAGCCAGCATCGCCTTTGGCGGCGTGCTGCGCATTGACCTCGGCGTTGCGGCGGTCCAGCTCCATCTGATAGAGCCGCGATTTCAGCGCCGCCATGGCATTGGCCCGGTTCTGGTGCTGCGACTTCTCCGAACTGGTCACCACGATATTGGTCGGCAAGTGGGTAATGCGCACGGCGGAGTCGGTGGTGTTGACATGCTGCCCGCCCGCGCCCGAGGAGCGGTAGGTATCGATGCGGATCTCGTTGTCGGGGATGACGATCTCGATATTGTCATCGACCACCGGATAGACCCAGACCGAGGAGAACGAGGTGTGCCGCCGCGCCGCTGAATCGTAGGGCGAGATGCGCACCAGCCGGTGCACCCCCGATTCCGACTTCAGCCAGCCATAGGCATTCTGCCCCGCGATCTTGTACGAGACGGAGCGGATGCCCGCCTCCTCGCCCGCAGTCTCGGCCATCAGCTCGACCTTGTAGCCCTTCTTCTCGGCCCATCGCACATACATCCGCGCCAGGATCGAGGCCCAGTCACAGGACTCGGTCCCGCCCGCGCCGGCGTTGATCTCGAGGAAGGTGTCATTGCCATCGGCCTCGCCATCCAACAGCGCCTCCAGCTCCTTGGCGGCGGCCTCGGCGGCGAGTACCTTCAGGCTGGCCTCGGCCTCGGCGATGATCTCGTCATCGCCCTCGGCCTCGCCCATGCCGATCAGCTCGATATTGTCGTTCAGCCCGGCCTCGATGCGGCGATAGGCCTGCACCTTGTCCATCAGCACCTGACGCTCGCGCATCAACTTCTGCGCGCGCTCGGGATCGGCCCACAGATCGCCATCCTCGATCATGGCGTTCATCTCTTCCAACCGATGCGGCGCCGTCTCCCAATCCATCCGCTGGCCGAGCAGTTTCAGCGATTTACGGATGGTCTCGCAGGTGTTCTGGGTATCGGCGCGCATGGGTCACTTCCGGCTGGTTCAGTCGCTTGACATAGCGTCTTGCATCGTCAGGGGCAACAGGGGCGGGCTATAGGCGTGTGGCAAGCGCAGCCAGGGTCAGAGTCTTGCGGTTCAAGGTGAAACCCACTCCGGCATACCTCCCAAGTGCTCCGTAGCGGAACGGGCCGCCGCGAAGGGCGACGGATCGCGCCCCGTGAAGGACGCGGGGGCCACCAGTGGGAAGTCATCGCGAAAGCGAGCGATGCTGTACTCCTCGATTGTCACGTCGTGCCAGCGGGCGAGGATCGCGTCATAGGCGTCCGACAGCACCCGGTTCGCAGGATCGCCGCCTTCGATCATGACGAGCCCCGTCGGCGCGCAATCAAGCACCGTCACCCGCAGATCGGGACGGTGTTCAGTCAGGATCGGCAACAGCTTCCACACATCGCCTGTCCAAGCACCTGCGGGCGCGGCACTGACCTCGCGCGTCGTCATGGCCCGGCCAAAGGGATAGCAGTCGTGCAGCGCAATCACCCCGCCGGGGGCCAAGCAGCGCTCGGTCCCGATCAGGTCGCGCAGCAGGTATTCGAACAGGTGCATCCCGTCGAGAAAGGCGAAGCCGAACCGCGCCCCCAGCCTAGCCGGCGCCGCCGACGCGAAGAATTCGTCCGACGTTTGCTGGAACAGGTGTAACTCCCGCTTTGGGCCCATTACGCCCTCCGCCAAGCGAAAGAACGGGTCCACCGCGACCGTGGGGCTGCAGATCGGGGCAAAGCTGCGCCCGGTGCGGCAGCCCACCTCCAAATACCAGTCAAAAACATGGGTCGCATGGATCTCGTGCAACACGCCCACGTAATGCGGACCCGTGGCGCGGCCGAATTCCACCCTGTCCCGGTCGGTGACGCCCGCTCGCAAGTCGCGCCGCGCCTCGTTGCGCTTTCGCCTGGCTTCGCCCCCGCCGAACATTCGACCGATGGAACCGATCATCCCGTATTTCCCCTGGTGTCGTTGTGATGACGTAGCTGAGGTGTCGGGGCGGCGTCAGTACAGCCCGCCGGAACTCAGCGTGCCGAAATCCGCCTTCTTCGGGATCACCCGGCTCTGCCCGGTCGAGGTGGTGATCGCGGTGCCCTCATCGCCGCCCTGCTCGCCATAGGCGAACAGCGGCAGGTTCTGCCCCATCGCGAAGCCGCCATCGACATAGGCGCCAAAGCCGATGAAGCTGTCCTCGCCGTCGCGGAAGTATTCCGACACGACATGGTCGCCCACGGCATCGTCGGGCAGGCGCGCGCCGGTGAAGCGGTCGATCTTGATGAAGTGCCCGCCGGGCGGCACCTTGAACTTGCCCCCCCCGTACTCCTTGATCGCCTCTTGCATGAAGCTCTGGAACACCGGGCCGCACATGCCGCCGCCCGAGGCGCTGCCAAGGCTGCGCGGCTGGTCATAGCCGATGTAGCAGCCAGCGACGAGGTTCGAGGAGAAGCCGATGAACCACACGTCCTTGGCATCATTGGTGGTGCCGGTCTTGCCGGCGATCGGCACCGGCAGGTTGATGCCGCGCGCGGTGCCGCGCTGCACGACGCCTTCGAGCATCGAGGTCAGCTGATAGGCGGTGATGGCGTTCATCACCCGCTCACGGTTCGACGCGATCTGCGGGGCCTTGCCGGCGGGCAGGCTGTCTGCGGCGCAATCGTTGCAGATGCGCTGATCGTGGCGATAGACGGTGCGGCCCCAGCGGTCCTGCACCCGGTCCACCAGCGTCGGCTCCACCCGCTCGCCGCCATTGGCGAACATGGCGTAGGCGGCCACCATCTGGAACAGCGTGGTTTCCTGCGCGCCAAGCGCGTTGGCCAGGAAGGGCGACATCGGATTGTAGACGCCGAAGCGTTCGGCATAGCCCGCCACCACATCCATGCCGATTTCCTGCGCGACCCGCACGGTCATCAGGTTCCGCGACTGCTCGACCCCGGTGCGCAGCGGCGTCGGGCCATAGAAGCGGTTGGAGGCGTTCTTGGGCCGCCACATGCCTTGCGGGGTATCCACCTCGATGGGCGCGTCGACGACGATGGTCGCAGGGGTGAAGCCGCTGTCCAGTGCGGCGGCATAGACGAAGGGCTTGAAGGAGGAGCCCGGCTGGCGCTGCGCCTGCGTCGCGCGGTTGAAGACCGAGGACTGGTAGGAGAAGCCACCCTGCATGGCGATCACCCGGCCGGTGTTCACGTCCATCGCCATGAAGGCACCCTGGATGTCAGGCACCTGGCGCAGGGTCCAGCGGATGAAGCTGCCATCGTCATCGCTGGTCATCTGCCGCACCAGCACCACGTCGCCCACCGTCAGCAGGTCGCCCGCGACACGGGCTTGCGGCGCACGCTCGCGCCCCGGCATCAGCTTGCGCGCCCAGGTCACATCCTCGGCCGGGATCCAGTGGCCATCCTCGTCATCCGGGGTGCCCTCGATGCCGATGCGGGCGTCGCGCTCACCGATCTCCAGCACCACGGCCGGGGACCAGCCTTCGATGTCGCGTGGCACTTCGGCGGCACCAAGCGCGGCGCGCCAGGTATCTTCGCTGCCAAGGGTGGCGGGCTCCAGCGTCACGCCGGTGCCGCGCCAGACGCCGATGGAGCGGTCGTATTTCTCCAGCGCCCGGCGCAGGGCGAGGGCGGCGACCGACTGCATGTCGGGATCGACGGTGGCGCGGATCGACAGGCCGCCGCCGAAGAACTCTTCCTGCCCGAAGCTGCGCGACAGCTGGCGGCGGATCTCGTCGGTGAAGTAATCGCGCGGCGGCAGCGCCTCGCGGAAGGCCGGGAAGTCGCCGTTCTGGACCGAGCGGAGCGGTTTAGCCGCCTCGGAGACCGCGGTCGCCTCGTCGATATAGCCGTTCTGCCACATCTCGCGCAGCACATAGTCGCGCCGCTCGCGCACCCGCTCTTTCGCGGTTACGGGATGGTAGCGGCCCGGGGCCTGCGGCATCGAGGCAAGGGTCGCCGCCTCATGCGGTTCCAGCTCTGCCATGGTCTTGTTGAAATAGGTCTGCGCCGCCGCCGCCACGCCGAAGGAGTTCTGCCCGAGGAAGATCTCGTTGAGGTACAGCTCCAGGATCTTGTCCTTGCTCAGAGTCTCCTCCAGCCGGGTCGCCAGGATCAGCTCCTTGACCTTGCGTTCGGCAGACCGGTCGGACGACAGCAGGAAGTTCTTCATCACCTGCTGGGTGATGGTCGAGGCGCCGCGGACGTTTTCGCCGCGCGAGCGGATCGCCTCCACCCCCGCCGCGACGATGCCGCGGGCGTCAAAGCCACCGTGGTGGTAGAAATTCTTGTCCTCGGCCGAGATGAAGGCGCCCTTCACCAGATCGGGCACATCCTCGATCGGCACGAACAGGCGCCGCTCCTCGGCGAATTCGTCGATGATGCGGCCTTCGCCGGAATAGATGCGGCTGATGGTTTTCGGGGTGTATTGCGCCAGCTGCTCATGGTTGGGCAGGTCGCGGCCATACATCCAGAAGATGGCGCCCACCGACAGCGCGACAAAGGCCGCACCGATGGTGATCGCGGAAAAGATCGCGCCGACGAAGTTCAGGAGGAAACGGATCAAGGGGCAGCTCCGGGAGGTTCCGCGCCTCTATAGCCGGGGTGGCGGCGAGGGTCAAAACAACTCGGTGTCAGGGGTGCGCCCGGGGACGGGATCGGGGATGGGTGCGCGAAAGCCCGCCGGGCGGGGGCTGGCCGGGGAACGCGCTCGGGCTCGTGGGGGTTTCTGTGGAGCCAGGATTGCAAGGAGACAAGCAGATGAGCGCCCTGACCGAGACCACCGCCGGCGTGCTGTCTGCGCTGTTCGGCGGCAGCCCAGCAAAGCCCGGCCCGCAGATGCAGGCGGTGCTGGACCGGCTGGAGGCTCTTGGCGCGCGCCCGGCAGGGACGGTGGACGCGGCCGCGTTCCGGGCGCAACCAGGCCCGGCGGATGCGGTCGCCTCGCTTCTGGCCGAGGGGGTTGGCACGCCGCCCTCGGACAAGGGCCTTCAGATTCGCGACTTTTCGGTGCCGGGCGCGGCGGGGGAGATCGCGGCGCGGGCCTATCTGCCGCAGGGGCCGGGGCCCTTGCCGGTGATCGTCTATTTCCACGGCGGCGGCTGGGTGCTTGGCGGGCTCGACGCCTATGACGCCACCGCCCGCGCGCTGGCGCTTGGCGCAGAAGCGCTGGTGCTGGCCTTCGACCATCGCTGCGCGCCCGAGCATCCCTTCCCTGCCGCGCATCTGGACGCGGTGGCCGCCTGGCAATGGGCCAGCGAAAACGCGGCGGAGTTCGGCGGCGATCCCCTGCGGATGGCCGTCGCGGGCGAGAGCGCGGGCGGCAACCTCGCCATCGGCGTGGCGCTGGCGGCGCGCGACCGCGGAATGACGCCGCCTCTGCATCAGTTGCTGGTCTACCCGGTGGCGGGGAACGACCTGGACACCGCCTCCTACCGCTCCCATGCCGAGGCTGCCCCGCTTGGCCGGCAGGGGATGGAGTGGTTCATTGCGCAGGCCTTCCCCATTGACGGACAGACCGAAGACCCGCGGCTGAACGTCGTGGCGCGCGACGATCTGGCGGGGCTGCCGCCCGCCACCATCCTGAATGCGCGGATCGACCCGCTGCTGTCGGAGGGCGAGACGCTGGCGGCGCGGCTGATCGAGGCGGGGGTGCCGGTGACGCAGCGCACCTTCGACGGGGTCACGCATGAGTTCTTCGGGATGGGCGCGGTGGTGGAGACGGCGCAAGAGGCAATGGACCTGGCGACGGGCCGGCTGCGCCATGCCTTCCACAGCGGCGCGCCCGGAGCCATGGCGACCCTGCTCTAAACCTGCATCGCGACCCTGCTCTAGCTACTGCCGGATCAGCCGCGCCTCTGCCGCATCCGCCTCGGCCCAGGCCCGGACCCCGGCCAGCAGCGCCGCTTGCATCTGCGCGCGCCAGGCCGGGTCCATCAGCCGCGCGCGGTCGGCAGCGGAGGACATGAACCCCACCTCCAGCAGCACGGACGGGATGTCGGGCGACTTCAGCACCGAGAAGTCCGCCGCCTGCACCGGGCGGCGATGGGTCTTCAGCCCCGCCGCCTTGATCCCATCGGCCAAGGCCATCGCCAGCCTGTCAGCGCGGGGCTGGGTTTCGGTGCGCGCCAGGTCCATCAGCACCCCCGCCACCTCATCATCGTGGCCATCAAGGTCGATCCCGGCCAGCAGGTCGGCGCGGTCATGGCGTTCGGCCAGCAGCGCAGAGGCGGTGTCGGAGGCGTCTTCCGACAGCGTGTAGATCGTCGCCCCCACCGCCTCGCCCTCGGCCAGAGCATCGGCGTGGAGCGAAAGGAACAGGTCCGCCCCCGCCGCCCGCGCGGCCGAGATGCGGGTTTCCAGCGGCACGAAGACATCCTCGGTCCGCGTCAGCTCCACCTGTATCCCGCCGCGGCGCAGCACCTCTTGCAGCTCGCGCGCGAAGGCCAGCATCAGATGCGCCTCGGTCAGCCCCGCCGCCTCGGCCCCGGGATCGAGCCCGCCATGGCCGGGGTCGAGCACCACCACCAGCGGTGCCTCTCCGGTCTGGCGCTGCTTGGCGGGCTTGGTCACCACCGGGTCGGGCAGGTCCCAGATCGTGCCCTCCACCGCGCGGCCCGGATCGGCGGCGACGGCGGCAAGCCCCGCGGCATCGGTAGGTTCAAGCCGGATCCGCACCGAAGCGGGATCGGTCTCCTGCCAGGCCGAGGACACCAGGAACGGCCCGTCCAGTTCCGCCACCAGCCGCGACCAGCCGGGGCGAAAGACGCCCCAGCGAAGCTCGGTGACATGGGCGGAGCGGTCGAGGGACAGCGGGTCGGCGCCCTGGAAGGACACTTCGCGGAAATCCACCACCAGCCGCGGCGGATCTTGCAGCAAGAACACCCGGAACGGCACCGGCTGCGACAGCGCCAGCGTGACAGAGATGCCCCCCGCCCGGTCCTCGACGCCCGAGGCACCGGCGTTGAGCCGCGCCAGCGCCGTCAGCTCCTGCGCCGCGGCAGGCAGCACCAGCATCAGCGCGGCCAGCAAAGGCGCCAGTCTGCGAAGAAGAAACCCGATCATGCCTCTGCCCTTTTCGCGCCAGCATAGCGATGAGCGGCGCGAATCCCTAGCCCCACCTCATGCTGGCGCATCACGCCTGGCGGGCGGCCATGAACTTGGTCAGCCGGGCGATCCCCTCGGCGATGTCGGCGGTGGACCCGGCATAGGAGAAGCGCAGCGTGGTGCCGCCGCGGACCGGATCGAAATCCAGCCCCGGCGTGACCGCGACCCCGGCCCCCGCCAGAATCTCCGCGGCAAAGGCGCGGCTGTCCGTCTTCAGCCCCGACACATCGGCATAGATATAGAAGGCCCCGTCCGGCGGCGCGATCCTGTCAAAGCCGGCGCCCGGCAACCCCTCCAGCATCAGCTGGCGGTTGCAGGCATAGACGGCGCGGTTCGCCTCCAGCTCGTCCACGCAATCCAGCGCGGCAAGGGCGGCGACCTGGCTGGCATGGGGCGGGCAGATGAACATGTTCTGCGCCAGCCGCTCGACGATGCGGACGTGATCCTCGGGCACCACCATCCAGCCGATGCGCCAGCCGGTCATGCTGAAATACTTGGAGAAGGAGTTGATGACATAGACATCATCCGAAATCTCCAATGCGGAAATCGCGCGCCCCTCGTAATGCAGCCCGTGGTAGATCTCGTCCGACACGAAGGCCAGATTGCGCTCGGCCGCGACATGGATCAACGCCGCCAGCGCATCGCGGCCGAGCATGGTGCCGGACGGGTTGCCGGGCGAGGCGACGATCAGGCCCGCCAGATCGGGGGCCAGCGCCACATCCTCAGGGTTCGGTTGCAGCCGGTCCTCGGCCCGCGCGGGAATGCCCACCGGCTCCAGCGACAGCGCGCGCAGGATCTGGCGGTAGGACGGGTAGCCCGGCTCGCCAAGCGCCACCCGGTCGCCGGCATCGAAAAGCGCGGTGAAGGCCAGCAGGAAGGCGGCGGAGGAGCCGGCGGTGACGATGACCCGGGCCGGATCAAGCTCCACCCCATACCAGCGGGCATAGAGCGCGGCGATCCCGGCACGCAGCTGCGGCAGGCCGAGGGCGACGGTGTAGCCAAGGGCACCCTGCTCCATCGCCCGGGCCAGCGCAGCACGGGCGGCGGCGGGCGCGGGGGTCGAGGGCTGGCCGACCTCCATATGGATGATGTGGCGGCCCGCGGCCTCGGCGGCGCGCGCGGCCTCCATCACGTCCATCACGATGAAGGGATCGACAAGCCCGCGCCTTGATGTCCGCATCTAGCGTCTCCATGCTGCCCCGCAGCCCCCACGGGCGTGCCTTGCGTTCATTTCAGCCGCGGCGGGCAAGGTCAATGCCAGCCCCTGCGGCGCGAGGTCCGTTGCGGCGCGGCGGCATCCGTGCCAAGCCCACGGGCAGAAGAATAGCGGCGCTGCCGCCCGAACCGGAGACGATACGATGACCCGCCCCGCCTTCGCTCAACGGCGCTTCGCGCTAGCCCTCGCCGCGACCCTGACCCTTGGCACCCCTGCCCTGGCCTTCGACATCACCTCGATGACCCAGCCCGAAAGCGAGGCCTTTGGCGAGGCGGTGCGCGGCTACCTGATGGAGAACCCCGGGGTGCTGATGGAGGTAATCGCAGAGCTGGAGGCGCAGCAGGCAGAGGCGCAGTCCTCGGGCGATAGCGCACTGGTGCTGTCCAACGCCGCTGACATCTATGAGGACGGGTTCTCCTGGGTCGGCGGCAATCCCGAGGGCAGCCTGACGGTGGTGGAATTCATCGACTACCGCTGCGGCTATTGCCGCAAGGCGCATTCCGAAGTGCTGGAGCTGGTGGAGACAGATGGCGACATCCGCTACATCGTCAAGGAATTCCCGATCCTCGGCGAGGAGTCGGTGATCGCCTCGCAATTCGCCGTTGCGGCGCTGCAGGTGGCCGGGCCCGAGGCCTATGAGAAGATCAACCATGGCCTTTACACCGAGTTCCGCGGCGCGATGACGGCCGAGCGTCTGGCGGCCTTCGCCACCGATCTGGGGCTGGACGGCGCGGCGATTGCCGCCGGAATGGACTCGCCCGAAGTGGCCAAGGTGCTGAACGACAACCAGCTGCTGGCACAGCGCCTGCAGATCGAGGGCACCCCGACCTTCGTGATGGGCGACCAGCTGCTGCGCGGCTATGTCCCGCTGGAGGGAATGCGCGCGATGGTGGCGGATGTGCGGGGGTAGATCCCCCGTTCCAAGCGGGCCATTGGACTCTTTGGCCCCGGGCGCGGGTGACTTGCCGACGGCAAGTCACCCGCGCCTTTTGACCGGAGGCGCAAGCCGCAGGGTGAGGGGGATGCCGCTTTCTCGGATCGCCCCGATCTCTGCAAGGCACCTTGAAACAGGTTCAGCCGTTTGATGGCATCTTAAGTCTCTGCAAAGGCCGCATCAGCAGAACTGCCACAGACCCGGCGACGCCGATAGCGATGCAGAGGCCGAACTCCCCCCAGCCCATATTGTGGAACCTGAACAGAGACTTCGCCACGAGGTATCCAAGGACCATCGCTGTGAGAAGGTTCGGGCCATGGCTCGTTGCCGCGCGAACCGGGATCAACAACGAGAATGCCACGGCCCCGAGGGCCACATAGGTGCGGAAAAGCCAGTCCAAGCGCTGCGTGCGCTCAAGGAAACCCTGGAAGTCTCGCGGACCGGGGAGATTGAGAATTTCCGATGCCTGGTCACGAAGCTGCAGCTGCGTCGGCCATGTCAGGTGCTGAAGGAGAAACGCGAAAGCTATCGGCAGAAAGAAGATCAGTGCGTATCGCAAGGCCATGACCATGCCACCCTCTGCATGGCCTTCCGAGCCCCTCACCCCGCCTGCACCAACTGCGCAGCCGCCTCGGCCTCCGCCTCGGCCGCCTGTATCGCCGCCGCCTTCGCCTCGACCAGTTCAACGATATGGTCGATCATCCGCTCATTCCCCAGCTTGTGGACCTGCTTGCCGGCCAGATAGACCATGCCGGACCCTGCCCCGCCGCCGGTGAAGCCGATATCGGTCATCAGCGCCTCGCCCGGGCCATTGACCACGCAGCCGATGATGCTGAGGCTCATCGAGGTGGTGACATGCGCCAGCCGGTCCTCGAGCGCCGAGACGGTCTTGATCACGTCGAAGCCCTGCCGCGCGCAGCTGGGGCAGGAGATGATGGTGACGCCGCGGTGGCGCAGGCCGAGCGATTTCAGGATCTCATACCCCACCTTCACCTCCTCGACCGGATCGGCCGAGAGCGAGACGCGGATGGTGTCGCCGATGCCCATCCACAGGAGGTTGCCAAGGCCGATGGCGGATTTCACCGTACCGGAGACCAGCCCCCCGGCTTCGGTGATGCCGAGGTGGATCGGCGCGTCGGTCGCCTCGGCCAGCGCCTGATAGGCGGCGGCGGCGAGGAACACGTCGGAGGCCTTCACGCTGATCTTGAACTCGTGGAAATCGTTGTCCTGCAACAGCTTGATATGGTCCATACCGGATTCGACCATCGCATCCGGGCAAGGCTCGCCGTATTTCTCCAGCAGATGCCGCTCCAGCGAACCGGCATTCACGCCGATGCGGATGGAGCAGCCATGATCCTTGGCCGCCCGCACCACCTCGGCCACGCGGCGGGCGTCGCCGATATTGCCGGGGTTGATGCGCAGGCAGGCGGCGCCCGCCTCGGCGGCCTCGATGGCGCGTTTGTAGTGGAAATGGATGTCCGCGACGATCGGCACCGGGCTTTCGCGGCAAATCTCGCGCAGGGCCTGGGTGCTGGATTCGTCGGGGGTGGAGATGCGGACGATATCGGCGCCCACATCGGCCGCCGCGATCACCTGCGCCAGGGTGGCGCGCACGTCGGACGTGTCGGTGTTGGTCATCGTCTGCACCGAGATCGGCGCATCGCCCCCCACGGCCACCTTGCCGACCATGATCTGGCGCGACTTTCGACGATAGATATTGCGCCAGGGGCGGACGGTGTTGAGCGACATCGAGAAACCTCGTTGGTCTGCGGTCACCGCCTAGATAGGCGCAGCCCCGGCCCGAGGCAACCGCAAGCGGGCCGGAACCCATCCGTCACTCGGCGGGTTCGGCGCCCGGGATTTGCGCTTGCGCAACGGCCACGATCTTGGCCAGGTCCGGATCTTGCGTGAGGTCCGCGACGGCAAAGCTGCCGGTCAGGTCTTCGGGCGAGAGCTTGAGGTTCTTGACCACCTGCGCGCCCGGCGCAGCGGGGCCATAGGTCTGGCCGTTCACCGCAAAATAGACGGAGCCGGAGTTGCCTGCGCGCAGCACCGGGGGCTGTTCCATGGCGGGAACCGCGTAACGCTCACCCGCGTCCAGGATCTTCTCGAACAGCACCGAGCCATCGGCCGCTGACACCCGCACCCAGGACGGGCGCACCGCAACGAGTTCCACCGCCGGCGCGCCTTCGGCCACGGTGCGGACGGTCGCATCGGCATCGGTATTGGCCTCGGCCACCGCCGCCTCGATCCCGGCATTCACCCCGGCAAGGCTACCCGGGATGCTGGCCGCGGCCGAGAGGCCGGCCAGCGCGCCCACGGTCTGCGGGTCGATGGACGCAATCGGTCCGTCACGCGCCACCAGCACCGGCACGTCCAGCGCCTCGGGGCGATAGAGCCGGTCCAGCGCATCTGTCTGGGGCAAGGACACATCGGCCTCGGCCGTCATCGCATTGCCTTGCGAGAGGTTGTCGAGCGGGTCCAGCTCTGCCACCACGCCCGGCGCCTGATCGACGGGCGAGAGGCGCACCTTCTGCACCTCTTGCAGCACCGACCAGCCGCCATAGCCAATCGCCACCACCAGCGCGAGCAGCACCAGCACAGAGCCGACAGCGCCGGGTTCGACATGGCTGAACATCGCCTTGCCGCGCGGCACGAAGAGGGCATTCGGGTTGGCCAGCGGGTCGCCATATTCGGCGGCCTTCTGTCGCACCGAAACCGGCTTGGGACCCGAGGCAGCGGGCGCGAGCCCATGCGCCGGCACGAAGCTCGATTCCTCGCAGAAACGGGCAAAGGCCCAATCCGGGTCGAGGCCCAGATAGCGGGCGTAAGAACGGACATAGCCAGAGATGAAGCCGGGGGTCTCAAACGCCGCAAGATCCGCATTCTCGATGGCCGCGATGTAGCTGGCCTTGATCTTCAGCTCACGCTGCACATCAAGCAGGGATTTCGAGAGTGTAGCGCGTTCGCCGCGCATCACATCCCCCAACCGCAGTTCGAAACCGTCAAAGCCCTTGGGCTTGTCGACCTCCTGCGTCGAAGGAGAAGTCCTCCGCCCGATCATGCGCCTGCCCCGTTCTGTCCCCAACGATCGACGATTCGTCGTCGCCTGATTTCGCCCGACCTATTGAGCTTTCTGTAGCACAGGGCAAGCCATCATGCACATGCAGAAGGGGTCAGGCCGACATCTCGGCGCGATTTAGCGCACAACGCGACCAGAGCGCGTCCATTGCCCGCACAAGATGGTCGATCTGCTTTGGATCATGCACCGGCGAGGGGGTGAAGCGCAGACGCTCGGTCCCGCGCGGCACGGTCGGAAAGTTGATCGGCTGGACATAGACGCCGAAGTCTTCCAGCAGCATGTCGGACAGCATCTTGCAATGCACCGGGTCGCCGACATGCACCGGCACGATATGGCTGCCATGGTCGATGATCGGCATCCCCAGCGACTTGAGCCGCATCTTCAGGATCCGGGCGTGGAGTTGCTGGGCATCGCGCAGCTTCTGCCCTTCGGCGGTTTTCAGGAAGGCGATAGAGGCTGCGGCCCCGGCGGCCACGGCCGGCGGCAGCGAGGTGGTGAAGATGAAGCCCGGCGCATAGGAGCGGATCGCATCGACCATCCGTGCCGAGGCCGCGATATAGCCGCCGAAGACCCCGAAAGCCTTGCCAAGCGTGCCGTTGATGATGTCGATCCGCCCGGCCAGCCCGTCACGTTCCGCGATGCCGCCGCCGCGCGGGCCATACATGCCCACCGCATGAACCTCATCGAGATAGGTCAGCGCGCCGAACTCCTCGGCCAGGTCGCACAACTCTTCGATCAGCCCGAAATCGCCATCCATCGAATAGATCGATTCAAAGGCGATCAGCTTGGGCGCCGCCGGATCGTCGGCCGCCAGAAGTGCGCGCAGATGGGCAAGGTCGTTGTGGCGGAAGATGCGCTTGGCGCCGCCGTTGCGGCGGATGCCCTCGATCATGCTGGCGTGGTTGAGCGAGTCCGAATAGATGATCAGCCCCGGGAACAGCACCGGCAGCGTCGAAAGCGTCGCGTCATTGGCGATATAGGCGCTGGAGAAGACCAGCGCGGCCTCTTTCCCATGCAGATCGGCCAGCTCCGCCTCGAGCCGCTTGTGATAGACCGTGGTGCCAGAAATGTTGCGCGTGCCGCCCGAGCCGGCGCCGGTCGCGTCCAGCGCCTCATGCATCGCGGCAAGGACAGCCGGATGCTGGCCCATGCCCAGATAGTCATTGCCGCACCAGACGGTGATCGCCTGCTCCTGCCCGTCGGGACGCCGCCAGACCGCATTCGGGAAGGCGCCCTTGCGCCGCTCGATATCGATGAAGGTGCGGTAGCGCCCCTCGTCATGCAGCCGCTGGATCGCCGTATCGAGCGCCTTGTCATAGTCCATCGTTCGTCTCCTGGCCCGTTCGCTGGGGGATGGACTAGGCTCTCCATCCGCGTTCTGCCTTGATACCGATCAATTGGGGGCAGAGTCATGGTGCAAATTGACGCAAAGCGGGAAAAAGGCTGTGACCGGTGGGCTGACGGGTCGGAGTTTAAAGAGATTTCTGCAGCCCCGGCGGCGCTCTCCCGCCCCCTCTGGACAGTGCGACCCCGCCTGCTAGGCTCCGCGCCAACCCCGACATGAAGGAGACGGCGATGACCCTCGACACCGTATTGGCCCGGATCGACGAAACCCTGCCCGAGGCGGTGGACCGGCTGCTGGAGCTGCTGCGCATCCCCTCCGTCTCCACCGATCCGGCCTTTGCCGAGGCTTGCGCCAGCGCCGCCGACTGGCTGGTCGATGACCTCTGCGAGCTCGGCTTCGACGCCTCCGTCCGCCCCACCCCCGGCCATCCGATGGTCATGGCGCGCGCGAAAGGCCCCGGCAAGCACATCCTCTTCTACGGCCATTACGACGTGCAACCCGTTGATCCGCTGAACCTCTGGAACCGCGACCCTTTCGATCCCGAGCTGCAGGACACCCCCAAGGGCCGCGTCATCCGCGGCCGCGGCGCCAGCGATGACAAGGGCCAACTGATGACTTTCCTCGAGGCCTGCCGCGCCTGGAAAGCGGTCCACGGCACCCTCCCCGGCAACCTGACCATCTTTCTGGAGGGCGAGGAGGAATCCGGCTCCCCCAGCCTCGTGCCGTTCATGGAAGAGAATGCCGAGGAGCTGCGCGCAGACCTCGCCCTGATCTGCGACACCGGCCTCTTCGCGGACAAACCCGCCATCGTCACCATGCTGCGCGGGCTGGCGGGGGATGAGGTGACGATCACCGGTCCGTCGAAAGACCTGCATTCGGGCATGTATGGCGGCCTCGCCATGAACCCGCTGCGGCTGCTGACCAAGATCCTCGGCGGGATGTTCGACGATCAGGGCCGCGTCACCATCCCCGGCTTCTATGACGATGTGCGCGAACTGCCGGACGAGATCCGCGCACAGTGGCAGGGCCTTGGCTTCGATCATGCCGGGTTCCTCGGCGAGGTCGGCCTGTCGCTCCCGGCGGGCGAGCAGGACCGCACCCCGCTGGAAATGCTCTGGTCGCGGCCCACGGCCGAGATCAACGGCATGTGGGGCGGCTATCAGGGCGCGGGGTCGAAGACGGTGATCCCCTCGCAGGCCTTCGCCAAGCTGACCTTCCGGCTGGTGCCGGGGATGGACCCGGAGAAGGTGCAGACCCTGTTCCGCGACTGGGTGCGCGCGCAGGTGCCGGCCGATTGCACCGTCAGCTTCAGCCCCAAGGCCGGCGCCCCCGCCTCGGAAATGGCTGTGGGCGACCCGGCCTTCGAGGCGGCGCGGCTGGCGCTGTCCGAGGAATGGGGCCAGCCCGCGGCCTTTGTCGGCTGCGGCGGGTCGATCCCGATCGCGGGGCATTTCAAGACCGTGCTGGGGATGGACGCGATGCTGATCGGCTTTGGCCGCGACGATGACCAGATCCACTCGCCGAACGAGAAATACGACCTTGAATGCTTCCACAAGGGCATCCGCTCCTGGGCGCGGGTGCTGGACCGGATCGCCGGGTGATGGTGACCGTTCGGGAAGCCGTCGCGACCGACGAAGCGGGCTGGCGCCCCCTGTGGGACGCCTACCTCGCCTTCTACCACATGGACCTGCCGCCCGAGGTGACCGCTTCCACCTGGGCGCGGATCCTTGACCCTGCGGGCGGCATCGGGATGCGCGTGGCGGAGGAAGACGGCACCCTCCTCGGCTTCGCCACCTGGGTCACCCATCCCTCGACCTGGACTCTCACCCCCGATTGCTACCTCGAGGACCTGTTCGTGGACGAAGCCGCCCGCGGCAAGGGCGTCGGCCGCGCGCTGATCGAGGATCTGGCGGCGCTTGGCCGCGCGAACGGCTGGTCGCGGCTCTACTGGCACACGGCCGAGGGGAATACGCAGGCACGGCGGCTCTACGACAGCTTCACGCCCGCGGACGGGCATGTGCGGTACCGGGTGAAGCTGTAGGGGATCGTCCGCGAGGGCCGCCCTCGGGCGCCCGCCCTGCCCCGGCCGATACGGCATCTCGGGGCCGTTGGTCCGGGCAAGGAAGAAGTGGCGCGGTTGACGGGGCTCGAACCCGCGACCCCCGGCGTGACAGGCCGGTACTCTAACCAACTGAGCTACAACCGCGCAATGGGGGGCTACCTAGCCGCTGAGGCTGGGGGCGTCAAGCACGAATGCGCAGGGGATTGCGGGAGGGAAGCGGGCGCGTCAGGGTGGGCTGGGTGACGGGGAGCGGGTGATGGCAGAGACGGCGGCAGAGGCGGCGTACAGAGCGGCGCTGGACGAGATTGAGAGGGTGAAGCGGGAGGGGGGGACGGAGCTCCACTTCGACGACGAGCTTTTTCACGCGCTGGATCAGATCCCGCCCGAGGTGGCAGAGATCGTTGGGCTGCAGGTGCTCAACCTCAGTCAAACCGCCGTTTCGAACCTTGCCTCACTGGCAAGCCTCAGTTTCCTGAAAAGGGTCGATCTAAGCCAAACCGCCGTTGCCGATCTGGGTCCCCTTGCGGGCCTCACTGCATTGGAAGTGCTCATACTTGGTCAAACCGCCGTTTCCAGCCTCGCACCCCTCGCCGCTCTTCGCGCCCTAGAAGTGCTCGTTCTCGACCAGACTGCCGTTTCAGACCTTACGCCCATCACAGGCCTCACCGCACTCCGAAGGCTAACACTTGACCGGACTGCTGTATCTGACCTTGCCCCGCTCTCAGACTTGACCGCGCTACAGTGGCTCGATCTTAGCGAGACACTTGTTGCCGATCTCGTGCCCCTCACCGGCCTAGTTGCTCTACAGATGCTCTGGCTTAACCAGACTTCGGTTTCTGACCTTGCCCCAATCGCGGGCCTCACAGAGCTTCAAGGTCTCGGCATCAGTCAAAGCGCTGTCTCCGACCTTGCCCCCATCTCGAATCTCACTGCATTGCAGATGCTCTGGCTCAGCCAGACCACCGTTTCCAACGTCGGTCCCGTGACCGAATTCGCTGCTCTTTCCGATCTGACCTTGTTTGGCAGCATGGTGGACGACCTACGCCCGATTTGCAGGCTGGAAAAGCTTGGTAGTGTTGGCTCTCCCGGTTTAAACTTCTTCGATACACCCGCAACTCAGTTGGATTCGGAACTGGCACGGCTGGCGGAAATCGATGACGAGAAAGACCGCGCCCGCCAGACCCTCGCCTATCTCAACACCCTGCCCCCTTGGCCGGAGCCCTACACCCCCAAGGCTCGCCCCGACGGCCTGCCGCCGGGGCCGATTGGCGCGTTGCCCGTGCCGCCGGAGCAGGACGCAGCCCTCCCGCTGATCTGGGGCGAGAAGGGGTTCTCCTTCCTCGCCGCGCAGGTCGGGGCCGATCCGGTGACCGAGGCGGTGCTGGAAGACCTGCTGCCGCTGATCGAGGACCTGCGCCGCAAGGGCAACCGGCATGACGACCTCTACCGCCTCGCGGGCGAGTTGCAGGAGCGGGCGACGGGCGAGATTTCCTCGCTCAACATGGTCAAGCTGCATCTGAGCTATCAGAAGCTGCGCCGCGTCTATGTGGGGCTGGAGGGGCGCGCCGAGCGGTTCGACGACGAGACGGTGACCGCCATCGCCGGGGTGCTGGAGATCGTGCCGGGGGTGACGCTGGCCGATGCCGGCGTGCAGGTGCTGATCGAGCGGCAGGAGAAAGAGCGGGCGCGCGTGGTCACGCCCGAGGTGGCCGAGGCCGAGGGGCAGGTGCTGGTCTCGGTACAGGCCAAGGACGCGCCCTTCGACCCCGCGGTGCAGGATGCGGCACGGGTGATCCTGCTGCCCGGCATGGATGACCGGCTGTCGGCCAGCCGGGGGGTCTTGTCGCGGAACGCTGTGATCGTGGTGCTCAAGTATGTTGGGGGCGCTGCCGCAGCCGGCGCTGTCGGCGGTCCCGTCGGCAACTACGTTTACGAACACGGGCCGCAGCTTCTGGCGCTTGCCCAGACGATGGGCGACGACGCCTATTTCTGGGCGCAGATGATCCTGGCAAAGTTCAAGGGACAGTATGAGCTGGCAATGGGGATCGCGCGGGAGGTCACACAGGCGGGCCCCGTCCGTCTGCGCCCGGACAAGCGCGACAAACCCTGACCCCCCAAAGCCAAAAGCCCCCGCTTGCGCGAGGGCTTTTCGGTCTTGGGAAGGTGGCGCGGTTGACGGGGCTCGAACCCGCGACCCCCGGCGTGACAGGCCGGTACTCTAACCAACTGAGCTACAACCGCAAACTTCCCGTCCGGGTGCCGAAGCATGGCGCCGAACGTGGAGCGTGTAATAGGCATAGCCGGGGGGGACGTCAAGCGGGCCCGTGCGGAAATTCGAGCGGGGGAATGGGTGGGGGGATCGGGCGGTATGGGCCTGTCCGGGAAGGGGGAAACGCCGGTTGGGGGCAGTGCAGAGCGTGCGATCACGGCGCAGGCGGCGGAAAAAATCTACCCTGTGGCGGCCGGCAGATCGCAGCAGCCTGCCCGTTTCCCAGACCAAGCACCGGGGTTTTAGGCGCGGGTGCATAGGCCTTCCACACCCGCGCCAAGGTCAGCCGCGCGCGGCCAGCACCGAGGCCTCGAGGATCTCCAGCGCCTCACCCATCACCGCATCGGGGATGGTCAGCGGCGCGAGGAAGCGGATGACGTTGCCATAGACGCCGCAGGTCAGCAGGATCAACCCGCGCGACAGCGCCTCCTCGCGCACCCGGCCAGCAAACCCGGCATCGGGCGCGCCGGTGCCGGGCACGGCAAACTCCACCGCGTTCATGAAGCCCGGGCCGCGGATATCGGCGATCTGCGGCACCGCCTCCTGCATCCCCGCCAGCCGCTGCTTCAGCCGCTGGCCGAGGCGCGTTGCGCGGTCACACAGCTGCTCTTCCTCGATCACGTCCAGCACCGCATTGGCGGCGGCGATGGCCAGCGGGTTGCCTGCATAGGTGCCCCCCAGCCCGCCGGGGTTCGGGCTGTCCATGATCTCGGCGCGCCCGGTCACGGCGGAGATCGGCAGGCCGCCGCCAAGCCCCTTGGCCATGGTGGTGATGTCGGCGGCGACCCCGTGATGCTCCATCGCGAACAGCTTGCCGGTGCGGGCAAAGCCGGTCTGCACCTCATCCACGATCAGCACGATGCCATGGGTGTCGCAGATCGCGCGCAGGCTGGCCATGAAGCCGGCGGGCACTTCGTAGAAGCCGCCCTCGCCCTGCACCGGCTCGATCAGGATCGCGGCCACGCGGGTTGGCTCCAGATCGGCCTTGAACAGGCGGTCGAGCGCGGCCAGCGAGTCCTCGGCCGTGACGCCCTGAAGCGCGATCGGGAAGGGAAGGTGCCAGACATCGGCCATCATCGGGCCGAAGCCGGCCTTGTAGGGCTGCACCTTGCCGGTCAGCGCCATGCCCATGAAGGTGCGGCCGTGAAAGCCGCCCGCGAAGGCGATGACGGCGGCGCGCCCGGTGTAGTGGCGGGCGATCTTAACCGCATTCTCCACCGCCTCGGCGCCGGTGGTGGCGAAGAGGGTCTTCTTGGGAAAGTCGCCCGGCACCTTGTCGTTCAGCCGCTCGGCCAGGGTCACATAGTTCTCATAGGGAACGACCTGGTGGCAGGTATGGGTGAAGCGGTCCAGCTGCGCCTTTACCGCCGCGATCACCTTGGGATGCCGGTGCCCGGTGTTCACCACGGCGATGCCGGCGGCGAAGTCGATGTAGCGGGCGCCGCCCTTGTCCCAGATTTCTGCGTTCTCGGCACGGTCGGCATAGACCTGCGTGGTAACGCCGACGCCGCGGGCGATGGCGGCGGTGCGGCGGCCCGAAAGGGCGGCGTCGGTGATGGTGCTGTGGGTCATGGCGGGATGTCCTGAAGGGGTTTTGCGATTCCTTGCAGTTTTCCTGCAAGAATTGTTGGCGAGCCTATACAAAACCCGCATCCGTGCAATATCCCTTGTGAGGTGATCGCAAGGAGGCCCGATGCCCGAGGACATGACCCCAGACCCGCCGCGCTACCGGGTGGCAGAGGCGGCGCGCGCGGCCGGCGTCGCGCCCTCGACCCTGCGGCTGTGGGAGACGCAGGGGCTGATCGCGCCGGCCCGCCTCGCCTCGGGCCAGCGGGTCTATTCCGAGGCGGATGTGGAGCGGCTCTGCCGCATCGCCTTCCTGCGCCGCGAGGACGGGCTGAACCCCGCCGCGATCCGCGCCGCGCTGGCGGGCGACGCCCCTGCCCCTGCGCCCTCCTCGCCCGCCGCCGCGCCGGACCTCGGCCCCCAGCTGCGCCGCCTGCGGCTGGCCCGCGGCGAGACGCTGGAGCAGGCGGCGGCGGCTTTGTCCGTGTCGTCATCGGCCCTGTCCACGCTGGAACGCACGGGGGCGGGCGTGTCCTTCAAGACCCTGCATGACATCGCCCGCCATTACGGCACCACCGTGTCGAGCCTTTCGGGCCAGGACGCCCCCGGCGGCGCCGTGGTGCGGGCCGGGGCGCGCCGCCACTGGCCGATGCCGGTGCCGGGGGTGACGGTCGAGCTGCTGGCCGAGGGGCGCAACCAGATGGATTGCCACCTCTTCCGCCTCGCCCCGGGCGCCGCCAGCGAGGGCGGCTATGGCCATGAGGGCGAGGAATTCCTGCACCTGCTTGAGGGCCGCTTCCGCATCGTGCTCGACGGCACCGAGGCGCATGACCTCGGCCCCGGCGATTCCCTCTATTTCGCCAGCAAGCGGCCCCATGCCTGGATGAACCTTGGCGAGGGGGAATGCGTGCTGATCTGGGTGAATACGCCGCCGAGTTTCTGAGGTTCTGGCGGAAGCCGGGGGGCCTTCAGCCCCCCGCGCCCCCCGAGGATATTTAGGCAAAGAAGAGAGGAAGAAGGGGCGCGGGCTTCCCGCACTCGGCGCTTTCGTCCGGGCGGCGCGGTGCCTATCCTTGCTGCGCGGACTGCCCGCACGGAGCCCCAGCCTGATGGCCTTTACCCTGCGCCAGTTGCAGTTCTTCGTGGCCGCCGCCGAGGCCGGATCGGTGTCGGCGGCGGCGCGGGCGCTATCGATCTCGCAATCCTCGGTCACCGAGGCGATCCGCGGGCTGGAGGAGGATCTGGGCGTCACCCTGTTCGAGAGGCGGGCGCGCGGGCTGGACCTGACCCATCGCGGCAGCCTGTTCCTGCGCCATGCCAGCCAGATCCTCGGCGATGTCGCCACCGCCCGGCAGGCGTTCCGCGAGGAGCCGGGGCTGGAGGGCGGGCGGCTGAGCCTTGGGGTGACCTCGCTGGTCGCGGGCTATGTGCTGTCGGACATGCTCAGCCGCTTTCGCCGCGCCTTTCCGGCGGTGGAGGTGACGGCGCTGGAGGAGACCGGCGAGTACCTCCAGCACCTGCTGATCGGCGGCGAGCTGGACGTGGCGGTGCTGCTGACCTCGGCCATCCGCGAGCGGGCGGCGCTGAACGTGGAAACGCTGCTGGTCTCGCCCTACCGGCTGTGGCTGCCGATGGGGCACCCTCTGGCCGAGGCGGAGGCAATCGCGCCCGAGGATCTGGCGGGCGAGAATTTCATCATGCTGACGGTTGACGAGATCGAGGAGAGCACCCGGCGGCTGATGGCGGGGTTTTCGGTGCGCCCGCGCATCGCGTTCCGCACGAGGTCGGTAGAGGCGGTGCGCAGCCTGGTGGCCACCGGCGCCGGGGTGGCGCTGCTGCCGGGGCTGGTCTACCGGCCCTGGTCGCTGGAGGGGGACCGGATCGAGATCCGCGACGTGTCGGGCGATCTGCCCTCGGTGCAGGTGGGCCTTGCCTGGCGCAAGGGCGCGCCGCTGCCGGGGCCGGCGCGCAGCTTCATCAAGGCGGCGCAGGCGGCGGTGCCGGTGCGGTGATCTAGCCATCGGCATTTCCGATAGGTGCCTTCATTCTTTTGCATTTGCGAAAGGTCAGGCGCCGGACTTACCGTTTGGCATCACCGGAAAACCCGGGCCCGATGGCCGCCAACGCGCGGCGCTGCAACAGGGAGTTGCCCATGATCCGTCAGACCACCACACCCGCCCTTCGCCTCGCCGGCACCACCGCGCTGGCCCTGCTTGTAACCCTGCACCCCGCCCTCGCCCAGATGACCGAGATCGGCGCGGCGGAGGGGCAGGTCAACATCGTCGCCTGGCCCGGCTATATCGAGCGCGGCGAGACCATGCCCGACTTCGACTGGGTGACCCGCTTCGAGGAGGCCTCTGGCTGCAAGGTCAACATCAAGACTGCCAACACCTCGGACGAGATGGTGGCGCTGATGAACGAGGGCGGGTTCGATCTTGTCACCGCCTCGGGCGATGCCTCGCTGCGGCTGGTGGCGGGCAAGCGGGTGCAGCCGGTGAACGTGGATCTGATCCCGTCCTGGTCCGCGGTCGATGACCGGCTGAAGGACGCGCCCTGGCACACGGTCGATGGCGTGCATTACGGTGTGCCCTATGCCTGGGGCCCGAACGTGCTGATGTACAACACCGAGGCCTTTGGCGACACGCCCCCCACCTCGTGGAACGTGGTGTTCGAGGAGATGACCCTGCCGGACGGCCAGTCCAACAAGGGCCGGGTGCAGGCCTATGACGGGCCGATCCATGTGGCGGATGCCGCACAATACCTGATGGTGCATCAGCCGGATCTGGGCATCACCTCGCCCTATGAGCTGACCGAAGACCAGTACAAGGCAGCGCTGGACCTTCTGCGCGGGCAGCGCGAACTGGTCGCGCGCTACTGGCATGACGCCTTCATCCAGATGGATGATTTCAAGAACGAGGGCATCGTGGCTTCCGGCTCCTGGCCCTTCCAGGTGAACCTGCTGCAATCCGAAGGCTTCCCCGTCGCCAGCACCATCCCCGAGGAAGGCGCGACCGGCTGGGCCGATACCACGATGATGCATGTCGACGCCGAGAACCCCAACTGCGCCTATATGTGGATGGAGCATACCCTGTCCTCGAACCTGCAATCGGACCTGTCGGTCTGGTTTGGCGCCAACCCGGTCGTCCCCGCCGCCTGCACCGACGGGTCGGGGATGCAGACCGCCGAGGGCTGCACCAAGAACGGGCTGGATGATTTCGAGCGCATCAAGTTCTGGACCACCCCGGTCGCCAGCTGCCCGGGCGGCGATTGCGTGCCCTATTACCGCTGGGTCAGCGACTATATCGGCGTGATCGGCGGGCGCTGATCCCCGGGGGCGGCCCCGAGCCGCCCCTTTTTCCTGCTTGAAGGACCAACCATGACCGATGCCGAGCTGATCCGGCGCGCTGGCGAGGTGACTCGGCCGCGCAGCCTTGGAAAGACCGTCGAGGCCGGAGCCGTCGGCGCCGCGATCCTGGCGGGCAGCGGCGCGGTGTTCTGCGGCGTCTCGATCGACGCGGCCTGCGGCATCGGCTTTTGCGCCGAACATGGCGCCGTGGCCGCGATGGTCACCGCGGGGGAGAGCCGGGTTCTGGCAATGGTCGCGGTCCATGCGGCTGGCCATGTCGTCGCCCCTTGCGGGCGCTGCCGCGAGCTGGTGATGCAGATCGACTCCGGCAATGCCGCAACCCGCGTGCTGCTGCCGGGAACGCGCGTGCTGCCCCTGGCGCAGCTGCTGCCGGATTGGTGGCAATCGGAGAGCCTGCCATGATCGCTGCCGTCGACTTCACCCATGTCTCGCGCCAGTTCGGCAGCGGCGCCGCGGCGGTCCGCGCCGTCGATGACGTGAGCCTGGCCATTGCCGAGGGGGAGTTTTTCGCCATGCTCGGGCCCTCTGGCTCGGGCAAGACCACCTGCCTGCGGTTGATCTCGGGGTTCGAGAGCCCCAACGAGGGCACCATCCGCATCTTCGGGCAGGACATGGGTGCCGTGCCGCCGAACCGGCGCCATGTGAACACGGTGTTTCAGGATTACGCCCTCTTCCCCCACATGACCGTGCGCGACAATGTCGCCTACGGGCTGATGGTGCGCGGCATGGACCGGCGCACGCGGCTGGCACGGGCCGAGGAGATGCTGGCGCTGGTGCATCTGCCGGAGTTCGGCGGCCGGAAGCCCGGGCAGCTGTCGGGCGGGCAGCGGCAGCGGGTGGCACTGGCGCGCGCGCTGGTGAACGAACCGCGGGTGCTGCTGCTGGATGAGCCCTTGGGCGCGCTGGACCTGAAACTGCGCGAGGCGATGCAAGATGAGCTGAAGAGCCTGCAAAAGCGGCTTGGCATCACCTTCGTCTTCGTGACCCACGATCAGGGCGAGGCGCTGAGCATGGCCGACCGCGTGGCGGTGTTCAGCCGCGGCAAGATCGTGCAGACCGGCAGCCCCGCCGAGGTGTATGAGCGCCCCGCCACGCGCTTCGTGGCGGATTTCGTCGGCTCCTCCAATGTGCTGTCCCCCGAGCAATCGGCCCGCCTCGGCGGCCCCGCGCGCTGGACCAGCCTGCGGCCCGAGGCGATCCGGCTGGCGGGCGAAGGCACCCCCGGCACCGTCACCGCCCTGCGCTATCTGGGCGCGGGCACCCGCGTCGCCGTGGCGCTGGAGGCGGGCTTGGATCTGGGCGTGCTGCTGCCCGCAGGCGCGCCGGTCCCGGCCCCCGGCGAGGCGGTGCGCCTGACATGGGAGCGCAGCGCGATGCATGCGATGGAGGGCGAGGAATGAGCGCAGCCCTTGAACCGGCCCATCCCCCTCGCGGCCCGGGCGACCGGCTGACCGGCCTGTTCTGGCGCCGCCCTTGGGTCTTGCTTGCCCTGCTGCTGGCGCCGCCGCTGCTGTGGCTGGGGGTGGTCTATGTCGGCTCGCTGGTCGCGCTTCTGTGGCAGAGCTTCTATTCCATCGACGAGTTCAGCGGCATGGTGGTGCCGGAACTGACGCTGAAGACCTATGCCGAACTGCTGCGCCCCTCGAATGCCGATGTGATCCTGCGCACCGCGACGATGGCGGCGGCGGTCACCCTTGCCTCGGCGGTGCTGGCCTTCCCCATCGCCTATTACGCGGCGCGCTATGCCAAGGGCCGCTGGAAGGCCGCCTTCTACCTTGGCGTGATGCTGCCGCTGTGGTCGAGCTATCTGGTCAAGGTCTATGCCTGGAAGCTGATCCTGGCGAAGGAGGGGATCGTGACCTGGGCCTTCGAGGGGCTTGGCGCAGGGAACCTGCTGAACGCGGTGCTGGCGATCCCGGTGATCGGGGGCAATTCGCTGTCCACCAGCTATATGGGCACGTTCCTGGTGTTCCTCTATGTCTGGCTGCCCTTCATGATCCTGCCGATGCAGGCCTCGCTCGAGCGGGTGCCGGCGACGATGCTGGAAGCCTCCAGCGATCTTGGCGCGCGGCCGGGGCAGACCTTCCGCCATGTGATCCTGCCGCTGGCGATGCCGGGGGTGATTGCCGGGTCGATCTTCACCTTCTCGCTGACGCTGGGGGATTACATCATCCCGCAGATCGTCGGATCGTCGCGGCTGTTCATCGGGCAGGCGGTCTACACGCTGCAGGGAACGGCGGGGAATATCCCGCTGGCGGCGGCCTTTGCGGTGGTGCCGATCCTGATCATGCTGGTCTATCTCGCCGTGGCCCGGCGGCTGGGGGCGTTCGATGCACTCTGATCGCGCCCCATTGATGCTGAAGGTTGCGGCGGTGGCGGGGCTTGCCTTCCTGCACCTGCCGATCCTACTGATCTTCCTTTACGCCTTCACCACCGAGGAGCGGACCTACCAGTTCCCGCCCCCCGGCCTGACGCTGAAATGGTTCGGCGTGGCGTGGGAGCGGCCGGACATCTGGCCGCCGCTCTACCTGTCGCTGAAGGTCGCCGCGATCTCGACTGCGCTGGCGCTGGTGCTGGGAACACTGGCCGCCGCTGCGATGGCGCGGGCCCGGTTCTTCGGGCGGGACTCGATCTCATTGCTGGTGATCCTGCCGATCGCCCTGCCCGGCATCATCACCGGCATGTCGCTGCGATCCGCCTTCGCCATTGCCGATATCCCGTTCTCCACCCTGACCATCGTGCTGGGGCATGCCACCTTCTGCGTGGTCATCGTCTACAACAACGCCGTGGCCCGGTTCCGGCGGCTTGGCGGCTCGATGCTGGAGGCGAGCGCCGATCTTGGCGCCAACGGCTTCCAGACCTTCCGCTTCGTGATCCTGCCCAACCTCGGCTCCGCCTTGCTGGCTGGCGGGATGCTGGCCTTCGCGCTGTCCTTTGACGAGGTGATCGTCACCACCTTCACCGCCGGCCAGCAAAGCACCCTGCCGATCTGGATGCTGAACGAACTGGTGCGCCCGCGGCAGCGCCCGGTCACCAATGTCGTCGCCATCGTCGTCTTTGCGGCCACCTTCGTGCCGATCCTCATCGCCTATACCCTGACCCGCGGCGGCGCAGACACCGCCGGGGGCGGCAAATGAAAGAGAGTGCCATGACCGAGGACCAGACCCTGACAATCGACACCGACCTGCTGATCGGCGGCAGCTTCGAGGCGGGGCAAGAGCCCGGCGAGCCGGTGCTGAACCCGCGCTCTGGCAAGCTGATCCTCGATCTGCCCGAAGCCTCGACCGATCAGGTGGACCGTGCGGTGGCCGCCGCCCGCGCCGCCTTTGCCGGCTGGTCGCGCACCACGCCTGCCGAACGCTCCGCTGCCCTCCACGCCATTGCAGACCGGATCGAGGCCGAGGCGGGCGGCTTTGCGGCACTGGAGGCGCTGAACTGCGGCAAGCCGATCAATGCCGCCACCAATGACGAGCTGCCCGCCATCGTCGATTGCTTCCGCTATTTCGCAGGCGCGGTGCGCTGCCAGTCCGGCACCGTCGCGGGCGAATACCTGGCCGGGCATACCAGCATGATCCGCCGCGACGCAGTGGGGGTCATCGCCAGCATCGCACCCTGGAACTATCCGCTGATGATGATGGCCTGGAAGCTCGCCCCGGCCATCGGCGGCGGCAACACGGTGGTGTTCAAGCCGTCCGAGCAGACGCCGCTGACCGCGCTGAAACTGGCGCGGGTGCTGGCCGATGTGCTGCCCGAGGGCGTGGTCAACATCCTGCCCGGGCGCGGGCAGACGGTGGGCAGCTACCTGATCAACCATCCCGGGGTGGACATGATCTCGCTGACCGGCGATGTGGCGACGGGCCGCAAGATGCTCGATGCCGCGGCGAAATCGGTGAAGCGGACGCATCTGGAGCTTGGCGGCAAGGCGCCCGTCGTGGTGTTCGACGATGCGGACATTTCCGAGGTGGTCGAGGGGCTGCGCGCCTTTGGCTATTACAATGCCGGGCAGGACTGCACCGCCGCCTGCCGGATCTATGCCGGGAAGAAGGTCTATGAGCGGCTGGTGGCGGATCTGTCCTCGGCAGTGTCCAGCATCGCGCTCGGGCTCGAGGATGATACGGCCAACGAGATCGGGCCGCTGATTTCCCTGCGCCAGCGCGACCGGGTCGCCAGCTTCGTCGAACGCGCCCGAGAGCAGAGCCATATGGAGGTGACGGCGGGCGGCGAGGTCATGGGCAATGGCGGCGGCTTCTTCTACCGCCCCACCGTGATCGCCGGGGCCCGGCAGAGCGACGAGATCGTGCGGCGCGAGGTGTTCGGGCCGGTAGTGTCGGTCACGCCCTTCGACGATGTCGATCAGGCGGTGGACTGGGCCAATGACAGCGATTACGGGCTGGCAAGCTCGGTCTGGACCCGCGATGTCGGCCGCGCGATGGCAACGGCGGCGCGGCTGCGCTACGGCTGCACCTGGGTCAACACGCATTTCATGCTGGTCAACGAGATGCCCCATGGCGGGCTGAAACAGTCGGGCTATGGCAAGGACCTGTCGGCCTATGCGCTGGAGGATTACACCGTGGTGCGGCATGTGATGGTGAAGCACGGGTAGCGTGGCGCTTGTGGCCAGCGGCGGCGGGCCGTCTGCCCCCCGCACCCCCCGAGGATATTTAGACAAAGAAGAGGGGATCAGTCCCGGGTCTGTCTGGGGCGGCCGGAGGCGGTGATGCGCAGTTTGGCTTCAATGAAGACGGTTTGCCCCTCGATCTGGGCCTCGCGGCGCTGCTCGTCGCGGGTGATCTGCGGGTCGGGCAGGCCCGCGGCGGCGGCGGCGGCGCGGGCCTTTGCCTCCAGCGCGGGGGCGAGGGCTTTGAGCGCGGTTTCGGGGTCGGGATAGGCGGCGGGGCCGTCGGGCAGGTGGGCCACGAAGCGGCCCGGGCCGGGGCTGGAGACCAGCGCCTCGGCATGCATGGAGACGCGGCCCACCACCGCGCCGATGGCATTGGCGACATCGCCATCGGGCGGCAGGATTACCGGGGTGTGCAGGCGGTCGGCCACCGCGCCGTAGTAGCTGGCGGCGGAGGCGCCGAGGCCGATCAGGGGCACACCGAGGGATGCCTGCATCCGCAGCGTGCCGCTGTGCCCCGAGAGCGCGGCGCGCAGCAGCGGGTCGGCGGGGGCGGCAGTGAAGCCGTCTTCGGCCAGCGCGGCCTCCAGCAGGCAGTCCACCGTCTGCGCGGTGAGTTGGTCGATGATGCGCGCGGCCAGCGCCCCTGCCCCCGCCGCAATGCGCTCGCCCTTTGCGCTGCGCCGGCGGGCCATGAGGGCGAGGGCCTTTTCGGCGGCGCCCGTGTCCCAGACCGCCAGCCGCCCCAGCACATGGGAGGCGTCGGAGGGCGTGACCCCGGCGATCATCACGAGGCCCCGCGACCACAGCCTTTGCAACGCCGCCTGATCCATGCGGGAGCCGAGCGCCTTTCCCAGCGGCTGAGCCTGCCCCGCCAGCCGTGCCAGCAGCGCCGCCTCGCGCGCGTCCAGCCCCGGGGCCTCGGTCGCCATCGGCAGCACGAAGCGGCCGGCCTCGGCGGCGGGGATCTCGGTCGCCAGCGCAGCATCGAGCGTGGCGTGGACCATCTGGCTATGATCCACCGCCAGCAGCGACACCGGGATCAGACGCCGCGGGCCAAGGCGCAGGCCGGTATCCCCCAGCGGCACCAGCCCCTCGGCCAGATGCACCTCGCTGTCGCCGCCAAGACCGGTGGTGCGCATCGCCACCGCCTCGACCATCGTGCGCCAGGGGCCGACGCGGGCGCCGTCCGGGTCGATGGCGGGGCGCCCGCCGCGCAGCAGCGCCACATCGGTGGTGGTGCCGCCAATGTCCGCCACCAGCGCCTCGGCCATCCCGGTCAGCCAGCGCGCGCCCTCAATGGACGCCGCGGGGCCGGAGAGGATGGTCTCGATGGGCCGCTCGCGCGCCTGGCCCGCCGAGATCAGCGCGCCATCACCCCGCACCACCATCAGCGGGGCGCTGATGCCGCGGCGGGCAAGGTGCCCCTCGCAGGCGTCGATCAGCCGGGCGATCATGTCCAGAAGGCGCGCATTCAGCACCGCCGTCAGCGCGCGCTTCGGCCCGTTCAGCCGGGCGGAGAGGTGATGCGAGCAGGTGACGGGCCAGCCCTGCGCGCGCAGCAGGTTGGCGGCGGCCAGCTCATGCGCCGGGTTGCGGGTGGCGAAGGCCGCGGCCACGGCGAAGGCGGAGACCTCAAGGCCCTCCAGCGCGGCCTTCAGCGCGGCAAGATCCAGCGGCGCAGCCTCCGTCCCGCCTGCGCCATGCCCGCCGGCGATGCGGATCACCGGGTCGCCGCGCATCGCCTCGGCGAGGCCGGCGCGGGCCAGGTCGGCCTCGGAAAAGCCGATGGCGACGAGGGCCGCGCGCCCGCCCTGCCCCTCGACCAGCGCATTGGTGGCGAGGGTGGTGGAGAGGGAGACCATGGCGACCTGCGCAGGATCGGTGCCCGCCAGCACAGCGTCGATGGCCGCGCCAATCCCCAGTGACAGGTCGGCGCGGGTGGTCAGGGCCTTGGCCTTGGCCAGCACGCCCTGCCCCTCACGCAGCAGCACCGCATCGGTGAAGGTGCCGCCGGTATCGACGCCCAGAAGAAGTGCCATGCCTGCCCGCCCATCCTGTTCCCCCGCGCTTTGCGACAGATCGCGCCGCGCGGCAAGTCAGCCCGCATCCTCAAGGATCATCTCGGCGCCCTTCCAGCCCATCAGGATCGCGGGCGCGTTGGTATTGCCGCCGATCAGCGTGGGGAAGGCCGAGGCATCGCAGACCCTGAGCCCCGACAGCCCGTGCACGCGCAACCGCGCATCCACCACCGAGCCCGCCGCATCCGGCCCCATCCGCGCCGAGCAGCTGGCGTGATAGACGGTGCCGCTGCGGGCGCGGAAGTCGGCGATCAGCGCCTCGTCATCCGCCACCACGGGGCCGGGACGCAGCTCCTCGGCGATCAGATCGGCCAAGGGCGGCTGCGCCGCGATCTTGCGCAGCATCTTCACCGCCGCCAGCATCTCGGCCACATCCGCCTCGGTGGAATAGGCGTTCGCGGTGATGCGCGGGGCGGCAAAGGGATCGGCGCTGCGCAGGCTGATGCGGCCGCGGCTGGTGGGGCGACAGTTCGAGAGGCCAAGCGACAGGCCGGGGAACGGGTCGGGGGTCAGCACCGGACGCTCGCCTGCGCGGGGGATCAGCGTGGAGAAGGCCTGCATGTAGAGCTGCATGTTGGGGCGGCTCAGGCCGGGGGCGGTGCGGAAGAAGCCGCCGCCCTGGTTGATCGACATCGCCAGCGGCCCGCGCCCGGTCAGCAGCCAGCGCGCCCCGACCAACGCCTTGCCCCACCAGGGCCGCAGCACCTCGTTCAGCGTGCGGGTCTTCATCCGCCAGGTGTAGTTGAGCCCCTGATGGTCGCAGAGGTTGCCGCCCACATTGGCATTGTCGAGCAGCACCGGCAGGCCGAGCGCGGCGAGATCCGCCCCCGGCCCTACGCCCGACAGCATCAGAAGCTGCGGCGTATTGACGGCGCCGCCCGACAGGATCACCTCCCGCCCCGCCCGTGCCACATGCAGCGCGCCCTTGTGGCGGTATTCGACACCGGTGGCGCGGCGGCCCTCGAAGATCACGCGGGTGGCCTGCGCATGGGTGCGCACCGTCAGGTTCGCGCGCCGCATCGCCGGGCGCAGGAAGGCGCGGGCTGCCGACATCCGCCGCCCGCCCTTAACCGTCAGCTGGTAGACGCCGGCGCCTTCTTGCGAAGCGCCGTTGAAGTCGGGCGTCTCTGGGATGCCAGCGGCGGCACAGGCGCGCAGATAGGCATGGGTCAGCGGATGCAGGTCACGCCGGTTGGCGCTGACATGCAGCGGGCCGCCGGCGCCGCGCCAGTCGTCGGCGCCGCCCTCCCAATCCTCGATGGCGCGGTAGGCGGGCAGCACGTCCGCCCACCCCCAGCCCGGATTGCCCGCCGCCTGCCAGTCGTCATAATCGCTGGAATGCCCGCGGATCCAGACCATCGCGTTGATCGAGGACGATCCCCCCAGCAGCTTGCCCCGCGGCCAGTGATCGGCCTGCCCGGCAAGGCCCGGATCAGGCTCGGTCCGGTAGCACCAGTTCACCGCGGGGTCATGGAACAGCTTGCCATAGCCCAAGGGCATCTGCACGAACAGCCGCCGGTCGCTGCCCCCTGCCTCCAGCAGCAGCACCCGGTGGCGGCCGGAGGCGGTCAGCCGATCCGCCAGCACGCAGCCCGCCGATCCGGCGCCGACGATCACATAGTCATAGCCCGCCGCATCTTGTGCCACCGCGCCCATGCGCATTCTCCGCTCTGCCCGCGGGGCCGAATGCACCACCGCGCGCGCGCGGCAGCCCTTCCATTTGCGACGCGCCGATGCCGCTTTCGGCTGGCGCCTGCACCGGCCGTTCGCTGCGCCCGCACAAGAGCCTTGCGCGAAACAGGGCAAGCACCTAACCCATTCACATGTCCGAGAGCACGCCCCTCCCCGCCGCGCAGGTCATCGCCCTGCTTGTCCTGCCGCAGACGCCGATGCTGGCCATCGCGGCGGTGATCGACCCGCTGCGCGAGGCGAATGCGGTGCTTGAGCATGAGGCCTATGTCTGGCGACTGCTGTCTTCGGCGAGCCTGGGGGCGCCGCTGGCCGATGGCAGCGAGCCTGCCTATGCCGGAAGCACCCCCGATGCCGCAGGCGCCGATGCGCTGATCGTGCTGGCGGGGCCGTGGCAGGGCTGGATGGACTCGCGTGCGTTGCTGCGGCCGATCCGGCGGGTCGTGCCGCAGATCGGTTGTCTGGGCGCGGTCGGGGGCGGCGTGCGGGTGCTGGCCGCCACGGGCGAGTTGGACGGGATCAAGGTTGCCTGCACGCCGGAGGCCGCCGCCGACCTGGTCGCCGCCCATCCCGCCGTTGCCGCGACCGCCGCGCCCTGGGCCTGGGCCAAGAGCCGGATGACCGCCGCGACCCCACTTGGCGGCACCGGCATGATGCTGCAGATGCTGCGCGCCCGGCATGGGGCCGATCCGGCGGGCGAGGTCGCCGCGCGGCTCGGCTGGCCCGTGTCGGCATCCGCCCCGGCGACGACCAGCGGCACCGGCGGCGACCCGCGGGTGGCGGCAGCTATCGCCCAGATGCAGGCCAGCATCGCCGCCCCGCAAAGCGCCGCCGCCATCGCGCAGGGCCTTGGCATCTCCTCCCGTCGGCTCGAAGGGCTGTTCCGGGCCGAGCTTGGCACCGGCCCCGGCGCCTATGCGCTGGACCTGCGGCTGGCGGCCGCGCGGGCCCTTGTCGAGGCGGGGACAGAGCCGCTGGCAGCCATCGCCGCGGCCACTGGATTCTCCTCGGCCGGCACGCTCGCCCGGGCGTTTCGCAGCCGCTATGACATCAGCCCCTCGGCCCTGCGCCGGCAGGCTGATTCCCAAGCGCCTGCACAGGGTTAAGCGGCGTTCTTCACGCACCAATGCCCGCGCCGCTTTCTTGGGCAGCGCCGCATTCCTTCGCCCAGAAGCCGGGCATCTGAGCCCGAATGCCAGTGCCGCACCCGGCGCCGCCCCCCTGCGCTCTTGCGCCGCGCAAAGTGAGCGCTGCCAAGGCCTTCGCGCGCGCTGGACAGACCGCCTGCGCCGTGTAAGGTGATCGCGCAACTCTCCGGGGAGGAGGCGGCAACGCCCGTGGGCTTACCCCCAACCGGACTGCAGCATGAGTGCCATAACTGGGAGGATTCCATGGACCGTCGTTCATTTCTGACAAAGGCCGCCATTGGCGGCGCCGGCGCGGCCGCAGCGGCCACGCTTGCCGCGCCCGCCATCGCGCAGGCCAACCCGAAGGTCACCTGGCGGCTGACCTCGTCTTTCCCCAAATCGCTGGACACCATCTATGGCGGCGCTGACGTGCTGGCCAAGTACCTGACCGAGGCGACCGACGGCAACTTCACCATCCAGCCCTTCGCGGCCGGTGAGATCGTCCCGGGCCTGCAGGCTGCGGATGCGGTGACCAATGGTACCGTCGAGGCGTGCCACACCGTCGGCTACTACTACTGGGGGAAAGATCCCACGTTTGCCGTGGCGGCTGCGGTTCCGTTCTCGCTCTCGGCGCGCGGCATCAACGCCTGGCATTACCACGGCGGCGGCATCGACCTCTACAACGAGTTCCTGGCGCAGCATAACATCTTCGCCCTGCCCGGCGGCAATACCGGCGTGCAGATGGGTGGCTGGTTCCGCAAGGAGATCAACACCGTCGAGGACATGAAGGGCCTGAAGATGCGCGTCGGCGGCTTTGCCGGCAAGGTCATGGAACGCCTCGGCGTCGTGCCGCAGCAGATCGCGGGCGGCGACATCTATCCGTCGCTGGAAAAAGGCACCATCGACGCCGCCGAATGGGTCGGCCCGTATGACGATGAGAAGCTCGGCTTCTTCAAGGTCGCGCCCTACTACTACTACCCCGGCTGGTGGGAAGGTGGCCCGACGGTCCACTTCTTCTTCAACAAGGGCGCCTATGAGGGGCTGCCGCCGGCCTATCAGTCGCTGCTGCGCACCGCTTGCCAGGCGACCGATGCCGACATGCTGCAGAAGTACGACTACAAGAACCCGGCCGCGATCAAGTCGCTGGTCGCGCAAGGCACCCAGCTGCGCCCGTTCAGCCCCGAGATCCTGTCGGCCTGCTTCGAGGCAGCCAACGAAGTCTATGCCGAGATGGAAGCCACCAACCCGGCTTTCAAGAAGATCTGGGAATCCATCAAGGCCTTCCGGTCCGAGAACTACACCTGGGCCCAGATCGCCGAGTACAACTATGACACCTTCATGATGGTGCAGCAGAACGCCGGCAAGCTCTGAGATCAGAGCAGGTTATGGCATGACAGGGCCCCCGGAGCGTTTGGCGCTCCGGGGGTTTTTTGTTTGGGGGTAGTTGCTGTCATAGGGTAGCGCCTGTCCGCCGGGTGGGCGCTGCAACGCCCATTCTAGGCACTCTATGGTGCGGCCCAACAAGCGCCTACCCGAGGGGGCGGACGGGCGCTGCCCGGCGGCACTAAAGCGCCTTGTTCCGGGCAAGAGGGTAAAACGTGTCTGGCGGCCTCCCGAACGAAGGCCGGCGGCCCTTTCGGGCCGCCGGTCTGGTCGCAGGGGCCGAAGGCCTCTCAGTTCGCCGGTGCAGGTGCCTGCAGCCCGGGCGGGAGCCCGAGGCCCGGTACGGCCGGCGCAGGAGCGGGAGCTGCCCCCGGGGCCGGGGCAGCGCCGGGCGCTCCCAGACCTCCGCCCAAGCCGCCGCCGAGGCCTCCGCCCAAGCCGCCCCCAAGCCCGCCAGCACCGAGGCCGGGCATCTGCGGCAAGGTGATGGTCACGTTCGAAGTGTCGATGACCGGCCCCTTGTAATGCATCACCATCTGCGGGAACGAGATCACCACCGCGATCATCACGATCTGGATGAACACGAAGGGCACGGCCCCCCAGTAGATCTGCGCCGTGGTCACGGGCTGCATCGTGATCCCGGTGACCTTGTCGACATAGGGTGATTTCGGCGCGACCGATCGCAGGAAGAACAGCGCAAAGCCGAAGGGCGGGTGCATGAACGAGGTCTGCATATTCACCCCGAGGATCACCCCGAACCAGATCAGGTCGATGCCAAGGCTCTCGGCCGCGGGGGCCAGCAGCGGCACGATGATGAAGGCCAGCTCGAAGAAGTCGAGGAAGAAGGCCAGGAAGAACACCAGCACCGACACCGCGATCAGGAACCCGGTCTCGCCGCCCGGCAGCGAGGTCAGCAGATGCTCGACCCAGATATGCCCGTTGACCCCGTAGAAGGTCAGCGAGAATACCCGCGCGCCGATCAGAATGAACATGACGAAGGCCGAGAGCCGCGTGGTCGAGGCCAGCGCCTGGGTGATGACGGTCAGGCTGAGCCGGCCCTTGACGGCTGCCAGGAACAGCGCCCCCACCGCGCCCATCGCGCCGCCCTCGGTCGGCGTGGCGATGCCGAGGAAGATGGTGCCAAGCACGAGGAAGATCAGCGCCAGCGGCGGGATCAGCACGATGATGACCTGCTGCGCCAGCCGCGACATCGCGTTGATCTTCAGGCCCTTGTCGAGCAGGGCGACGATGTAGATGAAGATCACCGCCGCCGCCGCGCCCAGAATGTCGGCATTTGCGCCGTGGGTCGGGGCCAGCCAGACATGGGTGCCGTAGCCGATGGCCATGCAGACCGCCAGCGCGACGGCCAGCGAGGTGACGCCATTGCCGAGGGTCCGCGCCTCGAGCGGCAGCGCCGGCATCGAGGCGGGGCGGAACACCGACATCACGAAGACATAGCCCATGTAGAGCGCAGTCAGCACCATGCCGGGGATCAGCGCGCCCTTGTACATGTCGCCCACCGACCGGCCGAGCTGGTCGGCCAGAACGATCAGCACAAGGCTGGGCGGGATGATCTGCGCCAGCGTGCCCGAGGCGGCGATGACGCCCGAGGCGATGCGCCGGTCATAGCCATAGCGCAGCATGATCGGCAGCGAGATCAGCCCCATCGCGATCACCGAGGCGGCAACGACGCCGGTGGTGGCGGCCAGCAGCGCGCCGACGATGATCACCGCATAGGCGAGGCCGCCGCGCACCGGGCCGAAGAGCTGGCCGATGGTATCCAGCAGATCCTCGGCCATGCCCGAGCGTTCCAGCAAGATGCCCATGAAGGTGAAGAACGGGATCGCCAGCAGCGTCTCGTTCGACATCACCCCCCACATCCGTTCAGGCATCGCGTTGAGCAAGGGCCAGCTGAGGTTGATCGAGCCGCCCGACATCGGCGCAAGCTCGACCCCGATGAAGAAGAACAGAAGACCATTGGCGGCCAGCGCGAAGGCGACCGGATAGCCGACCAGCAAAAAGCCGATCAGCGACAGGAACATGATCGGCGCCATGTTCTGCGCGATGAACTCCATCATTTGCGGATCTCCTCCACCAGCGCTGCGCCTTCCTTCTCGGCTGCCTCATGGGCAGAGATGAAGGGGGTGGGATCGTCCATCAGCCCGCGCATCACCGCGATCTTCTTGATGATCTCGGAAATGCCCTGAAAAAACAGCAGCGTGAAGCCTGCCAGCAGCAGCGCCTTGGCCGGCCAGATTACCAGCCCGCCCGAGTTGTTGGACATCTCCCCCGAGCGGATCGACATCGAGACATAGGGGATGAACAGATAGATCATCAGCACCAGGAAAGGCATCAGGAAGAACACATGGCCGAAGAGGTCGATCCAGTGCTGCACCCGGCG
Source organism: Frigidibacter sp. (assembly GCF_030695035.1). Classification (GTDB taxonomy): domain Bacteria; phylum Pseudomonadota; class Alphaproteobacteria; order Rhodobacterales; family Rhodobacteraceae; genus Frigidibacter. The sequence goes on from NZ_JAUYTT010000008.1 coordinate 538,737, forward strand.
CGAGAAGGCGCCATAAACGATGTCGATGCGGATATGCTCGTTTTGCTTCAGCGTGTAGGCCGCCGCCAGCAGGAACGCCGCGCCGAACAGATACCATTGCAGTTCCAGCCAGGAATTCGACGATACGTTCATCGTCTTGCGGATCACCGCATTGGTGGCGCTGACCAGCACCGCCACCAGGATCAGCCAGGACACGGCCTTTCCGATGATCTCATTCACCCGGTCGATGACTGCAGACAGGGTTAGTAAACCACCCATAGCCGTCCTCCCTCACATTCAGTTCACCCCCCGCTACGGTGCCGCAGCGGGTCCTGCTTCCCTATGGCCGAGGCATGGGAATGCGTCAATCGGAACAGGTCCGAAACGGCCTTAAAAGAACGGAATTCCGGGGCTTTGGCGGGTGACACAGCGACGCGGTCGATGGCCCGGGCCGCCGCCCCCGCGCGGGGGCGCTGCCCCCGCACCCCCGGGATATTTGGGCAAAGAAGAGGGGGACGTACGGGGGAGCGAGTCTTGGCGCCCTTACCGGGCGCGGTCGTATTGCGCGGGCTGGACCTGACCGAGCCAGGTTTCGGTGAGAGGCGCGCCGTTGCGCGACAGATAGGCGCGCATGTCCACCGTCTCCACCCCCGGGGCGGCGATGTCGAAGATCAGCCGCCAGCGGTCGGTGCCCACCACCGGCAGGGTGTAGGCCTGCACCAGCTCTACCCCTTCGGGCAGGGTGATCTCAGGCGTCACGCCGTCCTGCTGGCCGAGGCCCTTGACTGCGGGACCCTCGAAATCCAGCACCATCTTGAGGTGCCCCGGCGGGCGCGGATGGCCCGGGATGCCGCCGGCGCCAATGCGGGTGGCGACGGTGCGGGCGAGCGGCGTTTCGACCGGCGCGTCGATGCCCCAATGCATCTTGTAGTCGAACTGCATCGCGCTGCCGGCCTGTGGCTGATCGGCCGGGTTCCAGAAGGCGACGATATTGTCGTAGATCTCGTCATTGGTCGGGATCTCGACAAGTTGCACGGCGCCCTTGCCCCAGCCCGACAGCGGCTCGATCCAGACGGCGGGGCGCTTGTCGTAGAAGACCCCGTCATCCTCGTAATTGGCATAGTTGCGGTCGCGCTGGATCAGGCCGAAACCTCTGATGTCCTGCCCGAAGAAGCTCGAGGTGACGACGCGGGCCGGGTTGTTCAGCGGGCGCCAGATCTGCTCGCCATTGCCCATGACCATCATCAGCCCGTCAGTGTCATGCACCTCGGGGCGCCAGTCGAAGCCGAGCACGCGGTTGGTTTCGGAATACCAGAACATCGAGGTCAGCGGGCCGATCCCCAGCCGTTCGACCGGGGCGCGGAAGAACAGGCGGCTGGAGATTTCCATGACCTGGCCCTTGCCCTCGGCATTCGTGGTCTTAATCCGGTAGGCGCCGGTGACGGAGGGGCTGTCCATCAGAGCGTGGATCACCACGTCCGAGGAGCCATCGGCGGGCTTCTCGATGTAGAACTCGGTGAAGCGGGGAAATTCCTCGGGGGTGCCAAGGCCGGTGTCGAGCGCGAGGCCGCGGGCCGAGAGCCCGTATTGGCGCAGCGCGCCATCGGTGCGGAAATAGGCGCCGCCGAGGAAGCTGATCCAGTCGGTCTTCAGATCCTCGCGCATCAGGCGGAAGCCGGCAAAGCCGGTGCCTTCCGTGAGGTCGCGGGCCGGGCTGTCCTCGGGCATGTCGAAGAAGCGCGGGTCATAGACCACCTCGCGCGACTGGTCGCCCTCGACCATGGCCATCTTTACCGGGCTGCGGAAATAGGTGCCGAGGTGGAAGAACTGCACCGGCACCTCGCCGACCTTGACGGTGGCCTCGGGCCGGAAGCGGATGCGCCAATGTGCGTCATAGTCGATCCGCTCCAGCACCTCGGGCTGCGCCACCTTCGGGGCCTGATAGGGCGCGGCGGCCAGTGCCTTGGCCCGTTCGGCCAGCAGCTCGAACGAGAACGGCTGCGGCGCGGCGAGGGCCGGGTTGAAGGGCGCGGCGGTTTCGGCCGAGACCTGGGTCACCGTCTCGGCGGTGGCGGCGAGGGGCAGCGCCAGCGCGACGAGCGCCGCGAGACGGAAGATGGGGCGGAACGGGGCGGGACGGCGCAAGGCGGGACTCCACGGGATGGATGTATCAGGGGCGCTATGTCGCCTGACATGGCCAAAAAGCAAGAGGGTTCTGCGTGGCGGGGCCCCGGAATGCTGCACGCGCGAGATTTCGCGCGGCCGCTGTTCCGAAACCGGCCGGGTTCTGCCGTTTTTGGGATATCGGGACGGCATGCGGGGCCTTGCGGCGGCGCTGCGGGTTGGGGAATGTGGCCCGGGCCAGGATGGGAGACAGGCGATGCGCGACTGGGACGATGCCTATGCCAACGGGGCCCATATTCCGGGTGCGGAGGGTTTCGTGCCACACTGGCAGGCCGAGGCGGAGGCGTTCCGGGAGGCGGCGGGCGGGCAGATCGACATCGCCTATGGCGCGGGGCCGCGTGAGCGGCTGGACCTGTTCCTGCCGGAGAGGGCGCCGGGCGGGCTCTGTGTCTTCGTGCATGGCGGCTACTGGAAGGCCTTCGACAAGTCGGTCTGGTCGCATCTGGCGGCGGGGGCGCGGGCGCAGGGATGGGCGGTCGCCCTGCCCTCCTATCCGCTGGCGCCGGAGGCACGGATTTCGGAGATCACCGCGGCGGTGGCGCGGGCGATTACCCACGCCGCTGCGCTGGTGCCCGGGCCTGTGCGGCTGGCAGGGCATTCGGCAGGCGGGCATCTGGTGGCGCGGATGGTTTGCACGGACACGCCGTTGCCCGAGGCGGTGGTGGCGCGGGTGGAACATGTGCTGAGCATCAGCGGCGTGCATGACCTGCGCCCGCTGCTGGCGACGCAGATGAACGACGTGCTGGGGCTGACGCTGGAGGAAGCGCGGGCGGAGAGCCCTGCCCTTGCCGAACCGCGCCCCGGAACGCGGCTGACCGCTTGGGTCGGCGCGGCAGAGCGGCCGGAGTTTCGCCGCCAGTCGGCGCTGATCGCCAATGCCTGGGCCGGGTTCGACACCGAGATGCGGCTGGTCGAGGTGCCTGGCCGGCACCATTTCGACGTGATCGCGGATCTGGCATCTCCCGTGAGCGCGCTGACCCGGGCCTTTGCCGGAGCCTGAGCGGCAGCGCAGACGAATCGACCGATTCGGCCGGGCCCGCCCTTCACCCACAGGTTGAACGCGCAGATTCGCCGCCCTGCCCCCCAAGCCAAGTCCTTACGCCATCACGGCTTCTGCCCGCAATAGCAGCACATCGCGCCAGAGGTTCTGCTTTCGTTTGCCTGCGAACGAGACTGTTGCCAGACGGCGCGTCCCGCGCTTAGCTGCTGTCACATGATTGACGTATCCGAGAGATAGGCGTCCGGACATCGGCCCTCCGGTTCTCACCGCAGGGCCCCTCTGATCCAACCGGACCTTTAGGGAGTTTGAAATGAAATCGACCGTGAAAGCGTCGGGCGCCATTGCCCTTGCCGCGCTGCTGGCCTCGACCGCGATGGTCTCGGCCCAGTCGCTGGCCGAGCTGGAAGCTGCTGCCAAAGCCGAAGGCATGCTGACCACCATCGCCCTGCCGCATGACTGGTGCGGCTATGGCGCCGTGATCGAGGGCTTCAAGGCGAAGTACCCGGAAATCACCGTGAACGAACTGAACCCGGATGCGGGTTCGGCGGACGAGCTGGAAGCGGTTCGCGCCAACAAGGACAACACCGGCCCGCAGGCGCCGGACGTTCTGGACGTGGGCCTGGCCTTCGGTCCGCAGGCGCAGGCCGAAGGGCTGCTGATGCCCTACAAGGTCTCGACCTGGGATGAGATCCCGGCCGAGGTGAAGGACCCCGATGGCCACTGGTATGCCGACTACTACGGCGTGATGGCCTTCGGCGTGAACACCGACCTGATCGAGACCGTTCCGACCAAGTGGGAAGACCTGCTGAACAGCGAATACGCGGCCTCCTTCGCGCTGACCGGCGACCCGCGCGCCTCCAACCAGGCGATCCTCGGCGTCATGTCAGCCGGCATGTCGCGCGGCGGCGAGCCGGGCGAAGAGTCGGGCAAGCTGGGCCTCGAGCTGATGGCGGAAATGAACAAGGCCGGGAACTTCGTTCCGGTTGCGGGCAAGACCGGCACCATCGCGCAGGGCCAGACCCCGATCGTCGCTGCCTGGGACTACAACCTGCTGGCCTGGCGTGACAGCCTCGCGGGCAACCCGCCGATGGAAATCGTGATCCCGGAAGGCCCGAGCCTTGCTGGCGTCTACGTGCAGGCGATCTCGGCCTACGCCCCGCATCCGAACGCTGCGAAGCTGTGGATGGAATACCTCTATTCGGACGAAGGTCAGCTTGGCTGGCTGGCTGGCTACTGCCACCCCGCCCGTTTCGTGGCGATGACCGAAGCCGGCAAGATCCCGCAAGAGATGCTGGACAAGCTGCCCCCGGCCGAGGGCTATGCCCGCGCCGTGTTCCCGACCGTGGAACAGCAGGAAGCCAACAAGAAAGTGGTTTCCGAGCAGTGGGACGCCGTCGTCGGCGCCAACGTCCAGTGATCTGACACCCGCGCCCGCCCTTTGAGAAAGGGGCGGGCGCTTCTCTGTCCGGAGCCGCCCGATGACCGACGCAACCCTTGCTGCTCCGGCGCCCGAGCCGGTGGAAGTTCAGGCCCCGCGCCCGCGCCCTTCACGGGCAGCGGCGCTGCCGCTGAAATGGCTGGGCGTCGCGCCCTTCATGCTGTTCGCGCTGCTGTTCCTGATCATGCCGACCATCCATATCGTGCTGGGGGCGTTCCAGACGCCCGAGGGCGCCTTCACCCTGCGCAACCTGCAGGGGCTGGCCGTGCCGCAGGTGGTGCGCCCGTTCATGCTGTCGATCAAGATCAGCGTGTTGACCGCGGGCCTTGGCTGCCTCTTCGGCCTGATCCTTGCCGCCGCCGTCACCAAGGGCGGGCTGCCGGGCTGGATCCGCGATGCGATGCTGACCTTCTCGGGCGTTGCGTCGAACTTCGCCGGGGTGCCGCTGGCCTTTGCCTTCATCGCCACGCTGGGGCGGCTGGGGCTGGTGACGGTGATCCTGAAGGAGGTGTTCGGCATCAACCTTGCCGCGACCGGGTTCAACCTGATCAGCTTTCTGGGCCTGACGCTGACCTACCTGTATTTCCAGATCCCGCTGATGATCCTGATCATCACCCCCGCGCTGGACGGGCTGAAGCGCGAATGGCGCGAGGCGGCCGAGATCCTGGGCGCGAGCGGGTCGCAATACTGGCGCATGGTGGCGCTGCCGGTGCTGTGGCCGTCCTTGCTGGGCACCTTCGCGCTGCTGTTTGCCAATTCCTTCGGGGCCGTCGCCACCGCGATGGCGCTGACCGGATCGTCGCTGTCCATCGTGCCGATCATCCTGTTTGCGCAGATCCGCGGTGACGTGCTGCAAGACCCGCATCTGGGCTATGCCATCGCCTTTGGCATGATCGTCATCACCGGCATCGCCAACCTCGTCTATATCGTGCTGCGCACCCGCGCCGAGAAGTGGATCAAATGATGGGATCGCCGCGCTTCTGGTCCTGGGCCGCCCTTGTCGCTGGCCTGCTGTATTTCTTCCTGCCGCTGGTGGGCATGTTCGAATTCTCGCTGCGCGCCCGGCGCGGGGAGTATTCGTTCCAGGCCTACACCAACGTGCTGAGCGATCCGCAATTCCGCGAGACCTTCATGTATTCGGTGGTGGTCGCGCTCTTCACCATCGTGCTGGGGGTGCTGATCGTGGCGCCCACCGCCTTCTGGGTGCGGCTGAAGCTGCCGAAACTGCGCCCGGTGATCGAGTTCATCACGCTGCTGCCGCTGGTGATCCCGCCCATCGTGATCGTCTTCGGCTATATCCGCCTCTACAACACTTCCAGCTGGCTGCCGCTGACCGGCACCGCGATGGGGACCAATATCCTGCTGACCTTCGGCTATTCGGTGCTGGCGCTGCCCTACATGTACCGCGCCGTGGATACCGGGCTGCGCACCATCGACGTCGCGACGCTGACCGAGGCGGCGCAGAGCATGGGCGCCAGCTGGTTCACCATCATCACCAAGCTGATCTTGCCCAATATCCTGTCGGCCATCCTGTCGGGGGCGTTCCTGACCTTCGCCATCGTGATCGGCGAATACGTCTTTGCGGCGCTGCTGAACCGGCCGGGCTTCGGGCCCTACATGGTCTGGATGGGCGGCAACAAGGCCTATGAACCGGCCGCGCTGGCGGTCATCGCCTTCGGCATCACATGGGCCTGCATGGGTGTGATCCAGCTGGCCACGCGACTTTCCAAACATAACAGGGTGCAACGCTGATGGCCTTCCTGAAGATCGAGCATCTGGAGAAATCCTTCGGCTCCACCCGTGTGGTCAAGGATTTCGACCTCGAGATCCAAAAGGGCGAATTCATCTCGCTGCTTGGCCCCTCGGGCTGCGGCAAGACCACGGTGCTGCGGATGGTAGCGGGGTTTGAAACCCCCTCCAGCGGCGCCATCGTCATCGACGACAAGGACGTGGTCGCCCTGCGCCCGAACCAGCGCAATATCGGCATGGTGTTCCAGGCCTATGCGCTGTTCCCCAACCTGACCGTCGGCGAGAACGTCGCCTTCGGCCTGAAGATCAAGGGCGTCGGCAAGGACGAGCGCGAGGCGCGGGTGAAGGAGATGCTGACCATGATCGGCCTGCCCGATCTCGGCAACCGCTACCCATTCCAGCTGTCGGGCGGGCAACAGCAGCGCGTGGCGCTGGCCCGCGCGCTGGCGATCCAGCCGCATGTGCTGCTGCTCGATGAACCGCTGAGCGCGCTTGATGCCAAGATCCGCGTCAGCCTGCGCACCCAGATCCGCGAGATCCAGCGCGAGCTGCAGATCACCACCATCTTCGTGACGCATGACCAGGAAGAGGCGCTGTCGATTTCCGACCGGATCGTGGTGATGAATGGCGGCGTGGCGGAACAGGTCGGCGCGCCCTTCGAGATCTACAACCGTCCGGCCACCCGGTTCGTGGCGCAATTCGTCGGGACGCTGAACCTGATCGAGGCGGATGTGATCGCGCCCGAAAGCGGCACCGTGCGGATCGGCACCACCGAGATCAGCCTTGGCCGGCCGCTGAAACCCGGCCGGGTGACACTGGCCTGCCGGCCCGAGGCGGTGAGCTTGGGCCTCGCCGAAGGGCGCCCGCTGGTGCTGCACGCGGAAATCGGCGAGGTGCATTTCCTTGGCGCGGTGATCCGGGTTCAGGCCCGGGCCGGGCGCACCCAGCTGTCGCTGGACACATTCAACCGCCCCGACACCCCGCCCCCCGCTGCTGGCGACAAGGTGCAGGTCTCGATCTCGCCCGCCGATCTTCTGGTGCTCGAGGCCTGACAGCCTTCACGCAGGCTTGCGCCGCGTGTGCGGAACCGCCCCCTGCGCCCCGCGTTCCCGCTGCAGAGCAGGACACAGGGGCGCAGATCCATGACCAAGACACTGATCATTCCGGGCCGTCACGGCGCGGAGGTCGCCCATTGGCAGCATTGGTGGGCGATGCGAGACCCCGCCGCGCTGATTGTCGCGCAAGAGCCCTGGGCAGCCGATGCCCCCGACGCCTGGGAAATGCAGGTGGCCGGCGCGATCCTGGCGCATCCGGGCGCGATCCTCGTCGGGCATGGCTATGGCGCGGTGGTGGCGGCGCGGCTGCTGACCCATTGGCCGCAGCTGCAGGTCGCAGGCGCGCTGCTGGTGGCCCCGGCTGACCCCGACTCCGGCCCCCTGCCCGAGGGCCGGATCACCGTTCCCGCCCTGTTGGTCGCCAGCCGCAACGACCCGCATCTGCCCTTTGCCGCCGCGATGCATCAGGCGCGGCTATGGGGCGTGGAGCCGGTGGATATCGGCCGCGCCGGGCATATCGATACCGAGGCAGGATTTGGCCCCTGGCCTGAGGGGATGGAGCTGCGCGACGGGCTGCGCCACGGCCTCACCGCCGGACCCGTGGCCCCCCGGATCCGCCGCGGGCGGTAAGAAGGGGCGCCGCAGGGGCGCCCCCTTGGGTCAGCGGTAGGGATACCCGGCCTTTTCCATCGTCGCGGCGTAGCGCTTGAACGCATCCACCACCTTGGCCGAGCGCGGGCTTTCCGCCGCGATCTCATCCCAGAAGGCGGCGGAATCGGCGATCACCTGCTGCCATTCGGCATCGGGAAGCTGGGTCAGCTCCATCTTCTCGCCCTCGACCCGCAGCTTGGCCTCGCCGCCCCAATACCAGACGTTCCGGTAATAATGCGACTGGTCGATGGTCGAGCGGAACAGCTGCTGCAGATGCGGCGGCACTTTGGCCCAGCTTTCGGTATTGGCGAAATAGCTGCCGCACCACGCGCCGGTGACAGAGTTGGTCAGCGCATAGTTGCACACATCGGCCCAGCCGACCTCGTAGGCTTCGGTAAAGCCGCACCAGGCCACGCCGTCCAGCTCGCCGGTCTGCAGCGCGACCTCGACATCGTCCCACGGCACCGTCACCGGGATCAGTCCGTATTTGGACAGGAACCGCCCGGCGGTCGGCACGCCGAACACCCGCTTGCCGTTCATGTCGGCCAGGCTGTTGATCGGGTCGATGGTGAAGATATGCAGCGGATCCCAGGCGCCCGAGGACAGCCAGGTGACATTGTCCACCTCGCCATACGCCTCTTCCCAGATCTCGTTCAGCCCGTAATAGGCAAACATCGCCGGCAGATCGAGGCTGAAGCGGGTGTTGAACGGGAAGTAGCCGCCGAAGACCGAGATATCGACCGGCGAGGCCATCGTGGCATCATCGGATTGCACCGCGTCGATGGTGCCGTTCTGCATGGCGCGGAACAGCTCGGACGTCGGCACCAGTTGGTCGGCGTAATACAGCTCGATCTCCATCTCGCCATTGGCAGCGGCGTTGAAGGCGTCGATCTGCGGCTTGATGACATGCGCACCAAGCGGGGCGCCCGAATAGGTCTGCAGCCGCCACTTGATCGGCGCCGACTGCGCGTTGACATAGGGCGCGGCCAGCGGCGAGGCGGCCAGCGCAGCGCCGCCAAGCCCGGCGCGCTGCAGGAACTTGCGCCGGCTGGCGAGGATCACCTCGGAGGGCGATTGCGTCTTCGGGGTCTCTGTCATCTCTTCACTCCTTGTCATTGTTGCCGGTCTCTCTTGGCCCTCTTCCGGGGCCGCTTGTCGTCAGCGCCAGAGCACCTCGGCCGCCCGCAGCCGGCCTTGCAGCGCGGCGTCGGGTTCAGCTTCGGTCACCAGCATATCCACCCGCCGGGCGGGGCAGACCCGAAACGCCGCCTTGCGACCGAGCTTGGAGCTGTCGGCCAGCAAGATCACCTGATCGGCATTCTCGATCATGGCGCGGGCGATCTGCGATTCATCGAAATCAGCATCGGTCGCCCCGGCGGCGGTGTCAAAGCCCGCCACCGTCAGCAGCGCATGATCGGCCTGGAATGCGGCAATCTGCGCCAGCGCAACCGGGCCCACGGTCTGGTCATTGCCGGCATTGAAGCCGCCCCCCAGCAGGAACACCCGGTTGCCGCGGTCGGCGGCGGCAAAGATCTGCGCGATGCGCAGCGAGTTGGTGATAACAGTGAAGCCCCCCACCGGCGCCAGCGCCTCGGCGGCAATGACTGTCGTCGAGCCGGTGTCGATGAACAGCGTATCCCCCGGCTCGACCAGCTGCACCAGCTTCTCGGCGATGATGCGTTTGGCGGCGGCATTCTGGGTCATCCGCTCCTGAAAGCTGCCCTCGGTCAGCAGCCGCAGCCGCTTGGCCCCACCATGCACCTTCTGCACCAGCCCGCCTTCGGCCAATTGGGCAAGGTCGCGGCGGATGGTTTCGGCCGACACCCCGAAGCGGTCGGCAAGCGCCTCGACCGACATCTGGCCTTCCTGGCCGATGGCTTCTGCGATCCCTGCCTGGCGCGCCTTGGGTTTCATGCAGCCTCCTGCTTTCACAAGCGAAGCCGAACGCGCCTGCGTGTGTCAACGGTTTTTACCAGAAATATGGCAAGGAAACTGACCGAACCTTGTGGAATTGTTGACTGAACGGGCAAGTCATGGCAAATCCGGGAAGACCTGCCCCCGTCAGGGCAGGGCCCGCGCCTGCCACGAAAGGACGCGCCAGATGCCCCCGCGAGCCAGCCCACCTGCCAGCGCGCCAAACTCCACGCCAGACTCTACGCTGCCAGAGGGCCGCTTTGACGTTGCGGTGATCGGCGCCGGCATTGTCGGCTGCGCGCTGGCAAGGCGGTTGACGCTGGACGGCGCGCGGGTGGTGGTGCTGGAAAAGGCGGCCGAGGTGCTGGACGGCGCCTCCAAGGGCAATAGCGGCATCCTGCACACCGGGTTCGACGCACCCGAAGGTTCGCTGGAGCTGGACTGCATCAAGGCCGGCCATGCCGAATACCATGAGATCCGCGAGCGGCTGAACCTGCCGCTGATGCGTTCTGCCGCGCTGGTGCTGGCCTGGACCGACGCGGAAGCCGCCGCCCTGCCCGGCCTGATCGCCCAAGCGCAGGCGAATGGCGTGACCGATGTCCAGGCGCTGGACGCCGCCGAGGTGCTGGCACTGGAACCGGGCTTGGCGCCCTCGGTGCAGGCCGGATTCCGGGTACCGGGCGAGGCGATCATCGACCCGTGGTCCGCCGCCCATGCCTACCTGCTGCAGGCGCTGGAGAATGGCGCGGTGCTGCTGCGCGGCTGCGAGGTGACGGGCGGAAGCTATGACGGCGCGGGCTGGCGGCTGGAAACGCCCCGCGGAGCCGTGACCGCCGGCCTCGTGATCAACGCCGCCGGCAATTACGGTGACATCGTGGATCAGCGGCTGATCGGCCGCACCGATTTCACCCTGCGCCCGCGCAAGGGGCAGTTCGTGGTCTATGACAAGCCCGCCGCCGCCTTGGTCGGGCATATCCTGCTGCCCGTGCCGACGAAAACCACCAAGGGCGTCGTCGTCTGCCGCACGATCTGGGGCAACCTGCTGGTCGGCCCCACCGCCGAGGATCAGGACGAGCGCGCGACCGCCACGCTGGTGCCCGCGGCGCTGGCGGCGCTGAAGGCGCGGGGCGAGGCGATCCTGCCGGGGCTGGCCGCGCAGCAGGTCAGCGCCGTCTATGCCGGGTTGCGCCCCGCCACCCAGTTCAAGGACTACCAGATCCGCCGGCATGAGGGGCAGGCCTATATCACCGTGGGCGGCATCCGCTCTACCGGCCTCACCGCCGCGCTTGGGATTGCCCGCCATGTTGCGGGGCTGGCCGCGGGGGAAGCGCCCTGGCAGCCACCGGCGGACCCGCTCTGGCCGCAGATGCCGATGCTGGCCGAGGACGGGCTGCGCGACTGGCAATGCGCAGGCAATGGCGGCATTGTGTGCCATTGCGAAAAGGTCACCCGGCGCGAGGTCGAGGCGGCGTTGACCGGGCCGCTGGCCGCGCAGACGCTTGCGGGGCTGAAACGCCGCACAAGGGTGACGATGGGGCGCTGTCAGGGCTTCTACTGCACGGCCGAACTGGCCGAGGTGACCCGCGGGCGGCTGGCGCAACCGATGGTAGGACAAGACGATGGCGCATGAGCTACCGGCAGAATGCGACGTCGCCATCATCGGCGCCGGCCCCGCCGGGCTGGCGGCTGCTGCCGAACTGCGGGAGTGTGGCGCCGGCCGGGTGATCGTGCTGGACCGCGAGCCCGAGGCGGGCGGCATCCCCCGCCACTGCAACCATCCGCCCTACGGGCTGCGCGAGTTTCGCCGGCTGATGCGCGGCCCCGCCTATGCGGCGCGGCTGGTGCAGGCGGCCTGGGACTCGGGCGCGCTGATCTACACCGGCGCCACCGTTACCGCGCTGCACAGCGGCCCTCGGCTGACCGTGTCAACCGCCGCAGGGGTGCAGAATATCGTTGCAGGGCGGGTGTTGCTCGCCACCGGGGTGCGCGAGTCGAGCCGGGCAGAGCGGCTGATCGGCGGCACCAAACCCGGCGGCGTGCTGTCGACCGGGGCGCTGCAGGGGCTGGTGCATCTCAGAGGGATGCGGCCCTTTCAGCGCCCGCTGCTGCTGGGGAGCGAGCTGGTCGCCTTCTCGGCGCTGCTGACCTGCCGCAAGGCCGCAATCCGCCCGGTGGCAATGGTGGAGCCCTGTGTGCGCACCGTCGCGCGCTGGCCTGCCGCGCTGCTGCCACGGATGCTGGGGATTCCGCTGCACCTGAACACCGATCTGGTGGCGATCCATGGCGAGGACCGCGTGCGCGAGGTTGTCTTGCGGGGCCCCGACGGGAAAGATCGCAGCCTGCAGGCCGACGGCGTCATCGTCTCGGGCCGCTTCGTGCCGGAAGCAACGCTGCTGCGCATGGGGCATCTGGAGGTGGATCCGCGCAGTGGCGGGCCGGTGGTGGACCAGTTCGGCCGCTGCTCTGACCCGGCCTATTTCGCCGCCGGCAACCTGCTGCGCCCGGTCGAGACGGCGGGCTGGAGCTGGGAAGAGGGGTGCCGCGCGGGGCGTGCTATCACCGCCAGCCTGCGCGGTGCCCTGCCCCCACCCGGCGGCGGGCTGCAGGTGCTGGCCGAAGGCGCCGCGCTGAAATATGTTCTGCCGCAGCGGCTTGTGCCGCGCGGCTGCGGCGCCGGGGCGGCCGACATACTGCAGCTGCGGGTAACGCGCCCCGTCGCGGGCCGGCTGGTCGTGACGCGCGCGGGGGCCGAGATCTGGTCGGGCCAGATCCGCGCCCTGCCCGAACGCCGGCTGACCGTGCCGATTGCCGCGCTGCCAGTGGGCGAGACCGGCACGCTGACCCTGCGCCTCGAGGAACGGGCACCGTGATCCTCGCGCTCGATCAGGGCACTACCAGCACCCGGGCGCTGATCGTGGATGCAGGCGGGCGCGCCCGGACCCTGCTGTCGCGCCCGCATCGGCAGATCTACCCGCGCCCCGGCTGGGTAGAGCATGACCCCGAAGAGCTGATCGCGAACCTTGCCGCCTGCATCGCTGCGGCGGGGGCGGAAGCGCCTCTGGCCGCGGGCCTCGCCAATCAGGGCGAAAGCTGCCTCGCCTGGGAGGCGGGCACTGGCCGGCCGATCAGCCCGGTGATCGTCTGGCAGGACGCGCGCACCGAAGACATCTGCGCCCGGCTGCGGGCCGAAGGGGCCGAGGTGCTGACGCTGGCGGTGGCGGGGCTGCCACTGGACCCCTACTTTTCCGCCTCCAAACTGGGATGGTTGCTGCGCGAGCTGCCCGAGGCGCGGGCGCTGGCCGCAGCGGGGCGGCTGCGGCTGGGAACCACCGATGCGTTCTTCCTGGAACGGCTGACCGGGCGGTTTGTCACCGACATCACCACCGCCTCGCGCACCTCGCTGATGAACCTCGAACGGGGGGAGTGGGATGCGGACCTTTGCGCCCTGTTCGGCGTGCCGGTGGAGTGCCTGCCGCAGATCGTGCCAAGCCTGGGCGTTTTCGGCACCCTTCCGGGCGGCCTGACGCTGAACGCGAGCCTCGTCGATCAGCAGGCGGCGCTCTACGGCCACGGTTGCCGCGCGCCGGGGGATGCCAAGATCACCTTCGGCACCGGCGCCTTTGCGCTGGCGGTGACAGGCGCGCTGCTGCGGCCGGGTGTGGGGGGCCCGCTGCCCACGGTCGCATGGCAAAAAGTCGGCGCGGCGCCGGTTCATGCGCTGGAAGGCGGCGTCTATTGCGCCTCCTCTGCGGTAAACTGGGCGCGGGGGTTGGGCCTGTTTTCTGAATTTCGGGAAATTGCGGACTTCGCCGCGCCGCCCGCCCTCGACCGCGGGCTGGCTTTCGTTCCGGCGCTCAGCGGCCTTGCCTGCCCGCACTGGAACCGGGCCGCGCGAGGGGCCTGGCTGGGGCTGGGGCTGGATACATCGCCCGCCGACATGATGCAGGCGCTGCTGGAGGGCGTCGCTCTGCGCAGCGCCGAGGTGATCGCGGCGATGGACCGGGTGCAGCCGGTGGGATCGCCAGTGTCCATCGACGGTGGGATGAGCGCGAATGACTATTTCTGCCAGTTCCTCGCCGATGTACTGACCCGCGAGGTGATCGCGTCGGATGAACCGGAGCTGACCGCCGTTGGCATCGCTGCCCTCGCCGCAGAAGGGGCAGGCGTGCCGATCACCGCGCGCCGCTCAGGCCGCACGGCCAGCCCGCGCGCAGATGCAGCCGCCCTGCTCCCCGCCCGCCGCGCCCGCTTCGCCGCCGCTCGCGCGGCGGTCGAGGGCTACGCCGCCAGCTAACTCCGCCAGGGCAGCGTGCCCGGCGGCAGCCACCCCGCCAGCCGGTCCAGCGCCAGCGCCAGCAGCAGCACGAAGCCGACAGAGGCCGCCGACAGCGCGGCTGCCCCGGTGGAATTGCCCTCGTATTGCAGCGAGAACACCATCACGCCCACCGTCTCTACCCCGCTCGACCACAGCAGCGCCGAGAGCGTCAGCTCGTTGAACGCGGTCAGGAACACCAGCACCGCCCCCGCCACCAGCGAGGGCGCGGCCATCGGTGCGGTGATGCGGGCGATGCGGGTCAGAAGCCCGGCGCCGACAATCCGCGCCGCCTCGTCCAGCGCCGGTTCCGTGCCCGCCATCGCCACCGTTGCGGGGCCAAGCACCAGCGGAAGGAAACGCGCAAGATAGGCGAGCAGCAAGATGGTGGAAGTGCCGTAGATCGAGACGCCCACACCCGGCAGCGGCGGCAGGAACACCAGGATATAGGCCAGCGCCAGCACCGTGCCCGGCACCACGAAGGGCGCATCCGTCAGCCAGAGCAACCGCCGCGCGAGCATATGCCGCCGCTGCGCCGCCATGTAGCCGATGCCAAGGGCAACCGCCGCCGAAATCACCGCCGCCGCCAGCGACAGCCAAGCCGAATTGGCAAAGGCGCGGCGGATCGTGGCGTTGCTCAGCAGCGTGTCAGTGAAGTTGCCAAAGGTCAGGGTCTCCAGCGTCAGCGGCACACCAAGCGCGGGCGACAGCGCCGTCCCCAGCAGCGCCAACATCGGCAGCACCGCCATCACGATCAGAGCCGCCCAAAGCCCCGCCTCCACCGGCAGCCGCCAGCGCCCCAGTTCCAGCGGCTGCAAGGGCCGCCCGCCCCGGTCCACCGGCACCGCGCGGCGCACCATCAGCGCGCGCAAGCCAAGCGCCGCCCCGGCCAGCGCCACCAGCAGCAGCGCCAGCACCGCCACCTGCCCGATCACCGCCGGGCCAAAACCGTTCAGCCGCTGATAGATCAGCGTCGTCAGCATCGAGAACCGCCCCGGGATCCCCAGCAGCGCCGGCACCCCGAAATTGCCAACCGCCGCCGCAAAGGCCAGGATCGCGCCCGAGGCGGCGGCAGGCGCGACCAGCGGCAGCACCACGCGGGCCAGGATGCGCCCGCGCCCGGCGCCTGCGATGCGCGCCGCCTCGACCAGATCCTCGGGCAGCGCCGCCAGCGCGGCGCGCACGGCGAGGAAGACCAGCGGCATATGCTCGATCCCCATCAGCGCGATGATGCCGCCGGCCGAATACATCGGGTTGGTCTGGCCCGGCGCAGGCGCAAGGCCAAGCGGGCCGAGGATCGGCGAGGACGACCCCATCAGCTCGATCCAGGCCAGCGCCATGATCTGCGAGGGGATCAGCAGCGGCGCGAGGATCAGGAAGGTCATCGCCACCCGGCCCCGCAGCCGCAGCATCCCCATCGCCAAAGCCAGCGCCACGCCAAGCACCGCCGAGACCACGACCGACCCGGCCGAGGCATAGACGGTATTGCCAAGCGCCCGGTGGGTGGCGCGGGAGGAAAGGCCGTCGCGGATCAGCCCGAAGCTCTCCCCGGCGTCATTCGCCCCGAACGCCTCGGCGAACAGCCGCAGCAGCGGCCAGAGCCCCAGCACCAGCACGTAAAGCGCCAGCAGGGCGACGAGCAGATGCTCGCCGCCCCGGCCACTTAGCATGAACCGGGCACTGCGCTCGGCCGGTAGCCCCGTGTCAGCCACCGAAGAGGTCCGCGAAGGCCTGCTTGGTTGCCTGATCGTCGGTCAGCATCACGCCGGCGTCGGCCGGCAGGATCTTCAGCGTGTCGACGGCGGGGTAGCCTTCGGGCTGCGCCACACCGGCGAGGATCGGGAAATAGCCCTGCGCCACCGACTGCTCCTGCGCGGCCTTCGACAGCTGCCAGTCGACGAAGACCTTCGCCGCGTCCGGGTTGTCGCTGTCCTTCAGGATCGCGACCGGCTGGGTGATCGAGGACACGCCCTCGGCCGGGAACACGAACTCCACCGGCGAGCCCTTGGCCTTGGCGTTCATCGCCATGTATTCGATGATGATGCCATAGGCTTTCTCGCCGCGCGCCACAGCCTCGATCACGGTGCCGTTGCCTTGACCGGCCACCGCGCCATTGTCGGCCAGCGTCTGGTAGTAGTCCCAGCCGAATTCCGGCTGCTGCACCATCGTGCCGACATGGATGACGGCCGCGCCGGAATAAAGCGGGCTCGGCATGATCAGCGAGGCGGCGGTTTCGGGTGCGGTCAGGTCGGCCCAGGAGGTCGGGGCCGCGTCCACCATCGTCGTGTTGTAGACGATGCCGGTGGTGATCAGCTTGGTGCCGAAAAAGGTCATGTCCGGGTCGATCAGCGCGGCGGGGACGCCTTCCACCGGCGCATCCGTGTAGGCCAGCAGCCGGTCATCGTTCTTCAGCTGGGTCATCGCCACGGCATCGGCGATCAGCATCACGTCGGCGGGGGTCGATCCGGCGGTGAACTCCGCCTGAAGCTTGCTCATCAGCTCGGTGGTGCCGGTGCGGAACACCTCGACGGTGATCTCGGGGTGGTCCTTGTTGAAGGCCTCGACCACCAGCGCCATCTGGTCATTGGGTTGCGAGGTATAGACGGTGATGGTGCCGGTGGCCTGCGCGAAAGCGGGGCCGGTCAGCGCGGTGCCAGCCAGAAGCGCGAGGGCGAGAGAGGTGCGGAGGGTCATATCTTAGCCTTTTCATCAAGGATGTCTGGCCGCTTGGTAGCCCCCTCGCTTGACAGTCGCGTGACAGTCGGCGGGGAAAGAAACATTCGGGAGTCACATTTGCGACGGCATCACCGCGGGCGATAGGTCGCCAGCAGCGGATCGGCCAGTTCCGCCGCACCCAGAACCCGCAAGGACCAGTCGGGGGCCTCGCCCTCCTCCTGCTCGCGCTGCCACAGAACCGGCACGGCATTGGCGAAGCGCGGCAATTCCACGCCGGGACACAGCAGCGCGCCAAGAACCCGCGCGGTGCCGGAATGGCCGACGATCAGCACCGGGAAGGGCGGGGTCACGGTCGCCAGCGCGGCGGTGACGCGGCTTTGGAACGCGCCCGGCCCCTCGCCGCCCGGCGGCACCATGTCGCGGACCAGCGCGCCATAGGGCTGTTCTTCCCATATGCCCCAGTTGCGTTCGGCCAGCCCCGGCAGCAGCCGCACCGGCAGCCCGTGCCGCGCCGCGACCGCCTCGGCGGTCACCCGCGCGCGGATCTGCGGCGAGGACCAGATGGCCGCGATCTGAACCCCCGCCAGCAGGTCTGCCGCGGCCTCGGCCTGCGCGAGCCCTTCGGCGTTCAGCGGCACATCGGTGGAGCCGGCGATGATGCCCGCGCGGTTATGCGCCGTCTCGCCATGGCGCAGGAACAGGAAGGATTGGTCGAACAGCGGGATCACCAGCGCAGCTCCCGCGCTTGGACCAGCGGCAGATCGGGCAACGCGGCGGCCAGATCGGCGGCGCCGTTGAGTTCGGCGAAGGCCGCCATTGCAAGGCGGGGCTGCACCGAGGCGGCCAAGGACGCGATGCCGCTGAGACGCGGATGCACGTTCCAGCGGTGGAAACTCGCCCCGCCCGAGGCCACCAGCTCCGCGGCGGGCTTGCCGGTTGCCAGATGGCCGGTGAAGACGATTTCCGCCTCGCCCGATTTCGCGAACCGCGCGATCAGCGCCGCCGCCAGCCCGGCATCGCCATTGGGCTTGGCCGCGATCATCACGCCCTGCGCCGGGCTGTCCGCCGCCAGCGCCGCGGTGCCCGCCAGCATCCCCGCCAGCGCCTCGGCGCCGCCCGGCACCAGCGCGCCGGGATGGTCCAGCAGCACGCTTGCCACCTGCCGATGCGCGGGGCAGAGCGCCACCGGCAGCCCCTTGGCGGCGAAGGCCATCGCCATCTCCAGCCCGCGCCCACCCGCCGGGGCCGGGAGCAACAGCGGGCGGGTGGCGGCGAGGGCCATGAGGTCCGCGACCTGATCGACGAGTGGCTGATCGCCAGCGCCATAGGAGGCGTCGAAGACCAGCGCCGCGGCGGGGGGTGGCGGCTCGCAGGGGTAAAGCGTGCTCTCGGCGCTCATGTCGCCGGTATAGAGCAGCCCGCCCGCGCCGCCGATCCGCATCCAGACCGCGCCGGGGGCATGGCCGGACGGCCCCGTCTGCACCGTCAGCCCGGCCACCTGCACAGCGCCGCGGATCGGCAAGTCCTGCGCATGGGCAAGCCGCGGGTCATCGGTCAGCGCCCGCACCGGCGCGGTAGCGTAGACGGGGGGATCGCCAAGGCCGGGCGCCAGATCCAGCGCGCCGATATGGTCGGGATGGCCGTGGCTGATCAGCATCGCATCCACCGGGCCCACGCCCGAGAGGTCGGGACGCATTCCAGCATCGGGACCCTCGCCCAGATCAAGCAGCAGCCGCGCCCCCGCCGTCTCCAGCAGGAAACAGGCCGGGCCCTTGACGCCAAAGCCGGAGATCGCGCGCAGATGAAAACCCGGCGCCATCACGCCACCTCAAAGGCCGGTTGCAGCGCCATCGGCGCCAGTGCCTCCCGCGGCAGAACCCAGCCGCCCGACAGGCCGAGCGTGACCTCGGTGCCGGGTGCCACCGGGGCCGCGCTGCGCACCTCGATCAGGTCCGCGCCCGCGCCCTCCAGATCCACCGACAGCATGTAATCCCCGCCCTCGAAGCGCAGATCAGCGACGCGGCCCGCAAGCCGCGGCTGGCCCTGCACCACATCCAGCGTCAGGTCGCGGGCGCGCAGGCAGAGCCAGCCCGGTCCGGCGGGCGCGGCGCCCGGCAGCACCAGATCGCGGCCCATCAGCCGCACCCGCAGCCCGGCACCCTCCGCCCCCAGCACCTCCACCGGCACGGTGCGCCCCTGCCCCACGAAGCGCGCCACCATCGCCGAGGCGGGGCGGGCGAACAGCTCCTGCGGCGGGGCGATCTGCTGCATCCGGCCCTTGTCCATCACCGCGACCAGATCGGCCAGCGCCATTGCCTCATTCTGGTCATGGGTGACGAAGACGAAGGTGGTGCGCGCCTGGCGGTGGATGCGGCGGAACTCGGCCAGCATCGCCTGGCGCAGATGGGCGTCGAGGTTGGCCAAGGGCTCATCGAGCAGGATCAGCGCGGGCCGCATTGCCAGGCTGCGCGCCAGTGCCACCCGCTGCCGCTGCCCACCCGACAGTTCATGCGGGCGGCGGTCTGCATGACCCTCCAGCCCGACCAGGGCCAGCGCCTCATGGGTCCGCGCCCGCTGTTCGGCCTTGCTCAGCCCGCGCAGGCCGAGGCCGAAGGCGATGTTGCCGGCAACGGTCATGTGCGGCCACAGCGCGTAGGACTGGAACACCATCCCCAGATCGCGCTGCGCCGGTTCAACGAATCTCCCCGCGCCCGCGACGACCCGCCCGCCAAGCGCGATGGTCCCGGCATCCGGCCGCTCCAGCCCCGCGATCAGCCGCAGCACCGTAGTCTTGCCACAGCCCGAGGGGCCGACCAGCGCAAAGAACGCCCCCGAGGGCACGGTGAAGCTGACGCCATCCACGGCGGTGGTGGCGGCGAAACGTCGGGTCACGGTGTGGAATGCAATCTCGGCCATAGGCTCCGGTCCTTGGGCCCCCGCGGTAGCGCGCCCGGATGACGGCTTCATGACAGGGGTGCCGCCGCGTCGCAGGTCCTAACGGCAATAGCCACATCACATAGCGAAATGACCGGCCAGAGGCCGGTCATTTGCTGAATGCATCTCTCGCGCCAATCCTGACCCTGCGCCCCAGGAGGCGCAAGTCAGACTCAGTTGGTCGAGGTGGTCGCGGTGGTCGAGCTCGTGCCGTCCTGGCTGTTGGCCGCAATCGCGGTCGTGGCAAGCATGACGCCGCCAACGATCAGCAGGTTGGTGGCCGGGAGGGTCACACCAGCGATAGTGGCCGGAAGGCCCGTCGCAGGCGCCACGGTGGGCGCCGGCGGCGCATCTTGAGCAATGGCCGGAACGATGGCAGCTGCCGAAATGATGAGGGCGGAAGCGAGAATCTTGATGGTCATGGGATAAACTCCTACTGCGGGGTGGTTCATGGATAGCACATTCTGCTGTGCAGCACAGCCGCAAATCTATCCTTGAAGCGAACAAATTAAGGGCGGCCCGCGGGAACACGCCTATCGAGGCGGCGATATACGCGCCTAAGGCCGAACTGACCGGGCGCGCCGCCTTGCCTCCGCGGCGCGGGTCGCGGGTGGCAGCCTCTCGCGAGTCGCGCCATCCGCGATCTCTCGCGCCGAGACTGAAGGCAGGTAGGGGCCCGGATGAAGGAGGACGCCCCGGTTCAGCGCCGTCCCCTTACTCCGCCGGCATCCGCCCCACCCGGGCCGCCTCTGCCAGCTCCTGATGCAGCCGCACCTCCTCGGCCGCCTTGGGTTTGGACAGGCCCGCCAGCAGCAGGTAAGCCACCGGCGTCAGGTAGAGCGTGGCGACAGTGGCCAGCCCCAGCCCGCCGACGATGATCCAGCCCAGAACCTCGCGCGCCTCGGCTCCCGCGCCGAAGGCGAAGACCAGCGGCAGGCCGCCAAGCACCGTCGCCACCATCGTCATCATCACCGGGCGCAGGCGCACGGTGGAGGCCTCTTCAATGGCCTCGCGGACGGATCGCCCCTCATCCCTGAGCTGGTTGGCGAATTCGACGATCAGGATGCCGTTCTTGGCCATGATCCCCACTAACAGGACCAGGCCGATCTGGCTGTAGACGTTGAGGCTGCCCCCCGTCACCGCCATCGCCACCACCGCGCAGGCAAGACCAAGCGGCACCGTCGCCATCACGATGAAGGCCGACACGAAGCTTTCGAACTGCGCCGCCAGCACCAGCAGCACGATCAGCAGCGCCATGCCGAAGGTGATCAGCAAGCCACCCGAGGTTTCCCCCAGCGTCGCCGCCTCGGCCAGCGGGATCAGCCGCGCATTGTCGGGCAGCACCTCGGCCGCGAGGGTCTGCACCTGCGCCCAGGCATCGCCAAGCGCCAGATCATCCGTCAGCCCCGCCGAGATCGGGACCGACCGCATCTGCCCCTCGCGCCCGAGTTCCGGCGCCACAGCGCGTTCCTCCAGCGTCACGAAGGTAGATATCGGGATCATCTGCCCGCCCGCCGCGCTGCCGGTGCCGGACTTCACGAAGATCCGCTCCAGATCGCCGGGGTCGTTCACCGGGTTGGTGGTGGAGACCATCTTCACGTCATAGCTTTTGTCATCGAGGAACACGGTCGCCACGGTGCGCCCGTCCAGCACCGCCTGCAGCGCCTCGCCCAGACCGTCGATATCCACCCCAAGATCCGACGCACGGGCGCGGTCCACCTCGATGAACAGTTGTGGCTGCGTGGTGTCATAGTCGATGCGGACCTGCCCGAAGGCCGGGGTCTCCTCCATCCGCGCCACCAGTGCATTGGCGGCATCCGCCAGTTGCTCATAACTGTCGCCGACCACCGCGAAGGACAGGCCCTGCCCCGCGCCGCGGATCCCCAGCGAGTTCGACTGGATGGCGAAGACCCGCACGCCGACGACCACCTTCAGGCGCTGGTTGATCTCGGCCACGATCTCCTGCTGGCTGCGGTCACGCTCCGCCCAGTCGGCCAGGCTCAGCACCATGAAGCCGCGATTGTCGCGCCCGCCCTGCCCGACATTGGCAAAAACGCTGACCACCTCACCCGAGGCGCGCAGCGGTTCCAGCAGATCCTCGATCTGCCGGACCTTGGCGTCGGTATAGTCCAGCGCCACGCCCTGCGGCGCGGTGATGCTGAGGAGGGCCAGCGCCCGGTCTTCGGGCGGGGTCAGTTCCTGCCGCAGGGTGGTGAACAGCATGGCGGCGGTGAGTGCGAACAGCGCGGCGATGGCCAGCACCACCATCGGCGCGCCAAGTGCCCATCGCAGCGAGCGGGCATAGAGCCTCGACAGCTTCGCCCCGACCCAGCCAAGCACGCCCTTTGGCGCGGTGCCCTCGGCCGGTTGCGCCTTCAGGAGGCGGCTGGCGAGCACCGGGCAAAGAGTCAGCGCGGTGACGGAGGACAGCAGCACCGCGATGGCGAGGGTAAAGCCGAACTCGCGGAACAGGCCCCCGGTCTGGCCGGGCAGGAAGGACAGCGGGATGAACACCGCTGCCAGCGTGGTTGTGGTGGCGATCACCGCGAAGAACACCTGCTGCGTGCCCAGAACCGCCGCCGCCCTCGCGCCCATGCCTTGGCTGCGGCGGCGCACGATGTTTTCCAGCACCACAATGGCATCATCCACCACCATCCCCGTCGCCAGTACCAGCGCCAGCAGCGTCAGGATGTTGATGGAGAAGCCCACCAGCCACAGCGCCGCCAGTGTGCCGATCAAGGACACCGGCATGGCGATGACCGGGATCAGCGTCGCGCGCACATCGCGCAGGAAGATGTAGATGATCGCCGTCACGATCAGCACCGACAGGCCAAGCGCGATCTCGACCTCATGGATCGCGCCGTTGATGAAGGTGGCGGTGTCCGAGGTGATGAAGATATCCACATCGGGCGGCAGGATCGCCTTCACATCCTCCACCACCTGCGTCACAGCCGCCGAGATATCCAGCGTATTGCTCTGCGCCTGCCGCAAGATGCCAAGGCCGATGCCGGTCTGGCCATTGGCGCGCAGCATGGTGTCGCCCGGATCGGGGCCAAGCGTCACCTGCGCGACCTCGCCCAGCCGGACATCCGGGGTCAGGTCCAGCGCCTCGAACTCCGCCCCGGTGCTGACAGCGGCCGTCGCCCGCACCAGCAGGCTCTGCCGCTGCGAGCTGAGCGAACCGGCCGGCGCGTCGAAGGCGACATTCGCCAGCGTCTCGCGCACATCGGCCAGCGTCAGGCCGCGGCTGGCCAGCTGCGCCATGTCGATATCGACGCGGAAGACCTGATCCCGGTCACCATAGATCTGCAGGTCGGCCACGCCGGGGGCCGACAGCACCCGGTCCTCGACCAGATCCTCGACCAGCTGCGTCAACTCCTGCGGCGAGCGGGTGGCCGAGGTGACGGCGATGCGCATCACCGCCTCGGCATTGGCATCGGCCTTGACCACGCGTGGGTCGTCGGCATCGTCGGGCAGGCTGTTGCGGATGCGGGCCACGGCGTCGCGCAGATCGGTCGCGGCCACGTCCAGATCGACATCGTCGCGGAACTCCACCGTCACCCGGCTGGACCCGAAGCGCGAGGAGGAGGAGATGGATTTCACCCCCGCCACCCGCCCCGCGGCGCCTTCGACGGCGGCAGTGATCTCACGGTCGATGGTTTCGGGGGCGGCGCCGTCGAAGTCGGTGTTGACGCTGACCACCGGGCGGTCGACGTCCGGCAACTCGCGCACCTCGGCGCCCATCAGCGCGCCGAGGCCGGCGAGCACGATCAGCGCGTTCAGCACGAAGGCCAGGATCGGGCGGCGCACCAGCAGCGCGGTGCCGGAGCGGGCAACCGCCGCCGCCTCCAGCGCCTCATCGGCATCCTTGCGGGTGGCCTCATCAGCGCTCATGTCTCGGGCTCCTGTGCCAGCGTGACGGCGGCGCCGGGGCGCAGCACCTGCACGCCCTCGGTCACCACCAGATCGCCGGGTTCCAGCGCCGCCTCGATCAGCACCGCCTCGGCATTGCGCTGCAAGATGCGGATGTCGAGCCGCAGGGCCTTGCCCTCCCGCACCGCCCAGACGAAGGCGCCATCCGCGCCCCATTGGATCGCCAGCGGGTCCACCGCCGGATGCGCGTCGCCGGTGAAGGCCAGCTCGATCCCGATCGCCATGCCGGCCCGCAGCCGGTCATCCGTGTTCTCGATGGCCGCCTGCACCCGCAGACTGCGGCTGGTCTGGTCCACCCGGTTGTCGAGCGCGGTGATGCGCCCCTCCAGCCGCGCGCCGGGATCGGCCAGCGGCGCGGCAAAGACCGCGTCGCCGGGGGCAAGCCGGCTGACCACCCGTTCCGGCACCCGGAATTCGACCAGCAGGCTGGAGCGGTCCTCGATGCGGGTGATCTCGGTGCCCGAGGGGATCAGATCGCCGATCTCGGCCTCGATGATCCCGACCCAGCCCGCGATGGGCGCGGTCAGCGTGTGGCGCTGCAGGTCGAACTCCGCCTGCCGCAGTTCCAGCTCGGCGCTGCGCAGGGCAAGCTCCGCCTCCTGCACCTGCAGCTCGGTGCCGGACCCGCTTTGCCGCAGCGTGGTCAGCCGCGCGAAATCGGTCCGCGCATCGCTGAGCAGCAGCTGCGCGCGGTCGAGCGCGATGCGCGCCGCCTCGCTGTCCAGTTCCGCCAGCACGGCGCCCTGCTCGACATAGTCGCCCGAAGCGACGTTGAGCGCCGCCAGCCGCCCCGGCACCTCGGCCGCCAGCACGGCCGCGCGCACGCCGCGCGCCGTGCCGATGGCCATCACCACATCCTCGATCTCGCGCAGCTCCGGCTCCACCGCCACCACGGTCGTCGCGGGGGCGGCACGGGGGGCGTCAGCCTCGGCCTCGGGGTCCGGCGCCGCGATCAGGCCGATCCGCTGCATTGGCTCCAGCACCCCCAGCCCGGTCAGCAAGGGCCGCGCCGCCGGCACGAACAGCGCCCACAGCACGAAGGCCGCTGCGACAACGGCGCCTGTCATCAGGGCCTGTTTCCAAAGGGGCATCGTCGTCTCCGGTCTGGCTGGTCCCGTCTTGATACGCGGGAGGGCGGGAATTCTGTCGGCGGCAGATGTCGGGCGGGAGTAGGCGGAAATTCGGGTTCTCGTGCAAGTCACGATGAAGCAGGTCCTGCTGCAAGTGCAGCCCTGTGCGCCCGCGGCAACCAAAATCAAGGTCAACACTGCGTGAGTCGCCGCCGCAACAGGCACAGCGCCAGCAAAGGCAGGCAAGTGCCGTCACGGCGAGGGTTTGCATCGGCACTGGACCCTGCGCGGATTGGCTCTAAGTTGAGATGGCGCAACAGGTTTCAGTCAGGGGTGGCCGCGTGTCGGCAAGCGTACATCAGCAAGACAGTCCACCAGCATCCGGGCCCGCCCCGGCGGCGTTGGAACGGTTGCGCGCCTGCCCGCATTGCGATGCGCTCTACCAGATCGCGCCGGTCGCCCCACGCGAGCGCGCCATCTGCACCCGCTGCGGCGCCGTGCTGATCGCCCCCCGCGCCCGCGCCTTCAGCCGGATCATTGCGCTGGCCGTCACCGCGCTGATCCTGATGGCGGCCGCGATCTTCATGCCGTTCCTTGACCTCTCTGCCTCGGGCATGCACAGCCGCGCCTCGGTGCTGGACGCGGTGCTGGCTTTCTCGGATGGGATGATGCTGCCGCTGTCGGTGGCGGTAGGGGCGCTGATCGTGGTGATCCCCGCGCTGCGCCTGTCGCTGATCGTCTACACGCTCGCCCCGATGATGCGCGGCGGCCCCGCCCTGCCCCGCGCCGGACAGGCCTTCCGGCTCGCCGATGCGCTCAAACCCTGGTCGATGGCCGAGATCTTTTTGATCGGGGTCGCGGTTGCGCTCGTCAAGGTCGCCGGCATTGCCACCGTCACCCCCGGCCCGGCCTTCTGGGCCTTTTGCGGGCTGGTGGTAGTCACCGTGCTGCATGACGACGTGATGGACGCCGAATCGGTCTGGCAGGCCATCGAGCGGCGCGAGAGCGCGCGGCGCACGGCCGCCGATGCCGCGGCAAGCCGCGCATGACCGCCCCCCAGATCCTTGGTGCCCCCACCCCAACCGCCCGCTCTGCCGGGCTGATCGGCTGCACCCGCTGCGGCCGGGTCTTTGCGCCGGGAACGGAGCTCTGCACCCGCTGCGGCGCGCCGCTGTCCAGCCGCGACCCGCGGGCGCTGCAACGGGTCTGGGCCTGGTGGTTCGCGGGGCTCGTCGTCTACTTCCCCGCCAATATCTACCCCATGCTCATCACCCGCACCCTCACCTATTCCGGCGAGGGCACGATCCTTGGCGGCGTGGTAGAGCTGCTTGGCCACGGCGACTACTTCGTGGCCTTCGTCATCTTCTTCGCCAGCATCCTGATCCCGGTCGGCAAGTTCCTGGCCATCGCCTTCCTCGCCCTCTCGATCCGCAACCACCGATTCCTTGATGAACACGCGCAACACCGGCTGCATGCGGTGGTGGAGTTCATCGGGCGCTGGTCGATGATCGATGTGTTCGTGGTGGCGATCCTCGCCTCGCTGGTCCGCTTCGACGCGGTGGCAACCATCAATCCCGGGATTGCGGCCATCAGTTTCGCGCTGTCGGTTGCCTTCACCATGCTCTCCGCGCAAAGCTTTGACCCCAGGCAGATCTGGGACGAATGAGGCGATATCCAAAGTGACCGACCCCGAGACCCCATCGCCCCAAAGCGACGTCCCGCAGATGCAGGTGACCCCGGCGCGCAAGCGCTGGTGGCACCAGCTGTCGCCCGTGTGGCTGGTGCCGATCGTGGCGCTGGCGGCGGCGCTTGGCGTCGCGTGGCAAAGCTATGCCGGGCGCGGCGAGCTGATCACCATCAGCTTCCAGAACGCATCCGGCATCGAGGCCGGGCAGACTCCGCTGAAATTCCGCGATGTGACCATCGGCGTGGTCGAGCAGGTGAATTTCGGCGCGGGCCTGTCCGAGGTGCTGGTGAACGTCCGCGTCTCCAAGGACGTGGCGCCCTTCATCGACGGCAGCGCCGAGTTCTGGGTGGTGCGCCCCGAGGTCAGCGTGCGCGGCGTCACCGGCCTTGATACCGTGCTGTCGGGCGCCTTCATCGCCGGGCGGTGGGATTCCGAGTCCAGCGGCGCACGTAACAGCTTCACCGGGCTGGAGGTGCCCCCCATGCTGGGCGGGCTGGACCAGACCGGCATGGCCATCGTGCTGAAGCTACGCGATGGCAACCAGATCTCGGCCGGCGCGCCGATCCTTTACCGCGGCATCGAGGTGGGCGCGGTCGGCGCGCCGCGGCTGGCGGACGATGGCGACGGGGTCCTGATCGACGCCTTCATCCAGGCGCCCTATACTGAACGCCTCACTTCCGCCTCGCGGTTCTGGGACGCCTCGGGCTTTGACGTGTCAATTGGCCCCTCGGGGGTTGAGC
The DNA here is from genome assembly GCF_030695035.1 of Frigidibacter sp. Lineage (GTDB taxonomy): Bacteria > Pseudomonadota > Alphaproteobacteria > Rhodobacterales > Rhodobacteraceae > Frigidibacter. Next base: position 566,059 of record NZ_JAUYTT010000008.1, read on the forward strand.
TGGACGTGAAGAGCCTCGCCTCCCTCATTGAGGGCGGCATCAGTTTCGACACAGTGGTCTCGGGCGGCGATCCGGTGAATGCGGGCGACACGTTCGAGGTTTATCCCGACGAGAACACCGCCCGCGACAGCGTCTTCACCTCGGCCAATGATGCCACGCTGCCGGTCTCGGTGGTGTTCGACGGGTCGGTGTCCGGCCTGACGGTGGGCGCCGAGGTGCGGTTCCGCGGGCTGAAGGTGGGCCAGGTCACCGACCTTGGCGCCTATGTCGAGGGCGAGGGCGCGGCCCGCCGGGTCCGCCTGCGCGCCAATCTGGAGCTGCAGATCGGCAAGCTTGGCCTTGGCGAGGATGCCACCCCCGAACAGGCCATCGAGCTTCTGGGAACCTTCGTGCAGAACAACGGCCTGCGCGCCCGGCTGACCACGGCCAGCATCCTGACCGGCGGGTTGCTGGTCGATCTGGTAGAGCTTCCGGATGTCGCCCCCGCCACGATCCGCATGGACGCGGCGCCCTATCCCGAATTGCCCACCTCCGAAGCCGCGCTGTCGGATTTCGCCGCCACCTCGCAGGGCGTGTTCGAGCGGATCAACGCGCTGCCGGTCGAGGAACTGATGCAATCCGCCATCGACGCGCTGGACAGTTTCCGCATGCTGGCCGCCGATCCGGCCACCCGCCGCGTGCCAGAGGCCGCCGTGGGCCTGCTGGACGACACCCGCGCGCTGGTCACCTCGGAAGACGTGGCCGCGATCCCGGCCGAGGTGCGGGCCATCACCACCAGCGCCCGCGAGATCCTGAACAAGATCGAGGAAGGCCAGGCGGTCGAGAACCTGATCGCCGCCATCGGCCGCGCCGACCGGGCGCTGACCAGCCTTGAGACCGCCTCGGCCGACTTCCCCGCCATCACCGCCGAGGTGCGCTCCATCGCCGAAAAGGTCGACGGTCTGGCGATGGAGGAGCTTCTGGCCTCAGCCGACCAACTGATTAACAGCGCCGATGCGCTGATCGGCACCGAAGAGGCGCGCGCCCTGCCCGCCGCCTTCACCGGCGCGCTGGAAGAGGCGACGGTGTTCCTCGCGCAGATCCGCGCCGGCGGCGCCATCGAGCGCGCCAACAGCGCGATCAGCGCCGCCGAAGCGGCCGCCAATTCGATCAACGAGGCCGCCTCCTCGCTGCCCGACCTGTCGGAACGGATGTCAGGGCTGGTGGTCAGCGCAGACGGGGTGATTGCCGGCTATGGCGAGCGCTCGCGCTTCAACTCGGAACTGATGTCGGTGCTGCGCGATATCCAATCGGCAGCCGACGCCGTCACCGCGCTGGCGCGGACGATCGAACGCAATCCGAATTCCTTGATCCTGGGACGCTGACACATGATGGCCAAACCGCTGACGCTGCTGACCCTCGGCCTGACGCTGGCGCTTGCCGCTTGCGGCAATGCCCCGCGCTACCTGATCGACTCGCCGGCCCCGCAGTTGCGGCTGACCACCGCCGCGCGCACCATCATGCTGCGCGACGTGTCGCTGCCGGAATATGCCGCGGCGTCGGAGATCGCCCTGCAAGGCGAGGATGGCGCGGTCAAGAACGCCCGCCGCGCGCTCTGGGCCGACCTGCCCGAGCGCAGCCTGACGCTGGCGCTGGCCCGGCAGCTTGACGCTGCGCTGTCCGCCACCGTGGCGGCAGAGCCCTGGCCGCTGGCCGGCCTGCCCGATGCGGAAATCGAGGTGCGGGTGCAGCAAAGCCTTGCCGGAGCCGACAACATCTTCCGTCTGGAAGGGCAGTATTACGTGCGCGCCGAAGAGGTTTCCGCCGGCCCCTCCTCGGCCCCCTTCGCCATCGCAGTGCCGATGGCCGGCACCGACCCGCAGGACATCGCCGCCGCGCAGTCGGCCGCGATTGCCGAACTGGCGACGATTATCGCGCGGGGAGTGGGTCGCTGAAACGCGGGTAGCTTGGGGGACTGGTGGGTGATGAGAGACTCGAACTCCCGACATCCTCGGTGTAAACGAGGCGCTCTACCAACTGAGCTAATCACCCTTGCGCCGTAAGGCTTGCCCTCTCTAACGGGGCCGGCCGCGGCGGGCAAGAGGGAGTGGGCTTCTCTCTAGCGCGCCTCCGCCCGGAATCGCGCCATCCAGTCCAGGCTGACCGCATCCGCCAGCTTCGCCACGCCGGGGGTCAGGCTGCCCGGCGAGGGCGTTTGGACCCCAAGCGCATCGCAGATCTGCGCGACGCTCCGGGCCGGATCTGCCGACAGATCCTCATACCGGACCGTCAGCGGGATTATCCCCTGCTGCGCGAACCACGCCAGCCACGCCGTATCCTGCGCCTCAAGCCCGGCCAGCTTCGCGGCAATCCGTCCGAAATCGTATTCCGGCTCCCGCGGCGACGACAGCCGCTCCAGTTCGGCCCCGTCCGGCCCAACATGCCAAAGGCCGCTCTGTTCTGCCTTCACCATCGACACCGCCTGCGCCAGCTTGTCCCCGCGCGCGAGGTGGATGTAGAGCACGCGCCCGAAGGCGGCCTGAAGCCGGTCCCTGTCTGACGGCAGGCCCGGATGCACCTTGTCGATCATCGCCGACAGGTCACCGAGGGTCTCGCGCATCAGCCGCAGGCCGAACATGCCGGTCCGCCCCCTGCCCGCCGCGACGGCGGCCGTCAGATAGGCGGCGGCATGGGCCTCCTCGCTGAGCCCCTCGCGCGCGGGCAGCCCCCACCGCCCGGCCCAGACAGGATCGACCTCCGCCATGAAGAAGGAATCCGGATCGCCCGCCACCCCGGTTCCGGCAAGCAGGTTGCACAGCAAGGTGCTTCCGCTACGCGGCGTGGCGCAGAGGATGTAGCTGTCGAAATGGGCGCGTGTCGGCATCCGTCGGTCCTGCGAATTGGCGTTGGGCGACGATAGCTTCGGGAGGGGGCTGAGGCCAAGTCCGGCATGCGAGATATGGGGGACACGCGGCCAAAGAGTGCCGAATTCTGCAGCCCTTGGCGGAGCGAAGCAACGGGGCACTATGCGAGAAGGTGCCGCCCGGCATCCCGCCTGCATCGATTTGGCAAGGCCATCGCCTTCGCCACGCGCTGCGCTCTCACTTGTCACCGGACGGGCCTCAAAGGCCCCGCCAGCGCCCGCCTCGCCCTCGTTCCTCGCTGCCAATGGCTCCGGGTGATAGGTCGCGCACAGGGCGGTCCGAAGTCTGCAAGGCTCTTCAAGACCACGCAACGTAGACACCCGATCTCAGTCACAGCGACGAGGGCAACCCAACCACCCCAAACGCCAACAGGCCCACCCCATCGGGCAGGCCTGCATCATGCGTATCAGGGAATAATGGTGGGTGATAAGGGATTTGAACCCCTGACATCTTCGATGTGAACGAAGCGCTCTACCACTGAGCTAATCACCCGGTGGCGGGGGTAATAGCGTCACTCCGCCGGGTCTGCAAGTCCCTCTGTCGCGGTTTCTTCACCCTCGGCGCCGGGTTTCTTGGCGCCGGCGCGGCGCAGGCGGACGGTCATGGTCGAGCCGCCCGAGGGGGTATCTTTCTCGCGGGTCTTGTGGGCATTGCCGAAGGGCGGCAGCACCAGCTGCTCACCGGCCGCCAGCGCCTCGCCAAGCACCTGCAGGGTGGCTTCCACGATGTCCTTGGCGATCTTCTTCTTGGCGCCCGAGGCGGCAACCACGCGCTCAACCAGCTCCTTCTTGCGCAGGGTTTTGGTCGCACCGACTTCAGCACCAGCCTCTGCGGCTCCGGTCTCCAGCTCGGCCGGAACCGGCTCGGACGTGGTCATCTCAGCCTTGGCGCTGGCCGCGGCCGAAGCGCGGGCGCCTGCGGGCTTGGCGGTCGTCTTGGCTGCGGTGACTTTGGGGGCAGCTTTGGTCGGCGTCTTAGTCATCTGGGCATCCGCCTGTGAATGAGGGTGGTTTTGACGTTTAGCGTAGCGCAAATCCTTTCCCCGCGCCAGAAAATCCCTTCGGTTTGGAATTTTTCGCCTATGGGGCGAGTTTGCGGCTTGGCAGCAGCCTGCCGGACGAAACACGCTATCGCCTGGTTCGGGCGGGAACAGGCGAGGCACTGCCTCGCCCCGCCCGTGCGCGACCGTTCACCCGGAGCCGACGGCAACACGAGACCGGGTGAGGCCAGCGCCCGACCTGGCGGGCGAGAAGCGCCCGCCAGAGGCGGGGCGGGCGCTGGCCGGGCCCTTTGGGGGCCCGTCCGGTGTGGGTTGAGATGTCCGGACATGGCGAAGGCGATGGCCTTCGCCAAGGCATGAGACCGGGCCGCAGAAACCTGTCCTCCTCCCCCACGCAAAAGGCGCGCCCCGAGGGACGCGCCTTCCTTATTCACAGGCGCCGCGAAGCCCCCCGGATCAATGCGCGATCTGCGCCGGGTCCGAGGGCCGCGCGGCGGCGCGGGCGGCTGCGGCCGCCTCTTCGGCCACCTCGTCCCACTCCACCGGCTCGGGTTGGCGCACCAGCGCCTTGGCCAGAACTTCCCGCACATGGCTGACCGGGATGATCTCCAGCCCCGCCTTCACGTTGTCCGGGATCTCGGGCAGATCCTTGGCGTTCTCGATCGGGATGAACACCGTCTTGATGCCCCCCCGCAGCGCCGCCAGCAGCTTCTCCTTCAGCCCGCCGATGGGCAGCGCATTGCCCCGCAGCGTGACCTCGCCGGTCATGGCGATGTCCTTGCGCACCGGGATCTGCGTCAGCACCGACACGATGGAGGTCACCATCGCAAGGCCGGCGCTCGGCCCGTCCTTGGGGGTTGCCCCTTCGGGAACGTGGACGTGGATGTCGATCGTGTCGAACTTCGGCGGCTTGACCCCGATCTGCGGCGCGATGGAGCGCACGTAGCTGGAGGCAGCCTCGATAGACTCCTTCATCACATCGCCGAGTTTCCCCGTCGTCTTCATCCGGCCCTTGCCCGGCAGCTTCAGCGCCTCGATCTGCAACAGCTCGCCGCCGACGCTGGTCCAAGCGAGGCCCGTCACGACGCCGATCTGGTCATCCTTCTCGGCCAGGCCATGGCGGAAGCGCTTGACGCCCAGATAGCTCTCCACCTGCTCCGGTCCCATCTCGACCGTGGTGATCTTGCCCTTCAGGATGTCGGTCACCGCCTTGCGGGCCAGCTTGGCAATCTCCCGCTCCAGATTCCGCACCCCGGCCTCGCGGGTATAGCTGCGGATGACCTCGGTCAGGCCCTCATCGGTGATCGAGAACTCGCCCTTCTTCAGGCCGTGGTTCTTGACCTGCTTGGACACCAGATGCTGCTTGGCGATCTCGCGCTTCTCGTCCTCGGTATAGCCGGCCAGGCTGATGATCTCCATCCGGTCCAGCAGCGGGCCCGGCATGTTGTAGCTGTTGGCCGTGGTCAGGAACATCACGTTCGACAGGTCATATTCCACCTCGAGATAGTGGTCCATGAAGGTCGCGTTCTGTTCGGGGTCCAGCACCTCGAGCATCGCGCTGGCCGGGTCGCCGCGGAAGTCCTGGCCCATCTTGTCGATCTCGTCGAGCAGGATCAGCGGGTTGGTGGTCTTGGCCTTCTTCAGTGCCTGGATGATCTTGCCGGGCATGGAGCCGATATAGGTGCGACGGTGGCCGCGGATCTCGGACTCGTCGCGCACGCCGCCAAGGCTGATGCGGATGAACTCACGCCCCGTGGCCTTCGCCACAGACCGTCCCAGCGAGGTCTTGCCCACGCCCGGAGGACCGACGAGGCACAGGATCGGCCCCTTCAGCTTCGCGCTCCGCGCCTGCACCGCCAGATATTCGACGATGCGCTCCTTGACCTTTTCCAGCCCGTAATGGTCGGCATCGAGAACCTTCTCGGCCGCCACCAGGTCTTTCTTGACCTTGGACTTCACGCCCCATGGCAGGCTCAGCAGCCAGTCGAGATAGTTGCGCACCACCGTCGCCTCGGCCGACATCGGCGACATCGACTTCAGCTTCTTCAGCTCGCCCTGCGCCTTGTCGCGCGCCTCTTTCGAGAATTTGGTGGCCGCGATCCGTTCTTCGAGCTCGTTCAGCTCGTTCTGCGACTCGTCGCCATCCCCCAGTTCGCGCTGGATCGCCTTCATCTGCTCGTTGAGGTAATATTCGCGCTGCGTGCGTTCCATCTGCGATTTCACGCGGGTCTTGATCTTCTTCTCGACCTGCAGCACCGACATCTCGCCCTGCATCAGGCCATAGACCTTCTCCAGCCGCTCGGCCACGTCGAGCGTCTCCAGCAGGTCCTGCTTCTGCGACACGTCGATGCCCAGATGGCCCGAGGCAACGTCTGCCAGCTTGGCCGGCTCGCGGCTTTCGGCCACGGCCGCCATCGCCTCTTCGGGGATGTTCTTCTTGATCTTGGCGTAGCGCTCGAATTCCTGCGCGACCGACCGCACCAGCGCCGTCACGCTATCCGCGTCGCCGGGGGTCTCGGTCAGCCGCTCGGCGGTCGCCTCGAAGAAGTTCTCATTCTCGACAAAGCCGGTGATCTTCACCCGGCCGCGGCCCTCGACCAGAACCTTCACGGTACCATCGGGCAGTTTCAGCAGCTGCAGCACCGAGGCCAGAACGCCGGTCCGGTAGATGCCGTCTGCAGTGGGGTCATCGACCGAGGGGTCCATCTGGCTGGACAACAGGATCTGCTTGTCGTCAGCCATCACCTCCTCCAGCGCGCGGACCGATTTCTCGCGGCCCACGAACAGCGGGACGATCATATGGGGGAACACCACGATGTCGCGGAGCGGCAGCACGGGGTAGCTGGAGGCAAGGGGTTCGTTCATGCTCTATCCTCTTCTCGGCAGGAGGGCGCTGGCCCCAGTATTGGCAGCGCTTGGCCCTCCCCGCTTCTCAGTCCCAATATCTGGGGGCAGCGGCGGGGCGTTTCAAGCGGGGCTCCCGCGGTAGTTCCCGCCAGAATGACGGGTGCGGGCGTCCGGTTCAAGCTACATTGCAACGCGCGAAGGCCCCGCGCGGGCAAAACCGCGCGGGGTTCAGGGAATACGCGGCCCCCGCTGCGCAGGATCAACCGCGCAGCGGCAAGCTAAGGCCGTGGCTCAGACCTTGGCATCTTCCAGCGTGGGGTAGTCGGTATAGCCTTCCGCGCCGCCGCCGTAATAGGTTGCGGTGTTCCCCTCGGCCAGCGGCGCGTTCACGCGCAGCCGCTCCACCAGGTCGGGGTTGGCGATGAACAGCTTGCCGAAGGCCACCGCATCGGCCTTGCCCTCGGCAACCGCCTTGATCGCCATCTCGCGGTCATAGCCATTGTTGGCGATATAGGGCCCGTCGAACAACACCCGCAGCGCGTCGATGCTGCAGCCCTCGGGCAGCTCGCGGGTGCCGCCGGTCTGACCCTCGACCAGATGCAGGAAGGCGAGATTATAGCGGTTCAGCCCCTTCACCGCATGGGTGAACAGCGGCATCGGGTCGCTGTCGGTCAGCCCGTTGGCGTTGGAGAAGGGCGAGAGCCGCAGCCCGGTGCGCCCGCCGCCAAGCACGCCCGTCACCGCATCCAGCACCTCGAACAGGAAGCGGCTGCGCTTCTCGATGCTGCCGCCATAGCCGTCGGTGCGCTGGTTGGCGCCGTCGCGCAGGAACTGGTCGATCAGGTAGCCATTGGCGCCGTGGATCTCGACCCCGTCAAAGCCCGCCGCATCGGCCGCCATCGCCGCCTTGCGGTAATCCTCGACCACGCGGGCGATCTCGCCCTCTTCCAGCGCACGCGGCACCGAGGTTTCGACGAACCCCTTGCCATCGAAGGTCCGGCTGCCCGCCGCAACCGCCGAGGGCGCAACCGGATCGGCCCCGTCCAGCAGCGAGCTGTGCGACACACGCCCCACATGCCACAGCTGCACCACGATCTTGCCGCCCTTGGCATGAACCGCGTCCGTCACCTTCTTCCAGCCGGCGATCTGCTCGGGGCTGTAGATCCCCGGCGTCCAGGCATAGCCCTTGCCCTCGGGCGAGATCTGGCTGCCCTCGGTCACGATCAGCCCGGCACTGGCGCGCTGGCTGTAATAGGTCACATGCAGGTCATGCGGGGCATGGGTGTCGGGGTCGGCACGGTTGCGCGTCAGCGGCGCCATCACCACGCGGTTGGCAAGCTGGATGTCGCCAAGGGCAACAGGGGTGAACAGGGCTTCGGTCATGTCTTCGGTCCTTTCGGGAACGCGTAGTCTCCCCCTGAGGTAGGGCGCCATGCCGCCGCTGCAAAGGCCCCCGCGCCGCGCCGCGGCAAAGGCGCCAACGCCCCCCTACCCCATGTTTCAAGGCGTTTGCGCAGCCTCTTTGCCGCCCCGCACAGGGGGGTGTGCAAATCCGCCCGCCCGGCGCAGGCGGAACCGCCGCCGCTTGCGAGCCGTTGGCTTCCCTCGCGGGGCGCCCTCTGGCACTCTCGCACCCGTCAGACCCGAAGGAGCGATGATGACCACCCAGACCGCGACCGATGACGTCCCCGACTCGCTCGGCGAGGTCATCGAGAAGGCCCGCGCCGAGCTGGGGGAGGACAAGGTCGAGGTCGATCAGGTCATCGCCGCGATGGGCACCGCCTCCTTCGCCCCCGTCATGCTGCTGCCGGCGCTGCTGGTGCTCTCGCCCGCCAGCGGCATCCCGATCCTGCCCTCGATCTGCGGCCTGACCATCGCGCTGATCGCCGCGCAGATGCTGTTCGGGCGCAAGCATCTGTGGCTGCCGGGCTGGATCCTGCGCCGCAAGCTGGACGGGCCGAAAACCGACAAGGCCCTCGCCACCATCGAAAAGCCCGCCCGCTGGATCGACAGGAATACCGGGCGCCGGATGCCCTGGCTGACCCGCGCGCCCTTCGACAAGGTCGTGCTGCTGACCTGCCTGCTGTGCGGCGGCATCATGCCGGCGCTGGAGCTTTTGCCCTTCACCTCCTCCATCCTCGGCGCCGCCATCTCGGTGATGACGCTGGGGCTCTTGGTGCGCGACGGGCTGCTGGTGCTGATCGGCCTCGGCTTCGTCGGCTCTGCCGTCGCGCTGGCCGTCGGGCTGCTGGGGTGAGCCTAGAGCGGCTCGATATCCCCCTCGGCGCGCTGCGCATGGAAGGCGGCGACGAAACCCGCAAGGTTGCCTTCGGAAATCGCCCCGCGCAGCCCCGCCATCAGCTCCTGATAGTAATGCAGGTTGTGCCAGGTCAGCAGCATCGAGGCGATGATCTCCTGGCTGCGCAGCACATGATGCAGATAGGCGCGGCTATAGCTGCGGCAGGCCGGGCAGGTGCAATGCTCGTCCAAGGGCCGCGGGTCATCCATATGCCGCGCATTGCGCATGTTCACCACGCCCCGCCGGGTGAAAGCCTGCCCGGTCCGGCCAGAGCGCGAGGGCAGCACGCAATCCATCATGTCGATGCCGCGCTCTACTGCGCCGACGATGTCATCGGGCTTGCCCACCCCCATCAGGTAGCGCGGCTTGTCCTCGGGCAGCATCCCCGGCGCATAATCGAGCACGCCGAACATCGCCTCCTGCCCCTCGCCCACCGCGAGCCCGCCGACCGCGTAGCCATCGAACCCGATCGCCTTCAGCGCCTCGGCGCTTTCCTCGCGCAACTCGCGCGTCACGCCGCCCTGCATGATGCCGAAGAGGGCATGGCCCGGCCGGTCCCCGAAAGCATCGCGCGAGCGTTGCGCCCACCGCATCGACAGCGCCATCGACTTCGCCACCTCGGCATCCGTCGCCGGCAGCGCCGGGCATTCATCGAAGCACATCACGATATCGGACCCAAGCAGCCGCTGGATCTCCATGCTCCGCTCCGGCGTCAGGAAATGGCTGGACCCGTCGATATGCGATTTGAAACGCACGCCTTCCTCGGTCAGCTTGCGCAGCGCGGCAAGGCTCATCACCTGAAAGCCGCCGGAATCGGTCAGGATCGGCCGGTCCCAGTTCATGAAGCGGTGCAGCCCGCCCAGCCGGTCGACCCGCTCTGCCGTGGGGCGCAGCATCAGGTGATAGGTGTTGCCCAGCAAGATGTCCGCCCCGGTCTCGCGCACGCTGCCCGGCAGCATCGCCTTCACCGTCGCGGCGGTGCCGACCGGCATGAAGGCGGGGGTGCGGATCTCGCCGCGCGGTGTGCGGATCGCGCCGGTGCGGGCGGCCCCGTCGGTGGCTGTCACATGGAAGTCGAACTTCTGCGTCATCTGGGGCCTCATCTGCCCGGCCATCTGGACGGGGCGCCCCCTGATAGACGATTCTGGGGGGAATCCAAGCCGGGACACCCAAAGGCCCCGGCCCCCAAAGGAACGAGGACATGAAGGATATGCGAGAGCCCGGCGAAAAGGCCCCCTTCCTTCTGGGATGGGAGGAATGGGTGGCGCTGCCCGGGCTCGGCCTGCCGGCGCTGAAGGCCAAGGTGGATACCGGGGCGCGCACCTCGGCGCTGCACGCCTTCGATATCGAGCCCTTCGGCCCGATCAACGCCCCCAAGGTCCGCTTCGCCATTCACCCGATCCCGGGGCGCAATGACGTGACCATCCCCTGCTCGGCCCGCGCCATCGACCGGCGCGAGGTGATCTCGTCCAATGGCGAGATGGATTACCGCTATGTAATCCGCACCGAGCTGCAGATCGGTGAGCGGCGCTGGCCGGTGGAGGTAACGCTGACCGACCGCGGCCTGATGGCCTACCGGATGCTGATCGGCCGGCAGGCGCTGGCCGAGGATGTGACGGTGCGCCCGCAGGAAAGTTTCGTGCAGCCACTGCTGGGATACGAGGTCTACCACTCCGCCGCGATGAAGACCGCTGCCCCGCCCCGCACCCTGCGCATCGCCGTGCTGTCGCGCGAGGGCGGCGCCTATTCCACCCGGCGGCTGGTGACCGAAGGCGAGGCGCGCGGCCATGTGGTCGAGGTGCTCGACACCACCCGCTGCTATCTGGCGATCAACGCCGCCGAGCCCGCGGTGTGGTATGACGGCCAGCGCCTGCCCCGCTATGACGCCGTGGTGCCGCGGATCGGCGTGTCCGTCACTGCCTATGGCGCGGCGATCCTGCGCCAGTTCGAGGCGGCGGGGACCTTCGTCGTCAACCCCTCGGAGGGGATCCTCGCCAGCCGCGACAAGCTGATGGCGCATCAGGTACTGGCCCGCCACCGGGTGCCGATGCCGGTGACCGCCATCGCCTCCTCGCCCAAGGATACCGGCAACCTGATCGACCTGGTGGGCGCGGCCCCGCTGGTGGTGAAGCTGCTGGAATCCACCCAAGGCCGCGGCGTGGTGCTGGCCGAAACCCGCAAGGCCGCGCAATCGGTGATCTCGGCCTTTCGCGGGCTGAAGGCGGATTTCCTCGTGCAGCAATTCGTGCGCGAGGCGGGCGGCGAGGATGTGCGCGCGATGGTGATCGGCGGGCGCATCGCCGCCGCCATGCGCCGCGTCGCCGCCCCGGGCGAGTTCCGGTCGAACCTGCATCAGGGTGGCCGGGCCGAGCCGGTGAAGCTGACCCGCGAGGAGCGCGACGTGGCGCTCCGCGCCGCCCGCGCCTTCCGGCTGGGGCTGGCGGGGGTGGATCTGCTGCGATCCGATGACGGGCCGAAGGTGCTGGAGGTGAACTCCTCGCCGGGCTTCGAGGGCGTGGAAAGCGCCTCGGGCCGGAATGTGGCGCAGATTCTGTATGAAGAGATCGAGCGGCGGGTGCGGCCGGCGCCCGCGCGGAAGCGGCGCGACCCGGGGGCGTAGGCGCCTGTGGCCGGCGCCGGGGGGCCTTCTGCCCCGCATGAAACGAAAGAAGCGGGGGGCCTTCTGCCCCCCGCGCCCCCCGAGGATATTTGGACCAAAACGAAGCAAGGCGCGCTGAGCAAGGCTTTGGTCGGCGGCACTGGACCGGGGCGCGGGTATTCCCTATATAATCCCTCAACAACCCAGTGAGAGTGCCATGAACGCCGAAGCCGCCAACCCGATTGCCGACCCGCTTGAAGGCACGCCGCTGATCAAGCCGTCCAGCACCGACCATCCGCTTTATGACAATGTGGTGGATGCCTGCCGCTCTGTGTTCGACCCGGAGATCCCGGTGAACATCTACGATCTGGGGCTGGTCTACACGATCGAGATCAATGCCGAGAACGAGGTCGACGTGATCATGACCCTGACTGCACCCGGCTGCCCGGTGGCGGGCGAGATGCCCGGCTGGGTCGCCGAGGCGATCGAGCCGCTGGACGGGGTGAAGATGGTCAATGTGCAACTGACCTGGGAGCCGCAATGGGGCATGGACATGATGTCGGATGAAGCGCGGCTGGAACTGGGGTTCATGTGAGTTGCCGCATATCAAGCCTCTGGGCTTGATATGCGGGGCATCAAGCCTGCGGGATTGATGTGCCGGGCATCAAGCCTGCGGGATTGATGTGGGGGTTATCAAGCCTCAGAGCTTGATAAGCTTGGATCAAGCGACTAGGCTTTATCCCATGACCGAACCCGCCGCCATCCTGACCGGAGACCTGATCGGCTCCACCGACGCCCCCGAGGCGCTGGAGGCGACGATGGCGCGTCTGGCCGCTGCGGCGCAGGAGATCGCCCGCTGGCAGCGCGGCAGCGCCCGCTTCACCCGGTTTCGCGGCGATGGTTGGCAGATGCGCACCGATCCCGAACTGGCGCTGCGCGCCTCCTTCTATATTCACGCCTGCCTGCGCGCGAGCGAAGGCCTGCTGAACACCCGCATCGCCATCGGGCTCGGCCCGGTCGGCAGCCTCGGCAGCACCGACCTGTCGGATGCGCAAGGTCCGGCGCTCACCGCTTCGGGCCATGCACTGGACAGGATGCGCCGCACGCGCCGCTTTGCCATCGCCGGAGCGGACGTGGACCCGCGGGACGAGATCATCGTGCAGCTGATCGAGGATATCGTGCTGCGCTGGACGCGCCCGCAGGCCGAGGCGGCGGCGCTGGCGCTGCCCTACCCGGCCCCGACGCTGGAGGAGATCGGGCAAAAGCTCGGCATCACTGCGCAGGCGGTCAGCTATCGCCTCTCGGCCGGTTCCGTGCAGAGCCTGCGCGACGCGATCACCGCCTGGGAAGACGACCGCAGCGCGAGAGAGGCCCCATGATCCAGACCTTCGCCGCCCTGCTGATCGCGCATATCCTTGCCGATTTCGTGCTGCAGACCCGCTGGATGGTCACCCACAAGCGCCGCGCCGGGGTGCTGTTGCTGCACAGCGCGCTGGTGCTGGCCGCCGCGCAGGCCGTCACCGGCCAGCCGGCGGCGCCTGGACTGCTGGCACTGGCGGCGGCGCATCTGCTGATCGACGCGGTGAAGCTGCGGCTGCCGCCGGGGCTGGGGGCCTTCCTCTGGGATCAGGCGGCGCATCTGGCGACGCTGGCGCTGGCGGCCGTGCTGATGCCGGACCTCTGGGCCAGCGGATACTGGCCGGTGCTGCTGCCGGATGCCGGGGCCGTTCTCAGTGCGCTCCTCTGGCTGGCCGGGCTGGTCCTCGCCACCCGCGCCGGGGGCTTTGCGGTGGGCATGCTGATGGCGGGCCTTGCCGATACCCGCCCGCCCGAGGGGTTGCCGAAGGGCGGGCAGGTCATCGGCCTGCTGGAGCGCGGGCTGATCTTCGTGCTGATGACCGCCGGCCAGCCCGAGGCCATCGGCTTCCTGATCGCCGCCAAATCCATCCTGCGCTTTGGCACCGTCACCGCCGCCGAGGATCGGGCGGTTTCCGAATATGTCATCATCGGCACGCTGGCGAGTTTTGGCTGGGCGATCCTCGCCGCGCTGGCGACCACGCGGCTTCTGGCAGCGCTTGCTTGAGATTTCGACATCCGCGCCCTATGTTGGAGACGACACCAGAAGGACTACCCCCCAATAAGGACCGCCTCATGTTCGGCATCCCCGGCCAATCCCCCGTCTCCATCACCCCCGCCGCCGCCGCCCAGATTGCGCGGCTGATGGCGAAGGACGGCGCGCATGGCCTGCGCATCGGCGTCAAGAAGGGCGGCTGCGCGGGGATGGAATACACGATGGAAATCGCCGCCGAACCCGGCCCGATGGACGAGGTGGTGGAACAGGGCGGCGCAAGGGTGATGATCGCGCCGATGGCGCAGATGTTCCTGTTCGGCACCGAGATCGACTATGAAACCTCGCTGCTGGAAGCAGGATTCAAGTTCAACAACCCCAATGTGGCCGAAGCCTGCGGCTGCGGCGAGTCGATCCGCTTCAAGGACGAACCTGCCGCCTGATCCGGGGCCTGATCGCTGCATCTGCATTTGCCCATTTCCAACTTCGCCCGGCTTGCCTAGTCTGTCCCCGACCCCTGAGACAGGAGAATGGCGATGCGGCAGAAACTGGCGGCTGGCAACTGGAAGATGAACGGCATGGCGGCCTCTCTGGCCGAGTTCGATGCGCTGGTGGCGGCGTTCCCTGCCCCGGCCTGCGAGGTGCTGATCTGCCCGCCCGCCACGCTGATCGCCCGCATGGCCGCCCGGCCCGGCGCAGGATCGGTCGCCGTCGGCGGGCAGGATTGCCACGCCAAGGCCTCGGGTGCGCATACCGGCGATATCTCGGCCGACATGCTGGCCGATGCCGGGGCCAGCCATGTGATCCTTGGCCATTCCGAGCGGCGCGCCGATCATGCCGAGAGCGATGCGATGGTGCGGGCCAAGACCGAGGCGGCCCATGCCGCCGATCTGGTCGCGGTGGTTTGCGTGGGCGAGACGGAAGGTGAGCGGGATGCCGGTTCGACGCTGGCGGTGATCGGCGGGCAGTTGGCGGGATCGGTACCGGATGCGGCGACGGGGGCGACGACCGTGATCGCCTATGAGCCGGTCTGGGCCATCGGCACCGGGCGCACCCCCACCAATGACCAGATCGCCGAGGTGCATGGCTTCCTGCGCGCCGAACTGGTGGCGCGGTTCGGGGCCGAGGGCGAGGCGTTCCGGCTGCTCTATGGCGGGTCGGTCAAGCCCTCGAACGCTGCCGAGATCTTTGCGATTGCCGATGTCGATGGCGCGCTGGTGGGTGGCGCGTCGCTGAAGGCGGTGGATTTCGGGGCGATCGTCACCGCGCTGGAGACGGCTTGAAGACCCAATCTTTTTGGCATCTTGCGGGGCGATCTTCATGCGAACTCTGAAGCAATCCCCCACCGATCCGGCCTTCGTGCAGAACCCCTATCCGTTCTATGACCGGGTCCGCGCGGCGGGCCCGGTGGTGATGTGGGAGGATTACGGCCTGCCGGTATCCGCCAGCGCCGCGACCATCGGGGTGATCTTGCGCGACCGGCGGCTGGGGCGGGCGCCGCCGCCGGAATTCGCACCCGCGATCCCCCCGCATCTCGCGCCCTTCTATGCCATCGAGGCGCATTCGATGCTGGAGCTGGACCCGCCGCAGCAGACGCGGCTGCGGAGCCAGGTGCTGCGCGCCTTCACCTCGCGCAGGATCGCCGGGCTCGCGCCCGAGATTGCGGCGCTGACCCATCAGCTGATCGACGCACTGCCAGAGGGGCCGGTGGACCTTCTGGCAGGCTTCGCGCAGCACCTGCCGGTGATCGTGATCGCCCGGCTGCTGGGGGTGCCGGAGAGCCGCGCGCCGGACCTCGTGGCCTGGTCGAACGCGATGGTGGGGATGTATCAGGCGCGGCGCGACCGTAGGGCGGAAGATGCCGCCGTGGCCGCCGCCCTCGCCTTCTCGGACTACCTGCGCGGGCTGGTGGCGGACCGGACCCGGCAGCCGGGGGATGACCTGATCAGCCATCTGATCGCGGCGGGGGATCAGCTGTCGCCCGAGGAGCTGATCTCGACCTGCATCCTGCTGCTCAATGCCGGGCATGAGGCGACGGTGCATACGCTTGGCAATGGGATCAAGTGCTTGCTGGAGGCGAAGGTGCCGGCAGAGGCCTTGGCGCCGGACCGGATCGAGGCGCTGGTGGAGGAGATCCTGCGCTACGACCCGCCGCTGCACCTGTTCCTGCGCTGGATCCATGAGGACATGGAGATCGCCGGCCACCCCTTCGCCCGCGGCACCCGGATCGGCTGTCTGCTGGCCGGCGGCAACCGCGATCCGCAGGCCTGGGAGCGGCCGGAGCGGTTCATCCTCGACCGGCTGGTGAAGCCGAACCTCGCCTTCGGCGGCGGCGCGCATTTCTGCATCGGGGCGCCTCTGGCGCGGCTGGAGCTGCAGGTGGCGCTGCCGATCCTGTTCGCGCGGCTGCCGGGGCTGCGGCTGAAGGGCAAGCCGCGCTATGCGGATCTCTACCATTTTCACGGGCTGGAGCGGGTGGTGGTGACGCGCTGAGGTGCGCCTCCCCCGCCATCCGAGCGGCAGTTCCACGGGCCGCCCCACCATGCTAAGCCAGTGTGCCTCGTCAGGAAAAGGGCCGCAGATGTGAGCAAGGCAGACTGGACGATTCGTATCGTCACCCTCGAAACCGACATCAACCGACGAGCGCCGCTGCTGCGCCGGCTTGAGGAGTTGGGGCTTGCCTATGAGCTGAGCTTCGGATTCGACGGCCGAACGGGCTGCACCCCTGACATGGAGGCGCGGATCGATCGCGCCACCGCAGAGCGCCGCCGCCGCAGGCCATTGACGGATGCAGAGTTCGCCTGCGCGCTGTCGCACCGACATATCTACGAGATAATTATCGCCCGCGATGAGCCGGGCTGCATCGTTCTAGAGGATGATGCGCAGGTCGGCCCCGCCTTCGCCAGCTTTGTGCGCAGCGGAGCCTATCGCGGTTATCCGATGCTGCTGCTGGATTACGGCGCCGCCTATGTCTGGCCCGCCCCGAGACCTCTGGGCCAGAGGCTGATGGCACATCGGCTGGCGCAGACGCCGGGTCTGGCCACTGGTTACACGCTTGATCGCAGCGCAGCGCAAGCGCTGCTACGGGCGACGAATCCGGTCTGCGACGTCGCAGACTGGCCGATGCCGCTGGAACGTCTGGGCGCAGCCCTGGTGGCGCCGCGGATCGTCGGCCATCCGGCGCCAGGCGTCCTGTCCAACATCGACGCGGGCCGGCTGGCCATGAAGCTGCAGAGCCGGCCGAAATCCAAGGCCCGCTATCTGACCGCGGCCTATTGGCGGTGGCGGTGGGCAAAGCGGCGGGGACTGCACTTCCCGATAGGGCCGGCTGTGACGGACTAACCGGCGCCAAGCCTCGCCCACGCTGCCCTCAGCGAGAGGCAGGCATCAGCGCCAGCAACCGTTCCTCCAGCAGCGCCAGCAGGCGGCCATTGTCGAAGCGCTCCACCGCCAGTGTGCGCGCCCGGCCCGCCATGCCCTCCGTCGGCAGGCTGCCGTCCAGCACGCCGCGGATGAGGGCGGCGAAGCCCGCTTCGTCGCGTTCCTCGACCAGATAGCCGGTCTCGCCTTCCACCACCGCCTCGGGGATGCCGGCATGGCGGGTGGAGAGCACGATGCAACCGGCCGACAGCGCCTCTTGAATCACCGTCGGCAGGCCTTCGGTATTGCCCTTGGCGTCGGTCAGCGAGTGCTGGACGAAGACCTGAGCGCGGGCCAGCATCTCGCGCACCTGCTCATGCGGCAGCGCGCCGTGGAGGGTCACACGCCCGCCCATGCCCGCGGTGGCGACCATGGCGCGCAGCGGCTCCAGCATCGGGCCGTCGCCGACGATGTCGAGCATGGCATGGGGATGCGCCGCCGCCCCGGCAAGGAAGGCGCGCAGGGTGATGTCCGGGGCCTTCTTGTCGATCAGGCGGCCCACGGCGAGGAAGCTGCCGGGGCGCTTGTCCCCCGGCAGGAACCGCCCCGTCGCCACGCCCGAGGGGATCACCTGGCTGTGCGGGTGGGAAATCCCGTGCCGCGCGAGGTTGTCGAGCAGGAATTGCGACACCGCGAACACCCCCGCCAGCCGCGGCATGGTCTGGCGCAGGGCGGTGACGTTGCGGGGCTTGCGCAGGTCCTTGGAGGCGTCATAGCCGCGGAAGTAGGTGAAGATCGGCAGGCCCATGGCATTGGCGACCGGGGCCAGCGCGACAGCCTCGGGGCCGAACTCACACAGGATCGCCTGCACCCGCTCGGCGCGCAGGAACGCCTCCAGCGCGCGGCGGGTCTGACCGTAGGGAACCGAAGTCGCGCCATAGCGCCATTTGCCCATGACCGAGGCCAGCGGCTGCTGCCACAGGTCCACCGCGCCGAAGCCTTTCCGCGAGCGGCGGATGGCGGGGCGCCCATGGGGATTGCTGCCGTTCAGCTTGTTGGCGATCACCACCGTGTCGCCGCCGAAAAGATGCTCGATATGGCGGTTAACGAAGGTCTCGCCCGGCTTGTGATAGCCGCCGGTGGCTATGGCGATGCGCATCTCGTGCTGTTACCTTCCGATCCCGAGAGTTGGCCAAGCGACGGCCAGCGCTCCACGGTTAGACCAAGCCACCCTGCGCCGAAAGCCCTTCATGACCACGCCTATCAAAGCCCTTTCCGCGGCACCAGCCCCGCCCGCCACCGCCAGCGGTTCCGCCGCCGCGCAGCAGCATATCTTTCCCGCCGTGGGCTGGGTGCCGGCCGGCCCACGGAAATCGGCCAGTTCCCGGCTGCAATGCTATCTGCAGCACGAGGCACTCTGCGCTGCCGGGGAGAGCTCGGTGTTGCTGCGCAGGCCGAGGCAGTACAGTCGTGGCCTGCGCCTGAGCGAGCTGCCGGGGTTGCTGTGGCGGATCCACAGATCGGGCGCGCGCACCATTGTCTTCCAGAAGACGGGGCGGCGCTCTGCAGGGCTTTTGATGGGCCTTTGCAAGATGATGGGCCGGCGGGTCATCTATGTGGAATGCGACGAGCCGCGGGGGCTGGCCTTCGCGCCGCAGGTGGATCTGTTCATCGCGCCATCGCGGCGGCTGTGCGACGAGATCACCCTGCAAACCGGCCGGCCCTGCCTGCGCATCCACGACCCGGTCGAACATTGGGACCGGGACCGGGCCGCCCTGCCCTGGCAGCCGCGGCCGGTCTATCGCGCGGTCTGGGTCGGCAATGGCAAGAACTGGCACCAGCTGGTCGCCTTGCGGGCCATGCTGCAGGAGCTTGGCCCCCGCGCGCCCTTCGAGGTGACAGCAATCAGCGACCATCCCGAAGCAGATATCCGCTGGCAAGAGGCCACCGTCGCGGCAGACATCAGCCGGTTCGATCTGGGCGTGATCCCGGTCGGAGGCGACCGCTGGTCAAGCTTCAAGTCCGAAAACCGCGCGACGCTGTTCATGGCGCTTGGCCTGCCCGTGGTCGTGCAGGACAGCCCGCTCTATGCCGCGACCGTGCGCCATTGCGACACCGGACTTGTCTATGCCGATGCCGAGGGATTGGCGGCGCTGAAGCCGCTGCTGTACGACGCGCCCCGGATGACAGCCCTGCGCCACGCCGCGCTGGAGGAGGCCGAGGCCTTCTCGCTCCCGGCCAATCTGGCCCTGTGGCGCAGCGCCATCGCCGGCGCCTGATCACATCCAGCCGTCGATCCCCGCTTCGGCCCAGATCTTGCCGGACTTGCGGGCGAGGCGGATCTGCGCCCGGTGCGCCCGGATCTTCTCGGCATCCTTGTACCCGCGCGGATGGTCGAGATGGACCAGCGGCGCGGTGAAGCGGACATGGCGGCCCTTCACGCCGGAGTTTTCGAGGCGAATGCCGAACTCCTTGTCGCCGCCGCCGTATTTCATGGTCTCGTCGAGCCCGTTCACCTTGAGGATCGCGGAGCGATAGGCGGAACCGTTGGCGCCGCACCAGTTGCGGCCCACCGGATAGATGGCTTCCAGCAGGTGGCCGGCGGGTTTGGGCAGCAGGCCGGCCTTCAGGCGGGTGCTGAAGCGCCCGAGGGTGCCGGTGCGGGCGAGCCAGGCGCGGTCGAAGACGCGGCCTTGCAACACGTCGTCTTCGGTCACCGCCTCGGTTGTCGGCGTGTCGAGCCGGATCAGGCTGCCGGAGAGGAAGCGGTCGGGGCGCGCCAGTTCCAGGTGGCGGGCGATGAAGCCGGGGTGGATCAGGCAGTCGCCGTCAATGAAGACGAGGTATTCGGCCTGCGATGTGGCGATGGCCTTGTTGAGGATCACGTTCTTCTCGAACCCGCGATCCTCGTGCCAGACATGCCGGATCGGCAGGCCCGGGAAGCGCGCCTGCACCCCGGCGATGGCGGCCGCCGTCTCGGGGCCGGAGCCGTCATCGGCGACGCAGACCGAGTCCGGCCGCCGGGTCTGCCGCGCCACGGACAGCAGCGTCAGCACCAGCGCGCGGGGGCTGTTATAGGTGGAGAGGATCAGTTCGGTGTTCATCATCGCCCCTGTCTGTGGCCCCTATGTGGCCCCGCGGGGCGCCCGGTGCAAGCGCCGGGGGTTTTCCACCCCCGGACCCCCGGAGGATATTTGGACCAAAACGAAGGATCAGAGCGGCAGGAGGGTGGTGGACTTGATCTCTTCCATCGACAGCAGCGCGGTGACGTTGTGGATCTTCACCTCGGAGATCAGCGCCTGGTAGAACTGGTCATAGGCGCGGGCGTTCTTGACGCGGACCTTGAGGATATAGTCGATATCGCCCGCAAGGCGATGCGCCTCCAGCACTTCGGGGCGGGCGCGGAGCGTGCCGAGGAAGCGGCGCTGCCAGTCGGCCTCATGCTCGCTGGTGCGGATCAGCACGAAGAAACAGGCCTCGAGCCCCAGCGCCTCGGCGTCGAGGATCATGGTCTGGCGGCCGATCACGCCGGCCTCGCGCAGCTTGCGGATGCGGTTCCAGACCGGCGTCTTGGAGGAGCCGACCTTGCGGGCGATCTCGTCCAGCGACTGGCCGGCATCCTCCTGCAGTTCGGCAAGGATTTTCCGATCCATCTCGTCTATGCGGACTGACATTCGCCTTTTCCCCGTTTTCCAAGACACCCGGTCTTCTGCGGCGCAGTATCGGAACAAATGTCCTTATCAGCAAGGGTGTATGGCGCTGATGGGGAATTTTTTCCTATATTGGGGCAGATCACAAGGGGCCCGCCATGACCATGACCGCCAGCCATCAGCCAGTTGCCGAGCCGTCCGTGCTGTTCCCCGTGCTGTTCGTGGGCGCGGGCCCGGGCGATCCCGATCTGCTGACGCTGAAGGCGGCGCGGGCGCTGGCGGAGGCGGATATCGTGCTGCATGACCGGCTGGTCGGCGCGGGGGTGCTGGCGCTGGCGGGGCCCGGTGCCACGCTGATCGACATCGGCAAGGAGGGCTTCGGTCCATCGACCCCGCAGACCGAGATCACCGCGCTGATCGTGGCCTTTGCGCGGGCGGGCCGGCGGGTGCTGCGGCTGAAGGCCGGGGATTGCGGCATCTTCGGGCGGCTGGATGAGGAGGCGGATGCGCTGGAGGCGGCGGGCATCGGCTTTGCCATCGTGCCGGGCATCACGGCTTCCGTCGCCGCCGCCGCGAGCCTTGGGCAGAGCCTGACGCGGCGCGGGCGCAATTCCGACCTGCGCATCCTGACGGGCCATGACACGCAGGGCTTCGCCGATCAGGACTGGCGGGCGCTGGCGCGCGAGGGCTCGGTCGCCGCGATCTACATGGGCAAGAAGGCGGCGCGGTTTGTGCAGGGGCGGCTGATCATGCATGGCGCCCTGCCCCAGACGCCGGTGACCATCGTCGAGAATGTCAGCCGCCCCGATCAGCGGGTTATCGCCGCGAGTCTGGCCACGCTGCCCGCCTGTCTTGAAGATGTTACCGGACCCGCCGTTCTTCTGCTCGGCCTCGCCCCCCGCGCGGCCCAAGCCACCCTGCCGATCCTCAAGGAGGCCCTGCAATGAGCCGCCGCTTCACGCCCAAAGTCGTCACCGCCAATGATCTGCTGGAAGGCGACGTGATCTATCTGACCGCCGATGACCGCTGGAGCCGCGCGCATCATGAGGCCGAGCTGATCGAGGACGAGGCCCATGCGCAGCTGCGGCTGCTGTTTGCCAGCGGCCAGCCGGCCCGCGTTGTCGGCGCCTATCTGGCCGAGGCGAAGGCAGGCCCCGATGGCCCCGAGCCCACCCATTTCCGCGAGGCGTTCCGCACCCGCGGCCCGTCCAACTATCCGCACGGCAAGCAGGAGGCCGCCAATGTATGATTACAACGCCTTCGACCGCGCCTTTCTGGCCGAGCGCAATGCCCAGTTCCGCAGCCAGGTGGAACGCCGCATCGACGGCAGCCTGACCGAGGAAGAGTTCCGCCCGCTGCGGCTGATGAACGGGCTCTACCTGCAGCTGCATGCCTATATGCTGCGGATCTGCATTCCCTATGGCACGCTGAATCCCGGCCAGATGCGCCGCTTTGCAGAGGTCGCCGAGCGGTGGGACAAGGGCTATGGCCATTTCACCACGCGGCAGAACATCCAGCTGAACTGGCCCAAGCTGAAGGATGTGCCTGACATCCTCGACAGCCTTGGCGAGGTCGGGATCCACGCGATCCAGACCAGTGGCAACACGATCCGCAACACCACCGCGGACCATTTCGCCGGCGCCGCGGCGGATGAGATCGAAGACCCGCGCCCGGTGGCAGAGCTGATCCGGCAATGGTCCACCGACCATGCCGAGTTCCAGTTCCTGCCGCGCAAGTTCAAGATCGCCATCACCGGCAGCCCCAATGACCGTGCCGTGACCCGCGCCCATGATATCGGGCTGCGGATGGTGCGGCGCGGGGCCGAGGTCGGGTTCGAGGTGCTGGTGGGCGGCGGGCTTGGCCGCACCCCGATGCTGGGCGCGGTGATCCGCGATTTCCTGCCCAAGGCGGACCTGCTGCCCTACCTCGAGGCCATCGTCAGCACCTATAACGTGATGGGCCGGCGCGACAACAAGTACAAGGCGCGCATCAAGATCACCGTGTTCGAGAACGGGATCGACGTGTTCAAGGCGGCTGTGGAAGAGCGGTTCGTGGAGACGCGCGCCCAGTTCAGCGGCGTCGATCAGCAGATCCTGACGGAGATCGAAGCGCAGTTCACGCCCCCCGCCTTCCGCAATGCCCCCACGGAGGCATTCGATGCGGCACTGGCCTCGGACCCGGTGTTCCGCGCTTGGGCGGACACCAACCTCGCCGAGCATCGCGCGCCCGGCTATGCCATCGTCACCGTCAGCCTGAAGGCGCATGGCGAGACGCCCGGGGATGCCTCCTCGGCGCAGATGCGGCTGCTGGCGGACCTCGCGGAGCGCTATGGGCATGACGAGCTGCGCATCAGCCATGAGCAGAACGTGATCCTGCCGCATGTCCACAAATCCGACCTGCCGGCGATCCATGCCGCGCTGGCGGGCGAAGGGCTGGCCACCGCCAATGTCGGGCTGATTTCCGACATCATTGCCTGCCCGGGGATGGATTACTGCGCGCTGGCCACCGCCCGCTCGATCCCGGTCGCGCAGGAGCTTGCCACCCACTTCCGGGATATCGGGCTGGAGCAGGAAATCGGCGCGCTGAAGATCAAGATCTCGGGCTGCATCAATGCCTGCGGGCATCACCATGTCGGGCATATCGGCATCCTGGGGCTCGACCGGGCGGGGGTGGAGAATTACCAGATCACCCTTGGCGGCGATCACACTGAAACCGCCGCCATCGGCGAGCGGGCGGGCCCCGGCTTTGCCTATGACCAGGTGGTTCCGGCCATCGAGCGGCTGCTGCGCGCCTATCTCGCGCAGCGCGACGCGCCAACCGAGAGCTTCATCGACGCCTTCCGCCGGCTTGGCCCCGCGCCGTTCAAGGCCGCGCTTTACCCCGAAGAGGCCCGCGATGCCGCCTAGCGCGCTGCGGGCTCTCGCGCCCGAGCTGGACCCGATTGCCGAGCGGGTCGCCCGGCTGAACGACCGCTACCGCCATCACGGCGCGGTGGCGGTGCTGGAACATGCGCTGCGCGATGCCGATCTGGGGCGGATCTCTCTGGTGTCCTCATTCGGCGCCGAATCGGTGGTGCTTTTGCACTTGATCTCGGTCATGGCGCCCTCGTTGCCGGTGCTGTTCATTGATACCCAGATGCTGTTTCCGGAGACACTGGAGTATCAGACCTTGCTGGCAGAGCGCCTGAACCTGACCGATGTGCGCACCATCCGGGCCGCCGATGCCGCGGTGGCGCTGGACGATCCCGACGGCACCCTGCACCAGTTCAGCACCGATGCCTGCTGCGCCCTGCGCAAGACCGTGCCGCTGGAAAACGCCCTGTCGCAGTTCGATGCCTGGATCACCGGGCGCAAGCGCTATCAGGGCCAGACCCGCGCCGAGATCGACTTCTTCGAGGAAGAGGACAACGGCCGCCGCATCAAGATCAACCCGCTGGCCCATTGGGGCCGCGAGGATCTGGAAGACTACATGACCGAGAACCGCCTGCCCCGGCATCCGCTGGTGGCCAAGGGCTATCCTTCCATCGGTTGCGCGCCCTGCACCAGCCCGGTGAAGCCCGGCGAGGATCCGCGGGCGGGCCGCTGGCGCGGGTCCGAGAAATCCGAATGCGGGATCCATTTCATCGGCGGGCGCATGGTGCGCGGGCCGGTTGCTGCTGAGATCAAGGAGGACGTGAAATGAGCGTGATCGTCCGAGACGACGGTTTCCACCAGGATGACTGGTCCGGCGCCCCGGCGCTGGATCTGGCGCCCGACACCTGCTTGTCGACCATCGAGGACCGGCTGCACGGCGCGCAGCTGGTGCGGGTGGAGTTTCCCAGCTTCTCCGATGGGCGCGGCTTCACCATCGCGCGCCGCCTGCGCAGCCTTGGCTTCTCGGGGCGCCTGCGCGCCCGCGGGCATGTGCTGGCCGACCAGTACACGATGGCCCGCCGCGCCGGGTTCGACGAGGTGGAAATCTCGGCCGAGCTTGCAAGCCGCCAGCCTGCCGAGCATTGGCAGTTCCGCGCCGACTGGACGGCCCATGACTATCAGTCGCGGTTGCGCGGCTGATAGCGGGGCTTTTCCTCATCCCGATTTACACCTTAAGAAGGAGATGCGTGCGACAGCTGCCGCCATCGCGCCTGCCCCAGATATGACAGAGATCGCCTTGACCCAAGACTCCCCCGCTGCCGCGAACATCCCCGCCCCCAAGCACCTGCCCGATGCGCAGACCGTGACCGCCGTGACCCATTGGACCGACGCGCTGTTCTCGTTCCGCGTCTCGCGGCCGCAATCCTTGCGCTTTCGGTCCGGCGAGTTCGTGATGATCGGGCTGATGGGCGACAATGGCAAACCCCTGCTGCGCGCCTATTCCATCGCCTCGCCCAGCTGGGACGACGAGCTGGAGTTCTACTCGATCAAGGTGCCCGATGGCCCGCTGACCTCGAAGCTGCAGCATATCAAGGTGGGGGATGAGATCATCTTGCGCCCCAAGCCCGTCGGCACGCTGGTGCATGACGCGCTGCTGCCCGGCAAGCGGGTCTGGTTCCTGGCCACCGGCACCGGCATCGCGCCCTTTGCCAGCCTGATGCGCGACCCCGAGACCTATGAGAAATACGATCAGGTCATCATGATGCACACCTGCCGCACGGCAGAAGAGCTGACCTATGGCCGCGAGTTGATCGAGGGGCTGAAGAATGACGAGCTGATCGGCGAGATGGTGGAGGGCAAGCTGCTGTACTACCCCACCACCACCCGCGAGCCGTCGGAGCATATGGGGCGGATCACCGACAACCTGTCCTCGGGCAAGGTCTTCGCCGATCTGGGGATCGAGCCGATGACGGCGGAGGGTGACCGCGCCATGGTCTGCGGCAGCCTAGCGTTCAACAAGGACGTGATGGCGGTTCTGGAAAGCTACGGCCTGCGCGAGGGCGCCAATTCCGAGCCGCGGGAATATGTGGTGGAGAAGGCTTTCGTCGGCGAGGGCGTCTGACGCGAACCCAGCAACAGGATCCCAAACGCAGACCGCCGCCCGAGGAGCCCTCGCGCGGCGGTTTTTCTATAGAGCACGGGCCATCGTGGCCCGCTCCCTCACATTCCGAGGGCTTGACGCACCTGGGCGATGGTGGCCTCGGCCAGAGCCGGGTTGGAGGCGGCGGCATCCACGGCCTGCTTCAGCGCATCGCGGATCGGAGCGTTGAGGTTCGAGTTGTCCAGCGCTGCCTTCAACTGTTCGGCTTCGAAGGTCTCGGCGGTCATGTCGGCGACATCGGCCACGGCATCGCCCGCCGCAGTCGCGGCTTCGGTGGCGGCAGCGGTGGCTTGGTCGGTGACGGTCTCGACCGCGGCAGCAGCCTCGGCAGCGGCAGCTTCGGCAGCCTTGGCGGCCTCGGCAGCGGCATTGGCCGCCTCGGTGGCGGCAGCTTCCACAGCGGCAGCAGCCTCGGCGGCGGCGGCGGCGGCAGCCTCTTCGGCGGCCTTGGCGGCAGCTTCCTCGGCGGCTTTTTGTTCGGCGGCAGCGGCCTCGGCGGCGGCGGCTTCGGCGGCAGCGTCAGCCGCGGCCTGCGCAACAGCGGCTTCCTCGGCGGCGCGCTGCTGTTCGGCATAATAATACCAGCCGCCGGCAGCGACGGCGATCACAGCCACAATGACCAGGATCTTTTTCATGGTGCTCTCCTTCGGGGCCGCGGGGCGCGGCCGAAACTGCGCGATCTATGCCAGATCACCCCCGCAAGGGGAAGCGCCCGGGGCCGGCCCAAGCGCCGCAGGCCTCCGCCCAAGGCCGGAACCGCAGGCAGGCACCGGGCGTTTTGGCCCCGAAGGCTCGCAAATCCGTGAAATGCCGGTTGAAGTGCCGGGCGCAGGGGACTATTTTGCGCGCCACACGACGCTGGCCATAAAAGGAATCCAACCATAGCCCGCAGACCCCACAATGCCCCGCCGCAACGCGACACGGGACCACGTATCAACGACCGTATCCGCGCGACGGAAATCCGGCTCATCGGCGCAGATGGCGAAAACGTGGGGGTCGTCACCCCGGCCCGCGCCATGCAGATGGCCGAAGAAGCCGGTCTCGATCTGGTGGAAATCTCGCCCAACGCCGTGCCGCCGGTCTGCAAGATCATGGATTTCGGCAAGTTCAAGTATGAGCAGCAGAAGCGCGAGGCCGAGGCCCGCAAGAAGCAGCACATCATCGAGATCAAGGAAATCAAGTTCCGCCCGGGCACCGACTCGCATGACTACGACGTCAAGATGCGGTCGGTATTCAAGTTCCTGGAAGAGGGCGACAAGGTGAAGATCACCCTGCGCTTCCGCGGCCGCGAGATGGCCCACCAGGATCTGGGGATGGAGCTCTTGAACCGCGTTGCCGCCGATGTGGGCGAAAAGGGCAAGGTCGAATCGATGCCGCGCCTTGAAGGCCGGCAGATGGTGATGATGATCGGTCCGCGGTAAACGGGCTGTCCTTCCCGATGTGAAGAAAGCCTCCCCGGCCGGGGAGGCTTTCTTGTTTTGGGGCGCCGGTCCGGTCCGGCCGAAGACGCGGGGGGCCAGCCCCCCGCACCCCCCGGGATATTTGGACCAAAACGAAGGGGGAAGTTGCGCCCCTTCGGCCGTGTTCAGGCCATGCCGAGGGCAGTTTTGTAGAGCTCGAGGATGGCCTCCTCTTCCTCGAGGTCGTTCTTGTCGCGTTTGCGGATGGCGATGATCTTCTTCATCACCTTGGTGTCGTAGCCACGGCCCTTCGCCTCGGCCATCACCTCTTTTTGCTGCTCGGCGATGTCCTTCTTCTCGGCTTCGAGATGTTCGAAGCGTTCGATGAACTGGCGCAGCTCGTCGGCGGTGACGTTATAGGCGGCGTCGGTCACAGGGGCATTCATCTGCGTCTCCTCGGATGGGGGCCGGATTGTTTGCGGCCTTGCTAGTCGGATGGCCCCTGCGCTGCAAGGCCCCGCAAGCCAACGCTTGCAAGGTCGGCATTCCTGCGCAGCCGACACTTGCGCGGGCGGCCGGGTTCGGCCAAGACGGCGCAAACCTGAGGAGGGCGGCATGGAGAACCTGATCTGGATCGGCGCGGCGGTTTCGGCGGCGGGGCTGGTCGGCATCGTCTGGTGCATCGTGGCGGTGTCGCGCGCCCGGCGTGCGGGGCTGGAGGACAAGGCGCTGCGCCTGCGGCTGAAAAAGGCGGTGACGATGAACCTTGCGGCGCTGATGGTGTCGATGCTGGGGCTGATGCTGGTGGTGCTGGGGATCGTGCTGGCCTAGAAGCGCTTCCCCTCGCGGATCAGCCGGTCCCAAGCCGGGTCCGGCGCCCAGAACCCGGCCATTTGCGTCGGCAGCGCCTCGGCCTGCGCCTTCAGCGCGTTGCGCATCGCCAAAAGCCCGGTGCGCCCGCCGCTGGCGCCAGCCCAATGCATCGGCCCACCGCGGGGACGCGGGAAGCCGAGCACCGCGCCCGCCAGCAGATCGAGCGCGCCGGCGGTGGGGGCCACCCCCGCCGAGAGCATCCGCGCGCCCTCATTGGCCAGCGCGGCGAGGGCCAGCCGGCAGATCTCGGCCCGGCCCATGCCGCCCTGATGCGGGGCGGGCAGGCCCTGCACCCACCGCTCTTCGGCGATCAGCGCCAGCACGCCGGGATCGTCGGTGCCATGCTCCGCGCCCTCGGGCCAGGTCAGGAAGCCACGCCGCCGCGTCAGGCCGGTGCGCCCGGCGGCGGCAAGCTGCGCCGCAAGGCCCGGGCGCAGCCGCTCCGCTGCGCCGGGCGCCTGTGCCGCTTGACGGGTGACGTGGTCGAGGCCCGCGCGGTCCATCGCCTCGAACGGGCCGCGCGCAAAGCCGAAGCCGCGCAGCGCCGCGTCCACCGAGGCCGGCGTCGCCCCCAGCAGCAGCAGATCCTCGGCCGCCTGCCGCAGCGCCCCCAGCAGCCGCGCGCCCGGCAAGGCTCCGCTGCCGGGCTGGCAGGGCAGCGGCACCCGGCCCATGGCGCGCGCGAGGCCAAGGCCCGCGGCCAGCGCCGCCGGGCTCCCATCCGTGGCGATCTCCAGCAGCGGCAGCCCCTGCGGCGGCGTGTGTCGTTGCAGCCCGATGCCGGGCAGCGGCCATGCGAAACCGCCTAGCACCGCAGCCGGCGGCAGCGCGCCTTCCAGCACCGCCAGCGATCCATCCGCAGCAATCCCGATCTGGCACCTGGCCAAGCTCTCGGCATCCGTGGTGGCCGACAGCCGGTCCCAGGCGGCATCGCGCGCCGCCTCGGTCATCCGCCCCTCGGCCACCGCCGCCTCCTGCCGGGCGGCGATGGCCTCCAGCGTGGCGCGCAGGGTCGGCACATCCTGCCCCAGCAGCCGCACCGGCACCCCGCCAGCCAGCAGCTCCGCCGCACCCTCGGCAGCCTCGCCGGTCATCGCCACCGGCCCCGGCAGGGGGGCGGCGGCGGTCCTGTCCCAGCCCTCCGCCTCGGCCGCCGCCATCCAGCACAAGGCCCGAGCCTCGGGCGTGGCCGCCAGCGCCTCGAACACCGCGCGCTCGAAACCCAGCCCGCCCGCCTCGGGCAGCAGCAGCGCCGCCTCGACGCAGTCCACGATCTGCCAGGGCGCGGGCAGATCGCCAGACAGCCGCGCCCGCGCCTCTGCCACCGCCGCCAGAAACCCGGCCGGATCGCCCAGGCCGCGCTGCGGATCGCGGGCGAAGGGCACTGGCGCGCCGCCCGCGCGTGCCGCCGCCAGGGCCGAGGCCGCCGCCCGCGCCGCTGGCAGCGCGGCTTCGGTCACCATCTCGATCAACCCCGCCGCCTGCGCCTCGGCCGCCGGGACCAAGCGCCCCGCCAGCATCAGCGCCAGCGCTGGCCCGGCCCCCGCCAGCCGCGCCGCCCGCTGCGTGGCCCCGGCGCCCGGCACGAGGCCGAGCGTCACCTCCGGAAACCCGATCAGCCCGCCCGGGGCCGCCACCCGCAGCGCCGCGGCCAGCGCCAGCGCCGCCAGCGGCCCGGCGACAGGCCCGGCGATCAGCGCCACCACGGGCTTGGGCGCGGCGGCAATGCGCAAGGCCAAGGCGGCAAACCCGGCCTCGGCCGCCAGCAGATCGGAGGGTGGCACGGGGTATGCCGATGGGGCGGCCAGATCCAGCACCACAGCCTGCACCGCAGGATCGGCCAGCGCGCTGTCCAGCGCTGCCTCAAGCCGCGCCAGCACCGCCAGATCATAGAGCCGCGCCGGATCGGCAAGCGTCAGCGCCGGCCGGTCAGCCGCGCCCGCCTCCCAGCCCAGATCGACCCCCGGCCCGATCCGCGCGATCCCCTCTGCCGCCATCCTGCACTCCCCCGCGCCATATGGCCCCCGGGCAGATTACGGTGCAGACCGGCCAGCACAATGCGAAACCCGCGCGCCGGCAATCGCCCGCCGGCTTACCTGCGCGGCGCGCAATCCCGGCAGAAGGGCGTTGCCGGAAGCAGTTCCAGCCGCTCGGGCGAAATCTCGGCGCCGCAGGTCACGCAGGCGCCATATTCCCCCGCCTCGACCCGCACCAGCGCCGCCTCGATCATGCGGATCTCGTGCTGCGCCGACAGGCCCATCTCTTCAAGCACCTCATCGCTCTCGCGCTCGCTGGCCAGTTCCGACCAGTCCTTCGACTGGTGCGATTCCAGCTCGGCGTCAATCTCGGCGATCCGCGTGTTCAGCTGCTCCAGCCGGGTGGTCAGCGTAGTCTTCGGGTCCTGGACGGTTTGCATCTCAAGTCTCCTTTTCCTGTCCAGCCCATTTTGCAGGCATGGGCGCGCGTCACATTGATGCAGGTCAAGACGCCAGGTGGATGCCGCTGCGAAACGCAGAAACATGTGCCCCGAATACATATTCAATTGTTGTGGTCCGTTCGCGCCCGCCTATATCGTGGCTTCACGGCACAGAGGGAGCAAAATGGAACAGGACTGGATCCACGGCCTGATCGGCGGGTTGATGATAGGTGGCGCTGCGGCGATCTACCTGCTGGTCAATGGCAAGATCATGGGCGCCAGCGGCATTCTGGGCGGTCTGGCCGATAGCAGTGCCAAAGGCCAGGCCCGGGCCGAGAAGCTGGCCTTTCTGGCCGGGCTGATCGCGGTGCCGGGGCTGCTGGTGCTGACGGGCGCCGTCCCGGCCGAGGCCGCCGACACCCATGTCACCGGCAATCTGGCGGTGCTGGTCGCGGCGGGGCTGCTGGTCGGCCTCGGCACCCGTCTGGCGGGCGGCTGCACTTCCGGCCACGGCGTCTGCGGCATCTCGCGCCTCTCGCCACGCGGGCTGGCAGCGACGGCGGCCTATCTGGCGGCGGGCGTTCTCACGCTGCTGGTCTTCCGCCAACTCCTGCACATCATCTGAGGAGCCGACATGCGCATGCTCATCGCCGCCCTGACCGGCGGCCTCTTCGGGGCCGGCCTGCTGATCTCCGGCATGACCGACACGACGAAGGTTCAAGGCTTCCTCGACATCCTCGGCGCCTGGGATCCGACGCTGGCCTTCGTCCTTGGCGGTGCCATCGCCCCGATGGCCGTCGCCTGGCGCATCGCGGCCCGGCAACGGCGAGCCCTGCTTGGCGACCTGCCCGAGCCGCCCGCTCCGACAATCGACCGCGCCCTCCTCGGCGGCTCGCTGCTGTTCGGCGCCGGCTGGGGCCTCGCCGGCCTCTGCCCCGGCCCTGCCATCGCCTCGCTCAGCTTCGGCGGCAGCGGCGGCGCCGTCTTCATGGCCGCGATGCTCGCTGGCATGGCCGCCACCCCGAGCTTGCGCAGCAGACTGGCAAAAGCCTGAGTCCTTCCCCTTCGTTTTGGCCCAAATATCCCACGGGGGTCCGGGGGTGTGAAACCCCCGGCCGCCAGCCCCAGGCGCACCCTAGCCCGCCATCCCCCGCCACTCCGCCAGCGCCGGATTATCCTCAACCGGAGCAGGAGCAGCCACCGCCGGAGCCGTAACAACCGCACTCCGCCCACGGAAATAATGCGCCTCCCGCGCACCGAAATAGAAGCTGACGATCGCCCCCAGCAGCCACCACAGCGGTTCGGGCACATATCCCAGCCCCACCATCCGCTGCGCGAAGCTGACCGGATCGATCATCGCATAGACGAACAGGCTCAGTGTCCCCAAAGCCAGCATCGGCCGCGGCATCCGGTTCAGCCCGTTGACCAGCGCATCGAAGGTGCCGGGGCGGGCATGCTTGAACTCCTCGCCATGCTCGTCCAGCGCCGCGATATAGGCCTCGTGCGACTTCTCCATCTTCTTGGTGGCATTGGGGGTGAAGACCTCGGCGACAGAACTCGCCGCCGTGCCCACCGCCTGCACCGCCGAAGGGTTGCCCAGAAGTGCCCCGATCACGCCCATGCTGCCACCCGTGCCCGGTGCTGCGCCTCGGTCAGATGGAAGCGCGGGCTGATGAACTCCTCGGCGCGCACAATCCACCCGCCCTTGCCGCCATCGCGCCGCCGCGCGTATTTGCGGGACGCAGGCCGCGCATCCGCCAGCGCGTAGTAGTAATTCCGCCGCGCGATCCCATAGGCATCGGCCAGCAGCCCCGGCGCCGCCATCGCCTCGGCGGCAAAGGCGGCACGGATCGTCTGCGGGCCGATGCCGCCATCCACCTGAATATCCTGCCCCATCTCCACCAGCAGCCGCTGCAGCACCTTCACCGCACCCGACCCGGCATTGACATACATGTCAAAGACCGAGGCGCGCAGCCCCTCGGGCAGTTGGTCGATCTTCGGCGCGCGGTAATAGTGGTCCAGGTAGATCTCGGCCGCCCGCTCCGGCGTCAGCCGCCGCACATCGGCGGTGGTCACCTTCCCGTCGCCGGTCAGGTCGAGCCCCAGCCGCCGCATCGTGGCCAGCGTGACCCCGTGCTTGGTCGGCCCGCCCGGATCGTCGGGATCGTTCACATAGCCGCCCTCGCGGGCGACGATTCCGGCTGCGATTTGCTCTGCTGATTGCATCCCTGGCACCCCATGCCGCCGGCGGGATTGCCGCCGGCCTCTGGGCCCAGTTCCTCAGGATCGGGTTAAGATCCGTTAACCCTAACGCGCGCTGTTACCCGTTCGGGTCCTGATAGACGCCCTGTTCCTTCAGCGCGTCCACCACCTCGCGGGGCATGTAGGTCTCGTCATGCTTGGCCAGGATCTCGCGCGCGATGAAGGTGCCGTCCTCCATCACCCCGGTGCCGATCATGCCCTGGTTCTCCGAGAAGAGGTCCGGCAGCACGCCGGTAAACCGCACCGGGATCGTCGCGCCGCCATCGGTCACGGTGAAGCTGACGGTCTCGCCCTGCCCGCGCACGATGCTGCCGCCCTCGACCAGCCCGCCGATGCGGAACACCTCGCCCTGGCGCGGCGGCTCTTCCACGACCTGCGTGGGTGAGCGGAAGAAGTTGATCCCGTCGCGCATCGCATAGCCGATCAGCGCCGTGGACAGCACCAGCGCCACCGCCGCCAGCAGCAGCACCTGGATCCGCCGTTTCTTCTTCAGCCCCTTCATCACCCCTCCTCGGCCCGCGCCCCCTTACGGGAACAGCGGCGCCAGCATCAGCCCGGCAGTCTCCGGCAGGCCCAGCATCAGGTTCGCGTTCTGGATCGCCTGCCCCGACGACCCCTTGGTGAGGTTGTCGAGCGCGCAGACCACCAGCGCCCGCCCCGGGATCCGGTCCCCGCACACGCCTATATGCACGAAGTTGGAGCCGGCGATATGCCTTGTCGAGGGGAGTGCGCCAAAGGGTAGCACCTCAAGGAACGGCTCGGGTGCATAACGCCTGGCCAGCGCCGCATGAACCGCCTCCGCCTCGCCCCGTACATAGACGGTCGCAAGGATGCCGCGGTTCATCGGGCTCAGGTGCGGGGTGAACTGCACCAGCACCGGCCGCCCGGCCACGCGGGTGAACTCCTGATCGAACTCGCCCAGATGCCGATGGGTGCCCCCCGCCGAATAGGCATGGGTGCCCCCCGACAGCTCGGCATGCAGCAGGTTCTCCTTCAGGCTGCGCCCCGCGCCGGACACGCCCGCCTTCAGGTCGATCACGATCTCGTCGATATCGATCACCCCGGCCTCGATCAGCGGGCGGATGGCGAATTGTCCGGCGGCGGCATTGCAGCCCGTGCCTGCCACCAGCCGCGCCTGCGCGATCTCGTCCCGGTAGAACTCGGTGAGGCCATAGACCGCCTCGGCCTGCAACGCCGGCGCCGCATGCGGCTTGCCGTACCAGCGCTCATAGGCCGCCGGATCGCGCAGCCGGAAATCGGCCGACAGATCGACGATCTTCAGATCCCGCGGCAGCGCCGAGATCACCGCCTGGCTGGTGGCATGGGGCAGCGCGCAGAAGCACAGATCGACCTCCGAGAAGTCCATCTCCTCAATCTTCTGCAGCACCGGCAGCGCGATATGGCGCAGATGCGGAAACACCTCCGCCATCTCCATCCCCGCCTTGCGGTCGCCGGACAGCCCGGTCACGACCATTGATGGATGGCTGGAGATCAGCCGCACCAGCTCCGCGCCGGTATAGCCCGAGGCTCCGAGGATGGCGATACGGTGGGTCATGGGGGGGCTCCTGCTGTCGTCCGTCTTTCGAGATGCTCTCTTGCCCGAGCTTTTGTTG
Organism: Frigidibacter sp.; assembly: GCF_030695035.1. Classification (GTDB taxonomy): domain Bacteria; phylum Pseudomonadota; class Alphaproteobacteria; order Rhodobacterales; family Rhodobacteraceae; genus Frigidibacter. Next base: position 600,362 of record NZ_JAUYTT010000008.1, read on the forward strand.
CAAAGCAAGACACAATGCCTTTAAGGCTATCGATGTAAGGTATATCTAAACTTGAGGAAAAAGTTATGAGCGCTGCGAACGAACTGATCGAACATTGGCAAAAAATCAACTTGGAAAAAGGACCATTTCGCCACCCGAACGATAAACCTTTTCTCGATAAACAATGCAGTTCCTGGAAAAACTGCGAACATGCTGTTGAAAGTTATCGAGCATCGGATCAAATTACAAAGGTTATCTATGACATTTACCCCGCGCCTTATTCTGGCGACATCAGGAAGGCCAAAATCTTCCTGCTCATGCTGAACCCCTCTTGGGCACCTGACGATCTTCATCATCAGATCGAGAGCGAAGTTTACAGGAAAGCTGAACAGGCTGCTCTTTGGCAACAAGATCTGGATGAGCGCTTTCCAAATCACTACCTCAACCCCAACTTCTGTTGGTCAGGCGGGTATCGCTATTGGGAGAAAAAGCTCAAACATGTTGCTGCAGAAGTTCGCGATCGCAAAAAGTCAGCTATACTTCCGCGCTCGCTGAACTTTCGCAGAACTTGGCAACAATCGAGCTATTCCCCTACCGCTCCCTAAATTTTAAGTTTTTGCCTGACTACCACAACTTACGCTCCGTTCAACTCGTGAAGGACTTTGTCAAAGAAGTCTCTGAGTGTCACGATAAGCTTGTCATTGCATTGCGGCAGCCAAAGCTGTGGGATTTGCAACATAAAGAGAACGTATTGGTGTATAGTTCGGCGCGACGTCAGACCGCAAGCCTTGGACCTAGTAGTCTTGGCTGGTCACCAATACTCGACGCTATATGCCCGTAGACACACGTCACCTCACGCCCCCTCAAACCGCACCCCCCGCCGCAAAAACTGCGTCGCATGCGCACTCACGCTCTCCGGCTTCCCCGTCGTCAGATACCGCGACCCCGTCCCCGCCCCCAGCATTTCCGGCCGGCGCACCAGGTAGTCCGCCGTCGCCTCGGCCACCAGCCGCGGCTGCGAGAACACGCGGACGTCCGGCCCAAGCGCCGTCTGGAACACCGCCTCCATCAGCGGGTAATGGGTGCAGCCGAGGATCGCCGCCTCGGGCTTGGGCATCCGGCGCAGCAGCGCCTCGACATGGCTGCGCACCAGCGCCTCGGCCAGCATCTCGTCCCCCGCCTCGATGGCATCGACCACGCCGCCGCAGGGCTGCGCCTCGACATCCACCCCGATGGCGCGGAACGCGAGCTCGCGCTGGAAGGCCCGGCTCGCCACCGTCGCCGGCGTCGCAAACAGCGCCACATGCTTGACCGCCACTTCGCGCGGGGAGGAGTTGTCGCCCCATTGCCGCTCGGTCAGCGCCTCGATCAGCGGCACGAACACCCCCAGCACCCGCTTGTCCGCCGGCACCCAGGTCTCCTGCATCCGCTTCAGGGCGGCGGCGCTGGCGGTGTTGCAGGCCAGGATCACCAGATCGCAACCCTCGTCCCACAGCCGCTCCACCCCCGCGCAGGTAAGGCGGAAGATGTCATCGGCATCGCGCACCCCGTAGGGCGCATGGGCATTGTCGCCCAGATAGACGAAAGGCACCGAGGGCAGCCGCGCCTGCAGCGCCGCCAGCACCGTCAGCCCGCCCAGACCGGAATCGAACACCCCAACCGCCATGACGCCCTCCAACCCGGGCGGGGCACCCTTGCGGGGCGCCTCTCAGGCCCGGTATTTCTGCTCGAACTCGAAGCCGTGGTCGAAACTCTCGAAGGGCTTCGGGCTCAACTGATACGTCTCCTTGCGCAGGAAATCCATCATCCGCTTGGGGTCGCCCTTCAGCGCGTCGAGCTTGGTGGCATTCACCGGCTCGCCGATCACCACCTCCACCGGCTCGTCGATGCGCGCGCGGAATTCCTTGATCAGCAGCGCCAGCCGCAGGGTCATGTGCAGGTGGCTGGCAATCTGGAACAGGCGCGAGTTGTGGCCCGTGAAGAACACCGGCACCACCGTCGCGCCCGACTTGGCGATCATCTTGGCGGTGAAGTTGCGCCAGCCGGGGTCCATCGGCCGCCCAAAGGGCCGCGCGGCGGTGCTGACCGTGCCGCCCGGGAAGATGCCGATGGCCCCGCCCGCGTTCAGATAGCGCAGCGATTCCGCCCGCGTCTCCAGGTTCAGCTTGGCCGCCGCCTTGGTCTCGTCGAAGGAAATCGGCAGGATCACCCGGTTCAGGTCTTCCGACCGGCGAAAGACCGAATTGGCAAGGATCCGGAAATCCCCCCGCGCCCGCGACAGGATATGCCCCATCATGAGGCCATCAAGTATGCCGTAAGGATGGTTGGCGATCAGGATCAGCGGGCCATTGGCCGGGATGTTCGACAGGCTGCCGCCGACGATGTTCAGGCTCAGGCCATAGCGGTCCAGCATCACCTGCCAGAAGTCGGCGCCCCGCTCCACATCGGTCTCGTAACCTCGAGCCCGGCGGATCAGGCCGATGCGGCCAGTGACATTCTCCAGCACGCGAATCAAGGTGCGGCCGCCCTTGGATTGGGCCGAGGAGGCGTAGGAGATTTCGCGCGCGATTTCTTTTTTCTTCATGATGTCCGATGTAGCAGAGCCTGACGGGCAGTATCCCGGATTCTCCGAGTCTCGCCAGCAAAGATGACAGTGACACGACGGTTGTGATCGGATCGTTACCGCCGCGTCACCTGAGCTGTCATTCCGCTGCCTGCCGAAGCGGCGTTCCGCCCTCCCGGAAGGCCGCCAGCAGCTCTGCCCGCCGCGCGGCCGCCGCCCGTGCCGAGGCCTCCTTCACCGGACCAAAGCCGCGGATCTGCAGGGGCAGCCGCGCCAGCGCCTCGGCAATCTCCAGCGTCGCGGGGCTCACGCCGGGCAGGATCTCGGCCATATCCGCCTCATATTCCGCGATCAGCGCCCGCTCCATCCGCCGCTCGGCGCTGCGGCCGAACAGGTCCAGCGCCGTGCCCCGCAGTGGCTTCAGCCGCGCCAGCAGCCGGAAGGCCGGCAGCATCCACGGCCCGAAGGCGCGCTTCTTCGGCCGCCCGCCCGGCTCTGTCCCGCTCAGCATTGGCGGGGCGAGGTGGAACTTGGGCCGGAAGCCCGGCTCGAACTCCGCCTCGGCCTTGGCGAGGGTCGTCAAGTGCAGCCGCGCGACCTCATATTCATCCTTGTAGGCCAGCAGCTTGTGATAGCCCTCCGCCACCGCCTCGCGGAGCGTCTCTGGCGCGCGGGCGACGAGGGCGCGGTAACGATCCGCCAGCGCGGCGTTCTGATAGTCGATCAGATGCGCGGTGCGGAAGTCGATTTTCTGCTGCAGTGTCAAGGGCTTCTGCGGCTTCGTCTGCGCAAGTTTTTCCGCCTCCAACGGCCGTTCCGCCGCCCACCGCCCGATCTCGAAGGCGGCAAGGTTGCCCTTCACGCCCGCGCCGTTCATCTCGATGGCACGGCGGATCGCCTCGCGGCTGATCGGCACGAAGCCCTTCTGCCAGGCCGCCCCCAGCACGATCATGTTGGAATAGATGCTGTCGCCAAGCGCCTTCGCCGCCAGCTCCGTCGCATCCAGGAACGAGGCCCGCTCTTGCAACCGCGCTTCAAGAGACAGGCGCAACTGGCTGGAGGGCAAGCGGAATTCCCGGTCGCGGGTGAAGGCGCCGGTGATGATTTCATGGCTATTGACCACGGCGCCGGTGCGCCCCGCCCGCATCAGGCCAAGCGTCCGCGCCCCCGCCGTCACCACCAGATCGCCGCCGATCACGCAATCGGCCTCGCCCACCGCCACGCGAATGGCGCTGATATCCTCGGGGCGGTTGGCAACCCGCAGGTGGATATGCACAGCGCCGCCCTTCTGGGCCAGCCCCGCCATCTCCATCATCCCCGCGCCCTTGCCATCCAGATGCGCCGCCATCGCCAGCACCGCGCCGACGGTGACTACCCCGGTGCCGCCAACGCCGGTCAGCAGGGTGTTGTGGGTGCCGTGGATTGCGGGCAGCACAGGTTCCGGCAGGTCCGGCAGCTTCAGCGCGGCCGGTTCGGCGCGCTTGACCTTCGCCCCCTCCAGCGTGACGAAGCTGGGGCAGAAGCCCTTGAGGCAGCTGAAATCCTTGTTGCAGCTCGACTGGTCGATGGCGCGCTTGCGGCCAAGTTCCGTCTCCACCGGCACGATCGACACGCAGTTCGACTGCACCCCGCAATCGCCGCAGCCCTCGCAGATGTCGGTGTTGATGAACACGCGCCTGTCCGGGTCGGGGAAGGTGCCGCGCTTGCGGCGACGGCGTTTTTCGGCGGCGCAGGTCTGCACATAAACTATGGCCGATACGCCCTTGATCCGGCTGTATTTTTCCTGAAGCGGCATCAGCCCGGCGCGCTCGATCGTCTCGATGCCCTGCGGGAAACCGTCAAAGTCGATTTCTTCTTTCTCATCATAGACTAGCGCGACGTTCTTAACGCCCATCGCCCGGATTTCCCGCACGATCTGCTGCGCCGTCAGCCCGCCCTCGTTCTTCTGCCCGCCGGTCATTGCAACGGCATCGTTGAACAGGATCTTGTAGGTGATGGTCACTCCGGCCGCCAGCGCGGCGCGGATCGCCTGAACGCCGGAATGGTTGTAGGTGCCGTCGCCAAGGTTCTGAAAAACATGGGTTCTTGTGGAGAACGGCGCCTCGCCGATCCAGTTCGCGCCCTCGCCGCCCATATGGGTGAAGCCGGTGGTCTCGCGGTCCATCCACTGCACCATGTAGTGACAGCCGATCCCGGCATAGGCGCGGCTGCCTTCCGGCACCTTGGTGGAGCTGTTATGCGGGCAGCCCGAGCAGAACCAGGGCTGGCGGGTCGCAATCTCGGGCGCATTGTCGGATTTCCGAGCCTCTGCAAGCAGTTGGAGACCGTTCTTGATGCGATCCGTGCCGCGCCCTTCCTCGATCAGGATCGCGCCCAGCTTCTCGGCGATCATCACCGGATCCAGCGCATAGCGCGTCGGGAACAGTTCGGCACCCGTCCCCGAATGCTTCCAGCCATAGACACGGCGGCCGCGGCGGTCGTCGAAGATGCTTTCCTTGACCTGCACCTCGATCAGCTTGCGCTTTTCCTCGACCACCACGATCAGCTCCAGGCCCGAAGCCCATTCGGAAAAGCTGGTCATGTCCAGCGGCCAGGTCTGGCCGACCTTGTAGGTGGTGATCCCCAGCCGCTCCGCCTCGGCGGCATCGATGCCCAGAAGCGAGAGCGCATGGACGAGATCGAGCCAGTTCTTGCCGGCAGCGACGAAACCGATCTTCGCGCCGGGGCGGCCCCAGACCCGTTTGTCGATTTTGTTAGCCCGGGCAAAGGCTTCGGCGGCGAACCTCTTGTGGTCGATCATTCGCGCTTCCTGCGCGACGGGGGTATCGCCAAGGCGGATGCTGAGCCCGCCGGGTGGCATCGCAAATTGCGGGAGAACGAACTGCATCCGGTCCGGGCGGCCATCGACAACGGCCGTCGCCTCCACCGTGTCCTTCATCGTCTTCAGCCCGGTCCAGACCCCGGCGAAGCGCGACAGCGCAAACCCGTAGAGCCCGTAGTCCAAAATCTCCTGCACACCGGCCGGAGAGATCACCGGGATATACGCGTCGATCATCGCCCAGTCGGACTGGTGCAGCACGGTCGAGGACTCGCCGGTATGGTCATCGCCCATCGCCATCAGCACCCCGCCCTGCGGTGCGGTGCCGGCCATGTTGGCGTGGCGCATCACGTCGCCGGTGCGGTCCACCCCCGGGCCCTTGCCATACCACAGCGCGAAGACGCCATCGCCAGCGCCTTCGCCGCGCAGGCCCGCCTGCTGGGTGCCCCAGATCGCGGTGGCCGCGAGATCCTCGTTCAGCCCCTCTTGGAACAGCACGCCCGCCGCCGTCAGCTCCTTGCGGGCGCGCAGCATCTGCATGTCGACCGCGCCAAGCGGCGAGCCGCGATAGCCGGTCACATAGCCTGCGGTGTTCAGCCCGGCCGCATGGTCGCGCGCCGCCTGCATCAGCATCAGCCGCACAAGCGCCTGGGTGCCGTTCAGAAGCACGGTCGATTTCGTCAGGTCGAAGCGGTCGGCGAGCGAGATCTCACCTGTCACATTCTGCCTGCTCATTGGGCACCTCCCCTTGCTTGATGAGCACGAGAGCATGATAGGTCAAAAAACCTGACCTACAAAATCACTTTTTTGCCGTCTTCATCTGTTTGGCATCTGGCACACTCATATGTAGGCAGCGCAAGGCAGCCATGTAATAAGTGCTATTGCCGGGGATATCCGGCGCAAGGAAGGCGACGAGATGGACTGGGACAAGCTGAGAATCTTTCACGCGGTGGCCGATGCCGGCAGCCTGACCCATGCCGGGGACACCCTGCATCTGAGCCAGTCTGCTGTGTCGCGCCAGATCCGCGCGCTGGAAGAGAGCCTTGGGACCACCCTGTTCCACCGCCATGCGCGGGGACTGATTCTCACCGAACAGGGCGAGTTGCTGTTCGATGCCACCAGCTCGATGGCCAAGCGCCTTGATACCGCCGAGGCCCGGATCCGCGACAGCGAGGAAGAGGTGTTCGGGGTGCTGAAGGTCACCACCACCACCGGGTTTGGCTCGCTCTGGCTCGCGCCGCGGCTGACCAAGCTCTATGACCGCTTCCCCGATCTGACGATCGACCTGATGCTGGAGGAGCGGGTGCTGGACCTGCCGATGCGCGAGGCCGATGTGGCGATCCGCATGAAGGAACCGAGCCAGGCCGACCTGATCCGCAAGCGGCTGATGAACATCCGGATGCGGCTTTATGCCAGCGAGCAGTATCTGGCGCAGCGCGGCGTGCCCCAGCAGATCGAGGACATGCGCCACCACCGGCTGATCTGCCAGAACCCGAATGCGGCGCAGGTCGCGGCGGGGCTGGCGATGGTGCAGAACCTGACCAGCTATGAGATTCCCTCGCTGCTGTACGTGAACAACTATTTCGGCGTGCTGCAGGGCGTGCTGAACCATATCGGCATCGGCGTGCTGCCCGATTACCTGACCGACGATTTCCCGCATCTGGTGCCGGTGCTGGCCGATGTGCATTCGGCCGAGGTGCCGGTGTTTCTGGCCTATCCCGAGGAGTTGCGGCAATCCAAGCGCATCGCGGCGTTCCGCGATTTCGTGACAGAAGAGATCATGGCTTACCGCAAGCGCCAGATGGATGAGGCTGTGCCGGCCTGACCCTGCGCCTGACGGATCAGCCATGCGGGACACGCATGGCGGCCATGATGCATCTGCGGCATGTTTTTCCTTGAACGGTTTGCGCCGCGCCCATAAATGCAGCGCAGAAGACGGTTGTTTGAGGAAACTCTACGCGTCTTCTACCTCCCTGTTGGACTTGGGCCGAGCATTGTCTCGGCCTTTTTTTTTCGTTTGATCGCAGGGAGAAGGCTGAGCGCGCCCGGCCCGCTCGCAGCAGTGTGAAGGAACGTATGCCCCGCCATCCGGTTGTTTCCGCAACGGCGCCCGGCAACGGCCGGCCCGTTCAGCATCTGGCCGCGGAAGGCTTGTGGGGGATCGGCCGGGAATGGCCGGGGCTACGGCCTTGGCACTCCGGCCCGGGACTGCCGCAGCGCCGCCGCGAGCCGGGGCAGAGAGACGGGCGCGTCCGGGAATGGGCGCGTCCGTTTCCGTCTATCCCCCCAAAAACCCGCTTCCCTGCGCGGGGCGCACCCCTTAGAGATGCCGCCCAAGTGCAGCAAGGGGACAGACGCCATGCAAGAACCGCAGATCACCACCGACCTGATTGCCGCGCATGGGCTGAAACCCGATGAATACCAGCGGATCCTGGACATCATCGGCCGCGAGCCGACCTTTACCGAGCTGGGGATCTTCTCGGCGATGTGGAACGAGCATTGTTCGTACAAATCCTCGAAGAAATGGCTGCGCACGCTGTTTACCGAAGGGCCGCAGGTGATCTGCGGGCCGGGCGAGAATGCGGGCGTGGTCGACATCGGCGATGGGCTGGCGGTGATCTTCAAGATGGAGAGCCACAACCACCCTTCGTATATCGAGCCGCATCAGGGCGCGGGCACCGGCGTCGGCGGCATCCTGCGCGACGTGTTCACCATGGGCGCGCGCCCGATTGCGGTGATGGACGCGCTGTCCTTCGGCGAGCCCGCGCACCCGAAGACCGCGCATCTGGTGAAGGGCGTGGTCGAGGGGATCGGCGGCTATGGCAATGCCTTCGGGGTGCCGAATGTCGGCGGCGAGGTGCGGTTCCACAAGGCCTATAACGGCAACTGTCTGGTCAACGCCTTTGCCGCGGGGCTGGCCGAGACGGATGCGATCTTCTACTCGGCGGCTTCGGGCGTGGGGATGCCGGTCGTGTATCTGGGCGCCAAGACCGGCCGTGACGGGGTTGGCGGCGCGACGATGGCTTCGGCCGAGTTCGACGACACCATCGAGGAGAAGCGTCCCACCGTGCAGGTCGGCGACCCCTTCACCGAGAAACGGCTGCTGGAGGCGTGCCTCGAACTGATGGCCTCGGGCGCCGTGATCTCGATCCAGGACATGGGCGCGGCGGGGCTGACCTGCTCGGCCGTCGAGATGGGCGACAAGGGCGGGCTTGGTATCCGGCTGGACCTTGACCGGGTGCCGGTGCGCGAGAAGGGCATGACGGCCTATGAGATGATGCTGTCGGAGAGCCAGGAGCGGATGCTGATGGTGCTGAAGCCCGAGCGCGAGGCGGAGGCGAAGGCGATCTTCGACAAATGGGATCTGGATTTCGCGGTGGTCGGCGAGACCATCCCCGAGGACCGCTTCCTGATCATCCACGGCAATGAGACCAAGGCCGATCTGCCGCTGTCGAAGCTGTCCTCGTCCGCCCCCGAATATGACCGCCCTTGGGTGGAGACGCCCGCCGCCGCGCCCTTGGGCGAGGTGCCGGTGATCGGCCCGATGGCGGCGCTGAAGGCCCTGCTTGGCAGCCCGAACCACGCCCATAAGGGCTGGGTCTGGGAGCAATACGACACGATGGTGATGGCCGACACCGTGCGCGCCCCCGGCCTTGGTGCCGGTGTGGTGCGGGTGCATGGCACCGAAAAGGCGCTGGCCTTCACCAGCGATGTCACCCCCCGCTATGTGAAGGCCAACCCCTATGAGGGCGGCAAGCAGGCGGTGGCGGAAGCTTACCGCAACCTGACCGCGGTGGGCGCGCTGCCGCTGGCGACGACCGACAACCTGAACTTCGGCAACCCGGAAAAGCCCGAGATCATGGGCCAGCTGGTGGGCGCGATCAAGGGCATCGGCGAGGCCTGCCGGGCGCTGGACTTCCCGATCGTGTCGGGCAACGTGTCGCTGTACAATGAAACCGACGGGACCGGGATCCTGCCGACGCCGACCATCGGCGCGGTGGGGCTGCTTTCAAGCCTCGATGAGCTGATCGCCGGGCAGCCGGCCGAGGGCGATATCGCGCTGGTCATCGGCGGGGTTGGCAGCCATCTGGGCCAGTCGGCACTGCTGGTCGAGGCGTTCGGCATCGAAGGCGGCGACGCGCCGCATGTCGATCTCGTGGCCGAGCGCAAGCATGGCGAGTTCCTGCGCGCCAATCGCAAGGCCCTGCGCGCCGCGACCGACCTTTCCGATGGCGGGCTCGCGCTGGCGGCCTTCGAGATGGCCGAGGGCGCAGGCTTGGGTGTGGCGCTGGACAGCAGCGATATTGCCGAGCTCTTCGGCGAGGATCAGGCGCGTTATCTGGTGGCCTGCGATGCCGCCGGGGCTGAGGCGCTGGAGGCTGCGGCCAAGACCGCCGGTGTTCCGCTGGCCCGCGTCGGCACGTTCGGCGGCGACCGGGTGATGATGGGCCTCGATCTGGCGACGCTGGCGGAGCTTTCCACGCTCTACCGCAGCGCCTTTGCCGCGGCGGTCACCTACCCCGGCGCCTGAGGCAATTGCCCGCGCTGCGCGGCTGAACCCTTGCAGCGCGGGCCCTACCATTCTACATCTTGGGGGTAACCCCCGGAAGGACGAGCCCCGATGCCGATGGAAGCGCAGGATATCGAAACCCTGATCCGCGAGAGTTTTCCGCAGGCAAAGATCACGATCACCGATCTGGCCGGCGACGGCAATCACTGGGCCGCCGAGGTGATCGATGCCAGCTTCAAGGGCATGAACCGGGTGCAGCAACAGCGCGCGGTCTATGCCAGCCTGAAGGGCAAGATGGACGGACCCAACGGTGCCCTGCACGCGTTGGCGTTGACGACCAAGGCGCCGGACTGACCGGCAACCCCATGCACTCTGGGCGTGATCGCGATGCCCGAACAAAAGGAAACGCAGCCATGTCCGATGTCACCCAACCCGAAGTCCCGCAATCCGCCGCGCTGGACAAGATCCGTGAGATCATTGCCAGCAAGGAGGTGGTGCTGTTCATGAAGGGCACCAAGACCATGCCGCAATGCGGGTTCTCCAGCCGCGTCGCCGGGGTGCTGAACTACATGGGCGTGGATTTCCTCGACGTGAACGTACTGGCCGATGCCGGCATCCGTCAGGGGATCAAGGATTTCTCGGACTGGCCGACGATCCCGCAGCTCTATGTGAAGGGCGAGTTTGTCGGTGGCTGCGATATCGTCACCGAGATGACCCTGTCGGGCGAGATGGACGCGCTGTTCGAGCAGAGCGGGGTTGCCTATGACAAGGCCGCTGCCGAGAAGATCCGCGAAGCGAACGCCTGAAGGGGTTATGCGCTGAAGGTTGGGGCCCCGCCGGGAATGGCGGGGCTTTTTGCGTTCCAAGACGAGCGCTTTGCGAATTGGTGCTGCACGGATGCCGGGATGGCCCGTAAGAAGGTGCGCGCGCGAGTCAGTTTCAAACAGGGTCCGGGAAATTGCGGAGGTGTTCGGCGATCTCCTCAAACGTTACAACGCAGGCGAAAAGGGAAGCCTCGACAGCACGACGATCACTGAAACGCGCTTCGCAGCAAAGGACTGTCGTCGCCGCATCGTGCGGAAGTACCGTTCTTGGGTTTCGTCCAGCTCCAGCCCAACAGCGCACTCTTCGGCTGTAATCTCGCGCCTGGTCAAGGCCAAATCGGTCACCCGGTGGCTTGACCTCGACATGAAGAGCGAAGCGTTTTCCGTCTTCTACTTCGAAAACCGCCAGTAGGTCTGTCTCTCGCTCGCCGCACTCGCTCTTGAACTGGTAGGCTGAGCCGACCCAATAGCTGCGCCACCAGTTCTCGGCCGAAGGTGACCGCACCTGCATCTGCTTTTCATGAAGCAAAATCGCAGAATTCCGGTGAGATGCAAACTCCGTCCTCCCGAGGAACCAGCTTCGAAACGCCGAGTTTATTTGAAGCGCCTCGGCCAGCGGACGAGCATACCTGTATTCTTGCGCTCCATACCTCATATGCGCTTCGTCTTCCTCCACCAGTCGAGCGCGACGGTCATCCGGCTCACGCCTCCGGGCAACCGGCGCGGGTGATTTGCCTGTGGCAAGTCCCCTGATCGCGTCGGAAACAGGCTCACCCCACCAGACGGCAATCGAACAGCAGGTCTTCCTCGGCGCCGCCGGGCAGGGCGCGGGCCAGATGCCCCTCCACACCCTTCTCGCGCCAGATGAGGCCATAGCCCGGTTCGGCATAGGCAATGCCCGACACGGCCGTGATTTCCGGCAGCACCTGCATGGCGCCGTCGTACCAGATCACCGCATGGCCCGGCGCGTCGCCATCGAGCACATGCGCCACCGGCAGGCGCTGGTCGCCGCGGCAGAGAAACTCCAGCAACAGCACTTCGGCCGCGCTGGCCGGGGCGGGCAAAAGCGCCAGCACGGCAATCACGCCAAGCCTCATGCGCCGCCCACCTCTTCACGGACGCCTGCCTTTTCCTCGACCCGTTCGGCCAGCGCCTCGGCGCGGGCGGCGATCTCGGCGAGCGTATCCACCACCGATTGCGGGATCACCGGCACCTCGACGCGCGGCGGGTTCGCCTGCAGCTCGGCCAAAGCCGCCTCGGCCGCCTGCGCCCGTTCCTCGGTGGTGCGGACCTGATCCTCCATCGCGGCGGTGCGGTCGGCGAGCAGCAGGCCCGCCATCAGCAGCATCCGTGCCTCCGGCATCCGGCCAAGCTGGCCCACAAGGCTCTGCGCCTCGGTGTCCAGCATCTGCGCGGCGGTGCGCAGGAAATGGTCCTCGCCGTCCTGGCAGGCAACGTCGAACTCTCGCCCGCCGATAGTGATACGCACTTCAGGCATTGGCGACCTCCGGAGGCTGGGGCGTCAGGAAGGGTTTCAGCTCGGCGAGGATCTCTTCCATCTCGGCGGCGTCCGAGGCGCGAAGGGCCCGCAGCGCGTCAAGCTCGGCCAGCATCGCCTTGTTGATCAGATGCGGCTCGGGCAGCGCCGCCGCCATAGCCTCGCGCAGGGCCTGGCTCGCATCGCTCAGCTGGGTATTGGCGCGGCGCAGCTTGGCGGCGTCGAGCCCGCCCGCCTCCAGCTGCGCGGTCAGCTTGGCCACGCGGCGTTCCAGCGCGCCGATGGTGCTGTCCTGCTTTTCCTTGATGGCGCGGACCCGTTCGACCAGCTGCGCATTGGCAGCGCGTTCGGACTCGAGCGCCTCGCGCAGCGCCGTCAGTTCCGCCGTATCGACCGCGGGGGGCACGGGTTCGGCCACCGGGTCCGGCTCTGGCACCGCCACCGGCCGCGCCAGCGTCTCGACCCCGTGGCCGATACGCTCCAGCGCCGCGGCGATCCGGCGTTCATAGTCTGTTATGTCGCTCATCCGCTCTCCCCCGTTCCGGGTGTCGTTCGGCCCGGCCTGTGCTGCCTGCTTCTTGCCGCCGCCCCAGAAGAAGCGAATCGGCCTTGCCACGCCTTCCGGCGATCTTAGCGCATTCGCCGGGGCCTTTTACCCCCCTTTTCCCGCCGCCCCGGGCCGGGCGGCGGCTGCCCGCGCTTGAACTTGGGGATGGGGCTGCTATTGAACGCGTGACCGCTAACACGTTGCCGAAGGATGCCGCCTTGGATATCGCCACGCTCCGCGCGACCTACCCCGACCACTGGATGAAAGCCGCCGCGCTGCGCGCGCTGGCGATGGATGCGGTTCAGGCCGCCAATTCCGGCCACCCGGGCCTGCCGATGGGCATGGCCGATGTGGTGACGGTGCTGTTTGAAAAGCACCTGAAATTCGACGCCTCGGCCCCGCATTGGCCCGACCGCGACCGTTTCATCCTGTCGGCCGGCCATGGCTCGATGCTGATCTACGGGCTGCTGCACCTGTGCGGCGATGCGCAGATCACGCTGGACCAGATCAAAGCGTTCCGGCAATGGGGCGCGCTGACCGCGGGCCACCCCGAGAACTTCCTGGTGGACGCGATCGAGACCACCACCGGCCCGCTGGGTCAGGGCATTGCCAATGCCGTGGGCATGGCGATTGCCGAACAGTCGCTGCAGGCGCGGTTCGGCAAGAAGATCGTCGATCACCGCACCTGGGTGCTGGCCGGCGATGGCTGCCTGATGGAGGGGATCAGCCAGGAGGCCATCGGCCTTGCCGGGATGCAGCAGCTGTCGAACCTGATCGTGCTGTGGGACAACAATGACATCACCATCGACGGCCGGGTTTCGGTGTCGGACCGGACCGACCAGCGCGCGCGCTTTGCCGCCTCGGGCTGGACGGTGCTGCATTGCGACGGGCATGACCCGGCGGATATCGACCGCGCGCTGACCGCGGCGAAAGAGGCCAGCGGCCCGGTGCTGGTGGATTGCAAGACCATCATCGGTTTCGGCGCGCCCACCAAGGCCGACAGCTATCAGGCCCATGGCTCGCCGCTTGGCGACAAGGAAATCGCCGCGACCCGCGAGGTCTATGGCTGGCCCCATGCGCCCTTCGAGATCCCGGCCGAGATTGCCGCGGCCTGGAAGGCCATCGGCAAGCGCGGCGCTGCGGACCGCGCCGAGTGGCAAGAACGGCTGAGCGCCCTGTCGGCCAACAAGCGCGACGAGTTCCTGCGGCAGATGGCCGGGGGCGCGCCGAAAAAGCTCGCCGCCGCGATCCGCGGCTTCAAGAAGGCGCAGTCCGCGGCCGCCCCGAAGGTCGCCACCCGCAAGGCCAGTGAAATGGTTCTGGGCGCGGTGAACGATGCCGTGCCGGAAACCATCGGCGGCTCGGCCGACCTCACCGGCTCGAACCTCACCAAGACCGCGGATCTGGGCGTGTTTGGCCCCGGCAACCGCAAGGGCCGCTATGTGCATTACGGCATCCGCGAGCATGGCATGGCGGCGGCGATGAACGGGCTGTGGCTGCATGGCGGCGTGCGGCCTTACGGTGGCACCTTCTTCTGCTTCACCGACTATGCCCGCGGCGCGATGCGCCTGTCGGCGCTGATGGGCGCGCCGGTGGTCTATGTGATGACGCATGACTCCATCGGCCTTGGCGAGGATGGCCCGACCCACCAGCCGGTCGAGCATCTGGCGATCTGCCGGGCGACGCCGAACACCTGGACCTTCCGCCCCGCCGATATCATCGAGACGGCCGAGGCCTGGGAACTGGCGCTGAGCACGTCGGACACGCCCTCGGTGCTGGCGCTGAGCCGCCAGAACCTGCCGACGCTGCGCACCGCGCATAGCAACCAGAACCTGAGTGCCAAGGGCGCCTATGTGCTGGCCGAGGCGACGGGCAAGCGTCAGGCGATCCTGATGGCGAGCGGGTCCGAGGTGGAGATGGCCATGAACGCCCGCGCGGCGCTCGAGGCGGAAGGCATCGGCACCCGCGTGGTCTCGGTCCCCTGCATGGAGCTGTTCGTGGCGCAGGATGAAGCCTACCGCCGCAAGGTGCTGCCCGCCGGCCCGGTGCGCGTGGCAGTGGAGGCCGCGGTGCGGATGCCGTGGGACCGCTTCTTGCTCGGTGAGCGCGGGAAAGAGGCCAAGGCCGGTTTCGTCGGGATGGAAGGCTTCGGCGCCTCGGCCCCGGCAGAGCGGCTCTATGCCGAGTTCGGGATCACGGCGGAAGCCGTGGCCGAGAAGGTCAAGGCGCTGCTCTAAGGGCGGGTCTGGCGAAGGATTGGAAAGGGCCCCCGGTGTGGGGCCCTTTTTCGTTGCCCATCCGACCGGACAGAGGGCAGCGCCCGTCCGCCGGGTGGGCGAGCAACAGCAGTTCTAGGCGGTTTATGGTTCAACACCCCTCCACCGGATTTCTAGGCGGAGCCGTTGCAAAAGCGCCCGCCCGAGGGGGCGGACGGGCGCTGCCCGGCGGCGCCAAGGCGCCTTGTTCCGGGCAAGGAAGAGAGGGCTCCCTCAGTGCCCCGCCGCCTTCTTCCCCGTCACCGCGGCAATCGCAGGCCCGATCACCTTGCCCACCACCGGGATCAGCGCGAGGCCAAGCGCCAACCCGAAGATGCCGTCGAAGAGGGCCGTCACCGCCCAGTCCACCGCGCCGGCCGCGCCTGGCACGGCGGCCGCCGCCAGCTCGGCCATATGCTCGATCCACTGATAGGGCCCGCTGATCCCGAAGCTTTCCAGCCCGTGGATCACGATGGAGCCGCCGACCCAGATCATCGCGGCGGTGCCCACCGCCGAGAGCAGCTTCATGAAAACCGGCATGCCCTTGACGATGCCGCGGCCCGTGGCGCGGGTAGCGCCAAGCCGCCCGGCCGTCGCCATGTGCAGGCCGATGTCGTCCGCCTTCACGATCAGCGCCACCCCGCCATAGACCACCGCCGTGATGCCGATGCCGACAAGCGCCAGCACCGCCGCCTCGGTCCAGAGGCTGCTTTCGGGGATCGCGGAAAGGGCGATGGTCATGATCTCGGCCGACAGGATGAAATCGGTCTTGATGGCGCCCGCGACCTTTTCCGCCTCCAGATGCCCGGCATCGGCCACCGGCACGTCCAGCGGCACATCGTGATGCGCTGGGGGAAACAACATGTGATGCACCTTCTCGGCGCCCTCGAAGCACAGATAGCCGCCGCCCAGCATCAGCAGCGGGTTGATCGCCCAGGGCGCGAAGGTGGACAGGATCAGCGCGGCGGGCAGCAGGATCAGCAACTTGTTGCGGATCGAGCCAAGGGCGATCTTGCCGACGATGGGCAGCTCGCGCGCCGCCGGAAAGCCGTGGACATATTTGGGTGTGACCGCGGCATCGTCGATCACCGCACCGGCCGCCTTGGCCCCGGCCTTGGCCGCCTGCCCCGCCACATCGTCGAGCGAGGCCGCAGCAACCTTGGCAATCGTCGCCACATCATCGAGAAGCGCCAGCAATCCGCTCATGTGCCCGTCCTTTATGCCTTGCGCGACCCTAGCCGATGCCCTGTCCGGCGCAAGGGGCGCCGCGCGGGGCCTGCGTTAGCGCCAACAGGGAATGTTTTCGCTAACATACTGATTCCGCGGGTTTTCTGCACTTGCACACGTTGGTATACGAATCCTGAACAGGACCGGCGCGACCTTTCCGCGCCATACGACCCAGGACAACCCACCAGCGGGAGAGCGCGACATGACCGTCACCATCGGGATCAACGGCTTTGGCCGCATCGGGCGCTGCACGCTGGCGCATATCGCCGAGGCCGCGCGCAATGATGTGCAGGTGGTGAAGATCAACGCCACCGGGCCGATCGAGACCAACGCGCATCTGCTGAAATACGATTCGGTGCATGGCCGCTTCCCCGGGCAGGTGCGGGTGTCGGGCAACACGCTCGACCTCGGCCGTGGCCCCATCGAGGTGATGTCGACCTACAACCCGGAAGAACTGGACTGGGAAGGCTGCGACGTGGTGCTGGAATGCACCGGCAAGTTCAACGAACGCGACGCCGCCGCCATCCACCTGACCCGCGGCGCCAAGCGGGTGCTGGTCTCTGCCCCCGCCAAGAATGCCGACAAGACCGTGGTCTACGGCGTCAACCATCGCAGCCTGACGGCCGATCATCTGGTCGTGTCGAACGGCAGCTGCACCACCAACTGCCTCGCCCCGCTGGCCAAGGTGCTGAACGACGCCATCGGCATCGAGCGCGGGATCATGACCACGATCCACAGCTATACCGGCGACCAGCCGACGCTCGACCGGCGCCACAGCGACCTCTACCGCGCCCGCGCCGCCGCGATGGCGATGATCCCCACCTCGACCGGCGCCGCGAAAGCCATTGGCGAGGTGCTGCCGGAACTGAAGGGCCGCCTCGACGGCTCGGCGATCCGGGTGCCGACCCCCAACGTGTCTGCCGTGGACCTGACCTTCGAGGCAGGCCGCGAAGTGACGGTGGAAGAGGTCAACCGCGTGGTGCGCGAGGCGGCCGCCGGCTACATGGGCATGGTGCTGGCCTATGATCCTGAACCCAAGGTTTCCATCGACTTCAATCACACGCCCTATTCGTCTATCTTCGCCCCGGACCAGACCAAGGTCGTTGGCGGGCGCACCGTCCGCGTGCTGGCATGGTATGACAATGAATGGGGTTTCTCCTGCCGGATGGCCGATGTGGCCGGGGCGATGGGGCGGCTCCTGCACTGAAGGAGCCCGGGGGGCCACGCGCCCCCGACCATGACCAACACCGTCGCCATCGCGCTTGGGGCGCTGATCCTGCTGATCTTTATCCTGGACGCGCTCGCCTTCGGCGGCGGCCTGCCGGTGTTCCTTGGCCTGAAGCTCGCAAACCTCATCGAATACCTCGCCTTCTGGCGATAGTGCGGCTAGGCTCCGGCAGAGCTTTCCCGCGCTATCAAGCTGTTAGCGCAAACCGGCTGCATGGCCAGAGGAGACGGATGATGACGGTAAAGGTGGCAATCAACGGTTTTGGCCGGATCGGGCGCAACGTGCTGCGCGCAATCGTGGAATCCGGGCGCACCGATATCGAGGTGGTGGCGATCAACGATCTGGGGCCGGTGGAAACCAATGCCCATCTGATCCGCTTTGATTCGGTCCATGGCCGCTTCCCCGGCGAAGTGACCACGACCGCGACCAGCATCGACGTGGGCCGCGGCCCCATCGAGGTGACGGCGCTGCGCAATCCCGCCGAACTGCCCTGGGGCGGGGTCGATATCGTGCTGGAATGCACCGGCATCTTCACCGACCGCGACAAGGCGGCGATCCACCTGGAAAACGGCGCGAGCCGGGTTCTGGTCTCGGCCCCCTCGAACGGTGCCGACAAGACCATCGTCTATGGCGTGAACCATGACACGCTGACCGCCGCCGACACCATCGTGTCGAACGCGTCCTGCACCACCAACTGCCTCGCCCCGGTGGCGCAGGTGCTGCATGACAGCATCGGCATCGTGAAGGGCTTCATGACCACGATCCACAGCTATACCGGCGACCAGCCGACGCTGGACACCATGCACAAGGACCTCTACCGCGGCCGCGCGGCTGCGCTGAGCATGATCCCCACCTCGACCGGCGCCGCCAAGGCCGTGGGTCTGGTGCTGCCCTCGCTGAAGGGCAAGCTCGACGGCGTGGCGATCCGGGTGCCGACGCCGAACGTGTCGGTCGTGGACCTGACCTTCGAGGCGGCGCGGGAAACCACCGTCGAAGAGATCAACGAGGCGATCAAGGCCGCCGCCGCGGGCCGCCTCAAGGGCATCCTCGGGGTGACCGCGCTGCCGAACGTGTCCATCGACTTCAACCATGACCCCCACAGCTCCACCTTCGCGCTGGACCAGACCCGGGTGATGGAGGGCACGTTCTGCCGGATCCTGACCTGGTATGACAATGAATGGGGCTTCTCCAACCGGATGAGCGACACCGCCGTGGCGATGGGCAAACTGCTCTGATCCTCTGCTGATTTCACGCCAAATATTTCGCGCCGGTAACGAAAACTTATCGGCGCGAGTGTTTTCCGGGGGCCCCATCCAAGCTATTGATGCCGCATGGATTTGGTCGTCATCATTGCCATCGTCGCCGCACTGTTTCTGGTGATCGGCCTCAGCGAGCCGCTGGCGGCAAAGCTGCGCCTTCCCTATTCGGTGATCCTTGCGGCGGTGGGCATCGCCATAGGGGCCGCGGCGACGTTTTTCTGGCGCACCGACCTGACCGATGCGCTGAACCCGATGGCGCTGGCGATCCTCAATCTGCCGATCCGGTCCAACGTCTTCCTCTATGTCTTCCTGCCGACGCTGGTGTTTCAGGTCGCCCTTGGGCTGAACCTGCGGCGGATGCTGGATGACTGGGTGCCGGTGCTGGTGCTGGCGGTGGTCGCGGTGGTGGTGGCGACGGTGGTGATCGGCTTTGCGCTGATGCCCTTTGCCGGGCTGCCGCTGGCCGCCTGCCTGCTGATCGGCGCCATCGTCTCGACCACCGACCCCTCGGCCGTGGTCTCGATCTTCCGCGCGACGCCTGCCCCGCAGCGGCTGGCGCGGATTGTCGAGGGCGAGAGCCTGCTGAACGACGCCGCCGCCATCGCGCTGTTCGGGCTGTTCCTGGGCTTCGTCACCGTGGGCGCGGAAGACCCTGACCTTGTGGCCGGGCTGATGCGCTTCCCGTGGATCGTGGCGGGCGGCATCCTTGCCGGCGCGCTGACGGCGCGGGTGGCGGTCGAGATCATCGCGCGGATGCCGGCGCATCCGCTGGGGCAGGTCTCGGTCAGCGTCGCCCTGCCCTACCTCACCTACATTGGCGCCGAGCAGCTGAATGCCTCGGGCGTGATCGGCGTGGTCGCGGCGGGGCTGACACTGAACCTGCTGGCGCCCGGCCGCTTTCCCCCGGCGCTGACCGCGACGCTGCGCGACACATGGGACCTGCTGGCGCATTGGGCCGGGTCGCTGATCTTCGTGCTGGCGGCGCTGCTGATCCCGCGCCTCTTGTCGGACGTGCGCGCCTTCGATCTGGTGCTGGTCGCCATCGTGGTGCTGGCGGCCTTCGTCGCCCGCGCCGCGATCTTGTTCATCGTGCTGCCGCTGCTGACGATGATCCGCCTGTCGCCACGGGTGGAACGCCCCTACCGCGTGGCAATCCTCTGGGGCGGCCTGCGCGGCGCGGTCACGCTGGCGCTGGCGCTGGCGGTCACCGAAAGCCGGCTGGTCCCGCCCGAGATCCAGCGGCAGGTCGGCATCCTCGCCACGGGCTTCACCCTCTTCACCCTCATCGTACAGGGCACCAGCCTGCGCCGGGTCATCGCCTGGCTCGGGCTGGACCGGCTGTCGCCCATCGACACCGCGCTTGGCAATCAGGTCATCGCCGTGGCGTTGCAAACGGTGCGCGAGGGCGTGGCCGAAACCGCCCGCGACTTTGGCCTGACGCGAGAGATCGTCCGCGACGAGGCCAAGCGCTTTGGCGAGAGGCTGGACGTCGCCGTGCGCCGCGCCGATGGCATGGAAGACATCCTCGACCGCGACCGCATCACCCTGGGGCTGGTGGCGCTGGCCGGGCGCGAGCGCGACCTGATCCTTGAGGAGTTTCGCCAGCAGGTGATCCCGCCCGAGCTTGCCGAACGGCTGCTGGCCGGCGCCGACCGGATCATCGAGGCAACGCGGGCGAACGGGCGCACCGCCTATCGCACCGCGGCGCGCGCGAACCTTGCGACCGGCTGGCGCTACCGCGCGGCCGAGGCGCTGCACAACCGCGCCGGGCTTGGCCGGCCGCTGGCGCGGCTGACCGAGGACCGGTTCGACATGCTGGTGACGCTGGGGATGATCCTGCCGGACCTGCACGGCTTCATCAACGACCGCATCCGCCGCATCCACGGCCGCCGGGTGGCGGACCTGCTGCATGAACTCCTCGACCGCCGCGCCGAGGAGACGCTCAAGGAGCTGGAGGGCCTGCGCCTGCAATTCCCCGGCTATGCCGAGATGCTGGAACGCCGCCTGATCCGCCGCACCACGCTGCGGCTGGAGGAACGGGAATATGACGCGCTGACCGAAGACGGGCTGATCGGGCCGGAACTGCGCGCCACGCTGGGGGATGAGATCGCGCGCCGCCGCGGTATTCTGGCTGCCCGCCCGACGCTGGACCTCAAGCTGCAGAAGTCGGATCTGGTGGCGCAGTTTCCACTGTTCGCGGGGCTGGACGAAAGCGCGCGCAAGATGCTGGCAAAGCGCCTGCGCACCCTCTATGTGCCGCCGGGCGAGGTGATCTTGCACCGCGACAGCGTGCCCCGGCAGGTCTGGTTCATCGCCTCGGGCGCAGTGGAGACGGTGACGGCGGGCACGAAACACCGACTGGGACGCGGCGAGATGTTCGGGCAACTGGCGCTGCTGGCGCGGATGCGGCGGCGCACGCAGGTGGTGGCGATCACCCATTGCACGCTGCTGGCGCTGGACGAGGCCCGCTTCCGCCGCCTGCTGGAAAAGAGCGCGACGCTGCGCCGCGCCGTCGTGGAAAGTGCCGCCCGCCGCGGGGTGAAGCTGGACCCGGCGCTGTTTGCCAAGGCCGGCGGTGCCCCCGCGACGGCGGCCGCACTGGCGTTGACGGTCGCGAAGGTGGAAGCGCAGGAGGTTGAGGCGGAGGCGGCGAGCCCGGAGGCGGCCGCCATCGTCGCGCCTGTGCCGGACGCAGTCGCTGTCGAAGCCGAGACGCAAGTGGAAGCCGCGCCTGCCCTGCCGGAGCCGGAAGTCGCCACGGCCGCGTCAACAGCGCCGGAAGAGCCCGTGGCCGAGCCTGTCAGCACCGCCGCACCCATGCCGGACGCCCCTGCAGTCGCGGCGCAGAGCGATGCGCCTGCAGAGCCGGAGCTCTTGCCGGAAATCCCCGCCGCGGCGGAAGCCTCTCCGCCAGCGGCGCCCGAGGAGGCCGAACCGGAGCCCACCAACGCGGCAGACCAGGACCCGCTCAGCGCGGGGCGCGGTTGAAGCGTTCGGTCAGCGCCACCACCACCGGCGCGGGCACGAATTGCGAGACATTGCCCCCCAGCCGGGCAATCTCTTTCACCAGCTTCGAGGCGATCGCCTGCCGCCGTGCATCGGCCATCAGGAACACGGTTTCCACCCCGGCATCCAGCGCGCGGTTCATGCCGACCATCTGGAATTCATACTCGAAATCCGCCACCGCCCGCAGCCCGCGGATGATGACGCTGGCGCCCACATCCCGGGCGCAGTCGATCAGCAAGTTCTCGAACGGATGCACCAGGATCTCGGTGCCGGACTGGGCGGCGATGCGGCCGATCTCGTCCTCGACCATCCCCACCCGCTCTTCGAGCGTGAACAGCGGCCCCTTGTCGCGGTTGATGGCGACGCCGATCACCAGCCGGTCCACCAGCAGAGAGGCGCGCTCGATAATGTCGATATGCCCCAGCGTGACCGGGTCGAAGGTGCCGGGGTAAAGGCCGATGCGCATGCTGTCCCTCCACTTGGCGGGCAGGACCGAAGTCTTCTCGCCGCGCCCGAATTTTCAGCACGCAACTATATTGCCCCGCCAAATGCAAGCGCCGCGTTGCAGCAGGCATGGCGGGGCATGTCTCGGCGGGCGTCAGTTGCCCATGATCATCCCGGTCAGCGCCTCGCGCTCCATCGACAGTTCCGACAGCCGCGCCTTGACCACATCGCCGATCGAGATCAGGCCGACCATCTCCTCGCCCTCCATCACCGGCATGTGGCGGAAGCGCCCGGCGCTCATCTTCTCCATCACGGTGACCGCGTCATCCTCGCGCCGGCACGACACGATGGCGCGGGTCATGATCGCCTCCACCGGGTCCGACAGGCAGCCGGCGCCGCGGCGGCCAAGCTCGCGCACGATGTCGCGCTCGGACAGGATGCCAAGCACCGCCTTGCCATCGGGCGAGACGATCACCGCACCGATGCGGCGGGCCGACAGCACTTCGGCAACTGCAGCGAGGCTCCAGCCCGGCGCCACGGTGACCACGCCGTCATCGGCCTTCGATTTCAGAATCTGGTGAACAAGCATCGAGTCCTCCTCTACCCAATTGCGCGCCTCCTCGGGGGGACAGCGTCCGCTGGGTGCGGCAGTCTGTCAAGGGGAGCGGGCGCAGGGGGAGCCTTTCGGCTGAGATTGGTGAATACGGCAAGTCGGAGGGCAGCGCGTGTTCCCCCTACTGCCCCGCCGCCAGCGCCTCCAGCCGCGCCACCTCGCGCCGCAGGCCCAGTGTCAGCGCCTCGGCGAACCGCGTCATCCGGTCGGACCGCCGGTCATCGGCATGGCGGATCAGCCAGAAGGCCCGGGTCAGCGCCACCTGCCCCGCCAGCACCCGGCGCAGGCCCGGGGCGAAGGGCATGGCGAAATCATGCACGATGCCTATCCCCGCCCCCGCCCGCAGCCACATCAGCTGCACCGACACCGAATTGGACCCCAGCGGCACCGTCCCGGCCCCCAGTTCCGCCAGATAATCCAGCTCCTTGTCGAAGATCATGTCGGGGATATAGCCCACCAGCCGATGCGCCTGCAGATCGGCGCGGGCGGTGATGGCGGGATTCGCCGCCAGATATCCGGCATCCCCCGCAAGGCTCAGCCGGTAATCGGTCAGCTTCTGCACCGTCAGCCGCCCCGCCTCGGGCGGGCTGACGGCGACGGCCATGTCCGCCTCGCGCTTGGACAGGTTGAACACCCGCGGCAGCGCCACGATCTGCACCTCCAGCCCCGGATTGGCATCGCAGATCGCCGCCGTCACCTGCGGCAGCAGATAGTTCGCGCAGCCATCGGGCGCCCCGAGGCGGATCTGGCCCGTCAGCCCCGCGCCCGCGCCCGCCATATCCTCCGTCGCACCCGCCACCGCCCGCTCTGCCGCCTCGGCATGGGCGACCAGCCGCCCGCCCGCCTCGGTCAGCCGGTAGCCCTGGGCAGAGCGCAGGAACAGCGGATGGCCAAGCGCCTCCTCCAGCCGGGCAATGCGCCGGCCCACGGTCGCCGCATCCAGCCGCAAGCCGCGCCCCGCGCCCGACAGGCTCTCGCTGCGGGCCACGGCCAGAAAGATCCGCAGGTCATCCCAATCCGGCATCTGGCGCCCCTTTGCACATTTGCAAAACGATTTTGGGAAACTGACGCTTTGCGCCGCAGAAATGCAAGCCTATGGTGACGCCAACCAGAACTTCGGGAGGAATGTCATGGAAACCATCGGTCACTGGATCAACGGCAAGCTTGTGGCGGGCACGTCCGGCCGCTTTGCCGATGTCTTCAACCCCGCCACCGGCGATGTGCAGGCGCAGGTTGCCCTCGCCAGCACCGCCGAGATCGACGCCGCCATCGCCGACGCCGCCGAGGCGCAGGTGAAATGGGGCGCGACCAACCCGCAGCGCCGCGCGCGTGTGATGATGGAGATGGTGCGTCTCATCAACCGTGACATGGACAAGCTGGCCGAGAAGCTGTCCTCCGAACATGGCAAGACCTTCCCCGATGCCAAGGGCGATATCCAGCGCGGGCTGGAGGTGATCGAGTTCTGCATCGGTGCCCCGCATCTGCTGAAGGGCGAGTTCACCGACAGCGCCGGCCCGGGGATCGACATGTATTCGCTGCGCCAGCCGCTTGGCGTGGCCGCGGGCATCACCCCGTTCAACTTCCCCGCCATGATCCCGCTGTGGAAAATGGGCCCGGCGCTGGCCGCGGGCAATTCGTTCATCCTCAAGCCGTCCGAACGCGACCCCTCGGTCCCGCTGATGCTGGCGGCGCTGTTTCAGGAGGCGGGGCTGCCCGACGGCGTGCTGCAGGTCATCAACGGCGACAAGGAAGCCGTCGATGCGATCCTGGACAATGACACCGTGCAGGCCATCGGCTTCGTCGGCTCCACCCCGATCGCGCAATACATCTATGCGCGCGGCTGCGCGAACGGCAAGCGCGTGCAATGTTTCGGCGGCGCCAAGAACCACATGATCATCATGCCCGATGCCGATCTGGATCAGGCCGCCGACGCGCTGGTGGGGGCCGGTTTCGGCGCGGCAGGCGAGCGCTGCATGGCGATCTCGGTCGCAGTGCCGGTTGGCGACGCCACCGCCGATGCGCTGATCGAAAAGCTGATCCCGCGGATCGAGCGGCTGAAGGTCGGCCCGTGGACGGCGGGCGACGATGTGGATTACGGCCCGGTCGTCACCGCCGCCGCCAAGGCCAATATCCTGAAGCTGGTGGAATCGGGCGTCGAGCAGGGCGCGAAACTGGTGGTCGATGGCCGTGGCTTCAGCCTGCAGGGCTATGAGGACGGCTTCTTCGTCGGCCCGCACTTGTTTGACCATGTCACGCCTGACATGGACATCTACCGCAAAGAGATCTTCGGGCCGGTCCTCTCCACAGTCCGCGCGCAATCCTACGAGGAGGCGCTGAAGCTGGCGATGGACCATGAATATGGCAACGGCACCGCGATCTATACCCGCGATGGCGACACCGCGCGCGACTTCGCCAACCGGATCAACGTTGGCATGATCGGCATCAACGTGCCGATCCCGGTACCGCTGGCCTATCACACCTTCGGCGGGTGGAAGAAATCGGTGTTCGGCGACCTGAACCAGCACGGGACTGATGCCTTCCGCTTCTACACGCGCACCAAGACCGTCACGGCGCGCTGGCCGTCGGGCATGAAGGAAGGCGCGGCGTTCAACTTCAAGGCGATGGACTGATCCGCTGCGCGGATCAGCTAACAGCGAGACCGTGCAGGGCTGAAACCACGGCCCTGCGCGCGCCTTGCAAAAGTCCTGCAAGGTTCGCCCGCTAGACCACCAGAAACCGACGGAGGGGAGGCTGTCATGGATTTCGCGCTCAGCGAGGAGCAGCAGGCCATTTTCGACATGGCCTACGGCTTCGGCCAGGAACATATCGCGCCCTTCGCCCGGCAATGGGAGGCCGAGGGCACGATCCCCAAGGCGCTCTGGCCCAAGGTGGCGGAGCTGGGTCTTGGCGGCATCTACGTGTCCGAGGATGTCGGCGGATCGGGCCTCAGCCGCCTCGATGCCACGCTGGTCTTCGAGGCGCTGGCGATGGCCTGCCCGGCGGTCGGCAGCTTCCTGTCGATCCACAACATGTGCGGCGGCATGATCGACAAGTTCGGCAGCCCCGAGACGCGGGCCGCGTGGCTGCCCGCCCTGTGCAGCATGGAGAAGATCTTCTCCTACTGCCTCACCGAACCCGGATCGGGCTCCGACGCCGCCGCCCTGCGCACCCGCGCCGAGAAGACCAATGACGGCTACCGCCTGACCGGCACCAAGGCCTTCATCTCGGGCGGCGGTTACTCGGATGTTTACGTGACGATGGTCCGCACCGGCGAGGACGGGCCCAAGGGCATCTCCACCGTGATTGTGGAGGCCGGGGCGCCGGGCCTGTCCTTCGGCGGGCTGGAGGACAAGATGGGCTGGCGCGCGCAGCCGACCCGGCAGGTGCAGTTCGACGAGTGCCCGGTGCCCGCCGCCAACCTGATTGGCGAGGAGGGCCGCGGTTTCGCTTATGCGATGGCCGGGCTCGATGGCGGGCGGCTTAACATCGCCGCCTCTGCCCTTGGCGGCGCGCAGGCGGCGCTGGATGCGACGCTGACCTATATGGCGGAGCGGAAGGCCTTCGGCCGCTCCATCGACCAGTTCCAGGCGCTTCAGTTCCGCCTGGCCGAGATGGAGGTGAAGCTGCAATCCTCGCGCATCTTCCTGCGGCAGGCGGCCTCCAAGCTCGACGCGGGCGCGGCCGATGCCACCAAGTTCTGCGCCATGGCCAAGATGTATGTGACCGACGCCGCCTTTGCGGTCGCCAATGACTGCCTGCAGATGCATGGCGGTTACGGCTACCTTGGCGATTACGGCATCGAGAAGCTGGTGCGCGACCTGCGCGTGCATCAGATCCTTGAAGGCACGAATGAGATCATGCGCCTGATCGTGGCGCGCGAGATGCTGGCGGGGCGGAAATGACAGAAGACCTGCATATCCGCACCGAAGGCCGCGCCGGGCGCATCACCCTCACCCGCCCCAAGGCGCTGAACGCGCTGAGCCATCCGATGGCTCTGGCGCTGGAGGCGGCCATCGACCTGTGGCGCGAAGATCCCGCCGTCGATCTGGTGATCCTCGACGCGGAAGGCGAGCGCGCGTTTTGCGCGGGCGGCGACATCGCCGATGTCTACCGCGCCGGCAAGGCCGGGGATGACACCGCGGGCCGCGATTTCTGGCGTGACGAATACCGGATGAACGCCAAGCTGGCGGAGTACCCCAAGCCGATCATCGCGCTGATGCAGGGCTTCGTGATGGGCGGCGGCGTTGGCATCGGCTGCCATGTCAGCCACCGGGTTGTCGGCGACACCACCCAGATGTCGATGCCAGAATGCGGCATCGGCCTGATCCCCGATGTGGGCGGCACCCTGCTGCTGGCCCGCGCGCCCGGACAGCTTGGCCGCCTCCTTGGCCTTACCGGCACGCGGATGGGGGCCGGCGACGCCATCCACGCGGGCTTCGCCGATCACTACCTGCCCGAGGCGGAGTGGCCCGCCCTCATCGCCGAGCTCTGCGCCACCGGCGATCCCGGCCGCGTTGCTGCCCGCGCCCTGATGGCCCCCGCCAGCCCGCTGGCCGAGGCTGCGGCGGGCATCGACGCGGCATTCAGCGACACCGACATTGCGCAAATCGTTGATCGACTGGAGCAGCACCCCGAGCCTTGGGCCAGCGACGCGCGCAAGGCCATCCTGCGCAACTCGCCACTGTCGATGGGCTGCACGCTGGACCTGCTGGGGGCGCTCTCGCCCACCGACGGCATCCGCGAAGCCCTCACCAACGAGTTCCGCTTCACCTACCACGCCGTGGCGCAGACCGACTTTCTGGAGGGCGTGCGCGCCCAGATCATCGACAAGGACCGCACCCCGCGCTGGCGCCATGCCGGCACCCTGACCGTTCCCGCCGAGGAACGGCAGGCGCTGCTGGCGCCGCTGGGGCCAAGCGAATTGAGCTTCTGAGGAGGAGAGACCATGAAGATCGCGTTTCTGGGACTGGGCAACATGGGCACGCCGATGGCCGCCAATCTGGCAAAGGCCGGCCATGATGTGACGGGCTATGACCCCGCCACCCCGATGCCCGCGGGCGTCACCGGCGCGATCAGCGCGGCGGGCGCGGTGCAGGGGGCCGAGGTGGTCATCACCATGCTGCCCAACGGCGCGATCCTGCGCGGCGTCGCGGCCGAGGTGATCCCGGCGATGGCCCCGGGCGCGGTGCTGGTCGATTGCTCCACCGTCGATGTCGACAGCGCCCGCGCCGTGGCCGAGCAGGCGGCCGCTGCGGGCCTCGCCGCGCTCGATGCGCCCGTGTCGGGCGGGGTCGGCGGCGCGAGTGCCGGCACGCTGACCTTCATGGTCGGCGGCCCCGATGCCGCCTTCGCCACCGCCCTGCCGCTCTTCGAGGTAATGGGCCAGAAGGCGGTGCATTGCGGCGGCGCGGGCGCCGGGCAAGCAGCCAAGATCTGCAACAACATGATCCTCGGCGTCACCATGATCGCCACCTGCGAGGCCTTCGCGCTGGCCGACAAGCTGGGGCTGGACCGGCAGAAGATGTTCGACGTCGTCTCCACTTCCTCGGGCTATTCCTGGTCGATGAACGCCTATTGCCCGGCCCCCGGCGTCGGCCCGACCAGCCCCGCCGACAACGGCTACAAGCCCGGCTTCGCGGCGGAACTGATGCTCAAGGACCTGCGCCTCAGCCAGCAGGCGGCGGGATCTGCCGATGCCGACACCCCGATGGGCGCGCTGGCGACGCTGCTCTATGAGGCGTTCGTCGAGGCGGAAGGCGGCCGCGGCCGCGACTTCTCGGCCATGCTGCCGCGGTTCGAGGCGCGCAGTCGCAGCTAAGATCCCCGCGCGCGAACGCGCGCAACTTGAAGCACCCGCGCGCGACCGATTGACCCGGCCGCGCGCGAGCCCGATTTGGCGCAGGACATCGGCCCCCGGAAATCATATAGTCGGATTTGCATATAATCCGTCCAAGGGGGACAAACCATGTTCAAGACCAATGTCGGCGGCATCGACCGCATCCTGCGCGTGGTGGTCGGCCTTGCGCTGATCGCCGGGTTCTTCCTGAACCCCGAAGGCCAATACCGCTGGCTCTACCTGATCGGCATCGTGCCGCTGGCCACCGGCCTGCTGCAGACCTGCCCGCTCTACTCGATCTTCGGGCTCAACACCTGCCCGCTCAAGCGCTGACACGCCGCAACGTCACCCCCACAAAAGGCGATCCGCGCCACCTCGCGGGCCGCCCCATCCCGTTTGCGCTATACATCCACAGTCCAAACGTGTAATGGCGAAGCGCGCACAAGCTGCGCCACCCCGTTTCCGTTTCTGCCGGTCCCCGGCGGCCCCTTTTGGCCCCCGCGCCCTGCCCCGTTCAGCGAAAGCCCCCCATGATTGATTTCGACGGTATCCATCCCGCATTGTCCGAAGCCCTGACCGAGAAGGGCTATGCCAGCCTGACCCCGGTGCAGGAGGCGGTGCTGGACCCGGCCGTCGCAGGGGCCGACCTGCTGGTTTCTGCGCAGACAGGCTCGGGCAAGACCGTGGCCTTCGGCCTTGCCATGGCCGCCGACATTCTGGGCGACGCCAAGCGCTTCGGCCCCGCCGCCCTGCCCGCCGCGCTGATCGTGGCGCCGACGCGCGAACTGGCCCTGCAGGTCCGGCGCGAGCTGGAATGGCTCTATGCCCCGGCCGGCGCGGTGATCGCGTCTTGCGTGGGCGGCATGGATGCCCGGTCTGAACGGCGCGTGCTGGAACGCGGCGCCCATATCGTCGTCGGCACCCCCGGGCGTCTGTGCGACCACCTCCGCCGCGGCGCGCTCGACATCACCGCGCTGAAGGTCGCCGTGCTGGACGAGGCAGACGAGATGCTGGACCTCGGCTTCCGCGAGGATCTGGAGTTCATCTTGCAATCCGCCGCGACCGACCGGCGCACGCTGCTGTTCTCGGCCACCGTGCGGCCCGAGATCGCGCAGCTGGCGAAAAGCTACCAGCGCGATGCCAAGCGCGTCTCGACCGCTGCCGAGCGTGAACAGCATCTCGACATCGAATACCGCGCCTTCGCCGTCGATCCGGGCGACCGCGAGAATGCCATCGTCAACGTGCTGCGCTTCTACGAATCCAGCCGCGCGCTGGTGTTCTGCGGCACCCGCGCCACCGTCAACCATCTGACCGCGCGCTTCGTGAACCGCGGCTTCCCGGTGGTGGCGCTGTCGGGCGAGCTGAGCCAGCAGGAACGCAGCCACGCGCTGCAGGCCATGCGCGACGGCCGCGCCCGCGTCTGCATCGCCACCGACGTGGCGGCGCGCGGCATCGACCTTCCGGGGCTGGACCTCGTGATCCATGCCGACCTGCCGACCAACAAGGAAACCCTCCTCCACCGCTCGGGCCGCACCGGCCGCGCCGGCAACAAGGGCACCAGCGCGCTGATCGTGCCGGTGAACGCCCGCAAGAAGGCCGAACGTCTGCTGGGTTGGGCGAACATCGCCGCGATCTGGGGCGCCGCGCCCTCGGCCGAAGAGGTTCTGGCCCGCGATGCCGAACGGATGATCGCCGACCCGGCGCTGCACGCCCCGGTGGAGGAGTCGGAAACCGAGGCCCTCGCCGCGCTGATGGAGCTGCCGCCGCGCGCCCTCGCCGCCGGCTTCTACCGCCTCTGGGCCGCTGGCCGCTCGGCTCCCGAAGACCTGCGCCCCGCCGGCGACGGCGCCAAGCGCGAGCGTACCGAGTTCGGCCCCAGCTTCTGGATCTCGCTGCCCGTCGGCCATGAACAGCGGGCCGAGGCGCGCTGGCTGCTGCCGATGCTCTGCCGTTCCGGCGACCTGACCCGCACCGAT
The DNA here is from genome assembly GCF_030695035.1 of Frigidibacter sp. Lineage (GTDB taxonomy): Bacteria > Pseudomonadota > Alphaproteobacteria > Rhodobacterales > Rhodobacteraceae > Frigidibacter. The sequence goes on from NZ_JAUYTT010000008.1 coordinate 630,945, forward strand.
ATCGGCGCGATCCGGGTGGGCCGCGAGGAAACCGCCGTGCAGATCTCGACGACCGCCGAGGACCGCTTCTTCGGTGCCATTGGCGCGGCGGGCACGCTGGAAGACGGCATCCCGGTGACACGGATGGCGAAGGCCCCCGAAGGCCTGCCCGGCAACCCCGACGCCGCCCCGCGCCCGGCCCGCAAACCCTACGAGGGCAAGCCGCGCAGCGACGACAGCGCGCCCCGCGAGAAGCGCAGCTACGAGCAGACCGACGCCCCGCGCGAGAAGCGGACCTATGAGCGCAAGGAGCCGTCCAACTGGTCCCCCGCGCCCGCTGCCCCCGCCGACCGCGACACCGGAGAGGCCCCGCGCAAACCCCGCCACAAGGTCGCCGCCCGCGCCGAAGGGCCCGCTGGCCCCCATGCCGCGAAATCCGGCTGGGCAAAACCGAAGCCGAAGCCCGACACGGCCGGCAAAGGCCCCGCCAAACCGGGCGCGAAATACGGCACCCGGTCGGACCGCCCCGACAGCGGCGCGAAACCGTGGAAGCCGAAGGGGAGCTGATCCCCGGGGCTGATGGAATTGAAAGGGGCGCGGCCGGAAGGCTGCGTCCTTCTTCTTTGTCGCCCGAGGAGCGTCAAGGGCAGCGCGGCAGCACTGATCCTCCGCCCCCAACTCACCATCCTTGACACCCCCCACCCCCTCGCGCCCATCCTTCCCCAAGGAGACCCGCCATGACCCCAACCCTCACGGTCTTCGCCAACTCCCCCGACCGCGGCCGCGGCCTCGCGCGGGACATGCGCGTGCGGTGGGCATTCGATGAGGTGGGCCAACCCTACGAGGTGGCCACGATCTCCTTCGCCGCGCTGAAGCAGCCGCCCCATCTCGCCCTGCACCCCTTCGGCCAGATCCCCGCCTATCAGGAGGGCGAGCTCACCCTCTTCGAATCCGGCGCCATCGTGCTGCACATCGCCCAGCATCACCCCGGCTTGCTCCCCGACGCCCCAGCCCCCCGCGCCCGCGCCACAGCCTGGATCTTCGCGGCACTCAGCACCGTGGAGCCGCCCATCGTCGAACTGGAACAGGCCGGCTACGCCGAGCGCACCGAACCCTGGCACCAGAGCCGCCTGCCTCTGCTCCACGCCCGCATCCGCCAGCGGCTGGACGACCTCGCCCGCCACCTCGGCACAAACGACTGGCTGGAAAGTACCTTCTCCGCCGGCGATCTGATGATGGTCATGGTCCTGCGCCGGCTGGAGGGGACGCAGCTGCTGGCCGACTACCCCGCCCTCGCCGCCTATATCGCCCGCGGCGAGGCGCGCCCTGCCTACCAACGCGCCTACGCCGCGCAACGGGCGCTGTTCGAGGCAGGCTAGCGGTCCGCCACCGCAAACATCCCCGCCGCCGCCTGCAAACGCCGCCGGTCATCCGCGCCCGTCAGCGCCACCTCGGCCCGCACCAGCGCCACCTGCAGCTGATGCAGCGCCGCGGCGCGCGCGGCAGGCGGGCCGATCCGCGCCAGCGCCTGCAGCGCCTTCACCAGCCGCAGCATCACATCGACATGGCCCGCGCCATCGCGGCCGATCAGGGTGAAGGCGTCCTCGAAGAGGTCATCACAGTGCAGCGCTGGCGCCCGGATCCTCGGATACTCGGCCTCGCACCCCTCCGCCTCGGCCCAGGCATCGCCCCAATAGGTCAGCAGCCGTGCCTGCCGGCCGATCACGTCGATCGCCGTGCCCGGATCGTTGATCCCCGGCGACAGCGCCCGCAGCGCCACCTCGGACAGCACCACGAGGCCGAAGCGCGGATCCTGATCGAAGGTCCGCACCGGCCCGATGGTGAAGGTCTCGCGGATCGCCTCGGCCCGCTTGTCCATCAGCGGCGAGTCCGAGGCGGGAACGCAGGCCAGCACCGAGCCCTCGAAGACGAAGCTCCCCGGCAGCACATGCACGTCGATGTCGACCTCGCCCTCCTCGGCAATCTCCGACAGCGCATCGGTATCGACGAACTGCACATAGCCCACCTCCTCCGACAGCACCGGCGTGCCCTGATAGCCGCCCTCCAGCGCCCGCCCGCCCAGAAACGGCAGCGCGATCCGCGCCTTCATCGCGCCGTCCGTCGCCTGCTCGATCCGGGCGATGGTGTCCCCGACCCGGCCCAGCTTGGTCAGCTGGTTGATCCAGCGCAGCAGCGCGATGACGATCAGCACGATCACTCCGAGCGTCACCAGGAACAGGATCGCCCGCCCCTCCGGCCCATAGACGCTGACCTTGGAGGCGATCAGCGCCACGATGCTGAACACGAAGGAGCCCACGAAGGTGGAGACCGACCGCTGCACCACCCCGTCCTCGGTCAGCAGCGGGGTCGCCCGCGGCGTGGCGTTCGAGGTCGCCCCGCCATAGGCCGCCGTCAGCGCCCCGACCGAGAAGGTGGTGACGGCCAGCATGCTCGAGGCGATGATGGTCAGCAGGCTGTCGATGGCATCCGAGCTGATATCGAGCGGCGCCTGCCCCGCCAGAAACCGGCTGCTGAGCGAGGCCAGCAGCGCCGCCCCCAGCCCCAGCAGCGCATAAAGCGCCACCCGCACCCACAGCGTCCGCCGGATCCGCGACAAGAGCCAGTTCAGTCTGGACATGGGGTGCTCCGGGTTGGGGGGCGGCTGGGGCGCCGGTCGGGGTTTGGTGAAGACTACCGGCGGCAGCGGATGGGCACCACCCGGGAAAGCGGGCAGTGTCGCCCCCCGGCGTCAGCGCGCAACGACCTCCACCCGGCGGTTCAGCGCCCGGCCCTGATCGGTCGTGTTGGGCGCGACCGGAGCAAGCAGCCCCACCCCCGCCGGCACGGCGCGGCTGGCCGCGATGCCATGCCCGGACTCGAGCGCCGCCACCACAGCGCCTGCCCGGGCCCGCGACAGCTCCAGATTGGCCTCCAGCCCCCACGCTGTCGGTATGGCCGACGACATAGATCGACAGCTCGGGCCGCGCCGCCAACAGTGCAGCAATCTCGGTCAGCGCCGGCCCCGACTCTGGCAGCAGCGCCGCGCTGCCGAAGTCGAAGTAGATATTGTCGATGGCGATCCGCCCCTCGGCATCCAGCGCCGATCCCATCGCCGCAGCGTCGAGCACCCGGACCAGGCTCACCCGCCCTTCGAAGGGGGCCGCCTACACCGCGCCTTCGCCAAAGCCGGTGACGCGCTGGCTGGTCCCGAAGGCCTCGTCGATCCGGTTTCCGGGATATTCCTCCGACCCGGCATAGGGCTCGACGACAAGGGTCAGATCGGTCTGCGCGTGGGCGGGCTGCACAAGGGCGAGGGCAAGCGAAAGGCAGCAAGCGAAACGGGCCAGCATGGAAACACCTCGGGGCCCAAATCGCCGTCAGGCTAAGCGAGGCCCAAAGCGGTTGGCAACTGAAATTGGGTTGGCGGGGCTTGCCCCCCGGCGCGTCGTGCCCGGGGCCAGGGCGCTGCCCGATGGCGCTACGCGCCTTGGTCCCGGGCAAGGGCGTCCTACGACAACGCGAACCCGTAGGTGACGGATCCCGGATACCATTCGGGAGCCACCGCATCCTCATCCAGCAACCCACCCAGCCGCTCGGCCAGCCGGCGCGAAGCATGGTTTTCCAGCTTGATGCGGGCGATCATGCGCGCGAAGCCAAGCCCCTCTGACGCATGGATGCGGTAAGCCTCGCAGGCTTCGGTGGCATAGCCGCGCCCCTCATCCGCGCCGCTCCAGATCGTCCAGGTGAACTCCGGGGGCTCGTCGGGGATCAGTTGCATGGCTCCGGCATGGCCGATCGGCTGGCCGCTGTCCCGGTGCGCGAATACGAAGCGCCCGAACCCCCGCAGCTCCCAATGCCCGATCATCGCCGCCAGTTTTTCGAAGGCCTGCACCTCTGTGAACGGCCCACCAACAAATCGCGCACGGTCACTCAGGCAATAGGCAGTGTAGGCGGCGATGTCCGCGGCTCCCGGCCGGCGCAGCACCAGCCGCTCGGTCTCAAGGATGTCGTGCCGCCTCACCCCAATCCCTCACAACGGCCGTATCTTCAACTTCGCCAGCCGGTTCTCTTTCCTTGACACCACCTCGAAATGGAACCCGTGGAAGCTGAACACCTGCCCCTCGGCCGGGATCGTCTGCGCCTCGTGGATCACCAGACCCGCCACCGTATTCGCCTCCTCATCCGGCAGCTGCCAGTCCAGCGCGCGGTTGAGGTCGCGGATGGTCATCGTGCCCTCGACGATGAAATCGCCCTCCGGGGTCTTCTTGAACGGATGCTCGCCGGCCAGGTCGAACTCGTCGGAAATCTCGCCAACGATCTCTTCGATGATATCTTCCAGCGTGATCAGGCCCTTGAGGTCGCCATATTCATCCACCACCAGCGCGAAATGGGTGCGGCGCTTCAGGAACTCGCGCATCTGTTCGTCCAGCGGCGTCGTCTCGGGCACGAAATAGACCGGCATCGCCACCGCCAGCACATCGAGGTCACGGATCGAGGCGAAATTGCCATCCTCGCCGCGCACGGTCTTTTCCACGGCGCGCAGCAGGTCCTTGGCGTGGATCACCCCCACCACATTCTCGCGCTCACCCTTATACAGCGGCAGGCGGGTATGGGGCGAGCTGAGCACGGCCGACAGGATCGCGGCCGGGCTCGCCTCGGCGTCGATCATCTCGATCTGGCTGCGGTGGAGCATGATTTCCTCGACCGTGCGCTCGGCAAGGTCCAGCGCCCCCAGCAGGCGGTCCCGGTCTTCCTTCTCGACCGTGCCCTCCTGATGGCCAATCGCCAGCGCCCCCGCAATCTCGTCGCGGACCGAGAACATCGCGCTGTCGGGATCGGTCTTCACGCCGAACACCATCAGGATCACCCGCACGATGGCCCGCACCACCATCACCACCGGCGACAGCACCCGGATCAGCACGCGCACCAGCCGCGCCACCTTCGAGGCCATCGCCTCGGGCCGGGTGATCGCATAGGTCTTGGGCAGCACTTCCGAGAAGATCAGCACCAGCGTCGTCATCACCAGCGTCGCCACCGCCACGCCATTGGCGCCGAACACCTGCGTCAGCAACGCCGTCGCCAGCGAGGCGGCAAGGATGTTGACGACATTGTTCCCCAGCAGCAAGGATCCGATCAGCCGCTCATTATCCTCGGTGATGATCAGCGCCGCTTCCGCCCCCGCCTCGCCCTTGTCGGCGCGGGCGCGCAGCTTGGCGCGCGAGGCGGCGGTCAGCGCGGTTTCGGAACCAGAGAAGAAGGCGGACATCGCCAGCAGCAGGATGATCCCGGCGGCGGTCAGCCAGAAGGTCAGGTCGAGGGTCGCAGTTTGGGTAACGGGGTCCATATCGGCAAGGGCTCCTTATGCCCGTCCGTTATGGGGCCCCAGGCCCTTGGGTTCAAGGCCGGCAGGGGCCTTAACTCAGGGACTTACCGCTCCACCGCGCCGCCGCCGGCCACCCAATGCCCCAGCCCGCCGATATTGTAGACGGTGCCATAGCCCATCTGCAGCAGCATCTGCCCCGCCGCCTGACTGCGGGCGCCGGAGGCACAATACAAAGCCACCGGCCGCGCCGGATCGAGGCCCGGCAGAAACTCCGGGCTCGACGGATCGCATTTCATCCGCAGCACCGCCAGCGGCACATGCAGCGCGCCCCTGGCCTTGCCGCTGGTGGCAACCTCGCTGCGTTCGCGCACGTCGATCACCGTGATCTCACCCGCCTTTGCCCGCGCCACCGCTTCGGCAGCGGCAATCGGCTGCACGCGGGCGCCGGGAGGCCCAGAGGGGCGCAGGAACGAGAACATGGGGCAAACCTCAAGGTAAAGGCGCGCCAAAGGCGCCAGATGCATTCCAATACCAGAATGTGATGTACCCCCGCAAACGCTTTTGCGGCCCCGCAGCATCACGTTCATCTTCTGTTCACTTTTCAGGGTTGGAGACTCGCCCGCCATGCCCTATTTCTTGCAGGTCTGACGCGGGGTCGGGCAGTTGGGGGCATCATGGCCGAGCAGAAGTTCATCAGTGTACGCGGCGCGCGCGAGCATAATCTCAAGGGCATCGACGTGGATATCCCCCGCGATCAGCTGGTGGTCATCACCGGCCTGTCCGGCTCGGGCAAGTCCAGCCTCGCCTTCGACACGATCTATGCCGAAGGCCAGCGCCGCTACGTGGAATCGCTCTCCGCCTATGCCCGCCAGTTCCTCGACATGATGGGCAAGCCGGATGTGGACCATATTTCGGGCCTCTCCCCCGCGATCAGCATCGAGCAGAAAACCACCTCGAAGAACCCCCGCTCCACCGTCGGCACGGTGACAGAGATCTACGACTACCTGCGCCTCCTCTATGCCCGCGCCGGCACCCCCTACTCGCCCGCCACCGGCCTTCCGATCACCGCGCAGCAGGTGCAGGACATGGTCGATGGCGTGATGGCCCTGCCCGAAGGCACCCGAGCCTTCCTGCTGGCCCCCATCGTGCGCGACCGCAAGGGCGAGTATCGCAAGGAAATGCTGGAGCTGCGCAAGCAGGGCTTCCAGCGCGTCAAGATCGACGGGGCGTTCCACGAGCTGGAGGATGCGCCGACCCTCGACAAGAAACTGCGCCACGATATCGACGTGGTGGTGGACCGGATCGTGGTGCGCGAGGGGCTGGAGACGCGGCTGGCCGACAGCTTCCGCACCGCGCTCGACCTCGCCGATGGCATCGCCATCCTCGAACTCGCGCCCCCCGCCGACGCGCCCGAAGACTTCGTGTCCGAGCGCATTACCTTCTCCGAAAAATTCGCCTGCCCGGTCTCCGGCTTCACCATCCCCGAGATTGAACCGCGCCTCTTCTCCTTCAACGCCCCCTTCGGCGCCTGTCCGGTCTGCGACGGCCTCGGGGTGGAGCTGTTCTTCGACGAACGCCTCGTCGTGCCTGACATCACCCTCAAGCTGACCGACGGCGCGCTGGCCCCCTGGGCCAAGAGCAAATCCCCCTACCAGACCCAGACCATCGACGCCCTCGCCCGCCATTACGGCTTCGACAAGCGCAAGGCCTGGAAGGATCTGCCCGAAGCGGTGCAGCAGGTCTTCCTCTATGGCTCCGCCGAGGAAGAGATCGCCTTCCGCTTCGACGAGGGCGGCCGCGTCTATCAGGTCTCGCGCACGTTTGAGGGGCTGATCCCCAACATGGAACGCCGCTACCGCGAGACCGACAGCGCCTGGAGCCGCGAGGAGATGGAGCGCTACCAGAACAACCGCCCCTGCGGCGCCTGCAGCGGCTACCGGCTGAAGCCAGAGGCGCTGGCGGTGAAGATCGCCACCCTGCATGTCGGGCAGGTGGTGAAGATGTCGATCCGCGAGGCCCATGACTGGATCTCCACGGTGCCAGAGGCGCTGACCGACCAGAAGAACGAGATCGCCCGCGCCATCCTCAAGGAAATCCGCGAACGCCTTGGTTTCCTTGTGAATGTCGGGCTCGATTACCTCACCCTCTCCCGCGCCGCCGGCACACTCTCGGGCGGTGAATCGCAGCGCATCCGTCTCGCCAGCCAGATCGGCTCCGGCCTCACCGGCGTCCTTTATGTGCTGGACGAGCCCTCCATCGGCCTGCATCAGCGCGACAATGATCGCCTGCTGACCACGCTGAAGAACCTGCGCGATCAGGGCAATTCGGTGCTGGTCGTCGAACATGACGAGGATGCGATCCGCCATGCCGATTACGTCTATGACATCGGCCCCGGCGCCGGCGTGCATGGGGGGCGCGTCGTCAGCCACGGCACCCCGGCGCAGGTGCAGGCCGATCCGGCCAGCCTGACCGGGCAGTACCTGTCGGGCGCGCGGCAGATCCCGGTGCGCAGCGTGCGCCGGACCGGCAGCGGAAAAAATCTGGTTGTGTCAGGGGCTTGCGGCAACAACCTCAAGAATGTCACCGCAGAGTTTCCGCTGGGAATGTTCGTCTGCGTCACCGGCGTGTCCGGGGGCGGCAAGTCCACCCTGACCATCGAGACGCTGTATAAAACGGCAGCGATGCGCCTCAACGGCGCCCGCGAGACCCCGGCGCCCTGCGACAGCATCAAGGGCTTCGAGCATCTCGACAAGGTCATCGACATCGACCAGCGCGCCATCGGCCGCACGCCGCGCTCCAACCCCGCCACCTATACCGGCGCCTTCGGCCCGATCCGCGACTGGTTCGCCGGCCTGCCCGAGGCCAAGGCCCGCGGCTACAAGCCCGGCCGCTTCAGCTTCAACGTCAAGGGCGGCCGCTGCGAGGCCTGCCAGGGCGACGGGCTCATCAAGATCGAGATGCACTTCCTGCCGGATGTCTATGTCACCTGCGAGACCTGCAAGGGCGCGCGCTACAACCGCGAGACCTTGGAAATCAAGTTCAAGAACAATAGCATAGCCGACGTTCTTGACATGACGGTTGAAGATGCGCAGGGCTTCTTCACCGCCGTTCCGTCGATCCGCGAAAAGATGGATGCGTTGGTGCGCGTCGGCCTCGGCTACGTCAAGGTCGGCCAGCAGGCGACCACGCTGTCGGGCGGCGAGGCGCAGCGGGTGAAGCTGTCCAAGGAGCTGTCGCGCCGCGCGACCGGCCGCACGCTCTATATCCTCGATGAGCCGACGACGGGGCTGCATTTCGAGGATGTGCGCAAGCTGCTCGAAGTGCTGCATGAATTGGTGGAACAGGGCAATACGGTGGTGGTGATCGAGCACAACCTCGACGTCATCAAGACCGCCGACTGGATCATCGACATCGGCCCCGAAGGCGGAGACGGCGGCGGCGAGATCGTCGCGGTCGGCACCCCGGAGCAGGTGGCCGAGGTCGAGCGCAGCCATACCGGGCGCTACCTGAAACCGATGCTCGCCGCGCGAAGGGTCGCTGCCGAGTGAGGCTCGCCGGCCGTCTGCTGCTGGCGCTGGCTGTCCTCGCCACCCTCGCCTGGACGGTGGTTGCGCTGCACTATCAAGCGGTTGGCCTGTGGCGCGTGCTGGCGCAGGCGCTCGCCGTCGCGGCGGCGCTGGCGCTTGGCTGGCAGGTCTGGCGAAGGCGTCTGCGGCGGGCACTGGTCGGACTTGTGGTTGCTGCGGTAGTGGTCGGGCTCTGGTGGTCTTCGATCAAGCCGCTGGCAGATCGGGACTGGGCGGAGGATGTGGCGCGGGGGGTTTCGGGACAGGTTAAAGAAGACCTTGTAACCCTAAGGAATGTCAGGGATTTCACCTGGACCACCCCCACCGCTTTCGCCCTCGCCTGGGGCGAGGAAACTGTCCGCCTCTCTGACCTGCAAACGGTGGATCTGGTCACCTCGGTCTGGGCCAATCCCGCCATCGCGCATACGCTGATCAGCTTTGGTTTTGCCGATGGCCGGCATATCGTCTTCTCGGCCGAGATCCGGCGGGAACGGGGGGAGGCGTTTTCAGAAATTGGCGGGTTTTTCAAGGAGTTCGAGCTGGTTCTTATAGCAGCCACCGAAGCCGACATCCTCCGCCTGCGCAGCGATGTGCGGGGCGAGAGTGTTTCGGTGTTCCCGCTGAAGTTGACCGCCGATCAGCGTGAGGCGCTGTTCAGAAGTTACATTAACCTCGGCAATCAACTTGCTGAAAAGCCAAGATTTTACCAGACCGTCACCAGCAACTGCACCACGATCATCTGGCGGCTGGCCCGCACCGTAGATGCGCGGCTGCCGCTGGACTGGCGGGTGCTGCTGTCGGGATACCTGCCCGGATACCTGCACGATCTGGGATTGCTGGAGGAGCCGTTGGAGCAAGCGGTGCAAGACGCGCGGATCTCGCCGCGGCCCGAGGTCGCGCGTGAAGATTTCTCACGCGCGATCAGAGGCTTGCAGCCCTAATCTCACCTAGTTCATCAACGCGGCGTGGCCCTCGGCCACCACGTCCAGCACCGCGAAGCTTTGTGCATCCACCTTGTAGGTGTGACCGTTCGCCCGGTAGTAGCGCCAGTTGCCGGTGACCGGCGGCAGGCCATAGCGGGGCGGGTCGATCAACATGCTGTATTCGTAGATCGGGAAGGCATCACCGATGCCGAAGGCCGGCACCGAGGGTTCGACGCGGATACGCTTGGGGCCCGGCGAAAGCTCAGCATCGTCCAGCACAAGCACGCAGGGCGCGGCGGCGCTGGCGGTCAGGAAGGTGCTCGAGGCGAGACACTCGGCAAGCGCGGCGGAGGGCGCAAGCAGCAGGGCGGCGACGGCGGCGGCGCGCATGAGCTTCATCTGGTAACTTCCCGTCACAGTTGGGTGATCTGTGACAGAAACGAGCGGCGCGGCGATTGGTTCCGCGCCGATACATAATTTGCCAGTGCTCAGCGCGCCTTGAAGAGCCCGCCCAGAACCCCGCGCACGATACTGCGCCCCGCTTGCGTGCCAAGCTGGCGGGCGAGGCTTTTGCCGAAGGTTTCGGCGATGCTGTCGGAGCGGCTGGAGCGGGCGGCGGGCTTCTTGGCGGGCACCGTTTTGCCGCCATAGCGGCGGCCGGCATTGAACTCGGGTTCCGCCTCCCCCACCACCTCCACCTCTTTTGCAGCGGCATCGGCACGGGCGCGCAGGCGCTCGAAGGCGGAGTCGCGGTCGATGGTGGTGGCGTATTTGGCACCGAAGGGGGATGCGGCGATGACCGCCGCCCGCTCTGCCGCGGTGATCGGCCCAAGCTGGCTGGCGGGCGGGCGCACCAGCGTGCGCTGGACGATGCCGGGGACGCCCTTCGCCTCAAGGAACGACGTCACCGCCTCACCCGTCCCCACCTCCTTGATCGCGGTTTCGGTGTCGAACTCGGGGTTCGGGCGATAGTTCTGCGCGGCGCGGGCGAGGTCCTTCTGGTCCTTGCCCGTGAAGGCGCGCAGCGCGTGCTGGACGCGGTTGCCGAGCTGGCCGAGGATATCCTCGGGCACATCGGCGGGGTTCTGGGTGACGAAATAGACGCCAACGCCCTTGGAGCGGATCAGGCGGGCGACCTGTTCGACCTTGTCCACCAGCGCTTTCGGGGCGTCGTCGAACAGCAGATGCGCCTCGTCGAAGAAGAACACGAAGCGGGGCTGATCGGGATCGCCGACTTCCGGCAGCTCCTCGAACAGCTCGGACAGCAGCCACAGCAGGAAGGTGGCGTAGAGCCGGGGCGCGCCCATCAGCCGGTCGGCGGCAAGGATGTTGATGCGGCCGCGGCCATCGGGGGCGACGCTCATCAGGTCGGCAAGGTCCAGAGCGGGTTCCCCGAACAGGCGGGTGCCGCCCTGGTTCTCCAGCACCAGCAGCTGGCGCTGGATCGCGCCGATGCTGGCGGCACTGACATTGCCGTAGCGCAGGCCGATGTCGCGGGCATTCTCGCCGACGAAGACCAGCATGGCTTGCAGGTCTTTCAGGTCGAAGAGCGGCAACCCCTCCTCATCCGCCATGCGGAAGGCGATGTTGAGGACGCCCTCCTGCACGTCGGTCAGGTCGAGGAGGCGGGCGAGCAGCAGCGGGCCCATCTCGGTCACGGTGGTGCGGACGGGGTGGCCCTGCTCGGCCCAGAGATCCCAGAAGGTGACCGGGAAAGCCGTGTAGCCAAGGTCATAGCCGATGGTGGCGGCGCGGGCGGCGAAGGGGCCGTGCAGCTTGCCGTCCGGCGAGCCGGCCTTGGCGAGACCGGCGAGGTCGCCCTTCACGTCGGACAGGAAGACGGGAACGCCGGCGGTGGAGAAGGCCTCGGCCAGCACCTGCAGGGTCACGGTCTTGCCGGTGCCGGTGGCACCCGCGATCAGCCCGTGGCGGTTGCCGTATTTGAGCAGCAGGTGCTGGGGGGTGGCATGGCCGGGGCCGCCGCCGCCGACGAAGACCGCGCCGGGGGCGAGGATGGCGTTGAGCAGGGGTGCGGCATCTTGGGCAGGTGCGGGGCTGTCCTGAGGCATGGGGACGGTCCTTGTTGGCGGTGGCAGGCCTGAGCCTTTGGGTCGGGGTCACAATACATCCTTAACCCTCTGGTGCCACTGTGGACTTGTTCGCCGCGCTGGTCCTTTGCCGGGCCTTGCGGGTGGGCAGCTTCCTCCCTGTCAGACTGGCCGCGCCCCGGATCGGGCGCGGCCTTTTTCGCACAACCTGAGGATGATCCGGGCGGTACCGACGCAGTGAGCAGAATATTTTCCCGGTCATCAGCCAAAAACAGGGCCGTCATCCTTGTTGACGGAAGGACACGAAGGCCTTAGCGTCCGCTGTCAATGACAAGTCGGCCAGTCCGACAGGGATCAAAGACGGTGGGAAAAGGGCCTTCGGGCCCTTTTCCTTTTGTCCGCCGCGGGGGGGTACGAAGGGGGCACCGCGCACGAAGATTTGGGCTGCCTTGCCCCCGTGCCAAGGATTTCCCGCCTGACACTCCGGCGCCGCCGTGCTAGACCGCCGCGAGACACGTCCTGACAATTAACGGTGCCTGACAATGACCGACATGATGACCCCGCTGCGCCCGGCGCTGGCGCTTGCCTTGGCCTTGGGCCTTGGCCTGCCCGCGATGGCACAGGATGCCGCCGCGCCTGCGACGACCGAGACGCCCGCCCCCGCCGCAACGCCCGAAGCACCTGCCCAAGCCCCTGCCGAGGCGCCCGCCGCAGAGGCCCCCGCCGCCGCAGAAACCGAAGCCGCGGACGCCGTGCCGGGCATCGGGGAGGCCTATACCGAGGCGACGCATGGTGACTGGGAACAGCGCTGCGTGCGGACCGAGGACGGGTCGGACCCTTGCCAGCTGTATCAGCTGCTGAAGGATCAGGACGGCAACCCGGTCGCCGAGTTCAGCCTGTTCGGGCTGCCCGAGGGCGAGCAGGCCGCAGCGGGCGGCACGATCATGACGCCGCTGGAAACCCTGCTGCCGGAAGCGATCCTGATGCAGGTCGATACCGGCGAGGCCAAGCGCTATGCCTTCACCTTCTGCGCGCCGATTGGCTGCGTGGCGCGGGTGGGCTTCACCGATGCCGAGATTGCGAGCTTCAAGAAGGGCAACAAGGCGACGATGGCGATCACGCCAATGGCCGCGCCGGACCGCAAGGTGCAGCTTAACGTGTCGCTGAAGGGCTTCACCGCCGGGTATGACGCGGTGAATGCGGCCAACGCGGATCTGGCTGCGAACTGATCGCACCAGTCGGAAGACACAAACGCCGCCCTGACCGGGGCGGCGTTTTGCTGTTCGGGGCTCAGGCGGCGCGGCGCAGGGCGATGACGGCGTTGAGCCCGCCAAAGGCGAAGGCGTTGGACAGGCACACCTCGACCTTCGCCTCGCGCGCCACGTTCGGGACCACGTCGAGCGCGCATTCCGGGTCGGGCTCCTCATAGCCGATGGTGGGGGCGATCACCCCGTCCTTCAGCGCCATGATGCAGGCCAGAAGCTCCACCGCGCCGGTGCCGCCGATCAGGTGGCCATGCATGGACTTGGTCGAGGAGATCATCAGCCGGTCGGCATGATGGCCGAAGGCATGGGCGACGGCGGCGCTTTCGGTCTTGTCATTGGCGGCCGTGCCGGTGCCGTGGGCGTTGATATAGCCCACATCCTCGGGGTTCAGCCGCGCATCGCGCAGCGCGCCGGTGATGGCGCGCTCGGCGCCCTGCTGGCTGGGCATCACGATGTCGGAGGCGTCGGAGGACATGGCGAAGCCGATCACCTCGGCCAGCATCTCGGCGCCGCGGGCGCGGGCGTGGTCATAGTCCTCGAAGACGAAGACCCCTGCCCCCTCGCCCTGCACCATGCCGTTGCGGTTGGCGCTGAACGGGCGGCAGGCGTCGCGCGACATGACGCGCAGCCCCTCCCAGGCCTTGATGCCGCCAAAGCACAGCATCGCCTCGGACCCGCCGGTGATCATCGCCTTGCACATGCCCGAGCGGACCATCTGGAACGCCTGCCCCATCGCGTGGTTGGAGCTGGCGCAGGCGGTGGAGACGGTGAAGGCCGGGCCGCGCAGGTTCCATTCCATGCTGACATGGCTGGCCGCGGCAGAGTTCATCAGCTTGGGCACGACGAAGGGATGGACGCGGTTCTTGCCCTCTTCATACACCGCCCGGTAATTCTCGTCCCAGGTGGTGGTGCCGCCTGCCGCGGTGCCAAGCACGACGCCGGATTCGTAGCCAAGGGTGCCGTCGAAGTTGAGGCCCGATTGCGCGATCGCCTGCCGCGCCGCCATCAGCGTGAACTGGGTGAAGCGGTCATAGAGCGCGATCTGCTGGCGGTTGAAATGCACCTCGGGGTCATAGTCCAGCACCTGCCCGCCAATGCGGATCGACAGGCGTTCGACGTCGCGGATGCTCAGCTCGCCGATGCCGCAGCGGCCTTCGCGAAACGCCTCGAAGGTTTCGGGAACCGTATGGCCAAGCGCGTTGATGGTGCCGGCGCCGGTGATGACGACCCTGCGCATGGTGATCAGCCCTTCTGGTCGGCGATCAGCGTCTCGACCGCGCGGACAATCGCCGCGACGGAAGAGATGTCGAACTCGCTTTGCACCGGGTCATTGGCGTTGAAGGGCACGGTGATGTCGAAGGCTTCTTCGATGGCGAAGATCGATTCGACAAGGCCGAGGCTGTCGATGCCCAGATCCTCGAGCGACGAGCTTGGCAGCACCTGTTCGGGGTCGAGCACCGCCTGTTCGGCGATGATGGCGATGATGCGGTCCTGGACGCTGACGGTCATGCGGGGGGTCTCCGGGTGGCGATCTTGTGGGTCGGTAGAACGGGTCAGGTCGGTCAGTCTTTCTGGCCGAGCTTTGTAACAGCTTCTTTAAGCTCTGCCACCTGCGCGAAGAGGCGGCCAAGGCGGCGGATGTTCTTCCACGCCTCGACATGGGTTTCCATCTTCAGCGCCGGGCTGCCCAAGAGCACCCGGCCGGCGGGCGCGTTGGTGAAGATCTTGGTGGCGCCGCCGGCGATCACGTCATCGCCGACGAAAATATTGTCCGACACGCCGCATTGCCCCGCCAGCACGACGCGGTTGCCGATCCGCGCCGAACCGGCGATGCCGACCTGCCCGCACAGAAGGCAATCGCGGCCAACCTGCACGTTGTGGCCGACATGCACGAGGTTGTCGAGCTTGGTGCCGGAGCCGATGGTGGTGGCGCGGATGGTGCCGCGGTCGATGGTGGCCCCTGCCCCGATTTCCACATCATCCCCGATCTCGACGGTGCCGAGCGAATGGATGCGGATCCAGCTTTGGGCGCGGATTTCCTCGCGCTCCCCGAGCGTCTGGCGGATTTCCTCGACCCCGGATTTCTCGGGCGTGACGAAGGAGAAGCCATCGGCGCCGATCACCGCGTTCGGGTGGCAGATGAAGCGATCGCCGATGATCACGCGGGCGCCGATGCGGGCGCCTTGCAGGATCAGGGCACCCTCGCCGATCCGGGCGCCCTCGGCAATGCTGACATGGCTGGCGATGCGGGCGCGCGGGCCGATGACCGCGCCGGGGCCAATGACCACGAAGGGGCCGATGGCGGCGCCGATGCCGACGGTGGCAGAGGGGTCGATGACGGCGGAGGGATGGATGCCGGGGGCAATCGTGGGCCCCGGATCGAGCGTGCGGGTGAGGCCCGACATCGCCAGCCGCGGGCGCGGCACGAAGATCGCGGCGGCGAGGCCGAGTGCCTTCCAGTCGGCCCCTTCCCACAGCATCGCGGCGCGGGCGTTCCCAAGCGCGAGGCCGGCGGCATATTTTGGGTCCATCGCCAGTGCGAGGTCATCCGGGCCCGCCGCAGCGGGTTCAGCGGCGCGGTGGATGGTCAGGCCGGTGTCGCCTTCGGCCCGCCCGCCAAGGGCGGCGGCCAGTGCGGCGATACTATAGCCGTCTGGATGCTGGGTCATGTCGCCTCCGGCATCGGGTGGCCGCGTGCCGCCCTGTTACCGCAGTGACTTAGCCCTCCTCAAGCCCAAGCGCCACCCCGGCGGCCTCAAGCGCCTCGAAAATCGCCGCGTCACGGCCATAGATGTCGCGGCGGAACTCGATACGGCCCTTGGGCGTGGGCCAGGCGGTGTAATAGACCAGATGCACCGGCACCGGCTGCGCCAGCGAGACGGCGGTTTCGACGCCGGTGTTCAGGTGCCGCTTGAACTCGCCCACCGGGTCATCTGTCTGGCGCGCCAGCAGCGCATAGGCAAAGTCGAAGGGTTTGCCGAGCCGGATGCAGCCGTGACTGAAGGCGCGGATCTCTTTCTCGAACAGCGACTTCGACGGCGTGTCATGCAGGTAGATATTGTATTGGTTCGGGAACATGAACTTCACAAGGCCAAGCGCGTTCGAGTTCGACGGCGGCTGCTTCATGTCAAACGGGAAGGTGCGGGCGCTGTATTGGGCGAAGTTCACGGCGCCGCGGTTCACCACCCGGCCCGAGCGGTCGACGACGTTCAGGTGCCCCACGGCATTGGGGTTCTTTTGCAGCATCGGCAGGTATTCCTTGACCGTGATGCTGCGCGGCACGTTCCAGGTGGGGTTGATGACCATATATTCCATCTGGTCGGAAAACTCGGGCGTGCGCCGGTCGCTCTGGTTCATGCCGACAACACTGACCGTCTCGAACGTGACCTTGCCGTGATCGACGATCTTGGCGGTGAAGTCCGGCAGGTTGACCCAGATATGCCGCTCTCCCAGCTCAACGCCGTTCATCCAGCGCAGCCGTTCCATCGCGGCGATCACCGATTTCAGTCGGTCTTCGGGGCTATGGTTGATTTCCTCGATGGTGAGGGCGCCGGCAACGCCATCGGGGGTGAGGCCGTGGTCGATCTGGAAGGCCTGCACGGCCTTTTGCACGACGCTGTCAAAGTCCTGGGTGGCAGAGCGGCCGAGATAGCCCATCGCCACCAGCCGGTCGCGCAGTTGCACGACCGCGGCGCCGCTGGCGCCGGGCTTGAGGGTTTCGGCGGTCACCGGGGCACCCCAGGCGCCCGAGGCAGCGGCGCGGCGCAGGTCGAGCCCGGCCTTCATCAGCTGCGCATATTCCGGCGCGGCGGGCGGCAGGGTGCGAACGAAGGCGGCGGGGTCGGAACTGGCGAAGGCGGCAAGGGTGACGGCGGGATCGGGGCGGAGGACCTCGCGCACGATGCCGGCGTCGATCTTGCGCGGTTCGGTGGCGCCGCTGGAGACGTCGGTCGCATAGGCGAGGAAGGCACGGCTGAGGGCGACCTCGGCGCGCGCCCGGTCGCGTTCGGTGCGGATCGCGGCGATCTGGGTGCGCAGGCCGGCGGCATCATAGCGCGCGGCCGGCAGGCCGTGGGCCGGGGCGCGGTCGAGCGCGGCAAAGAGCGCGGCCCGGCGCGGGGCATCGGCGGCGGTGGTCCAGAGCGGGGCATAGTTGCGGCCCTGGTAGAAGGCGGCGATGGCGGCCTCGGTGCTTGCCGCTTCGGCCACGCCCTGGGCGAAGGGGCTGAAGGCGGTGTCCGCGGTGGCGCTCGCGCTGTGCGGCGCGAAGGCCAGCGCAGCCATCAGTGCCAGAAGCGCGCCCGCGCCTTTGGAGAGTGTCGTGATCCGTGTCCGCCCGGTATTCCGCATCTGCCGACCTTATCCCGTTGCGCAATTTGCTCTGTGGATGAGTCTTGCTGTGGCGTTGGGCGGCTGTCCACTCACAACTCCAAGGGCAAGGGACAGGCTGTCGCATTCGGGCAACAGGTCTGTGGCCGGCCGATGGCGCAAATTATTTAAGCAGGAATTCGCCTATCAACCTTCCGTTAACGGCTCTGCGGCATTTGCGCGGTTGGCACACGAGTCGGGCCATGTCATAAAACTCCTGCATCTGGGGATGACATGGCATCAAGCCGCTGCAAAAGCGGTCTAAGCGACGGGACAGGCGCACAAATGACTATGACACTTTCGGCTGGGGTCTCGCGGCGCGGGATCCTCGGGGTATTTGCGGCAACGGCCCTTGTGGCGGCGCCGACCTACTCCAACGCCTTCGGCTTCCTGCGGGGCGCCGGCGATGTGCGGCGGATCCGCATGTATTCTGGCCGCACCGGCGAGAGCCTTGACACGATCTACTGGCTGGACGGGGATTATATCCCCGAGGCGCTGGCCGAGATCAACCACTTCATGCGCGACTGGCGCAATGATCAGACGGTGTCGATCGACGCGCGCACCGTGGATATCGCCGCAGCCTCGCACCGGCTGATGGGGGTGAGCGAGCCCTACATGATGCTGTCGGGCTACCGATCGCCGGCGACCAACAACATGCTGCGCTCGCGCTCCGGCGGTGTGGCGAAGAACTCGCTGCACATGAAGGGCCAGGCGGCGGACCTGCGGCTGACCTCGCGCTCGGTGGCGCAGATGTACAAGGCCGCGGCCGCCTGCCGCGCCGGCGGGGTCGGGAAATACTCGCGCTCGAACTTCGTGCATATGGATTGCGGCCCGGTCCGCACCTGGGGCGGCTGAGGTTTCAGCGGCCCTGACAGAACGGTAAGAAAGGCGCCCTGTCCCGGCGCCTTTTTTCATGTCTGGCGCCTGTGGCTGGCGGCGGGGGGCTTTCTGCCCCCCGCACCCCCCGAGGATATTTGGACCAAAACGAAGATGGGCGCAGGACAAAGCGGTTGCACCCAGCCCGCGTTTCACGGCCATGTTGGGGCCTGCGACACTGACCCCTGAAAGGACCGCCATGAAACGCATCTGCCACCTGATCGGAGCGCCGGTCGATTCGGGCCAGCGCCGCCCCGGCTGTCTGATGGGGCCTGCGGCCTACCGCGTGGCGGGGCTGGCGCGGATGCTGGGCGATCTGGGCCACGGGGTCGAGGACCGGGGCGATGTGGCGCTGCCGGTGCTGCGCGAGGTGAGTTGCGAGAATCCGGCGGTGCATTCGCTGGCGGAAACCGTCGGCTGGACCGAGGCGCTGTCGGCCGCGGGCCGGGCGGCGCTGGCGGAGGGCGGGTTTCCGATCTTTCTGGGCGGCGATCACTCGCTGTCCTTGGGCTCCGTCGCCGGGGTCGCCGCCCATGCGCAGGGCGCGGGGCGGCCGCTGTTCCTGTTGTGGCTTGATGCGCATACCGATTTCCACACGCCGCTGACCACCGGGTCGGGCAACCTGCATGGCACGCCGGTGGCCTATATCGCGGGGCGCGAGGGGTTCGAGGGCTTCCCGCCTTTCCCCGCGCCGCTGCCGCCGGGGAATATCTGCCTTTATGGCATCCGCTCGGTGGACCCCGAGGAGCACGCGGCGCTGCAGGAGGGCCAGATCGACATCAAGGATATGCGGGTGCTGGACGAATACGGCATCGTCGCACCGCTGCGGGCGTTTCTGGAGGAGGTCCATGCGGCGGAGGGGATGCTGCATGTCAGCCTCGACGTGGATTTCCTCGATCCGTCAATCGCGCCGGCGGTGGGCACCACGGTTCCGGGCGGCACCACCTTCCGCGAGGCGCATCTGGTGATGGAGCTTCTGCATGAAAGCGGGCTTGTGACCTCGCTGGATCTGGTGGAGCTGAACCCGTTTCTGGATGAGCGCGGGCGCACGGCGCGGCTGATGGTCGATCTGGTCGCCAGCCTGATGGGGCGCAAGGTCTTCGACCGGCCGACGCGCAGCTACGGCTGACCTATAGCTTCGGTCAGGGGGGCGCGCACCGCGGCTTCGGCGGTGGCGCAGAGCTGTTTGCGCCCTGCAAAGCCCGCGGCGGCGAGCGGCGGATGGAAGATCACTTCCGCCCGGGCGCTGCGCGGGCTGGCCATCAGCTTGAGGAGATGCGGGCCGAACGCCATGTCGCCCCACCAGCCGAGGAAGCGGGGGTCTTGCCCCTTCGGCGCGTGGTAGATCACCGTGACCGGCTGGATGTGGATGGCGCTGAGCCCTTCGGTGAAGAAGGCGGCGAAGAGCGTGGGCTTGAACGGCAGCACCCGGCGGCCATCGGTGGAGGTGCCTTCGGGGAAGAACAGCAGGCGGTGGCCCGCGCGCAGGCGGGCCTCGAACAGGGCTTGCTGGTCCTTGGCCTCGCGCGGGTCGCGGGTGATGAAGACGGTGCCGGTGGCGCGGGCAAGCCAGCCGATGCCGGGCCAGGCGGCCACCTCAGCCTTGGACACGAAATAGACCCGGTCGCAGGCATTCAGGGTGAAGATGTCGAGCCAGCTGGAATGGTTGGCGACGATGCCGCCCTGGCCGCGCATCGGCTGGCCGCGGACCGTCAGGCGGATGCCGAGGATCGCCAGCGCGGCGCGGCAGACGGCCTGGGTGATGTAGGGGGTGACCGGGCGGCCGAGGCCGCAGAAGGCCCGCTCTGGCATGCGCAGGAGCAGCAGGAGGATGAGGCCGCCATAGGTGAGCAGCACCAGCAGGGGGGCGCGCAGGGCGACCAGCAGCCAGCCAAGCGCGCCGATGCGGGGCGCGGGCGGCGTGTCATCGTCGCGCCAGGTGACCATGCGCGCGGTCAGGCCCGCGCGTCGAACTTGCGGGTGTAGAAGCCCTTGTGCTTTGCGCTCATCGCCGTGGTGTCCATCAGCAGGCAGACATCGGTGGTATTGAACGGCCGGTCGATGAAGGCATCGGCGCCGACGAACCCGCCAAGGCGCAGATAGGCTTTGATGAGGGCCGGCATCGCCACCATCGCCGCCTTGCGGTCCAGCTGGTCGGCGGGAACGAGGTCCATGCGCTGCGCATGTTCCGGCAGCGCCCGCACCCGCAGCGCCTCGGGCGCGAGGTGGTGGTGGTGCAGCCAGGAGAGCGGCAGCTTCAGCGCCTCGATATCGGTGCCGTGGAAGCTGGCGACGCCGAACAGCACCTCGATGCCGAGGTCGAGCACATAATCTGCGAGCCCGTTCCACAGCAGGAACATCGCCGGGCCGCCGCGATAGTCACGATGCACGCAGGAGCGGCCAAGCTCCAGCAGGCGGCGGTTCGAGGCGCGCAGGGCGGTCAGGTCATATTCGCCGTCACAGTAGAAGCGCCCGAACTCTGCCGCGCGCTCGCCCGGCAGCAGGCGATAGACGCCGACGACATGGTCCAGCGCGGAGGAATCGCGGCGGGTGTCGATCAAGACCAGATGGTCATAGATCGGGTCGAACTCGTCGCGTTCGAGCCGCTCCACGTGATCGACCAGCGGGCCATCGCCGCCAAGCTCTTCGACAAACACGCCATAGCGCAGGCGCTGCGCGGCCAGAAGGTCGCGTTCCTCGATCGCCAGGCGGATCACGAAGGGCGAAGTTTCGGGCGTCGTCGGGTCGGGCGTCATGGCACCTGCTTCTGCGGCGCCCGGCGGTCCTGTGGACCCTCCCCGGGCAGGTGGCGCGGTTGTAGGCGGCTGCCGATGGATTTGCAACCGCGACGCATCGCGCAGCCGGCGGCCGGCTTGGTTGACACGCGGCCCGGTTGTGCTAGCGTTAAAGCGTTCAGCCTTGGGTAAGTCATTGAGTATCAGGCATAAGAAGCAGGTCGACCCGCGCGCCGTCGATGACGACTTTTCCGGCATGTTCGAAATTCACCGTAATCTTGTCGCCGATCCGCGACTGAACCTGCCCCAGCCCCCAGTCCGGCTGGCCCGGATGGCGCACCAGCATTCCGGGTTCGAGGATCGCGTTCATCGGGGCCGTCCTTCCATGTTTGCCGGAAACCGCCATGTCGCATGACGGACCCGACCTGACCGCGCTGCTTGGCTCGCGGATCTGCCATGACCTTATCAGCCCGCTGGGGGCAATCGGCAACGGGGTAGAACTGCTGGCGATGTCGGGCACGGCGGCGGGGCCTGAGATGGCGCTTATCGCGGAGAGTGTGGCCAGTGCCAAGGCACGGATCCGGTTCTTCCGCATCGCCTTTGGCGCGGCGGCGCCCGATCAGCGGCTGGGCCGGCCCGAGATTCTGGCGGTGATTGCCGACATGACGCGAGGCGGCAAGCTGGCGATCGACTGGCAGCCCGAGGGCGATCAGGCGCGGCGCGAGGTGAAGCTGGCCTTCCTGGGGCTGCAATGCCTGGAAAGCGCGCTACCCTGGGGAGGGCGGGTCACGGTGCAGCGGCAGGGCCCGGGCTGGCTGCTGCGGGCCGAGGCGCAGCGGGTGAAGGTGGACGCGGCGCCTTGGGCGGTCCTGGCAGGTCTGGGCGACCCGGCCGAGGTGAGTGCAGCGCAGGTGCATTTTGCGCTGATGCCGGTCGAGGCTGCCCGGCAGGCGCGCAAGGTGCAGGCCGATCTGGGCGAGACCGGGATCAGCCTGCGGTTCTAGGCGCCCTGCCTATGCGCGAATGGTGCCGTCCCCAACCACCAGATATTTGAAACTGGTCAGCTGTTCGGCCCCGACCGGCCCGCGCGCATGCAGCTTGCCGGTGGCAATGCCGATTTCCGCGCCCATGCCGAACTCGCCGCCATCGGCGAACTGGGTGGAGGCATTGCGGATCAGGATCGCCGAATCGAGCCGCTGGAAGAAGCGCTCGGCGGCGGCGTCATTCTCGGTCAGGATCGCTTCGGTATGCTGGCTGCCATAATGGCGGATATGGGCAATGGCGGCATCGACCCCGTCCACCAGTTTCACCGCGATGATCTTGTCGAGAAACTCGCGGCCGAAATCCTCGGGCACTGCCTTCACCGTGCCCGGGATCTTGGCCAGCTCGCCCTCGGCCCGCACCTCGACACCGGCGGCCAGCAGATCCTCGATCAGCACAGCGCCATGCTTCGTGTAGAACTGCCAGTCGATCAGCAGGCATTCGGCAGCGCCGCAGACGCCGGTGCGGCGGGTCTTGGCGTTCAGCACCACGCGGCGGGCTTTCTCGAGATCGGCGTCCCTGTCGGCATAGACATGACAGATGCCTTCGAGATGCGCGAAGACCGGCACCCGCGCCTCGGCCTGCACGAGGCCGACAAGGCCCTTGCCGCCGCGGGGCACGATCACGTCGATATGCTGGACCATGCGCAGCATTTCGGTCACCGCGGCGCGATCACGGGTGGGGACCAGCTGGATCGCGGCCTCGGGCAGGCCGGCCTGACGCAGCCCCTCCACCAGACAGGCATGGATGGCGGCGCTGGAATGGAAGCTCTCCGACCCGCCGCGCAGGATCACCGCATTGCCGGATTTGAGGCATAGCGCCCCGGCATCGGCGGTGACATTGGGGCGGCTTTCATAGATCACGCCGATCACGCCGATGGGCGTGCGCACGCGGCGGATGTTGATGCCGGAGGGCATGGTCCAGTCGGCGATCACCTCGCCCACCGGGTCGCGCTGTTCGGCGACCGAGCGCAAGCCGTCGACCATGCCGCGGATCCGGCTTTCCGTCAGTTCCAGCCGGTCGATCATCGCGGGCGAGAGGCCCTTTTCGTCGGCAAAGACCAGATCCTCGGCATTGGCATCGAGGATCTGCTGGCGGCGGGCCCAGACCTCCTGCGCGGCACCGATCAGCGCGGCATGTTTGCGCTCTGCCGAGGCCGTTGCCAGCTCGACAGCGGCGGCGCGGGCAGCGCGGCCGATCCCGTCCATCGTGGCGGCAATGCTGTCCATGTCCTTCACCTGACCCTCCCTTGGCAGAAACCCAATTTGTGCCTGCGGCACGGCAGTTACAAGCCGCCTACAACACCATGTCGTCGCGGTGGATCAGCGCCGCCCGGCCCGGATAGCCGAGGATCGCCTCGATCTCGCCGGACCGGTGCCCGGCAATCGCCCGCGCCTCGGCGGCGGTATAGCGGATCAGCCCCTTGGCCAGCACCGCGCCATCGGGGGCCAGCACCGCCACCGGCTCGCCGCGGCCAAAGCTGCCGGTGACGGCGACGACACCGGCGGGCAGCAGCGACTTGCCCTGCGCCAGCGCGGCGACGGCGCCGGCATCCACGCGGACCTCGCCCCGCGGCTTCATCGCCGCGATCCAGCGCTTGCGGGCGGCCTGCGGGTCGCCCTCGGGCAGGAACCAGGTGCAATTCGCCCCCGCCGCCAATGCGGACAGCGGCCGCGGTACGGAGCCTTCCATGATCGCCATGGCGCAGCCGCCCTGCACAGCGGTGCGCGCGGCCATCAGCTTGGTCTTCATCCCGCCCTTGGAGAGGCCGGAGATCGGCTCGCCCGCCATCGCCTCGATCTCGGGCGTGATATGCTCGATCACGTCGAAGCGGGTGGCGGTGGGGTCTTCCTGCGGATTGGCGGAGTAGAAGCCGTCGACATCCGACAGCAGCACCAGCTGATCGGCGCCGATGGTGACGGCGATCTGCGCCGCCAGCCGGTCATTGTCGCCAAAACGGATCTCATCCGTGGCGACTGTATCGTTTTCGTTGACAATCGGCACGACGCCAAAGCCCAGAAGCGTCTGCAAGGTGGCGCGGGAATTGAGGTAGCGGCGGCGATCCTCGGTATCTTCCAGCGTCACCAGAACCTGCGCGGTCATCACCCCGTGCGGAGCCAGCACCTCTTCGTACGCGCGGGCGAGGCGGATCTGGCCGACGGCGGCGGCGGCCTGGCTCTGCTCCAGCGGCAGGGCGGCGAAGGGGAGGCCGAGCACGCGGCGACCAAGCGCGATGGAGCCGGAGGAGACGAGGATCACATCGGTGCCGCGCGCGCGCAGCATCGCCACGTCTTCCGCCAGCGCCTGCAGCCATTCGGTCTTCAGCCCCGCCGCACGGTCCACCAGCAGCGCCGAGCCGATCTTGACGACGATCCGCTTAGCGCTGGCAAGGGTGGGCGCGGTCAGGGACGCGCTTTGCGTCAGGGTTGCCAAGGCGCTTCCTCCTCGGGGACCGCCCGGGCGCGGGTAATCTCGGCATAAAGCGCGCGCAGCACCTCCGGAAGGCCGGCGCCGGTGACGCCCGAGATCAGGAACACCTCGCCGCCCGAGGCCTTTTCGAGGCTGCGGCGGCGGTCGGCGAGGGTCTTCTTGTCCAGAGCATCGATCTTGTTCAGCGCGGTGATGCGCGGCTTGTCGGCCAGTTCCTCGGCATAGGCTTCCAGCTCGCCGATGATGGTCTTGTAATCCTTGGAGATGGTCGAGGAGGTGCCATCCACCAGATGCAGCAGCACCGCACAGCGCTCCACATGCCCGAGGAAGCGGTCGCCAAGCCCGCGCCCTTCGGAGGCGCCGGCGATCAGGCCGGGGATGTCGGCGACGACAATTTCCTTGCCGTCGATGCCGACGACGCCAAGGTTGGGCACCAGCGTGGTGAAGGGATAGTCGGCGATCTTGGGCCGGGCATTCGAGGTGGCGGCAAGGAAGGTGGACTTGCCGGCATTGGGCAGCCCCAGCAGACCGGCATCGGCGATCAGCTTCAGGCGCAGCCAGATCGTCCGCTCCACCCCCTCCTGCCCCGGATTGGCGCGGCTCGGGGCGCGGTTGGTCGAGGATTTGAAATGCAGGTTGCCAAAGCCGCCATTGCCCCCCCGGGCCAGCTGCACGCGCTGGCCGACCTCGGTGAGGTCGGCGATGACCGTTTCCTCATCTTCGTCGAGGATCTCGGTGCCGACCGGAACCTTGATGATCTTGTCGCTGCCATCCTTGCCGGTCATCTGGCTGCCCATGCCGGGCTGGCCCGATGTGGCGAAGAAATGCTGCTGATAGCGGAAGTCGATCAGGGTGTTCAGCCCCTCCACCGCCTCGACCCAGACAGAGCCGCCGCGGCCGCCATCGCCGCCATCGGGGCCGCCGAATTCGATGAACTTCTCGCGCCGGAAGCTGACGCAGCCCGCGCCGCCGCCGCCCGAGCGGATATAGACTTTGGCGAGGTCGAGGAATTTCATGGCGGGTCAGCTTTCAGGTAAGGTCGGGAACAGGCGATAGACCCGTTGCGCGCGGGGATCAAGCGTTGCGGGGGGGTGAGAGGGGGGAAAGGGGGGCCGTCTGCCCCCATCTTGGCGCGTGCCGCGCCAATTCACCCCCCGAGGATATTTGCAAAAAAGCAGAGCAGAGGGGCGCTGCTGCCGCATCTGCTTTTTTCCAAATATCCTGCGGGGGGAGCCCGAAGGGCGTGGGGGGCGCAAAGCCCCCCTTCTTCGGTCAGCCCATCTTGCGCAGATAGGTCCAGGTCGGCACCCTTGCGCCGCGGGCGACGGACCAGCTTTCGGCATCCCCCAGATAGGCGAAGCCGCAATTGGACAGGACGCGCGCAGAGACCGGGGCATCCTGGAACACCTCGGCGAAGAGGGTGCGCGAGCGGTGCGGGTTGGCCGCGACGAGGGCCGCGACGGCCTCTGACGCGAAGCCGGTGTTCCAGAAGGCGGGCGCGACCCAGAAGCCGACCTCGGACTGGTCCCGCTCCATATGCGTCAGCGAGACCAGACCTAGCACTTCGGCAAGGCCATGGGCCGAGCCGTCAAGCGCCCAGACATCCTCATGCACCGCGCCCGCTGCCGGGGTGCCGGTGACGCGGGCAATGAACGCCTCTGTCGCGCCGGGGGGCAGCGGATGCGGGATCGCGCGGGTGCCTTCGGCAACCCGGCGGTCGGCGGTGTACATCGAGATGAGGCCGGCATCGGACCTCCGCAGCGGGCGCAGCACGAAGCGCTCCGCCGGGATCACCTGCGGGGCGGTCTGTTGCGGGCGGGTGTCCAGCGGCGCGGCGGTCATGGCTGCGGTCCGCGCAACAGGCCGACGAGGCCCTGCACGACGCCAAGCGCGAAGGGGCCGCCCTGCATCGGGGCGGCGAGGCGCAGCTGCGGGCGCGGCGCGCGGCGCACGGGACGGTCCTGCACCGGGACATGCGGCGCGAGGGTCTGGCCAAGCGCGACACGGGTGAAAGTCTCTGCAATCATGCCCATGACATTGGGCCTTTCCTGAAACGAAGAAGGGGGACCGGCCCTGCCGGCCGATCCCCCTTTACACCTGAGATTGTAAAGGTTCGGCTTACTCGGCCGCCTTCGCAGCCGGAAGGACCGAGATGAAGGTGCGCCCCTTGAGGCCCTTCTTGAACGTCACATGACCCTCGACCACGGCAAACAGCGTGTGATCGCGGCCCATGCCCACGCCCTCGCCCGGCCACCAGGTGGTGCCGCGCTGACGGGCGATGATCATGCCGGGGATCGCAGCCTGACCGCCGAAGAGTTTCACGCCGAGGCGACGCCCTGCGGAATCGCGACCGTTGCGCGATGAGCCGCCTGCTTTCTTGTGTGCCATGGGGGATTACTCCTGTGCTTCAGCGGCTTTTTTGGCGCGCTTCGGTTTGGCGGGGGCGGCTTCGGCCGCGGCGGGGGCTTCGGCGACATCGGCAGCCGGCACCTTGGTGCGCGCACCGACAGCAGCCATCACGCCCGAGGCATCGGCGCCATCGGCGAGGATGTTGGTGACGCGCAGCAGCGTCAGCGTCTGGCGGTGGCCACGGGTCCGCTGCGAGGAGTGCTTGCGGCGGCGCTTGTGGAAGGTGATGACCTTGTCGGCCTTGATCTCGTCGATCACATCGGCCTGCACGGCGGCACCGGCCACGAAGGGCAGGCCGAGGGTCAGCGTATCGCCACCCAGCATCAGGATGTCGTTGAACTGGACTTTATCGCCAGCATTGGCCGCAAGCCGTTCCACGCGGAGCACATCGCCCGCCTGAACCTTGTACTGCTTGCCGCCGGTCTTGAGGACCGCGAACATGGGTATTCCTTCATGTCATCCGCGTCCTGCGGCCCCCGGTTCCGGGAGTTCATGGCGGGGAAGCCCCGCCGCCTTCGGACAGCGCGCCCCCTTGCGGGGCGTCATTTCGTAAGGTGGTATCGTCAATTCACGCCCGGGCCGGTCCATCAGGGCCTGCCGGGATGCGGGCTTATCCATGATCGGTCTGGCAAAGTCAAGCGCAGGACGGGTCTGTCCGGGCCTGATTATGGGTCAGATATCCTGCCCCGCGAGGTAGCGCGCAGCGCCGAGGCCAAGCTCGTAGGAGACCTGCGCAAAGACTGCGTCGAAGCCGGCAAACAGCGCGCGGTTCAGCGCCTTGCCCGCCGCGCCTGCAGAGAAGTCGGTATAGGCCTGCAGCTCGTCATCGCTCATCGGGTCATAGGCGAGCGCGAGGTAGGCGTAGAGCCAGTCGCGGGTCTCGGTCCGGATCGCGTCTTCCTGCGACCAGACATCGGCCAGGAGCTGCGCCTCGCTGGTTTCCTGCGGCAGGCCGCCGCCGTCGATCATGCCTCGGTAGAAGGCGAGGTTGGCGTTGAGCCCGCCAAGCACGTTCGCCTCGATCAGGTCGCCCGCCTCGGCAAACTCCTCGATCGCCAGCAGACGCGGAGACTCGGTTGCCAGCATCTCCTCCAGCTGCTGGTCCGCCGCCTCCTCGACCCCGGGGTCCAGCAGCGCGCGGCGGGCGGCGATCTCCAGCTCGACCGCGCGGGCGCCGGTGCCCTCTTCGAAGAAGGCCCACATTGCGGCAGTTTCGGTGCCTTCCAGTTCGGCGGCAAAGACCTCGGTGAAGACCGGCATCAGCCGGTCCGGGGCATAGATCTGCTCGACCGTGCGCGTCCACTCGGCGCCGCCCTGCCCCGGGAACATGTCCGCCTGCAGATCCTCGCCATACGCCACGCCCTCGTCTTGCATAATCTCCAGCAGCACCGGCAGCTGCAGGATCTCGGTCAGCTGCGCGGCCTCGGCAGATTGCGCAGGCGCACCATTTTGCGCAGGGGCCGGCGGCTCTTGCGCGAAGGCGGGGGCGAGCCCGGCCAGCGCGAGGCTGGCCACAAGCAGGACAGGCGTCGCGGCGCGGCGCAGGGGATGGAGGGCGTGGTGCATCGGCATGGGGTCCTTCCGGGGCGGGTCCGGGGTTATGCTGCCAGTGGTATCCGCCGCAGCCCGGAATGCAAGCCGCCCTGCCCCCATGGCCCGCGCACGCCGGGGAACAGTGTCGTGAGGGGGGATGGGTCGTGAGCGGAGATGGCGGGGGCGCTCGGGGTTGTGATGACTTCCCTCCGCCAGTCCCGGCCCCCGCAGCCCAACCTGCGCCCTGCCCCGTACGGCCAAGGCACCCTTGCGCACCCCGCCACGAATTTCGGCGCCCATCCGCAAAATCCTGTTGCGGACCGCGCCCGAGACCGCTAAATCCCCGCTCCACGAAGACCCTGTGACGCGGAGAGGTGGCAGAGTGGTCGAATGCGGCGGTCTCGAAAACCGTTGTGGGTGAGAGCCCACCCAGGGTTCGAATCCCTGTCTCTCCGCCATTTCCCCAATGAGATTTATTGAACTCAATGAGTTGAAGTGAGCGACATTGGGTGGCTTGCATACCTGCATCTACACCTGAAAAGACTGCATCGGGCTACGGTTCGCCACGCCCCGGGGACATGATCCACCGCCAGCCGGAGCAGGGGCATCAGCCGCAGAGAACGCCGCAGAGTTGACTTTTGTATCACGCCATGATACATACTGACCATGATTGTAAGCACCAAGGGCAAGTTCGCCGGCGACGCCATCAATGACCGCTACGGAAAGGGATTCCCGCCCGATCTAGTCAAGCGCACCCGTGCGATGCTGTCGACGCTTCATGCGGCCACCGTGCTTGAAGACCTGCGGTTTCCTCCGGGGAACCACTTGGAGGAACTGAAAGGGGATCGGGCGGGGCAGCATTCCGTCCGCATCAACCAGCAATGGCGTATCTGCTTCGTATGGACGGAAACCGGCCCGGCAGATGTCGAAATTTTGGACTACCATTAAAGGGGAATGCCGATGATCACGCTTACCAATCCGTCGCACCCCGGCGAAGTGCTTGACGAACTGTTCTTGCAGCCGCTCGGCATGAGCGCAGGCGCGCTGGCGAAGCGGCTGGATGTTCCGCGCACCCGGATTGAACGGCTCGTGAAGGGGGAAACCGCACTGTCCGCCGATACAGCGCTGCGCCTCTCCGCGCTGTTCGGGAACACGGCTGAATTCTGGATGAACCTGCAACGCGCCTATGATCTGGCAAAAGCGCGCGAACATGTCGACGTGTCCACAATTGAGCCGATGCACGCAGCCTAGGCTCAGGGCTCATGCTTCATGAGCTGGGGCGGCAAGATAAGCATCCCCCAATACAAAACCACCCCGGAGCGGGACGCGGCCCCGGGGTGGTCTCTGGCCCGCGCCTGCTGGGGCGCGGGATCCGGGGTCGCGCGGGGGTTATTCCCCGGCGATGATCTCTTGGTCTTCCTTCATCTCCAGCCACATCGCGTTGAGGGCGGCGAAGCCGGCGGCGAGGGGAAGGCCGAGGAGCCAGGCGAAATACCACATGATGTCAGTCCTTTGTGTAGGTCAGTAGACGGAATGGGCGTTATCGGTGACGTCGGCCTCGGTGACCTTGCCCCACAGCACCCTGTAGACCCAGGCGGTGTAGATCAGGATCAGCGGCATGAAGATCGCCGTGCAGATCAGCATGACGAACAGCGTCAGGTGCGAGGACGAGCTGTTCCACACCGTCAGCGAGGATTGCGGGTCTGACGAGGAGGGCATGATGAACGGGAACATCGTCAGCCCGACCGAGGAGATCACGCCCAGGATCGCCATCTTCGAGAACAGCAGCGTCGAGACCTCGCGCCCCGCCCGCAGGCCGAGGAAGGTCAGCAACCCGCCGAGGATGCCCATCGCCGGGGCCACCACGATCCACGGGCGCTCGGCATAGGCGGTCAGCCAGCTGGCCGTCCGCTCCACCTGAAAATGCAGCGGGTTGGAGGGGCCGCCGGTGGCATAGTCGCCCGCGATGCGGAAGCCCTCGACCCCGTAGGCCAGCCAGACCCCGGCCAGCGCATAGGCCGCCACCGCCAGCAGCGCCGCGACAGAACCGATGGCGCGGGCGCGGGTCTGCACCGGGCCTTCCGCCTTCAGGGTCAGCCAGGCGGCGCCATGCATCACCAGCATCGCCAGCGACACCGCCCCCGCCAGCAGCGAGAACGGGTCCAGAAGGCCGATGAACTTCATGTACCACGCCCCTTCATAGATGGTGCGCAGGTCATCGGTGAAGTGGAAGGGCACGCCCTGGATCACATTGCCGACCGCGACGCCGAACAGCAGCGCAGGGATGGTCCCGCTGGCGAACAGCGCCCAGTCCCATGTCGCCCGCCAGCGCGGATAGTCGCGCTTGGAGCGGTATTTGAACGCCACGGGCCGCACGATGAAGGCCGCGAGGATCACGAACATCGCAAGGTAGAAGCCCGAGAAGCTGACCGCATAGAGCGGCGGCCAGGCGGCGAAGATCGCGCCGCCGCCGAGGATGAACCACACCTGGTTGCCCTCCCAGACCGGGCCGACGGTGTTGATGGCGATCCGGCGTTCGACATCGCTGCGCCCGACGAAGGGCAGCAGCGCGCCCACCCCCATGTCGAACCCGTCGGTCAGCGCAAAGCCGATCAGCAGCACGCCAAGCAGGCCCCACCAGATCATGCGCAGCAGCTCATAGCTTAGAAGATCATGCAAGATCATGATATTACTCCGCCGGCGTGGCGATGGCGTCGGCATTGCGCCGACCGGCCAGCCGGTTCTGGTGACGTTTGACCCAGGCTTCGGTTTCCTCGACGTCCTGGAACGGGCCCTTGCGGATGTATTTCAGCATCAGCCCCATCTCGATGATGAAGAGCACGGTGTAGAACAGCACGAACCCGGCCAGCGTGATCGACACCTCGGTCATCGACAGCGCCGAAACCGACATGGCGGTGGGCAGGATGCCGTCCACCGTCCAGGGCTGGCGGCCGAATTCGGCGACGAACCATCCCAGTTCGGCGGCGATCCAGGGGGCCGGGATCATCGCCACCGCCAGACGCAGCGACCAGCGCGGGAACTGCATCTGCCGGAACGAGGCGCGCCAGAAGAAATAGGTCATGGTGCCGATGAAGCCGAAGCCAAGCGCCACCATCAGGCGGAAGGCCCAGAACAGCGGCCAGACCTTCGGCACCGTATCGTTCGAGGCGGCGACGATCTGTTCCTCGGTCGCCATGCGCGGGTCATCGACATATTTGCGCAGCAGGAAGGCAAAGCCCAGGTCGGCGGAATGCTCTTCGAAGGTTGCCATCACCGCCGGGTCGGCGGCATCGCGCGCCTCGCGGATATGGATCAGAGCATCATAGGCGATGATCCCCGAGCGGATGCGGTCCTCTGCCGTGGCCACAAGCTCGGTGATGCCGGGGATTTCCGTCGTCAGCGAGCGGGTGCCGATCAGCCCCATCACGCCGGGGATGTGCAGCGCATATTTCGTCTCGCGCGCGTCCTGGTTCGGCAGGCCGAACAGGGTGAACGAGGCCGGCGCGGGTTCGGTGTGCCACATGCCTTCCATCGCGGCGAGCTTCATCTTCTGGCTGTGGGTGGCGGAATAGCCCGACTCGTCCCCCAGCAGCACCACCGAGAAGGCCGAGGCGAGACCGAAGGCCGCCGCCACGGTGATCGAGCGGCGCGACAGCTCGATATGCCGGCCCTTCAGCAGATACCAGGCCGAGACGCCGATCACGAAGACCGAGGCGGTGACATAGCCGGCCGACACGGTGTGCACGAACTTGGCCTGCGCGACCTCGTTGAACAGCACCTCGAAGAAGTTCGTCATCTCCATCCGCATGGTCTGCGGGTTGAACTCGGCCCCGACCGGGTTCTGCATCCAGCCATTGGCGATCAGGATCCACAGCGCCGAGAAGTTGGAGCCGATGGCGACCAGCCAGGTGACGATCAGGTGCGCCTGTTTGCTCAGCTTGTCCCAGCCGAAGAAGAACAGGCCGACGAAGGTGGCCTCGAGGAAGAAGGCCATCAGCCCCTCGATCGCCAGCGGCGCGCCGAAGATGTCGCCGACATAGTGGCTGTAGTAGCTCCAGTTCATGCCGAACTGGAACTCCATGGTGATGCCGGTCGCGACCCCCAGCACAAAGTTGATCCCGAACAGCGTGCCCCAGAACTTGGTCATCTGCCGCCAGATCGGGCGGTTGGTCATGACATAGACGGTTTCCATGATCGCCAGGATAATCGACAGACCCAGCGTCAGCGGCACGAAGAGGAAGTGATACATGGCGGTCATGGCAAATTGCAGCCGTGACAGCTCGACGATCCCGAATTCCATATGTGTGGCTCCAGTTATCGGGAGTTAGCCGCTCCCGAAATATATTCCAACACCGGCATATGTGGAGCGGCCCGGCGGCGGCGGCCTTGATACAGATCAATAACTGGTATCAGGGATGAGAGTTATCGCAGCGCCAGCACCCGATCCGCAGCGGCAGTCTCGACCTGCCGGTGGGCGGCGATCACGATGGCGACCTCGGGCAGCTCGGCCCGGATCCCGCGCAGCACCAGCGCCGCGGTGGCATCGTCCAGCCCCTCGGTCGGCTCGTCCAGCAGCAGGAGTTTCGGGCGGCGCAGCAGGGCGCGTGCCAGCGCCAGCCGCCTCGCCTCGCCGCCCGAAACCCCCTCGCCGCGCGGGCCGATCCGGGCCGACAGGCCGCCTTTGGCGCGGATCACGCCGTCCATCTGCACCGCCGCCAGCACCTGCCACAGCCGCGCGTCATCGGCCTCCGCGGCAATGCGCAGCGTTTCTGCCACCGTGCCAGCCATCAACGCGCTGCGTTGGGGCAGCAGTGTCAGCACGCCGCGCAGGGGAGCCTCGGGCCAATCCCTCACCGCCAGCCCGCCAAGGGTGATCTGGCCCGCCGCCACCGGATGCAGGCCCGCCACCGCCAGCAGCAGCGTCGATTTGCCCGACCCGCTGGCGCCGGTGATCGCCAGCGTCTCACCCGCCGCGACGGTCAGCGACAGGCCCGACAGAATCGGCGCGGTGGTACCGGGGCGGTGCAGGGTCACATCGGTGATGCACAGCGCCGTGCCCTGCGGCACCTCCCCCGCTGGCGGCACCGCCTGCGGCGCCAGATCGCGCGCCACCCGGCGGGCGGCATCGGCCATGCGGCCCAGATCGGCCGCCGCGCGGCGCAGCGGCATCAGCGTTTCCGCCAGCGCCAGCGCCGCGAAGAAGCCAAGCGCGGCGAAGCCAGGCTCTATCCGCCCCGCCTGCACCAGCGTCATGCCGAGCCCGAGCGCTCCGGCGGCAACCACGGTGGCCAGCGCGGCCAGCGCCGCCCCGGTCCAGCGCTCGGCCCGGTCGAGCCGGCGGCGCAGGACAAACCGCCGGGCCTCCGCCTCCATCGCCACCCCGGCCTGCGCCTGCAGGCGGCCATAGACCGCAAGGTCGCGCCGGGCGCGGATCAGGTCGATCAGTCGGCTGCGGAAGGCCTGCGCCGCCGTCTCGGCCCGGCGCGACAGCGGCACCGAGACCGCCGCGATCCGCCCGAAGATCACCGCGGCGCCAAGGACATAGCCACCGACCACCCAAAGCGCGACGCCGGGCGCCACCAGCAGCCACAGCGCCGCCAGCGCCAGCACCTGCGCCAGCGCCCCGGCGATCAGCGGCAGCACCAGCCGCAGCGGCACCCCGTCCAGCGCGTCGATATCCGCGGTCAGCCGGTTCAGCGCCTGCGCACCGCGGATGCGGATCATCGCTGCATGGGGCGCGGCCAGATGCGCCGCCAGCACCCGCAGCCGCAGGCTTTCCAGCGCGCGCAGGGTGGCGTCATGGGTCAGCACCCGCTCGCCATAGCGCGCCGCGGCCCGGCCAAGCGCCAGAAAGCGCACCATTGCCGAGGGGCGGAACACGTCGAACACAGCGCCCATGCCCGCCAGCCCGGCCGCCGCGGCGGCGGTGATGAACCAGCCCGAGAGGCCGAGCAGGGCCACGCCCATCACCAGCACCACGAGGCTCAGCGCCGCACCGCGCAGCAGCGCGCTGCGCTGGTCGCGCAGGATCATCGCGAACACGGTCCAAAGCGCGGTCATGGCGCACCCCCAAGCTCGATGACCCTGTCCATCCGCGCCGCAAGCTGCCGGTCATGCGTCGCCACGATCAGCGTCGCCCCCCGCGCCGCCTGCGCCAGCAGCCCCTCGGTCACGATCCGCGCGGTGGCCGCATCCAGATCCGCCGTCGGCTCATCGGCCAGGATCAGGTCCGGCGCGCCGTAGACCGCCCGCGCCAGCGTGATCCGCCGCGCCTCGCCGCCCGAAAGGCCACCACCGGTTTCGCCGAGGCGCGTGGCAAGGCCCTGCGGCATTGCCGCCACCACCTCGCCCACCGCCGCCGTCGCCAGCGCGGCCTGCAGATCGCCCACGCGCCCCAGGGTCAGGTTCTGCCGCAGGCTGCCAGACAGGAAATGCGGCGCCTGCGGCATCCAGCCGAGCCTTGCCCGCCAGCCATCCGCGTTGTCACCCGTCAGCCCCTGCCCCGCCACGACCACCTGCCCCGCCGCCGGCAGCTCCAGCCCCGCCATCAGGCGCAGGGCGCTTGTCTTGCCGGCGCCGCTGGCCCCCACCAGCGCCACCCGCTCACCCGGTGCGATGCGGATGTCGGGCAGCGCCACGCCCGCGGGGGTCTGGCATCCCAAGAGCGCAATGCTCGCCGGGCCGGCAAGCCGCGCGGCAGCCCCGCCTGAGCCCCGGAGTTGCGGGCCCGGATCGGCGCCCCAGGTCTCGATCTCCTCGATCACCGCGGTGGCGGCGGCCTTGTCATGCCAGGCGGCCGAGAGATCGCGCAGCGGCTGGTAGAACTCCGGCGCCAGCAGCAGCAGGAAGATCCCGGCCTGCGGGCTGACCGCCCCGCCCCAGGCCCCGAAGCCAAGCGCGCCGAGCAGCGAGAACCCCACATAGACCGCCACCATCGCCACGCCGATGGCCGCGAACAGCTCCAGCACCGTCGAGGACAGGAAGGCCACCCGCAGCACAGCCATTGTGCGGGCGCGCAGGTCGCCAGCCTGCGCGGCGAACCCCGCCTGCACCGCACCGCCTGCGCCCAGCAGGCGAATGTCCACCAGCGCCGAAAGCCGCTCCACCAGAAAATCGTTCAGCGTGCCGATCTCGGCCATCTGCCTTGCGCTGGCCTCTTTGGCGGCCATCCCGATCAGCGCCATGAACAGCGGGATCAGCGGGCCCGAGACCAGCAGCACTACGCCCACCGCCCAGGAGTGCCAGAAGGCCAGCGCAAGGATCACCAAGGGCACCACCCTCACCCGCGCCGAGGCGGGGGCGTAGCGGGTGAGATACGGCGCCAGCAGCTCCAGCTTCTCGCCGGCCAGCGCGGCGATGGCCCCTGCCCCGCCAAAGCGGCCCTCCGCCGCACGCCGCGCCTCGGCCGCCACGATGCGCGCCCGTGCGTCTGCAATAACCACCTCTGCAGCCGCCTGCGCGCTGGCTTCCGCCAGCAGCCCCAGCCCGGCGCGCAGCAGCCCCAGGCCAGCGAAAACCAGCGCAGCCAGCAGCGGCGAGGCCTCGGCGCCGGTCAGCAGCGCGCCGAGGGCCCAGGCGACGACCGCGGCCTGCAGCGGCCAGAGCAGGGCGGCCAGCACCGACAGGGTGGCCGCGCGGCGCTGCAAGACGCGGCCGGGCGCCAGAAGGTCTGGGGCCACAAGGAAGGCGGCTGGCTGGGGGCGGGTCTGGGCCAAGGTCTCTCTCAAACTGATGCGTCAGATGTCAGTTAGAGGGTATTCGCCACCACAGATGTGATCTGGATCAAATACAGAACGCTCCGCCGCGACTACGCCCTGCTTAACTGGCACGGAGGACAAGACTTTCATGCGCCTGACCACCAAGACCAACCTTGCAACCCGGGTGCTGATGGCCTGCGCGGCGAATGAGGGCCGCACGCTGCGCACCTCGGAGATCGCGGCGACGTGCAACGCCTCGCTCAACCACCTTCTGCAGATCGTCAATGCGCTGCAGGCGGGCGGCTTCATCGAAACCCTGCGCGGGCGCAGCGGCGGCTTGCGGCTGGCCCGCGCCCCGGGGCAGATCTCGATCGGTGCGGTGTTCCGGCTGTTCGAGGCCGGCCTGCCCTTTGCCGAATGCTTCGATCCCGAGACGAACACCTGCCCACTGTCATCGGTCTGCCGGTTGCGCAGTTTCGTCTCGCGCGCGTTAGAGGCTTTCTATCACGAGCTGGACATGGTCACGCTGGCCGATCTTGTGAAGGGCAATTGCGGGCTGATCACCTTGCTGGAAGTGCCGGACGTCCTGCGCCGCGACTGCCCGCAAGGGGCGACCGCCTGAGGCGGATCCTCAGCCCGGGATGGCCGACGCGGCCTTCCCGGGCGCATCGCCTTCTGCCTGCGCGGCGTCCTTCGCCTGCCCGTCAGCTTCCATGGTGACCGGGCTGCGCAGCCAAAGGTCGCGCTGCGGGAAGGGGATCTCGATCCCCTCGGCAGCGAAGCGCTCGGCGATCGCGTGGTTCATGTCCGATTTCACCGTCAGCCCGAAATTGATGTCGGACAGCACGGCGCGGATCTCGAAATCCATCGAACTGGCGCCGAAGCCGGTGAACAGCACAAAGGGCGCCGGCGTCAGCATGACCAGCGGGTGCGCTGTCACGATCTCTTTCAGCACCCGCTCCACCTGCCGCGTGTCAGAGCCATAGGCCACACCCACCGGCACGATGATCCGGCCCGACATGTTGAACCGGGTCCAGTTGGTGACCGGGTTGGCGATCAGGTCGGCATTGGGCACGATCACGTCGGTGCGGTCGAAGGTCTCGATCCGCGTCGCGCGCACGGAAATCGCGCGCACGATGCCCTGCCGGCCGCCAACCTCGATCCAGTCGCCCTCGGAAATCGGCCGCTCGATCAGCAAGATGATGCCCGAGACGAAGTTCTGCACGATGGTCTGCAGGCCAAAGCCGATGCCGACCGACAGCGCCCCCGCGACGATGGCAAGCGAGGAGAGGTCAATCCCCGCCGCGGTGATCGCGATGATCGCGGCCAGGAACACGCCCACATAGCCAAGGCCCGAGACGATGGCCGTCTGCCCGCCCTTGTCGAGCTTGGTCTTGGGCAGGATCGTGCTGCGCATGGCGCCCTGCACCATCCGCGTCGCCATATAGCCGAGCGCGAAGACGATGCCGAAGGTCAGGAACACCGCGGGTGACAGGCGGATGCCGCCCATGTCGAACCCGGTCTGCACCCGCGTCCAGGCCTCGCCCAGATCGGTCAGCCGCGCGCCCCAGATCAGCGCCAGCAGCGGCACCGCACCCAGCAGCAGGCCAAAGCCCGCCAGCACCGGCACCAGCGCATCCTCGGCCCGCTCATCGCCGGTGACGAGGCCGTAGATGTCGGTCGCACCCCGCTGCAGCAGCAGCACGAGCCCCAGCAGTGCCAGCGACAGCGTGGTGGACCAGGTCAGGGCATTGCCCACCTCGACATAGCCGACGCCGCCAAGGATCGGCCCGATGATCGCCACCGCCGCCGTCAGCCCGCCCACCAGCCCGATCACTTGCGCCCGGGTGCCGCGGGCCTCGGGCTCGGCGGCCTCGGCCCGAGCATGGGCCATCAGCAATCGCCCCAGCCGGAAGAGCGAGGCGCCCGCCGCCGCCTGCAGCAAGAACGACACCGCTGCCTGCGTCGGCGGCGCGGCATCGGCCAGCAGCACCCGCCGCCACATCTCCAACGCGACCAGCAGCCCCAAAACCGTCACATGCACCCGAGCCTCGGCATGTTTTGCGGGGGCAACAAGCGGCGCCGCTACCTCTGGCGCGACCGGCACGGCGGGGAACAGCCATCCCCCCAGCCAGCGCGCGATGAACAGCGGCGCGGTCAGCACCGGCAGCGCGGCAATCCCGGCGCCGCCGCCCGCCTCGAGCATCCCCGTCGCATCCAGCGCCAGCGAGATCAGCACCGTGCCCGCGACCGGCAGCAGGATCTGCCCGAAAGACACCGCGCCCTCGGCCAGACGTCGCGAGCGCGGACGATCCGACCGGCGCAGGCGGCGCGTCAGCCAGGCGATCCAGCCGCCGCCCCGCCACAGCAAAAGCCCGGCGGCGACAAGGTAGAGCCCGATCACCGGCAGGTTGCCGGTCAGCGTGGCGCGGTTGCGCTCGCTGGCCCAGGCGACGGACAGATCGCTGCCGATCTTGGCAAAGGCCGCACTGGCGCCCGAGACCGCCGCCGGCCAGTTCGCCGGGTTCAGCGGCGCAGGCGCGGTCGTCAGCAGCGCCGCAGTCTGGCGCTCGCGCAGCAGCTGGTCGATCTCGCGCACGATGCCATCGGCGCGGCTATGGGCCTCGACCGCTGCGATGCGAGGCGCCTGGATCTGGGCCATCTGGCTGGACAGCTCGGCGCGGCGGGCGGCGATGTCGGCGGCCTCGGTTTCCCCCTCGGCCGGCGGGGCGCCCAAGGCTTCCATCTGGCTGCGCAGGGTTTCAAGCCGCAAGTCATCGCCGCTTTGCGCCGCAAGGAAGCGGTCGCGCCAGACGACGATCTCGGCGCGCAGATCCTCAATGGCCCGGTCCGAGGCGCGCCCGGCCGCCACCGCCTCTTCGGCGCGTTTGGCGACGGAGTCCCAAGCGGCATAATCCGGCGCCTCGGTGGTCTGCGCAAAGGCAGCGCCGGGCGCGATCCCGGGCAGAACGGGTAGAGCCAGCGCCAGCATAACGGCCAGCGCAAGGGTCTTCAGGCGGCCAAGCATCCGCACCGGCATCTGCAAGCTCACCCCTCGTACACCTCGGGCAGATCGGCCGGCCCGCGGTCGAGCCAATGCGGCACCGGCAGGCCCTTGGCCTTCAGGAATTCGGGGTTGAACAGCTTGGACTGATAGCGGGTGCCGTAGTCGCACAGAATGGTGACGATGGTATGGCCCGGCCCCATTTCCTGCGCCATCCGCATCGCGCCGGCAATGTTGATGCCCGACGAGCCGCCAAGGCATAGCCCTTCCTCCCAGAGAAGGTCGAACACCACCGGCAGCGCCTCGGCATCGGGGATGCGGAAGCTCATGTCCGGGGTCAGGCCTTCGAGGTTGGCGGTGATCCGGCCCTGCCCGATGCCCTCGGTGATCGACGAGCCTTCGGATTTCAGCTCGCCCGTCGTGTAGAAGCTGTGCAGCGCCGCACCCTCGGGATCGGCCAGCGCGATCTTCACGCCCTTGGGCTGCAGCGCCATCGCGACGCCGGCAAGCGTGCCGCCAGAGCCGACGGCGCAGATGAAGCCATCGACGCGGCCGCCGGTCTGGTCCCAGATCTCGGGGCCCGTCGTTTCCACATGCGCCTGCCGGTTCGCGACGTTGTCGAACTGGTTGGCCCAGATCGCGCCACGCGGCTCGGTCCTGGCCAGCGCCTCGGCGAGGCGGCCGGAATAGCGGACCTAGTTGTTGGGGTTGGAATAGGGCGCAGCAGGCACCTGCACCAGTTCGGCGCCCGCAAGGCGCAGCATGTCCTTCTTTTCCTGGCTCTGCGTTTCCGGGATCACGATCACGGTACGAAACCCCATGCTTGCGCCGACCAGCGCCAGCCCGATGCCGGTATTCCCGGCCGTGCCCTCGACGATGGTGCCGCCCGGCTGCAGCAGGCCGCGGGCCACCGCATCGCGGATGATGAACAGCGCCGCGCGGTCCTTGACCGACTGGCCGGGATTCATGAACTCGGCCTTGCCAAGGATCTCGCAGCCGGTGATCTCGCTGGCCTTCTTCAGGCGGATCAGCGGGGTGTGACCGACCGTCGCGGCCAGATCGGAACAGATGCGCATGACAAAGCCTCCGTGTTCGTGCCGCCCTTTCTATGCCGGGGCTGCCCGGGTCTCAAGCCCGGTAGTGGCTTTGTGAGAGGGGAGCAGGTGTTACACGGACAGAGGGCGGCGCTCGTCCGCCGGGCGGGCGAGCAACGCCAGTTCCAGGCGCTTTATGGTGCGGCTTACCTCCACCGTCGTTCTGCGTGGAACGGGTGGGAGCGCCCGCCCGGGGGGCGGACGGGCGCTCCAGGCGGCGCCAAGGCGCCTTGATTCAGGGCAAATGGGAAGGGCCGCTACTCCGCCGCCCGCAGCGCCTCTGCCGCCGCTTCCGCCCGCAGGTGCGGGCGTTGGCGGTCGAGCCAGTAGGCCAGCACGATCAGCGGCGCCAGATCCACCTCGCCGCTGTCGATCAGCTCGATCAGCTGATCGAATTGCATCACATGGCCGCGGATATCCTCGGTCTCGATATCCAGCCCGGCAATGCCACCAGTCCCGTCGGGCAGGTCGGCAAGGCCGACGAAGGTGTAGAGGTATTCGGTCTTCGCCCCCGGCGAGGCATAGCAGCTTGGCCCCGCGACCAGCCCCCGCAGGGTCAGCCCCGCCTCTTCCTCGGTCTCGCGCAGCGCACAGCTTTCCGGTGTCTCGCCGCCGTCAATGCGGCCCGCCACCGGCTCCAGCAGCCAAGGCTGCGCATCGCCGCGCACGAAGGGGCCCATGCGGAACTGCTCGATTACCAGCACCCGGTCGCGCACCGGGTCATAGGGCAGCACCACCACGGCATCGGCCGACACGAAGGTGGCGCGCGTCACCGGCTCTGTCATCTCGCCATCGAAGCGCCGCCATGAAATGTCATGCTCCTCGACCGAGAAGAAATGCGCATAGGGCTGGCGGAACGCGGTCACCTGCACATCGCCGGGGCCGGCGGTGCGGCGCTGCAAGGTCGGTTTGCTCTGCCGTGCCCGCACCCGCGCGCCGCCGCGCACCAGCATCTGCGGATAGCGCGCCAGGACCGCGGCGGAGTCGGCCTGGCCATAGAGCGCCATGAAATCGCCCGCCGCTTCGGTCACCGTATCGCCCCAGCGGTCCAACCAGGCGGCAAAGTCCCAAGGTCCGCCATCCTGCCAGCGCCCCTCCTCGGGCCAGAACACCGCGGCGGGGACCTGCCCGCCGGCCTCAACCATCACCTCGCGCGTCACAAAAGCGAAACCGCCTTCGTAAAACGCCAGTCGCGCCCGGTCACTCTCCGTCAGCCCCTCGGCCAGCACACCCTGCACCGAGGCCCCGGGCGCCGCCAACAGCATCGGAAAGTCCTCGCCTTCCGCCACCCGCACCGCATGATCCGCCAGCGTGGCAGGGCTCACAGACAGATCGCGCCCCAGCACGGCGGCGCGCAAAGGCGCATGGCACAGGGTGCCGTAGAAGAACATCGCGGTCATCGGTCTTGCTATCTCCAGCTGCGGGCGGCCCAGTGTGCCAGCCCCCCGGCCAGCATCCCGCCGACCAGTAACAGGCCGGCGACATCGGGATGCAACAGCAGCATGGCATTGTCGAGCATCAGCCCGAACATGCTCTGCAAAGCGTGCACCGGCCCGTCGTAAAGCTTCTGAAGTGAGCGCTGGATCATCTCGATGAAGGACACGATCAGCAACACGATCAACACCATGATCACCGTCGCCCGCAGCCCGGCCGACACCACCGCCAAAAACGGCTTGTGCGCCTCGGGCCCCAGCACCCGCCAGCCGGTCAGCAGCCCGGCCCCGCCCGCGATCGCCCACAGATAACCTGGAGGCGTGCCCTCGGGCAGATGCGGCGTCACCGCCCAGGACCCGAACACCCCCAGCGCAGCAAGGGCAATCGCGGCGATGAGCTTGGCAGCGGTGGGCATGTCAGCCTGCGGGCCTTCTGACGGTGATCTGGGTCACGTCACAGTTACCGCCCTGAAATGCTCCCGCGCAAGAGGCCAGATAGAGGTTCCACATGCGGCGAAAGCGGTCATCGAAGCCAAGCTGCGCCACCTCGTCCCAGCGGTCGTTGAAGCTGTCGTGCCAGCGGCGAAGGGTTTGGGCATAGCTCTGCCCGAACTCGAAACTGCCCGAGACTGACAGCCCCGCCCGCTCCACCTCGCGGCGCAGCACGGAAGGTGACGGCAGCATCCCGCCCGGGAAGATGTGCTTCTGGATGAAATCAACGCCCTTGCGGTAGATCTCGAAGCGGCGGTCCTCCACCGTGATGATCTGCAGGCATGCCGCCCGCCCCGGCTTCAGCGCGCCCTTCAGCGTGTCGAAGTACACGGGCCAGTATTTCTCCCCCACCGCCTCGAACATCTCGATGCTCCCGACACCGTCATATTGCCCGGCCTCGTCGCGGTAGTCCTGCAGCTTGATCTCCACCCGGTCGGCCAGCCCCGCCCGCGCGATCCGCGCGACGGCATAGTCGTGCTGCGCCTTGGAGATGG
This sequence comes from Frigidibacter sp., assembly GCF_030695035.1. Taxonomy (GTDB): domain Bacteria; phylum Pseudomonadota; class Alphaproteobacteria; order Rhodobacterales; family Rhodobacteraceae; genus Frigidibacter. Next base: position 673,655 of record NZ_JAUYTT010000008.1, read on the forward strand.
TGAGCCCGGTGACCCGCAGCCCCCGCTCGCCCGCCGCATATTCGGCAAAACCGCCCCAGCCGCAGCCGATCTCCAGCACATGCTCGCCGGGCTGCACATCCATGCGGTCGACAAGGCTTGCATATTTCGCCCGCTGCCCCGCCTCGAGGCTTTCCTGCCCGGTGGTGAAGAGGGCCGAGGAATAGGTCATCGAATCGTCGAGCCAGAGCCCGTAGAATGCGTTCCCCAGATCGTAGTGCGCCTCGATATTCTTGCGGGCCTGCGCGCGGGTGTTGCGGCGGAACCAGTGGCGCAGCCCTTCCCAGGCGCGCACCAGCCGCATTCCCGGAAAGCCATCATAGATCTCGTCATTGCCGGCATGCAGCAGGTCCATGAAGGCCATGAGGTCGGGGCTGGTCCAGGCTCCATCCATATAGGCCTCGCAGAAGCCCAGATCGCCCTCGCGCACCAGCCGGGCGAATATGTCGGGGTCATGCACACACAAGGTGGCCACCGGCCCCGGCGCGGCGCCGGTGGCGCGGAACACCCGCCCGTCGGGCAGCACGAAGTCCAGCCGGCCGCGCGCCATGCGGGTCGTGGCGTCGAACACATGCGAGAAATAGCGCGGCAGGCCGGTTTGCCCGGCCGTGGTTGTCAGATAGTCCATGGTTCCCCCTGCGCGGATCAGTCTAGCCCGTTACCCGCGCGTTGCAATTCTGGTGATGCCCCAAGCCGCTTCCCGTCACTTGTCGCGGGCGGCATAGGCCGCCAGCGCCCGCTCTCGCCCCTCGGCCAGCGAGATCATCGGCTTCGGATAGCGCTGCTCCGGGCTCAGCTCCCAGGCCTTCGGGCAGGCTGCGAAGAAATCGAGCGCCGTCTGCGGCGGGCTCTTCTGCCCCTCGGCAATCCAGCGGTTCCGGTAGGAGCGGTCCTCGTCGAACTTCTCGGCCTGCCCCTCGGGGTTGAACACCCGGAAATAGGGCGCGGCATCGGGGCCGGAGCCTGCCACCCATTGCCAGCCCATCGCGTTCGAGGCGGGATCCCAGTCGATCAGGCACTCCTCGAACCAGGCCAGCCCCAGCCGCCAGTCGGTCAGCAGATGCTTGGTCAGGTAGCTGGCCGCGATCATCCGGGCGCGGTTGTGCATGGTGCCGGTCACATACATCTCGCGCATCGCCGCATCGACGAAGGGCTCGCCGGTCATGCCGCGGCGCCAGCGCTCGGCGGCGTCACTGTCGCCGCGCCAGGGGAAGGCGTCCCAGCCCTCGCGCCAGTTCCGGCTGGCGATCTCGGGCGTGTGGTGCATCAGATGCGCGGCAAACTCGCGCCAGACCAGCTCCTTGAGGAAATGCTCCGCCCCCGCCGCACCCTCGTGCAGCGCCCGCATCCCGCCATGCCAGATCGTGCGCGGCCCGATCTCGCCCCAGGTCAGGTTCTCGGACAGGCCCGAGGTCGCCGCGCGCCCCGGAAAGTCCCGCGCCTCGCGGTAGTCCTGCACCCGCGCGTCAAGAAACCCGTGCAGCCGGTCCAGCGCCCTTGCCTCGCCGACATGCGCGTGTTTCGCGACGATCCCCGCCCCGCGCCGCATCGCCGCGCCAAGCGCCCAGTCTTCCAATCGGTCGCTGGCGGGCCAAGCCTCTGGCGCGCGCAGCGCCTTGGGCGGCGCGGCTGGCCCAGCCACATCGCGCCCCTTCACCGCCTTCCAGAACGGGGTATAGACCTTGTAGAACCCGCCCTGCCCCGTCTCCACCTCCCAGGGCTCGAACAGCAGCGCCCCGGCGAAACTCCGCGCCTCCAGCCCGTCGGCCTTCAACGCCGCCTTGACCTTGGTATCGCGCGCCTGCGCCGCCGGGTCATAGACCCGCTGCCACCAGACCGCCCCCGCACCGGTCTCGGCCACCAGCGCCCGCAACACCTCCAGCGCCGGCCCGCGCCGCAGGATCAGCCGGCTGCCGATCCCTTCCAGCGCCCGTGCATAGGCCGCGAGCCCTTCCCCGAGCCGCCATTTCGGCGCCGCGCCATAGGCCTCCGCCACCTCATCGAGCACGAAGATCGGGATCACCGCCCGCCCGCTCGTAGCCGCCTCCGCCAGCGCAGGATGGTCGGCAAGCCGCAGATCGCGGCGGACCCACAGGATCAGGGGGGTGTCGGTCATGGTCATCCTCAAGGCACGTCAAAGGCTTACGCCGGGACATAGCCCGCGGATCACTCGTGTTAACTTTGCTGCGCCGCCGCAGCGGGGTCAGACCTCAATCAAGCTATTGATAAGGGACCCTGGCTCTGATGCACTCCGCCCGCAGCATGAGGAGATGAGCATGAGGATACCGAGGGCAATGACACTCATGGTCGCTTCGGCTTTCCTGGCATCATGTGTCCAGACCATGATCCAGTCATCCCTCATGGTGGACGAGGATTACCTCACCGCAGTGACCCGCGAAGACCTTGTGGGAAAGGTCTCCGCGAAGGCCGAAGAACTAGGGGGGCCTGCAAGCTGATCAATACCAAGCGGCAGGTTCACATCTGCTCTCTCGCCACGGGGAATCCAGGCATGCAGCTTTCCATCGGCTACACGCCAAATGGCGCTTACATGATCTCCGTTGAGTCCACGCGTGTCCACTGGCTGCCCCCGCGCGAGCGAGACGTCCACGCGGGGCGCTACCTGACAGACCTGCAGTACAACCTTGAAGGCTGGATGCGGTCGCTGCTGCCGCCCGAGGCAATCATCGAAACAACGCGATACTACCCCGGCTACGACACCCGCCAAGGCTTCTGATCCTGCCGGGCTTTCCGTTGCAGGACAGCACCTATCCGGACGGTCCTCGGCATCCCACCGCGCCACCCCTGCCCCCGGATCACTCCCTTACCCTTTGCCTTTCCCAAATATCCTCGGGGAGGTTTCTCAAGGAGGGGCCGAGGCCCCTCCTTGAGCGAGGGGGCGCGGGGGAGCAGGCTCCCCCGCTTCTACAGCACCGCGTCCAGCGCCCCCATCACCCGCGAAACCTCCTCCGCCGTGGTGTAATGCACGAAGGACAGCCGCAGCACCCCGCGGCCCAGATCCACCCCCATCGCCGTCAGCGGCCGCACCGCGTAGAAATCCCCCGCGCCGCAGCCGATGCCGTGTTCCGCCAGTGCCACCGCCACCGGCTCCGCCGGGCGGTCCAGCGCAATGGCCACGGTCGGCGCCCGGCGCGCGGCATCGCGGGGCCCGAGCAGCCGCAGGTCGTTGCGGGCCGCCAGATGGTCCAGCAGCGGTTGCAGCAGCGCCGCCTCATGCGCGCGGATCAGGTCATGCACGGCGGCGCCGCGGCGGGCGGCATCCGGCTCGGGCGCGAAATGATGGGCGTGGAGCGCGTCGAAATAGTCCACGATCCCGGCGCAGGCGGCGATCTGGGCATGGTCCGGCCCGGCGGGGGTAAAGCGCTTGTAGAGCGCCTCGCCGTTGAAATAGTGGCCCTGGTTGGGCAGCTTGAAGCCGAGCTCGCGGCGGATCACCATGATGCCCTGATGGGGGCCGTAAACCTTGTAGGCCGAGAAGAGGTAAATGTCGGCCCCAAGCGCCCCCACATCGGGCAGCCCGTGCGGCGCATAGCTGACCCCGTCCACGCAGGCAAAGGCCCCGGCTTCATGGGCCATGGCCACGATCTCGGCCACCGGGTTGATCTCGGCCACCACGTTGGAACAATGCGGGAAGCAGACCAGCCGCACCCGCCCGTCGGCCAGCAGCGGCGCCAGCGCGGCGGGGTCGAGATGCCCGGTCTCCGGGTCGATCTGCCACTCGCGGACCTCGATCCCCTCTTCCCCCAGCCGCCGCCACGGCCCGCTATTCGCCTCATGGTCCTGATTGGTCACCACGATCGCCGCCCCCGGCTCCAGCCCGCGCAGGAAGGCTTGCGCCAGCACATAGGTGTTGGCGGTGGTCGAGGGGCCGAAGCTCACCTCCTCGGTCGCCACCCCCAGCATCGCCGCCATCCGGGCGCGGGCCTCGTCCATCTCGGCGCCGCCAAGGGTCGAGGGGGAATAGGGCGCGTAGGGCTGCACTTTCCTCTCACGATAGAACCGAGTCAGCCGGTCGATCACCGGGGCGCAGGCATAGCTGCCACCGGCATTCTCGAAGAAGGCCAGCCCCGCCAGCGAGGGTTCGGCAAAGGCCGGAAACTGGGCGCGGACGAAATCGGTATCCAGAACGGTCATGGCGGGTCCCCTTGCAAACTGAACGGGGCCCCGCCTGAGACGGGGCCCCGATGTTGGGACGAAACCTAGACCGCGCGCCCGCGGATTGGCAAGCTCAGGCCAGCTTTGCTGGCGCGTCCAGTTCCGACCGCAGCCCCTGCACGATGGTGTAGCACAGCGCCAGCAGCACCAGCGTGAACGGCAACCCGGTGGAGATCACCATGGATTGCAGCGCCGCGAGGCCCCCGCCAAGCAGCAGCACGATGGCGACCGCGCCCTCGAAGCAGGCCCAGAACACCCGCTGCGCCGCGGGGGCATCGACCTTGCCGCCCGAGGTGATGGTGTCGATGACAAGGCTGCCCGAGTCCGACGAGGTCACGAAGAACACCACCACCAACACGATGCCGATGATCGAGGTCAGCCCAGCCAGCGGCAGCGCGTCCAGCATCTTGAACAGCTGCAGCGGCAGATCGGCCTCTTGCGCGGCGGTATAGGCATCCGCCACCACCTGTTGCAGGGCCGCGCCGCCAAAGACGCTCATCCACAGCACGCAGACAAGGCTGGGGATCAGCAGCACCGAGATCAGGAACTCGCGCACCGTGCGGCCGCGGCTGACGCGGGCGATGAACATGCCCACGAAGGGCGACCAGCTGATCCACCAGGCCCAGTAGAAGGCCGTCCAGCCCTGCACGAAGTTGGTGTCGGTGCGGCCCACGGGGTTCGACAGCGCGGGCAGGTAGACGAAGTAAGCGCCAAGGCTGTCGAAGAAGCCAGCCAGCAGCGCCAGCGTCGGGCCGGTCAGCAACACGAACAGCAACAGGATGATGGCGAGGCCCATGTTGATCTCGGACAGGCGCTTCACGCCGCCCTCCAGCCCGCGCAGTACCGAAACCAGCGCAATCGCCGTGATGCCGGAGATCAGCAGCACCTCGGTCACCGGACCGATGGGCAGGCCAAAGACGGCATTGAGGCCGGCATTCGCTTGCGTCGCCCCGAAGCCAAGCGAGGTGGCGAGGCCGAACAGCGTGGCAAACACCGCGAGGATGTCGATCACATGCCCCGGCCAGCCCCAGACCCGGTCCCCCAGCAGCGGGTGGAAGGCGGATCGGATGGTCAGCGGCAGGCCCTTGTTGTAGCTGAACAGCGCCAGTGCAAGGCCGACGACGGCGTAAATCGCCCAAGGGTGCAGGCCCCAATGGAAGATCGTCGCCGCCATCCCCAGCCGCATCGAGGCCTCGGCATCACCCTCGGCCCCGCCAAGCGGAGCCCAGTCGGTGCGCAGGCCATCCTCACCCACCGTCACGCCGCCAAAGGACGAGGTGAAGTGGCTCAGCGGCTCTGACACGCCGTAGAACATCAGGCCAATGCCCATGCCCGCGGCAAACAGCATCGCGAACCAGCCGACATAGCCGAAGTCCGGCGTCGCATCCGGCCCGCCAAGGCGGATCTTGCCCCAGGGGGACACGATCAGTGCGAGGCAGAAGATCACGAAGATGTTGGCGGCGGTCAGGAAGAACCAGTCGAAGCGATGGGTGACGGCGGCAAAGAGCATGTCGAACACCCCCGCCGCCTGCTCCGGCAGCGCCAGCGTGTAGAAGACGAAGGCCACGACGGCGAGGCCAGAGATTGCGAAGACGGGGTTGTGCACGTCAAACCCGATCGGGCCGACAGAGCCGGTGACATTGTCCTGCCCCAGTTCGTAGTCAGTATCGATAGGGCTGGGAACGGGCTCTGGAAGGCCTTGATCGGTCATGAAAATCCTTTGGTTCGGGCTTGGTCTGCGACGGCAGCGCATGGGCTGCGGACGCAAGCTTGCCCGCTGTCACGGGCGTGGGACTGTGGCCAGGGCACGGGCTGAAACGCAGCGCTGCGGCCAAATACGACATTTACGTCGCTTTCAGCCTATACCTACGGAATCGTGAAGATGCAACCGCTGCAGCCGGCATGGCTGCGTCCCACCCTGTGCAGACTGGTTCCCGGCGCGATCACGGCACCCCAAAAAGCAAATGGCCGCCCATTCCGGGGCGGCCATTTCCATCTCTCACATCAAGCGCGCAAGCGAGCTCTCAGCCCTCGGCAAGCTCGGCGCCATCAGGGTTCGCCCGGTTCCAGCGGATCGAGGACCACAGCGCGATGCCGATCAGCGCCGCACCGCCAAGGCCGGTGATGACCTCGGGGACGTGGTAGATCGTCTGCACATACATGATCACCGACAGGATCAGGATCGCGTAGAAGGCCCCGTGCTCCAGATAGCGGTACTGCGCCAGCGTGCCCTTCTCCACCAGCATGATGGTCATCGAGCGCACATACATCGCGCCGATACCCAGACCGATAGCGATGATGAACAGGTTCTGCGTCAGCGCGAAGGCCCCGATCACACCGTCGAACGAGAACGAAGCGTCGAGCACTTCCAGATACAGGAACGCGCCAAGGCCGCCGCGCGCCGCGCCCGCCATCGCCTCTTCGTTCTTGTCCAGCATCCCGCCCAGAACCTCGACCAGCAGGAAGGTCAGCAAACCCCAGATCGCCGCGCTGATGAAGACGCTGGCATAGGCCGGCTCTACCAGCCGCGAGAAGACCAGCATGATGACCAGCACCACCGCGATCTCGATCCCGCGGATCGAGGAATAGCGCGAGGCCCAATCCTCGATAGAGGCGACCCAGTGGATGTCCTTCTCGTGGTCGAAGAAGAAGTTCAGCGCGACCATCATCAGGAAGGTGCCGCCAAAGGCCGCGATCGGCAGATGCGCGTCATGCATGATCGCCGCATATTGCTCGGGCTGCGAGGCGGCCAGCACGATCGCCTGCCAGGGGCCGATCTTGGCCGCGATTACCACGATCAGCACGGGGAACAGGATCCGCATCCCGAACACCGCGATCAAGATGCCCCAGGTCAGGAAGCGCTGCTGCCAGACCGGCGTCATTTCCTTGAGCTTGTTGGCGTTGACGATGGCGTTGTCGAAGGAGAGCGAGATTTCCAGCACCGCCAGCACGCAGACGATGAAGAACACCTTCAGCGCGCCGCCGATGGTATGCTCGGACGTGAAGCCCAGCCACAGGCCAAGGCCGAGGCCCACCACCGTGACGATGAAGGCCCATTTGAAATAGCCAAGGGTGGAGGTGTGGGTGATGGGTTGCACGTTCATGCCAGCCACCCTGCGATGGGTGTGCGAACGGTGCGCGCAGCGATGCGCGAAGAAATCAGTATCATGAAACAGGGTTCCGTCGGCTTTGCATCATAGGTGGCGCCGACATCACGAGAGCGCCGCAAACTCTCGCCAGAGGGGCCCGGTCACCGATACACGCCCCTGCCCTTACAGGAGGCGTGAGATGCACATAACGTAAATTTGAGCCGCGTCAACTGCGCGCAGCTAAGGCCCCGCACATGGCAGGGCCCTGCGACGGTTTTGCAACGGGCCGGGTGAGCGAAAGGGGCTGTCGCCCCGGTCCTTAGCCCGGGATCGCCTCATAGGCGGCGCGTTGCCGCGCGGTCCAGCGCACATGGATGCGGTGGCCGGTTTCCAACTCGGTCTCCTCCAGCACCACATTCTCGCGGTGCAGATAGGCGCGGGCGCGGCCCTCCTCGAAGCCAAGGTGCAGGACGGCCTCGGTCCGCTCCTCATCCAGCACCGAGCCGATGGCGGCCAGCAGCGAGTCGAGCCCGTCGCCGGTCAGCGCGGAAACGGCATGAACCCCCGGCGTGCGGGCATCGGTGGCCAGCAGCGCGGCGCGCATGTCGGGGCCGAGCATGTCGATCTTGTTCCAGACCTCGAACATCGGCACATCCTCGTCCACCCCCAGGCTTTCGAGGATCTCGCCGACATCCGCCGCCTGTTCCTCGGTCTCGGGATGGGCGATGTCGCGGACATGCAGGATCAGGTCCGCCTCCAGCACCTCTTCCAGCGTGGCGCGGAAGGCGGCGACCAGCTGCGTCGGCAGGTCAGAGATGAAACCCACCGTGTCGGACAGGATCACCTTCTTGCCGGAGGGCAGCACGAGGCCCCGCATCGTGGGGTCGAGCGTGGCGAACAGCATGTCCTTGGCCAGAACCTCGGCCCCGGTCATCTTGTTGAACAGCGTTGACTTGCCAGCGTTGGTATAGCCGACCAGCGCCACCACCGGGAACGGCACCTTGCGGCGCGCGGCGCGGTGCAGCTCGCGCGTGCGGACCACCTTGCCAAGCTGGCGGCGGATCTTCACCACCTCTTCGTCGATGGCGCGGCGGTCAGCCTCGATCTGCGTCTCACCCGGGCCGCCGACAAAGCCAAGCCCGCCGCGCTGGCGTTCAAGGTGGGTCCAGGCGCGGACCAGCCGCGTGCGCTGATAGTTCAGCGCGGCCAGTTCCACCTGCAAGACACCCTCCCGGGTGCGGGCGCGGTCGGCGAAGATTTCCAGGATCAGCCCGGTCCGGTCCAGAAGTTTCACCTTCCAGGCCTTTTCCAGATTGCGCTGCTGCACGGGGCTGACAGGGCCATCGACCAGCACAAGGTCAACCTCGGCCTCGGCCATCCGCGCCTTCAGTTCATCGACCTTGCCGGTGCCGAACAGCAGGCCCGGCTGCGCGCGCGGCAGGCGCACGACTTCGGCCCCGACAACCTCGAGATCCGGCAGCGCGATGGCCAGCGCAACGGCTTCGGCCAGTGCCAGCTCCGGCTCGCGCCGGGACCGCACATGGCCGGGGCCGGACTTCATGTCCGGATGAAGGACAAAGGCCCGTGTGGGCCGGTCCTTGACGATATTGAGATCGGTCAGTCTTCACCCTCGTACAGCGAGATCGCCTGGCCGGGCATGATCGTGGAAATGGCATGCTTGTAGACCAGTTGCGACTGGCCATCCCGGCGAAGGAGCACGCAGAAATTGTCGAACCAGGTGATGACGCCCTGCAGCTTGACACCGTTGATCAGGAAGATCGTCACCGGGACCTTGGTCTTGCGGACATGGTTGAGGAAGGCGTCCTGCAGGTTCTGTTTGTCGGCGGCCATTCTTGTTTTGCCTTTTTTGCCTTGGGTTTCAGTCGCGCGTCTTGCCCCCCAGAGCTGCGACAGCAGAAACGCAAGCCTGGATCTGACAAAGTATGATGCGGCTTTCCGGCAGTTTCCACCCGAAAATGTCCCGATGTGGCCATCTTGCCGCAGATGCAGCCTGTAATGCTGCTTCTGCGCCGCAGTTTGCGTCGAGCACGGGGGCGATCAGCCCCGCCACATCTCGGGGTTCAGAAGCGCGATGATCGCCAGCGTCTCCAGCCGCCCCAGCACCATCGCCGCCGCCAGGATCACCTTGGCCGCCGCGCCAAGCGCCGCCCAGGCCAGCGGCGCCTCGGCCGCGACGGCCGCCAGCGGGCCGGTGTTGGACAGCGCGGAAATGGTCAGCACCGTGGCGGGCGAGAAGCCAAGCCCGGTCAGCGTCAGCGCCAGCATCGTCACCGCGATCGACATGGCGAAGAGCGCGAAGAACACCCAGGCCACCTGCGCGCCCTGCCGCCGCATCCGCCGCGCCGCGGCCCCGCCGCCGCCGACCGAATTGGGATGGACCAGCTTTTGCAACTCGCGCTCGCCGTGCCGGTAGAGCGCATAGACCCGCAGCAGCTTGACCCCGCCCGCCGTGGTGGCGACGCCGCCGCCGATGATCGCGAGGCCGGCCAGCACCAGCCCCGGCGCCGGCAGCCCCGACCAGAATCGCGCATCGTCCCAGCCGGCGGATTCAAAGCCGGTCGTGGTCAGGAAGGACAGCACGGTGAAGACCGCGCCCCAGGCGGCCTCAGCCGCAGCAGGGATATCCTCGACGTCGTTCACCTCGACCGCGCCGATCCAGTGGCGCAGGAACAGCACCGCCGGCACCGCCGCCATCAGCGCAAGCCCCATCCGGATCTCGGGGTCGCGGGCCAGTGGCGCGGGGCGCCAGCGGGTGCCGACAGCGGGCATCATGTGCCGCGACAGCGCCAGCAGCAGGAAGATGAAGATCAACCCCTCGCCGACAAAGCCCGACTGCGCCCCCGCCAGCCCGCCCACCGGAGAGATGCCCGAGGTCGACATCACCGACATTGCATGACAGACCGCCACCAGCGCCGGGTCGCCCGCAATCAACAGCGCCGACCACAGCACCAGCGTCAGCGAGCCATAGACCGGCATCAGCGCCAGTGTGTGCCGCACCAGCCGGTCGCCGGTCTGGCTCGACCGCAGCGCCCGGCCAGGCCGGCGCACCGAGGGCCCCGGCTGGCCCTGCCCGGCCGTGCGCGCCGATCCGCCGCCCGGCGCCGCGGCGCCCGCGGAACTGCCGTCCCCGGTCACCTCGAAGCCGCCAAGGTTCATCGGCGCCAGCACCGCCACCCCCGCCACCAGCATGAAGAACCCGCCAAGCCAGCCGACCAGCGCCCGCCACAGATGCACCGAGGGCGGCAGCCGCCCCGGCTCGAACAGCGTGGCCCCCGTGGTGGTCAGCGACGAGACCATCTCCCACCAGGCGTTGAAATAGCCGGTATCGCGCACCGCCTCGTTCATCGGCACCGCCAGCATCAGCGGCAGCAGCACGAAGGCCCCCAGCATCGCCAGCAGGTGGCTGCGCGCCGGGTTCGCGGGGCGCCGCGCGGCCGAGGCGATGCCGATCAGCGCCGTCAGCACCAGGAACAGCACCGCCGGGAACAGGAAGGCCCGCGCCACGTCCCAATCGCGGATCGCCCATGCGTGCAGCGCCGGCACCAGCATCGCCAGCGCCCCCACCCCCATCAGGATCACCAGCAGCGGCAGTTCGAGGATCTTGCCCATCAGGCGGGCCTAGAAGAAGTCGATCGAGACCTGCAGAAGGCGCTCGACCTCCGGCACGTCGCCCGCCATCACGAACAGGAGGATCACATTGCCCTCTTCGACCTTGGTGTCGCCAAGCGGCTTGACGACCGTCTCACCCTTCAGCAGCGCACCGACCAGCACGCCTTCGGGGAACTCGATGTCGCGGATCATCCGGCCCGAGATCGGCGAGGTCGACAGCACCTGCGCCTCGATCACCTCGGCCTCGGCATCGCCGATGGAATAGATCTCGCGCACCCGCCCATGCCGGATATGGCGCAGGATCGAGGACACGGTGGTGGCGCGCGGGTTGATATAGGCGTCGATGTCCAAGGGGCCCATCAGCGGCACCAGCGTCGGATCATTGACCAGCGCAATCGCCATCGGGCAGCCGGCCTGCTTGGCGCGCACGGCGGCCAGGATGTTGGTCTTGTCGTCGTCGGTCACCACCAGCACCGCATCGGCACGGTCGATATTGGCTTCCTGCAGGATGTCCATGTCCATCCCGTCGCCGTTCAGCACGATGGTCCGCTCCAGCGCATCCGCCGCGCGTTCGGCCTGCGCCCGGTCGCGCTCGATCACCTTGGCGCGCACCCGGTCGGTCCGCCGCTCCAGCGCGCGGGCGACGGCGAGGCCGACATTGCCGCCGCCGATGATCACGATGCGCTCCTGCTTCTTGGTCGACTTGCCGAAGATCTCCAGCGTGCGGTTCGCATCCTCGACATGCGAGAAGACATAGACCTGATCGCCGGCGTAAAGCTGATCCTCGGCCTCGGGCGCGAAGAGGCGCCCCTCACGGCGCACCCCGGCGACGATGGCGCGCAGGGTCGAGAAGAGGTCGGTCAGCTGCCGCAGCGAGGTGTTCAGGACCGGGCAATCCTCATCGAGCGCGATGCCCAGAAGCTGCACCCGCCCGCCCATGAAATGCTCGGTATCGAAGGTCGCGGGCGCGGCGAGCCGTTGCAGCGCCGCCTCGGCCACCTCGCGCTCGGGGCTGATCACCACGTCGATGGGCAGATGGTCAGTGCGGTAGAGGTCGGAATAGATCGCATCCAGATAGCTTTGCGCCCGCACCCGCGCGATCTTGCGGGTGATGCCGAAGACGGAATGGGCCACCTGGCAGGTGACCATGTTCACCTCGTCGGAATGGGTGGCGGCGATGATCAGGTCGGCGTCCCGCGCCCCTGCCCGCTCCAGCACGTCGGGGTACGAAGCGAAGCCGGCCACGCCCTGCACATCCAGCGTATCGGCGGCGCGGCGCACCAGTTCGGGATTGCTGTCCACCACGGTGACGTCGTTCTTCTCACCCGACAGGTGCCGCGCGATCTGCCAGCCGACCTGGCCCGCGCCGCAGATGATGATCTTCATGTGCCGGTCACTCCTGCCGCCGGAACGCGGGCGGACTGATCCACTTGATGGCCCGCGGCCCCGGAAAGGTCAACCACGGCGGAGCCGAGGCATCTTCGCGGAGTCAGATCGCGGTCATGCCGGCTGACAGCCACTTGGCGAAGTCCGCCGCGCTGACCTCTCCCGTCGCCAGATCTTCCATCATCCTGACGCCCTCGATCGGCTCGGGGCGGAAAGCGAAGCCATTCAGGCGCAGGAAGGTGATAGCTGTCACAAAGGCGGTTCGCTTGTTGCCATCCACGAAGGCATGCGCCTTGGCGATTCCGAAGGCATAGGCTGCGGCAATCTCTGCAAGGCCAGGCTCGGCATAGGCCACAAGGTTCGTGGCCCCCGTGCAGCCCATCTCGAGCAGCGCTCGGTCGCGCAGGCCGGGGGCCCCGCCGTGCCGGGTTATCTGTCGGTCATGTATCGCAAGGACAGCAGCCAGCGGAACCCAGACCGGCCCGCTCATGCAAGGGCTTGCAGCAGGTCGCGGTTTTCATCCATCACGATCTCGGCGGCGGCCAGCGCGGCCGCGAGCTCAGGATCGTGCGGCGTGATTTTCAGGCTGCCATCGTCTCCGCGCATCACGAAGAGCGTATCACCCTCCTTCACGTCGAGGATGGTGAGCATCTCGGTCGTCAGGGTCATGACGGCCGAGTTGCCGACTTTTCGGATCTTGGTTTCGATCATGATACCACCCATTGGATATACGTCAGTATACACGCGCCCACCTAAGATAGAAAGCCTACTCCTCGCCCGCCGCGTCCTCGTCCTCGTCCAGATGCGCGATCCGCCCGCCCGCCTTGGAGGTGGTCACCACCCCCAGCGACTTGAGCTTGCGGTGCAGGGCTGACCGCTCCATGCCGACGAAGCTGGCGGTGCGGCTGATATTGCCGCCGAAACGGTTGATCTGGGTCAGCAGGTATTCCCGCTCGAACAGCTCGCGCGCCTCGCGCAGCGGCAGGGTCGCCAGCGCGCCGGCCAGCACCACGCGGCCCTCCTCGCTGCCCGGATCGGGGGCATGGCCGGGCAGCTCGCGCGCCTCGATCGGGCCATTGCCCTCGCCCAGGATCAGCGCCCGCTCGATCACGTTGCGCAGCTGGCGCACGTTGCCGGGCCAGTGCATCGTCTGCATCAGCGCCTCTGCCTCCTCCGACAGGGCGCGCAGCGGCAGGCCCTGGCTACGGTTGAACATGGCGATGAAATGCCGGGCCAGTTCCGGAATATCCTCGCGCCGCTCGCTGAGCGGCGGCACCGGGATCGGCACCACGTTCAGCCGGTCGAACAGTTCCTGCCGGAAGCGGCCCGCGGCAATCTCGGCCGGCAGGTCGCGGGTGGTGGAGGAGATGACGCGCAGGTCGACGCGCACCTTGTCGGCGCCGCCCACCCGGGTGAACTGCTGCTCGACCAGCACCCGCAGGATCTTGGACTGGGTACCGGGCGGCATGTCGGCCACCTCGTCGAAATAGACGATGCCACCATGCGCCTGTTCCAGCAGGCCCTTTTCGACGCCCCGGTCCGCGCTTTCGCGGCCGAAGAGCACGTCTTCCATCCGCTCGGGCTCCACCGAGGCGGAAGACACCGACACGAACGGCCCGCTCGCCCGGTTGGAGTTGACATGGATGTAGCGCGCCGCGACCTCCTTGCCCGACCCCGGCTGCCCGGTCAGCATCACCCGGCCGTTCGACCGCGTGACCTTGTCGAGCTGCGCCTTGAGGCCCCGGAAGGCGGGCGAGGTGCCGATCATCTCGGACGAGGTGACATCGCGGCGGCGCAGGCTGACATTCTCCCGCCGCAGACGGCTGGTTTCCATCGCGCGGGTGATGACCACCATCAGCTGGTCGATGTTGAAGGGCTTCTCGATGAAGTCATAGGCGCCCTGCTTGATCGCGGCGACGGCGATTTCGATGTTGCCATGGCCCGAGATGATGACCACCGGCACATCGGGATTGTCGCGCTTGACCGATTTGAGGATGTCGATCCCGTCCATCCGGCTGTCCTTCAGCCAGATGTCCAGAATCATCAGCGCCGGCGGATCAGCGTTGATCTGGGCCATGCACTCGTCGGAATTGGCGGCAAGGCGGGTGGTGAAGCCCTCGTCGCGCAGGATGTCCGAGATCAGCTCGCGGATGTCGCGCTCGTCATCCACGATCAGGATATCGCCCATCTTGCTGTCGCGGTTCGGGGTCATGGCTGCGTCTCCGGGGCTGTGGCAGAGGTATCGGGGGCAGAGGTGTCGGATGGGGTCTGCGGGTCTTGCGGGGCGGCGTCGCGGATGCCGCGGCCGGCGCGGGCGCGGGGCAGACGGATCTCGGCAAGGGCGCCGCGATGGGCGCCGGGGGCGAAGGCGGGCGCGTCGGTCAGCGTCAGGCTGCCGCCATGTTCCTCGACGATCTTCTTGACGATGGGAAGCCCCAGCCCGGTGCCCTTGGCGCGTGTCGTAACGTAAGGCTCGAACAGCCGCGCCCGGTCGGCAGGCAGCCCGGCGCCATTGTCCATGATGCGGATCGTGATCTGTTCGGGGGTCTCGGTCATGCTGACCCGCACCTCGGGCTCGTAGCCTTCAGGAGCGCCGTTTTCCACAAGTGTTTCAACGGCTTCTCCCGCGTTCTTCACAAGGTTCGTCACCGCCTGCCCGATCATCGTTGCATCCAGCTCCACCATCACCGGCCCGGCGGGCAGATCGGCCACCAGCCTTGCCCCGTGTAGCGCGCCTTCCTGCAAAGCCACAGCATCGCGCATCAGCTTCGCAAGATCGTGATCGCGGCGGTCAGGCTCCGGCATACGGGCAAAGCGGCTGAACTCATCGACGATGCGGCGCAGATCGCCGGTCTGGCGGACGATGACGTCCACCATCTGCCCAAGCGCCTCGGCATCCTCCGGTTCCATCGTGCGCCCGAACTTGCGGCGGATGCGCTCGGCCGACAGCTGGATCGGGGTCAGCGGGTTCTTGATCTCATGCGCGATGCGCCGCGCGACATCGCCCCAGGCCGCCATGCGCTGCGCGCTGACGAGCTCGGTGACATCATCGAAGGCGACCACATAGCCTTCCAGCCGGCCATCGGCGCCGCGGCGCATGGCCATGCGGACCAGCAGGCTTTCGAGGCGCCCCTCACGGCTGAGGCGGATTTCCTCCTGCACCGTCTCGCCCAGACCCTCGCGCAGCCGCGCCAGCAGCCCCTCGAACTCCGGCACCGTCTCCCCGATCGGGCCCTCATGCGGCTGCGCGGGGTCCAGTGCCAACAGGCGGATGGCCGAGCGGTTCAGGAAGTCGATGCGCCCATCCGCCCCCAGCCCGATCACACCCGAGGTGACGGACCCCAGCACGGAATCGAACAGCCGCCGCCGCTCTTCGGTCTGGTGGTGGCTGGCGACCAGCGCGCCGCGCTGGCCCTTCAGCTGGCGGGTCATCTGGTTGAAGATCCGCCCCAGCATCGCAATCTCGTCATCGCCGCGCTCTTCGATCACCTGCACATCGAGGTTTCCCGCGCCGATCTGCTGCGCCGCGCCCGCCAGCCGTCCCACGGGGCGCGACAGCCGTTCCGCAAACCACAGGCCGAGCCAGACGGCAGCGAGGATCAGGATCAGCGCGAACGCCAGATACAGCAGCGAGAACTCGAACAGCACCCTACCCCGGTCCGCCTCCAATTGCCGGTACAGCTGCACGGTCTTGCGGGTCTCATCCAGCAGGCTGAGGATCTCGCCATCGACATTGCGCGAGACATAGAGGTAGCGGTCGGCATAGGCCTCGAGACGTACCAGCGCGCGGAACTCGTTGCTGTCCCAGTCCTGGATCACCACGGTCTCGCCGGTGGCGGCGGTAGCAAGGTCGGCAGCGCCGGGGAGTTCGTAATCGAACAGATAGCTGCGCTCGCCCCGCGCCCGGATCTCGCCGCCACCGTCGATCACATAGGCCTCGCGCAGCCCGCGCTGGATCTGCGCCTGGCCTTGGGTCAGCAGCTGGCGCAGGTCGCTGTCGGCAAGGAAGAACGCCGCCTGCCGCGCGACGTTGAGGTAGCCGGCCAGCGCCTCGGCATCGGTCACCAGATCGGTGCGGTGCTCGGCCTCATAGGCCTCGGCGGCGGCGAGCGAGGAGCCAAGCACCTGCCGCACCCGGTCGGAGAACCAGCCCTCGAGCCCGATATTCACCGTCAGTCCGGCAAAGACCGCGACAAGGATGGTCGGCACCAGCGCCATGCCGGCGAATACGCCGGTCAGCCGCAGATGCAGCCGCGATCCGGCGGAATGCGCCCGGCGGGCGGCGACCATGCGCGCGAGCCGGGCAAAGACGAGGCCGGCGACCAGCAGGATATAGACGAGGTCGGCGAGGATCACGGCACGCAGGCCGAAGGAGGAGGCGCCCTGATCGAAGGGCCCAAGCGCCATGAAGGTGCCGAAGGCCAGCAGCGGGCCAAGGATCACCAGCCCGATCGTCGCGATGTTCTGCACCCGCTTCAGCCGGCGCAGGCGCGCCAGCCGCTCCCAGGACCGCGCGCTGGCCTTGCCGGGGGCAGGCTTGCGCAGAGACGCTGGGGGTGCCGCGGGGGCCGCGCCTTTGCCAGACAGGTCCTCGTCCGTCACGCTGTTGCCGTCATGATCTTGCCGTCACGCTGATGCCTCGCGCCTCTGCTCCACGCCCGTTGAGGCGCAGCGCGGACCCGCCAGAGTGGCGGCGCCGCTGGCGCCTGCGGGCCACAGATGCTGTGGCGCTTTTACATCAACTTGCGGCGGCGTGTCACGCGGATATCCAGCTCGGTGATCTTCTTGCGCAAGGTATTGCGGTTGATTCCCAGAAGATCGGCACATTTGGCCTGATTGCCGGCGGTGGCATCCAGCGCGATCTCGATCAGCGGCATCTCTACCTCACGCAGGATACGGCCATAGAGCCCGGGCGGCGGCAGCGCGCCGCCATGCAGGTCGAAATAACGCTTGAGGTGCTTGGCGACGGAAGCAGACAGCCTGTCGCCCTCGCCCCCGCCCTTCATCGGCTCCATGGCAGGCTGGCTGCCCAGGATCGCCTCAACCTCGGTGCGGCCGATCTCTTCCTCGGGCGAGGTGACCAGCAGGCGGCGCACGGTGTTTTCCAGCTGGCGCACGTTGCCGGGCCAGCTATAGGCGCGGATCAGCTCCATCGCGTCGGCGCTGAGCCGGCGGAGCGCAAAGCCCTCGCGCTCGCCGCGGGTCAGGAAATGCTCGGCCAGCGCCGGGATGTCATCGACCCGCTCGCGCAGCGAGGGAACTGCAAGCGTCACACCGCCAAGCCGGTAGAACAGGTCCTGCCGGAAGCCCCCGCCCTCCATCCGCCGACCAAGGTCGATCTGGCTGGTCGCCATGATCCGCGGCGCATTGCTGCCAAGCGTGTCGAGCAGCCGCACGATCCGGCCCTGCGCGTCATCGTCGAAATCGCCGACCTCGTCGAAGACAAGGCTGCCGCCCCGCGCCCGGGCGATCAGCGCCGAGGGGCCATCGGCGCCTTGCAGGTCCTGCGCCTGCGCCACCACGAAGGGCAGCGTGCGGCGGTCGGAAAAGTCATGGATCGCGCGGGCGATCAGCGACTTGCCGGTGCCGCTCTCGCCGGTGATCAGCACCGCCAGATCGGTGTTCATCACCCGCGCCACCAAGCGGTAGAGCGCCTGCATCGCCGGGGTGCGGCCGACCAGCGGCAGGTCATCCCCCGGCTCGGGCCGCGGCTCAGCCGTCTTGGCGGGCACGGCGCGGCGCTTTTGCTCCAGCGCGCGGGCGGCGCGCTTCATCAGGTCGGGAAGGTCGAAGGGTTTGGGCAGGTAATCATAGGCTTCGGCTTCGGCGGCCTGGATCGCGGTCATGATGGTGTTCTGCGCCGAGATCACGATCACCGGCAGGCCGGGCCGTTCCTTGGCGATGCGGGGCAGCGCCTCCAGCCCGTTGCCATCGGGCATGATCACGTCGGAAATGACCAGATCGCCCTTCCCCTCCTCGACCCAACGCATCAGCGTCATCAGCGACGAGGTCGCGTGCACCTTGCATCCGGCGCGGGTCAGCGCCTGGGTCAGCACGGTGCGGATCGTGCGGTCGTCATCTGCGACAAGAACGGTGCCGTCCATGGGTCAGTCTCTCCTACGCGGTCTCATCGCCGTCCCCCGCCGTGCCTTTTGGCGCGATGGGCAGCGAAATGCGGAATACGGTCTTGCCGGGGACGGAATCGACGCTGATCCAGCCGCCGTGGTCGGAAATGATCTTCGACACCAGCGCGAGGCCAAGGCCGGTGCCATTCTCGCGCCCCGACACGAAGGGCTCGAAGATTTCAGAGGCGATGTCGGGCGGGATGCCGGGGCCGTTGTCGATGATCTCGACCTGCAGCGGCACGGCGCGGCCGGTGCCATCGCGCCGGCGCAGGCGCAGCGACAGGTCATAGAAGGTATGGATGCGGATCACCCCCGGCTTGCCCTTGGAGGCTTCGGCGGCGTTCTTCAGCAGGTTCAGGAACACCTGCAGCAGCTGGTCGCCATCGCCGAGGGTCGAGGGCAAGGATGGGTCGTAATCCTCGACGATCTGCATATGCGCGGCGAACCCGACGAGCGATGAGCGGCGGGCGCGGTCCAGCACGTCATGGATGTTCACCGCGCGCTGTTCGGGCGGGCGCAGGTTGCCGAACTGCTCCACCTGCTCCAGCAGCTTCACGATGCGGCGGGTTTCCTCGACGATCAGGTCGGTCAGCTCGCGGTCCTCGGCGCTGGCATTCATCGAAATCAGCTGCGCCGCGCCGGAAATGCCGGCCAGCGGGTTCTTGATCTCATGCGCCAGCATCTCGGCCATGCCGATCGCCGATTTCGCGGCGGACTTGACGTTTTGCGCGCGGCCGAGCCGGTCGGCCAGCTCGCGCGGGGCGATGGTCAGCAGCAAGGTGGTGGGATCGTCGTTCAGCGGCGCGACCTGAAGGTTGCACACCACCGGCGCCCGTTCCCCGGTGCCGACATCGACATCGTTCAGGAACAGCGCCGACTGGTTGGTGCGGGCGCGGGCAAAGACCTCTTCCAGCGGCGCGTCTATGGCCAGCTTGTCCAGCACCGGCTGGCCCTGCATCGAGCGGGTGGAGAGGTTGAGGAACGCCTCCGCCGCCGGGTTGATGGCGATCACCCGGTCCTGCGCATCCAGCAGCAGCGCCGGGGTTGGCAACGATGCCCAGATCGAGCCGGGCGCGGGCAGATAGGGGGCGGCGCGCTTCTTCATGCGGCGGCCCTCTCGCTCTCGGCCTCGGCCAGCGCCTCGCTTGCGGCATCGGTCGCGGCAAACCCGCTGCGGACCAGCGCCAGCACAGCCGCCGGATCGGGCGCCACCATCAATGCGGCGCGCAAAGAAGACGCGGCGCCGGCGACACCCGCATACCAACCCAGATGCTTGCGCGCGATGCGCAGGCCAAGGTCGCGGCCGTAAAAGCCCAGGATCGCCTCGTAATGCTCGGCCACCAGATCGGCGCGGGCGGCGCCATAGGGCACCTCGGGCGCCGGGGTGCCGTGCAGGGCATGGGCAATCTCGGCCAGCCGCCAGGGCGCGCCCTGCGCCCCGCGTCCCACCATAACCCCCGCCGCGCCCGACTGCGCCAGCGCCTGCCGCGCCGAGCCCTCGCCGACGATATCCCCGTTCGCCACCACCGGAATGCACACCGCCGCGCGCACCGCCGCAATCGCCGCCCAGTCCGCCCGGCCCTTGTAGAACTGCATCCGCGTGCGCCCGTGGACCACCACCATCCGCACCCCCGCCGCCTCGGCCCGTTGCGCCAGCTCCGCCGCGTTCAGGCAATCGCTGTCCCAGCCAAGCCGCATCTTCAGCGTCACCGGCACAGATACCGCGCCCGCCACCGCCTCGATCAGCCGCAGCGCATGGTCGGGCACCCGCATCAGCGCCGAACCAGAGGCGCCGCCCGTCACCTTCTTCGCCGGGCAGCCCATGTTGATGTCGATGATCTGCGCGCCAAGATCGGCAACCAGCCGCGCCGCCTCGGCCATCGGCCCCGGCTCGCGTCCCGCAAGCTGCACCGAGGTCAGCCCCGCCGCGTCCAGCCCCAGATCGATTCGCGCCTTCGCCCGCACCGAGGGACGCGCCGTGACCATCTCGCCGCTCGCCACCATTTCCGACACAACCAGCCCGGCGCCAAAGCGCGCGACCAGCCGCCGGAACGGCAGATCGGTGATGCCAGCCATCGGCGCCAGCAACACTGGCGGGTCGAGCGTGAGGTTTGCCACCTGAATGGACAACTGCCTAATCCTTGTGCGGTTGGGTTGGAGCTAATCCCTTGCCCGGGGAATCGCAATCTCTGGCCTGCCCGGGCGCAGCCAAAATTATCGTATGCCCGTTATTTGGGCAGACATGCCCGGTGCATCGCCATGTGCGGAAGATTAACACATTGCGACACCCCGCCGCGGTGCTTGCCCGGTCTTGGCGGCTCCGTTACAGCAGGGCCCCGGAGGACCGCAACATGACAACCGCGGCAATCATCGTGGCAGCAGGGCGCGGCAGCCGCGCCGGCGGGCCGGAACCCAAGCAGTGGCAGGCGCTTGGCAGCGTGCCCGTGCTGCGCCACACGCTGGACGCCTTCGCCCACATCGGCCGCACGGTGCTGGTGCTGCACCCGGACGACATGGCCCGCGGCATTGCCGAATTCGGCGGCGAAGTGACGCTCATCGCCGGCGGCGCCACCCGCACCGCCAGCGTCCGCGCCGCGCTGGAGCTGCTCGAGGGGTCAGGCGTGACCCGCGTGCTGATCCAGGACGGCGCCCGCCCGCTGACCAGCCCGGCCCTGATCGCCCGCGTGCTGGCGGCGCTGGAGCATGCTCCGGGCGCCGCGCCCGCCCTGCCGGTAACGGACGCGCTCTGGACCGGCGCCGAGGGCCGCGTCACCGGCAGCCGCGACCGCGAGGGCCTCTACCGCGCGCAAACCCCGCAGGGCTTCGACCTCGCCGCCATCCTCGCCGCGCATCGCTCTGGCCCGGCGGAGGCGCCCGACGATGTCGCCATCGCCCGCGCCGCCGGCCTTGACGTGACCATCGTCGAGGGCGAGGAGGAGAACATCAAGATCACCTTCCCCGGCGATTTCGCCCGGGCCGAGGCGATCCTGCACCGCCGGAAGGGAGCGCCCGCGATGGACGTAAGACTGGGCAACGGCTTTGACGTCCACGCCTTCTGCGAGGGCGACCACGTCACCCTCTGCGGGGTCAAAGTCCCGCATGGACGCGGCCTTCTGGGCCATTCCGATGCCGATGTCGGCATGCACGCCCTGACCGACGCGATCTATGGCGCGCTGGCGGCAGGCGATATCGGCCGGCATTTCCCGCCCACCGATCCGCAATGGAAGGGCGCGGCCAGCGAGATCTTCCTCGCCCATGCCGCCGCCTTGGCCCGGACCCGCGGCTACACCATCGCCAATGTCGATGTGACGCTGATCTGCGAGCGGCCCAAGGTGGGCCCCCATGCCGCAGCGATGTGCGCGGAACTGGCGCGCATCCTGGGGATTGCTGTGGACCGGGTATCGGTGAAGGCCACAACCTCCGAGCGCCTCGGCTTCACCGGCCGCGAGGAAGGCATCGCCGCCATTGCCACTGCGACCCTAGTCGCCTGACCCAACGCGACGCTCGTCGCCTGAAAGGATTTCAGATGGAACGCGAGACGCTGGAAGAGCGGCTGGACCCGAACCCGCCGAAGAAGCTGCGCCGCGGGCCCTGGACCCCGCAGCTGCTGGTGGCGACCGTGGGCGGCATCGGCTACCTGCGCCCCGCCTCGGGCACCTGGGCCTCGGCCGCCGCCATCGGCGCGGGGCTGGTCCTGCACGGGATCGGCCATGTCTGGCTGCTGCTGGCGGCGACGCTGCTGGCCACGGCCGCGGGCTTCTGGGCCTGCGGGCGGGTGCTGGAGGACCGGCCGGGCGAGGATCCGTCCGAGGTGGTGATCGACGAGGTGGCGGGGCAATGGCTGGCGCTGCTGTTCCCCTCGGCCGGGTTCTGGCTGATGGGGCTGGACAGCTGGCACTTCCCCTATCCCGGCTGGGTCGCCGCCTTCGTGTTCTTCCGCCTGTTCGACATCTGGAAGCCCTGGATCATCGGCCGCGCCGACCGCCGCGCCGACGGGCCGGGGATCATGCTCGACGACCTTTTCGCCGGGCTCTTCGCCGGGGTGGCGACGATGATCGCCGCCGGCATCGCGCATGGGGTGTTCATGTGACCCGCGCTGCCGAACTCCTCGCCGCCGACCTGCTTACGGTCGCCCGCGCCGCCGGCCTGACCATCGCCACCGCCGAAAGCTGCACCGGCGGCCTGATCTCGGGCGCGATCACCGAAGTGGCGGGCTCGTCGGAGGTCTTTGATCGCGGCTTCGTCACCTATTCCAACGCCGCCAAGCAGGAGATGCTCGGCGTGCGCGCCGAGACGCTGGCCGAGCATGGCGCGGTCAGCGAGGCGGTGGCGCTGGAAATGGC
Organism: Frigidibacter sp.; assembly: GCF_030695035.1. Taxonomy (GTDB): domain Bacteria; phylum Pseudomonadota; class Alphaproteobacteria; order Rhodobacterales; family Rhodobacteraceae; genus Frigidibacter. The sequence continues at coordinate 696,419 of NZ_JAUYTT010000008.1, forward strand.
GGTGGGCGCGCTGATCGGCTCAGGGGCGGACCTCGCCGTCTCCGTCACCGGCATCGCGGGCCCCGGCGGGTCAGAGCACAAGCCCGAAGGCCGCGTCTGCTTCGGCCTCGCCCGCCGCGGAGGCGACACGCATGTGGAAACGGTGGAGTTCAGCGCCCTCGGCCGCAGCGCGGTGCGGGCGGCGACGGTCGATCATGCCCTGGACCTGCTGATCGGGGCGGCAAGGTAAGAAGAAGGGGGGCGCTGCCCCCCGTCCTTCGGACCCCCCCCCGGGATATTTGGACCAGAACGAATACAAGAGGTTCGACCCCTTCCAGCTTCGTTTTGGTCCAAATATCCTCGGGGGTGAATTTGCCGCAGGCAAAGAGGGGGCAGAAGGCCCCCTTCCTGCTTCAGGCCCCCGCGCCCAGCTTCTCCAGCCGGGCCGCGCGCATCCGCGCGAAATCATCGCCCGCGTGATAGGACGAGCGCGTCAGCGGCGTCGCCGAGACCATCAGGAAGCCCTTGCCATAGGCGGCTTTCTCATAGGCGGCGAATTCTTCCGGCGGCACGAAGCGGTCGACCCGGTGGTGCTTGGGGGTGGGCTGCAGATACTGGCCGATGGTCAGGAAATCCACATCGGCGGCGCGCATGTCATCCATCACCTGCCGCACTGCCGGACCCTCTTCCCCCAGACCGACCATGATGCCGGATTTGGTGAACATCGTCGGATCCAGCTCCTTCACCCGCTGCAGCAGCCGCAGCGAGTGGAAATAGCGCGCGCCGGGGCGCACTTCGGGGTAGAGGCCGGGCACGGTTTCAAGGTTGTGGTTGAAGACATCGGGGCGCGCCGCCACCACGGTCTCCAGCGCCGAGGGGGCGCATTTCAGGAAGTCAGGCACCAGCACTTCGATGGTCGTCCCGGGCGCGCGGTGGCGCACGGCGCGGATGGTCTGGGCGAAGTGATCGGCGCCGCCATCCTCCAGATCGTCACGGTCGACCGAGGTGATGACCACATGGTTCAGCCCCAACGTGGCGACGGCATGGGCGACCCGCCCCGGCTCGAACGCATCGAGGGTCTGCGGCTTGCCGGTGGCGACGTTGCAGAAGGTGCAGCCGCGGGTGCAGATCTCGCCCATGATCATCATGGTGGCGTGGCCCTGGCTCCAGCACTCGCCGACATTCGGGCAGCCGGCCTCCTCGCAGACCGTGACCAGCCGGTTCGCCTTCAGGATGTCGCGGGTGTCCTTGTAGCCTTGCGAGGTCGGCGCCTTGACGCGGATCCAGGACGGCTTCTTGGGCTGCTCCTGATCGGGGCGATGCGCCTTTTCAGGGTGGCGCTGGTCGGGGATGGTCAGATCGCGGGGGGACATGGGCTTTCTCCTGCCGTTGCAACGGCAATAGCAAATCGCAACGCGAATGGCAAAGCCGCTGCGGGGTCTGCAGGGCGGCCATGCGCCGCGCATCTTGCTGCCAGCGCATTGCGGCAACGCAGCATCGGGGTTACATTGATTCTAAGGGGAGGATTGCGGCGCCAGCCGGCGCCTGCACCATCACATGCAAACAGGAGAGACCCGATGCAACCCGGAGCCAAGCTTCCCGATGTCACCTTCCGCACCCGCGTGCGCGACGAGTCAATCGGCGGCGCCAATCCCTATCGCTGGGAAGAGCTGACCACGGCCGACTATTTCGGCGGCAAACGCGCGGTGCTGTTTGCCCTGCCGGGCGCCTTTACCCCCACCTGCTCGACCTTCCAACTGCCGGGCTTCGAGAAGGGCTTTGCCGATTTCCAGGCGCAGGGGATCGATGCGATCTATTGCCTGTCGGTGAACGATGCCTTCGTGATGAACCAATGGGCCAAGGCCCAGGGCCTCGCCAATGTGCAGGTGATCCCGGACGGTTCGGGCGAGTTCACCCGCCGCGTGGGGATGCTGGTGCGCAAGGACAACCTCGGCTTCGGGCTGCGCAGCTGGCGTTATGCCGCGGTGATCAACGATGGCCGGGTCGAGGCATGGTTCGAGGAACCGGGCCTGTGCGATAACCACGGCGAGGATCCTTACGGCGTGTCGAGCCCGGAGTCGGTGCTGACCTGGCTGCGGGATGCGGCGCAAGAGCGGGCGGCGTAAGGGGTTCCGCCGAGGGGACACAAACACCGTTGCTGCTCACGTCGATTTGGCGAAGGCCATCGCCTTCGCCACGCGGTGCCGTCTCCACTGTTACCGGACGGGCCCCCAAAGGGCCCGGCCAGCGCCCGCCCCGCCCCTGGCGGGCGCTTCTCGCCCGCCAGGTCGGGCGCTGGCCTCCCCCGGTCTTGTGTTGCCGATGGCTCCGGGTGCATCCGTCTCGCACGGGCGGGGCGAGGCAGTGCCTCGCCTCTTTCCGCCTGAACTGAGCGCCCCTCACACCCGCGGCACCAGCCGCTGCGCCTCCGCCAGCAGCCCCGCCCCGGCCCCCGCCAGCAGCCGCGCCAGCGCCGGCACCCAGGGCTCCTCGCCAATCGCGGCGCGGCGCACCAGCCGCACCTGCCGCGACGGTTCCGGCACGGCGAAGCGCATCAGCGCCATCTGCGGCGCGGCGGCGGATTCGGCCCGCGCCGCCGCCTCCGGCACGAAGGTCAGCCCCATCCCCGCCGCCACCAGCCCGCAGAGCGTGGCCAGTGACGAGGCCCCCAGGTCGATTCGCGCCCTTCCTGAGCCCGGGCCGCCCCCCATTCGCCGCCGGTCCAGCGCGCAGACCTCCAGCGCCTGATCGGCGAGGCAGTGCCCTTCATCCAGCAGCAGCAGCTGGTCTGGGTCGAGCGAGACCGGCCGCAGCGCCTCGGCCTGCCCGGCCAGTGCCGCCAGCCTAGCGGCGGTGCCGGCGAGCAGGAAGCGGTCCTCGAACAGCGGCAGGTCGATCATCCCCGGCCCGGGATCGGTGGCGATCACCGCCGCATCCAGCGTGCCATCCGACAGTTCGCGCAGCAGCGTTTCGGTTTCCGCCTCGCGCAGCCGCAGGTCCTGCGGCATGTCCACCGCACCACGCAGGGCGGCCAGCGCCGGCGGCACCAGATAGGGCGCCAGCGTCGGGATCACCCCCAGCGTCACCACCCCGCCAAGCGCGCCGCGCCGGGCGGCCGATTCCATCTCGCGCACTTCCGCCAGAATCCGCCCGGCCCGCGCCAGCACCTCATGCCCCGCCCGCGTCAGCCGTACCCCGCGCGGCAGCCGGTCCACCAGTGTCAGGCCAAGCGCACCCTCCAGCTCACGGATCTGCATCGACAGCGCCGGTTGCGTCACATGCACCCGCGCCGCAGCCCGGCCGAAATGCGCCTCTTCGGCAAGGGCGGTCAGGTAGCTGAGTTGGCGGAGGGTGACTGGCATCAGATATCCTTATCAGAAACCCAAGAAAATGCAATTTCCCATTATCCCGCCCGGCCCGCATAGTTCGCTCAACCGAAAAGCCAAGGGAGAGGATAACACCCATGACCCAGCGACTGACGACCACCGCCGGCGCCCCCGTCGCCAACAACCAGAACAGCGAGACCGCAGGCCCGCGCGGCCCGGTGCTGATGCAGGACTACCAGCTGCTGGAGAAGCTGGCCCACCAGAACCGCGAGCGCATTCCGGAGCGGGTCGTGCACGCCAAGGGCTGGGGCGCCTTCGGCACCTTCACCGTCACCCATGACATCACCCGCTTCACCCGCGCCGCGATCTTCGGCGAGGTCGGCAAGCAGACCGAGATGCTGGCCCGCTTCTCCACCGTCGCAGGCGAGGCCGGGGCTGCCGACCACGAACGCGACGTGCGCGGCTTTGCCCTCAAGTTCTACACGGAGGAAGGCAACTGGGACCTCGTCGGCAACAACACCCCGGTGTTCTTCGTCCGCGACCCGCTGAAATTCCCCGACTTCATCCACACCCAGAAACGCCATCCGCGCACCAACCTGCGCAGCCCCACCGCGATGTGGGATTTCTGGAGCCTGGTGCCGGAATCGCTGCATCAGGTCAGCATCCTGATGTCGGACCGCGGCCTGCCCATCGATCCCATGCACATGAACGGCTATGGCAGCCACACCTATTCCTTCTGGAACCGGGATGGCGAGCGCTTCTGGGTGAAGTTCCACTTCAAGACCCAGCAGGGCATCAAGACCCTGTCCAACGAAGAGGGCGCGGCCATCATCGGCCAGACCCGCGAGGGCTATCAGGAGGCCCTCTTCGGCGGCATCGAGGCGGGCAATTTCCCGCGCTGGACGCTGTTCGTGCAGGTGATGCCCGAGGCGGAGGCCGAAACCACCGCCTATGACCCGTTCGACCTCACCAAGGTCTGGCCGCATTCGGACTATCCGCTGATCGAGGTCGGCGTGATGGAGCTGAACCGCAACGCCGACAACTACTTCGCCGAGATCGAACAGGCCGCCTTCAGCCCGTCGAACAAGGTGCCGGGCATCGGCTACAGCCCCGACAAGATGCTGCAGGCGCGCGTCTTCAGCTATGCCGATGCGCATCGCTACCGCCTTGGCACGCATTACGAGGCGCTGCCGGTGAACCAGCCCAAATGCCCGGTCCACCACTACCACGCCGCCGGCAACATGAACTTCATCGGCCTGCGCAGCGGCGCGGGGGATGCGTTCTACGAGCCCAACAGTGTCGGCGGTGCCATCGAGGACCCGACTTTCGCCGAACCGCCGCTGAAGCTGTCGGGCATGGCCACACGTCAGGCGCATGAGCAGCAGATCGACGATTACACCCAGCCCCGCGCCCTGCATGACGAGGTGCTGAGCGAGGCAGAGCGCGGCCGGCTCTACGCCAATATCGCCGGCTCGATGGACGGGGTGCCCGCCGGGATCATCGAACGCGCGCTGATGCATTTCGAGCGGATCTCGCCGGCTTATGCGGCAGGCATCCGCGCCGCGCTGGCCGCCCGCGGCAGCATGGCAGCCGCCGCCGAGTGAAGACCCCTGCCCGCCCGGCGACCCCGGGCGGGCAATCCAAAGTCAGGCCGATACCGCCTGCGCTATCCGCACAGATTGCGGCGCCAGCGGCAGGTCGATAAAAAACGTCGTCCCCTCACCCAGCACGCTGTCATAGCTGATGCGCCCGCCATGCTGATCGAGGATCCACCGCGCGATATGCAGCCCGAGGCCCGAGCCGCCGACGCGCCGCGTGCCCGAACTGTCGAGCTGCGAGAACTGGCCGAACACCGTGTCCTGCGCGCCCTCGGGGATGCCCGGGCCGCTATCCTTGACCAGCACCCGCACCCGCCCCTGCTCGCGCAGAACCGACACCTCGACCCGCGCGCCATTGCCCGAGAACTTGCAGGCGTTGGACAGCACGTTCCCCATTACCTGCATCAGCCGACGCGGATCGCCGTCCACCATCACCGGCTCCGCCGGCTCTGCCAGGGTCAGCGTCACATCCAGACTGCGGGCCAGATCGGCGGCTTCTACCACGGCATCTTGCACCAGATGGCCCATGTCGATGCGCTGGCGCGTCACCGTCAGCGTGCCCTGCTCGATCTGCTGCAGGTCCAGCAGATCCTCGATCAGCGTGGTCAGGCGCTTGCTGTTGTTGGCGGCTATCTGCACGATCCGCCGCGTCGCCTCGGGCAGCTCGCCGGTGACCGAGTTGTTGAGAAGGTCCAGCGCGCCCTTGATCGAGGTCAGCGGCGTGCGCAGCTCATGGCTGACCACCGCCAGGAACTGCGACTTGGCCAGCGCCGCCGCGCGCGCGTTTTCCGCCGCCAGCCGCAGCGCCGCTGCCTCCTGCTCCTGCGCGGTGATATCGACCAGCGAGATCACCCAGCCAAGTGCAGACCGCCCCGTCCGGATCGGGCGATGCAGCGCAGCGGCCCGCGGATCAAAGCTGCGCCCGCCGCGCAGGATCGGCGCCTCCTCCTGCAGTTGCCCGCCGCCGCGCAGCCGCGCCAGCAGCGGCTCAAGGTCGGGCAGCCCGGCAAGGGGCTGGCCAGGCTGCGGAAGTTCGGCCCCGAACACCCGCCGCGCCTCGGGGTTCACCGCTTCGATCCGGCCCTCGGCATCGACGATCAGCACCGGATCGGCCGCCTTGTAGAACAGCATGTCCCGGGCGATCAGGTTGATGTCCATCAGCCGGTTGTTGACCAGCATCCAGCCGAACACCACGAGCACGAAGGCAAAGCTGAACGGCGTCGGATCAAAGCCGAAGACCGTGAAGCCGAACAGCACATAGGCAAGGTTGCCCACAACCGGCACCAGCGTGATCACCAGAAGCGCGATCAGGAAGCCCCGAAAGCTCCAGGGCGCGCGCAGGATCGCCAGCACCACCACCACGATCGAGGCCACCATGAAGGCATAGACATAGAAGGCCGAGACGAAGAACAGCGGCCCGTGGTCATAGATCACCGAGGGGCGCCCGTCGATCTGGGCCAGTTGCGTCGCAGGGCCATAGAAGGCGCCGTGCCAGCCATTGCTCAGCGCCAGCAGGGTCACCGCCAGCGGCCCGCCGATCAACGCCAGCGGCCACAGCCAGCGGGGGCGCCAGCCAAGCGCGTAGTCGAGCAAAAACAGCGTCCAGGCGGTGGGCACCAGCACGATGCCGGGCCAGGCCAGCTGTGCCCAGAGCATCTTGCAGCCCTGCCCCTGCACCGACAGCTCCATCATCGAGGTGAACAGCCACCACAGCATGGCGCACAGGCTGATCAGGAAGGCCGGCCGGCCGGGAAAGCGGTGGATCTGCCAGACCCGCAGCGTGACCAGCAAGACCCCGACCAGCATCGCGGCGGTGAACGAGACCGGCAGATCGGGGTCAAGGAGATCAAGACAGCTGGTCATGGCGCCCACCCCGGCACCGGGCCGGCAGGCACGGCATACCCCAAAGACGACGGCGAGGGTTTGCCCGGGAGGCATGGACTGGCCAACAAGAGGATCACCTTTCGGGTGAAAACCGATTCAAAAAAACAGCGGAACAGCCCGCCCCAACCCTGCAAAACACCGCGTCAAAATGCAATCGGGTGCAGGTGCGTGCAGGATGCACCTCCCAGACCGGTGCTCGCCCGCCATACCTTGCGCAACCGCGCCAGTCTATCCAACCGTGGTCTCCATGCAACAGCAGGTTGTGCAGCCCGGCGGATCGGCCATAATAGCCACCTGCGCGCGCACTGGCTGCGGATCGAACGGCTGCCCGGCCTCCTGACCGCGGGCAGCGTCACCCGCGCCGCCGCAAGATCTGCCGCAGCATCCCGTGGAAAGTCTGCACCTCGGCGCGCGTCAGGGTCATCCGGCCCCAGAGCGCGCGCAGGTTCAGCTTCATCCCCGCGGCCTTGGTTTCGGGGAAGAAGAAGCCCGCCGCGTCCAGCTCTGCCTCATAGTGATCGGCCAGCTTCTCGACCTCGATCCGCGTCGCATATTCGCTGCGCCCGAACTCCATGCGCTCCGCCGGCACCGCCACCGTCTGCCGGCGCCATTCATAGGCGGTCAGCAGTACCGCCTGGCCAAGGTTCAGCGAGGGGAAGCCGGGATTGACCGGAATCGAGATCAGCGCATTGGCCCGCACCACATCGTCATTCTCGAGCCCCGTGCGCTCCGGCCCGAACAGCACCGCGACCCGCCGCCCCTCGGCGGCCATCGCGCGTGCCTGCTCCATCGCGCGTTCCGCGGTCACCACGGGCCGCGTCAATTCCCGGTCGCGCGCAGTGGTGGCAAAAACATAGTCGCAATCGCCCACCGCCCCCGCCACATCCGGGAACACCCCCGCATGATCCAGCACCCGCCCCGCCGCGCCCGAGGCCATCGCCACCGCCCGCGGGTTCGGCCAGCCATCGCGCGGATCCACCAGCCGCAGCCGCTCCAGCCCGAAATTCAGCATCGCCCGGGCGGCGGCCCCGATATTCTCGCCCATCTGCGGGCGCACCAGCACGAAGACCGGCTGCAGCGCCGGATCGGTGCCGGCGGCGTTTTCGGGGGGGGCGGAGGGCAGATCGGGGGTCATGGGCGGCATTCCTTCAGGCTGCGGCCTGATACGCTGCTGCGCCCGGCAGTTCAAGGAACCCCGCCCGGCTTTCTGGGCCGCAAAAGAAGGGGGGCCGTCTGCCCCCCTCTTGGCGCGTTCCGCGCCAATTCACCCCCCGAGGATATTTGGACCAAAACGAATACAAGAACGGTGCCGCTCTTATTCGTTTTGGCGCAAATATCCTCCGGGGGTCCGGGGGTGGAAAACCCCCGGCGCCGGCCACCTCCGTGCCCGTAGCCATTCACGCGAAACTGCGCTAAGGGGGCCGTCAGACGCGCCGCGCGCGCCGCCCCACGCAAGGACAGACCATGGCCGCCGAAGACCGCCCGCAGATCTATCTCGTCACGCCGCCCGCCTTCGATGCCGCGGTGTTCCCGGACCGGCTCGCCCGGGTGCTGGACGCGGCAGAGGTCGCCTGCCTGCGGCTCTCGCTCGCCACGCGTGACGAGGACGCACTGCTGCGCGCCGCCGATGCCTGCCGGATGGTGGCGCATGAGCGCGACGTGCCGATCGTGATCGAGACGCATGTGATGCTGGTGCCGCGGTTGGGGCTGGACGGGGTGCACCTCATCGACGGCGCCCGCACCGTGCGCCATGCCCGCAAGGAGCTGGGGCAGGAGGCCATCGTCGGCGCCTTCTGCGGCACCTCGCGGCATGAGGGGCTGAACGCCGGCGAGGCGGGGGCCGATTACATCGCCTTCGGCCCGGCCCGCGCCACCCCGCTTGGCACCGGCGACAGCGTCGATCCCGAGCTGCTGGCCTGGTGGTCCGAGGTGATCGAGATCCCGGTGGTCGCCGAAGGCGCGCTGACCGAAGAGCTGATCCGCGACCTGACACCCATCACCGATTTCTTCGGCATCGGCGAAGAGATCTGGACCGCCGAGGACCCGGCCGCCGCGCTGACCCGGCTTATGGCAGCGATGGGGTAAGGGGCGCTCGACAGAGCCCTCCCGCCGCGGCAGACTGTCGGCAGTTCTCAGCGGAGCCGCCGATGCACCCTACCTCGTTCGCCATCTCCCTCGCGGCCCTCGTCCTGATCGCCACGATCTCGCTGGCCGCGAACCGGCGCTTCCAGCACCTCACCCGGCTGCCGATGCAATGGGGCCTGACCGGGCAAGTCACATGGACCGCCCCGCGGCGGCTGGCCCTGGCCTTCGTACCACCCATCGCCGTCATCGTCCTGCTGGCGGCGCTGCGCGCTGGCGCCCCGCCACCACTGACCGCCCTCATGGCGCTGGCCCTCATCGCCAGCCATCTGGCCCACCTCTGGCTGGTGCGCCGCACGGCCCGCTGACTCAGCCCCTCTCGACCCTCCCGGCCCGCCCCCCCCTACGCTGCGGTGGCTCGCCCCCCGTCAGGCCATCGCGCAGCACCCCCGTCATCGGATGCTCCGGCACAGCCTCGCCATACTGCGCCAGCAGCGCCCGGATCGCGCCGGCCACCTCGACCCCCGCAGCAAGGCTCAGCGCCCAGTCGAGGAAGATCGACCGGCATTCCCCCGGCGTGATGCCTTCGATCGCGTAGCTCTCGCGCACCAGCCCTTTCGGGTCCGCCCGGTCCAGATCCATCCCTCACCCCTCCAGCACCCGGTCCACAATGGCCGCCACGCGCTCCGTCGCCGCGTCCAGCCGCGACGCCAGCGCGGCCAGATCCGCCATTCCGGTCTCGCGCAGCAGGAAGGCGCGCGCGCCCTCGCCGATCTGCTCCATGTCCAGCGGCCGGTCGGTCAGCAGCCGCCCCCCCGCCTGCAGCCGCCACAAGAAGCGGTAGGCCTCCTGCAGCGCCGCCTCCTCGGGCTTGCCCAGGCAGCCGCTGCGCAGGCCGGCGCGCAGCTGCGCCTCGACCCGCCGCGCGGGGTCGGCAGAGCGCAGGGCACAGGACTCGGCCAGCAGCTCGATATCCTGCAGCCGGCCCGGGCCGATCTTCGCTTCCCACACGCCATCGGGGGCCTTGGCCGCAAAGATCCGCCGCCGCATGTCGGCGACATCGGCCAGCACCGTCTCGCCCCCCGACTTCGCCTCCAGCACCTCGCGGCGCAGCGCCTCCACCTCGGCCGCCAGCCCAGCCTCCCCTGCAATGGCCCGCGCCCGGGTCAGCGCCAGATGCTCCCAGGTCCAGGCCTCGCCCATCTGATAGCTGCGGAACCGCTCCAGCGCCGTCGCCACCGGGCCCTGCTTACCCGAGGGGCGCAGGCGCATGTCCACCTCGTAGAGCCGCCCCTCGGCCGTGGGCGCAGACAGCGCGGTGACCAGCGCCTGGGTCAGGCGCGCGTAATAGGTGCGCGTCGGCAAGGGCCGCTTGCCCTCCGATGCCTCCACGCCCGCATCGTCATAGATCACGATCAGGTCGAGGTCCGAGGCCGCGTTCAGCCGCTCTGCCCCCAGGCTGCCCATCCCCAGCACCACCGCGCCGCGCCCCGGCATCGGGCCGTGCTTGGCGGCGAACTCGGCGCAGCAGGGCTCCCAGACCGCGCCGACGCAGGCGCTGGCGAGGTCGGCATACATCCGCCCCGCCTCGGCCGCGTCGACCAGCCCGCGCAGGTGATGCACGCCAATGCGGAAATGCCATTCCCGTGCCCATCGCCGCGCAGCATTCAGCTTGGCCTCATAATCCGGCAGCGCTGCCAGCTGCGCGGCCAGCGCCGCGCGGAGCGGCGCCGCCCCCGGCCAGGGCGCGAAGAAATCCCCCCCGATCACTGCGTCGAAGACCGAGGAATGCCGCGACAGGTGCCGCGCGAGGCCCGGAGCGGTGGCACAGATATCCACGATCAGCTCCACCAGCTGCGGGTTCGCGTCGAACAGCGAGAACAGCTGCACCCCCGCCGGCAGGCCGCGCAGGAAGCCGTCGAACTGGCGCAGCGCCTCCTCCGGGTTCGCAGCGCGCAGCAGCCCGCGCAGGATGCCCGGCTTCACCCGCCGGAAGATCTCGGCCGCGCGGGCCGATCGCAGCGCCGGGTAGCCGCGCCAGCCGTCGACGATGGTGCGCGAGGCATCGGGCAGGTCGGGCATCTCGCCGGTCGTCTCGCCGGGGGCAAAGAACTCCTCGGTCAGCGCCGCCACCCGCTCCAGCCGGGTGCGCAGGCCCGCGCGCATGACGTCCGTGTCGGCCTCGCCCATCATCCGCGCCAGCCGCTCGAACCCCTCGGCGCTGGAGGGCAGCGCATGGGTCTGGGCATCGGCGGCCATCTGCAAGCGGTGCTCCACCTCCCGGTGGGCGCGGTAGAGCGTCGTCAACTCGCCCGCCACCTCGGGCGGCACCCAGCCCTTCGCCGCCAGCGCCGCGAGCCCGCCCACCGTCGTGCGCCCCCGCAGGTCCGGGTCGCGCCCGCCGGCGATCAGCTGGCGGGTCTGGGTGAAGAACTCGATCTCGCGGATGCCGCCCACCCCAAGCTTCATGTCATGGCCTTCCAGCACCACCGGCCCGTGCAGGCCCTTGTGGTCGCGGATCTTCAGCCGCATGTCATGGGCATCCTGGATGGCGGCGAAATCCAGATGCTTGCGCCAGACAAAGGGCACCAGCCGCTTCAGGAACCGCTCGCCCGCCGCAATGTCCCCGCCGCAGGCCCGCGCCTTGATATAGGCGGCGCGCTCCCAGGTGCGGCCCTGCGCCTCGTAATATTGCTCCGCCGCCTCCATGCCGATGCAGACGGGCGTCACGCTGGCATCGGGGCGCAGGCGCAGATCGGTGCGGAAGACATAGCCCTCGCCGGTATTGTCGCCGATCCAGGCGGTCATCTTGCGCGCCACCCGGATGAAACAGGCGCGGGCCTCGTGGTAGTCGGCAGCGTCGTAGCGCTCCTCATCAAACAGGCAAATGAGGTCGATATCCGAGGAATAGTTCAGCTCCCCCGCCCCCATCTTGCCCATGGCCAGCGCGACCATGCCGCCTGCCGTCTCGGCATCCTCGGGCCCCGCACCCGGCAGCTTGCCACGGCGGATCTCTTCGGCCACCAGCGCCTTCAGCGACAGGTCCACCGCCCGGTCCGCCAGCGCCGTCAGCGCGCCGGTCACCGCCTCCAGCGGCCAGACCCCGCCCAGATCCGCGAGCCCCGCCAGCAGCGCCACCCGCCGCTTGGCGATGCGCAGCGCGATCGGCAGACCGGGCCCCGGCTCCAAGCCGCCCAGAACCGACGCCAGAGCCGGCTCCGGCGCGCCCGCCAGCGCGCCCTCCAGCCACTCCGCCTCGCGCGCCATCAACCCGCACAGATAGGGGCTGCACCCCGCCGCACCGTCCAGCAAGGCCCGCAGCTCCGGTGCCAGCGCGGCGAAGCGCGCCGCAGCATCCGCGCCGCGGGCGGCGTCGAAGGGGATCGGGCAGCGGGTCAGCCTTGCGGCGAAAGGGGCATGGGTCATCGCGCCACCCTACCGGGCAAAGCGGCAGGGTCAACGTCCGCGCAACCGCACTCTTCCCATTCGTTTTGGCAAAAATATCCTCGGGGGGTGCGGGGGGCAGACGGCCCCCCGCCGCTGGCAGCGGGCACTGCGTTCGATATCAAGAAGATACGGCGCGATCTTCATCCAAACTGTGAAGATCGGCGGCCAAACCCCTGATTTTCTCTCAATGTGAATTTCCTTTACATCACCCCTTGAACGCCAATTCCCCGGGGCCATATCCCATAATGTGAAAGACATTCACATCAACGAGACACACCGCCCAACCCGGAGGACACGATGACCCATACTGACACATTTCCCCGCCAATCCTGGCTGGGCCGCGCCGAAGCCTGGCTTGATGACCGTGGCAAAGGTGCCTGGATCGCGCTCATGGTGCTGTCCTTCATCTTCGTCTGGCCGCTCGGCCTCGCCATCCTCGCCTATATGATCTGGAGCAAACGCATGTTCGGAACCTGTTCTTCGCGCCGCCGTGGCGGCAATGACTTCACCCGCGGCATGGGCATGGGACGCGGCCAGCGCTTCGGCACCTCGGGCAACACCGCCTTCGACGCCTACAAGTCGGACACCCTGGCCCGGCTGGAGCGCGAGCAAGAAGAGTTCGAATCCTTCCTGCGCCGCCTGCGCGAGAGCAAGGACAAGTCCGAGTTCGACCAGTACATGACCGAGCGGGCCCGCGAAGCCTCGCAGCCGCAGACCGCGCCTGTACCGCAGTCGGGCGAAGACCGGACCTGAGACCGGGCCTGACCTCGAGGCTCTGGCCGCAGGGCCACGATGACGACATCGGGGCGGCACTCGCCCCGATTTTCTGCCCTGCCCTTTGCACCCTGCCCCGGAGTTCCCATATGCCCCGCATGACAGACCCATATTCCCCCCAATTCGAAGACCGCGACAGGCTTTGGGGCCTGCCCGATCCCGACATCCAGCCCGGCTTTTATGCCGGCGTGCCGTTCAAGCGGCTGGTCGCCTGGCTGGTCGATTTCGTGATGGTCGCCATCCTCACCGCCATCGTGGTGCCCTTCACTGCCTTCACGGCGCTGTTCTTCCTGCCGCTGCTCTATTTCACGCTGGATCTGATCTATCGCTGGTCGACCATCGCCAATGGCTCCTCGACCTGGGGGATGCGGCTGATGGGGATCGAGCTGCGCACCCGCGCCGGGCAAAAGCTGGATAGCGGCCTCGCGCTGGTGCACACGCTGGGGTTCATCCTGACCTCGGCGACGATGCTGCCGCAGCTTCTGTCGGCCGGGATGATGCTGACGCTGCCGCGCGGACAGGGCCTGACCGACGTGGTTCTGGGCACGACGGCGATCAACCGCGCCGCCTGACGCCGACATCACTGCGGGCAAACGCAGCCTCCGGACGGCGCAATGCTGCCCGGGGGCTGCGTCACGAATCGTGCTTGGCGGATCTGTAACGGCGCGGTAACGTTGCCGCATCTGCAAGCCCTTCCCGCCCGCACCCCGCTGCCGTCCTGCCTTTCGAGAGCTGTTGCCCGACCATGCGCCACACTCTGCCCATCGCGCCGCAGTTCTACGTGACGGCACCGCAGACCTGCCCCTATCTGGAGGGCCGGGCAGAGCGCAAACTGTTCACCGCGCTGCAGGGCGAGGGCGCGGGCCGGTTGAATGATGCGCTGTCCAAGCAGGGCTTCCGGCGGTCGCAGAACGTGCTTTACCGCCCCTCTTGCGCCGATTGCTCGGCCTGCATGTCGGCGCGCATCCGGGTGGCGGATTTCACCCCCAGCCGCACGCAGCGCCGGGTGCTGCGCCGCAATGATGACCTCAAGCGCGAGGCGACCAGCCCCTGGGCGACCGAGGATCAGTATACCCTGTTCCGCCGCTATCTGGACAGCCGCCACGCCGATGGCGGCATGGCCGACATGGACATCTTCGAATTCGCCGCGATGATCGAGGAGACTCCGGTCAAGACGCGCGTCATTGAGTATTCGACCACTCCCGCAGTTGGCAGCCGCAAGCGGCCGCTGACGGCAGTCTGCCTGACCGATGTCCTCGATGACGGGTTGAGCATGGTCTACAGCTTTTACGATCCGGCGCGGATCGATGACAGCCTTGGCACCTATATCATCCTCGACCATGTGGCGCTGGCCCGGCAGGTCAGCCTGCCCTACGTCTATCTGGGCTATTGGGTGCCGGGCAGCCGCAAGATGGGCTACAAGGCCAACTTCTCGGCGCTGGAGATCTACAAGGCTGGCACCTGGCAGCCGATCGGCGATCCTTGCGCGCATAGCTCCGAGACGCATCCGCTGTCGGTGGACCCGATTGCCGAGCAGGTGGCGCGGATCTCGCTGCCCGATACCAAGCCCGTGCGCGGTTAGCGCACATCTATAGTCATCCTGCGCGGTTAGCGCACAACTCCAATCCTGCGCGGTTAGCGCACTCGCAAGCTGCTGCGCGGCGCGCCCGCAACGCATCTGCGAAATCGCGCCGGGATGCGGCAATTTGCGCAGGCCGCGCTTGAATCCCCCGGCCGGTGCCCCATTTTAGGGCAGGAAATCGCACCGGGAACCCATTCTGTGACTTACCTTTTTCTTGTGATCGGCCTTGTGGGGCTGTTTGTCGGTGGCGAATTTCTGGTGCGGGGCGCCGTGGGTATCGCCCGCAAGTTCGGCCTGTCACCGCTGGTGATCGGCCTGACGGTGGTGGGCTTTGGCACCTCGATGCCCGAGCTTCTGGTCTCGGTGCAGGCCGCACTTGGCGGCACCCCGGCAATTGCGATGGGCAATGTCGTCGGATCGAACATTGCCAATATCCTGCTGATCCTTGGCGTTGCGGCGGTGATCGCGCCGATCTCTGTCGCCTTCGGACCGCTGCGCCGCGATCTGGCGGTGATGCTGGCGGCGACGCTGGTGCTATGGGGGATGATCCTTGGCGGCTATCTGGGCCGGATCGAGGGGTTCATCCTGTTCGCTGGCCTCGTGGCTTTCCTCTGGGCGGCGCTGCGCAGCGGCACGGCCGAGGAGGAGGAGACGGACGCGACGGCGAGCGTCGCGCTGCCCCCCCTGTGGCGGTCGGTGCTGATCGCGGTGGCGGGGCTGGCCGTGCTGATGATCTCGGCCCGGCTGCTGATCGATGCCGCGACCGAGCTTGCCCGCGCCTTCGGCATTTCCGAAGCGGTGATCGGCCTGACCATCGTCGCCATCGGTACCTCGCTGCCCGAGCTTGCAACCTCGGTGGTGGCGGCGATGCGCAAGCAGGCGGATATCGCGGTCGGCAACGTGGTCGGGTCGAACATCTTCAACATCCTCGGCATCCTCGGAATGACCGCCATCATCGCGCCGATCCCGGTCGAGCCGCGCTTTGCCGGGATCGACATGGGGCTCGCTTTTGTGGCGGCGGCGGGGCTGGCCTTCATCTCGTGGAAATGGGGCCGGCTGGGGCGGCCGGCGGGGACCGGGCTGCTGCTGGTCTATGTCGGATACATCGCGGCGATGGCGGTGATCTGAGGCGGGTCCGGCGCTTTGTGGCGCCGGATTTCGTCAATATGTCGGCCATTCAGCATTGCGCGCAAGAAATGGAATGCCGGATGCGGCATCCGCGACACATTATGTGCAATTCTCGGGGTTGACGCCCCTTCCGCCCCCTCCTAATGATACCGCCGAAGGCAACGCAAAGGGCCCCGGGCAGATGGCACGGATTCTCGTACTCGTAAGGAACAGGCGCATGGGCCGGTAACGGTTGACCATAATGGTTCCCCATGCGCCCCCGCCGACACGGGGGCTTTTTGTTGCGGATTTTGGCAGGAGACGGGCGATGCAACGGCAGATGACCGGCGCGAGGATGGTGGTTCAGGCGCTGAAGGATCAGGGCGTCGATGTGGTGTTCGGGTATCCGGGCGGCGCGGTGCTGCCGATCTATGACGAGATCTTCCAGCAGAACGACATCCGCCACATCCTCGTGCGCCACGAACAGGGCGCCGTGCACATGGCCGAGGGCTATGCGCGGTCGACCGGCAAGCCGGGCGTGGTGCTGGTGACCTCGGGCCCCGGGGCCACGAATGCCGTGACCGGGCTGACCGATGCGCTGATGGACTCGATCCCGCTGGTGGTGCTGACGGGCCAAGTCCCGACCTTCATGATCGGCACCGACGGCTTCCAGGAGGCCGACACGGTCGGCATCACCCGGCCCTGCACCAAGCATAACTGGCTGGTGAAGGATACCGACAAACTGGCGGAAACGCTGCATCAGGCCTTCCACATTGCCATGGCGGGCCGCCCCGGCCCGGTGCTGATCGACATCCCCAAGGACGTGCAATTCGCCACCGGCACCTATGCCGGGCCGAAGCAGGCGCGGGTGTCGCATTACCAGCCGAAGGTGAAGGGCGATATCGAGGCGATCACCAAGCTGGTGGAGCTGATCGAACAGGCCGAGCGCCCGGTGTTCTACACCGGCGGCGGCGTTATCAACTCCGGCCCCGGCGCCAGCCAGCTGCTGCGCGAGTTGGCGGATGGCACGGGCTTTCCCGTCACCTCGACCCTGATGGGGCTTGGCGCCTATCCTGCCAGCGGCAAGGGCTGGCTGGGGATGCTGGGGATGCATGGCCTCTATGAGGCCAACCTCGCCATGCATGGCTGCGACCTGATGATCAACCTTGGCGCGCGCTTCGACGACCGCATCACCGGGCGGATCGCCGATTTCAGCCCGCGCTCCATCAAGGCGCATGTCGATATCGACCCCTCCTCGATCAACAAGGTGGTGCGGGTCGATCTGCCCATCGTCGGCGATATCGGCCATGTGCTGGAAGACCTGCTGAAGGTCTGGAAGGCGCGCGGCCGCAAGGTCAACAAGGACGGCCTTGCCAAATGGTGGGGCCAGATCGAGCAGTGGAAGCTGAAGAAATGCCTGTCCTACAAGGGCTCCACCACCACCATCAAGCCGCAATATGCGCTGGAACGGCTGGAGGCGCTGACCAAGGGCCAGGACCGCTACATCACCACCGAAGTGGGCCAGCACCAGATGTGGGCGGCGCAGTTCCTGAACTTTGATGCGCCGAACCGCTGGATGACCTCCGGCGGGCTCGGGACCATGGGCTATGGCCTGCCGGCCTCCATCGGCGTGCAGATCGCGCATCCGGAGGCGCTGGTGGTCAACGTCGCGGGTGAGGCGTCGTGGCTGATGAACATGCAGGAAATGGGCACAGCGGTGCAGTTCCGCGCCCCGGTCAAGCAGTTCATCCTGAACAACGAACGGCTGGGCATGGTGCGGCAATGGCAGCAACTGCTGCATGGCGAGCGCTATTCGCAAAGCTGGAGCGAGAGCCTGCCCGATTTCGTGAAGCTGGCCGAGGCCTTCGGCTGCAAGGGCATCCGCTGCTCGGACCCCGCGCTGCTGGACGATGCGATCATGGAGATGCTGGCCTATGACGGCCCGGTGATCTTCGATTGCCTCGTCGAGAAGCACGAGAATTGCTACCCGATGATCCCCAGCGGCAAGGCCCATAACGAGATGCTGATGGGCGATGCCGGGGTTGAGGGGGCGATTCAGGCTGGCGGCGCGGTGCTGGTGTGATGCAGGACCCCGACATGAGCCGTCACTGGCTCATGTCGAGCCAGCGCGAGCAGTCGCTGGAATACGTTCTGCTGGGTGCCCTGTGTCAGGAAATGTGGAAACGGGGCTGTCCGCTGGATATCCTGCGCTCTCACACCGATCAGTCGGGCTATGATCTGGTCCTTGATACCGGGGGCGCCCTTCGCTTCGTGCAGCTCAAGTCGAGCTATATCGGCGCGAGGGCCGCCAGCCAAAGCGTCAATGTCGCGCTCGCCGCAAAGCCCGGCGGGTGCATCATCTGGCTTCGGTTCGATGAGGCGGACCTGAGCCTGGACCACTTCTTGTTCTTCGGCGCCGCCGAGCCCGGCGGGATGCTGCCCGACCTTGGGGAGCGCGCCGTCAAGCATACCAAGGGCAACGCCGAGGGCATCAAGGCCATTCGCCCGGGATTGCGCAGCCTTTCCCGCAGCCGCTTTGAGCGGATCGACAACATTCAGGCTTTGGCCGACAGGCTGTTTGGCCGCCACGAGACAACAAACGAGGGATTGCCATGTCCGCACTGAACATCAAGCAAGGGTCCACCAGCCATTCCGCCTATGAGCTGCGCGATCCCCATGCCGAGATCGTCGAGACGCATACGCTGGCGGTGATGGTCGATAACGAGGCGGGGGTGCTGGCCCGGGTCATCGGCCTGTTCTCGGGGCGGGGCTACAATATCGACAGCCTCACGGTAGCCGAGGTGGACCACAAGGGCCATCGCAGCCGCATCACGGTGGTGACGCGGGGCACGCCGGGGGTGATCGAGCAGATCAAGGCGCAGCTTGGCCGGCTGGTGCCCGTGCATGAGGTGCATGACCTGACGGTCGAGGGCCCGGCGGTGGAGCGGGAGCTGGCGCTGTTCAAGGTCGCCGGCACCGGGGATCGCCGGGTCGAGGCGCTGCGGCTGGCCGATATCTTCCGCGCCAATGTGGTGGATTCGACGCTGGAAAGCTTCGTGTTCGAGATCACCGGCACCGTGGAAAAGATTGACGCCTTTGCCGACCTGATGCGGCCGCTGGGGCTGGTGGATGTGGCGCGCACCGGCGTCGCGGCGCTGTCGCGGGGCATCTGAGGCACGGGCATTTAAGGTGGGGCGCGGCGGCCTGCTCAGGCAAGGCCGCTGCGGCGCCACCTGGGCTGCATCTCGGTGACGGCCGGGCCCTGATCGAGTGCGACCGGCGATGCGGGCAAAGGCTCGGCCGGCACGGGCTTCATCATCCCCTGCCCGGGCGGAACCGGCGCGAAGGGCGCGGGCGGGAAGGCGGGGGTGGTCGGGCGCCATGCGGGACGGGGATCGGGCGCGCCTTCGCCCGCCACACCCAGTGCCGCCCCCTTCAGCGAGGCGGGCAGCGCCGGGCCCCAGTCAGCCTCGAGAATCGACAGGTTGCGCACCAGTCGCAGCCCGCCGGCAACGGCCGTGTCCAGGGTCACAAGATCGCCGACCGCGGGCCAGCGCGGCGGGGCGGGATCCGGCGACAGGTAATCGGGCGCTTCGGCAAGGCCGTCATAGCCCTTGAGATAGGCGATATCGCCATGATCCTCGCACCAGACCACGGCGGCCTGCGTGGATTCCTTCGACCAGACGACAACACCCAGCATCACAGCCTCGTTACCCCAACATCTGCTTGTAGCCCGGGGCGGTTCGCGGCGCTGGAATAGTTCCGGTTGCAGATATCCGAATTCGCGGCGCTGGAATTTGCCCTTGATGCGGTTTAGACTAAAATGTGATGCGGACCCGCGTCAATCCTGCCGGTTCAGGTGCGACGGGGGGCCGCTGCCGCCCAGAGCCAGAGGAGTCCTGTGATGCAGGACCGTATCGCAGCCCCTGCAACCTCCTCGCGCACGACGAGCGGTGCCGGTGTCACCCCCACCCCGCAGCATCTGCGCGCCATGTTCGGGCATAACCTACGCCAGCTGGTGGCGGGCGAGCCGACCGTGGCCGACCTCTGCCGCCGGCTTGGCATCAACCGCAGCCAATTCAACCGCTACCTGCAGGGCGAGGCCTTTCCGCGCCCCGACATCCTGCACCGGATCTGCGCGCATTTCCGCGTCGATGCCCGGATCTTGCTGGAGCCTCTGGAGGCGCAGCGCCCAGGCCCTGCCCCGGCGACGCCGCTGGCGGCCGCACTCGCCGCGCTTGGTACCGCGATGGCGGGGCGCGATGTGGCGGTGACACAGGGGATGCTGCCGGACGGGCTCTACCGCTTCTGGCGGCGGTCCTTTGCGCAGCCGGACCTGGCGCTGAGCACGATCTGCCGGGTCTGGCGCGCGGGTGGGGCGACGCTGTTCCGCGCCAGCGAGCCGATGCTGCCCAACCCGGTGCTACCGGGGCCGCGCGACAGTGGCCGCCGCCGCAGGCTGGTGCCGCATCACGGGGTGTTCTTGCAGGCCGAGGACGGGGTGACGCTGATTTGCGCGGTGCCCGGCAGCCGGATCCTGCGGCTGAGCTTCCTGCGCTCGGGTCATGCCGGGGTGGCGACGCTGTATCCGGGGTTCTCGGTGCTGACCCGCGACCGCGCCGACGGGCTGCTGCGGGTGGCACCGCTGCTGTTGGAACGGCTGCCCGATGCGATGGGCCCGCGGCTGGAGGCGGCGCGGGGCCGCGGTTATCACCGGCCCGAGATGCTGCCTGATCTGCTGCGAGGCATCTTGATGGCGGACAGCGTCGGCTGACGGGCCGCGATAAATCGGCGGCAGCGGACGATTGAGGCGAACCATTTGGCGCGCGCCGCGTTGGGCCGGCAGAGTGCCCGCCAGACCTGCCCCGACGGGGTGCGTCTGGCTGCGCATCCCGAAGCGCTGCCGACCCCGCCGCCGCGGGTCTGCCCTGCCCTGCGAGAGGACCGACGATGACCCGATGGCAGCTGAGGATCGCGGCGCTGGTGATGCTGGGGGGCGGCGCCGCGCTGGCGCAGGTGGCGGCGCCGGAGGCTCTGACGGGCTCTGCTGCGCCGGCGGCTGCGGCTGCGGCCACAGCTCGGGCTCCCGCAGTCCCCGAAGCTGCCCCCGCCCGGGGCGCGGCGGCGCTGAGCACCGAGGCCCTGCGCCGCGCGCAGGTCGAGGATGCGGGCGGCGTGTCGCTTGGGTCGATCACCGATTTCGTGCTGCTGCCAGATGGCTCCGGCAAGATCAGCCATGTGGTGCTGGCTCTTGGGGGCGTCATGGGCGTCGGCCGCCATGCGGTTGCGGTGCCCTTTTCGGAACTGCAAATCAGCCCTTCCAAGGAGGGCGCCCTCAGCATCCGCCTGCCCTGGACCGAGGCGCAGCTGCGCTCCGTCCCCGCCTATGACCCGGCCAACCCGGCGACGCTGGGGCTCAGCGGGCCGGCGCCCGTCCCCAGCGTGGAGGCCCCCTGATGGAACCTGCGGCCTATACGCCTTATTGCGGCCCCGCGCCGGTGCCCTCCGATCTGTGGGGCGCGTGGAACCTCGACCCGGTGCTGGTCGCGCTGCTGTTGGCGGGCGCGGCGGCCTCCGGCTTTGCACTGCGCGAGGCGCCTGCCCGGCAACGTCTGGCGCTTGCGGGATTTGCGGTGCTGGCGCTCGCCTTCGTCTCGCCAATCTGCGCGCTGGCCTCGGCGCTGTTTTCGGCCCGGGTCTTGCACCACCTGCTGCTGATCGCGCTGGCGGCGCCGCTGCTGGCGCTGGCCTTTCCCGCCCGCGGACGGGCTGGCGTGGGCATTGCCGCGCTGGTGCATACGGTGCTGACCTGGGTCTGGCACGCGCCGGGGCCTTACGCTTGGGCACTGTCCTCGGACATTGCCTATTGGGTGATGGAGGTCAGCCTGCTGGCCTCGGCCGTCTGGCTGTGGCGCGGGCTGCTGGACCGGCGCGAGGGGCCTGCGGCGCCGGTGGCGGCGGCCGTGGCGACGATGGCGCAGATGGGGCTTCTGGGCGGGCTGCTGCTGTTTGCGGGTGCGCCGCTGTTTCTGGTGCATCTGTCCACCACCGGGCCTTGGGGCATCAGCCCGCTGACCGACCAGCAGCTGGCCGGAATCGCGATGGCGGTGCTGGCGACGCCGGCCTATGCCGGGGCCGCGCTGTGGCAGGTGCTGTCGCTGTTCAAGGCTGATCCGAAGGCGCAGGACGGGACGGCGAGCGCATGAGCGACGACCTGCCCGGGCTGACCACGATCCTCAAGGCCGTTCATATCTTGTTCCTTGGAGTCTGGGTCGGCGGCCTCTTGCTGTTCCCCGCGCTGCTGGGGGAGCGGGCCGACCATCCCGCCGGCCCCGCCCTGCACCGGATGCACCGGCGGGCGCGGTTCCTTTACACCGCCGTGCTCTCCCCCGCCGCGATCATCGCCATCGCGAGCGGCACAGCGCTGATCTTCCTGCGCCAGGTTTATGTGCCGTGGTTCGGCGCCAAGCTGCTGCTGGTGGCGGGGCTGGCGATGATCCATGTCTTCGCCGCCAGCCGGATCGTCGAGCTGTTCAAGGAAGAGCAGCCTCCCCGCTATGGCCTTGGCGCCTTTGCCTTCGTCGCCACGTCGCTGCTGGCGGCGGGCACCTTGACGCTGGTGCTGGCCAAGCCAGACTTGCCGCTTCCAGTCGGGCCCGGCGCGGACCTGTTCAGCCCTGGCGGTCTGGGGAATTGGCTGGAGGATGTGTTCCCGGCGCTGGCGCCGGTGGACGCTCAGGGCGCGGGAGTGTCAGTGGACTTCACCGGCTCGGCCTCCTCGGCCTCGGGCGAGTTTTCATCCCCCGGCTCCTCTTCCTCCCCGACGAGACCAACCCCATGATGATAGATGAGTTTGCCCCCATGCCAGCCGGCAAAGCCGACCAGCACCGCGCCGAGTCCCGACAGCGCGAGCCCCAGCGGCAGCACATCCTCGGGCCGGGTCAGGCGCAGGCCCCAATTCGCCCCGAGGACGGAAATCAGCATGACCGCCGCCACCCCATGCGCCCAACCGCTGCCGCGCAGGCGGATACCGCGCACGAGCAGCAGTTCTGCGAGGCCCACGAGCCCGGCAGCAACCCCGGCAATGAAGGCGACGCCCACGGCCCAGACCGCGGCGCGCGCCCAGAACGGGTCGCCCCCCCACCAGAAGAACAGGTCGGCGGCGAGCGTGGCAAAGCCGAGGACGATCGGGAAATGCACCATCATTGCATGCAAGGGATGCCCGGCAAGCGCCACCATCGAGGCGCTGTCGGCGGAGGCCAGAAGATCGGTGAACGGGTCTTCGCTGCGGTCGGCGCTTGGCGTCTTGGGGTCCGGCATCGGCTGGGGGCTCCTTCACGGCGGTCTTCCGAGGGGGGGGGCGTTGCTGGAACAGCAACGAGCGGGCGGGGCGGACGGTTCCCCCGGCTGACGCGCCCTGCCCTGCTGCTGTGCCCTCTGCTGCTGGCGGGGTGCGAGGGGTTGGTGGCCGGGCCGCTGTCGGCGCTGGACCCGGCGGGCCCGCAGGCGCGGGCGGTGGCGCTGCTGTGGTGGTCGATGCTGGCCGCGGCGGCGGTGCTGTTCACGCTGGTGATGGGGCTCTACCTCTGGGCGCTGCTGCGGCCCGAGGCGGCGGCGAAGATCCCGGCGCGGCGGTGGATCATCCTGGGCGGGCTGGTGCTGCCGCTGCCCATCTTGCTGCCGCTGGGGGTGATCGCGCTGGTGCTGGGGGAGTCGATCCTGCGGACGGGCGACGAACCTTTCCGGGTGACCGCCCATGCGCAGCAATGGCATTGGAGCTTCGGCTACCCGGACCAGCCCGGCGCGGCCGAGACCATCGACGTGTTGCACATCCCTGCCGGGCGCACGGTCGAGGTGACGGTCAGCAGCGCCGACGTGATCCATTCCTTCTGGGTGCCGCGGCTGGGGGGCAAGATCGACGCGATCCCCGGGCGCGAGACCCGCATCCTGCTGACCGCCGATGACCCCGGCGGCTATGGCGGCCAGTGCGGCGAGTATTGCGGCACTGGCCACAGCTTCATGGCCTTCGACGTCATCGCCCATCCCGAAGCCGACCTCGCCGCCGCGCTGGCTGGCGACACCGCACCGCAGGAGCCAGCCGAATGACCAAAGCCCCCAGCGGAACACCTGAAACGGTCGAGAGCCTGCTTCCGGGCGCAGACCGCGGCCCCGCCCCTGCGCGGCCCGCAGCGCCGGGCGATGGCGTGACCGACCCGCTGGCACTCGACGCGGGCCTTCGGAAGATCTGGGCCACCGGGCCGGGCTGGCAACGCTTCGCGGCGGTGAACCACTCGGTCGTCGGTGTGCGCTTCATGATCACCTCGCTGGTGTTCTTCACCATCGGCGGCATTCTGGCGATGCTGATCCGGGTACAGTTGGCCACCCCCGACAGCGGGTTCCTGGAGCCGGGGCTTTATGCGCAGGTCTTCACCATGCATGGCACGGTGATGATGTTCCTGTTTGCCATCCCGCTGTTCGAGGGGCTGGCGATGTATCTGCTGCCGAAGATGCTGGGGGCGCGCGACATGGTGTTCCCGCGGCTCTCGGCCTATGGCTACTGGTGCTATCTCTTCGGCGGCACGCTGCTGATCGTGGCGATGCTGGCCGGGGCCGCGCCCGATGGCGGCTGGTTCATGTATACGCCGCTGTCGTCCAAGCCCTACTCGCCCGGGATCGGTGCCGATGTCTGGCTGCTGGGGGTGACTTTCGTCGAGATTTCGGCGATCTCGGCGGCGGTCGAGATCATGGTGACGATCCTGATCCTGCGCGCGCCCGGCATGTCGCTGGACAAGATGCCGGTGTTTGCCTGGTACATGCTGACGGTGGCCGCGATGATGCTGGTCGGCTTCCCGCCGCTGATCCTGGGCTCGATCCTGCTGGAGGCGGAGCGGGCCTTCGGCCTGCCGTTCTTCGACCCTTTGCGCGGCGGCGATCCGCTGCTGTGGCAGCACCTGTTCTGGCTGTTCGGGCACCCCGAGGTCTATATCATCTTCCTTCCGGCGGCGGGGGCCATCTCGACGCTGGTCCCGGTCTTCGCCGGGCGGCCCTTGGCGGGGTATCGCGCGGTGGTGGCGGCGCTGGTGGCGATGGCGTTCCTGTCCTTCGGGCTCTGGGTCCATCACATGTACACGACCGGGCTGCCGCATCTGTCGCTGGCGCTGTTCTCGGCCGCGAGCACGCTGGTCGCGGTGCCGACCGCGGTGCAGATCTTCGCCTGGATCGCCACGCTGGCGCAGCGACGGCGCAAGCCCGACCCCGAGGCGCGGCCCAAGGCCTCGGTCCCGATGCTGCATGTGTTCGGCTTCTTCTTCGTCTTCGTGATGGGCGGGCTGACGGGGGTGATGCTGGCCATCGTGCCCTTCGACTGGCAGGCGCATGACACGCATTTCGTGGTGGCGCATCTGCATTACGTGCTGATCGGCGGCTTCCTGTTCCCGATGCTGGCGGCGGGCTATCACTGGCTGCCGCTGATCTCTGGCCGTGCGCATGACGGGCCGGCGGCGCGGCTGGGGTTCTGGCTGGTTTTTGCCGGGTTCAACGGCACCTTCTTCCTGATGCATATCACCGGGCTGATGGGGATGCCGCGGCGGGTGCATACCTACGGCGCCGAGAGTGGGTGGCATTGGCTGAACCTCATCTCCTCCATCTCCAGCTTCGTGATGGCCATCGGCTTTGCGGTGATCGTGATCGACCTGCTGCTGACCCTGCGCTTTGGCCGCAAGGCAGAGCCGGACCCGTGGCAGGCCGCGACGCTGGAATGGGCGGTGCCGACCCTGCCGCCGCCGCCCTACAACTTCGCCGCGATCCCGCGGATCGACATCCGCGCCGACCGGCTGGAGCCGCGCAAGATGGCCCCGGTGATGGCGCGGGGCGAGGGCTTTCTGGGCGTAGCCCGCAATGGCTGGATGGAGACGACGGGCGTGACGGTCGCCCGCGGCGAGCCCGACCAGATCGTGATGCTGCCGCAGCAGACCTTCCTGCCGCTGTGGACGGCGATGGCGACCGGCGTTGTGTTCCTGTCGCTGCTGTTCAAGATCTATCCGCTGGCGATAGTGGCCGCGCTGGTCGTGGTCGCGCTCTTCCTGCGCTGGCCAGTGGGCACCCATGCCGATGCCGACCGGGGCGACCTGCCCGCGGGCGAGGGTGTGATGCTGCCGCTGTCGTCGGAGGCGCCGGTGCCCCCGGCGGTGCTTGCTCTGCGGGTGGTGGCGGTGGCCGATGGCGCGCTGCTGGCCTCGCTGTTGTTCGGCGGGCTGTTCCTGGCGATCTCGGCGCCGGGCTGGCCGCCTGCGCTGTGGCCCGAGTTGCCAATGGCGCCGGGAGTAGTCGCGGCATTGGCGCTGGTGGTTGGGTGGATCGCCGCGCGAATGGCGGTGCGGGGCGATGTGCTGCGCGGGGCGCCGATGCTAGGGGTGGCGCTGGCGGCAAACCTTGCGACACTTGCGGCCATGGGCTGGATGATCGCCGCGCTGCCCCCCTTGCAGGACCACGCTGCGCAGGCGGTGCTGGCGGCGGTGATGGTCTGGCTGGGGCTGCACGCCTTCATCGGTGCGGTGCTGGCCTTCAACGCGCTGCGCCGCCTGCGCACCGGCCATGTCTCGGCCCGCCGCCGGATCGACATCGACCTGCTGCGCCTCTGGCAAGCCGGGCTGCTGCCCGCGGGCCTCGTGGTGCTCGGCTTCCCGGTTGCGCTCAAGGCGCTGGCACTGGCGGCCCTGCCATGAACGCGGGCACCCGGATCCTCGTCGCCATCGCCGGCGGCTTCACCCTCTGGGCGCTGGTCTTCACCGTCGTCTATGCCGGCCACGCGACGGGGTGTGAGACCGGCTGGGGCCTTACCCCCGGCCCGGGCGGCATCGCCCCGCTGCGCATCGTGCTGGTGCTGCTGCCGGTGACAGGCTTTGCCCTGACGCTGGCGGGCCTGTGGCTGCTGCGCCGCGGCGCGGGGCTCGCGCCGCGGCTGGCGACCACCGCGCAGCTGCTGACCGGGGCGGCGGCTGTGGCGACCGTCTACAACTTCGCCGTCGTCGGCATCCTGCCGCTCTGCGTCTGACCGGATCGGGCCCATTCGGAACTCCCCGGGCGCTGCGCCGTTGGGATCAAACCACTCGCGCCCCCCCGACACCCGCGCCGGCTGCGCCCGATCAGGACGATGCCATGCCCCTGCCCCCCGATCCCATCGCCGATGCCCCCGGCCCCGACCTGACCGCCGAGATCGTCATCGTCGGCGGCGGCTTCGCCGGCCTCTCCTGCGCGCTGGAGCTGGGGGGCAGCGATGTCGATGTGCTGCTGATCGACGCGCGCAACCACAACCTGTTCCAGCCGCTGCTCTATCAGGTCGCCACCGCCGCCCTGTCGCCTGCCGACATCTCCGAGCCGATCCGCCGCACCCTTGGCCGCCACCGCAACCTGCGGGTGCTGCTGGGGCGTGTCACCGGCGCGGACCCTGTCGCGCGCGAGCTGCAACTGGCGGACGGGCGGCGCGTCGGCTATGGCCAGCTGGTTCTGGCGGCGGGCTCCGACTACAACTATTTCGGCCATGACGAGTGGCGCGCCCATGCCCCGGGCCTGAAAACGGTGCATGAAGCGCGGCTGATCCGCCAGCGCCTGCTGCTGGCCTTCGAGAAGGCGGAACACCTGCCCGACCCGGACGCAAGGCGCGATCTGCTGACCACGGTGATCGTCGGCGGCGGGCCGACGGGGGTGGAGATGGCAGGCGCGGTGGCCGAGCTTGGCCGCTTCCTGATCAACCGGGATTTCCGCGGGCTCTTCCCCGATGACCTGCGCATCTTGCTGGTCGAGGCGGGGCCGCGGATCCTCGCGGGCTTTCCCGAAAACCTCTCCAGCTATGCGGCGGATGAGCTGCATGAGGACAATGTCGAGATCTGGACCGACAGCGCGGTCGAGACGGTGGGCGATGGCTTCGTCACCATCGGCGGCAAGCGCATTGCCGCGGGCTGCGTGATCTGGGCGGCGGGGGTGAAGGCGGTGCCGGTGGCGGGCTGGCTGGGGGCCGAGGCCGGCAAGGGCGGGCGGCTGCCGGTGGGGCCGGATCTGGGCGTGACGGGCTATCCCGGTGTCTGGGCCATCGGCGACGCTGCGCTGGCGCTGGACAAGGAGGGTGCGCCGCTGCCGCCCCTGGCACAGGTCGCGCGCCAGCAGGGCCAGCACCTCGGCCACGCATTGCGGCGGCAAGCGCGGGGCGGGCCGGCGCCGGGGCCGTTCCACTTTCGCAACCGGGGCAATACCGCGGTGATCGGCCGCGGCGCGGCGGTGTTCGATTTCGGGCGCTGGCAGATGAAGGGCGCGATCGCCTGGTATCTCTGGGCGCTGGTGCATGTCTGGCTGCTGGTGAACTTCGAGAAGCGGCTGCTGGTCTCGGTGCAATGGGCGATGCGCTATGCCACCCGCCAGCGCAGCGCCCGGCTGATCGACGAGACGGCGGATCCGGCCGTGCCCGCCACCACCGACCCCAAGGAAGCCGAAGCGCGCAAAGCCAAGGGCACAGGCCGGTTCGGCTGACCCGCCCTACCCTTGCCGCAACCGCAAAATGATCTGGGCCAGGATCGACACCGCAATCTCCGCCGGATTTTTCGCCCCGACGTTCAGCCCGACCGGCCCATGGATGCGCGCGATGTCGGTCTCGCTCACCCCCGCCGCCCTGAGCCGCTCCTGCCGCTTGGCATGGGTGCGGGTAGAGCCGAGGCAGCCGATGTAGAAAGCTGGCGAGGCGAGAGCGGCCAAGATCGCCGGATCGTCGATCTTGGGGTCATGGCTGAGGGTTACCACGGCCGTGCGCGCATCAGGCGCCAATCGCGCCAGCGCCACATCGGGCCAGTCATCGAGGATCGCCTCGCCCGGAAACCGCGCCTCTGACCCAAAGGCGCCGCGCGGGTCGATCAGCACCGGATCGAAGCCCGCCATCCGCGCCATCGGGATCAGTGCCTGCGCGATATGCACCGCGCCGATGACCATCAGCCGCAGCGGCGGATTATGCAGGCCGGCGAAGAGGTTGCTGTCTGGATCGACGCCTGACCTGTCGCTGCAAAACCGCTCCGCCAGCGCGCCGGTGGCAGCCTCGGCCTTCACCAACTGAACGCCGAATCCCTCCAGATCCACCAGCAACGCGACCGCCCGCCGTGCCGCCCGCGCTTCCACCAGATCGGCCAACAGCGCCTCGGGCAAGGCCTCCCCCACCGGCTGCACCAGCACCCCGATCTCGCCGCCGCAGGCAAGGCCCACCGCGAAGGCATCATCATTGCTGACCCCGAACCGCAGCAGCCGCGCCTTCCCGTCCACAAGCGCCTCCAGCGCCTCGAGGATCACCGCCCCCTCAACGCAGCCGCCAGAGACGGAGCCCATCATCGCCCCGTCGCCCGCAATCACCAGCTGGCTGCCCGCCTGCCGCGGGGCCGAGCCCCAGGTCTCCACCACCGTCGCCAGCACGGCGCCGCGGCCGGCGCGGTGCCAGTCCAGCGCAAGTTCGGGGATGCGGTCGGCCTCGGGGCGGGTGGGATGATCGGTCATGGCACTCCTCTGCCCGCGATCCTGCAGGGGGTCGCCGGGCTTGCCAATGGCAAACGCCTGCGCGCCGCGACAGGGTCCGCAAAAACGGAAAACGCTGCGGGAGGGAGGCCCGCAGCGCATTTCCCGACCGACGAGGGAGACGTCTGGTTAGGGCGGTTCACTGCGGCAGGGAGTTCCGCATTTCAGGGAGAAGCGAACCGATGCGGCCAAATTATCGCCGCCAGTAGGAGGGCGATTTGACACAGATCAAGTTGGCGTCCCCGTGCCCTGCGACAAAAGCGCAGCACTCTGCGAGCCAACCTTTCCCATTCTTGCTAGAAAAAGCATCCCAGGGTGAGGCGGATCAGGAAACGCTCCAGTAGCCCCAGGCAAAGGGGCCGCCCGTAAAGTGCGGACGGCCCCTTCTCAATCAATGCAGCAACGTCAGTTCGACGCGGTCTGCAGCAGGTCGGTGATCCGACGCACAGAGGCGCGGCGGTTGGTACGCTCGGAGGTCTGCGAATTCACCCGCAGATAGCTCTCGCCGTAACCCTGCACGACCATGTTTTCCGGCGGCACGTCGAAATACTCGGTCAGCGCCAGCGCCACCGATTCCGCGCGCCGGTCCGACAGCGCGAGGTTCGAGGCAGCAGAGCCCACGGCATCGGTATGGCCCTCGATCAGGAACACCTCTTGCGGGTTCTCGTCGATATAGCCCTGGATCAGCCGGCCGAGCGAGGCGAGCGCCTGCGCCTGATCCGGGGTGATCGCGGCCGATCCGGTCTCAAACGTGATCGCGTTCACGTCGATCACCGGCACCAGAGAGCGCACTTCGGCGATGTTGCGCACCTGCGACAGGCTGAAGCGGCGGCCGAAATCCGACTCGCGGGCCAGCGCGGTGCGCAGCTCTGACTCGTCATCGCTGAGCGTCACGAAGTTGCGCGTGGGCGCAGGCAGCGTGGCGACATTCACCGGCTCATAGGCGACGGTGTCGTCGATCAGCAGGTACTCGCGGCCATTCGGATCGATCCGGGTCCGGCGCAACACGCGCATTTCCGGGCTGTAGATCGTCACGATCCGCGAGCCATCCTCACGCACAACCGTCGTGCGGCTGGAGCCGTCGTTGAACTGCTCGGTCCGCACGTTCGAACCGGGCTGGCGCAGCAGCACGTCATCATCCTTGATGACCTCATACTGACCATCCGGGCGCTGGACGACCACGCGGTCACCCGAGTTGAGCGCCACCTTGCGGTTGTTGGAGACGACAGCACCGACGGCAAGCGCACCGAGGCCAAGCAGCATCACCTTCTCGCGGTCGGACAGGGCGCTGTTCCAGCGGTCGTCATCATCGTCGTCATCGTTGCTGCTGCGGGCTGCGCTGCGCTCGGACACGGTGTTGTCGAAGTCTTCCGAAGAGGAGCGGGCGTTTTCCTCGGTGACGGTTTCTTCCATCACCTCGACATTGTCGCCAGCTTCGACATTTCCGTCTTCGCCGGTCACGGCATCCAGCGCGGCGGCAGCCACCGGCTCGCCAGATGCGGCGTCGGGTTCATCAGCCATCAGCTGCACGGCAGGCTGATTGTCCTCCGCGGCTGTGGTGGCAGCGGCATCTGCCTCGGTTTCGGCGCCAGCTTCGGCGGCGGGCTCTGGCTGAGCTTCCTCGGCGACCGGTGCTTCCGGTGCGGCATCCTCGGCGGGGGCTTCCGTGGCCTCGGCGGGGGCGTCATTGTTCTGCTGCTCCAACGCGCGGCGCAGCTCCTCCTCGCTGGAGTCGGTCCCGGCGGCGGGCTCCTCGGCGGCCGGTTCTTCGGCTGCGGGCGCTTCGGCTGCCGGTTCCTCTGCCACCGGTTGCTCGGTGGCGGGTTCTTCTACCACGGGGTCTTCGGCGGCGGGCTCTTCAGCGGCAGGCTCTTCCTGCAGCGCACGGTCCAGCGCATCGCCGAGGCTCTCCTCGCCCTCGGCTGCGGGGATCTCGGGCGCCTGATCGGGCTGCGGGATCTCTTGCGGGCTCTCGGCCGGAGTTTCATCCGGGACCGGCTGCTGCTCGGGCGCGGGTTCCGGGGTCACCTCAGGCTCGGCCGGCACTTCTGCGGGGGCCTCCTCGGGCTGCGGTTCCGGCTGGGCTTCTTGCTGCTGCTCGGCCTCGTCGGCTCTGGGTTCCTCGGCCGCGCAGGGGGGCGTCGAGCCATCGGCGCACAGCACGGTTGCATCCGTCTGGGCATAGACCGGGACCGGCAGGGCCATCGACAGGCTGGCCATCAGCGCCGTGGCGCGGGCCGCCCCTGTTCTCGTCTTTTTGCTGCGCATCACCTAAAACTCCTCCAGGATGTTCTACTATCCGGTGACAGAACGCCTGACGGCTGGCAACTGTTCCGCACTGGGGTGCGGATCACATCATTGCGCTGGCCGCGTGATCTGCGACAGATCAGGCCGCGCCGCGCCTGGCATCCTCGAGGATCATTGTTGCGGCCTTCTCGGCGATCATGATCGTCGGCGCGTTGGTATTGCCCGAGGTGATGGTCGGCATCACCGAGGCATCGGCGATGCGCAGCCGGCCAAGCGCGCGGAAACGCAGGCGGGGGTCGACCACGCTGGCCTCATCCGCGCCCATGCGGCAGGTGCCGACCGGGTGGAAGATGGTGGTGCCGATATCCCCTGCAGCGCGGGCCAGCTCCTCGCGGGTCTGGTGCTGCGCGCCGGGGCGGAACTCCTCGGGGCTGTAGCGGGCAAAGGCGGGCTGCGCCGCGATGTGGCGGGTGAGTTCGAGCGAGCGCACGGCGACATCGCGGTCGCCCTCGGTGGCAAGGTAGTTGGGGCGGATCGAGGGATGCGCGCGGGGGTCGGGGCCGGTCACATGCACGGACCCGCGGCTTTCGGGGCGCAGGTTGCAAACAGAGGCCGTCATCGCCGGGAAGGGATGCACCGCCTCGCCGAACTTGTCGAGGCTGACGGGCTGGACGTGGTATTCCAGATCGGGCGTGGCCTTTTCGGGGCCGGAGCGGGTGAAGATGCCAACCTGGCTGGGGGCCATCGACATCGGGCCCGACCGGCGCAGCAGGTATTCCATGCCGATGCTGGCCTTGCCCAGAAGGGTCGAGGCCTTCTCGTTCAGCGTCGGCACCCCGGTCACCTTGTAGACCATGCGCAGTTGCAGATGGTCCTGCAGGTTCTCGCCCACGCCCGCCACCTCGCAGATCGGCGCGATGCCGGCGGCCTGCAGCACCTCGCCGCGGCCGATCCCCGACAGCTCCAAGAGCTGCGGCGAGCCGATGGCGCCGGCGGAGAGCACGGTTTCGCGGCGGGCGCGGGCGGTCTTGTCGATGCCGGCGTGGTGGAAGGCGACGCCGCGCACCTCGCCCTCATCGACGATCAGCCGTGTCGCCTGCGCGCCAGTCAGTACCGTCAGGTTGGGGCGGCCCGCGGCGGGGCGCAGGAAGGCCTTCGAGGTGTTCCAGCGGATGCCGGAGCGTTGGTTGACGTCGAAATAGCCGCCGCCTTCATTGTCGCCGGTGTTGAAGTCGTCGGTGCGGGGGATGCCGGCCTGCACCGCCGCCTCGAGAAACGCATCGAGGACCGCCCACCGGACGCGGGCCTTCTCCACCCGCCACTCGCCCCCTACCCCGTGCAGATCGCTGGCGCCCTTGTAGAAATCCTCCTGCCCCCGGAAGACCGGCAGCACATCGTCCCAGCCCCAGCCAGTGCATCCGAGCTGGCGCCAGTGGTCATAATCCGCCGCCTGCCCGCGCATGTAGATCATGCCGTTGATCGACGAGCAGCCGCCCAGGACCTTGCCGCGCGGATACATCAGCGCCCGGCCGTTCAGCCCCGGTTCGGCCTCGGTCTTGAACAGCCAGTCGGTGCGGGGGTTGCCGATGCAATAGAGATAGCCGACCGGAATATGGATCCAGTGGTAATTGTCGCGCCCCCCCGCCTCGAGCAGCAGCACCGAATTGCGCGGGTCTTCCGACAGGCGGTTGGCCAGCACGCATCCGGCGCTGCCGGCGCCGATGACGATATAGTCGAAGTGGTCCATTTGGTCTCCTTGCGCCACCCCCGGCGCGGGTTCTTCAGCGCTCGGGGTTGAACCCCAGCATCCGCCCCAGCTTCGAGGCGTAGAACTCGCCCACCAGCCCGCGGCGGAACAGCAGCACGCAGACCATGAACACAACGCCGGTGATGATGGTGACCGGCACGTTCGAGGTAGCGAGGTAGTTCTGCAAGCTGACCACCAGCCCCGCGCCGAAGACCGGCCCGATCAGCGTGCCGATACCGCCAAGCAGCGTCATCAGGATCACCTCGCCCGACATCTGCCAGCTGACGTCGGTCAGTGTGGCGAACTGGAAGACCAGCGCCTTCATCCCGCCCGCCAGCCCGGTCAGCGCCGCGGACATGACGAAGGCCCCCAGCTTGTAGCGCGCGACGGAGTAACCGAGCGAGATGGCGCGGTTCTCGTTCTCGCGGATCGACTTCAGGATCATCCCGAAGGGGGAATTCACGAAGCGCCAGATCAGCGCCATGCCGATCAGGAACACCCCCAGCACGGTGAAGTAGAGGTTGGTGGAGTTGCTGAGGTCGATGAACCCCAAGAGATGCCCGCGCGGGACGGACTGGATGCCATCCTCGCCATGGGTGAAGCCGGCCTGCAGGCAGAAGAAGAAGAACATCTGGCTGAGGGCAAGGGTGATCATCGCGAAGTAGATGCCCTGCCGGCGGATGGCGATGGCGCCCATGATCAGGCCGAGGCCCGCAGCGCCGGCGACGCCGAGCAGGATGCCGAACTCCGGTGGCCAGCCCCAGACCTTCACTGCATGGGCGGTGAAATAGGCGGCCCCGCCGAAGAAGGTGGCATGGCCGAAGGACAGCAGGCCCGTATATCCCAGCAGCAGGTTGAAGGCCGCGGCGAAGAGCGCGAAGCACAGAAGCTTCATCAGGAAGATCGGGTAGAGCATGAAGGGCGCGACCAGCAGGAAGGCCAGTGCCCCGATCAGGATCGCGGCCTTGATCGGCCCGGCAAGTGCCAGGGTGCGCGTCGGTGCAGTATCGCCAGTATGTGTGCTGTGGCTCATGTCAGGCATCCTTGCCGAATAGGCCTGCGGGACGCAGGATCAGGACGATCGCCATGATGACGAAGATCACGATGTTGGAGGCTTCGGGGTAGAAGACCTTGGTCAGCCCCTCGGCAATGCCCAGCATGTAGCCGGTGATGATGGCACCCAGGATCGACCCCATGCCGCCCACCACGACCACCGCGAAGACGATGATGATGATGTTACTGCCCATCAGCGGGCTGACCTGATAGATCGGCGCTGCCAGCACCCCGGCTAGCCCCGCAAGCCCCGCGCCAAGCCCGTAGGTCAGCGTCAGAAGCAGCGGCACGTTGATGCCGAAGCTTTGCACCAGCACCGGGTTCTCGGTCGCGGCGCGCAGATAGGCGCCGAGCTTGGTCTTCTCGATCAGGAACCACACGCCGAGACAGATCACCATCGAGGCGACAACCACCCAGCCGCGATAGATCGGCAAGAACATGAAGCCGAGGTTCACCCCGCCACTCAGCGCGGCGGGCGTGGTATAGGGCTGGCCCGAGGCGCCGAAGAAGTATCGGAAGGTGCCCTCGATGGTCAGCGCCATGCCGAAGGTGAAGAGAAGGCCATAGAGATGGTCGAGCTTGTAGAGCCGCGAGAGCATCGTGCGCTCCACAAAGGCCCCCATCGCCCCCACCACGATCGGCGCAAGGATCAGCGCGCCCCAATAGCCGATGCCGGCGAATTTCAGCATCAGCAGGGCGACGAAGGCCCCCAGCATGTATTGCGCGCCGTGGGCGAAGTTGATGACCCGCAAGAGGCCGAAAATCACCGCAAGACCAAGCGACAGCAGCGCGTAGAACGAGCCGTTGATCAGCCCGACCAAGAGCTGCCCCAGCAGCGCCTGAATGGGAATGCCGAAAAGCATCATCATCGTCACACCCCCAGTTCGCGGTTGAGAAGGTCCATCCGCGCCGGCAGGTCGGCCACCGGAAACTCGGCGGTCATGCGGCCATGGTCCATCAGGTAGAAACGGTCGGCGACCTTGCTGGCAAAGCGGAAGTTCTGCTCGACCAGCACCACGGTCATGCCGCGGGCCTTGAGCTTGCCCAGAACCTCGCCGATGGCCTGGATGATGACCGGGGCAAGGCCCTCGGTCGGCTCGTCCAGCAGCAGGCAGCGCGCGCCGGTGCGCAGGATGCGGGCCATCGCCAGCATCTGCTGCTCGCCGCCCGACAGCTTGGTACCGGGGCTTGTGCGGCGTTCCGACAGGTTCGGAAACAGCTCGTAAATCTCATCGACCGCCATCCCGCCCGGGGCCACGATAGGCGGCAGGGTCAGGTTCTCCTCGACGGTGAGGGTGGCGAAGATCCCGCGCTCCTCGGGCACGAAGCCAAGCCCGGCGCGGGCGGAGCGGTGCAGCGGCACCCCCATCATATCCTTGCCGGCGAAGGTGATCGTGCCCTCGCGCTTGCGCAAGATGCCCATGATGGTGCGCAGCGTCGTGGTCTTGCCCATGCCGTTGCGGCCGAGGATGCAGATCATCTCGCCTTCGTTGACATGCAGGTCCACGCCATGCAGCACATGGCTCTCGCCATACCAGGCGTGCAGCCCGGCGACGTTCAGCAGCGGAGCACTCATTCTTCGGTTCCCATATAGGCGGTGCGCACACGCGGATCGGCCGACACGGTGGCGTAATCGCCCTGCGCGATGATCTCGCCCCGTTGCAGCACCGTCACCTCGTGGCAGATATCGGCAACGACGCTGAGGTTGTGTTCCACCATCAGCACGGCGCGGTGCTTGGCGACGTCGCGGATGATCGCGGCGACCATCTGCACATCTTCCTGCCCCATCCCGGCCATCGGTTCATCCAGCAGCAGCACCTCGGGGTCGAGCGCGAGGGTCGTCGCAATCTCCAGCACCCGCTTGCGGCCATAGGAGAGATCGCCAGCACGCGCGTCGCGGTACTCGCTCAGCCCCAGATCGTCGATCAGCACCTCGGCCCGGCCATTCAGCCGGTCGAGCGATGACATCGGCAGCCAGAACTGCACCGCCAGATCGTTGGGCCGCTGCAGCGCGACGCGGACATTCTCCAGCACCGTCAGATGCGGGAACACCGCCGAGATCTGGAAGGACCGCACCAGCCCCATCCGCGCCACCTTGTCGGGCTTCATACGGGTGATGTCGGTTCCCAGCAGCGTGATGCTGCCGCGGGTTGGCTGCAGGAACTTGGTCAGAAGGTTGAACACGGTGGTCTTGCCGGCGCCGTTCGGGCCGATCAGCGCGTGGATGCGGGCGTGATGCACGTCCAGATCGACGTTGTTCACCGCGGTGAAGCCGGCAAAATCCTTGCCCAGGCCGCGGGCGGAAAGCACCACCCGCGGCTGGTCCTGCGTCTGCACAGGCGTTTGCGTCATCATCATGCCTTACTGGGCAATTAGCGGGCAGCCGCTTTTGGCAGGATCGATGAAGGCCTCGGCCCCTGGGATCGTGGCGAGCACGTTGTAGTAATCCCAGGCAATGTCGCTGTCGCCCGGCTTCTTCACTTCCATCAGGTAGACATCGGTGATCATCCGGCCGTTCGGCGCGACGGTGCCGCTTTCGGTGAAGACGTCCTTCACCGGCATTTCATGCAGCTTGGCCGCAACCGCCTCGGTCTCATCCCCGCCAGCAGCCTCGACGGCCTTCAGGTAGGACAGCACGGCGGAATAGGTGCCGGCGTGAACCATGTTCGGCATCGCGCCGGTGCGGTCGAAGAAGCGCTTGCCGAAGGCGGCGGTTTCCTCGTTGCGGTTCCAGTAGAAGCTTTCGGTCAGGGTCAGGCCCTGCGCCGCTTCCAGCCCGATGCCGTTGACCTCGGCCAGCGTGAACAGCAGCGCGGCAAGCCGCTGGCCGCTTTGCACGATGCCGAATTCCGACGCCTGCTTGATCGCGTTCTGGGTGTCCATCCCGGCATTGGCGAGGCCGATGACGCTGGCACCCGAAGCCTGCGCCTGCAGCAGGAACGACGAGAAGTCGGTGGTCGCCAGCGGGTGGCGCACGGCGCCCGCGACTGTGCCGCCATTCGCGGTGACATAGGCCGCGGTGTTCTCTTCCAGCGAATAGCCGAAGGCATAGTCCGCGGTCAGGAAGAACCACTTGTCACCGCCCTGCTCCACCAGCGCGCCGCCGGTGCCGACAGCCAGCGCATGGGTGTCATAGACCCAGTGGAAACCATAGGGCGAGCATTGCGGGCCGGTCAGCTCGGTCGTCGCTGCGCCGGTGGTGATGGTGATCTTGGCCTTCTCCTTCGACAGGGCCTGCACGGCCAGCGCCACGGAAGACGTCGTCAGCTCCATGATCGCATCGACCTGCTCGGTATCATACCACTGGCGCGCGATGTTCGAGGCGATGTCGGCCTTGTTCTGGTGATCGGCGGTGACCACCTCGACCGGCATGTCCAGCACGGTGCCGCCGAAATCCTCGACCGCCATCAGCGCGGCCTCGTAGGAAAACTTGCCGCCGAAATCGGCATAGACGCCCGACTGGTCGTTCAGGATGCCGATCTTGACCTTTCCGTCGCTGACCTCGGCCAGTGACGGCGAAGCGAGTGCCGCAAGCGCGCTTGCGGACATCAGAATTCTGCGCATGTCTCAACCTCCCTTGAAACGCGCGGCCCGGCCGGACAGCACTTGGCTGCCCCCCCGAGAGGGGTGCAGGCGCGACATCTCTGTTCAAAAATGGCCAGACGGGCTCCTCTCCCGTCTGTCCTGCCACAACGATCACAGCAAACGAGCTTTGACACAACCCTTGGTGAAAGGTTAATTGCATACAGGATCTGTCCATTTATGAACAGAACTCGGGAGATATCTTGCAAAACTTCGACTGGGACGACCTGCAGTTCTTTCTGGCCGTGGCCCGCACAGGCCAGCTGTCACGCGCCGCGCGGCAGCTGCAGACCAGCCACGTCACCGTCTCCCGCCGCATCGACCGGCTGGAGGCGGCGCTGAAGCTGCGCCTGTTCGAGCGTAATCCGCGGGGCTATGAGCTGACGACCTTCGGTCGCCGCCTGATCGAGACCGCGGAGCGGATCGAGGCAGAGACCGAGCGGATGAATGTCGAGCTTCTGGGCGACAGCATCGGCCAGCGCGGCATTCTGCGGGTGGCGACGCCCGAAGGTTTCGGCAGCTTCTTCTCCACCCGCCTGCTGCCGCGCTTCAGCGCCCGCTTTCCGAACATCCTGCTGGAGCTGGTGACGCTGCCGCAGATCCTGTCGCTGTCGCGGCGCGAGGCGGATGTGTCGGTGACGCTCGACCCGTCGAAGGCCAGCCCCTACATCTCGGACAAGATCACCGATTACAGCCTGCACGTCTATGGCGCGCGCCACTACCTCGACCGGCACCCGCCCATCACCACCCGCGAGCAGCTGCTGGAACATCGCTTCATCGGCTATATCGAGGAGATGATCTTCGCCCCCGGCCTCGACTATCTGGGCGAGGTGCATCCGGGGCTGCGCGCGCAGTTCCGCAGCTCCAGCATCTTCAACCAGCTGGCGGCGACGAAGCTGGGCGAAGGGCTGTGCGTGCTGCCCTATTTCATCGCCAGCCAGCACCCGGACCTGCAGATCGTGCTGGCAGACGAGGTCTGGCTGCGAAGGCATTACTGGATGACCTGCCACCGCGACGTGCGCCCGATTGCGCGTGAACGAGCGGTGATGACCTGGCTGGCCGAGGCGGTGCGGGCTGAGGAAGCAGCGTTGATCCGAGGGGCGCCCAGATCTTCAGCTTCGTGAAGATCGGTTCGGGGATGTTGCAGACGATCGCCATCATGCCGCAGTCATCGCACCGATTTCAGTCGGGATGGCGACAAAACCGGGCAACGCCGCGCAAAAGGGGCGCCGAAGCGCCCCTTTGATCCTTGGCCCAAAGCCCGCGCTTACTCAACTGCGCTGGCTGACAGGTTGATGATCGACGGCGTGATCTGGTTGATGACGCGGCTCCATTTGGTGATCGGCTGTTCCGAGACAAAGACCACGTCATTCGGGCGAAGCTCGAACCTTGTGGCCAGCAGCAGGTTCGCGGCATTGCGCGCATCCAGCTGCCAGGCCGTGACCGATCCGAACTCGCGCGGATCAGGCGAGCCGCGCAGGACGTAGATGTGCCGGGCATTGGCCTTTTCGTTCGACATGCCGCCGCTCTCTCCATAGATCGCATCGGCCAGCACCGCCTTGCGGTCGAAGGGCAGCGGGTAGCGGCCCTGCCGGGTCAACTCGCCCGTCATGTAGACATAGTCGCGGTCGACCGAGTCGAGTTCCAGCTTGGTCTGGAAGTTCTCGCGCGCCTCTGCCATGTCGGCGCGGCGTAGCGACACTTCAGCCTGCAATTCGCTGATCGCAACTTCGCGGGCGCGGGTGCGGAAGGTCGCCAGCTGGATCTGCTCCGAGAAATAGGACTCAGCCTTGGCCAGATCATATTCGGTATCGACGAAGACGCTGTCGCCATCGGCCAGACGGACCTTCTGCAGGTCGGGCTGGGTGTAGAACTCTGCCAGCGGGATCTGGTAGATGGTGCCGTCTCGGTAGATGCGGATCGTGGCGTAATCCTGGTCAACGACGGTGATGCCCCCGGCAGCGACCAGCGCCTGATCGAGCCGCAGCGGCGTCAGCGAGATCGGCGCGACGGTCGGGGTATTGACCGCACCGCCGATCGAGACGCGCTTGGAGTTGAACTCGGCGATCTCGAGGCTGAAGGTCGGGTCGATCTGCGCTTCGACCAGACGGCGGAACACGACCGCCTCGGCCTCTTCCAGGGTCAGCCCGGCCACTGGCACCCGGCCGACATCTGGCACCGCGATGGCGCCGTCGTCCTGTACGGTATAGCCCTGACGGCTGTTCTGCGCGGCGAGCAGCCCCGAAAGCTCCTCGATGGTATTGCCGGCCTGCGGGGTCGCCAGCAGCACCACATCGCCGACGCCGATGGTATAGGGCCCATCCTGCACCGGCGGCGGCACCCGGGTTTCGAGCACGTCGGGCCGGCCTTCGGGCAGGAACGCGGTATCCGGGATCTCACCGGCGCCGCGCAGCGACCCGCCTGCCCCGGCCGTTGCCGAGAACACGCCCGGCAGCGATTTCGGGGCAAAGGTCGAACGATTCGCCGCCAGCAGGGTTTCGGCAGTGATCGGAACCACCTGCACCTTGCTGTCGCGGCTGACGCCTTCCTTCACCGAAGGGGTCTGATAGACGACACCGCAACCGGCCAGCAGGGCCACCACGCTGAGAGTAGTCAGGAAACGCACGGGAAATCCTCCGCTATTGGGATCGCAATGCCGGCCCCGGGGCCGAAGGAGAAAGAAAGGGATTGCGGGATCATCGGATCACCCCGCGCATCGAGATTGCGCCCACTTCGGGGCCGACCCATTGCACCGACTGCACCACTGTGCCGCCCGAGACCCAGTAGAAGTTCTCGAAGTCATTACCGGGGTTGGTGCAGGTCTCGGCGATCACGGTGGCGCGGAACTGCACACCGTCGAAAGCCAGATCCTGGCTGCCGCGCGGGCTGATCTCGCAGACATAGCTGTCGATCTCGATCCCGTTCTGACCATCAAGATAGCGGTGCACCCGCACCGCAAGCCCCGGCCGGCCGGCCAGCACAAGCGCCTGGCTTTCGGCGACATCGGCGCTCATCAGGTCACCGGCCAGCGCACGGGTGCCGGTCATCAGCCCGCCGCGGGTGGACATCGTGACATTGTCCTGGGTGCGCCAGACGCGGTCGCCGTCCCGTTCGGACACCAGCACGAAGGTGGTCAGGGCGTCCCGCTCCAGCACATTCGCGATCATCAGCGGCGCGCCGGCCTCGACCCGGGCGGCAAAATCGGCGGCAACCACCGGCAATGTCTTGGCCTTGGTCGTTGTGCCGCCGCTTGCAATCTCCGAAAGGTCCGCCACCCGGTCACATCCGGCGATCAGCAGCATCGGCACCAGCAAGGTCCAGCCCAGGCGTGAAGCGCGGATCATCGCCAGAACCTCCCCCAGTTGTCCTGCAATTCGGGGCCGTGATAGTCGCGCGTCAGCCCGTAAAGCCGGTTGCGCACATTCAGCCTTGCGCCGCCGTCGCGGGTAACCGGCCGGATCGTCGTGGCAAAGCCGCGCTGCGAGGGTTCGCCAGCCAGCCAGCTGAGCGGGATCGAGATGCGGATGCCCTTGTCGAACGAGCCTTCGCCGAAATCGTCGAAGGACACATCGGTCAGCGTGAAGAATGCGCCGACCGTGAAGCCGTTGCCGAACTCGCGGTCGAGCCCGAAGGTCGCGCCCCAATCGCCGGCGAGGTAGCGGCCCG
This sequence comes from Frigidibacter sp., assembly GCF_030695035.1. GTDB lineage: Bacteria > Pseudomonadota > Alphaproteobacteria > Rhodobacterales > Rhodobacteraceae > Frigidibacter. The sequence goes on from NZ_JAUYTT010000008.1 coordinate 738,038, forward strand.
CGTCAAGCTGGCCCAGATAGCCGCCGCCGAAGTCGTAATAGGCCGACGCGTGGCCCGTCACGACATCGTAGTCCTGAAACCCGAAGCCGCTGTCGAACTCGCGCTGGACGGCGTAGTTCAGCTCGGCCCCAAGCGCGAGGCGACTGGCGACCGGCTTCCACAGCACCTCGCCCGACACGCCGCCATACATCCGCTCCAGATAGCCCGCCGTCACCCGGCCATAAAGGTCCGGGCCGGGCCGGAAGAAGTATTCGCCGGTCAGATGGGTGATCTCGGCTTCCTCGGTCTTGTCATACAGCGTCACGTCCGAGCGCACATGCTGGATGACCGAGTTCGAGACCCGGGTGGATTCATCAAGATTGCCGACGACCTTCTGGCGAACCGAGCCCGACACGATCATCCCCGGCGCAAGGTCGAGCCCGAAGGACAGCTGCGCACCGAAATCGGCGCGCAGGGGCGCGTCGGGGTCGAAGAATGCCTGCTGCGAATAGGGAGCAATCTGCCATTCGAAGGCCGGGTATTGCCGCATCGGCGCGCCGGCCGGGTCGAAACGCGACCCGGCCGCATCGGCGATGTCGGCGCGGGCAAAGGATTGCCAGGATCCGTCGGGGGCCAGTTCCAGCTCTTCCAGATCGGCGCGGCGCAGGGTGATGGCCGAGGCTGGGATGCCCCGCACCACGGGCACGATGCGGAAGGTGCCCACGGCAGCCGGAAGCGTCGCCGTCAGCACCCGCGCGGTGCGGCCCACTGCCTGTGGCGCCGCATCATAGCTGCCATTGCGGACGCGGACCGTTGCGGTGCTGCCGGTGATCGACAGCGATTCCAGCTCGATCCCCTGCGGCTTCAGCGCCGCAGCAACCCGCGCGCTGAGCGTCTCGCCCGGCACATCGCCCCACGAGGCCGCGGCGCGCTGATCGGCCAGCGCAACCGGCACCACCGGCGGCGGCGCCGGCTCGCGCCCCGAAGTGAAGCGGGCCTTCGCCGGATCGAAGGCGAGGGTCGCCATCATGCCGAATTCCGAGCCGTGCAGCGCGAAGCCGGTCAGATCGACGCCATTGCGCATCCGGTAGGTCGCGGCAAAGTTGAAGGGCGTGCGGCGGTCAAACCCGGCAAAATCCGTCTCACGTTCATAGGCGTCAGAGGAGTATTCCGCCTTAAAGGACAGCCGGTCCGACGGGCGCCACTCCACACCGCCGAACAGCGCGGCCGGCCCGCGGAAGAAGGAATCGAACGCCACCTGCCCGGTATCGCTGATATCGCTGAAGCTGTCAGGACGGTCGTTGAACCCGTCCGCGATGACGCCAAGCGGGTTGTCAAAGCTGCCATAGCTGCCAAGCCGGCCCCAGCCGATGCCGCCCGTCACCACCAGATCCGGGCGCAGATGCTTGGAGGCCGCAACGAACTCCGAAGCGAACACCCCGGTCCCGCCGAAGTCGCGCAACCCGACGACGACGCCCGGCACGAAATTACCTTCGCGGCTGATCTGATAGCTGACGTCGAAGCTGCGGTCATAAAGCTCTTGATCGTCACCCGGTCCGTAATAGTTGTCGATGACCGAATAGCGGAAGGTGCCCGACAGCCGCGGCGCAATCTGGAAGGTCAGCGCAGTGCGCAGCACGCCACTATAGGTGTTCGTGGTCAGCGCAAACTCGCCATCGGCCGGCATTTCGCCGGTGGGCATGTCGATCAGGCCGGTCGAGCCATACAGCGAATAGGTCGGCCTGTCCTGCGCTGCGGCGGCAGTCGCGGCAAGAACTGCCAGAGTTGACAGGGCCCAAAAACCTGCCCGGCGTCGGGCCGGCGCCACACGGACCAAGGCCATTGGTGCTGAAATCCCGTTCATCGTCCCCGGCTGCTTTGGTCCGTTCAACACTCTGTTAAATACTGTGTCGCAGTGCAGCAAGCCTGAATATCCGGGGTTGGCAGGTTTCTTCCGAAGGTGTCCTATCGGCATCCATCAGCCCCTGTGCCGTGATCGTGACGAAGCGGACGCTGGCCAGCCTGTCTATTCTATTGGCAAAGCGCGCAGGATTTTCTATTCGGAGGCCATGACGTTGTTTTCGAGTATGATCCGCATGTGGCGCGGCCCTACCCCGCGCCCCGAACCTGAGCAGGCCCAAGACCTGCCCGAGGCACAACTTGCGGCCCTGTCGCCCGATCAGCCGCTCTGCGTGATCGGCGACATCCACGGCTGCGCCAGCTTGCTGGACATCCTCTCGCGCAAGATCGCGGAGGAGGTCGATGACGACACACGCATCATCGGCGTCGGCGACTATGTGGACCGCGGCGATGCCAGCGCAGACGTGCTGCGGATGTTGATGGCCGAGGCCACGCCGACCGGCAGCCGCCTGACCTGCCTTGCTGGCAACCACGAAGACATGTTGCTTGGATTTCTGGACGACCCGCAACAGACCGGCCCGCGCTGGCTGCGATATGGCGGGCTGCAGACCCTTGCAAGCTTCGGTCTGCGCGGAATCAGCGAGACGATGAGCGGCACGGACCTGGAACGCGCACGGGACGGCCTGCGCGAGGCAATGGGGCCAGAGCTTGAACACTGGCTGCGCGGGCTGCCGCTCTATGTGCAAAGCGGCAATGTCGCGGTGGTTCATGCCGGCGCCAATCCCGACCTTCCGATCCTTCAGCAAGATCGCAAATCGCTGCTCTGGGGCCATGCCGAATTTTTCAGGCGCCCTCGCTCTGACGGCCTCTGGGTTGCGCATGGGCATACCGTGGTGCCCGAAATCCGCCAGCAGGGCGGGCGCATCTCGGTGGACACCGGCGCCTATGCGACCGGCCGGCTGAGTGCAGCGATTCTTTACCCGGATGGGGGCACCCGGCACCTTTCGACCTGACCGCGCGGCCAAACCGAAGCAGGTGAGGCGGCGGATGTCTGCGGTGGTCCGATGCCGTGGCCCGTGATTCTCATCATTTCATTTGCATACTGTGTACAAACTAGGCAAATGTCATCGTATAGATACAAAGCGTTTGCCCTAACGTCACTTTTTGGCGTCAAGAGCAGGGGCGACGGCAGGAACCCGCTGGCCTTCGCAACTGCAGCATTTTAAGACTTGCGAAACCATGCACGGCCCGGCGATGATAGAACAGGTTAGCGGTGCATGTCGTCGCATAGCGAGTAGCGAGCCAGCGCATCAGCCAGAAGGTTGCTCTGTCGCGTTTGATAATAACGGCAAAGCATCTGCTGTGCCGGAACCAGTTACAACTTCAAGCAATTCGACCCAACTTGAGCGGGAGACAGTGATGAAACATGTGGTGATTTCAGATAGTTTCGACCACATCGACGCCGCCGGCTCGAGCGTAGGTCGTCGATACCTTGGGGCGCCGAAGCGTGTTGCCGATCTTCTGATCGCCTTCCTGATTCTTCCTGTGGTTGCACCGGTGATCGGGGTGCTGTGGCTGCTGACCCGCCTTGATGGCGGCAAAGGCTTCTTCGGGCATACCCGGATCGGCCGCGGTGGCACCCCCTTCAAGTGCTGGAAAATCCGCACGATGGTGCCGGATGCAGAAGCGAAACTGCAGCACTACCTGGCCGAGAACCCGGTGGCTGCGGCGCAGTGGGTCCGCGAATACAAGCTGGACAACGACCCGCGCATCACGCGGATCGGGAACTTCCTGCGCAAGACCAGCCTCGACGAGCTGCCCCAGATCTGGAACGTGCTCACCGGCGAGATGAGCTTTGTCGGGCCGCGCCCGGTGATCGAGGCCGAGCTTGCCAAGTATCACGGGTCCGAATGGGCTTACCTGTCGATGCGTCCCGGGATCACCGGGCTGTGGCAGGTCTCGGGCCGCAACGATGTCAGCTATGACGAGCGGGTCCAGTTGGATGTGACCTACGCCAGAAACCTGTCGTTCGGCGCCGATCTGCGGATCATCGTCAAGACGGCATCGGCAGTCCTGAACCGCACCGGCCGCTGAGTTCAAGCAGCCCCGGACTGTCCGCTGATCGGACGGCCCGGGGCGCATCCAGGCTAGAAAATTAGGGCCTGATCCAGCGCCCCGTTCACTTTCAAGAATTTCAAGAATTTGCGCGGCGTGTCGTCAAGACGCCAAGCCTGCGCCAGAGATCCCCAGTTCCGCCATCCTTACATAACGAGACTGTCGGGGTAGCCGCTCTGGCGGCGCCCGAGGCGGCATGTCCGCCGGCACCGGCGCAATGCCCGCCGCGCGCCCCCGCGGCGATCTGACGGTGACCTCCCCGCTCTCTCATCGAAGTTCGCACACACACAGCAAAACGCCCGGCCACTTGGGACCGGGCGTTGCGCTATCGTACTGTCCGTGCCGGGATCAGTCTGCGCCGAACAGGTCGCGCGTGTAGACCTTGTCCGCCACGTCGGCCAGTTCCGGCGCCGCCCGGTTGGCCACGATCACATCCGCCTCTGCCTTGAACGCCTCCAGATCGCGGATCACCCGCGAGTTGAAGAAGTCCTCGGCATCCAGCGCCGGTTCATAGACAATGACCTCGATGCCCTTTGCCTTGACCCGCTTCATGATCCCCTGGATCGAGCTTTGCCGGAAGTTGTCCGATCCCGCCTTCATCACCAGTCGGTAGATGCCCACCACCTTGGGTTTGCGCGCGACGATCTGGTCGGCGATGAAATCCTTGCGGGTGCGGTTCGCCTCGACAATGGCACCGATGATGACCTGCGGCACCTCGTCGTAATTGGCCAGCAGCTGCTTGGTGTCCTTGGGCAGGCAATAGCCGCCATAGCCGAAGGACGGGTTGTTGTAATGGCTGCCGATCCGCGGATCGAGGCTGACCCCGTCGATGATCTGCCGCGCATCCAGCCCGCGCGCGACAGAATAGGTGTCGAGCTCGTTGAAGAACGCGACCCGCATGGCGAGGAAGGTGTTGGCGAACAGCTTCACTGCCTCGGCCTCGGACGGGTCGGTGAACAGCACCGGCGCAGTCTTCTCGACCGCGCCCTCCAGCAGCAGCGCGGCAAAGCGCTCCGCCCGCTCCGACCGCTCACCCACCACGATCCGCGATGGATGAAGGTTGTCGTGCAAGGCCTTGCCTTCACGCAAAAATTCCGGGCTGAAGATGAGGTTCTTGGTGCCAAGCGCCAGCGCGGCCGACTGGGTATAGCCCACAGGGATGGTGGACTTGATCACCATCACCGCATCGGGCGCCACCTCCATCACCTTGCGGATCACCGCCTCGACAGAGCTGGTGTCAAAGCGGTTCGTCGCCACGTCATAGTTGGTCGGCGTCGAGATGATGACGAAATCCGCACCGCCATAGGCATCGGCCGGGTCGGTGGTAGCGCGGAAATTCAGATCCCCCCGCGCCAGGAACGCCTCGCAATCGGCATCGACGATGGGGGAGCGGCCGGAGTTCACCAGCGCCACCTTCTCGGGCACCACATCCAGCGCCACGACCTCATTGTGCTGCGCCAGCAGCAGCCCGTTCGACAGGCCGACATAGCCCAGCCCCGCGACGGCAATCTTCATGTTCCGACCTTTCGTATTGTGATGCGGCAGTTCAAGGCAGGCATCAGCCCCTTGCCCCCTGCCCGCGTGCATAGACATCGTCATAGCGCACGATGTCATCTTCGCCGAGATAAGTGCCGGTCTGGACCTCGATCAGCACCATCGGCACCTTTCCCGGATTCTCCAGCCGGTGCACGGCACCCAGCGGGATATAGACCGACTGGTTTTCCGTCACCAGCGTAACAGTATCGTCAATCGTTACCTTCGCCGTTCCCTCAACAACGATCCAATGTTCGGATCGGTGGAAATGGCTTTGCAAGCTTAGCGCCGCGACCGGGTGCACCACGATCCGCTTCACCTGAAAGCGGTTTCCCAGTGACAGCGTCTCATACCAGCCCCAAGGGCGGTGCTCGCGCAAGAAGCTCTCGGCCTGTTTGGCGCCCTTCTTCTTCAGCGCCGTCACCGCCGCCTTCACGTCCTGCGCCCGGCTCATATCGGCGACCAGCACGGCGTCAGGGGTGGCGATGGCGAAGATGTTCTTGAGCCCGATGCCCACGACCTCGAGCCCCTCGGATTCCGACCGCAGCAGCGAATCCTCGCAGTCGATGGCCGTCACCGGCCCGCTGCTGCCGACGCCGCCCGCCGCTTGCGCACCCTCGCGCCAGACCGCATCCCAACCGCCAAGGTCCGACCAGGCGCCGGTGAAGGGCACCACCGCCAGGTTCTCGGCCTTCTCCATCACCGCATAGTCGAGCGAGATATCCTCGGCCCCGGCCCAGGCCGCCGGATCCAGCCGCAGGAAGCCCAGATCGGGCCGCGCCGCCACTACCGCCGCCTCGACCGGCGCCAGCAGCGCCGGGGCATGGGCGCGGAAGGCTGCGATCATATCCTTGGCCGCGAACAGGAAGATCCCGGCATTCCAAAGGTAATTCCCGGCCGCCACCATCTCGGCCGCGCGCGCCACATCCGGCTTTTCCACGAAGCGGGCCAGCGGCATCGCGGCGCCATCAGGCGTGCCCGCCAGCTCCAGATAGCCATAGCCGGTCTCGGCCCGGTCCGGGGTGATGCCAAAGGTCACCATCATCCCTTGCGCCACGGCGGCAAGCCCCGCCGTCACCGCAGTGCGGAATAGCGCCGCATCCGGGATCACATGGTCCGAGGGCGCGACCAGCATCACCGCGTCCGGATCGGCCGCTGCCAGATACAGCGCGGCGGCGAGCACCGCCGGCGCCGTATTGCGGGCCTCGGGCTCGATCAGGATCGCGCCGGGTTCTATCCCCGCCGCAGCCAGCTGCTCGGTCACGATGAAGCGGAAGTCCGACCCGGTCACCACCACCGGCGCCGCAAACCCCGGCCCCGACAACCGCCGCGCCGAAGCTGCAAACAGCGTCTCCTCGCCGACCAGCTTCACGAACTGCTTGGGATAGCTTTTGCGGGACAGCGGCCAAAGCCGCGTCCCCGAGCCACCACATAGCAGAACCGGCGTAATCGACATGGTAATCTGTCTTCCGAAATTCGCGCACCGAATATTTGCGCATCGGGCGCCAGTATGGCTGGCAGATTAAAGTTTCTGCACCTGCAAACAACCCATATCCTGCACCGGCGCAACGCAGGTGCCGAATTGTTGCAATCAGACCAGCCCGACCGTCAAGCTGATCCCGCTCGGCCGGAACTGACCATGCGGCGGATCATCTCGGCCCGGGTCGTTGCGGATGGCGTGCCTCGGCGCGGATATGCGCCGCACCGGTGCTGATCAAAGGATGCGGGGGGCATCGGGGCTGCGGCCGATACCCCCCATTTCGGGTCAACGCCTGGGGGGGCGAAGCCCCACCTCTTGCAACTGGCAAAAGGATTCCGGTCAGTGTGCCGGGACGTATTCCCCCTGCCACAGCGGCTTGGCATTTTCGGCATGGCGCGTCGCGAGCCGGCGCCCCTGCGTCCCTTGCACCAGGGGTCGTGCGGGCTTCGGCAGGCGGCCGTGGTCAAGCTCTGTCAGCTCGGGGAAGATCGCGAGGATTTCCTCCCGGGCCTCGGGGCTCAGCGATTTCAGCGCCTCGGGCCCGGCGAACAGCGATTCGGTTCGCGCGCCCTGTGCAAAGACCACCTCATGCTGGTCGAACAGGAAGTGGCAATATTCGACCCCCTCCACTGCCGCATCCGCCGAGATCCCGGGCAGCGCCAGCAGATGCTTGGCCGCGACAAGTACTTCGCGGTTTCCGAACATCCGTTCGGCAATGGCAGACCGGATCAGCACCCGGTGCTGCGGCGACACCACAAGATCGCGCACCGGCAGGCCATCGCCCAGAGCCCCCGCCGTAATCCGGATCGGGCACAGGTTCGGGTTTGCACGCAACTCATCGGCGTTCAGACGGCGGCTGCCGATCCAGCGGATCGGCTTGAAGCCATTGTCCAGCGTCATCACCAGATCACCCTGCTGCAGCGCCTCGACCGCCACCTCGCCGCGCGGGGTCAGGATGCCGGTGCCGCTGGTGAAGCAGGGCACGTGGCAGATCGGATCCGGCGGCGTCCAGTCTTCATCGACATCGGCCGCGCCTTCGAACGTGCTGTAGCTCACGCCCTCAAAGGTCAGCGGTTTACCGTTCGAGGACCAGGTGCCATCCGCACTCTGGGTCCAGCCCGCCGCCGTGGCAGACGTGGCAAAGCCCGCTTCCTTGCCCAAGGGGGCCGTCACGGTAATGCCGTCGGTCCCGTCGCCGCCCGTGATCTTCGCCGTCACGCCATCGGCCGCCGTGCCAAGGACCAGCGAGTCATTGCCGCCCTGCAGCGCAATCGACCCGACAGTCCAGTTGTCGCCGATCGTCAGATATTCCGCACCCGAGGTCGAGCCGGTCCAGGAGGTGCCAAGCGTGAAATCGTTACCCACCACCGAATGGTTGGTGTTGCCGGCCCCGCCCATCGCGACATAGGTGCCAACGCTGGCGCCATCGCCCATGACAAGGCTCTGGGTGTTGTACGACCCGCCCACGGCGACATAGGTGCCGACGCTGACGTCATCGCCCGCGGTGATGCTCTGGGTGTTGTGCGACCCGCCCATCGAGATGTTGCCGCCGATGGCGGCGCCATCGCCAAGCGACAGTGACTGAGTGTTGTACGATCCGCCCATCAGGGTGGAACCTTCCACATCGGTGCCCGCGCCGACGCCCACGCAGAGGGTGGAATGGGATCCGCCGGCATAGATCGCCTCGACCTCGCCCCCGGCGCCGACCGAGATGCTGCCGTCGATATACGATCCGCCCATCGCGATGTCGCCGGTATCGGCATCGTCGCCGACCTTCACCGAGATGGTGTTGTAGGACCCGCCCACCGCGATCACGCCGACCGTCACGCTGTCGCCGGTCTCCACCGACATGTCGCCGTAGCTGCCGCCCACCGTGATGTCGCCATCGACGGTGCTGCCGTCGCCGAGCGTCACCTTCGCCGAATAGTCGGAGGTATCGCCATCGGGGTTCTGGCGGCCGCTGCCGCCCATGGCGATATTGCCGTCGATGGTGGCATTCTCGCCGGTGGTGAACTCGTTGTGGGTGTAGCTGCCCCCCATCGAGATGCCATGATCCAGCGTGGCATTGTCACCCACCGTAAAAGACTGGCTGCCATTGTCGGCAACGGTTCCCGACCCGTCGAGGGCGATGGTGGAATTGAAGGTGGCGTCATTGCCAAACTCAACCGTCGAATCGGTTCGCGAGCCGACAAGGGCGCCATTCACGGTGACATTGTCACCGGCATTCACCACCAGCTCATCGGAGTTATAGGCAGAGATCGAGCCCACGGTTGCGTTGTCGCCGACATTCACGTTCAGCGAGTCGCCACTCGAGTGAATCGTCGCGTAATCCGCATCGACCCCTTCGCCGATGGTCACCGTGGCATTGGTCGTGCCGGCAGAACTGATGGTGATATCACCAACCTTGGATCCACCCGTCAGATCCTGGTCAATGAACACATCGAATGTGGCATTGCCGGTGAAGGTGATCGAATTCGTCACACCGCCGTCAATGTGATAGACGTCACCGTCCGAGGCGGCGATCGACCCCGCGCTGACCTGCGGGTAGCCGTTGACGTTATCCGCATCGAGAATGGATGCGTCGCCGGAGACGACATAATAGACGGTCATTTCCGCACCTCGGGCGCCGAGAGGCGTTTGGTCGGCGGGATGGAAAATGCGGCGATTGCGCCGCAGGGCGCAGGCAACTTGAAGACCTTCATGGCAGCGTTCCTTGGCGACAGTGGTTGAGCGCGCCCTGCGCGGCGTGTGGAGTCCCTCGGACTGCGCCACTTGCCGCGCCCCCGGCGACAGGCTCCACAGTCTTCAGGATCACCACCGCAGGGTGGCCGAATTGCATTAATACCTCATGCCGCACGACCTGCCGGGACCGACAGGCAAAGCCGTGACAGGCCCGCCGCAACGCAGAAATGTCGCGAGTGGCACATTGTGGCAGGATTGCGGGCGCCGATGCCGCGATCCATCGAGTAAGAGGCCCGTCTTTGTTTCCCCCAACAGGTCAATGAGCGGACTGGCCACTCACGACACAAACGCAGGTCGCGAAGCGTTAAATGGACTGAAAGGAATTTCGTGAGAGACCTTTCACGACATGGTAATGGAGGACGTTGCGTCTAAGATCGGTGACGACCGGGGCGGGCAGGTTGAAAAATCAACAGTTTTCCGCCTTGCTGGCGCCATGAGTACTTGAAGGGGAAGAGGAGCAGGCACTTTGGATGGTGCAAAACGGATTGTTTCGCCGATTGCGATAACCTTCATCGATGGAACCCATGCGCTTCTCGTGACCGATTCGGCATCCGAGATCTTCCTCCACCCGCTGTTCCTGAAGTTCATCTTCATCTGTGTCGCGCTGAGTGGCCTGATGGATCGCACCCCCTGGGGCAGCACCGCATTCACCGCGCCGGAGCTGTTTCTGATTTGGGCGATCATCGCCGCTGCAATGCTTGTCTGGTACGCAGCGGCGCTGTTCGTGATTCTATTCCTCGTGCGACGCCGGATCATCCAATCCGTGTATACGCCGGTGTTCATTCAACCGTCGCTTGCGGTAACCCATGTGTCCTTCTACATTTTCGTCGTGGTGGTTCATGGCCAGACTCCGACTTGGGGCGACCTGGCCGTTCCCATCGTAAACTCCATATTCGTGATGGCACTGTTCGAACTGGCCTTTGCCAATTTCGTGGCGCCATTGCATCCGGCTTTTGTCGTTGACCGATCCGGGATTGCGCCGACGCGAAAACCCGCACCGCGCTTGGCGGAAGCAGAAATTGCGCCACCCTCCGCCCCCAACGATCCGAAGGGCGATGCCGCAGAAACCCTTCGAATTGATACCGGGCAGACGGTCCCCAGCACGCCCCCTCTTCCCGAAACGGCAGAGGACTGCGAAAATGATCTTCAGATCGGCTCTGAAACTCTGACCATGAAGGCGATCCGCCTTGTTCGCGCCGACGACCATTACCTGCATGTCACGATGCACAATCGGCAGCTGATGATCCGGGGCAAGTTGTTTCGGCTGATCTCTCAGATCGACGAGGATCTCGGCCTGCAGATCAATCGCTCGGTCTGGGTCGCGTTCGACTATATTGCAGATATCCGGAAGCTGGCGCCAACCAAGCTGGAGCTGGTCACCGAAACCGGAGAGAGTTTCCTGGTGTCAAAATATCGCAGGGTGGCCTTCCATGCCGCCTATGAACGATGGCTGCGGGACTCCAACAAGCAGGAGATGACGGGGTCCGAACCTGGTTGACCCGGTGGGCTGCACCCGTCAGGCCCCGCCCCGCCGCTATGCGCGCTTCCGCAGCTGCACCAGCACCGCCAGCAGGCTGAAACCCAACCCGGCGGCGGTGACAGCGTTCCACCCGCCCCATTGCCAGGCCGCCGTACGACCTTCCGCATCCTTCTGCCCGCAGCAGGTGCAGGCGCATGACCAAAAGCCCTCCCGAAACCGCTTTCGTCGCCATCGTGGATGATGATCCGGGGGTCCGCTCTGCGCTCGACAGCCTGTTCCGCTCCATCGGCCTCGCCACCCGGCTCTTTGCCGCGCCAGCCGATCTGCTGGCCGCCGAGCTGCCCCTGGGGCCCGGCTGCCTTGTGCTCGACGTGCGCCTGCCCGGCATCAGCGGCCTCGACTTTCAGGATCAGCTCGCCCGGCAGGGCACCCCTCGCCCCGTCGTGTTCATGACCGGCCATGGCGATATCCCGATGACGGTGCGGGCGATGAAGGCCGGCGCGGTGGACTTCATCGCCAAGCCCTTCCGCGATCAGGACATGCTGGATGCCGTCGCCGCCGCCATTGACCTGGACCGCACCCGCCGCAGCGAGAGCGCCGATCTGGCGAACCTCCGCGCCCGCTATGACACGCTGACCCCGCGCGAGCGCGAGGTGATGGCCCATGTCGTCACCGGGCTGATGAACAAGCAGGTGGCCGGGATCATCGGCCTGTCCGAGATCACGGTGAAGATCCATCGCGGCACGATGATGCGCAAGATGGGCACCCGCACGCTGGCCGATCTGGTGCGGCAGGCGGCGGCGCTTGGCATTTCGGCACCATAGCAGTCAAACCTGCGTATAATGGTGCGCGCCCCGGCAAGCGCGCATAGATGGGGCCAACCCACCCTTGCGGCGCCCCCTGCGCCCCCCAGGTCCACCGGAAAGCATCCCCGATGCGTCAGACCCCGATCATAGCCATCATCGACGATGATGAGGGCGTGCGCACCTCGCTCTCCAGCCTGATCCGGTCGCTGGGGTACGGGGTACGCTGCCATGCCTCGGCCCTGCTGTTCCTGCATGATCCGTCCCCGCCGCCCGATCTGCTGATCACAGATGTGCAGATGCCGGGGATGACCGGCGACGAGTTGCAGCAGGTGCTGCTGGCCCGCGGCTGCCCGCCGCCGATCATCGTCATGACTGCCTTCCCCTCCGACCGCATCCGCGCGGGTGCTGGGGGCCGGCGCGCTGGCCTATCTGGTCAAGCCCACCAGCGGCACCGAAATCGCCGCGGTGCTGGCCGCCGTCTTTCCCGACCCGCCGGGCTGATCGCCCCCCGCAACCCTGGCAGATCCGCGCGCTCATCTATGAACTGCATTCCAAGATGAAGTGCAAAACCCGCCGATTATCAATCGAATTCCACAGGTGTATCTGATGGGTCAGGACATTGATGGGGCCTTGGCCCTGACGGACAGGAGACAAAGATGCACTATCTTACCGCCCATGGGGCGCAGATCCCCGCTCTCGGCTTTGGTGTGTTCCGCATGACGGATGCCCAGGTCGAGACCGTGATCCCCGCCGCGATGGAGGCCGGGTTCCGGCATTTCGACACTGCGCAGATCTATGGGAACGAAGCCGGCCTCGGCCGCGCGCTTGCCGCATCTGGCGCCAAGCGCGAAGAGCTGTTCCTGACCACCAAGGTCTGGGTGGAGAATTACAGCGACGCGCGCTTCCTCGCCTCGGTCGATGAAAGCCTGGACAAGCTCGGCGTCGCTCATGTCGATCTGCTGCTGGCACATTGGCCGGGCAACTCGGTGCCGGTCGAGCAACAGGTGGAATGGCTCAACGCCGCGCAGGCCGCCGGCAAGACCCGCCACATCGGCGTTAGCAACTACAACCGCACGCAGCTGCGCGCCGCAATTGCCGCCAGCCAGGCGCCGATCATCACCAACCAGATCGAGCTGCACCCCTATCTGGACCAATCCGCGATGGCGGCGCTCGCGCAGGAAACCGGCACGCTGCTCACCGGCTATTTCGGCATGGCGGATGGCGCGGTGCCGCAAGACCCGCTGATCGGCCAGATCGCCGCGCGCCACGGCAAGACCGCGGCACAGGTCGGCCTGCGCTGGCTGGTGCAGCAAGGCGCCGTCGCCCTGTCGAAAACCGCCAAACCGCCCCGCGTGGCGGAAAACTTCAACATCTTCGACTTCACCCTGACCAAGACCGACATGGCCGAAATCAGCGGCCTTGCCCGTGCGGATGGCCGTCTGGTCAGCCCCGAAGGCCTCGCCCCCGACTGGGCCGCGTAAGGATATGGACATGACATCTGACAAACCCGGCTCGCGCTGGCCGCTGCTCGCCCTCGCCATCGGCGCCTTTGCCATCGGCGTCACCGAGTTCTCGCCGATGGGCATGTTGCCCGTCATCGCCGAGGGGGTGGATGTGTCGATCCCCTCGGCCGGCCTGCTGGTCAGCGCCTATGCCATCGGCGTGATGGTCGGCGCGCCGGTGATGACGCTGCTGTTCAGCCGCTGGGGCAAGCGCACGGCACTGATGGCGCTGATGGTGATCTTCACGCTTGGCAACATCCTCTCGGCGCTCTCACCCGATTACTGGACGCTGCTGCTGTCGCGGGTCGTCACCAGCCTTAACCACGGCGCGTTCTTCGGGCTTGGCTCGGTCGTGGCCGCCAGCCTTGTGCCCAAGGACAAACAGGCCAGCGCCGTCGCCACCATGTTCATGGGCCTGACGCTGGCCAATGTCGGCGGCGTGCCGCTGGCCACCTGGGTCGGCCAGCAGATCGGCTGGCGCGAGGCCTTTGGCGGCACCGCGGTCCTGGGCCTTGTCACCATCGCCGCGCTCTGGGCCGCCCTGCCCCGCGGCACGCCCGGCGAGCGGCCCGAGGTTCTGCGAGAGCTGAAGGTGCTGACGAGGCGCCCCGTCGTCATCGCCCTCCTGACCACGGTGCTGGGGTCGAGCGCGATGTTCACGCTCTACACCTATGTCGCCCCGATGCTGGAGAGCCTGACGGGCGCATCCGGCGGCTTCGTGACCCTCGCTCTGGTGCTGATCGGCCTTGGCTTCACCTTCGGCAACTGGCTCGGCGGCCGCGTCGCCGACTGGTCGCTGGATGGTGCGACGGCGATCTTCCTTGGCGCCCTCGCCGCAATCATGCTGGTGATCCCTTTCGTGATCGGCACCCCTGCCGGGGCCGCTGTGATCCTGCTGGTCTGGGGCGGCGCGGCTTTTGCCATCGTCCCGCCGGTGCAGATGCGGGTGATGCAGGCGGCGCATGATGCGCCGGGGCTGGCCTCGTCTATCAACATCGGCGCGTTCAACTTCGGCAATGCCATCGGCGCGGCGGCCGGCGGCGCGGCGATCAGCGCGGGCCTCGGCTACGCGGCGGTGCCGGTGGTCGGCGGCCTGCTGGCGGCCGCGGGCCTTGGGCTGGTCTGGCTGGGCAGCCGCCCGGCCCGGCTGGCGGGCTGCGCCGCCTGATGACGGAGCGGGCCGCGGGCTATCGCCTCCGGCCCGTTTCGGTCGCGCCCAGTCACTCTACAAACCTCAGGCTGGTGATGCGCCCGGTCCAGAACGGCTGCGCCATGCCATCCGCGCCGACGCGGGAAATCTCGAAGGCCATCGGCACCCGCACGCCCTCCACCATCTGCACATCGCCCCGCGTCACCCGCTCGCCCGAGCCGTGATAGGGCGTCGTCAGATCCCCCGGCGCCACCGCGTCAAAAGCCAGCAGCGCGCCATCCTCGGCAAAGGTCGCGATCAGCCGCGCCTCGAGCCCCTGCGCCCGCACCACGGCGATGGCGCGGCTGCCGTCCAGCGGCTCCCAGCTCACCGGGCCGCCGGGCAGCAGTGCCATCGGCGCCATCGGGCTTTCCAGCAGCCAGCGCCGCAGCGAGATCACGTCAAGCTCGGGGCTGCCCTCTTCATGCATGACGGTCATCGCCGACAGCACCCTTGCTTCCATCATCATCTGCCCGTCGATATAGCTGTCATAGGCGATGGCCCAGAGCACCCCAAGGATCGGCGTGTCGGCCGAAAACACCAGATCGGGTTGGCGCAGGCTGACCACCTGCCGGGCCGTGGTCGGGGCGAAGCTGTCGGTCATCGGCCGGCGGAACTGGCCTTCCATCTCGATTTTTGCATAGCGCGGCGCCTCGGGCACGCCCTGCGGGAAGGTATAGGCAAAATAGCGGGCGACAGGCTCCGGCAGGGCCGCTTCCGCCACCCGCCCCGCGCCGACAGGCTCGGCTCGCGCGATCAGCTCTGCTTCCAGCACATTGATTTCGGCGCGCGTGCTGCGCGCGAAATAGATCAGCGCCGCGCCGGCAAGAACCGCCGCCACAAGCACGCCAAGGCCGATGAACCGCAAGGTCCGCATGGTCATTCCTTTCCGGGGTTGGGGGCAAGCAGCGCCATCACCGTATCGACGGTTGCCAGCGCCCGCTGCCAGCGCGCCGCCTCGGGCCCCGGCAGCTGCCGGTCAAGGGCCATCATGATCGCGCCATGCACGGCGAACCACATCATCTGCGCGACCTCGGACGCCTCGGCGCCCGCCGCAAATCCCGAAGGCTGCGCCGCCCGCACCCCCGCCACCAGCGGGGCAATCACCGCGTCGCTGAAGCTGATGTCGGGTTGCTCTGCCAGCGCGTGCCGCGGGGCGAAGATCAGGCGATAGAGCGCAGGGTTGTCCCGGGCAAAGATGACATAGTCCCGACCGCCAGCCCGCAGCCGGGCGCAGGGATCCCCGTCGAAGCCCGCGAACCGCTGGCGCTTGGCCTCCATCATCTCGGCGCAGGCGGCGGCGCGGGTCTGGTCCAGCAGATCGTCCTTGCCCTCGAAATGCGCATAGAGCGCCGGGGCGCTGCACCCGACCCGCCGCGCGAGGACCGCCAGTGACAGCCCCTCCGGATCCTCGCGCAGGATCTCGATGGCGGCGGTCAGCGCCCTGGCCTTGATGTCGATTGCCTCATCCTTGCGTGGCCGTGCCATGCTGCGCCCCTTTAAAACTAATACAGTTAATTTAACATGATTAACTTTTAAGGCAAGATGATTCCCGGGAATGTCTCGGCCTCCGAACCTTGCGCGCCCCTGTTCGCTCCGGCGCCACCCTCCCCAAACAGCTCGGGCCGGACCTCTCTCAGGTCCGGCCCGCCTGTCTCGTTCTGGCACCCGCCCGGGCGCGTCCGGTTATGGCCCTGTCCCGGCGGCACTCCGGAACAGGCCAGCCCCTGTCAGCCCAGCCGGTAGTTCGGGCTCTCGCGCGTGATCTGCACGTCATGCACATGGCTTTCCTTCAGCCCCGCGCCGGTGATCTTCACGAAGCTGCAGCCGCCGCGCATCTCCTCCACGGTGCGGCAGCCGGTATAGCCCATCGCGGCGCGCAGGCCGCCGACCATCTGGTGCACCACGGCGGATACGGAGCCCTTGTAGGGCACCTGCCCCTCGATCCCTTCGGGCACCAGCTTGTCGCTGGCGGCATCCTTCTGGAAATAGCGGTCGGCCGAGCCGCGCGCCATCGCGCCAAGGCTGCCCATCCCGCGATAGGATTTGAACGAGCGCCCCTGATACAGGATCACCTCGCCCGGGCTCTCATCCGTGCCGGCGATCAGCGATCCGACCATGGCGCAAGAGGCCCCCGCCGCAATCGCCTTGGCAAAATCGCCCGAGAACTTGATGCCGCCATCGGCGATAATCGGGTAATTGCCCGCCGCCCCCGCCGCATCCATGATCGCGGTCAGCTGCGGCACGCCGACGCCCGCCACGATCCGCGTGGTGCAGATGCTGCCCGGGCCGATGCCGACCTTCACTGCATCCGCCCCGGCATCGATCAGCGCCCGCGTCGCCGCCGCGGTGGCGACGTTGCCGGCGATCACCTGCACATGGTTCGAGAAGGACTTGATCCGCGCCACCGCCCGCGCCACGCCCTCGGAATGGCCATGCGCGGTGTCGATCACCACGATATCCACGCCCGCATCGATCAGCGCCTGGCTGCGCTCATATCCCGCATCGCCGACAGTGGTCGCCGCGGCAACACGCAGGCGGCCAAGGTCATCCTTGCAGGCATGGGGGTTCAGAACGGCCTTCTCGGTGTCCTTCAGCGTCAGCAGCCCGGTCAGCTTGCCCTTGCCGTCCGTCACCAGCAGCTTCTCGATCCGCCGCGCCTTCATCAGGCTTTTCGCCTCATCCAGCTGCACCGGCTCTGTCACCATCGCAAGGTTGTCCGAGGTCATCACCACGCTGACCGGCGTGCGGTCATCGCTGGCAAAGCGCATGTCGCGGTTGGTGACGATGCCGACGACATGGCCCCGCTCATCCACCACCGGAAAGCCGGTGACATTGTAGCGTTCCTGCAGCGCCTTGGCATCGGCAACGGTCTGGCCCGCGGTCAGGGTGATCGGGTTGTAGACCACGCCGCTTTCGAACCGCTTGACCCGCCGCACCTCACGCGCCTGTTCTTCGACGCCGAGGTTGCGGTGGACAACGCCGATGCCCCCCGCCTGGGCCATGGCAATCGCCATGCGTGCCTCGGTCACCGTGTCCATTGCCGAGGACAGCAGCGGGATGTTCATGCGGATGGCCTGGGTCACGAAGGTCGAGGTATCGGCATCGGACGGCAGCACGGAAGATGCAGCCGGAACCAGCAGAACGTCGTCGAAGGTGAGCGCCTCTCGAATCTCCATGGGAACCTCGTTCGGGGAGTTTTCGTTGGCGCTTCCCTGTTTCATGGTGTCGGGGGGATGGCAAGCCCTTATCGGGGGTGGGACTGTCTGGATTCATCGCCAGTTCAGCCGAAAAGGCGCTCCGCAGAATTTCGGCCGCCCGTGAAATTCTGCTGTGCCCGCCCCCGCCCGAAACGTATTTGGGGGGCGGGCACATCCGTGCCCACCCGGGCGGGCCCATCAGAATTTGGCACCGTCAGTCCAAGCTTCACCCCACTTGCCCTCACGCCACCGCCGCATTCGTCTTCACCGCCAGTTGCCCCGAGGCCCACATCTTCATCACCTTGAACGCGATCGGCGGAATCACCAGCGTCGCCGCGATCAGCGCGAGGCCCCCCGGCACCCACCACACCGGATGCCCCGCCGCCAGCGTCAGCCACAGCGCCCCCACGGACGCGAGCGGAAAGGTGAACGCCCCCCAAAGCGGTGTGAACCCCGCTGCCGTCAGCCAGCGCACCGAGGCCAGCAGCGTGACCAGCAGCCCCGCCGAAACGACCGAAAACACCGTCCCCAGCACGTCCCACCCCAGCCCCAACGCCACCGCGCCCAGAAAATTCGCCGGCGTCAGATGGATCGCCAGCAAGGGCCGCAGCGGCGCCGGCACCCGCTCCCGCCGGAACTGCAGCGCGCTCAGCCCCCAGATCACCACCGCACAGACCAGCGCCACCCAGAACAGCACCTTTGCGAACCCCATCATCCCCAAGGCCTCGGCCGCAATCGCGGCGACGATGAACCCGGTGAACTGCAAGTGCCAGACCGGCGTCACCTGCCGCTGCTCCACCGGCCCGCTCGCCATGACCCGCAGCAGCACCGCCAGCATCGCGGCGTGCGCGATCAGCCCCAGCAGCAGCACCGGCCGCGCCTGATCCGGCGCATAGGGCGCCAGCACCACGGCGAAGGTGTAAAAGCACAGCACCGCCGCCGCCAGCCCCGCCCGCCCCGGCAGGATGCGCAGATCCTCGGCCACCACCCCCGGCCGCCGCGCGATCTTGGCGCCGTAGGCCAGCACCGCCAACAGCCACAGCAGCGTCACCGCCCCCAGCAGCGCCTCGCCAATGCCGCCCGGCACCCCGAACACCGATGCCGCCCCGCGCCACAGCAGCCCCAGCCCCATCAGCCCCAGGATCGGCGGGAACATCGCCGGCGGGGTGCGGCGCCACAGGCCTTTGGGTGTCGGGGTCGGGGCTTTGAAGGCCATTGTGCCTCTCCTTGGCTCGCGGCCCGCTCTGGCCGCCTCCCTTGCATCTACGCCCGGCTTCGGGAAATCTCACCCCCGAAATACATCCCGGCGGGCGGGGTGTTGCAGCGGGGACCTCGATGAGCGCAGATGACATGAAACCGGGCTATGAAACCGGGCGGCTGAACCTGCCCTTCGTCGGCATCGCAACCTTCGGCAAGCGGCCCTATGTCGCCGACTGGGGCCGGATCGAGGCTGATGTGGCCGTCATGGGCGCGCCCTTCGACTTCGGCACCCAGTTCCGCGCCGGCGCCCGCTTCGGTCCCCGCGCCGTGCGCGAGGCCAGCACCCTCTTCAGTTTCGGCCATGCCGGCGCCTATGACCATGAGGATGACGCGACCTATCTGGGCGGCGATGTGCGCATCGTCGATATCGGCGACGCCGACATCGTTCACACCGATACCGAAACCAGCCACGCCAATATCGAGGCCGGAGTGCTGGCGATGCTGGCCGCGGGCGCGCTGCCGGTGGTGATCGGCGGCGATCATTCCATCAACATCCCCTGCATCCGGGCGTTCGAAGATCAGGGCCCCATCCACATCCTGCAGATCGACGCGCATCTCGATTTCGTCGATATCCGCCACGGCGTGGTGCATGGCCACGGCAACCCGATGCGCCGCGCGGCAGAGCGCCCGCATGTCACCGGGATCACCGCGCTCGGCATCCGCAACGTCTCCTCCACCGCCAAGGACGGCTATGACGCCGCCCGCGCCATGGGCGGGGATTTCCTCTCGGTCCGGCAGGTGCGCAAGCTGGGGACCGAAGCCGTGCTGGCCCGCATCCCTGCCGGGGCAAGGCTTTACGTCACCATCGACATCGACGGCTTCTGCCCCTCCATCGCGCCCGGCACCGGCACCCCCAGCCATGGCGGGTTCCTGTATTACGAGGTGCTGGAGATCCTGCAGGCGGCCGCCAAGGCGCATGACATCGTGGGCATCGACCTGGTCGAGGTCGCGCCGGACTATGACCATAGCGGCTCCACCGCCATCCTCGCCGCGCAGGTGCTGCTGAACTTTCTGGGGTTCATCTTTCACGCCCGCGGACAGAGGGGCTGACCGACGTTAGGCGTTCTTCCGGCGCGATCAGGCGGCTTGCCAGTGGCAAGCCGACCGCGACGGTTGCCCGAAGGCGCAAGCCGCAGGGCAAGGGGGGTGCGGCTTGGACCAAGGGGTGCCAAATTCTGAGGTGTCCGCCCCGGTGGGCACGTATGTGCCCGCCAAGGGGGGGCGGGCACATCAGAATTTCGTCGACGGCCGAAATTCTGGATGGCAAGCGGCGCGCCCATGCGCCGAAACCTGCTTGTCGTGGCGCCCCAACCCCGCCCCCACCCTTGCCCGCAACCCCCATCCCGCGCATCATGCGCCCCAAAGGCGCCAGCAAGCGCGCCGCCCATGAGGATTGCAGCCATGACCCGCGCCCCCTTCTCCCTTCTCGCCGCCGCCCTTCTCGCCGCCTGCTCGCAGGATCCCGGCTTCGTCGGCGTGCCCGGCATCCGCGAGGCGGAGGCACATGAGGTGACCGCCTGCACCTACCTCAGCAATATCTCCATGACCCCAGGCGTCTATGGCCCGCTGCTGGCCGAGCAGGGGCTGCGCTACGCCCGCAACAAGATCAAGGAAGACGCCATCGTTGCCGGCGCCAATACCGTGGTCTTCGACAAGGTCACCCCCGGCACCGATGTCTACCAGATCCGCGCCGTGGCCTATCGCTGCTGACAGCCTATCGCCGCTGAACGCCTGTCGCGGCTGCGGGGCGCAGGAAGGGGGCTGTCTGCCCCCCTCTTGGCCGTGCCGGCCAATTCACCCCCCGAGGATATTTGAGACAAGGCAAAGACAAAGCCGCGTTAGGGTCAGCAGAACTTACCCTCTTGCTGCATGGCGGCATTGCGACCCTGGCAGTTGTTTACGGGGGCTGCGGGGTCTATCTCATGGCGCAGGGCAGGAGACCCTACTTCAGATTTCGGAGGCTTCAATGGCCTATACTGCAAACCACGACGCTGCTTTCACCACCGCAACCGGCGGCCGCTTCTCGGCATTCCTCGCGCGCCTCGGCGCCAGCTTTGAACGCTATGCCGAACGTCACTCGCGCGCGGATGAAATCGCCCGCTTCGACGCGATGAGCGATGCCGAACTTGCCAAGATCGGCGTAACTCGCGACGGCATCGTCCAGCACGTGTTCCGCGACAAGCTCTACATCTAAGCGGGGCTTCAATCGGCTGGCGCGCGGGATTGCTCGCGCGCCTGATGGCCCCCGGATGGCCCCAAAGCCGGGCCAATCGCGGCCTGCACGCAAAGCACCCGCTTGCGGTGCACGATCCCCTTCCCAGCCCTGGCAATTGCTGTCATCACCGGCCCTGAGGCCGGCCAGATCTGTGCCGGCGCGGATGCGAAGGAGAGACGATCATGACAGGGTTACACAGCCACCAGGTGCTGCGCGGCGCCGGACGCGAGACCGCGGATCATGTCACGCTTGGCTATGAGGACCGCTTCTTGCGCCGCAAACGGCTGACAACGGCGGCCGGCACTCCGTTCCTCGTCGACCTTCCCGAGACCACCAGCCTGCAAGAGGGCGATGCCTTTGCCCTGTCCGATGGCACGCTGATCGGCGTGCGCGCTGCGCCCGAGCCGCTGATCGAGGTCACCGGCCCCGACCTGCCGCGCCTCGCCTGGCATATCGGCAACCGCCACACCCCCTGCCAGATCGAAGCCGCCCGCCTGCTGATCGCGCAGGACCATGTGCTGGCCGGGATGCTCACCGGCCTTGGCGCCAGCCTGAATGACGTGACAGAACCGTTCCTGCCCGAGGGCGGCGCCTATGGCCATGGCCGCACGATGGGGCATGATCATGGGCCGGAGGCCGGACACTCCCACGAGCCCGGCCACCGCCATGTCCATGTCCATGTCAGCCGCGCCCCGGGCGATGACCCCGAGGATGTGCCGCTGGATGTCTGAGGCGGCCTTGGCGGGTGACAGCGCCCTGATGACGCTGGTGCAATGGCTCTCGCCCGCCTTCCCGGTGGGCGGCTATGCCTATTCGCACGGGCTGGAATGGGCGATCTCGGCCAGGCTGATCAAGGATGCCGCGGGCCTGCAGGGCTGGCTGGCCGATGTGATCGCCCACGGCTCGGGCCGCAGCGACGCCGTGATGCTGGCGCTTGCGCTGGCCCCCGGCGCCGACCACGCGGCGCTGGCCGCCTATGCCAGCGCCCTCACCCCCGCCAAGGAACGCCTGACCGAGACGCTGGAGCAAGGCCGCGCCTTCACCCTCGCCACCAACGCCCTTCTGGGCGCGGACCATCCCCCCGCGCCGCTCCCTGTAGCAGTGGGCCGCGCCGCCGCCTGCCTCGGCCTGCCGGTGGAACGGGTGCTGGCGCTCTACCTCCACAGCTTCGCCTCCACCCTCACCCAAGGCGCGGTGCGCTTCATCCCCCTCGGCCAGACCGAGGGCCAGCAGGTGCTGGCCGCGCTGCACCCGGTGATCTCTCGGGTTGCGGCTTGGGCGGCAAATGCCAGCCTCGACGACCTCGGCAGCGCGGGGTTCGGGTCGGACATGGCGGCAATGGCGCATGAAGGGATGGAAGTCCGCATCTTCCGAAGCTAATCAATCTGTTGCAAGGCGTTCTTCATAAAAAGGATGAACCATGACAAGCCCCCACGGCCCCCTGCGCATCGGCATCGGCGGCCCGGTCGGCGCCGGCAAGACCACGCTGACCGAACAGCTGTGCCGGGCGCTGCGGGACCGCTTCTCCATCGCCGTCGTCACCAATGACATCTACACCCGCGAGGATGCCGAATACCTGATGCGCGCGCAGGCGCTGCCGATGGAGCGGATCCGCGGGGTGGAGACCGGCGGCTGCCCGCATACCGCGATCCGCGAGGATGCCAGCATCAACCTCGCCGCCATCGCCGATCTGCGCGGCGCCTTCCCCGATCTCGACATCGTGCTGATCGAGAGCGGCGGCGACAATCTGGCGGCGACATTTTCGCCCGAGCTGGCGGACCTGACGCTCTATGTCATCGACACCGCCGCCGGGCAGGACATCCCGCGCAAGAAGGGGCCGGGCGTCACACGGTCGGACCTGCTGGTGGTCAACAAGATCGACCTCGCGCCGCATGTCGGCGTCGATCCGGTGCTGCTGGAATCCGACACCCGCAACGCCCGCGGGCAACGGCCCTATGTGATGGCCAGCCTGAAGGCGGGTCGCGGCGTGGACGAGATCGTCGCCTTCGTGCTGAAGGAAGGCGGGCTGAAGGAGGGCGGGCTGTAACCGCCCTGCCCCCTTACACCCAATAAGCGTTCGACCAGGCCCGCTTGCCCGCCGCGTCGATCACCGTCACCCGCAGCCAGGGCGAGGCGGCGAAGCGGTCGCGGCGGATGCTGGCGCGGGTCATCGACTGGCCATGGACCGCGACTGCCGCCGTCGCCTGCCCCTGCACGATTACCGTGACCGCCGCCGAGCATTGCACCTCGACCGTCGCCTTGGTGATGTCGATACCGCGGATCTCTGGCCCTTGGCTGGAGTAGAACATCCCCGCCTTCAGCGCCGCCAGCAGCGCTTCGGGCTCATTCTCCGTCGCCTTGACCATCACCCAGCCGCCGAAATGGTCCGGCTCGGTGAAATGCGCGTCATCGGTGGCGATCAGGCTGGGGCGGCGGCCTTCGGTGAGCAGGAGATCGGCGATGCCGAACCCGTCCGCCCGGTCGGCGCCGGTATGGCAGCCATGGTTGTAGACCTCGACCGCATGGGCCGCCGTCAGGCTGCGCGCATCTTCCAGCGTCAGCCCCGACCATTGCGGATGCGCGACGGCGACGAAGGCTCCGGCAGCGGCGGCGCGGGCCGCAATCTCGGGCCCCGTCTCCTGCCCCGGCACCGGGCGGAAATGCGGGGCATTGCCGGGGGCGAAATCCTCCGGCAGGCCGACGGCCAGGATATGCCACAGATCGCCATTTGCCATCGGCCCGGAATGCAGCTCTGCCCCCAGCAGCGTGGTGAAACCGGGCGCGCGGAAGGGCCGGGTATCGACGATCGGATAGTCATAGATCCCGATGAAATGGTCGGTCAGGGCCAGGAAGTCATAGCCCTCGGCCTGGTAGCGGCGGCAGACCTCCTCGGGGCTCAGCACGCCATCCGAGCGGCTTGAATGGGTATGCAGGTTGCCGCGGTAGAAGCGGCCGGGAGCGGTGAAGACATCGGGCATGGCGGGCGGTCCTGTGACGGGTGTGTGGGCTGTGAGGGAAGCCGGGGGGCCTTCTGCCCCCCGGACCCCCCGAGGATATTTAGGCAAAGAAGAGGGGGAAGGAGCGTCGGTCAAGCGACGCGGCGGCCTTGCACCCAGGTTTCGCGCAGAACCGGGGTGGCGCCGGCGCGGGTGAAGCGGATCAGGTCGGCGCGGGCGCCGGGGAGGAGGCGGCCGCGATCCTCGAGCCCCGCGGCACGGGCCGGGGCGGCGGTGACGGTGGCGATGCCGCGGGCGAGATCGTCCCAGATGTCGCCGAGCATCACCGCGGCCGAGAGGAGAGCGGCGGGGACATAGTCGGATGAGACGATGTCGAGGAGACCAGCCTCGGCCAGATCGCTGGCGGCGACATTGCCCGAATGCGAGCCGCCGCGGATCAGGTTCGGCGCGCCCATCATCACCTGGATGCCATAGGCGTGGCAGGCATGGGCGGCCTCCAGCGTCGTCGGGAACTCCGCCAGCCGGATGCCGTAGGATGCGGAAGTGATCACCTGTTCCTCGGTGGTGTCGTCATGGCTGGCGAGCGTGGCGCCAAGGCGGCGGGCAACCGCGACCGCTGCCGCCTCATGCGCATCCCCAAATGTGTCGCGCAGTGCTTTCAGCCGGGCGACATGCTCGGCAAAGCCGGCCTCGGACATGCCATGCTTGCCCATCACATAGCGCGCCAGCTTGCTGATATCGCGGAACTGGCGCTGGCCGGGGGTGTGGTCCATCAGGCTGACGATGCCGACGCGGTCCTCGGGCGTGAACTCGTCCAGCTCGGCGATCAGGGTTTCAGAACAGACCTCGGCGCGCAGATGCAGGAAATGGCTGATGCGGAGCGCGCCCTGCCCCCGCAGCTCCAGCATCTCGGTCGCGAGGCCGCGGGCGTATTTGGCATAGTCGCCGCCCGGTTCGCTGCCCTTGGAGATCGACCCCACGCGCATCGCGTCGAAGACAGTGGTGATGCCGGTGCCGGCCAGTTCCGCGTCATGGGCGATGATGGCCGCGGCATGGGGCCAGTCGACGCCGGGGCGCGGCTGGATATGGCGTTCAAGGTTGTCGGTATGCAGCTCGATCAGGCCCGGGGCCAGAAAGTCGCCGCCGCAGTCGATGGCACCGGGAGGCACGGCCGTGCCCGCGGCAATCTCGGCAATCCGCCCGTCCTTGAGGCAGAGGCTGCCAGAAAGCGTCTGATCGGGCAGCACGAGGGTGGCATTGGCGAGAATGGTTTCGGTCATGGTCTGGTCCTTGGTCGGTCTGCACGTAAAGGTTGTGGGGCATCGGCGGGTTGCGGCTGGGGGGCGAAGGCCCCGGCTTCAAGAAGCGGCCCGCCCATGTCACATATCCGAGACGCGGCGGCACTATGAGAGGGCGCATGACAGATTTCCAGAGATACGCGATCTATTGGGCGCCCGAACCGGGCCCGCTGGCCGAATTTGGCGCCGCCTGGCTGGGCTGGGACGCGGCGCGCGGGATCGACCGCCAGCATCCGCCGATGAGCGGTCCCTTGGCCGGTCTGCCGCGCCCGGTGGCCGAGCTGACCGATACGCCCCGCAAATACGGCTTCCACGGGACGCTGAAGCCGCCGTTCCGGCTGGTGGATGGCGCAAGCGCCACCGGCCTGCATGGCGCGGTGGAGCGGCTGGCGGCGAGCCTTGCGCCCGTCACGCTGGACGGGCTGGCGCTGCACCGCCTGGGCGGATTCCTGGCGCTGGTGCCGATGGGGAATACCTCGGGGCTGGAGGCGCTGGCGGCCAAGGCCGTGCAGGAGCTGGACCCCTACCGCGCGGCGCTGACGCCCGAGGCGATGATGCGCCGGCAAAGCGCGCGGCTGACCGATGCGCAGAAGGACCTCTTGGACCGCTGGGGCTATCCCTATGTCATGCAGGAGTTCCGCTTTCACCTGACGCTGACCGGCGCGTTGCCCGAGGAGGAGGCGCGTGCGGTCGAGGCGCTGCTGGCGCCGGTGGTGGCGCCGCTGCTGCCCAAGCCGTTTGTCATTCGCGACATTTGCCTCTTTGGCGAGGCGGGCGACGGGCGGTTCCATATCCTGCATCGCTATACGCTGACCGGCTGAAGCGCAGCCCGCATCGCCTCGGCTGCCGTGTCGAGCGCGCCGTCATTGTCGATGCGGATCACCGGCAGGCCCGGCGGCAGGTCGAACTGCGCCCGGGCCAGCCGTGCCGCGATATCCTCGCGCGATTCGCGGCCGCGGGAGGCCAGCCGCTCCGCCAGGGTCTCGGGGCTTGCCGTCACCAGCAGAACCACCAGCCCCGGAAACACCTCGGCCGCCTGCCCCAGCATCGCGCGCGAGCCGTTGAAGAGCACGGTCGCCCCCGCCTGATGCGCGGCGACGGCGCTGGCGGGGATGCCGTAGTGCAGGCCATGCGCTTGCCAGTCCAGCGCAAAGGCCCCCGCGGCGGCCCGGGCGGCGAACTCGGATTCCGTGACGCCCTCGAAGGGCTCGCCCCCTGCCGCTTCGGGGCGGGTGATGACGCGGCGCACCAGATGCAGGCCGGGCAGGTCCGCGACCCTTGCGATCAGCGTGTCCTTGCCGGAGCCGGAGGGGCCGACGACCGCGAAGGCGCGACCCCCAATCTGATCGCCCAAAGCCATCACGCCGCCTTCGGGGTGAAGTCCGACACGTTCACCACCCGGTCGCAGACGCGGCTCCGCGCTGCCTCGTCATGGAAGATGCCGATGATCGCGGCGCCGCGGGCCTTGGCCTCCTCGATCAGCCCCAGCACGGTTTCGCGGTTGGCGGCGTCAAGGCTGGCGGTCGGCTCGTCCAGCAGCAGCGCCGGGCAGGTATGGGCGAAGCCGCGGGCGATATTGACCCGCTGCTGCTCGCCGCCCGAGAAGGTGGTGGGCGAGAGGGACCAGAGCCGCTCGGGGATCCGCAGCCGCGCCAGCAGGTCGGCCGCCCGCGCCCGCGCCTCGTCCTCGGGCACCCCCAGCACCAGCAGCGGCTCGGCCACCACATCCAGCGTCGGCACCCGCGGCACCACCCTCAGGAACTGGCTGACATAGCCAAGCCGCCCGCGCCGCAGCGCCAGGATCTCGCGCGGCTCGGCGCGTGCCACATCGGTGCCCGCCACCATTATCGTGCCCGCGGCGGCAAGGTAATTGCCCCAGATCATCCGCATCAGCGTCGATTTCCCCGCGCCCGAGGCGCCGATCAGCCCCACGCATTCGCCGGCACGCACCGACAGCTCTGCCCCCTCCATCACCGGGATCACGGCACTGCCCTGATTGTGCAGGGTGAAGGTCTTGGCAACACCTGAAAGGTGGATCACAGGATCGGTCATTGCAGTCTCGGGCATGGCATCCTCAAGCGGCTTCACAGCCATTTCTTCCATCTGAAAAACACGTAGGTGGCGAGCGAGGACCCCAGCATCAGGATCAGCGCGAAGGGGTAGCCCCAGCTTTTGGTCAGCTCCGGCATCACCGCGAAGTTCATGCCGTAGATCGAGGCGATAAGCGTCGGCGGCAGGAACAGCGCCGCCACCACCGACAGGATCCGCACCGTGGCGTTCTGCGCCAGGTTGATCATCCCCAGCGTCGCATCCACCGCCAGCGCCACGCGGCTGGACAGGAAATCGGCATGGACGGCGAGGGCCTGGATATCGCGCATCTCGCCCTTCACCACCGCCTTCATCCCGTCCGCCGCCGTGGTGCTGCCAAGGTGCTGGCCGTAGAAGGACAGCGCCCGTTCCAGCGTCAGCAGGCTCAGGCGCACCCGGCCCACCAGTTCGCCCTGCAGCCCCACCTGCTCCAGCGTGTGCTGCAGCGTGGCGGGCGTGGTCACGCCGCCGCCGAACACGCCCGCCGTCGCCGCGGTCAGGGATCGCCCGCCGCCTTCCAGAAGGTCGGCGAGGCGGCTGATGATCTCTTCCAACAGCCCGAGGAATATCCTCTCCGGCGTGGTGCAACCGGCAACGCCGCTGTTGGCCCGGCCCGGAAAGGTCTCGAACGGGCGCGGCGCGTGGTGGCGCACCGTCACCAGCCGCTCGGGCGACAGGATGAAGGTCACCGGCCCCTCGATCGGGCTGCGGCTGGTGGACATGCCGGGCAGCACCACCGTCATCACGTCATAGGCGCCCTCGCGGTAGAGCCGGTTGGAAATCTCGATCTCTTCCATATCGGCCAGCGTCGGGATCTCGATCCCAAGCGCCTGCACCTCATGCACCTGCGCATCCAGCGGGCGGTAAAGGTCGATCCACAGCGCGCTGGACAGGGGAACCCCCTGCCCGAGCTTTTCCAGACCACTGCCACCGGGAGTATAGGCGAACATCATATCATTTCAGACCTGCAGCACCGAGGAGACCAGAAGTTGCGTGTAGGCATGCTGCGGATCGTCCAGCACCTGATCGGTCAGCCCGGTCTCCACCACCCGGCCGCCTTTCATCACCATCAGACGATCCGCCAGAAGCCGCACCACCGCAAGATCATGCGTCACGATCACCGCCGACAGCCCCAGCCGCCGCACAAGGCCGCGCAGAAGGTCCAGCAGCCGCGCCTGCACGCTGACATCGAGCCCGCCGGTCGGTTCATCCATGAACACCAGCCGCGGCCCGGTCACCAGATTGCGGGCGATCTGCAACCGTTGCTGCATCCCGCCGGAAAAGGCCGCCGGCCGGTCGTCGATGCGGTCACCGGCAATCTCCACCCGGCCCAGCCAATCCTCGGCGGTGCTGCGGATGCTGCCATAGTTGCGCGCGCCGACGGCCATCAGCCGCTCGCCGACATTGCCACCCGCCGAGACGCCCATGCGCAGGCCGTCGCGCGGGTTCTGGTGGACATAGGCCCAGTCGGTGCGGGCTAGCATCCGCCGCTCCGGCTCGGCCATCGTCACCGTGTCCACCGGGCCCCTGGCCCGCGTGTCGAAGATCACCTGCCCCGCGTCGGGGGCCAGGTGCCCGGCAAGGCACGAGAGCAGCGTCGACTTGCCGGACCCGCTCTCGCCGACGATCCCCATCACCTCGCCGGGATAGAGGTCGAAGCTGACGGCGGTACAGCCGATCCGCGCGCCATAGCGCTTCTCGATGCCGCGGACTTGCAGGAGCGGGGTCATCGGGGAAACTCCATAGCTCGGGTTGACGAGAGAAGAACTGTCAGAGGACCGCGCCCGCACGAGGCGGGTGCGGGAACCGCGCCCGCGCAGAAACGCCTTTGCGGGCGGGCGGGCGCGGTCCGGGTCGCAAGCGACCCGGAAGGAAGGAAGAAGAAAAGAGAGTTCACGCCGCCACCCCCAACCGGCCCACATGCCCCGCCTCACGGCGGCAGCGGCAATGGTCGGTGTCGGAGCACACGAACATCCGCCCGCCCTGATCGTCCATGATCACCTCATCGAGATAGGTGTCGCTGGCCGCACAGAGGTCGCAGTCATGATCGGCCTTCGACGGCTCGAACGGGTGATCCTCGAAATCGAGGCTGACGACCTTGGTATAGGGCGGCAGCGCATAGATCCGCTGCTCGCGCCCGGCCCCGAACAGCATCAGCGCCGGGGAGCCATCGAGCTTGGGGTTGTCGAATTTCGGGATCGGCGAGGGGTCCATCACATAGCGCCCCTCCACCTTCACCGGGTAGTCATAGGCGGTGGCGATCTGGCCGTGGCGGGCGATGTCCTCATACAGCTTCACATGCATCAGGCCGTATTCTTCCAGCTCATGCATCTTGCGCGTCTCGGTCTCGCGCGGCTCGAGGAAGCGCAGCGGCTCCGGGATCGGCACCTGGAACACCACGATCTGGCCCTCGGTCAGCGCGGCCTCGGGGATGCGGTGGCGGGTCTGGATCAGGCTTGCCTCGGCCGTCGCCTCGGTCACCTTCACCCCGGCGGTGCGCTGAAAGAACTTGCGGATCGACACGGCGTTGGTGGTGTCATCGGCGCCCTGGTCGATGACCTTCAGCACATCCTCGGGCGTCAGGCAGGCGGCGGTCACCTGCACGCCGCCGGTGCCCCAGCCGTAAGGCATCGGCATCTCGCGGCTGGCGAAGGGCACCTGATAGCCGGGGATCGCCACGCCCTTCAGGATCGCGCGGCGGATCATGCGCTTGGTCTCTTCGTCGAGATAGGCGAAGTTGTAATCGTCGGTCACAGCAGCCCCCGATCTTGCAGCGCGGTCTCCAGCGCCTCGGGCGTCGTGAAGAGGATCGCGTCCATGCCGAAGGCCGCGGCACCCGCCACGTTCTTGGCGCTGTCGTCGATGAAGAGGCACTCGGCGGGGGCCAGCCCCGCCCGCTCGCACAGCAGCGCGAAGATCTGCGGTTCGGGCTTCAGCACCTTCTCGCGGCCCGAGACAATGGTGACACCGAAGGACGTTCCCAGCCGGGGATGCAGGTCCAGCCCGGTCAGCCATGTCTCGGCCGACCAGTTGGTGATCGCGTGGATCGGATGGCCCTTGGCCCGCAGCCGGTCCATCAGCGCCCAGGTGCCGTCCAGCAGCTCGGCGATGGTCAGGTGGTAGTTCGCAGGGTAAGCGGCAAACAGCGCGCGGTCCTCAGGGTCGGCGATTTCCGCAGCCAGCCCCTCAAAGGTCTCGCCCGCATCCGCGCGCAGGTTCAGCACGGAAAAGCCGATGCGCTCCATGAAGTCGCTCGCCGCCTCACGGCTGCCGAGGGTGCCGGTGAAGGCCAGATGCGCGTCCCAGTGGACCAGCACATTGCCGATGTCGAACACGATGGCTTTGGTAGTGGCGGTCATTCTGCGGCCTCCTGCTGTGCGATGTTGGCCGCCATCGCCTCGGCGCGGATCTTGCGCACCAGTTCCAGTTCAGACTGGAAATCGACGTAATGCGGCAGCTTGATATGTTCGAGGAACCCGGTCGCCTGGATGTTGTCGGAATGCATCAGCACGAATTCCTCGTCCTGCGCGGCGGCTCCGGAATTGTCTTCGCCAAGCTCGCGCCAGCGGAGGGCGCGGTCGACGAGGGCCATGGAGATGGCCTTGCGTTCATTCTGCGCGAAGGTCAGCCCGTAACCCCTTGTAAATTGTGGAGGTTCGGTCTTCGAGCCCTTGAACTGGTTGACGGTTTCACACTCCGTCAACTCGACCTCTCCGATCTCGACGGCAAACCCAAGTTCCGGAATTTCCATTTCCACACAACAGGTTCCAATGCGAAGCTCACCCACGAACGCATGGTTGCGCGCATAGCCCCGCTGCGTCGAATACGCCATCCCCAAGACAAACCCCTCATCCCCCCGCGCGAGCGATTGCAAGCGCAGCGCGCGGCTGGCCGGAAGCTCCAGCGGTTCGCGGGTCAGGTCGCCGGGCACGGCGTCGGACTCGGGTTCCTGCTGGATCAGGCCGTCGCGGTTGAGGAAGCCGGTGACGTGGGGCACCTGCACCGGTTGCACCGGTTCGCCGGGGGCCACTGGCAGCTCGCCCTCGGCCATCAGTTTGAAGTCCAGCAGGCGGTGGGTGTAGTCGAAGGTCGGCCCCAGCACCTGCCCGCCCGGCACGTCCTTGAAGGTGGCCGACACCCGGCGCAGGCAGTCCATCGCCCCGGTATCCACCGGCTGCGAGGCGCCGAAGCGCGGCAGCGTGGTGCGATAGGCGCGGATCAGGAACACCGCCTCGATCAGATCGCCGCGGGCCTGCTTGATCGCCAGCGCCGCGAGGTCGGGGTCGTAGAGCGAGCCTTCGGCCATCACCCGGTTGACCGACAGCGCCAGCTGCTCGCGGATCTGCGCCACGCCAAGCTCTGGCACCGACGGATCGCCCCGGCGTTCCTCGGCCAGCCAGGCATGGGCATTGTCGATGGCGCGCTCGCCGCCTTTTACCGCCACATACATCAGAGGGCCTCGACTTTCGTGGTGCGGGGGAGTGCCGCCAGCAGGTCGCCGGCGGTGAAGAAGAAATCGAGCCCGAGCGGGAAGAGTTGCGCATTTTGCACGAAGGCTTCGGTTTCCGGCATCGAGAGCTGCGCCGTCTCCTTGATCCCCGGCCCGGTGAGCCGCACCCCGGAGGCGGCCAGCGCCGGCATCTCGACGATCAGCGTGGCAGAGCGGTCGGGATAGTCGGCGCGGCCGATGGGAAAGCGGTCCAGCGGCTGAAGACTGGCCCAATCGCCCAGGGCGAAGACCGCCGCCTCGGGCCCGACCAGCGGCGCGCCGGTGTGGAAGGTGACCCAGTCCCGTACCGCTGCCACGTCATGCGAGGGCGCGAGGTGCAGGCCGGTAGTGGTGTCGGCCAGCGTCAGGATCAACGCGCCGGCGGCGGGCGAGAGCGGCGCGGGCGGCAGGGCGCCGGTCACCGCGTGCAGGGTGCCGGGGCGCGCCATCGCGTCAAGGCTGGCGCGGAAGGCGCGGGCGGCCTCGCGGGCCGTGTCGGCGAAGCCGCCAGAAAGGGATGCAGCGTCCATCAATCTTCCCCCCGCACCATCGTGAAGAAATCCACCTTCGTCGCCGCGGCCTTGCCGGCGCGGGCGGCGCTGTCTGCCGCCGCCGCTGCCGCCAACGGCTCCAGCACCGCAGCGCGCAGTTCATCGGCGCGCGGCCCCTGCATCAGCGCATCGACCAGCGCGGCGCGGGTGGCATGGGCCTTGTCGCGGCCCTGCACATAGGCATGGCCGACCTCACCGCTGACGATGCGCAGGGCGCAGCGGGTCACCGTCATCTCACCAAGGTTGAACGGCGCACCGCTGCCGCCCATCCGGCCGCGCACCATCACCGCGCCGGTTTCGGGCGCCCTCGCCCAGTCATGCGTCGGCAGATCCAGCCCTTCCAGCGCCGCTGCCAGCCGCTCGGGCCGCGCTTTCGCCAGCAGGCTCATCCAGTGCTGGCGCGCAGCTTGGCCGGTTTCGGGCGGATCGCTTGGGCTGGGGGCAGAACCGGACATTTGCATCTCGTCGTTCAGGGGCTAGGTTTGGTACACCGCAGACAGACATCTTGCTGACCTGTCGGTTTATATATACAACTAGACAAGTGATTATCCGCGCCCCCCGAGTCGCACAACCCCGTTTGCATGAAGTTTTGATGACATGGCCCGCACCGCCCTCTGGACCTCGATCGCCGAGACGCTGACCGCCGAGATCGGCGCCGGGCATTACGCGCCCGGTGACAAGCTGCCGTCCGAGGCGGAGTTCTCCGCGCGCTTCGGCGTCAACCGCCATACCGTGCGCCGGGCGCTGGCCGCGCTGGCCGAGGCGGGGCTGGTCCATGCGCGGCGCGGCGCGGGGGTGTTCGTGGCGGGCCGGCCGGTGGATTATCCGCTGGGGCGGCGCACGCGGCTGCACCAGAACCTTGCCGCATCAGGCCGCAGCGCCGCGCGCGAAGTGCTGCTGCTGGACACGCGGCAGGCGGATGCGCGCGAGGCCGAGGCGCTGGACCTGGAGACGGGCGCACAGGTGCATGTCTATGAAGGGATCTCGCTGGCCGATGGGGTGCCGCTGGCGGTGTTCCGGTCGGTGTTTTCGGCCGGGCGCTTTCCCGGCCTGATCCCGGTGCTGCGCGAGACGCATTCGGTGACGCAGGCGCTGGCGGCAGAGGGGCTGGCCGATTACACCCGCGCCGAAACCCGGCTGACCGCCAAGCGCGCCACCGCCACGCAGGCGCTGCATCTGCGCATCCGCGAGGGCGACCCGATCCTGCGCACCGTCGCCATCAATGTCGATGCGGGCGGGCTGCCGGTGGAATACGGCCACACCTGGTTTGCGGGCGACCGGGTGACGCTGACGGTGGCGCCGGACTGAAGGGGCGCAAAAGCGGCAGTATCGTTCAGGTTGCAGGCGCTGTGTCATGAGGGCGACACAGAATGGCTTTATCCACAGGCAACCCACGCAAAGAAACGGCCGAGCAGCCCCTATCACCTCCCGCGAGTCGCCCATGCCCCTGTTGCCCCCCTTGCGTCTTGTCGGCGCCCAGATCCTGCGTGACGGCGAGATGCAGCGCCGGTCGCTGGCGATCTCTGGCGGGCGGATCACCAAGGGCCCGCTGCCCGAGGTAGACATGGCGGGCTTCTACCTGATGCCCGGGATCATCGACCTGCATGGCGACGCCTTCGAGCGGCATATCGCGCCGCGCCCCTCGGCCCCGTTCGATCTGGTGCAGGGGCTGGCAAGCGCCGACCGCGAGGCGGCGGCCAATGGCGTGACCACGGCGTTCTTCGCGCAAAGCTGGAGCTGGGAGGGCGGCCACCGTGGCCCCGACTATGCCGAACGGGTGATGGGTGCGCTCGATGCCTACCGCCCGCGGGCGTTGACCGATATCCGCCTGCAGGTTCGGGCCGAGACGCATCTGGTCGAGGCCGGCGCGCGGCTGATCGCGGCGGTGGAACGGCACCGGATCGGCTATGTCGTGTTCAACAACCACCTGTCCGAGGCGGTGGAGATCAACGCCCGCGACCCGCAGGATTTCGCGCTTTGGGCCCGCAAGCTGGGTCGCACGGCAGATGAGCATCTGGAAGCCGTGCAGGCGGCGGCTGCGCGCGGGCGCGAAGTGCCGCGGCATCTGTGCAACCTGGCCGAGGCGTTTGACCGGCTCGGCGTGCTCTATGGCAGCCATGACGACCCCGATGGCGAGACGCGCGAGCGCTTCTCGATGATCGGGGCGCGGATTGCGGAGTTTCCGACGGCGCGCAAGGCGGCGGCGGCGGCCAAGGCGATGAACGACCCGGTGCTGATGGGGGCGCCCAATGTGGTGCGGGGCGGCAGCCAGGCGGGGAATATCGCGGCGACGGACCTGATTGCCGCGGGCCTTTGCGATGCGCTGGTGTCGGATTACTATTACCCGGCGCTGGTGCAGGCGGTGTGGACGCTGGTGGACCGGGGGCTTGCCAGCCTGCCCAAGGCCTGGGCGATGATCTCGGCCCGGCCGGCAGAGATTTTGCGGATGCCGGACCGGGGCGTGCTCGATTTCGGGCGGCGCGCCGATGTGACGGTGGTCAACGCGGCGACGCGGCAGGTGGAGGCGACCATCTCTGGCGGGCGGCTGACCTATCTGGCCGGCGAGGCCGGGCGGCGGTTCATGGCCGGCCAGCAGCCGCTGCGGATGGCGGCCGAGTAGCTAGCCCCAGAGCGCCTTCAGGATCGCGTCCAGCCCATCGGTCAGCGCGGCGGGGCCGGGCTGCAGGATCAGCGGCGACTTGATCTCATGGATGCGGCCCTGCCGGACGGCGGGAATGCTGTCCCAGCCGGGGCGCGCGGCGATGCGCTCGGGGCGCACCTTCTTGCCGCACCAGGAGGCGAGGATCACATCGGGTG
Organism: Frigidibacter sp.; assembly: GCF_030695035.1. Lineage (GTDB taxonomy): Bacteria > Pseudomonadota > Alphaproteobacteria > Rhodobacterales > Rhodobacteraceae > Frigidibacter. Next base: position 773,599 of record NZ_JAUYTT010000008.1, read on the forward strand.
CAGCGGCGATCACCGCCTCGGGCAGGACGATGCGGTGCTTGGCCTTGCCCTGAAGCGCGAGGTCCGGGAACACGTCTGCGCCGCCCGCGATGGCGACCAGTTCGCTGACCCAGCCGATGCCGGAAATCAGCGGATCGTCCCATTCCTCGAACCACACGCGGGGGCGGCTTGGCCTCGGGGTGGCGGCAATGGCGGCAAGGCGAGCCTCATAGCCGCTCGCCAGCGCCTCGGCCCTTCCCGGCACGCCGGTGAGGGCGCCGAGGGTGCGGATCATGGCGAGGACGCCTTCGAGCCGGCGCTGGTTGAAGGCGTGGACGGCGATGCCCTCGGCGATCAGCTCGGCCACGATCCCGGCTTGCAGGTCCGAGAAGGTGAGCACCAGATCGGGGTTCAGCGCGAGGATCTTGGGGATATCGGCCGAGGTGAAGGCCGAGACCCGCGGCTTTTCCTGCCGCACCCGCGCCGGGCGTACGGCATAGCCCGAGACGCCGACGATCCGATGCTCCTGCCCCAGCAGGTAGAGGGTTTCGACGGTCTCCTCGGTCAGGCAGACGATGCGCTCGGGCGGGAAGGTCACGAAAAGCCCCCGTGATGGTGGAGGGTGTCGAGGGGCTGGAACACCAGCCCGTCGGGGGTGTCGGACAGATAGGCGCGGATGTCGAACACCTCGGCCAGCAGCGAGGGCGTCAGCACCTCGCGCGGGGGGCCATCGGCAACCAGCCGCCCGGCGGAGAGCACGATCAGCCGGGTGCAGTGCCGCGCGGCAAGGCCGAGGTCGTGCAGCGAGGCGATGACCGCGCCGCCCTCCTCCGCCAGACGCGCGAAGACCCGCATCGTGGCGATCTGCGCGGCGGGGTCGAGCCCGGCGATGGGCTCATCGGCCAGCAGCAGGGGCGCTTCTTGCGCCAGCGCGCGGGCGATCAGGGCACGGGCCTGCTCACCGCCCGACAGCTGGGTGGCAGCGCGGTCGCGGAAGTTCTCCAGCCCCATGCGGGACAGGGCATGGGTGACGGCGCCGTCATCATCGAGCCCGCGGCCCAGATGCGGCGTGCGGCCAAGCCGCACCAGATGCGCAACGCTGATCCCCCAGGCAATCTCACGCGCTTGCGGCAGCCAGGCAGCGGCACGGGCGCGGGCACCCGGGGTCATCGCCGCCAGCGAGGAGTGGCCGCTGGCAGGCAGCAGGCCAAGCGCGCCCCGCAGCAGCGAGGTCTTCCCCGCGCCATTGGGGCCGATCAGCCCGACGCATTCGCCGGGCGCGACCGTCAGGCTGACGCGCTCCACCACGGGGCAAAGGCCGCGGCGGACGGTGAGGGTGTCCAGGGTCAGGAGCATCCTACACCTCCCGCGCCATGCGGCGGACGAGGTGGAGGAAGAAGGGCGCGCCGACGAGGGCGGTGAGCACGCCCAGCTTCAGGTCACGTTCGGGCGCGATCACGCGGGTGGCGATATCGGCGGCCAGCAAGATCGCCGCGCCGGTCAGCGCCGAGGCGGGCAGCAGGCGCGAGGGGCGGGCGCCGACGGCGCGGCGCATCAGGTGGGGGGCGATCAGGCCGACGAAGCCTACCGCCCCCGCCACCGCGACCGAGGCGCCGACCAGCGCGGCGGTTCCCAGCACCAGCTTCAGCCGCAGGCGGGTGAGGTTGATGCCGAGGCTTGCGGCCGCATCCTCCCCCAGCGTCAGCGCGTCGAGGCCGCGGCCGGTAGTGGCGATCAGGGCGGCGCCGAGGGCCAGGAAGGGCAGCGCGAGGGCGACGTGCAGGAGGGAGCGGTCGGCGAGGGAGCCCATCATCCAGAATACGATTTCCGAGGCCGCATAGGGGTTGGGCGCAAGGTTCAGCACCAGCGAGGTGAGCGCCCCGGCCAAGGATGACACGGCGATGCCGGCGAGGATCAGCGAAAGCGCATTGCCGCGGGGGCCGGCCAGCATCAGGATCACCCCGACCGAGAGCCCTGCCCCGGCCAGCGCCATTAGCGGCAAGGCCAGCGCGAAGCTGGCGTAGATGCCGGTATGGATCGCCAGCACCGCGCCAAGCGCCGCGGCGGCAGAGGTGCCGATCAGCCCGGGCTCCGCCAGCGGGTTGCGCAAGAAGCCCTGCATCGCGGCACCCGCCAACCCGAGCGAGGCGCCGATGGCGAGGCCGAGGATGGCGCGCGGCAGGCGGATCTCGCGCATCACCAGCACCTCGGCGCCGCCCTGCCCGGTGAACAGCGCGAGAAGGCCGCGGCCGGGGGGGATGCCGGCGGGGCCGACGACCAGCGAGGCGATGAACAGCGCCACCACCAACGCCACCAGCGACAGGACCAGGGCGCGCTGGTCCGGCAGGGTCTTGAGGCTTGGCTGGGGGATCATTCGCGCTCCATCTGGCGGCGAAGCTGGGTCAGGGCGGCGATGGCGTCAAGCACCCTTGGCGTGGCGCAGATCCAGTCCTGATGCGCGACCACATCGGCGCGGCGCATGTGGGCCAGCGCGGGGTGGGACAGCACCGCCTGCGCGCGGGCGCGCTTGGTGCCGGGGCGGCCGGTCTCGGTGATCACCACCTCGGGCGCCGACATCACCAGCACCTCGAGCGGCATCCGCCCGCCCCAGTCCAGCCCATGCTCGGTGGCGATATTGTCGAAGCCCGCGGCCTGCATCACCTGCCCTTCCAGCGTGCGGGCGCCCGAGGCATAGCTGCCCTCGGAATAAAGCGCCGCACGGGGGCGGCGGAGGGGGGGCGTGCTGAGGGCCGCCAGTTGTGCGTCGAAGTCGGCCAACAGGTCCGCCGCGCGCTGCGGTTGGCCAAGGGCGGCGCCCATGTCGGTGATGGATTGGCGCAACTCGTCCATCGTGGCACCCGGGGGGTAGGTTTCGACATGGAGGCCGAGGCGGTTCAGCATCGACAGGGTGCCGGGGGAGGAGAAGGTGGAGGCGAGCACGAGGTCGGGCTTGAGGAGGTAAAGTTCCTCGGCGCGGCCCCGGTTGGAGGGGTAGGCGGCGGCCTCCTCGGCCATCGCCGAGGCGGAGGGGTCGGAGGCCATGTAGGACAGCGAGACGATCTGCGAGGGGTCCGCCAGCAGCAGGGCGAGCTGGTCGGTGCAGAGGTTCATGGAGACGACGCGCGCGGGCGCCTCTGCCTGCGCGGCACCGACAAGCGCCAGCACCACGGCAAGCGCGGCCCCTGCCCTGCGGGCAAGGGCCGCGCCCGAAGGCGCGCGATCAGAAGCTGCGGCGCAGGCCGACATAGAAGGCCTGATCGGAGGTGCCGTAGCCGTCCCAGAGTTGGTATTGCTCGTCGAAGAGGTTCTCGATGCGCAGGTAGGCTTCGGTATCGTTGCCGAAGTCATAGCTGACCGTGGCATTTGCGACGGTGTAATCCGGCAGGGTCGGCCGGTCCGCGACGTGCAGCACGGTGAAGCTGCCCGAGAGGGCCTCGGTCAGGTCGGCATCGACGCCAAGCGCCAGCTGGTGCCGGCCGAAGCCGGAATTCCAGGTGCTGCCAGAGCTGAGGCTGGGGTTCGAGGCATCGGTGTAGGTATAGGCGCCGGTGAAGGACAGGCGGTCATTGAGGGCCAGTTCACCCTCCAGCTCCACCCCGCTGCGGCGGGTGGTGCCGGGGATCTGCGCATAGGCCCCCCAGGGTGGGCTGGAAAGGTTGACGTAGTCGATCAGGTTTTCGGTTTCGATCCAGAACAGCGTGGCACGCAAGGCGGCCGCATCGCCCCAGCGTTTCTCGATGCCAAGATCGGCGGAGGTGCTTTCCTCGGCTTCCAGCGTGTCATCGCCGTAGGGGCCGTAGAGTTCATAGAGCGAGGGGGCACGGAAGCCGGTGCCAAGCGCGGCGCGGACGGTGATATCGGGCGCGGCCTGCCAGGCCGCGGCGAGGCGGCCGGTGGTGAAGCCGCCGAAGTCGCTGTGATCGTCATGGCGGAGCGAGGCGGTCAGGTCGAAGCTCGCGCCCGGGGCCCAGGCATATTCGGCGAAGAGGCCGGAGATGGAGGCATCGCCCTTCGAGGCACCGTAGGTCGAGGTTTCGGTGTACTCCTCATCGGTGGTATCGGCGCCGAAGACCAACCGGCCTTGGCCAAGATCGGTGCCGGTCTTCCACGACAGGCCGCGCCGCTCTCCGGTAAAGTCGTTGTAGCTGGCGCCGAAGCTGGTGGAGCCGCTGAGCCCTCGTTCGATCTCGAACCAGGTCGCGGCGAGTTCATGATCGAAGCGGCCGGTCTCAAACTGCGCGTAGAGGCGCAGGCCCTTGGAGGTGGAGTCCGACTCCTCATCCGGGCTGCCATCTGCCAGCGGGAACCCCTCGTCATACTCGCCGTCAGTGTCCTCGACGAAGGCCGAGAAGCCGAGGACAACGCCGTTCTGCAGCTCGGTCTCGCCGCGCAGGGTCAGGCGGGTGGCCTCGTAGCCGTCGGCCTCGGTGTTGCCATCCGCCTTGTCGGCGGCGGAGAAGCCGCTGGTGGTGATCTGGCTGAGGGTGAAGCCGAGCGCGCCCGCCGTGCCCCGAACGCCGTAGCCGAGGGTGGCGGCGTAGGTGTCGTAGCTGCCGGCCTCGAGGGCGAAGCGGCCTTCGCTGCCGATCTCCTCGGGCAGCTGGGTGCTCTCGATGCTGAGCACGCCGCCGACGGCCTGCCCGCCATGCACGGCGGAATGCGAGCCGCGGAGAAGCTCCACGCTCGACACGCCAAGCGTGGTCAGGCGGCCAAAGTCATAGGCCGATTGCGGGCCCGAGGGGTCGGCGACGTCGATGCCGTCAACCAGCACCTTGATGTAGTTCTGCGAGAGCCCGCGCACGGTGATCCCGGTCTGGGTGCCAAGCGGGCCACGGGCAAGGATGCCGACGCCGGGCAGCCGCGCGAGGACCGAGGTCAGCCGGGTTTCGGCGGTCTTGTCCAGATCGTCCTCGGTCAGCACCGAGACCGACACGCCGGTGCGGCGCGTCTCTTGCGGCTCTTGCGCGCCGGTGATGACGATTTCGTCCAGCAAGATCGTGTCCTGCGCGAGGGCTGGCGCGGCGGCGAGGCCGGTCAGCAGCGCAAGGCAGGCGGTGGCGGGAAGCGGGAAACGAAGGAGAGAGGGGCTGAGCCTCATGGCAATCTTGCCTTTCCGGAACGCGCGGGGGGCTGCCCCGGCGCATGACGATATCTGTCCTTGGAAATGGCTAGCCAATTCCGCCGACGGTGAGTGTCGTCACCACTGCGGAATACCGCATCCAGGGCACGCCCCGCGCCCGGAATAGGGTGATCACCTCGGCAGGTCTCCTGACTTGCGGGTCAACGCTTCAAGCCGCCTTCCCGGGGGATCCCCAGTGGCATGTCGGCCGTCGCTCTCCGCCTACAGTTGCGGGGGCAGCCCCGGAGTTGCGCCTGTCGGGCGCGCACCGGGTTCCCTTTTCATCCGCCCCTCGCAAGGCGGAACCGAAGTGGGCTTTCTCTCGCCGGAAATGGGCGGGACTGTCAAGCGGGATCGATCACGGGGGCGTGCGTGGGGTCTGTCGGGCCGAAGAAGCGGGGGGCCTTCTGCCCCCCGCGCCCCCCGAGAGTATTTCTACAAGGCAAAGGGGGAAGTCAGGCGCGGTTCCGGGGAGGGGGCGCGCCAAGAATGTGAGTCCCCTGCCCCGAGCAATTTCAGCCGGCGATAGGCGACTTCCAGCGACCGTCGGCCGCGGCGCAGCCATAGGGCGGCAGGGTCTGGGTGCCGAAGCTTTCCTGCAGCTTTGCGCAGCCCCAATCCTGCACGAAGCCCGGCATGTAGGCGTGCAGCCCGATACCGACCTCGTCGAAGGGCGTGGCCGCGTTGCCGATATTGGCGACCCATATGTAGTAGCGCCCGCCAAGGACGATCACTGCGGCGAAGGCAACAACCGCCAGAATAGTAAGGGATTTTTTCATGTCGCTCTCTGAAGGAGGGTTGATCGAGCCCGGCGTCTACGGCAGCGGGGCGCGATGATCCAGAGCGGATGGCATGACCGAAAGACGGCGGGGGTCTTCTGCCCCTCAATCGCAACAAGGCGGGGGGCCGTCTGCCCCCCGCGCCCCCCGAGGATATTTTTGCCAGCAAGAAGGGGAAGGGGCGCGGGGTCACCGGGTGGTCGTGGCCTCAGAACAGGAAGTAGCGCTGTGCGAGGGGGAGTTCCTTGGCGGGCTCGCAGGTGAGGAGTTCGCCGTCGGCGCGGACCTCGTAGGTTTCGGGGTTCACCTCGATCATCGGGGTGGCGCTGTTGTGGATCATGTCGGCCTTGCCGATGGTGCGGGTGCCTTCGACGGCGACCGTTTCCTTGGCGAGGCCGATGCGGGCGCGCAGGCCGTCTGCCTGGGCGGCCTGGGACACGAACAGGATCGCCGAGCGCTCGACGCTGCGGCCGAAGGCGCCGAACATGGGGCGGGTATGGACCGGCTGCGGGGTGGGGATCGAGGCGTTGGGATCGCCCATCTGCGCCACGACGATGCTGCCGCCGATCAGCACCATTTCCGGTTTGGCGCCGAAGAAGGCCGGGCTCCACAACACCAGATCGGCGCGCTTGCCTTCCTCGATGCTGCCGATATGGCGGCTCATTCCTTGGGCGATGGCCGGGTTGATCGTGTATTTCGCCACGTAGCGGCGCACTCGGATATTGTCGTTGTCGCCGGTTTCTTCGGCAAGGCGCCCGCGTTGCAGTTTCATCTTGTGGGCGGTCTGCCAGGTGCGGATGATCACCTCGCCCACCCGCCCCATCGCCTGGCTGTCCGAGGAGAGGATCGAGAAGGCGCCCATGTCATGCAGGATGTCCTCGGCGGCGATGGTCTCCTTGCGGATGCGGCTTTCGGCGAAGGCCACATCCTCGGGGATCGCGGCGTCGAGATGGTGGCAGACCATCAGCATGTCGAGATGCTCTTCGAGCGTGTTCACCGTGTAGGGCATGGTCGGGTTGGTCGAGGAAGGGATCACGTTCTGGCTGCTGACCACCTTCATGATGTCGGGCGCATGACCGCCGCCGGCGCCTTCGGTGTGGAAGGCGTGGATGGTGCGGCCCTTGATGGCGGCGAGGGTATTCTCGACAAAGCCGCTCTCGTTCAGCGTGTCGGTGTGGATCATCACCTGCACGTCCATGTCATCGGCCACCGACAGGCAGCAATCGATGGCGCCGGGGGTGGTGCCCCAATCCTCATGCAGTTTCAGCGCGCAGGCGCCGGCGGTGACCATTTCGACCAGCGCCGCGGGTTGGCTGGCATTGCCCTTGCCCGAGAGGCCGAAGTTCATCGGGAAGGCGTCCAGCGATTGCAGCATCCGCTCGATATGCCAGGGGCCCGGGGTGCAGGTGGTGGCGAGCGTGCCATGCGCCGGGCCGGTGCCGCCGCCGAGCATGGTGGTGATGCCCGAATGCAGCGCATCCTCGATCTGCTGGGGGGCGATGAAATGGATATGCGCATCGAAGCCGCCGGCGGTGAGGATGCGGCCCTCGCCCGCGATCACCTCTGTCCCCGGGCCGACGATCACGGTGACGCCGGGCTGGGTGTCGGGGTTACCGGCCTTGCCGATCTTGTGGATGCGCCCCGAACGCAGGCCGACATCGGCCTTGTAGATCCCGCTATGGTCGAGGATCAGCGCGTTGGTGATGACGGTGTCCACCGCGCCCTCGGCCCGCGTGGCCTGGGATTGGCCCATGCCGTCGCGGATGACCTTGCCGCCGCCGAACTTCACCTCTTCGCCATAAGTGGTCAGGTCGCGCTCCACCTCGATGATCAGGTCGGTATCGCCAAGCCGCAGCCGGTCGCCGGTGGTGGGGCCATACATGTCGGCATAGGTGGCGCGGGAGATCTTGGCGGGCATTCGGGCCTCCGGGGGCGTTCGGGGGAGTGTTGCCTGCGGATTTCGGCGCGGGAGTGCGGGGATGTCAAATACCGGCTGCGGGTTCGGGGCAAGGCGCGCGGCGGGATTGGGCGGTTGCTTAAGATTTGGGCAGAGCGGGGCGGTTTGCCTTTGGTCGCACCAGCGGTTCGGGGGCCCGGGTCAGGAATGCCTTACCCCTGCGACATATTGACACAAACTGAGGATATCGAGGATAGAGGCGTCCTCTGCAGCCCCTGAATTTCCGGCTGCGGCGCCTTTGCAGTTCAGGTATCGCCCGATGGTTTCGGGCCAAGATTTCCGGGGGATTTAGCCCCCGACGCGCGACCCCATTTCCGCCCCATAAGGGGCTCCAGCCCAGAGCCAGATCATGATGACCATTCGTCTTTCGCAGGGCTTTTGCGCCCTGATGTTCCTCGCCGTCCTTCTGCCCGCCACCTCCGCGCAAGCTGGCCCCTCTGCCGAGCGCGGCGAATACCTTGTCCGCGGCCCTGCCGGTTGCGGCAATTGCCATACCCCGCTTGGCCCCGAAGGTCCGGTGCCCGGGATGGAGTTTGCCGGGCGGCTGGTCGAGGACAATCCTGCATTCACCGCCTATGCGCCGAACCTGACCCCCGCTGGCCCAATCGGCGCGTGGAGCGATGCCGAGCTGTCCCGCGCGATCCGTGAAGGGCTGCGGCCCGATGGATCCTTGATCGGGCCACCGATGCCCTTTGCGATGTATCGCGGGCTGGGGGATGAGGATCTGCAGTCGATCGTGATGTTCCTGCGGACGCTCGAGCCGGTGGAGAATATGGTCCCCGCCTCCAGCTACCGCATTCCGCTGCCGCCGGCTTATGGGCCAGCGGTGGAGAGCGTTACGGCGCCAGACGCCGGAGTGACCGCCGAGTATGGCGCCTATCTGGCGGGGCCGGTCATGCATTGCATGGAATGCCACACGCCGATGGGCCCGCAAGGCCCGATGCTGGACACCGACCTTGGCCGCGGCGGCTTCGCGTTTGTCGGGCCCTGGGGCACGTCGGTCGCCAGCAACCTGACCCCGCATGAGACGGACGGGATCGGGCGCTACGACGATGCCGAGCTGAAGGCGATGATCACCGAGGGCACCCGCCCCGACGGGTCGAAGATGCTGCCGCCGATGCCCTATGCATATCTGGCCGCGATGACGCCCGAGGATCTGGACGCGGTCGTGCTCTATCTGCGCAGCCTGCCGCCCTTGCCTTCGGCGAAGTGACGCGAGGCCCGTGCAGGATCAGCCGGAGATCAGGCGCGGGCCGAGCTTGCCAAGGCGTCGGGCATTGGCGGCAGTCTTGACGCCGATGGGCTTCATCCCGGCGCGCATCACGCCGGCCGGTGCCGCGCCGGCCATGAAGGCAGAGCTGGCAGCGCACCAAGCGTCGAGCATCGCCGTCGGCTTTTCCTCTATCATCCGGGTCATTTCTTGCGGCTTGGTGGCCCAGAGGCCCATCATCCCCGCCATGCGGAAGGCGATGACCGCCTGCGCCTCGACGGCGATCCGCCAGAAATCCATCCCCGCGTGGAAGGATGCGAGGGAAGTGTTACGCTGTGCCATGGGCCGCTCCTGTTGCTGCAACTGCACAAGCGCCGGGAGCCCCACATGTTCCCGGTATAGCTGCCATGCTGTGGTGGAGGGGCGGGAGGAAAACGGGGCGGAGAGCGGGCGCTTGCATTTTACGCTAGCAGATCTTTTCGTGCCGCCATGAACAACAAGCACCGCAAGACCCTTGCCGCAGTGTTCACCGACCCCGTGCCCGGCACTGTCGAATGGGCGGCGATTGAAAGCCTGCTGCTGGCCGCCGGGGCACGGCTGATCGAAGGGCGCGGATCCCGGGTGCGTTTCGAGAAGGATGGCGAGGTGGCGACGTTTCATCGCCCGCACCCCGCCAAGGAAGCCAAGCGATACCAGTTGCGCGATGCCCGCGACGTGTCGGACCGGATCGGGGTGAGACCATGAGCAACTCCATGACCTACAAGGGCTATACCGCCCGCATCGACTATGACGACGAGGACGGGATCTTCACCGGCAAGATTGCCGGGATCCGCGACGGGGTGGGCTTTCATGCCGACAGCGTCGACGCGCTGCGCGAGGCCTTCCATGAGGCGGTGGAAGATTACCTCGAGACCTGCGCCCGCATCGGCAAGGAACCGCAGAAGGCCTATTCCGGGCAAGTGATGTTCCGCGTCAGCCCCGAGGTTCACCGCCGTGCCGCGCTGGCCGCCGAATTGTCGGGCAAGAGCCTGAACCAATGGGCAGAGGAAGTGCTGGACCGCGCCGCGGGGTAAGTGCCTGGGACGCCCTCCTCACATCGGCGCGGCCAGAGCCAGCAACTCCTCGGTGCGGGCCTCGGTCAGGCGGGCGCGGCAGCCGTAGATCACCATCGGCTCGGCCGATCCGCCGCGCATCTGGTAGCCCTCCGCGGTGCAGGCGAGGTCGCGGTAGCTGACCCAGGCGCGCTGCGCCGCGCGCAGGGCATCGGCGGCGCCCTTCAGGTCTGCGGGCTGGCCTTCGTCCAGCGCGCGCATCGCAGCCATGGCCGGGGCCCAGGCGGCGTTCAAATCGGCATCGGCGGCGATCCAGTCCTGCTCGGCGCAGAAGGTCATCTCCATCTGGGTCTTCGCATTGGCACAGTCGATGTCGGGCGCGTCCTGCGCGAGAGACGGCAGCGGGGTGAGGAATAGCAGGGCGGCGGCAAGGCGGGCGTGGGTCATGGCAGGCTCCATCAGCGGGTTGGGCGCAAGATGCCCCCGCCGGCTGCGCGGCGCCAGCCCCAAGCGCCAGCTTAAAGCTCGCCCATGACCTTCTGGTTAAACCCGAACACCCGCCGCGCGCCGCGATAGGGCACCAGATGCACCTCGCGGGTCTGGCCCGGCTCGAAGCGCACCGCAGTGCCGGCGGCGATGTCGAGGCGCTGACCGCGGGCGGCATCCCGGTCGAAGGACAGACCCGCATTGGTCTCGGCAAAGTGGTAATGGCTGCCGACCTGGATCGGCCGGTCGCCGGTATTGGCGACCAGAAGCGTGGTGACGGGCTGGCCGGCATTCAGCTCGATCTCGCCATCGGCGGGGAAAATCTCTCCGGGGATCATCGCACCCTCCTATCCTGTAACGGCAAGGGCGAGCCCTGCCCCGGCCGCGCCAAGGCCAAGCATCCGTACCGCGAAGGCCAGCCGTGCGAGGCCGAAGCCAAGCGCCAGCCCTGCCCCGTGCAGCGCGGCCGTCGCCAGAGCGAAGCCCGCCGCATAGGCCGCCATGCCGGTGCCCGGACCTTCGGCGCCATGCGCATGGCCATGCGCCATGCCGAAGAGCGCGATCATCGCCAGCGCCGGGACCAGCGGCACTCGCGCGGCCAATGCCACCACCGCGCCGAGGACGACGATAGAGGCGAGGATCATCGGCTCCACCGCCGGGAAGCCGATGCCCGCCATGCCCATCGCCCCGCCCGCCAGCATCGCGCCGACGAAGGTCAAGGGGGCCGCCCAAACAGCGCGCCCGCCGGTCTGCGCGGCCCAGAGGCCCACCGCCACCATCGCCAGCACATGGTCGAGCCCGCCAACCGGGTGCATCATGCCGGAGGCAAGGCTGCCGGCCTCATGCCCGGTATGGGCCAGCGCGGCAGTCGGCAGCATCAGGGCGGTCAGGAGTGGCAGTCTTTTCATCGGTCCCTCGGTTTCTTATCGAATCGGGTGGTGGACGGTCACCAGCTTGGTGCCATCGGGAAAGGTCGCCTCGACCTGAACGTCGGGGATCATTTCGGGGATGCCGTCCATGCACTGATCCGCGGTGATCACATGCGCGCCGGCCTGCATCAGGTCGGCGACGCTGCGCCCATCCCGCGCGCCCTCGACCACGAAATCGGTGATCAGCGCGATGACTTCGGGGTGGTTCAGCTTCACCCCCCGCGCCAGCCGCCCGCGCGCCACCATGGCGGCAAGGCTGATCAGCAGCTTGTCTTTCTCCCGCGGGGTCAGGTTCATGCGTCTTCCCTCAGATCTGCCAGACTCGCGGCAGGCTGGCGCCGCCGCGCAGGATATGCAAGGCCCGAGCGACGGCGCGCTTCATCGGAAGGCCATCGGCGGCGCGGATGCGGACAAGGCAGCGCCCGTCCCAGCCCGACACGGCGGCTTCGGCATCCTCCAGCCCCGCCAGCGCGGCGCGCAGGGGGCCCGCGGCATCCTCTGCCCCGTTGGCGACCAGCGCCAGCATCGCCACCGCCCGCGCGCCGGCCAGCAGCGCCGGGCGCGGGCCAGTGCCGGGGAGAGAAAGGCTCGCCCCGGTCAGCGCAAAGGGATCGACCAGCACCGGCACCGCCCCGCGCCAGACCTCGCGCCGGTCCGACAGCGCCACTTGCGCCACCGCCTCGCCCATCGCGGCGCGCCCCAGCACCAGCATCTCGGCCAGCAGCACCGAGGCGCCGGGGGCCAGATCGGCGCGTGTGCGGCGCGAGAGGGCGGCGCCGTTGAAGAGGATCGTCTCCTGCGGCAGCCAGTCGGCATGGGCGCCGGGCCCCAGCGTCAGCCGCACCTGCATGGAGGCTCGCCCGCCCTCCGGCCCGCCCGCGGTATAGGCCCGCTCTGCCGTCTGCGTGGTGGCAACGGCGCGGGCCCCGGGGCCGAGGTCCAGCGCATAGCGCAGCACGTCGCCCCCCGTCAGGCCGCCAGCGGTATTGAGGAACACCACCTCGGGGTCAGGCCCATGGATCCGCGGCAGCATCGCCTTGGCCGAGCCCGATTGCCACAGATCCGCCAGATGGGTGCGCCCGGCCTTGGCAATCATTTCCACTGCCGCCTCGCCCTTCACGCGCTGCATCGCCCCGCGGAGGGGGGTGGGCGGGATCGGGATGGGGGCGGGATCGTGGAACATGGCTCAAGGGTAAATCCGGGCAGAGGTCCGCACCATCCGCCGCGCTTTGCGGTTGCGGCGAGAGGCGGCAACGCCGGTGGCGGGTGCCCGCGCAACAGGCACCCTCGCCCAAAAGTCAGGCGGCACAGAAATCCCGCCCGGCCGCCGACGCACTGGAAACGCAGCAAAGACCTGTGTAGGACAGCGCGAAACCAGCAGCCGAGGGCGCCATGACAACCACACTCACCCTGCGCCGCCCAGACGATTGGCACCTGCATCTGCGCGATGGCGAGATGATGAAAGCGGTTCTGCCCGAAAGCGCCCGCCACTTCGCCCGCGCGATCATCATGCCCAACCTCGTGCCGCCGGTGGTCACCGCCGCAGATGCCGCCGCCTACCGCGCCCGCATCCTCGCCGCCCTGCCCGACGGGATGGCGTTCGAGCCGCTGATGACGCTCTACCTGACCGAAGACACCGACCCCGCCGATGTGCGGGCGGCGGCGGCAAGCGGGCTGGTCAAGGCCGTCAAGCTCTACCCCGCTGGCGCCACCACCAACAGCCATGGCGGCGTGCGCGACTTCGCCAAGGTCCGCGCCGTGCTGGAGCTGATGGCCGAGATCGGCCTGCCGCTGTGTATCCACGGCGAGGTGACGACGCCCGAGGTGGATATCTTCGACCGCGAGGCGGTGTTCATCGACACGGTGCTGGACCCGCTGCGCCGCGCCACGCCGGGGCTGCGGGTGGTGATGGAGCACATCACCACCGGGCAGGGCGTGGAGTATGCGCGCAGTGGCGGCGATGACCTTGGCGCCACCATCACCACCCATCACCTGATCATCAACCGCAACCACATCCTCGCCGGCGGCATCAAGCCGCATTACTACTGCCTGCCCGTCGCCAAGCGCGAGGAGCACCGGCTGGCGCTGCGCGCGGCCGCGACCTCGGGCGAGGCGCGGTTCTTCCTCGGCACCGATTCCGCGCCGCATCCGGACCGTCTGAAGGAACATGCCTGCGGCTGCGCCGGCTGCTTCACCGCGACAAATACCATGAGCCTTCTGGCCCATGTCTTCGAGGAAGACGGCGCGCTGGACCGGCTCGAGGCCTTCGCCAGCCTGAACGGCCCCGGCTTCTACCGCCTGCCGGTGAACGAGGCGCGCCTCACGCTGGTCAAGGGCGAGGCCCCGGCAGAGTTCCCCGCCAAGATCACCGCGGGCGCCGAAGCGGTCACCGTCTTCGACCCCGGCTTCCCGGTCCACTGGACCATCGCACCCTGATGCTTCGTTTTGGCCCAAATATCCCACGGGGGTCCGGGGGTGTGAAACCCCCGGCGTCGCAACGCTGGCAGGCGCCGGGGCGCTGCCCCGGACCCCGGGATACTTAAGCCAAAACGAAACCATGACCGATACACCCTGCCCCAAGGAAGGACCCCTCAGATGATCCCCAGCAGCTACCCCCCGAAGGATGAGATCGCCCGGCTGACCGCGCGGATGCTGCTGGAGATCAAGGCGGTGCATTTCAACGCCGAGACGCCGTTCACGCTGGCAAGCGGATTGCCCTCGCCAACCTATATCGATTGCCGCAAGCTGATCAGCTATCCGCGCATCCGCTCCACCCTGATGGATTTCCTGTCGGTGACGGTGCTGCGGGAGGCGGGATTCGAGGCCTTCGACAATATTGCCGGCGGCGAGACGGCGGGCATCCCCTTCGCCGCGATGGTGGCCGAGCGGCTGGCGCTGCCGATGACCTATGTGCGCAAGAAGCCCAAGGGCTATGGCCGCAATGCCCGGATCGAGGGCGTGATGACCGAGGGCCAGCGGGTGCTGCTGGTCGAGGATCTGACCACCGATGGCGGCAGCAAGCTGTCCTTCGTCGATGCGATCCGCGAGACCGGGGCGAGCTGCGGGCATACCGCCGTCATCTTTTACTATGGCATCTTCCCGGATACCGAGGCGAAGCTGGGGGCGCATGGGGTGAAACTGCTGCACCTGTGCACCTGGTGGGACGTGCTGGCCGAGGCGCGGGCGCAGGGGGCCTTTGACGAGGGCACCCTGGCCGAGGTCGAGAGCTTCCTGAAGGCCCCGCGCGAGTGGCAGGAGGCCCGCAAGGGCTGATCCGGCGGCTTTCCGCCGCCGGCCCTCGCGGCAGTGGACGGGCCTGTGGGCGGATTGTGGATAACCCTGCCCGCGGGGCAGCGGCCGAATCCGCGGCGCGGTAGCAGGGATGCGGGGCGCCGCAAGATATGGTAGGCTGCGGGGACGAAGCGGCCCATCCACAGGGTTGTGCGCCAGTTATCCCCAGACCTATTCCCCTACCCGGCGCCGCCGCGCGCAGGTAGAGAGGGGCCTTACCAAAAGAGGCAGCCCATGAACGAACTCCGCGCTTTTCGCGATACTGGCCGCGATTCCGGCACCGAACAACCCGATGCCGCCGCCACCGATGTGCTGCCGCACAATATCGAGGCCGAGCAGCAATTGCTGGGCGCGATCCTGACCAACAATGACATCTATGACCGCATCGCCAGTGTCGTGCGCTCCGACCATTTCTTCGAGCCGGTGCACAAGCGGATCTTCGAGATTGCCTCGGCGCGGATCCACAAGAATGCGCTGGCCTCGCCGGTGACGCTCAAGGGCTTCCTTGAGGATGACCAGGGGCTGAAGGAACTGGGCGGGCCGGCCTACCTGGCGCGGCTTGCGGGCGCGGCGATCTCGGCCTTCGCGGCGCGCGATTATGCGCAGATGATCTACGACCTTGCGGTGCGGCGCGAGCTTATCGGCCTCGGGCGCGAAATCTCGGCCAAGGCGGCCAAGGTCGAGATCACCAGCGAGCCGAAGGACCAGATCGTCGAGGCGGAACAGCGGCTCTATCAGCTGTCGGAACAGGGCACCGCCGAGCGGGGTTTCGTGTCGTTCCTGAAGGCGGTGACAGAGGCGGTGAACGTCGCCAATGCTGCCTATCAGCGCGAGGGCGGGCTGGCGGGGGTGTCGACTGCGCTGGTCGATCTCGACAAGAAGCTGGGCGGCCTACACAAGTCGGACCTTCTGATCCTCGCGGGCCGCCCCTCGATGGGCAAGACCTCGCTGGCGACCAACATCGCCTTCAACATTGCCAAGGCCTACAAGCGCGGGCGCCTGCATGACGGCACCGAAGGCGCGGTGCAGGGCGGCGTGGTGGGGTTCTTCAGCCTCGAAATGTCGTCCGAACAGCTGGCGGCGCGGATCCTGTCCGAAGCGTCGGAGGTTCCCAGCGAGCAGATCCGCCGCGGCGACATGACGGAAGCCGAGTTCCGCCGCTTCGTCGAGGCCGCCAAGGCGCTGGAGGCCTGCCCCCTCTTCATCGACGACACCCCTGCCCTGCCGATCAGCCAGGTCGCGGCCCGGGCGCGGCGGCTGAAGCGGACGCATGGGCTCGATGTGCTGATCGTGGACTACCTGCAGCTGCTGCGCGCCGGATCGGGCAAGGAGAACCGGGTGCAGGAAGTGTCCGAGATCACGCAGGGGCTGAAGGCCATCGCCAAGGAGCTGCACATCCCGGTCATCGCGCTCAGCCAGCTGTCGCGTCAGGTGGAAAGCCGCGAGGACAAGCGCCCGCAACTGTCGGACCTGCGCGAGTCGGGCTCGATCGAGCAGGATGCCGATGTGGTGATGTTCGTCTATCGCGACGAATATTACAAAGAGCGCGAGAAGCCGGGCGAGGACAACCTCGAGGCCATGGCCAAGTGGCAAGAGACCATGCAGCGCGTGCATGGCAAGGCCGAGGTCATCATCGGCAAGCAGCGCCACGGGCCCATCGGCACGGTGGAGCTGAGCTTCGAGGGCCGCTTCACCCGCTTTGGCAACCTTGTGCGCGCCTGGCAGGATGGGGCCGAGGAGCGGTTCTAGGCGGCGCGGTTCCGCCCCCTGCCGCGCTTTGTGCTTGACCTTGCCCGCTGCGCTGCCGAAAACCCCCGGCATGGCCAGCGCAACCTTAGAGATCGACCTTGATGCCGTGGTCGCCAACTGGCGCGCGCTGGACCGTATGAGCGGGCCGGGCGTGGAAACCGGCGCCGTGGTCAAGGCCGATGCCTATGGGCTGGGTGCGGGGCCGGTGGCGCTCGCCTTGGCCCGGACAGGCGCGCGGCGGTTCTTCGTGGCGCAGGCCGAGGAAGGCGCGGTGCTGCGCAAGACGCTGGGGCCGGGGCCGGAAATCTCGGTCTTTTCGGGCCACATGGCCGGGGACGCGGCGATGATCGCGCAGGCCGAGTTGACGCCGATGCTGAACTCGGTCGAGCAGCTGACCCGGCATTTCGAGGCGCTGCCGGGGCATTCCTTCGGCGTGCAGCTGGATACCGGCATGAACCGGCTGGGGATGGAAGCGGCGGAGTGGGAGGCGGTGGCGGGCATCGTGCTGGCCGCGGGGCCGGCGCTGCTGATGTCGCATCTGGCCTGCTCGGACGATCCCGCCGACCCGATGAACCCCGAGCAGCTGCATGAATTCATCCGCCTGACGGAAGATACCGGCGTGCCGCGGTCGCTGTCGGCGACGGGCGGCATCCTGCTAGGGCCCGACTACCACTTCGAGGTGACGCGCCCCGGCATCGGCTTGCATGGCTGCGCGCCCTATCAGGCGGGCCAGCAGGCGGTGCGGCTGTCGCTGCCGGTGGTGCAATGGCGCGACGTGGCGGCGGGGGAGCGGGTCGGCTATGCCAATGGCTTCGTCGCGGACCAGCCGACGCGCATCGCCACCGTCGCCGCGGGCTATGCCGATGGGCTGGCACGCACGCTGTCGGGCCGCGCGACCCTGTGGGACGGCGACACCCCCTGCCCGCTGGTGGGCCGGGTGTCGATGGACCTGATCACCGTGGATGTGAGCCATCTTCCGGACGTGCCCGACGCGCTGGACATCCTCGGCCCGATGCAGGGCGCCGACGATCTGGCGGCCGTGGGCGGGACCATCGGATACGAGATCCTCACCAGCCTCGGCGCGCGTTACGCCCGCCGCTATTACGGGGGCCAGCCATGAATGCCGTGACCCGCCCGTTGGCGCATCTGGGCCATGCGGTGCTGTCCGCCCTTGCCTCGCTTGGCCGGGTGTCGCGCTTTGCCGGGGCGACGCTGCAGCATCTGGTCCGCCCGCCCTTCTACTGGCGCGAGTTCCTGCACGCCTGCCTGCAGATCGGCTGGCTGAGCCTGCCGGTCGTCGGCATGACCGCCATCTTCACCGGCGGCGCGCTGGCGCTGCAGATCTATGCGGGGGGCTCGCGCTTCAACGCCGAATCCGTGGTGCCGCAGATCGTGGCGCTTGGCATCACGCGGGAGCTGGGGCCGGTCCTTGGGGCGCTGATGGTGGCGGCGCGGGTTGCCAGCTCCATCGCCGCCGAGATCGGCACGATGAAAGTGACAGAGCAGATCGACGCGCTGACCACCCTCTCCACCAACCCGATGAAATACCTCACGGTGCCGCGGGTGCTGGCGGCGACGCTGTCGATGCCGCTGCTGGTGGCGGTTGGCGATGCGCTTGGCATCTTCGGCGGCTATCTGGTGGGCATCAACCGGCTGGGCTTTTCTGCCAGCACCTACATGTCCAACACCACCGGATTCCTCGAGTTCTGGGATGTGGGATCGGGCATGGTCAAGGGCGCGGTGTTCGGCTTCATCGTGGCGCTGATGGGCTGCTATTTCGGCATGAACTCGGGCCGCGGCGCGCAGGGCGTGGGCGGGGCCACGAAATCGGCAGTGGTCTCCGCCTCGGTGCTGATCCTCGCCTCCAACTACATCCTCACCGAACTGTTCTTCGCCGCATGATCCGCATCACCGATCTTCACAAGTCCTTCGACGCCAACGCGGTTCTGCGCGGGGTGGACCTGCATGTGCCACGCGGCGAGAGCATGGTCATCATCGGCGGGTCGGGCACAGGCAAGTCAGTGTTGCTGAAATGCGTTCTGGGGCTGGTGAAGCCCGATGCCGGCAGCATCGAGGTGGACGGGCAGGACGTGACGAAGGTCAAGCGCGATGCCTTCCTTGCCCGCTTCGGGATGCTGTTCCAGGGCGGGGCGCTGTTCGACAGCCTCAGCGTCTGGCAGAATGTCGCCTTCCGCCTGCTGCGCGGCCCGGCCAAGCTGCCAAAAGCGCAAGCGCGCGAGGTGGCCATCGAGAAGCTGCGCCGCGTCGGCCTGCGCCCCGAGGTGGCCGACCAGTTCCCGGCAGAGCTGTCGGGCGGGATGCAGAAACGCGTCGGCCTCGCTCGCGCCATCGCCGCAGAGCCCGAGATCATCTTCTTCGATGAACCCACCACCGGGCTCGATCCGATCATGGCCGGGGTGATCAACGAGCTGATCCGTGAGATCGTGGTGGAAATGGGCGCGACGGCGATGACCATCACGCATGACATGTCCTCGGTCCGCGCCATTGCTGACAAGGTGGCGATGCTGCATGGCGGCAAGATCCGCTGGACAGGGCCTGTGGGCGAAATGGACGCAACGTCAGACCCTTACGTGCAACAGTTCATCCATGGCCGCGCGACCGGCCCGATCGAGGCAGTGCGCTGACGTTTCCATTCTGGAAACAGTCTCTACCCCCAAGCCCTGATTGTTTCCGCCACGCCACAGCGCAGAACAACCGTCTTGCTTTTCACCCTGACGCTGCGACACTTTGCGGCGAACACGCTGGGGGGCGCGGGATGGGTGAGTATCGAGGGACGGGAGCTTTCCCGCAGCTGCAAAGGATTGCGCATGGGTTGGGGCTGGGGCTGATCGCCGCGCTGGCGCTGATCGCGGTGGGCTCCGCCGGGCTGGCGCTGGCGGGCGTGCTCCCTTGGATCGGGCTGGAGGCCAGCTGGAACGGCGCGCCCTTGCCGGATGCAGGGATGTGGGTGCAGATCGCGCTGGCGGTGCTGGCCCTCGCGCTGCTGTTCTACCTGCCCGCGCATGGCCGCGTGGCGCGGCTGGAGCGCAGCCATCGCAGCTTTCGCATCGACCTTGCCGATGTCGCCCGCGCCTATCACGCCGCCCATGCCGCCGACCGCGCCGGCAGCTTCGCCCTGTCGGCCGAATATGACGCGATGCGCGAACGGATCGAGCATCTGCGCCGCCACCCCGATCTGGGGCATCTGGAGCCGGAACTGCTCGACCTCGCCGCACAGATGAGCCATGCCAGCCGCGATCTGGCGCGGGTGTATTCCGACGAGAAGGTCGCGCGGGCCAAGACCTTCCTCGAGCAGCGCCAGCAAGAGACCGAAGCCTTCCGCGAGCGCATGGCCGCCGCCCGCCAGACCTGCGACGCGCTGAAGACCTGGCTGCAGGATGTGGAGGCCGATGAGCGGCAGGCGGCTGCGCAGTTCCGCCGGCTGGAGGCGGATCTGCGGGAAATCCTGCCCGCGCTTGGCTATGATGTCGAAGACACACGCGAGGCCAATGTGCTGCCGATGCGCCCGCAGAAATAGGACCGGATGCCCCCACGTCCCAAGCTTACCCCGCTGATCGCCGTGAACCTCGCGCTCTTGGTGCTGTTCCCGTTGTCCTGGGCGGCGCCCTTGCTGCGCGCCGGATTGCTGCCGTTCTTCGACCTGCCGGCGATCTCTGTGCTGACCGGCCTGCAGGCGATCTGGGAGAAGGACCCGGCCCTGGCGCTGCTGGTCGCCTTCCTCGCGCTGGTCGCGCCCTATGCCAAGACCGTGCTGCTGGCGCTGATCCACTTTGGCAGGCTGCCCCCACGGTTGCTGCCGCTGCTGCAGATCCTGGGCAAGCTGGCGATGGCGGATGTGTTCCTGATCGCGCTTTACATCGTGCTCGCCAAGGGCGTCGGCAT
The DNA here is from genome assembly GCF_030695035.1 of Frigidibacter sp. Classification (GTDB taxonomy): domain Bacteria; phylum Pseudomonadota; class Alphaproteobacteria; order Rhodobacterales; family Rhodobacteraceae; genus Frigidibacter. The sequence continues at coordinate 794,053 of NZ_JAUYTT010000008.1, forward strand.
GGGGCGGGTGGAGACGGCGTGGGGGCTGTATCTGTTTACCGGTTGCATCCTTGCCTCGCTGGCGGTGTCGCTCGGCAGCAGGCGGCGCTGACGCAGCGGCATTTGCCATCTTGCCCGGTGAGGGATTTGAACGTAATTTCAGGGATATATTGATGCACGCTTAGTCCGGCCCTGCGGGTCCGAAACCCCTTATTGACCGCGGATATTGCCGCGACGGGTCGGAAACGACAGACCGGGCTTGCCGCGCAAGCCTCGCGCAGCCCGCGCGCCGTTGGAGCCCGTGATGCCCGAAGCCAATGATCCCTTCGACCAAATCGCAGCCCAGCAGGCCGAAGGACAGCCAAAGCTGCGCGCTGATCTGACGGTGGTGTATGAAAATCAGGGCGGCGGCGCGGCGCGGATCCGGTTGGTGGACCCGGGCAGCGGCAAGCAGTTCAGCTTCAGCGCCGAGGAACATGCGCTGGCCGGCGCCGCGACCGGCCGAGCCACGCTGCGCGAGATCCATGCCAGCCATGCCAGGCGCTTCTCCGAAGGCATGGGCGCCCGCGAGGTGGTGGAGTTCTTCCGGCGGCTGCAGATCCTCGGCCTGCTGATGCCGGAGGCAGAGGCACCTACAGAGCCCCAACCTGAGCCAGCCCCCGCGCCGGCTGAACCCGCCGCAGCGCCACCTGCCGCGCTTGCTGCCCGGCGCCGCGGGTTGATGGGACGGGCCGGAAAACCCACGGGGCGCAAGACCGCCGTCGATTCCGCCCCCGCCAGCCAGACGGCGCAGGATGCCTTCATTCTGGGCGAGGCGTTGCGCAGCGATGCCCCGGTTGGCGACAGCACGCCCGCCGACCGCAAGGCGATGGGCGCCGAAAAGGCCGCCGCCCGCCGAACGGCAGCGTCCGACGCGCGCCGCGTCCGCAAGGCGCCGTCCAGTTCGGCGGATGCAGGCGACGCGGTGGAAGCCGCACCGCAAGTGGCGACGCCTACGGTTCCGACTCCTACCCCGGCGAAAACCTCCCCCGAAGCTGCGCTGGAGAGTACCCCGGTGGCGGCGCAAGAGCCTGCGCCCCCGGGGAATGCGGCCCCGCAAGCCCCGACACCTACCCCCGGCCCCCTCGCCCGCGGGCTCGCCCGACGGCGCGCAGCCCAGACCCGCGGCGCGGCAGAGGCGGCGCCGGAGGCACCCAAGACCGCCGCTGCAAAAGCAGCGCCAGAAGCACCCTCCGCCGCGGCAGCCGATCCAGAGACGCCAGCCACCGCTCCGGCCGAGGTGCCACGGCTTGCGCCGCCCGGCTCAACAGCTCTGGTGCCGGCCGCGCCGGCCCCCGTTCGCGGCGATCCCTTCGATGACGCCGATTTCGGGCTCGGCGACGGGCTTTATGGCCCCGGGGTCGGTGGCGGACTGGCGGGCGGCCTGGGAAGCGGGCGCTTCGCCGGCCGCGCTGGAGGCATCTCGGGCGCCGCCGGGGGTGGAGGCTTCAGCGCCGGCGGCGGCGGCATGGGCGGCGGCATGGGCGGGGGCTTCGGCGGAGGCGGCGGCTTCGGGGGCGGCGGTGGAATGGCCGGTGCTATGGGTGGCGGCGGCGAGCGCCTGCTGGCGGCCCTTGCCGCGCGCCAGCAGCAGATGGCGGGCGGTGTTCCTGCCAGCGCCGAGCGGGGCACCGGGCGCGCGGCAAGCCTGACGCTGTTCAACCCGACTCCGCTGCTCAAGCTGCTGTATATCCTGTGTTATCCGTTCCAGATTCTGCATCCGCTGGTGATCCCGGTGGTGCTGATGGCCGGGCTGACCATGCTGCAGAACTGGCAGGCACTGGCCGCCGACCTGTCGCTGGTGCTGTCGAGCTATGCCACGCTGACCATGCTGCTGATCGGGCTGTTCTCGGCCAACCTCGCCTCGCGCCTTGCCCAAGGGGTGGCGATCGTCGGGCATGGCGGCAAGGTTTCCGGGCTGGGGCTGATGCTGGTCTTCGGCTTTCTGCCGCGGTTCTTCGTCGATCTGGCGGGGGTGCCGGCGCTGGACCGGCGCGGCCAGCTTTGGGCGCATGGCGCGCCGCTGCTGGCGCGGCTGTGGCTGTTCGCGGGCGGGATGCTGATCTGGGCGATCACCCGTGACAGTGGCACCTGGCTGCCGCAGATGGCGCTGATCATCAGTCAGTTCGGCCTTGCGATGTTCCTGACCACCGCACTGCCACTGGTGCCCGCCGACGGGATGCGCTGGATTTCCACCTATCTCAACGAGCCGCGGCTGCTGCCCAAGGCCTGGATGGCCGCGCGCCACATCTTCACCGGCCGCGCGCTGCCGCCGATGATCGCGCGCTCTGACCTCTGGCCGCTGGCGCTGTTCGGGATCGGCACGGTGCTGACCTCGGTCGCGGCGGGCCTCGGCATCGCCATCTATGGCGCCCTGACGCTGGAGACGGAACTGGGCGGGCTGGGGGTGATCTTCTTCCTCGGCCTCGTCGCGGCCTTCCTGCTGTGGCTGGTGGCGATGCGCGCCAGCATCGGGCGCCGTGCGGCGCAGATGCGCGGCGGCGAGGGGCAGGCCGATCTCGCACGCCTGCTGATGGCCGGGCGCGCGCCGAAACCGGGCGCCGAGGCCGAACCGGCGCTGTCGGGCAGTGCCAAGGTGGTCTGGTCGGTGATCGGCATCGCGCTGCTGAGCGTCGCCTTCCTGCCCTACAACTATGAGGCGGGGGGGCTGGTGCAGATCCTGCCGGTCTCGCGCGGTCAGGCGGTGGCGCGCACCGAAGGCGAGATCATCGAGATCTATGTGGCCGAGGGCGAAAGCGTCGCCCGCGGTCAGGTCGTGGCGCAGATGTCCAGCTGGAACCAGTCGCGCGAGGTGTCGGTGACCGAGGCGATGCTGGCCGGCGCCGCCGCCAGCCTTGCCCGGCTGGAGGCCGGCGCCAAGCCCGAAGAGGTGGAGGTGGCGCGGCGCGAGCTGCAAAGCGCCGAGGCGAGCCTAGCCTTTTCCCGCGCCGAGGCGGAGCGCGCCCGCGATCTGGTCGGGACCGGCGCCGTCAGCCAGGCGCAATTCGAAAAGGCGCAGGCGGCCTATGATGCCGATATGGCCGGGCTGGAGGTGGCGCGGGCCGAACTGGTGCTGGTGCAAAGCGCCGCCACCACCGAGGAGCTGGCCATTGCCCGCGCCGAGGTGGACCGCCTGACGCTGGAGCTGCAGTTCCGCCGCGATGAGCTGGAGCGCACACGGATCAGCGCGCCGATGGAGGGCCGCGTGGTGACCCCCGATCTGGAACTGCGCAATGGCAGCTTCCTGCGGGTGGGCGAGACGCTGCTGGAGATCGAGGATGCCGATGTGGTGCGCGCCGCCATCTCGGTTCCCGAATCCGACATCGCGCTGATCGCCCCGGGCCGCGAGGTGCGGCTGAAAGCCTGGGGCGCCAGCGATGACGAGATCCCGGGAACGGTGGAAAGCATCGCCCAGGCCGCCGAGCAGGAGGGCTATGGCAGCACCGTGCGCGTCGATGCCGCCTTCCCCAACCCCGACGGGCGGCTGCGCTCGGGCATGACCGGCTATGCCAAGATCGAGGGCGCCGAGATGCGGACCTGGGAGGCGTATCTGCGCCGGATCGTGCGGTTCTTCCAGATCGAGGTGTGGTCGTGGATCCCGTGAGGGGGAGGCGGTTGGGCCTGAGGTATTGCGCAGGGCCAACCACTCGGCCAGCGCCGAATGTGCGACGAGAGTTTTTTGGAGAGAGATGTGGCCAAAGATAAATATACAAACTTCGAGAAACTCTTTTCGGAAAAAATTGAAGACGGTGACTATCGAATAATCGTTGTGGAGGGGAAGACCGATGATCTAATCATGGCACCTCACGGTGGAAAAATTGAACTGCATACATCTCAAATTGCTCGAAAGATTGCAGGAGATGACCTTTCTCTCTACCTGTTTGAGGGGATAATGAGTGAGCGAAATCAAGAATTACATGTGACATCGGCCAACTATGACGAGCCGCAGGCTCTTAAGATCGCCGAAAAATCAGCCCGCATTGTTGCCATTCATGGTCGTTGCGACGAAGACGATCCCAATACCACTTGCATTGGCGGCCTTGATACTGACACCGGGCAAAAGATTGCGCAGCAACTGAAGAAAGCGGGATTCCCTATTGAAGCGCCTTGCAAGAGGTTCCCTGCCTTAAATCCGCAGAACATCTGCAACAGAGGAACATCTAAAAAGGGTGTGCAACTTGAAATTCCTATATCTCTAAGGACCAGGCTCATTTCGGACAAGGAAGAGCTTGAACGCTTTGCCGGCGCTATCAACAAGGCACTTTCCAACGAAATCTGACGAAAGAATACTGCGCACGCCATCTATCGCTTCGGCAGTAAAAGGCGCCCCGCAGAATTTCGGCCGTCGACGAAATTCTGCTGTGCCCGCCCTGCGGGGGGCGGGCACATTCGTGCCCACCCGGGCGGACCCATCAGAATTTGGCACCCATAGAGCCCATGTCTCCACCCCTTGCCCTGCGGCTTGCGCCTCCGGGCAACCGGCGCGGGTGACTTGCCACTGGCAAGTCCCCTGATCGCGCCGGGGCCAAGCCGGTAGGGGTCAGCGCTGCGGCCCCCCTGCCGGTTCAGCGCAGCGCTTCAAGCCCCCCGCCCCTCACCCCGCGACGAGTTCGGCCTTCAGGAACTCCACCACCTGCGTCACCGAGACGTCATCGACATAGGCGCCGTCCTCGATGAACAGCTTTTCAAACGGCAGGCCCTTCTTACCAAGCGCCTGTTCCAGCGCGACGGCGAATTGCACCACGTCGATGGATTCGAACGCCAGATCGCCGATCAGCGTGGTGGTGGCGGTGATGCCGCCCTCCAGATCCATGTCCCAGTCGCGCACCGTGTCTTCCAGCACGGTGATCACGGTCGTCTGCAGTGCCAGTGTATCGGTCATAGTCCTGTCCCTTCCTGAGTGTCTGTTGGGTCTTCAGCGGCGCACGGCGGTGATTTCCAGCCAGTTGCGCGGCACTTCGGTGATGCCGAGGTTTTCAAACGCGCGCACGGCGCCCTCCTGCAGGCATTCGCTGGCGATATCGACGGGGTAGCCGCTCATCAGCACCTCGGCGAGGCCGCCATAGGCGCCGACCAGTTGCAGGCCCTTTTGCGAGATTGGCACCGGGCGGTGGCCGGCGCTGAACGTGTCGATTCCGGCCTCGGACAGTGCCGCGCTCCAGCCTTCGGCGGACAGCCAGTCTTTCTGGAAGGCGCGGCCATGAGTGCCGCGCTTGCGCGGGATGCCCGGCTCGCCGCGGGCGGCGCGTTCGGCGTTCATGCGGTTCAGCACCAGTACCGCCTCTTTCATCCATTCCGAGAACACGGCCTCGGACCCGGGCACGAAGGTGCCTACATAGAAGACGCTGTTGAACACGAACCGCCCGCCGGGGCGCAGCACCCGCGCCACCTCACGCAGGAACGCCGCGCGGTCGGGCATCAGGTGGATGGAGTTGCCCTGCACGATCAGGTCGATCTCACCATCGTCAAAGGGCAGCTCCATCGCGCTGGCGGCGCGCAGATGCACGGCGCCGGCGCCGGCGGCGCGCAGCGCCTCGAGGCTGTCCACCACGCGCACGCCCTGATCCTGGAAGGTGCGGGTGGCGATGCCGATCTGCACCGGGTCGAGGTCGATGGCGCAGACAGTGAGGTTCGGCGCGCGGCGGATCAGCAGCTGCGACAGCAGGCCGGTGCCGCAGGCCAGATCGGCAACGCGGGAGACACCCTCCAGCGCGATGCCGTCGATCAGCGCCTCGTTCGCGGCAATGTAGCCCGGGTCCTGCGAATAGGGCTCATAGGTGGTGTCGACCAGTTCAAATGACATCGTGGGAAACTCCTTCCAGGCCGGCATTCCCCGGCCGGTCCTTTTGCGAAAACCAGATCAAGAAACGTGCCGCCATCTGTTCGAGGCTGCCCGCCAGCCCGGCACCGGGGGCGCGGGAGGGCCAGCCATGGCCGTTGCCCTGCAACAGCACGCGCCAGAGGTCCGCGCCGCCTGCGCCGCCGCTCCAGGCATGGATCTCGGCGCGCTGGCCCGAAATGCGCGCCTGCCGGTGGCGCGGGGGGCCGGAACAGCGGTTGCGGGCGCGCCAGAAGGCCACCGTCTCCTCGGCCCCCAGCACCCGGCCGCGCTGGCCGAGCCCGACACCGCCGCGCGCCGCGACAGGACCACCGGCATGGGGCAGCAGCGGATCCTCGGTCCATTGCACCAACATCAGCGGCACCGGCGGGCCAAGGGGCGCGCGCAAGGCCAGATCGGCGGGCATGGCGGCGGACACGGCGACCACGGCGGTGGGCGGCACCGCCAACTCGCATGCAAGGCGCAGCGCGAACATGCCGCCGTTCGAGGCGCCCGCAAGGCAGAGCGGCGCGGGCGCGCCTTCGGCCAGTGCCTGCACCAGCGCCAGATCGGCCTGCCAGCCGGGCTCAATCCCCGGGCGGCCATCGGCCCAATGCCCCTCGGCCTGCGGATAGACCACGCTGCCGGCATGGCCCTGCAGAGCCTCATGCAGCCGCGCGCGCCCGGCAAAGCGGCGCGAGTCGCCGCCGCCGCCGTGGAAGGCCAGTACCCGCAGGCCCGCCGCGCCGGCACCGGGGGCCACATGCGCCAGCCGCAGCCCCTGCGCGGTGGGCACCGAGAGCGGGCGCAGCGCCTGTGGCAGCAGCGGGCCGGGCGCCGCACGCTCATGGGCCCACTGCGCGGCGGGCCGCGCGGCGGCCATGCGGAAAGGCGACGGGGCGCGGGGCCGGAGCGTCATGCCTCGCCCCCTGCGCTGCGGCCCAGCCAGACCTCAAGCCCGCCATCGGGGTTGTCTTCGTAGGTCCAGCCGCCCTGCCCGTCGCGCACAGCCACCCGTGGGCCGAAGACATTGGCCGTGCCCATGAACAGCCCGGCGGGGGTGGAGACGAGGTTGCGGATGCCCCAGTTATAGGCATTGCCAAAGCCCTTGCGGCAGACCGGCAGCCAGTTCTCGCCATCGGCGCTGCGCCAGAGGTCCGCTCCGCCCTCGGCGGCGATGATCTTCTCGGCCCCCAGCAGCGCCAGCAGCTTGCGCACCCGTTCGGGCGCGGCATCGAAGCGCGCCCATCGCAACGTCACCGACCAGTCATAGGTGCCGCAATAGAGCCAGCCGTCATGCGCCGTCATCGACCACATGTAGCCGTTGAAGAAATGGCCAAAGCCCGCCTTCAGCCCGCTGAGCGGCTCGCGCCCGTCATCATCCAGATCGCCGACGATCACGTCCCAGCTGTCATCGGCATTGACGCGCAGCACCTCTGCCGCCGCGGGGCCGATCTTGTTGACCCGGTCATTGCCGCCGCCCTGAATGCCGGTTCCGACATAGAGCGCGCCCTTGAACTCGGTCATCGAGGCGACCGCCTGATTGAGCGGGCCGCGCCCGGCGCCCTTGTCGATGACCTTGCGCCAGCGATAGGGCGGCGGGGTGTCGCCATCGGTCACCCAGACCTGCAGCCCCTCAAGGTTCAACGTGCCCGCATAAAGCCGGTCATTCGCCACCGCGAGGCTGAAGATGCCAAGGTTGCCGGGCTCGCCAAAGCCATGTTCGTTGGCTGCAGTCCAGTTGCCCGAGGCGGGGTCGTCGCTGGCAAAGACGAAGGGCAGCCCCGCGGTGTTCTGCTGGCCGCCATCGGTGCCGCGCCGGGCGGTGGGGGCAAAGTGCAGGCGGCCGCGGAACGAGGTCAGCGAGCGGGTGGTGGAGATGGGCGGGTCGATGATGCCGTACTCCGTCACCGGCTCGAAGCTGCGGCCATCGGTGGTGCGCAGGATCAGCCCGCCCGGCGCGCGGCCCGGCGCCCATGTGGCGATGTAGAGGGCGGGTTCGGCGTCCCGGGGGCCTTGGTAGAGCTCCATCGACCGGTAGCCGATCTCGCGCGGGACCGGGTTGCCATTGGCATCGGGCACCATCGGGGCGCGGAAGACCATCTCCCAGCCGCTGCTCGCCGGATCCCAGCACCAGATCTGCGCCTGAAAGTCCAGCTGGTAGAGCTGGTCGCGCGTGTCCGGGCAATCGACCGGCCAAACCTCCAGCGGGACTTCGGTGAAGGCCGACTGGAACTTCAGCATGCACATGTTGGACCGGGTGGTGCCGAGATAGAGCTTGCCGCCGAACCAGGCCATCGAATGGGCGTAGTTGTTGTGCCCGTCCCCCAGCCCGGCACGCCCCAAGCAGTCGAAATCGGTGCGCGACAGCCCGCGTTTGGGCGCGGGGCCGTGGTCGGGGATCAGCGGTGCGGGGCTTTGCTCGGTCATCGGATCATCCCCGTCGCCCGCGCTGCGGCACCGGCGCGATGACAGAGTTGAGGAGGAACGTGTCCCGCGGCAGGCCCAGCAGATAGAGGATGAAGGCCGCCACCCGGTCCGGCGCCAGCATCGCGCGGGGCTTCAGCGCCACGGTGCCCGACTGGCCCCAGAGCCCGGTATCGACCGCGTCGGGCAGCAGCGTCTGCACGCGCACCCCGTCGCGCTGCACCTCTTCGGCCAGCGATTCCGACAGGCCGATGATCCCGAATTTCGACGCGGAATAGGGGCCGTCGAAGGCCCGCCCCTGCCGGCCCGAGGTGGAGGAGATGTTGATGATATCCCCTTGCCGCTGCGCCAGCATCGCCGGCAGCACCGCGCGGTTGGCAAGGAAGGTGCCGGTCAGGTTCACGTCGATGATCGTGCGCCATTCCTCATAGGACGTATCCGCCAGCGGCCGCGGCTGCCCGCCGGTGCGCAAGATGCCGGCGGCGGTGATCAGCCCGTCGATGCGGCCATGCGCCGCCAGCGTCTCCGCGGCCATCCGCGCCATTTCGGACTCGGAGGTGACATCGGAGGGGAAAGCGGTCGCCGCCGGCCCGAGCTCTGCCGCCAGCACCTCCAGCGGCGCGCCTGCGCGGTCCACCAGCACGGCATGGGCCCCGGCGCCTGCCAGCGCGCGGGCCGTCGCGGCGCCGATGCCGCCGGCAGCGCCGGTGATGAGGATGATGCGGCCCGAGAGGTCTTGCACGTTGGTCTCCTTGCTATGCTTTCTTGCGGGCCCGCCCGCGCTGCGGCACCGGCAGCAGATGCGGGTCGGGCACCGCCATATCGCGCCCCAGCTCGATCAGCCCCAGCAGGGCGGTGGCGAAATTGGCCTCGCTGATCCGCCCGCCAAAGGGGCCGTCCAGCATTGTTCCGGCGATCAGCGGGGTTTCCACCGGGCCGGGGAAGACGGTGCGGACGCGGACACCCTCGGGCGCCAGCTCCTCCGCCAGCGCGCGCCCATAGGCGGCCAGCGCGAACTTCGTGGCGCTGTAGGCGGGGGCCAGCGGGGTGCCGCGCAGCCCGTGGGGCGTGGTGGAGGAGCCGATATTGACGATGTCGCCATCCCCCTGCGCGCGCATCAGGGGCAGGACGGCGGCGTTGGCGAGGAACACCCCATGCAGGTTCACATCCACCATGCGCTGCCAATCGGCCAGTGGCAGATCGCGGGTCGCAGGCGGCAAAGCGGCACCGGCAGCGCGGCCCACGGCGGCAGAGGCGATCATCAGGTCGGCGCGGCCAAGCGCCTCCACCTCGGCGCGGAGGCGTCCCATGTCGACCTCGCTCGCCACATCGAGGCTGAGCGTGCGATGCGCCCCCGGCCCCGCTTCGGCCAGCGCCTCCGCCAGCATCGCCAGCCGCCCCGCATCGCGGCCCACCGCCAGCACCAGATCGCCGCGCCGCGCCAGCGCCAGCGCGAGGCCGCGGCCGATACCGCTGCTGGCACCCGTCACCACGCTGACGCGCGGGCCGGTCATTGCGGCCGCATCCGCGCGGCGCGGGCGGCCTGCACCCGCTCGCGGAACCGCCCGCGCGCCGGGGTGCCGGCAGTTTCGACGCCGGCCACAAACATGCGCAGTGCGCGCGCGAACAGGCGCGGCTTGACGATGGGGAAGAAATGCCCGGCATTGGGCACCATGATCCGCCGGGCATCGGGGATCACCTCCAGCAGCCGTTCGGAACTTGGCACGCAATGCGACAGCGCACCATAGATCAGCAGCACCGGCATCGTCAGCCCCGGCAGCCGGTCGGCGGGCACGTCGCCCTCGTCCTGCAGCTCGGTGGCGGCGGTCGTGGTCTCCAGCAGCGTCTGCCATTTCTGGCTGCCGCGCGCGCCCATCTGGCGCGAGCGCAGATCGATACGGCGGGGCGCGTCGGGCGCCGCCCGCTCTGCCGCCAGCGCCGCAAGCCGCGGCATCCTTGCGGCCAGCGCGCCAGCCCCCGGCCGCGCGAGCGCGGCTGCAAGCCGCCCGCCACCGGCTCCGGGAAGCAGCGACAGTTCCGGCGGATCCTCGGGGCCAGCCTCATCATTCACCGCACGCATCGCGCCGCGCGCGCCAGCCAGCGCCGCGCCGCCACGGGGGCCGAGGTCGGCCAGCAGGCGAAAGTCGATCTCGGCATCCTCGGGCGGAAAGCTGGTCACGCCCTGCCCCGCCAGTTCTGCCTTCCAGCGCGGCCAGTGCGGCCAGTCGGCCAGCCGCATCGGCCGTTGCAGGGCGCGCAGCTGGGTATCGGCGACGGTCAGGCTCGCCACCCGGTCTGGATGCGCGATGGCAAAGGCCAGCGCCACCCGCGCGCCGTGGCTGTGGCCGACGACATGGGCGCGGTCGATCTGCAGATGGTCGAGCAGCGCGGCGAAATCCGCCGCAAGATCGTGGAGGCGGTAGTGCGAGGGCGGCATCGAGCTTGCGCCATGCCCGCGCAGGTCATGCAGCAGGATCGGCAGGTCAGCGGCCAGATGCCGCACCGCGCCCAGATACCAGAAGGCAAGGTTCGCCCCCAGCCCGTGGATCATCGCCACCGGCGCCTGCCCGGGCCGCAGATCGGCGCCGACCAGCTGGTAATTCATGCGCAGATCCTGACGGGTCAAGGACGGCATTGCGGTGGTTCCTGCCTTTCCCCTGACTGCGTCAGCATCAATCCATGTAGCCAAGCTTCTGCATCTGGCGCAGGAGGATCTCGCGGTCCTCGTCCGACACCTCCTCGCGCTCCGCCTCCGCAGCGACAGTCGCGGTCGCAGCCCCGGTGGTGGCGGTGATGCCCTGCTCCAGCGCCTCCACCGGCACCCGGCCTTCCAGATCGCGCGGCACCGGCAGGCCCAGAAGCGTCAGCATCAGCGGGGTGATATCCAGCAGGTTCAGCGGCTCCAGCTGCTCGCCGCACTTGAAGGCGGGGCCGTGGCCGATGAAGATGCCTTCGGGGCGGTGGGTGCCGTCGGCCAACACCCGGTCCTTGACCACGGTATCCGAGGGCAGGATCGACACGAACCCGCCATCTCGCAGGCTGAGCGTGATGTCCGGGCAAGGCTCGATAAAGCTGCGCCCGCGCAGCTTGTTGGGCGAGGCGCCGACGACGACCTGCTTGCCCGAGGCGTCGCGCAACTCCATCAGCTCGGCCTGCATGTTCTGCACGAAGGCAAGGTAATCGTCGGGCTTGATGCCCTGGCCATTGCCAAGGTCGGGCTTGATATAGATCGCGTTGGACGAGGGCGTCGGGCAGAAGGCCACGGTCTTGCGCCAGTCGATCATGCCCAGATGGTCACGGATCTTCTCGGCGGTCAGCTGGCCCTTGGCATCATCCTCCGCCTTGCCGGTCCAGGTGAGGTAGCCTTTCTCGGCGAGCCACTGGTTGATGTAGAGGATTTCTGTCGTCGGGCCAAAGCCGTGGTCGGACACGATGATGACGTTCGTCTCCGGCCCGGCGGTTTCGACCATGCGGCGGATATTGTCATCCATCTGCCGGTAGAAATCGGTCGCCAGTGCGGTGATGCGGTCCGTCCACTCCCCCGGCTCGCCCGAGTAGCAGTCGGCATCGAGATAGCGCCAGAACAGGTGCTGGATCTTGTCGGGCCCGTCCAGAACCACGGCAGTCAGCTCGGTGCGGTCTTCGGTCATCAGCCGGCAGGTTACGTCGGTCCAGGCGCGGTCGCGGACGTTCTGCAGCTCGATCCACTCCTCATGCTCGCCGGCATGAAGGCCCTGCACGCATTTCTTTTCCTCGCCAATATCCATGCCGAGGTCGCGGTAATCGAAATCGGTGGAGGCCTTGAGGCTGTCGAACAGCGATTGCGGGTGGATGCCGTGGCGTAGGTGCTTCCAGGGCACGAAGCCCGAGACCACATAGCCATCGATCTGCGGCGGCGGCGCGTAGCCGTAGAAGTTGAGCGCGGTGCCGCGCATCTTGTGGCGGTTGACCATGGCGAACACCGTCTCGCAATGGTTGTCGCGGCGGTCGTTGACCTTCAGGTAGACGCTGCCATCGTCCAGATAGGCGGGGCGCAGGAAGTCGTAGATGCCATGCACCTCTGGGCTGCGCCCGGTGGTCATCGAGGTCCAGGCCGGCGGGGTCAGCGGGTTGCGGGTGGACATCAGCTGCGCAGCAGTGCCGCCGCGGATCAGGCTGGTGAGGAAGGGCAGCACGCCTTGCTGCGACAGCGGACGGAGCAGCGAAAAGGTCGCGCCATCCAGACCGATCATCAAAACCCGATTCGTCACAACAACCCTCCAAAAATCCAGACGGTGCAGGTTGCGGCCCCCGAAATCGGATACGGGCACGCCCCCTTTAAGCGCATATTCAATAAGATCAGGGCCTAACAGACTCTTTCCAACGCTGCAACGCTGCCGTGCGGCGGCCGGCGAAAAGCTGCGGCGGGTGGCGGGTGCGCAGCAGCTGCGCCGCGCGGCACACTTGTCAGACTGTGCCGCCCGCTCTAGACCAAAGCCAAGGCACCACGATCAAGGAGAGCGCCATGAACCGACCCCTCGCCGCAGAACCGGGCCCTGATGCAGCGCCCGGCACGCAAGAGGGCGGCACAGCGGCGCGGAACGAAGGATCGGCCAAGATCGTCTCGGACGCGATGCGCGACCAGAAGCTGCGGCAAGAACGGCTGCGCCATGTGCAGGAGTTTCTGACCAGCCCGGTGTTCATCGACATGCGCCAGCAGTCGATCACCGTGTCGGACAGCCCCGCAGAGCTGGCCGAGCGCAAGCGCGATCTGGATTATCGGATCGAGGTGCTGGAAGCGGTGCTGGCGCTGCTGATCGAAGAGCGTGACATGCTGGACCGGGTGGTTTCGTCGCAGGGATGACGGGCCCCTTTCAGGAATATCCCATCGCCATGGCCTGATCTCGCAGCGCGGGGCGCAGCCCGCCCCCGTCCGGGCGCCAGGGCAGTGGGCCTTTCAGCGACACCGCCCCCGCGGCCGGCACTGCCGCCCGTAGCGCGGCAAGGTCCAGCACATCGCCGGCCAGATGCGCGCCGAACGGCCCCGGCCCGGCAAAGGCCGAGTCCTCGGGCCGCAGCATCCGCGCAACCGCTGCCGCATCCGCGGGCAATGCCAGCGCTCCGGCCAGCCCCGCCAGCGCAAGCGCCGGACCCGCTGCCAGATCCTCGACCCGCAGCGCGTGGAACCGCGATGGCGCCACCCCCGCGCGGAACACCGCCACACCAGCCTCGGCCATCGCCCACAGCTCCTGCGCATCGGGCATGGGGGGCGACACGCTGTCATCCACCGCGCCCATCAGCATCGCCGCCGCGCCGCCCGACTGGCCCATCACCGCCCGGCCCTGCGCCACCGGATGCATCTGCAGATGCACGAAATCGGCATCCGGAAACGTGGCCAGCAACCGCTCGGTCCCGCCCGGCTCGAACAGGGCCGAGGTAACCGGCGCCACCATCCGCCGCGGCGCGATCATCGCCGCCAGCCGCTGTGCCACGGCGCCCGTGGGCAGGTGCATATGCCGCGTCAGCCAGCGCCGCGCCATCTCCACCGAAGCCATGCTCTGCTCGCCCACCAGCAGATGCGACAGCGAGCGGAGCAGCCCGTGAAGCTGGCCCTGCCGCATTCCTGTCATCTCGCGCAGCAGGTTGTCCACCGTGCCCGACAGTTCCAGATTGCATTCCGGCAGATCATAGGCGCCGGGGTTGCGCCCCAGCGCCGCCACCAGCGTCTGCCCCGGCACCCCCGGCGCGGCCAGCACGAAGACCGGCGGGGGACGTGTCATATCGTGCATCTGGCGTGTCCGTGCGTCAGAGGCCGTAGCGGCCAAAGAAGCGCACCAGTTCGCTGGTGGCGCTGATGTCCTGCGTCACCGCGCCGGACATGCGCGAGCGCCCGCCCGCCGAGCCCGGCCAGGTATGCCCGCCACCCTCGACCGTGTAGAAGGTCAACTCGGCCCCACCACTGCAAGAGCGGAACTGTTCCACCGACACCTCGGTGCCGTCCTTGGCGCGGTCAGGCACTGCCACCTGGCCGGTCGAGCCGCCGCAGCCATCCACCCCCGCCCAAAACGCCTTGGTCTGCTCGTAGGACAGAACCTCGCCGCCCGCGCCCATGCCAAGCGCCTTCAGCGATTTGATCTCGCCGCCCGCATAGGGCATCAGATTGTCTGCGGTGCCATTGAAGAACATCATCGGCACGGGGCGCGCGGGCGAACAGCTGGCGCGCAGATCGGCCGGCATGTTCGCCACCACCACGCCAAAGGCGCGGAAGCTGCCGGCGGCATCGCAGGCCAGCCGCTGCGTCATCAGGCCCCCGTTCGACAGGCCCGAGGCGAAAACGCGCGAGCTGTCCACCCCGAAGCGCGCCGAGGCATCCGCGATCACCGCGCGCAAGAAGCCCACATCGTCGATGTTGGACCGGGTGCTGGCCCGCCCGTCATTCCATTGCTTGCCATCCGAATTGGGGAACAGCGCGACGAAGCCGACCTGATCGGCAGCGCTGGTCATGCCGGTGGTGGAGGCGATTCCCTCGCCACTGCCCTGCCCGCCATGCAGCACCATCACCGCCGAAAGCCCGCCGCGCCCCTGCGCCCCGCGCGGCACATAGACGTAGTAGGACCGCGGCCGGCCCTGAAAGCTCATCTCCACCAGCTGCATCCCGGCGACGCTGGAAGGGGCTGCGGGGGCGGCAGCGCGGGCGGCGCGGCGCTCTTTGATGGCATCGCGGATCGGCCTGTCCTGCGCCGCGGCGCAGCCAAGGGTCGCGGCGATGGCAAGGGTGGTGGTTGCAATCAGGAAGATTCGGCGCATCAAAAAGCTCCTCATCGGGTGTTCAAAAGGTATTCCGTCAGAAAGTTCCGCTGCGGCAACGCGGCGGCGCGGCGCGGGTTCCGCGGCCCCGCAAAGAAAGCCACGTCCTGCAACGCAGGTTATTGCCTGCCCGCTAATCCCGCAAGCAAGCATCCATGGGGCGCTGGCGGAATCCTGCGCACAACGTTGCTTTGATCGCCGCGCAAGGCTATGACGAAAGTCGGCAATTTAGGGCTGGCGCGGATTCGGCGCCGGCGGCCGCGAGAAGCTGTTGCATATTTTGCAGAAAGTCACAGATGCCCGATCCGTTGTTCATCATTGCGCCGCCCCGGTCCTTCACCTCGGTGATCGGCGGCATGATCGGGCAGCATCCCCAGGTCTATGGTATGCCAGAGGTGAACCTGTCGCATGGCGACACCCTGGGCGAGATCTGGAACTCGCTGACCGCCGCGCTGAACTTCGGCACCGCCGGGCTGCTGCGCCTGCTGGCCGAACTGCATGAGGGCGAGCAGAGCGAAGAAGCGGTCATCCGCGCCCGCCACTGGATCCAGCGTCGGTTGCACTGGTCCACCGCCAAGGTCTTCGCCCATATCTCCGAGGCTGCGGGCGGCAAGATGCTGGTCGACAAAAGCCCGCGCAACACCATGAAGGTCGAGAACCTGCAGCGGCTGCACCGGATGTTTCCGGCCGCCAGCTTCCTTCATCTGGTCCGCCATCCCCGTAGTACCGGCAAATCGACGCTGGAGCTGCTGAAGGCCTATGGAGCCGGCGGCGCCTCGCGCCGGGCCGAGTTCGATCCCGAACAGGTCTGGCTGCGCTCGCAGAGCCACATCCTTGAGTTCTCGCGCGAGCTGGCGGTGGGCCAATACATGCGGATCAAGGGCGAGATGATGCTGGCCGATCCGATGCTCTATCTGCCGCAGATCTGCGACTGGCTGGGCCTGTCTTCGGATGCCGCCAGCATCGAGGCGATGCTGCATCCCGAAACCTCGCCCTTCGCCTGTATCGGCCCGCCCTCGGCGCCCTTCGGCAATGACCCCAACTTCCTCAACGCCCCGGCGCTGGATATGGCGCGGCTGGCGCGGATCACCGAACCCTCGCTGGAGGGCGATGTCGACTGGCGCCCGGGCGAGCAGTTCAGCAAGCCCGTCATGCGGCTGTCGCGGCAATTTGGATACGGATGATCGCATGAGCATTCTTGATGCGGCCCAGTTCCAGCCGGTCGCCACCGGCGGCCTTGGCCACCCCGGCAGCACGCTGGCCCATTCGATGGCCTGGTTCCGGGATGCGCTCTATCTCGGCACCAGCTCTCCCAGCACCCGCGGGCCCGAGGATCTGGGCCGCATCCATCGGCTCGATCCGGCCACCGGGGAGTGGGCCGAGGTGTTTGCGGCGCCGGTCCTGCCGCTCGATGACATTGCGCAGGCGCGGGCGGCCTGGCTGGGCAGCGGCGGCGGCGGCGGGATGCGGCGCCAGCACGCCACGGCCGGGGCGATGGGCGAGCATTTCGGCATCCGCTCCATGACCGTCTTCCAGGGCGCCAGCGATGCCGCCCCCTGCCTCTACGCCGGCACCATGTCGATCTGGGGCGGGCAGGTGCTGCGGTCCGAGGATGGGACCACCTTCGCCCCGGTGATGGCGCCCGGAAATGGCGATGACACGGTGATGTCCTTCCGCGGGCTGACTGTCTTTGGCGGGCGCCTCTTTGCCTCGCCCGCCGGCACGATCACCGAAGAGCGGATCGACCGCAACCTTGCGCCGCAGGCGGTGGTGCTGGTCAGCGACGACCCGGCCAGCGGCATCTGGACCGAGGCTTGCATCCCCGGCTTCGGCGATCCGGTCAACCGCGGTGTCTTCTCGCTTGGCTCCGCGCATGGCCATGTCTATGCGGGCACCGGCAGCCCCGCCCGCGGCTTCCAGCTGTGGCGCACCAGGGCCGAGGGCGATGCGCCCTACGCGTGGGAGCGGGTGCTGACCGACGGCGCCTTCCGCTTCAACCACAACCTCTCCACCGCCGCGATGGCCGAATTCGGCGGCGATCTCTACATCGGCTCGGGCATCCCCGGGTTCGGCTATGACGTCGACAACGATGTCGGCCCCTGCGCCTGCGAGCTGATCCGCGTGCGCCAGGGTGGCAGCTGGGATCTGATCTTCGGCGAGCCGCGCTTTACCCCCGATGGGCTGAAAATCCCGCTTGCGGCGATGGGGCCGGGGCTTGGCGACCCCTACAACTCGGTGATCTGGTCGATGGGCGTGCATGACGGCGTACTCTATATCGGCACCCATAACTGGGAGCCCAATGACATCGCCATGAACGGCGGCGGTGCGCCCCTGCGCGGCGGCTATCAGCTCTGGGGCAGCACGGATGGCGAGGCCTGGGTGCCGGTGCTGATCGACGGCAACGGCTCCGTCACCTCGACCGGGGTGCGCACGCTGCTGTCGACGCCAGTGGGGTTCTTCCTCGGCACCTCGAACCACACCAAGCTGCTGCAGACGCAAGCGCGCCTGCGCGGCGGCGGCGAGGATCTGGCAGAGGTTTCGGCGGGCTTCGACGTGTGGCTGGCCTGACGCGGTAGTGGCGCTTACCGCAGCGCCAGCGCCAGCACCGCCTCGCCCTGCCGGGCCAGTGCCACCTTCAGGCGGCCGGCCATCGGCGTGTCGACCTCTGCAGTGAACGAGCCCACCGTGGCCCCAGCAACCAGCGCCTGCAGCACAAACGCCCGCGGCCGTCCGGTCAGCCCCTCGCCGATCGCCTTGGCCGCCGCCTCTTTCGCGCACCAGCCGGTCAGCAGCCGCGCGGCATCCTCGGCGCCGCCCGGCTGCGCCGCGGCCAGCATCGCGCGTTCGGCCGGGGCAAAGGCGCCCTCGGCCAAGAGGTCAGCCGAAATCCCCGCCGGAAACTCCATGTCGATCCCCACCGCCTGTCCCGGCGGCGCGGCCACGGCAATCGCGGCGCCCCCCGCATGGGCCAGTGACAGCTCGGGCAGCAGGGCAGACTCCCCCGCCGCCACCAGATAGGGCTTGCCGCCCGCCCCCACCGCAATCTCGATATCCGCAGGCAGCAGCGCCAGCCTGCACTGCTGCAAGATCCACGCCCGCGCCGCCTCTTTCAGCGCGATCCGCCCCATGATCCAGTCGCGCCGGCGCTTGCCCGGCCCGGTCATCGCCGCAAAGGCCTCGCGCTCGGCGCCCGACAGGATCGTCGCCGCCAGCACGCGCATCCAGATCCCGCCCGCATCCTCGAGGAACCCCGGCGGGAAGGCGGGCACCTGCCAGACCAGAACCCCCGCCGGCTGCCCCGCGAACAGCCCCTGCGCCTCGGCCCCATACCACGCCTCTCGCGGGCGATAGCGCGCCTGATAGAAGCTGTGCGGCACCCGGAAGAAGCGGTCCTTCCAGCCCGAGGCGCGCATCAGAACCGTGCCATCCGGCGCGGTGCAGGTGAACTCGCCCTGCAGGAACCGGGCCTTGGCCGGGTCCGCGCCCGGCCGCCCCTCGGAATCGAGGAACCCTATCCGCCCCTCCAGCACCGCCCCCGCCGTCGCCTCCTCGCGCGCCGCGGGAAGGTCGATCCGGTCGATGCTGGAGGGGAAAGAGCTGAAATCCGTCCCCAGCCCCTGCGCGATCCAGAAGGCGGTGACATGGCCCGTGAGGTCCAGCAGCACCGGGTTCAGCAGCAACCCTTCCGGCGCGGAGGGCCCCCAGCCGAAGAACCCGTCCAGCGGCGTATCGGCCAGCTCGGCATCGAGCCCGCCGCCATCCCAGGCGATCAGGCGGCGGATGCCCTGGAACAGCGGCCCGTGGAACATGCCGGTGGTGTAGAGCTCGTCATCCCGCCACCGCGGCGGGCGCGGCGCGGCCAAGGGGGCCAGCGCCGGCAACGGCGCGCCCTCGGCGGCCACCACCTCGGCCTCGAACAGCAGCGACGTGCCGCGCAGCAGCCGCGCCGCCACGCGCAGGCCACCGCTCGGGTCCACCACCAGCTCCGCTTCGGTCGTCAGCGTCGCGGGGCCGGCGTCGAAGGCGATCCAGTCTCGCGCCCGCACATTCTCCAACCGCGCCGGCATCGCCCCGGTCAGCACCGCCGCCGCCTCTGCCGCCATTTCAAGGCTGACCGCCAGCGGCAACACCGGCAGCGCCATCAAGGATGGGTCGCTGTCCGACACCTGGGCGGCGTAGAGCACGTGATGGGCGAGGAACGGGTCCGCCTCGGGGTCGAAATCGCTCTCGGCCAGCAACCGCGCGCCGTCATTGTGGAGGAGGCGATGGAGCAGCGGCGGGTGCCAGCCTTCGGGCTTCGCTGCGCCACCAAGCGCCGCCTCGGTGACGCTGCCCGCCGTATCCAGAAACCGCTGCATCAGATCGAAATGCCCGCCGATCAGCGTGGCGGGTTCGAAGACCGGACGCGAAGCCGCCACCGGTAGCGCGGCCTCGGCGGGCACAACCGCCGGAGCTACGGGCCCCGAAGGCGCCAAAGCTGCCGCCAGTTCCGCCGCCACATCGTCGGGCAGGCGCAGGAACGGCAGATGGTTGTCGATCACCCGGTCGCGCGAGGGGCGCGGTGCGGCGGTCAGGTCCATCGCGGGCACCCGCCCGTCATACAACGCGGCCACGTCGAAATCCCGCCCCGCCACCCAGATCCGCCCCAGCGTCTGCAGCAATTGCCCCAGCCCCTGCTTGCGGCGGCTGTCGGTCGCCAGCGCCAGTGCGTCGCGGCCCTTCAGCGCATCCTCGACAAAGCCGGTGAGGTTGGCCGAAGGGCCGACCTCGACGAACAGCCGCACGCCATCGTCGTGCAGCGCCTCCACCGTTTCGGTGAAGCGCACCCGGCTGGCCCATTGCTTCGCCGCCAGCGTGCGGATCTCGCCCGGGTCCAGCGGCATCGGCGCGGCGGTGGCGCAGGACCAGATCGGCAGGCGCGGCGCGCGGAACTCCATGCGCCGATAGACCCCCAGCACCTGCTCGGCCACCGGCGCGAACAGCGGCGTGTGATAGGGCCGGTCGAAGGGCAGGAAGGCGCACATGCCCCCCATCTGCCGCAGCTCGCCCGCCACCCGCTCCATAACGTCGCGCGGGCCATAGAGCACCGACTGGTGCTGGCAATTGTCCAGCGCCAGATGAAGGTCGGCCTCGCGCCCGACCAGCGCCAGCACCTCGGCCCGCGGCACCGCACCCACGGTCAGCAGCGCGCCCCCGGCAATGCCGCCCGCGGCGGCGATGCCCTTGTAGAGATCATTGAGCGCCCGGATGCGCAGCGCAAACTCCTCGCGGTCCTCCGACGCGCCAAGCACCCCCGCCGCCGCCAGCGCCGAATGCTCGCCGCTGGAATGGCCCACCACCACATCGGGCTGCAGCCCCAGCCGCCCCAGCACCGCCGACAGCGCCTGCGCGGCGATGAACACCGATTCCGACCCCAGCTCCAGCCCGAACAGCCGGTCCTTGAGCGTTGCCGCCAGCTCCGGCGCCAGCGTCGTCGGCGGCGGGAACACGGATGCCGAGGGCGGCAGGTCGCGCCCCGGGAAGAGCCCGTCCCAGAAGTCGAACCATTCTCGCGCCGCGGGGAAGGCCATCAGCACGGCGGACAGCATACCCTGATATTGCGCGCCCTCCCCCGGGAACAGGAAGGCCATCTTGCCGGGCTGCGGGGCGGGTTCGGCGAACACGCCCGACCGGATGCGGAAACTGCCGCGCCCGGCCTCCAGCCGTTCGACGGCCTTGCCAAGCTTGTCCACCAGATCGGCCGGGCTCTCCGCCACCAGCGCCAGCCGCGCCGGGCCGGTTCCCGGCGCAGACGAGGCCGCCAGCGCGGCCAAGGGCGCCGCCGGATGCCGGGCAACCGCCGCCGCCAGCTCCCGCGCCCGCACCGCCAGCGCGGCGGGCGTGCCCGCCGACAGCAGCACCAGCTCCTCGGGCCAATGCGCGGGGCTCGCGGCACTCGCCTCCTCCAGCACCGCATGGGCGTTGATGCCGCCAAAGCCGAAGGCGTTCACCGCCGCCCGCCGCTTCGTGCCTGGCGCCGAAATCCACGGGCGCGGCGCGGTGTTCACGTAGATCGGCGTCTGGTCAAACGCCAGCTCCGCCCGCAGCGCCTCGGCAATCGTCGGCGGCAGCGTGCGGTGGTAAAGCGCGAGCGCCGTCTTGATCAGCCCCGCCGCCCCCGCCGCCGGAATGCAATGGCCGATCATCGACTTGACCGAGCCGATGGCCGCAACCGGCAGCCCGTTCGCGCCCCGCCCGCCGAACACGCCCTTCAGCGCCGCAATCTCGGTCCGGTCCCCCAGCGGGATGCCGGTGCCATGCGCTTCGATCAGCCCGGGCGCCAGCGCCGGCAGCCCGGCATCCTCCAGCGCGCGTTCGATCGCCAGCATCTCGCCTTCCATCCGCGGCGCCAGCAGGCCCGAGCCCTTGCCATCGCTGGACTGGCCGACACCCTTCAGCACCGCATAGACGCGCTGGCCGTCCGCCACTGCATCCTCAAGCCGCCGCAGCGCCAGAACCCCAAGCCCCTCGCCCAGCAAGGTGCCATCGCCGCCTTCCGCAAAGGGCCGCACATGCGCCTGCCTCGACAGCGCGCCAAGCTGGTTGAATACCATATAGACCTCGGCCGAGATCGAGGCATTGACCCCGCCCGCCAGCATCAGGTCGCTCCGCCCCGCCCGCAGTTCCTGCATCGCCGCCTGCACCGACAGCAAGGACGAGGAACAGGCCGCGTCGATGATGTAATTCGGGCCGCGCAGGTCCAGCCGGTTGGCGATGCGCCCGGTCATCACGTTGGGCACGAGGCCCGGCGCAATGTCGGCGTTGAAGGGCGGCAGCTGTTTCGCCATCTCGGCGCGCACCCGGTCCAGCACCGCCGGGTCCGCCCCCGGCAGCAGCTGCGCCAGCAGCGCGCGGGTCTGGTCCAGCACCACGCCGTGCTGCACGACGGCAGCATTGCCCCGGTGCAGATAGGTGGAATGGCCAAGGATGATCCCGGTGCGGGTATGGTCGAGGCCCATCGCCCCGGCATCGGCCAGCGCGGCGCGGGCGATCTTCAGCGCAAGGAACTGGTCCGGCTCGCCGCCATCGACCGAAGACGGCATCACCCCCAGCTCTGCCGGGTCGGCGGCAAAGGCCTCGCCCAGATACCCCCCGCGGGCGGTGTGCAGATGCGTCACCCCCTGCCCGTTCAGGTAGCGATCCGCGCCCCAGTTCGGCAGCGGCTCGCCCAGAAACTCCAGCCCACCGCAGATATTGGCCCAGAACCGCGCCGGGGCATCGGCGCCCGGGAACAGGCAGGCCATGCCGACGATGGCGATATCGCCACCGGGGCTGCGATGCGGGCCTGTCATTCCGCCGCCTCCTGCTTGGGCAGGGCGATGTCGGACAGGATCTCGCCGCCCCAGCCGCAGAACCGCGCAAGCCCCGCATCCGAGGTCGCCTCCAGCGCTTCCAGCAGCAACAGCGGGCTGCCCTGCGCATCGGCAATGACCACATCGGCGCGCACTTCGGCCGGGCCGAGGCCGCCATGCAGGCGCATCACCATCTGCCGCGCGGCCCCCGTGCCCAGCTTGGTCGCCCGGCCGATGGCATTGGGCAGGGCCGGCTGGCCGCGGCTGTGGATCGACCACACCCAGGCCAGCTGCGCCGCCGCATCCAGCAGCCCGGGGTCGAACAGCCAGGCGCCGCCGCCAAAGTCCGTCGCCCGGCTCGGCCGCACCTCGGCCCGCGCGCCGCCGGCGTCCAGCCCCTCCAGCACCTTCAGCAGCTGATAGCTCGGCCCGTGGAACAGCATCTCGCGATAGGCCCGCCCCGCCGGGATCGGCGAACGAGCGACGGGATGCGCCAGAATGTCCTGCGCCAGCGACAGCGCCTCAGGGTCGGGCGTGTGCAACGCCGACGGCACCATCCGCACCGAGGCGCGGTAATGCGCGCGGGGCATGTTGCCCGTCCCGCGCAGCTCCACCCGCGCGGCGAAGCCGGTGGCATCGGCATGTTCCGACCCCTGCGCCACAAGGTCGATCTCGCAGGGCGCATCGCCCTCCAACCGCAGCCCACTCAGCAGCCGCAGGTCGGCAAGGCCGGTCACAGTCCAGTCCGACCAGATCTCCGCCGCGGCCTCGGCGGCCATCTCGGCGGCTACCGCCAGCGGCAGCACCGGCACCGCGCCGATGCGGTGCTCGCCCAGCCACGGGTCGGCCGCCACATCCAGCCGCCGGCGGATCGCGGTGCCGCCCTTGGCGGCAGGCGCCTGCTGCGGGCCCGGCAGCAGCGGCCAGCGCGCGCGCGGCGCCTCCG
The DNA here is from genome assembly GCF_030695035.1 of Frigidibacter sp. Lineage (GTDB taxonomy): Bacteria > Pseudomonadota > Alphaproteobacteria > Rhodobacterales > Rhodobacteraceae > Frigidibacter. The sequence goes on from NZ_JAUYTT010000008.1 coordinate 817,379, forward strand.
GCATCCCGGCCCGCTCGCTTTCGTGCTTCTCCCACGGGCCGGCGCCCAGAACCACTTCGGTGCAGTCCCGCGGGCCGCGCAGGATCTCATCGAAGAACGCCGCCGCGCCGCCCTCGGGCGCCACCAGCGTCACCTCCTGCGCCTCGAACTTGGCGCGCACGGCGTCCGACACCATCCCCGCGCCATGCCGCGTGCCCTCCCACGGGCCCCAGTTCACCGCGACCGGATGGCAGGCGGGCCAGCGCCGCGCCAGCTGCGCCGCGATGCGGTTCAGCAGTTCATTGGCATGGGCGTAGTCGGTCTGCCCGGAATTGCCGTAGCGCCCGGCGACCGAGGCAAACAGCGCAAAGAACGCCGGCGGCGCGGCATCCAGCGCCGAGGCCAGCGCCAGCGCGCCGATCACCTTGGGTGTCACCACCCGGTCCCAGCTTTCGGGCGTCTTGTCGGTGATGCGGCGATCCTCGATCACCCCCGCGCCGTGGATCACGCCATGTATCGGCCCCAGCCGCGCGGCAATGTCCGCCACCGCCGCGCGCACCGCGCCCGCATCGGCCATGTCGAGCGCCATATAATCCAGCGTGGCCCCCGCCCCCCGCAGATCGGCAAGGTTCGCCCGGATCTCGCGGTCGCGCTGCAGGCCAGCCAAAGCGCGTTCGATGCTGGCGGGCGTCACCGCCTCGCCCCGCGCCCGGGCCCCCGCCATCAGCGCCAGCCGCAGGGCCGCGGTGTCCGTCAGCGCCGCCAGCGACTCGGGCTCCGGCCCCGGCAGCGGGGTGCGGCCGATCAGCACCAGACGGCAGCCAGCCGCCGCAAAGGGCCGCAGGATCTCGGCGGTGATGCCGCGCGCGCCGCCCGTCGCCAGGATCACCGCGCCGGGGGGAAGGTCGCGCGCCGCATCCGCAGGCTCGGCCTCAACCGAGCGGAACACCATGCGCCGCCCGCCCGGATAGCCCGCCTCCTGCCGTCCATAGGGGGCGGCCAGCTCCTCCATCAGCACCTGCGCCAAGGCGTCATCCGCCAGCGCCGGGTCAAGGTCGATCGCCTTCGCCCGCGATGCCGGCCATTCCTCGCGCAGCGACTTCGCCAGCCCGGTGCAGCCGCCCGCCAGCAGCAACCCGGTGTCACCCTCGCGGCCAAAACTGCCGCCCATGGCAGAGGCAAAGACCATCCGCCCCTGCCGCAGCCCTTCGGCATGGGTGCGCACCACGCGGTAGGCAGATTTCTCGCCCGCCTCCAGCGCCGCCGCCCACCCCGCCGGATCCTCCAGCGCCACGGGCAAAGCCGCCGTCGGCGCCAGATGCACCAGCCCGGCAAACGGCCCTTTTGCCTCGCAGGCCGCCCCGGCGCTCAGCACCACCGGAGTGCCCCCCGCCGCCGCGATCTTGCTCGCCAGCGCGGCAGCAAGTCCGCCCCGGCCTTCCGTCACCAGATAGCGCCCCGCCGGAAGCCCCGGAGCCACGGGCAGCGCCTCCGCCTCTGCCCGCATCACATACCGCGGCGGCCGGGCGCCTTCGCCCGCATTCCCCGCCGCGGCCAGATCAAAAGGGCCGTGCACCACGCCCTGCGCCGCCCCGGCTGGCGCGCCACTCGCCAGATGCGCCGCCAGCTTCTCGACGATGGCGCCAAGGGTCTTCTGTTCGTTCAGCGTCTCGCCCATCGGCTGCGCGGCACTGGCCTGCGGCCCCGGCAGCCCCTTCAAAAGCGCGCCGATGATCTCGACCCGCTTGATGCTGTCGATGCCGAGGTCGGCCTCGATGCCCTGATCGAGCCCCAGCATATCGGCCGGATAGCCGGTACGGTCCTGCACGATATCAAGGAGCAAAGCCGCGATCCCGGCCCGGTCAAGCCCGGCCGAAGCCGCCGCCGCCGGGGCGGGTGCCGCAGCAGCCACGGGAGCCGGAGCCGCCACCGGCTGCGGAGCGGGTACCGGGGTGGGTGCCGCAACGGGCGCCTGCGCCGCAGCCACCGGAGCCGGCATCGTCATCACTGGCGCCGGAGCCGGGGCGCGGGCGACCATCGGTCGCGCCGGCCTTGGCATCGCGCGGGGCGCAACGGCCGCCCCGGCGCCAGAGCCGAGATAGGCCAGCATCACCCGCTCCTGCGTTTCGAGGAACCGCGACATCGTCATCTGGAACTCGGCCAGAACCTCGTCGGCTTGCAGCGGATAGCTCAGGTCGTGGCTGTCAGTGTCCATTTGAAGCACCTCTCTGACTGGACGAGAACGAAGCCCGGACGCGCGCGGCGCGGTCCGGAAGGGTTGTGGGCGGATCTGCGGGCGCGCCGCCGCAGGGTCGGCAAAGGCGGGTTGGGGCGGAACCGGCGCGGGCAGCGTCGGAACGGCGGCGGGGGCAGCAGTCTTCCGAGCCTCCACCTCTTCCAGCGTCAGCACCGGCCGCGGCGGGCTGCCCACCTGCCGCGCGCCAGAGCCGTTCAGCAGCCACAGATGCCGGCCAAGCGCTTCTGGCTCCGGCAGCGGGCCGGTCACCGGCAGCAGCTTGCAGCCGCGCCCGGCGAACAGGCGCGAGATATCCAGCGCCGCGCCCTCGGCCAGCAGCGCGCCGATGCCGGACAGCAAGCCGCGAAGCCCGCCCTCCTCATCATCCGTAGTGATCGCGCGGTGCGGGGCCGCGCCAAGGATCTGCCGCACCATCGTTGCATGGACGGACTTGGGTCCAAGGCTCAGGAACACCCGCGCGCCATCGGCATGCATCTGCTCCACCTGCCGCACAAACTCTACAGGTGATGCCAATTGCGACGACAATGTTTCGCAAATCGCCACAGCCCCCGCCGGATAGGCCGCTGCGGTCTTGTTGGCATAGACGGCAAAGCGCGCGGGCTGCAGGTCCATGCCCGCGATGAACCCGGCCAGTTGCACCTGCGCCGGGGCGACGATGGGCGAGTGGAACGCCGCCCCCACCTGCAAGGCGCGCAGCGGGATGCCCGCCGCCTCGGCCCGGCGCGCGGCCTCGGCCAGCCCCTCACGGCTGCCCGACAGGATGCTTTGCTCGGGCGCGTTGTGGTTGGCGACGCAGACGCCGTCGATGCCCTCGATCAGCGCCTCCAGCGCCGCGCGCGGCGCGCGGGCCGCGGCCATGCTGCCCAGATCGCCGCCTGCCCCCGCCTCGACCATGAAGCGGCCGCGGGCGCGGCTGACGCGGAACAGGTCCGCCCGGCTGAACACCCCCGCCGCATGCAGCGCGACGAACTCGCCATAGCTGTGCCCGGCGGCCATGTCGGGCCTCAGGCCCATGCCCGACAGCACCGACCACAGCCCCGCCTCGACCGCACCAAGCGCCGGCTGCGCCACATCGGTCGCGGTCAACGCGGCGGCGGCGGCCTTCTGCGCGGCCTCATCATAGGCCCCGGCGGGCAGGATCGCGCGGGACAGCGGGAAGCCAAGCACCGCATCCGCCTCGGCCAGACTGTCCCCCAGTTCGGGGAACAGCGCGGCGACCTCGGCCATCATCTCAGGGTATTGGCTGCCCTGCCCCGGGAAGATCAGCGCGAGCTTGCCGCCCTCGGCCAGCAGCGGCGCGTCGGAGAAGGCGGCCCCCGGCGGCAAGGGCTGCGCCGGATCGGCCAGATGCCCGGCCAGCGCCGCCACCCGCGCCGCCAGCGGCTCGGTGCGCGAAACGGTCAGCGCGGCGGTGAGGGTGCCGGGCCGTGCCGCCTCGGCCAGCGAGAAGGCGAGATCGGCCAGCGCCGGCGCCCATCCCGCCGCCAGCCGGTCCGCCAGCGCCTGCACCTCGGCGGCCAGCGCCGCCCGGCTGCGCCCGCGCCAGACCAGCAGCTCCTGCCCCCAGCGGCGGCGCGGTGAGGGGGCCAAAGCCGGGATCGCCCGCTTGGCCCCATATTCCTCCATCGCCACATGGAAATTGGTGCCGCCAAAGCCGAACGCGGACACCGAGGCGCGCCGCGGCACCCCCTCCGCCGGAACCCAAGGCCGTGGCCGGTCCACCAGATACAGCGGGATCTCAGGCTCGTTCAGCCGCGCATTCGGCGCCCCGCGCCGGCCATGCGGCGGCAGCACGCCGTGATGGCAGGCCAGCGCCGCCTTGATCAGCCCGGCAATCCCCGCCGCGGCCTTGGTATGGCCGATCAGCGTTTTCACCGAGCCGATGGCCGCCGCCTTCGGCCCCGCCCCGGCCTCAGCCAGCAGCCGCGTCACCGTCGTCATCTCCGAAATGTCACCCGCCACGGTGCCGGTGCCATGCGCCTCGAACAGGCCCACCGTCGCCGGGGAATAGCCCGCCATGTCGTAAGCACGGGCCAGCGCGCGGATCTGGCCATCGGGATGCGGCGCGGTCATCGACTTGGCCTTGCCGTCGCTGGACCCGCCGACGCCCTTGATCACGGCATAGATCTTGTCGCCATCCCGCTCCGCATCCGCCAGCCGCTTCAGCGCCACCATCGCCAGCCCTTCGGAGATCACGATCCCGTCGGCACCCGCCTCGAAGCTGGCGCTGCGGCCGCGGGGGCTGAGCGCGCGGGTCTTCGAGAAGCACAGATAGCCGAACGGCCCCTGCACCGTGTCGATGCCCCCCGCCAGCACCATGTCGGACCGGCCCGTCTCCAGCTCCAGCACCGCCTGATAGACGGCGGCGAGGCTGGAGGCGCAGGCGGCATCCACCGTGAAATTCACCCCGCCGAAATCCAGCCGGTTCGCGGCGCGCCCGGCGGCGACGTTCAGCAAGATCCCGGCAAAGCTGTCCTCGGTCCAGCTTGGCAGCCTTGCCGCCGCATCCGCATCGAGCGCCCCCATGAAGCGCGGCAGTTCCGAGCGCACGGCATATTGCGCGCCCACATCCCCCGCCCCGCCCGAGGCGCCAAGGATGATGGAAGTGCGCAGCCGCGGCAGGCCCGGCGCGTCCTTGCCGTCCAGCCCCGCATCCTCCAGCGTGCGCCGCGCCACCTCCAGCGTCATCAGCTGCAGCGGGTCGAGCGCGGGCAGCGAGCGCGGCGGGATGCCATAGCGCATCGGATCGAACGGCATGTCCTTGAGGAACCCGCCCCAGCGGGAATAGATCTTGTCGGGAGCCGAGGGGTCGGCGTCGAAATAGAGCCGCCAGTCCCAGCGGTGGCGCGGGATCTCGGTGATCGCATCGACAGAGTCGAGCAGGTTCTCCCAATACTCGCCCACTGTCTCGGCCCCCGGCAGCACCGCGCCAAGACCAACGATGGCGATATCGGCGGGGCGGGCCGCAGCCACAGCGGCGGGCACCGGCGCGGCGCGGGCGGCGCCCAGCATCTCGCCCGAGCCGGTACACACCGCCTCATGCAGCGCGGCAATCGTCGTGACCTTGTCCCGCAGCATCGCGGCCTGGCCGATCATGTACATGCCTTCCTGCGCCTGCCTGCGCACCGGCACCGTCTTCAGCACGTCCCCCGCCCGCTCCGTCGCCTTAGAGGCGATCCGCAGCCGCCCCAAAGTCAACGACTCCAGCGCCTCGCGCATGTCCTCGCCGCCGGTGCCATCCGCCTGCAACGCACGGCGGCGGGCGGCAAATTCCTCGGCAAAGGGGCTCATCGCGGCGCGGCTGGCATGGCCGGGGCCGGTTTCCAGCGTCACCGTCTCGCGGCAATCCAGCAGCACCTTCTGGAAGGTCTGCACGATGCTGCCTGCGCGGACCGCCTCTTCGGTAAACAGATAGGCGGTGCCCATCAGCATCCCGACCTTGATCCCGCGCTCGGCCAAGGGCGCGGCCAGCGCCGCCACCATCGCGGCCGATCGCGCATCATGGATACCGCCCGCGAACAGCACGCAAATCTCGGCGGCCTGCGCCGCGTCCACGCTGTCCAGCAGCGTGCGCACCATCGCATCCCACAGCACAAGGCTCGACATCGGCCCGACATGGCCGCCGCATTCGCGCCCCTCGAACACAAAGCGCCGCGCGCCCTGTTCGAGGAACATCGCCAGCAGTCGCGGCGAGGGCACATGCAGATAGCTGGGGATCCCGTCCGCCTCCAGCGCGCGGGCCTGATCGGGGCGCCCGCCGGCGATCAGCGCGAAACCGGGGCCGTGGCGTAAGGCCACCTCCACCTGCGCGCGGATCAGCGAGGAGGGCGCAAAGCCCAGCAGACCCACGCCCCAAGGGCGGCCCGCCAGCCGCTGCGCGGTTTCGGCCAGCAGCGTATCGGCCTGCTCGGGGCGCATCAGCGCCAGCGCCACCATCGGCAGCGCGCCGCCTTCCGCAACCGCCTGCGCGAAGGCGGCGGTGTCGGACACGCGGGTCATCGGCCCCTGCACCAGCGGCCAGGTGGTGCCATGCGGCGCGGCGACGCCCTGCCCCGCGCCCCAGACCGGATGCGCGGCGGCGCGGGCCACGGCAGCGGCGCTGCCATCTTGCAGCGCGCGCGCCAGACGGCCAAGGCTGCCAAAGCGCGCGGCGAGGTCGGGCGCGAAGGCCGCGGCCTGCCCCAAGGGCGCGATCTGGCCTGCGGCCATGTCCCAGCCAAAGGCGACGCGGCCGTCGCTTTCGCCCTGCGCCAAGGCGCTGCGCAGGGTGGCCCCGGCGCGGCTGCCCGGCTGCTCCATCCCGCGCCACTGCACGCCGCCCGCGCCCTCGACCAGCAGCGTCTCGGCCCCGGTCATCCGCGCCAGAACCGGCGCGATGCGGGGGCCAAGCGCGCTTTCGCGCAGCATCAGGCATTGATCGTCCAGCACCACGCCCGCCGCCCCGCCCGCGCGCAGCGCGCCCGCCGATTGCAGCCCGACACCGCCGCGCACGAAGACCGGCCCGGCCGGACCCGCCGCCATCGCCTGTTGCAGCAGAATGAAGCTCGTCGCCTCGCCGACGCGGCCGCCGGCCTCATGGCCCTTCAGGACCAGCCCCTCGGCCGCCAGCGGCCCTGCCAGCCGGTCATCCCAGCGGATCGCCTCGGGCAGCACGCGCAGTCCCGCCGCCCGGATCGCCGCAACGGCCTCGGGCGCGGCCAGCGCCGCCTCGGACTCCAGCACGATCACCGACAACCCACGCGGGCCAAAGCGCCCCGCCAGATCGAGCGCGAGGCCCGCATCTGCCAGCTTCACGCCAAAGCCGCCCGCGGTGGCTTCCGCCAGCGCCTCCAGCCCCGCCTCAAGCGCGCCAGAAGGCAGCGGCAGTTCCGCATTGAACAGGCCCAGATGACCAGCGCGGCAGGCGGCAATCGCCAGAGCCGCGTCCGCCGAACCCGCGGGAGTCAGCACGAGGATTGCGAAATCGGGGATTGCGAAATCGGGGGCCTGTGCCATGCGCGTCTCCTGTTCTGGGGGCCCGGCCCGCCTGCGATCAGGGGGGCCGGGTGGGGTGTTATCCGTCCGAGCCGGTGGTGCCGGTTTCGGGGGCAGTGTCGGTGTCTTCCTGGGGCGCGGCATCGAGGTCGGTCAGCCGCGCCTGCAGCTTCTCGATGCGCTCTTGCAGGAAGGTCCGCAGCGCCTCGGGGTCGCGCGGCGCCGCAGCAGCGCCCGCCCCTGCAGCCGCCCCGCCCGCCGCGCCGCCCAGCCGTTCGGCCAGCAGCTTGCGCAGCATGGGCCGGCCCTGCTGTCCGCCCGCAGCCCCGGGACCTTGCCCAAGCCGCGCGCCGAGCCCGCCACCAGCAGCGCCAACCCCTGCTGCGCCGCCGGCAGCCCGCGCCGCCAGCAATTCCCGCAGCTTGCCGCCACCGGCACCGCCCTCAGCACCGCCCCCGGCCGCGCCGCCATTCGCCCGTGCGGCCAGCAATTCCCGCAGCTTGCCGCCGCCGGCACCGCCTGCAGCGCCGCTACCCGCAGCACCGCCATTGGCCCGCGCCGCCAGCATCTCGCGCAGCTTGCCGCCGCCTGCCCCTGCGGCCGCGCCACCGCCCGCACCGCCGCGCTTGGCCATCATCTCGCGGAGCCGGCCACCGCCCGCTCCAGCGCCCGGCTGCGCCAGCGGCTGCATCGGCTTGCCCTCTGCAGTGCCGCGCAATTCGCGCAGCCGCTTCAGCGCCTCGAGCCGTTTATCCTCGCCTGAATCAGACATGTCTTGCCCCTTCTGCCGGGAGGGCCCGCCGGCCGCCCCCTGTTCCACCCCAGTCCGCCGTGTGCGCCCACCGCATCCACGCCGGTTCAGACCGCACGCCTTGTCAAAACACGCTCGCCTTGCGCGGCCGCAGCCCCTCAACAAACGGCACCTCGAAGACCTTCGGGTGCATCACCGGGCCGTGGCCGAAAAATCCATCTTCGCCGAACGCCTCGCCGTGATCGCCCATGATCATGAACCAGGTGTCCGGCGGGGCCTTGTCGAACAGCGCCCCCAGCAGGCCGTCGAGATATTCGACGCAGCGGATCTGCTGAGCGTGCAGGCCCTTGAGCAGGTCCGAGGCAAAGAAGGTCTCGGCATCCATGTCGCTGCCCTTCTGGGCCATCCCGCCGGCATCTCCGCCCGCCGCCAGCGTCTTGGCGACGCCGTGCAGGCCCGAGATATGCGGCAGCGCGTTCCCCTCCAGCATGTAGGGATAATGGGTCTCGCCGAGGTTGAAGAAATGAAAGCTGGGCTGGTCGCGGCTGAAGCCGATCTCATCCACCATGCCCTTGAAATCATTGTGATCCGGCATCAGGCGGTAATCGTCAAAAGCGTTGTTCAGCACCGTGAACGGGTTCAGCACCGGCATCGAGACGCGGGCGACGGTGCGATAGCCATGCTTCTTCAGCATCCCGGCCAGCGACAACTGCGGCAAGAAGGTCTCGAACCGCAGGTCAGGAATATCCAGCCGGTCACTCCAGCGCCGGAAATCATTCTTGTACACGTCCGAGGCATAGACATGCGCGGGAGAGGTATGCGGCACCAGCCCCATCAGGAAGGTGTAATGCGACGGCGCCGTCCAGGAGGCATAGGAAAATCGCTGCTCCAGCTCGCCCAGCCGGGCCAGATTGGGGGCCTTGGCGGCGCGGGCGCTGTCAAATCGGCAGCTGTCATAGGTGATGAAAATCAGATTACGGGGCATGGGAACTCGGGGTTGTCGGGAAGGGTCTCCTCAGCCGGTGGCGCGGTCGCGCCGGGACGCGATCCAGTTCCGGACAAGGCTGGGATTGCCGCGCACCCGCTCGGCCAAGGCGCCGGTATGGGTGGCAAGGGCCGCGGCAAGGGCGGTGGCATGGGCCTCGGCGGCCTCGGCCCCCTCCGGGGGTTCCTGATCGGCAAGGGCGGCAAGATCGGGGGCGGCGTTGCGCATCTCGGGCGCGTTCAGCACCAGCGCGCGGTAGCAATCGGCAGCCTCGGCATGGCGGCCCATCGCGCGGTAGATGTCGCCCATCGCCTTTTGCACCAGGCCCGACCGGCGGGCGACGCGTCCCAGCGCCATCAGCTGATCCAGCGCCTCGCGGTGCTTGCCCATCGCAGAGCGGGCGCGGGCCGCCTTCACCGCCGCGCGCAGGTTGTTGGGTTTCAGCCGGCCCGCCTCGTCATAGCTTTGCGCCGCTTCGGCGTGCTGGCCAAGGCCCGCCATCGCCTCGCCCAGCGCCTGCTGCACCGCGGGCTTGTCGGGGGCCAGCAGCGCGGCATCGGTCAGGACCGTCCGCGCTTCGGCAAAGCGCTGCGCCTTTAGATGCAGCAGGCCCAGCTGGTAATGCGCCAGCCACAGGTCGGGCTTGAGGTCGATGACCCGTTTGTACTCCGTCTCGGCCCGCGCCGCATCACCGGCATCGCCATGCGCCTTGGCCAGCATGATGCGGATGCCCACATCCTGCGGGCTGCGGGCAGCGGCATCGCGCAGCACCGTCATCGCCTCGGCCTCGCGGCCGGACTCCTTGAGCAGCCGCGCCATCTTGAGGTAGGCAAAGCCCATCGACGGGTCCAGTGCCACCGCCTCTTCATATTCGATCAGCGCGGCATCCGCCTCGCCCAGATGCTCGCGGGCCTCGGCGCTGAACAGCACGGCGGGGGCCAGATCGGGCTGGATCGCCAGCGCGGCATCGAAATGCTCCAGCGCCTTGTGATACTCGCCCTCGGTCATGAACACCCGGCCAAGGCCGACATGGGCAATGGCGATGCGGGGATTGGCCTCCAGCAGCGTGACGAAGACGGCGCGGGCAGTTTCGGCATCGCCCTGCTGCAGCGCGGCAAGCCCGGCCTGAACCTGCCCCCGGACCATTCCCTGGAATCCGCCCCCTGCCCGTCGTTCAAACATCTTTCGAACCTCAAATATGCGTGCAGTCAATCAGTTCAGACCCGATTGCGACCCTTGAATATCGGTCGCACAGCCTGGTGGATGCAAGATCTCCACTCCCTCCGGCCTACAGCATAAATGTTGGGCGAGTCCAGTGACTCTACGTCAGCGGGCCTTTTCGAAGACATAAAGTATTGCTTATGAAAGCTCTTAGGATCGCAAGGCGCAGGTTTGGGGCATGATTGCGCAATCATCTTGCTTAACGGGGTGACCGGCGCCGGCGCGCGGGTGCTACGGCCGCTCTGCGGGGCGCGTCGCAGCCGCGGCCCTTGAACCGGGGGCTGCGCTCGGGCAGAAGGAGGCATGGCAAAAGCCCCCTCCTCCACCTTCACCTGCACAGCCTGCGGCGCCGTCCACAAGAAATGGGCCGGGCGATGTGAGGCTTGCGGCGCGTGGAACTCCATCACCGAGGAAGCGCCTTTGTCGGCAGGCGGCGCCAAGGCGCTGTCGCAGCGCGGCCGCACCATCCCGCTGACCGACCTTGCCACCGAAGAGGCGCCCCCGCCGCGGGTCCGATGCGGCATGGATGAGTTCGACCGGGTTCTGGGCGGTGGGCTGGTGCCGGCCTCGGCGATCCTTGTCGGCGGCGATCCCGGCATCGGCAAATCCACCCTGCTGCTGCAGGCCACCGCCAGCTTTGCGCGCAACGGGGTGAAATGCCTCTACATCTCGGGCGAGGAAGCCGCCGCGCAGGTGCGGATGCGCGCGCAGCGGCTGGGGCTGTCCGATGCGCCGGTGGGCCTTGGCGCCGAAACCAACCTGCGCGACATCCTCACCACGCTCGATGCCGAACGCCCCGGCCTCGCGGTGATCGATTCCATCCAGACCATGTGGGCCGATACGGTCGAGGCTGCGCCGGGTTCTGTCAGCCAGGTCCGCGCCGCGGCGCATGAGCTGGTGACCTTTGCCAAGCGGCGCGGCGTCGCGATCATCCTTGTCGGCCATGTCACCAAGGACGGCCAGATCGCCGGGCCGCGGGTGGTCGAACACATGGTCGATACCGTGCTTTATTTCGAAGGCGAGCGCGGCCACCAGTTCCGCATCCTGCGCGCCGTGAAGAACCGTTTCGGCCCCGCGGATGAGATCGGGGTGTTCGAGATGACCGGCGGCGGGCTGGCCCAAGTCGCCAACCCCTCGGCGCTGTTCCTGTCCGAACGCGGGCAGGCGCAGCCCGGGTCGGCGGTGTTCGCGGGCATCGAGGGCACGCGCCCGGTGCTGACGGAGGTGCAGGCGCTGGTCGCGCCCTCGACCCTCGCCTCGCCGCGGCGCACGGTCGTCGGGCTCGACTCGGGGCGCGTCTCCACCATCCTTGCGGTGCTCGAGGCGCGCTGCGGCATTCCCTTCACCGGGCTTGACGTGTTCCTGAACGTCGCCGGCGGGATGCGCGTCAACGAGCCTGCCGCCGACCTTGCCATCGCCGCCGCCCTGCTTTCGGCACGCGAGGATGTGGCACTTCCGCCAGACATGGCGATATTCGGTGAAATCAGCCTGTCGGGCGCCCTGCGGCCGGTGGGTCAGGCGGAAAACAGGTTGAAAGAAGCGCAGAAACTTGGTTTTTCACAGGCGATCGCGCCCGAGCGGACCAAGATCGAAGGCATCGACGGGATGCTGGTGCGCAAGATGCCCGATCTGACGGCATTTGTCGGTGAAATCTTCGGGGCGGGCTGACCCCCCTCGGAACAATCAAGGCGGGGTGCAGACAATGCCCCGCCGAACGGAGCGAGGGGCATGGAAGGTTTTACCGTAATCGACGCGGTCGTGGCAGGTGTGATCCTGCTATCCGCGATACTGGCCTATAGCCGCGGCCTCGTGCGCGAGGTGATGGCGATCATCGGCTGGGTCGCCGCCGCCGTGCTGGCCTTCCTGTTCGCGCCGCAGGTGGAGCCGCTGGTGCGGCAGGTGCCGTTCCTGAACGACTTCCTTGGCGAAAGCTGCGAGCTGTCGATCATCGCGGCCTTTGCGGCGGTCTTCGCGCTGAGCCTTGTGGTGGTGTCGATCTTCACCCCGCTCTTTGCCTCGGCCGTGCAACGCTCGGCCATCGGCGGCATCGATCAGGGCCTCGGCTTCCTGTTCGGCGTGGCGCGGGGGGTGCTGCTGGTGGCAGTGGCCTTCGTGGTCTATGACCGGGTGGTCGTCGATCAATCGGTGCCGATGGTGGAAAACTCTCGCTCGGCCACGGTCTTCGCCTCGGTGCAGACCAACCTCGATGAGCGGATGCCCGAAGACGCGCCGGGCTGGATCGTCGGCAAATATGAACAACTCGTCGGCGCCTGCGGCATACCCGCCACAGCGCCCGCCGCAGAGCCGGCTCCGGGCACCACTGCTCCGGCGATCCCGAGCAACTGATGCATTGCCTCTCCTTGCTGCGGCTTTATCCAGCTACGGCAAGGAGTTGTGAAGCGATCTTAAACCATTTTCTCAACTTGCCCCACCCTCGCGCGCCGCTGCAATGCGGCGCGCGTTTTTCCGCGTTGCAGAGATTCGTGCTTTTGTTCCCGGAAATCGCCCTTAAGTGACGTGTCAGGATCGTGACACCGGCCCCAAGGCCGCCTAAATGGTGCCACGCAACCCACCCCCGCGGATTCGGCCGCGGATCTGGAGGCCACGCGCATGCAGCCGTTCCTGAGCCACCCCTTCGACGACGACAAGCTGAAGGAGGAATGCGGGGTCTTCGGCGTGATCGGCGTCGCCGATGCCGCCAACTTCACCGCCCTCGGCATGCACGCCTTGCAGCACCGTGGCCAAGAGGCCGGCGGCATTGTCGCCTATGACCCCGAGACCGGGTTCAACTCTGCCCGCCGCTTTGGCTATGTGCGCGACAACTTCACCAGCCGCTCGGTGATGGACACGCTGCCCGGCAGCCTTGCCATCGGCCATGTGCGCTATTCCACCGCCGGATCGAAGGGTAATACCGCGATCCGCGACGTGCAGCCCTTCTTCGGCGAGTTCTCGGCCGGCGGCGCCGCCATCGCCCATAACGGCAACCTGACCAATGCCGCGGCGCTGCGCCGCGAGCTGATCGAGCGCGGGTCGATCTTCCAGTCCTCGTCCGACAGCGAATGCATCATCCATCTCATGGCCCGCTCCATCCAGCGGTCCGTCCCTGAGCGGATGAAGGATGCCCTGCGCCGGGTCGAGGGCGCGTTCTCTGTCATCGCCATGACCCGCACCAAGCTGATCGGCGTGCGCGACCCGCTTGGCGTGCGCCCGCTGGTTCTGGGCAAGGTCGGCGACGGCTGGGCACTGTCCTCGGAAACCTGCGCGCTCGACATCATCGGCGCCGAGTTCGTGCGAGAGATCGAGCCGGGCGAGATGGTGGTGATCGAGCATGGCGAGGTGCTGAGCTCGCGCCCCTTCGGCCCGTCGAAATCGCGCTTCTGCATCTTTGAACATGTGTATTTCAGCCGCCCAGATTCGATCCTCGGCGGCCGTTCCGTCTATGAGACCCGCTGCCAGATCGGGGTGGAACTGGCGCGCGAGGCGCCGGTGGATGCCGATCTCGTCTGCCCGGTGCCCGACTCTGGCACGCCGGCCGCCATCGGCTTCAGCCAGGAATCGGGCATTCCTTATGCGATGGGGATCATCCGCAACCAGTACATGGGCCGGACCTTCATCGAACCGACCGAGAGCATCCGCAACATGGGCGTTCGGCTGAAGCTGAACGTCAACCGCGCGCTGATCAAGGGCAAGCGGGTTATCCTGGTGGACGACTCGGTGGTGCGCGGCACCACAAGTCGCAAGATCAAGGACATGATCATCGATGCCGGCGCGGCCGAGGTCCATTTCCGCATCGCCTCGCCGCCCACCGCCTGGCCCTGTTTCTACGGGGTCGATACGCCTGACCGCGACAAGTTGCTGGCGGCGCGGATGAGCGAGGAAGAGATGCGCGAATGGATCGGGGTCGACAGCCTCAAGTTCATCTCGCTGGACGGGCTCTATCGCGCGGCGGGGGCTGCGAACGGGCGCGACAATGCCAGTCCGCAATATTGCGATGCTTGCTTCTCTGGCGAGTATCCGGTGGCCCCGGCCGACCAGATCGAGAACGGGTTCAGGATGAAGGCGGCGGAGTAAGGGCCCTCTCGGGGCCCTCGCTGCCCTGTTTCCGGCGCGATCAGGGGACTTGCCGGTGGCAAGTCACCCGCGACGGTTGCCCGAAGGCGCAAGCCGCAGGGCAAGGGGGGTGAAGCTTGGTCTGACGGTGCCAAATTCTGATGGGCCCGCCCGGGTGGGCACGGATGTGCCCGCCCCCCGCAGGGCGGGCACAGCAGAATTTCACGGGCGGCCGAAATTCTGCAAGGCAACAGTTGCGCCTCACTGCCTCATAGCGGGCAATCTACTTCAGACGACCACCGCGGCACCGCGCCCCCTTGCCATAGGCCGCGCCCAGTGCCAGAAGCCCGGCCATGACCGATATCTCGCACCCCGCCCCGCCCGCCACAAAGCTCGCTCTCGTCACCGGCGCCTCGCGCGGGCTTGGGGCGGCCATGGCCGAGGCGCTTGCCGCGCAGGGCTGGCATGTGATGGCCGTCGCGCGCACCACCGGCGCACTGGAAGAGCTGGACGACCGCATTCAGGCGGCGGGCGGGCAGGCGACGCTGGCGCCGATGGATGTGAATGACCCCGCCGCGATGGCGCATCTGGCCAGCGCGATCACCGGTCGCTGGGGCAGCCTGCAGCTCTGGGTCCACACCGCGATCCATGCCGCGCCGCTGTCGCCGGCCGCGCATATGGATGCCAAGGACATGGCGAAATCCATCGCCACCAACCTCACCGCCACCGCCACGCTGATCGGCGTGCTGGAGCCGCTGCTGCGCGTCGGTCACGGCACCGCGCTGATGCTGGACGATCCGCGCGGCGGCGAGAAGTTCTTCGGGGCCTATGGCGCCACCAAGGCCGCGCAGATGGCCCTGGTGCGCAGCTGGCAGGCCGAGACGGTGAAGATCGGCCCGCGGGTGGTGATTGCCGAGCCCGCGCCGATGGCGACCGCGACCCGCGCCCGCTTCTACCCCGGCGAGGACCGTGCGCCCCTGGCCGAGACCCGCGCCGAGGCGGAACGGCTGATCGCGCTGCTGTAACGCGCAAAAGCCTTGCCGCACAGGCGTTTCGGGGAGCTTTCGGGCCAGATCCGGGCCGCACCGCTTTACCCCTGCCCCCCGCTCGTCTAAGCAGGGCAAAGCAGCGGCAACCGGGCGGGCACATGCGGATTCTCATCACCAATGACGACGGCATCAACGCGCGCGGGCTTGAGGTTCTGACCGAAATCGCGACCGAAATCGCCGGGCCGGAGGGCGAGGTCTGGACCGTCGCCCCGGCCTTCGAGCAGTCGGGCGTCGCCCATTGCATCAGCTACACCCACCCGATGATGATCGCCAAGCTGGCCCCGCGCCGCTTTGCCGCCGAGGGCTCGCCGGCCGATTGCGTGCTGGCCGGGCTCTTCGATGTGCTGGAGGGCGCGCGACCGGATCTGGTGCTGTCGGGGGTGAACCGCGGCAACAACTCGGGCGAGAACGCGATGTATTCGGGCACGCTTGGCGGCGCGATGGAAGCGGCGCTGCAGGGGCTGCCGGCGATTGCGCTGTCGCAGTTCATGGGGCCAGCCACCAGCGAGTTGGATGATCCGTTCGAGGCGGCGCGGGTGCATGGCGCCGCGCTGATCCGCAAGCTGCTGGACCATGGCCTCTGGGACGACGCAGATTACCGGCTGTTCTACAGCGTCAACTTCCCGCCCGTGGGGGCCGCCGCGGTCAAGGGGATGCGGGTTGCCGCGCAGGGGTTCCGCCGGGATACCTCCTTCGGGGTCGAGCCGCATATCTCGCCTTCGGGCCGCAAATTCCTGTGGATCAAGGGCGGCGCACAGCACGCGCCCACTCTTCCCGGCACCGATGTGGCGGTGAACCTTGACGGCTACATCTCCGTCACCCCGATGCGCGCCGACCTGACCGCCCATGACGCGATGGACGCGCTGGAGGCTGCGCTGACATGACCGAGGCGCCCGGGCCGGAGGAGGAGGCTGAACGCAAGATGCGCTTCCTCTACACGCTCCGGTCCAAGGGCGTGACCGATGCCCGCGTGCTGTCGGCGATGGAAAAGGTGGATCGCGGGGCCTTCGTGAAGGGCCTGTTTGCCGAGCGCGCCTATGAAGATATGCCGCTGCCCATTGCCTGCGGCCAGACCATCAGCCAGCCGTCCGTGGTGGGCCTGATGACGCTGGCGCTGGAGGTCAGCCCCCGCGACAAGGTGCTGGAGGTGGGCACCGGGTCGGGCTATCAGGCCGCTATCCTCAGCCACCTGGCGCGGCGGGTCTACACGGTGGACCGCCACCGCCGGCTGGTGCGCGAGGCGGATGCGCTGTTCCGGGCGCTGAACCTGCCCAACATCACCGCAATTGTCGGCGATGGCAGCCACGGGTTGCCCGATCAGGCACCGTTCGACCGCATTATCGTGACGGCGGCGGCCGAAGATCCGCCCGGGCCGCTCTTGGCCCAGTTGCGGATCGGCGGTATCATGGTGCTGCCGGTCGGGCAGTCGGATACGGTGCAGAGCCTGATCAAGGTCAGGCGCAGTGACCACGGATATGAGTATGAGGAACTTCGCCCGGTGCGCTTTGTGCCGCTGGTCGAGGGGCTGGGTCAGGACTGACCTTGAATGCGATGACGGGGCCCGGCCAACAGGGCCCGATCAATGACAGATGTGACGAGGAACGAGCCATGCCGCGGATGATCCCTGACACGATGCAGATGATGCCGCGCCGAAAGTCGGCACTGGCCGGCCTGTCGCTGCTGGCGCTGGCGGCCTGCCAGCAAGGCGCCGGCGGCGGCGCGGGGTTCGACATGGACCTGCGCAGCCTTGGCGACGGGTTCAGCACGACAGAGGCGGCCCGCAACGCGACCGCGCAGCGGCCGCAGCCCGATGGGCGGGGTGTGATCTCCTATCCGAACTATCAGGTGGCGGTGGCCGGGCGCGGCGACACGGTGCGCACGGTCGCGGCCCGGGTCGGCATCGGCGCGGATGAGCTGGCGCGCTACAATGCCGTGTCGGCAGATGCGCCGCTGAACCCCGGCGAGGTGCTGGCGCTGCCGGGCCGTGTGGCGGCCGCCCCGGTGAGCGGCGGCAGCATCACCGGCGGGCCCATCGACATCACCACAATCGCCTCGGGCGCCATCGACCGGGCGCAGGTGCCGGGCGGCACCGTGACGGCGACCCCTGCCCCCGTGGGCACCGAGCCGGTGCGCCACCGCGTGGTGCGCGGCGAGACCGCCTATACCATCGCGCGGGCTTACGGTGTGTCCGTGCGCTCGCTGGCCGACTGGAACGGGCTGACCGGCGAGATGACGGTGCGCGAGGGGCAATATCTGCTGATCCCGGTGGTGGTGGCCGGCGTGGTGCAGCCCGCCAACGCGACCTCGGCCCCCGGGCAAGGCACGGCGACGCCGACCCCGCCCTCGGCCTCGCAGCCGCTGCCCGATGAACGGACGGTGACCGCCAATACCCCGGTGAAAACGCCGGCCGCGCCCGACCTGGGCGGGCAGACCAGCGCGTCGGCCAGCGCGAAATTCGTGATGCCGGTCAGCGGCAGCATCATCCGCGGCTATGCGCCCAAGAAGAATGACGGGATCGACATTGCCGCCAGCGCCGGGGCGACAGTGAAGGCCGCCGATGCAGGGACAGTCGCGGCGATCACCAAGGACACCGATCAGGTGCCGATCCTGGTGATCCGCCACCCCAACAACCTGCTGACGGTCTATGCCAATATCGACGGGATCACGGTTGCCAAGGGCGCCACGGTCGCGCGCGGGCAGGCGATTGCCAAGGTGCGCGCGGGCAGCCCGGCCTTCATGCATTTCGAGGTGCGGGACGGGTATGACAGCGTCGATCCGATGAAGTATCTGCAGTAGGGGCTTCTAGAGGTTGAATAGGCGCGCTGGATGGTAATCTGATCGCAGCACGGTGCTTCCCGGAAAACGTGTTCTCCAGCTTCAAGAGACCTTATATGGTTCGAGATGTTCATCATTACTGCTCACCGTCGGTGTTCTTATCTCTGATCAAAAACAAAGAGCTTTGGCTGACATCACTGTCTCAATCAAATGACCTTCTAGAAGGGACATGGATGCTTCGTCACTGGCTTGAAAAATTCAACTCCAGTGATCCGAAGCAACGATTGCGAAGGCGGGGTGCACAACTTTCAGTTGAATCCATCCTCCACCACAACGTTGCATTGGGAGTTTGCTTTTCTGAGGAGAGTGATCTTCTAAGCCAGTGGCGAGGCTACGCGCAGGATGGCTCCGGATTCTCCGTCACATTTGACAAAGCCAAGCTGCAGAGATTTGCAGCAGATTTTGACGGCGGGACGCCCTTAGCTCTATCAAAGATAGCATATGGATATAAGGATCTCGAGAGAACTAACGATGTCGTCAGACTCCTACACGGCGCGTTTGGTGCGGACGCGGATAAATACCAAGAGGGGAAAGATGGGTTCGGAAGTATGTCTCTTGAATTTACACCGGAAAAACATCGACAACAGAGAGAAGCTGCGCGAAGCCTTTTTTCCGTAAAGAATGAAGCGTTTGCGGAGGAGAAGGAGTGGCGGCTATTTGTATTTGACTCAATCGACAGCATTAAGTCGGTGGAGTTCAGAGAGAGCCGCAACGTACTTTCTCCTTTCATTCGCGTAAGAATTCCAACGGATGTTGTGCTAGGTGTCACCTTAGGTCCAACAAACCGAACTCCAATTTCAATGGTGGAAGCAGCCCTAAAGGTGCACAATATCGACGGCTGGGTTGCCCGCAGCAATGCAAGCTATCGAAACAGCTGATCCTCTGACCTGCGCACACTTTCGCCGGCCAAGGGCGCTACCCAGATTGCAGCCGTCGACGAAATTCTGATGTGCCCGCCCCCCTAGATCCGCACGCCCTCACGCCCCGCCAGATCAGTGAAGAACTGCCACGCCACACGCCCCGACCGCCCGCCACGCGTCGCCTGCCATTCGATGGCCTCGGCGCGCAGGCGCTCTTCGCTGATCGCCAACCCGTAGCTGTCGCAATAGCCGCGGATCATCGCCAGGTAGTCGTCCTGGTCGCAGGGATGGAAGCCCAGCCACAGGCCGAAGCGGTCCGATAGCGAGACCTTCTCCTCGACCGCTTCCGAAGGGCTGATCGCGGTGGAGCGTTCGTTCTCGATCATGTCGCGGGGCATCAGGTGGCGGCGGTTCGAGGTGGCGTAGAACAGCACGTTTTCGGGCCGCCCCTCGATGCCGCCATCCAGCACCGCCTTCAGCGATTTGTAATGCTGGTCGTCATGGCTGAACGACAGGTCATCGCAGAACAGGACGAAGCGGTGGCTGTGCGCGGCGCGCAGATGCGCCAGCAGGCGGCCGACGGTGGGCAGGTCATCCCGCGCCAGTTCCACCAGCTTCAGCGGCAGCCCCTCGGCCAGAACCGCGGCATGGGCGGCCTTGACCAGCGAGGATTTGCCCATCCCGCGCGCGCCCCAGAGCAGTGCGTTGTTGGCGGGCAACCCGCGGGCGAACTGGCGGGTGTTCTCCAGCAGCGTATCGCGCGAGCGGTTGATGCCGACCAGCAGCGACAGATCCACCCGCGACACGTTCGGCACCGGGGCCAGCCGGTCGGGCGCGACCTGCCACAGGAAGGCATCGGCGGCGCCGAAATCCGGGCTGCGCTGCGGCGGCGGCGCGAGGCGCTCCAGCGCCTCGGCGATGCGGATGAGGGCGTCGTCGGTCATTTCGGCTCGTCTTCGTCCTCGTCATCCTCAACCCAGAGGCCCTGGGCACGCAGATCGGCCTCGCGGCGCTTCTCGATGCGGCGAACCAGAAGGATGGAGACCTCGTAGAGGCCGTAGACCACGGTGAAGAGCACGATCTGGCTGATCACATCGGGCGGGGTGGCGACGGCAGACAGGATCAGGATCGCCACCACGGCATAGCGGCGCATCGAGGCGAGGCCCTTGGCCCCCACCAGCCCGGCCTTGCCCATCAGCGTCAGCAGCACCGGCAGCTGGAAGCAGAGGCCAAAGGCGAGGATGAACTTGATGGTCAGGCCCAGATATTCCTGCACCGAGCCTTGGAAGATGATTCCCGCCTCGGCCAGCGAGGTGCCGGCCTCGGTCGCGCCGGGAATGGCGGTGCCGGGCATGTCAGGCAGCATCGGGCCCTGCTGGAAGCCCAGGAAGAAGCTGAAGGCCATCGGCAGGATCGCGTAATAGGCGAAGGCCGCCCCGACGATGAACATGGCCGGCGAGGCCACGAGGAACGGCAGGAACGCGTTCTTTTCGGACTTGTAGAGCCCCGGCGCCACAAAGCGCCACAGCTGGTAGCCGATCACCGGGAAGGCCAGCACGAAGCCGCCAAGGAACGAGATGCTGACGGCGACGAAGAAGCCTTCCTGCAGCTTGATCAGGTAGAGCCCGCATTCCTGCCCGCGATCAGCCAGCGCGTTGCAGACCGGGATGGTCAGGAAGTTGAAGATCGGGTTCCAGACGAAGAAGCACAGGCACATTGCACCGATGAAGGCCACGGCCGCCCAGATCAGGCGGGTGCGCAGCTCGGCCAGATGCTCGATAAGCGGGGCAGAGCTGTCTTCGATATCGTCCTGCGCGCTCATGCGTCACCCTTGTCGGTCTTGGCGCGTTTGGTACGCTTGGGGGCGCCCGCGTCGGCTGTCGCCTTCGGCTTGGCGGGTTTCGCAGGTTTTTCGGCCTTGGCAGCCGGCGCCTCGGCGGGCGTGCCCGACGGCGTGGGGCGGCTGCGGGTCTTTGCGATGCGCTTTACAGGCGTCGCAGATGTCGGGGGCGCAGGTGTGGGGGCTGCCGGATCGGGCAAGGCAACCGGCGGGTCCACCGGGGCGGCACTGCGCGCGGCGGCAGCTGCCGCGCGGTCATCGGCGAGGGCCTGCGTCGCGGGGCCCATCGGCTTGGGCGGCGTCAGATCGGCGGCCGGTTTGGCCTGCGTCTGCGCCATCGGGCGCTTGGGGTCCCATTTCTCGAACCGGTCGGCGGCCTTTTCCAGCGCGTCGAGGCCGAGGGCCTTCTTGGACGTGGCGGCCTTCAGGTCGTTGCCGATGTCCTTGACGCCCGACTCGCGCGCCGCATCGTCCATCGCCCGCGAGAACTCGCGCGCCATGCCGCGGGCCTTGCCGGTCATCCGCCCCAATGTGCGGAACATCACCGGCAGATCCTTGGGCCCCACCACGATCAACGCGACGACGCCGATGACCAGAAGCTCGCTCCAGCCGATGTCAAACATTGCTTATGCGTCCCGCAAACGGTTTCATCGGCAGACCCTATCCCGGCTGGCTGCCGGGGGCCAGCAGGTCAGATCCGGTCTTTTTCCGGCTGGATCGTGGTCGGCTGCGGGTTCACATGCGGCGGGATCACGTCGCGCGGCGCAGGTTCGGTGCCGGCGGTCTCGACCTCGTCGGTGCTGTCCTTTACGCCGCGTTTGAAGGCAGTGATGCCCTTGCCGACTTCGCCCATCAGCGAGGAAATCTTGCCGCGGCCGAACAGGACCAGCACCACGACGGCGATCAGCAGAAGGCCGGGCAGGCCGATATTGTTGAGCATGTCATTCTCCCCTCGGGCCACACCGGGCCCCGTGTGTCATCGCACACATTTATGACCTTGCCCGGCGCAATCAAAGCCCCATTCCGGCTTGAAGCCGAATTTTTGTGTGACTTGCGCTTCAGGCCGACGCCCCGCGCAGCCGGTGCCAGAGGCGACCATCGATCGCGATCAGGCCAAGGCCGATCAGCGCGAGGCCGGCATAGTGGTTCATCGCCAGCCGTTCGCCCAGAACCAGACTGCCAAGCAAGATGGCACTGGCCGGGATCATCAGCGTCACCATCGAGGTGTTGAGCTGGCCGATGGAGGACAGGCTGCGGAAGTAGATCACATAGGCCAGCGCGGTCGACAGCAGCGCGAGCGCAAGAAGCGCGCCGACCGTCACCAGCCCCGGCGCGGCCAGCGTCCATGGCTTGTCCATCAGGGCCACGATGGGGATCATCAGCAGGCTCGACGCGGTCAACTGGCCGAAGGCGCCGATGGCGGGCGCGATCCCCATGCGGCGGAACCGCTGGCCGAAATATCCGGCGAAGCCATAGGAGAGTGTCGCGCCGAGACAGGCGAGCATCGGCAGGATCGGAAAGCCCCTGTCCGAAATCGCATCGCCCCCCATCAGCACCGCCACACCGCCGAGCCCGAGCGCCACGCCGGCCAGGCGGTGCGCGGTCACGTCCGTGTCCGGGGCCAGTGCCTTTGTCACGAGGATCGCAAAGACCGGCGTGGTGGCGTTCAGGATCGAGGCCAGCCCGCTGGCGATCTGCGTCTGGCCCCAGAACAGCAGGCTGAAGGGGATGATGTTGTTCAAGATCCCCATCCCGAAGAATGCGCCCCAGACCAGACGCGAGCCCGGGATCTGTTGCCCCGTCGCGCGGAGATAGACAAACAGCGCCAGGGCAGCCAGCGAGACCCGGCACAGCACAACCGTCAGCGGCGGCAGGTCGGCCAGCGCGATCTTCGAGAAGAAGAACGATCCGCCCCACAGCACCGAGAGCAGGACCAGAAGCGACCAATCAAGGGCCTTGAGCGAGGGCTGCTGCGACATCGTCTGGTCCGTGACTAAGAATTCCTGCAGGATCATCAACTGGACCTGCAGTTGTTCATGGCTTGTAATGGCTGCAGACGCACAGGAACAAACGAGAAGTTCTGCGCGATTAGGGGAGAAAATCTAAACCATGGCCGATCCCCTTCCGTCCCTGAACGCGCTTCGGGCCTTCGAGGCCGCCGCCCGTCACGGCAGCATGTCGCGCGCCGCCGATGAGTTGCATGTCACCGCGGGGGCGGTCAGCCAGCAGATCCGCGAGCTGGAGCGCGATCTTGGGGTGCCGCTGTTCCATCGCAAGCCCCGGCAGATCAGCCTGACCGACACCGGGGCGCAGCTTTTCCCCGCCCTGCGCAGCGCCTTCAGGATCCTGCGGGACGCCTCGGACAAGGCGAGGGCGAGACCGGGCACGGCGGTTCTGACGGTGAGTTGCACATCGGGCTTCGCCAGCCAGTGGCTGTTGCCGCGGCTCTCGAACTTCGAGAGGCTGCATCCGGGGATCGACCTGCGAATCAGCGCCTCGAACCGGGTCCTGGACTTTCAGCAGGACCGGATCGACCTCGCCGTGCGTCACGGGCTCGGGCGCTGGCCCGGCCTTTCCGCAGAACGGCTGCTCGATGATGAGCTGACCCCGGTCTGCAGCCCGGGCTATATCCGCGTGCATGGCCCCTTCGCAGGGTCCGGCGATCTGTCCCGCGCGACGCTGCTGCATGACGAGCATCGGCACGACTGGGCGCTGTGGCTGGTCGCGGCGGGGGCACCCGGGGTCGATGCCGCGGTCGGGCCCGTTTTCGTGGACGGGACCGGCGCCATCGAGGCCGCGAAGGCCGGTCAGGGGATGGGGCTGGTGCGCCGGTCAATGGTGGCGCAGGATCTGGCGGAGGGGCGACTTGCAGCGCCGTTCGGGCAGAGCCTCAAAAGCGATCTGGCCTATTATCTGGCCTATCCGCCGGAGGCGCTCGACAAGGCCCATGTCGCGGCATTCCGGGGCTGGCTGCTGGCGGAAGCGGCCCGGTAAGCCCGGCTGGCCTCCTGCGATCTGCAAACCTCGGGGGCTGCCAATGGCAAGCCACTCGCGCCGTTGCCCCTACCCCTGCGCCGGGAACACAAAACACCGATCGCGCCGCACCGTGAGCCAGAGCGGCGTGCCCGGGCGCGGCAGGAAGACGTTCGGCACGCTGGCCTTCAGCACGCGCCCATCGAAATCCATGCGGAACTCCACCAGGCTCTCGCGGCCCAGAAAGCGCGAGCGTTCGACGATGCCGCGGGCGGGGGTGCCGTCCTGAGGGGTGGGGTTGGGGCCGCGGCCGTTGCGGTCGAAGTCGATCTTCAGGTGCTGGGGGCGGAAGATGATGTCGACCTTGGTGCCATCGGGCAGGCCCGGGGTCAGGAAGGCGCCGAAGGGCGTGTCGGTCAGCGCGCCCTGCACCCGGCCGCCGATGACGTTCACGTCCGAGAAGAACCCCGCCGCGGCCCGGTCCACCGGCGCGTTGTAGAGGTTGTAGGGCGCGCCCATCTGCACGATGCGCCCGCCGCGCATCAGCGCGATCTGGTCGGCCATGCGCATCGCCTCATGCGGTTCATGCGTGACCAGCAGCACCGCGGCGCCTGCCTCTTTCAGCAGGCTCAGCGTCTCGTCGCGGATGCCGTCGCGCAGGCGCTCGTCGAGACCCGAGAAGGGCTCGTCCATCAGCATGATCCGCGGTTTCGGCGCCAGCGCCCGGGCCAGCGCCACCCGCTGCTGCTCGCCCCCCGACAGCTCATGCGGGTACATGTCGATGTAGCGGGACATATGCACCCGCTCCAGCAGTTCGGTCACCCGGCCGCGCTTGTCGCCGCGCGCGCCCTTCAGGCCGAAGCCGACATTGTCGGCGACCGACAGATGCGGGAACAGCGCGAAATCCTGGAACATCAGGCCGATGGAGCGCCCCTCGGGCGGCACCCGATGGACGGTGTCGCAGATCAACTTGCCATCGACGAAGATCTTGCCCTCGTCCTGCATGTCCACCCCGGCGATAATGCGCAGCGTGGTGGACTTGCCGCAGCCCGACTGGCCCAGAAGGCAGGTCACCTGCCCCGGCTCGATGGTCAGCGACACGTCATCCACGACCGCGCGGCCGCCGAAACGGCGGGTGAGGTGCTGCACGTCCAGCCGCGGGACGGGGATATTGGCGGGTTGGGGCAACCGGTTTCCGATCAATTCCATCGGGTTTGAGCGGGGCCGGGATAGCAGGCAGGGGGCTGTGCTGCAAGCGCTGCGGGGCAGCGGCGGGGTGCGGCATGAAGGGACAGAGGCTGTGAGTTAGACCGTTCTTAGGCTTTCGAAACAAGCGACTTAGCTTTGACTGGAGACCACATATTTTCTCCTAGAGCCTTATAAGCCCCGGCCTCTGAGCGCTTCGATTCTCAAGATCTTCTCTCGCGGAGTGGGATGCTCTTGCATCATGCAGCAATCAGTTCTCAGCTTTGAAATATCAAAATTTGGCTTTGATTTCTTGAATGCCCAAGCATTCAGAAACGTCGCCCCCAAGCCTGGGACTTCGCCCATGTCGACGACATCTTGATAGCTAAAGTGAGGATGAGCACCCTTCACGAGATCCCCTCCACTCATTCTCACGTGAACAAGATAGGGCGCTGTCGCTGATTGAAGCAGCTTTAACCCCGAACCATCAGGAAATAATCTTGAGGCCACGTTTTGGTCAAACTCGGAACCATGAGTCAGATAGTGATTGAAGCCTTTTATCAGTCCCGATCTAGACAGGCTGAAGTGGACTTGATTCTCTCGCCTTCCATCCCTCTCTTGCGGCCCTACTATAGTGGTAATTTCGTGAAGACTATCTTTAAGGACAAGCCAATCTTTATGGCTTTTAAAGATCTCTGTCAGACGGTCATTTCGGTCGCGAGCGATTAGAGGCCGCAGGCCAGTATTCTTTATGGATTCGAGCTCCGCAGGGAGCAACCGGGTTCCATGAAAGACGCAGACTTCCCTGTCCTTTAACCAGCTGCAGATTTCCGATGAGACAGACCTGATGTCCGCAAAGCTCGTTACAAAATTTCCAGCATCCTCGATGTAGTCAAAGGCAGTTTTTTGCAACTCTTCTACGTTAGATCGGCCAATTAGTGAGACAACAATTTCCTCAAAGGACTCTTCCCAAGTCTCTATTATGTCGAAATAGATCAAACTTCACCTTAAATGTTTCGTTCTTCTAAATAGTCTACCGCCATTTCAAAGCGGCAAAAGGTACTGGGCTACGCACAGGCCACGCCCCTCACAACCCCGCCACAGTCTCCATCGCCCGCCAGGAATGCACCGGCACCAGATCGGGCAGCGTCACTGCCCAGACCTGCCCGCCGCCATGCGTCTGATCCTCGCTGCGCGAGATCAGGCGGCCTGCCAGATGGCACCAGAGCAGCGTGCCGATGCCGCCATGCCCGACCAGCAGCAGATCACCCACCTGCGCCTCCGGGCAGGTTCCCCCGGCGCGCACAGGCGTCAGCAGCCGGCACAGCGCATCGGCGGCGCGGGCCTGCGCGTCCACGGCCCGCTCCCAGCCCTCGATGCTGTCTTCGGGATGGGCGAAGAGCGCATTTGCCAGCACCTCATGGCGGGCATGGGGCACGTAGCCCGTCGAGGAGCGGTCGATCTCGCCCATGCCCTCGGCGATCTCGACCGTAATCCCCAGCGGCTCGGCCAGAAAAGCTGCCGTCTCCCGCGCCTTGCGCTCGGCGCTGGCGATGATGCGGCTGGTGCCGGCCGGCCAGCCGAGGCTGGCGATCACCCGCATCCGGGCACGCCCGCGCGCCCGCAGGCCCCAGTCCGGCACCGGGACATCGGGGTCGCAGGCGACCTCGGGGTGCGACAGATAGCGCAGCACCGGCACCGGATGGCTCCCTAGATGGTGGCGTTATGGGCGCCGCCGTCCAGAGAGATGTTCTGGCCGACGATGAACCCGGCATGGGCAGAGCAGAGGAAGGCGCACATCGCGCCGAACTCGGCGGCGGTGCCATAGCGGCGGGCGGGGATGGTGGCGGCGCGCTTGACCCGCGCCTCCTCCATCGTCAGCCCCTCGGCGGCGGATACGCCCCGGTCCAGCGCATCGGCGCGGTCGGTGTCGTGGATGCCGGGCAGCAGGTTGTTGATCGTCACCCCCATCGGCGCCACCTGCCGCGCGGTGCCGGCGACAAAGCCGGTGAGGCCGGCGCGAGCGGAGTTCGAGAGGCCCAGTTGCGCGATCGGTGATTTCACCGAGTTGGAGGTGATGTTGACCACCCTGCCCCAGCCACGGTCGATCATCCCCGGCATCAGCGCCTGCATCAGGGCAATCGGCGTCAGCATGTTGGCGTCGAGCGCGCGGATGAAATCGTCGCGGGACCAGTCGGACCACAGCCCTGGCGGCGGGCCACCGGCGTTGGTCACAAGGATGTCCACCGCCCCCGCAGCCTCCAGCACCTTCGCGCGGCCCTCGGGCGTAGTGATGTCGGCGGCAATGGCGGTCACGCTCACGCCCTTGGCGCGCAGGGCCTCGGCCGTGGCCTCCAGCGCCTCGGCGCCGCGGGCGTTGATGACCAGATCGACGCCCGCCTCTGCCAGTGCCTCGGCGCAGCCGCGGCCAAGCCCTTTGGAGGCGGCTGTCACCACCGCGCGCCGGCCCCTGATCCCAAGATCCATATGCGTCTTTCCTTCATCTTCATCTGTGGGCGCGTCACGCAATCGTCGCGTGTTGCGAAACAAATCCACGGGCGGCGCCACATTTTCGCCCGCAGTTGACCCTTATGAAACCAATCTGATAGCCCAGTCTTAAGGTCGCAAGATGCCCGCGTCCTGACGCCGCCACAAGCCCGGACAAGATCATGACCCGCCGCGCCGCCCCGCCCCCGCCACCCGAAACCTTTGCACAGCCCTTGCCGGGGCTGGCCGCGCAGGTGTTTCCGGCGGATGTGCTGCAGGTGGTGGCCGGGGCCAATCAGGGCGACGGCGTGGCCGAACCGGACCTCTGCGAGGCGGGCGACATCTACCGCCTGCACCGCAGCGCGCGGCCCTTGCGGCTGATGCTCTGCCCCGAAACAGGCGACGGGCAGGCGCAGACCGTGGCGGAAGGGTCCGAGATCGGCGAACCGGGGGACCGGGTGACGCTGCTGTCGCTGCTGACGATGATGGCGCCCGATGCCGACAAGCTGGAGGTGCTGGTGGTGCGCCACGATGCCTCGGACCGGCATTTTGCACTGCCGCTGTCGCCGGTGGCGCTGCAGACCGATTACACGCTACTGACCGTCAGCCCGCCGCCGCCCGATGTGCGGCTGTCGGACATGGTCTGCGTGTCCTTCACCCGCGGCACGATGATCGCGATGGCGGGGGGCGCGCAAAAGCCGGTGGAGCAGCTGGCGGTGGGCGACAGGGTGCTGACCCGCGACAACGGCCCGCAGGCGATCCGCTGGCTGGGCCATGCCACGCTGCGCGCCGCGGGCAGTTTCGCGCCTGTGGTGATCAGCCGTGGCACGCTTGGCAATGCCGGCGACCTGATCGTCAGCCAGCATCACCGCATCTTCCTTTATCAGCGCGGCGGGACGCGGGTGGGCAGCACCGCCGAATTGCTGGTGCAGGCCAAGCATCTGGTGGATGGCGAATCCATCTGGCTGCGCGAGGGCGGGTTCGTCGATTACTTCAGCCTGGTCTTCGACCATCACGAGATCGTCTATGCCGAGGGCATCCCCTGCGAGAGCCTGCTGGTGAGCGAGGCGACGCTGAGCCTGCTGCCTCAGGCGTTTTCCGCCGAGGTGCGGGAACGGTTCCCCGGCCTCAGCCAGCGCCAGCATTTCGGCACGGAGGCGTCGCGCACCGCGTTGGACGCGATTGGCCGGGACGCGCTGCTGCGGGGACGGCGGCGGGACTGAGGGGGGCGGGGATCGCTTCCTCGCTGCGCTTCTGCAGGCACCCGACGCCTGCGCCGCAATCACCGGGTTTGTCCCCCGGCGCGATCAGGCGGCTTGCCAGTGGCAAGCCGACCGCGTCGGTTGCCCGGAGGCGCAAGCCGCAGGGCAAGGGGGGTGCCGCCTTCCCGGACGGTGCCAAATTCTGGTGGGCCCGCCCGGGTGGGCACGAATGTGCCCGCCCCCCGCAGGGCGGGCACAGCAGAATTTCACGGGCGGCCGAAATTCTGCAAGGCACCCGTCGAACCAAATCGGTCACGGTGGGGGGGAGCCGACAAATCCAGAGGTCTCAACCCCACCCCCACCCCACGCCGCAGCGATGGACGCGCGCGCGCGCATCGGCTACACCGCGCCCCATGCTCGACCTTACAAACCGCCCCGCCCTTCCGCCCGAAATTGCCCGCCGCCGGACCTTTGCGATCATCTCGCATCCCGACGCCGGCAAGACCACGCTGACCGAGAAGTTCCTGCTGTTCGGCGGCGCGATCCAGATGGCGGGGCAAGTGCGCGCCAAGGGCGAGGCGCGGCGCACCCGGTCCGACTTCATGAAGATGGAGCAGGAGCGGGGGATTTCCGTCTCTGCCTCGGCAATGAGCTTCGAATACAAGGGCTGGCGGTTCAACCTTGTGGACACGCCCGGCCACTCGGATTTCTCGGAAGACACCTACCGCACGCTGACCGCCGTCGATGCCGCGATCATGGTGATCGACGGCGCCAAGGGGGTGGAGAGCCAGACCCGCAAGCTGTTCGAGGTCTGCCGTCTGCGCGACCTGCCGATCCTGACCTTCTGCAACAAGATGGACCGGGAAAGCCGCGACACTTTCGAGATCATCGACGAGATCCAGGAAAACCTCGCCATCGACGTGGCGCCTGCCAGCTGGCCCATCGGCATGGGCCGCGATTTCCTCGGCTGCTATGACATCGTGCATGACCGGCTGGAGCTGATCGACCGCGCCGACCGCAACCGGGTGGCGGAATCGATCAAGATCAACGGGCTGGATGACCCGCTGCTCGCCGAACACGTCCCCGCGGACCAGCTGGCGACCCTGCGCGAGGAGCTGGAGATGGCGCGCGAGTTGCTGCCCGCCTTCAACCGGCAGAGCTTCCTTGAGGGGCACATGACCCCGATATGGTTCGGATCGGCGATCAACTCGTTCGGTGTGCGCGAGCTGATGGACGGCATGGGCGAGTTCGGCCCCGAGCCGCAGCCGCAAAAGGCCGCCGAGCGCCAGATCGCCGCCGAGGAAGAGCCCGTCACCGGCTTCGTCTTCAAGGTGCAGGCCAATATGGACCCCAAGCACCGCGACCGCGTGGCCTTTGTCCGCCTCGCCTCGGGCCATTTCGAGCGCGGAATGAAACTCCTGCATGTGCGCAGCAAGAAGCAGATGGCGGTGTCGAACCCGGTGCTGTTCCTCGCCGCCGACCGCGAGCTGGCCGAAGAGGCCTGGGCAGGCGACATCATCGGCATTCCGAACCACGGCCAGCTGCGCATCGGCGATGCGCTGACCGAGGGCGAGGCGCTGCGCTTCACCGGCATCCCCAGTTTTGCGCCCGAGCTGCTGCAGACGGTGCGCGCGGGCGATCCGATGAAGGCCAAGCATCTGGAAAAGGCGCTGATGCAATTCGCCGAAGAGGGCGCTGCCAAGGTGTTCAAGCCTGCCATCGGGTCGGGCTTCATCGTTGGCGTCGTCGGCGCGCTGCAATTCGAGGTGCTGGCGAGCCGGATCGAGCAGGAATACTCGCTGCCCGTGCGGTTTGAAGGCAGCCAGTTCACCTCGGCCCGCTGGGTCACCGGCCCCAAGGCCGAGATCGACCGCTTCGTGAACATCAACAAGCAGCATATCGCCCATGACCATGACGGCGACATCGTGTTCCTGACCCGCCTGCAATGGGACATCGACCGCATCGTCCGCGACTTCCCCGAGCTGCGGCTGACCGCGACGAAGGAAATGATGGTGTGACCGGGCATCCGTGCTAGGGGTGATCTTTCCCCCTCACCCGGAGCAGCCGCATGGCCGATATGAAACGGATCACCGAGACGATCGAGACCTCTGACGATCCGGCGCAACTGCGGAGATTCATGGCGAATGCCCGGCAGAAGAAGGCGGCGGCGCTTTACGATCTGGCCTTCCGCCGGCTGCTGGAAGTGCTGCCGGACCCCGCGCCCGGCACGGTGGAGGGCGACATGTGGCGGTCTGTCCATGCGCTGGAACAGGTGCTGACCGAAGAGCGCGGCAAGGCGGCGCGGCTGACCCGCACAAGGCAGAAGCTGACCAAGGGCGGCGCGATCCCGGTGCTGCGCGACTTTGCCGCCAATCCCGAGCTGGAAGGCGGGTTCGCGCTGCTGATCGCCCGCAAGCTGCCCGACCTGACCGGCGAGGCTGTGGTGCTGCGCCATGCGGCGAGCTTTGCCAAGGACGTGGTGAGCGCGGCGCGAGACCGGCTGGAAGAGGCTGGGGTCGAGACCGAGGGGATGGGCGCGGCCTGAGGCGGGCCAGGAAGGGAGCGACCCGGGGATCAGCGGCTTGCCAGTGGCAAGGCCCGCCCGCGACGGTTGGCCGGAGGCGTGAGCAGCAGGGCAAGGGCTCTACGGGGGCCAAATTCTGATACCCCCGCAGGGCGGGCACAGCAGAAGGCGACCGTTGCGATCACAGTCGGAGGGCGGCCCCCGTCCGCAGGGTGGGCGCTGCGACGCCCGTTCTACGCGCTTTATGGTGCCGCTACTCCACCGTGGTTCCAGGCACTACGGTGGAGCAGCGCCCGCCCGAGGGGGCGGATGGGCGCTGCCCGGCGGCGCTTCGCGCCTTGATTCCGGGCAAGGAAAGAAGTTGCTAGAGGGCGAAAGTTCCCCTCAGCCCTCCCAGACCTCATCAGTCCAGACCTTGAAATCCTTCAGGATATGCGGGCCGAAGGAGTTCAGCAGCGGCACATCCGCCGCATCCCGTCCGCGCGCCACCACGATCCGGCCGATGCGCGGGATGTTGTTGCGCGCATCGAAGGTCCACCAGCGCCCGCCGAGATAGACCTCCATCCAGGCGGCGAAATCGCCCGCGCCGGCCGGCGGCACGCCGATATCGCCGAGGTAGCCGTTCACATAGCGCGCCGGGATGTTCATCGCCCGGCAGAGCGTGACCGACAGATGCGCGAAGTCGCGGCACACGCCCTTGCGCTCTTGCCAGGCCTCATAGGCGGTGCGGGTGGAACGGGCATCCATGTAGTTGAAGGTGATGTGGTTGTGCACGTAATCGCAGATCGCCTGCACCCGGCCCCAGCCCGGCGTGACGTTACCGAACAGGTCCCAGGCAATCTGGCTCATCCGGTCAGTCTCGCAATATCGGCTGCCCATCAGGTAGAGCAGCGTCTCATCGGGCAGCGCTGCAATCGGGATCTCGTTCGCCTCGGGCGCATAGACATCGGGCTGGCCAGAGTCGCGCAGTGTGGCGTCGTAGCTGAACATGAAATCGCCCGCGGGGGCCACGAAGCGGCGGCAGAGGTTGCCGAAGAGGTCGAAATAGCTGTGCATCGGCACTTGCGGGTTCGTCAGCTGCACCTCGGGCGCGACCAGATCGGCATGGCGCTCGATATGCGGCGAAACCAGGCAGACCATCGGGGTGGGCTGGTCGCAGGTGATGGTGAATTCATGGCCGAAACGGATGAGCATGTCTTTTTCTTTCCAGAACGGCGCGCCGCAGGGTTGAGTGGCGCCGACCAACAGAGGCCGGCGCCAAGGAGGCTTACACCAATTAATCTGGTGACCCTAGCCGATAGTCGCGTCCATCGTCACCTCGGCATTGAACAGTTTCGACACCGGGCAGCCCGTCTTTGCTTTCTGTGCCACTTCCATCAGCACGGATTCCTCGGCATCTGCCACGATCTGCGTCACCAGATGGACGCCGGTGATCTCAAACCCCTCGCCCTTCTTCTCGATCGTCACTTTCGAGGTGGTCTCGATCCGGTCCGCGGTGATGCCCTCGGCGCCCAGAAGATTGGACAGCGCCATCGAGAAACAGGCGGCGTGGGCCGCGCCCAGAAGCTCTTCGGGGTTGGTGCCGGCCTCGCCTTCAAAGCGGGTGTTGAAGCCGTAGGGCTGCGCGTTCAGCGCGCCGCTTTCGGTGGAAACGGTGCCCTTGCCCT
Organism: Frigidibacter sp.; assembly: GCF_030695035.1. Lineage (GTDB taxonomy): Bacteria > Pseudomonadota > Alphaproteobacteria > Rhodobacterales > Rhodobacteraceae > Frigidibacter. The sequence goes on from NZ_JAUYTT010000008.1 coordinate 850,218, forward strand.
CTTTGATGCTGCCGGTCCATTCGGCCGAACCGCTTTTGGTGATCTTCATGGGAAGTCCTTTCCTGTGCATGTGCTCCCGGACCCTTGCGGGTGCCGGGAGCAGCTTTGACCCATCCGGGGTCTCGACGTCCGTTGAACAACGCGGCGGAGGCGCTTGGGTTGCATCCGCCGCGCCTGAGTTCAGCGCGCCGCCAGCAGCTCCGGCACCGACAGCAGCATCATCTCGTTATCCGCGGCGCCATCCAGCTGGCGGCCCGAGGAGAACGGCAGGTTGTTGTCATTGCCGACCAGGATATGGGTGTCATCGACCTTCATCACATCCTCGATGGTGAAGAAGGGGAAGGTCATCTTGCCGGTCAGATCGCGCGAGGCGACGGTCTCCAGCCGGTTCTTGCCCTCGGGATCGGCAATATCCATCAGGTCGATATGGCCGATGCGGCGCACGAAGCCCATCGCGTCCACGTTGGCGGTGTCGATCAGCACCACCCGCTTCAGCATCGCCGGGGCCGGGAAACAGTCCGGCATCGGCTCGCCCGCGCATTTCAGCGACGGATCGCCCTCGCCATTGTCGCGCTCGATCACCAGCGCGCGGGTGTCGTCGATGAAGTTGAAATCGCCAATGGCGGTCGCGCCTTCGGCGAGCGCGAACTTGAAGCTGTCGCCAGTCCATTCGGCCGCTGCCGGATCGAAGGCCAGCACCGTCAGGAAGTTGCCTTCCGGCGCACCATCCTCACCCAGAAGCGGCTTTTCCAGCATCGCCCACAGCAGGCCCGTGCCCGGCTGCAGCCCCATGCCTTCATAACCGCCCGACCGCGCGACGCGGTAATCCTTGCCCGGCTGCGCGGGAACGTTGACGCCGGGGGTGTCGGGGCTTTTCAGCGGCTGGCCACCAATCAGCGTCGGCACCACCTGCAGGATGCGGCCATCGGTCGTGGCGTTGATCAGATAGGGGCCGAACTCCTCACCGATCCACAGATTGCCGTCCACCAGCTGGATCGACTCCGGGTCGAAATCGGCGCCGGTCAGGTAGCGCGCCTCGCTGCCCTCATAGGCGATGCGGAACGGCACCTTGTGGTCCGGGTCATGCAAGAACACGGTTTCCTTCACCGCGATCTTGCCGGTTTCGAAATCGGGTGCCATGCGCGAGAAGAACAGCAGCGCGTCGGGGCTGTTGCCCTTGGAGCCGAAGCCATTGTCGGTCAGCACATAGATTGAGCCATCCTCGGCCTTTTCCATCGCAAAGCCCGACATGCCCTGCAGCGGCTGGCCGATGAAGGGCAGCGCGAGGCCAGTGGAGCGCTTGCCATGCATCCCGCCGGTGTCACCCATCACGGTCATCGGGCGGCCGTTGCGGCCGGGGCCGGTGAACTTGCCCGAGATCCAGGCATCTTGCGGCGCATCGGCGGGCGGTGCGATCAGCGACAGCGCGGGCAGAACCGCATGGCCGGCGAGGGTGGCCGGAAACACGGTCTCGGCCTCTTGCGCGGCGGCGGGCAGGGACAGCAGGGCGGCTGCGCCAAGGGCGGCAGTGCCGAAAAGGCGGGACAGGACGGGGGTCATCGGGCGCTCCAAAGCTGACAGGGGAAAGCGGAACCGGGCGCCGGAACCGGCGCGGGCCTGCCGAACTTGCGGCGGGTGCGTCACAGACCCGCGGCGATTTGCTGAACTTCTTGCGACAGATGGCGTGTTTTGTGCCGTTCAGATTGACCTTGCCGCCAATTTCAGCTAACGCGCCTGCATCCCTTATCCGGGGGAGGCTTCCCTACCGGGAGGACCACCGGGGGATCCTCGTTCGGGCGCCGGAACCTTGCGCCCTTCACCCTTGCGGCCCGATGCCGCAATCTTAGGACGCATATGACCAAATTCTCTGATCTCGCGCTCGACCCCCGTGTTCTGCAGGCTGTCGCCGAAACCGGATACGAAACGCCGACCCCGATCCAGGCGCAGGCCATTCCGCACGCATTGGAAGGCCGCGACGTGCTGGGGATCGCCCAGACCGGCACCGGCAAGACCGCCAGCTTCACGCTGCCGATGATCACCCTGCTGGGGCAAGGCCGGGCGCGGGCGCGGATGCCGCGCTCTCTGGTGCTGGCGCCGACGCGCGAGCTTGCAGCGCAGGTCGCCGAGAACTTCGACACCTATGCCAAGCACACCCGCCTGACCAAGGCGCTGCTGATCGGCGGCGTCAGCTTTGGCGAGCAGGACAAGCTGATCGACCGCGGCGTCGATGTGCTGATCGCCACCCCGGGCCGGCTGCTGGACCATTTCGAACGTGGCAAGCTGCTGCTGACCGGCGTGCAGATCATGGTGGTGGATGAGGCGGACCGGATGCTCGACATGGGGTTCATCCCCGATATCGAGCGCATCTTCCAGCTGACCCCCTTCACCCGCCAGACCCTGTTCTTCAGCGCGACGATGGCGCCGGAGATTGAGCGGATCACCAATACCTTCCTGCACTCGCCCGTCCGGGTGGAAGTGGCTCGGCAGGCAACTGCCGGTGAGAACATAACCCAGCGTCTGGTCGAGCTGCACCCGACCCGCCGCGACATGGGCGCCAAGCAGAAGCGCGAGCTGCTGCGCCGGATCATCGAGACCGAGGCCGAGGCCTGCACCAACGCGATCATCTTCTGCAATCGCAAGACCGAGGTCGACATCGTCGCCAAGTCGCTGAAGGCCTACGGTTTTGATGCGGCGCCGATCCACGGCGATCTGGAGCAGAGCCAGCGCACCAAAACGCTGGACGGCTTCCGTGACGGCACGCTGCGCTTCCTCGTCGCCTCTGACGTGGCCGCCCGCGGGCTGGACATTCCGGCCGTGAGCCATGTGTTCAACTTCGACGTCCCGAGCCATGCCGAGGATTACGTCCACCGCATCGGCCGCACGGGCCGCGCCGGGCGCAAGGGCACGGCCTATACGCTCTCGACCCCGTCGGATGAGAAGTATCTGGCGGCGATTGAATCGCTGCTGAAGATGCCGCTGCCGCGGGTGCCGGTTCCGGAAGGCTTCATCGCCAGCGAAACCGGCGAGCCGGATGCGCCCTCGGGGCGCAGCGGCAGCAGCCGGGGCGGAAGCAGCCGCGGGGGCCGTGGGGGTGAGCGTGGCGGCGAACGCGGTGCAGATCGCACCGACGACCGCAGCGGCGAGCGCGCCGAACGCAACGCCAGCCGCGATGGCGAACGCCGCAGCCGCAAGCCGCGCGGCGAGGCAGCCCCGGTGGCCGAAGTGACGGAAGCCGTGCAGGCCGCAATGCCGACCGATGTGCAGGCCGCGCCCGAAGTGGCCCCGCGTGAGGTTGCCGCCGCCCCTGCCCCCCGCCGCGAAGAACGCGCCGAGGAGCCGCGCGAGCCCCGCCAGGAACCGCGCCGGGAACCGCGCCGCGACGACCGGCAGGATAATCGCCGCGAACCGCGCCGGGATGACCGCCGCGAGCGCAATGAGGCTCCGGTAGTCGGCATGGGCGACCATGTGCCCGACTTCCTGCTGCGCGGCTTCAAGATGCCGGTCGCGACGGATACGGCTGAGGGCTGAAGCCACTAGCCCAACATTGGGATTTTGCAGAATTTCGGCCGCAAGTGAAATTCTGCTGTGCCCGCCCCCCAAGGGCGGGCACATTCGTGCCCACCGGGGCGGACCCATTAGAATTTGGCACCGTGGGCCCAAGCTTCACCCCCCTTGCCCTGCGGCTTGCGCCTTCCGGCAACCGTCGCGGGCGGGCTTGCCACTGGCAAGCCGCCTGATCGCGCCGGGGCGCCAGATGACAGCGACTCACCAATGCAAAAAGGCCCCGGATCGCTCCGGGGCCTTTCGCTTTTCGTTCGGTCCGTGCGTAGTGATCAGTCGGCCATCAGCCGGCTGATCACCACCGTCACTTCCGGCTTGCGGCCGATCTCTTCGACCGAGACCTGACGGATCAGCCGGCGGATCGCCTCGTCCATCTTGTCGTCGTTCTTCACGGTCTTGGTGTCGACGCGGTCCAGGAACTCCGCCAGATCCGCCTCGAGCGTATCGGCCAGCGAGGTGCCGTTGCGGCCAAGCGCGGGCAGGCCCATGATCTCGACCCAGGCATCGCCAAGCGGCACGTCATCCTCATCCACGATGATCGTCGCCAGCACATGCCCGTTCAGCGCCATGCGCAGACGGTCGCGCACCACGCCGTCCATCGCGCCGATCAGCACCGCGCCGTCCAGATAGATGCGGCCGGTCTCGATATGCTCCACGATCTGTGGGCGCTTGCCGGTCAGATCCACCATCGAGCCGTTGGTGGCCACCTCGGCGGCGATGCCCTTGGCCAGCGCCAGCTTCACATGCTCGCGCAGGTGCCGGTGCTCGCCATGCATCGGGATCAGCATTGTCGGCTTCATCAGGTCATGCACCGCTTCCAGATCGGGGCGGTTGGCATGGCCGGAGACGTGGTAGCGCCCGCCATGATCGTCGATCACATCGACGCCCATTTCGGAAAACGCATTCATGATGCGGATCACGCCCCGCTCATTCCCAGGGATGGTCTTGGAGGAGAAGAGGAACGTGTCCCCCTCCTTCAGCGCCAGCCCCAGATAGCGCCCGCGCGACAGCTGGGCCGAGGCGGCGCGCCGCTCGCCCTGGCTCCCGGTCACGATCAGCATCAGGTGGTCACGGCCAATCTGCGCCGCCTGTTCCGGCGTCACGATCGGCGGGAAGTCGGTCAGCACGCCGGTCTCCACCGCCGCGGTCAGCATCTTCTTCATCGCCCGGCCGAGCATGCAGACCGACCGGCCCGCAGCCTCGCCGGCCTCGGCCAGCGACTTCAGCCGCGCGACGTTGGACGCGAAGGTGGTCGCCACGACCATGCCCTTGGAATTCGCCACCAGATCGCGCAGCGGATCGGCCAGAACCGATTCCGAGCGGCCCGGATGGTGCGAGAAGATGTTGGTGCTGTCGCACATCATCACATGCACCGGGCGCTCGCGGGCGATGTCATGCCATTCCTGCGGGCTGAAGGCCTCGCCCACGACCGGGTTGCCATCGAGCTTGAAATCGCCCGTGTGCACGATCCGGCCCGCCGGCGTGTCGATCACCAGCGCCGAGCTTTCGGGGATGGAGTGGCTGACCGGCACGAACTGCACCTTGAACGGCCCCGCCTCGACCACATCGGGGCGCGGCGCGACGATGTGCAGCGCATCGGTCGGCACGCCGTGATCTTCCAGCTTCAGCTTGGCGATGGCGGCGGTGAACTTGCGCGCATAGATCGGCGCCTTCAGCTTCGGCCACAGGTGGCCGACAGCGCCGACATGGTCCTCATGCGCGTGGGTGATGAAGATCGCCTCCAGCCGGTCGGCGCGGGCCGCCAGCCACGAAAGGTCGGGCATGATCAGGTCGACGCCGGGGCTGGTATCCATGTCGGGGAAGGTCACGCCCATGTCGACAAGGATCAGCCGCTCGCGCCCCTCTGGCCCGTAGCCATAGACATAGGCGTTCATACCGATCTCGCCGGCGCCGCCGAGGGGCAGATAAATCAGCCGGTCCTTTTTGCTCATACCGTCTCCAGTGCCGTGTTGTATCTGTGTATCAGGACCAGCCCCTGCATCGTCAGGTCATCATCGACCGCATCGAAGAGGTCAAACCCTTGCGCAAACAGCGGCGCGAGTCCGCCGGTGGCGACCACCCGCATCGGGCGTTCGCGTTCGATCCTTATCTGGCGCACGATGCCTTCCACAAGGCCGATATACCCCCAATAGACCCCTGATTGCATGCAGGCGATGGTGTTCGTGCCAATCGCCGACTGCGGCTTGGTCACATCGACGTGCGGCAGCGCCGCCGCGGCCGCGTGCAGCGCCTCGAGGCTGAGGTTGACGCCGGGGGCAATGACGCCGCCGATATAGGCGCCGTCAATATCCACCACGTCGAAAGTGGTGGCGGTGCCGAAATCCACCACGATCAGGTCACCGCCAAAGCGGTCGAAGCCCGCGACGGTGTTCACCAGCCGGTCCGGCCCCACCGTCGTGCCCTGATCGACCCGCGGCGGCACCGGCAGCGCACATTCCGGCTTGCCCACGACCAGCGGGCGGGTGTCGAAATAGCGGTTGCACAGCACGCGCAGGTTGAACACCACACGCGGCACCGTCGAGGAGATGATGACCTTGGTGATCTCGGCATTGATCTTCTTCAGGCCCATCAGCGTCGACAGCCAGACGAAATACTCATCCGCCGTGCGCCGGTGGTCGGTGGCAATGCGCCAGGTGTCCAGGAACCGCTCCCCGTCCCAGATCGAAAACACCGTGTTGGTGTTGCCGCAGTCGATGCACAGCAGCATGTCGCCCCCCTTAGAAATAAACGTCTGCCGCGGGCACGGCCCGGCGCCCCTGCGCCGTTGCCAGTACCAACGCGCCAGTGTCGTCGATGGTCTCGAACCGGCCCTCGATGGTTTCCGTCATCGTGCGGGCGGTGATGGTCTGGCCAATCCGCGCCGCCCGGGCGAGCCAGGCGGTGCGAATGGGGCCAAAGCCGAAGGTCGCCAGCTGTGCCTCCCAGCGGGCGAAGGCCGCGGCGAGGTAGGTCAGGAACTCTTCGGGGGGCAGTGTCAACCCGGTCTCGCCAGCGACCGAGACGGGCGGCGCCGTCGTCGGCTCCATCCCTGCAAGGTCGGGTGTGCCCGCAAGGTTGACGCCGATGCCGATGGCGAGGTGGCTGACCGCCCTGCCCCCGCCGAGGCTTTCCAGCAAGATCCCGGCGACCTTGCCGCCGTTCAGCAGCACATCATTGGGCCATTTCAACGCGAGGCTCGCAGCGGGGCCGATGACCACCCCAAGCGCCTCGTGCAGCGCCAGCGCCGAGACGAAGCTGCGCAGCGCCGCATCCTGCGGGCTGCCAGTGGGGCGCATCACCAGAGTGGCGGAGAAGTTGCCCGGGATGCCCTGCCAGCTGCGGCCGCGGCGGGCGCGGCCCGCGGTCTGGCGCAGCGCCAGGATCCAGGTCGGCTGCGTCAGATGCGGGGCAAGGCGCGCCGCCTCGGCATTGGTGCTGTCGACCTCGGGCAGGACGTGGCGGGCCACGCCCTCGGGCCAGTCCCAGAGCGCGGTGCTACCGGACAAGCGCTTCTGCCGCCAGCGTCGCGGCGCTTTCGATGCCGAACATGTTGACCACGCCGATCACCATCGCCGCGGCGGAGCCGATCAGCAGCAGCCACTGGATGGCGGGCATCCGCGTGTCCAGCACCTCGGTCTCGGTGCCGAAATACATGAAGTAGACCAGCCGCAGGTAATAGAACGCGCCTATGACCGAGGCGATGACGCCCAGAACCGCCAGCCAGGTCATGCCTGCGCCGACAGCCGCCATCAGCACGCCATACTTGGCGAAGAAGCCCAGCATCGGCGGCACGCCCGCAAGGCTGAACATCAGCACCAGCATCGCCATCGCCTTCGCCGGCTCGCGCCGCGAATAGAGGTTGAGGGCAGAGATATCGGTGACCGGCTGGCCATCACGGCTCATCGACAGGATGAAGGCGAAGGTGCCGACGTTCATGGTGACGTAGATCGCCATATACAGCAGCATCGCCTGCACGCCCGCAGCGGTGCCCGCAGCAAGGCCCATCATCGCAAAGCCCATATGGCCGATCGAGGAATAGGCCATCAGCCGCTTGATATTGCGCTGGCCGATCGCAGCGATGGAGCCAAGGAACATCGAGGCCACCGCCAGCAGCGCCACGATCTGCGTCCAGTCGCCCACCACCGGGCCGAAGCCGTCATAGACAAGCCGCGCGAACAGGGCCATCGCGGCCACTTTCGGCGCGGTCGCGAAGAAGGCAGTGACTGGCGTCGGCGCGCCCTCATAGACGTCGGGCGTCCACATGTGGAACGGCACCGCCGAGACCTTGAAGGCAAGGCCGGTGATCAGGAACACCATGCCGAACAGCAGCCCCAGCGGGATCTGCTCGGCGCCCTGCAGAGCGGCGACGATCCCGGTGAACGAGGTGGTGCCAGCAAAGCCATAGGTCAGCGAGGCACCATAGAGCAGCAGGCCCGACGACAGCGAGCCGAGCACGAAATACTTGAGGCCCGCCTCGGTCGATTTCACGCTGTCGCGGCGGATCGAGGCCACGACGTAGAGCGCAAGGCTCTGCAGCTCCAGCCCCATGTAAAGGCTCATCAAATCGCCAGCCGAGACCATGATCATCATGCCGACGACCGACAGCGCGATCAGCACCGGGTATTCAAACCGCCCCATGTCACGCCGCGCGAGGTAATCCTGGCTCATTGCCAGGATCGCGGCGGCCGACAGCAGCAGCGTCACCTTGGCAAAGCGCGCGAAGGCATCGTCGATGAAGAGGCCGCCAAAGGCGCTGCGGCTGCCGCCGCTGCCAAAGCCGACCATCGCCGCGATCAGCAGCAGCGTTGCCACCGTGGCCCAGGTGATGGCGCCGGTCAGTTTGTCCTTGCCGCCGTAAACCCCCAGCAGCAGCACCGCCATGGCGTAGACGGCCAGCAGCACCTCGGGCAGGACGGTGGAGAAATCGGCAGAGGTCATGGTCCGGTCCTCAGTGGCTGGCCGCGACGCCCGCCACATCGGCGGGGATCGACGCATGGTATTCGGTGACAAGCGCGGTGACCGAGGGGCCGATGATATCGGTCACCAGCCTCGGATAGACGCCAAGCAGCAGGGTCATCGCCACAAGCGGGGCAAAGATCATCTTCTCGCGGCGGGTCATGTCGGTGATCGACTTCAGGCTTTCCTTGATCAGCTCGCCAAACACCACCCGGCGATAGAGCCAGAGCGCATAGGCCGCCGACAGGATCACGCCCGAGGTGGCGACAGCGGCGACCCAGGTGTTGACCTGGAAGATGCCCACCAGCGTCAGGAACTCGCCGATGAAGCCCGAGGTGCCGGGAAGGCCGACGTTCGCCATGGTGAAGAACATGAAGATCAGCGCATAGGCCGGCATGCGGTTCACAAGGCCGCCATAGGCATCGATCTCGCGGGTATGCATCCGGTCATAGATGACGCCCACGCAGAGGAACAGCGCGCCCGAGATGAAGCCGTGGCTGATCATCTGGAAGATCGCGCCGTCGACGCCCTGCTGGTTGGCGGCGAAGATGCCCATCGTGACATAGCCCATGTGGCCAACCGAGGAGTAAGCGATCAGCTTCTTCATGTCGGACTGCGCCAGCGCGACCAGCGAGGTATAGACGATGGCGATGGCGGACATCCACAGCACCAGCGGCGCCAGCAGATCCGACGCAATCGGGAACATCGGCAGGCTGAAGCGCAGGAAGCCATAGCCGCCCATCTTCAGCAAGATCGCCGCCAGCACGACAGAGCCCGCAGTGGGGGCCTGAACGTGGGCATCGGGCAGCCAGGTATGCACCGGCCACATCGGCATCTTGACCGCGAAGCTGGCGAAGAAGGCCAGCCACAGCAGCGTCTGCATCCCGCCGATGATCTGGAAGCCGAACAGGCCGATGGTCTGCGAGGCGAAATCATGGCGCAGCAGCGCGGCGATGTCGGTTGTGCCGGCATCGACATACATGGCGATCATCGCCACCAGCATCAGCACCGAGCCGAGGAAGGTATAGAGGAAGAACTTGAACGCGGCATAGATCCGGTCCTTGCCGCCCCAGATGCCGATGATCAGGAACATCGGGATCAGCCCCGCCTCGAAGTAGAGGTAGAACAGCACCAGATCCAGCGCGACGAACACGCCGATCATCAGCCCTTCCAGCACCAGGAAGGCGATCATGTATTCCTTGACGCGGGTTTCCACATTCCAGCAGGCGGCGATGGTCAGCGGCATGAGGAAGGTGGTCAGCATCACGAACAGCACCGAAATGCCATCGACGCCGACCTTGTAGCGCAGGCCCATGATCCAGTCGTGATCCTCGACGAACTGGAAGCCGGTATCGGCCGGATTGAACCCGGCGATCAGGAAGATCGACACGAGGAAGGTCACCGTCGTGGCGACCAGTGCCACCCATTTCGCATTGGACTGCGCGGCCTTGTCCTCGCCCCGCAGGAAGACGGCAAGGATCAGCGCCGCAACCAGCGGTGTGAAGGTGATGATGGACAGCAGGTTTTCCATGTGTTCGCGCGCCCCCTTATTCAGCGCCGCCCGAGAGCGTCATCCATGTGATCAGCACCGCGATGCCGATCACCATGGCGAACGCATAGTGGAAGAGATAGCCGGACTGCGCCCTTGCCGTGAGGCGGGTGAAGAACGGGATGATGCCAAGCGCCACGCCGTTGATCGACCCGTCGATGACGTCGCCATCGCCGCGCTTCCACAAGAACCGGCCGAGCCATTTGGCGGGGCGCACGAACAGCACCTCGTAGATCTCGTCGAAGTACCACTTGTTCAGCAGGAAGCGGTAGAGCGCGGGTTGCAGCGCGGCCAGGCGGCCAGGCAGCGAGGGATCGCGGATGTAGAACATCCAGGCCGTCGCAAGGCCGATCAGCATCGCAATAAAGGGCGAGACCTTGACCCAGACAGGCGAGTGGTGCGCGTCGTCCATCACATGGTTGTCCGGGTGCATGTAGATCGCGCCGATCGGGCCATGCGCCGCGGCGGCGGCATGCGCCTCGCCAGCCGGAGCAGCCTCGGTCGCGGCGGCTTCGGCAGCCGGAGCAACCTCGGTCGTCGCCACCGGCGCGGCATCGGCCGCAGCGCCCTCGGCGGCGTGCTCACCCTCTACCGCAGCCTCGGCGTGCTGCGGCATTCCGAAGAAGCTCGCCACCTGATTATGGTCGCCGAAGAAGCTGTTATACCACAGCATCCCCGAGAACACCGCGCCAAGCGCCAGCACCCCCAGCGGGATCAGCATGGTCTTCGGGCTCTCATGCGCATGGTCATAGGCGTGATGGTCGCCGCGCGGTTTGCCCCAGAAAGTCAGGAACATCAGCCGCCAGGAGTAGAACGAGGTGAACATCGCCGCGATGACCAGCAGCCAGAAGGCATAGCCTACCCCGCTGGCATAGGCGCTCTCGATGATCGCGTCCTTCGACAGGAAGCCGGCGAAACCGATATGGGTCAGCGGAATGCCGACGCCGGTGATCGCCAGCGTGCCGATCAGCATCGCGTAGAAGGTCAGCGGGATCTTCTTCCGCAGCCCACCATAGTTCCGCATGTCCTGCTCATGGTGCATCGCGTGGATGACAGAACCGGCGCCAAGGAACAGCATGGCCTTGAAGAAGGCGTGGGTCAGCAGGTGGAACATCGCGGCGCCATAGACACCCGCCCCCGCGGCCACGAACATGTAGCCAAGCTGCGAGCAGGTCGAATAGGCGATCACGCGCTTGATGTCGTTCTGCACCAGGCCGACGGTCGCGGCAAAGAACGCAGTCGAGGCGCCCATGTAGATGATGAACATCTTCGCATCGGGTGCATATTCATACAGCGGCGACATCCGGCAGACCAGGAACACCCCGGCGGTGACCATCGTCGCGGCATGGATCAGCGCCGACACAGGTGTCGGGCCTTCCATCGCGTCGGGCAGCCAGGTGTGCAGGCCAAGCTGCGCCGATTTACCCATCGCGCCGATGAACAGCAGCACGCCGATCAGGTTGGCGGCGTTCCAGTCGGTCCACAGGAAGCTGATCTGCGTTTCCGCCAGCTGCGGGGCGGCGGCGAACACGTCATCCATCCGGATCGAGTCCGTCAGGTAGAACAGCGCGAAGATGCCAAGCGCGAAGCCGAAGTCGCCAACCCGGTTGACGATGAAGGCCTTCATCGCCGCGGCATTGGCCGAAGGCTTCTTGTAGTAGAAGCCGATCAGCAGGTACGACGCGACGCCCACGCCCTCCCAGCCGAAGAACATCTGGACCAGGTTGTCGGACGTCACCAGCATCAGCATGGCGAAGGTGAAGAACGACAGGTAGGCGAAGAAGCGCGCCTTGTAGTGCTCGTGATGGCCCCAGTTGTCGTCATGGGCCATGTAGCCGAAGGAGTAGAGGTGGACGAGCGCCGAGACGGTGGTGACGACGATCAGCATGATCGCGGTCAGCCGGTCCATGCGGATCGACCATTCCGTCGCCAGTGTGCCGGACTGGATCCAGTCGAGGATGTGGATGTGCTGCGTGGTGCCGTCATGGCCCAGGAACACCACCCAGGACAGGAGACAGGCCAGGAACAGCAGGCCCGTGGTCACCACCTGCGCGCCGGTTTCCGAGATCAGCCGCCAGCCGAAGCCCGCGATGAGAGAGCCCACGAGCGGGGCAAAGAGGATGATCGTTTCCATTTGCCCGTCAGCCTTTCATCACGTTGACGTCTTCCACGGCGATGGTGCCGCGGTTGCGGAAGAAGCAGACCAGGATCGCGAGGCCGATCGCCGCCTCGGCCGCAGCGACCGTCAGCACGAACATGGTGAACACCTGCCCTGCGAGGTCGTTGAGATGCGCCGAGAAGGCGACGAAGTTGATGTTCACGGCCAGCAGCATCAGCTCGATCGACATCAGGATGACGATCACGTTCTTCCGGTTCAGGAAGATGCCGAAGATGCCGATCACGAACAGCGCGGCGGCAACGCTCAGGTAATGTGTCAGTCCGATCATATTCGTCCCTCCGGGCCGTTGAGGCGCCCGCTATTCCGTCTGGTGCCGTAAGCCCGCGTCACCATCGCGCGGCCCCGTGTCGTTTGCGTGTCGCCTAAAGCCCCTGCCCCGGCTTCACGTCGCGCAGTTCCATCGCCTTTGCCGGATCGCGGTACATCTGCTGCAGCACGTCCTGCCGCTTGACGTTCTTGCGGTGGCGCAGCGTCAGCACGATTGCCCCGATCATCGCCACCAGCAGGATCAGCGCGGCGGTCTGGAACAGGAAGACGTATTTGTCGTAGATCAGCATCCCGAGCGCGGCTGTGTTCTGCACCCCCTCCGGCGTGGGCGCAACCCGCAGGCTTTCGGCCATGTCCGAGGTCTTCCAGACGCCGAACACCATGCCAAGCTCCAGCAAGATGATCACGCCGACCAGCAGGCCCATCGGCATGTAGCGCGCCATCTCGCCCTTCAGCTCGGCAAAGTCCACATCCAGCATCATGACCACGAACAGGAACAGCACCGCGACCGCGCCGACATAGACGATCACCAGCAGCATCGCCACGAACTCGGCGCCCATCAGCACGAATAGCCCCGCGGCCGACAGGAAGGCCAGGATCAGCCACAGCACCGAATGCACCGGGTTGCGCGAGATGACGACCATCAGCCCCGCCACGACGGCGGTGATGGCGAAGAGGTAGAAGGAAAACTCGAAAACGCTCATTCCGCGGCCCTCATTCCTTTTCTTCGGTCCCGTCGAAGACGCCTTGGGCGATCTCCAGCGCGCGGGTCATGGCGGGCAGCCCGCCGAACATGCTCATCTGGTAGATCACTTCCGCGATCTCCCGTTTCTTCGCGCCGGCCTGCATTGCGTGGCGGATGGTCAGCTTCAGCTGGCTGTCCGCCTGCGCCCCCAGCACGGTCAGCGCCGCGATGGTCACCAGAAGCCGGGTCTTGGCATCCAGCCCCTCGCGGTTGAAGGTGCGGCCAAAGGCCATCTCCATGAAGTCCTTGGACATGGTCGGGATCAGATCCTCGAACCCCTTGACGCGGAAGGTTTCCAGCGCCGGGTTGAAGGCCTTGGCCATCTCTTGGCTCTGATCCATCATCGCCTTGAACATCTTGGAGAATTCATCGTTCATCTGTACGGGGCATCCATCTCTAGGTTGCGGGCGATCTCGCCTTCCCAGCGGGCGCCGTTTTCCAGCAGCCGCTCCTTGTCATAGAACAGTTCCTCGCGCGTCTCGGTCGAGAATTCGAAATTCGGGCCTTCGACAATGGCATCGACCGGGCAGGCCTCCTGGCAGAAGCCGCAATAGATGCACTTTGTCATGTCGATGTCATACCGCGTGGTGCGGCGGCTGCCATCCTCGCGCGGTTCGGCGTCAATGGTGATCGCCTGCGCCGGGCAGACCGCCTCGCACAGCTTGCACGCGATGCAGCGTTCCTCGCCGTTCGGATAGCGGCGCAGCGCATGCTCGCCCCGGAAGCGCGGCGACAGCGGGCCCTTTTCATGCGGGTAGTTCAGCGTTTCCTTGGGCGCGAAGAAGTACTTCATCCCCAGGCCGAAGCCCTTGATGAAGTCCATCATCAGGAAATATTTCGCCGCGCGGGTATAGTCCATCTGGGTCATGCCGGTCGAAGTCCTTTGAAAACCGCGAAGACCTTTTTCTGCCAGCCTTCTAAGTCATGCGGGATCCCGAGCTCATTAAGCTCTACGCCCGAAATTGGTGACAGGACATGCCCGCCAGCCACATCTTCGGCCGCTGCTTGCGCGGAATGGTACGAGCCGAGGTTGTCCTCTTTGAACATAACTTTGTACCGCCCCCCTGGCTCTGGCAGCAAAGAGATGATGCCGTGGACGGTCGGGAACATATAGTAAAACTGGGTCACGTCTCCGGTCATGCCTCAGCCCCCCATCGTCCAGCGGGCCCAGGCACCGCCGAGAACTTCGTATCTGGCCAGGAAGGCCACGATCACAACCCAACCCAGCGACATCGGCAGGAACACCTTCCAGCCAATGCGCATCAGCTGGTCGTAGCGGTAGCGCGGCACGATGGCCTTCACCATGGCGAACATGAAGAAGAAGAACGCCATCTTGCCGACCATCCACAGCACGCCGTCGGGCAGCCCCGGGATCGGCGACAGCCAGCCCCCGAAGAACAAGAGGCTCATCAGCGCGCACATCAGGAAGATGGCGATGTACTCGCCGGCCATGAACAGCAGGTAGGCGGTCGAGGAATATTCCACCATGAACCCGGCCACGAGCTCCGATTCCGCCTCGGGCAAGTCGAACGGGGGCCGGTTGGTCTCGGCCAGCGCCGAGATGAAGAACAGCACCACCATCGGCAGATGCGGCAGCCAGTACCAGTTGAACAGGCCATAGTCCCCGCGCTGCGCCTCGACGATGCCACCAAAGCTCATCGACCCGGTCGAGATGATGACGCCGATGATGATCAGCCCCAGCGACACCTCGTACGAGATCATCTGCGCGGCCGACCGCAGCGAACCGAGGAACGGGTATTTGGAGTTCGAGGCCCACCCGCCCATGATCACGCCGTACACCTCGAGCGAGGAGACGGCGAAGACGAACAGGATCGCCACGTTGATATCGGCCAGGATCCAGCCTTCGTTGAACGGGATCACCGCCCAGGCCAGGATCGCCAGCACGAAGGACACCATCGGCGCCATGAAGAAGACGACCTTGTCGGCCCCTGCGGGGACGATCATTTCCTTGACCACGTATTTCAGCGCGTCGGCCACCGATTGCAGCAGGCCAAAGGCGCCCACCACGTTCGGGCCGCGGCGCATCTGCACGGCGGCCCAGATCTTGCGGTCGCCATACACGAGGAACAGCAGCGAAATCATCACGAAGGCAATGATGCCGAGGCCTTGGACGGCGATCAGCAAGAATGTGCCCAGTGGCGTGGAAAGAAACTCAGCCATGTTGCCTTTTGTCCCTCAGACCGTCGGTATACCCTGTTCGGAACAGGCCGCGACGACGACTTCCGCGTCAATCGTGGCGATGCCCCGAGGCAGTGCTGGCGAGATGGTGTAAACAGCATCCGCGCGCCAAACGCCACCCTCTTCATCGACATTCGTGCGCACATGGCGCGCGAATCCATAGCCCCGGATCAGCGCATATTGCGCCGCCGCACAGGCCGCATAAGCCTCGACATCCGGCAGCCCCCGCGCGCCCGACATGGCCACGCGAAAGCTGACCAGATCGCCGCTGAGCAGCCGGGTTTCCACGCCCCTGTAGTCGGGCCGGAAGCCGTTGCTGGTCGCGGCAGGCTGATCTGCAGCACCGCCCGCGCAGCCCGCCAGACCGGCCGCAAGGCCGGTGGCAAGAACCGCAAGGGGGGCGCTGCGCATCATCATTCCGCCGCCATCGCCGTTTCGCTGCGGGCCTTCGCCATCGCCGACAGCTCTGCCATCAGCGCCGAGGCGCGGGCGATGGGGTTGGTCAGATAGAAGTCCGCCTTCGAGGCGCGGAAATCGGCATTGCCCGGGGTCCGCAGCTCCAGCTCCGCCGGGGCGTTCTCCGGCACCTGGTCGATCAGCGCCAGATGCGGCACCGCCGCCATCAGCGCCCGGCGCAGCTGCGCCAGATTGTCCCAGGGCTGCGCCGCGCCAAGCTCGGCCGACAGCGCCCGCAGGATCGCCCAGTTCTCTTTCGCTTCGCCCGGTGGGAAGCCGGCACGCAGCGCCAGTTGCGGGCGTCCTTCGGTGTTCACGAACAGGCCGTTTTCTTCCGTATAGGCCGCGCCCGGCAGGATGATGTCCGCCCGGTGTGCGCCGCGGTCGCCGTGGCTGCCCTGATAGATCACCAACGGACCGGCCGCGATCTCCACCTCATCGGCGCCAAGGTTGTAGACCACCTCTGCCCCTTCCAGCGCCGCAGCCATCCCGCCCTCGGTCACCGCGCCCACATCCATCGCGCCAACGCGCGAGGCTGCGGAATGTAGCACCAGCAGCCCGCCGCCAAGCGCCGTCGCCAGCGCCTGTGCATGGGCCAGCACCGCCTCGCCATCGGCTTCGATCAGCGCGCCCTGCCCCACGATCACCAGCGCGGGCTTGTCGCCGGCTGTGGCCGATCCGGCCAGCCGCACCAGCGTGTCACGCCCGGTGCCCTCATGCGTCACGTCATAGGTCAGGTCCGCGGCGGCGCCGATCACATGCACCTCGGCCCCTTGGGTCCAGGCCTTGCGGATCCGGGCGTTCAGCACCGGCGATTCCACCCGCGGGTTCGACCCGACGATCCAGATCTGCCCGGCGCTGTCGATATCCTCGATCCGCGCGGTCCCGGCATAGCCGCCGCGCTGCCCGGCCGGCAGGCGCGCGCCATCGGTGCGGCATTCGATTTTGCCGCCCAGACCTTCGATCAGGTTCTTCAGCGCAAACGCCGCCTCGACCGGGGCCAGATCACCGACGAGGCCGGCAACCTTGCGGCCCTTCATCGCCGCAGCCACCGCCGCCAGCGCCTCGGGCCAGCTCGCCTTGCGCAGCTTGCCCGCCTTACGGATGTAAGGCGTGTCCAGCCGCTGCCGGCGGAGCCCGTCCCAGACGAAGCGGGTCTTGTCGCTGATCCACTCTTCGTTCACGCCGTCATTGTTGCGCGGCAGGATCCGCATCACTTCGCGGCCCTTGCAATCCACCCGGATATTGCTGCCAAGCGAGTCCATCACGTCGATGGTCTCGGTCTTGGACAGCTCCCACGGGCGGGCGGTAAAGGCATAGGGCTTGCTGACCAGCGCGCCCACCGGGCAGAGGTCGATGATATTGCCCTGCAGGTTCGAATCCAGCGTCAGGTTCAGATAGCTGGTAATCTCGCTATCCTCGCCGCGCCCGGTCTGGCCCATCTGGGTGATGCCGGCCACTTCCGAGGTGAAGCGCACGCAGCGGGTGCAGCTGATGCAGCGGGTCATGTGCGTTTCGACCAGCGGGCCGAGGTTCAGGTCCTCGGTCGCGCGTTTCGGCTCGCGGTAGCGGCTGAAATCGACGCCGTAGGCCATCGCCTGATCCTGCAGGTCGCACTCGCCGCCCTGGTCGCAGATCGGGCAATCCAGCGGGTGGTTGATCAGCAGGAACTCCATCACCCCCTCGCGGGCCTTCTTCACCATCGGCGAATTGGTCTTGATGACCGAGGGCTCGCCATTCGGGCCGGGGCGCAAGTCCTTGACCTGCATCGCGCAGCTGGCAGCTGGCTTCGGCGGGCCGCCGACGACCTCCACCAGACACATCCGGCAGTTGCCGGCGATCGACAGCCGCTCATGGTAGCAAAAGCGCGGGATCTCGATGCCCGCCAGCTCGCAGGCCTGGATCAGCGTCAGGTTGGGGTCAACCTCGACCTCGATGTCGTCGATGATGATCTTCCGGGTGTTGGACATCTCAAAGCGCCCCTTCCAGCATAGGTTCGGGCCGCTGGCCCGGGACCGCGAGGGCATGGCCCGCCGCGGTTGATCTTGTCGCGGCGGATGCCGCCTTGTGCGTCAGCCCGCTCATGCGCAGGCCCCCGCGAATTCCCACACTCCGGCGCCAGCGAACTTGCCATGCGCAGAGCCGTCAAAGCGCCCGCCCTGCCCCTCGCAGGCCAGCGCGGCGGCCTGCTTGGCAACGCGGCCCTCGGAGTAATCCAGCGGCACCGCGGCCCGCCGCACCGCGACGCGCATTCCGCGCACCGGCACCGCGCCCGCCGGGGTGAAGCGCACCCCGTCCGGCCCCGGAGCGATCTCGGCGAGGAACGCCTTGCCCTCGACCGCCACGGGAACCCGGCCCGGCGCCGCAGCAACCGGCACAGACGGCGCCGCGCAGGCGCTCAGCACGCCTGCCCCCACCATGCCGATGATCCCCGCAGCCCGCATTCTCACTCCGCCGCCATCGCGCCCATGCGGCCGGTCTTCTTGGCCTTGATCCGGTCCTCGATCTCTTCGCGGTAATGCCGGATCAGGCCCTGGATCGGCCAGGCTGCCGCATCGCCAAGCGCACAGATGGTGTGGCCCTCGACCTGCTTGGTCACGCTCAGCAGCATGTCGATTTCCTCGACCTCGGCCTCGCCGGTCACCAGCCGCTCCATCACCCGCATCATCCAGCCGGTGCCTTCGCGGCAGGGCGTGCATTGCCCGCAGCTTTCGTGCTTGAAGAATTTCGACAGCCGCCACACCGCCTTGATGACATCGGTGGACTGGTCCATCACGATCATGCAGGCGGTGCCGAAGCTGGATTTCAGCTCGCGCATCCCGTCGTAATCCATGATCGCCGCATCGCACAGATCCGCCGGCAGGATCGGGCAGGACGCGCCACCCGGGATCACCGCCTTGAGGTTGCTCCAGCCGCCACGCACGCCGCCGCCATGCTTCTCGATCAGCTCCTTCATGCTGATCGACATCGTCTCCTCGATCACGCAGGGCGTGTTCACATGGCCCGACATTGCGTACAGCTTCACGCCCGCATTGTTCGGCCGGCCAAAGCCCGCGAACCACTCGCCGCCGCGGCGCAGGATCGTCGGCACCACGGCGATGGATTCGACGTTGTTCACCGTGGTCGGGCAGCCGTAGAGGCCCGCGCCCGCCGGGAACGGCGGCTTCATCCGCGGCATCCCCTTCTTGCCCTCAAGGCTTTCCAGCAGCGCGGTTTCCTCGCCGCAGATATAGGCCCCGGCGCCGTGATGCAGGTAAAGGTCGAAATCCCAGCCCGACCCGGCGGCATTCGCGCCCAGAAGCCCCGCGTCATAGCATTCGTCGATGGCCGCCTGCAGCGCTTCCTTCTCGCGGATATATTCGCCGCGGATGTAGATGTAGCAGGCATGGGCCTGCATCGCGAAGCTGGCGATCAGCGCGCCTTCGATCAGCGTATGCGGATCGTGGCGCATGATCTCGCGGTCCTTGCAGGTCGCGGGCTCGGATTCGTCGGCGTTGATGACAAGGTAGGCCGGGCGCCCGTCGCTCTGCTTGGGCATGAACGACCATTTGAGCCCGGTCGGGAACCCCGCCCCGCCGCGGCCACGCAGGCCCGACTTCTTCATCTCGTCCACGATCCAGTCGCGGCCCTTGGCGAGGATGCCGGCGGTGCCATCCCAATGGCCGCGCGCCTGCGCCCCCTTCAGGCTGCGGTCATGCATCCCGTAGAGGTTGGTAAAGATCCGGTCCTGATCCTTCAGCATCGTTGCATCCTCAAATCACTGGCGCTTTTGCCGTTGCCAGATCCGCCAGGTCACGACCAGCGCCCAGAAGAACGCGGCCATCGCGGCCAGGTCGAACAGGAACACATAGCGGGCCTCGAGCCCGAACCTGCCGCCCAGCCATTGCGCCCCCATCCACAGCACCATCGTCACAGCGATCACGATGGCGACCATCCGCGCCTCGGTCGCCGTCGATTTGTCCTGTGGGGTCGGGGGCTTGGTCATCCTAGTAATCGTTCGTCTTGGCACGAATCAGGAAGGCTTCGCGGCCCTCCTCGCAGATGATCCGCGCCTGCGACACCCAGCGGTCGCGCGAGGCGCGGCCCGGGAAGTTCGGCAGGTTTGCATCGATCCAGGCGATATCGGCCTCGGTCCAGGCCGCGATCTGGTCGAAATGGTACACGCCGAACCCGTTCAGGCTCCGCTGGATCTTGGGGCCGATCCCCTCGATCAGCTTCAGATCATCCGGCACCCCGCCGCGAGCCTCGGTCAGGCCGGCAGGCTTGCCAGCGGGAAGGTCGGCAGCGGCCGGCATCGCAGTAGAAGGCATGTCCGCAGCCGAGGGCGCGGAAACCTCAGGGGCATCGGCGGCATCGGCCGGGGTCTCCACCTCATGCGCGGCGGCAGAGGCGGGCGTCTCCGCCTCGGCCCCGGTCGTCGGCATCGGCGCCTCGGGGGTCGATACCGGCGCGTCCGAGGGCGCCTCGGCGCTCCCGCCCTGCTCCGGCACTTCGGCGGCGCTTTCCGCGCCGGCCTCCTGCACGGTGATACCGGTCTCGTCCGCAGTCAGGCCCTCGCCCGGCGTCGGCTCTTCGGTCTCGCCCACGGCTTCGGTCACCGGCGCGGCCTTGTTCAGCCACGGCGTCAGCAGCGGAACCTCGGTCCCGTCGATGCGCTTCACCGTCTCGCCCAGATCGACCGCCAACTGCACGCTGGCGTTATAGCGGGTGCGGCCGCTGTCATGGGCCTTGAGGCTGGTGAGCCCGCTGGCGGGCTCCGACGAGAAGCGCCCGTTCTGCGGGCCGGGCACCGGCACGGCGCCAGAGGCCAGCTCACCCAGCAGGCTGCGCAGCTGCTCGGCGGTCAGGTCCTCATAGTAGTCCTTGCCGATCTGGGCGGCGGGCGCATTGGCGCAGGCGCCAAGGCACTCGACCTCTTCCCAGGTGAACTTGCCATCGGCCGACAGCGTATAGGGACGCGGGGAGATCTTATCGCGGCAGACGGCGATCAGGTCCTCGGCGCCGCAGATCATGCAGCTGGTCGTGCCGCAGATCTGGATATGTGCAATGCTTCCCGTGGGTTGCAGCTGGAACATGAAGTAGAAGGTCGCCACTTCCAGCGCCCGGATATACGCCAGCCCCAGCATGTCGGCGACATGCTCGATGGCGGCGCGGGTCAGCCAGCCTTGCTGTTCCTGCGCGCGCCAAAGCAGCGGAATGATCGCGCTGGCCTGACGGCCGGCGGGGTATTTGGTGATCTGCCCTTCCGCCCATGCAAGGTTCGCGGGGGTAAAGGCAAAGCCGGCGGGCTGGTCATGATACAGGCGGCGAAGCATCAGAAGGCGGCTCCGGTCAGGGGGATCGCGGCGCGCGCGCCGGCGATCAGATGTTGCGAAAAGGCGGCGGGCATCAGCGGTCAATCTCCCCGAACACGATATCCAGGGTGCCGATGATCGCCGCCACATCGGCCAGCTGGTGACCCTTGGCGATCCAGTCCATCGACTGCAGGTGCAGATAGCCCGGCGCGCGGATCTTGGCGCGGTAGGGTTTGTTGGTGCCATCGGCGACCAGATAGACGCCGAACTCGCCCTTGGGCGCCTCGACCGCGGCATAGACCTCACCCGCGGGAACGTGGAAGCCCTCGGTATACAGCTTGAAGTGGTGGATCAGGCTTTCCATCGACCGCTTCATGTCACCGCGCTTGGGCGGGGTGATCTTGCCGCGGGCCAGGATATCGCCCGGCTCGGCGCGCAGTTTCTTCAGCACCTGCAGGATGATGCTGGTCGACTCGCGCATCTCGGCCATGCGGCAGAGGTAGCGGTCGAAGCAATCGCCATTGGTGCCGACCGGGATCTGGAAGTCGAATTCGTCATAGCATTCATAGGGCTGGCTGCGCCGCAGATCCCAGGCAAGGCCCGATCCGCGCACCATCACGCCCGAATACCCCCAGGTGAGGATATCCTCTTCCTTGACCACGCCGATATCGACGTTGCGCTGCTTGAAGATCCGGTTCTCGGTCAAGAGCCCGTCGAGATCGTCCAGCAGCTTGGGGAACTTCCGCGCCCAGTCCTCGATATCGTCGATCAGCTTCGGCGGCAGGTCCTGATGCACGCCGCCGGGCCGGAAATAGGCCGCGTGCAAGCGCGCGCCGCTGGCGCGTTCGTAGAACACCATCAGCTCTTCGCGGGCCGTGAAGCCCCAGACCGGCGGGGTCAGCGCGCCGACGTCCATCGCCTGCGTGGTCACGTTCATCAAGTGGTTGAGAATGCGGCCGATTTCGCAGAACAGCACCCGGATCAGGCTGGCGCGGCGCGGAACCACCGTGCCGGTCAGCCGCTCGATAGCAAGGCACCAGGCATGTTCCTGGTTCATCGGGGCCACATAGTCCAGCCGGTCGAAGTACGGCAGGTTCTGCAGGTAAGTCCGCGATTCCATGAGCTTTTCGGTCCCGCGGTGCAGCAGGCCGATATGCGGGTCGCAGCGTTCGACGATCTCGCCGTCCAGTTCAAGCACCAGACGCAAAACTCCATGCGCCGCAGGGTGTTGCGGGCCGAAGTTAATGTTGAAGTTGCGGATCTTCTGCTCGCCGGTCAGCGCGTCGTCGAAGCTGCCATCCATCATATCCGGACCTCCGCCCTGTTGGCCTGCCACTCGAGCGGCAGCGGGCCGAAATTCTGTTCCACGAAGTCATATTGCGGCGCCAGAAACGCCTGTGCCTGGCCGCGCTGGCCGGGGTCGAGCGCCAGCTTCACGCCCTCATGCGCGCGCTCCGACGTATCGGCCTCGCGGTAGCCGATGCCGAGGAAGGCGCAGAGACGGCGCAGGCCGGCCTCGGTCAGCAGCCGTTCCGAAAACTCGATCATCAGCTGCGCCGGCGGCACTGCCGCCTGCAGCCGCTGGATCGTACCGCGATAGTCGCCGCGCGCCGGGATATGCACTTCCATCCCGCGCCGCACCACCCGGTTCAGCACCCGGCGCGATTTCAGGCCGATCTCTTCGCCCGCGCGCAGCTGGCGTTTGGCCTGCATCCGCACATGGCTCCAGAGCCGCTCCAGCGGGTCGCGCATGAGATAGAGCACCCGCACCGCGGGCGAGAGGCCCGCCATCATCGTCAGCCGCGCTTGCGACAGCAGCGCATAGCCGGGGGTGATATCGCCCACCAGCCGCGCATCGCCCGCCGCGGCAAAGAGGTAATCGCGGTAGGCGCGCACTGCGCCCTCCTGATCGCCAGCCTGCGCCAGCGCCAGCGCTGCCACGATCTCGTCCACATCATCGATCTGCCGCTGCAGGTTGCCCGCGCGCCATTCCCCTGCCCCGGCCAGTCGCGCCGCAAGGTCGCTGCGCAGCCGGGCATAGGTGTCGAACTGATGGCCATACTCGTTCAGATCGACGGTATCGAAGAAATGCAGTTCCTTGATCGACCGCATCCGGCACTCGGGGTGCGCGTGCAGATAGCGATACAGCCAGGAGGTCCCGGCCTTGGTCGCGCCCACGCAGAACAGGAGTGTCGGCTGGCCGGTCACGTTACGACTTTGCCCCCGTTGCCGGTTTGGCCTTGTCATCGCCCGGCAGCACGTATTGCGCGCCCTCCCAGGGGGACATGAAGTCGAACTGCCGGTATTCCTGGGTCAGCGACACGGGTTCATAGACAACGCGCTTCTGCGCCTCGTCATAGCGGACCTCGGTATAGCCGGTCGTGGGGAAGTCCTTGCGCAGCGGGAAGCCGCGGAAGCCGTAGTCGGTGAGAATGCGGCGCAGGTCAGGATGGCCCGAGAACAGGATGCCGAACATGTCGAACACTTCGCGCTCGAACCAGTTCGCGGCGGTGTAGATGCCGATCATCGAGGGGACCATATCCTCTTCGCGCAGGGCCACCTTCACGCGGACGCGGTGGTTCCGGTACATCGACAGCAGGTGATAGACCACGTCAAAGCGCTCGGGCCGGGTCGGGTAATCCACCGCGGTGATGTCGACCAGCGTCGAAAAGGCGCAGGTCGGGTCGCTGCGCAGGAAATCCATCAGGCCGGGCAGGCCAGCGAGCGTGGCGGTCACCGTCAGCTCGCCAAAGGCAATGGAGGTCGAGACGACGGCATCGCCGCGGCGGCCTTCGATGTAGCTGGCAAGTTCTGTCAGGGCTTCGGACATGCGCGCGCTCCTCAGCGGACGAGGGTGCCGGTGCGGCGGATCTTCCGCTGCAACTGCAAGATACCGTAAAGCAGCGCCTCGGCCGTGGGCGGGCAGCCGGGCACGTAGATGTCGACCGGGACGATCCGGTCACAGCCGCGCACAACCGAATAGCTGTAGTGGTAATAGCCGCCGCCATTGGCGCAGGAGCCCATCGAGAGCACGTAGCGCGGCTCTGGCATCTGGTCATAAACCTTGCGCAGCGCCGGGGCCATCTTGTTGGTCAGCGTGCCTGCGACGATCATCAGGTCCGACTGGCGCGGGCTGGCGCGAGGCGCGGTGCCAAAGCGTTCAAGGTCATAGCGCGGCATTGAGGTGTGCATCATCTCAACCGCGCAGCAGGCAAGGCCAAAGGTCATCCAGTGCAGCGAGCCGTTGCGGGCCCAGTTGATGACATCCTCGACCGAGGTAAGCAAAAAGCCCTTGTCCTGCAGGTCGCGGTTGAGCGCGGCCGTGGTGACTTCCTTGTCGGCGCCGGCGGTATGAACCCCCGTTTGCACGCCTCCCGTTTGCATACCTGTGGCAATCACTCCCATTCGAGCGCCCCCTTCTTCCATTCATAGGCGAAGCCGACGGTCAGCACGCCAAGGAACACCATCATCGACCAGAATGCCGTCTCACTTAGCCCGCCAAAGGCGACCGCCCAGGGAAAGAGGAAGGCGACTTCCAGATCGAAGATGATGAACAGGATCGACACCAGGTAGAAGCGCACGTCGAATTTCATCCGCGCGTCATCGAAGGCGTTGAACCCGCATTCATAGGCCGAAACCTTTTCCGGGTCGGGGTTGCGCACCGCAATGATCACGGCGGCAAGCAGCAGCACCAAGCCAAGCGCGATGGCCATCGCAAGGAAAATGAGGATGGGAAGGTATTCTCGCAGCAGATCGTCCACTGGTGGCTCCCTCGTGACGCGACGCTGGTCGCGCAGTTCCGGCTGCAGCCCGTTTACTCCCCCGCCCCGGCGCGGTCAACCGAAGGCGGGGGGGAAAATGTCCTTGCCCGGCGATGGTTGCGGGGTTCAATTCGCCTTGTCCAGCCGCGATGCTCCGCGGCGCAGCATCTCACCGCTCTGCGGCGCGGCATAGCCCGGTGCGGCCCCGCACAGCGCCGGGCGGGGGAACGGAAAGACTGACGGAATCACTGGAGGATACGAGATGACCCAGCCCGACCCCGCCGCCCGGCCCGATCAGGCGACGCGCAATGCCGCCCCAAGCCGCGGCGGCTTACCCGAGGGCGGCTTCGCGCCGCTGGTGCCGGAGCTTGACGTGCGCGATCTGGCGGCAAGCCTGCGCTTCTGGTGCGGACTGCTGGGGTTCACGGTCGCCTATGACCGCCCCGCCGCGGGCTTTGCCTATCTGGAGCGCGAGCGGGCGCAGGTGATGATCTGCCAGATCAACGGTGAATGGCTGACCGGGCCGCTGGAGCCGCCCTTCGGGCGCGGCATCAACCTGCAGATCGCCTGCTCGTCGCTGGACCCGATCGTGGATGCGCTCGGGGCGGCGGGCTGGCCCCTGTTCCGCCCGGTCGCCGAGAAGTGGTATCGCACCGGCGAGGGCCGGATGGGCGGCTCACGCGAGCTGCTGGTGCAGGATCCCGACGGCTATCTGCTGCGCTTTGCGCAAAGCCTGGGGGAGCGGGCGGTTTAGGCCGCCGCCCTGAGCGGTTCCAGCGCCGCGTCCAGCACCTCGAGACCGGCGCCGGGGGTGGAGACGCGTTCCGACAGCACCCGCCGCCAGCCCCGCGCGCCCGGGCGGCCGTGGAACAGGCCGAGCATGTGGCGGGTGATCTGGTGGAGCTTGCCGCCACTCGCAAGGTGGCGGTCGATATAGGGGCGCATCGCGTCGAGCACCTCGTAGGGATCGGCGGCGGTGCCGGTGCCGAAGATGCGGGGGTCGGCCTCGGCGAGGATGGCGAAGGGCTCGTGATAGGCGGCGCGGCCGACCATCACGCCGTCCAGCCCTGTCGCCAGCAGCGCCTCGGCCTCGGCCAGGGTGCCGATGCCGCCGTTGATCGACAGGTGCAGATGCGGGAAGGCGCGTTTCATCGCGATCACCAGCGGGTAATCGAGTGGCGGAATGGTGCGGTTCTGGGCGGGGCTCAGCCCCTGCAGCCAGGCCTTGCGGGCGTGGATGGTGAAACGCTTCACCCCGGCAGCGCTGACGGTTTCGAGGAAGTTCGGCAGCACCTCTTCGGGGATCTGGTCATCGACACCGATCCGGCATTTCACCGTCACCTCCACCGGCGCGGCCGCGATCATCGCCGCGACGCAATCGGCGACCAGCGACGGGCTCTCCATCAGCACCGCGCCGAAACAGCCCGATTGCACCCGGTCCGACGGGCAGCCGCAGTTGAGGTTGATCTCGTCATAGCCCCAGTCCGCCGCGATCCGCACCGCCTCGGCCAGCTCCGCCGGGTCCGCGCCGCCAAGCTGCAGGGCGACGGGATGTTCGGCAGGGTCGAAGTCCAGCAGGCGCGCGCGGGGGCCGTGGAGGATGGCAGGGGCGGTGACCATTTCGGTGTAAAGCAGCGCGTGCTGCGACAGCTGCCGGTGGAAATACCGGCAGTGGCGGTCGGTCCAGTCCATCATCGGCGCGACAGAGAGGCGCGCGGCGGTGGCGAGGTCGGGAGCGAGGTCGGGGGCAACAGGGGTCATCATCGGGTCTTGCCATGTCGGGGGTGGGCCGCCCTGGGGATCGACCGCGCGCGAGCTATACTCTGTGACAGCGGGATGACCAAGACCCGGGCTGCGCGATTGGGGGGCTGCGTGCTGACGGATGCGTTACACCGCGGCACAAACTTGCGCCCGGCTCTGGCGTCCGGGCG
Source organism: Frigidibacter sp. (assembly GCF_030695035.1). Taxonomy (GTDB): domain Bacteria; phylum Pseudomonadota; class Alphaproteobacteria; order Rhodobacterales; family Rhodobacteraceae; genus Frigidibacter. The sequence continues at coordinate 877,116 of NZ_JAUYTT010000008.1, forward strand.
CGCGGTTGCTTACCTGAGGGGCAAGAACCGGGAGGACTATGGATGCGGAAGATCGAGCTGCCCGAGCGGGACGGCTGGCGCGCGAAGGCCGAGGAACTTGGCTTCACCTTTGCCGACATGCATGGCGAACCCTATTGGGAGGAAAGCTCGGCCTACGAGTTCAGCCTCGAGGAGATCGAGACCGGCATCGAGGATCCCTGCACCGAGTTGCATGGCATGGCCCGCGAGGCGGTGGCCGAGATTCTGGCCAGCGAGGAGCTGATGGCGCGTCTGGCGATCCCGGAGGAGCACCGCGATCTGGTCGCCGACAGCTGGCGCCGGGCGGAGCCGGAAATCTATGGCCGCTTCGATCTGGCCTGGGATGGCACTGGCCCCGCGAAGATGCTGGAATACAATGCCGACACGCCGACCTCGCTGTATGAAAGCGCGTCGTTCCAGTGGAGTTGGCTGGAAGACCAGATCGCCGCGGGCGTGCTGCCCGAGGATGCCGACCAGTTCAACGGCATCCACGAGGCGCTGGTGGAACGGTTCCGCAGCCTGTTCCCGCCCAATACCGACCTGCATTTCACCGCCATGGGCGGCAACCCCGAGGATTACGCCACCGTCGAATGCATGGCCTGGGCCGCGCGTGAGGCGGGGATGGGGGCGCATTACTCGGATCTGGAAAAGATCGCCGTCTCGACCAAGGGCCAGTTTCTGGATGCCGAGGACCGGGTGATCGGCACGCTGTTCAAGCTCTACCCCTGGGAAGACCTGCTGCGCGAGGATTTCTCGCGGCATCTGGTCACCGCGGGTTGCCTGATGCTGGAGCCGGCCTGGAAGGCCGTGGTGTCGAACAAGGGCCTGCTGCCGGTGCTGTGGCGGATGTATGCGGGGCACCCGAACCTGCTGCCGGCCTTCTTCGAGGATGAGATCACCGGCGGCGCGCCCGAGGCGCGGCGGGCGGCCGATGCCCTTGGCCGCGGCCATGTGTCCAAGCCGCTGTTCTCGCGCGAGGGCGCGGCGATCCGCATCGTCGAAGGCGGCGTGGAGACCGAAGCTTCGCCCGAGGGCGGTTATGGCGCCCACCCGAAGATCGTGCAGGCCTATCACCCGCTGCCCGAGTTCGGCGGCTTCCGCCCGGTGCTTGGCGCCTGGATCGTCGGCGAGGCCTGCGTCGGCCTTGGCGTGCGCGAGGATCGCGGCCGCATCACCCAAGACCTGTCGCGGTTCAAGCCGCATTACATCCGCTAGCTCCCGGGAGGAGAGACATGACCGATACGCCCCTGACCACCCCTGCCCGGCCCCGCAAACGCTCGCGGGCCGTGGCGCTGACCATCCTTGGCGCCGCCGCCTTCGCGCTGGCCGGCTGCCGCGAGGAAGCGGTCGAGGCCGAGGCCTTCCCGGATCTGGGCGCCTGCAAGGCTGTCGCGGAACAGGGCGGCAGCACGTTTTCAAGCCTCGATTGCGACATCGCCTTTCAGGAGGCGCAGACCCTGCATGCCGAGGCTGCCCCCCGCTACGAGAGCCAGGAGGTCTGCGAAGAACTGCATGGCGTGGGCAATTGCGGGTCCGAACAGCAGGCGACGGGCACGGGCGGCGGGTCGATCTTCATGCCGCTGATCGCGGGGTACCTGATCGGCTCGATGCTGGGCGGCGGGCGGCAGGGGATGGCGGCGTCGCAGCCGCTGTACCGTACGCAAGACGGGCGCTTCACCAATGCGGCGGGTACGGCGGCCTATTCGTCCAACACCGGGCGCGGCAATATCGCGGCGAACCAGTTCACCCGCCCCGCGGCGACCGCCGGCCAGCCGCCGATGACCCGCGCCACCGCCGCGGCGCGCGGCGGCTTTGGCAGCTCGGGCAGCACCCGGCCCGCTGTCGGGACCTGAGGCCCTGCGGGGGGCTGGCTAGCTCGCCAGCCCCTTGAGGTCCACGCACATCTCGCAGCACACGCCCTTCGGGTGGTAGTGCAGGGCCACCTTGCTGATCTGCGCGCCCGAGATGCCGGCGCTCAGCAGGCGGGTGCCCGACCCGCTATGGGCCGGCTCCACCACGGGCGGACCGCCGGTCTCGTTCCATTCCAGACAGAAGCACTCCCCGTCATCGGTGGGCTTGCTGTGCCAGATCACCGAGACATTGCCGCCCGGCACCGAGAGCGCGCCGTATTTGGCGGCGTTGGTCGACAGCTCGTGCAGCATCAGCGACAGCGACAGCGCGGCGCGGGGGCCGACGGTCAGGTCCGGCCCTTCGAGGTGGAAGCGGGTATCGGCCGGATCGTCATGCAGCGCGGTCACGCCATTCACGATTTCGGTCACCGTCGTCGCCTGCGCATCGCCCGACAGCAGCATGTCCTGCGCGCGGCTGAGAACGCCGATGCGCTGGTTCAGCGAGAGGCGGGCGGTATCGAGATTGGTTGCCAGCCGCAGCGTCTGGTTGGCGACGGCCTGCACCAGCGCCAGCTGGTTCTTCATGCGGTGCGCCAGCTCGTGGTTCAACAATTGCTGCTGGCGCGCGGCATTGGCCTGTTCGGTGATGTCGACCGCCTGCACGAAGATGCCCTCTGCCGGCCCTTCGAAACCGCCGACGGGGTGGTAGTTGAAATCCAGCACGCGCCGCTCGCGCTCGCTGCCCACGCTGCGCTGCAGATGGATCTCGACCCCACGGCCGACAAAGGCCTCGCGCGTGTCGCGCACCGTGTCGAGCAGGGTCACGAAGCCCTGCTCTGCCGCCTCGGGCAGCGCCTCGGCCAGCGGCTTGCCGACGATATCCTCACGCCCGGTCAGCAGGCGATACTCGGCATTGGCGAAGGTGAAGACGTGATCCGGCCCGCTGACGATGGCGACCGCGCCAAGCGCCATCTCGAAGATCAGCCGCATCTGCTCGCGCTCTTTCGCCAGCCGCCGCTGCATCAGCACTTGCCCGGTGATCTCGGCGCAGGCGCAGAACATGCCAAGCACGGCGCCCGAATTGTCCCGCACCGGCGAGTAGGAGAAGGCGAAATGTGCCTCCTCGGGATAGCCGTTGCGGTGCAGGATGAACTCGATATCCGCCATCGAGGTGCTGACGCCCTCATAGGCCGCTGTGATGATCGGATCGACGCGGTCCCAGATGTCGAACCACAGCTCGCGGAACGGGCGGCCGATGGCGGGGTGGCGGGTGCCGCACATCGGGGCATATGCATCGTTGTAGAGGGTGATCTGCTCGGGTCCCCAGACGATCAGCATCGGCTGCAGCGAGCCAAGGGCGATGGCCACCACCACGCGCAACTCCTGCGGCCAGTGCTGCGGCGGGCCAAGCGGGTTGGCCGACCAGTCCAGCCCCCGCATCAGCGCGCCGCAGTTGCCGCCGCCCTGCAAGATGGGATCGGCGCTGGCCGGGGCCTTGGGCTGCGATGGGGGCATGATGCGGTGGGATCCTCCCGAAATTGGTCTGACGAGTATATTGGCTGCGGGTGCGCTTGCCAGAGCTACTTGGGGGCGGCAACCCCGACCCGACATTTCCCTTGCGCTCACCCGTGGCAATCCGCGATCTCTGGGCGCATGACCGATACACTTGTCCCCCCTGCCCTGCGCATCCGGATCGTCTTTGGCGAGGCCGAACCGATCGGGCCCGGCAAGGCCGAACTGCTGGAGCGGATCGACCGCTGCGGATCCATCGCCGCGGCCGGGCGCGAGATGGGGATGAGCTACAAGCGCGCCTGGCAACTTATCAGCACGCTGAACGCGATGTTCCGCGAGCCCTTGGTGGACAGCACCCGCGGCGGGCCGGGGGGCGGCGGTGCGGTGCTGACCGAGGCGGGGCGGCAGGTGCTGGACCTGTATCGCGGGTTCGAGGCAGATGCCGCCGCGGCAGGCGCACCGCAGCTGCAGGCGCTGCAGGCGCTGCTGCGGGATATTCCTGGCGGAAAATAACGCTTGCCTGAAACGCGGGCCTGCTGCGATATGTTTTGCGAACCATATCCTGTTGGGGCCTATCAGACGATGTTTGCACGCCTTGCGCTCATAGCGTCGCTCCTCCTGCCGCTGCGCGCGGCGGCAGAGGATGTGACCGTCTTCGCCGCCGCCAGCCTGACCGGCGCGCTCGACGGCGTTGCCGAGTCCTGGGCGGCCGAGACCGGGCACCGGGCGGTGCTGTCCTATGGCGGATCGTCGGCAATGGCGCGGCAGATCCAGCAGGGCGCGCCGGCGGATATCTTCATCTCGGCGAGCGTCGAGTGGATGGACGCCGTGGAGGCCTCGGGCGACGTGCAGGCGGGCACTAGGCGCGACATTCTGGGCAATACGCTGGTGCTGATCGCGCATGGCGAGGCGGCGCCAGTGACCCTTGACGCCAGCCTCGACCTTGCCGGGATGCTGGGCGACGGACGGCTGGCGATGGCGCTGGTCGATGCGGTGCCGGCGGGGGTGTACGGCAAGGCGGCGCTGACCTCGCTGGGGCTGTGGGACGGCGTGGCGCCGCTGGTGGCGCAGGCGGATACGGTGCGCGGGGCATTGGCCTTTGTCACGCAGGGCGAGGCGCCGCTGGGGATCGTCTTTGCGACCGATGCCGCGGCCGAGGACGGGGTGAGCATCCTCGGCACCTTCCCCCCGGGCAGTCACGCACCGATCACCTACCCCGCTGCGATCACTGCGCAGGCGACAAGCCCGGTGGCGGTGGAGTTTCTGGACTACCTGACCTCGGAACCGGCCCGCGCCCTCTGGGCCGCCGCTGGCTTCAGCACTCCTTGATGGGCGCGGACTGGGCAAACTGGCTCGGCCCGGACGAGTGGCAGGCGGTGCGGCTTAGCCTGCGCGTCTCGCTGGTGGCGACGCTGGCGAGCCTGCCGCTGGGGATTTTCGCCGCCTATGCGCTGGCGCGGTGGTCGTTCTGGGGCAAGCCGCTGCTGAACGGGCTGGTGCATCTGCCACTGATCCTGCCCCCGGTCGTCACCGGCTATCTGCTGCTGCTGACCTTCGGGCGGCGCGGCGCGGTGGGGGAGGTTCTGGACCAGTGGTTCGGCATCGTGCTGTCCTTCCGCTGGGCCGGGGCGGCGCTGGCGGCGGCGGTGATGGCCTTTCCGCTGATGGTACGGGCAATCCGGCTGGCGCTGGAGGCGGTGGACCCGAAGCTGGAGGCGGCGGCAAGCACGCTGGGGGCCTCGCCCACATGGGTGTTCGTCACGGTCACGCTGCCGCTGATCCTGCCGGGGGTGGTGGCGGGGTCGATCCTCGCCTTCGCCAAGGCGATGGGAGAGTTCGGGGCGACGATCACCTTCGTGTCCAACATCCCGGGCCAGACGCAGACCATCCCCTCCGCCATCTACGCCTTCCTGCAGGTGCCGGGGGGCGAGCAGGCGGCGGGGCGGCTGGTGATCGTGTCGGTCGCGCTGGCAATGGGCGCGCTGCTGTTGTCCGAGGTGCTGGCGCGGCGGGTCGCCCGCAGGGTGGCGGGCGCATGACGCTGCAGGTTTCCATCCAGCACCGCTTTGCCCGCTTCGATCTGGATATCGCCTTCGAGGCTCCGCGGGGGGTGACCGTGCTGTTCGGGCCCTCGGGATCTGGCAAGACCACGCTGGTCAATGCGGTGGCGGGCCTGTTGCGCCCCGATGCCGGGCGTATCGTGGCGGGGGATTGGGTGCTGCTGGACACTGCCGCCCGGCGCTGCGTGCCGCCGCACCGGCGCCGCCTGGGCTATGTGTTTCAGGAGGGGCGGTTGTTCCCGCATCTGACGGTGCGGCAGAACCTGACCTATGGCCGCTGGTTCGCGCCGCGGGGGGCAGCGGCACCGAGCCTGCCGCATGTGGTAGACCTACTCGGCCTTGGTGATCTGCTGGACCGCCGCCCCGGCGCACTGTCGGGCGGGGAAAAGCAACGCGTTGCCATCGGCCGCGCCCTGCTGGCCGCGCCGAAGCTGATCCTGGCGGATGAGCCGCTGGCGGCGCTGGACGAGGCGCGCAAGGCCGAGATCCTGCCCTATTTCGAGCGGCTGCGCGATGAGGTCTCGGTGCCGATCCTCTATGTCAGCCATTCCTCGGCCGAGGTGGCGCGGCTGGCGACGACCGTGGTCGCGCTGCGGGATGGCCGGGTCACGGCAGTTGGACCGCCCTCGCAGGTGCTGGGGGATGTGGCGGCAATGGGCGTGCGCGGCGCGGCCTCGGTGCTGGTGGCGCGGGTGGTGGCGCATCATGCCGACGGGCTGAGCGAGCTGGCGACGGAAGGCGGGCGGCTGTGGCTGCCGCAGGTGGCGGATGCACCGGGCAGCACGCTGCGCGTGCGGATCGCGGCGCAGGACGTGATCTTGTCGCGCGCCCGGCCCAAGGGGCTGTCGGCGCTGAACATCCTTGGCGGCACGATCACCGAGGTCCGGCCCGGCCAGGGCCCGGGCGCGATGGTAACGCTGGCCGTGGGGGCAGACCGTCTGACGGCGCGGCTGACCCGCCGGTCGGCCCAGGCGATGGGCCTTGCCCCGGGGCAAAGCTGCCACGCGATCATCAAGACGGTGGCGGTGGCGCCCGAGGATGTGGGCACCGGCACCCACACCTTGGGGGCGGCGTGAGGGCGGATTTTGCCTGACCAAATGGTCAGGTAAGGATTCCCTGACTTTCTTTACGTCACGTCAGCAGCCAAGGTGACAGCGTTCCGTGAGTGGCGGCTTTGGCCGGGAACAGGTGGCCGTGGTCCAGCCCGCAGATTTTCGCGGGGATCGCGGTTCCTCCGGGAAACCGGACCGGTCTGCCCGGTCGTAGTCGATCTGGCAGACCGAACAGTTGTGCGCCCCGTCCTCATCCCCAAAAGATGCGGCGCGCTACGGATGGCGGTGCGGACCTTTGGGTTCGCGCCGCTTATTCGTTTTGTGGGCAGGTCACTGGATCGACAGGCGTTGCGCCCCTGCCCTGCACCCGGACGCAAAAGGCCGGACAGGTTTCCCTGCCCGGCCCTTGAGATGGTGCCCGCGCCCGAAGGCGCGGGGGGCAATCAGCCCTGAAGGGTCTTGGCAACCTCGGCCGCGAAGTCTTCCTTTTCCTTCTCGATGCCGTCGCCGACAACGATGCGCGCAAAGCCGGTCACCTCGACGCCCGCATCCTTGGCGGCCTGACCGACGGTCACATCGGGGTTGATCACGAACTTCTGGCCCAGAAGGGTGACTTCCTCGAAGAACTTCGCCATGCGGCCGACGATCATCTTTTCGATCACCGCTTCGGGCTTGCCCGATTCCCGCGCCTGTTCGGACAGCACGGACTTTTCACGCTCGACCAGAACCGGGTCGAGATCGGCTTCGGACAGCGAGGCCGGGGCGGTCGCCGCAATGTGCATGGCGATCTGCTTGCCGATCACCTTCGCCAGGTCTTCCGGGCCCTTCAGCGCGACCAGCACGCCGATCTTGCCCATGCCGTCAGCCGCCGCGTTATGCACGTAGGAGACGACGGTTTCGCCTTCCAGAACGTGCAGGCGGCGCAGGTTCATGTTCTCGCCGATGCGGGCGATGGATTCGTTCAGAACCTCATCCACCGTCTTGCCGTTCAGATGCGAGGCGCGCAGCACTTCGACGCTGTCAGCAGTTTCCAGGGCGACCTTGGTGATCTCGCGCACCAGATTCTGGAAATCGGCGTTCTTGGCGACGAAGTCGGTTTCCGAGTTCAGCTCGATGGCGACGCCCTTGCCGGCCGAAACCGCAACGCCCACCAGGCCCTCGGCCGCGACGCGGCCCGATTTCTTGGCGGCCTTTGCAAGGCCCTTGGTGCGCAGCCAATCGACCGCGGCGTCCATGTCGCCATCGGTTTCGGTCAGCGCCTTCTTGACGTCCATCATGCCTGCGCCGGTCGACTCGCGCAGTTCCTTCACCATCTGGGCGGTGATTGCCATGTCGGCTCTCCTCGTTTGATCATCGCGGCCGGGCAGGCCCGACCCTTTGCAGCGTTCAGGCGGGGAATATCCCCCGCCTGATGACGATTGCGTAACATCTGCAGCCTAAGTGACCCGCAGAGGTCAGGCGCTGGCGGGTTCTTCGACCAGTTCTTCGACGGGCGCTTCGTCCAGCGAGCCCAGATCGACGCCGGCGGCGCCCATCTGTGCGGTCATGCCGTCCAGCGCCGCGCGCGAGACCAGATCGCAGTAGAGCGCGATGGCACGGGCCGCGTCGTCATTGCCCGGGATCACATAGTCCACGCCCTTGGGCGAGCAATTGGTGTCGACGATGGCCACGACCGGGATACCCAGCTTCTGCGCTTCGAGGATCGCCAGCGATTCCTTGTTCACGTCGATCACGAACAGCAGGTCCGGCACGCCGCCCATGTCGCGGATCCCGCCGAGCGAGGCCTGCAGCTTGGCCAGTTCGCGGTCCATGTTCAGGCGCTCTTTCTTGGTGAGGCCCTCGGCGCCATGCGCCATGATCTCGTCGATCTGCTTGAGACGCGCGATCGACTGGGAGACGGTCTTCCAGTTGGTCAGCGTGCCGCCGAGCCAGCGGTGGTTCATGTAGAACTGGGCCGACTTGTCTGCCGCTTCGGCGATGGCCTTGGAGGCCTGACGCTTGGTGCCGACGAACAGGATGCGGCCGCCCTTGGCCACGGTGTCGCGGATCACCTGCAGCGCCTGGTCCAGCATCGGGACGGTCTGGGTCAGGTCGAAGATGTGGATGCCGTTGCGGTCGCCATAGATGTATTCGGCCATCCGCGGGTTCCAGCGCTGAGTCTGGTGACCGTAGTGAACGCCAGCTTCAAGCAGCTGACGCATGGAGAATTCGGGAAGCGCCATGTCCATTTCCTTTTCCGGTTTGCGCCTTGGCAAGGTGATTCAGGGTTTCCCCCAACCGGTGGACCTTTCGGGATGTCTCCCCGAAAAGGCCCGCACCAAGCCTGTGAAGTAGCGCGCCTTTAGGCCAGGCGGGGGCGGATGGCAAGGGAAAAGGAGTTTGCGGTGCCTGTGGCTGATGGCGGAAGCGGGGGCCAGCCCCCGCACCCCCGGGATATTTGGGCCAAAACGAAGGGGAAGGGTTTTGGCTTGCGTGGGGGCGCGGGTTTGGCGATGAGGTCAGGCATGAGCGAGAGACCAGACATCCTGTGCATCGGATCGGTCCTGTGGGACATCATCGGCCGCAGCGCGGCCCATATGGGCGCGGGCGCCGATGTGCCGGGGCGGATCACGCGGGTGCCGGGGGGCGTGGCGCTGAACATCGCCATGACGCTGGCGCGGTTCGGGCTGAGGCCGGGGCTGCTGTCGGCGGTGGGGCGCGATGCCGAGGGCAATGACCTTGTGGCGGCCTGCGCGGCGATGGGGCTGGGGACAGCGCATCTCTATCGCTCGGACGATCTGCCGACCGACCGCTATATGGCCATCGAGGGCGGCAACGGGCTGATCGCGGCGATTGCCGATGCCCATTCGCTGGAGGCGGCGGGGGGCAAGATCCTGCGGGCGCTGGAGGATGGGCGGCTGGGATCGGCGGCGGCGCCCTGGGCCGGGCCGGTGGCGCTGGACGGCAACCTGACGACGGGGCTGCTGGCGGAGATTGCGGGCTCGGCACTGTTTGCGGCCGCCGATCTGCGGATCGCGCCGGCGAGTCCCGGCAAGGCGGAACGGCTGTTGCCGCTGCTGGGGCATCCGCGGGCGGTGATCTACGTGAACCTCGAGGAAGCCGGGCTGCTGTGCCAGCGCCGCTTTGCCGGCGCGGCCGAGGCGGCGGCGGGATTGCTGGAGCGGGGGGCGCGGCGGGTGCTGGTCACCGATGGCGGGCGGCCCTGCGCGGACGGATGCGCGGTGGCGGGCGGCGTGATCACCGCGGCGCCGCGGCCGGTGCTGGTGACGCGCGTCACCGGCGCGGGCGACACCTTCATGGCCGCCCATCTGGTGGCCGAATTGCGCGGCGCGGACCGCGGGGCGGCGCTGGCCGCCGCGCTGGATGCCGCCGCGAGCTACGTTTCTGGAGATATCGGAACATGACGAACCCCTCGCTTCCCCTCGCCCTCTCGGCCGAGGTGCGCGCGGCGCTGGAGGCCGGCAAGCCGGTCGTCGCGCTGGAATCGACGATCATCACCCACGGGATGCCCTATCCGCAGAACCTCGAGGCCGCCCGCGCGGTCGAGGCCGAGATCCGCGCCGCCGGGGCGACCCCGGCCACCATCGCGGTGATGGGCGGGCAGATCCTGGTCGGGCTGGAGGATGCGGCGCTGGACGCGCTCGCACAGACGCCGGATGCGCTGAAGCTGAGCCGGGCCGATCTGGCGGCCTGCCTGGCCAGTGGGCGCACCGGCGCGACAACCGTCGCCGCGACGATGGTCTGCGCGCAATTGGCCGGGATCGAGGTTTTCGCCACCGGCGGCATCGGCGGGGTGCATCGGGGCGCAGAACTGTCCTTCGACATCTCGGCCGACCTGCGCGAGCTGGCGCATACGCGGGTGACGGTCGTCGCGGCGGGTGCGAAGGCGATTCTGGACCTGCCGAAGACACTGGAAGTGCTGGAGACGCTTGGCGTGCCGGTGATCGCCATGGGGCAGGATGAGTTTCCCGCCTTCTGGTCGCGTGCCTCTGGCCTGCCGGCCCCGCTGCGGATGGACAGCGCCGCCGAGATCGCCGCCGCGCACCGGATGCGGGGGCTGATCGGCCTGCCGGGCGGGCAACTGGTCGCCAACCCGGTGCCGGCCGCGGACGAGATCCCGCTGGCCGAGATCATGCCGGCGGTGGAGGTGGCGCTGGCCGAGGCGGCGGCGCAGGGAATCGCCGCCAAGGCAGTGACGCCCTTCCTGCTCGACCGCATCTTTGCGCTGACGGACGGGCGGTCATTGACCGCCAATATCGCGCTGGTGCGCAACAATGCGCGGCTGGCGGCCGCAATCGCCATCGAACTCGCCAGCGCAGCAAAATGAACAGCTTCGGGGGGCGGCGGAGGATTGTCGCGCCCCGATCCAGCCCCTAGGGTCTGGCGGTCAGCAGAGGACCGACATGACCGAGCATCCGGAAGACCCCCACCCACATACCAACCCGCTGCGGCCCTTGCCGCCGCGCAAAACCGGCCTGCTCTCGGCGCTGCGGGCCTCGTTCCTGACCGGGCTTGTGGTGGTGTTTCCCATCGGGCTGACGATCTGGCTGCTCTGGACCGTGACCGGCTGGATCGATGCCTTCGTGCTGCCGATGGTGCCGCATCGCTTCCGGCCCGAGCAATACATCGGCATCGACCTGCGCGGCGTCGGCGTGATCTTCTTCCTGCTGTTTACCGTCATCGTCGGCTGGTTGGCCAAGGGCCTCATTGGCCGCTCGCTCCTGCGCTGGGGCGAGCATCTGGTGGACCGGATGCCGGTGATCCGGTCGGTCTATAGCGGGCTGAAGCAGATCGCCGAGACGGTCTTTGCCCAGTCCGAGGCGAGTTTCGACAAGGCCTGCCTGATCGAATATCCGCGCAAGGGCATCTGGGCGATCGGCTTCGTCTCGACCATGGCCAAAGGAGAGATCGCGGCGCGCGCCTCGCTCGACGATCCGCTGGTGTCGGTGTTCCTGCCGACGACGCCGAACCCGACCTCGGGCTTCCTGCTCTATGTGCCGCAATCGCAGGTGACCTATCTCGACATGAGCGTCGAGGACACCGCCAAGCTGATCATTTCGGCGGGGCTGGTTTATCCAACCCCGAAGGACCCCGCGGCACTGCCGCCGCGCTGAACCGGGCGGCCTGCACGGCAAAAACGGGCCCGCGGGGCGGCGTGGTGCAAAGCGGCTGCGGCCTCTTTGCAACGCATTGCATCTTTAGGCAGACATTTCCGTTGTGGCGGCCAAGGGGCGTGTTAGAATCAAATCTGTCAATGTTCCGCGGGCGGAGGGTAGTCATCTGAGGTTTCAGGGCTTCTCGCTACCGTTCCGGACCGGACATGCTTGCGGGCCTGCGTTGGTCCTCTGTTGCCTGAAGGGGCAGTAGCGGGGTAGCGTAGATCGAGAGTTGCCTGAAACCGTGCCCAAATGGGCCAAAATAAAGTCGGAGACTGACATGAAAACCTTCAAAGCCGCCATCCTCGCCTCGCTGATCGCCGCCCCGGCCTTTGCCGGCGGCTATGCCGAACCGGTCATGGAGCCGATGATCCAGCCGGAAGTCATCGTCGAAGACACCTCGTCCTCGTCGGCTGGCATCCTGGTGCCGATCCTGCTCCTGATCCTGGTCGCTGCTGTCGTTTCGGCCGACTGATCACGGCATTTCGCCCCGGGGTCGGCTCACGCCGGCCTTGGAGCTCTGCCAGACGCCCGGGCCGCTTGCGCGCCCGGGCGTTTTGCTTTGAGCCGCCATCTTTTCGTTTCGACGGGCAGTCCCGTCAGGCCAGCAGCGCCGCCAGATCGACAGTGCCCGCCTTGCCGATCTTGCCGCGCGCGCTTTCCATGAAATCCTCGGCCGCCATCCGGCCCGCCGCCTTGAGATGCGCCAGCAGCGTCGGGGTCGGCACGATCTTGGTTGCCACGCTGAGGCTGCCCATCAGCTTGTCATCGGCGATCATGTGGACGCGCACGTCCTTCATGCTACCCGGTTTCAACTGCCCGCCGGCGAGCAGGCGTTTCACGAAGGCGATGGCGCGCAATTCGCGCAGCAGCGAGGAGTTGAAGCTGATCTCGTTGACGCGGTTGGCGATCTCGGCGGCGCTGTGGGGCAACTCCTCACGCAGCATCGGGTTGATGTTCACGATCACCACGTCATCGGGCAGGCTCGGCGCAAAGAGCGGGAAGAGGGCCGGGTTGCCGGCATAGCCGCCATCCCAATAGGCCTCGCACTTGCCGGTTTCCGGATCCTCGATTTCCACCGCCCGGAACAGCGTCGGCAGGCAGGCCGAGGCGAGAATCACGTCGGTGCTGATTTCGGCATTGTTGAAGACCCGGATCTTGCCGGTGCGCACATTGGTGGCGCTGATGAAGATCAGCGGGCCTTCTTGCGCGCTGATCCGGTCATAGGCGAAGCGTTCGACCACGCGGCGCAGCGGGTTTTCCCAGAACGGCAGGTCATAGGGGCTGACGGCGCTGGTTACTGCGTCGATCATCTTGAAGGGCACCACCGCCTCGACCATCTTCGCGGTCATCGCCGGGCCGGGCATGAAGGCCATCAGCCAATGCGCGAACGAAAGGTCGGGAATCGCGCCCATCTGGCCCCAGAGCCAGTCGAGCTGATCCCTTGCGCCCTCGCGCCCGCCAGCGACCCAGCCGGATTTCAGCGCGGCAGCATTCAGCGCCCCGGCCGAGGCACCGGATATGGCGGCGATGTCGATGCCGGGGTCTTCCAGCAGCCGGTCGAGCACGCCCCAAGTAAAGGCGCCATGCGCGCCACCGCCCTGCAGCGCGAGGTTGATGCGGCAGGGCTCCGTCCCGCCGTTCACGGCGGGCGTGGCAAGGTCGGCTTCAGGGGCGGCGCCTTCGTTGGCCGTTACCAGCTCCTCGATGGCAGCCAGCGGGCCCGGTTCGTCGGCCAGGTCCGGCGCGGGGGCCTTGGGTTTGGCGGCGGCCTTGGGCTTGGCGGCAGCTTTGGCGGCGGCAGGAGCGTTGGAAGCGGCGGCCCTTGGTCTGGGCTCAGCCTTTGGCTTCGGCACGGGTTTCGTTGCCGTCTTGGCATCGGGTACACCCTCAGCCGCCTTCGGCTCTGCCTCGTCCCCGGCCTTCGGCCGCCGAACGATCTTGCGCGGCCCCGGCCGTGGATCGGCCTTGCCGCGCCCGCCGCCGGGTTTGCCTGCTCCCGTTCCTGCCATAGTGCCCGCCTTTCGCTGCCATCTGCATTGCGCACGGTCCGGGCGGCGGGCAGACCGCCCCGCACACCCGTGCCCGCCGTCTCATCCCTGCCCTGACAGGGTAGCCCCTGTCAGAGCGCCGTCCAGCCCCCATCGACGCTGATCGCGGTTCCGGTGATCTGTGCGGCGTAGTCCGAGCACAAGAAGACCACTGTGCCGCCCATTTGTTCCACAGTCGCAAACTCGCGCGAGGGCTGGCGGTCCAGCATCACCTTCTTGATGACATCCTCGCGGCTCATCGAATGGGTCTTCATCTGGTCGGGGATCTGCGCCTCGACCAGCGGGGTCAGCACATAGCCGGGGCAGACGGAATTGCAGGTGATCGGCTCTTCCGCCGTTTCCAGCGCCACCACCTTGCTGAACCCGACGATGCCATGCTTGGCCGCCACATAGGCCGATTTGTAGGGCGAGGCGGTCAGCCCGTGGGCCGAGGCGATGTTGATGACCCGGCCCCATCCAGCCGCGCGCATCTTCGGCAGCGCCGCGGCGGTAGTGTGGAAGGCCGAGGAGAGGTTGATGGCGATGATCGCGTCCCACTTCGAGGTCGGAAATTCATCCACCGGCGCGACATGCTGGATGCCAGCGTTGTTCACCAGGATGTCGCAGGCGCCCGCCTGCTCGATCAGGGCGCGGCAATCCTCGCCCTTCGACATGTCGGCGCGGATGTAGCGCGCGGTCACGCCGAACTCCTCGCCGATGCTGGCGGCCAGCGCGTGATCGTCGGCGCTGTCGGTGAAGGAGTTCAGGACGACATCCGCCCCAGCCCGCGCCAGCTCTCGCGCGATGCCAAGACCGATGCCGGAATTCGATCCGGTGATGACGGCGGTCTTTCCCGCCAGCGATGTGGTGATGCTCATGTTGGTCCTCCTGCAGCTTTGCGCCGACCTTATACCGGGCTGCTGCAACATCCAGCACCGCGGTATCGGGGCGGGCGCAAAACGCGCCAAAAAAAACGCCCGCACAAGGCGGGCGTTAAGTCGTTGAGGCAGGTTTCATACAGGCAAGAAACCTATCGAGCAGTAGGGCCCTTATACGCCGATCAAACGCGCCGTCCAAGCTAAAAGTTTGAAAAGGCTGGCCCGGAAGGGTAGCGTCTGCCTCAGAAAAACCGCCACAGAAGGGATTGCCCCCGGCATGAAACCGCAGAATTTCCGGGCCTCGCGCCGCCATCTTTGCCGTGCCCTCGCGCCTTTGTGTGTTGCGTTTTTCGCGTTTGCAGCGCCGCCGCAGGCGCTGGCAGAGCCGATGCACGGCATAGCTATGTATGGCGAGCCGGCCCTGCCACCCGATTTTGTGGCGCTGCCCTATGCGAACCCGGACGCGCCGAAGGGCGGACGCATCGTGATGGGCGAGCCGGGGGGATTCGATTCGCTCAATCCGTGGATCCTGATGGGACGCGCACCCTGGGGCATGGGGCTGCATATGGCCGAGACGCTGATGGCCCGGTCCATCGACGAGCCGTTCACCTTGTATGGCCTTCTGGCCGAATCGGTGGAGACGGACGAGGCCCGAACTTTCGTCGAATACACCCTGCGCCCCGAGGCCCGCTTCTCCGATGGCAGCCCGGTGACGGTAGAGGATGTGATCTGGAGCTATGAGACGCTCGGCACCCAGGGCCACCCCCGCTACCGCACCGCCTGGGGCAAGGTCGCCAGCATCGCCTCCCCCGCGCCCGGCAAGGTGCGCATCGAGTTCACGCAAGCCGACCGAGAGCTGGCGCTGCTGATGGGAATGCGCCCGGTTCTGAAGAAGGCGCAATGGGAGGGCAAGGACTTCGCCCAGTCGACGCTGGAGGTGCCGATCGGGTCGGGCGCCTATACCGTCGGCGCGTTCGAGCCAGGCCGCTATATCAGCTTCCTGCGCAACCCCGACTGGTGGGGCAAGGATCTGCCAATCGCGCAGGGCCTCTATAACCTCGATGAGCTGCGCTATGAGTATTTTGCCGATCCGGGCATCATCTTCGAGGCGTTCAAGGCCGGCGAGCTGTCGATCTGGCGCGAGACCAATGCCGCGCGCTGGCAGACGCAGTTCAACTTCCCCGCCGTCGCCAGTGGCGAGGTGGTGAAGGCCGAGATCCCGCATCAGCGCCCCTCGGGCATCACCGGCCTTGTCTTCAACACCCGCCGCCCGGTCTTTGCCGACTGGCGCGTGCGCGAGGCGCTGACGCTGGCCTTCAACTTCGAGTTCATCAACCAGACCCTGAACCTTGGGACAGAGCCACGCATCACCTCCTACTTCGCCAACTCGGCGCTGGCGCTGCAGCCCGGGCCGGCCACGGGGCGCGTGGCGGAGCTACTGGCGCCTTTCGCGGATAGCCTGACGCCCGGCACGGTCGAGGGCTATGCCCCGCCGGAATCGGACGGCACCCTGCGCAACCGCGCCAACATGCGCCAGGCGATGGCGCTGCTGGAGGAAGCGGGCTGGACCGCCGAGGGCGGCACCCTGCGCGATGCCAGCGGCGTGCCCTTCGAGTTCGAGATCCTGCTGGCGCAGGGAGCGGCCGAGACTGGGCAGGTGGTGGACATCTATGTGCAGGCACTGCGCCAGCTGGGGATCACCCCGCGCATCGCCACCGTCGATGCGGCGCAATATGTGGAACGCACGAACAATTTCGATTTCGACATGGCCTGGATGCTGCGCGCCCTGTCGCTGAGCCCGGGGAATGAGCAGCGGCTCTACTGGGGCGCGGCGGGGGTGGGTCAGCCCGGCAGCCGCAACTGGATGGGCATGGCCTCGCCCGCCGCCGATGCGATGATCGACGCGATGCTGACCGCGACAGACCCCGAGGAGCTGACCGCCGCCGCGCAGGCGCTGGACCGGATCCTGACCGCCGGCCGCTGGGTGATTCCGGTGTGGTACTCGAAGGCCACGCGGATTGCCCATGCCAGCGATCTTCACTATCCGGAGCGTCTGCCGCTATATGGCGACTGGCCGGGCTTTGCGCCCGATGTCTGGTGGCATGAGGAGTAGGATATGAAACGCATCGCATTGCTGGCCCTGCTGATGGCAGGACTTTCCGGCTGCAACACCGTGGCCGGGCTGGGTGAGGACGTGTCGGACAGCGCCCGCACGGTGCAGGGGATGATGTAGCGTCACCGGACTGTCACGCCTTGGGGCTACGGGGGCCGGATGCGGCATCATCTTCCCATCCTCGGCCTTCTTGCGCTGACCCAGATCACCGGCTGGGGCGCGGTCGGGGTGCTGCCCGTGATCGCCGCGCCGGTTGCGGCGGACCTCGGCGTCTCGCTGCCAGCGGTGTTTTTGGGCACCTCGTTGATGTTCGTCGCGATGGGGATCGCCTCGCCGCCGGCCGGCCGGGCCTTCCGCCGCTTCGGGACGCGGCAGGTGATGGCGGCGGGGGCGGGTCTGATCGGGCTGACGCTTTGCCTCGTGGCGCTGGCCCCCGGCCTTACGGTGTTCTGCATCGGCTGGGCGCTGGTTGGGCTGGCCGGGTCGATGTTCATGACCACCGCCGCCTATGCCTATCTCGCCGAATATGACGCGGACAGTGCCCGTAGCCTGATCGGAACGCTGATGCTGGTCACCGGCCTGGCCGGCGCGGTGTTCTGGCCGATCACAGCCTGGCTGGAGCATGTGGTTGGCTGGCGAGGCGCGGTGTTTGCCTTTGCGGCGGTCATGGTGATGGTTGTCTGCCCACTGGTCCGCTTCGGTCTGCCCCGCACCGAGGCGGTGATCGCAACGCAGCAGCCAAAGACGGCACGGACCGGGCGCCTCTTCGCGCTGCTGGTTGCGGCCATCGCCCTCAACAGCTTCGTCACCTTCGGCATCGAGTCGGTGGGGATCGCTCTGGTGGAGGCCAGCGGCGCAAGCCTTGCCACGGCCATCGCCATCGCCTCGGCGCTTGGGGTCTGCAAGGTCGGCGGGCGGCTGATCGACCTGATCGGCGGGGCGCGGTGGGACGGACTGTCCACCGCGCTGGCCTCTGGCCTGATGATCCCGCTGGGGCTGGCGGCGCTCGGGCTCGGCGGTGCCGGCCTTTTGGGCGTGAGCGGCTACCTGCTGCTGTTCGGCATTGGCAGCGGCGCCTTTGCGGTGGCGCGCGCGACCATGCCGCTGGTCTTCTACGCCCGCGCCGATTACGCGGCGGCGATGGCGGGCATTGCCCTGCCGATGAACCTGATCAACGCGCTGGCCCCGCCGGTGCTGGCGGCGCTGCTGACCGGCATCGGCCCCCATGCCGTGCTGGCAGTGCTTGGCACGCTGAGCCTGGCGGCCTTTGCGGTGCTGCTGCGGCTGAACAGGCTGAGGACGCAGCCCTTAGCTGGATAGAGCCCTGCCGCTTCCCCCGGGGCACGGGCGCTGACGAAAAGTTCTGTGCAGCGGCCCGGAACCGGCGCAGACTGAGGTGGGTTGATCGCCCGCAAGCAGGAGGCAGGCACATGAAATGGCACCACGTTCAGGAAAATTGGCCCGCGTTTTTCGACGCGATCATGGACCGCTGGCCGAAGGCGGATGAGAGCGATCTGGAAGACATCGACGGCGACCAGCGCGCCTTCATCGTCTATATCGCCGAGCTGACCGCGCAGGAGACCGCCGAGGCCGCGCAGGAGATCCGTGACTGGCTGACAGGCGAGCTGCCCTCTGATGTGGTCATGGACCCCCGGCACGACGATCATTCCATCTCGCTGTCGAAAAAGTTCATGCCCGAGGGCGAGGATGAGTTCGACGACGATGCCCGGTTTGGGGATGATACCAACGAGGATCGCTGACGGGGGCTGACTGAGACCGTGCCAACCGCGTGAAGGCGGACACCGGCCCTGTTCCCCGAGATGCGGGAAGGGCACCCCGGCGCGATCAGGGGACTTGCCGGTGGCAAGTCACCCGCGCCGGTTGCCCGAAGGCGCAAGCCGCAGGGCAAGGGGGGTGCGGCTTGGTCCGAAGGGTGCCAAATTCTGATGGGACCGCCCAGGTGGGCACGAATGTGCCTGCCCCCGGAGGGGTCACATCAGAATTTCGTCGACGGCCGAAATTCTGGGCAGCGCCCTTGGCCACCGGTGACGCGGCACGAAGAGCAGGACCCATCGGTCCACCCGCGCCCTGCCCGCCCTTGACCTTCCCTCCCCACCGCGCCTGACTGCTCCCGAACAGAGCGACACAGGCACGGCACAGATGCGGGTATCTCCCTTCACCAGATTCGTCGCCGCCAGCGGCCTGACCAACCTTGCCGACGGGGTGGCTACGGTGGCCTGGGCCTGGCTCGCCTCGCTTCTGACCCGCGACCCGCTGCTGGTCGCCGTGGTGCCGGTGGCGCTGCGGCTGCCGTGGTTCCTGTTCGCCATTCCCGCCGGGCTGGTCGCTGACCGGGTGGATCGCCGCCGCCTGATCCTCGGCATGGACGCGCTTCGGGCGCTCGCCTTCCTCATCGCCGCCGCCGCGCTCTGGGCCGCGCTGCCGCTGGACCCGGCCCCGGCCAAGGGTGTCTCCGACCCCGGCCTCTTCGCGCTGATCCTTGGCGCCGCGCTGCTGGTCGGCATCGCCGAGGTGTTCCGCGACAATGCCGCCCAAACCATGCTGCCGGCGCTGGTGCCCCATGACCGGCTGGAGCGCGCGAATGGCCGCCTCTGGAGCATCGAGCTGGCGGGCAATGCCCTGATCGGCCCGGCGCTTGGCGCGATGCTGATCGCGCTGGCGCTGCCGCTGCCCTTCCTTGCCAATGCCGCCGCCTATGCGCTGGCCATCGTGCTGGTCGCGCGGCTGACCGGCCGGTTCCGACCCGAGCCCTCGGGCCCCCGCGACTGGCGGCGCGAGCTGCGTGAGGGCTTTGCCTTTCTGGCGGGCGCGCCGCTGCTGCGCAGCCTGGCGTGGATCACCGGGTTCTGGAACCTGCTGTTCCAGATGGTGATGATCGCGCTGGTGCTGCATGTGCAGGAGAACCTCGGCCTCGGCGCGCCAGCCTATGGGCTGATCCTTGCGGCGGGGGCGGTCGGCGGCATCGCGGGCGGCTTCTGGGGCGAGGCGATCATCGCCCGGCTGGGGCCAAAGCGCACGGCACAGGTGATGCTCGCTTGCACCGCGCCCTCGTTCCTCGCCATCGCGCTTGCCCCCGGGGCGCTGACACTGGCGCTGGTGCTGGCGGTGTTCGAGTTCACGGGGCTGGTCTGGAACACCGTTTCCGTCTCCTACCGGCAGCGGATGATCCCCGACCGGCTGCTCGGCCGCGTCAACAGCCTCTACCGGCTGCTGGCCTGGGGGATGATGCCGGTGGGGCTGATCGCCTCGGGCCTGATCGTGCGGGCCTCGGGCGCGGTGATGCCGCGCGAGGTTGCGCTGGTCATGCCTTTCCTTGCCGCCGCGCTTGGGGCCGCGGCCCTGGGGGCCATCGGCTGGCGCGCCCTGGGCCGGGGCTTCGCGCAAGCCTAACGCGGCAGCACCAGTTCCGCCTTGAGCCCGCCGAGCCGCGCACTCTCCCCCAGCCGCAGCGTGCCGCCATGGCTGCGCGCCACATCGGCGGCAATCGCCAGCCCGAGCCCGACGCCGGAGCCGCTATCTTGATTGCGCGCTGGGTCGAGCCGCGAGAAGGGCCGCAGCGCCTCGTCCCGTCGGCCCCGGGGAATGCCGGGTCCGTCATCTTCGACCGAGATCACCAGCGCCCGGTCGGTCAGCAGCGCGCCCACCTCGGCCCGCCTGCCATAGCGCACGGCATTGCCGATCAGATTCTCCACCGCCCGGCTGATCGCCACGGTGCGCAGCGGCATCCGGCCCGTCCCCTCGAACACGCCCTCGCTCACCGGCTGACCCGCGCGCGCCGCCCGGGCCGCAATCTCGCGCAGCAACTCCAGCGGATCGACCAGCTCCGGCTCGCTCTCCAGCGCATCCCCCCGCGCGAACGCCAGGAAGGCGTCGATCAGCGCCTGCATCTCGGCGATGTCGCGCTCCATCGCCTTGGTGTCCTCATCCTCGGGCATCATCGCAAGGCTCAATTTCAGCCGGGTCAGCGGGGTGCGCAGGTCATGGCTGACGCCAGAGAGCATGAGCGTGCGCTGCTCGATCTGTCGCTCGATCCGTGCCCGCATGTCCAGAAAGGCGCTGCCGGCCGAGCGCACCTCGACCGCGCCCGAGGGGCGGTAGGGCACCATGCGCCCGCGCCCGAAAGCCTCGGCCGCCAAGGCCAGCCGGCGGATCGGGCGCAGCTGGTTGCGCAGGAACAGGAAGGCAACGCCGGTCATCAGCAGGCTGGTGAAGGCGGTCAGCACCAGCAGCTGATGCGGGTTCGAGGCGGCGACCCGGCGCCGGTCAAACTCCACCCCCAGCAAGCCGTGGCGGGTGTCGATTGCCACCAGAACGGCGCGCGCCGCGGTCAGGTCGACGCCGCGGATCCCCGGCACCTCGGCGCGCAGCGTGCCGATCACGGTGCGCCCTGACAGATCGCTGAGCGCGAGGTTGTCCTGCAGCGGCCCCTCGGCCGGTAGAATCGTAACCACGCCCGCAGGCGCCGCAAGCGCCGCCGCGGTCTGCCGCGCCGCCTCGGCATCGGGCGCCGCCTCCACCGCCCGCACCACGGCGCCAAGCCCGGCGGCCAGGCTGCGCGTCATCTGCCGCGTTACATCCTCGTAGAGCCGCTGGGTCACCGTCACCGACACGACAAGCTGCAGCGCCACCACCGGCACGATCAGGATCAGCGCCGCCCGCGCATAAAGGCTGCGCGGCACGAAGCGGCGAATGGGGCCCGTCGGCGGGAGATAGGTTTGCGGCTGCGGGGTCGGTTGTGTATCGCTGGACATGGCAGCAGCCTAGCGGTGCAGGGGGGGAACGGAAAGATGGCAGATCCCTTGGTGGCCGGGCAGGTCCGGCAGGTGGCGCCCGGCCTGCGGCAGGTTCTGGCGCCCAACCCCTCACCGATGACGCTGCAGGGCACCAATACCTGGATCGTCGGGGAAGGCCGCGTGGCGGTGATCGACCCCGGCCCCGCCCTGCCCACGCATCTGGCCGCGATCCTTGCCGCGCTCGGCCCGGGTGAGACGGTGAGCCACATCCTCGTCACCCATGCGCATCTGGACCACTCGCCGCTTGCGCGACCTTTCGCGGAAATGGCCGGCGCGCCGGTGCTGGCCTTTGGCGACGCGCTGGCCGGGCGCTCGCCGGTGATGGCGCGGCTGGTGGGGGCAGGTGGCGGCGAGGGCGTCGATAACGGCTTCGCGCCCGATGAGGTGCTGGCCGATGGTGCCGAGATTTCCGGCGACGGCTGGCGCATGACCGCGCTGCACACCCCCGGCCATTTCGGCAACCACCTCAGCTTCGTCTGGGGGGAGCGGCTGTTCACCGGCGATCAGGTGATGGGCTGGTCCTCCTCGCTGATCTCGCCTCCCGATGGCGATGTGGCGCAATACATGGCCTCGCTGGACCGATTGGCGGCCATCGGCGCGCAGGTCGCCCATTCCGGCCACGGCCCCGACATCCCTGACCCCGCCGCCCGTATCGCCGAACTCGCCGCCCACCGCCGCCAGCGCGAGGCCGAGGTGCTGGCCGCCCTGACCGGCGCCCCCGCCGATGCCGCCACGCTGGCAGCCCGGATCTACACCGCCACACCCCCGGCCCTTCTTGGCGCCGCCGCCCGCAACGTGCTGGCGCATCTGGTCGACCTGTCGGACCGCGGGCTGATCGCGCCGCAGGGGGTGTTGAGCGCCGAGGCGGTGTTCGAACGCGGGTGAGAGGGCGGGCGCGGGTAAGAGGGCGCGCTGGCGGACGGAGCGATGCGCCTGCAGCTCAGCCCAATCCTGCAAACACCCCGCGCCGAACCAACCGTGCGCCCCGAGCCAGCCCACCGCAGGCCTCATGCAAGCCCGACTCAAGAATGTCACGAAACCCTCTGGACACCCCCCCACCACGCGGCTATATCCGCCCCGTGTTCCGGCGTAGCTCAGCGGTAGAGCAGTTGACTGTTAATCAATTGGTCGTAGGTTCGATCCCTACCGCCGGAGCCAAAACTTCCGCAAGTCGTTGAAGTTGCTACGATTTTCTTGATCTTGCTCCGATGTGTCACACAAGGGTGTCACACATTGCCAGACGATTTGGCGGCCATACGGTGCATGCGCCTGATAAGGCACGAACCGTCATCGCCATCAGAAGTCGAAGGTGAGCTCTCCGCGGCTCTGTGGCCTGAACGTTTGCAGCGCGGTTGACGTCAACAAGCCAGACGCAAATCCCGCTCGCACTTCAAATATATCCGGTGGTCATCCCCAAAACGCGCGCCATATGAGGGGCCAGCACTCCAAGCCGCAGGACCGCCAGATGCCCAAGATGCGCAAGAAATCCGACCTTCCGACCAAGATCTGCGTGACCTGTGGCCTGCCCTTCAACTGGCGCAAGAAGTGGGAGCGGGATTGGGAGCAGGTGACCCATTGCTCTGACCGCTGCCGCAGCGCCGCGAAAACCGGGCGACCGAGGGCGCAGGCATGACCCGGCTGCGCTTCGTTCTGGGCGACCAGCTGACGCGCGGCCTGTCGTCGCTGGCGGATATCGACCCGGCGCACGATATGGTCCTGATGGTCGAGGTCGCAGCGGAGGCACGCTATGTGCCGCATCACAAGCAAAAGATCGCGTTTGTGCTATCAACCATGCGGCATTTCGCGGAAACCCTGCGGGCGGAAGGCCTGAATGTTGAATATGTAAAACTGGACGATCCTGACAACACCCACAGTTTCACCGGCGAGCTTGCCCGGGCGGTGGCGCGTCACGCGCCCACCTCGGTCGTCGTCACCGAGCCCGGCGAGTGGCGGGTGCTGCAGATGATGCAGGACTGGGATCTGATCTGCCGGACCGACATCCGCCCCGATGACCGCTTCTTCTGCTCTCGCGCCGAGTTCACCGCCCTCGCCAAGACCGGCAAGACCAGCCGGATGGAGTTCTTCTACCGCGAGATGCGGCGCCGCACCGGCCTTCTGATGCGGGCGGATGGCCCGGAGGGCGGCCAGTGGAACTTCGACCCCGAGAACCGCAAGTCGCTGCCCCGCGGCCACCAGCCCCCGCCGCGCCGCCGGTTTGAGCCCGACGCGATCACAAGCGAGGTGCTGGCCCTCGTGGCAGGCCGCTTTGGCCATCACTTCGGCGACCTCACGCCCTTCGGCTGGGCCGTCACCCGCGAGGACGCGCTGGAGGCGCTGGACCATTTCATCACCGATTGCCTGCCGGGCTTTGGCGATTACCAAGATGCCATGAAGGCGGGCGAAAATTTCCTCTATCACAGCCTGATCTCGCCCTATCTCAACGTTGGCCTCCTGACCGCGCGCGAGGTCTGCGAACGGGCCGAGGCGGCCTACCGAACCGGCGAGGCCCCGATCAACGCGGTGGAGGGGTTCATCCGCCAGATCCTCGGCTGGCGGGAGTTCGTGCGCGGCATCTACTGGACGGGCATGCCGGGCTATGCGCAGACCAACCACCTCAATGCCGCCCGCGACCTGCCCGCGCTCTACTGGACGGGCGAGACGCAGATGCACTGCATGGCCGACTGCATCGGCACTACCCGCCGCCATGCCTATGCCCATCACATCCAGCGCCTGATGGTTACCGGCAACTTCGCCCTGCTGGCCGGGGTGTCGCCGCCGCAGATCGAGGAATGGTATCTGGCGGTCTATGCCGATGCCTACGAATGGGTCGAGTTGCCGAATGTGCATGGCATGGTGATGCATGCCGATGGCGGGCGGATGGGGTCGAAACCCTATGCCGCCTCGGGCGCCTATATCAACCGGATGTCGGATTACTGCAAAGGATGCTCCTATGATCCCAAGATCAAGCTGGGGCCGAGGGCCTGCCCCTTCAACTATCTCTACTGGAACTTCCTGATCGAGAACGAAGCGGTCCTGTCGCCCAACCCGCGCATGGCGATGCCTTACAAAACCCTGTCGAAGATGCCGGAGGAGCAGAGAGGCGGCATCACGCGGTCTTCACAGGCATTTCTGGCAAGCCTGCCGGTCTGGACCAAGACCGAAACTCCCGTCGCCGAGCCGAAGCCGGGCGACAGGCCGTGAAACAGGCGCACCGGGTTCAATACCGCAATCTCTCTCGCACCGCCGCCCGCCTCAACCCGCCGGGGCGGTCAGCCGGTCCATCACCGCGTCCAGCCCCAGGTCGAGGCGGCGGATCCCCAGTTCGGCGATGAACCGCTCCTCCATCCGGCTGAGCGGGCCGGGCAGCACCGCCACATGGCCGGAGCCCGAGCGTTTGGTGATCTGCCGGGCATAGATCCGCAGCAGCTGGTCATCGAAGCGGCAGCCCAGAAACAGGAACGGGCGGCCGGTGCGGCGGTGCCGCACCTCCTCGGGGATCGGGGTCTGGATATCGATCTCGGTCAGCACCTCGACATAATCGCTGTCCGACATCAGGAAGGACGACCCGGGGCGGGCAAGGCCATGCGGCTTGTAGATCAGCGTCGGCCAATCGGGATCCGGCGCGGCGACCTCGGCACCGCTGGCGTCATAGGCGCGGGTATAGGCCTCGGTCCAGCCGCCGGCGCGGCTGACTCCCTGCACCAGCCCCCAGCCCGCGCCCGCCCGTTCAAAGGCGGTCAGCAGCCCGTCATCATACCATGTGTCCACCACCATCGGCGGGCGCAGCCGGGCCAACCAGTCATGCAGCGGATTGGCCGCGCTTTCCGCGCCGGGACCCGGGGCAAAGGCGCGGCGCACCATCGCATCCAATGTGGCGCGGAACTTGCGGCTTTCGATATATTGCGCCACCGCCCACAGATCGCCCGAGGCGCGGCGCGGCACCCGCACCTCTGCCTCGAGCCGCCTGCACAGCTCGGCGCGCGTGCCAGGGGCGGTGCCGCCGGCCAGCGCCGAAACCTCTGGCCCCAGATAGGCGATGCGCTCCCCTGCCCCCACCTCGGCCAGGGCGGCATCCAGCACGGCCAGATCGCCGCTCATGCCTCATCCCCCGACAGCTTGCGCGCCTCGACGGTGACCGGCAGCGTGGGGGGCGCGGCAAAGGCGGGCATCGCGAAGACCCAGCCATTCGACAGCCGCGCCCATCCGCCCCAGAGGCCGGGCACCTCCTGCTCGGCCACCATCAGCTCGAGGTCCTTCTTCGGCACATAGGCTTCCAGCCCCTTCGGGGTCTGCCGGATCATGATCTTCATGGGCGGGCCTCCTTCGCGGTCCGGGCAAGCATTTCGCGGGTGACGATATGCGCCTGCAGCGCCGGCCGGTCACCCTCGGGCGCGGCCTTCGGGCCATCGGCCAGCAGCTCGCGCTCACGCATCCCGACGATGGAGCCGCGGGCGACGAAATCGACGGCGTAGATGTAGAACTGGCTCAGGAACACGCCGATATCGCGGACATAGCCGACATCGCCTTTCTTCACGACGATGTCGCCGATCTCGTGCCCGACCATGGTGCCGTCATTCTTGACATGCTTGCGGGCGATCACCCGGTCGCCGGGGCGATGGGCGGGGGCGCGGTAGACCTCGATCTCGCGGTCATCTGTGGACATGGCAGCCTCCGGGGTCAGGGTTGGGCAAGCCGCGCGGCGGCGGTCTCGCGGATCAGGGGTTCGGGATCGTCCAGCAGGGCGCAGAGCAGCTCTGGCCCGGCCTCTTCGGCCACCGCATGGCGCACGCGGATATCGGGGTCGCGCAGGAACAGCGCGGGCCGGCGCAGCGCCGCCGCGCGCCGCACCAGCGGGTCGGGATCGGCGCGGAACCGGTGAAGCCAGTCCACCGCGATCCTTGTGGCAACCAGTTCGCGCACCTCGGGGTCGGGATCGGCGATCATCACCGGCAGCATCCCCGGCTCTGCCCGCCGCGCCACCACCAGCCGGACAGCGCCCTCGCGATCCTGCACCAGCGGCAGCAGCCGGTCGGGGGCCAGCCGGTAGGCCACCGCGATGCGCACCTGCCGGTCGGGGTCCTTCATCAGCCGCTCGGCCTGCGCCACCGGCAGGCGCAGCACCGCCATGCCCCGCACCGCTGGGTCTTCGTCCCCCAGCAGCCGGGTCAGGCGAAACACCGAGGCGTGGCGGGCGGCGCTCATCCTTGTCTCGAAATAGGAATGGCCCAGACAATCGTCGGCCATGTCGGGGTTGAGCACGAAGAACCGCTCGATCCGGCGGGCATAGCGGTCATGGGCGCAGGACCAGCCAAGGCCGCAGCGTCCCGAGTCCCGCCGCGGCCGAAACCGGCAGGCGCCGCAGTCCAGCGGCTCGCCCTGCCAATCGACCGGAGGCGGCCCCTCGGGCATGACGCGGCCCGCCGCTCAAGCGCTGTCCGCCCGGGCCTGCAGGGCGGCATCTCCCATCCGGGCGCGATAGACGGCGCTGACCCCGGTTTCGATATAGTCGAAGGCATGTTCGGCGCTGACCGTGATCCCAGCGGCGGCAAGCGTGTCGCGCGGGCAATCGCCGATCTTGGCGCAGAGCACCGTGTCGATCCCCTCCAGCGCCGCGATCACCCGCTCCAGCCGGTCCTCCTCGCCCGCGCCGCCGACGCAGTAATTGTCGCAGCGGCGATGAAAGGCAAAGCGCACACCCTCGGCATCGACCTCGAAAATCTGGAACTCGCTGGCATGGCCGAAATGCTGGTTGATCCGCCCGCCGCCCTGCGTTGCCACCGCCACCAGCAGCGTGGGGGCGGTGGCAACCACCAGCCCGCCGGTCTGCGCCTGCGCCTCGGCCGCCGCCGCGCGGCGATCCTCGCGCTCCTTCCCGACCCAGTCGCGATAGGTCTCGCGGTGCCCCGGGTCATAGGTCTGGTCGTCCTCCAGCCGGTCCAGGGTGAATTCCTGCCCGCGATCCTCGCCCAGCAGGCCCACCGCATCGGCGCGGCACTGGCGGCAATGCTTCATCAGGTTGGCCCCGCCCGCACAGGCCTCCTGCACCGCGCGCAGCTCT
This sequence comes from Frigidibacter sp., assembly GCF_030695035.1. GTDB lineage: Bacteria > Pseudomonadota > Alphaproteobacteria > Rhodobacterales > Rhodobacteraceae > Frigidibacter. Next base: position 904,657 of record NZ_JAUYTT010000008.1, read on the forward strand.
GCCGCGGTCGGGCCGCGCTGGCCGGTCAGCCCGAACTGCGTGCCATGTTCGGGGGCCGAGATCAGCGGCATGATGTTGTGCAAGAAGGCCCCGCGCCGCTTCACCTCGCGGTTCACCTCCATCAGATGCGCGTCGTTGATGCCGGGGATCAGCACCGAGTTCACCTTGACCAGCACCCCCCGCGCCACCAGCATGTCCAGCGCCAGCATCTGCCGCTCGTGCAGGATGCGGCTGGCTTCGGCGCCCCAGATGCGCTGGCGCTGGTAGAAGATCCACGGATAGATCTGCGCGCCGATCTCGGGGTCCAGCATGTTGATGGTCAGCGTGACATGGTCGACATTCATGCCCACGATTTCGTCGATATGGTCAGGCAGCGACAGGCCGTTGGAGCTGAGGCACAGCTTGATGTCGGGGATCTGCGCGGCGACGCGGCCAAAGGTCTCGCGGGTCTTGGTCCAGTCATAGGCGGCATCCCCCGGCCCGGCGATGCCCAGAACCGAAAGCTGCGGCACCTTATTGGCCACCGCGATCACCTTGCGCGCCGCCTCGGCGGGCGTCAGCCGTTCCGACACCACGCCGGGGCGGCTTTCATTGGCGCAGTCATATTTGCGGTTGCAGTAATTGCACTGGATGTTGCAGGCCGGGGCCACCGCCACATGCATCCGGGCAAAATAGTGATGCGCCTCTTCGGAATAGCACGGGTGGTCCTTGACCTTGGCCCAGGTCGCCGGGTCCATATCCTCAGGCGCCTGTTTCGATCCGCAGCTCGAGGCGGAACAACCCCCGCCGGCGGCCGTGGCGGCCATATCCTCCCTCAGCCGGTCACGCGAGCCGACCGACAGCGCATCCAGCGAGATCACATTGGCAGACATGGCATTCCCTCCAGTTGTGGTGACGGCCCGGTTCTGAGGGGATGCAGCAAGAACCGTGCCAGCCCTGCGGGCGCACAAACGGCACAAAGGCGCCTTGCATTGTCGGCAAGCCGACAAGACGGGGATGTGGGACTTGGGGGATGTGGGACGGATCAGATCCGGCGGATCGGGATCTCGAGCTTTTGCAGCGCATAGGCGATCTGGCGCGGGGTCATCCCCAGCAGCCGCGCCGCCTTGGCCTGTACCCAGCCCGCGCTTTCCATCGCATGGATCAGCTCGTCGCGGGTGATATTGGCGGTCTTGCGCCGCAGCATCACGTCTTCGGGCTCTGCCACCTCCACCGGCGGGGCTGGCAAGTCCCGCACGGGCGGGGGGGTAGGCGCGGGCAGCCGCACCAAAGGCGTGATCAGATGCCCGACCGCCAGCCCGCCAATCGGCGAGGCGCCCTCTTGCAGGCGGAACAGCTCGGAGGACAGGCACGACCCCTGCCGGCAGGCCAGCTCATCCGCCAGCACGATCACGCCATCCGACAGCGCCGCCGCGCGGTTGACGCAGTTTTCCAGCTCGCGCACGTTGCCGGGGAACTTGCAGCGGCAGATCTCATCGAAGGCATCGGCGGCAAAGCGCACGCTGGTACCATTTTGCGCGTTGAACCGGTCCAGGAACAGCTGTGCCAGCGGCTTGATATCGCTCTTGCGGCTGCGCAGCGGCGGCAGCACGATCGGCACCACACAGATGCGGAAGTACAGATCGGCGCGGAATTGCCCGCGCGCCACCGCATCCTCCAGATCGCGGTTGGTGGCGGCGACGATCCGCACATCCACCTTGATCGTGTGCACCCCGCCGACCCGCTCGAACTCGCCCTCCTGCAGCACCCGCAGCAGCTTGGTCTGGAAGGCCGGGCTGATCTCGCCGATCTCGTCCAGAAACAGCGTGCCGCGATCGGCCAGCTCGAAGCGGCCCTTCTTCAGCGCATTGGCCCCGGTGAAGGCGCCCTTCTCATGGCCGAACAGCTCCGATTCCAGCAGGTTTTCCGACAAAGCCGCGCAATTGACGCGGATGAACGGCCCCTTGGCGCGCGGCGATTGCGAATGGACGGCGCGGGCGAAGAGCTCCTTGCCGGTGCCGCTTTCCCCGCGCAGCAGAACCGGCGTCCTGGTGTTCGCCACCCGCTTGAGCTGGGCGATCACGTCGGTGATGGCCGGGCTGGCGCCGATGATGCCGTCGATGGTGACCGGCGCCGGGGCCACGCCGCGCTGTTCGCTGACCGACTGCAGCATCCGCCGCGTATCCTCCAGCGCGCGGTCGCGGTCGCGTGCCACCCGCTGGCGGAACCGCAGCGCCTGTTCCAGCAGCGAGGCGACCATGGTCAGCACCCGCACATCGGCATCGGAAAACCGCGCCTGCTGGCGGCCATGGCTGCGATAGACCGCCACAACCCCCAGCACGAAATGGCTGCGCTCGGGGTCGCGCACCGGAACGGCGATCAGCGTCTGGCGGCCGTCGCGCAGGCGCGTCGGAACCGCCTCGGGGCCGAACTCCTCTTCGACGTCGAAGGCAACGAAGGGCACGCCAGAGCGGAACACGATCCGCGCCGCGGCATCGGGCAGCACCTCGCCGGGCAAGGCCCCCTCCTCGCGCCGGAAGGCCGTCACCGCGATCACATAGGGGTTCGGCCCGGCGCCCGCCTCGCCCGGTTCGGCCAGCAGCGCCAGTACCCCGTGGCGCAGGTCGAGGAACGAGGACAGGACGTTGAAGATCGACGCCATCTCGGCAATCGGGTCGGGGGCGGCGGCGAACTGCTTGGCGATCTGGTAGATGGCATCCAGCACCAGCCGATCTGCCATCGGGCCGGCGGCTGCCTGCCTCGGCTGCCCTTGGATCGCCTCGTGGTGCCTCGGTTCGGTCATCGCATCACCTGAGTTCAGCGCTGTTGGCGCGCGCAGAGCGTTGGGTCGCGGCAGCCGGGATGGGCCTGCGGCAGGCCATCCGGCCCGCCCGGCGCAAGGCCCGCACCTCGCCGCCCGCATGGTTTCCTCCCGTATCCATCATGCGGCCGACCGCCGCGATCTCGTGACGGAAATTGCGGGATCGGGACGGATTGCCGCAACAAACCCGGGCTCTGATCCGCGCGGTGCCCGACTTTGCGGCAGACCGCGCCGCGGCGCTGCAAAGCGTGGCGCGGATCGGATGCGAGAGAGCCTTGCTCACCCGCCAACCGCCTGACGCCGCCGCTCATAGGACGAGGCGAGCCCCAGCGTGGCGCGGTATTTGGCGACCGTCCGCCGGGCGATCTGCAGCCCCGCCTGATCGGCCAGCCCGACAATCGCATCATCGCTGAGCGGGTTCGCCGGGTCTTCGCCGCCCACCACGCGGCCGACGAAATCCAGCGCCGTATCGCGCGACACCGGCTCGCCGCCGCATTGCCCGGGCAGAGCGCGCGAGAAGAAGGCCCGCAGCGGCAGCGCCCGCGTCCCGGTCTGGATCATCCGCCCCGCAACCGCCCGGCTGATGGTCGAGGCGTGCAGGCCAAGCTCGGTCGCGACATCGTCCAGCGTCAGCGGCACTAGATGCGCGGGCCCCCTGTCCAGAAAGCCCGATTGGCGTGCCACCAGCACGGCGGCGGCGCGCAGCAGCGTATCGCCGCGCCGCTCCAGCGCCAGCGCCAGCGCCCGCGCCTCGGCCAGTGCCTTGCGCCGCGCCGCGCGGGCGACGGGATCGGCAGAGCCGTCCGCCAGCCGGCCCTCCTGCACGGTGATCGCCGGCAAAGTGGCGCGGTTCAGCTCCACCCGCCAACCCTCGGCACCCTGCGAGGCGATCAGATCGGGCGGAAACACCGGCGCGGGGTCATGGTCGAAGGCCAGCCCGGGCTTGGGGTTCAGCGCGCGGATCTGGCGCAGGATCAGCGGCAGGTCGGCCAGATCGCAATCGCACAGATCGGCCAGCTCGCGCTGCCGGTTCTGGACCAGCAGCCCCAGATTGGCGATCAGCGTTTCCACCTCCCATGTCAGGATATCCGCCTCGCGCGCCTGCAGCAGCAGGCATTCCGACAGGTCGCGGGCAAAAAGGCCGGTGGGCTCAAACCCCTGCAGCACCCCCAGCACCGACAGCGCCCGCGGCAGGCTGACCCCGGCAGCGAGCGCGATTGCCTCGACCGGTTGCCCCAGCCAGCCGGTCGGCTCCAGCGCCTCGGCGAAATGCAGGGCCAGCAGCCGGTCGGCGGCGGTGGAGAAGGCCAGGTCGATCTGCTCCACCACATACGCCATCAGCGAGGGCCGGTGCGCGGCCACGGCCGCCATCGCGTCGAAATCCGCGCTGGTGCGGGCGGCAAAGGCGGGCGGCGGGCGATAGCTGACAAAGGGGTTGCTGCGCGCCGCCTCGACCAGATGCTCGGCCAGGTCTTGCGAGGACATGCCAAGGATGCTGAGCGAATGCAGCATCTGCCCGCCCATCTGCAGGGTCTGGCGATGTGACAGCGTCTGCATCATCTCCATGACGCGATCCTACTCCCGCTGCGCCGGTCTTGCGGCAGCGCGCCCACAGCCCGCGCCGGCCGATGCGCGCAGTGCGGGGTTTTTCGGCACCCGGCGGCCAAGGCGCGGAGCGCTTTGGCGGTTTGTGCAGATGTGCGGGCCAGATCGGGGCAACGGCACTCCTCCGGTCAGGACTTGACGATGGCGAGGCTGTCGAGGCTGACGAAGGCGGCCTTGCGTTCGCTGGCCTTGGTCTCGAACACCTTGAAGACCTTTTCCTGAAGCGGGCTCGAGATTACGAAATCCTCATGCGCCCGGCTGAGGGCGGCGCGACAGCGGCTGGCCACCTCTTCGGCGTCCAGCCCAGTGAAATCGGTCTCGCGCAGATAGGCGCCGAAGCGCTTCATCACATGCAGCCGGGAGACGTTCAGCACCTCGGGCGTGTAATCCAGTCCAAGGCAGTCGAACAGATCCTCGGCAGCCGAGAGGCGCGCCAACGTGTCGAGGAGGGTCGGGGCGGGGGTCGCTTGCGTCACTGCGGGCATCCTTTCGCTTGGGGGTCAGTCGGCCAGCGGCTGGCGGCCGAGCCGCGCCACCATCCGTCGCAGGTCATCGGCACTGGCCGGGCGCTTGACCCGGATCGCATGGGCGCGCAGCAAGGGCTTGATCCGCAGCGCGATGTCTTCCGAGGCGGGCAACCCCGCCTGCGCCAGCGCCGCGCGCAGGCCAGCGACGCCAGAATGCTTGCCGATGGCGATCTGCCGCTCGCGGCCAAAGCGGGTGGGGGCGCAGCGCGGGTCTTCATAAGTGTCGGCGCGCTTCAGGATCGCATCGACATGGATGCCCGATTCATGGGTGAAAACCAGCGCGCCGGTGATCGGCTTTTGCGGCGAAAGCGCCCGGCCCGAGGCGCGGGCGACAAGCTCCGACAGCGCGGGCAGCGCGCACAGGTCGATCCCGGTGGCGATGCCGCCCGCCGACAGCGCCGCCGCCACCTCTTCCAGCGCGGCATTACCCGCCCGCTCCCCCAGCCCGTTCACCGTCACCGACAGATGCGAGGCCCCCGCATGGGCGGCCATGATCGTGTTGGCGGTCGCCATGCCAAAGTCGTTATGGGCGTGAAACTCGATCGGCAGCGGGATGCGCGGCGCCAGCGCGCTGACCATCCGGTAGGCCGCCAGCGGGTCGAGGAGGCCGAGCGTGTCGGCGATCCGCAGCCGGATCGCCCCCGCGCCGGCCGCGACCTCGGCCAGCCGCAGCAAGAACTCCGGGTCGGTGCGGCTGGCATCCTCTGCCCCCACCGAGACCTCCAGCCCCCGTTCGGTCGCGCAGAAGACCGCCGCCGCGGTTTCGCGCAGCACCCAGTCACGGTCCACCCGCAGCTTTCCGGCCAGCTGGTTTTCCGAAGTGGGCACGGCGAAATGCACCCGCCTCACCCCGGTCTTCTGCGCCATGTCCAGATCGGTCAGGCGCAACCGGCACCAGACCACTGGCACCGCGCGGGTGATCGCTGCGCAAATCTCGCGGATCTCGGCCACCTCGGCCCACCCCATCGCGGCGATGCCCACCTCGATCTCGGCCACGCCCACCGCATCCAGCGCCCGGGCAATCGCGCATTTCTCGCGCAGCGAGAACGCGACCCCCGCCGTCTGCTCTCCGTCGCGCAACGTGGTGTCGCACAGCGCCAGCGTCCGGTGGCCCGCCCCGGTCATCGCCCGCCCCCCGCCGCGACGGCGGGCGCGCCATCGGCCCAGAACGGCGTCATCGCGCGCAGATCGGCAACGATGCCGGGCAGCACCGCCAGAACCCGGTCGATCTCGGCCCCGGTCGTCGCGGCGGACAGCGAGAACCGGATCGCGCCATGCGCGGCGGTGAAAGGCACCCGCATCGCCCGCACCACATGGCTGGGCTCCACCGCGCCCGAGGCGCAGGCCGATCCGGTGGAGACGCAGATCCCCGCCCGGTCCAGCCGCAGCTGGATCGCCTCGCCCTCGACATAGCCAAAGGCGATGCAGCTGGTATTGGCCAGACGGTCATGGCGATTGCCAAGCACGACGGCATGGCTGACCGCTGCCATGATCCCTGCCTCCAGCCGGTCCCGCAGCGCGGCGATGCGCGGCAGGGCCTCCGCCAGATCGGCCGCCACCAGATCCGCTGCCGCGCCCATGCCCACGATGCCCGGGGTATTCTCGGTCCCCGCCCGCCGCCCGCGTTCCTGCTTGCCGCCCTGCAGCAACGGCGCAAAGCCGGTGCCCTTCCGCAGATAGAGCGCGCCGGCGCCCTTGGGGCCGTGGAACTTGTGCGCCGACAGCGACAGCATGTCGATCTCGGTGTCCTGCACACGGATCGGCAGCTTGCCCGCCGCCTGCACGGCATCGGTGTGAAACAGCGCGCCGACGCGGTGCGCCAGTTCCGCCAGCCCCTCGACCGGGAAGATCGTGCCGGTCTCGTTATTGGCCCACATCAGCGAGACCAGCGCCACCCGGTCCGACAGTGCCGCGCGATAGGCGTCGATATCCAGCAGCCCCTGCCCGTCCACCCCGATGCGGTGGACGATCACGCCCTCCTGCCGCTCCAGCGCGTCGCAGGACGCAAGGATCGCGGGATGTTCAACGGCCGAGGTGACGATCTCGCGCCGCCCCGGCATCGCGCCAAGGGCAGAGCGCAGGGCGGTGGCATTGGCCTCGGTCCCGCCCGAGGTGAAGATGACCTCTTGCTCCGATGCCGCCCCGATCAGCGCCTGCACGGAGCGGCGCGCCTGCCGCAGGGCCGCGGCCGGTGCCGCCGCGAGGCTGTGGCCCGAGGAGGGATTGGCGAAATGCGTGCTGAAATAGGGCAGCATCGCCTGCAGCGCCGCCGGGGCGACCGGGGTCGTGGCATTGTGGTCCAGATAGATCGGCGCGGGGTGGGGCATCGGCGGCCTCATGCCTTGCCGGTGGGGATGATCCGCATGGGCCGTCCCAGCGTGGCGATGATCCTGGCCTGCAGCCCGCTCAGCGTGTGCCCGGCCATCATGCAGCCGGCGCAGGCGCCGGACAGATGCACGAAGACCTGGCCGGCATCGACCGCCAGCAGTTCGATATCGCCGCCGTCGCGCTGGAACACCGGGCGCATCTCCTCGATGATCCGGGCGATTGCGGCGCCGGTCTCGCCCGCATCGGCGATGGGCGCGCTTGCCGGGGCAAGGGGCACCGGCGCGGCAGGAGCCGTCAGCCGGCGCGCGGCCAGCAGCGGATGGGCCGCGGGGGGCCCCGCCTCGCCCCGCGCCAGCCGCGCGGCATAAGCGATGGTGGCAGGGGGCGGCGCGCGGCGCGGGGCGGGCGGCTCGGCGACCGCCTCGCCCCGGAACGCCGCGATTGCGGCGGTCAGCGCCTGCCGTCCAAGCGCCGGGCCGCGCATCCGTTCGGGCGGCAACCCGCCAAGCGCCTCGGCGATATCGCCTTCGCTCAGCCGCTGCGCTGTGGCGAGGGACTGACCGATCACCAGCTCTGTCAGCGCCGAGAACGATGCAATCGCCGATCCGCCGCCCAGGGCCAGAAACCGCGCCGCCTCGATCCGCTCGCTGGCCGGGTCGATCTGCAGCATCAACCGCAGCGCGTCACCGCCCTGCAGCGAACCTGCCTCCCCCACCGCATTGGCACCGGCCAGCGCCCCGGCATTGCGCGGGTTGAAGAAGTGATCGCGGACCTTTTCGCCATAGTCCAGCATCGCCGCACCCCCTAGCAAAAGGACTTGCCGCAACCGCAGGCATTCTTGGCGTTGGGATTGTTGAACACGAAACCCGCGCCTTCGATTCCCGACACGAAGTCGATGGTGGCCCCGGCCAGATGTTCCTGGCTTTGCGGGTCGATCAGCACCGTGACCTCGCCGAGCTCCATCACGGCATCGTCGGGCTGCGCCTCCAACTCCAATGCCATGCCGTATTTCAGGCCGGCGCAGCCGCCAGACTGCACCATCAGCCGCAGGCCCGCGACCGGCTGGCCGGCACCGTCGATCGCCGCCTTGATCGCGCTGCGGGCGGGTTCGGTGATCTCGATCATGATACTCTCCTGTGCGCTTGGGGTTTGAAGAGGATCAGCAAGAAGCGTGCCAGGTGCCGGAGGCCTTCACAGCAAGCGACAGGCCGACAATGGGGGATTCCCGACACGGCGCCTGCGCGCCTGATCCGACAAAAGCGGAGCGGTCAATCTGTGGCAAAGCAGCTTTGGCGTTCATCGCAGGCGTCGCAGGTCGGCGCCGGGCACAGCGCGAAGGCCGCATCCGAACAGATCTGGCGGGCGAAGAACTTCTTCCAGCGCATGTTCCGGGCATTGGCCGCGGCCAGCCCCGGCAGGAAGCGGGCGATCATCTGCGTCAGCGCGGGCCGCGCGGGCAGACCCAGATCCTCCCACAGATGGCGGCTTTCCATCGACCGGCGGGCCAGGATCGCCGCCAGCCAGCGCACCTCGGGGCCCGCCCCCGCCGCGCGCCACAGCACCAGGAGCTCGATGGCCTGCTGCTCGACATCACGGACCGGCGCTGGCCGGGTGGCGTCGGAGGGGTCGATCCCGGTCAGATCGGCGCCGGGCAGCCAGCGCGCGGCGAGGGCCACCAGCTCCGCCCCCGACAGGCCCAGCAAAGCGGTCGCCGGCCCCAGCCCCGCTGCCTGCTCGCGCAGGGCATGGGCGAGGATGAAGCCGAGCGCGGCCTCGGCGGCATCCGGCGACACGGTTTCAGGACAGGGCCGCATGGCTCTGGCAATCAGAAGGACAGACCCGGGCGCAGGCGCCGCAGCCGATGCAATTCTCGGGGGCGATCAGGGCCATCACCTTCTTGATGATCTCATCCTCGAGCTCGTCCCACTCGTCGCTGCCCGGCTGCACCACCTGCCCGTCCCCGGTCAGCCCGTGCAGCGTCATCACCCCGCGCCCGCAGACCTTGAAACAGCGGCCACAGCCGATGCATTTTCCGGCGTCGATGGCCGTCAGGTACTGCGGGACGTATTCCGCGCCGCCGCGGGTATAGGCGATTGCGGGCATCGTCAGGCCCCCTTCGCGGCCAGCTTGGCGTCCTTGACCGCCTTGCGCGCCGCGTCCAGATCGCGGAACACCGTCCAGGTCCGCTCTGCCACTTCGGGGATCTTCTCCCAGTCGATGGGCAGCTCTTCCGACAGGTCATGCAGCGCCAGCTTGGCATCGGTGGCGCGCATCGACAGCTTTTTCACCTGCGCTTCGAGGTCTTCAAGGCTCATGGCTGGTCCTTTTCGGCGGTTTGGCGGCCGCGCTGCGCAACCAGCGCGACAGCGGCGTGCGGCCCGGAACGGGTTTAAGGCAGAGCGGGTGCAGCTCTGCCGCTGGCCGTGGCGATGTGTCCGGCGGCGAGGCGGGGAGCGGTTTGATGCGGATCATCTGCGCGGCTCCGGCTCAGGCGCGGGCGGCATCGGGATAGGTGTCGATCACCGCCACCGCATCCTCGACCAACGCCTCGCCCGCCTGTGCGACCTTGGCCCATGTTTCAAATCCGAAGCGATGCACGTCGCGCAGGTGCTTGGACACCACGACCAGCCGCCCCGCGATCAGCACGATCCGCCCGAAACCCTCATGGTGCATCTTCTGCATCTGGCTGGCCATGCAGCCGCTACGCTTTTCGATCATCAGCCCGACGGCATCGTAGAACTTCGTCAGCCGCCAGATCAGATCGGGGTCGGGATCGCCGATGATCGGGGTCTGGCGGCGTTCCTCGGCGGTCAGGATGAACTCGGCAAGCAGCTCTGCCACCGGCTTGGTGTCCCACAACCCGTGGCTGTCCTCGGCCCGGATCACGGCGGCCAGCTGCGCCAGAAACGGGCTGTCGATCATCTCGCCGCCGCGCGGCTCATGCATCGTTTCGGTCTGCATCAGGGGCCCTCCTCGGGGTCGAAATCGGCGGAAAAATCAGGCTTCTCGAAGGTGCCGAGGATCTTGCGCAAGAAAGGTGGCGGCGAGCCGTTCAGCATCACCTGCACCTGCGCGATCACATCGGCGACCGGCTCTGGCTGCTTGCGCTTGATCGGGTGCATCCCGGCCCGCACCATCCGCGCCGCCGAAGGCCCGCCCACCGCCAGCGCAAACACCAGCACGCAGCCGTCCAGCGCCGCGATCTTGGGGCCGATGCGGTCCTCGATCTCGTCATGGCGGCCCTTCTGGTCGGTCGGCAGCGAGAAGTCATGCACCTCGACAAAGCGGGCGCCGGTCTTCCAGACGTCATAGACGACGATCTTGCGCGCCGAGCCGAAATGCGCGTCGAGATATTCAAGATCGTTGGAGACGATGGCCACGCGCAACGGCTTTTCGGCGGGGGGCGCGGCGTCGGCCTCAACAAGGCGCAGAGTGCGGGACATGAGAGAACTCCTCGGGGGGCGGTGTCGCGCCGAAATCTTCGGGGCGCGGGCGGTGGTGGATCGCCTGCACGGCATTGGCGATCTCGTAAAGAAAGGCGCGGCTGCCGCGATAGCCCAACCGGCAGGCATCCTGCGCGCCGATCCGGTCGAAGACCGGAAAGCCCACCCGCAGCAGCGGCAGGTGCAGCGCATGGGCGGCGTGGCGGCCGTGGCTGTGGGTGATCAGGATCTGCGCGTCCCCGACGCGGGCGGCACGTTCGAAATCGCCCAGATCGCCCAGGATCACCGTTTCGCAGGGCATCTGGCCGATCACCGGGCTGTGCTGGCTGGTCGTGACGGCGGCGACAATCTCTGCCCCCATCGCCGCCAGCGCAGTGCCAAGGCCGAACATCAGGTCGGGATCGGCGGCAATCGCCACCCGCAGCCCGCCGGTGAAGAAATGCGCATCCAGCATCGCATCCATCAGCCGCGCCCGGTCGCGCCGGATCGAGGGCGGCGGCTCTGGTGTGCCCGACATCTCCATCAGCGCGCGCACGAAACCATCGACGGGCTTCAGCCCGGTCAGCGCCGGAAACACCTGCGCCGGCACCATGGCGCGGTCTTCGATGATCCGCGCGGCGCCGCGCATCTGCTCGCCAATCGCCAGCGTGCAGACCGAGCGCGCGGCCAGCGCAATACGATCCACCGGCGTGCCCCCCAGCGAGGTGCCCGACCAGTTGCCCGAGACATGACCGTCCAGCGAGCCCGAAAGATCGGGCAGCACCAGCGGCTCCAGCCCGAAGGCCCGCACCATCCGCACCAGTTCCTCGATCTCGGCCGGGGTCAGGTGGCTGCCGCAGAGCAGCGTCACCTGCCGCAGATCGGGGTCGCGCTGCTGGGTGGCGGGAACCAGCGCCGAAACGATTGCCTCCACCGCCTTGGCCCAGCCATCCTGCAGCCCGCCGTCGAAATCGGGCGTCGCGGCATAGACCACCCGCGTCGCATCGAAATCGCGGCGCCGCGCCAGGATCTCGCGCAACTCGCCCGCCACATCCTCGCCCCGGGTTTCCGCCAGCGCGGTCGAGGCAATGCCAATGAAGCGCGGTTGCGCGCGTTTGCGGATGTTCTCGATGGCCTCCTCGATCTGCTCGGCGCCGCCAAGGATCGTGGTTACCTCATTCATCGCCGTGGTCTGCAGCGGCACCGCTTCCTTGAAATGCCGCACCAGATGCACCATCCCGAAGGCGGTGCAGCCTTGCGCCCCGTGCAGCAATGGCACCGAGCCCTCGATACCCAGATAGGCCAGCGCCGCCCCCAGCGGGGCTGAACTTTTCAGCGGGTTGGTCGAGACGGCGTGCCTTGCGGTAACGAGACGGGCCATGTCAGCAATCCTCGAAATCGGTGGCAGACCCGCTGGCGACGGCCAGGGGCCGCGCCAGCGCCGCGGGCAGCTGGCCGGGATGCGCGGCGATATGGGTGATCGGGCAGGCCCCCTGCGGCGCGGGCAGCACCGCGCCCGTGGCCAGCGGCGCATCCCAGGGCGCGGGGCTGCGCAGATCGGCCCACATCGGGTTGTTCAGCGCCAGGTCGATGGCGCGGACCAGATCGACCATGCCCATGTATCCGGCATAAGCCTCGTGCTTTTCCTGGTTCACATCGACCCAGGGCACCAGCGCCTTGAGCGCCACGAACTGGCTGCGCCCGCCCGACAGCAGCACATCGGCCCCGGCGTCCCGCAGCATCGTGTACATCTCGCGCGGGGCCATGTTTTCATACATGTGGCTGTCATCGCCCATGATCTGCACCACCCGCTCGCGGTCGTTCTCGGTGGCCTTGCGCATCGAGGTGCCGACCACCTCCATCCCCAGCTCCATCAGCGCCGAGACCACCGACCAGGACTTGTGCCCGCCGGTGTAAAGCAGCACCCGGCGCCCCTCCACGCGGGGGCGGTAGGGTTCCAGCGCGGCGCGGGCGCGGGCTTCCTCTTCGGCGATCAGCGCCTCGCAGCGCAGGGCCAACTCGGCCGGGGCACCCCGCTCGATCAGCAGCCCGCAGATCCGGCGCAGCGCATCCGACGTGTCCGAGATGCCGTAGAACGAGCCCTCGAAATAGGGGATGCCCCAACGCTCCTCCAGCTTGCGCGCCAGCGTCACGAAGGCCTTGGAGCAGACCAGCATCGTCACCCGCGCCCGGTGCGCCATCGCCACCTGCCGGTAGCGCGCATCGCCCGAAACCGAGCCAAGGATGCGGATCCCCAGCCGGTCCAGCAGCGGCTTGACCTGCCACAGCTCGCCCGACAGGTTGAAATCGCCGATGATGTTGATGTCATAGGGGGTGGTCGTTTCGGGTTCGAGCGTGCCGATGACATGATCGAACAGCGCCTCGGCCCCTAGCTTGTTGCCAAGGTTCTTCGAGCCGACAAAACCCGGCACATCGACCGGAATGCAGGGCGTGCCCCATTTGGCCGACGCCGCCTTGCAGACCGCGCCGATATCGTCGCCGATCAGCGCGCTGACGCAGGTGGCATAGACAAAGACCGCCGCCGGGTGATGCGCCTCGATCACCTCATGGATGGCGCGGAACAGCTTCTTCTCGCCCTGCCCCATCACGATATCCAGCTCGGTCAGGTCGGTGGTCAGGCCCAGCCGGTAGGTCTCGGCCCCCGACGAGGCAGCGGAGCGGTTGTCCCAGCCATTGCCGGCGCAGGCCAGCGGCGCATGGACCAGATGCGCCACATCGACGATCGGCTGCAGGGCGATCATCGCGCCGTCAAAGGCGCAGCCCCCCGCCGCCGCGCCCGGGGTCAGTTGCTTGGTGCAGCCGGTCTTGCGGCTGACTTCGGATTTGGCGGTGTTGGTGGCGCAGCCAGGCTCGTTGAAGACCTGCGCGATCCGGTTGGTCAAGGCATCCGACATGGCATTCACCCCCTGCTGACCAAGATACAGCAAGGACCGTGCCAGACTCGGCAGACCGCCGTGACAGGGTTTGCAGCGGCCCGGCACCCCACAATGTCGCATTGTCGGCTTTGCGACAGCGCGCAACGGCAAGGGCCGGCAGCTTACGCCGCCGGCCCCCCCGGGTCGTGCCCCTGCCCCTCAGCGGGTCAGGTCAAAGCTGTAATCGGTCTCGCCGATGCCGCTGGTCGCCGTGTCGAGCTTGAGGAACACTGCGTCGAGGATCTTCACCAGCACCGTCAGCCCGCCCTGATAGCCCCAGGTCGGGAAGCGGTGATGGTGGTGGCGGTCGAAGATCGGGAAGGTCAGGCGGATCAGCGGAATGCCGGTATCCCGCTCCAGATACTTGCCATAGGACGAGCCGATCAGGAAATCGGTCGGCTCGGTCATCAGGAACGAGCGCATGTGCCACAGGTCCTTGCCCTCCCAGACCTGACCCTGATGGCCGAAGGGCGAGGAGGCCAGCAGCTCTTTCATCTGCTTGGCCCATTTCTTCGAGCCGTTGGTGGCCAGGCAATGAACCGGCTCGCCGCCCATCTCCATGATGAACTTGGCCATGCCCAGAACGAAATCGGGATCGCCGAAGATCGAGAAGGTCTTGCCATGCAGATAGGCCTGGCTGTCGGCCATCGCGTCGATCAGCCGGCCGCGGTCGCGCGCAAGGCTGTCCGGGATCGCGCGGCCGGTCAGCTCCGACACTTTCATCAGGAAGGCATCGGTCGCGCCCACGCCCATCGGATAGTTGAACACCGCCGTCTCCTGCCCGGTGTCACGGACGTAGTCGAGCGTCTTGGGCGAGCAGAAGGCCTGCATCGACAGCGTCGCCTTGGCGTTGATCGCGTCCTTGGCCGCGGCCAGCGTGGTGCCGCCGTCGAACATCCGGAACTGGCCGTCCGAGGGCGTGTCATAGACATCCGAGACATCGCCGAGGAAGGTGAACTCCACCCCCATCGCATCCAGCATCCGCTTGATCTCGCGGTTGTTCGCCACCGCGAAACCGTCAAAACCGGGGATGATGTTGATCGAGGTGCCGGGCTCGCGCACGGCCCCGTGCCAGAACTGGTGCAAGATGCCCTTTTGCATATTGTCATAGCCATCGACATGGCTTCCGACAAAGGCCGGGGTATGGGCAAAGGGCACCGGATAGTCGCCCGGCACGCTTTCGGCCTCCTTGGCCTTCTGGATGAAGGAATTGAGGTCATCGCCGATCACCTCGGCCATGCAGGTGGTCGACACCGCGATCATCGCGGGCTTGTAGAGCGCGCGGGCATTGGCCAGCCCCTCGATCAGGTTGGTCAGCCCGCCGAACACCGCCGCATCCTCGGTCATCGAGGACGAAACCGCCGAGGAGGGTTCCTTGAAATGCCGGCTGAGGTGGCTGCGGTAATAGGCGACGCAGCCTTGCGAGCCATGCACGAAGGGCAGCGTGCCCTCATAGCCCTGCGCGGCGAACACGGCCCCCACCGGCTGACAGGCCTTGGCGGGGTTGATCGTCACCGCCTCGCGCGCGAGGTTCTTTTCGCGGTATTCCCACGATTTCGTCCAGTCGCCGATCTGGGTGATGGTCTCGGCGGTATGGCCGCATTCGAATTTCAGTTTCTTGTTGGCCAGCATCTCGCGGTATTCGGGCTGCTGGAACAGCGGTGCATGGTCAAGCACCTTGTCGGCCGATTGGGGCATGGGTCAGTTCCTTTCCTGGGCCGTCCGCATTCCGGGACGCGCCGTTGCAGGGGAGACAGGCGGCGGGGGCGCGGATCGCCGCCCCGCGCCAAAGGCTGCGGGGCAGCAGGTCACTCGGCCGCGAGGGCCGCCGGCGCCGCCAGCCAGGGCGCATCGAACAGCCCCCAGACCGGGTTGTTGATCGCCATGTCCATGTCGCGCGCAAAGATCGCAAAGCCATCATAGCCGTGATAGGGGCCCGAATAGTCCCAGCTGTGCATCTGCCGGAACGGGATCCCCATCTTCTGCACCGGGTACTTTTCCTTGATCCCCGAACCGACAAGATCGGGGCGCACCCTCTCGATGAACTTCTCCAGCTCATAGCCGGTCACGTCATCATAGATCAGCGTGCCTTCCTTCACGTAATGGCCGGTGCGCTTGTAATCGTCGGCATGGGCGAATTCATAGCCGGTGCCGGCGATCACCATGCCCAGATCGTCATAGGCGGTCACCACGTGGCGCGGGCGCAGGCCCCCGACATAGAGCATCACCGACTTGCCTTCGAGCCGGGGCCGGTATTTCGCCAGCACCGCATCGACCAGCGGCTGATATTTGGCGATCACCTTTTCAGCGTTCTCCTGGATCGTGGCGTCAAACTGCGCGGCGATGGCCCGCAGGCTGGCAGCGATCTGGGTGGGGCCGAAGAAGTTGTACTCCATCCAGCCGATGGCGTATTTCTCCTCCATGTAGCGGCAGATGTAGTTCATCGACCGGTAGCAGTGGATCAGGTTCAGCCGGGCCTTGGGCGCACGCTCCATCTCGGCCAGCGTCGCATCGCCCGACCAGCAGCCCACCACGCTCAGCCCGATTTCCTCCAGCAGGATACGCGAGGCCCAGGCATCGCCGCCGATATTGTAATCGCCGATGATGTTCACGTCATAGGGGCCGGGCTCATAGCTTTTCGCGGCCTCGGATTCGGGTTTTTCAAAGATCCAGTCGCGCACCGCGTCATTGGCGATGTGGTGGCCGAGCGACTGCGACACCCCGCGAAACCCCTCGCAGCGCACCGGCACGATGGTCTTGCCGATGTCCTTGTGCTTCTTCTTGGCCACCGCCTCGATATCGTCGCCGATCAGGCCGATCGGGCATTCCGACTGCACGGTGATGCCATTGGCCAGCGGGAACAGCCCGTTGATCTCGTCGATGGTCTTTTCCAGCTTCTTGTCACCGCCAAAGACGATGTCCTTTTCCTGGAAATCGGTGGTGAACTGCATCGTCACGAAGCTGTCCACCCCGGTCTCGCCGACATAGTAGTTGCGGCGCTGGCTCCAGGAATATTGCCCGCAGCCCACCGGGCCGTGGCTGATATGGACCATGTCCTTGATCGGCCCCCAGACCACGCCTTTCGAGCCGGCATAGGCGCAGCCGCGGATGGTCATTACGCCGGGAACCGACTTGATGTTGGATTTGGCGGCATCGCAGTTCGAGGCGATGCCGGTGACGGGATCGGGCGCCTCATCGGTCGCGGTGGTGACCGCAAGATGCTTGGCGCGTTTCTTCCTGGCCTTTTCCGGGTAGGCTTCGAGCACTTCCTTGATGAGGGACTCGAGCTCTTCCGGGCCGTTTGCGTGATCTTTGGCCATCCTTTTGGCTCCTTTCACTGAACGTTTCCGAAATGGCGGGCCGTGGGCCCGCCTGGCGACGAGAGCGGCGGGGATCAGCCCGCCTTGCTGGCTTCCAGCGCGGCGATCTGCTTTTCGCGGTCTTCCTCGGTCTGCATGATGCCGAAATCCATCAGCATATCTTCCAGCTCTTCCATGGTGATCGGGGTCGGGATCACGCCCTGCCCCGAATTGGCGTGGATCTTGCGGGCCAGCTCGCGGTATTCCTCGGCCTGCTTGCTGTCGGGCGCATACTGGATCACCGTCTCGCGGCGCAGTTCGGCATGCTGCACGATATTGTCGCGCGGCACGAAGTGGATCATCTTGCAGCCCAGCCGCGAGGCCAGCGCCTCGGCCAGTTCCAGCTCGCGGTCGGTCTGGCGCTCGTTGCAGATCAGCCCGCCCAGGCGCACGCCGCCGGAATTGGCGTATTTCAGGATGCCCTTGGCGATGTTGTTGGCGGCATAAAGCGCCATCATCTCGCCCGACATCACGATGTAGATTTCCTGCGCCTTGTTCTCGCGGATCGGCATCGCAAAGCCGCCGCAGACAACGTCGCCCAGCACGTCATACGAGACGTAGTCGACATCCTCATAGGCGCCGTTCTCTTCGAGGAAGTTGATCGCGGTGATCACGCCGCGCCCCGCGCAGCCCACCCCCGGCTCCGGCCCGCCAGCCTCGGTGCATTTGATGCCCTTGTAGCCGACCTTCATCACATCCTCGAGTTCGAGGTCCTCGACCGAACCGGCCTCGGCGGCAAGGTGCAGCACAGTGTCCTGCAGCTTGGTGTTGAGGATCAGGCGGGTCGAGTCCGCCTTGGGATCGCAGCCGACGATCAGGATCTTCTGACCCATCTCGACCAGCGCGGCGAGCGTGTTTTGCGAGGTGGTGGATTTGCCGATCCCACCCTTGCCGTAAAAGGCGATCTGACGAAGTTTGGCCATGACGGTCTCCCTTGGGTTCATGTTCGCGGGTGCATGAGACGGTTCACGACCGCTCTCCCTCCCCATTCAGCAGGAACCATGCCAAGCCTGCGGCAGGGATTTCTGTTCACTTGCAGGTATTTACCCATGCGCCAGGGTTTGGAGCAGACCCGACAATTTGTCGGCCCGCCCCCCGGCGCCGCGCCGAATGTCGGCTTTCGCAACGGCAAAGGCCCCGACCGTTCCCGGCGGGGCCTTGCGGTCGCGGTTCGGGCAGGGTTCAGGCCGAGCCGCCGGGCGTGCCGGTGAAGCTGACCAGCACATCCTCGTCGCGTGGGACGAACTGGCAGGCCATGCGGAACCGCGGCGGGATGTCGTTGACCTCGGCCTGTTCCAGCTCGGCGGCGGTGATCTTCTGCAGCTCCTTCAGCCGCGCCTTTTCCTTTTCGGTCAGCGCCATGCCCATCAGCGGCTTGTCGGCCAGCAGCGTCACCTCGATCAGGCAGGACCCGCAGATACCATCGCCGCAGTCGAAGGGGATCGGGATCTCATGCGCGCGGGCCAGCGCCAGCAGGGTCGCGGTATTGCCCGCCACTGCATAGATGGTCTTGTCTTTCTTCATGATCGGCGAGTGGAAGGTGATGTTCGGCATGGCTGTCCTCTTTGGCTGGTCTCGGAAACGCGCTGGTCCTTCCCTCCGCGCAGCAAGGCCCATGCCAAACCGCTCAGGGGCAAGGCGGGGTGGGCGAAGGGTCGGGCAGCGCCACCACCTCGATGGGTGCGGGAAAGCCGCCAGGCACCGGCTCCAGCCGCGCCATCATCGCCGGCGTGGCCAAGATCGCGCCGTCATCGGTGATCATCAGCGCCGCCGTCACCCCCATCCGGGCGGCAACGCGCGGCCAATCCTCCGGGCCCGCCACCGCCAGCGCGGTCGCCGCCGCATCCGCCAGCGCGCCATTGCCCGCCAGCACCGAGGCCGAGACGATGCCCTGCACCGGCCGCCCGCTGCGCGGGTCTAGGAGATGCGAGAACCGCACCCCGCCCGCCTCGAAGAACCGCTCGTAGTTGCCAGAGCTGTGCAGCGCCTCGCCCGGGCGCAGCGACACGGCCGCCACCACCCCCCAGGCAAAGGGATCGCGGATCGCCACCCGCCATTGCCGCGCGCCGTGGCGGCCCATCACCTGCACCCCGCCGCCCGCATTCAGCACCGCATCCGCGATACCGGCCGCGCGCAGGCGGTCCGCAGCCAGATCCAGCGCCGCGCCCTTGGCATAGGCGCCCAGATCCAGCTGCACTGCCGGGTTGACGGAACGCACTTCGGTTCCCGCGATCCGCAGATCGGCCATCCGGGGCCTGCCCGCCAGCAGCGCGTTGATCACCGCGTCCCCGGGCGGCGCGCCCGCGGGCGGGGTATCGGCGTGAAAGCCCCAGGCCGCGACCAGCCCGCCCACCGCCGGATCGAACAGCCCGCCCGACAGGCAGGACAGGTGCTGCCCCTCGGCCAGCAGCGCCGCCAGCGCCGGATCGACCGTCATCGGCTGCCCGGCGGCAATCGCGGCATTGAGCCGGCCCAGCATCCCCGGCCGCCAGGCGTGCCAGTCGCGGTGCATCTGCTGCAGATCACGCCCGAGGCCCGCAATCGCGGCGCGGGCCTGCGTCTCGGGCACACCGTGGATCTCGATCTCGACCAGAGTGCCGAACAGATACAGCGTCTCGCGAGTCTCGGCCGGCGCAGGGCGCAGGGCCCGCGCCCCGCCCGCCAGCAGCAGGGCGACTATCAGCAAGGCGGGCAGCAGGGCCCGGCGGGCAGTCATGCGCGGCCGCCGGGCGCGGGATGCACCGCCTGCACCTCCAGCGCGGCACCCCCTCGGCGCTCCGCCCGCGCCAGTGGCACGAAGGACAGCGCCAGTGCCAGCGCGCCGACCGCACCCGCCCCCAGATCGGACAGCCCTGCGGCCGCCGCGCCGCAGACCGCCGCCACCAGCGCCGCGGCGGGCAGCAGATAGGCCAGCCCCGCCGCCGCCAGAAAGGCATTGCCGGCCATCGCCAGCTCGATCTCATCCCCGGGCCGGACGACAAACCCCTCGGGCCGGGCAATCGACAGCACCGTGGGGCCAGCCATTCCGGCCAGCGCCCCTGCCCCGCAGCCTGCGCGCGCGGCACAGCCCGCACAGCCCGCCGCGCGGTCGGCGGCAAGCACAAGGTGATCGGCCGCGACCGCCAGCACCTTCAGCCTTTCGCACAGGATGCGCGGCGCGCCCTCGCCGCAGCCAGTGCCGGGGCCCATGCTAGAGGTCGACCGGAATGATGCAGCCATCGGTCATGCAGGCGTTGAGGCATTGCGGCAGATCATGCTCGCCCTCGCATTCGGTGCAGATCGCGGCATTGATGACATAGACGCCGCGCTTGGGCGCAATCGCACTGGTTGGGCAGACCGGCTCGCAATCGCCGCAGGCGGTGCAAAGCTCGGCATCGATCTTCATGGCCATGATGGGGTCCTTTCAGGGGTCGCGGGCGGCTGCCCGCAGGTTGCAGTTCAGCCGGGGCGCACCTTGGCCGCGCCGCCAAGGATCCGGCATTGGCAGGCCAGCCGGTCCTTGCGGCCGGCCATGTTCTCGGCCAGCACCCGCAGCTCCAGCGCCGAGGGTTCCGACAGGTTCTCGGCCCCCTCGATCACATGGGTCAGGCAGGTGCCGCATTCGCCCTCGCGGCAGCCATAGGTGATCCCCGAGCCGACCTTCTCGGACATCTCGATGATCCGGGTTCCGGCCGGCACGGTGACCGTGGTCGCCACATCGGTGAAGGTCAGCGTCGCTTTTTCCATGGCCCGTCCTTTTCTCAGCCCGCCGCAGCTTCGGGGGCATCCAGCACCCGGGCTGGCGCCCGCCCGCACAGATGCGCGGCAAGACGACGGCCAAAGTCCTGCCCCTCGGCAAGTTCCTCGGCACTGGGATGCAGCCGGACCCGCAGCCCCGGTTCTGGCAGGCGCAGCTTCAGGCCTTGCAGCCGCGTCTCGATCATCCGCACCGCCTCGCCCGACCAGCCGTAAGAGCCGAAGGCCGCCCCCAGCTTGCCGCGCAGCTCGATCTCGGCCAGCGCCGCCATCAGGTCCCAGATCCGCCGCACCGCATCGCCGTTGATGGTCGGGCTGCCCAGTGCGATGCCATCGGCGGCCTCGATCAGGTCCAGCAGCGGCGCGATCTCGGCCCCCTCCAGATCGAACAGCGCGGCGCGCACCCCCGGCTCCTGCTCGGCCCCGTCATGGATCGCCTGCGCCAGCCCCGCCGTCGCCCCGTAGGCCGAGACATAGATGACCAGCAGCGCCTTCTCGGGCCCCGCCCCCAGACGGGCCTTGGCCAGTGCCCGGGTCCGCTGCAGGTAATCGCGCGGGTTCGTCCGCAGGATCGGCCCGTGCGAGGGCGCGATCAGCGCGAAATCCAGCGGTTCGAGCAGATCCAACGCCTCGGTCACGAAGCTGCGGAAGGGCCGCATGATGCGGTCGAAGTAATGCTCGAAGGCCAACCGGAAATCGCCGGCCTCGTCATTGAACAGCCGCGCATCGCAAAAATGGCTGCCGAACAGGTCGCAGGTGAACAAGATGCGCTGGCGGGCGAACCATGTGCATTGCGTATCGGGCCAGTGCACATAGGGCGTGGTGAAGAACTCCAGCGCGCAGTCGCCCAGCGAAGCCGTCTCGCCGGTCGTCACGGGCCGGATGTCATAGCGCCCGAAGTCATCGCGCAGCAGCGCCCGTAGCAGTGGCAGACCGCGCGGCGACAGCAGCACCTGCGCCTGCGGGGCGCGCCGCAGCAATTCGGGCAGCGCGCCGGTATGGTCGGGTTCCAGATGGTTGAGCACGATGAAGCGGATCTCGTCATAGCGCGCCACCGCTTCCAGCCGGGCAAAGAACGCCCCGGCAAATTCCGCCTTCACCGTGTCGATGATCGCCACGCCGCCCGATCCGCGCACCGCATAGGCGTTGTAGCTGGTGCCGTTCGCGGTGCGCACGATCACGTCGAAGCTGCGCAGATCGGGATCGAGAGCGCCGATCCAGTGCACTCCCTCAGCCAGCGCGACCGGGCCATCGGGACCGATCAGGCTCCGCACGGCAGAAGATGAGGCGAAGGATGCAGCGGCCAAGGGGTGATCCGGGGTTGCGCAGGTCAGGTACAGGGACCGCAGCAAGCGCCGTGCCAAGCGGTGCGGCGACGGCGGGCGACGGATGGGCGATTGCAGCGCAGGCCCTGACCCTCAAGGTCCGACAAACTGTCGGGAAGCCGACAATGTGCGGCGGGCGCGGCGTCCGCGGCCCGAGCTACCTGCCCCGCGCCGGACCGCCCACCTAACGCCCTGCCCCAAAGCACTTGGCACGCGCCTTGCTGCGATCCGTCAAAGGGCCCAGCCGCCGAAAGGAGTGCCGATGCAAGATGTCTTCCTGATTCTTCTCGGCACGGCGCTGGTGAACAACGTGGTGCTGGTCAAGTTCCTCGGCCTCTGCCCGTTCATGGGCGTGTCGCGCAAGACCGATGCGGCCATCGGCATGGGCCTTGCCACCACCTTCGTGCTGACACTGGCGGCGGGTGCCAGCTGGGCGGTGGAAACGCTGATCCTCGCCCCGCTGGGGCTGGAGGTCCTGCGCATCCTCAGCCTGATCCTCGTCATCGCGGCCATCGTGCAGTTTATCGAGACGGTGATGCGCAAGCTCTCGCCGGGGCTGCACCGGGCGCTCGGGATCTATCTGCCGCTGATCACCACCAACTGTGCGGTTCTGGGCGTGGCGCTGCTGAACATCCAGCAGCGGCATGGCCTCGCCGAAAGCCTGCTCTACGGCTTCGGCTCGGCCGCGGGCTTCACGCTGGTGCTGGTGATCTTTGCAGGCATGCGCGAGCGGCTGGCCCAGCTGGCGGTGCCCGGCCCCTTTGCGGGCACCCCCATCGCCTTTGTCGCCGCCGGGCTGCTGTCGATGGCCTTCATGGGCTTCGCCGGGCTCGTGCCGAACTGATACAGGGAAAGGACTGCCGATGATCGTAGCTGCATCCGCGATGTCGACCCTCGGGCTGGGGCTGGGGTTGCTGCTGGGGCTGGCGGCGCGGCGCTTTCATGTCGAGACACCGCCGCTGCTCGGCGAGATCGAGAAGATCCTGCCCGGCACCAATTGCGGCGCCTGCGGCTTTGCGGGCTGCGCCGGGCTGGCACTGGCGATGTCCGAGGGCGCGGCGCCCATCACCGCCTGCCCGCCCGGCGGGCGCGAGGTGGCGCTGGCGCTCGCCGAGATCGTCGGCATCGAGGAGGGCGCCGAGGCCTCGATTGCCGGCATGGCCGAACTGCAACCGATGGTCGCCTTCATCTTCGAGGATCATTGCACCGGCTGCGGCAAATGCTTCAAGCGCTGCCCGACCGATGCCATCGTCGGCGCGGCCAAGCAGATCCATACCGTGGTGATGGATGCCTGCATCGGCTGCGATGCCTGCGTCGATATCTGCCCGACCGAGGCCATCGTCACGCGCCGCAAGCCGCGCACGCTGAACAACTGGTACTGGGACAAGCCGGCGCTCGCCTTTGGCGCGGCCGCCCCCGGCCGAAGCGCGGGGACAGCCTGATGGCCTTCCCCTCACTCGCCGCCCTGCTCCGGCCCTCGCAGATCTTCGCGGTCCGCGGCGGCGTGCACCCCGAGCCGGGCAAGCACCTGACGGCCGAGGCCGAGGTGCTGGACATGCCGGTGCCGCCGCTGGTCCGGGTGCCGCTGCAGCAGCATTCCGGCGCGATGGCCGAACCCTTGGTGCGGCGCGACGATATCGTGCTGAAGGGCCAGCTGATCGGCCAGGCCCGCGGCGCGATGTCGGCCAATATCCACGCGCCCACCTCGGGCCGGGTGATCGCTGTGGGGCATTTCACCGCCCCGCACCCGTCAAACCTGCCGATCCCGACCATCACCA
Organism: Frigidibacter sp.; assembly: GCF_030695035.1. Classification (GTDB taxonomy): domain Bacteria; phylum Pseudomonadota; class Alphaproteobacteria; order Rhodobacterales; family Rhodobacteraceae; genus Frigidibacter. Next base: position 928,472 of record NZ_JAUYTT010000008.1, read on the forward strand.
TCCGCAGCGATGGCGAGGATCGCTGGGGCCCGCGCCTGCCGCGCCTGCGCCCCGAGGATGCGAACCCCGACGAGATCGCCGCGCAGATCGAACGCGCAGGCATCGTCGGGCTGGGGGGCGCGGCCTTTCCGGCAGCAGTCAAGCTGAACCAGCGCCGGAAATACGCGCTGGACCTGCTGCTGCTGAACGGCGCGGAATGCGAACCCTACCTGACCTGCGATGACCGGCTGATGCGCGAACATGCCGAGGGGTTGGTCGATGGCGCGGGCATCATGGCCCGCGCGCTTGGGGTCAGCCGGATCGTCATCGCCGTCGAGGCCAACAAGCCCGAGGCGATCGCCGCGCTGCGCCGCTACAAGCATGCGCTTGGCATCGCGCTCTCGGTCGCGGTGGTGCCGACGCAATATCCGATGGGCTCGGCCAAGCATCTGGTGCTGGCGGTCACCGGCAAGGAAACCCCCGCCCGCGCCCGCACCGCCGAACTGGGAGTGCTGGTCTACAATGTCGGCACCGCCCATGCCGTGCATCTTGCGGTGCGCTACGGCGAGCCGCTGATCTCGCGCATCCTCACCGTTTCGGGCCGCGCCATCGCCCGCCCGGCCAATGTGCGGGTGCTGATCGGCACGCCGGTTGCCGATGTGATCGCCTTTTGCGGCGGGCTCACGGCCGAGCCGGACCGGGTGCTGCTTGGGGGCCCGATGATGGGGCTGCCAATCCAGAACCTGCGGGTGCCGGTGGTCAAGGGCACCTGCGGTATCCTCGCGCTGTCCGCCGCCGAGACCCGCGCCAGCGCGCAGATGCCCTGCATCCGCTGCGGATCCTGCGTGCAGGCCTGCCCCTGCGGGCTGACCCCGTTCGAGATGAACGCCCGCATCCATGCCGGCGATCTGGACGGGGCGGTGAAGGTCGGCCTGATGGATTGCATCGCCTGCGGCGCCTGCGCCTATGCCTGCCCGTCCAGTATCCCGTTGGTGCAGGCCTTCGACCATGCCAAGGGCAAGCTGGCCGAAACCCAGAGCCGCAAGCACCAGCAGGAGGAAACCCGGCGGCTGGCCATCGCGCGCCAGGCCCGCGAGGCCGCGATGGCCGAGGCCAAGCGGCAGGCGATGGCCCGGCGCAAGGCCGAGATGGCGGCGCGCAAGGCGACCGAACCCGGCGCCGCGGTGGCAGAGCTGCCCCCCGCACAGGCCGCGCCATGACCCTGCACATCACCGGCGCTGGCCCCCATACCCACACGCTCTTCACCGTCTCGCGCACCATGCAGGCGGTGATCGCGGCGCTGACGCCGGCCACCGGCTTCGCGCTCTACCAGTTCGGCTGGCCGGCGATCTTCCTGTTCCTTGTCACCCTGCTCTCGGCCTGGCTGTTCGAGGTGGCGTCGCTCTGGGTCGCGCGCCGCCCCATCGCGCCCTTTGCCCGCGACGGATCGGCGCTGCTGACCGGCTGGCTGGTGGCGATGACGTTGCCCCCCTATGCGCCCTGGTGGGTGGGGGTACTGGGATCGGGCATCGCCATCGTCATCGGCAAGCACCTGTTCGGCGGGCTCGGACAGAACCTCTTCAACCCGGCGATGGTGGCGCGGGCGATGCTGGTGATCGCGCTGCCGGTGCAGATGACCACCTGGGTGGTGCCGCCGGGCCTGCTGAACGGCCCCGACCTCTGGCAGGGCCTCGCCATCACCTTCGCGGGCGCGCAGGAGTATGACGCCATCTCCTCCGCCTCTACCCTCAGTCAGATCCAGAGCCAGCTTGGCGCCGGGGCCAGCATGGCCGAGATCGCGCCGACGCTTCCCGACCTGCGCGCCCGGCTGATCGGCCTCATGCCCGGCAGCCTGGGCGAGACAAGCACGCTACTGATCTTGCTGGGCGGGCTCGGGCTGATGGCCATGCGGATCATCTCGCCGGTGATCCCGCTGTCGGTTCTGGGCGCGCTGGCGGTGCTGTCGGGGATCAGCGCTGCGCTGGCCCCGGGCCGTTTCGCACCGCCGATGCTGCACCTGACCTCGGGCTCGGTGATGCTGTGTGCCTTCTTCATCGCCACCGACTATGTCACCTCGCCGGTCACCGCCGCGGGCAAGATGGTCTATGGCATCGGCATCGGCGCGCTGATCTTCGTGATCCGCAGCTTTGGCGCCTTCCCCGAGGGCGTGGCCTTCGCGGTGCTGCTGATGAACGCCTGCACCCCGCTGATCGAAACCTATGTCCGCCCGCGGATCTTCGGCCGAACCCGCAGCGGCAAACCCTTGCCCGCGCCCGGCAGCCCGCCGCGGGGCAAGCCATGACCACCGTCCCGCCTCCCGCCGCAGCCCCCACCGGCTCCCCCCTCCGGCTGGCGCTGATGCTGGGCCTGTTCTCGCTGGTCTCGGCGCTGCTGCTGTCCTGGGCCAGCGAGGCCACGCGCGCCCCCATCGCCGCCCGCGCCGCCGAAGACCTGCGCGCCTCGCTGCGGCAGGTGATCCCCGCCGATCTGCATGATAATGACCCCGCCGCCGACCTGCGCATCCTGCACGACGCTGAGGAAGGCAGGGTCACCGTCCATGTCGCAGCCAGGGGCAGCACCGTCACCGGCCTGGCCTTCGAGCTGACGGGCCCGGGTTACAGCGGCGCAATCCGGGTGCTGATCGGCCTCGCCCCCGATGGCAGCCTGCTGGGGGTGCGGGTGCTGTCGCATACAGAAACGCCCGGCCTTGGCGACAAGATCGAGCGCGCCAAGAGCGACTGGATCGAGGCGTTCGACGGATTGTCGCTGACCGATCCCGGCCCCGCGGGCTGGAAGGTGCAGCGCGACGGTGGCCAGTTCGACCAGTTCTCGGGGGCCACCATTACCCCGCGCGCCGTGGTCCGCACCGTCCATCGCGGGCTGACCCTGTTCGCGCGTCACCGCGCAGAGCTGACCGCGCCCTTGCCCAGACCCCCTGACACGGAGCAACAGCGATGACCGAATACTACGGCAAGATCCTCCGCGACGGGCTCTGGGACAAGAACATCGTCACCAGCCAGTTGCTGGCGCTCTGCCCGGCGCTGGCGGTCACCGGCACCGCCACAAACGGGCTTGGCATGGGGCTGGCTACCACCGCCGTGCTGATCCTGTCGAACCTTGCCATTTCGGCGCTGCGCCGGGTGATCGCCCGCGAAATCCGCATCCCCGCCTTCGTGCTGATCATTGCCTGTATCGTGACGGTGGTCGATCTGGCGCTCAACGCCTTCGCCCATGACCTGCACAAGGTTCTGGGCCTGTTCATCGCGCTGATCGTGACCAATTGCGCGATCCTTGGCCGGGCCGAGGCCTTCGCCTCGCGCCGCGGCCTGGCCGCCTCGGCGCTGGACGGGTTGGCAATGGGGCTTGGCTTCACCGCGGCGCTGACGCTGATCGGCGCGCTGCGAGAGCTGCTGGGGTCGGGCACGATCTTTGCCCAGGCCTCCTTGCTGCTGGGTCCGCGCTTCGCCTTTCTGGAACGGACGGTGTTTCCGGATCATCCGGGCTTCCTGATCCTCATCCTGCCGCCCGGCGGCTTCATCGTTCTGGGGCTGATCCTGGCGCTGAAAGCAATGCTGGAAGCCCGCAAGCCCGGCCTGAGGCAGGAGCTTGAGGCGCTGCGGGGCGAGCGGATGTTCATCGCGGCGGGGGCGCTGGAACCCCGGGCCGACACCGGAGCCCAAGCCGGAGAGCCGTCATGATCGTGGGCGTCGCCTATGCCAAGCCGACGGTGCAGGTCTGGAAACATGTCGATGTGCCCGAGGCGGCCACCCCGCGCGAGGCTATCGAACGCTCAGGGTTGCTGGCCCAGTTCCCTGAAATCGACCTTGCGGTGATGAAGGTCGGCATCTTCGGGCAGATCTGCCCGCTCGACCGGCCGCTGAAGGAGGGCGACCGGGTCGAGATCTACCGCCCGATCCATCCCGAGGCCGAATTTCTGGAAAAGACCCGTTAAGGACCACCCGCCCAAAGGAGACTTCCCGATGCCAGATCCCAGCCGCCGCGCCTTTGCCCTTGGCCTTGCCGCCTGTGCCGGACTGGCCGGTGTGGGCCTTGCCGCGCGCCCCGCAAGCCAGCTTGTCGTCATCGGCGGCGGCCCGGCCGGGGCCGCCGCCGCGCTGGCACTGCGCCGCGCGAACCCGCGGGCCGAAGTGCTGCTGGTCGAGCGTGACCCGGCCCGCCTTGCCGCCACAGATACGGACCCGGCCGCCGCCCGCTTCAGCCCGCCGCGCAGCGGGGCAAGCCTTGCCCGGCTGACGGCGGCGGGCATCGGGGTGATGCTGGACGATGTGATGCAGATCGACTGGTCCGCCGCGCGGGCAGAGCTGTTCTCGGGCCGCCGCATCGCCTTTGACGCGCTATTCCTTGCCCCCGGCACTGCAGCGCGCAACGAGGCGATTGCCGGTCTCGATGCCCATGCCCGCCATGCCTGGCCCGCCGCCTGGGGCAACCCGCGCGAGGCCCGGCGGCTGGCGGCGCAGCTGGCCGCCTTGCCCGCCGCCGGGCATGTGGTGCTGCGCCTGCCGCCCGCCGGGCTTGGCCATCCCGAGGCCGCGCTTGGCCGCGCGCTGGCGCTGGCGCAGTATCTGACCGCGCAGCGGCCCGCCGCCCGGCTGACGGTGCTGGATGCAGACCCCATCTCAGCGCTGGCCCCGGCCTTCGCCAAATCCGCGGCGGAGCGGGGCATCCTGCGCCAGGTCACCTGGGTTACCGCTGCCGACGGGGCGGGCCTGCGCGGCGTCGATGCCCGGCGCGGGCTGCTGGACACCGAAGCGGGGCTGATCCGCGCCGATGTCGTCAACTTCGTCCCGCCGCAGCAGGCCGGAACCATCGCCGTGACCGCCGGTCTGGTGGACGACAGCGGCTGGTGCCCCTGCGATGCGGGGGGCCGCTCGGCCCGGCGGCACGGCGCGGTCATTCTGGGCGATGCACGCAAGGGCGCCAAGCGAACGCTTGCCGCGGCGCTGGCCTCGGCGACCCGGATCGGCTGACCCCGGCCCGCCCCTCTTCAAGGCGACACAAGGAGGTGCTATACAGCGCCAACCGGTGACCCCGTCCCACTCCGGCCATCGCAAGCTTCGGCGGAAATCGGCGCCTGTCCATGCCCGATTTGACACTCTGCCGGATCACAAGCAGTGTTCTTCCGCCAGAGCAGGGCGACAAGCGTCCCGGAGAGACGACAGATGATCAGAGCCTATCCCCAGCAGGTCGTTGCGGCCGCCATGCAACCGCTTGCCGAGGTTGACGTGCCCCCCGCCCTGCGCGCAAGTATCCAGCGGCAGGGCCAGACGCTGCTTGCGCTTGCGGCTAATCTCTTGCACGCGGGGCTGGATGAACAACAAGTGCGCAGCGTCGTCGATAAGGCCTTCGCCTCGTATCGGGATGAACTGATCGCCGCGATTGTGGCACTGAGAGAGCGTGATGAAACATAACCAACGGGTGCAGGACGAAATGGGGCGCCTGGCGGCCCTGCGTCGCTACGCCATCCTCGACACGCCCGCCGCGGAACCTTTCGACAAGCTGACCCAGCTTGTCCGCGACGTTCTGGGCGTGCCCATCGCCGCCGTCAGCCTGGTCGACGCCGAACGCCAGTGGTTCAAGTCCATCGTTGGGCTACCCGTCTGCGAGACCTCGCGCGAGGTGTCGTTTTGCAGCCATGCCATCCGGCGGAACGAGCCGATGCTGGTTCCGGACGCCACAGAAGATCCGCGCTTTGCAATGAACCCGCTGGTGACAGGCGATCCCGGGATCCGCAGCTATCTTGGCATCCCGCTGACCACGCCCGATGGCTACAATCTGGGCGCGCTCTGCGCGATTGATACCCAGCCGCGCCGCTTCGATGCCACCCAGATCGCGGTGATGCAGAGCTTTGCCAACCTGGTTCTCAACGAGCTGGAGCTGCGGCAGATCGCCATGAGCGACGGCTTGACCGGCGCGATGACCCGCCGCGGCTTGGTCGAGGCCGCCGAGCGAGAGATCGCACGGTCCCGCAGATACGGCAGCGCGGCATCGGTCATCGTGCTGGATGTAGACCACTTCAAGCTGGTGAATGATGTCTATGGCCACCCCACCGGCGACGCCGTCCTGCGCATGATTGCGCAGCGATGCATGGGCGCCTTGCGGGAGGGGGACCTGTTCGGCCGCCTCGGCGGCGAAGAGTTCGCGGTGTTGCTGCCGCAGACCGATGCCAAGGGCGCGCTCGACCTGGCAGAGCGGCTGCGCGAGGTGGTGGCCGCCGCGCCGGTGGATGCCAATGGCGTTTCGCTGCGCGTGACCGCCAGTTTTGGCGTCTGCAGCCTGACAGGTGACATCGAGACAGCCGATGTCTGGCTGGCTGTGGCCGATGCCCTGCTCTACGAGGCCAAGGCGGGCGGGCGAAACTGCTGTCGCAGTTCGGTGCCCAGCCAGTAGCCGCTGCGGCCGTCAATGGGATGACTGGCCGTGCAACAGCGCTCTGTCATCCCCCCGCAGGCAAAAGACCGTATCGCGTTTCCAGCGCCCCCTCGACCTGCGCCGCGAACTTTGCCGCGGCGACCGGCAGGGTGCGGCCGCGCAGCTGACACAGGTAAAGCCGCCCTTCGGGAATGTCGCGGGTATCGACGGGGCGCGAGATGACGCCTTCGCTTGCCGCCTCGCCCGGCAAGCCGATGGGGATCTGAAAGCTGATCAGCTGCTCTTGCGCCGGATAGCGGCGCAGAAAGTCGAAATTATCGGATTCGAGCACGGTTCGCAGCCGAACGGAAAACCGCAAAAGCGCAAGGTCGATCAGCGCCCGCACCCCGTATTGCGCTGTCGGCAGCCCCACCGGATAGGCCGCGCAATCGCGCAGCCTGACGGTTTCACGCCCGGCAAGCGGGTGGTCGGTGGCCATTACCGCATGGATCTGCTGGCGAACAGTGGACAGGATCTGCACCTCTGACAGCCGGATCGGCTCAAAGACCAGCGCAAGGTCGGCCGAATGTTCGACCAGCGCTGCCTCTGCCGCGGCGCGGTCGCGCAGATGCACACCAAAGCTGACGCCCGGATGCGCGCGGCGGTAGCGGCCGATCTGCTCGGGCAGGAAGAACGGTAGCAGCGCCTGCGAGCAGGCGATCGAGACATGGCCGCGCCGCTCGCCGGCAAGATCGGCAAGCTGGCTGCGAAGCCGCTCAAAATCCGAGGCCTGATTGCGCAGATGGGTCACCAGCAGCTCTCCGGCGGTCGAAAGCCGCACACCGCGCGGCAACCGCTCGAAAATCGGCACGCCCAGATCCTCCTCCAGCGCCAGAACCCGGCGGTTCAGCGCGGTCGAGGTGATCGACAGCATCTCGGCCGCCTTCCGGATCGACCCGGCGCGGGCGATCACGTCGATGAACTGATGCGGCGCGAGTGGATGCATGAGTGGTGCAATTCCTGCAGCGGTTGACTGCAAAACTAGCACAAGACGGCAGCGGTTCAATCCCGCATCCTTGCCCTCAGATATCCCGAGCGGGGCGAGTCGCCGGCCAGACGGCCAGCACAACAACGCCCCCGGACCCTGACATGGAGACGCGAAATGCCCGCCCCCTATCTCTTGCCCCGCTCCACCCTGTCGCGCCGTGATCTGCTGCGCGGCACTGCAGCCCTTGGCGGCGCCGCGGCGCTGTCGGCCCTGCCCCGTCCGCTGCGGGCACAGGGCGATCTGACCGTGGGGTTCCTCTATGTCGGCCCGCGCGACGACTTTGGCTACAACCAGGCACACGCGCTTGGGGCGGCGGCGGTGAAAGAGATCCCGGGCGTCATCGTGGTCGAAGAGGAAAACGTCCCCGAGACCAATGATGTGCAGCAATCGATGGAATCGATGATCAACCTTGACGGGGCGGCGCTGCTGTTCCCCACCTCGTTCGGCTATTTCGACCCCCATATCCTGACGACCGCGCCCAAATACCCCGATGTCCGTTTCCAGCATTGCGGCGGCCTGTGGACCGAGGGCCATCCGGCCAACGCCGGCAGCTACTTCGGCTATATCGGCATGGGCCAGTACCTGAACGGCGTTGCGGCGGGTCATGTGACCAAGTCAAAGAAGATCGGCTTCGTCGCGGCCAAGCCGATCCCGCAGGTGCTGCTGAACATCAACTCCTTCCTGCTGGGGGCCCGCGCGGTGGATCCGTCGATCACCTGCCAGGTCATCTTCACCGGCGAATGGTCGCTGGCCGTTAAGGAGGCTGAGGCGACCCATGCGCTGGTCGATGCCGGCTGCGATGTCATCACCTGCCATGTCGACGGGCCCAAGGTCGTAGTCGAGGTGGCGTCGGGCCGCGGCGCCTATGTGGGCGGCTATCATGCCGACCAATCCTCGCTGGCGCCCGAGCTATACCTGACCGGCGCCGAATGGAACTGGGCCAAGGTCTATACCGACATGGTTACCGCCACGCTGAACGGCGAGCCGATCCCGAACTTCGTGCGCGGCGGGCTGGCCGAGGGCTTCGTCAAGATGTCACCGCTTGGCCCGGCGGTGCCCGATGCCGGCCGCGCCCAGTTCGAGGCGATCAAGGCCGAGATCGAGAAGGGTGGCTTCAGCGTCATCAAGGGCCCGCTCAAGGACAATCAGGGCAATGTCGTCGCCACCGAGGGCCAGGCCTTCCTTGAGACCGATCCGGTTCTGGAAGGTATGAGCTACCTCGTCGACGGCGTCCTCGGCGCCACCTCGTAAGGCGCGCGCAGATGGCGGTCGCGGAACAGGGAATGCAGGGCGCGGGCGGCGGGCTGGCACTTCTGCGCCGGGCAGAGCCGGTGGCGATCCCGGTGCTGGCACTGATGGCGGGCCTCGGGGTCTTCGGGCTGTTCCTGCTGACGCAGGGCCGCTCACCGCTGGCCTTCATGACTTATGTCTGGCAGGGCGGCTTCGGGTCAGCCTTTTCGTGGCAGAACACGCTGTCGCGCACCGCGCCCTTGCTGATGGCGGCGCTCTGTGTGGCACTTCCGGCGCGGCTGGGGCTGGTGGTGATCGGCGGCGAGGGTGCCATCGTGCTTGGCGGCGTTGCCGCTGGGGCATTGGCGCTGCCGCTGGCCACCGCACCGGGCGCGATTGGCGTCCCGCTGATGGCACTGGCGGCGATGGCGGTCGGCGGGCTTTGGATCGGGGCGGCGGGCGCGCTGCGACATTACCGCGGGGTGAACGAGACAATCTCCAGCCTGCTGTTGTCCTATATCGCCATCGCGCTGATGAACCATCTGGTCGAGGGGCCGCTGCGTGATCCCGCCAGCCTGAACAAGCCCTCCACCGCGCCGCTGGCCGAACCGCTGCGCGTGGGTGATCTGCCGGGACTGTCGGTGCATTGGGGCCTGGCCCTCGGCATCCTCGCATGCCTCCTCGCCTGGGTGCTGATCGAGCGCACGACCTGGGGCTTTGCCGCCCGTATCGCCGGCGGCAATGTCCGCGCGGCGCAGGTGCAGGGGCTGCCGGTGGGCAAGCTGATCCTGGGCTTCTCGGCGCTTGGCGGCGCCTTTGCCGGGCTGGCCGGATATTTCGAGGTGGCGGCCGTGCATGGCTCGGCCAATGCCTCGCTGGCGGCGGGCTATGGCTATACCGGCATCCTGATCGCCTTTCTGGCCCGCCACAATGCGCTGGCGATCATCCCGGTGGCGATCCTTCTGGCGGGGTTCGACGCCTCATCGGGCCTTGTGCAGCGGCGGATGGATCTGCCCGATGCCACGATGCAGGTGCTGCAGGGCATCGTGTTCATGGCGATTTTGATGTCGGACGCGGCCTATGGCCGGCTGCCCTTCTTCAAGACGAAAGGATAGGCGGCGCATGGAAAACGACCTTGGCCTCTGGGCCGTCCCCCTTGCGGTCATCGGCGGAGCGATCCGCGTGTCCACCCCGATCCTGTTCGTCAGCCTGGGCGAGACGCTGACCGAGCGGTCGGGCCGCATCAACCTTGGCCTTGAAGGCACGCTGGTTCTGGGCGCCATGACCGGATACGCGACCGCGGTGATGACCGGCAGCCCCTGGGCGGGCGTCCTTGTGGCGGCGCTTGCCGGGGCGATGTTCGGGCTGGTGCATGGGTTGATCTGCTCGATGTCCCGGGTCAACGACATCGCCATCGGCATTGCCATGATGCTTCTGGGCAGCGGGCTTGCCTTCTACTTCGGCAAACCCTTCATCCAGCCCGCCGCGCCGGACCTGCCGGCCATTCCCCTTGGCGGCTGGTCGAGCCTGCCGCAGGTGCAGGCGGCGCTGACCGTCAACGTGCTGTTCGTCATCGGCATCGCCGCAGCGCTGGCGCTGGCCTGGGCGTTGCGCAGCACCCGCCCCGGCCTGATCCTGCGCGTCGTGGGCGATTCCACCGATGCCGCCCGGGCGATGGGCCTGAACCCTGCCCTGATCCGCACGGCGGCCACCGCGCTTGGCGGCGCCTTTGCCGGGGTCGGCGGCGCGTATCTGTCGCTCTACTACCCCGGCAGCTGGAATGAGGGCATCTCCTCGGGTCAGGGCCTGATGGCCGTCGCGCTGGTGATCTTCGCGCGCTGGTCGCCGGTCAACTGCCTCTGGGCTGCGCTGCTGTTCGGCGGGGCGGGTGCGCTTGGCCCGGCGCTGCAATCGGTCGGCGTGACGCAGGGCTACTACCTCTTCTACGCCGCGCCCTATGTGCTGACGCTTGGCGTGCTGATCGCCACCTCCTCGCCAAGCCGTGCGCTCAGCGGCGCGCCGGGCGAGCTGTCCATCACCAAATGAGGATGCCATGACCACCCTGCCCTCCACCCCCTACGCCTGGCCCTGGAATGGCGATCTGCGGCCCCAGAACACGGCGTTGATCATCATCGACATGCAGACCGATTTTTGCGGCGAGGGCGGCTATGTCGACCAGATGGGCTATGACCTGACGCTGACACAGGCACCGATCGGCCCGATCAGGGCAGTGCTGGCGGCGATGCGTGCCAAGGGTTACCACATCCTGCACACGCGCGAGGGCCACCGCCCCGACCTGTCGGACCTGCCGCCGAACAAGCGCTGGCGCAGCCGGCAGATCGGCGCGGGCATCGGTGATGACGGGCCCTGCGGCAAGATCCTGATCCGGGGTGAGCCAGGATGGGACATCATCCCCGAGCTCTATCCCATTGCCGGCGAGGCGATCATCGACAAACCCGGAAAGGGCAGCTTCTGCGCCACGGACCTTGAGCTGATCCTGCGCACCCGCGGCATCGACAACCTGATCCTGACCGGGATCACCACCGATGTCTGCGTCTCCACCACCATGCGCGAGGCGAATGACCGCGGCTTTGAATGCCTGATCCTGTCGGATTGCTGCGCGGCGACCGATCCGGGCAACCATACTGCCGCGCTGAAGATGGTCACCATGCAGGGCGGCGTCTTCGGGGCGGTGTCGGACAGCGCCACCCTGATCGAGGCGCTGCCATGAAGCCCTCCCTGCACATCGTCGGCGCCGAGCCGATGCCCGAGGGCGCGTTGGCGGTCGAGACGCTTGGCATGACCATGCGCTTTGGCAGCTTCACCGCGCTGGACAACGTGTCGGTCAAGGTGCCGGCGGGCACCTTCCACGCGCTTTTGGGCGAGAATGGCGCGGGCAAGTCCACGCTGGTGAAATGCATGATGGGCTTTTACCACGCGACTGCGGGCCAGATGCTGATCGGCGGGCGCGAGGCGGTGATCGGTGATCCGCGCGATGCCCATAGCCTTGGTCTTGGCATGGTCTATCAGCATTTCACGCTGGTGCCCTCGCTGACCGTGGCCGAAAATCTGGTCATCAGCCGCCGCGACACGCCCGGCATCATCGACTGGCCGCGCGAGCGCAAGGCGCTGGCCGAGTTCATGGAATACATGCCCTTCCGCGTGCCGCTGGATCAGCCGGTGATGCGGCTGGCCGCGGGCGAGAAGCAGAAACTTGAAATCCTCAAGCAGCTCTACCTTGGCCGCCGCTTCCTGATCCTGGACGAGCCGACCTCGGTGCTGACCCCGGATGAGGCAGACGAGGTGCTGGGGCATGTCCGCGCCCTGTGCTCGGCCGGCACGATCAGCGTGATGATGATCACCCACAAGTTCCGCGAGGTGACTGCCTTTGCCGATGACGTCTCGGTGCTGCGCCGGGGCAAGCTGGTGGGAGAGGGCTGCGTCAGGGATCTGTCACATGGCGACATGGCCGCGATGATGATCGGCGCCGAAAAGCCGCTTGTGCCTGCTGCGCGTGAGGGGATGGCGGGCGCCGAGGTGCTGCGGGTGCGCGGCGTGACGGCGCGGGACCGTTCCGGCCTCAAGGAAATCACCATCGACGACCTGAAGGTCTGCGCCGGCGAGATCGTGGGCATTGCCGGCATCTCGGGCAATGGCCAGATGGAGCTGATGGAGGTGCTGACCGGCCAGCGCGCCGCCAGTGCCGGCGTGGTGGAGGTCAAGGGCCAGCCCTACCGCGCCACGCGCGACCAAAGTCAGGCGCTGGCCGTGCGCTACCTGCCCGAGGAGCCGCTGAAGAACGCCTGCGCCGGGCGGCTGAGCGTGGTGGAGAACATCGCCTTCCGCAGCTTTGACCGCAGCGAAACCGGCCGCCGCTTCTGGCTGTCCGGCGCCGAGATGCGCAAGCGCGGGGTGGATCTGATTGCGGCCTTCAAGGTTCGCACCGCCTCGCCCGATGCGCCCATCGCCTCGCTGTCGGGGGGCAATGTGCAACGCGCGGTGCTGGCGCGGGAGCTGACGGGCAAGGTCGATCTGCTGGTCATCTCAAACCCCTGCTTCGGGCTGGATTTCTCGGCTGTGGCCGACATCCGGGCGCGGATCGTGGCGGCCCGGAACGCCGGCTGCGCGGTGCTGCTGATGAGCGAGGATCTGGACGAGGTGATGGAACTGTCCGACCGCATCCTTGTCATGTCCGAGGGCCGCATCGCCTATGAGGTGGCGGCGGCCCATGCCGACCTTGCCACCATCGGGCACCACATGGGAGGGCACGCCTGATGGCCAGCATTCCGGGCGCCCTGCCCTTCGCCTTTGACCTCGACCCGGCCAGCACCGCGCTGATCGTGATCGACATGCAGCGCGACTTCATCGAACCGGGCGGCTTTGGCGCCAGCCTTGGCAATGACGTGACGCGGCTGCAGGCGATCATCCCCACCGTGGCCGCCCTTCTGCTGGCCGCGCGCCAGGCGGGCCTGCCGGTGATCCACACCCGTGAATGCCACCGGCCCGACCTGTCGGACCTGCCGCCCGCCAAGCGGGACCGCGGCACCCCCACCTTGCGCATCGGCGATCCCGGGCCGATGGGCCGCGTCCTGATCGCCGGCGAGCCGGGCGCCGATATCGTGCCAGAGCTCGCTCCCCTGCCCGGAGAGATCGTGCTCGACAAGCCCGGCAAGGGTGCCTTCTACGCCACCCCGCTTTCGGACCACCTCGCCCAGTTTGGCACCAAGGCCCTGATCTTCGCCGGCGTCACCACCGAGGTTTGCGTGCAGACCACCATGCGCGAGGCGAATGACCGCGGCTTCGTTTGCCTGCTGGCAGAGGATGCCACCGAAAGCTACTTCCCCGCCTTCAAGGCCGCGGCGGTCGAGATGATCCGCGCGCAGGGCGGCATCGTCGGCTGGACGGCGACGACCGCCGAGATTGCCGCGGCGCTGACGGGGGGCACGGCATGACGGCTCCGATGATCTTCCCGGACCTTCTGGCAAGCTGGCAGGGCCGCGCGTTTCAGCCCTTCCGCGACGGGGTGGAGATCTGCCCGCTGCTGGAGGGCGCCCCCGGCGTGGCGCTGCTGCGCTATGCCCCGGGCGCCGGCGTGCCGCGCCATCTGCATCCGGGGCTGGAAACGATCCTGGTGCTGGAGGGCGTGCAAAGCGACGAGCGCGGCGACTATCCCGCCGGCACCCTGATCCTGAACCCCGAGGGAACGGCCCATTCCGTGTGGTCGGTGCCGGGCTGCACCGTGCTGATCCAGTGGAACCGCCCCGTGGAATTCCTGCCCTGAAGAAGTGACCGACATGACCCTGACCCCCCTTGCCGCGCTGTCCTTCGACATCGCCAGCCTGCACGCCGCGTATGCTGCGGGCGCCTCGCCCGCGGATGTGCTGTGCGAGGCCTTTGCCCGGATCGCCGCGGCCGAGGATCCGGCGATCTTCATCCACCTGCGCAGCGTGGATGACGCCGTGGCCGAGGCAGAGGGCCTGCCGCCCTTCGACCCGGCGGCCTTCCCGCTGTGGGGCGTGCCCTTCGCCATCAAGGACAATATCGACGTGGCGGGGGCGCCAACCACCGCTGCCTGCCCGGCCTTTGCCTATCTGCCGGACGAGGACGCGTTCGTGGTGGCACGGCTGCGCGCGGCGGGCGCGATCTGGCTGGGCAAGACCAACCTTGACCAATTCGCCACCGGCCTTGTCGGCGTGCGCTCGCCCTACGGGGTGCCGCGCAACGCACTCGATCCGCAGATCGTGCCCGGCGGCTCGTCCAGCGGGTCGGCGGTGGCGGTTGCGCGCGGGCTGGTCAGCTTCGCGCTTGGCACCGACACGGCGGGCTCGGGCCGGGTGCCGGCGGCGCTGAACAATATCGTGGGGCTGAAGCCCTCGCTGGGGGCCCTGTCCGGGACGGGCATGGTGCCGGCATGCCGGACGCTCGACACGATCTCAGTCTTCGGGCTGACGGTCGATGATGCCTGGACAGCCACCCGTGCCGCCTGCGCCTTTGACGCGGCCGACCCGTGGTCGCGCCCGGTGCCGATGTCGGCGCTGCCCGGCACGCCGCAGGGGCTGAGCATCGGCATTCCGGATGCGGCGTCGATAGAGTTTTTCGGTGACGCGGCGCAGGCAGAGGCTTTCGCGGCCGCAACTGAAACCCTGCGCAGCATGGGCCACAGTGTGCGCGAGATCGACTTCACCCCGTTCTACGATGTCGCAAAGCTGCTTTATGACGGGGCCTGGGTCGCCGAGCGCATGGCCGCGGTGGAGCCGCTGTTCCGCGCGGACCCCGGCGCCTTTCATCCGGTGACCGCGCAGATCATCGGCGCGGCCGACCGCCTGTCAGCCGCCGATGCCTTCCGCGGCCTCTACCGGCTTGCGGCGCTGAAGCGGGTGGCGGCCGCGGCGATGGCGGGGCTGGATCTGCTGGCGGTGCCCACGATCCCGACCTTCTACACATTGGCAGACCTCACGGCCGATCCCATCGGCCCGAACAGCCGCCTTGGCACCTACACCAATTTCGTCAATCTTCTGGACCTCTGCGGCATCGCCGTACCCACCGGCCCGCGCCGCGACGGGCCGCCGGGCAGCGTGACGCTGCTGGCGCGCGGAGGGCAGGATGCGCTGGCGGCAAGTCTCGCCCGAAGCCTTCATGGCCGGGCCGCCCGCGACATGGGCGCCACTGGCCATCCACTGCCCCCGGCGGCGGCGCTTGGGCCGCAGGCTCTGCCATCAGAACTGCCACTGGTGCTTGTCGGCGCGCATATGGCGGGGCTGCCGCTGAACCCGCAGATCACCGCGCTTGGCGGCCGGTTCCTGACGCAGACCAAAACGGCGCCGCATTACCGGCTCTACCGGCTGAAGGGGGCGCCGCCCGCCCGCCCCGGCCTGATCCGCAGCGAAACAGGCGCCGCCGCCATCGACGTCGAGGTCTGGGCGCTGCCACTGGCGCGGGTGGGGGAGTTTCTGGCGGCAATCCCCTCGCCGCTCGGCCTCGGCCGGGTGGAACTGGCGGATGGCAGCCTCGTCACCGGCTTTCTGGCCGAACCCTTCGGCCTTGCCGGCGCCGAGGAGATCACCGCCTTGGGGGGCTGGCGCGCCTTCCTTGCCGCCGGGACCGGCTGAGCCGCTCCTTAGTCGCCCGAGGCATAGAGCAGCGCGATATCGCGGTGATAGAGCTCGCAGGGCCCGATCTGGGCCCGCAGGACGGCCTGGACCGGTTCCAGCACCACGGCGCAGCCATTGGCAAACCGGAACTCGCGGTCGCCGTTTGACAGGCGGCTCTGGACCGGCACCTCATCCATCGGGCGGGTGGTTGTCGTTTCGGTCTGGGTGCAGGCGGCGACAAGCAGCAGCAAGACAAGCGGGATTGATTTCATCTATCGGTCCTCCGGGTTCCAAGGCCTAACGAAGATGTGAGCCTCTGGTTCAATGCGCCGCCCGCCGCAGGTACCCTTAGGCGGAAAAGCGCCGGGGCAGCCTCAGCCCGCGCGCACCACCACCCGGTTGCGGCCGCCGGCCTTCGCCTCATAGAGGGCCCCATCGGCCACGCGGATCAGCGCTTCGGGGGCGGCGGGCGCGGCGCAGAAGGCCATGCCGAAGCTGAGCGTGACGGCGATTCCCGCGCCACCTTCCGCACATTCCGCCTCAAACGCCGCGGCGATGGCAAGGCGCAGACGTTCGGCCACAGCGGCGGCGGCGGCGGGGCCGGCATCGTTCAGAATCAGCGCAAATTCCTCGCCGCCATAGCGGAACACAAGGTCATCGGCCCGGGCCTCGGCCACCAGCACCTCTGCCACCCGGCGCAGCACCCGGTCGCCCTCGACATGGCCATAAGTGTCATTGATCCGCTTGAAATGATCGACATCGCCCATCAGCAGCGCAAAGCCCGGCTGTCCCGCCGTCAGCGCCCCCAGCCGCGCCCCAAGCGCCGCGTCGAACTCGCGCCGGTTCAGCAGCGAGGTCAGCCCGTCGCGCCGCGCATGATCGGCCAGTTGCTCGCGCTGCTGCTGAATGGTGCGGGTCATGGTGTTGAAAGCCTCGGCCACGGCGGCCAGCTCGGGCGGGACGGTGATGTGCACAGGTATTTCGTGGTGGCCCGAGGCGAAGCGCTCTGCCCCCGCCACCAGTTCATCGGCGCTGAGCACGATGGCACGGTTCACGATGAAGGCGCCGATCCCCATCATCCCCAGCGACAGCAAGATTGCGCCAAGCGCGCCCAGTTCCAGCCGCTGGAAAGCAAGCAGCGCCGCGGCATGGTTGGTCTCGCCCGCAATGCGCATCTGGTCGAGCACGGCTTCAAGCTGGCGCGCGGCGACGGGAAATTCCCGTTCCACCGCCAGCACCTGTTCCAGATCGGTGACGCTGCGCCCAAGGCTCTCGCGGGGCCGCGCCAGCACCTCGGCGGCATCGGCCGAGGCCCGCGTCCACTCCTGCCGCGCCACCGCGACCTGTTCGGCGTTTTCCGGCGCCACCGCAACCTCGATCCGCGCGAACTGTGCCTCGACCCGGGCCCGGGCCGCTTCGAAGGCATCACGCTGTGCGAGCTCGCCAGTCAGCACATAGGCATTCACCGCTTCGGTGATCGTCCAGTAGTCGCCCTGGATCCGTTCAAGGCTGATCAGCAGATCATGCTGGCGGGTCAACACATCGCGGAACGGCTGCACAACGGTCTGGTGATAGACCGCATAGCCAATGGCGCTGCTGACCAGCAGCGGCAGCACGGCACAGACCATCGCCAGCGCAATCCAGCTGCGCAGCGACTGGCGGCGGAAGAACCGCATCGGGCGGCTCATCGAGGTCCCAGTCGGGACGGCGGCCGGGGGGTGCAGGGTCATGTGTCTTCGCCAGTTCGGGTGGTTGCCTCAGGGTCGGGGGGGGTATCACCACAAGGTTTCCACAGCGTCAAGCGCTGCGGACAAAGCCCCCGCGCCAGCCCTCCCTGCAGACCACGGACACACAACACCCCTCAACCCTTATCACGGCTCGGGGTACGGAGCATCGGTTTTCGGGCGCGTCCCGACGGCGGCCTACCCCAGCCGCGCCGCCTGCGGCAGCAGCCAGATGCCACCTGGCGGCGCGGTGTTCACGCAAAGCTGGCAGCGATAGGCGCCCGACAGCAGCGGGTCCGTCATCACCTCGGCCGGGCGGCCGGCGGCGGCGATGCGGCCCTCGGCCATCAGCACCATGCGGTCGGCATGCATCGCGGTCAGGTTCAGGTCATGCATCACCGCGACCACGCCGCCCCCCGCATCGGCAAAGCGGCGCAGGACCGACATCACCTGCAACTGGTGCCCGATATCCAAGCTGGCGACGGGTTCATCGACGAACAGCCAGCACGGATACTCTGCCCGCCGCGCCTGCCAGACCTGCGCGCGCACCCGCGCCAGATGCCCCCGCGCCTGCTCGCCGCCCGACATGTCCTGGAAGAAGCCGTCGATCTTGGCCGACAGACCCACCTCCTCCACCGCCGCCTCGACGATGCCGGGCAGATGCGCGGCATGGCCCGCCTCATGCCCCATCCGCACGATCTCGCGCAGCGTGAACGGGAAGCCCACCGCCGTGGCCTGCGGCAGCACCGCCCGGCGCAGCGCGAGTTGCCGGGGCGAGAGGTCGGCGAGCCGCACCCCATCGAGGCTGATCGAGCCCGGCCCCGGCAGATCGCGCGTCAGCCGGCGCAGCAGCGTTGTCTTGCCCGACCCGTTCGGCCCGACGATGGCGGTGATATGGCCGGGGCGCGCCTCGAACTCGACCCCGTGCAGGACATCGCGCCCGCCAAGGCTCGCCCCCAGATCGGCTGCCAGAAGCATCTCAGATCTCCATCGTGGCGCGGCGCGCGAGCAAGATCCACAGGAACACCGGCGCACCGATCAGCGCCATGATGATGCCGATGGGCAGTTCGGCGGGGGCGACCACGACGCGCGAGAAGGTGTCAGCGCCGATCAGCAGCGTTGCCCCGAACAGCGCCGCGGCGGGCAGCAGCGTGCGATGGTCCGGCCCGATGGCAAGGCGCAGGATATGCGGCACCACGATGCCGACAAAGCCGATCCCGCCCGACACCGCGACCGAGGCGCCGGTCATCGCCGCCACCGCAAGGATCGCGCCGCGCTTGACCGCCTCCACCGGCACGCCCAGATGCCGCGCCACCGCCTCGCCAAGCGCCATCGCGTTCAACCCGCGCGCGAGGAACGGCGCGGCGGCGAGCCCGGCGATCAGCACCGGCGCGGCGGCCCAGACCTTGACCCAGTTCGCGCCCGCCAGCGAGCCGAGGCCCCAGAAGGTCAGGTCGCGCAGCTGATTGTCATCGGCCAGATAGATCAGGATCCCCGTCGCCGCCCCCGCCAGCGCCCCGAGCACGATCCCAGCCAGCAGCATGGTGGCAATGGACGTGTGGCCGCGCAGGCTGGCAACGCGGTAGAGGATCAGCGTGGTCGCCCATCCGCCGAAGAAGGCGAAGAGCGAGACCATGTACATCCCCGTCACCGCCTGAACCGCCGCGGGCATCACGCCCCCCAGCACGATGGCGATCACCGCGCCAAGCCCGGCGCCCGCCCCGACCCCGACCAGCCCCGGATCGGCCAGCGGGTTGCGGAACAGCCCCTGCATCAGCGCCCCCGACACCGCCAGCGCCGCGCCGACCAGCATCCCCAGGATCAACCGCGGCAGGCGGATATCCAGCAAGATCGCCCGCTCGGCCGGGTTCAGATCGCGGGTGAACAGCTCCCAGGGCAGCAGTCCCGAGGCGCCGATGCTGAGGCTGAGGCAGGCCATCGCCGCCAGCAGCAGCGCAAGGCCCGTCGTGACCGCAGGCACCGCAAGGCGCGGCGCCCGGATGGCGGGGGTGAAGGGGATAGCGGTCATCTCAGGGCGCGTCTGGGTAGAGCGCGGCGTGCAGCGCGGCAATCGCCTCGGGCGTGCGCGGGCCAAACCCCAGCAGGAAGGTGCCCGGCATCCGCACCACGCGCCCGTCCAGTGCCGCGGGCGTCTGCGCCAGTGCGGGATGGGTCAGGTATTCGTCACTCCCGTGCGAGGCGCCCTCGCCCCGCTCCATCGCCAGGATCACGTCGGGCGCGGCGACGGCGATCGCCTCGTCGGTCAGCGCCTTGTAGCCCTCGAAGCTGTCGATGGCGCTGGTGCCGCCCGCCAGCGCGATCATCGCGGCGGCAGCGGTATCAGTGCCCGCCCCCATCAGCCGCCCGCCGCTGTTGCCAAGGATGAACAGCACGCGCGGCGGCGGCCCGTCCTCGGCGGCGACCTTGGCAAGCGCCGTCTGCATCTGCGCCTCAAGGTCCGCTGCAAGCGCCTCGCCCTTCTCGGGCACGTCCAGCGCGTCGGCCACGCTCCGCACCTTGGCGAGCACGCCGTCCGGCGAGAACTCGTCCGGCACTGTCACCGTTAGCACCCCGGCACCGGCCAGCGTGTCCAGCGTCTCAGCGGGGCCAGCACCCGACTCCATCAGGATCAACTCCGGCGACACTGACAGCACCCCTTCGGGCGACAGCTGGCGCATGTAGCCAACATCGGGCAGCGCCTCCACCTCGGCGGGCCAGGTCGAGGTGCTGTCGCGCCCGACCAGCCGGTTCTGCTCACCCAGCCGGTAGACGATCTCGGTGACCGACCCGCCGATGGCCAGCACCCGCTCCTGCGCCGCAGCCCCCAAAGGCAGCAAGGCCAGCGCCGCCGTCAGAAGACCCCGCGCGCTCATGCTGCCACCGCTTCGAGATCGGGCAGCGCCGCGACAAGCGCGTTCCAGCCCGCGACCGCCTCGTCGCCTGCGCGCAACACGCCGAAGATCTGCGCGATCAGCGCCCCGCGCGCGTCGAAGCACTCCACCGAATGCGCCGGGCCCCGCTGGGTGTTCTTCACCACCGCATAGGTCTCGGCGATATGGTCCATCCGCAGATGCAGATCGAAGCCGGGATCGAGCACGTTGATCCATGGCCCCATCTCCACCACGCGGGTGATCGGGCCGGTATGGATCTCGATCATGCCGCGGTTGCCGACGAAGACCATGATCGGCACGCCCGACCCGGCGGCGGCGTGCATCAGCGCCTCCACCGATTTCGGCGCGAGCTGCCGCACATAGGGCGCGCCGGCGATGCGGTAGGCGCCGAGGCGGTTCATCTTGAGCCGCGATGTCAGGCGCATGAACTGGTGGGTGTCGGTCATGTCATCCCAACCCTGCCGCAGCTCCTCTGCCCGCTCTGGGTTGGCCTTGGGCACTTCGGGCGGCTGGCGGGGCGACAGCTCCAGCACCTGTGCCTGATCCTCCAGCCGCAGCGCCTCCACGAACGGCCCCCAATGCGCGGCGTCGCTCTCGGCACGCAGGTGGATCTTGTGGACGGCATCGCCCGCCGCGTCGAAGATCTGCACGGACCGGCGCGGGCCGTTCGGGCCGGCCTCCTCCACTGCAAAGGCGTGGACCCAATGGCTGGGGAAAACCCGCAGGTCGATGGTGTCATTCACCATCAGGCCCGCATGGGGACCGGGGCGATACTCGTCATAGACCCCGACCTTCTCGATCACGCAGCTGTCGTTGCGCGTCAGCGCCATCACCGGGCCGAAGGCCGTGAGCAGCGGCATGATCGCATCTGGATGCGCCGCGATGCGCGTGGCTTCGGCCCCCACCATCGCAGCGCAGATCTCGGCCTCGGCAATGCCAAGGCTTTCCGCCAGATCACGGGCGCGCATCTTCGGCTCTGCCGCACGGGCGGCGCGGATCTCTTCGGGGCTATGCGCGCTCATGGCGGCTCCTTTCAGGCAAGGGTGTGCGGGAGGGCCAGCGCGGCCCTCCCGAAGTCAGGATCAGAATTGCAGGCTGGTGCCGACATAGAGGGTGCGGCCCTGCCCCTTTTCACCCGAGGACAGCCACGGCGTGTAATCGGTGTCGAAGGCGTTCTCGATCTTGGCGTTCAGCTGGACGCTGTCGTTCAGCTTGTAGCTGGCGAAGAGATCCACCAGCTCATAGCTGTCGTCGCGCTGGACAGGCACCTGCTGGTAGAGTCCGGTGTAAAGACCGCCCGACACGAAGCTGTACTCGGCCCCCAGCGTCATGCGGTCCTGCAAGAAGCGCCCTGCGATGCTGGCCGAGAGCGTGGAGTCCGGCAGGTACTGCCCGGCGCCAAGGCCCGGCGTCTGGCTGGGGATGTCGCTGTCATTCTTGGTGTAGGACAGGCCCAGATCGAGCTGGCGGTACGAATAGGCCAGCTCCACCTCAACCCCGCTGGTTTCCGAGGTGCCATCGACATTGGCGAAGGCCGTGCCGACCTGGCCAAAGGCGTTCCTGAACCCGAAGGCCGTGACGACATAGTCATCAACGTCCATCCGGTAGTAGTTCACCCGGCCGGTCAGGCTGTCGCCACTGGCAAACAGATCGGCGCTGTCGAGGTTGAAGCCGATCTCGTAGCCCTGAGAGGTTTCGGCCTCCAGTTCCGGGTTGGCGATCATGCTGGTCCCACCGCCCGGATGGGTGCCGCCCAGCATGGTTTCCTGCAAGGTCGGCGAGCGCATGGTGCGCGAGACGGTGGCGTAGGGCTGCAGCCAGTCGGTGACGCGGTAGGCCACGGTCAGCTTCGGATCGACAGAGCGGTTGGTGATGTCGATCTCGCCCTGTGAGGCTTCGCCGTCCAGCGCATATTCATTGGCGCGCAGGCCAGCGGTCAGTTCCCACTTGCCATTGACGAAGATGTTTTCCGAGAAGATCGAGGCGCGGTCCGCGGTGCCGTCGGTCGGGTTCACCCCGCCATCCTTGCCGCCCAGATCGTCCTGCGAAATCTCCAGCCCGTTGATGCTGGTCAGCGACCAGTTCCCGAAGGCAAAGCGCGAGGTATTGGTCAGATCGAAGCCCGTGGTCTCGGTCGACAGTTTCCGCCCGACATAGGACCCGGTGCCACCCACCCATTCGGTTTCGGTATCGGCCCGGTAGAGGTTCGCCTTCAGGTCGATCAGGTTGTCGCCGGCATCATAGCTGTATCCCAGCTTGTAGATGTCGGAGGTCAGCTCCTGATCATAGCTGGTGGCAAAGAAGCTGGTGTCATAGCGCGAGGCCATGAAGGTCACGCGCTGGCTGGCATCGATATTGTAGCCCAGCTTGAACAGGGTCGAGACGACATCTTCATCGGTATTTGCCACGGTGTCGCCGTCGCCATCCTCATAGTCCTCCGACAGGTGCCGGCTGTAGCCAAGCAGCATGTCGAAGCGGTCATCGCGGTAAGCGATCGCCGCCATGCCCGAGTGGTTCTCGCCATTATCGCCATAGGTCAGCCGCGAGATGCCGCCGAATTTCTGGCCGTCGCGCACCACATCCTTGGCGTCGATGGTCGAGAGGTTGACCGAGCCGGCAATGCCGGTGCCGCCGGTGGTGGTGACGGCGCCGCGGATGATCTCGACCCCGCTAAGGAAGTTCTCATCGACAAAGGCGGCGCTTTGCGCGGCATGCCCGGTGAGGCGGAATTGCTGCGGCACGCCATCGACCGACATCGCCACGCGGCCCGAGCCTTCAAACCCGCGAAGGTTCACCGCGATGCCGGGGTTGCCCGGATCTTGCTGCGTGAAGACCGAGGTCTGGCGGCGCAGGATGCTGTTCACATCGGTGACGCCGACGCCCGATTGCAGGTCGTCCGCGTCGAGGCTGGTGGTGTTCTCACCCGCGAAGATCGGCGCGCCGTCTTCGTCATAGCCCACGATCACGATGGTATCGAGCTGGATGGTCTCTTGCGCGGCCAGCGGGGCGGCGGCAAGCGTCAGGCAGGTTGTGCCCAGCAGAACGGCGGCAAGATGCCGGTTGGAAGGTCGCATCGGTGGTCCCCCAGAGGAAGCGGTTGCTGGCTTCGCTGGCGGACGTGCTGGCGGTGGCGTTTGGATATGTGCGGGATTTCGCTTATCTGAGTGAACTAGTCAAGTACATGTGAGAAGGAATGTTTCGGCGGTGCAAGGTGCTTCGGTTTGCACCATCGCCGAGCAAAAGGAAGATGCCACCCCCGCCTGTTGCAGCCCGCTTGCGAAACGGCTGCCCGAGGCGTAAAATGCACACCATACCCACAACCGGAAAGGAGAGGACATGTCAGAGCTTGCATCCCTCCGGGCCGGGGCCGTCTGAGCGGATCTTCCGCCGCCGCCCTGCCCGTCTGATCGTCACCGGCGCCTGACCCGGCGCCAGCGTTTCAGTCTTTTGCGAGGGCCTTCCCTTGAACCCCACCTATCCGCTCGCCGATCTCGGCTGGGCTGCCGATTTCCTGCGCCAGCTTGCCTTGGACGAGATCGGCACCACCACGCCGTGCCGCATCTCTGCCGTCCACCGAGACCGTCTCGAGGCCCTGTCCGAGACCGGCCCCCTGTCCCTGACCCTGCCCCCCGGACACTCCACCGCCGAGATCGCCGTCGGCGACTGGGTGCTGGCCGACAGGGGGCGCCTGCTGCGGGTGCTGGACCGCCGCACCAGCCTGGCCCGACGCGCCGCGGGCAGCGGGGCCGGGCGGCAACTGATCGCGGCGAATGTCGATACGCTGTTCGTCGTCACCTCCTGCAATGCCGATTTCAACCCGGCCCGGCTGGAACGCTACCTAGCGCTGGCGATCAGCGCCGGGGTCACGCCGGTGATCTTGCTGACCAAGGCTGATCTTGCCGATGACCCCGAGGTCTGGCGCGCGCGGGCCGAGGCGGTGAACCGCCGCGCCCCGGTGCTGGTGCTGGATGCGCTGGCGCCGGATGTGGGCGCGCGGCTCACCGATTGGTGCCGCCCCGGACAGACGGTGGCGCTGGCCGGCTCCTCGGGCGTGGGCAAGACCACGCTGGCCAATGCGCTGGTCGGCACCGCGCATGCCACCGCCGGCATCCGCGAGGATGATGCGAAGGGCCGGCACACCACCACCGCCCGGCACCTGCTGCCGATGACGGGCGGCGGCTGGCTGATCGACACGCCGGGAATGCGAGAGCTGCGCCTGACGGATGCCGAGGAGGGCGTCGCCGCGGTCTTTGATGATCTGGACACGCTCGCCCGCGCCTGCCGCTTTGGCGACTGCACCCATCAGGCCGAACCGGGCTGCGCGATCCGTGCCGCCGTGGAAGCGGGCGGGCTCGACCCGGGGCGCATGCTGCGATGGGAGAAACTGCGCCGCGAGGATCGCTACAACTCGGAAACGCTGGCCGAGGCGCATAGCCGCGACCGCGCCTTCGGCCGGATGACACGCCGGGTGATGCGCGACAAGACACGGTTGCGGGGGGACGATTGAGCGAAATGCCTTGGGCCTTCAGCCGGAGACAAAAATGCCCCGGCCGCATTACGCGGCCGGGGCGAGGGTCGTTTCCGGCGACAGGTCAGGCGGTGACGGCCGCCGGGGTTTTCTTCCGACGCGAGAACACGCGGTCGATCAGCACGAAGAACACCGGCACGAAGAACAGTGTCAGCGTGGTGCCGATGATCGTGCCGAACAGCGTGGCATAGCCGATGGCCTCACGCGCGCCCGAACCGGCCCCAGAGGACAGCACCAACGGCACCACCCCCAGCCCGAAGGCCATCGAGGTCATCAGGATCGGCCGGAAGCGCAGCCGTGTCGCGGCGCGTACCGCCTCAAGCGCGGTTTCCCCAAGACTCGACATCCGTTCGCGGGCGAACTCCACGATCATGATGCCGTTCTTGCCGGTCAGGCCGACGATGGTCAGCAGGCCCACCTGGAAGTAGACGCCGTTCGACTGTCCGCCGATCCAGGCCCCGACCAGGGCGCCAAGGATACCGACCGGCATTGCCAGCAGAACCGCCAGCGGGATCGTCCAGCTTTCATAGAGCGCGGCAAGGCACAGGAACACCACAGCAAGGGCCAGGCCATAGAGCGTCATCGCGCCGGCCCCGGCCTCTTTCTCTTCCAGCGACATGCCGGTCCATTGCAGGTTGAAGCCGGGCGGCAGCTGGGTCACCAGCTCTTCCATCGCAGCAATCGCCGCGCCCGAGGTATAGCCTTCGGCAGCCGTGCCTTCGAGCGCCATTGCCGGAAGGGCGTTGTAGCGTTTCACCTGCTGCGGGCCGTAGACCCATTCTTGCGTGGCGAAGGTCGAGAAGTCGACGAAATCGCCATTGCTGTTCTGGATCCGCCATTGCTGTAGATCCTCGGGGGTCGACCGCGCCGCGGGCTCGCCCTGCACATAGACGCGCTTCACCCGGCCCTCATAGAGGAAGTCGTTGACGTAGGAACTGGACCAGATGGTGTTCAGGAAGCTGCCGACATCCGCCGCCGTCACCCCGACCGCGCCGGCCTTGGCCCAGTCGATGTTCAGGCGGAACTGCGGTGCATCCTCGATCCCGCTGGGGCGCACGCCGCTGAGCACCGGGTTCTGCGCCGCCATGCCCAGAAGCATGTTGCGCGCCTCCAGCAGTTCCTCATGCGTCTTGCCACTGGTGGCGGTCAGGAAGGCGGTGAACCCGTTGGAGTTGCCCAGTTCCATCACCGCCGGCGGGGCGAAAGGCACAACCATCGCCTCGCGCATCCCGAAGAACAGCGGCCCGAAGGCGCGCCCCACCATCGCCTGCGCCGAGGCTTCGGGGGAGGTGCGCTCCTCCCAGTCCTTCAGCTGCACGAACAGCAGGCCGGTGTTCTGGCCCTGCCCGCCAAAGGAGAAGCCGCGGACCGAGAAGATCGCCTCGACATTTTCCGCCTCGGCCGTTTGCCAATAGCCCTCGACCTTCCGCAGTACGGTCTCTGTCGCCTCGGCGGTGGCGCCGGAAGGCAGTTGCACAATGGTGATCAGCGAGCCCTGATCCTCATCCGGCAGGAACGAGGTGGGCGTGCGTTGATACATCACGACCATGCCGCCGACGATCAGCGCATAGACCAGCAGCATCCGCAGCGGCCCCGCCGTCACCCGTGTCACCCCGGCCACATAGGCATTGGTCACGCGGCCGAAGTTGCGCTCGAACCAGCTGGAGAAGCCATTGCCGAGCCGGGCCAGAACCCCTTGCCGCCGCGCGCCGGGATGGGCGTGGGGTTTGAGAAGCGTGGCGCAGAGCGCCGGGGTGAAGATCAGCGCAACGACCACCGACAGGCCCATCGCCGAGACGATGGTGACGGCGAACTGCTTGTACATCTCGCCCGTGGCACCGCCGAAGAAGGCCATCGGCACGAACACCGCCGACACCACCATCGCGATGCCCACCAGCGCGCCCGAGATTTCGTCCATCGATTTCTCGGTGGCTTCCTTGGGACCCAGATGTTCATCATTCATGATGCGTTCGACGTTCTCGACTACCACGATGGCGTCATCGACCAGCAGGCCGATGGCCAGCACCATAGCCAGCATGGTCAGCGTGTTGATCGAATAGCCAAGCGCGGCCATGATGCCGAACGTTCCCAGCAGCACGACCGGCACCGCCAGCGTCGGGATCAGCGTGGCGCGGAAGTTGTGCAGGAAGATCAGCATCACCAGCACGACCAGCACGATGGCCTCGATCAGCGTATGGAGAACCGCCTCGATCGACAGCAGCACGAAGGGCGTGGTGTCATAGGGGATGACATAGCTGACGCCGGCGGGGAAATCCTTCTCCAGCTCGGTGATCTTGGCCTTCACCAGCTCTGCCGTATCCAGCGCATTGGCGCCCGAGGACAGCTGGATCGCCATCGCCGCCGCAGGCTTGCCGTTGTAGAAGCCCGCAAGCTCATAGTTCTCGGTGCCAAGTTCGGCGCGCGCAACGTCGCGCAGCAGCACCAGCCCGCCATCGGTATCGGCGCGCAGGACGATGCGCTCGAAATCCTCGGGCGTGCGCAGCAGCGATTGCGCGGTTATGGTGGCGTTAAGGGCCTGGCCTTCCGCAGCCGGCATGGCGCCGAAGGCCCCGGCCGAGATCTGCGCGTTCTGCGCGCTGATCGCGGCGGTGACAGCCGAGGGCGCGAGGTCATAGTATTTCAGCTTCAGCGGATCGAGCCAGATCCGCATCGCATATTCGGACCCGAAGACCTGCACCTTGCCCACGCCGGTCAGGCGGGACACGGGCTCGACGACGTTGGAGGCGAGATAGTCCGCAAGGTCGATATCGCTGCGCCCGCCGTCCTCGGACACGAGGCCCACGATCATCAGGAAGCCGGTGGCCGATTTCTCGACCGTGACGCCCTGGCGGGTGACGGTTTCGGGCAGACCTGCCTCTGCCTGGGCCAGCTTGTTCTGGACCTGAACCTGCGCCGTGTCGGGATCGGTGCCCAGAACGAAGGTCATGGTGATTTCGACCTGCCCGGTCGAGGTGGTCGAGGAGTTGATATAGCGCAGCCCGTCAAGGCCGGTCATTTCCTTTTCGATCAGCTGCACCACGGTATCGGCCGCGGTTTCAGCCGAGGCGCCGGGATAGTTGGCGCTGATCACGATCGAGGGGCCCGCGATCGAGGGGTATTGCGAGATCGGCAGCCGCATGACGGACAGCGTACCCACGGCCATCACGATGATGGCCAGCACCCATGCAAAGATGGGGCGGTTGATGAAGAAGCGCGCCATGGATCAGTGTCCCTCTGCCAGGGCGGCGGCAGGGGCTCCGCCAGCTGCGGGGGCACCCTCGGCCGGGGCAATCGCGACCGCGGCACCCGGAGCGGCCTTCTGGAAGCCCGAGGTGACGATCTGGTCGCCGTCCTTGAGGCCCGAGGTCACGACCCAGTCGCTGCCCGAGGCGCCCAGAACGGTGACCGGACGCACGGCGACCTTGCCATCCTCCACCACCCAGACATTGGCCCCGCCCCGCGCATCGCGCATCACCGCGCTCTGCGAGACGAGGATCGCATTCTTCTCGGTGGCCTGCGGCATCACCACCTCGACATAGAGGCCGGGCAGCAGCGCGAAATCTGGGTTGGCAAAGCTGATCCGCAGCGTGACCATGCCTGTGGTCGGCTCCACCTGCGGCTCTGCAGCGCGCAGCTGGCCCTTCTGGGCGAAGGTGCTGCCATCGGGGAGGATCAGCGTCGCCTCTGCCTCTTGCAGAATGTCGCGCATCTTGCCGGGCGTGGTCCAGCGCATCAGGTCGCTGACAGATTGCGTGACATCGACATAGACCGGGTCCAGCGTGCGGATCGTGGCAAGCGCCGCGGTCTGCTGCGCCCCGACCAGCGAGCCGGTATCGGTCTGCGACAGGCCGATGACGCCGGAAACGGGGGCACGCACCGTGGCGCGGTCAAGGTCGATCTCGGCACTGGTCAGCTGTGCCTCGGCCGCCTGCAGCGAGGCGGCGGCGGCATCGCGGGTGGCGACGGCCTTGTCGCGGCTTGCAGCCGATCCGGCATTGGTGGTCAGCAGCTCTTCCGCGCGGTTGGCATCCAGCACCGCAAGGTCGTAATTCGCCTGCGCCTGTGCGACCGAGGCCTTGGCGGCTGCAACCGTGGCCGCATAGACCGCATCCTCGATCTTGTAGAGCGGTTGACCCTCTTCGACCCAGCGGCCCTCCTCAAACAGCTCTTCGCTGATGATGCCCGACACCTGCGGGCGCACCTCGGCCACGGTCGAGGCCTTGATCCGGCCGGGCAGCCGGGTGGTCAGCGTGTATTCACCGACCACGGCCGGCGTGACGGTGACGCTTGGCGGCGGCGGCGCCTGCTGCGCGAGGGCGGCAGCGGGCAGGCTGGTTGCGGTCAGCAGGGCGGCAAGCGCTGCGCTCAATCTTCTGTTCCGGCTTGTGTGGGTCATCTTGAAAACCTTGGGGGGAGGAGGGGAGGTCGTGTCTTGAAAGGGAGGTTGCGGTAGTCCGGGGGCCCGGCGCTCAGCCCGGGGCGGTGCGCGGCTTTGGCGCGCCATGACGAAGCATAGCCACCTGTCGCACCATCAGCTTGGCGCCGAGGCTGGCAAGCGGGAAGCTTTTTCCGGAGCGCAGCCATTCGTGGAGCAGGCCGTGCATTGTGGCCAGCGTGATGACGCCGGCCTCTTCAGGCGAAAAATCCGGCGACAGGGCGCCGTTTGCCTGGGCCTGCCGGATCAATGAGGAAAGGGTGCGGAACAGATCGCCATTCACCCGTTGAACCCAGGCAGCGCCCTCTTCATCGGGGGAATGCGAATTCATGATCAGGAACATGCGTTGCTGGCGCTCATCCTGTTCAAAGGTCGCCAGCATCTCGATCCCGGCAGATTCCAGAAACCCCAGCGGATCCTCATGGCCCGTCTCGGCCGCGGTCTCGATCAGGGCAACCTGCACCGGCCGGCTACGATTGTGCAGTGCCTCCAGCAGGTCGCCCTTGTCCATGAAATGCCAATAGAGCGCGCCGCGGGTCACCCCGGCGCGGCGCGAAATCTTTTCCAGGGTCGAGGCGGCGACGCCCTGACTGCAGAACAACTCTTCGGCGGCATCAAGAATAGCCTGCCGAGTGTGTTCCGCGTCCTCCTTGCTTCTGCGCATACGAATCTCCCTGAAGTGTTGGCTCTCTTTACAAACATGCGTGCATGTATGTAAAGAGAGAATCATAACAGCCGGACGTTGACAGAAAGTTCGGCTCGGCGGGCAAGCCCAAGCACAAAGGAGAGCCGCATATGCTGCGGAGCACAGTGACACACCCGATCCAGGCCTCCGGCCCTGCCCCGCTTTCACGGCGGCATCTGCTCCTCTGGGGCGGCTCGGCGCTGGCATTGGCCGGTTGCACACAGGTCACCTATCAGGCCCCCGAAACGGATGCCGGGGCGGCCTTTGAACAGGGCTCGCCAGCGCGTCAAGGCGCGGCGGCGACACGCACATGGTGGCTGTCGTTCCGCGACCAGAACCTTGACCGGCTGATCGAGGCCGGGATGATGCGCAACCTCGATGTGCGCCAGGCGGTGGAAGCGATCGCCGAGGCGCGGGCCTCTGCCGCCGGTGTGGCCGCGAACGACCTGCCGCAAATCAGCGCGAATGGCGCTGCGCAACGCGGAAACGAGGGAACCGGCACCGCTGAAACCTCGACCGCGGGCGCCAACGTATCGTGGATGATCGACGTCTTTGGCGCCAATAGCAATTCGCGCCGCGCCGCCACGGCAGAGCTGGACGCGGCCTATGCCTCGGCCGATGTGGCGCGGCTGGTGATGCAAAGCGGGATCGCCAATGCCTATATCGACCTGCGCTATCAGCAGGCCAGCGTCGCCCTGACCCGCAAGTCGCTGGAAAGCCGGCGCAGCAGCCTTGAACTGACCAAGAGCCAGTTCGATGCTGGCGCGACCGACCGGCTTGCCGTCCTTCAGGCCGAGCAGCTTGTGGCCGAGGGCGAGGCGCAATTGCCGGCGTACGAGACCGGAGCGGATCAGGCGATGGCGCGGCTTGCCACGCTGACGGCGCAGCGCATCGCCACCCTGCGCCCCGCCTTGCAGCGCAGCGCCGGCCAGCCCCGCCCCCGCTTCAACGCCAGTGTCGGCCTGCCGGCCGAGGTGATCCGCGCCCGACCCGACCTGAGGGTGGCCGAGCGGACCTATGCCTCGGCGGTGTTCAACATCGGGGTCGCCAAGGCGGCCTTCTATCCGTCGCTGTCGCTGTCGGGGAACATCCAGCCCACCAATATTGAGGGCGGCAATATCACCACCTGGGCGCTTGGGCCCTCGCTCAACCTGCCGATCTTCACCGGCGGCGCCAATAAAGCGAACCTTACCCGCGCCGAAAGCCGCGCCGTGCAAGCGCGCCTGGCCTGGGAGAGCGCGGTGCTGAACGCCATCGAAGAGGTGGAAAGCAGCCTTGCCGCCTATCGCCGCGACGCGCGCAACGTGGCTGCGCAGCAGAAGCTGGTCGAGACATCGCTCGAGGCGCTGGACCTGACGCGCACGAACTTCAGTGTCGGCGCGGGTGCGTTCAACGATGTGCTGGATTCCGAGCGCAGCTATCTGCAGGCCCAGCAATCGCTCGCCGCGGCCCTGCAGCAGCAGGCCGCGAACTTCATCAGCCTCAGCGTGGCCGCGGCCGGCGGGGCGCAGTGAACAGGGGCCGGGGGCGCGGATTGCAGCGCCCCCGCCCGCCTGTGCCGGTTGCGCCTCTGGTCAACGGCCAGGGTGCGGCCGACGCGTGATCCGGCGCGCTGGCGTGAGGATGGCCAGCGGACTCCCCTCCCCGCGGCAACCGCCTGATCGCGCCGGGGCCAAGCCTGCACATCGGGTGGCGCTTGTTTACCGCCCTTGAAGGCGGTGGCTGTGCCTTGCCTGCCATGTTACAGAAAGGTATCAGAACAAAACAGGAACATGAGTTGTGATTCCGTGTGCCATGACCCGGTCATATATGCGAGCGACCCCAGCATTGCCGTCTTCTCGCACCGGGTCAGATCGGGGCGGGGAAAAGCGGGACGTGGCTGTGTTGTCCGAGATTTTCGCGGAGACCGGGGCCGAGGCGGCGGCGGCCGGATTCGTTCTGGCGCAGCTTGGCCCGGGGCCCGGCCCGGTTCTGTGGCTTCAGGACCGGATGGCCCTGCGCGAGAGCGGGCGGCCCTCTTTGCCCGGGTTGGGGCTCCGCCGGCCGTTGTTGCTGATGCAGCTGTCCCGGCCCCTGGACGTATTGGCCGCGGCCGAAGAGGGGTTGCGCTGCAAGGCGCTGGCCGCAGTGGTGGCCGAACTGCGTGGCAACCCGCCGGCGCTGACCTTCACCGCCCTGAAACGACTTGCGCTGCGGGCCGAGGCGGCCGGCGTGCCCTGCTGGCTGATCCGGCAGGGCGCGGCTGCCGATCTGAGCGCGGCGCGCGACCGCTGGCGCATTGCCACGCGCCCTTCGGCCGCCCATCCCGACGACCCGCGCGCCCCGGGCGATCCGCGCTGGCAGGTCGAGTTGTTCCGCTCGCGCGACAAGCGGCCCGGCATATGGGTGGCGCATCATGAGCGCGGGGCAGACGGGGCGGCGGATCGTGTCGATCTGGTTGCCGCACTTCCCGATGGAGCGGTGGCGGCAGCAGGCCGCCCACCTGGGAAATCCGCTATCCGATGACCTACCGCTGGCGCTGGTCGTCGAGGGGCCGCACGGGCCGGTGATCCATGCCGCAAGCCGCGCTGCGCATCTGGCCGGGGTGACGGCGGGCGCAAGGCTGACCGATATGCGCGCGCTCTGCCCGGCGCTGCGGGTGGACTATGCCGACCCCGGGGCGGACCGCGCCGCGCTGGACCGGCTGGCGCTGTGGGCGCGGCGCTGGTGCCCCTGGACCGTGGCCGATCCCTGGGCGGCAGAGGGCGCGGGGCATGGGCTGATCCTTGACACCACCGGGTCCGATCATCTTTGGGGCGGCGAGGGCCCGATGCTGGACGGGATCGAGGCCAGCCTGTCCACGCTGGGGTTTTCCGCGCGGCTGGCGCTGGCGCCCAGCTGGGGCGCGGCCTGGGCGCTGGCGCGGTTCGGGCCGGTGCGGGCGATCTGGCGCAGGGCCGGCGATCTGGACCCGCTGCCGGTGGCGGCCCTGCGGCTGGATGCGGACACGGTGCTGCTTTTGAACCGGCTGGGGCTGCGCACGATCGGGCTGCTCTCCGCGCTGCCCCGGCTGTCGCTGGCGCGCCGGTTCTTGCGGGCAGAGGCGGCGCAGAACCCGCTGATCCGGCTGGACCAGCTGACGGGCCATCTGGCCGAACCGATCTCTCCCCCCGGCCTGGCAGAGCTGTTCCGCGCCGATGCCCGCCTGGCCGAGCCGATCTTCGACCCCGCCCATCAGCTGCCGGGCCTTTGCGCCACTCTGTGCGAGCAGCTGGCCCGGGCCCATCGCGGCGCGCGCCGGCTGCGGCTGACCGTCTATCGCACCGATGGCGAGACCAGCCGGATCGAGGCTGCCTGCGCCCTGCCCGCCCGGGATCCCGCCCATCTGGCCTTCCTGTTCCGCGACCGGCTGGACCGGATCGACCCCGGCTTTGGCTTCGACCTCATCTCGCTCGAGGCGCCGCAGACCGAACCGCTTGGCACCAGGCAGACCGATCTTGCCGGCGGCACCGATGCCCCGCTGGAGCTGTCGCATCTGGTGGACCGGCTGACCGCCCGCTTTGGCCGCGCCGCACTGGCGCAGCTGCAGCCCGTGGCCAGCCATATCCCCGAACGCGCCGAACGGCGCGCGGATCCGGCGGCGGCGCCTGTGCTGCAACTGGCCGTCACAGCCCGCCCGCAGCGTCTGCTGGACCCGGCCGAAGAGGTGACGGTGCTCTATGCCGTGCCCGAAGGCCCGCCCGGCCAGTTCCGCTGGCGCCGCCGCATCTACCGTGTCGCCCGCTATCAGGGGCCCGAACGCATCGCCCCCGAATGGTGGCAGGACCGCCCCGGCACCCGGCTGCGCGATTATTTCAAGGTCGAGGACGCGCTTGGCCACCGCTTCTGGCTGTACCGTGAGGGGCTGCAGGGCGATGGCCGCGGCGGCGCGCCGCGCTGGTTCGTGCACGGGATCTTCACCTGATGCCCGACAGCGACAATCACCGCATCCGCAAGACGCTGACCGGAGAGTTTCCGCACAACCCGCGCGCGGAGTATGTCGAGCTGGGGGTGACCACGGCCTATTCCTTCTTGCGCGGCGCCTCCGATGCCAGCGAGCTTGTGGCCGCAGCCCATGCGCTTGGCCATGATGCGCTTGGCGTGGCCGATCTCAACACGATGGCCGGGGTGGTGCGGATCCATGCCGAGGCGCGCAAGGCCGGCTTGCGCCCCGTCATCGGCTGCCGCCTGCGGCTGGTGACGGGCGAGGAGTTTCTGGCCTATCCGCGGGATCGCGCCGCCTATGGCCGGCTCTGCACGCTGCTGACCCGGGGCAAGCGGCAGGACGGCGAGGGCCGCTGGCAGGCCAAGGGCGTCTGCGATATCACGCTTGCCGATCTGGCCGACCATGCCGAGGGGGTGCAACTGATCGCCTTGCCCGATGCCAGGTTGCTGCGCCGCCTGCCCGATCTGCTGCGCCACCTGCCCGGCCTGCGCCATATCGCCGTCAGCCACCTTTATCGCGGGGATGACCGGGCGCGGATCACCCGGCTGGACCGTCTGGCACGGGCGCATGGGATCGGCATCCTTGCCACGAACGATGTCCATTACCACGCCGCCGAACGCCGCCCGCTGCAAGATGTGATGACCTGCATCCGCGAAAAGACCACGATCCACCGGGCGGGATTCTTGCTCGATGCCAATGCCGAACGGCATCTGAAATCGCCCGCCGAGATGATCCGCCTGTTCGCCGACTGGCCCCATGCCATCCGCGCCACCCGTGCCGTGGCCGATGCCTGCACCTTCAGCCTGGACGAACTGGCCTATCACTATCCACAAGAAACCGTGCCCGAGGGCGAAACCCCGCAAAGCCAGCTGGACAAGCTGACATGGGCGGGGGCAGCACAGTGCTATCCGGGAGGCATTCCGCAAAAGGTACGCGGCCTGCTGGTCAAGGAACTGGAGGTCATCGGGCTGAAGAAGATCCCGCAGTATTTCCTGACCGTCCACGAAATCGTCCTCTGGGCACGCGAGAGGGGCATCCTGTGCCAAGGCCGCGGCTCCGCCGCCAATTCGGCAGTGTGCTACGCGCTTGGCATCACCTCGGTCGATCCGGCCGAACAGGAGCTGCTGTTCGAGCGGTTCATCAGCATGGACCGGGACGAGCCGCCAGATATCGACGTGGATTTCGAACATGAACGCCGCGAGGAGGTGATCCAGCACATCTATGCCAAATACGGCCGCCACCGCGCCGGGCTTTGCGCCACCGTCATCCACTATCGCCCGCGGTCAGCCATCCGCGAGGTGGGCAAGGTCATGGGCCTGTCCGAGGATGTGACGGCAGCGCTGGCCAAGACCGTCTGGGGCAGCTGGGGCACCAGCATGGGCGAGGCCAATTCGGCCGAGGCCGGGGTGGACCTGACCGATCCGCTGTTGTTGCGCACGATCCGGCTGGCCGAGCAGATGATCGGGATGCCGCGCCACCTGTCGCAGCATGTCGGCGGCTTCATCCTGACCGAGGGGCCGCTGCACGAAACCGTGCCCATCGGCAATGCCGCAATGCCGGACCGCAGCTTCATCGAATGGGACAAGGACGACATTGACGAACTGGGAATCCTGAAGGTCGATGTCCTCGCTTTGGGAATGCTGACCTGCATCCGCAAATGCTTTGGCCTGCTGCAAGGCCATTACGGGGTGGAGTACGACCTTGCCTCGGTGCCGCCGGATGACACGGCCACCTATGACATGCTGTGCCGGGGCGACAGCGTCGGGGTCTTCCAGGTGGAAAGCCGGGCACAGATGAACATGCTGCCCCGGCTGAAGCCGCGCCGGTTCTACGATCTGGTGATCGAGGTCGCCATCGTCCGCCCCGGCCCGATCCAGGGTGACATGGTGCATCCCTATCTGCGGCGGCGGGGCGGGACAGAGCCGGTGCTCTACCCCTCGCCCGGCCCCGAACATCCGCAGGACGAGCTGAAGACCATCCTGGGGCGCACCCTCGGCGTGCCGATCTTTCAGGAACAGGCGATGAAGATCGCCATGGAGGCCGCCCGCTTCTCCTCGGCCGAGGCCAATGAGCTGCGCCGCGCGATGGCCACCTTCCGCTCGCGCGGCACGATCGGCCGGCTTGAGGATCTGATGGTCGGCCGGATGGTCACGCGCGGTTATGATCCCGAATTTGCCCGGCGCTGCTTCAACCAGATCAAGGGCTTTGGCGATTACGGATTTCCCGAAAGCCATGCCGTCAGCTTCGCGCTGCTGGTCTATGTCTCGTCCTGGCTGAAATGCCACTATCCGGCGGCCTTTGCCTGCGGCCTGCTGAACTCTCAGCCGATGGGCTTTTACGCCCCCGCCCAGATCGTGCGGGACGCCCGCGAGCACGGGGTCGAGGTCCGCGAGGCGGATGTGAATTTCAGCGACTGGGACAGCACGCTGGAACCTGCCGGGGCCGGCTTTGCCCTGCGGCTGGGGCTGCGGCAGGTGGATGGCCTGGCGCGCGAGGCGGCCGAACGGCTGATGCGGGCGCGGGACGAGCCCTTTGCGGGCCTGCCCGATCTTGCCGCCCGTGCCGGGCTGAACGGCCGGGCGATCCGCGCGCTGGCCGCGGCCGATGCCTTCCGCTCTGCCGGGCTGGACCGGCGCGCGGCGCTGTGGGAGGCGAAGGCGCTGAAGGACGCGCCCGACCTGCCGCTGTTCCGCACCGGGCAGGACGAGGGCGCGGAACCCGTTGCCCGGCTGCCGCAAATGCCGCTTTGCGAGCAGGTGGTGGCCGATTACCAGACCCTGCGCCTGTCGCTGAAGGCGCATCCCATGTCTTTCCTGCGGACCAGCATGGCCCGGCAGGGCTTCGTGCGCGCCGCCGACCTGTCGCGGCTCGGCAATGGCCGGCGCCTGAAACTGGCCGGGCTGGTGCTGGTGCGCCAGCGCCCGGGCAGTGCCAAGGGCGTGTGCTTCATCACGCTGGAGGATGAAAGCGGCGTGGCGAACCTTGTCGTCTGGCCCAAGGTGATGGCCAGCTTCCGCAAGGCGATCATGACCGCCCGGCTACTGCAGGTGACGGGCCGCCTGCAACAAGATCCGGCCTCGGGCGTGACCCATGTCGTCGCCGAAAGTCTTGAGGATCGCAGCGACATCCTTCTGCGGCTGTCCGACCGCAGCCTTGCGCCCCCGCTTGCCCGCGCCGATGAGGTCAAGAAGCCGATCCCTGCCCCGACCCTCGGCCATCCTCGCAACGCCAGGATCATCCCCGGATCACGGGATTTCCACTGAGACGTTTGCCAAGAATACCCGCGGCCCGCCGCAGCGCGGGCGACGTTGCGCCAGCGCGACGACGAAGGCCGTTTGTGCGGTGCGGCCGCGGGCATGGCCCGGTTCGGGCAAGCGCCTCCCTCGCCCTGCGGCTCGCACCTCCGGGAACCGTCAAACGCGTAGGGATACGGCTGGCGTTCAGGTCCGTCGGGCGCCCGCCTGGCCGAAAGAAGCCCATAGCGTTACCGCTCCATCGCGCCCTTGCCGGCCATGATCTTGGGTCTTGCCCGCACGATCCGGGCAACCCGCGTGGCAGAGGTCTTGGCCGAGGACAGGTGGATCACATAGCTGGTCTGCCGCCCGGGGGTGAGGGCGTGGAAGGCCTCGGCAAGGTCCGGGTCGGCGTCCATCGCTTCAATCAGCTCATCTGGCAACTCGCGGACGGTGTCGTCCTTCGGGGGCCTCAGCCCCGCCTCGGCATAGCTCTTCGCCTCGGCCAGGTAAGCGCCGATCACCCACGCCCTGCCCGCCACCTGGTCATTGCCCGTAAAGCGGATCATGTCCGCGTGCCGGGTGTTCGGCCCTTGCTTTTCCAGCACCCCCTCCGGATCCTTCATCAGCGCGGCATTGAAGAAACTCAGGCGGAAGTCGCCGCGGAAGGCCCCGATGATGGCGATGTTGCGCCCGGCATGGGTGTAGCAGGGATGGCCCCATTTCACCGTCTCGGTCAGCACGGCCGCAAGACACAGGCCCCGTAGCGCCGTCAGCCCGCGCTGCCAGGCGAGCACCGAGCAATCGGGCGTGGCGAAACGCTCACAGCGGCCGCAGCCTTTGGTGAAATAGTCCTCGATCTCGGAGATCATCGGCCTCGGGTCTCCCGGTCACACCCGCAGCCTACCGCCGATCCGCCCGTCCGCCAACCTCAGCCCGCATCCCGCACCAGCCGGAAGCCAAGATAGTCCGGCGGCACGCCCGCGGCGCAGCCGCCCGAGCGGGCGTCGCGGATGAAGTCGATCACGAAGGCGCGGTGCTTGCCCTGCACCGCCCGCACGCCGCAATAGTCGCTGCGGGTGGCGATGGCGGTGCCGTCCGGTGTCAGGGTGCCGTTCTGGAAGCAGGTTTCGGTCCATTCCCAGACATTTCCGGCGATGTCGGCCACCCCCAGCCCGTTCTCCCCGAAATGCCCCTGCGGGTGCGGCTGCATGTCGGCCTCGCCGCGCAGCTCCACCTCGCGCAGATAGCTGGCGATCCAGCGGCGCGAGGGGTCGGCGCCGTTCATGTCCTCGGCGAATCCATCGTCAAAGCCCCGCTCGCCCGCCGCGCGCAGCCATTCGGCATCGGTGGGCAGGCGCCAAGTCTCGCCGGTTTGGGCCGAGAGCCAGGCGGCATAGGCGGTCGCGTCGGCATGGTTGATGTTGGTCTGCGGCATCCCCGCCTGCCCGGTGGCCGGCAGCTGCGGACAGTCGCGGTCGGCCACACAGCGGGCGTAGTCGGCCTCACTCACATGGAATTTCATCACGTCCAGCGCGGCGGCCGCCCGCTGCTCCATCGGCGCATCGACTATGCGGGTGCCTTGGCGGAACTCGCCGGCAGGGCGATACTCCTGCGGACCGGCGGCAATGCGGATGGTTGCGGGCGCGGCGAGAGTCGCCTCGGGCTCGGGACGCAAGGCCGCTACCCCCGCAATCACGGCAAGGGCGAACAGCAGGGCAAGCGCGGCGGGGGTGGTCATGGCAGGCTCCTGAAAACGGTGAGGGCGGCCCCGGAACCCCGGAGCCGCCCCGTCAACGCGAGGTCACGGCAGGGCGGTGCGCCCCTCGTGCAGCACGTCATATTCGACCGGGGCTACCACCTGTTCCATCAGGTCGTTGTTCCAGTCGCCGCCGACGATCACATGGGCCGTGGCACCAAGGTTCACCGCCTCGATCAGGTTGTGGTTCACGTAGGCATAGACCCCCGGCTGCAAGAAGGTGTAGAGCGCCGCCCCGGCCGAGCCGCCTCGGATGAACCATGTTTCCAGATCGCGGTCCGGCGCGTTGTTGAACTTGCCGCTTTCCCAGACCAGATCGCCATGCCCGCCGATCAGGTGCGGGCGGCTGTCGCGGTTCGCCTGGCTGTGCACGAACAGCACTGTCTCGCCCTGCTCGGCGACCAGCGCGCCGGTGCCGGTCAGTGCGCCGACCCGGCCATTGAACACCACATGCGAGGGGATCAGCCCGTTCATCACCTCCAGCATGTCGGAATAGCCCTCGCCGGCATCGGCAAAGCGCATGTATTCGCCGTCGTCGCCGCGCGGGATGTAGAAGTCGTTCTCGCCGATATGGTAGATCCGGTCATAGGAGACCGGCTTGCCCAGATGGTCCTTCAGCCCGTCCCGCGGCAGCACCATGATCGCGCCCGACATGCCGGACACGACGTGCCACGGAATCATCGGGCCCCCGGGGGCGCAGTGATAGACGAACACCCCCGGCCGCGTGGCCTTGAAGCGCAGCACCGCCTTTTCGCCGGGGTTGACCAGCGTCAGCGACCCACCGCCAAGCGCGCCGGTGGCGGCATGGAAGTCGATATTGTGCTGCATCATGTTCTCGGGCGGGTTGAACAGCGTC
The DNA here is from genome assembly GCF_030695035.1 of Frigidibacter sp. GTDB lineage: Bacteria > Pseudomonadota > Alphaproteobacteria > Rhodobacterales > Rhodobacteraceae > Frigidibacter. The sequence continues at coordinate 968,264 of NZ_JAUYTT010000008.1, forward strand.
AGTTCAACATAGTCGCCCTCATGCACCACCATCATCGGGCCGGGGACCGAACCGTTGAACGTCATCGCCTGGATCCAGGCATTCTCGTCGACCTGCAGCTCCTGCTCGATGATCTTCATCTCGAACTCGACGATCTGCGGCCCGACCGTCGCCACCTGCTCATGCTCATGCACGAAGGGCGGGGCGACCAGTTTCACCTTGCGGCGTGTCATGGAAGACAGATCGACCGGGGCAGCGGCAGAGGTGTCCATCACCTCTTCGGCGGCCGCAGATGTCTTGAGGACATAGGGCGAGGCGGCAACCAGTGCGGCCCCCATGAGTGCAGCGCGTCTGGTCAGCATCTGATATTCCTTTCGAGAATGAACCATTTCCCGAAATCTAGGCCGCAGCCCGGTCGCCTTCGTTGTGATGCAGCAACGTTCGGCGCGGTTCCTTGGGGCAATCGGGCCGCCGTCCCGGGCCGGTGGGTACGGGCCGGGTGGCGGTTGCCCCAAGGCGGGTCAGTCGAAGGGGCTTGGGCTGGGAAAGCGGCCGATGGGCAGGATGTCGGATACAAGCCCTGCCCCCTCAACCCATGTGTGCAGCGTCACGGCGCCGGGCTCCAAGATCAGCGAGTGAATCGCATCTGCGCGCAGGTCGCGGTGGACGGCATGGGCGGTTGACGGCGCGATCTGGCAGGTGACCTTGCCGATCTGCCCGGTCATGGCCCGGTGAACATGGCCGGACATCATGCGAACCGGGCCGGGATGCGCCTGCAGCCGATCCATCAGCGCCGCCCCGTTGCGCAGGTTGTCAGCATCCATTGCGGGGATGCCGGACTGCATCCACGGGTGATGCGTCACCACCACCACCGGGCGATCCCCGAAGGACCGCAGGCTGCGGTCGAGGAAGGTGAAGCCTTCGTCCGCCAGCCAGCCATGATGGGCACCGTCCAAAAGCGTGTCGAGCCCGATCACAGCGAAGGGGCCAAAGTCGCGCAGCCAGTGGATCGGGCCAGCCTCGGGCATCCAGTCCGCACCGGCAAAGGCCGCACGCATGGCGGTGTGGCTGTCATGGTTGCCGGGGATTGCCAGCCAAGGCAGGTCAAGGCCCGCCATGATCTCGGCAAACAGGGCGTATTCCTCGGACCTGCCGTCGTCGGTCAGATCGCCGGTGACGATGGCGCAGTCGACCGGGCCAAGCGCCGGCAGCCGCGCGTTGATCGAGGCGACGGCGGCGCGCAGCGCGGTGACGGTGTCGGACTGGCCGCAGACAAGCTGGCCTTCGGGCACGATATGGGGATCGCTGATCTGGATGAAGGCGGGCATTCAGGCGGCGGCTTTCTCTGGGGTCAGGGTCAGAATGGATTGCGGCGCGATGGCAAGGCGCACCGTCTCGCCGGGCTTCGGGGCGGATTGGCCCTGATGCAGGCAGAACAGGGTCTGATCCGTCGCGCCGCTTAGGGCGATGCGGTAATGGGTGCCAAGGAAGGTGACGGCGGTGACGCGGGCGGTCAGCGGGCCGTCCTGGGCGAGCCGCACATCCTCGGCCCGCACGAAGGCGGCCATGCCGTCAGACGGGGCAGCCAGCGCCAGAGTGCCGCCCGGCAGGTGCAGCTGATCGCCCTCGATCCGGCCGCCAAGGGGCATCGAGTTACCAACAAAGCGCGCGACGAAGGCGTTTTGCGGTGCCCGGTACAGCGCCTCGGGCGTGCCGATCTGGGCAACGCGGCCCTGGCTCATCACCGCAACCCTGTCGGCAATCGCCATCGCCTCGTCCTGATCATGGGTCACGAAGATCGCGGTGATCCCAAACTGGCGCAGCAGCGCCGCCAGCTCATCGCGCAACTGCCCGCGCAGGGCAGCATCGAGTGCCGACAGCGGCTCATCCAGCAACAGCAGGCGCGGGCGCGGCGCGAAGGCACGGGCCAGCGCCACCCGCTGCCGCTGCCCGCCCGACAGCGCGCCGATCGCCCGCCCGGCATAGGGCTCCAGCCGGCACAGCGCGATCACCTCATCGACCCGTGCGTCGATCTGCGCGCGTGGCAGGCCCTGCATCTTCAGCCCGTAGCCGATATTGCCGCGCACCGACATGTTGGGGAAGAGGGCGTAGGACTGGAACACCATCCCCACCTTCCGCCGCTCTACCGGCTGGTGGGTCATGTCATCGTCCTTGAATCGGATCTCGGCCCCGGCATCGGCCGTCTCCAACCCCGCGATAATGCGCAAAAGCGTGGTCTTGCCGCAGCCCGAGGGGCCAAGCAGCGACACGATCTCGCCCTCGGCGATATCGAGGTCGGTCGGCAGCAGCGCGCGGGTGCCGCCGGGATAGGTCTTGGCGATGTTGCGAAGGGTCAGGGTCATTGGGCGATCCTCATTTGGTAATCTGCTGCGCGCGGGCGCTGGCCCATTGCATGGCAAGCAGCAGCGGCACGATCATCACGAAGAAGATCAGCGTATAGGCCGAGGCGATTTCGAGCCGCATCGAGGCGTAGCTGTCGGCCAGCCCCACGGGCAGGGTTTTCAGGAAGGGTGTGTGCAGCATCCAGGTCAGGTTGAACTCGCCGATGGAGAGGGTGACGACAGTCAGCGCCCCCGCCAGAATGCCCGGCAGCGCATTCGGCACCACCACATCGAAGAACCGCCGCGCCGGGCCGGCGCCAAGGGTGGCTGCGCCCTCTTCCAGCGTCTTGAGGTCGATGGCGGCCAGAACCGATTGGACGGAGCGCACCATGAAGGGCAGCGTGTAGAGGACATGGCCGACGAGGATGAAGGTCCAGCTCATCCGGAAGCCCTTGTAGCTGCCGTAGAGCTGCAGCAGCGCCAGCGCCAGCGCGAGGCCGGGAATGGCCAGCGGCAGGGAAATGAACTCCTCCACCGCGCGCGACAGCCGGCCCGGGTTGCGGGCAAGCGCATAGGCCGCGGGCACGCCGATCACCAGAGTCACGCACAGGCAGGCCAGCGCGATGCCAAGCGACAGGAAGATGGACGAGGCGTAAAGCTCCCACACCACGCCAATCCAGTCCAGCGTCAGGCCAGAGCTGATGCCCTGGAAGTAGTTCACCGTCACGCCCGCCAGAACCGACTGGATCGTCGGCACGAGCAGGAAGGCGGCCGCCAGCAGCGTCACCGCCAGTTGCAGGGCTTTTCCCATCCGCATGGCCTCAGCCCCCCGCCGCGATAGTGGAGCCCGAGAAGCTGCGGGCCAGGAACAGCATTCCCCAAGTGACGATGCCCAGCAGGACGGACAGGGCGGCGGCCATGGCGATGTTCGCCGACAGCGTGAACTCGGTGTAGATCACCATCGGCAACACATCGATATTGGTGGCCAGCGTGAAGGCGGTGCCAAAGGCCCCCATCGCGGTGGCAAAGGCAATCGCGCCGGCGGCGACCAGCGCGGGCGCCAGCGCCGGGATCAGCACATCGCGCAGCACCCGGTGCGGCGGCGCGCCCAGCGTGCGGGCCGCCTCCTCCAACGCAGGATCGATCTTTTCGGCAGCCGCCATTACCGTCAGCAGCACGCGGGGGATCGAGAAATAGAGATAGCCGAGGAACAGCCCGAAGATCGAATAGGCAAAGACCACATGGCCGGGGAAGATGGTGTTGAACAGCCCCTGCCGTCCGCCCAGCAAGATGATCATGAAGCCCACGACGACGCCCGGAAAGGCCAGCGGCAGCGTCAGGATCGACAGCAGCACCGCCCGCCCGCGAAAGCGGTTGCGGGTCAGGAACAGCCCGGCGGTGGTGGACACGACAAGCGCGGCGATGGTGACGCAGACCGACACCAGAACCGTCTGCACCAGCGTCGTCAGGTAGCGGGGCGTGTGCAGGATCTGCCAGTAGATGCCCCAGCCGGCCTCGCCCTCGCCCGAGGCAAGGACCAGCCGCACCAGCGGCAGCGCCAGGAAGGTCAGCGCGAAGATTGCGAGAGGCACGAGGCACAGGGCAACGAACTGCCGGGAAGACATGGGGAATTCCTTGGAATGGGTTGGGCAGGGCGCGACCGCCCTGCCCTTTTGCTGGTTACTTCACTTCGGACAGGTAGCGCTCGCCGAAGGCAGCCTGCGCCGCGGCCATCGCCGCATAGTCCACGGCCACGGCCCGCTCATAGTCGCTGTCGGGCAGGAAGCGGCCGGCCACGTCAGCGGGCAGTTCCACCGGACGGGCCGGCTTGAGGTAGGCATTGGTCCAGATCGCCTGACCTTCGTCCGAGAGGATGAAGTCCAACGCCTTCTTGCCGGCCTCGGCATGGGGGGCATCGGCCAAGAGGCTCATGACATAGGGCACGCGGATGGTGCCTTCGCAGGGCAGCACGAATTCGTAATTGCCGCCCTCGTTGTATTTGGCGCGATAGGCGTTGAAGTCATAGTCGAACAGGATCGGGATCTCACCCGAGACGACGCGGGCATAGGAGGTCTGCTTGGGCACCAGCGGGCTATTGGCGGCCAGATCGTTGAAATACTTGATCGCCGGGTCGAAGTTGGTCAGATCGCCGCCGAACGCCTGGTTCACGGCAACCGCGCCGGCATAGCCCACGAAGGCCGAAGCCGGGTCGAGATAGCCGACCATCGCCTTGTATTCGGGCTTGGTCAGGTCGGCCCAGCATTGCGGCACCGGCGCGCCGGCCAGCGCATCGACGTTCACGAACATGCCAAGCGTGCCGTAATGCACGGCAAACCAGTTGCCCTCGGGGTCTTTCAGCCCGTCCGGGATCTCGTCAAACCCTGCGGGCTTGTAGGGCTGAACGACGCCCTCCTTGATCGCCTGAATGCCGGTGGTCACGCCGTAATAGGCGACATCGGCCACGGGCGAGGCCTTTTCGGCGATCATCTGGCTGAGCGTCTGGCCGGAGTTCTTGTTGTCATGCGGCATGGTGATGCCGGCCTGTTCGTCCAGCGCCTTCAGCATCGAGGCCCAGTCCGCCCATTCCGGCGGGCAGTTGTAGCAGACGGCGTCTTCGGCAAAGGCAACCTTGGTAAAGGCGGGCGCGGCGATGGCCGTTGCGAAGATAACGGCAAGAACGGTATGTTTCATCGGTTCATCCTTGTTGAGCGGTTTCGGCAGGGGGAGCGGACGGCGGTTGGGCTGCAACCCGACCGTCGTCACCTTTTCCCGGGGTCGGCGGGGCAAGCGTCGCCCCGGCCCGGAAATGGAATGGCAAGGCGGGCGGCTGAACGGGCGCGCCGCCTTGCAATCTTTCAAGCAGCAGCCGGGCAGCCTGACGGCCCATCGCCTCGGGCGAGGTTTCGATGGTGGCCAGGGGCACCTCGAGCAGGCGGCCGATCTCGATCCCGTCGAAACCGGCGACCGACATGTCCTGCGGGACGCGCCAACCCAGCAGCCGCGCGGCCTTTTGCAGGGCGATGGCGAGGAAGTCGTTCGAGGCGAAGATCGCCGTCAGCCCGGGATGCTGGCCCAGGATCACGGCAAGGCGCTCTGGCTGGCGGGCCTCGCCCTCGCCGATCTCGATCAGCGCCGGGTCCGGCAGGCCCCTTGCCCGGCACTCGGCCAGAAACCCGGCATAGCGGTTGCGCGAGCGGTCCGAAGTCGAAAAGCGCAGGGCGAGGAAGCCGGTGCGCCGGTGGCCGAGCCCGGCGAACTGGCGGGCCACCTCGCGCGCCGCCTCGACATTATCCACATAGGAGGTGACGAACCCGTCAAGCGGATCATGGAACATCAGCGCCACCGGGACACCGCGCTTGGACGCAAGCTGCAGGGCCGGGCTGCGGTCGGGCGCGACCATCGTGGCGATCAGCGCGTCGGTATCCTTGGACAGCAGCATCTCGATGGCGGCACCGTCCGCGGCCTCATCATAGTTGGAGCAGGAGATCAGCAGCTGGTAGCCCGAGCCCTGCAATTCCGCCTGCACGCCCTGCACGGCTTCCGCAAAGACCGGGTTGGCGAGCGAGGGCACAAGGCAGCCAATGGTCATCGACCGGCGGCTTTGCAGGGCGCGGCCGATGGCAGAGAAGCTGAACCCCAGCTCGCGCGCTGCCGTCTCGACCCGTTCGCGCACATCGGCGCTGGCGGAACCCGAGTTGTTCAGCACCCGGCTGGCCGTCGCCACACCGCATCCCGCCGCCTGCGCAACGTCCTTGATGGTGATGGCGGATTTTTGGGTCATGGTTTCGGCCCTGTGGAAACGTTTCCACACCTTGTAGAGCGCGAATCCACACAGGAATATGACAGCGGCGGAAAACAGGCTTTGCACCCGCGAAGCTATCTCGGCTGTCCCCTCGACCCAGTGCGGGCCAGACACTCCGCAAGCGATCAGCACCCCAGTCAAGGGAAATTGCAAAGCGCCGCAGCCTCGCCGATGCTTGCGGGCATGACAGATACATGCCCCCCGACCACCCTGCCCCGCCCGATGCCTTCCGAAGACGGGATCCTCGCGTTCCTTGATCGCTCCGAGGCGCTGTTCCCGGCCGATGCGGCGGACGCAACCGGACTGGAACGACACCCGCTTAAACAACCCCGAATTCGACGCGCTTCTGAACGACGCCAAGGGCGAGCTGGACGAGGCGAGACGGCGCGAGATGTATTCCTGGATGGCCTATCTGGTGCGCGATGAGGGCGGGCTGATCCTGCCGATGTTCAACAACTTCATCTCGGCCAATACCAACGACCTGCAGGGCTGGATCAACGATCCGACGCAGGATCTGATGAACGGCTACGCCCCGCATAAATGCTGGTTCGCCTGAGGGTGCGCGCGTGAACGCGGGCTCTCTTCTTGGACTGGTGGCCCAACGCATTGCGTTGGGCCTCGTCCTGCTGCTGGCGGCCTCGGCGCTGATCTTTGCCGGAACCCAGATCCTTCCCGGCGATGTGGCCCAGTCGATCCTGGGCCAGTCGGCCACGCCGCAGGCGCTGGCGAACCTGCGGGCCGAGCTGGGGCTGGATGAACCCGCGCTGACCCGGTATCTCCTGGCTCGTCGGGGCGCTTCAGGGCGATCTTGGCAGCGCGCTCAGCAATGGGCAGGACATTGCCACGGCGATGTCGCACCGGCTTGGCAACACGCTGTTCCTTGCCGGCACCACCGCGATCATCGCGGTGCCGCTGGCGCTGATCCTCGGCCTCGTGTCCGTGCGCTATCAGGGCCGCTGGCCCGACAAGGTGATCTCGGGCGTGACGCTGGCGACGGTGTCGGTGCCGGAGTTCATGCTGGGCTACATCGCTATGTTCCTCTTTGCGGTGCAGTTCCGGGTCTTCCCCTCGGTCTCAACCATCTATGACGGGATGAGCCTTGGCGAACAGCTGCAGGCCATCGCGCTGCCCGCGCTGGTGATGGTTCTGGGCCACATGATGCGGATGACGCGGGCCGCGATCCTCAACGTGATGCAATCGGCCTATATCGAGATGGCAGAGCTGAAGGGCCTGCGCCGCTTCACCATCATCTCGCGCGACGCCCTGCCCAATGCCATCGCCCCGATCATCAATGTGGTGATGCTGAACCTCGCCTATCTGGTGGTCGGCGTCGTCGTGGTCGAGGTGGTGTTCGTCTATCCCGGGATGGGGCAATATCTGGTCGATCACGTCTCCAAACGCGATGTGCCGGTGGTCCAGGCCTGCGGGCTTGTCTTTGCGGCCGTCTATATCGGCATGAACATGACCGCGGATATCGTCGCGCTTCTGGCCAATCCGCGGCTGAGGCATCCCAAATGACCCGTATCCCGATTTCGGCCCTTCTGGGCCTGCTGTTCACCGCCGCCTTCTTTCTGGCCGCAATCCTGGCGCCCTGGCTGTCGCCCTATGGCATGGCCGAGGTGGTCGGCGATGTGTGGGAGCCGATGTCCCCCACCCATTGGCTGGGCCGACTCCATCGGGCGCGATCTGCTGTCACGGATGATCTGGGGCGGGCGGGTCACGATCTTCGTCGCCGCCTGCGCAACGCTGATCGCCTTCATCACCGGGGTCGTCCTTGGCTTTCTGGCCGCGGTCGCCGGGGGCTGGGTCGATCAGGCGCTGTCGCGGCTGGTGGATCTGATGATGTCGATCCCAGCGCCGCCGGGGACAACCGCGCTGCTGTCGATCCGCGGCGTCACCGCCCGCTATCCCGGCGTGCCGGTGGATGTGCTGCGCGACATCACGCTCGATCTGGCACCGGGGCAGACGCTGGCGGTGGTGGGCGAAAGCGGGTCGGGCAAGTCCACGCTGGCCCGCGCCATCACCGGGCTCTTGCCGCCGACCCAGGGCGAGATCCTCTTCGACGGGCGCGCCCTGCCCCCGAAGCTTGCCGGCCGCAGCCAGGACGACCTGCGCGAGCTGCAGATGATCTACCAGATGGCTGACACGGCGATGAACCCGCGCCAGACGGTCGGCACCATCATCGGGCGGCCGCTGCAATTCTATTTCGGCCTGCGCGGCGCGGAAAAGCGCAAGCGCATCCTCGAACTGCTGGAAGAGATCGAACTGGGCGCCGGGTTCGCCGACCGCTACCCGGCAGAGCTGTCGGGCGGGCAGAAGCAACGGGTCTGCATCGCCCGGGCGCTGGCGGCCAAACCACGGCCGATCCTGTGCGACGAGGTGACATCGGCGCTCGATCCGCTGGTGGCGGACGGGATCCTCAAGCTGCTGCTGGACCTGCAGCGCGAGGAAGGGGTGGCCTATCTGTTCATCACCCACGACCTGGCCACGGTGCGCGCCATCGCCGACCAGATCGCGGTGATGTATCGCGGCAAGGTGGTGCGCAGCGGGCCAAAGGCCGAGGTGCTGGCCCCGCCCTTCGACGACTACACCGACCTGCTGCTGTCCTCGGCCCCCGAGATGCGGCAGGGCTGGCTGGAAGAGGTGATCGCGCATCGCAAGATGGCGGCGGGCGGGAACTGAAGCGGCGGTCAGCTCGCCGCAGTTTGTCCCGGCTTGATCCTGAGCGCCCGCAGCGCGTTCAGGATCACCGCCACGTCGATCATTTCTTGCAGCAGCGCGCCTTGCACCGGGGTCAGGTAGCCGAAGGCCGCGGCGATCATGCCAAGCACCGACAGGCCGATCCCGGCCACCACGCTCTCCATCGCGATGCGGCGGGACCGCTGTGCGATCTCAATCCCCGGCAGCAGCCGATCCAGATGATCGACCAGCAGCACCACATCCGCCGCCTCGGCCGAGGCTGCCGCCCCCCGCGCGCCCATCGCCACGCCGACATCAGCCGCCGCCAGCGCGGGCGCATCGTTGACGCCGTCGCCCACCATCATCACCGGGCCGCCCGCGCGCTCTGCCAGCACCAGCGCGACCTTCTGGTCGGGCGCCAGATCGGCGCGCACCGCATCGAGCCCCAGCCCCTCGGTCACCGCCTCGGCCACGGCGCGGCGGTCGCCTGTGGCCAGGACGATGCGCGCAACCCCCAGCCGGCGCAGCCCCGCCAGCAGGTCCGCGGTGCCAGCCCGCAGCGCGTCGGCCATCACCAGATGCCCCACCAACTTGCCATCCACTGCAAGCGACACCACCACCGCCCCCGCCGCAATGACCGCGGCTTCGGGAATCGCGACCCCCGCCTGCGCGGCGACGAACGCAGCGCCCCCGACGATGACCCGCCGCCCGTCGATGGTTCCCGCGACGCCCTCCCCGGGGGTTTCCACCACGTTTTCCGGAACCGGCAGGTCGATGCCCCGGTCTTGCGCCGCGGCGACAATCGCCTGCGCAACCGGGTGTTTGGAAGCCTGATCCAGCGCCGCGGCGAAGTGCAGGATCTCCTCCTCGGACAGCGCGCCAAGCCGGTCGATCCGCACGATCTGCGGCCGCCCGTCGGTCAGCGTGCCGGTCTTGTCGAGGATCAGGGTCTTGATCCGCGCCAGCGCCTCCAGCGGTTTCGCGCCCTTGATCAGCACCCCGAAATGCGCCGCCCGTGACAGCCCGGCCACCAGCGCCACCGGCACCGCCAGGATCAGCGGGCAGGGGGTCGCCACCACCAGCACCGCAACCGCGCGGATCGGATCGCCGGTGAACCACCAAGCCGCCGTCGCCAGCGCGACCGTCACCGCCAGGAACAGCAGCGAATAGCGATCCGCCAGCCGGGCCATCGGCGCCTTGGAGGCCTGCGCCGCCTCGACCAGCCGCACGATCCCGGCATAGGTGCTGTCGGCCGCTGCCCGCGTGGCCCGCAGGTCGAAGGCTTCGCCGGCATTGGTCGAGCCGCTCATCACCTCCGCCCCTCGCGCCAAGCGCATGGGCATCGACTCGCCGGTCAGCGCCGACTGGTCCAGCATCGCGCCCGCGCTGTCCACCGTGCCGTCCACCGGGGCCACATCGCCCTGCCGGATCAGCAGCAGATCGCCCGGCGCGATTGCGTCCAGCGTCACCTCCTCCAGCGCGCCGTTCCGGTGGCGGGTGGCGCTGCGGGGCACGCGGGACAGAAGATCGCTCATTTCGCGCCGGGCCCGGCCTTGCGCGAAGCTTTCCAGGAAGGTGCCGCCCGAATACATCAGCGCGACCACCGCCGCCGCCAGCGTCTCGCCGACCAGCAGCGCCGCCGACATCGACAGCGCGGCGACGATGTCGAGCCCGACCTCGCCTTGGCGCAAGCTGCGCAGGATTTCCACACAGAGCGCCGCCAGCACCGGGACAACGCCCGCCGCCCAGACCGGCCCGGCCAGCTGCGGCTGCCCGGCGAGCCAAAGGCCAAGGCCGGTGACCAGCCCCAGCAGCGCCAGCCCCAGCAGGACGATGTTCATGCGATCACGCACCAACGGAGTCATCTGCATATCTCCTGCGTCATGTCCCATCTCCGGGATTGTTTTCGAACAGCCGCCCCACCCGGGTTTCGCGGAAGCCATCGCCCATCCGGTCGATGAACAGCGCGCCCAGCCCTTGCTTACGCGCCATTGCCGCGCCCTCCAAGCTTCCCATGACCATCAGCGCCGTCGCCCAGGCATCCGCCTGCATGCAACTGGCATGGACCACCGTCACCGAGGCGGGCGGCGCCAGCAGCGGCGCGCCGCGGGCCGGGTCCATCGTATGCGACAGCAGGCGGCCCTGCACCTCCACCCAGTGCCGGTAATCGCCCGAGGTCGCCACGGCGGCGTCCTGCAGCGCAAGGATGGAATGGGGCGCGCGGCGTTCCGGGTCTGGCGCCTCGACGGCGACGGTCCAGGGCTCGCCGCCCGGTCGCGAGCCAAGCGCCCGCATCTCACCGTCGATGCCGACGAGGCCAGCGGGAAGGCCATGCTGCACCAGCGTTTCGGCCAACCGGTCCACGCCGTAGCCCTTGGCGATGCCGTTGAGGTCGAGCGTCAGGGGGGCCCGTTTCCGCACAAGGCCCGCGTCCATCTCCAGCACCTCATGCGCCAGCATCCGGCCCGCGCGCATCGCCTCCCGGATCCGCTCTGGCGCGGCAGCCTCCGGCCCAAATCCCCAGGCCCGGACCGCATCACCCATGCTGATATCGAACGCCCCGCCCGAGGCGCGGCCGATCTGCAGCCCCATGGCCAGAACCTGCCGCAGCCGGTCCGGCACCGCGACCCATTCCCCCACCGGCGCCACGTTCAGGCGCGTCACGTCGCTGCCGGGCTTCCAGCTGGACATCTGGGTGTCCACCTCATCGACCGCCGCCTGCAGGGCCAAGCGGACCGGCTCCGGATCGCACCCGGCAGGCGCGAAGACCAGCGCCGACCAGCAGGTGCCCATCGTCGGGCCGTTTAGGGCATGGCGCCGCAGGTCAGTAAACATCTTCGACATAGCGCCCCTCTGCCTTCAACGCCGCGGGCGTCAGCCCGAGGGGCGCCAGAATCTCGGCCAACGCCTCCGCCACCCCCGCCGCCATCCCCCGCCCGCCGCAGACCATGACGCGCGCGCCGTCCCCGATCAGCCGCGCCACCTCGGCGGCTTCGCCGCGCAGCGCATCCTGCACATAGAGCGGGCGCTTGCCGCGAGAGACGGCGGTGACCAGCCGGGTCAGCAGGCCTTCGCGCTGCCAGCCCGCGATCTCCTCGCCATAAAGGAAATCGCTGTCCGGGTGCCGCATCCCGAAGACCAGATGGATCGGCCGGTGCCGCGCATTGCCGCGCACGAAGCCCGCCAAGGGGCCGATGCCGGTGCCCGCGCCGATCAGGATCAGCGGCGCCCGGCCCTTGCCCGGCTGGAACCCCGGATTGGGGCGCAGGAAGGCGGTGATGGTGTCTCCCGGCTCCAGCGCAGTGAGTTGGCCGGAGCACAGGCCCCCCGGCTGCCGTTTCACCACGATCTCGACAAATCCGTCGCGGCGGGCCGAGGCCAGCGAGTAAAGGCGCGGCACGGGGGAGCCTTCGGGCAGGATGCCGATCAGGTCGCCCGCATGGAAGCGCGCGAAGCCCGCCCCGGTCAGCCGCTGCCAGAGTGTCGCTTTCGGCAGCGCAAAGCGCAGGATCGCGGTCGGGGCCTGCACCTCGACGCCATAGTCGCGGCGCGAGATCAGGGTGAGGATCTGTGTCGCAGGCAGGACCGGCTGGTGCGCCAGTTCCAGCGGTGCCCCTAGCACCTCCCCAAGTGCGCGGCCCCAGCGGGCGAAATCCTGCGGCGACTGGCGGTCAACCGTTTCGAAGGGCAGCAGCTCGGCCCAACCCTTGGCCCGTGCCGCCATCACCACCGCCTGCGCAAAGGCGCAATAGTCGGCAAAGCTGCGGTCGCCGAACCCCAGCACCGCCAGCGGCATCCCGGGCGCGGAGTCCAGCGCCGCCAGCCGGTCCAGGAACCCCTTGGCCGAAGCCGGGGCATCGCCGTTCCCATAGGTCGCGGCCAGCACGATGACGCGCTTGGCCCGCGCATAGCTGCCCGGCGCGAAAGCGGACATCGGCGCAACGTGGACGCTGTGCCCGGCCGCGGTGAGGGCGGCATGCAGCGTCGCGGCAAAGCCCCAAGTGCTGCCGCCCTCACTGCCGACCAGCAGGATGGTCTCGGCCCTTCCCGCAGGCTGGTTGCCGCGGATGCGCGGCCGCCCGCGGCGCCCGGCCAGCCAGATCAGCATGCCCGTCGCGCCCATCATCGGCACGCCAAGCGCCATCAGCCCCAGCAGCAGTCCAAGCGCGGCAGCGCCCTGACCTGTGTGCAGCATGTAGATGGTTTCCGAAACGCGCTCCCAGCCGCTCAGATCGGCCCAGCCAACCAGCGCGCCAGTGCCCTGATCCAGATAGCCGGTGCCCTGATCTGTCTTCAGCGTGAAGACATCCGTCGCGTCGCCGGGATAGGGGAAGTTCAGCGCCCGCAGCTCTGCCACCGGCGTCGCCTCCAGTGCTGGCATCCGGGCGATCTCCGCGCCCGTCTGGCCGCTGACTTCTGGCATGGCCAGCGCGGCGGCACCATCCGGCAGCAGCCCGAAGGTCGAGGCGGTCATCCACAGCGCGGTGGCCGAGGACAGCAGCAGCCCCAGCACCGCAACCCGCGCGATCTTTACATGCAGCTGCCCGGCCAGCGGCCCGCGCAATGGCGCGAACCAGCGCCGCCAACCGCCCATGCGCCGCAGCACCAGCGCCGTGCCCGACAGCGCCAGCACCAGCATCGCCGCCGCGCCCGCCGCCATCACCAGGCGGCCGGTGTCGTCGAGGAACAGCGAGCGGTGCAGGCTCGTCAGCCAGCGCTCGGTCTGGTTGGGGTCGGCAGAGCCCACGCCTGCCCCGGTGGCCGGGTCGATCACGGCCGCACCGGGCGCGCCCTGATCGAACCAATAGGCGGTGATCTGGCCCGAGGGCGCACGGCGGATCTGCTCCACCCCCGGATAGACCGCCAAGATACGCTCCGCCAGCGTGGCGACGGTCAGCCCCGCCTCGGCCTGGGGCGCGGCCAGCCGCTCGGCGGCCGGAAACACCGACAGCGCCGCGCCGCTGAGCGCCAGCAGCGTGACAAGCGCCAGCGCCAGGAGACCCGGCCAGCGATGGAGTGCGCGGATCATGGCCCTATGCCCTTACATGTCGTACGCGAAACTGGCGACGTAGCGGCGGCCCTGCACGGGCGTGCCCGCGCCCGCCGTCGTCAGCGGCACGGCCACCTCGTTCGGGCTGTCGCGCATATCCTCGACCGCGGCGTCGATATGCAGGGTGTAGCCCGCATCGAACAGCGCATCGGCGAGGTCGAGCGTGATCTCCAGCGTCCGGCCCGCGCCGACACTGGCACCGGTGATGCCATCGACCTGCGCGGTGTCGCCGCCGGTGGCGCGATACCAGTCGTTCAGGTGCTCGTAATATTTCGACTTGTGGCCCGCCATCCACAGGCTGCCCGCATAGGCGCCGGACGGATCGGTGACATAGAGCGCGAGATAGGCGCCATCGCCGCCATAGCTGCTCAGCGTGGTGGTCAGCGTGACCGGGCGCGCCGCGGCGAGGCCGGGAAGGGTCAGCGCCGTGGTCAGCGCAAGGGCTGCGAGAAGGGATTTCATCGGGGATCTCCGGGGTCAGAGGGGGATGCAGATGGAACGTGCGGCGCAGCAGCTTCCGCCGCGCCGCAGCGGCGCTCAGTTCACCTGAACCTGCGGCGGGGCGCCGGTTCCGAAGAGGCCGTTCTGCGGAGGCAGCTTGCTGCCGGCGGGCGCGGGATTGCGGGCGCCGCCCCGGCAGCCGCCCTCATCGTCATCATCGTCATCGTCGCAGTCATCGTCATCATCATCGTCATGCCCCCGCCAAAACCCTTTGCGGTTATCATCGTCGTCGTCATCGTCATCATCGCTGATCAGGATCAGCGGCAGCGCCGGTGTCCCATCCTCGGACAGCGCGGCAACGGGCCGCGATCCGGCGTCTGCGGGGCCGCGCGTCATGCTCCAAGCCGCAAAGCCAAGGGTGGCCGTCAGCGCGGTGGAGGCGACAAGCAGGGCAAGTGTCTTTCTCATGGCAGTGTCTCCTGTTCGGTTGCTGGGTCCAATGTGCAGACCCGACCTGAGAGCTTCCTGACAGCGCGGTGATTCCCGCTTCAGCTTGCTGTCAGGATGAAAACGCCCCGCCGGAACGGCGGGGCGTTTGGGTGGCGAGGCCCTCAGGCAAACTCGAAATGTTCGAACCGCACCCGCCGCGGCGACTGGCCTTGTGCCTTTAACCCCGCAAGGATGCCGTCCTTCAGGCCCGCAGGGCCGCAGAACCACAGATCGGCCTCGCGCAGCGGGAAGGGCGCGGACTGGGTCAGCCCCTCGGCCGTCAGCCGGCCGTCGCGCGCCGAGGCCACCACCTGATAGCTGAAGCGCGGGTTGCGCGCCGCCGCGGCGGCCAGCGTTTCGACCCCGACGGCCTCCTCCGGCGTGCGGACGGCATAGACAAGGTGGATGCCCTGCCGGTCTGCCGCAGTCAGGCTCTCGGCCCAGGCCACGAAGGGGGTGATGCCGACGCCGCCCGCCAGCCAGACCTGCCGCGCGCCGCCCTTGCGAAAGTTGAAGCGGCCATAGGGCCCCTCGACCTGCACCCCCATGCCCGCGCGCAGCGCGCCCGGCAGGCGCCGCGTCCAGTCGCCCCGCGCCCGGACCCACAGGCTCAGCGAGCCGTCCGCGCGCGGGGCGCTGGCGATGGTGAAGGGATGCGGCTCGGACAGTCCCGCCTCGGACGCGCGGACAAAGGCGAACTGTCCCGGCCGCCAGCGCATCGCGCGGCCTTTGGGCGCCAATGTCACCAGGGTGGTGTCGCCGTGCGGAGTGACCGCGCTGACGGTAAACTCCCGTCGCCGCAGGCTTGGGGCCAGGAACTCGGTATGAAGCCAGGCCACCACACCAGCGAGGCCGAAGCCATTCAGCAGCAGCGAGAGCGACGGATCGACGCCGGTGGGCAGATCGACGAAGAACTGATGGAACACGATGACGGCGAACAGCAGGCCCATGAACTGATGGCTGAACCGCCAGATCTGATAGGGGATCTCCAGCCCCACGAAGGGCAAGCGCCGGAACCAGCTGACCGCGATCAGCGCCAGCAGCGCGTTGAACGCGAGCTCGCCAACCTCGCTCGCCAGTTCACCCAGATCGGTCTCACGCACCACCCGCTCGAAGTCTGGCTCGATCTGGCTGTGCAGGATCATCAGCACCAGGGCCGAGATCCCCAGCCATTTATGCGCCCGGTACATGCGGTCGAGCCCGCCGAACAGCGGCTCCAGCAGCCGAGGGCGCGAGGCAAGGATCAGGGTCTGGGCCATGGCAACAACAGCCCCTGCCCCGACGGCGATGCCGAAGGCGGCCTCGGATCCGTAGGGCGCATAGGTGATGTAGCCGAGCACCGCCGCCCCACAGCAGATGAGTGCGACCAGAGCGGGGCCGGCCCAGATCAGCGGGCTGCCAAGGGCCGGGACGCGGGGGATGGACAGACGGCCCGGCGCAAGGGTTGCACGCTCAGTCATGGCTCGGCGTGCTCCGATCCCGGCGGCGGTGATCGTCATCCTCGTCCTCATATTCGAACTCGATCACCTCCAGCGTCGCAGGATCGACCGTCACCTCGATCCGGCGCCCGGTCGCATCGGTGCCGTCAATCTCATAGCAGCCATCGTCGATCTTGATCCGCCGCACCGACCAGCCGTTCTCCTCGGCCAGCCGCGCCACGGCATCCCGCGGCTGCCAGTCGGCCATCGGCACGAAGCAATCGTCATCCGCCAACGCGACCCCGGCCGGAAAGACCGCGAGAAAGCCGAGAATTGTCAATGTCTTCTTCATCAGCCAAACTCCACGATGCGGGCCCGTTGCCACTCCCTATGCGCGGCGAAGCTGACGGCAGCCTGAAGCAAGGACCACGGCGCCGTCAGCCTTGCGTCAGCCGGGCCAGTCAGGAAAGGTCAGCGAAAAGGAAACAGACATGCGCATCCTGCTGATCGAGGACGACACGGTTCTGGGCGCCGCCGTGCGCGACCAGATCGCGGGCGACGGGCAGTCGGTGGACTGGGTCACGCGGCTGGATGCGGCGGGCGATGCGATGGCGGGCGCCACCTATGACCTGCTGCTGCTGGACCTGATGCTGCCCGATGGCCGCGGCATCGGCTTCCTCAAGGCCCTGCGCGCGCGCGGCGACGTGACGCCGGTCATCATCCTCACCGCGCTCGATCAGGTGTCGGACCGGATCGAGGGGCTGAACGCGGGCGCCGACGACTACCTTGTGAAGCCGTTCGACCTGTCGGAGCTGTCGGCCCGCATCGGATCGGTCGCCCGGCGCTACTCCGGCAATCCCAACCCGATCATCAGCCACGGCCCGCTGGACATCGACCTTGCCGCCCGCAGCATCCGCCGCGAGGGCAAGCCGGTGCAGCTGACCGCCCGCGAATGGGCGCTGTTCGAGGCCTTCCTGTCGCGCCCCGGCCAGCTTCTGTCCAAGGCGCAGCTCGAGGAAAAGCTCTACGCCTTCGATGCCGAGGTGGAGAGCAACACCATCGAGGTGCATGTCAGCCGCCTGCGCAAGAAGCTGGGCAGCGCGGTGATCGAGACGGAACGCGGCATGGGCTACCGGCTGGGCAAACCATGACGCTGCCGCGCAGCCTGCAGGCGCGGCTGGCGCTGTCGCTGGGGGCGCTGCTGACGGTGCTGTGGATCGCCGCCGCCTCTGTCACGGCGCTGATCTTGCGCCATGAGATGGACGAGGTCTTCGACTCCGCCCTGCAGGAAACCGCGCAGCGCCTGTTACCGCTGGCGGTGGTGGATATCGTCGGGCGCGACGAGGATGGCGTGACACAGCACCTTGGCGCGATCCGCTCGCATGACGAGTTCTTCACCTATATCGTGCGCGATGCCGAGGGGCGGATCTTGCTGCAATCCCATGCCGCCGACCCGGCGGTCTTCCCGGCCTATGACGGCCCCGGCTTTCGGCGGACCGCAACCCACCGGCTGTTCAGCGATGAGGCCGTGCAGGGAACGGTCCGGATCACCGTCGCAGAGCCGCTGGACCACCGCGCCGATGTCGCGCGTGAGATCCAGATGGGCCTCGGCCTGCCGCTGCTGGTGGTGGTGCCGCTGGCGCTCCTGTGCATCGTGCTGGCCGTCCGCGCAAGCCTCGCCCCGCTGCGGCGCTTTCGCGGCCAGCTGGAGGCGCGCACGGCCCGCGACCTCTCGCCCGTCCCCGGCGAGGGCATTCCGTCCGAGATTGCCCCGGTTGCCGTGACCCTCAACGGGTTGCTCGCCCGGCTGAAGGCCACCTTCGAGGCGGAACGCAGCTTCGCCGCCAATGCTGCGCATGAGCTGCGCACCCCACTCGCCGGCGCCATCGCGCAGGCGCAGCGCCTGCAGACCGAAACCCGCGATCCCGCCGCCGCCGCCCGTGCGGGTGAGATCGAGGCCACGCTCAAACGGCTCACCCGGCTTTCCGAGCGCCTGATGCAGCTGGCCCGGGCCGAGGGCGGCCAGCTCCGGCTGAACCACAGCGCCGATCTGCGCCCCATCGCGCGCATCGTGGTCGAGGATATCGCCCGCACCTGTGCGCCTGGCCGCATTGTGCTGACGCTGCCACCGGCGCCGGTGATGTCGGACCTCGACCCCGACGCCTTCGGCATCCTCTGCCGCAACCTCGTGGACAACGCCGTCCGGCACGGCGCCAAGACCGCCCCGGTCGAAGTGACGCTGACGCCCGGCGGGCAGCTGATCGTCGCCAATGACGGGCCCGTCCTGCCCCCCGAGACCCTCACCCGCCTGACCGCCCGCTTCGAGCGCGCCGATGCCAGCACCGATGGCAGCGGCCTCGGCCTTGCCATCGTCGCCGCCATCGCAGACCGCATCGACAGCCCGCTGGTCCTGCGCTCCCCGAGACCGGGGGCGCCCTCGGGCTTCGAGGCCTCGGTAACGCTGCCGGGGGCGGATGCGGGAAAGGCCCCCGGCGTTGCGAAACCCGGGCAGCCGGGGTAACCAGGCCGCAGCCCCGGAGGAGTTCGACATGATCCAGCACCACCGCTAAGCACGGCCACCCCGCGGAGTGATCCGCTGACTGCACCCTGTTTCGAGGCTCTCATGCACCGACTGACTTCCAAGACCTGCGTCATCACTGGCGCGGCGCGCGGCATCGGCCAGGCCATCGCCGCCTGCTTCCATGCCGAAGGCGCCGCCGTCATCCTCACTGACATTGACGACACCACCGGGGCCGCCGCTGCCGCCGCCATCGGCTGCCGCTTCGAACGGCTCGATGTGCGCGAGGAGGCAGACTGGCAACGGCTGGCCCGCCTCGTGCCGACCGCGGACGTGGTTGTCAACAATGCCGGCGTCACCGGGTTCGAGCAGGGGATGGTGCCCCACGATCCCGAACATGCCAGCCTTGAGGATTGGCGCGCGGTCCACCGCGTGAACCTCGACGGAACCTTCCTTGGCTGCCGCTA
Organism: Frigidibacter sp.; assembly: GCF_030695035.1. GTDB lineage: Bacteria > Pseudomonadota > Alphaproteobacteria > Rhodobacterales > Rhodobacteraceae > Frigidibacter. The sequence continues at coordinate 987,449 of NZ_JAUYTT010000008.1, forward strand.
TGCCATCGGCGCGATGAAGCAGCGCGGCACCGGCTCGATCATCAACATCTCGTCGCGCTCGGGACTGGTCGGCATTCCGATGGCCGCGGCCTATGCCTCGTCCAAGGCGGCGATCCGCAATCACTCCAAGACCGTCGCGCTCTATTGCGCGCAGCAGGGCTGGAAGATCCGCTGCAACTCGATCCACCCCGCCGCCATCCTGACCCCGATCTGGGAGCCGATGCTGGGTACCGGCCCGGACCGCGCGGCGAAGATGCAGGCCTTGGTCGCCGACACGCCGCTGCAGCGGTTCGGAACGCCCCAAGAGGTCGCCGCTATCGCGCTCATGCTCGCCTCGGACGAGGCGAGCTATGTGACAGGCACAGAGATCACCATCGACGGCGGCCTGCTCGCCGGCTCTGCCGCGACCCCCGGCTAAGGGGCGGCATCGTGCATGGCGGGGCGCGACGTGGGGGCAAGTGGCGGAGGGAACGCGACTGCGGTCGAACCTTCTCTGGGCCGTAAAGCATTGATCTTAAACGACTCACGCATTTGGGACGCGCTTTCGTCGTGTCTCTTCAGCAAACATCAGGCCGAACCGGTTCCACCAGAACCGTACCGTCTCGCGGCATATGTCGATGCCGCGCTCGTGCAGAAGATCTTCGACGTTGCGCAGTGAAAGGGGGAACCGTACATACATCATCACAGCCAGGCGGATGATTTCGGGCGACGTCTTGAAGTACCGAAACGGGGAAAGTTTTGTCATCCGTTCAGGCTAGGCCGCCGTCCAGACCCACGCAAGAGTTTTGCTCTGACAGTGCCCCCCAGCGCCTTGCGGACATCCGGAGCGACGCGAGTTCCCAGAATCTCGATCGCGTTCATCAAGGATTTGTGATCGAGCCGCCCGATCGCCATCTGAATGGTAATCCGGGTAAAGCCGAAAATTTCATGATGGGCGAGGATCTTGTCGGTCAGCTCTGCGGGTCCGCCCACGAACAACGCGCCGCTGGGGCCGCTCATGGTATCAAACTGTTCACGGGTTGCCGGGGTCCATCCACGTTCTGCGCCAAGTCGGGTCATGACCTCGTTATGCGGGCCACTGTAAATATCGCGGGCGGCTTGACTGGTTTCGGCCACAAACCCATGCACATTCAGTGAGGTTTCAAGGCTGGCCGGGTCGTGCCCCGCCTTGCTGGCGGCAGCACGGTAAAGATCGAACAAAGGCGCAAACCGTACTGGTTCGCCACCTATTATGCCAAGCGCAAGGGGCAGGCCAAGTTTTCCGGCCCGCACCGCAGATTGCGGGGTGCCTCCCACGCCCAGCCAGATCGGCAGCTTGTCCTGATAGGGACGCGGATAGACGCCCTGATGATCGACCGCAGGCAAATGTTTCGTGCGGGGCCAGCTTATGTGTTCAGCATCGTTCACCGCCATCAAGAGCTGAAGTTTTTCAGCAAAAAGACCGTCGTAATCATCCAACGCATGACCAAACAGCGGAAAGGATTCAACCGGACATTCGCCGCACCCGCGAACCAAAATAGGCAACTTCCAAAAAGCGGACGCCCTTAGGCGCGATGTCCCGCGCGCGGGCGTGGTGCGTGCGGAGGTCCGTGACCGTCTGGCGGTGCTGCGGGCAAGACCGGCGGCTCTCGGTCTGCGATCCCTGTCCGTCTAGGGGTCTGGTGTTGGCGCGGCGGGCCGCTTGCGGGACACGATCAGGAACCCCGCCAGCCCCGCCATTGCCAGTGCGCCGCTGGTCCAGAAGGTGGCCGCCGGTCCGAACAGTTGCCAAAGCGCGCCCGCCAGAAGGCTGGCTAGCAACAGGGCGATGCCCGTCACCAGGTTGAACACGCCAAAGGCGGTGGCCTTCAGGTCCACCGGCGCGTGCTCGGCCACCAGCGCCGACAACAGCCCCTGCGTCAGCCCCAGATGCAGCCCCCAGAGCGCCGCGCCCGCAAAGACCGCCGACAAAGACCCGGCGAGCGCCAGGACCGCGTCGGCGGCGATCAGCACCAAGAACCCCGACGCCAACAGCCCGGTGCGCCCGATCCGGTCCGACAGGATGCCGACCGGATAGGCCGACGCCGCGTAGACCAGGCTCACGACCACCAGGATCAGCGGCGCCAATGCCAGCGCCAGACCCAGGTTTTCGGCGCGCAGAATCACGAAGGCCTCGGTGAACCGCGCCAATGTCATCACTCCGCCAAGCGCCACCACACCCCAGAAATGCCGTCCCAGGGCGCCCGGATTGCGCAGGCTGATCGGTGTGGGCCGTGGCGTGGCGACCGGCGCGCGCGCGGGTTCGCGCACCACCAGAACCAGAAGCAGAACCGCCAGCACACCCGGGATCGCCGCCAGCCAGAACACAGTGCGGAACTGGTCCGAGAATACCGCCATCAGCGCGATTGCCAGCAGCGGGCCGACAAAGGCCCCGACGCTGTCCAGCGATTGTCGCAGGCCAAAGGCCGCGCCCCGTTTACCGGGCGGTGCCAGTTCCCCCACCAGCGCATCGCGCGGCGCACCGCGAATGCCCTTGCCCACCCGGTCGGCAAACCGCGCGCCCAGGACGATCCCCGCCGAGGGCGCCAGCGCGAACAGCGGTTTAGAGAGGGTGGACAGCCCATAGCCCAGAGCCGCCAGCGGTTTGCGCCTGCCCCAGCGGTCGCTGATCAGGCCCGAGGCCAGCTTGGTGATGTTCGCCGTTGCTTCGCCGATACCCTCGATCAGGCCCACGGTCACGGTGCTGGCCCCCATCACAGTGACCAGAAACACCGGCAACAGCCCGTGGATCATCTCGGACGAGATATCCATCAGCATGCTGACAAAGCCGAGCGCCCAGATACTTCGCGGCAAGCCGCGAAAATTGCCCTTGTCTCGCGGCGTCGCCATCATGCTCTTTTCATCCGACATTCCCCAAGTGGCCTGCCGTCTGACATCAAGGTCGCCTGATTTTGCCCGCCGGACAAACGTTTTTCGCGCCGAGCGGCGTCTGCGGTCGCGCAAACGCCTGGAGCTGGGCGGATCACGCCGCGAACCCGCAGAATCCTGGCCCGGCGGCGCCGTTTTTCAGCATGGCGGACAGACCTGTCCTGCCGTTTTCGTTCGGTTTGGGTCCGGATCGCGGTCATGCGCATGACGGTGGCGCTCGCAATCGGCGGATGGCAGCGAGGATGGCGCGCACCATCGCGCCGGTGACGGCCACCTCGGCCAGCTGGAAAGTGATGGCGCGGGCGTGACGCACGACGCGGGCTCCGATCTTCCTTCTCGGCGATGCAACCCGCCTCCTCCAGCCGCTCATAGATCGCGGGGATCGCATCGGCGGCATCGGCCCGGAAGAACCGGCCCCCAAGGTCGCGGCCAGCATACCGGGCCATGACGGGATCAAGGACATCCCGCCAGCCATTCTGCGCCTGCTGACGGGTCCGTGGACGAGTTATATCATCTGGGTGCTGTGCGATCAGGGTCCGCAAAGGTTCGGGGCACTGAAACGTGCCGTGCCGGGGATATCGACCCGCATGCTGACGGAACGGTTGCGAATGTTGCAGGCGGCCGGGGTGATCTGGCGGGAACAGGCGGAGACTATTCCGCCTGCGGCGACCTATGGCCTGACGCCGCGCGGCAACGACCTGCACAGCGTTCTGGAGGCGCTGGGAAGTATCGCGGAACGATGGAAGGTTGAGGGGTCTTTGAAGACAATGCCTTCGGCGTTGGTTGATTGCTCCACCCGGCAAGAAAAGTTAGAGTGCTGACCAGCATGCTCCGGTGGCGACCTGCCGGTCGTCAGCGCACCAGGCAGCACCCGCGATGCGAGCAGGAGCCGTTCAAATGACGAAACCGAGGGGCAAGGCGAGTCCGACCACTCAAGCGGAGCCGATTGGCGCGTTTGCAAGATCGCTAGCAGAGAGTTTATTGGTGAGGTCATCTGTCGATGACTTCACGGAATCCGGCCCCAAACAGTAATCGAGCACAACATGACGAACACCAGACCCATTCTCATGGCCGCGATTGTTATCGCTGGTGCCGTGTTCGGCTACTTCTTCTGGCAGAGCAACCGTGCGGATGTGGTTGCGGAAGGTTTCGCGCGCGGCAACGGGCGGATCGAAGCGGTCGAAATTGATGTGGCCTCGAAGCTTCCCGGACGGATTGAAGCGATCCTGGTGCGAGAGGGCGGGCTGGTCGAGGCGGGTCAGCCGCTGGTCACGCTTGACACACGTCAGTTGAAAGCCAACCGGCACCAGGCAGAGGCGGAACTGCGCCGTACCGAGATCGCGGTCAAAAACGCCCGCCTGATGATCCGGCAGCGTCAGGCCGAAGTGCGCGCGGCCGAGGCGGGTCTGGCGCAGCGGCAATCGGCCCTGGATGCCGCGCAGCGCCAGTTTGCGCGGTCCGAGGCGCTGGCGGGAAGCAGTGTTGCCTCCGAACGGCAGCTTGATATCGACCGGTCGAACGCGCTTGGCGCCGAGGCTGCGGTCGCTTCGGCCGAGGCGATGCTTGCGGCGGCGCGGATCGGTGTGTCCGCAGCCGAAGCGGCGGTGATCGGGGCCGAGGCGGCGGTGGCGGCGGCAACGGCGGCGATCGAGGTGATCGACGTGCAGATCGAGGACAGCACATTGAACGCGCCCCGGGCGGGTCGGATTCAGTATATCATCGCTCGGGAGGGCGAGGTCGTGGGTGCCGGCGGGCGCGTCGTCAACATGGTTGACCTCAACGACGTTTACATGACGTTTTTCCTTCCGACCGCCGCGGCGGGGCAAATCGGGCTGGGAACCGAGGTTCGCCTTCTTCTTGATGCAGCACCCGGTATCGTCATCCCTGCCCATGTTTCTTTCGTATCGAGTGTGGCCCAGTTCACCCCCAGAACTGTCGAGACAGAAATCGAGCGCGAGAAACTGATGTTCAGGGTCCGTGCCACGATCGCGCCGGACTTGTTGGGCAGGTATCTCGAACAGATCAAGACCGGATTGCCCGGCGTCGCCTGGGTGCGGCTGGATCCTGCCTCGCCCTGGCCGGCTGCGGCTCAGGGTCAGGTGCTGGAATGACCGATGCCGGGCTCGTGGTGCGCGCAGACGGGCTGTCGCTCCGCTATGGGACGATCCGGGCTTTGGACGAGGTTTCGATCGATCTGCCTACAGGCTGTTCCGTTGGCATCATAGGGCCAGACGGCGTTGGCAAGTCGAGCCTTCTGGCGCTCATCGTCGGGGCGCGGCAGATGCAGGAGGGGCGGCTCGAGGTGCTGGGGGGCGACATGGCCCGTGCCGGGCATCGCGCGCGGATTGCCCCGCGCATCGCCTATATGCCACAGGGGCTGGGGCGAAACCTTTACCCAACGCTTTCGGTGCGGGAGAATGTCGATTTTTTCGGACGCCTCTTTGGCGAGCGCCAGCAGGAGCGCGCGCATCGTATCGCCGACTTGCTCCTGGCGACCGATCTCGCCCCCTTTGCCGACCGCGCGGCGGGCAAGCTCTCGGGCGGGATGAAGCAGAAACTGGGCCTTTGCTGCGCGCTGATCCATGATCCCGACCTTCTGGTTCTCGATGAGCCGACCACGGGTGTCGATCCGCTGTCGCGGCGGGAATTCTGGACCTTGATCGAGCGCATCCGCTCTGATCGTCCGGGCATGAGTCTGCTTGTGTCGAGCGCCTATATGGAAGAGGCTGCGCGTTTCGATCATCTGGTGGCGATGGACGCTGGCAAGGTGCTGGCAACCGGCAGCCTCGCCGAGATTCTGGAACGCAGCGGCGCTGCGGATCTCGACGCGGCCTTCATCGCACTTCTGCCCGAGGAGAAACGCCGCCGGCACCATGCCCTGAACGTGCCGCCGCGCGACACTGCGTTCGACGCCGAAAACGTCATCGAGGCCGAAAACCTCACGGTGCGGTTTGACGATTTCACCGCTGTCAGGGAGGTGAGCTTTCGCATCAAGCGCGGCGAGATCTTCGGCTTTCTGGGCTCCAACGGCTGCGGCAAGACCACCACCATGAAGGCGCTGACCGGGCTTCTGGCCCCGAGTTCAGGCACCACGCGGATCTATGGCCACAAGGTTGACGCCCGTGACATGGCCACCCGCAAGCGCATCGGCTACATGACGCAGTCCTTCTCGCTCTATTCCGAGCTGACGGTGCGGCAGAACCTTGATCTGCACGCGCGGCTTTTCGACATGACGCCCGCCGAGATCAGCCCGCGGATCGCGGAACTTGCGCGTCGGTTTGATCTTGAAGAGGTGCTCGACAGCCTGCCCCTGCGCCTGCCACTTGGAATTCGTCAGCGCCTGTCGCTGGCCGTTGCACTGATCCACCGCCCCGAAATCCTGATCCTGGACGAGCCAACCTCGGGGGTGGACCCGGTGGCGCGCGATATCTTCTGGCAATCACTGATCGATTTGTCCCGAATAGACGGCGTGACGATCTTCATCTCCACCCACTACATGTCCGAGGCCACGCGCTGCGACAGGATTTCGCTGATGCACGAAGGCCGTGTGCTTGTCAGCGACACGCCCGAAGCAATCCGCGAGGAGACCGCCGCAGAGACACTGGACGATGCCTTTGTCCATCACCTGAAACGCGCGCAAGGCGCGAACACAGCGCCTGTGACCCGCAAGGGCCTCGCCGCCGACCAGGCCACGGCAGCAGGGCGGCGGCGCGCCGGGTTCAGCCTTGCGCGGCTGCTGAGCTTTTCGTGGCGCGAGGCGCTGGAGTTGCGCCGCGATCCGATCCGCCTGATGCTCGCAAGCCTAGGCAGCGTGATCCTGATGATCGTGCTCGGCTATGGCATTTCGCTTGATGTCAACAATATCAAATTCGCTGTGCTTGATTTTGACCAGACGGTTGCCAGCCAAGCCTATGTCAACGAACTGGCCGGGTCGCGCTATTTCGAGGAGCTGACGCCGCTGATCGACCATGCTGATCTGGATCAACGGATGCGGGCGGATGAGATCAGCCTGGCGCTGGAAATTCCCCCGGGGTTTGCCACCGATCTCGAACGCGGCCGCTCCGTCGCCATTGGCGCATGGTTTGACGGTGCCATGCCGATGCGCGCCGATACGGTGCGCGGATATGTCCAGGGCATGCACCTTCACTGGCTGACCGAACAGGTGCGGCAGGCGTTTGGCGATGACGCGGTGGCAGGAAACTTCACGCTTGAGGTGCGCTACCGCTACAACCCCGATGTCCAAAGTCTGGCCGCCATCGTGCCGGCGATGATCCCGCTGTTGCTGATGCTGATCCCGGCCACGCTGGCCGTCCTGTCCGTCGCGCGCGAGAAGGAGACAGGCTCCATCGTGAACCTCTATGTCACCCCGGCACGGCGGCTGGAATTCCTGCTGGGCAAACAGATGCCTTATGTCGTGCTGGGTTTTCTGAACTTCCTTCTGTTGCTGGCCCTGGCGGTGGTGGTATTCGGGGTCCCGGTCAAGGGCAGCCTGCTGGCACTTTCGGTGGGGGCGCTTGTCTATGTCGTGCTGGCCACCGGGCTGGGCCTGCTGATTTCCGCTTTCACCAAAAGTCAGGTCGCCGCCTTGTTCTTCACCGCACTGGTGACGATCATTCCGGCCATACAGTATGGCGGCATCATTGATCCGGTATCTTCACTGGACGGCATGGGCCGGGTGATCGGCGGGGTCTATCCCACCAGCCATTTCGTCACGATCTCCCGCGGCACCTTTGCCAAGGCGCTGGGTTTTGGCGATCTGAGCGGGTCTTTCCTGCCGATGCTGGCGCTTGTGCCCGTTCTGGTGGTGCTGGGTGCCATATTCGTGCGCAAACAGGAGAAATAGCCGATGCGCCTGAGGCATGTTCTCCACCTGTCATTGAAGGAGCTTCGCGGGCTGTTGCGCGATCCGCTTCTGATGGTGCTGGTTGCCTATGCCTTCACGCTCGACATCTATGTCAGCGCGACGGCCATCCCCGGGGGGCTGAACCGCGCCACGATCGGCATCGTGGACGAGGACGCGTCGCCGCTTTCACGCCGCATGGCCGGCGCGTTCCTGTCGCCGTATTTCGTGCCTCCCGCGCAAATCGACATCGCAGAAATGGATGCCCGGATGGATGCCGGCTTCGACACGTTCTCCCTCGTGATCCCGCCCAATTTCCAGCGCGGCCTGCTGGCCGGGAACCGACCCGAGATGCAGCTCAATGTCGACGCCACACGCATCACTCAGGCCTTCATCGGTGCAGGCCACATCGAGGCCATGATCAACCAGGAGGTAACGGGATGGCTGGCGCGCGACGCGGCCCAGCCTGCAATGCCTGTTGACCTTGCCCTGCGCGCCCGTTTCAACCCTGCACTTGATCCAGCGTGGTTCGGGGCGATGGTCGCGCTCATCAGTGCCGTGACCATGCTTTCGATCATCCTTTCAGGGGCTGCCTTGATCCGCGAGCGCGACCACGGCACATTGGAGCATCTGTTGGTCATGCCCGTGACCGCCGCCGAGATCATGACAAGCAAGGTCCTCAGCATGGGAGGTGTGGTGCTGGCGGCGGCGGCGCTCTCGCTTGCCTTCATGGTTCAGGGGGTGATGGGCATACCGGTCGAGGGATCGGTCGCGCTGTTCCTCGTGGGCGCGGCCTTGCACCTTTTCGCCACGACTTCGATGGGGATCCTGCTGGCCACCATCGCAGGCTCGATGCCGAAGTTTGCCATGCTGCTTTTGCTGGTGCTGTTGCCGCTTGAGATCCTGTCGGGCGGTGTCACCCCGCGCGAGTCGATGCCCGAAGCCGTGCAATACGTCATGCTGGCGGCGCCCAACACGCATTTCATCGCGCTCGCACAGGGGGTGTTGTTCCGTGGCGCCGGGCTTTCGGTGGTCTGGCCACAACTCCTGGCACTAACCCTGATCGGATCAGCGATGTTCGCCTTCGCCTTGCACCGGTTCCGCACCTTTCTGCGCTGAACCGGTGCAAGCCATTGCTGCGCCGCGCGGCGTTGCGCACTCCGGTATCGCGCGTTACGGCCCGCCGAATGATTTTTGATCTGGTCGTGAAGCGCCCAGGGGCTGTTGACGTTCGGGATTCCCAAATCGTTTGACTTCTGATTGGCGTTGTTGCGCAACTCACGCCTGAGGTGTGACTTCCCCCTTTCCCCGATGGCCTCATGCCACGCGGACGATCTCGGCGGTGCCGAGGACTGAGAAGCGGTTCCTGAGGGCGATGCGGATCTGGATTTCGGCGGTCTGGCGGTCGGGATCTCTTGCGACGATGCGCTCGCCGAAGGCCTTCCTTGCCGCAATCCAGGCCCAAACTGTACGAAAGCGGCAGGGCAGGTCTGTCCGCTGCGCGAAAAGACGCCGACGCCAGGCAAGGATTCGGCGGATTCGCGGGCCGATCCACCCAGTTCCAGCCGTCTGCGCGACCGCCGACGCCGCTCGGGCGCGAAAAGCGCTTGTCCAGCGGGCAGACTCTGGCGATCTTGCTGTCAAACGGCAGGCCACTTGGGAAATGTCGGTTTAAACACGCTCATCAAAGGAGATTGCGATGACAAACCAGAGCCATATTCACCCCTATGTGGAGTGGGCCAAAAGCCACCTTAATGAAATGGATGCGTCGCTTGCGCTGTTCGAGTCCAAAATCGAACACCAAAAAGATGCAGCAAGCCGGAAGGCCATGGACATCATCGCAGACATGAAAAAGCGGCGTGATGCATTTCAGGCACGGGCCGAGGGAGCCCTGGCGATGACAGAACAGGAATGGTCTGCGGCCAAGGCGGAGATGGAAAGTGAATGGAACAAATTCGAAATTGGTGTCGATGACTATTTTGACACGGTTTCCGAACGAGTGGGTGAATACCAGTCCGCGTTTAGCGCCCGGATTGATGCGCAGCGCAAGGCCTGGGACGAAACGATTCAGAAGAACAATGCAGCCGCAAAAGAGTTTCTAGGCGAGCGGACGAAAGACGTCGAAGCCGCTGCTGCGAAGCTTGAGCGCGATCTCCACGAAGCAGAGCAAAAACTTCGCAACGTCAAAGTGGCCAGCCATACTTCCTGGTCCGCAATGCGGGAAGCGCTTTCACAATCCCGCAAGGCTTACGATAAGGCGATCGATGAAATGCAGAAAGCTTTCAGAGCCGTGTGAGAAGCTTAGGCACGAATGAAATCGGCAGGCTTTGACGTCTGCTGATTCACGCTTCGGCCAATAAAAAGGCACACAAAATGACCATCAAGTTCAATCCAAAAAGTGCACTGCTGCTTGCAAGTCTCGCCGTCGCAATATTCACAGCTCCGGCTTTTGCCGAAACCAGTTTTGAAGCCGTCAAGGCAGAAGCGAAAGCGCTGGTTCAGGTCACCAAGGACTATGCTTTCGACAAACGCGATGAACTCGTTGCATATTCCAAGGCATCTCTTGAAAAAATCGACACGGACATTGGTCAGCTTGAAGTCAGAATTCGCAACGACTGGGGCGGGATGATGTGAAAACGGGTTTTTCCAACTCGTTTTCTGCATTCACCGAGGCTTGGGAAAAAGCAAAGACCGAATTCGGCCCTTCCTGATGAAGTTCGATAGTCAGTCTGGATGGAAAACAAGGTGGTGAGCTGACGGATAAATCAATCCGTCGGCTCTTTCGTTCTCAAAGGAAACAGACAAATGCAAGCGCACCTCGATTTATTGTCGCTGTGCTGACGGCGGTGTAGATATCTGCAATAGTCGCCGTCATGAGAAAACTCATCGAAACCGCAAATGCACTGGTCAAAGCAGATCGAAAATGGACACCAAAACACCGCTTGATCAACACGGATACTCTGGGCGCAACTTCCAGGAGCGGCCGTTTCCTCTGAACACGGGCAATCACTTGCGGTGCTCGTTTGCGTCAATGGCTTGTGTCACGATTGCCGTCCACTTGCGAACCGCGTCCCCTTTCAGACCGGCGGGTATGCGAATGGGGTCTCCAGTCCGAAGCGTGACGGTAGCGCCCCAATGCGGCCATACGCGCTTGTCCCAGCGCTTTTCCATCACGCGCGCGGGCTGGCTCTCGGCCGAAACCGGCAAGATCAGGAACCCAAGTTGCGACGCCATCCGAACCGCGCCGGGCTTGGCCTGGCGATGCGGTCCGAGCGGTCCGTCTGTGGCAAAGGCGATAGTCTTGCCGTGCCGCGTTTCCCGGATCATGTGCCGGTAGGCGGCACCCTGCCCGCCCGGCGGGAGGATCGAGGGCACATGCCCGAACCTCTGGCAGATCTGGGCGATGACAGCACCGCGAAACCCGTCGCTGGTGAAGACAACCGCGTGCTGGCCTTCGAGCAACGCGAACAGCGGCAGGAATTTGCCGTGCCAGAACACCAGGATCACGCCTTCGCCCGCAGACGACAACTCTTCCAGTCGGGAGATTTCGGCCTTGTCCACCGACCACGAGGCGCTCCAGCGATGATAGACAAAAGCAATGGCATTGCCCGAGAAACGCGCCAGGATTGCGTTGATACTTGCGATCAAGGGCATGACGGCCCCGGAACCCGGTTTCGTGACCCGGCGATTTCGGCAGGATTTCGGCAGTCGGGGGGGCACCTATTCATCGGTTGGCCGCTCCGGCATCAGAACCGCGTCGGTGAGCGCATATGCCATGTGCCCGACGGTGCGCCATTGTTCCGCAAGCCGGCGCTTGGCGGCGTTCCAGGCGCTGTCTTCGATCGACGGGCGGATCGGCTGACGTTCGATCAGTGCCGCGTAGAGATCGAGGGTTTTCTGGATCGTGGCCTCCTGCGAGAATTCAGCCGCAGTCCTTTTCGCCCGGACCCGCATGTCGCCAACCTCGTCCGGCGAGCGGTCGGCGAACCAGCCCAGTGTTTCGGCGAAGGTCTCGGTCGAGGCATCGCCCGCCAGCAGTCGGCCGTTTTCGCGGTCTAAGACCACGTCGCGCGCGCCGGGCGCATCGAGCGCCAGCACCGGCGCGCCGGTGGCCATTGCCTCGATCAGCACCAGCCCTTGTGTCTCCGAGACCGACGAGAACGCGAACACGTCCATGCTCGCGTAAGCCCGGGACAGGTCGACCCCGGTGAGGACCCCGGTCATGTGAACCCGGCGCGCCACGCCCGCCTCGGCAAAGTCAGCGGCCATCGGCGCACTCATCTCGCCATGGCCGGTGATGAGCGCATGCGCGTCGGGCGCGGCATGGAGAAACCGGATCAGAGCATCTGTCAGGTAGCCGAGGTTCTTTTCCTGCGCCAGCCGCCCGACGTGGCCAACGACAAACGCATCGGCTGGGATCGCGTAGCGCGCGCGCAGTCCGGCGGTGTCGGTTTCGTCCAGCGGCACGGTATTCACCCCGGTGGGGATGACCACCGTCATCGTCTTCACTCCGTTCTGCGCAGCGAAGGTGGCGATGCTTTTACTCGGGGCGATCACTGCGTCGCACAGGTTGCAGTAGCCGATCGAAAGACCCAGCGCGAGGCGCCGGGTGATATCTGAGTCTTGGATCACGTAATGGCCATAAAGGTCATAGCGCGTGTGATAGGTGTAGACGATCGGGATATTGCGTGCCGAGGCGACGCGCAGCGCAGTGCCGCCCAGAAGAAACGGGTGGTGCGAATGAACGATATCGGGCGCGAACGCATCGAGCCGCCTCGTCAGTGACAGGCTGACGGGGCTGGGCACCGAAAAATCGGTGCCGGCAAATTGCTGATAGGCGGGAATACGAACGGTGTCGTCGGTCGATTCTTCATGATCCGGGAACTTCGGCGCCACCACCAAGACCTGATGCCCGCGCGCGCGCAACCCATCCGCAAGGCTATTGACGCTGCGCGCCACGCCGCCGACATGGGGGCTGAACGTATTGGTGAAGATGGCGATTTTCACGAAGACTGCTTCCTCATTTCCCATGGCATGCATCCTGCGGAACGGCAATTTGACCCTGCGGCGCAAATCGGCCGACACATCGCGCGGTTTCTTTTGTCCCCCCGCTCTCTTGCCCACTCGTGTTCGCGGGCCGAACCGCTTGCTGACTTGACAGGGGCGCATGCCATCCCTAGCTATCCAAACGAACGTTCAGTTAGGAGCCCCCGGATGTCAAGCGACGATCTTACCGAACCTCGGCTTTCCGACCGGAAGGTTTCGATCCTCGAAGCAGCGGCCGCATTGTTCGCCAAACACGGCTACGCGGGTGTTTCGATCCGTGATCTCGCGCGGGAGATCCACACGACGCCGGCGGCGCTTTACCACCATTTCCCCGACAAGGACGCGATCTATGCCGCCGCGCTTCGCCACGTTTTTTCCGACCGTGCCAAGGCCTTGGAAACAGTCGTAAAGGGGGATGACGCGCCGGATGTCACGTTGGAGCGTCTGATCGTCTGGCTGACGCAGCAGTTCTCGGACAACCCGGTGGTGGCACGGTTGGTGCAGCGCGAACTTCTGGCCGGTGACCGCGACCGGCTCAGGCTTCTGACCGAGGACGTGATGGCAGCGCCGTTTCGCGAGATCGAACGCTTGATGCATCGTCTTGCGCCAACCCGGGACGCAAGTCTTTCGGCCGCTTCGATCATTGCCCTGGTGATGGGATACGTCCAGTTGACGCCGGTGCTCGAGGTTCTCATCGGCGAGCGCAACACGCAACAACGCCTGAGAGATTTCGCTGCGCATACGAAAGATATGGTTCTGCGCGGGCTGCTGGCGCAACCGCAACCCGGGGTGCACATCTGATGACACGCCCGATTTATAGTGCCAAAGTGACATGGGTTCTGGCCGGGGTCTGCCTGCTGGGTCTCGCCGGCTGCAAGGAAGACCCCGCCGCGAATGCGGCCCCCGCCCCGCGCTCGCTGGAGCTGTCGGTGGAGCAGGTGCTCGCCCGGCCGGTTGACCGGCTCTACAGCACCCCAGGCAGCGTCACATCCGAGGAGCGGATCGAGGTCTCGTCACGCGCGTCGGGCTACATCCAGCGGATCGGCGCCAACGAAGGCGACGTGATTTCCGCCGGTGACATCCTTGTCGAGATCGATCCGACCGACGTGGAAGGCGCGATCAGACGTGCCGAGGCGGCGCTGAGTTCGGCGCAGACCTCGCTGCAAAACGCCGAAGCCGATCACGCGCGTCTGGCCGGCCTGCAGAAAAGCGGAGCTGTCTCGACCGAAGCCTTGCGCCAGGCGACAGTGGCGCGCGATCTGGCCCGCGCCGGACTGGCAGAGGCGCAAGCGGTGCGCGACACCGCTTTGGCGGGGCGAAAATATACGACGCTGCTCAGCCCGATCGACGGCATTGTCGTCGCGCGGCGCAAGCAGGTGGGTGACCTGGCCAGCCCGGGGATTCCGATCCTGACGATTGAATCGCGAAAGCGGTTGCTGTTCCGAACCTCGGTTTCGGAAAGTCAGGTCGCGAATGTGCACGTGGGTGCCGCCGCAAGGATCGAGATCGACGCGCTTGCCGGGATCGACATTCCCGGCCAGATTCTCCGCGTGATCCCTTCAGGCGACCCGGTGACGCGCCGGTATGATGTCGAACTCGCATTGCCGGCGGATCTGGACGCCTTTCCCGGCATGTTCGGGCGCGCGCATTTCGTCATCGGCTCCGACATGGTTGTCCAGGTGCCGAACCTGGCCCTGGCAAACCGTGGTGGCCTGACCGGCGTGTTTGTCGCCGGTGACGACAGCGTCGCGCGGTTTCGGTGGGTCCACCGCGGACGGGTGTTCGGTCCTTCCACTGAGGTCCGGGCCGGGCTGGAGGGCGGAGAGACCATTCTGGCGCATGATGACGGGCGCGTGCGTGACGGCGACCTGATCGTCGTCGTCGAGGGCTCCGGCCAATGAACGAACTTCCGCAAAACCTTGCCGGGCGGCTGGCGGAGATGTTCATCTCTTCGAAACTGACGGTGCTGACCATCATGTCGGTCGTTGTTTTCGGAGCCATCGCCGTGGTGTTCACCCCGCGCGAGGAAAATCCCCAGATCAACATCCCCTCCGCACAGATCACGGTGCAATTGCCGGGCGCGTCTAGCCTGGAAGTGGAAAGCCTGATCGTGACCCCGTTGGAGGCGATCGTCAGCGAAATCACCGGCGTCGATCACACCCAGGCCGTGGCGATGAACTCGGTTGGCGTGGTGGTGGTGCAATTCAAGGCCGGCGAGAACAAGGAAGCCAGCCTGATCAGATTGTATGACCGGATTTTCAGCAATCTCGACCGGATACCCTCTGGCGCCGGCACGCCGCTGATCCGGGCCATTGACGCAGACGATATCGCGGCGGTGACGGTCACGCTCTCCTCCACCGTCTATGACGACTACGCCCTGAAACGCATGGCGGACCGGATCGCGGAGCGGCTGCACAGCCTGCCGAGCGTGTCGGTGGTCTCGGTCGAGGGCGGGCGCGACCGGGAAATCCGCGTCGACCTCGACCCCGACCGGCTGGCGGCCTATGGCGTGCCGCTATCGCGTGTGCGTGACACGCTGACCGGCAACAATTTCGGGACCCCGGTCGGACATTCGGTGCGGGCTGGCACGGTGCACATGGTCACCGTCAAAGGGTTCTTCCAGGACGCGGACGATGTGCGCACCCTGATCGTCGGCCAGAACGAGGGTCGGCCGATCTACCTGGGCGACGTTGCCGACGTCGTTGACGGCCCACCGATCGAGCCCGCGCAGCTGAGCCGGTTCAGCTTTGGCGCTGCCGATCCGAGGTTTTCGGAACTCGGCGGTCAAGACCTGGCGGCCGTCACGCTCGCGGTGTCCAAGAAGGCCGGGGCAAACTCGGTGTTCATGGCCGAGGATGTGATCGCGCGCATCGAGCGGATGCAGGCCGAATTCCTGCCGCGCGACGTGCAGCTTGTCGTCACCCGCAATGACGGCGAGACCGCCAATGCCGCCGTGAACCTGCTGATCGAACATCTCGGCATCGCCATTGCCACGGTCTTGCTCATTCTGATCCTGTTTCTGGGCTGGCGCGAGGCGCTGATCGTTGCGATCTCGGTGCCACTGGTGCTTTTGGTGACTGTCGGGGTCGATTTCGTTGCCGGGATCACCATCAACCGGGTCAGTCTCTTTGCCCTGATCCTGTCACTTGGCCTTTTGGTCGACGACGCCATCGTCGTGATCGAGAACATCCATCGCCACTACGCCCATGGCCGCAAAGGCCACGACAGCAAGCGGGACATCACCATTCGTGCCAGCGCCGAGGTTGGCGGCCCCGCCAATCTGGCGACAGCGACGGTCGTTGTGGTGTTTGCCTCGCTGGTGCTGGTCAGCGGCATGCCGGGGCAGTATTTCTTTCCCGTCGCGGTCAACGTGCCGATCGCGATGGTGGCATCGCTGTTCTTTGCCTATACGGTGACCCCCTGGGCCGCGTATCGCTGGCTCGATCTGGGCGCGCACGGGGAGGCGGGGGCGGTGGAGCAACGTCCGCACCGGCTGGCGCGCGCCTATCGCCGGCTTCTGTTGCTTGCGATGCAGCGGCGTTCCGCGCGGCTGGCGCTCTACGCTGTCACGTTGGCAATGCTGTTACTGACGGTTCTGCAACCGGCATGGCAATTCATCCGTCCCGAAGGCGTCGTCGGACCGAAGCCGTCGTTTGGCGTCGCCATGGCCTTCCTGCCCAAGGACGACGCCAATTCATTCAATGTGGCGTTGTCGATGCCGGAATCGACCCCGGTCGAGACCACCGACAGGCTGGTGCGCGAGGTCAATGCGGTGCTGGTCCACCATCCGCTGGTGACCAACACGCTAAGCTGGATCGGGCGCTCCGGGGTCGCGGACCAGATGGCGTTGATGCGGGGAACGGCTGACCTGACCGGCCAGAACATCGCGGAAATCCGCGTCAACCTCATCGACAAGCATCTGCGCACCACCTCCTCCATCGAACTGGTGCGCGACCTGCGCCCGCAGCTCGTCGCAATCGGTGCCGCCTATCCCGGCGCCAAGGTGCAACTGGTTGAAGTACCGCCCGGACCGGCGATGCGCGCCACCGTTCTGGCCGAGATCTACGGCGATGACCTTGCGATCTTGCGCAGCCTGTCGGACCGCGCCGAGGCCATCTTCAACGACACCTACGACATGGTCGATGTCAGCACCTCGCAGCCGGAAGATGTGAACGAGTACAGGATCATCGTCGATCAGGAAAAGGCCCTGCTGTCCGGCGTCAGCACAGCGCAGATCGGGCAGGTCTTGCGGGTTCTGTTCGAGGGCGAGGTCGTCGACCGTCTCCACCTCGACGACGAGAAGAACGTGGTGCCGATCCGGGTGCGCGTGCCAAACAGCCAACAGCTCGATCCGACACGGCTGGAAACGGTGTTCGTCGAGAACGCTGCCGGCCAACACCTTGCCCTGTCCGAGCTTGTGAAGGTCGTGCCAGGCACCCGCGACCGGCCGATCCTGCACAAGGACAACGAACGTGTGACCTTCGTCGGCGGCGAGTTGGCGCAGACTTCGCAACTCTATGCCATCGCCGCCCTCGACCAGCGGTTTTCCGGTCTGGAGGTCGGCAACGGAGTGTCACTGGAAACCGGTAACCTGACCCTGGCATCGACGCCACCCGACACGATCGGAAAATATCAGCTTCTGTGGAACGGGGAAATCCGGCTGATGCTCGACACCTACCGCGACATGAGCATGGTCCTGGGGCTCGCGCTTTTGCTCGTGTTCTTTCTGCTGGTCGGATACTACAAGTCGTTCAAGACACCGATGGTCGCGATGGCGTCGATCCCGCTCGGGCTGATCGGCGTCTTCCCGGGGCACTGGCTCATGGGGGCGGATTTCTCGGCGACATCGATGGTGGGCATCATCGCGCTGGCTGGCGTCGCCATTCGCAGTTCGCTGCTGATCATCGATTTCATCCGCGAGAACCGGGCTCAGGGCATGGATCTGCAGGAGGCCGCTTATCAGGCCGGGGTGATCCGTGCACGACCGATCCTGCTGACCACGCTTGCCGTGGTGCTGGGGTCTTCGATCATGCTGACCGATCCGGCCTTCGGTGGCCTGGCAATCAGCCTGATCTTTGGCACCATTGCCTCATCGGCGCTCTCGATCATCATCGTGCCTCTGCTCTACTACGGTGTGGAAAAGCGCAGCACAGACCGGGTCGAGCCCTGAGGCAAGGCGGGTGGCCCAGACAGTGGCGCAGACCTTGGCGCAGACAAGGCACAACCCGGCGCGAACGGAGAGCCGAAGGAGGGCAAAATGCCTGCGAAAATCGGTCTGGCATTGGGAAGTGGCGGCGCGCGAGGCTGGGCGCATATCGGCGTTCTGCGCGCCCTGGACGAGATCGGCATCCGCCCCGACGTGGTCTGCGGCACCTCGATGGGCGCTGTGGTCGGGGCGGCCTATGCGTCGGGTGCGCTCGACGCGCTGGAACATTATGCAAACGCGCTGACCCAGATCCGGGTGCGGCGGATGCTGGATGTCAACCTGGCCTCGGGCGGGCTGATCGAGGGCAAACACATCGTCCGGCTGCTGTGCGATCTGGGTTTCAAGCCGACCTTTTCCGAGGTTGATCTGCCCTTTGTTGCGGTGGCCACCGACATGGCACAAGGGCGCGAAATCTGGTTGCGTTCTGGCAACCTGGTGGAAGCGGTCCGCGCCTCGATCGGTATTCCGGGTATCTTCTCGCCGGTCTGGGCCGAGGGGCGCTGGCTGCTTGACGGCGGCATGAGCAACCCGGTCCCGGTCTCGGCCTGCCGCGCCCTCGGGGCGGAGGTGATCATCGCGGTCAACCCGAACTCGCGTCTCTACCTGCCGCAGCGTGGCACCGAAGTTGAAGAGACGACGCGGTTTTACGGGATGGAGGCCGTTCTGGGCACTGCTCCGGCCCAACTGCGGCCGCTGTTGCGCAAATACCTTGGCGGCAACGGAAAACCGGCCCGCCCGACCCCGGGCTATCTGTCGGTGTTGTCGACCTCCATTAACCTCATGACCGATCAGATCCTGCGCAGCCGCCTGGCCGGCGACCCACCGAACGTGATGGTCGATCTCGACCTGCAAGACATGACCGCTCTCGACTTCACCAAGGCGGAAAGGGCGATCACGCATGGCCGCGACGCGATGATGGCCAAGGCCGGCATTCTGAAACAGATGCTTTGACCCGGCGATGACCCGCTGGTCCGCGCGCTCAGTCCTTGCGGCCGCGCAGGATCGACCACACGAGCCACAGCCCGCCCGCCACCGCGCCAGAAAAACCCGCCATGGCAAAGAACCCCAGCCCGACCGGCAATTCGCCCCCGACTACGGTCATCACGATCGACGATCCCATGATCAACGCGGCGATCAGGATACCCAGTGTCACGCGCGTGATGGTTCTGTCGAAGCGGTCCATCAGATGGTCCAGTTTGCGGACCTCGATGCCGAAGGACAGCTTGCCTTGCTGCGCGTCGATCAGCAGGCGGCGCAGGTCTTCGGGCAGCCGGCCCATCAGCCCGGCCCCTGCCAGCAGGTGACCGCGCGCGGAGTGGGCAAGCTGTGCCGGGGAAAAGCGTTCGAGCATCAGGCGGCGCAGGAAGGGTTGCGCGGCGGCGACCATGTCGAACTCGGGGTCAAGCTCGCGTCCCATGCCGTCAAGCGTGGTGAACGCCTTGAGCAGCATCGTCAGGTCCGGCGGCAGCACCAGATCGTGCGCGCGCACCAGCGCGACCAGGTCGAGCACCAGCGCCGAAAGGTTCAGGGACTTGAGCGGCATCCCGTGAACCCGGTCGATGAACCCGTCAATGCGGTTTTCGAGGCCGGGGTTCGCGCCGGCATCGGCCCAGTCCAGCAGGATGCTCGTCACAGCCTCCGGGCGCCGGTCGACGATGCCGGTCAACAGGTCAACCAGTTCGTCGCGCCGCCGCCGCGACAAGTGCCCGACCATGCCGAAGTCGATGAACACGATCTCGTCGCCAGGCAGGTAGAACACGTTGCCCGGGTGTGGGTCGGCGTGGAAGAACCGGTCTTTCAGCATCATCTGCAACATCGCGTCGGCGCCGCGCGCCGCAATCCGGCGCAGATCAAGCCCGGCGCGGCGCGCCGCCTCCAGATCGGTGCCCGGCGTGCCCGCGGCGACATCCTGGACACTCATGATCTCGCTGGTCCATTGCCAATGGACGCGCGGCACATGGATATGTACGCAATCGCGAAAATTCTCCGCGATGCGCTCGGCGTTGCGGCATTCATTGGCCAGATCAAGCTCGGTCCGGATCGAGCGCGCGAACTCCGCCACAACGTCATCTGGCCGAAACCGCCGGATTTCGGCGCTTTCGGCCATGGCTATATCGACCAGCCAATCCAGAAGCCGCAGATCGGCCTCGATCTTGGCGCGGATGCCAGGGCGGCGGATCTTGAGAACCACCTCGCCGCCGTTCTCAAGCCGTGCGCGGTGAACCTGCGCGATCGACCCGGCGCCCAGGGGAATGGGATCGATCTCGACGAAATCGTCGATCAACGGATGGCCGCGCTCGGCGTCGACTTCCTCCAGCAGCGCCGCAAAGGGCACAGGGGGCACGCGGTCTCGCAGTTTCTCCAGTTCGGCGATGTAGGCGGACGGCAGCAGATCGGCCCGGGTCGACAGGATCTGCCCGAGCTTGACGAAGGTCGGCCCCATTTCCTCCAATGCCATGCGCAGGCGCTGCGGCGGCGCGAGATCGACCGACGCGACGGCGTCCGAGGGTTTCAAGACCCGCCCGGCCTTGCGTGCAGCCCCGGTCAACCCAAGACGCCCGATCAGGTCGCCAAGTCCGTGCCGGATCAGGATTGTGGCCAGTTGCGCAAGCCGCCCCAGGTCACGCTGCATGCCAATCGGGTCGCGCAAGATCAGCCGTCTTTCGGGTCGGTTGGCGACGCAGGCGGCGAGGTGACCTGGTGCGGCGCAAGACCCTCGGCCAGACCCGACAGAATACCGCTGCCGATTGCCGCGATGGTGGAAAGCCCGCCGCGTGTGGCCCGGCCAACGTCTTTGAGATCGGGCAGATGCGGCTTGGACGCGGCCCCAAGGCCGGAATGTGTCACCTGTCGCACGGCACGCGCCGTGTCGGTCCCCACGTGCTCGAAGTGGCGCGCAAGGTCTTCGACGATCCCGCGCGTCGCGCTGGTGCTTGTCTTGGCAAACGAGACCACGAGGTCCTGGAACAGGGTCTCCAGCGCGTGCAGGTCGTCAAGCGCCTGGCGAAGATCATTCTCGGTGAAGGCATCCGCTCGACCGGCCGCCTCTTCGATTGCAAGGTGCGAGGCCTGCGCGGCGCTCGCGAGCGCTTCGTCGAGCCCTTCGGCGGCCTCGCGCAGGCCTTGGGCCGTCTCGGCGCTGCCCTCCGGTGCGCCCGCGGCGGCTCCTTCCAGCACGGCGGCAGCAACAGCGCGGATATGGTCCTGCGTCAACGGCTCGCGGCTGAGCGCGCGGATCACGAGATCGCGCACCGCGTCGTGGATGTTCTCGCTCTCCGCCACGGCCCGGCGCGCCGTCTCGCGAATATCGGTGCCACCAGTTTGCGACATGGCCTGCTCGCCGTTCGTCATGGCAACCTCCTGCCTGGGTAATGATCGCAGTCGCCGCGACAACCGCCAACAGCGATCAGGAACTCCGAACCTCAATCAGATTCAGATTACGGAAAAGGCACCAAGGTGCCGTGACACAGATCAATGTCCAGCGCTGGCAAGGCCCGGCAAAGCAATTTTCGCTGGTGGAAGGCTTTTATCGGCATCTCGCCCGATTGTCTGGTATTGTCCGACATTCCCCAGGTCGCGTGCCGAATGAAGACAAGATCGCGTAACATTTCCTTTTGACAAAGCATTTTGCGCCTCTTGCCGACTGAGGCGCGGGCGGGGATGCCCGGATACGGCCGGACGGTGCCGAAGCCGCGCGGCGGCGACCGGCGATCGGCGCGGATCGAAGCGCAGGCCGCCCATTGTCGGTCATCATCCGTTCCGCCCGGATGCTCTGGCCCCTGAACCAGCGCCGGGCGCGCAGCAGGAAGCAGGTGGTGGTGTGCTTGCGCTCGTCGGCGAGAACAACGACATAGGCCAGCCGGGTCGCATCATCGACGGCCACATTGACGCAGTCCCAGCCCGCCCCCGGTTGCGGCAGTCGATACAGGTGCCAGTGACGCGGTGGCCGGGCTGGTCGAACCGGCCCGGCTTGTTGATATCAAAGTGGGTCAGTTTCCCTAGGGGGATTTCGAGCATGATGGCCCGCGCACCCGCCGCCAAAACTTCGTGCGCACCGGTTTCGCCCCAATCCCGGCTGTAGGGCGGGATCGGGAACAGCTCTGGCCCGACCACCTCGCGCCAGACGCTCCGCGCGAGGCCGAGGCAATCGCAGCTCGCCCCGCGCAGGCTGGCCTGATCGTGGTAGGGGGTGCCGAGCCAGGCGCGCGCGGCCTTACCTCGGTTTTGTCGAACTATGCCCCGGCCGAGATGGTAGCGCTGTATCGCGCCTGGGCCTCGGGCGATACGGCACTGGCGCTGGCGCTGCATGAGTGGCTGGCACCGCTGGCGACGGCGATGTTTGGACTTGGCAAGCTTTGCTGCGATGCGCATTTCGTTATTTCTGTTCATCGCCCAAAGATAGCGGTAATCCGGCAGTCACACCAGAAGACAAGTGGCGACCACTCACCGGGCTGAACATGCCCCTGCCTGATCCCGCATCACCGCATAGTCCCCCATCATCTCAACGATCGCCGATCCATCCGGCAGTCTCGCCAATTCCTCGGCCGCCTGCGTCTGAAACACTCGGCTGTATTCCACGACCGGCGGACATGCCGCCAAGCCGTTCGCTTTAAAACCCGCCGTCGCGCAGCCGGTCAACCAGTTCGTCGCGATTGCGAGGACGACGAGCCGCCGCTTCCAGCATCCGGCGTTGAATATCATTGGCCTTCTCCGTGGCTTCAAGGCGTTCGGCAAGCCGCCCCGTGCGCTCACCTGCGCGGCGGATCGACAGCAGGAACAAGACGATGGTGAGGGCGGTCGCACCGTAGCGCAGCGCGGCCCTTGCCCACGGTTTGGCAGCGATCCCGCCAAGAATGCTGACGATCATCTCTGGCCCCTGCGCCAGTCATCAAGGCGCGCATAGATCGTAACGGCGATGCCCCCAAGCGCCACGGCGACGAAAACCCAGCGGAGCGTGTCGAGGTATGGCACCAGCGGCAGGACGGCGGACTGGGTCTCAGAGAGGACGTTCTGCGCCACCTCAACCCCCGCGGCGCCCAGCGTCGCCACTCCGGCCGCTCCGCCACCTTTCATGGTGCGGCTGTCGGCCAGAACCTCGCGCGCAGGCGGCGTCTCGGCTGCAAATGCCGTCGCCCGGACCGGGAACCGTTCGCCCCACTGACGCGCGGGCCCGAGGTCGATGTGCATGAACCCTGAGCGCGGATAGAAGCCGAACCCGAGGAAACCGACCTCCCGCGCCGCCGCCTCGAACGCGACCGGGTCGTGGTTCGTCATGGCGATGTCGAAGGCCGCGCCGTCCATGTGCTTCGACCGGGTCGCGCCGCCAACGGCACGGTTGTGCTCCGGGCTGCGATAAGCGGAGCGGACGATGAGCGGCTTGCCTAGCCGATTCCGCAACGCTTGCAGCTTGTCGAGCGCAGGTTCATTGATCAGCAACTTTCCAGTTCCGCGGCAGGCAATCTCGGCCGGGCTAAAATTCGGCCAGCGCCAGGCGCTTTCCGGCACGTCGCGCCAATGGTCGTAAAAGGTCGGGGTCATGTTATCCTCCAGAAACAAAAAAACCCGCCTCGAGGGCGGGTCATTGCGGGCTGATGAATGGGGATGGGGCGCGGCTACGGGCTGCCGCCGAAGATCTTGAGCTTGATGGCGATGCCGGCGAGCAGCGCCAGCATGACGCCGGTGGTGATCATGCGGACGGCTGTCTGCATGGCGGTGCGCCGCACGAGCCGGATGCAGTCCACCAGGGAGCGCAGATCGCGGATGTCGAGCGCGGCCTCGTCGCCATCGAGGCCGACATCGGCAAGGGCGCGTTTCGCGCCTTCCTCGGCCGCGCGGGTCAGGATTGCCTCGAACTCGGCATCGGGCATGCGCACGAAGCCCTGGTCGGAGTGCGGGGGTGTCATCGGTAACTCTCCAGCTTGCACCGCGGATGACCGAGGCCGCGCCGGCTCACGCGACCGCATACTTGGCCACCAGCGCATCCCGTGCCGCGGCGAACACTGCGGCGTTCGGCGCGAGGTGCAGCGCCCGGTCGAAGTAGAGTGCATCGCCGATCAGGCCCTGCATCACGTTGGTGCCGCCGCCCCAGCCCATGACCAGCCTTGCGTTCGGGTCGGCCTCGACGTCGAAGGCGAGGCTGTGGGTGTATTCCGGGGACCAGCTGCGATTGGCGAACAGGATCGAGGACCTCTTCGTCGCATAGTCGAAGGAGACGCCCTGGATCCCGCGGGTGTTCAGCGGCAGCACGGTTCCCGCCGCCTTCTGCTCGAAAATGCCGCCGGTATTGGAGGTGTGGAAGCGCATGGCGGTGGCACTGGAGATCCAGAACTTGTTGAGATTCTCGTTGGCACCTTCCTCGACCAAAGCGAGGTTGCCGATCGTCGTTGCATAGACCGCAAGGAGCCAGGTGAAGCTGTTCCTGGCCGAGTTCTTCGGCAGCCGGAACTGCAGCAGGTTCGAAACCATGTTCCAGGCCGGCAGGCCGTTCATCTCGGCCGAGACCGTGACGCTGGCGAGGGGATCATTGTTCCGGTTGATGTAGAGGGCCCCGGACTTCCGATCAGCTCCCGGATTGGCAGGATCGATGTAGTAGGTCAGGCCCGGCAGCGCGGCGATGGCGCGGTCATAGTCAGTGAAGGTGATCACCGGCGCGCCGGGGATGCTGATACCGGCCGTGCCGGGAACGGTCTGGACGAGCAAGGTCTGGTCTCCTGTTTACGGACGGGGCGTGAAGGTGTCATCGCCTTCGATGAAGCGGTCGTGGCAGAGCCAGTTCTGCATCGGCAGCCCTTGGGTGCTGAGATCCGGGCAGCTGTCGCGGATCGAGGTGCGGTTGCCGCCGCTGGGGCCATAGTCGCCCTCCACGGTCTGCTTCAGCCCGATGCCAAGCACACCGCGCACCGCGCCGCCCAGAACCCCGGGGTCGCCTGTCAGGGTGACGATGATCGTCCGGCCCGAGACATTCACCGACAAGACGTTGCGCGGGCTCGCGGTATTGTCCCACCACTGGATGCCGAGATTGCCGGGATCGCTGACCTGCACCGTGTCGACGACCAGGCCCGACCCATCGCCGCCGCTGACGCCAAGGGTGATCACCGCGCCGCTGCGGCTGTAGCTCGAGACATGCAGCGGCAGCTGGCCGCTGCGCAGCGCCCGGCCGTGATACTCGCCCCAGAGCTTCGAGGACACAGCGGAGAGATGGGTGCCGTCGGTCGGCAGCCGCCGCTCGAGGTGATACTTCGGGCCGACACAGATGAAGCGGTCCGGGTGATCGAGCGCGACCTGCAGCTGCGCGGCGGCAACAGGGTAGCGCACAGCGGCACCGACGACGGTCTGGCCGAGGCTCCCCGAGCCGCCATGGTCGATCTTCGAAGTCTGGCACAGCGCGATGCTGACCTGATCGCTGCGCCCGGTGATCAGCGACAGATCGGCCGTCAGCCGGACCTGCAGCTTCTCGAGATAGTCGCGGTAAACATAGCCGAACATCCCGGCATCGGCTTCGCCATGGATGAAGGACATCACCGGCTGCAGCATGGTGCGGCCATGGACATCGCAGAAGGCGCGGGTGTGGGCGGCGGCACGCAGGATCCCGGCATACTGGATGCCGTGGCCGGATGATTGGTCCTTTGCAACGAGACCGCTCATGCCCCAGCCGGCGCGGGCGTGGTTGCTGAGCACGAGGCCGGTGCTGGCGGAAAGCCCGGGCAACAGCGCGCCAGCAGCGGCTGAAGCCGGACTCTCGCCCGTCACCTCGCGCAGGCTGACCATGCGGGCGAGATCGGTGTTCGGGTAATGCGAGGTGCCGAAGTCGGATTTGTCGCCGGAGCTGGCCTCCACCACCGACATGCTGGGGCTGTTGGCCGTGTCATACATGAGGGCGCGGCCCGGGGCGACCTCGCCGGTCAGCGCCGCGTCGGCGTTTTGCTCCAGCGCCAGGCTCTGGCCATAGAAGAGGTAGGGCTGGATCTGGGTAAAGGCCGGTGCCAGCGGCCAGGAGAAGCTGACATCCATCGCATCGACCTTGTGGCCGGCTGCCCCGAGATCATGGACGAAGCGCAGCGTGCCGGCGCGAAAGCCCATGGCGGCCGTCTTGTACTGCATCGGGCCGGTCAGCACGTCGCCCCAGCCGATCCGGATCACGCGGCCGTTGTCCAGCGCCAGGGCGGCCGCGCCCGAGGGCAGCGTCACCGCCTCGGCGCCAAGGGGCGCGCCGCCCGAGAAGAAGGCGCCATCCTCGCGGAAGCCGCCGAACACCGCGCCGCTTTCCGCCCGCCAGGCGATGGCGATCTTGCGGGCATCGCCCAAGAGGCTTGCCGGCAGCGGCAGGGCCGCGAGGCGGGTATCGACATCCGCCGATAGCGCATCGACCTCGTCGAGCCGGGCGATGGGCTTGCCCGCCACCTCGAGCCGATAATCCCCAGACGTGATGCCCCAGAGCAGCGATCCGCTTTCGAGGATCTGCCCCGCGACATAGGTCGCGTTGAACACCGGGTACCAAGCCGTGGCCTCCACCCCGCCCATGCGCAGGTTTATCTCGCCGAGCGCCGCCACCCGGGCCGCGGACTCACCTTCGATGGCGGCGGCGATCGCGGTTCCTCGGGCTGCTGCCTCCCCGGCCACGGCCTCGGCGATCGCGGCCGCCGAGGCGCCGCCGCCGAGAAGGTGCAGCACCGTGGTGCTCTGCACCTTGAGGAGATAGCCGCTGCCCGCCACCATCTCGCCGGCGCCGACCGGCCCGCTGCCGGGGATGCGCAGCTCGCGGGTGACGCCGGCGATGGTCAGCGTTGGTCCGGACACCGTGTTGGTGGCGATGGGCACGTAGAACAGCAAGAGGCTGGAGCGAATGCCGATATCGGCCACCCCCGGCGCAAGCTCCGCGGTGGCGGCATCGGCGGTGCCCCCGACATTGGTCAGGCGCAGCACCCCGCCATCGGCGGTGGCCACGCGCCGCGCCTCGGTCTCGGCCGCGAGCAGGGCTTGGCCGACAGTGCCGGTCGGCAGCTCGCCGATCCGGGTCCAGCTTCCCGCGCCGGGATTGCCGCTCTTCTTGTAGGTGCCAGTCAGCGCCGGGTCGGGATCGCCATGGACATGGCCGGTGGCTCCGGCTGGCCAGGAGAGATCGGCATAGAGCTGAGCCCGGGTGGCATAAGCGGGGCCGGTCATTGCCGAGAGCAGCGCCGCCAGCCGGGCTACCGCGATTCGGACAGTGCTGCCCTGGTAATTGCCAAGCACCTCGTCGGCGAGATCCGAGGCCGAGACGCTGGTGGTTTTGACGCCGCTGTCCAAGGTACAGCCTCCCAAACGATGCTGAGGGTTCAGAGAATGGTGACGGGATAGGGCCCCGAGACCGGGCCGGCGCGGCCCTCCGCGTCCTGCGGCTCGAGGTAGTAGTCGAAGGCCCCGGCCGGGGCGCAGGCTGCGGTCTCGCGGTAGAGCCGCAGATCGTCGATGCTGCCGTCGAAGGCCGCATCCGCCAGCAGCGCGAAGCTGTCATTGGCGCCGCTGACGATCCGGTCCAACGCGAGGCCGCTTGCGGTGACCTGGCTGCCGGAAGCCGTGCTGCCGCCGGTCAGCTGGGCGGTGACCGATCCTGCGGTGCGGCCAGCGACGCTGAATGCGATGCGATAGGTTCCGGCCGTCAGCGCCTGCGCCTGTTCCAGCGCACCGGGCTCCCCCGGCGCATGGTTGGCGGCGCCGCCGGCAATCGCCCAGCCGGGGCCGAGGCTCCAGCCGGTGCCGGTGGCAAAGCCGGCATCCACCAGCAGGCTGCTGCGCGTCGCGTCGCCATCGATGTGGCTGATGGTGGTGGCCGAAGCGGCTGTGATCGGCGCACCCAAGGCATTAATCTCCGGGTCCAGCGGCGCTCCGGCGGGCGCGCGGTAGATCTGCACCCT
Organism: Frigidibacter sp.; assembly: GCF_030695035.1. Taxonomy (GTDB): domain Bacteria; phylum Pseudomonadota; class Alphaproteobacteria; order Rhodobacterales; family Rhodobacteraceae; genus Frigidibacter. The sequence continues at coordinate 1,015,341 of NZ_JAUYTT010000008.1, forward strand.
TGTCCGGCCGGGATCCGCCGCGACCGCGGCCTCGATCCGGGCATGGCCGAGGCCGCCGGTCACGGTGATGGCTGCAGGATCGAGCGCCGCCGGCGGGTCGATCAGCCGACCGTCGCTGTCGACCTTCAGCACCAGGGTCAGCGGCCCTCGGGTGCCGTCGATGCCGATGGCGCGGGCACGCAGTTCCAGTTCAGTCCCGGTCAGCAGCAGAGCCTCGATCCTCGCCGCGCCATCCCCGGCCGGGACGGTGATCAAGCTCCAGGAGGGCGTGCCGACAGCGCGGTGCTCAAGCTCATAGGAGGCCAGCAGCGCCGTCTCGCCTTGCCCGGGCGAGAGGAAGACCGTGACATAGAGGAAGCCGTCATAGACCACCGGTCCCAGCTTCGGCGGCAGAGGCACCCGGGTTCCGTCCAGCACCGTGCCGATGCGGCCGGTCCAGTCGGGCGGCGCCTCGGCATCGGTCAACGTGTCGATGATCTCCGCCGCCGCCACCATGCGCAGCACGGCAGCACCGCCCTCGCCGGCCTCGACGCCCTTGACCCGCAGCGCCAGGCTCTCCTGGCCCAGAACCCCGACATGCACCAGTTGGCCCAGCTCCGGCATCAGGTCCGCATCCACCAGCTGCAGTGCCCGCGAGCGGCCCTCGCGCCAGGCAACTGGCCGCAGCACCGAGGTGGTCAGCGCGCGCGTGGCATCCATGGGATCGGGCGTGATGACCGCAAAGCGGATGCCGTACTCGCTGCCCGCCTCCATCTCGACCTCCTCGTCGAGCTCGATGAGGCTGCCCACCATCCCGCGCACCCGGGCCGCAAGCATGCTGCGCTCGAGCACGTCCCAGGAGCCCATCACCAGATCGCCGCGGGTGGCGATGCCGGCGCGGCCGCTCTGCAGCGCCGAGAAGGTGTCGGGACGGTGGATCAGCTCGTACATCCGCCGCCGACATTCCCGCCAGATCTCGTCCGGATGGGTCTTGCCCGGCAGCTCGATCGCCTCGATGAGCCGGATCTCGCCCTGATGTCCCGGCCAGGGCACGATCCGCTCGGCGGGCTCGTATTCCGCGGTCTCGTCGAGGAACCGCACCCGGAAGGCATGGGGCGGATCGAAGTAGGTCCGGCTCCAGCTGAAGGCATCCGAGTTGCGCGGGTTGATGTGATCGACCGCCAGATCGCCGGGCCGGTCGATGACCACGCCCCAGCGCAGCATGTCGTGTCGCGGGCTGGCGCGGCCGGCCGAGCAGATGGCGATCAGCGCCTCGAGGAGCGACGTGTCATCCTCATGCACGGCGTTGTACTCGAGGCCGCGGTTCGCGCACCAGGCGTACCAATCGGCGATCAGCGCCATGTCGATGCCGGCATCCGCGACCGGGAAGTGGTTCTGCCCGCCCTGCAACGCATGCAGATAGGCCGCTGCCGGATTGCGGGTCAGCACATTCGGCCGCCATGCGGCCCCATCCCAATGCCGGCCGTAGCGCTGCACCAACGCCGAGAAGGTGTCGAGCGCGCCGGAGAGTTGATGCGTCGCCCGCATCCTGAGCGCCACCAGCGCCAGCGGGCGGTCGCTGCTGATCGGGTATTCCGGGCGCACCGACTGGATCGCCGCAAGCAGCGTGCGGTCGGAGACCTGGGTCGAGGTGCTCTCATCCGTCATCCGGGTGATCTCCAGCTCCCAGCGGCCACGGCTTGGGAACACCCAGGTATGGCTGCGGAAAAACGGCTCGCGCTCCTTCGCGCTGATGGTCAGCGTCACCACCTCCTGCCAGGTCGCATCGCCTGGCTGGCGCTGGCGGATGCGCACCGCGACGCTGCGCGACTTGAGATCGCCCTCGTCGTTCAGTTTGAAGAGCCCGGCCGGGAGGCCGATGATCACCGTGCAGGCCCAGGTGTCGAAGGCGGTAAAGCGCCGCACGGGCGTCTCTTCGGCCGGCTGGTTCTTGATCACCTCGCCGTAAGCATCGCGCGGCAGCGGCCGGGTCAGCTCGGCATTGGCCGCCTCCTCAAGCACCTGGCGCGGGTAGAGCGTCACTGGCGCATCGCCGGGCCAGCCCTCGCGCACCTCGATCTCGACATCCTTGTAGTTCTCGAGGCCGCTATCGCCGATCTGGAAGGCCGAGAGGTGCAGCGGCCCGTCGCCAAAGCAGAACAGCGCGCGGACATACTGATCATTGCCGACGATCTCGGTATAGCTCGCGGCGGCATAGGGCGGGGCATAGCGCAGGCGGCCCATTGGCATCGGAACCGGCCGGTCGGGACGGCTCTCGTTGCGCGGCGCGCCGATGGTGTAGCGATTCCGGCGCTCCTGCGGTGACGGGGGCTGGGGCAGTGGTACCAGGGCATTGACCAGCATCTGCCCGACCATGGTCAGCCCGGCGGTGAGGAGGCCCTTGGCAACGCCAAGACCCATGCCAGTCGCACCGGCCAGCGCCGGGGCCAGCATCCCGCCCAGCGCGATGGCCGCCACCGAGACCACGATCATCAGGATTGAGCGCAGGGCGTTCTTGCCCGGCAGCAGCCGGATCACCACCCGCACGCCCGCCCGCGGCCGCACCCGGTGCCAGAGCGCCGGATCGATCGCCTCGGCGCCGGATTGAGTGACCAGCGACAGCCGCACCAGTGCGAGATCCGCGGGCGGCAGGCCGGGCAGTGCCTGGTGGATGATCTCGGCGAGGGTCAGCCCCTCGGGCAGGTCCAGCGCGATGCGGCCGGCGCCGGGGTCGATCAGCGGGGCGGCGAGGACCGGGACGAGACCGGGCGCGTGGCCAGATGTCCGACGCGGCGAATGAATCTGCGCGCGAGCGGACAGTGCAGAGGTCGTCATGCAGGGCTCCGGATCTGCGAGACATGGCGGTAAAGGCCGGTGAGCCGGCCGGACCAGCGCGGCAGGCGATAGTCCTCGATGCGGGCGCCGGTCTCGGCCATGTGCAGCATCAGCCCCGGCCGCACGATCACGCCGACATGCGATCGGTGCGGACCGCGGCGGAACAGGGCGGCGTCGAAGGACACAGGCTCCGCGGCGACCGGCTGCCAGTCGGACCAGTCCTCGGCGCCGTCGATCAGCGCCGCGATCTCGGCGGCTTCAGCCGTGCTGTGATAGGCACCTGCATAGGAGGGCAGCTCGACGCCAAGTTCGGCAGCATAGACAAGCCGCAGGAGGCCCCAGCAATCGGCGCCGGTCTGGTCGCGGCCGAGATCCCGATGGGGGAGGCCAAGATAGCGCGTGCTCCAATGCGTCATCGATGCAGCCCCGGGAAACGGTCCTTGGTGAAGCTGAGGCCCGGCAGGCTTTCCTCCTCCACCGGCTCGCGGCCGATCGAGGTGGTGACCTCGCCGGCGCTGCCCTCGGCCAGCATCAGTCGCATCCCCGTCGCCTCGTACTCGATCACATCGGGAGAGCTGGCCAGCACCACCGCCATATGCACCGTGGCGCGGCTGGTGAAGCTGCGCAGCAGCCGCGCCACCTCCCCCGTCACCGCCTCGATCACGATGGTGGCCTCCGCCGGCGCGCCCTCCAGATCGCTTGGCAGTTCGGCACTGGCGAGGATGAAGAGGAACGGCTCGGTCACCGGGTTGCTGCCGCGCCAGGTCGAGCGTGTGCCGTAGATCAGTGGCTCGACAGAGATCCGCTCGCCATTGTCGGTCGAGAGCCGGATCGGTGCCGTGAGGTCCGGGTGCTCGACCAAGATCAGCACCACCTCGATCTCGGCCGAGTGGGCGGCGTCCTGGGCAAGTCTTGCGTTGAGGGAAACCCGTCTGGTCATGGCAACACCGTCACGCCGAAGGAGATCTGGAACCGCAGCCCGCGCAGCGTCTCCACCGGGGTCGTCGGGCCGAAGAGGCAGAGCCATTGCGCCGCCAGCAGCAGCGGTGCGCCATCCCCCGCCAGCACCGGTGCGCCGACCGCGTCCAGCATCGGCCAGCCATCTGTGGTGGGATCGGGCATCCAGAACGGCAGACTGCCCACCACGGTGACTTCGTCATGAAAGCTGTCGAACACCGCCTTCTGCGCACGGCTGACATCGATCACCAGCGCCACGGAACGGGTGGCGCTCGACCAGCGCCGACGATAGGCGGGCGGTCCGGCCTCGGCGCGGCGCGCCAGCCGCGGATCGTCGGTCTGCCGCTGATAGCCGGCCCGGTTCGGCCGCGGCAGGTCCGAGGGCCAGGTAGCAACTGTCATCGCCGCGCCCTTGGCGGCCGCACGCCCATGGCGCTCAGCGCCCGGTTCGCGCCGCCGCCGCGCTTGGTCAGCGCTTCGCCGACCTTGTCGGCGAGAGTGAAGGACAGAGCGCGGCCGCCGCCCGGGGCCACGGTCTCCTCCATCTCGACATCGACGCCGCGGGACTGGTCGTTGAAGATGATGGTCATGCCATCCCCGCCCATGCCCTGCGCCTGCCGCCGAGACAGCACCCGCTCGCCGCGCTGCAAGATTGCCGGAACCTCGTCGGGTCGCAGCCCCGCCCAGCCGCCGCCATGCAGCCGCGGCGCGCCGGCAAAGGCCAGCGCCGGCATGCGCCGCATCGGGGCAGGGCCGCCCACGGTGCCGCCGGCATGGAACACCCCCGCGGATAGATCGCCGAAGATGCCGCCGGAGAGTCCGCCCAGCGCTTGCGACAAGAGCCCGGCCAGCGGCGCGAGCAGCGATTGCCGCACCGCCAGCCGCGCCAGATCGGCGAGCAGCGAGGTGACGAGATCGTTGAAGTCCAGTTTGCCGGTCTTGACGAACGTGGCGATCGCCTCCTCGGCGGACTGGAACGCCCCGGTCAGCACCTGGCCGATATCGCTGCCGATCTCCCGGGCGCGGGCCGCGTATTCCGACAGCGCCGCGGTCACCGCCCGCCAGCCGGTGGCTGCGGCCTCGGTTGCCGGTTTGGCCGCGGCGGCGGCCGCGCCGGAAGCTGCGCCTGCGCCGCCGGCCGCGCGCCCGGCCTCGTCCAGCGAGGTGGCCAGATCCTCCGCGGCCTCGCCAGCCTCGCCCAGCGCGGCCTCTGCTTCCGCCCCGCTGCCGGCGACCGCAGCCTTCAGTGCCTCCCAGGCTGCCAGCGGCCGGTCTGCGGCTTCGGTGAGCTTGCCTGCCGCCTCGCGATAGCCCTCGGCGCGCGCGCTCGCCGCCTCGGCCATGGCACCCAGCCCGAGATCTGGGGCGTCGAGATAGCTGCGGGACAGTGCCGCCGAGAAGGCATCGGCCGCCGCCGTGCCTGCTGCCGCGGCGGATCCCGCGAAGGGGTTGTCGATCCGGCCGAGCTGCACCGGATCAAGGATGCCGATCCGGACGCCGCCTTCCCCCACCGCCCAATCCGGCAGCAGATCGAGAGCCCCGTTGAGCCCGGTGATGAAGCCGTTGATGCGGGTGACGACCCCGTTCAGCATTGCCTCGACGCCGCCGATCAAACCATTGGCAGCGGCATAGGCGAACTCGCCGATGGCGCCGGGCAGCTTGCCCCAGATCGCGACCGCCCCGTCATAGGCGCCCTGGAAGATCGCCACCGTCCGGTCCCCGAACTGCACCACGCCGGCGATGGCGCCCTCCAGCGCCGAGAGGGCCGCAGCCGTCAGCCCCTCCCATCCCGCCGCCATCCGGGCCAGTGTCGCATCGAGCGCGAGCCCGATCCGGGACCAGACCTCGGAAGCAAGATGCGCCAGCAGCCGGAAGGCTTCGCCAACCCCGCCCACACGCCGGGCCAGCTCGGCAAACTGATAGACCAGCTCGCCGGCGCCGACGACGAGAGCCCCAATGCCAGTGCGGATCAGCGCACCCCGCAACAGCACCAGCGCCGTGGCCAGCCCGCGCACCGACAGCGCGGCCACGGCCAGCCCGGCGACCCAGCGCCCGGCAAGGAAGGCGGCGAAGGTGGCGGCATAGGAGGTCAGTCGGCCGAGGTTATCGAAGAGGCCGCGAATGGCGATGCCGAGCGGGCCAGACCGGCTGGCGACCGCCGCCATGGCATTGGCCACCGCCTCCAGCGCCGGGGCAGCGGCAACCGCCAGCTGGTTCGACACGCCCTGCCAGATCAGCCCGAGCCGCGAGATCGCGTCATTGGTGCGCTCGATCTGGTCGGCATCCTGCTCGGACACGACGACGCCAAACGCCAGCACGTCCTCGGTCGCCTGGCGCAGCGTGGCGGTGTCGATGCGCGACATGGCGATCGAGCCTTCCTCGCCGAAGAGCTGGCCCGCCACCGCCGCGCGCTCGGCCGCTGGTACGAACTTCTCGATCGCCGCATTGATGGCGCCGACCCGCTGGTCAAGCGGCAGGGCAATCAGCTCGCTGGCCGTGAGACCCAGCCGGTCCAGCGCATCGGCCGCGGGTCCGGTGCCAGACGCGGCCTGGCTCAGACGGCGGGTCAGGTCCTTCGTGGCCTGCTCGATGCCCGACATCGAGACCCCGGCCAGCGCGCCGGCGCGTTCCAGCGTCTGGATTGAGGCCACCGTGGTATCGAGCGATTGCGCGAGCTTGGCCTGCGCGTCGACGGTCTGCAGTCCCGACCGGATCATCGCGGTGCCGGCAGCCGCCGCGGCACTCGTCAGCGCCGCCAGCGCGATACCGGCCCGGCGCGCAAAGCCGGCAAGGCGCGCATTGGCCAGTTCCATCTCCGAGGAGAGCCGGCCGAAGCCCCGGGCTCCGGCCGTGCCGACGCCCTCCAGCTCGGCACGCACCTGGCGCCCGCCGACAGCGGAGAGCCGCACGGAGACGCGCTTGTGTGGATGCCGCTCGGAATGCAAGGACATCGTGAACCTCTTGAACGTGTGATCGAGTGCGCGCTTGTGTCAGGCCTCTGAGATG
>NZ_JAUYTT010000009.1 GCF_030695035.1 Frigidibacter sp.
GGGACGGCGACATCGGAGAAGCCGCATGACACACGGCGCGCCGATACCCGAGACCGTGACGCTCCACGTCCCGTTCCGCGTCGTGAAGCGCGGCGGCCGAAAGGAAATGCACCTGCCCGATGGCGTTCGGCCAGACCGCAAAGCGGACAAGACACTGGTCAAGGCGCTGGCCCGAGCCTTCCGCTGGAAGCGGATGCTCAAATCGGGTGAGTTCGCTACCATCGCCGAACTGGCAGAGCAGGAGGGGATCGCAACGTCCTATATGACGCGCATCCTGCGCCTAACGCTGCTTGCGCCAGACCTCGTTGAGGCGATCCTGGACGACAAGCTGGGCCGGGAGGTGACGTTGGCGCAGGTGCTGGAGCCCTTCCCGTTAGAGTGGAGCCTGCAGCAACAGGCACCTGCCGTGCTAGAGAGCAACAAAGGACGTTCTGGCCCAACCTGATGGTCGATCACCGCTTCCAGACTCCTGTCGAAGAGTCCATACTTCTCTTGACCAACGCACCGGGGTCAGGCACAAAACGAGAACGGAGGTGGCGATGGCTCGGGAACACAAGAAACAAGTGACGGTTCTGTTAGAGCATCAAGAGGATCGCCGCTTTTCCGCGTATTGCGAAGAAAAGGGCTACAAGAAATCAACCCTTATCGCCCGCTTGGTACGTGAGCACCTCGATAGAGAAGGCTTCCATTCACAAGGTGAGCTTTTCCACAGCGCATCGCGACATGAATAAAAATAATAACAAGAACGAAAGATTGAGGCCATCGATGCAACCAAATAAAAAAATGAAATCCCATGTGGGTCGAGGCATTGAAGAGGTCCAGGTGATCGACTTCTTCAGCGGTTGTGGCGGTATGTCTTTCGGCTTCCACACTGCTACCGCTCGCAATGTAAAGTACCGTGTTCTCGGCGGCCTCGACATCGACCGGCACGCCAACGCGACATACGAGCGGATGCTGAAGAAGCCCGCCATAATGAACGACATTCGGCGACTGACTGATCGAGAATCGCTCGAGGAGGCCCTCTCTCAATGGGGCTATGACTCAAGTAAGCCGCTGATCCTAATTGGATGTGCGCCCTGCCAAGGATTCAGCTCTCACAGAAAGAAAGATCCCCGCGAAGACGAGAGAAATGAGCTTCTTGCCGCCTTTGGCGCCATCGTTCTGGCGCTGGAGCCGGCATTGGTTGTAATGGAAAATGTACCCGAAATGCTTCAAAAAAAATATTGGAAGCATTATGAAGCGTTCTCGTCACAATTGGAGGAACATGGATATATTACACGCGCACGATTACACAACCTCGCCAGCTTTGGTGTTCCGCAAGAGCGGTATAGGGCCTTGGTGTTATCTTCACGGCTCTCTCATCGCACTGAAATGCCGCGACCCACACATGCTCCAAGCAAGTTTGTTTCGGTTCGAGACGCTATTGGCGAGTTACCACCTCTTTCTGCGGGCGAAGAGTGCAAACATGATCCGATGCACAAGACGTCAAAGCACCGCCGTGAAACAATTGAGCTTCTCAAGCTCATTCCGCACGACGGAGGCAGCAGGAAGTCGCTTCCTGATGGCGTTGGTCCCCAATGTCACACGAAGGTTGATGGCTTCCGAGATGTTTATGGTAGGTTGTGGTGGGATCGTCCAGCTGTAGCAATTACCGCTCGCTGTCGAACGCCGTCTTGCGGCCGGTTTGTACACCCTACGCAAGACAGGGGCCTATCCGTTCGAGAAGCGGGCCTGTTGCAAGGCTTCCCAGCCAACTATCATTTCGAGGGACCATTTGACGACAAGTTCAAGCAGATTGGCAATGCTGTCGCACCAACCTTCGCTCGCGCGTTGGCTGAACATATCGATCAAGCTTGGGTCGGCGAAGCCGTAAGCACTTCACTTGAAGAAGACGTGCGCGCACCCATCGAGAAATCCATTTCTTCAGCTCTGGCAGGAATGAAAAGGCGCCTCAGGCTAGCCGAACAAGAGGCAGAGGTGGCTTGATGGCGCTCCATGCGGTTGACCTCTTCTGTGGAGCTGGCGGCCTCTCACTGGGGCTGCGGGAAGCAGGCATAAGGCCGGTTTTCGCGGCCGATTTTGACGCGCATTCGTGCGCGACATACCGAGCAAACCTTGGCGATCACGTCCGCCAACTCGACCTGTCAAAGACCTCCGTTCGGGAGTTCATTTCGATGGTTCGAGATACGACGGAACGCGTTGACATAGTAGCTGGGGGGCCGCCATGTCAGGGCTTTTCTGTCCAACGTCGCGGACAACCTCTCGACGCCAGGAACGAGCTTGTGAAAAGGTTTGGGGAGTATGCCTTAGCCCTATCGCCTAAAGCGATCTTGATGGAGAACGTTCCGACTATTCTCGGCGCACGGGGGCGTGCCTTTATCGAATTTATCACCGAGGCCTGGGAGCAAGAATACGTTCTGCACAAGGCCGTTCTAGACGCGGTTTCTTACGGTGTCCCCCAGTTCCGTCGGCGGGCCTTCATCGTCGCCATTCGGAAGGACTTGAATGCACAGTTCTCCTTTCCCGAGCCCACGAGGTTGCCAGAGGAATATGCCACTGTAAGGGAGGCTATTGCCGATCTCCCGTCTCCACCAGAAGACTTCAATGAACACCCCGACCACCACAATCATCGCCGTGTGGCTATCTCGGACCGAAACCTTGAAAGAATAAGCTACGTTCCCGAAGGTGGTGGACGGTTGGACGTGCCTTCGCACTTACAGTTGCCCTGCCATAAAGCCTCAAATGGTCACCGCCATCTCGATGTCTTTGGTCGGCTCTGGTGGAACCGTCCATCGGGCACACTCACTGCTATGTTTGACAACTTCACGCGCGGCCGTTTCGCTCATCCTGAAGACAACCGCAATATCACGAGCCGAGAGGGTGCGCGCCTGCAGTCGTTTCCGGACAGCTTCAGGTTTCTAGGTCCGAAGAAGGACGTTGCCAAACAAATCGGCAACGCGGTTCCCCCTCGTCTCGGGCAAGCGGTGGGCGAAGCCCTCGTCCAAGCACTTTCGGACGAGAGGCCAACGAGCAAGGAGACTGCTCAGTGCACCAGCTCTCTCTTGCAAGAGAAGTTTGTCGGAAATTGTGACTATGACGATCGGCGCGCCCTCTAACGTCGTGCCGACGACTTTGGCGTATTCATTTCTTTCCGTGAGATAGACTAGAATTCCTAAACCCGCATTCAGACTTCTCACGTAGCACGTCAACTGATAGAGGTCTGTGGCTGCGCCGGAACTCATCGGATCCAACAACTTATATTTTGCATCTACAGCGCCAATGGTCCTGCCCTCGGCCTCAATAATCACATCGGGGTCCAATAGCGGGCCCCCGTCAGGGAAGAGGCGAGTTTCACTTCCCCGCAGTCCATGCAAACGAGCATCGGCTTGGACGGCTGAGTCCTGGAGCCACACATCGACGAGCACTTGCACACAGCACTCCCAAAGCGCCTCGATGTTGCGGAACCTGGCTATTCCATTTGGTAAGTGCGCCACCCATCCACCGAAGAGGTGTCCCGTAGTCAGGATTTGGATGCAGCACTTAAGAAGCCTGATAGCAGCTGTGTTGGGCCCTATAGCAAGATTCTGGATCGCGCCGTGAGCGGCAACGATAGCCTCTTCGCTCGTGCCGAATGGCTCCGCAACATCGAGCGCTTGGGAGAGTGAGTGTACTTCCCTGAGTGTCCTCGACGTCACGCCGACTAGGGTTGGAAGGATCGGGATGACAGATTGAACAACACGATTGAACTGTTGGTCTTGGCGATGGACTGAGCGCGTCGCGATTACGCGATGACGGATACCTCGAGCTGCAATTTGGCGTACGGTCTTGCCAAATTCAATTCTGCCTCTCGGGAATGACGTGGCGTGAGTTTCTCGAGCATACTGCCAAGGAATACCCTCGTAGACGCAATTAAGAAGCGCGTCACGGAACTCACCAGCGGGATCGCCCTCTGTCGAACCATCCGGAACACCATCTGACTTAAGATTGTCCAAGTGCTTTTCTTTTGACAACAATGCCAAGCGATCCATTGCTGCTAGAACGCTTGGAGATTTTGGCTCGATGCTGACGCTAGCCGACGGAAGTACAAGTTCACCGACGTAGTTTCCTGGCGTAACAACGAAACCGGCATTGCTCCGTGCAATCCGGAGAACGTTCTTCGAAGCCAAAGCCTTCATAGGCTGGTCAAGAGAATGCAAACGCCACTCGTCAAGGGTGACTACGACAGACGATCCACGCTCCTGTAGAATCAATCTCATTTCTTGACTCAAGCCGATTGGTCAATGCTTGGAATGCCCTCAGCGTCAGACAATTTCGATCCTTGATCTCCACTAACAGCTTCTTCTGAAGGCTGGGTATCTCGATATGGAAATGAGTTGTAAGCGGCCTCGTATGCTTCGTGAATTCTTCCCAGTGGATCTGACAATAAAGGCCGTACTGTACCGTTGAAGATGTCAGCTAGAGCGCCGGCATCCTTCGCGTGCGCAAAAACACCGTGCCCAAACGGCAAGTCCTCAAGGTGCCGATCAAACCACTCAATTAGCCGATCCAAGACCTCGGGTGGTAAATTGCTGAAAAGCATCTCCTTTAAAGAAGCAACGGACGAGGGCACTGGAATTCTGTGAACTCGTCTGTTTACTGCGTCGTCCAGTGAAAGCGCTGAGCGATCTCGCGGGTTCATTGTGGTGAGAACAATCAGATTTGGCGCGATCTGCGTTTCGGACTGAGAAATGGAAAGCGTAAATTTCCGGCCCCGATGTTCAATGTACGTAAGCAACTCTCCAAGTACGGAGTGAGCGTTCGCCCTGGTAAACTCCTCGATCACCAAGACATACTCTCTTCCGGGGTCCTCCAACGCCTTTTCATTAATTTTCCGAAGGGTCTTTGGACGAAGCTGAAAGCCCTGTCCATCAGCTCTCGGAACAAACCCTTCAACGAAATCCTCGTATGAAGTACTATCGTGGAATTGGATCTCCATACCTCTCGACGGATCTCCATCAGTGATTTGATCGGCCACAATTCTCGCCAGACGAGTTTTCCCCGTCCCTGGTATACCTGAGAGCGCTATGATTTTCCGAGCACCGTGCACCCTAACCGCCGTCAACACCTCTTTCACCAAATTAACATCAGCTGTCGCCAACGGCGGGCGTTCCGCGGCCTCAACTGGCGACATCAAGTAGGAAATGTAGCTCGATCGATTAGACCAAGCGTCCTGCGGGACTTCAGGAACGGCTTCATCGAGTAGACTATCAAAGATTGCGGCATTCTCATTGGTCAGCGTACGAAAGCCATCGGAAGCCGCTTCTGAGGGGATCAACACTCCGCCCAAGCCAGCTCGGTTGAACCAAGGTGTTATGTGCCGTGGATCGTTGGTGAGAGCGTTCTGGCCAAGCTCCTTGAGCTCCACCTCGCTAGAGTAGCCCGTCGGAAATCGCTTTCGAAATTCTGAAATTCGCGAGATGGCGCTCTCGAGCTCGTGTTCGTCATGGATATGACCGAGAACCCGGTTAATGTCCTGCCAGTGAAGCCTATTGTCGAGTTGCCGAAAGGCCTTCCAAATGGCCCGGAGTGGACGCAGGTTCGATCCAGCCGGAACGCCGGAAGCCGGATTTCCACTTCGGTCGGGCTTCGCTAGGAGGACGCGGTTTGCAACCATCGCACCCAGTCGAGCAATCTTATGATTTGCTCCCTCTAAGGACGCGGCTACATCGTCGAGGCCGTCGACAACTGCGCGACCAAAGCGGGTGGCTTGGACAGTGCCATCTTCGTCAACCGTCAACAGCCCCATTTCTTCGAACGCCGTCTTCCATGTCCGGAGCCTTTGCTCTGAGATCTCAGCGTTTGGAGTTTGCCCCCCAGTAGTCCTCGTGGAAAAACGATCTATTGCCGCCTTAAGCGCAGCACGGGTACTCTCATAGTTGCGCTCCCGAAAATTGGTTCCATCTGCGGATAGTATTGCCCACAGATAGTGAGGTGCGGTCACGCCGGGTATTGAAAGGTCAACGTCTGGGCTCTCGTGGTTTGAAATCGGCCAGCTCATCTCTGCGTAACCTCTTGCGCCAGCCGCGAGATAAACAAGCATGCTTCGGAAATATGAGGTTCTCCATTGGGGATGCCGGAGTTTAAAGCGGGTTTGAGTTCCATTAGTCTTGATTCCCCTTATCTATGTCCGTCTGGAGCACCGCGTCTGCCGAAAACACGGCTACACATCGCGTTGTTCTTCGGTCAGGTTTGCTCTAGGTTCGCAACACAAGGTAAGACCGCGCGGAACTCTAAGCAATGACCGACGTGTTCGATCCGCAGACGCGGTCAAGGATCATGGCGAGCGTTAAGCAAAAGGACACCGCTCCCGAGATCGCCATTCGCAGTGCGCTTCACAAGAAGGGCTTCCGCTACAGTCTTCACTCGAAAAAGGTCTATGGAAGGCCCGACTTGACCCTTCCCATGCACCGCGCCGTCATCTTCGTTCACGGCTGCTTCTGGCATCGGCATCATGGATGCCGCTACGCCTCTACACCGTCGACTCGCGCGAACTTCTGGCAGGCAAAGTTCGAGGCGAACGTTGCTCGGGACAGCGCCGTCCGTGGAGTGCTGCTTGCGGCGGGTTGGCGTGTGGCGACGATCTGGGAGTGTGCCCTGCGAAAGCCCGAACAGGCCTCGCTAGCGACCGAGCGTCTTTCAGCATGGCTACTGACTGAAACTGACACGCTCGAGCTCGGCGAAGTCGAGGTCTCGGCACCCACCAGTGAAGGCGACGATGTCGGCTCTTCCAGCTGATTGATCCAGCCCGGCCGGGCTATGATGCGCCTCTTGAATGTTCGATCCGAGTTCCTTCTTGCGAACGCCACTGGCGTCGGAGTGTTTAGCCCATATATCCGCATTTCCTATGTTTTCAGAGGCTTGCAAGCTATTCACCAAATCCGCGCAGTCATCAGGTCCGGAGAATATCGGCCTTGAGAGACCGCCTTCTGGCCTCTTGGCGCCGGCACCAGTGCTCAGCCCCACCCGCATAACCCTCGAAAACAACGGAAAAATGCGGCCGCCGCCGGATCGGGAGAACGCTTTCGCGAGGGCAGGTGGCGGAGGGAAAGGGCCTGATATCCAACCTTCTCCACCTTAACCTTTTGTTTCTGAAACACTTTAATAGTGCGTCCTTCGACCACTGCCTCAGCAGCCATGCCGCGCATCAGCTCTCATTGGATGGTCTAGTTTCCCTGCGACACACGTTCCTGATAGCTCCGCTCACGTTCCGGCCATGTGCTCTTGATGTAGGCAAGCACCGCGCGAATTTCCGCGTCGCTCAGATCGCCTCCGAACCCCGGCATGTCGCTCTCGTAGCCGCCCCCGACGACTGCGGCGGTGCCTTCCTTCACGATGCGGAACAGTACATCGTCGGGATGATGCCAGGTATGACCGGTCTTGTCGTGCGGCGGGGCAGGCAGACGGCCGTCGGGGCCGGGCGAGCGCCAGTCGGGTTGGCCCTCGAGCATCCCGCCATGGCACGACGCGCAAGCCTCGGCGTAGACCGCAGCGCCACGGGACAGGTCAGGCCGCTTCATTTGAGGCCAGGCCAGCGCCACGGCAGCAATTGAGGCGGAAACAGCTGAAATCCAGACCCAAGAGCGCATCATGAAATTCCGTTCAAAGGCCGCACGCCGACACATCGGCGTGCGGCTTGGGCTTACTGCACCTCGATCTCGGTCACGGTGAGCTTGCCGTTCATACGATCTGCGACGAAGCGCACCTTGCTGCCCTCGGACAGACCATCCAGCATGGCCGGGTCGGCGACCACGAAGACCATTTTCATGGCGGGCATGTCCAGATTCTCGAGCGGACCGTGGTCGATCGTCACCTTGTTCCACTTGGCATCGACTTTGGTAACGGTCCCGTCTGTCATCGGGTGATCGCCATCGGCGAAAGCCGGCGAAGCGGCAAGGAAGACCGCCGCGAGCATGGAAAGAAGTTTCATTTCGTATTTCCTTCGTGTGATGAGGTTCAGTTGATGGTCAGGGGGCCGTGCATGCCGCCCTCGTAATGGCCGGGGATCAGGCAGGCGAATTCGTAGGAACCGGCCTTGCCGAATGTCCAGACGATGTCGGCCTCCTCACCGGGCTCCAGGCGCACGGCGTTCGGGTCGTCGTGTTCCATTTCCGGAAACTTCTCCATCATCGCCTTGTGCTCGGCATTCGCCTCCATCGTGTCCATGACGAATTCGTGAATTTCCTCGCCTTTGTTGACGATGTGAAGTCGCACCGTCTCACCCGCCTTGAAGGTCAGTTCCTTGGGTTCGTAGACGAACACGAGATCGGCGTCGTAATCCTCCTTCATGATTACCTCGACGGTCCGCGTCGGCTTGTGGTGGCCGGCCGGGCCTCCCATCGCCATGTCATGCTTCCCGTCTGCCATGACGGCAACTGGCGAAAGCGCGAGGATCAGGGCTGCGATTGTCGTCTTCATGAGCGTTTCTCCTTTTCTGCTCGATGGGTCATCCGCGCCGCACGCCGCCGCGGGGCGTGAGGATAGTGTCGGGTCGGTCGTTTGAAGCATGCTCGGGCAATTCGCCCGTCCACTCCCAGGCCTGGGTTCCGGGAGGATTCTCGTACCAGCCCGGGTCTGAATAATCGTCGCGATCAATTCCTTCGCGGACCTTCACGACCGAGAACATCCCCCCCATCTCGAGTGGGCCGTAAGGTCCCCATCCGGCCATCATCGGGACGGTGTTGTCGGGGATCTCCATCGACATTTCGCCCATGTCGGCCATGCCGGCGGTGCCCATCGGCATGTAGCCAGGCTGCTGGCGCCGCATCAGGCCGGTCAAGCGCGACTTGTCGGTGCCGATGAATGTCGGGATGTCGTGTCCCATGGCGTTCATCGTGTGGTGTGACTTGTGGCAGTGGATCGCCCAGTCGCCCTCGTGCACGGCATCGAACTCGTAGGCGCGCATGGCACCCACGGGAATGTCGATCGAGACTTCGGGCCAGCGCGCCTCGGGCCGGACCCAGCCGCCATCGGTGCAGGTGACTTCAAAATCGTAGCCATGCATGTGGATCGGGTGGTTGGTCATCGTGAGGTTGCCGCAACGCACCCGCACCCTGTCGCCCTTGTTCACGACCAACGGGTCGATGTCAGGGAAGATGCGGCTGTTCCAGGTCCACAGGTTGAAATCCGTCATCTCCATGATCCTGGGCAGGTAGGTCCCCGGGTCGATGTCGTAGGCGGCGAGCAGGAAGGCGAAATCACGGTCGACCGGCATGAACTCCGGATCGCGCGGATGCACGATGAAGAGACCCATCATTCCCATTGCCATCTGCACCATTTCGTCGGCGTGCGGGTGGTACATGAAGGTGCCCGACTTCACGAGGTCGAACTCGTAGACGAATGTCTTGCCGGGCGGGATCGCCGGATGACTGAGCCCGCCGACCCCGTCCATGCCCGAAGGCAGGATCAGGCCGTGCCAATGGACCGAGGTATGCTCAGGCAGGCGGTTGGTCACGTAGATACGCACCCGCTCGCCCTCGACCGCCTCGATGGTCGGGCCGGTCGACTGACCATTGTAGCCCCATAGTCGGGCGATCATGCCATCGGCCATGATGCGTTCCACCGGCTCTGCCACGAGGTGAAATTCCTTCACGTCGCCGTTCATTCGGTAGGGCAGCGACCAGCCGTTGAGGGTCACGACCGGGTTGTAATCGAAGCGCTCGGTCGGCCTCGGGGGGACCTGCGTATAGGGGCTGTCGTTAGACGCCGCTTCGGGCAGGTCGCGGAATTTCGTCTGCGCTGCGCCTGCATTGGCAAGAACGGCTCCGGCCCCCATCGTCAGACCGGCCCCCAGCATCTGTCTGCGGTTCATCATTCGTCGCCTCCTTCCTCGGAAGAGCCTGAGGCGGCGGCGCCGCCCCAGATCGCTTCGGTCACGGCGGTTTCCGCCAGCCAGTAGTCACGCTTCGCCTCGGCCGCGCCGAGTTGCGCCTCTAGCCCGTCGCGGGCGTCTTCGATCAGTTCGAAGGTCGAGGTGATCATGCCGTTGTAGGATTTCAGCGCCTCGGCATCGATTGTCCGGCGCAGCGGCAGCACCACGTCGCGCCAGTGACGGGCGACTCCATATTTGCCCGTCACTTCCAGATGTGCAGCACGTGCCTCGGCCCGCGCGCTGGTCGCGGCATCAGCGAGTTGGTTGGCGGCCTTGAGGTACGCGAGATTCCCGCGCCGGGACACGAGCTTGCCTGTTTCGTAGAGCGGGATCTCGAACTCTACCTCCACAACGGGAGTGGTTTCCGTCTCACCGGCATCCCGTTCTGCTTCGAGGCCGGCACGGATCGCGACGTCGGAGACGGCGCGCGTTTCGCCGGTCAGCCGGTAATCGGCCGCAATAGCCTGCAATTCGAGGCGACCAGCGGCGATGTCGACGCGGTTCTGCAAGGCGAGCCGCTCGATGTCCGCACGGCTGCGGGGGCGTCCTGGAAGGCCGGGAAGCGCGTCCGGCACATAGAACGTCACCTCTCCAAGTGACACGCCCATGAGCCTCGCCAGCCGCTCCTTGGCCAGTTGAGCTTCGAGCTTCGCATCCGCACGTTCGGCTGCGATCTCTGCCGTGAAGGCATGCTCGCGGGCCTGATCCGCGGCATTCATCGCCCCGGTGCGGCCAAGTTCGACGGCCAGTTCCGACGCCGCATCGGCCGTGTTCTGGGTCCGGGCGATCAGGGAAGCGGCCTCGAAGGCGGCGACCGTCTCGATCCAGGCCCGGCGCGTCTCCACCGCCAGCGCGATGGTCTCACCGGCTGCAGCAAACTGAGCCTGCTGGAACCTCAGTTCTGCGACCCTGGTGCGTGGCTTGGCGGTCGCGGCCTCAAGGATCGAGGTGATGAGCGTGGCCTCCAGCGTGCGTGCGACATCGCCTGCGAGGCCAGAGACGGAAATGCCGACGGATGGCACCGGCCCCAATGCCGACTCCCAGACATCGGCCGCGGAAAGGCCCAGTTCGGCATAGGCCGCCTGAAGACCGCGGTTGTTGAGCAGCGCCGCCTGAACGGCGGTTTCGGCGCTGATCGTCTTGCCCTGCAGCATTGCCTTGGAACGGGCTTCGGCCGCCGCAATCTCGGCTGCGTTCTGATGCCAGCCCGGGGTGCCGGTCTGCGCATTCCGGCTGCGCTCCGTGACGGCGGCAAAGCCGGCACGGGGTTCACTGACCCGGGCAATCGTGGCGGTGTCGGCGCAGGCCGACAGCGTCGCGACCAGCGCGACGGATCCGATCAACTTTGTTTTCATGTCAGCTGCCCGCCTGCGCGTCGTTGACGCCACGCCAGTCGGCAGGCTCGGTAACCCGGTAGCCGCCATAGCTGACCGCAGGCGCTGCTGGAGCGTTAGAGTGCACTGTTGCCGACGCAGGGCCTTCGGCCCCGAGCGGGAGTGGATCAAGCTGCGTACATGCAGCAAGACCCAGCGGCACGATGGCCGCGATGCGGAATATCATTGAAAAGTCCCTCGCGTATTCTGGTCATTCCGCAGCGGCCACCAGCCGCTGCTCAGGATTTGGAACGATCAGACGCGAGGAGGGCGGCGTAGGCCTTCCGGCTTTGCAGCGGCGACCAGTGCATAGCTCTGCATGCGAAAGCCCGCCCTGTGGTTCAGGTGCATAGTGTGTGGATGAATTGACAAGGCTTCAATCGCCACGACACAAGCATGTGCAACACAATGGTTTGCAGGATGCGTCGCGCTATCGGCCTCTTGTTCGACGGATGCAGCATCGAAGTGTGCATGATCGACATCATGCGCTGCATCATGGGACAGTTGGACGTCACAGTCGAGCATGGCGACAGCATTCGCGGGCGAAAGGGAAAGAGACACCGCAACAACAATCGCGATGCAGGCGATGCCGAACCTGCGAATCAGATTTCCCATGACACTTACATATCCGGTCGCAAATCGAGTTCCAATTGACATTTCCTTGAGACCTGAACCTCAACGATCGGATCGTTATCACCCTGCACTCGACATGCTCCTAGAGGTCTATGCGCCGCAGCCGCAGGGCGTTGGCGATGACAGACACCGACGAAAGGGACATCGCCGCCGCCGCGATCATCGGCGACAGGAGAAGTCCGAAGACCGGGTAGAGCACACCCGCCGCGATCGGCACGCCGGCGGCGTTGTAGACGAAGGCGAAGAACAAGTTCTGCTTGATGTTGCGCAGCGTCGCCTTCGCGAGCTTGCGGGCACGCACAATGCCGGTCAGGTCCCCGCCGAGCAGCGTCAGACCGGCGCTTTCCACCGCGACATCAGCGCCGGTGCCCATGGCGATGCCGACGTCCGCGGCGGCGAGCGCGGGCGCGTCGTTCACTCCATCGCCAGCCATGGCAATGGACGCCCCCTTGGCGCGCAATTCGTCGACCAGCGCCTTCTTGCCCTCCGGCAGGACACCGGCACGGACCTCGTCGATGCCGAGCCTGGCGGCGACGGCCTCTGCGGTGCGCTGGTTGTCACCCGTCGCCATGATCACGCGGAGGCCCTGCGCGTGCAGCTCGCGGATTGCGGCGGACGTGCTTTCCTTGATCGGGTCGGCGACGGCGACGAGACCGGCCAGCTTGCCATCGATGGCGACGAACATCACGGTCTGCCCGTCAGCGCGGAGGCCATCGGCCGCCTCGTCCGCAGTCTCGGTCCGTACGCCGAGCGATTGCATCAGCGCGGCATTGCCAAGCGCGACAGGCTGCCCGCCCACCTTGCCGGTCACACCCTTGCCCGTCACCGCTTCGAAGTCGGTGGATTTCTTCATCTCCACACCGCGGTCGCCTGCGCCGGCGACGATGGCTTCGGCGAGCGGATGCTCGGACCCGCGTTCCAGCGCCGCCGCCATGGCCAGGACCTCGTCTTCCGACCAACCGTCTTCGGCCTGCACGTCCGTCAGCTTCGGTCTGCCTTCCGTGAGCGTGCCCGTCTTGTCGACGATCAGCGTGTCGACACGCGCCATGCGCTCCAGCGCCTCGGCGTCCTTGATGAGGACACCGGCCTGCGCTCCGCGCCCCGCGGCGGTCGTTATCGAGATCGGCGTGGCGAGACCGAGCGCACAGGGACAGGCGATGATGAGCACCGACACGGCCGACGCCATGGCGAACACGAAGGCCGGGGTCGGGCCGGCGATGAGCCAGACGACAAACGCAATAATCGCGACGCCAACGACCGTGGGCACGAAGACGGACGATACCGTGTCGGCCAGTCCCTGGATCGGCGCGCGCGAGCGACGTGCGCCGGCAACCATGTCGACGATCTGGCTCAGCACGGTATCCGATCCGACCGCAGTGGCGCGGATCGCCAGAGTGCCGTTCTTGTTGATCGTCCCGCCGGTGACGCGGTCGCCTTCGACCTTCTCGATCGGGACAGGTTCGCCCGTAATCATGCTCTCGTCGATGGAGGATCGGCCCTCCACGACCTCGCCGTCGACAGGGACGCTGTCGCCCGGCCGCACGCGCAGGAGATCGCCCTCCATCACGTTCTCCAGCGGCGCGTCGTATTCCGACCCGTCGGGCAGAATGCGTCGTGCCGTCTTCGGCGCAAGGTCCATCAGCGCCCGGATGGCGTCGCCCGTCCGCTCGCGGGCGCGCAACTCCAGCACCTGGCCGACGAAGATCAGCGCCACGATGACGACCGCCGCCTCGTAGTAGGTGCCGACGGTGCCGTGGCCCATGCGATACGCTTCGGGAAAGACACCCGGCAGGAAGGTCGCGACCAGCGAGTAGAGATAGGCCGCCCCGACCCCGAGCGAGATTAGCGTCCACATGTTTGGCGAGCGGTTCTGTATCGAGGCCCAGCCGCGCTGAAAGAACGGGCGCGCCGCCCAGAGCACGATCGGCGTCGCCAGCAGGAATTCCAGATAGACGGCGGTCTGGTGCCCGACCCAGTCCCGCACCGGCAGCCCGACCATCTCGCCCATCGTGAGGACGATCAGCGGCACCGCCGCGGCGACGCTCACCCAGAGCCGGCGCGTGAAGTCGACCAGTTCCTCGTTCGGCGCGTCGGACGGCACCATCGGTTCGAGCGCCATCCCGCAGATCGGGCACGCGCCGGGCTCGTCACGGACGATCTCCGGATGCATCGGGCACGTCCACTGCGTGCCCTGCGGCGCGCGCTTCCCGACCTTTGCGGCGTTACCCGACGCATAGAAGAAGGGATCGGCATCGAACTTCGTCCGGCATCCCTCGGAGCAGAAATAGTAGGTATCGCCGCCGTAGTCGCGGCTGCGCGCCTCGGGCTTGATCGTCACCGACATCCCGCAGACCGGGTCCGTCGCCTGCGGCCCGGCCTTGGTCTTCGCGTGATCGTGGCCGCAGGAAGTGTTCGCGTCGTGGTTATGATGGTGGTGGGCGTGCCGTGTCATGTCAGACTCCTGCCTGAGATGAAACGCAAGCTAGTGCTTCCAGTCACTGGAAGGTCAAGATGGATTCGACGGTCAGAACACGATCATCTTGAGCGGCATCCAGATGCCCATCGCCATCATCATCAGATTCTCGGTCAGCGACACGAAGCCGAGCGGCACGGACGATGAGCCGCCTACGCAGGCGCATTTCAGCTCGCGCTTTTCAACGTAGACCGCCTTAAAGACGCTCACCGCGCCGACCGTGCCGATGAACAGCGCGACGGGCGCCGAAATCCACACAAGCGCGCCCGCCGTCATCAGGATGCCGGCGAGGGCCTCGCCGAACGGGTAGATCTTCCCGTAGCGGACCCAGCGACGTGCCAAGAGGTCGTAGTTGAGGAACATCGTCGAGAAGCCCTCGACGTCCTGAAGCTTCTGGATCGCGAGAAATGTCATCGACAGCGAGATGAACCATTCGAAGGCGCGCAGCGTCAGCACCGTGCCGTACTGGTGCCACGACAGGCCGAGCGCCAGGAGGAGCGCCACCGAGAAGATCGCGATGACTGGCTGATAGCTGGTGTCGCTCTGCTCTTCGGGTGGCGGGTCGAGATCGAAATGCACGCGCAGATCGTCGTATCCGCCGATCCGATCGCCGCCGATGAAGGTCTGGGGCGTCGTCTTCACGCCGTGCTCCTCCATGAAGCGGTCGGTCTCCGCGCGCGTGGTCAGGTGGTGGTCTTCCACCGTATAGCCCTTGCGCTCCAGCAGATCCTTGGACTTCAGGCCGTAGGGACAGGTATGCTCGGGCATGACCATGCGATAGAGGACGGCCTTTTTCAGGGTGTCATCTGCCATCACCATCCTCCTCAGTTCGTGCAGGTGTACTGACCGCGGAAACCGGCCTCGTAATCTGGGCCCGCGCTGATGACGAATTCTTCAAGGCCGTCATCCCCGGTGTCCCGCAGCTGGATCGTGATCGGGTCGGCCGTGAAGTTCTGTCCACCGCCGCCGAGGCGGACGAGATCGCCGCTGATCTTGACCAGAGCGGTGTCGTTTCCGGACACGAACACGGGCGGGCTCGTCTCGGTGTAGGTGAAGCTGCACGCGGCCCCGTCCGGGAAGACCCGAGCAATATCCGCCTGTGTTAGGAACTCCGGGTCGACCTTGGAGACGACCTCGCTGGACAGGGCATCGCGAGCATCCTTGAGTTCGGCCGCTGGTTGATCTCCTCGGGGTGCCGCTTCCCCGTTCGCCGATATGTCCGCGATCAGATAGCGCATCTCCGCGATTTCCTTGTCCTGGGCATAGATGATGTCATCTGCCAGGGTGCGCACCCTTGGATCGGTGATATCCGCCCGGGACGAGGTCATGATGGCGATCGAATGGTGCGGGATCATCGCCCGCATGTACGAGCGGTCCTGTACCGTCACCTGACTGCGCACCAGCCAGAGAGCCCCTGCGAACACGATGATGGAGCCAACGAAAATCGCGATATTGAACGTGCGGTTCTCGTACATGCCGAGCATGAAGGCCAGCATGATGAAGGCCATGACCGCCCCCATGACGATTGCCATATAGGCTCGCGTTTCCGACCAGAAGATATGACTGATCAGGTATGTGTTCAGGTACATCAGCCCGAACATCACCACCGTTGATGTGGCGATCATAGCAAAAAAGCGACCGTAGTTCATTTGCGCCTCCATTTCCGTCGGTAACTCGATAACAAGCTTCCAGCGCTGGAGGGTTCCAGACGCGGGAAGGTTCTTGACCTTCCGCTGGGTGGAACATTTATCTGAGTAGTCGGAGGTGCATAGGTATGAACATTGGTGACGCAGCGGAACTGAGCGGATTGCCAGCAAAGACGATCCGCTATTACGAAGACATCGGCCTGGTGCGCCCCGAACGAGGCGGCAACGGGTATAGGGACTTCAGCAAGCGCGACGCTCACAAGCTCGCATTTCTGGGACGGGCCAGATCCCTCGGCTTCTCCATCGAGGAATGCCGGACTCTCCTGTCGCTCTACGAGGATCGCAGCCGTGCGAGCGCCGACGTGAAGGAAATCGCCGAGCAGCACCGGGACCGGATCACCCGGAAGATCGCCGAGCTAGAGGCCATGCGCAGCACGCTTCAGACTCTGATTTCGGATTGTCATGGAGACGATCGCCCAGACTGTCCGATCCTGGACGATCTCTCGGGGGCAGAGACCGTGATCGAATGACGAGGCAGAATGAGCATGAGGCGGCTACGCACGAAATTGTACCAGCCACCGAAATCAAGAGGAAAGACAGGAAATAATACCATGAACCGTAGACGCTTCATTTCCATGGCCATGGGAACGCTTGCCATCGCACGACCGGCGCTCGCAGCACCGGCCCGAATCGAAGTCTACAAGTCGCCGACTTGCGGATGCTGCTCCGCTTGGGTCGAGCACATGGCGCGCGCAGGTTTTGCCGTCGACGCGCAGGATATCGATCAGGAGGCACTCAACGCCCTCAAGGCGCGGTCCGGAATCACGCCCGATCTGGCGTCATGCCACACCGCGCTCGTGGATGGGTTTGTCGTTGAAGGTCACGTGCCTGCGAGCGATGTCGAGCGTCTGCTCGCCGAACGCCCGGACGCCATCGGCCTGTCCGTTCCGGGTATGCCGATCGGCTCACCGGGCATGGAGATGGGCAATCAGCGCGACGCGTTCGATGCTCTGCTGGTGATGGGTGACGGATCGACGCGGGTCTTCCAACGACACGCCTAGCCCGTCGCTCCGCAAGCTCTCGCCTGCTCCCTCATCACCACATAGTCGGCGAGCATTTCGGCGATGGCCGACCCCTTTGGTAGGCGGGCCAGCTCCTCGGCCGCCCGCGCCTGGAACTCACCGCTGTACTCGACGACCGGCGGACACGCCTTGCGACCGCCGTGGTCAGAAGCGCCCGTTGCGCAGCCGCTCAGCAAGCTCGTTGCGATCGCGAGGGCGGCGAGCCGCCGCTTCCAGCATGCGGCGTTGGACATCATCGGCCTTCTCCATGGTCTCAAGGCGTTCGGCGAGGCGTCCCGTGCGTTCGCCGGAGCGCCGAAGCGAAAGCAGTAACAGGAGCACTGCCAGCGCGATGGCTCCGTAGCGCAGCGCCGCCCGCATGCACGGGCGGGCGGCGAACCCGGTCAGGAGCCCGCCGATCACCGCCGCCCCCGGCGCCAGTCGTCGAGGCGGGCGTAGATCGCGACCGCGATACCGCCGAGGGCGACCGCGATGAACACCCAGCGCAGGGTGTCGAGATACGGCACCAGCGGCAGGATCGCCGTCTGGGTCTCGGCGATGACGCTCTGCGCCATCTCGACCCCGGCTGCGCCCAGCGTCGCGACGCCGGCAGCTCCGCCACCTTTCATGGTGCGGCTGTCGGCCAGCACTTCGCGCGCGGGCGGAGTCTCGGATGCAAATGCCGTCGCCCGGACTGGGAACCGCTCGCCCCATTGCCGCGCGGGCCCCAGATCGACATGCATGAACCCCGAGCGCGGATAGAAGCCGAAGCCGAGGAAGCCCACCTCCCGCGCTTCTGCCTCGAAGGCGGCGGGGTCATGGTTGGACATCGCTATGTCGAAGGCCACGCCCTCCATGTGCTTCGAGCGCTTCGCCCCTCCCACGGTGCGGTTGTGCTCGGGGCTGCGATAGGCCGAGCGCACGATCAGCGGCTTGCCCAGCCGATCGCGGAGCGCCTGAAGCTTGTCGAGCGCGGTTTCGTTGACCAGCAGCTTGCCGGTGCCCCGGCAGGCGATCTCGGCGGGGGAGAAGTTGGGCCAGCGCCAGGTGCCCTCGGGCACGTCGCGCCAATGGCGGTGGAAGGTCGTGGTCATGAGGGTCCTCCAAAACGAAAAAACCCGCCTCGAGGGCGGGTGCGGTTGGGCTGATGGTTTGGGGTGGTGAACTGCTAAGGACTGCCGCCGAAAATCTTGAGCTTGATGGCGATGCCCGCGAGCAGCGCCAGCATGACGCCGGTGGTGATCATGCGGACCGCGGCCTGCAGGGCAGTGCGGCGGGCGAGGCGGATGCAATCGAGCAACGACCGCAAGTCGCGGATGTCGAGCGCGGCCTCGTCGCCGTCTAAGCCAACATCGGTAAGGGCGCGTTTGGCACCCTCTTCCGCCGCGCGGGTCAGGATTGCCTCGAACTCGGCATCGGGCATGCGCACGAAGCCCTGGTCGGACTGCGGGGGTGTCATCTGTGTCGCTCCAGCTTGTGCCGCGGATGGCCGGGACCGCGCCGCTTCACGCGACCGCATACTTCGCCACCAGCGCATCGCGTGCCGCGGCAAACACCGCCGCATTCGACGCGAGGTGCAGCGCCCGGTCGAAGTAGAGCGCGTCGCCGATGAGCCCCTGCATCACATTGGTGCCGCCGCCCCAGCCCATGACCAGCCTTGCGTTGGGATCGGCCTCGACATCGAAGGCCAGGCTGTGGGTGTATTCCGGCGACCAGCTGCCGTTCGCGAACAGGATCGAGGACTTCCTGGTCGCATAGTCGAAGGAGACGCCCTGGATCCCGCGGGTGTTCGGCGGCAGCACGGTTCCCGCTGCCTTCTGCTCGAAGATGCCCCCGGTGTTTGAGGTGTGGAAGCGCATCGCGGTGGCACTGGAGATCCAGAACTTGTTGAGGTTCTCATTGGCGCCTTCCTCGACCAAAGCGAGGTTGCCGATCGTCGTCGGATAGACGGCCATGAGCCAGGTGAAGCTGTTTTTCGCGGAGTTCTTCGGCAGGCGGAACTGCAAAAGGTTCGAGACCATGTTCCAGGCCGGCAGGCCGTTCATCTCGGCCGAGACAGTGACGCTGGCGAGGGGATCATTGTTCCTGTTGATGTAGATGGCCCCGGACTTCCGATCTGCCCCCGGATTGGCAGGATCGATGTAGTAGGTCAGCCCCGGCAGCGCGGCGATGGCGCGGTCATAGTCAGTGAAGGTGATCACCGGCGCGCCGGGGATGCTGATACCGGCCGTGCCGGGAACGGTCTGGACGAGCATTTGGCTCTCTCCTCTTGGTTACGGGCGCGGGGTGAAGGTGTCGTCGCCTTCGATGAAGCGGTCGTGGCAGAGCCAGTTCTGCATCGGCAGCCCTTGGGTGCTGAGATCGGGGCAGCTGTCTCGAATGCAGGTGCGGTTGCCGCCGGTGGGGCCATAGTCACCCTCCACCGTCTGCTTCAGGCCGATGCCAAGCACGCCGCGCACCGCGCCGCCAAGGGCGCCCGGGTCGCCGGTCAGGGTGACGGTGATCGTCCGGCCGGAGACGTCTACCCCCAGGACGTTGCGCGGGCTCGCAGTATTGTCCCACCACTGGATGCCAAGATTGCCCGGGTCGCTGACCTGCACCGTGTCGACGACCAGCGCCGAGCCATCGCCGCCGCTGACGCCAAGGGTGATCACCGCGCCGCTGCGGCTGTAGCTCGAGACATGCAGCGGCTGCTGGCCGCTGCGGATGGCACGGCCGTGATACTCGCCCCAGAGCTTCGATGAGACGGCAGTGAGGTGTGTCCCGTCGGTCGGCAGCCGCCGCTCGAGGTGGTACTTCGGGCCGACACAAATGAAGCGGTCCGGGTGATCGAGCGCGACCTGCAGCTGCGCGGCGGCAACAGGGTAGCGCACCGCGGCACCATTGACGGTCTGGCCGAGGCTGCCCGAGCCGCCATGGTCGATCTTGGAGGTCTGGCAGAGGGCAATCCGGACCTGATCGCTGCGCCCGGTGATCTTCGACAGGTCCGCCGTCAGTCGCGCCTGCAGCTTCTCGAGATAGTCCCGGTAAACATAGCCGAACATCCCGGCATCGGCTTCGCCATGGATGAAGGACATCACCGGCTGCAGCATGCTGCGGCCATGGGCATCGCAAAAGGCCCGGGTGCGGGCCGCGGCGCGCAGGATTCCGGCATACTGGATGCCGGTGCCACCCGCCTGATCCTTTGCAACGAGGCCGCTCATGCCCCAGCCGCCGCGGGCGTGGTTGCTGAGCACGAGGCCGGTGCTGGCGGAGAGCCCGGGCAGCAGCACGCCGGCGGCGGCCGAGGCCGGGCTTTCCCCAGAGACCTCGCGCAGGTTGACCATCCGCGCGAGATCGCTGTTGGGGTAATGCGAGGGGCCGAAGTCGGACTTGTCTCCCGAGCTGGCCTCGACCACCGACATGCTGGGCGCATTGGCCGTGTCATACATCAGCGCCCGGCCCGGGGCGATCTCGCCGGTCAGCGCGGCATCGGCGGTCTGCTCCAGCGCCAGGCTCTGGCCATAGATGAGGTAGGGCTGGATCTGGGTGTAGGCTGCCGCCAGTGGCCAGGAGAAGCTGACATCCATCGCATCGACCTTGTGGCCCGCGGCCCCGAGATCATGGACGAAGCGCAGCGTGCCGGCGCGGAAGCCCATGGCGGCAGTCTTGTACTGCATCGGGCCGGTCAGCACGTCACCCCAGCCGATGCGGATGACGCGGCCGTTGTCCAGCGCCAGGGCCGCCGCGCCCGAGGGCAGCGTCACCGCCTCGGCGCCGAGCGGCGCGCCGCCCGAGAAGAAGACGCCATCCTCGCGAAAGCCGCCGAACACCGTGCCGCTCTCCGCGCGCCAGGCAATGGCGATCTTGCGGGCATCGCCCAGCAGGTTCGCCGGCAGCGGCAGCGCGGCGAGGCGGTCATCGACATCCGCCGACAGTGCGGTGACCTCCTCGAGCCGGGCGATTGCCTTGCCCGCGACCTCCAGCCGATAATCCCCAGACGTGATGCCCCAGAGCAGCGAGCCGCTTTCCAGGATCTGCCCGGCGACATAGCTCGCGTTGAACACCGGGAACCAGGCCGTGGCCTCCACCCCGCCCATGCGCAGGTTGATCTGCCCGAGCGCGGCGGCGCGTGCGGTCGCCTCACCCTCAATAGCGGCTGCGATCGCGGTACTGCGGGCTGCGGCCTCGCCGGCCACGGCCTCGGCGATGGCCGCGGCCGATGCGCCGCCGCCGAGAAGGTGGAGCACTGTGGTGCTCTGCACCTTGAGGAGATATCCGCTGCCCGCCACCATCTCGCCAGGCCCGACCGGTCCGCTGCCGGGGATGCGAAGCTCGCGGGTGACGCCGGCGATGGTCAGCGTCGGTCCGGACTCCGTGTTGGTGGCGATCGGCACATAGAACAGCAGGAGGCTGGAGCGGATGCCGATATCTGCCACGCCGGGCGCCAGATCCGCGGTGGCGGCATCGGCGGTGCCCCCGACATTGGTCAGGCGCAGCACCCCGCCATCGGCGGTCGCCACGCGCCGCGCCTCGGTCTCGGCCGCGAGCAGCGCCTGGCCGACAGTGCCGGTCGGCAGATCACCGATCCGGGTCCAGCTTCCCGCGCCGGGATTGCCGCTCTTTCGATAGGTGCCAATCAGTGCCGGGTCGGGATCGCCATGGACATGGCCGGTGGCACCGGCGGGCCAGGAGAGATCGGCATAAAGCTGGGCCCGTGTGGCATAAGCGGGGCCGGTCATCGCCGATAGTAGCGCCGCCAGCCGGGTGACCGCGATGCGGATGGTGCTGCCCTGGTAGTTGCCAAGCACCTCGTCGGCGAGATCTGCGGCCGAGATACTGGTGGTTCTGACGCCGCTGTCCAAGTCGGCCTCCTGACGAATGCTGAGGGTTCAGAGAATGGTGACGGGATAGGGCCCCGAGACGGGGCCGGCTCGGCCCTCCGCATCCTGCGGCTCAAGGTAGTAATCGAAGGCCCCGGCCGGGGCGCAGGCGGCGGTCTCGCGGTAGAGCCGCGGATCATCGATGCTGCCGTCGAACGCCGCATCCGCCAGCAGCGCGAAGCTGTCATTGGCGCCGGTGACGATCCGGTCCAGCGCGAGGCCGTTGGCGGTAAGGGCCGTGCCAGAGGCCGGGGTGCCGCCGGTCAGTTGCGCGGTGACCGATCCTGCGGTGCGGCCGGCGACGCTGAAGGCCACGCGATAAGTTCCGGCCGTCAGCGCCTGCGCCTGTTCCAGCGCTCCGGCCTCTCCCGGCGCATGCGTGGCCACGCCGTTGGCTATGGTCCAGCCAGGACCAAGGCTCCAGCCGGTGCCGGTGACAAACCCGGCATCCACGAGGAGGTTGGTCCGGGTGGCGTCGCCATCGACATAGCTGATCGTCGTCGCGGAGGCCGCCGGGAGCGGCGCGCCCAAGGCATGGACCTCCGGGTCCAGCGCCGTGCCGGAGGGCGCGCGGTAGATCTGCACCCTTGTCCGGCCCGGATCCGCCGCGACCGCGGCCTCGATCCGGGCATGGCCGAGGCCGCCGGTCACGGTGATGGCCGCGGGATCGAGTGCCGCCGGCGGCTCGATCAGCCGGCCTTTGCTGTCGACCTTCAGCACCAAGGTCAGCGGGCCACGGGTGCCGTCGACGCCAATGGCGCGGGCACGCAGCTCCAGCTCGGTCCCGGTCAGCAGCAGCGCCGTGATCCTCGCAGCGCCATCCCCGGCCGGGACGGTGATCAGGCTCCAGGAGGGCGTGCCGACAGCGCGGTGCTCGAGCTCATAGGAGGCCAGCAGCGCCGTCTCGCCTTGCCCGGGCGAGAGGAAGACCGTGACATAGAGGAAGCCGTCATAGACCACCGGTCCCAGCTTCGGCGGCAGCGGCACCCTGGTTCCGTCCAGCACCGTGCCGATGCGGCCGGTCCAGTCGGGAGGATCCTCGGCATCGGTCAGCGTGTCGATGATCTCCGCCGCCGCCACCATCCGCAGCACGCAAGTCCCGCCTTCGCCGGCCTCGACACCCTTGACCCGCAGCGCCAGGCTCTCCTGGCCCAGCACGCCGACATGCACCAGCTGGCCCGGTTCCGGCATCAGGTCCGCCTCCACCAACTGCAGGGCCCGCGAGCGGCCCTCGCGCCAGGCCACCGCCCGGAGAACCGAGGTGGTCAGCACACGCGTGACATCCACGGGATCGGGCGTGATGACCGCAAAGCGGATGCCGTATTCGCTGCCCGCCTCCATCTCGACCTCCTCGTCGAGCTCAATGAGGCTGCCGAGGGTCCCGCGCACCCGTGCTGCGATCATGCTGCGCTCGAGCACGTCCCAGGATCCCATCACCAGATCGCCGCGGGTGGCGATGCCGACGCGGCCGCTCTGCAGCGCCGAGAAGGTGTCGGGGCGGTGGATGAGCTCGTACATCCGCCGTCGGCATTCGCGCCAGATCTCGTCCGGATGGGTCTTGCCCGGCAGCTCGATCGCCTCGATCAGCCGGATCTCGCCTTGATGGCCCGGCCAGGGCACGATGCGCTCGGCGGGCTCATATTCCGCAGTCTCGTCGAGGAAGCGCACCCGGAAGGCATGGGGAGGATCGAAGTAGGTCCGGCTCCAGCTGAAGGCATCGGAGTTGCGCGGGTTGATGTGATCGACGGCCAGATCGCCCGGCCGGTCGATGACCACGCCCCAGCGCAGCATGTCATGGCGGGGACTGGCGCGGCCGGCCGAGCAGATGGCGATCAGCGCCTCGAGGAGCGATGTGTCATCCTCATGGACCGCGTTGTACTCGAGGCCGCGGCCTTCGCACCAAGCGTACCAATCGGCGATCAGGCCCATGTCGATGCCGGCATCCGGCACCGGGAAGTGGTTCTGCCCGCCCTGCAGCGCATGCAAATAGGCCGCGGCCGGATTGCGGGTCAGCACGTTCGGCTGCCACGCCGCCCCGTCCCAATGCCGCCCAAAGCGCTGCACCAACGCTGAGAAGGTATCGAGCGCGCCCGAGAGTTGATGCGTCGCCCGCATGCGCAGCGCCACCAGCGCCAGCGGCCGGTCGCTGCTGATCGGGTATTCCGGGCGCACCGACTGGATCGCCGCCAGCAGCGTGCGATCGGAGACCTGGGTCGAGGTGCTCTCCCCCGTCATCCGGGTGATCTCCAGCTCCCAGCGGCCGCGGGTGGGAAACACCCAGGTATGCGCGCGGAAGAACGGCTCGCGCTCCTTCGCGCTGATGGTCAGGGTGACCACCTCCTGCCAGTCAACGTCGCCCGGCTGGCGCTGGCGGATGCGTACGGCGACGCTGCGCGACTTGAGATCGCCCTCGTCGTTGAGTTTGAAGAGGCCCGCCGGCAGGCCGATCATCACCGTGCAGGCCCAGGTGTCGAAGGCGGTGAAGCGCTGCACCGGCGTCTCCTCGGCCGGCTGGTTCTTGATCACCTCGCCGTAAGCATCGCGGGGCAGCGGCCGTGTCAGCTCGGCATTGGCCGCCTCCTCCAGCACCTGGCGCGGATAGAGCGTCACCGGCGCATCCCCCGGGCGGCCCTCGCGGACCTCGATCTCGACATCCTTGAAGTTCTCGAGGCCGGTATCGCCAATCTGGAAGGCCGAGAGGTGCAGCGGCCCGTCGCCAAAGCAGAACAGCGCGCGGACATACTGATCATTGCCGACGATTTCGGTATAGCTCGAGGCGGCATAGGGCGGGGCATAGCGCAGGCGGCCCATCGGCATCGGCACCGGCCGGTCGGGGCGGCTTTCGTTGCGCGGCGCACCGATGGTGTAGCGGTTTTGGCGCTCCTGCGGTGACGGGGGCTGGGGCAGTGGTACCAGCGCATTGACCAGCATCTGCCCGACCATGGTCAGCCCGGCGGTGATGAGGCCCTTGGCGACGCCAAGGCCCATACCGGTGGCGCCGGCCAGCGCCGGGGCGAGCATCCCGCCCAGCGCGATGGCCGCCACCGAGACCACGATCATCAGGATCGAGCGCAGGGCGTTCTTGCCCGGCAGCAGCCGGATCACCACCCGCACCCCCGCCCGCGGCCGCACCCGATGCCAGAGCGCCGGATCGATCGCCTCGGCGCCGGCGGACGTCACCAGCGACAGCCGGACCAGCGCGAGATCCGCCGGCGGCAGGCCGGGCAGCGCCTGGTGGACGATCTCGGCGAGGGTCAGCCCCTCGGGCAGGTCCAGCGCTATGCGGCCCGCGCCGGGGTCGATCAGCGGTGCCGCCAGAACCGGGACGAGGCGAGGCGCGGGGCCAAGCGCCGGCTGCGCCGCGTGAGTCTGCGCGGGACCGGACAGTGGAGAGATCATCATCCAGGGCTCCGGATCTGCGAGACATGGCGATAGAGGCCGGTGAGCCGGCCGGACCAGCGCGGCAGGCGATAGTCCTCGATGCGCGCCCCGGTCTCGGCCATGTGCAGCATCAGCCCGGGCCGCACGATGATGCCGACATGCGAGCGGTGCGAACCGCGGCGGAACAGGGCGGCGTCAAAGGGCTGTTCCGCGGTGACCGGCTGCCACTCGGTCCAATCCTCGGCCCCGTCGATCAACGCCGCGATCTCCGCAGCCTCGGCCGCGCTGTGATAGGCCCCGGCATAGGAGGGCAGCTCGACGCCCAGCTCCGCAGCATAGACGAGCCGCAAGAGGCCCCAGCAATCGGCGCCGGTTCTGTCCCGCCCAAGGTCCCGATGTGGCACCCCCAGGTACTTCCCAGACCAGTGTGTCATCGATGCAGCCCCGGGAACCGGTCCTTGGTGAAGCTGAGGCCGGGCAGGCTTTCCTCCTCCACCGGCTCGCGGCCGATCGAGGTGGTGACCTCGCCGGCGCTGCCCTCGGCCAGCATCAGCCGCATGCCCGTCGCCTCGTACTCGATCACATCGGGGGAGCTCGCCAGCACCACCGCCATATGCACGGTGGCCCGGCTGGTGAAGCTGCGCAGCAGCCGCGCGACCTCATGCGTCACCGCTTCGATGACAATGGTGGCCTCTGCCGGCGCGCCCTCGAGATCACTTGGCAGTTCAGCGCTCGCCAGGATGAACAGGAACGGCTCGGTCACCGGGTTGCTGCCACGCCAGGTCGAGCGGGTGCCGTAGATCAGCGGGTCGACCGAGATCCGCTCGCCATTGTCGGTCGAGAGCCGGATCGTGGCCTCCAGATCCGGATGCTCGACCATGATCAGCACCACCTCGATCTCGGCGGAGTGGGCCGCATCCTGGGCGAGGCGGGCATTCAGAGAGATACGCCGGGTCATGTGATGGTCCTCATGGCAGCACCGTCACGCCGAAGGAGATCTGGAAGCGCACCCCGCGCAGCGTCTCCACCGGGGTCGTTGCGCCGAAGAGGCAGAGCCATTGCGCCGCCAGCAGCAGCGGTGCGCCATCTCCCGCCAGCACTGGTGCACCGGCTGCGTCCAGCACCGGCCAGCCATCGGTGGTGGGATCGGGCATCCAGAACGGCAGGCTGCCCAAGGCGGTGACCTCGTCATGAAAGCTGTCGAACACCGCCTTCTGCGCGCGGCTGACATCGATCACCAGCGCCACGGAGCGGGTGGTGCTCGACCAGCGCCGGCGATACGTGGGCGGGCCGGCCTCAGCTCGCCGGGCCAGCCGCGGATCGTCGGTCTGCCGCTGATAGCCCGCCCGGCTCGGCCGCGGCAGGTCCGAGGGCCAGGTAGCAACTGTCATCGCCGCGCCCTTGGCGGCCGCACGCCCATGGCGCTCAGCGCTCGGTTCGCGCCGCCGCCGCGCTTGGTCAGCGCCTCGCCGACCTTGTCGGCCAGGGTGAAGGACAGGGCGCGGCCGCCACCCGGTGCCACGGTCTCCTCCATCTCGACATCGACGCCGCGGGACTGGTCGTTGAAGATGATGGTCATGCCATCCCCGCCCGTGCCTTGCGCCTGCCGCCGAGACAGCACCCGCTCGCCGCGCTGCAAGATTGCCGGAACCTCGTCGGGTCGCAGCCCCGCCCAGCCGCCGCCATGCAGCCGCGGCGCGCCGGCAAAGGCCAACGCCGGCATGCGCCGCATCGGGGCAGGGCCGCCCACGGTGCCGCCGGCATGGAACACCCCCGCGGAGAGGTCGCCGAAGATGCCGCCGGACAGCCCGCGGGTCAGTCCGCCCAGGGCCTGCGACAGCAGCCCGGCCAGCGGCGCGAGCAGCGATTGCCGTACCGCCAGCCTTGCAAGATCGGCGAGCAGTGAGGTGACGAGATCGTTGAAGTCCAGCTTGCCGGTCTTGACGAATGTGGCGATCGCCTCTTCGGCGGACTGGAAGGCACTGGTCAGCACCTGACCGATATCGCTGCCGATCTCCCGGGCGCGAGCCGCATATTCCGACAGCGCCGCGGTCACGGCCCGCCAGCCGGTGGCAGCGGCCTCGGTTGCCGGTTTGGCTGCAGCCACTGCGGCACCAGAAGCTGCCCCTGCGCCGCCGGCCGCGCGCCCGGCCTCATCCAGCGAGGTGGCCAGATCCTGCGCGGCCGCGCCGGCCTCGCCCAGCGCCGTCTCGGCCTCGGCGCCGCTGCCGGCGACCGTGGCCTTCAGCGCCTCCCAGGCCGCCAGCGGCCGGTTTGCGGCTTCGGTGAGCTTGCCCGCCGCCTCGCGATACCCTTCGGCGCGCGCGCTCGCCGCCTCGGCCATGGCGCCGAGACCGAGATCCGGCGCCTCCAGATATGTCCGGGACAGCGCCGCCGAGAAAGCGTCTGCCGCCGCCGTGCCTGCCGCCGCGGCCGAGCCTGCGAAGGGATTGTCGATCCGGCCGAGCTCAACCGGATCGAGGATGCCGATCCGGATGCCGCCTTCGCCCACAGCCCAGTCCGGCAGCAGCTCCAGCGCAGCGTTCAGACCGGTGATGAAGCCATTGATCCGGGTGACGACCCCGTTCAGCATCGCCTCGACGCCGCCGATGAGCCCATTCGCGGCCGCATAGGCGAACTCGCCGATGGCGCCGGGCAGCTTGGCCCAGATCGCCACCGCGCCGTCATAGGCGCCCTGGAAGATTGCCACCGTCCGATCGCCGAACTGCACCACGCCGGCGATGCTCCCTTCCAGCGCCGAGAGAGCAGCAGCCGTCAGCCCCTCCCAGCCCGCCGCCATCCGCGCCAGTGCCACATCGAGCGCGAGACCGATCCGGGACCAGACCTCCGAGGCAAGGCGCGCCAGCAGGCGGAAGGCCTCGCCGACCCCGCCCACCCGCCGGGCCAGCTCGGCAAACTGATAGACCAGCTCGCCGGCACCGACGACGAGCGCGCCGATGCCGGTGCGGATCAGCGCGCCGCGCAGCAGCACCAGCGCCGTGGCCAGCCCGCGCACCGACAGCGCGGCCACGGCCAGCCCGGCGACCCAGCGCCCGGCAAGGAAGGCGGCGAAGGTGGCGGCATAGGAGGTCAGACGGCCGATCTGGTCGAAGAGGCCGCGAATGGCGATGCCGAGTGGGCCGGTGCGGCTGGCGACCGCCGCCATGGCATTGGCGACGGCCTCCAGCGCCGGGGCGGCGGCAACCGCCAGCTGGTTCGACACGCCCTGCCAGATCAGCCCGAGCCGTGAGATCGCGTCATTGGTGCGCTCGATCTGGTCGGCATCCTGCTCGGATACAACCACGCCAAAGGCCAGCACATCCGCCGTCGCCTGGCGCAGCGTGGCGGTGTCGATCCGGCTCATCGCGATGGAGCCTTCCTCGCCGAAGAGCTGGCCCGCCACCGCCGCGCGCTCCGCCGCCGGCACGAACTTCTCGATCGCTGCATTGATCGCGCCGACCCTCTGGTCGAGCGGCAGGGCAATAAGCTCGTTGGCCGATAGTCCCAAGCGATCCAATGCGTCGGCAGCGGGCCCGGTGCCAGACGCAGCTTGGCTGAGACGGCGCGTCAGGTCCTTCGTGGCCTGCTCGATGCCGGACATTGACACGCCCGCCAGCGCGCCCGCCCGTTCCAGCGTCTGGATCGAGGCCACCGTTGTTCCGAGGGATTGCGCCAGCTTGGCCTGCGCGTCGATGGTCTGCAGCCCCGAGCGGATCATCGCAGCGCCGGCAGCTGCAGCCGCGCTGGTCAGCGCCGCCAGAGCCACACCGGCCCGGCGCGCAAAGCCGGCAAGCCGGGCATTGGCCAGCTCCATCTCCGAGGAGAGCCGGCCGAAGCCTCGGGCGCCTGCCGTGCCGATGCCCTCGAGCTCGGCACGCACCTGGCGCCCGCCGACAGCGGAGAGCCGCACGGAGACGCGCTTGTGTGGATGCCGCTCGGAATGCAAGGACATCGTGAACCTCTTGAACGTGTGATCGAGTGCGCGCTTGTGTCAGGCCTCTGAGATG
>NZ_JAUYTT010000012.1 GCF_030695035.1 Frigidibacter sp.
GGGACGGCGACATCGGAGAAGCCGCATGACACACGGCGCGCCGATACCCGAGACCGTGACGCTCCACGTCCCGTTCCGCGTCGTGAAGCGCGGCGGCCGAAAGGAAATGCACCTGCCCGATGGCGTTCGGCCAGACCGCAAGGCGGACAAGACACTGGTCAAGGCGCTGGCCCGCGCGTTCCGTTGGAAGCGCATGCTGGAGTCGGGAGAGTTCGCCACCATCGGCGAACTGGCCGAGCGTGAGGGGATCGCGACGTCCTATATGACGCGCATCCTGCGCCTGACGCAGCTTGAGCCTGGTATCATTGAGGCGGTTCTCGACGGACGGCAGAACGATGCCGTTACGCTTGCGCGACTTATGGATCCGTTCCCGATGAGCTGGATCGAGCAGAAGAACATCTTCTCCGGCACCTGATCACCTCGCTGCACAATCTCACGCCACTGCTGCTATTGCTTCATTGGGCCAAATTGGCCAAAAGTGGTGAAGGCATGGGCGGGGAGTCGAATGCAGACCCTGAGCGCGAAAGACGCGAAGTACGGCTTCGGTCGGTTGATCGATCTCGCCCGAGCCGAGCCGGTGGCGGTGGCCAAGCACGGGCGGACTGTCGTCGTCGTGTTGGCCGTCGAGGAATATGAACGGCTGAAGGCGGTCGAGGCCGGCGCAGCCCCCAAAGCCCCCGGTGGCGCTCAGAGTGAAGAATGAACGATTCGTTGAACAGTGGTCTGCAATTGAAATCTGCGATGTGGGACGCCGCGAATACTCTTCGCGGCTCAGCTGTCGATCGCACCGACTGGAAGGGCTACATTCTGCCCTTGCTGTTTTTCAAGCGCATCTCCGACGTCTGGGACGAAGAAACGGCTGAGGCTCGCGAGATTTACGGCGAGGCCGATCCCTCGTTGTTTCCGGAGGTGCACCGTTTTGTGCTGCCTGAAGGCTGTCACTGGAACGACATCAGGGAAGTTCCGGCCAACGTCGGCACCGCTCTGCAAAAGGCCATGCAGGAGATCGAGCGGGCCAATCCGGACACTCTGTTCCGCGTCTTCGGCTCGGCGGATTGGGGCAACAAGGAGAAGTTCTCGGACGAGTTGCTGAAGGATCTGATCGAGGGGTTCTCTGAGATCGGGCTCGGCAACACCACCGTCAGCACCGACGTGCTGGGCGACGCCTACGAATATCTGGTGGGCAAGTTTGCCGACGTCACCCGCCGCAACAAGGCGGGCGAGTTCTACACGCCACGCAGCGTCGTGCGCATGATGGTCGAAATCCTCGACCCTCAGGAGAGCGAAAGCATCTACGACCCCGCCTGCGGCACGGGCGGTATGCTGCTCGGGGCTATCGAGCATGTAATGCGCAAGGGCGGCGATCCGCGCACCTTCTACGGCAAGATCTACGGCCAGGAGAAGAACCTGACCACGGCCGCGATCGCCCGGATGAACCTTGTCCTGCACGGGATCGAGGACTTCCAGGTGGCCCGTGAGGACACGTTGCGGAACCCGGCCTTCACGGATTCCAGCACCGGCGGCCTTGCCACCTTCGACTGCGTCATCGCGAACCCGCCGTTCTCGCTCAAGGAA
Source organism: Frigidibacter sp. (assembly GCF_030695035.1). Taxonomy (GTDB): domain Bacteria; phylum Pseudomonadota; class Alphaproteobacteria; order Rhodobacterales; family Rhodobacteraceae; genus Frigidibacter. The sequence goes on from NZ_JAUYTT010000012.1 coordinate 1,576, forward strand.
TGGGGGCGTGACCTGTGGGAGACCGACCCCTGGGGCCGCGCACAGTACGGCATCCCGCCGGAAAGCTATGGCGACTACGCCTTTGTCCAGCACATGATCGCATCCATGGCACCGACCGGAAACAGCCGCATGGCCGTCGTGCTGCCGCAGGGCGCGCTGTTTCGGAAGTCTGCCGAAGGCTCGATCCGGCAGGCCCTGCTGGAAAAGGACATGGTCGAGGCGGTGATCGGCCTTGCGCCGAACCTGTTCTACGGCACGCAGCTGGCCGGATGTGTCGTCATCCTGCGCCGTAAGAAGCCCGAGGCCCGAAAGAACAAGGTCCTTATCATCGACGCCTCGAGCCTGTTCCGCAAAGGCCGGGCGCAGAACTTCCTCGATCAGGAGCACAGCGACCAGATCGTCGCCTGGTACCGCGCATTCGAGGATGTCGAGGATCGTGCCAAGGTGGCGACGCTGGACGAGATCAAGAAGGAAGGCTGGACGCTGAACATCTCGCGTTACGTCCTGCCGCCCATCGGCCAGGACATCCCGCCGCTCCCCGAAGCCGTCGAGGCGTTCAAGACAGCGCTGGCCGACGCTCGGGCGGCCGAGGACCACCTGCGCAAGGTGCTGGTCGAAGGAGGGTGGTTGCAATGAGCGGGCTGACCCAGCGCGAACTCGAAAGCTATCTCTGGGGCGCCGCAACCCTGCTGCGCGGGCTCATCGATGCCAGCGATTACAAGCAGTACATCTTCCCGCTGTTGTTCTTCAAACGCCTGTCCGACGTCTGGGACGGTGATTACCAGCAGGCACTCGATGAAACCGACGACGAGGGCTATGCCACCGACACCGCCAACGACCGGTTCGTGATCCCCGAAGGCGCGCACTGGAACGACGTACGCGCAGCACCGCGCGATGTCGGCCGGGCGCTGCTGTCGGCCTTCCTCGCCATCGAGACTGCGAACCCGGAGCGCCTTCAGGGCGTCTTCGGCAACGCCAACTGGACCGACAAGGCACAGACGCCCGACAGCACGCTGAAGAACCTGATCGAGCATTTCTCCAAGCACGACCTGACCCTCGCCGCCGTGCCCGAGGACGAGCTTGGCAACGGCTACGAATACCTGATCAAGAAATTCGCCGATGACAGCGGCCATACCGCGCAGGAGTTCTACACCAACCGCACCCTCGTCCATCTGATGGCGCAGATGCTGGAACCCCGGCCGGGCGAGAGCATCTATGACCCGACCTGCGGCACCGGCGGCATGCTGATCTCGTGCCTGGCCGAGGTGAAGCGGCGCGGGGGCGACATCCGCACCACCGGCCTTTACGGGCAGGAGCTGATCACCATCACCGCCGCCATCGCGCGGATGAACCTGGTCATCCATGGCGTGGACGATTTCCACATCGCAAGCGGCAACACGCTGGCCACGCCCGCCTTCGTGCAGGGCGACCGGCTGCGGACCTTTGACGTGGTCCTGGCCAACCCGCCCTATTCCATCAAGAAATGGAACCGCGGCGCGTGGGAGCAGGATGCCTGGGGGCGCAACTTCCTTGGGACCCCGCCGCAGGGGCGGGCGGATTACGCCTTCTTCCAGCACATCCTGTCGTCGATGGACCCGAAGACCGGCCGCTGCGCGATCCTGTTCCCGCATGGCGTGCTGTTCCGCAACGAAGAGGCCGAGATGCGGCGCAGGCTGGTCGAATCCGACCGGGTCGAATGCGTGCTGGGGCTGGGGCCGGGCCTGTTCTACAACTCGCCGATGGAGGCCTGCGTGGTGATCTGCCGGTCGCAGAAGCCCGAGGCGCGCAAGGGGCGCATTCTGTTCATCGACGCGGTGGCCGAGATTGCGCGCGAACGGGCGCAAAGCTTCCTTCGCCCCGAACATCAGGCGCGCATCCTGTCGGCCTATCACGCCTTTGCGGATGATCCCGGCTTTGCTGCGGTGGCTCATGTGGCCGATGTGCTGGCGGCCGACGGCAACCTGTCGATTGCCCGCTATGTGAAGCGGCCAAAGGCGGCGGTCGCGGGTGGTGCCACGCTGGCGGCGACCTGGGCGGCGTTTGATGGGGACGGGCGTGACTTCTGGACGGGCATGGATGCGCTGGTGGACATGCTCGATGGCCTGACGCCTGCGGAGGATGCCGATGCTTGAGCGGCTGATTTCCAAGGCAGGGTGGACGCGCGTGGCCTTTGGCGACGTGGTGCGCCTGTCAAAAGCGCGGGTGGCTGATCCCGAGGCGGCCGGCATCGAACGCGTCGTGGGGCTGGAGCATATCGAGCCCGGCGACCTGCGCATCCGGCGCTGGGGCGACGTGGCCGATGGCACGACCTTCACCACACTGTTCAAGCCGGGGCAGGTTCTGTTCGGCAAGCGCCGGGCCTATCAGCGCAAGGTGGCGGTGGCGGATTTCGAAGGGGTCTGTTCCGGCGACATTTATGTGCTGGAACCGGCCAACGACCGGTTGATGCCCGAACTGCTGCCGTTCCTGTGCCAGACCGATGCCTTCTTCGATCATGCCGTCGGCACCTCGGCCGGGTCGCTGTCGCCGCGCACCAACTGGACCAGTCTGGCCACCTTCGAGTTCCTGCTGCCGCCGATCCAGGAGCAGGCGCGGTTGGTGGAGGCGCTGAGCGCTTCTGCAACCAACCTTGACCGCCTTTATGTGCTGCATGGACAAGCCGCAGTTCTTCTCGATGCGCTTATCCTTGAGACAATTGAGATTCGTGGCTTCTCGATGAATCAGGGGTACAAAGGGCGCTTTCAGGTAGAGAAAGGGGAACGAATTTACCACGCGCGAAGCGGAAATGGAGAACCCATTCCTGATGATGCTGGTGACACGCTCTTTTTCAAAGTCGCTGACTTCAACCGGAACAGCGACCATAGAAAGCTCGCGCATGCTGAGGTGAAGTTCTCGATCAAATCAAATCCGGGCATTCGAGTGTTTCAGCCCGGAACGGTCGTTTTCCCCAAACGCGGGGCATCAATTTTTCTGAACAAGATCGGAATACTAACTCACCCGGCGGCTTTGGATCCGAACTTGATGGCGCTTGAGCCTCGAGCCGAGAAGGTGTCCGCTGAATATCTGATGTGGTTCTACAAAGGGATTGGGCTCTGGCGCTTTGCTGACACAACTTCTGTTCCGCAGCTAAATCACAAGCACCTAAACCCTGTCCCTGTGCCAGTCCCATCCGTCGAACAACAAGATGAAATCTGCGCTCGGATTTCACTTCTGGCCGATGCCTTAGCAAATGCTGCAAATAGGCTTCGGAATGCGCAGGATGCCCATACCAGGATTCGTGAAGGTGTCTTTTCTGAAACTGGGGTGAGTGCATGACCTTCAACGAGTCCAACACCGTCGAAGCCCATCTGCGCGATCTTCTCGCCGGCGCGGCTTCCGCCCGCCCGGCGCAACTCTCCATCGGCCTCGCCCGCACTAGCGGCCGGATCGCGGGCCTCGGCTGGCATTACGTCACCCCCGCCGACCTTCCCCGCCAGTCGCAAGAGGTGCTGGTCGAACCCCATCTGCGCGACGCCCTGATCCGCCTGAACCCCGACATCGCCGCCAACCCCGGCCGGGCCGATGACGTGCTCTACCGCCTGCGCGCCATTGTCATGGGCGCGCGGTCGGACGGGCTGGTGAAGGCGAACGAAGAATTTGCCGCGTGGCTCTTGGGCGAACGCTCCATGCCCTTCGGCGCGAATGGCGAACACGTCACCATCCGCCTGATCGACTTTGACGAGATCGAAAAGAACAGCTTCGTCGTCACCCAGCAGTTCACCATCCGGGCGGGCAAGACCGAAAAGCGCGCCGATCTGGTGCTGCTGGTCAACGGCATCCCGCTGGTGCTGATCGAGGCCAAGACGCCGGTGCGGTCCAGCCAAAGCTGGCTCGACGCCGCGTTGCAGGTGCATGACGACTACGAGCGGAACGTCCCGGAACTGTTCGTGCCCAACGTCTTTTCGGTGGCGACCGAGGGCAAGGAGTTCCGCTATGGCTCGGTCCGGATGCCGGTCGACATGTGGGGCCCCTGGCGTGACGGCGACGGGCCGCAGACGATGGGCGCGGTGGAAAAGGCCGCCGCGTCGATGCTGCGCCCGGCGATGGTGCTCGACATGCTCGACAGCTTCACCGCTTTCGCGACGCAGAAGGGCAAGCACCGCATCAAGATCATCGCCCGCTATCAGCAGGTGGACGGCGTCAACAAGATCGTCGCACGCGTGGTGGCGGGCCAGCCGCGCAAGGGGCTGATCTGGCATTTCCAGGGGTCGGGCAAATCGCTGCTGATGCTGTTCGCCGCGCGCAAGCTGCGGCTGCACCCGGCGCTGAAGAACCCCACGGTGCTGATCGTGGTGGACCGGATCGATCTGGACAGCCAGATCTCGGGCACCTTCTATGCCGCCGACATGGCCAACATGGTGCGCACGGAAAGCCGCAAGGAACTCGCCGATCTGCTGGGCAAGGACGCGCGGAAGGTGGTGATCACCACGATCCACAAGTTCGCCGAGGTCGACGGCGTGCTGAACGACCGCGACAACATCATCGTGCTGGTGGACGAGGCGCACCGCACGCAGGAAGGCGATCTCGGCCGCAAAATGCGCGACGCGCTGCCGAACGCGTTTCTGTTCGGCCTGACCGGCACGCCCATCAACCGCGCCGACAAGAACACCTTCTACGCCTTCGGTGCCGATACCGACGAAGGCGGCTACATGAGCCGCTATGGCCTGAACGACTCGATCCGCGATGGGGCGACGAAGGAGCTGCATTTCGAGCCGCGCCTGGTGGACCTGCACATCGACCAGAAGGCCATCGAGGAGGCCTATGCCGAACTGACGGAGGGCCTGACCGACGAGGACCGCGATCGGTTGGGCAAGGCGGCGGCCAAGATGTCGATCCTGGTCAAGGCGCCCGAACGCATCCGCGCGATTTGCGGCGACATCGCCAAGCATTTCCAGGAGAAGGTCGCCCCGAACGGCTTTGGCGCACAGGTGGTGACCTTCGACCGTGAGAGCTGTCTGCTCTACAAGCAGGAACTCGACCGCCACCTGCCGCCCGAGGTTTCGGACGTGGTGATCTCGGTCAACAGCGGCGAGCCCGAATATGCGGCCTTCAAGCGCGACCGCGATGCCGAGGAGAAGCTGCTCGACCGGTTCCGCGACCCGAAGGACCCGCTGAAGATCATCATCGTGACGTCAAAGCTGCTGACCGGCTTCGACGCGCCGATCCTGCAGACGATGTATCTGGACAAGCCGCTGCGCGACCACACGCTGCTGCAGGCGATCTGTCGGACGAACCGCCCTTATGGGGAGCAGAAAACGCATGGCCTGATCGTCGACTACCTCGGCATCTTCGACGACGTGGCGCAGGCGCTGAAGTTCGACGAGGAAGGCGTGCAAAAGGCGGTGTCGAACATCGCCGAGCTGATCAACGCCCTGCCGACCGCCCTGCAGAAGTGCCTGGCTTATTTCGCGGGCGTGGACCGCAGCCTGACCGGCTACGAGGGCCTGATCGCCGCGCAGGAATGTATCCCGAACAACGACCTGCGCGACGCCTTTGCGGCCGACTTCAGCGTGCTCGCGCGGATCTGGGAGGCCCTGTCGCCCGATCCGGTGCTGACGCAGTACGAGACCGATTATCGCTGGCTGGCGCAGGTCTACGAGTCGCTGAAGCCCTCCAGTGGCACAGGGCGCCTGCTTTGGCATCGGCTGGGCGCCAAGACGATCGAGCTGATCCACGAGAACGTCCATGTCGACGCGGTCCGCGACGACCTCGATACACTGGTTCTGGATGCCGAACTGCTCGAAGCGGTCCTCGGCAACCCTGACCCGGAAAAGAAGGCCAAGGAAATCTCGGTCAAGCTGGCGGGCCGCCTCCGGAAGCACGCCGGGAACCCGAAGTTCAAGGCACTGGGCGAGCGCCTGGAGGACCTGAAGAACCGGCATCAGCAGGGTCTCCTGCTGTCGATCGACTTCCTGAAGGAGCTTCTGGCGCTGGCGAAAGACGTGGTGAAGACCGAGCGCGAGACGCCAGAGGAAGAGGACATCGACCGGGGCAAGGCGGCGTTGACCGAGCTGTTTGAGGAAGCACGGAACGGCGACACGCCTGTGATGGTCAAGCGGGTCGTGGACGATATCGACGAGATCGTGCGCGCGGTCAGGTTCGACGGCTGGCAAGCCACGCACGCGGGTGAACGCGAGGTCAAGAAGGCGCTTCGCCAGACGCTCTTTCGCTACAAGCTGCACCAGGACGCAGAGCTGTTCGAGAAGGCCTACGGGTATATTCGTGAATATTATTGAGGGCTTACAGGAGATGACTGCTTCCAAACATGTTCTCGGTCGACTGACCCGTGTCGATCTCCGGAATATCTGGACGAGCGAGGCCAGTGACTTCACCCCGTGGTTGGCGCGAGAAGAAAACCTGACGGTATTGGGCGAAGCGCTCAGCATTGATCTCGAGCTGGAAGCACAGGAGAAGGCCGTTGGGCCTTTTCGGGCCGACATCCTGTGCAAGGACATCGGAACCGGTGCTTGGGTGCTCGTCGAGAACCAGCTTGAACGCACGGACCACAGTCACTTGGGGCAGCTCCTGACATATGCCTCAGGGCTGGAAGCGGTGACGATCGTATGGATTGCGGCCAGATTCACAGAAGAGCATCGTTCGACACTCGATTGGCTCAACAAGATCACAGACGAGAGCTTCCGGTTCTTCGGATTGGAGGTTGAGCTGTGGAGGATCGGGGACTCGCCCGCTGCACCCAAGTTCAATATCGTTTCCAAGCCGAACGACTGGTCTCGCTCCGTCGCGCAGGCCGCGAGAGCCATCGACGAAGCTGAACTGTCTGACACGCGGGTGAAACAGCGAGCCTATTGGGGCGCCTTTCATCAGGCGCTTGACCAAGCTGCAGGCGCCGTTTCCGGTGGCCGTAAGCCGCAGCCACAGTCGTGGATGGGATACTCGATCGGTCGAACCGGCTTCAACCTTGGAGCGGTAATGATCCGCCCGAAGCGACAGATCAGGACGGAACTATACATCGCGGGCGACCAGGCGAAGGCCTTCTTCCACCTGCTCCACGAACAGCAGCAAGCCATCGAGCAGGAACTTGGCTATCCTCTTGAGTGGGAGGAGCTCCCCACGCGGCGCGATTGCCGCATCTCGGTCTACATGACGAATGTCGATCCGGAAGACGAGCGAGACTGGACCCGCCAGCATGAGTGGCTGACGTCCAAGATCAACGACTTCCACAGGGTTTTTCTTGCTCGAGTGCGGGATCTGGACGCCGAAGACTGGAAGCAAGATGGCGAGTTGGACGTCTCGGCCGGAACATCTCAGATTGAAGTGTAGAGGAGTGCGAACTGCTGGCAGAGTTCGATTTATGTTCCTTCTGGGGTGCGACCCTGAAATCCAAGTGTTCAGCGCGCCATCCCATAAAACAACACAATTTCATTAACTTAGTGAAAATTCACCGAAACTGCGCAGTCAACAGGTCCGGAGAATATCGCCCCCGAGAGACCACGTCCGGGCCTGCAGGCGCGGGCGACGGTTAACAGCCACACCCGCATAACCCTCGAAAACAACGGAAAAATCCGGTCGCCGCCGGATCGGGAGAACGCTTTCGCGAGGGCAAGTGGCGGATCGATAGGGATTCGAACCCTAGAGACGGTTCCCCGCCTACACACTTTCCAGGCGTGCGCCTTCGACCACTCGGCCACCGATCCGTTGCGGCGCTGTTTACACGCGAGGGATCGGCGGGTTCAAGGGAAAACTGCGGGCCATAGGGGGCAGGACGGACGCAGGGTGCCGGGGGCTCGGCGGGGGCTGGCGCCTTCGCGGCAGGGGGCGCGGCAGGGGGCGCGGCAGGGCTTGATCCGCTGCACCCGGGCAGGTATCGCCGCCGGGCCCGGCCTTTGGGGTCTTCCGGGTCACACCTGCCCAAGGAGACCGGCCAAGGGCGGTCCCGCGCGCCTTAAGCCCCGGTTAAGCTCGCTCCGGCACGCGCTCCCAAGTCCACCACGCCCCCGCCCCGCCCGTGCGCCGCCCCGCGCTGTCCCCTCCCCTCGCCCCGTGATACATCCCCGTCCAAGCGTCCACGGCGGGGCCTCGCCACCCCAAACCGAAAGCACATCATGCGGGTTCTGATCATCGAGGATGACGCGGTGCTGCGCGACGGGCTGCAGGTCGGGCTGCGGCTTGCCGGCTTCAGCCCCGAGTCCGTCGGCAGCCTCGAGGATGCCCGCGGCGCGCTCAGGGCCGCCCGGTTCGAGGTGCTGGTGCTGGACCTGATGCTGCCCGATGGCTCCGGCCTCGACCTGCTGGCCGAGCTGCGCCGCGCCCGCGATCCGGTGCCGGTTCTGGTGCTGACCGCCCGCGACCGCCCCGGCGACAAGGTGCGCGGGCTGGACCTTGGCGCCGATGACTACCTTGGCAAGCCTTTCGACCTTGAAGAACTGGCCGCCCGCCTGCGCGCCCTTGGCCGCCGCCCCGCGGCGCTGTCGCGCACCCAGCCGGTCTGGAACGGCGTCACCCTCGACCTTGCCTGCCAGGAGGCACGGCGCGGCGACACCGCGATCCCCCTCTCCCCCCGCGAGTTTTCGGTGCTGCAGGCGCTGATGGCCCATCCCCGCGCCATCCTCAGCAAGAGCCGGCTGGAAGAGCATCTCTACGGCTGGCAGGAAGAGATCGACAGCAACACGGTCGAGGTGCATGTCCACAAGCTGCGTGCCAAGCTGGGCCACAGCTTCATCGAAACCGTGCGCGGCGCCGGCTACCGGCTGGCTGATCCCGCATGACCTCGATCCAGCGTCGCCTCTTCGTCGCGCTCCTCACCGCCACCGGCCTCATCTGGCTCTCCGCCGCGCTGTGGATCCAGTCCTCGACGCGGGTGGAGCTGAACCGCGTGCTCGACAACCGCCTGGCCGAGGCGGCGCGGATGGTCGGCAGCCTCGTCGACCAGGACGGCTTGCAGCTCAACGCGGCGATGGCGCTGGCCGCCCCGGCGCTGCCGGGCGAGGCGGCGCACAGCTATGCCCGCCAGCTGTCCTGTCAGGTCTGGGGGCTGGATGGCACGCGGCTTGCCGCCTCGTCCCAAGCGCCCCAGCAGGCACTGGCGGCGGTCGAGGAGGGCTTCAGCGAGGATGAGGTCGATGGCCTGCTCTGGCGCGTCTATACCCATGTCGATACCGCCCGCGGCATCCGCGTGATGGTCGGCGACAGCGTGGCGATCCGCGAGCGGTTGCTGGCCGATGTGGTGCAGGGCCTGATGTGGCCGGCGCTCTTCATCCTGCCGCTTCTGGCCGGCGCAATCTGGCTCAGCCTGCGCAGCGGCCTTGCCCCCCTGCACCGCATCGCCGGGCTTTTGTCGCAGCGCGGCGCCGAGGATCTGGCGCCGCTGGAGGCACCGGCCCCGCGCGAGGTGGCGCCGATGGTCGCGGCCCTCAACGGCCTCTTCGCCCGCGTCCGCGCCGCCAGGCAACGCGAGCAGGATTTCACCGCCTATGCCGCGCATGAGCTGAAGACGCCGCTGGCCGGGCTGAAGATGCAGGCAGAGGTGGCGCGGCTCGCCCCCGATGCCAAAACCCGCGATCACGCGCTGGCGCAGATCCGCCGGGCGGTGGACCGCTCCGACCGGCTGGTGCATCAGCTGTTGGACTTGGCGGCGGTGGATCAGGGCAGCGACGGTTCCGCCCCCCGCCCCCTGCCCCGGATCGGCGCCGAGGTGCTGGACCTGACCGCCGCCGCCGCCCGCGCGGCCCGGGTGGATCTGCACCTCCATTGCGACGATGCGCTCGCCACCCTCAGCCCGCCGCTGCCCGACCTGCTGGTCGTCGCCCTGCGCAACCTGGTGGAAAACGCCGTCCATGCCAGCCCCGAAGGCGCCCGCGTCGATCTGCGCCTGACCGCCACCCCCACCGGCTGGCAGGCCGAGGTGCTGGACGAAGGCCCCGGCATCCCCACCGCCGCCCGCCCCTGCGTCACCGAACGCTTCTATCGCGGCTCCAGCGAGGGCGGCGGCAGCGGCCTCGGCCTCGCCATCGTCGAAACCGCGGCCCTGCGCCTCGGCGCAACCTTCACGCTGACTCCCCGCCTCCCGCAGGGCGAGGTGGCACGGTTGGCCTTCGACGCGAGGTAACCCGCGCCACCCCCCCACCCTTAAGGCGCGCTTAAGCTGCGCAGCCGACGGCCTCCCCAAGACCCGCCCCATTGCGGGCCCAAAGGATGCCGCACATGCCCCTCCCCCTCCGCCCCCTTCTCCTCCTCCTCGCCCTCGCCGCCTGCGCGCAGCCGCAGGCGACGCGCGCGCCCACGCCGCAGGCCCCGGCGCTCGATCCCGAACTGCTGGCGATGTATGCCGAGTTGCCGGATGGCGACCTGACCATCCCCGCCATTCCCCCCAAATGGCTGTCGGAACGCAACAAGCGCACCGAGGTCGATTACTGGACCGAGGAGGCCCCCGGCACGATCATCGTCGATCCCTTTGCCCGCTATCTCTACCTCGTGGAAGACGGCAACCGCGCCATGCGCTACGGCGTGGCGGTGGGTGAGGAAGGCCGCGGCTTTTCCGGCGAGGCGACGATCCCCTATACCCGCGAATGGCCCAGCTGGACGCCGACCCAGAACATGATCGCCGAAGACCCCGAGCAATACGGGCCGGTCGCGGCCGGGCTGGAGGGCGGGCTGGAAAACCCGCTTGGCGCCCGCGCGCTCTACCTGTTCCAGAACGGGCAGGACACGCTCTACCGCATCCACGGCACCGCGAACCCCTGGTCGATCGGGCAGGCCACCTCGGCCGGCTGCATCCGCCTTTATAATCAGGACATCGTCGATCTGCATGACCGGGTGAAGCCCGGCGCGCGGGTGGTGGTGCTGGACCAGTCGCAAACCGGCAAGGGCACGGCCCCGCCCGGCACCCCGCTGCCGCCGGTGGACTACCCGGCCGGCTTCGTCGCGCTGACGCCTGAAACCGCAACCACGGCTGCCACCGCGCCCGCCCCGCAGTTCAACTGAAGGAAATTCCCATGATCCTGTCCCGCCGCCACCTGATCGCCGGCTCCGCCGCGCTGGTCCTGACCGCCCCGGCCCTGCGCGCCCAATCCTATCCCGACCCGGCCGAGGTGCTGAACGACCCCGACGCGCCGGTGCAGGGCAACCCCGCCGGCGATGTCACGGTGATCGAGTATTTCGACTACCAATGCCCCTATTGCAAATCCAACCACCCGTTGCTGATGGACGAAGTGGCGCGCGACGGCGGCATCCGCCTGATCCTGAAGGACTGGCCGATCTTCGGCCCCGCCTCGCTGCACGCGACCCAACTCGTGCTTGGCGCGCAGCGGCAGGGCGATTACGCCGACGCGCAGGCGGCGCTGATGGCGACCAAGGGCCGGCTGACCGAGGCGCAGATCGACAGCACCTTACAGGACGCGGGCATCGACATTGCCGCCGCATCGGCCGCCCATGATGCGGAGAAGGATCGGTGGGCCGCCCTCTTGAACCGCAACGCCGCACAGGCGCAGGGCTTCGGCTTCATGGGCACCCCGTCCTACATCGTCGGGATGACGATGTTCCCCGGGGTCATCGATCAGGCCACGCTGCGCGAAGCCATCAAGGCCGCCCGCGGATAAGCCCTCAGGTCAGCGAGGTCACCCACAGGATCGTCGCATCCTCTTCGCTGACCGAGATCACGTTATGCCCCATCGTCGCGTCGTAATAGGCGCTGTCGCCGCGGCGCAGGTCCACCGGCTCGTAGAACTCGGAATAGAGCCGGATCACCCCGGTCAGCACATAGAGGAACTCCTCGCCGTCATGGCGCACCCAGCCGCCGAACTCCTCCAGCTTGCGGGCGCGGATGCGGGCGCGGTAGGGCAGCATCTGCTTGGCGCGCAGCGCGCCGGCCAGCAGCTCATGCTCATAGGTCACCGTCGCCTGCGCCTGCCCCTCGCCCGCGCGCGTCACCGCCATACGGCCGGTGACCTGCGCCTTCGACGGCGGGGTGAACAGCTGCGGCACAGAGATTGCCAGCCCCTCGGCCAGCTTCTTCAGCGCCTCATAGGTCGGCGACATCTGCCCGTTCTCGATCTTCGACAGGGTGGACCGTGCCAGCCCCGCCTGCACTGCCGCCTGTTCCAGCGTCCAGCCCTTGGCCTTGCGCAGCTCGCGCACCCGCTCGCCCAGGTTCAGGGGTTCGGGCAATTCCGTCGCCTCGCCGCTTTCGCGGGCGATGCGGATGATCCGGGTCTGGTCGGCGCTTTGGGCCGGCTTCTTGGGCTCGCTCTGCCGCGTCATGTTCATTCCCGCACAGGTTTACGTGCTTCTGGGGCATTTCGCCCTGCCTTGCAACGGCCCGCCGCGGGGCGTAGCAACATCCCATGCAGTCCATCTATTCCGAAGGCATCGCTCCGGCCTGCCCCGCGCCCTTCAACCTTGCGGGCCATGTGCTGGCCGCGGGGGCCGCAACGCCGGGCAAGAGCGCCCTGCAGATCCTGCGCCCCACCGGCGCCGAACGCTGGAGCTATGAGCGGCTGATCGCGGCCGTGCGCGGTACCGCCACCGGCCTGCTGCAAGCCGGGCTGAACCCCGGCGACCGGGTGCTGCTGCGGCTTGGCAACACGGTGGAGTTTCCCGTGGCCTTCCTCGGCGCCATCGCAGCCGGTCTGGTGCCGGTGCCGACCTCCGCGCAGCTGACGATGCCCGAGATCACCGGCATGGCCGCGGGCCTTGGTGCCCGGCTGATCGTGGCCGGCGAGGGGATTGCCCTCCCCGAAGGCGCCACCGCCCCGGTGCTGACCGAAGACGCCCTGCGCGGGTTCGAGGCGCTGGCCCCCGCGCCCTGGCACATGGGCGACCCCGAGCGGCCAGCCTACATCATCTACACCTCCGGCACCTCCGGCACCGCGCGCGGCGTGGTTCATGCCCACCGCGCCATCCTGGGCCGCGCGATGATGCTGCAGGGATGGGAGGGGCTGGAGGCCTCCGACCGTCTGCTGCACGCCGGTGCCTTCAACTGGACCTATACCCTCGGCACCGGCCTCATGGACCCCTGGACCGTCGGCGCCACCGCGCTGATCCCCGGCGCGGGCACCAGCACCGCGCAACTGCCGCTGCTGCTCAAGCGTTTCGACGCCACCATCTTCGCCGCCGCTCCCGGCGTCTTCCGCCAGATGTTGCGCGAGGCGCCCAACCTGCCGCTGCCGCGCCTGCGCCATGGGCTGTCGGCGGGCGAAAAACTCCCCGCCCCGATCCGCGCCGCCTGGGAGGCCGCAACCGGCACGCCCATCTGCGAGGCGCTCGGCATGTCCGAGATTTCCACCTTCATCTCCGCCGCCCCGGACCGGCCCGCGCCGGATGAGGCAACCGGCTGGCCCCAGCCCGGCCGCCGGGTGGCCGTGCTGAACGCCGCCGGCCAGCCCGTCCCCCGCGGCAGCCCCGGCACGCTGGCGGTCCACCGCGCCGATCCGGGCCTGTTCCTCGGCTATCTCGACGACCCGGTGGAAACCGCCGCGCGGATGCAGGGCGACTGGTTCCTGACCGGCGATACCGTGCGCATGGCCCCGGATGGCGCCATCACCTATCTCGGCCGGGCCGACGACATGATGAACGCCGGCGGCTTCCGCGTCTCGCCGCTGGAGGTGGAAGCCGCCATCGCCGCCCATCCCGCAATCACCGAAGTGGCGGCGGTGGAGCTGCCGGTGAAGGCCGGGGCCAGCATCATCGCGGTGTTCTACGTCGCCTCGAGCGAGGTGACCGAGGCCGAATTGCAGGACCACGCCCGCACCCGCCTCGCCCGCTACAAGGAACCCCGGCTTTGGGTGCAAGTGGACGCCCTGCCGAAAAACGCCAATGGCAAGGCCAACCGCCGCGCGCTGCGCGATGGCTGGACCGACGCAAACCGAAAGACAGACCCTTGATCCGGCTCGACATTATCGCAGACTACGCCTGCCCCTGGTGCTACCTCGGCAAGGCGATGCTGGACCGCGCCTTGGAGGCGCATCCCCAGCACCCCTTCGTGGTCGAATGGCACCCCTACCAGCTTGACCCCTCGCTCCCGCCCGAAGGCATGGACCGGCTCGAATACATGGCCGCCCGCTTCGGCAGTGTCGCCGCCATCGCCAAGGTGCACGAGCCGCTGCTGGCGATGGCCGAAAAGGCCGGCGTCGCCTTCAACCTGCCCGCCATCACCCGCACCCCAAACACGATGAACGCCCACCGCCTGACCCATTGGGCGGCGCTGGAAGGGCGGCAGGCCGCCGTCGTCTCGGCGCTCTACCGGGCCTACTGGCGCGAGGGGCAGGACATCGGCAATGCCGCCACGCTCACGAAGATCGGCACACAGGCCGGCATGGACGAAGCCCTCGTCACCCGCCTGCTGGCCAGCGATGCCGACCGTGACCTCATCGCGCAGCGCATCGCCCATTCCCGCAGCCGCGGCGTCTCCTCGGTACCGACCTTCATCGTCGCCAACCGCCATGCCCTGATGGGTGCCCAAGAACCTGCCCTCTGGGCGCAGGTGATCGCGGACGTCGCCCAAGGGCTTTCCCAACAGGACGAGGCCCCCGATGCGTGACACGCCACCTGAAAGCGGCGCTGACGCCGGAGCGGGCATCCGCCGCCTGCCGATGCCCGAATTCGTGGCCATGCTCGCCACCCTCTTCGCCATCATCGCCTTCTCCATCGACGCGATGCTGCCCGCCCTGCCCCAGATCGCCGCCGAGCTGGTGCCGAGCGACGTCAACCGCGCGCAGCTGATCCTCACCGCTTTCGTGCTTGGCATGGGCGTCGGCACCCTCTTTGCCGGCCCGATCTCCGACGCGACGGGCCGCAAGATCGCCATCACGGGGGGCTTCGCGCTCTACATCATCGGCGCCGTGATGGCCTGGCGGGCGCAGAGCATCGAGATGATGCTGTTCGCCCGCTTCTTGCAGGGTCTTGGCGCCGCGGGCCCCCGCATTGTCAGCCTGGCCCTGATCCGCGACCTCTATCAGGGGCGCGAGATGGCGCGTGTCACCTCTTTCGTGATGATGATCTTCATCCTCGTCCCGGCTTTTGCGCCCCTCGTCGGCTCGGTGGTCATCGACGCCACCGGCGGCTGGCGCGGCATCTTCGGTGCCTTCATCCTGTTCGGGCTGATCGGCGTGCTGTGGCTGAACCTGCGCCAGCCCGAGACGCTGCCCCCCGCCAAGCGCCGCCCGCTGACCGTGGTCAGCCTCGCCGCCGCCGCCCGCGAAGTGCTGGCCGACCGCGAGGTGCGCGTCTACACGGTGGTGATGACGCTTGGCTTTGGTCAGATGTTCGCCGTGCTCTCCTCCTCGCAGCAGCTCTTCTCCGAAACCTACGGGCGCGGCGACAGCTTCCCGCTGTGGTTCGCAGCGATGGCACTGCTGGCGGGCACCGGGTCGATCCTCAACGCCCGCGTCGTGGTGCGGATGGGGATGCGGCGGATCGCGATTTTGGCCTATATGATCCAGACTTGGATCTCGGCGGTGATGCTGCTGCTGGCGCTGACCGGCGTGCTGCCGGCCTGGGCGGAGTTCCCGGCCTTCTTCCTCTGGGTCACCTCGGTGTTCTTCATGGCCGGCGTCACCTTCGGCAATCTCAACGCGCTGGCCCTGCAACGCATGGGACATATCGCCGGCATGGCCGCCTCCATCGTCGCCGCGGTCTCGACCATCTTGTCGATGGTCATCGCCGCGCCGCTGGGGCTGATGTTCGACGGCACCGCAATGCCGCTGATCGTGGGGGTGCTGGTCTGCTCTGCGATTGCGTGGTGGCTGATGCGGCGGACTGTGACGACGGGCTGAGTTCGGGCCTGTTCCAGGCCGCAGGGCAAGGGGTGGAGACATAAGCCCTCACGGCTCCAAATTCTGCTGTGACCGCCCCGGTGGGCACGAATGTGCCCGCCCCCCAAATACGTTTCGGGCGGGGGCGGGCACAGCAGAATTTCGTCGACGGCCGAAATTCAACAGCGCCCATTTGCGAACCAAAGCGCCCTAAAAGATCACCGCCGCTTCGGCACCGCCTTCGGCACAACCCTCACCTCAGCCTTCACCGCAGGTTCCACCTTCGCCGCCTTCCGCCCTTCGATCAGCCGCTCGGCCAGATCCTTGGCGATGGCGAAGGCGCCCTTGATGCGGTCGGCCTCGGTCTGCCAGTCGCGGGCCAGCACGATCTTGTTGTCCTTGATCTTCGCCGCCCCGCGCTCGGCATGCACGAACTCCACCAGCCCCGCCGGATTGGCGAACTTGTCATTGTGGAACATCACCGTCGCCCCGCGCGGCCCGGCATCCAGCTTGGCGATGCCCGCCTTCTTGCACATCGCCTTGATCCGCACGACCAGCATCAGCGTGTTCACCTCGCGCGGCAGCGGGCCAAAGCGGTCGATCAGCTCGGCGGCAAAGCCCTCCAGCTCCACCTTGGTGGTCAACTGCGACAGCCGGCGATAGAGCCCCAGCCGCACATCCAGATCCGGCACATACTCCTCCGGGATCAGCACCGGCACGCCAAGGTTGATCTGCGGCGCCCATTGCCCGTCATCCTCGACCGTGCCCTGCAGCTCGCCCGATTTCAGCCGCGCGATCGTATCCTCCAGCATCGCCTGATAAAGCTCATAGCCGACCTCGCGGATATGGCCCGACTGCTCCTCGCCCAGCAGGTTCCCCGCGCCCCTCAGGTCCAGATCCTGGCTCGCCAGCGAGAACCCCGCCCCCAGGCTGTCGAGGCTGCCCAAGAGCCGCAGCCGCTTGGCGGCGGAAGGCGTCAGCGGCGAGCGCGGCTTGGTCGTCAGATAGCAATAAGCACGGGTCTTGGCGCGCCCCACCCGGCCCCGGATCTGATACAGCTGCGAAAGGCCGAACATGTCGCCGCGGTGGATGATCATCGTATTGGCGGTCGGGATATCCAGCCCCGACTCCACGATGGTCGTCGCCAGCAGCACATCATACTTGCCGTCATAGAAGGCGTTCATCCGGTCATCGAGCTCGCCCGCCGCCATCTGACCATGCGCCGAGATGAAGCTGACCTCGGGCACATGGTCGCGCAGGAATTCCTCGATCTCGGGCAGGTCGCTGATCCGCGGCACCACGTAAAAGCTCTGCCCGCCGCGATAATGCTCGCGCAGCAGCGCCTCGCGCAGGGTCACGGTGTCGAACTCGGTCACATAGGTGCGGATCGCGAGCCGGTCCACCGGCGGGGTGCCGATGATGGACAGGTCGCGCACCCCGGTCAGGCTGAGTTGCAGCGTGCGCGGGATCGGCGTCGCAGTCAGCGTCAGCACGTGGATTTCCGACCGCATCTCCTTCAGGCGTTCCTTGTGCGTCACGCCGAAATGCTGCTCCTCATCAATCACCAGCAGGCCGAGGTTGCGGAACTTCACCCCCTTGGCCAGCACCGCATGGGTGCCGATGACGATATCGACCGTGCCATCGGCGAGGCCCGCGCGCGTGGTCGCGGCGTCCTTGGCGGACACGAAGCGCGACAGCGGCCGCACCGTCAGCGGCGTGCCGCGGAAGCGCTCGGCGAAGGTCTTGAAATGCTGACGGGCCAGCAGCGTCGTCGGCGCGATGATCGCCACCTGCGCCCCCGACATCGCGGCGACAAAGGCCGCGCGCATCGCCACCTCGGTCTTGCCAAAACCGACATCGCCGACGATCAGCCGGTCCATCGGGCTGCCCTGCTCCAGATCGCCGATCACATCGGCAATGGCGGTCAGCTGGTCATCCGTCTCGGAATACGGGAAGCGCGCGCAGAATGCCTCCCAGTCATGATGCGGCGCCTGCATGATCGGCGCATGGCGCAGCGCACGTTCGGCGGCAACGCGCATCAGCCGTTCGGCAATCTGGCGGATGCGTTCCTTGAGCTTGGCCTTCTTCGCCTGCCAGGCGCCACCGCCAAGCTTGTCGAGAAGCCCTTCCTCATGCCCGAAGCGGCTGAGGAGCTCGATGTTCACCACCGGCAGGTAAAGCCTGTCGCCGCCGGCATATTCCAGCGAAACACATTCGATGGTGGCGCCGGTGACGGTGAGCGTTTCAAGCCCCTTGTAGCGACCGACGCCGTGATCGACATGGACCACGAGATCGCCCGGCGAAAGCGTCTGAGCTTCGGTCAGGAAGTCCTTGGCGCGCCTTGTCTTTTTCACCGGACGGATCAGCCGGTCGCCGAGCACGTCCTGTTCCGACACAACTGTCAGCCCTTCGGCCTCGAAACCCTGCTCCAGCGCCCAGACGGTGAGGAACAGGCCGCCGCGTGCGTTAGGAACGTCGCGGAAGTCCTTGATTTCGATGATGTTCTTCACACCCTCATCGTCCAGCAAGCCGCGCAGCCGCTCGCGCGCGCCTTCGGAATAGGAGGCGACGACGACCTGCCCCTCTTGAGACTTCACTTTAAGATGATCCGCCAAGGCCCCGAAAAGGCTCACATTCTCCAGCTGGCGTTCCGCCGAGAAGTTCCGCCCGATCCGCCCCCCGGCATCCAGCACCCCAAGTCCCACCGGCTGCGGCAAAGCCGACAACTGGACAACCCGGTGCCCGGCCAGCGCGCCCGCCCATCCGGCATCGTCCAGATACAAGAGGCCCGGCGGGCAGGGCTTGTAGGTGGACTCGGTGCGGTCCTTGCGGCGCAGCGCCTCGCGGCGGCTGTCATACTGGTCGGCGATTCCCTCCCACCGCGACAGGCGGGCGGCGTCGAGCTGGTCGTCCAGCATCACCGAGGCATCCGGCAGATAGTCGAACACCGTCTCCAGCCGCTCATGGAAGAAGGGCAGCCAATGCTCGATCCCGGCATGCTTGCGCCCGGCGCTGACGGCCTCATAGAGCGGGTCATCCGTCCCGGCCGCACCGAACTCGATGCGGTAGTTCTGGCGGAACCGGGTGATCGCCGCCTCATCCAGGATTACCTCCGACACCGGCGCGAACTCCACGCGGGCCAGCTTCTCGGTGGTCCGCTGGGTGGCAGGATCGAACCGCCGCGCCCCGTCCAGCACATCGCCGAACAGGTCAAGCCGCACCGGCCCGGTCGCCCCCGGCGCATAGATGTCGATGATGCCGCCGCGCACGGCATAATCCCCCGGCTCCGACACGGTCGCCGAGTGAGAAAACCCCATCCGTGCCAGCCAGCCACGCAGCGCGGGTTCATTGACCCGCCCGCCAACCTTGGCCGTGAAGGCCGCATCGCGGATCACCTCGCGCGCCGGGATCCGCTGGGTCGCGGCGGACAGCGTCGTAAGCAGGATGAACGGCGCACCGATCCCCTGCGCCAGCGCCGCCAGCGTCGCCATCCGCTGCGCCGAGACATCGGGGTTGGGCGACATCCGGTCATAGGGCAGGCAATCCCAGGCCGGCAGAGTCAGCACCGGCACGGCGGGGGCGAAGAAGGCCAGCGCAGAGCGCATCGCCTCCATCCGCTTGTCATCGCGCGCGACATGGCAGACGGGGGCGCCGCGCTCCAGCTCGCGCGCCAGCAGGCGGGCATCGAAACCCTCGGGCGCGCCGGACAGGATCAGGGGGCGGGGATTGGTCATGTCGCTTCACCTATCGGGCGGGCGGGGATTGTCAACCAGGGCGGCCGGGATGGCGCGACCTCAATGCAAAACGCTGATGTTGAGGTTCTGCAGCATCCCCCACATCGCGGTGATGAAGATAGAGATGAGGCCGATCGCCTGCACCCGGATGCGGTGCCAGTTGAGCGCGCGGTGCAGCGCGGCACCCTCGATGCCGCTTGCGTCGATCCACCGTGCCATGCGCAGCGACATCAGCCCGACCAGTGCCATCGGGAAGACGATCAGGAACAGCGCCTGGCAGAACTCTACCCCATAGCCGAAGCCCAGCATCGCCAGCGTGGTCAGCAGGGCGGCTGCAATGGCAACCGCAGCCGTGCCCGCGACGGAAGATATATAGCCGATGCGGTTGAGGTTGGCGCGCAGCATCATCTGGAAATCCAGCTCTGCCTGGCCGCCGATGCGCCGGGCGCGCTGGACCATGTCCCAGGGCACGCCCAGGATCCAGTGCGAGGCGCGCGACCAGGTGAAGGCCAGCGCGATCCAGTACCACAGGTTCGAGAAGGACCGCAGGTCGATCAATTGGTACACGAGGCTCATGAAGTCCAAGGTCGGTCCCCGTCGGTTGCCTGCTGTCTGCGGCCTGCGGCATCGCGGCAGGATGTCGGCTTTGCATCGGGCCGCGTTCCCGTGTAACCCCTTCGCCCATGCCCGCCAAGGGCAAGATGACATGCCCGCCAAGTGCCAGTTGAAAGGCCAGCCGATGCTTCCTGTCCTTGCCCCCTTCCCCACGACCCGCCTGCGCCGGATGCGCCGCACCGCCGCGCTGCGCGATCTGGCGCAGGAAAATGCGCTGACGGCGAAGGACCTGATCTGGCCGCTGTTCATCACCGATGTGCCGGGGGCGGATATCGAGGTCGCCTCGATGCCCGGCGTGCACCGGCTGACGGTGGAGGGCGCTGTGCGCGCGGCCGAGACGGCGGCAGAGCTTGGCATTCCGGCGATCTGCCTCTTCCCCTACACCGACCCCGGCCTGCGCACGGATGGCTGCGAAGAGGCCTGGAACCCCGAGAACCTGTCCAACAAGGTGATCCGCGCGATCAAGGCCGCGGTGCCCGAGGTGGCGGTGATGACCGATATCGCGCTCGACCCCTATAACGCCAATGGCCATGACGGGCTGGTGCGGGACGGGGTGATCCTGAATGACGAGACGGTCGAGGCGCTGGTCAAGATGGCGCTGGCCCAGGCCGAGGCGGGGGCGGATATCCTTGGCCCGTCCGACATGATGGATGGCCGGATCGGCGCGATGCGCGCGGCGCTGGAGGCAGCGGGCCATGCGGATGTGACCATCCTCAGCTATGCCGCGAAATATGCCAGCGCCTTCTACGGGCCGTTCCGCGATGCGGTGGGCGCCTCGACCCGGCTGGTGGGCGACAAGAAGACCTATCAGATGAACCCCGGCAATTCGGACGAGGCAATCCGGCTGGTCGCCCGCGATCTGGCCGAGGGCGCCGATATGGTGATGGTCAAGCCCGGGATGGCCTATCTCGACATCTGCTACCGGGTGAAACAGGCCTTCGGGGTCCCGACCTTCGCCTATCAGGTCTCGGGCGAATACGCTATGATCAAGGGTGCGGTGCTGAACGGCTGGGTCAAGGAGGCGGTGATCGCCGAAAGCCTGCTGGCCTTCCGCCGCGCGGGCTGTGACGGGATCCTGACCTATTTCGCACCCGATGTCGCGCGGGCGCTGCGCGGCTAGGCTGAGGGCCGCAAAACCGCCGGGCGATCTTTCGCCGCATTCCCCGATCTGGCCCCGATCTGGCGGTGACATCGGCGTCCATCTGGACTAGAGTTTGTGCGCTACGGCCGGGACAGGCCGAGATACGGCAATGGGCAAGGGACAGGCAGATGAACAGAGTTTCAGGATCGCTGTCGCGGCGCGGTTTCGTGGTGACGGGGGCGGCAGGCCTCGCGCTCGCCGCCTGCGGCAACGGCATCGGCGGCAATGGCGCACAGCAGCTGGACGCGCGGGTCGATGCGACGCGCGACTATCTGCGCAGCCGCTATCCCGGCACGGTGGAGCTGACGCAAAAATCGGTGGGCGTCCTTTACATGCCGCTGATGACCGAGGCGGGCCTTGGCTTCGGCGGCGCCTATGGCCGCGGCGCGCTGCGCATCAATGACGTGACGGTGGATTACTACTCGGCGACGCAGGCCAGCTTCGGGCTGCAGATCGGCGCGCAGCAATATGCCCATGCGCTGTTCTTCATGACGCCGGACGCGCTGGCACAGTTCCGCGCCTCGCCGGGCTGGGTCGCGGGGGCGGATGCCAAATATGCCGTGGCAGACAATGCCGGGTCGCTGGGGGTGGACACCACCACCTCGCTGGCGCCGGTGATCGCGCTGATCTTCGGCCAGGCCGGGCTGATCGCCGGGGCGACGGTCGAGGGCACGAAATACACGCGGATCATCCCGTAACATCGCGCGGAAGGGGGGCTCTGCCCCCCGCCGCCTGCGGCGACTCCCCCCGGGATATTTGCAACAAGGCAAATGGGAAGACTCCTGCTGCCTTTGCCTTGTTGCAAATATCCTCAGGGGGTGAATTGGCGCCCTGGCGCCAAGAGGGGGGCGGAAGCCCCCCTTCCCTGTTACCGGGGCCCGTAAAGCTCGGCGGCGCGTTTTTCGAAGGCGCGCACGATCCGGGCCATCGCCTCGCCGAAGACCGCGCCGATGATGCGCTGCAAGATCGGGTTGCGGAATTCGAAATCGACGAAGAAGGCGACTTCGGAGCCTCCGTCAGGCAGGTCGCGGAAGGCCCAGTTCGAGCGCATGAACTTGAACGGGCCGTCGAGATATTCGGTGTCGATCTTCATCACCTCGGGCCAGAGGACGACGCGGCTGCCGAAGCGTTCGCGGAACACCTTGAACGAGATCACCAGATCGGCCTCCAGCACCTCGGAGCCCTCCTCGCCCGGGCGGCGCGAGCGGATGCGGGCGGCGGAGTTCCAGGGCAGGAATTCGGGGTAGCGCTCGACATCGGCGACAAGGTCATACATCTGCTGCGCCGTCCAGGGCAGCGGGCGCGTTTCCGAATGTGTCGGCATGAAGGGATCTGTCCTCTGTAGGTCCGCGGCCCGCCTTGTCCATGTTCCGGAGCCGTTTCGCGTGACCTTCCATGTTTCATGTCGTAAATACCGCGGGTCAGTTCAAGGGAAAACCATGCCTGCACCCAGTCCGGCGCGACCTTATGTCATCGACGAGATGATTTCGGCCAAGACCATTGCCGCGCGGGTGGAGGCGCTGGCGAAGGAGATCGAGCAGTCCTTTGCCGGCACCGACAAGCTGGTGGTGGTGGGGCTTCTGCGCGGATCCTTCGTGTTCATCGCCGACCTCGTGCGCGAGATCGACCTGCCGGTGGAGGTCGATTTCCTTGAGGCCTCCAGCTATGGCGACGGGATGACATCGAGCCGCGAGGTGCGGATCCTCAAGGACCTGCGCGGCGAGATTGCCGGGCGCGATGTGCTGGTGGTCGAGGATATCGTCGATACCGGCTTCACCCTCAGCCATGTGCTGCATCTGCTGGAAAGCCGCGGGCCGGCGCGACTGGAGGTCTGTGCGCTGCTGGACAAGCCGAGCCGCCGCGAGGTGCCGGTGCGGGCGCGCTGGACCGGATTCGAGATCCCCGACGAGTTCGTGGTGGGCTACGGCATCGACTTTGCGCAGCGCAACCGCAACCTGCCCTTCATCGGCAAGGTGCGCTTCCCCGAGGGTGCGGCATGAACCTGACCTGGCTGATGCGGGCGGCGCATTGGGTGCGGCATCCGCCCTCGATGGGGCGGGTGATCCTTGTGGGGATCGTGGTGGCGATCTGCCTTGCCATCGTCGGCATTGAATGGCTTGGGCTCTGGCCCGAGGCGCTGACGCTGGACCCGAAGGCGCAGCGCGGGCCGCGGCTGCCGTAAGCGCTCACGCTTCCGTGAGGGGGTTGCGGCACGGTTGCGGTGTTCGCGGCGGGCGGGCACCTTGACGCTGACGCTGCCCGCCAAAGGAGCCCGCCGATGCGCCGCCCGATCCTGACCCTGCTTGTGTTGATCATTGCGGGGGGCGGGCTCGGCCTGTGGATCACCCGGCCGCAGCTGGTCTCTGCCGCCGCGCTGGAGGGGCTGACGGGGGAGCCAGAGCGCGGCGAGGCGGTATTCCATGCCGCGGGCTGCGCCAGCTGCCACATGGCGCCGGGGGCGAGCGGGGCGGATCAGATCGTGCTGGCGGGCGGGCAGGAGTTCCCGTCGGAGTTCGGCACCTTCATCGCGCCCAACATCTCGCCCGACCCGGAGCACGGGATCGGCGGCTGGAGCCTGCAGGCGTTTGCCAGCGCGATGACGCGGGGCAGTTCGCCAGAGGGGGCGCATTACTACCCGGCCTTCCCCTATGCCAGCTATGCCAAGGCCGAACTGCAGGACGTGGCCGATCTGCACGCCTTCTGGGCGACGCTGCCGCCTTCGGCGGAGCCGAGCCGGCCGCATGATGTGGGCTTTCCGTTCAACATCCGCGCCTCGCTTGGCGGATGGAAGCTGCTGTTCCTGAATGACGACTGGGTGGTGGAGGGCGATCTGTCCCCCGAGATCACCCGCGGGCGCTATCTGGTGGAGGCACTTGGCCATTGCGGCGAATGCCACACGCCGCGCGGGGCGCTTGGCAACATGGACCGCAGCCGCTGGCTGGCGGGCGTGCCGGGGCCCGACGGGCGCGGGGGGGTGCCGAATATCACGCCGGGCGGGCTCGACTGGTCGGAAGGCGAGATCGTGGAGTACCTCACTTCGGGCTTCACGCCGGACTTTGACAGCGTGGGCGGGCATATGGCGCTGGTGGTGTCGAACCTGGCGCGGTTGCCTGAGAGTGAACGGACCGCGATTGCGAGCTATCTTAAGACGGTTCCAGCGGTGGAGTAAGGGGGAGCTTCCTCGCCCATGCCTTCCCTGCTTCACAGGCGAGGCACCCCGGCGCGATCAGGCGGCTTGCCAATGGCAAACCGACCGCGGCGGTTGCCCGGAGGCGCAAGCCGCAGAGCAAGGGGCGGAGACATAGGCTCTCCCGGTGCCAAATTCTGATGGCCCGCCCCCCAAGTGTGCTTCGGACGGGCGGACACAGCAGAAATTTCGTCGACGGCCGAAATTCTGCAAGACGGCCATCGACACCACGAGGCCCCGGCGGGGGAGTCTGGCCTGAGCCACTCCCCGCCGATCACCACTAATTGACAAAAACGGGATGCACATCTGCCAGATCTGGGGTAAGATTCATCCCAATGGCATCGGCACAAGCCGGGCTCCGACAAAAACCACCCGAGGACAGAGCATGTTGACCCCCATCCTTCGCCACGCCCCGACTCTGTCGGCTGCGGCCCTGCTGGCCGTCGCTGCTCCGCTGGCGGCGCAGCAGATCACCGGCTATGACCCCGCAACCGGTTACCAGACCGCGCCAAACTATGGCGGCGGCTATGCCGACTATTCCGGGGACACCGCCGGGTCGAGCTTTGGCAATGACAGCTACAGCGGCGGCAGCGGCGGCGGCTTCACCACCCCGAGCGGGTTCTACCTGCGCGGCGTGGTCGAGGCGGAACTGCTGAAAAGCCGCCGCGACGATGACAGCATCCTTTTCGGCGATATCAGCTTTGGCTTTGCCCCCCCGGGCGGCGGCATCGGCGCCGATTTCGGGCTGGTCGGCTATGACAGCAGCAATGAGGACGATCTGGCCATCTATGGCGCGATGAGCTTTGGCCTTGGCGCCGGGCGGATGCAGGTCGGGGCGCCGCGGGCGGTGCTGGACGATTTCATGGATATCCCGCCGGTCGGCGGCTCGCGCTTTCTCGACATCGGCTTTGGCCAGCTGACCTCGAGCTTTGTCAGCACCTATGCGCTGGTCGATGGCAAGACGCCCTATGGCCTGCGCTATGACACCTCGATGGGCGGGCTGGATCTGGCCGCCTCGGCGCATCAGTTCGGCGGCGATGACGTGTCGGCGGTGGATGTGGCGGCGGCCTACACCTTCGGCGCGGTGACGCTGAGCGGCGGCGCCGAGCATGTCGAGGGCAACGGCGATGACGGCACCAACCTGATCCTCGGCGGCAAGGCCACGTTCGGGCCGGTCGAGGGCGGGCTTTACTATTCCGCGCTGAAGCGGCCGGGCGATATCGAGGCCTGGACCGCCTATGGCACCTGGCGGCCGCTGGAGCCGGTGGCGGTGACGGGAACGATCGTGACGGCGCGCGAGAGCGGCGACGAGACCACGGTCTACGGGGTCAGCGCCGATTACAGCATCTGGGAGGGCGCCTATCTGCAGGGCGGCTATCTGGACGGCGACGGCGAGGACGCGACCTATGACCTGAGCGTCGGCTGGAAGTTCTGAGCTTCTGACGCGGAGTTGATCGGGCGGGAAACGGCGAGGCACTGCCCCGCCACCGCCCGTGCGCGGCCGTTCATCCGGAGCCATCGGCAACACGAGACCGAATGAGGACAGCGCCCGACCTGGCGGGCGAGAAGCGCCCGCCGGGGGCGGGGCGGGCGCTGGCCGGGCCCTTTGGGGCCCGTCCGGTGCAAATGGTAATGGCAACGTATGGCGAAGGCGATGGCCTTCGCCAAGGGGAGCGGGGGACGGGAGGTGGGCCTGTTGCTGCCTGCGGACCTTGCCCGCTCAGCGGCCGAGACGGCGGGTGATCTGCGCGGCCTGACGGGCGCGCTTGGCCATGTCGCGGCCAGCCTTGGCCTGGGCGGCGGTCTTGCCGTCGGAGACGGGGGTCTTGGCCGCTGTACTGGCGGGCTTCTTGCCCTTGCTCAGATAGCCCATGCCGGCGTCGACGCCCTTGTTGACCGCCTTGCGCATCAGGGTGTTCATGATCATCGAGACGATCTGGTTCAGGTTCATCGCGCTTCTCCGCGGCCGCTGCGGCCCTGCGTTAACAGATGGGCCGGAATCGCTGCCGTTTCAATCCTCGAAAAGTTCGGTCTGGCCGGGGGCCTCGTCCTCATCGTCCTCGGGGCGGCCCATGGTGCCGGGCAGCGGGCGGTTGTCCAGGAGGCCCGCCTGGCGCAGCTCACGCAGGCCGGGCAGGTCGCGGGCGCTTTCAAGGCCGAAGTGGTCGAGGAAGGCCTCGGTCACCACGAAGGTCACCGGGCGGCCGGGGGTCATGCGGCGGCGGCCGAAGCGGATCCAGTCCAGTTCCAGCAGCTGATCCACCGTGCCACGGCTGACGGCGACGCCGCGGATCTCCTCGATCTCGGCGCGGGTGGCGGGCTGGTGATAGGCGATGATCGCCAGCGTCTCGATGGCGGCGCGGGAGAGCTTGCGGTTCTCGGTCACCTCGCGGTGCATCAGGTGGCCAAGGTCGGGCGCGGTGCGGAAGGCCCAGCCATCGCCGACGCGCACGAGCCGCACCCCCCGCCCCTCGTAGCGGCGGCGGAGATAAGCCAGCGCCTCGGCGGCGTCGCAGCCATGCGGCATCCGCTGTGCGAGGTCGGCGACGGTCACCGGGTCGGTCGCGGCAAACAGGATCGCCTCGACCATGCGTTCTTGCTCCGCAATCGGGGGCGCTTCGAACAGCGAGCGTTCGGTATCGGGCTTTGTGCTCATC
This sequence comes from Frigidibacter sp., assembly GCF_030695035.1. Taxonomy (GTDB): domain Bacteria; phylum Pseudomonadota; class Alphaproteobacteria; order Rhodobacterales; family Rhodobacteraceae; genus Frigidibacter. The sequence continues at coordinate 28,656 of NZ_JAUYTT010000012.1, forward strand.
GCTCAGGGATCCTTGCGGCGCAGCGAGATCGGCTCGAAGGTGCCGGACTGGCGCAGTTCGATGAGGCCGCGCTTGGCCAGCTCCAGCGTGGCGGCAAAGGTCGCGGCGGTGGCAGAGCGGCGGCGGACCGGGTCATTGGTCCAGCCCTCGGGCAGATAGGCCACAAGGTCGGTCCAGTCGCCGGCATAGCCGATCAGGCCGCGCAGACGCTCCAACGCGGTGTCCATCGTGTAGACATCGTGGCGGTCCATGACGAAGGGGCGGAACTCGTCGCGGGTGCGGATGCGGGCATAGGCCTGCATCAGGTCGAGGAGGCTGGCGGTATAGCGCACGCGGCGCACGACCCCGGTTTCATCCGGCGCGCCGCGCACGAAGAAGTCGCGGCCCTTCTGGTCGCGCGCCATCAGCCGCGCGGCGGCCTCGCGCATGGCCGCAAGCCGCTCCAACTGGAAGGCCAGATGCGCGGCCAGATCCTCGGCCGAGGGGCCATCCTCGGTGGGATCGGGCGGCAGCAGCAGGCGGGACTTGAGGAAGGCGAGCCAGGCGGCCATCACGAGGTAATCCGCCGCCAGCTCGATGCGCAGCGCCTTCGCCTCCTCGACGAAGCGCAGGTATTGCTCGGCCAGTTGCAGGACGGAGATTTTGCGCAGGTCGACCTTCTGGCTGCGCGAGAGCGTCAGCAGCAGGTCGAGCGGGCCTTCGAACCCGTCGACATCGACGATCAGCGCCTCGGAGGCGCGGCGTTCGGCAACCTCTGTCTGCCAGCTCTCTTCCGCCATCGCTCAGCCGCCTGTGTGAAGCAGCGAGGAGAGTTCCGCGTGAAGGGCTGCGCTGTCAATGGGGGCGGGCTGCTGGCGCTGCGCAAGGGCCGCGCCCGCGCGGGCGGCTGCGGCGGGGGTCAGGGTGCCGGAGGCGGCCACCACCGCCTCCATCTCTGCCATCTCGCCATTGCAGTGCAGCACCAGATCGCAGCCGGCGGCGAGGGCCGCGCCGGCGCGGGCGCCGAAATCGCCGGTCAGGGCGTGCATCCCGATATCGTCGGTCATGAGCAGGCCGCCAAAGCCGATCTCCTGCCGGATCAGGGTGATCATCAGCGGTGAAGCTGTGGCGGGGCAGTCTGCATCGAGCGCGGTAAAGACGATGTGCGCCGTCATCGCCATCGGCAGGTCGGCCAACGCGGCGAAGGGCGCGAAGTCATTCGCCAGCAGGTCAGCACGGCTCGCCTCGACCCGCGGCAGCGATTGGTGGCTGTCGGCGCTGGCGCGGCCGTGGCCGGGCAGATGCTTCATCACCGGCAGCACGCCGCCCGCCAGCAGCCCCTCGGCGCAGGCGCGGGCGGCGAGGGTGACGGTGGCGGGATCGGTGCCGAAGCAGCGGTTGTGCAGGAACGGATGGGTCACGGCGCAGGCGATGTCGGCGGTGGGGGCGCAATTGGCGTCGATGCCGCAGGCTCGCAGTTCTTCCGCGATCAGCCGGTAGCGCAGCCAGACGGCGCGGGCGACGGCGCCTTCGCGGGTGGCGGCCATCTGGTCCAAGGGGGGCAGCCATTCGTGCCAATGGGGCGCGCGAAGACGCTGCACCCGCCCGCCCTCCTGATCCACCATCACCGGCGCGTCGCGGCCCACCGCCTCGCGCAGGCTGGCGGTGAGGCGGGCGACCTGCTGGGGGCTTTCGATATTGCGGGCAAAGAGGATGAAGCCGAAGGGATCGGCCTGCCGGAAGAAGGCCGCCTCGCTGGCGGACAATTCCGTGCCGAGGCAGCCGAGGATGGTGGCGCCTGCTTCCACGATCAGCGCACCTGAACCGGGATGCAGTGCATATCCTTGCCGACCAGCGCCGCGCAGAAGCGGCGGGCATCGGCCAGATCGCCAAAGCCGGTGGCGCGCAGGCGGTAGAAGGCGCGGCCGGCGCTTTCGGCAGGCTGGATGACGCGGCCCTTGCCGGCCATCAGCGGGCCGAAATCCATGGCGATGCGGTTCCATTCGTCACGGGCCAGCGCCTCGGTATCGAAGGCGCCAAGCTGCACCAGCCGCGTGCCGGCGGGCAACGTATCGGGGTCGATATCGCTGAAGCCGGGCAACGCCGCCTCGGCCGCGGCATCGGCAGCGGCGAGCGCGACGACGCCGGTGGGCAGCGCGCCTGCAGGGCGCGGCGGCGGGCGCAGCGAGCGGACGACGCCGGGGACAGAGGCGGCGATGACGTCGGGCGAGGCGGCGGCGGCTTCTGCCACCGGCTCCGCCAGCGCCTCGTCCAGTGCCATCGCCACGGCGGCATCGGTGTCGGCGACGATGGGCGCTTCGAGGATCGGCTCGGGCGCCTCATCCGGCAGGGGTTCGGGCAGCGCCCGGCCGGTATTGGCAAGCGGCAGCGGATCCTCGACCGGGGCCAGCGTATCGCGCGGCGGGACGGTGCCGCTGCCCATCTCGGCCATCGGCAGATCCTCATCGGCAAGGCCGGTCGGACGCGGGGCAAGGCGCAGCTCATCCGCGGTGCCCGCGGCCTCGCCAAGGGCGGCGACGGTGTTGACGGCCAGGCCGGTATGCTGGGCAAGCTCGCCGCCGGGATTTTCGGGCGCGATCCGGGCCGGACCCTCCAGCGCCGCGATCACCGGAACGCCGGTCACATCGCGCACGGCCAGCTTGTAGCCCCAGATGCCAAGCCCGACGATCAGTGCCAGCGAGGTCAGCGCGCCGGCACTGTTGACCAGCTTTTGCGCGGCGCGCCCCATCTTGCTGCGCCGGGGCGGCAAGTCGCCCTCCTCAAGGCCGGGGTGCCAGATGTCGGTGGCATAGGGATCGTCGGCATGTTGGTCATGACCCGGCTGGCCATAACCGGCTTGGCCATAGCCATCATCGGCATAGACGGGTTCAGCCGGGGCATAGCCGCCCCGATACTGCCCGTAACCCTTGGGATCCGCTGCCATGCCTCGCCTTCCGGGCGGCCCGGATCACGCCGATCACGCGCACCTGCCGCCTCTTCTTGCCCGCCTCCCCCTGTCCGGCCCGTAATGGGCTGGCAGTCTGCGCCTGTTTTCAGCGCATTTCCTCTGCCGGGGTGACGCCAAGGATACCAAGACCTGCGGAAATGACAACGGCCGTGGCCCGGGCTAGGGCGATTTTCGCCTGCGATGCGCTGGAATCCTCTTGCAAGAAGCGCAGGCCCTGCTCTTCGTTGCCGCGATTCCACAGGCTGTGCAGGTCCGAGGCGAGTTCGTAGAGGTAGAAGGCGATGCGGTGCGGCTCATTGCTGCGGGCGGCGATTTCCACAAGGCGCGGCCATTCGGCGATCTTGCGGGCAAGGCCAAGCTCTGCCTCATGGCCGTTTTGCGAAAGGTCGGCGCCGGAAAGTGCCGCATCATCCACGGCCAGCCCCGCCTCTGCCGCCTTGCGCAGGACGGAGCGGATGCGGGCATGGGCATACTGGACGTAGAAGACCGGGTTATCCTTGGACTGGTCCAGCACCTTGTCGAAGTCGAAATCGAGGGCCATGTCATTCTTGCGGGTCAGCATCACGAAGCGGGTGACATCGGCCCCCGCCTGTTCGACCACGTCGCGCAGGGTGACGAAGGTGCCAGCGCGCTTGGACATCTTGAAGGGCTCGCCGTTCTTCCACAGCTTGACCAGCTGGATCAGCTTGATGTCGAGCGGCACGCGGCCGTTCGACAGCGCGGAAACGGCGGCCTTCATGCGTTTGACATAGCCGCCATGATCGGCGCCGAACACGTCGATCAGCGCATCGAAGCCGCGCTGCACCTTGTCGTAGTGATAGGCGATGTCGGGGGCGAAATAGGTCCAGCTGCCGTCGGACTTCATCACCGGGCGGTCGACATCGTCGCCGTGCAGGGTGGAGCGGAACAGGGTCTGCTGGCGCGGCTCCCAATCTTCGGGGGTCTTGCCCTTCGGCGGCTCGAGGATGCCCTCATAGATCAGGCCCATGCCGCGCAGGGTGTCCAGCGCCGCCTCGATCTTGCCGGTGCCGTAGAGGGATTTCTCGCTGGAATAGACGTCCATCTTGACGCCAAGCAGGGCGAGGTCGGAGCGGATCATCTCCATCATCGCCTCGATTGCGAAGCCGCGGATTTCCTCCAGCCAGGTGGCTTCGGGCTGATCGAGCAGGGCGCGGCCATATTTGGCCTTCAGCGCCTCACCGACCGGGACGAGATAGTCGCCGGGATAGAGGCCTTCGCGGATCTCGGGCTCGAGGCCATTGGCCTCGCGGTAACGCTCATAGGCGGAGCGGGCGAGCACATCGACCTGCGCGCCGCCGTCGTTGATGTAGTATTCCCGCGTCACCTCATGGCCCGCATAGGCCAGCAGCGATGCCAGCGCATCGCCGAAGACCGCGCCGCGGGTATGGCCGACATGCATCGGGCCGGTGGGGTTGGCCGAGACAAATTCCACATTGACCTTGCGGCCGCGGCCCATGTCGGACCGGCCGAAGGTTTCCGGCGCCTGCAGCGCGGCGCGGACCACGCCCTGCCATTCGGCGTTCGCAAGGCGCAGGTTCAGGAAGCCCGGGCCCGCGACCTCGGCGCTGGTGATGCGCGGATCGGCGGCGAGGCGGGCGGCGAGAGCGTCGGCAATGGCCCGCGGCGACTGGCCGGCGGGTTTGGCCAGCACCATCGCGGCATTGGTCGCCATGTCGCCATGCGCCGGATCGCGCGGCGGTTCGACCGAAACGGCGGCCATGTCGAGCCCGGCGGGCAGTTCGCCTGCGGCGGCCATCGCCTCGAGATTGCGGATCACCAGCGCGTGGATATCGGAAAAGAGGTTCATTTCATCACCTTTTGCTGCCTGCGGGGATGCCAGAGGCGGCGGGCGGCGTCAACGGGGGGCGGCCTGTTGGGGGCGTCGGGCTTGTGGCTGGCGCCGGGGGGCCTTCTGCCCACCCGAAACGAAAAGGCGGGGGGCCTTCTGCCCCCCGCGCCCCCCGAGGATATTTTTCCAAGGCAAAGGGGAAGGGGTCAGTCGTTGGTGCCGATCAGTCTTGCATGTTCTTGAAGGGCGAAGCGGTCGGTCATGCCGGCGACGTAGTCGAGGACCACGCGGGCGAGGGCGGTCTTGGCGTCGTCGCTGGCAAAAGCCTGCGCCACATCGCCGTGCCAGTCCTCGGGCAGCAGATCGGGCTGCGCGAGGAACAGCGGGAAGAGGTCGTTGACCACGGCCGTGACCCGGCCCCGTTCCACCAGCACCGGCGGGGCGCGGTACATGCGGGTGAAGAGGAAGGACTTGATCGCCTTGAGGTTCTGGTAGAGCGGTTTGGAAAACCGGATGATCGGCCCGTCCATCGCGCGGATCTCCTCGACCGATTGCGGATTGCTGGCGGTCAGGCGGCCGCGGGCGACGGCGATCACATCCTCGACCATCACCCCGAAGACCCGGCGCAGCGCCTCGTGCCGCCGGCGGGCGGGGTCGAGGCCAGGCCAGAGCCGGTCCACCTCGGCGAAGGCCGGGCCGGTGACCGGCAGCTCCATCAGGTCGGCCTCGGTAAAGAGCCCGGCGCGCAGGCCGTCATGCAGGTCATGGTGGTTGTAGGCGACATCATCGGCCACCGCCGCCACCTGCGCCTCGGCCGAGGCGAAGGTGGCAAGGTCGAGATCCCAGAGCCCGTTCACCTCGGCCAGCGCATAGGGCAGCGGCCCGCTGCCCACCGCATGGCTGCCGCTGGCATGGGGGCCGGTGACGGGGCCGTTATGCTTGGCGATCCCTTCCAGCGTTTCCCAGGTCAGGTTCAGCCCGTCGAAATCGGCATAGTGCCGTTCCAGCCGCGTCACGATCCGCAGCGCCTGCGCATTGTGATCGAAGCCGCCATAGGGCTGCATCAGCAGCGCCAGCGCATCCTCGCCGGTATGGCCGAAGGGCGGGTGGCCAAGGTCATGGGCCAGCGCCACCGCTTCGGCGAGATCGGTGTTCAGCCCCAGCTGCCCGGCGATGGTGCGCGCCACCTGCGCCACCTCGATGGTATGGGTCAGGCGGGTGCGGTAATAGTCACCCTCATGCTCCACGAAGACCTGGGTCTTGTGTTTCAGGCGCCGGAAGGCCGAGGAATGGATGATCCTGTCCCTGTCGCGCTGAAAGGGCGAGCGGAAGGTGGACATGTGTTCATCGTGCAGCCGGCCGCGGCTGGCCTCTGGCTGGCAGGCATAGGGTGCAAGCATGGGTCCCCGGGTGTTGTCAAAACGCACATGCCGGTGCGGCCCCGTGCAATGCGGGGCTGTTCTTGTCCGGCCTTTGCGGGCATCCTATATGTTGGATGTCACCGGATTGATACGGATTTTGCCGCGATGGACCTGCAATTGCCCCCCAAAGTCACGCCCCGCGCCTTCGCGCGGCTGGCTGAGATCAATGCGGGCGGCGGGGCCAAGGCCCTGCGCGTCGCGGTGGAAGGTGGCGGCTGTTCGGGCTTCCAGTATGACATAAGGCTCGATGACCCGGCCCCCGACGATCTGGTGCTGGAGACTTCGGGCCAGAAGGTGCTGGTCGACCCGGTCTCACTGCCCTTCCTGCAGAACGCGGTGATTGATTTCTCTGAAGAGCTGATCGGCGCGCGGTTCGTGATCGAGAACCCCAATGCCAGTTCTTCCTGCGGCTGCGGGACCAGTTTCTCGCTGTGATCCCCGGCCCCATAGACCCCAGCCGAACCAGCCCCCTGCCTGCCATCCGGCCGGGCGGGGGTGTCTTTGCGCGGGCAGCGCCTCTGCCCTGCCGGGACGGGGCATGACGGGCCGATGATTTTCGAGGTCTTGATCGTGCTGATGCTGACGGTCTGCAACGGCGCGCTGGCAATGTCGGAGCTTGCCATCGTCTCGGCCAAGCCGGCGCGGCTGCGGGTGCTGGCGGGCGCGGGCAGCAAGGGCGCGGTGACCGCGCTGCAGCTGCAGGAGAATCCGGGGCGGTTCCTGTCGGCGGTGCAGATCGGCATCACGCTGGTGGGCGTGCTGTCGGGCGCGGTCTCGGGGGCGACGCTGGGGCTGCGCCTGTCGGGGACGCTGGCCGAGGCAGGGATGCCGCCGGCGCTGGCCTCGTCCGTGGGCGTGGGCCTCGTGGTCGCGGCCATCACCTACCTGTCGCTGATCGTGGGCGAGCTGGTTCCCAAGCAGATCGCGCTGCGCAATCCCGAAGGCGTGGCGAGCCGCGTTGCCCCCGCAATGGTGATTGTTGCCAAGGTGACCACACCGATCGTCTGGTTCCTCGACCTTTCGGGCAAGACCGTGCTGCGGCTTCTGGGCCAGTCCGGCGTCACCGAAAGCCGGATGACCGATGAGGAGGTGCGGATGATCATGGCCGAGGCCGAGCAGGCCGGGGTGCTTGCGCCGGGCGAGCGCGAGATGATCGCCGGGGTGATGCGGATGGCCGACCGCCCGGCCCGGGCGCTGATGACGCGGGCGCGCGATGTGGACGTGATCGACCTTGGCGATCCGCTGGAGGAGACGATGGCGCGGGGCCGCGCCACCCGCCGCTCTCGCCTGCCGGTGCGGGACGGCGCGGAGGACGAGATCATCGGCGTGATCCGGGTGCGCGACCTGCTGGCCTGGACGCCGGAGGCCGGGCTGCTGCGCGATCTGATCACCGAGGTGCCGGTGGTCATGGATGTGGCCGGCGCTTCGGTGGTGATCGAACAGCTGCGCCAATCCTCCGCCCATATGCTGCTGGTCTATGACGAATATGGACATTTCGAGGGCGTGGTGACGCCGATGGACCTGCTGGAAGCGATCACCGGCACTTTCGAGGAGGGCGAGGCGGAGGAGCCGGCGATGGCGCAGCGCGAGGACGGGTCCTGGCTGGTTGCGGGCTGGATGCCGATCGACGAGTTCGCCGACCGCCTGTCGCTGCGCCGGCCCGAGGGCGATTTCGACACGGTCGCGGGCTTCGTGCTCGATGAGATGCGCCGCCTGCCCGCGCTTGGCGAGAGCTTCCGCCACGCCGGCTGGCGGTTCGAGGTGGTGGACCTTGACGGAATGCGCATCGACAAGCTGCTGGTGGCGCGCGACAGCTGACCGGCTTACCCTTTACGAGGCCCTCCCCATGACCACGATCCTGCTGCTTGGCTCCGGCCCCGGTGTCACCGCCTGCGAGGGCTGGGGGCGGGCGCCGTTCGACAAGGTCGTGGCGATCAACAATGCCTGGCGCGTGCGGGCGGATTGGGACGAGCTGGTGCATCCCTGGGACTTTCCTGCCGACCGGATGCCCGTGCCCGCGGGCCAGCGGATCGTGACGGAAGTCGAGTTCGTGCCGGCGCAGAACCTTTATGGCGGCTTCGTCTATGCCGGGGCGACCATGGCCTTCACCGCCGCCTATTGGCTGCTGGCGGAGTACCGGCCGCGCTGCATCGGCTTCCTCGGCTGCGACATGCATTATCCTGCCAGCGGCCCCACGCATTTCTACGGCACCGGCACGCCCGACCCCTTGCGCGCCGACATCACCCTGCAATCGCTGGAGGCGAAGGCCACACGGCTGGCGATCCTCGCCGCGCGGCAGGGCTGCACGCTGGTGAACCTGTCGGACGGGCCCACGCGGCTGACCTTTCCGCGGGCGACCCCAGAGGGCATGGCGAATGCCAGCCCCCTGCCCCATGACCCCGCCGCCGCCGATGCCGCCCTGGCGCGCGAGGCGGCGCTGGACTACCTCGTACCCTCGGGCCGGTATTGGGAGGAGGCGGGGCGCTTCGATCCGGCCGAACTCGCCGCCCTCGATGCGCTGTGGCTGGCGGCCGCGCGCTAAGCCCCGCGCTTGCCCCCTGCCCCCCGCCCCCCTACAACAGTCAAGGCAACCGCCCGGAGGCCCCCCATGAAGATCGCCAGCTTCAACATCAACGGCATCAAGGCCCGGATCGAGGCACTGCCGGTCTGGCTGGCCGAGGCCACGCCCGACGTGGTGGTGCTGCAAGAGATCAAGTCGGTGGACGAGGGCTTCCCGCGGGAGATCTTCGAGGATATGGGCTACCGGGTGGAAACCCATGGCCAGAAGGGCTTCAACGGCGTCGCCATGCTGTCGCGGCTGCCGCTGGAGGACATCCGCCGCGGGTTGCCCGGCGACGATGAGGACGTGCAGGCGCGCTGGATCGAGGCGACGGTGCTGGGGGATGACCGGGCGGTGCGGGTCTGCGGGCTCTACCTGCCCAACGGCAACCCGGCGCCGGGGCCGAAATACGACTACAAGCTGGCCTGGATGGCACGGATGGAGGGCCGCGTGCGCGAGGTGCTGGCCACCGAGGAGCCCGCGGTCTTTGCCGGCGATTACAACGTGATCCCGCAGCCCGAGGATGCCGCCCGCCCCGAAGTCTGGACCGAGGACGCGCTGTTCCTGCCGCAGACGCGGGAGGCCTATCGGAGGCTGTTGAACCTCGGCCTCACCGACGCCTTCCGCGTCCGCGAGCCGCGGCCGGGGCATTACAGCTTCTGGGACTATCAGGCCGGCGCCTGGGACAGGAACAACGGCATCCGCATCGACCACCTGCTGCTGACGCCTCAGGCCGCCGACCTGCTCACGGCGGCGGGGATCGACAAGGAGGTCCGCGGGCGCGAGAAACCCTCGGACCATGTGCCGGTCTGGGTGGAGCTGGAGTAAGCGCTCCGGGCACGCGAGAACGTGTTCGGGCGCGTCTTTCACCAACCTTGGAACTTCGCTAGGCTTTCAGACCATACTGGCCGCCACGGCCAAGAATGACCTGCGCGAACTGGATGTCGATGAGCCCTGAGCCCCCTGCGAAGCCCGAAGACACCGCCTCTGGCACGGATATGCCCGTCCCTGCACCCGGCAGCCCCGGCGAGCCCAGGGGGCGTGGACACCGGGCCCCGCCCCCCAAGAAGAAGCTGTCGCTGATCCTGGCCGAGCTGGCAGAGGACGGCGCGCGCGAGCGGATCTCCGTCGCCGATCTGGTCCAGATCCTGCAGGCCCGCGCCTTTGGCGCCTTGCTGCTGGTCTTCGCGCTGCCCAACGTCCTGCCTGCGCCGCCCGGAACCTCGGGCATCCTCGGCCTGCCGCTGCTGTATCTGGCGGCGCAGATGATGCTGGGCAAGCCGGCCTGGCTGCCGGCCTTCATCAGCAAGCGCTCGATGCTGCGCGAGGATTTCGGGGCGCTGATCACGCGGGTCACGCCGATGCTGATGCGGGCCGAACGGCTGCTGGTCCCGCGCCTGCCCGCGCTCAGCACGCCACTGGCGCAGCAGCTGGTCGGGGGGCTCTGCCTGGTGCTGGCCATCGTGCTGGTGCTGCCGATCCCGCTGGGGAACATGCTGCCGGCCTTCGCCATCTGCCTGATCGCCCTCGGCATCCTGGAGCGCGACGGGGCCTGGATCCTCGGCGGCAGCGCCACCGGCCTGCTGGCGCTGCTGATCGTCTATGGCGTGATCTATGCGATGATCAGGGCAGCGATGTTCGTGATCTTCAACGCCTTCTGAGGGGATGGGGGTCCGGGGGCGCCTCGCTCCCCGAGGGCGCTTCCCGGCGCGATCGGGCGGCTTGCCAGTGGCAAGCCGCCCGCGACGGTTGCCCGGAGGCGCGGGGCCGCAGGGCAAGGGGGGTGCCGCCTCCCCGGACGGGGCCAAATTCTGATGGGCGAGCGTTGCTAGGCAGTCAGACGGTAGCCTCTATGCCGAGCACGCTCCACCGGGACAATATGAGTGACAGTCAACCCGTCCTTCGGATATCGTTCGAGAATGATAGCTTGGATCGAGAGAGTAGAGCGCTCGAAATATATCCGCTGGATCGTCGCCGCGGCGAGCATCGTGATGATCTGGGCCACCCTTGGCGACGGGACGGCGGGTCAGACCACTAAGGGTCTGCTCCTTGCCGTGGCGATTATCGGGAGTGCGTTCGCGGGTGTCATCGTGGGCAAATTCTTGGGGCGCATAGTGGCCAAGCATACTCTCAAACAGTCCGACGACATCACTGAAGGGGTGACCGCAGCGTTTTCTGTCTTCGGGTTTCTGTTCTTGCCAGCCGTGTCGGCGTCTTGGGCCAACAGCCAGTTTGGCACCACCGTCGACATGCTCTCCATCGGAGCGCATTTCTTTTGGGCCTGTGCTGCTGGCGCGGTGGCCTACTGTGTTCCGCCTGCCACCAAACTTTAGCTCGGACGCACGACCCGAGGCGGCGTAGGACCACCCCCCCTCACCCCGTCACATCATACCCATACAGCCAGTCAAACTTCCCCAACAACCTTCCCGGTGCCACCGCCCCTGCCGCCCGCAGCCCCAGATGCGCCACGGCCCTCGGCAGGCCCGCAAGGTGATAGTGGCGGGCGTTGCGGGTGGCGGCGTCGACCACGCGGGCGGCGCGGGCCTCGCGGCGCTGCTGGTAGGCGGCGAGGCCCGCGGCGGGGGTGTCGTGGCTGGCCAGCGCCTCGGCCAGCACCCAGGCATCCTCCAGCGCCATCACCGCGCCCTGCGCGAGGAAGGGCAGCGTCGGGTGGGCGGCGTCCCCGAGGATCGCGGCGCCCCAGCCGCCCGCTTCCGGCCCCGAGGCCTGCCAGCGTTTGGCGACCGGGTGGCGGAAGAGGCCCCAGAGATAGGGGTCCTCCACCTGCTCCAGCCAGCCGCGCACGGTGGGGCAGAAGTCGCGGAAGGCGATGCGCAGGCCCATCGGGTCATCACGCAGCGACCAGCTTTCCTCGACCCAGCGGTGCCGCTCTTCCACCGCCACGATATTGCGCAGGGTGCCGCCGCGCAAAGGATAGCTGACAAGGTGGCGCCCCGCCCCCATGAACACCTGCGCCACCGGGGCGATGCCCGGTTCGGCGGGAATCACAGTGCGCCAGGCGGCGTGATGGGTGAAGAAGGGCGCGACGGCGCCGTTCAGCGCCTCGCGCAGTCGCGAATGCAGCCCGTCGGCACCGATCAGCAACCCGCATTCCACCTCGGCCCCCTGCGCGGTGACGATGCGCGGCGGATGCGCCCCCAGCACCACCTTGTCGATGCGCTGCAGCAGGCGGATCTGCACCCCCGCCTCGCGCGCGCCCACCGCCAGCAGGTCGATCAGGTCGGCGCGGTGGACGAAGCGATAGGGGGCAACCGGCTGCAGCTTGCCGACGTCGAGCCGCAGCACGCGGGTGCCCGACCCGCCATCCCACAGCTCCACCGCCTCGGCGCGCGTGCCCGCCGCCTCCATCGCGCCCTCAAGGCCAAGCGCCTTGAGCACGCAAGCGCCATTGGGGCTGATCTGCAGCCCGGCGCCGACCTCGGTGATCTCGGCGGCCTGTTCCAGCACCGTCACCTCGGCGCCGCGCAGCGCCAGCGCCCGCGCCACCGTCAGCCCCGCCACCCCGGCCCCCAGCACCGTCACCTTTTGGCCGATCAGCATTCCCGTTCCCCCAAATGCAGCGCACCGGAGCCTTGCGACCCCGGTGCCCTGTTATTCTTGCTCGTGTTGCATCTGCCGTCAGTCGTCGCGATGAACCCGCTCGCGCCGCTCATGCCGTTCCTGCGCTTCCAGCGTCATGGTGGCGATCGGGCGCGCATCCAGCCGCTTGAGGCTGATCGGCTCGCCGGTCATCTCGCAATAGCCGTATTCGCCATTGTCGATGCGCCGCAGCGCAGCGTCGATCTTGGAGACCAGCTTGCGCTGGCGATCCCGCGTGCGCAACTCCAGCGCCCGGTCGGTCTCTTCGCTGGCGCGGTCGGCGATGTCGGGCACGTTGCGGGCCGAGTCCTGCAGACCCTCCAGCGTCTCGGCCGACTGGTCGATCAGCTCCTGCTTCCAGATGTGCAGCTTGCGGCGGAAATACTCGCGCTGCCGCTCATTCATGAAAGGCTCGCCCTCTGCGGGGCGGTAATCCTCGGGAAGAAAGACCTCTGCCTTCATCTCTGCTCCCTCCATTCGGCCGGAACGCTTGGCGGTGTCGCTCGTCATCCGGCACTCCTTGCGGCACCCCATAGCCCAAGGCGGAAGGCTTGTCACTAGGCTACCGCGCGCTTGCAGCGTTTTGCCCCGCCGTCTAGGGTCTGCCTGAACTTCGGGCGCAAGCGGGCGGAAAACACACATGAAATTCAGCGGAACCGAAAGCTACGTCGCCACCGAGGATCTGGCGGTGGCGGTGAATGCGGCGGTGACGCTGCAGCGGCCGCTGCTGGTGAAGGGCGAGCCGGGGACCGGCAAGACCGAGCTGGCGCGGCAGGTGGCGGCGAGCCTGAACCTGCCGATGGTGGAATGGCATGTGAAATCCACGACCCGCGCGCAGCAGGGGCTGTACGAGTATGACGCCGTCAGCCGGCTGCGCGACAGCCAGCTTGGCGATGCCCGCGTGCAGGACGTGAAGAACTACATCCGCAAGGGCAAGCTCTGGCAGGCCTTCGAGGCGCCGGGCCGCGTGGTGCTGCTGATCGACGAGGTGGACAAGGCCGATATCGAGTTCCCGAACGACCTGCTGCAGGAACTCGACCGCATGGAATTCCATGTCTACGAGACCGGCGAGACCGTGCGCGCGCAGCATCGCCCGGTGATGATCATCACCTCGAACAACGAAAAAGAGCTGCCCGACGCCTTCTTGCGCCGCTGCTTCTTCCACTACATCCGCTTCCCCGATGCCGAGACGATGCGCGCCATCGTCCGCGTCCACTTCCCCGATATCAAGGACGCGCTGCTGACCGAGGCGCTGACCCGCTTCTACACATTGCGCGAGCAGCCGGGGCTGAAGAAGAAACCCTCCACCTCGGAAGTGCTGGACTGGCTGAAGCTGATCCTGGCCGAGGATCTGACCCCCGAAGACCTGAAGGGCGACGGTCGCAGCCTGCTGCCCCGCCTGCACGGCGCCCTCCTGAAGAACGAGCAGGACGTGGCGCTGTTCGAGCGCCTCGCCTTCCTCGACCGCCAGCAGCGGCGCTGAAGCAAGGGAGGGGGCCGCGGGGCGCCTTTGCCCTCTTCTTTGCAAAAATATCCCGGGGGGAGTCGCCGCAGGCGACGGGGGGCAGCGCCCCCCCTGCCCCGGCTTCAGTCCCGCAGCCGCCGGATCAGCGAGGAGGTGTCCCACCGCCCGCCGCCCATCCGCTGCACGTCCTTGTAGAACTGGTCGACCAGCGCGGTCATCGGCAGGCTGGCGCCGGTCTCATCCGCGGCATCGAGGCAGATTCCCAGATCCTTGCGCATCCAGTCCACGGCGAAGCCGAACTCGAAGCTGCCGGCTGCCATCGTCTTGTGGCGGTTGGCCATCTGCCAGCTGCCGGCGGCGCCCTGGCTGATCACCTCGACCACCGCCTCAATGTCCAGCCCCGCGCGTTCGGCGAAGGTCAGGCCTTCGGCCAAACCCTGCACCACCCCGGCGATGCAGATCTGGTTGACCATCTTCGCCAGTTGCCCGGCGCCGCTGTCGCCAAGGCGGCGGCAGATGCGGGCATAGGCGGCGATCACCGGCTCTGCCGCCAGATAGTCCGCCTCTGTCCCGCCGCACATCACCGACAGCACGCCGTTTTCCGCCCCCGCCTGCCCGCCTGACACGGGCGCATCGACGAAGCCCTTGCCCTGCTCGGCGGCCAGAGCCGACAGCTCGCGGGTCACCCGGGCCGAGACGGTGGTGTGATCGACGAAGACCGCCCCCGGGGTCATGCCCGCAAAGGCGCCGTCCGGCCCAAGGCAGATGGCGCGCAGGTCGTCGTCATTGCCGACGCAGGCGAAGACCAGCTCGGCCCCCGCCGCAGCCTCGGCGGGCGTCGCCGCCGCCTTGCCGCCATGCGCGGCCACCCAAGCCTCGGCCCGGGCACCCGTCCGGTTATAGACCGTCACCTCATGCCCCTTGGCCGCCAGATGCCCCGCCATCGGGTAGCCCATCACCCCAAGCCCCAGAAATGCCAGCTTCGCCATCGTGCTCTCCTCTGCCATTGCGGCCTTGGCCGTTCTGTCCTAACTATCCGGCCTGTCCCCGCCGTCAACATGCGACCATTGCCGATGCTGATCCTCTTCCGTTGGCTCCTGCGCATCGTCACGGCGCTTCTGGCCCTGACCATCGCCGTAGCCTTGCTGATCTACTATGTCGCGGCGGGGTCCCTGCCCGACTATGACGACCGGCGCGCGGTCGAAGGGCTGTCGGCCCCTGTGGAGATCGTGCGCGATACCGGCAACGTGCCGCATGTCTTCGGCGCCCGCGATGCCGATGTGTATTTCGGCCTTGGCTATGCCCATGCACAGGACCGGCTGTGGCAGATGACCATGCTGCGCCGCACCGTGCAGGGGCGCCTGTCCGAGATCTTTGGCGCGCGCACCGTGAAGCTCGATGAGCTGATGCGGCGGCTGGACCTTTACAGCCTCGCCGCCGCCTCGGTCCCTGCGCAGGACGATCAGACCCGCATCGCGCTCGAGGCCTATGCCCGCGGCGTCAATGAATGGATCAGCGTCGTCAATGCCGAGAGCCGGGGCCGCGGCGCGCCGGAGTTCTTCTTGTTCGAGCCCGAGATCGCCTATTGGCAGCCCGCCGATTCGCTGGCGATCCTCAAACTGATCGGGGTGCAGCTGTCCTCGCACCTGTCCACCGAGGTACTGCGGGCGCGGCTGTCGCTGCTGTCGCGGGACTGGCCGCGCGACCTGATGCCAGAGGTGCCGGGCGGCGGCGTGATGGAGCTGCCGGACTATGCACAATTGGTGCCGGGCGTGCCGGCCAGCAGTGAAGCCGTTCGCCATGCCGACCTCGGCCCGTTCTCGCCCTTCCCGGAGCGCGGGCTGGAGGGCGCGTCGAACGCCTGGGCGGCGGCACCCGAGCGGGCGGCGGCGGGCGGATCCCTGTTGGCCAGTGACCCGCATCTGGGCTTCAGCGCCCCGGCGCTGTGGTATCTGGCGCGGCTGGAGCTGGCCTCAGGCGGGGTCATCGGCGGCACGATCCCGGGGGTGCCGGCGGTGCTGGTGGGGCGCAATGCAGGGCTTGGCTGGGGGCTCACCTCCTCCTATGCCGACGATCAGGACCTGATGATCGAAGAGCTGAACCCCGCCGATAGCGCCGAATACCGCACCCCGCAGGGCTGGGAGCCGTTCCGGTCGCGCCGGGTGATCGTCAACGTCAAGGATGCCGCCCCGGTCACGCTGACCCTGCGCTGGACGCAGAACGGCCCGGTGCTGCCGGGCGGGCATTACGACATCGGCAGCATCACCCCCGGCGGCCATGTTGCCGCGCTGGCCTGGACGCTGCTGGATGCGGGCGACACCTCGATGACCGCGGCGATCCGGCTGATGACCTCGCAAAGCACCGAGGAGGGGATCGCGGCCGGGGAACTGGTCGTCGCGCCCTCGCAGAACCTCGTGCTGGCCGATCAGGACGGGGTGGCGATGGTCACGGTGGGCCGCTTGCCCGCGCGCGATGCGGCGCATGAGACGAAGGGCCGGATGCCGGCGCTTGGCTGGAAGCCGCAGAACCGCTGGAGCGGCCGCCTGCCCTATGACAGTAACCCCCGCGTAGTGGACCCCGAGGGCGGCATCCTGGGCAATACCAACAACAAGACCGTGGACCGCCCCTTCCCGGACCATGTGAGCTTCGACTGGGGCGACAGTCAGCGTATCCAGCGCTGGCAGCGGCTGATGCAGGAACGCGAGGTGCATAGCCGCGAAAGCTTCATCGCCGCGCAGCTCGACACCACTAGCCCCGCCGCGCGCAGCCTGCTGCCGCTGGTCGCCGCCGATCTGTGGTTCACCGGCGAGGCCGCCCCCGCCGGCACGCCCGAGGCGCGGCGCGAACGGGCGCTGGCGCTGCTGGCAGAATGGAACGGCGAGATGAACGAGCATCTGCCCGAGCCGCTGATCTATGCCGCCTGGATGCGCGCCCTGCAGGACCGTCTGATCCAGGACGAGCTTGGCCCGCTGGCCACCAGCTTTGCCCGGATGGAGCCGCTGTTCATCGAACGCGTGTTCCGCGATGTCGAGGAGGCCGGGCGCTGGTGCGATATCCTGCAATCCTCGCCGGTGGAGACCTGCACCGACATCGCCCGCCTGTCGCTGGACGATGCGCTGCTGGACCTGACGGAACGCTATGGCCCGAATGTCGAAAGCTGGCGGTGGGGCGATGCGCATCAGGCGACGCATGACCACCCGGTTCTGGGCGAGGTGCCGGTGCTGAAATGGTTCGTGAACATCCGCCAATCGACCTCGGGCGGGGATTTCACGCTGATGCGCGGGATGACGGCGGGCGAAGGGCCACAGCCCTACCTGAACGTCCACGGGGCGGGCTATCGGGGCGTTTACAACTTCGCCGACCCTGACAGCTCGGTCTTCATCATCTCCACCGGCCAGTCGGGGCACCCGCTGTCGCGCTGGTATGACGACCTGTCGGAGCTGTGGCGGCGGGGGGAATACCTGCCGATGTCGCTGGATCCGGGGCTTGCTCGGGCCGCGGCGACGGGCGTGACGGTGCTGGAGCCGGCGGTGCCTGAGTAGGTCAGCCGTTGGCGGCGGTCTGCGCCAGCAGCCCGATCCGCTCCACCATCGCCCGCACGCCGTTGGAGCGTTGCGAGGACAGGTGCTGGTCCAGCCCCAGACGTGCCAGTTCGGCGGGGGCGTCAACCTTGGCGACTTCGGCCACCGTCAGCCCGGAATAGAGCGAATGCAGCACCGCGATCAGTCCGCGCACGATCATCGCATCGCTCTCGCCCTGAAAGTCGAAACGCGCCTGCGGCCCCTGCCCCTCGATCCGCGGCAGCAGCCAGACCTGACTGGCGCAACCCTCGACCTTGGTCGCCGGCACCCGGAAGGCCAGGTCGAGCGGCGGCATCGCCTTGCCGAGCTCGATGACGTGGCGGTAGCGGTCTTCCCAGTCGTCGAGAAATTCGAAGGTGTCGGCGAGGTCTTCAAAGGCGGGGGTGGCCATCGCCGGGTCTCCTAGGGCTGGGGCTGCAGGTCATAGCTAGTAGGCGGGGGCGCGGAGGTCCAGTGCGGCGGAATGGCGTTGAACCCTATACGGCGCTTCGGCCTGCCAAGGGCGCTGCCCAGAATTTCGGCCGTTGACGAAATTCTGATGTGACCGCCCCCGCCCGAAACGTATTTGGGGGGCGGGCACATGCGTGCCCACCTGGGCGGTCCCATCAGAATTTGGCACCCTTCAGTCCAAGCGTCACCCCCCTTGCCCTGCGGCTTACGCCTTCGGGCAACCGGCGCGGTCGGCTTGCCACTGGCAAGTCCCCTGGTCGCGCCGGGGCGACTTCCTGCAAAGGCGGGAGGTATGGCAAGAGACGGCTGTGTCAGGCAAGGCCCCGCCCTCTCCGCGACACCGTCGTGGGCCATCTCCCTCTCTTTTCAACGGCCACCGGATAGGCTACCCAAGGGGCGACGAACAGGGGGACCCCGGATGAGACTAGCCCTAGTGCTGACGCTTGCCACTTCGCTCGCCGCTTGCGCGACCGTCCGGGACAGCCGCGTCAACCCGTTCAACTGGTTCGGCGGCGCCGAAAGCCAGCCGACCACCGTCTCGGCGGTGGAACTCGTGGCCGATGGCCGCGTCCCGGTCGATCAGGTCACGCGGATGGAGCTGAAGCAGATGCCGGGCGGGGCGATCCTGTCAGTGGCAGGCCTGCCGCCGACGCAGGGCTGGTGGAATGCCGAACTGATCGCGCTGGATCCGGACGAAGTGCCGGTAGACGGCGTGCTGACCTACCGCTTCGTGGTTGACAAGCCGAACCGCCTGACCCGCCAGTCCACCCCGCAATCGCGCGAACTGACCGCGGGGCGCTTCCTCAGCGACCAGACGCTGGCCGGGGTGAGCCGCGTGGTCGTGGTCGCGGCGCGCAACTCGATGACGTCAAGCAGGTAAGCCCAGGAACCGCTAGGGGTGAGCCGGTCCTCAGACCGGCACCACCTTCACCGCGCCGCCCTTGGCCGACAGTGCGATCTCGCCCTTGCACAGGCGCAGCGCATCGGCGCCGAACACCTCGCGGCGCCAGCCCTTCAGCGCATCGACCTCGCGCCCGCCGGAGGCGATAACGTCCAGCTCGGAGGATGAGGCGATCAGCTTCGCCGCCACCCCCGCCTCTTCGGATTTCGCCTTCAGCAGCACCCGCAGCAGATCGGCCAGCGCCGAGTTCACCTGCAGCTGGTCACGCTCGTCCTGCGGCTTCGGCAGATCCTCGGCCTTCGCCTCCAGCCCCGCCTTCACCGCCGCAAGGATGCCATCCGCAATCTCCCCCCGCCGCGCCTCGCGCAGCAGCAGGCGCGAGCGGCCGAGATCCTCGTAATTCGCGGGCTTGGTCGAGGCGAGTTCCAGCAGCGCATCGTCCTTGTAGACGCGGCTGCGCGGGATGTTGCGGGCCTGAGCGAAGACCTCGCGGAACCGCGCCAGCTCGCGCACCACGCCCAGGAACCGGGCCGAGGTGGTGCGGGTCTTCACCCGCTCCCAGGCCTCATCGGGCAGGGTGATGTAGGTTTCGGGCGCCAGCAGGATCGCCAGCTCTTCCTCGACCCAAGGCTGGCGGCCGGTGCGCGCCAGTTCCTTGGACAGGAACTCGTAGATCACCCGCAGATGGGTGACATCGGCCAAGGCATAGATTTTCTGAGCCTCGGACAGCGGTCTGCGCGACCAGTCGGTGAAGCGGCTGGTCTTGTCGAGGTTCTCGCGCGCGATCTTGCGCACCAGCGTCTCATACCCGACCTGCTCGCCAAAGCCGCAGACCATCGCCGCGACCTGCGTGTCGAACAGCGGTTTCGGGAACACCTTGCCCTCGACGAAGAAGATCTCGAGGTCCTGCCGGGCGGCGTGGAACACCTTCACCGTCGCCTCATGCCGGAAGAGGTCATACAGCGGTTCCAGCGACAGCCCCTCGCCCCCCGCGATCGGATCGACCAGCACCGCATCGCCATTCTTGCCGGGCAGCGCCATCTGGATCAGGCAGAGCTTGGACCAGTAGGTCCGCTCGCGCAGGAATTCGGTATCGATGGTGACATAGGGTTCGGCCTTGGCGGCTTCGCAGAAACGGGCAAGGTCTTCGGTGGTGAGGATGGTCTGCATCGCGGCCTTCGCGTCCGGGGCGCGGGGTCATCCCGCTGCATCCCCTTGGCTTAGGCCAATGGATGGCGAAAGAAAAGCGAAAGCACGGGCGGGTTACAGCCAGACCGGCGTGCGATCCCCGCCCGCAAAGCGGCGCAGCACGGCGGGGTAGAGCCGGTGTTCCATCGCCAGCACCCGCGCGGCGAGGGTATCGGCGGTATCGCCGGGTTCAACGGCCACCCGCGCCTGCCCCAGGATCGGCCCGGTATCCAGAACCGCCGTCACCTCATGCACCGTGCAGCCCGCCTCGGCATCGCCGGCCTCCAGCGCGCGCTGGTGGGTGTGCAGGCCCGGGTAGAGCGGCAAAAGCGAGGGGTGGATGTTCAGCATCCGCCCGTCGAACCGCGCCACGAAAGCCGGGGTCAGCACCCGCATGAAGCCGGCAAGGCAAAGGATGTCGGGCTTGGCCGCAAGGATCGGCTTCAGCAGTTCCGCCTCGAACGCGGCGCGGTCGCCCTTGAAGGGGCGGTGGTCGATGGCGGCCGTGGGCACACCCAGCCGCGCCGCCCGTTCCAGCCCCGCCGCCGAGGCGTCGTTGGAGGCGACCAGCACCGGGCGCGCCGGGTGGTCCCCCTCCATGCTCTCGACCAGCCGGATCATGTTCGACCCGCCGCCCGAGATCAGGATGGCAACGCGCTTGGGCTCGGTCACAGCAGGCGGTTCCGGTAGCTGACCCCCTGCCCCGGCACAACCTCGCCCAGAACGGTGACGGTCTCGCCTTCCTCCGTCAGCAGGTCCGCCAGCGCACCGGCGCGATCTTCAGCCACCACAAGGATCATGCCGATCCCGCAGTTGAAGGTCTTGAGAAGTTCCGCCTGCTCCATCCCCGCGGTCTCTGCCAGCCAGCGGAACACCGGCGGCAGCTCCCACGAGGCAAGGTCGATCTCGGCCCCCAGCCCCTCGGGCAGCACCCGCGGCAGGTTCTCGGTCAGCCCGCCGCCGGTGATATGCGCGAGGCCATGCACGCCGCCCGCGCGGATCGCCGCCAAAGCCTGCCGCACATAGAGCCGCGTCGGCGCCAGCAGCGCCTGCCCCAACTGTCCGTCCGCGAAGGGTGCCGGAGCGTCCCAGCCAAGGCCCGCCATCTCCACCACCTTGCGCACAAGGCTGTAGCCGTTGGAATGCACGCCATTGGAGCCGAGCCCCAGCAGCACATCGCCCGCCATCACGCCCGCAGGCAGGGCCGTGCCCCGCTCCATCGCGCCGACCGCGAAGCCGGCAAGGTCGAAATCGCCCTTGTGATACATGCCCGGCATCTCAGCCGTCTCGCCGCCCACCAGCGCGCAGCCGCTATCCGCGCAGCCCTGCGCGATGCCCTCGATGATCCGCGTGGCCTGATCCACGTCCAGCTTGCCGGTGGCGAAGTAGTCGAGGAACAGCAGCGGTTCCGCCCCCTGGCAGACCAGATCGTTCACGCACATCGCCACGAGGTCGATGCCGATGGTATCCACATTGCCGGTATCGATGGCGATGCGCAGCTTGGTGCCCACCCCGTCGGTCGCGGCCACCAGGATCGGGTCGCTGTAGCCCGCGGCCTTGAGGTCGAACAGCGCGCCAAAGCCGCCAAGGCCCGACATGGTGCCGGGCCGGTCGGTGCGCTTTGCCGCCGGCTTGATCCGCTCCACCAGCGCATTGCCCGCGTCGATATCCACGCCCGCCGCCGCGTAGGTCAGCCCGTTCTTGCCGCCGCTCATCGCCGCACCCCTTCTTGCCGTGATCCTGCCCCGCCTCAGCGCGGCTGCTGTCCGGCCCGATAGCGCAAGCCGCGCCTGCGGGCAACGGCCCTGCGGGGGCTCGGGGCATTTTGTCGATTGCGTGAGCGGGCCCTCGGCTGTGATCACGGCTTCGTGGGGCGGGAACGAAAGCGCGCTGCGGGGCGTTTCACTGCCATCGAACGTAACAAGTTCCGAAAGGACAAATCTATGACACGTTTCAATAAATCCGCTCTGCTCGCTTCTGTCGTGGCCCTTGGCATGTCGGGCGCTGCATTCGCTCAGGAAGCCACCGGCGGTGGCACGGTTCAGGAAAACTCGCTGCCGATCACCGTGATCGACATGACCGGCAATTCGACCGAGCTGGTCAGCCCGTCGGCTGGCGGCGCTGGCCCGATGGGTGGTTGGTCGGTCTTTTCCTCGGACAACGCGATGCTGGGGAACATCACCACCGCCGCGATCAATGCCGAGCGCGTCGTGGACTACATCATCTTCGCCCTGCCGAACGGCAACGAAGTGCAGCTGGATGCCACCGGTATCGCCCGGGTCGGTGAAGACAGCGTGATGATCGCCGTCACCGAGGCCGACTTGCTCAGCAAGGCTATCGCGCCCATGACCGCGCTCGAGTTCCGCGACGGTACCGCCGTGATGGAAAACGCTGCCGAAGCCAAGGGTGAAGCCGGGTCGGAAGAGTCGACGGCAGTAGGCAGCGAGTCAGCCGACACCGGCTCTAACTGAGGCCGCGTCGGGCCCGGCCTGTGGCTGTGACGCCATGCCGGATCGCCCGAAGGCCACGGGTGCGCACCCCCGCCGGTCTGGCCCTGTGACGGGGACTGACTGGAGGAACGCCAAGCGACAAAATGTGACCCACCCCTGCCCGGGGGTGGGTCTTTTCCTTTGCCGGGTCTCGGTTCTGCACCATGGATGGGATTGCGCGCCGGGCATGGGGTTCCCCGCCGGCCCACAGGACCTGCCTGGTCTGCCCATAGGACCTGCCCGGTCTATCCTCCGCCGGGCTTGTCAGCCTGAGGACATTGCGCTGAGCCATCGGCTCGCGCAGGCAGGTTTCGCCAGATCAGCGCGCCCGCAGTCCGGCACACTGCCCTTCCGGTGGGCATCAGCCTGCGAACAGCAGCCAGCCAAGCGCCGACCAGGCCGCAAGGCCAAGCGGCACTGCAGCGACCATCCACCAACCGGAGGTCATCCGCCCGGGCTCGGGTGGCACCGGCAGCGCCTCGGCCCAGTCGGCATAGGTCGGGCTCGTGCCGCGCCATGCCCGCACGCCAGACAAACCGGCCATGCCGGCCCGGTCACCCGACAAATGATCTTGCTGCCCAGCCTTCACCATCGCCGACCCTTTCAACCTGCCTCACCCCGAAGCTAGGACCGAAACCTTGCGGGACCGTTAAGGCGGCACCGCGGCCCGGGCATGGCCCCGGCGGGACAGTTTCCGGGCAAAACCCTGGCAACGGGCACAGACATGGACATCGGCGGCGATCCATCCCTTCCATGATCGCCGGGCGCGCGCCGCCGCGTCGGCCTGTCCGCGGGCCGCGTGCGCGCAATTTCCGTTGAGCAACCTGCCCCCTCACGGGTATAGGATTTCCATAAGGGAGAGGGGGGCGCAGACGGCGGAGGGGCCGGTCTGGCGCAAGGCATCGTGATCGCCGCGCAGGCGGCATCGCCCCCGCCTGATCGTGATCGGAGGACTGGAATGCTCAGCGACCCTGTTGTCATCACCGCCGCAAGGCGCACCCCGCTTGGTGCCTTGCTGGGCGATTTCGCAACCGTTGCGGCGCCTGATCTCGGCGCGGCGGCCATCCGGGCGGCGGTTGCCGCCGCAGGCGTCGCGCCCGAGGACGTGGATACCGTACTGATGGGCTGTGTGCTGAGCGCGGGCCAGGGTCAGGCGCCCGCCCGGCAGGCGGCACTGATGGCGGGGCTGCCGCGCGGCACCGTCTGCACCACGCTGAACAAGATGTGCGGATCGGGGATGCAGGCGCTGATGCTGGCGCATGACCAGATCCTTGCCGGCTCTGCAACCATCGCCGTGGCCGGCGGGATGGAGAGCATGACCAACGCGCCCTACCTGTTGCCCAAGGCGCGGGCCGGGCTGCGCATGGGGCATGGGCAGGTGATCGACCACATGTTCCTCGACGGGCTCGAGGATGCCTATGAGAAGGGCCGCCTGATGGGCACCTTCGCCGAGGATTGCGCCGGCGCCTATGCCTTCTCGCGGCAAGAGCAGGACGACTATGCGCTGGCCTCGCTGTCGCGCACGCTGGAGGCAGCGGCCTCCGGGGCCTCCGCCGCCGAGATCGTGCCGGTGGAGGTGACGGGCCGCGATGGAGGGCGTCAGATCACCCAGGACGAGCAGCCCGGCAAGGCACGGCCCGAGAAGATTCCGGCCCTGAAGCCCGCCTTCCGCAAGGACGGCACCGTCACCGCCGCCAACTCCTCCTCGATCTCGGACGGGGCGGCGGCGCTGGTGGTGATGCGCGCCTCGGAGGCGGCGCGGCGCGGGGTTGCGCCCCTGGCCCGGATCACCGGCCATGCGGCCTTTGCGCATGAACCGGGGCTGTTCACCACCGCGCCAGTCGGGGCGATCCGCCGGTTGCTGGACCGCACGGGCTGGACGGTGGGGGACGTCGATCTGTGGGAGGTGAACGAGGCCTTTGCCGTCGTGCCGATGGTGGCCATGCGGGATCTGGGCATCGCCCATGACCGGATGAACGTGTTTGGCGGCGCCTGCGCCCTGGGCCATCCCATCGGCGCCTCGGGCGCGCGGATCGTGGTGACGCTGCTGAATGCGCTATACCAGCGCGGCGCCCGGCGCGGTGTGGCGGCCGTCTGCATCGGCGGCGGCGAGGCGACGGCGATCGGGGTGGAACTGCTGTAGGGGCTGGGTGGGGGGCCCTGATCGGACGGCGTTTCGATCAGGTCTATGGATCGGCCGGGGAATTGGTAGGCCCGGAGGGACTTGAACCCCCAACCAAGGCGTTATGAGCGCCCTGCTCTAACCATTGAGCTACAGGCCCGGCCTGCGCAATGCCTAGCAGAATTGCCCGGCGGGTCAAGCGAGGCTCAGGCCGCGAAGGGCTCCAGCAGCCTGAAGCGCAGCCTCGCGCCGGGGGGCAGCTGGCCGGCGAGGTCGAGGTGATGGTCGGCCAGCACCGCGATCACCGGATAGCCGCCGGTCAACGGGTGATCGGCGAGGAACAGCACGGGCTGGCCGCCATGGGGTACCTGCAATGCGCCCGGCATCATGCCCTCGCTGGGGAGTTCGTGGGTGTCGCGCCGGGTCAACGGCTCGGCCCCGGCAAGGCGGATGCCGACGCGGCTGGATTGGGGCGTGACCTCCCAGCATTGAGCGGTGAGCAGAGCCAGCGCCTCGGGCGTGAACCAGTCGCTGCGGGGGCCGGGAAGGATGTCGAGAGTGACGGTGTCGCCGGGCGCCGGGGGCGCGAAGCCGGGTTGAGCCGGAGGGGGGCTTTCGCCGGTGAGGGAGCCGATGGCGATGCCGACTCCCTTCAACACCGGCGCGGGGCCGATGCCCGAGAGCGTATCGGTCGCGGCGCTGCCCAGAACCGGCGTGACGGCAAAGCCGCCCTTTGCGGCCAGATAGTTACGCAGCCCGGCGCGGGGCGGCGAGATCCAGAGGCGGTCGCCGGGCTGCACCGTGAAGCGGATGCCGAAACCCGGCGAGGTTGGCTCGCCGTTTGCGGGGGTCAGGCGCAGCGCGGCAGGGGCGCCGGCGAGGGCCAGGGTGGCAGGCGCCTCGGCCAGCAGCTCCACCCCGCCGAGCGTGATCTCGAGGCACGGCGCGCCAGCGGGGTTGCCCACCGCGCGGTTCGCCGCCGCCAGTGCGCCGCGGTCGGCGGCGCCGGAGGCGGAGACGCCCTGCCCCGCGAGCCCCGGCCGGCCGGCATCCTGAAAGAGCAGCGGGAGGGGGGCGGTGAGCACCCGGAGCGCTGGCGACAGGTCCCGGGCAGGCCGCGCTGGTTTTGCCACGGGCCAAGGCTCATCTGGCCCCATCTCGCGAAACCTCACCCGGTCGCCGGGCTGCAGCAGCGCCGGGGGCTCGCGGCCCAGGTCCCACATCGCCAGAGGGGTCGTTCCAAGGAGCTGCCAGCCGCCGGGGCTGGCGCGGGGGTAGATGCCGCTGAAGGGGCCGGCGAGGGCCACGGCACCGGCGGGGATGCGGGGGCGGGGGACCTGGCGGCGGGGAACCTGCAGGGCGGGGTCACCGCCGGTGAGATAGGCGAAACCGGGGGCGAAGCCGGTGAAGGCAACGACCTGCGGGGTGGCGATGTGGCGGCGGATCACCTCGGTTTGCGAGAGGCCGGTGAGGGCCGCGACCTCGGCCAGATCGGCGCCGTCATAGCGGACGGGGATCTCGATTTCGGTGCCGGACGGGGGCGGCGGTTGGCTGGGGTCGAGCTTGACCGCCTGCAGCGCCGCGACCAGATCGGCGCGCTTCGCCTGCCCGGCTTGCCAGCGCAGCAGCAGGGTGCGGGCGCCGGGGATCAGCTCCACTGTGCCGGGCAAGGGGCTTTGGCGCAGGTGGTCGAGCAGCGCCAGAACCTCGGGCAGGCCCGACAGTTCGACCAGCAGCGCGCAGTCTCCGGCGGGCAGCAGGCGCATCGGTCAGGCCGCCGTGAAGGGGCGCAGCGCCACGCCTGCGGCCTCCAGCGCCTTGCGCAGCGCCGCGGCGATTGCCACGGCGCCGGGGCTGTCGCCGTGGACGCAGATGGACTGGGCGGAGAGGGTGACGGTGCTGCCATCCGCCGCCTCGACACGGCCCTCCTGCACCAGCCGCAGCATCCGGGTGGCGATGAACGCCGGGTCGTGGAGCACTGCATTTGGCAAGGTGCGGGACAGCAGGCTACCACTGGCGGTATAGGCGCGGTCGGCGAAGGCCTCGGCTATCACCGGTTGGCCTGCGGCCCGCGCCCGGTCGCAGATCGGCGCGCCAGCGAGGCAGACCAGCGGCAGGGAGGGGTCCACGGCGCGCACTCCGGCGATCACGGCATCGGCCTGCCGGGCGTCCCTGGCGATGGTGTTGTAGAGCGCGCCGTGGGGTTTGACATAGGCGACGCGGGTGCCCGCCGCCACCGCCAGCGCCTGCAGCGCGCCGATCTGGTAGATCACTTCGGCGGTCAGATCCTCCGACCCGACATCCATCGCCCGCCGCCCGAAACCGGCCAGGTCGCGGTAGCCGACATGGGCGCCGATGGCCACTCCGCGGGCCGCGGCGGCGCGCAGGGTGCGGAGGATTCCCGCGGGGTCGCCGGCGTGGAAGCCGCAGGCGATATTGGCGGAGGTGACGATGTCCAGCATCGCGGCATCGTCGCCCATGGCCCATGCGCCGAAGCCTTCGCCAAGGTCGCTGTTGAGGTCGATCTGCATGGGGCGGGGCCTTTCGTCTTGCCGTCCGTGGCAGTCTCGCCCTGCGGGGGTGCGGGTGCAAGCGGTCAGGGTTCGGGGGGCGGGTATGGCGGATTGCGCGAGATTTTCGGCATTTTCCAATGCCGGGCCCGAAACGGGATCAACCCTTTGGAAAGGCGCTGTTTTCGCGATACAGAAACCATATGGGACCTATATGGTTTTCATACATACGTTTTGGCACCGGGGCCCGGCCCCGAACCCGCCTGCCCTCAGCCCTCGGCATCCGTCTCCGGCTCGTCCGTCACCAGCCGGTAGCGGCGCAGGTCCTCGGCATCCAGGATGAAGATCTCGTCGGGCGGGGTCTTCAGCGCCGGGGCCATCAGCATCGCGTCGACGCCCATCTCGTCCAGATATTCGATCACCGCGCCCTGCCCGCGCTGGACGTCCTCGACGGCGAGGAAGGCCGGCAGCAGGGTGTTCTCGCCGAAATAGTGCTGGTGGACGCCGACGACCGCCGCGGGATCGGCGCTGCGCGTGGTGCCGCCGGCAAAGATATAGGGGCAGGCGGAGAGGCAAACCGCGGCCTCGCCGACCGAGGTGGTCATCGCCAGCGCGCGGACCTGCCGGCCGATGGCGAGGGCGTCGGCGACGGAGCCGCCGGAGCTGTCGATCTGCAGGGCGGTGGGGCGGGCACCCTCGGCCCGCTGCGCCTCGATATAGTCGGTGAAGCGCTGCGCGTCGCCGGGGGCGATCTGGCCGATCAGGGTCATGGCCGTGCCGTCAATCCCGAACTCCAGCCGCTGGGGCATCTCGCGCATCGCCGGGGTGCCGGGGCGGCCGGGGCGGCGGTCCGGGGCATAGGGCCGCGTCTCGGGGCCGGTGCCGGGCGGGGCGAAGAGCTGGGGCGCGGTCGCGCCGGAGGAGCCGGAGGCGGCGAGGTCGATCCATAGCAGCGCCGCGCCGATGCCGATCTGCGCGACCAGCATCAGCTTCAGCGCGCCCTGCGGGGTGGCGCGCCTCGGCGCTTCGGTGTCCCCGGCAGTCGCCCGGGCGCGGCGGAAGATCATGCGTCAGGCCTGCGGGCCGGGATGCGGCGCAGGCCCGGGTGTCTCGCCCGGCAGATAGACCGGCTCTTGCAGCGCGCGGGCGGCGGCGATGGCGGCGCGGAGATCGGCGACTGTCATCGTATCCTCGGCCGTGCCCTCGCCGCGCCCGGTGCGGATGGCCGATTGGGTGACCATGACGATGAAGACCAGTACCGCCGGCAAGAGGTCGATGGCGATGGCGCCGGCCCAGCTGGGGATGAAGTTGCCAGCATAGCGGATGACGGCATCGGCGGCGGAGACGGGGGTGTAGACAATCTCATCCGGGGCGGGCAGCGCGATCACCTCGGCCGCGGCGCCGTTCAGGGTTTCGGCGCGCTGGCGGAGGAGTTGCAGGACCGAGTCGATGGTGCTGGCCTGGCTGGAGCGGGCGAGCGCGCTGCCGCCGTCGAGATCGGGGAGCACGACCGAGTCGGCCAAGTCCTGCGCGGCGCGGGCCACGAGCGGGGCCACGTTCAGCTGGCGCAGCTCGGCGATGATGCCGGACAGGCGCACCGCCTCCTCCGAGAAGCGCACCGAGCGGGCCTCGACCGCGCCCGGCTCGACCGTCAGCGCGCGCATCCGGCTGAGGATGGTGTTGCCCTCGGCGAAGGCGGCGGCGACGGGGCCGTCCTGCGCGGCGATCTGGGCTTCCAGCGCGCCCAGTTCGGCGGCCTTCTGGGTCAGCACCCGGAACACCGCGCCCTGCCCGGCGAGGCCGGAGAGGTTGCCACCCGCCTCCTGCTCGGACAGGTCGCCAAAGCTCTGGCGGACGCGGGCGACGTCGCGGCCAAGGCTTTGCCCGGCGATGGCGTTGGAATGGGCACGCTCCAGCGCGCCCTGGTAGGTCTGCACGGTGGTGGCCAGATGCTGTTCGACCGCGGCCGCGCCGGCGAGGGCCGCGGCGTTGAGCCAAGAGGACATGGCGATGATCGCGACGCAGCCAAGCGCCATCGACAGCAGCAGGCCGACGCGCGAGGCGGCAGTGCGGACGGCGGGCAGAAGGCGCAGCAGGTAGGACCAGAAGACGAAGATGCCGACCGAGACGGCGATGGAATAAGAAAGGGCGGCGAAGGTGGTCCAGGCGCCGGTATCGTCGAGCAGCGAGCGCACGCCGAGATAGGTGTAGATGCCCGAGGCGGCGGCCAGCACTCCCAATGCGGTGCCGGTGAAGGTGTCGAGGAAGGCCAGATGCCGCTCAAGCTCGCGCGCATGGCGCAGGCCCTGGCGTTCGGGGATGGGGGCTTGGATCGGGGCGGGGATCGGCGGCGGTGCGGCGTCGGCGGTTGGCGGCGTCATTCGGATCCCTCGGCTCCGCCTCGCGGGGGGATCGCGCGGGCTGGTGGAGAGTATGCGCGGCATGGGGCGGCGCGTAGCCCCGGCGGGGTCACTCCGCATCACCTTCGCGCGAGGGCGGGGCTGGCAGCGGGGTTGCGGCACGCGAGCGGCTGATGCGGGAACCCGGCGCGGGGGGGCGGGGTTGGCCCTGCAAGCCGCCCCTGCGGCTTACACCTCGCCACCGCCGCCGCGCGGTCCCGTCCAGCCCCTCGAGCAAGATAGGCGCGCCAGATGCATGTGACCCTGACGATCAACGACACCAAGCACCACCTTGAGCTCGACCCGCGGGTGACGCTGCTGGATGCGATCCGGCATCATGCCGGGCTGACCGGCACCAAGAAGGGCTGCGATCACGGCCAGTGCGGGGCCTGCACGGTGATGGTGAATGGGCGGCGGATCAATTCATGCCTGTCGCTGGCGGTGATGCATGATGGGGATGCGATCACGACCATCGAGGGGCTGGGAACGCCGGAGGCGCTGTCGCCGCTGCAGGCGGCGTTCATCGAGACGGACGGGTTTCAATGCGGCTATTGCACGCCGGGGCAGATCTGCTCGGCCACGGCGATGCTGGAGGAGATCCGGGCGGGTTGGCCGAGCCATGTGTCGGAGACGCTGGACGGCCCGGCCCTGCCGACCGAGGCGGAGATTGCCGAGCGGATGAGCGGGAACCTGTGTCGCTGCTCCGCCTATCCCAACATCATCGCCGCGATCCGGCTGGCGGCGGCCGAGCGGGAGGATGCGGCATGAGGGCGTTCGACTACATCCGCGCGGGATCGTGCAAGGACGCGCTGGCCGAGGCGGAGACGCCGGGCACGGCCTTCATCGCCGGCGGCACCAACCTTCTGGACCTGATGAAGCATGAGGTGATGACGCCGGCGCGGCTGGTGGATATCTCGCGGCTGGATCTGCGGGGGATCACCCTGACGGATGCCGGGCTGCGCATCGGGGCGATGGTCAGCAACAGCGACCTTGCCGCCGATCCGCTGGTGCGGCGGCACTGGCCGCTGCTGTCCCGCGCCCTGCTGGCGGGGGCGAGCGGGCAGCTGCGCAACAAGGCGACGACCGGGGGCAACCTGCTGCAGCGGACGCGGTGCTATTACTTCTACGACACCGCCATGCAATGCAACAAGCGCGAGCCGGGCAGCGGTTGCGCGGCCATCGGCGGGTTCAACCGCATCCATGCGATCCTTGGCGCGAGTGACGCCTGCATCGCCACCCATCCCAGCGATATGGCGGTGGCCTTGCGGGCGCTGTCGGCGGAAGTCGAATTGCTGGCGGCGGGCGGCGGGCGGCGGCAGGTGCCGCTGGCGGCGTTCTACCGGCTGCCGGGCGACACGCCGCATGTGGAAACCGTGCTGGAGCCGGGCGAGATGATCGCCGCGGTGCTGCTGCCGCCGGCGGAAGGCGGGCGGCAGATTTATCGGAAGGTGCGGGACCGGGCTTCCTATGCCTTCGCGCTGGTCTCGGTCGCCGCCTGCCTGCGGATGGAGACGGGCCGGATCGCCGCCGCGGCGCTGGCCTTTGGCGGGCTGGCGCATATGCCCTGGCGCAGTGCCGAGCTGGAGGGCGCGCTGATCGGCGAGGCGCCCTCGCCTGCGCTGTTCGACCATGCCGCCGACCTGCTGCTGGCAGAGGCGAAGGGCCAGGGCGACAACGATTTCAAGATCCCGCTCGCCCGCCGCACCCTCGCCGCGGTGCTGGCCGAGGCGACAGCCGAAGAAGGAGCCCGCGCATGACCCGCGAGATGACCCATGCCATGACGCATGATGGCCCCGATACCGATCACCGCCTTGATGGCATGGCGCAGGGAGTGCTTGGCCGGCCGGAGCCGCGGCCCGAAGGCGCGCTGAAGGTCACGGGGCGCGCCGTCTATACCGGCGACCAGCAGGTGGCGGGCATGGTGCATGGGGCGCTGGTGCGGGCGACGATTACCCGCGGCCGGGTGACCACCCTGCACTCTGCGCCGGTGTTGGAGATGCCGGGCGTGCTGGCGGTGATCGACGACGCGCGGCTGGTGCGCTTCTCCGGCCAGGGTGCGACGACCAAGCCGCCTGCGGGCGATGCCGCCGAGGTGGTCTATCACGGCCAGCCGGTCGCGCTGGTGGTGGCCGAGACGCTGGAGCAGGCCCGCCATGCCGCGCTGCGGCTGCGGGTGGACTATGCTGAGGAGCCCGGGGCGGCGACGGGCCCCGAAGAGCCCGCCGCCGAGGTGGAGTTGCCGGAGAAGAAGCAATCGGTGACCGGCGAGCCGGATGCGGCGCTGGAGGCTGCCGATGCGGTCATCGACCGGATCTACCGCACCTCCTCGATGTCGAGCGCGCCGATGGAGCCCCATGCCTCGTTGGCCGAATGGCAGGGGGGCAAGCTGGTGCTGCACAGCACGCTGCAGATGCTGGCCTCGGCGCAGGGGCAGGTTGCCGCCGCGCTTGGGATCGAGGCGGAGGATGTCCGCGTCCTTGCTCCGCATGTGGGCGGCGGGTTTGGCAGCAAGCTTGGCATCTCGCCCGAGACGGTGGCGGCAGCGATTGCGGCGCAGCGGCTGGGGCGGCCGGTGTCGGTGGTCTGCTCTCGCCCGCAGTCGATGGAGACCACCTCGCGCCGGTCGGAGACGCTGCAGCGCATCCAGCTGGGGGCCGATGACGAGGGGCGCCTGACCATGATCGGCCATGAGGCGCTGGTGTCGAATCTGCCCGGGCAGAAGTTTTCCGAACCCGTGCAGCAGGCGACGCCCTTCACCTATGAGGCCGCGCATCGCCGCGTCGTCCACCGCGTCGCGCGCGTCCACCGCTTGCTGTGCGCATCCGTCCGCGCACCGGGCGAGTCGGTGGGGGCGACGGCCTTCGAATGCGCGATGGATGAGTTGGCGGACAAGCTGGGCATGTGCCCGGTCGCCCTGCGCCTGCGCAATATCCCGAAGCTGGAGCCCGGGACCGGGCGCCCCTTCTCGTCGCACAAGCTGGCCGAGGCGCTGACGACGGGCGCCCGCCGCTTTGGCTGGGAGCATCGCCACGCCTCGCTCCGCGCCCGGCGCGAGGGCGAGTGGTGGATCGGGATGGGCATGTCCTCGCTGGTGCGGGTGAACACGGTGATGGAAGCGAAGGCGCGGGTGACGCTGAGCCTTGAGGGTTCTGCGCTGGTGGAAACCGACATGACCGATATCGGCACCGGCAGCTATGCGATCCTGACCCAGATCGCGGCAGAGATGCTGGGGCTGCCGATGGGTTCGGTGGAAACGGTTCTGGGGGATACCGACCTTCCCGCCAGTTCGGGGTCGGGCGGGTCGTTCGGCGCGGCTTCGACCGGGTCGGCGGTGTATCTGGCCTGCCTTGAGCTGCGCAGCAAGCTGGCGGAGGCGATGGGGTGCCCTGAACCGGAGCTGACGCTGAAGGACGGCCATGCCATCCATGACAACCGCAAGGTGCCCCTCGCCACGCTGATGGGCGGCGCGGCCATGCAGGCCGAGGGGCATCTGATCCCCGGCGAGGCCGAGGACAAGGCGCGGCAGGCGACCTGGGGCGCAGCCTTCGCCGAGGTGGGCGTGAACGCGGTCACGGGTGAGATCCGGGTGCGCCGGATGCTGGGCACCTTCGCCATCGGCCGGGTGCTGAACGCGCAGACGGCGCGGTCGCAAGCGCTTGGCGGGATGATCTGGGGCATCGGCATGGCGCTGACCGAAGAGCTGGTCCATGACGCGCGCGATGGCCATATCGTCAACCGCGACCTGGCCGAATACCATGTGCCGGTGAATGCCGATGTGCCGGCGCTGGAGGTGCATTTCATCGAAGAGCGGGATGACTGGGCGCCGATGCAGGCCAAGGGCATCGGCGAGCTGGGGATCTGCGGCGCGGGGGCGGCCATCGTCAATGCGGTGCACAATGCCTGCGGGGTGCGGGTGCGCAGCCTGCCGATGACGGTGGACAAGGTGCTGGCCGGGCTGGTGGAGATCGACGCCGAAGCGCAATAGCCGCCCGGAAACAGGCGGACAGGCAAGGCGGGCTGCGGTAGCTTTGGGGCATGACATATCCCCTCGCCCCTGCCCCGTTGCTTGCCCTGACGCTGCCATCTGACGATGTGCTTTATGCCGCGCTGCTGGCGCGGGATCCGGCCTTCGACGGGAGGGCCTATGTCGGCGTCACCTCCACCGGGATCTTCTGCCGGTTGACCTGCCCGGCGCGCAAACCTCTGCGCGCCAATTGCCGGTTCTTTGCCTCCCCCGCCGATTGCCTCGCCGCCGGGTTCCGCGCCTGCCTGCGCTGCCATCCGCTGGCGCCCGAGGCCGCGGCCGACCCCTGCATCGCCGCGCTGACCGCCGCGCTGGAGGCGGACCCGGCGCGGCGCTGGCGCGAGGAGGATGTGGCGGGGATGGGCTTCGATCCCTCCACCGTGCGGCGCAGCTTCCGGCGGCAGTTCGGGGTGACCTTCCTCGACATGGCCCGCCAGCGCCGGCTGCGCGAGGGTATGGCGACGCTGGCCGCCGGGGGCCGCGTGATCGAGGCGCAGTTCGATGCGGGGTTCGACAGCCCCGCCGCCTTCCGCGCCGCCTTTGCCCGGTTGCTGGGGGCCGCGCCTGCCGAGATGAAGGGTGCGCTGCTGCAGGCGGACTGGATCGACACGCCCATCGGCCCGATGATCGCGGTGGCGGACAAGCGGTCGCTGCATCTGCTGGAGTTCGCGGACCGCAAGGCGCTGCCGGCGGAACTGGCGCGGCTGCGCAAGATGGCGGGCGGGATCGGGCTGGGGCGGCCTGCGCCGATTGACCAGATGGCGGGCGAGCTTGGCGCCTTTTTCGCAGGGACGAGTGCCCGCTTCGACACGCCGCTGGCCCTGCACGGCAGCGCCTTCACCCGGGCGGTGTGGGAGATCCTGCGGCAGATCCCGCCCGGCACCACCCGCAGCTATGGCGAGATCGCGCGGGAAATGGGCCGGCCCGAGGCGGCGCGCGCCGTGGCCCGCGCCAATGGCGCCAACCAGATCGCGCTGGTGATCCCCTGCCACCGGGTCATCGGCGCGGATGGCGCGCTGACCGGCTATGGCGGCGGGCTGTGGCGCAAGCAGCGGCTGATCGAGTTGGAGGCGGCCTTCAGCCGGGCATGATCGCCAGCCGGATCACATAGGCCGCCGCGCTGAGGGCGGCGAAGCCCGCCAGCCAAAGACCCACGAACCATGCTATGCGGCGCAGCCAGCTGTCGCCCTGCCCCGTCTCCTTCTGTGCCACCATCAGTGATAGCCCTCGCCGTGCCGCAGCTTGCCGCGGAACACCCAATAGGCATAGGCGGTGTAGCCGAGGATCATCGGC
This sequence comes from Frigidibacter sp., assembly GCF_030695035.1. GTDB lineage: Bacteria > Pseudomonadota > Alphaproteobacteria > Rhodobacterales > Rhodobacteraceae > Frigidibacter. Next base: position 63,416 of record NZ_JAUYTT010000012.1, read on the forward strand.
AGCAGCACCACCGAGCCCCAGAGCAGGAACACCAGGCTCTCATCCGGGGCAGCGGCCTCCTCGATGGTCAGCGCAAACGGCACGATCCACGGATAGAAGCTGATCCCGACCCCGGCGAAGCCGAGCACGAAGAGGCTGAGGGCAGAGAGGAAGGGCAGCCAGTCCGGCCCCCGCGTCAGCCCGCGCCAGAGGCCGTAGGCCGCGCCCGCCACCAGCAGCGGCACGACAAGGCTGAAGCCGATGGTCGGCCAGCCGAACCAGCGCTCCAGATATCCAGGGTTGAGGAACGGGGTCCATAGGCTCACGAGGCCCATGCCCGCCAGCGTCGCCAAGGCCGCCCGCATCGCCAGTTTCCGGGCATAGGCGTGCAGCGTGCCTTCGGTCTTCAGCACCAGCCAGCAGGCCCCCAGCAGCGCATAGCCGGCCAGCAGCGCCACGCCGGTGGCGATGGAAAACGGCGTCAGCCAGTCCCACCAGCCGCCCGCATAGGCGCGGTCCTCGATCCGGATGCCCTGCACCAGCGCGCCAAGCGCGATGCCCTGCGAGAAGGTGGCGATGGCAGAGCCGCCGAAGAAGGCCACGTCCCAGCGGCGGCTGCCGGTATCGCTGCGCCAGCGGTACTCGAACGCCACGCCCCGGAACACCAGCGCCAGCAGCATCACTGTCAGCGGCGCATAAAGCGCGGGCAGGATCGTCGCATAGGCCAGCGGGAACACCGCCAGAAGGCCGCCGCCGCCCATCACCAGCCAGGTCTCGTTCCCGTCCCAGACCGGCGCGACGGAGTTCATCATCACGTCGCGGTCCTCCTTTTCCGGGAACAGCGGGAACAGGATGCCGATGCCAAGGTCGAACCCGTCCATCACCACATAGGCCAGCACCGCGAAGGCGATGATCCCGGCCCAGACTGTCGGCAGATCAATGTCCATGAGGAACCTCCTTCTGGGTTGCGGGGCCGGGGGTTATGCCCGCCGTGCGCAGCGGGCCGTCGACCAGATCATCCTCGTCAAACTCCGGCAGCCGCGCCATCAGCCGCAGGACATAGACGACGCCGGTGCCGAAGATGGCGAAGTAGACGATGATGAAGGCGACCAGCGAGGCCCCCACCGCGGCGGCCGAAACCGGCGAGGCGCTGTCGGCGGTCAGCATATGGCCATAGACGGTCCAGGGCTGGCGGCCAACCTCGGTGGTGATCCAGCCGGCCAGCACCGCCACGAACCCGGCGGGGCCCATCGCCAGCGCGAAGCGGTGCAGGTTGCGGCTGTCATGCAGCCGCCCGCGCAGCCGCGCCAGCAGCGACCACAGGCCAAGACCCAGCATCGCAAAGCCAAGCATCACCATGATGCGGAAGGACCAGAAGACGATCTCCACCGGCGGCTGCATCTCGCGCGGGACCGTGTCGAGCCCGTCCATCGGGGCGTTCAGATCGTGTTTCAGGATCAGGCTGGACAGTTTCGGGATCTCCACCGACCAATGCACCGTCTGCGCCTCGCGGTCGGGGAAGCCGAACAGGATCAGCGGCGCGCCGTCGGGGTGGCTTTCGAAATGCCCCTCCATCGCCATGACCTTGATCGGCTGATGCTCCAGCGTGTTCAGCCCGTGCAGGTCGCCCATGAAGATCTGCAGCGGCGCGACCACTATGATCATGCCCATCGCCATGCTGAACATGGTGTGAACCTCGGGCCAGTCGCGGCGGCGCAGCTTGTGCCATGCCGCGACCCCGCCGACGACCAGCGCCGTGGTCAGGTAGGCGGCCAGCACCATATGGATCAGCCGGTAGGGGAAGGACGGGCTGAAGATGATCTGCCACCAGTCCACCGGGACGAACTGCCCGACCTCGTTGATGGCAAAGCCCTGCGGCGTCTGCATCCAGCTGTTCACCGCCAGGATCCAGGTCGCGGACAGCAGCGTGCCGAAGGCCACCATCGCGGTGGCCATGAAATGCAGGCCCTTGCCCACCCGCTCGCGCCCGAAGAGCATGATGCCGAGGAAGCCGGCCTCGAGGAAGAAGGCCGTCAGCACCTCATACCCCATCAAGGGGCCGATGACCGGGCCGGCCTTGTCCGAGAAGGCAGACCAGTTGGTGCCGAACTGGTAGGACATCACGATCCCCGATACGACGCCCATGCCGAAGGAGATGGCGAAGATCGTTTTCCAGAAATCGAACAGCCGCAGATAGACGCCGCGGCCGGTCTTCAGCCACAGCGCCAGCAGCACGGTCAGATAGCTGGCGAGCCCGATGGTGAAGGCGGGAAAGACGATGTGGAAGGCGATGGTGAAGGCAAACTGGATCCTTGCCAGCAAGATCGCGTCGAAACTCTCGAACATCCGGTCTCCTGTCGTTCCGGGCACCGCAACGTGCGGCGCGCGCCCCTGCCAGATCCTCACCCGTTCAGGCAAGTCGGCAGGCAGGGAGTTGTTCCCGGCAAGATGGGGCGGAGGGACGGCAAGGCGAGGGGCAGAAGGTCGCAGCCGGTTCGAAAGCCGTGCTCAGACCCGGAAGCTGACCACAACCGTGGTGCCCTTCGGCACGGCGGGCTGCACGACGCTGCCCTCCAGCCGTTCGGCCATGGCGCGGATCAGCTTCTGGCCGAGCCCGGTGCCGAGCGCCATGCCTTCGGGGTCGCTGCCGATCCCGTCATCGGCGACCACCAGCCGCGCGAGGCCCGGTTCGGGTTCCGTCAGCTCCACCCGCAATTCGCCCGCGCCGCCCTCGGGCCAGGCGTATTTGGCCGCATTGGTCGCCAGTTCCGACACCACGATACCGAGGCTGACGGCACGGTCGGCGCTGATCTTGACCGGGCAGGCGTCGATGGTCAGGCGGATGCTGCCCGGGATGGTCTTGCGGAAGTCCTGCAGCATGGATTGCAGATAGGCATCGAGCGTCACGGTATGCACGTCATCGCCCAGATAGAGGCTGCGATGCACGCCCGAGATGGCGGCGATGCGGGCCTGCGCCTCGGACAGCGCGGTGCGGACCTCATCGGATGCACCGGACGAGGCTTGCAGGCGCAGCAGCGAGGTGACCATCGACAGGCTGTTGGCGACGCGGTGATGCACCTCGGCCAGCAGCATCTCGGCCCGCTCGCGCGCGATGCGGGTTTCGATATCGGCGCGGTCCTTGGCGGCCAGCAGCTCGGCCTTAACGATGGCCTGGTCGATGGCGCGGTGCAGCAGCGCAGTGAAATCCTCGCCGGTGGACTTGATGACATAGTCATCCGCCCCGGCCTTCAGCGCGTCGATGGCGACCGTCGCCTCGCTCGACCCGGTGACATAGATGGTTGGCGTGCGCCCGCCCCCCGCGCGCATCCGGCGCAGGATATCAAGCCCGGTGCCGGTGGGCAGGTAATGGTCCAGCACCAGCGCATCGAAGCGCTGCGCCGCGATCAGCGCCTCGGCGCTGGCAGCATCCTCGGCATGGCTTACCTCGATGCCCACCCGCCCCAGCGCCTTTTCCACAAGGCGCGCAAGGATCGGATCGTCATCGACATAGAGCACACGCAGCATGGCGGCGGGGGCGGTGGTCACGGAACCTGCAGGACCGCGAAGAACAGGCCAAGCTGCCGGATGGCATTGGCAAAGCTCTCATACTCCACCGGCTTGGTGATGTAGACATTGGCCCCCAGATCGTAGCAGCGCTTGATCTCGGCCTCGTCATCCGTCGTGGTCAGGATCACCACCGGCAGATGCTTGGTATGGGGGTTGGTCTTCACCTTTTCGAGGATGTCGATCCCGGTCATGTCGGGCAGGTTCAGGTCCAGCAAGATCAGCAGATAGCGCCCGATCGAGGCCTCGCCGCTGCGGTCTTTGCCCAGCAGGAAATCCAGCGCCGAGGTGCCATCGGCGAAGGGTACGATTTCATTGTGGACACCGGCGCGGCGGATGTTCTTCTCGATCAGCCGGGCATGACCTTCGTCATCCTCGACCATGACGATGGTGACTTCCTTGCCCAATGCCTTCATGTCCTTACCGTCTCCAGAACCGCGCGCAGATCGACGGGCAGATGCAGGGTGAATGTCGATCCCTGCCCGTGAACTGACCGCAGGGTGATCTCGCCGCCGAGATTTCGCACAACCGTTCGCACATGTGCAAGACCGATTCCCTCGCCGGCCTGGTCCTGGCTTCCCGATCTGCGGAACAGCTCGAACACCCGTTCATGGTCGGTGTCGGCAATGCCGCGGCCATTGTCCTCGACCTCGATGCGCACCATGCGCGGCCCGTCCGGCACCGCGCGGATCTTCAGCCGCAGCGGCCGGCCCGGGCTGGCATACTTCACCGCATTGTCCACAAGGTTGCCAAGCGCCTGTTCCACCGACAGCCGGTCGGTGACCAGTGGCGGCACCTTCACGTCGATCTGCGCCTCGCCCCCGGTCTCGCCCAGCTGATGCGCGACGCTCGCCGCGGCCTGCTCGGCCAGCGCCTTCAGGTCCACCCTCTCGGGCTTCAGCTCGCGCCGGCCATCGCGCGAGATTTTCAGGATCGCGTTGATCAGGCCGTCCATCTTGCGGGTCGATGAGCGGATGAAGGCCAGCGCCTCGGGCAGGTCCTCGGCGGCGGCAAGGCGGGCGTCGCGGATATTGTCCTCGGTCACCGTCTCGCCATCGGCCAGCACATAGGCCTGCAACGGCTTCAGCGCGGTTTCCAGCTCACTGGTGAAGCCCATGATGTTGACCAGCGGCGCGCGCAGGTCATGCGTGACGATATAGGCAAAGCGCTGCACCTCTTGGTTGGCGCGCATCAGATCCTCGGTGCGCTGCTGCACCCGGCCCTCCAGCCCCACATTCAGGCGGCGCAGCTGATCCTCGGCGGCGCGCAGGGCGCGCAGCTGCCGGGCCAGCAGCACGAAGGCCGAGCCCACCACCGCCAGCATCGCGATTCCGCCGAGGACCGAGGCGACCTGCAGCCAGCGGTTCATCCGCCCCTGCACCGAGACCAGGGCCGAGGTGCGGATGTCCGAGGCGGCGATGACCTCGCCCAGCACCTCGCGCACCCGGTCCATCGCCGGCTTCCCCTGCCCCTGCCCGACGATGGCGCGGGCGGTCGGCACATCGCCGGCCCCCGCAGCCTCCAGCGTCGTCTCGATCAGGCCCATGCGCAGGTCGATCAGCGCGTCCAGCTCTGCCAGCAGATCCTCGCCGCGCCGCGGGTCCATCACCAGCCGCTGTTCCAGCGCCGCGCGCAGCTCGGGGATGCGGGTGCGGGCGCCCTGATAGGGCTCGAGGAAGGCGGGATCGAGGGTGATAAGATAGCCGCGCTGGCCGGTCTCGGCATCTTGCAGCGCCGACAGCAGGTCCGCCGCGGTCCGGCGCAGCTGCCGTTCGGCGATGGTCTTCTCGAAGGCGGCATTGCTGCGGAAGCTGATGAAGGTAGAGGAGCCGGCGAGGATCGCCAGCAGCGTGGCCCCCAGCAGCAGCAAGATGGCGGTCTGCTTGATCTTGCGGTTGACGGTCTGCATGGGCCTCCGGGGGACAGCGGGATGTGCCGGCACGGGAGGCCCTGCGGCGGGCGCGATCCTGCCGGGGAATGCCGGGAGGGGCAAGGGGTGGGAGGGGGCTGCAGAGGTGCAACGCCTGCTGCAGTCGGTCCCCTCGCAGTATCTGGCGCAACGGCTGACCCGCAGAATTTCGGCCGTCGACGAAATTCTGCTGTGCCCGCCCCCCCGAGGGCGGGCACAGCAGAATTTGGCACCGTCTGAGAAAGCCGCACCCCCCTTGCCCTGCGGCTTGCGCCTCCGGGCAACCGTCGCGGTCGGCTTGCCACTGGCAAGCCGCCTGATCGCGCCGGAAGAGGCCCCACCCCGCCACGGGCAACGCGCCTGTGATCCCTCAACACCCGCCCATCCCGGAACATCGCGCCCCGCTCCCCGTTGACTCCCCAGAGGCGCCCGCCCCCGGGCCGCCACCCCAAAGGGAGAGACCTCATGTTCCGCATCACCATCCCCGCCGCCCTCATGGCCGCAGCCTTCGCCTTCCCCGCCGCCGCGCAGCAGGCCCCGGCGCAGGAAACCCCGACCGCCGCCACCCCGGAAGTTCCCGCCGCCACCGCCAGCTTCGTCGATGCCGAGGGCGCCGAGATCGGCAGCGCCACACTGACCGGCACCCCGCATGGCGTGCTGATCGGGATGGCGATCACCGGCCTTCCGGCCAGCAAATGGGTCGCCTTCCACATCCATGAAGGCGCGACCTGCGAGCATGACCACCGCTTCGAATCCGCCGGCGGCCACCTCAACCTCACCGAGACCGATCACGGCTTTCTCAACGACACCGGCCCGCATTCGGGGGACATGCCCAACCAGTATGTGGCTTCCGATGGCCTGCTGACGGCTGAGGTTTTCAACGGCTATGTCAGCCTTGAGGGCGGGCCGACCAGTATCCTCGGCAAGACCCTGATGCTCCATGCAGAGCCGGACGATTACGCCAGCCAGCCAGCAGGCGCCGCCGGCGAGCGCCTCGCCTGCGCGGTCATAAAAGCCGCGTCCTAAACCGCCAGCGTGGCCGCAACTGCCCGCTGCCAGCGGGCATAGCGCGCCGCGCGCAGGCCAGGGTCCATATCGGGTGTGAACTGCCGCTCGCAGGCCCATTCCGCCGCAAAGCCTTCCGGGCCGGGGTAGATCCCGGCCCGCATCCCTGCCAGCCAGGCCGCGCCAAGCGCCGTCGTCTCGGTCATCCGTGGCCGGTCCACCGGCGCGCCAAGGATATCCGCCAGGAACTGCATCGCCCAGTCCGAGGCCGCCATCCCGCCATCCACCCGCAGCACAGCCTCATCCCGCCGCCAGTCCGCCTGCATCGCCTCCAGCAGATCGCGGGTCTGGTAGCCGACGCTTTCCAGCGCCGCCCGCGCGATCTCTGCCGGGCCCGAGGCGCGCGTCAGCCCGTAGATCGCGCCGCGGCTCTCGGCATTCCACCACGGCGCGCCAAGGCCGGTGAAGGCCGGTACCAGCACCACGTCCTGCCCCGGGTCAGCGGACTCGGCCAACGCCTGCGTCTCGCCCGCCGCACCGATCAGCCCCAGCCCGTCACGCAGCCACTGCACCGCGGCCCCGGCGATGAAGATCGAGCCTTCCAGCGCATAGGTCGGCACCCCGTCCAGCTGATAGGCGATGGTTCCCAGCAGGCGGCTGCGGCTCTCCACCAGCTCCGCCCCGGTATTGAGCAGCGCGAAGCAGCCGGTGCCATAGGTGGCCTTCAGCATCCCCGGCGCGAAACAGGCCTGCCCCAGCGTCGCCGCCTGCTGGTCGCCCGCCACGCCAAGGATCGGGATCTGGCCGCCGAAGGCCTCCGTTACACCGAACTCCGCCGCGCAATCCTTCACTTCGGGCAGCATCGCCATCGGGATGCGCAGCAGCGCGCAGATATCCGCATCCCACCGCCCTTGCCGGATGTTGTAGAGCAGCGTGCGCGCCGCATTGGTGGCATCGGTGGCATGGACGCGCCCGCCGGTCAGCTTCCAGATCAGGAAGCTGTCGACGGTACCGAACAGCAGTTCGCCCCGCTCCGCCCGCGCCCGCGCGCCCTCCACATTGTCCAGCAGCCAGGCGAGCTTGCTGCCCGAGAAATACGGGTCCAGCAGCAGCCCGGTGCGCCAGGTGATCTCCGGCTCATGCCCCGCGTCCCGCAGCTCGGCGCACATGCCCGCCGTGCGCCGGTCCTGCCAGACGATGGCGCGGTGGATCGGCTCGCCGGTGGCGCGGTCCCAGACCAGCACCGTCTCGCGCTGGTTGGTGATGCCGATGGCGGCGATGGCGGGGCTGCCCGCCTTGGCAATCACCTCGTGTGCGGTGCGGGTCACCGTGCCCCAGATGTCCGCCGGATCATGCTCCACCCAGCCCGAGGCGGGGTAGTGCTGCGGCAGCTCCTCTTGCGCGACGGCCACCACCTGCATCGCGCCGTCGAACAGGATCGCGCGGGAAGATGTGGTGCCCTGGTCGATGGCGAGGATATGCGGCATGTCAGGCCCCCTGCAGATACGCGTCAATCGCGGCGATCTGCGCCGCATCGAGCCGCAGGCCAAGCTTCGAGCGGCGCCAGACCACATCCTGCGCCGTGCGGGCGTATTCACGCGCCATCAGCCAGCGCAGTTCCGCCTCGGTCAGCGTGGCGCCGAAGTCGCGGCCCAGATCGGCGGCGCTCTGTGCGCCCGCCAGCACCTCTGCGGCCTCTGTCCCATAGGCGCGCACCAGCCGTGCCGCCCATGCCTCGGTCAGGAACGGATGCGCGGTGCGCAGCCGCGTCCCCAGGGCCGCCACCCCGTCCACCGGGAAATCCCCGCCCGGCAGCGGCACCCGCGCCGTCCAGTCGGCCGCGAGCCCCGGGAAATGCGGCGCGAGCTTGGCCAGCGCCGATTCCGCCAGCCGCCGATAGGTGGTGATCTTGCCGCCAAAGACATTCAGCACCGGCGCGCCGCCCGCGGTATCAAGCGACAGCACATAATCCCGCGTCGCCGCCGTGGCCGAGCCTGCGCCGTCGTCATAGAGCGGCCGCACCCCGGAATAGGTCCAGACGATATCGTCGCGGGTGACGGGTTGCGCGAAATATTGCGAGGCGAAGGTGCACAGATACTCCTGCTCCGCCTCGGTGCAGCGGGCGTCGGCCGGGTCGCCCACATGCTCCTGATCGGTGGTGCCGATCAGGGTGAAATCCTGCTCATAGGGAATGGCGAAGATGATGCGCCCGTCGCTGCCCTGAAAGAAATAGCAGCGGTCATGGTCATAGAGCCGCCGCGTGACGATATGGCTGCCGCGCACCAGCCGCACCGACTCGCGGCTGTTCTGGCGCAGCGCGCCGGCGATCACCTGCGCGACCCAAGGCCCCGCGGCATTGACCAGAGCGCGGGCGCGGACCTGCCTTGTGCCCTGTGCGTCCTCGACCGTCACCAGCCACGCGCCATCCGCGCGTTCCGCCCGGACCACGCGTGCCCGCGTCAGGACCTTCGCCCCCCGCGCCTCGGCGTCGCGGGCGTTCAGCACCACCAGCCGCGAATCCTCGACCCAGCAGTCGGAATATTCATAGGCGCGGCGGAACTTGGGCTTCAGCGCCCGCCCCGCCGCATCGGTGGTCAGGTCCAGCGTGCGGGTGCCCGGCAGGATCTTGCGGCCGCCCAGAGTGTCATACATGAACAGCCCCAGCCGGATCAGCCAGTCCGGCCGCCGCCCCTTCATCCAGGGCATGACGACGGACAGCAGGCGCGAGGTCGGGGTGGCCGCCTCGAAGCGCATGTCGGGGTGCATCGGCAGCACGAAGCGCATCGGCCAGCTGATATGCGGCATCGCGGTCAGAAGGGTTTCCCGCTCGATGAGCGATTCCCGCACCAGCCGGAACTCGAAATATTCGAGGTAGCGCAGCCCGCCGTGGAACAGCTTGGTCGAGGCCGAGGAGGTGCCCTGCGCCAGATCGCCCTGCTCGGCCAGCACCACAGACAGCCCCCGCCCCGCCGCATCGCGGGCGATGCCGCAGCCATTGACGCCGCCGCCAATGACGAAGAGATCGACGGTGTCGGTGGGGCCGGATGCGGGCGTTTCGTGCAGGTCGGCCATGCGGGGGCTCCCTTGGGTTTTGCGCTGGCATGGCGACCGCATCGGGGGCGGAATGTCAAGGTTGGGGGCAGGGATTGGGGCGGTTTCGCCTACCGGCTCTGCACCTTATGCGGCGCCACGGTATGCAACCCGCGCTGCGCAGAATTTGGCACCGTCCGGGTAGGCGGCGCCCCCCCTTGCCCTGCGGCTTGCGCCTCCGGGCAACCGACGCAGTCGGCTTGCCACTGGCAAGCCGACTGCGTCGGAAACAGATCCCTCACCCCGCCACGGCCACCGGCCGTGCAGTTCCGCCCTGCGCCCGGGCTGCCCGCGCATAGCGCGCCAGCCCCAGATCGCTCGCATCGATCTCTGCCGCGCGGTTCGACACCGCATCGGCCAGCACACGGGCCGATCCGGCCGCCATCGTCCAGCCCAGAGTGCCATGCCCGGTGTTGAGGTAGAGGTTCGCCATCTCCGTGCGCCCCACCACCGGCGTGCCATCGGGGGTCATCGGCCGCAGCCCGCACCAGAAGGTTGCCTTCGCCGCATCCCCGGCCCCGGCAAACAGCTCGCCCACCGATTTCTCCAGCGTCGCCCGCCGCGCCGCCGGCAGCGACAGGTCGAACCCGGCAATCTCTGCCAGACCGCCAACGCGGATCCGGTCCCCAAGCCGGGTGATCGCTACCTTGTAGGTCTCGTCCATCACCGTCGATTCCGGCGCACGGTCGGCTGCGATGATCGGCAAGGTGATCGAATAGCCCTTCACCGGATAGACCGGCAGCTTGATCCCCAAGGGCGCCAGCAGCTGCGGCGCATGGGGGCCAAGCGCCACCACGAAGGCATCGGCCGTCACCGGCCCGGCGCTGGTTTCCACCGAGACGATCCGGCCCCCGGCGGCCGTCAGCCGGGTAATCTCCACCCCGTAGCGGAAGCTGACCCCGCGCGCCTCGGCCATCGCGGCCAGCGCACCCGTGAACTTGAAGCAATCGCCGGTCTCGTCACCCGGCAGGCGCAGCCCGCCCGCGATCCGGTCCGCGGCGCCAGCGAGCCCCGGCTCGGCGGCGAGGCAGCCGGCGCGGTCCAGCACCTCGAACGGCACGCCATCGGCCTGCAGCACGGCGATATCCTTGGCCGCGGCATCGACCTGTTTCTGGCTGCGGAACAGTTGCAGCGTGCCCTGCATCCGCTGGTCATAGTCGATGCCGGTCTCGTCCCGCAGCGTCCTCAGGCAGTCGCGGCTGTATTCGGCCAGCCGCACCATCCGGCCCTTGTTGACCTTGTAGGCGGCGCTGGTGCAGTTGCCCAGCATCTGCGCCAGCCAGCCCAGCTTGGCCAGGTCGGGGCGCGGCTGCACGATCAGCGGCGCATGTTTCATGAACATCCATTTCAGCGCCTTGGCCGGGATGCCGGGCGCCGCCCAGGGGGCCGAATAGCCGGGGCTGACCTCGCCGGCATTGGCAAAGCTGGTTTCCAGCGCCGGGGCGGGCTGGCGGTCGATCACCGTCACCTCATGCCCGGCCTTCGCCAGTTCCCAGGCCGATGTGACCCCGATGACCCCTGCGCCCAGAACGACAACTCTCATGCCCGCGGCTCCCTGCTGCATATTGCGCGGGGTTATAGATGTATCCAGCGGGTGGAATTTGGCGAAGATCGGCGGGCAGAGGACGGATTGGCGAAGATACTGCGGGGTCTTGTGACTTTGACGCAAGTTTGTTCGACCCATCGTCACCGAGGCCGCAGTATCAACCTAAGAGCGACCACAGCAAAGGGCACTTCCGGCGCGATCAGGCGGCTTGCCAGTGGCAAGCCGACCGCGACGGTTGCCCGGAGGCGCAAGCCGCAGGGCAAGGGGGGTGCCACCAAGCCGGGCGATTCCAAATTCTGATGGGTCCGCCCCGGTGGGCACGCATGTGCCCGCCCCCCGGAGGGCGGGCACATCAGAATTTCGTCGACGGCCGAAATTCTGTAAGACGGCATCCGTTGGTTCCATTGCTACCAGCAAGGAAGAGAAGTTGGCTTCGAAGACTTCAGGAAGGGCGCAACACCCTCACGCCCCTTCCCGCACCTCATCCCAAACCGACACCGTCTGCCATCCCAGCATCACGGCGCCCTCCTGCACCTCGTCCACCGCCACCGGCGTCGCCGAAGTGTCGATCCGCCGCCGCCATTGCCCCTCGGGCAGCGTCACCTCGATGTCGTCCCCGGCATTGAACGCCATCACCAGCCGCGCCCCCTCGGCCCGGTCCATCACCAGCACCAGCGTCCGCAGCTCGCCATCGGACCAATCCCCGTCCCTCATCGGCGCGCCCGAGGGATGCAGCCAGCCGACCCGTACCGCCCCCGGCAGGTCCGGGGCGCCCTCCTCCTGCGCGAAACGAGCGCGGGCCAAACCCTCGCCCTCTTGCCGGAAGGCCATCAGATCGGCCACCACCTGCACCAGATCGTCGTCGAGATGCTCCCAGTCGGTCCAGGTCGTGTTGTTGTCCTGGCAATAGGCGTTGTTGTTGCCCTGCTGGGTGCGCGCGCCCTCATCCCCGGCAAGGATCATCGGCACGCCCTGGCTCAGCAGCACCGTCGCCAGCATCGCCCGCACCCGGCGCTGGCGCGCTTCCATGATGCCGGCGTCATCCGTAGGCCCCTCGGCCCCGAGATTGTCCGAGATGTTGTGGTCATGCCCGTCGGCGCCGCCCTCGCCATTCGCCTCGTTATGCTTGTCGTTGTAGGACACGGTATCCCACAGCGTGAACCCGTCATGCGCCGCCACGAAGTTGACCGAGGAGGTCGCCGGCCGGAAGGTGTGGTTGAACTGCACCGGCGAGCCCAGCAGCCGCTGCGGCATGTCCTGCAACAGGCCATCACGCCGCCAGAAGCCGCGCACATCGTCGCGGAACTTGTCGTTCCATTCGCGGAACGGCCAGGGGAAGCCGCCAACCTGATAACCGCCCTCGCCCACGTCCCAAGGCTCGGCGATCAGCTTCACGCCCGACAGGATCGGATCCTGCTGCAGCGCCGCGAAGAACGCGCCCTCGCGCTCGAACCCCGTCGCCTCGCGGCCGAGGGTCGAGGCGAGGTCGAAGCGGAACCCGTCCACATGCATCACCTCGACCCAGTAGCGCAGGCTGTCCAGCAGCATCCGCAGCACCATCGGATGCGCGACGTTGACGGTATTGCCGGTGCCAGTCACATCGAAGCAATGGCGCTTGTCCTCGGCCAGCAGGTAATAGCTGGCATTGTCGATGCCGCGGAACGACAGCGTCGGCCCCAACTCGCTGCCCTCGGCCGTGTGGTTGTAGACCACGTCGAGGATCACCTCGATCCCCGCCGCGTGGAAGCGCTTCACCGCCTCCTTGACCTCGCCCAGATGCCCTGTCGCGAGATAAGGCCAATGCGGGGCAAAGAAGGTCAGGGTGTTGTAGCCCCAATAGTTCGCCAGCCCCCGGTCGCGCAGGATCCGGTCCTGCAAGAAGCCCTGCACCGGCAGCAGCTCGATTGCCGTCACGCCGATGCGCTGCAGATGCTCGATGACCGGCGCACTGGCGAGGCCCTGAAAGGTGCCGCGCTCCTCCTCGGGCACGCCGGGGTGGCGGCAGGTCTGGCCCTTCACATGGGCCTCGTAGATCAGCGTCTGCTCCCAGGGGGTGCGCAGGGCGCCGTCGCTCTCCCAGTCGAAAGCGGGATCGACGACAACCGCCTTGGGCATGAACGGGCCGGAATCGCGCGTGTCGAAGGACAGGTCATCCTCGCCCAGGGTATAGCCGAACATCGCGTCATCCCAGGTGAAGCGGCCATGCAGCTCGCGCGCATAGGGATCGAGCAGCAGCTTGTTGGGGTTGAAGCGGTGGCCCTCCTTGGGCGCATAGGGACCATGCACCCGGTAGCCATAGGCCTGCCCCTGCCGCACGCCCGGCAGATAGCCGAACCACACCCCGCCCTCCATCGCCGGCAGCTCCAGCCGCTGGGTCTCGGTCTGGCCGTCGCTGTCGTAAAGGCACAGCTCGACGCTGGTGGCGTTCTCGGAAAAGAGGGCGAAGTTGGTGCCATCGGCATCGGGTTCGGCCCCCAGCCGGTGCGAGCGACCGGCGGAGAGATCGAAGCTGAACAAGCTGTCTTCCCGCATGTTTACACCGACCCGAAGCTGCGCGCACGCTGTGCGCCATAAACCGGCCGCACGCCCTGCGCCTCGCGCCGCGCCAGCATGCCTTGCGTCACCAGCACCGTCCCGCCAGAGCTGCAGCGGAACCAGCGCGCATCCTCGCGCGCGTCCTCGCCGATCACCAGCCCGGCGGGCACATGGGCGCCAGGCGCCACGATGGCCCGCACCACCCGCGCGCCGCGGGCGACCGATCCGCCCGGCAGGATCACGCTCTCATTCGGCCAGGGATCATCGCCCGCCACCCGCGCCGCAAAGGGCCGCGCCTGCCCAGTGGCCTGCGGCAGCACGCTGTCGGGCATCGCGCAGGGCCGCGCGGCCCCGGCGAAATCCAACTGCGTCACGCGGTAGGCATCGAGCGTGCCGACATCGCGCCAATAGGGCCGCAGCTCCGCCCCCTGCCCGGTCAGCCGCCAGACATTCACCGCCCCCGCGCGCACCGCGGGCGGCAGCAGGTCATGGCCGAAGTCATGCCCCGACCCGGCATCCAGCGCATCGGCCACCAGCCGCGCCCGCAGCCAGGGCCAGTTGAAGACATAGATCCCCATGCTGGCCAGCGCATAGGCGGGGTCCCCGGCCATCCCCGGGGGATCGGCGGGTTTCTCCACGAAGTCCGTCGCCCGCCCGTTGGCATCGGCACTGAGAATGCCGAACTCGGTGCCACTGGTCCGCGGCACCACATGCGTAGCCACCGTCATCTCGGCGCCGCTCGCCACATGAGCCTCGATCATCGGACGGAAATCGATCTGGCAGACGTGATCCGCCGCCATCACCACCAGATGCCGCGGCGCCCGCGCATCGATGGCGGCAATGTTCCGCGTCACCGCATCGGCAGTGCCGATATAGCCCTCGGACTGCCCGGTGACATCCGGCCCATGCGCAATGCTCAGCCCGCCTCCCGCCGCCTCAAAGGCCGGCGCCCAGTGCCCACGCAGATGCCGGACCAGCGTCTCGGGCCGGTATTGCGTGCAGGCGATCATGTCGTTCAGGCCCGAGCGCAGGGCGTTCGCCACCGCGAAATCCACGATCCGGCGGCTGCCGGCAAAGAACACCGCCGGCTTGCACTCGCCGCTGGTCAGCTCATGCAGGCGGCTGCCCTTGCCGCCCGCCAGAAGGACCGCCAGCGCGCCGGCCGAGGGGGCGCCATGCTGGCTGCGCGAGACGGAATGCGGGCGGGGGGATTGCTGGTCGCGCATGGAAACCTCGGGGGTTGCTGGGAGAGTGGAAGGGCGTTCCGGGGGCGGCAGGTGCTACGGTCGGAAACGCAAAGCGGCGGGGAATGTTCCTGCAAGGAGTATGGGGATGACAGGATTTCGTCCCAGCCGGCGGGTGGGTATGGCACTGGCACCAGCACCTTGAAAATTCGCTTGACCTGAAGTGACTTCACGTCGGTAAACCATCGCCACGAAGAGGAACCGCTGCCATGAAAATCTCGGAAGTTGCCGACCGAACAGGCCTAAGCGTCACCACGATCCGTTACTATGAAAAGTCGGGGCTCTGCGCTGCCATAGCGCGAGGGCCCGACGGGAAGCGACGATTCAGCAAGAATGATCTGGACTGGCTGACGCTGCTGTTCTCGCTGCGCGAAACGGGGATGCCGGCCGCCGAGATGCAGGATTTTGCAGCGCTCTACCTCAAAGGCAGCGCAACGATTCCGGAACGCAAGGCAAGGCTGGCGGCTCACGACCGTCGCCTCGACGAACGTCAGGCACAGCTTGACCGCTGCAAGGCCCTGCTCGCGTACAAATTGGCCAGATATGCCGAGATCATGGGAGAACTGGCATGAGGATCATCCTGGTGGGTGCAGCGGGCGACATAGGGCGGGCGGCGCATGAGGCCTTGGCGAAGAGGCATGAGATCATCGCCGTTGGCAGATCCAGCGGGGATATCCGGGTCGATATTGCCGACATGGCCGCCGTTCGGGACATGTATCTGCGTGTCGGACGCTTCGATGCCGTTGTCTCTTGTGCTGGAGATGTCACCTTCGCGCCACTGGCTGACCTGACGCAGGACACCTTCATGCATGGGCTGCGCCAGAAGGTCATGGGGCAGGTCAATCTGGTTCTTGCAGGACTGGCGCTGATCGCCGATGGCGGCTCCTTCACACTCACGAGCGGGGTGCTCGACCGCGATCCGATCCCTATGGGCACCTCTGCGGCAACGGCCAACGGAGCCTTGGCAGGATTTGTCACCGGGGCCGCAATAGAGATGCCGCGCGGAGTGCGGGTGAATGTCGTGAGCCCTGGCCTTCTGGAGGTGTCAGCGCCTCGATATGGAGAGTGGTTTCCGGGGCATAGGCCGGTCGCGTCGGAAGACGTAGGGCGGGCCTTTGTCAAAAGTGTCGAGGGGGCATTGAACGGACAAGTCATCATCGTCGGATGATGCTCGCGGCTTTCCCTGCGGGGGATCCGGCACGCGTGGGGCGCTATCCTGCATCCTCGGGGATCTGTCTCTCGCATTCGAGAACTGCGCAGGAAGCACACCGAGGCGATCAGCCGCGCCTATGCCTCTGCCACCTACCCCGCCCCGCCCTCGACCCACACCGCCACATTCCCCGCATCGCCACCGTCAAAGCTCCACACCGGCTCGCCCTGCCCTTCCGCGTCGATCCCCAGCCGCACCCCCATCCCGCCCCGGCTGCGCACCACCTCCAGCGGCCCGCCGGCCTCGCCCGTGACCCTGACGTCACCCTGCGCGAAGACCTCCGGCCAGTCCGCCCGCAGCGCCAGCATCCTGCGCAGCAGGGCGGTCTTGGCCTGCCCGAAGGCCGTCACCGGCCCCCCTGCCGCCAGCGAGGCAAAATCCACCGGCAGCCGGTTGTCCGGGTCGGTCAGGTGGAACGCCCCGTCCTCGGTGCCCTGATAGGTGTCGGGCACCCCGGGCAGCATCAGCTTCAGCGCCATCTGCGCCAGCGACAGCACCGCGCCGCGGGCGTGCAGGACTGCGACCTCCGCGGGCGGAGTCTCCCATGCCGCGCAGAGGGCCGACGTCCAACCCAGCGCCGCAGCCTCGGCGGCCTCATCCGGCTCTGTATGCGTCGTGACCTCCTTGGCCTCGCGCATCGCCTTCCTCACATGCTCGGCCAGCCGTTCGGGCACATCCGCCCGCCCCGGCTCCCAGACCGCCAGCCAGGCTTGCACGATATACCAGCGCAGGTTGCCGGCCACCCCTTCGCCCGGCAGCGCCTCCGCCGCCTCCCAGACCGCCGCAAAATCCTCTGGCGCGTGGGACATCGCCACCAGTCGCATCCGCGCATCCTCGGCGCGCTTGGTGTCGTGGCTGGAGGTCAGCACCATCGCCTCGGGCGCCTCGACAATCCGCCGCGCGAACCACGCGCCGAACGCGTTTGCCGATATCGCCGGCTCATCCGGGTCCGAGCCCACCTCATTCGCCGCCAGATAGCGGTTGAAGCGGAACTCGGCGGTATCCTCATGCGCCTTGGCCGTCAGCGCGCCGGTCACCTGCTGAAAGCGCGTGCGGAAGCCCGCATCCGCGCCCGGCCCCGTGACCAGCCGCGCCAGAGCCGGCACCAGCTCTACCTGCGCCGCCTCCACCGTCCCGGCCATCAGCGCCAGATCCTCCGGGTGCGCCTCGCCGCCATCCAGATAGGTCCGATAGCGCGGAAACGCCGCCAGCAGCGCCCGCACCGCCGCCGCCAGCGGCGCGCGGTCCTGATCGCCAAGCGCCGCGCAGGCCAGCCCCACCAGAGCCGTCACCTCCGCCCGCAGATCCGCCCCCAGCACATCCTGCTTCGCCTGCGCCAGCGCCTGCCCAAAATCCCCCTCGAACCCCGTCGCCCTGCGCCAGACAGCGTCCAGCGCCGCAACCCCTTGGGCCCGCGTCAGCACCTGAGCAATCGCCCGAGCCGCCTCATACCCCGTGGTCCCCTGCACCGGCCAGTCGCGCAAAGCCTCGTCGCCAGTCAGGATCTTCTCCACCCAGACTGGCAGGTCGCCCACCCGCCCGCGCAGCTGCGCAAGATACCCCGCAGGATCGGCCAAACCGTCGACATGGTCGATGCGCAGCCCGTCCACCTCGCCCGCCGCGATCAGCTCGAAGATCAGCGCATGGACATCCTCGAAGACCTGCGCCTCCTCCACCCGCACCCCGATCAGCTGCGTCACGTTGAAGAACCGCCGATGACTCAGCCGCCGCTCCTCGGACCGCCAATGCCGCAGCCGCCAATGCTGCGCGTCATGCAGCCGCTGCATCGCCTCTGGCCCGGTCCCGATCCCCTCGGCACTCCCCGGCGCCAGCGGCAGCACCAGCGCGCCAAGCCGCAGCATCGGGCCCTCGGGTGCCTCCTCCACGACCGCATCCGCCAAAGCCTCCGCCAGATCGCCCTCCAGCATCGGTAGCAAGAGCCCGCCCCCGCCCCAGTCGATATCGAAATGCCGCGCGAAGCGGCTGCCCTCGCCATGCCGCATCACATCCGCCAGCCAAGGGGTCGCCACATCAAACGCCATATGGTTCGGCACCACATCGAGGATCAGCCCCATACCCTGCGCCCGCGCCGCCGCAGCCAGCCGCGAGAAGCCCGTCCGCCCGCCCAGAACCGGGTCGACCTCGGTAGGGTCGGTGATGTCATAGCCGTGGGTAGAGCCTTCGCGGGCCGTCTGCACCGGCGACAAGAACAGATGGCTGATCCCCAGCCCGCGCAGATAGGGCAGGATCGCCTCCGCCTCGGCAAAGCCAACCCCGCCGCGCAGCTGCAGCCGATATGTCGCCGTCACCGGCATTCTGTCCGTCATCGTCACACCTCCACCCAGACCGCAAACCCAACTCCTTCAGTCTCGAACCCCAGATCCGGCGCGCGCATCGCCTCCTCTGTGCCCGCACCCGGCCCGAACCGAGCCGCCACGATCAGCCGCCCCGCCGCGAACGGCCATTCGGCGCGCAGCGCCCGATCCCCGGTACGCGTGACAACCGGATCTCCCGCCCGCCCCGACTTCAGCAAGGGCACGATCAGCCCCGCCCGCAGCTCCAGCAGCTGCGTCGTCAGCTCCCGCCATTCCGCCGCCCGCGCGCTCCCGCTCTCGGCAAAGGGCCGCGAGGCATCACGGGTGGCGGGGTCGAGCGGATCGGGCGCGCGTTCCGCAAAGCCCTTGAACCCGGCGAATTCCTTGGCGCGGCCCTCGCGCAGCGCCTTCGCCAGATCGCCGTGGAAATCGGCGAAGAACAGGAACGGCGCGCGCGAGCCCTCCTCCTCGCCCATGAACAGCAGCGGCGTGAAGGGCGCGCACAGCAGCAGCGCATGGGCCACCTGCAGCGGAGCGTCGTCGGCAAGCGCCGTCAGCCTCTCGCCAAGCGCCCGGTTGCCGGTCTGGTCATGGTTCTGGTTGAAGTTGATGAAGGTCGGCCAGGGCAGATGGTGCGACGGCTCCCCCCGCCGGTCCTCGGTGCCGGGGCGAGGCTGCCCCTGCTCGACATAGCCGCCTTCCAGCGCCAGGCACAGATCGGCCATCGGATCGACGGCATAGGGCGCGTAATAGGCCTCATCTTCGCCGGTCAGCAGGCAGTGGATGGCGTGGTGGTAATCGTCGTTCCACTCGCCGGTATAGAGCCCAGCCTCGGGCTCATGCAGGCGGGTAATGTTGCGGTTGTCCTCGGTGGTCAGGTGGATCGGCCGGCCCAGATCGGCCGCGCGGACCCTTTGCGCCAGCTCCACCAGCAGCTCCGGCTCCGAGGGGTCCTCGATCTGGTCGGTGGCATCCAGCCGCAACCCATCGAGCCGGTATTCGGTGAGCCAGTAAAGCGCATTCTCGATGAAGAACGCCCGCACCGGCGGATCAGCATAGTCGATGCCCGCGCCCCAGGGCGTATGCCGCTGCTTGTCGAAGAACTCCGGCGCGTAGTCATGCAGATAGGCGCCATCCGGGCCGAAGTGGTTGTAGACCACGTCGAGCAGCACCATGATCCCATGGCCTTGCGCCGCCGCGACCAGCGCCTTCAGGTCCTCCGGGCACCCATAGCCCCGGTGCGGCGCATAGGGCAGCACCCCGTCATAGCCCCAGCCATGCGCGCCGGTGAACTGCCCCACCGGCAGGATCTCGATGGCCGTGATGCCGAGCGTGGCAAGGTCCGGCAGACGGCGCGCGGCGGCGGCGAAGGTGCCTTCCCGCGTGAAGGTGCCGATATGCAGCTCATAGATCACCGCCTCTTCCCAGGGCCGCCCGGCCCAGGGCTTTTGCCACCGAAATCCGCGCGGATCGACCAGCAAGGACGCCCCATGCACATCCACCGCCTGCGCCCGCGCCGCCGGGTCGGGGCGGAAGGCGCCGTCGATGACGAAGCCATACTCGGCGCCCGCCTCTGCCGCCGCCTCGCCGCGCCAGAAGCCATCCGATTGGCGCTGAAGCGGCGTGTCAGTCTCGCCAACCCTGACCGCCACTTCTGCCACGGACGGCGCCCCGAGGCCGAACCGCCAGCGCCCATTCCCCAGTGGCTCCGCCCCCCAACTGCGCGGGAAATGCAGCGCCTCGCCGGTCATGAGGGGGCGGGGATCGGCGGGGGCGTCGGTCAAGGGCGGCACTCCGGGAGCAGGGGAAAACAAGGGCGCGGCCCGGGCGGGCCCTGCCAGCCCGTCAAGAACCGGCCCCGAGGCTGATGGTTCCGGACGGCAGCGAAGTTTACCGACCTCGCCCGGATTTTCTGTACCCCGGACTGAAGGCGCGATGGAGCGCGACTCCCTTGCGGCGACATCCTCCGCGAGCCTTTTGAGCCAAGAATCTGATTTCCAATTAAATATCAGATTGTTGCAGGACATTCTTCACAGATTACATCAACATCACCCCGCAACCCTCTCAAATCGCGCCCCTTGCATCCGCCCCCGCAACCGCGGACATCTTCCCGCATGACCTACGCGCTCTCCCTCACCCGCCGCCGACTCCTCACCCTCCTCGCGGCGGCTGTCGGCGCCGCCCTCTTCGTCGCCCTCAGCCTGCCGCTGCCCTTCCTGCTTGGCCCGATGCTGGCCTGCCTGATCGTCGCGCTGGCGGGGGCACCGATGGCCGACATGGGCGCGGTAGGCGTCTTCATGCGCACCTTCCTCGGCGTTGCCATCGGCGCCACCGTCACGCCCGGAATGCTGGCCGCGCTGCCGAGCTACGGCATCACTTTGGCGGTGGTGCCCCTCTTCGTTCTGGCGATCGGCGCCGTCGGCTATCCGTTCTTCCGCAAGATGGGTTTCGACCACCCCACCGCCTTCTACTCCGCCATGCCCGGCGGGCTGCAGGACATGCTGGTCTTCGGTGCCGAGGCCGGGGGCGACGTGCGCGCCATGAGCCTGATCCACGCTACCCGCGTGCTGGTCATCGTCACCGCCGCGCCGGTGATCCTGCATCTGGCCTGGGGCGCGGACCTGACGCTGCCGCCGGGCATCCCCTTCAGCCAAGTGCCGCTTTATGAAATCGCGCTGATGGCGCTGGCGGGCCTGATCGGCTGGAAGGGCGGCGAGCGCATCGGCCTGTTCGGCGCCTCGATCCTTGGCCCGCTGATCCTAACCGCGGCGCTGAGCCTGTCGGGCATCATCCACTCCCGCCCGCCGGCCGAGGTCATCATGGCCTCGCAATTCTTCATCGGCATCGCGGTCGGCGCCAAATATTCCGGCATCACCTGGCGAGAGCTGCGGGTAGATGTGGGCGCCGGCATCGCCTTCTCGCTGATGCTGGCCGCCATCTCTTTGGCGGTCTTCGCGCTGGTCAGCCTGCTGTCGGATGCGCCGCCGCTGGACCTGCTGCTGGCCTTCCTGCCCGGCGGGCAGGCGGAAATGGCGGTGATCGCCATCGTCGCCGGGGCCGATGTCGCCTTTGTGGTGGCGCATCACCTGCTGCGGATCTTCGTGGTGATCCTGCTAGCCCCCCTCATCGCGCGCTGGACGGGCCGCTAGCCCTCCTCCGCCTGCCTCACCAGCCAGTCGCGGAAGGCGCGGAAGCTTGCCCGCTCCTCGCTCCGCTCCGGCCAGCTCAGCGCATAGGGCCAGCGCCCGGGCATCGAACGGCGCGAGGCAAGGCGCAGCGCGCCGCTGGCAAGATCGGCGCCCACCAACACCTCTGGCACCAGCGCCGCGCCCATCCCGGCGCGCGCCGCCGCCAGCACCATCCCGAACTGCTCGAACCGCGCGCCGCGCAGGATGGTGATCGGGTCCATCCCGGCATCGAGGAACCAGTCCAGCCACAGGTTCGGCCGCGTCGCCTGTTGCAGCAGCGGCAGGCGTGCGAGGCCCGTATCCTCCAGCAGATCCCCGCCCGGCAGCAGCCCCGGCGCGGCCACCACCACCAGCCGTTCGGGCACCAGCACGGCAGAGCGCAGCCCCGGCCGCGGCGGGCCGCGCAGCACCGCGAGGTCAACGGGGGCGCGGTCGAAATCCACCGGCTCCAGCGTCGCGGTCATGTCGAAGGTCACATCGGGCGCGCCGGCGGCGAAGCGGCGCAGCCGCGGGATCAGCCAGATCGCCCCGAAGGTCGGCAGCGCCGCGATGCGCAGCACCTCGGAATGCCCGCCAAAGGACATCACCGTCAGCGCCGCGGCATCGAGATCGGCGAGGATCCGCCCCGCCCCCGGCAGCATCGCCCGCCCGGCATCGGACAGGATCAGCCGCTGCCGCACCCGGTGAAAGAGGCGCACCCCCAGCCGCGCCTCGAGGCTGTTGAGCGACCGGCTGACCGCGCTTTGCGTCAGGCCAAGGGCGGCGGCGGCCCGGGTGGTGGACCCGGTTTCCGCCGCCTGCACGAAGGCCTGCAATTCGGGCAGCGTGGGGGTGTAGGCATGGCGCATGGCGGGTCCGGTTGATGAGTTTGGCTCATGACCCTGTAAAGCCTATTCATTTGAACCCGGCAAGCGGCGGGGCTAAAAGGAACCAACGCGGCGCGCAGGCGCCTGCACCCGTAAACCCCGGAGACCGCCATGACTCAAGCTGCAGATCGCCCCACGCTCAAGGCCAAGGACGCCCCCGATCTGGGCCGTTTCGACTGGGAAGATGCGTTCCGGCTGGAGGATCAGCTGACCGAGGAAGAGCGGATGCTGCGCGATGGCGCCCGGTCTTACGCGCAGGAAAAGCTGCAACCCCGCGTCATCGCCGCCTACCGCGAGGAAAAGACCGACCCTGCGATCTTTGCCGAGATGGGCGAGATGGGGCTTCTGGGCGTGACCATCCCCGAGGAATACGGCGGGCTTGGCGCAGGTTACGTCGCCTATGGCCTCGTGGCGCGCGAGGTGGAGCGGGTGGACAGCGGCTATCGCAGCATGATGAGCGTGCAGTCGAGCCTGGTGATGTATCCGATCTATGCCTACGGGTCGGAAGAGCAGCGCCGCAAGTACCTCCCCAAACTGGCGTCCGGGGAATGGATCGGCTGCTTTGGCCTGACCGAGCCTGATGCCGGATCGGACCCCGCCGGCATGAAGACCACCGCCCGCAAGACCGACGGCGGCTATGTGCTGAACGGCGCCAAGATGTGGATCTCGAACTCCCCCATCGCCGATGTCTTCGTGGTCTGGGCCAAGTCCGAGGCGCATGGCGGCAAGATCCGCGGCTTCGTGCTCGACAAGGGCATGAAGGGCCTCAGCGCGCCCAAGATCGGCGGCAAGCTGTCCTTGCGCGCTTCGATCACCGGCGAGATCGTGATGCAGGATGTGGAAGTGGGCGAGGACGCGCTGCTGCCGCATGTGGAAGGGCTGAAGGGCCCGTTCGGCTGCCTCAACCGCGCCCGCTATGGCATCAGCTGGGGGGTGCTTGGCGCCGCCGAGTTCTGCTGGCACGCGGCGCGCAGCTATGGGCTCGACCGTAAGCAGTTCAACCGGCCGCTGGCGCAGACCCAGCTTTACCAGCTTAAACTGGCCAACATGATGACCGAGATCAGCCTTGGCCTGCAGGCCAGCCTGCGCGTCGGCCGGCTGATGGACGCGGCCGAGGCGGCGCCCGAGATGATCTCGCTGGTCAAGCGCAACAATTGCGGCAAGGCGCTGGAAATCGCCCGCATCTCGCGCGACATGCATGGCGGCAACGGCATCCAGGAAGACTTCCAGATCATGCGCCACATGGTGAACCTTGAAACGGTCAACACCTATGAGGGCACCCATGACGTCCACGCCCTGATCCTCGGCCGCGCGATCACGGGGCTGCAGGCGTTCTTCTGAACCCTGCCAATCGTTCTGGTCCAAATATCCCGGGGGGAGTCCGAAGGACGGGGGGCAGAGCCCCCCTCTTTTTCTTCCTGGCGGGCAGCGCCCCCTAGACCAGCCCCGTGAACCGCTCCGGCAGCCGGTACAGCTCCTTGCTGCGCCCGCCGCCGAAGAACCAGTGCCCGCCGGGGGTGACCTCGCGCTTCTCCTCGACCATCCGGGTGCGGAACTCGGCGAAGTCCACCGTCTCGGCCACCGGCTCCAGCTTGGACAGCTTCAGGAAGCTTTCGGCATCCCGTTCCCAGATCGACCGGCGGGGCTTGCCCTCGGTGGTCTCGGCCTCCTGCACCTTCATCTGGCGGCGGCTTTCCAGCCGGGCGAGGGTGATGTCATGGCTGACGAAGCGCATGTGGATCAGGTAGAGGTTCGGGTCCACCCCGCGCTTGTTGATGCTGCACGAATGCCCGCCGGGCGAGAACATCAGCGGCACCCGGGTGATGCAGGGCTTGGAGTAGTTGGCGTTCAGGCGGAACAGCCGCCGTCGCGACAGCACGGTTGCGCCATCCTCCAGCGGCTCGGGCTCCAGATCGGGGTTGTGGATGATCTCCAGCCCCAGCGGGCAGGCGACCTGCGGCACCTGACGGCGCGGCAGGCCGTTGAGGTAGGTCAGCAGGTCGGGCGCCACGAGGGGATCGACCAGAACCACCTCATCGACATCGCCGCAGATGACCCAGTTATGATAGCGCAGCAGGCCATTGGTGAAATTCGACAACAGCTCCCACCGGCGGCGGTCGAACTTGGTGCGGGTCGCGTCATAGGGCACGTTGATGACATTGGCCCCGGCGGCGATCTCGCGGATCTCGGGGTCGTTGCCATGGCTGAGAACGTAGAGGTTTTCGCGGCCCAGCAGCCCGCCGTAATAGGCCAGCCAGCGGCGCAGGAAGAAGTGGTCGTTCTTGACCATCGTCACCGCGGCGCCGGGCGCCTTGGTCGCGTCGATGATGCCGCCCGCCGATGTCTCAGCCATGCCCGCCGCCCCGTTTCCGCTTTTGCGCAGAATGGCATAGCGGCTGCGGGCGGGCAATGGCGGCCAGCCTTGCTGCATCGCGGCAGTTGCCCGAGCCGGGGCCGCATGGTAGTTTGAC
Organism: Frigidibacter sp.; assembly: GCF_030695035.1. Classification (GTDB taxonomy): domain Bacteria; phylum Pseudomonadota; class Alphaproteobacteria; order Rhodobacterales; family Rhodobacteraceae; genus Frigidibacter. Next base: position 88,338 of record NZ_JAUYTT010000012.1, read on the forward strand.
GGCAAGGTGCCGCGGCAGATGGCACCGTCGCAGGGCAAGCTGGGGGCAACATGGTGGCCGGGACAAAGCGCACGGCCAAGGCAATGCCCGGGACGGCCGGTTCCGGGCCCGCGGCGGCCCTCAAGACGGCGCCTGCCCGGACCACCGCCAACACCGCTCCCCGATCCGCCGCGCCCAAGGCCCTGCCTGCGGAGGACAAGCCGAACGCGGTAGCCGCCAAGGGGCCCTCGCGGGTGCTGCTGTCCTCGCTGCGCAACGAGGCGCCGGTGCTGCTGGAATGGGTCGCCTATCACCGCGCCATCGGCTTCGACCGCATCGTCATCGCCCATAACGACTGCACCGACGGGTCGGCCGAGTTGCTGGCGGCGCTGGAGGCCATCGGCTGGGTGACGGCGCTCGACAACGCGGTCAGCACCAGCGAGGCGCCGCAACGGATGGCGGCGGCGCGGCTGATGGACTCGGGTGCGCTGCAGGACGGGGACTGGGCGATCTGGCTGGATCTGGACGAGTTCCTGAACATCCATGTCGGCGACCGCACCCTGACTGCGCTGCTGGAGCGGATCGGCCCGGCGAAAGCGCTGCTGATCCCCTGGCGGCTGTTTGGTGACAGCGGCATGGGCGGGTTGCCGACCCGCTTTGTCGTGGATGCCTTCACGATGGCCTCGGCTGCCGGGCTGGACGAGAACCGCACCATCAAGACGCTGTTCCGCTTTGGCCCGCAGATCGCCGCGCTGGACATCCACCGCCCGACGCTGGCGGAGGGCGGCCCGCTCGGCTGGGATGAGGCGCTGACCGCCACCGGCAACCCGGTAGAGCAAAGCTATATCCCGCACCAGAACTGGCTGGCGGGGATGAGCACGCGGAATTACACGCGGATGTCGGGCGCCGATTTCGGCTGGGATCTGGCGCAGATCAATCACTATTCGGTCCGCACCCGCGCCTATTTCCACCTCAAGCGGCTGCGCGGGCGCGGCTATGCCTCGGCGGCAGCGGGCAGCAAGCGGCCCCGGCATACCGATGACCTGTTCGATACGCTGAACCAGAATGTCGAGCGCGATGACAGCATCCTGCACTGGCGCGACAAGGTCACCCGGCTGATGGCCGAGGCGGCAGATGATCCGCGTGTGGCAGCGGCGCTGGACGTGGTCGAGGCGCGCATGACGCAGAACGCGAAGCTTGCAGCCGCGGCCGCGGCAGAGGCGGCGGCAGAGAGTAATGAGTGTGACGGGACCGAGGATCTGCCCGGCAAGACAGACCCGATCCCGTCTTTGTTGGAGGGGACAGACATGGACGACACAGAGGTGATCACCCAGACGGGCGAAGATTTCCGCCCGGTGATGTGGTTTCCAGACGAGGTGAAAGACTTCGTGCAAGAGCGCTACCGCGCCGCGGGCTGTATCCTTGAATATGGGGCCGGCGGCTCGACCGTCTTCGCCGCGGGCGAGACCGGCGCACAGATCCTGAGCATCGAGAGCGACCGGGACTGGGCCGCGAAGATTTCGGGCTATCTGGAGCGCGAGGGCCTTTCCCGGCCGGGCGTGGAAATCCGCTGGGTGGATATCGGGCCGACCGGCCCCTGGGGCAAGCCGACCAGAGCGCGGGACTGGGGCAAGTTCCACAGCTACCCGACGCAGCCCTGGCACGATGCGGGCTTCGATCCCGATCTGGTGCTGATCGACGGGCGCTTCCGGCTTGGATGCCTTGTCGCGGCGGCGCTGCATTGCCGGCGGCCGATGACGGTGCTGATTGACGATTACGCGGGGCGCCCGCCCTACCACCGGGCCGAGGCGATCCTTCCGCTGACCCGGATGATCGGCCATATGGCGCAGTTCGATCTGGAGCCCCGGGCGTTTACCAATGCCGAGTTCGCCCGGATGCTGCCGTGGTTCTTTACGGTGGAATGACGGCCCGCAAGCGGCCCCGGGGCAGCTGATCCCGGGGCTGGCGCGTCGCGCTATTCCTCCAGCGCGGCGGCGGCGTCGATGCCCACCTGCTCGCACATCCGCGCGGCATAGCTGCCCGGCAGCGGCGCGTTCTTGCGCCAGTAGGGCTTGGTGCCGTTGGTGTAGAGATGCACCGAAAGCGTGGCATCGGTGAAATGCCCCTCGACCCGGCCATAGGGGTCGTAGAACACGTCATTGAGCTGGAACGGCACCGGGTAGAGCACCTCGCGCGGGGCGGCCTTCTCGAAATCGCCGGTCTTCTTGGCGAAATGGGTGAAGGCCTGCGGGCCGAAGGCGGTGCGCTCCACCTCATAGATGCGGATCGAGAGCGGGACGGACTGGTCCAGCGCGTCCATCTTCTTGCGCAGGCGTTTGGGCCACCATTCGGGATAGGCGGGCAGGTTGTCGTAATAATCCAGCAACTGGTCCATCAGTTCGCACTCTTGCGGCAGGCCCACCACGCCGCAGTTCAGCGCGCCGATCATGCCATGGCCGCCGAAGACATAGTCCATGTCCTCGGGGAAGGGCCGGTGGCAGAAGGCGTCGCAATCGATCCAGATCGCGCCGGTCTTCTTGATCATCTTGTAACGGAACACGTTCGACAGGAACGAGGGCGAGGTTTCCTTCACCACCTTCATGTCGATATCCATGATGTCCGAGGCGGGGCGCAGCTCCACACCTTCCGGCGCATTCTTCACGTCATCGGTGCAATAGAGCGTGGTCGGATGCCCCTGCAGCAGATGTGACTTGAGGCAGAGCTGGTTGAGGTAATGCAGGCGCTCGCCGATCCACAGCGAGGCGACCGGGCGTCGGGTCAGTTCCATCTATAAGCGTCCTTCCTGTCCAGTGTCGCCCTGCGGGTCTTGCGGGCCAAGGCGTAGCATCTGCGTGCATCTCTATGCCGCCTGTTCGTCGGTTTTGCGAAGCGGTGCAAGCGCCCGCATCAGGCTTGCCAGCACCAGCCGGCCATAAGCCCCATTCTTGTGCGTGCTGTCGCCGCGCTCGGCGGCGTGGCGCGTTGCATAGGCGGCGGCGGTAAAGCAGCCCTGGGTCACGCTGCGCTCGGCCTGCGGCAACAGGGTGATGCCGTCTTCGGCCATCACCTCGCGGATCAGTGCCCATATCGCGGCGCGCTCGGCAGCGGTGCCGTGGACGGCATCGGGGCAACGGTCCAGAAATTCGGTGCTGATCCCCTCGGTCGGGAAGGAGACCGGCGCGAAGAATATCTGCGCCCGGCCCTGCGCCGCGAAGGCCTGCGCAAAGCCAAAGGCGCGCTGGTCGGCCAGATGCGCGCGGATGATCTCGCGCCGCACCCCGGTGGAGAGGAAAAGGTCGGGGTGCCGGGCGCGGTGCAGGAACTCGGCAAAGAGCATGTTGACCCGGGTGCGCGCGCCCATGAACAAGATCGCGTCGAAATCGTCGGGGCGCAGCAGGCGGCGGCCGCGGGCGTTGACGGCCGCGAAGCGGTTCGCGGTCACCTCATCCTCCGGGACCAGCGCGCCGCCCTGCAGGCCGATCATGCGAAAGCGGTTGCCGACGGTGCCCCAAAACTCCAGATCGACCTGCGGGCCTGCGGGATCGCGCCCCTTCAGCGCATAGCGGATGCTGGCGATATGGCTGTCGCCGAAGATGCACAGGCGGATCGGTTCACTTGGCAAAGGCACCCAGCAGCTCCTCTTCGCATTGCACATCGGCCGAGGCATCGTCGGGCTCGGTATCCTCGCGCGCCTGCCGTTCGGCGCGGGTTTCAGGCGGGTCCACGGGCGCAGCTTCGGCCGGGGCGCCGAAGATCCTCTGCTGATCGGCAAAGAAGCTGTCCATGACGAAGCCCACGCCCTCGGGCAGGACCGACCGCAGGTTGCCGGCATAGAACATGCCGCGGAACGGGGTGCCGGTGATGATCTCATAGGACGGGAAGTAATCGGTGCCGGGGTCTTCCTCGGCGAGGGTGCCGGCCACGGCGCGCAGCACCGATTTGGAATAACTGGTCGCGTTCAGCACATGAGCGCCGCTGGCGGTGGCGGTCAGCGGCACGGGGGAGACGGTCAGCAGCACCCGCAGTTTGGGGTTCTGGGCCCGCAGCACCGCCAGCGCTTCGCGCATCCGGGCAAGGACTGCGTCATAGTCCTGATTGACGAAGCGGTGAAAGCGCGGGCGGAACTTGCCGGCGACGGTGCCCGGGCAGAGCGCATATTCGACGCCGCTGCGCGAATGCTGCCAGCTTTCGGTCAGGCCGAGGGTGAAGACGAACACATCCGCCTGCGTCACCGCGCGGCGGATCGCGGCAAGGGTCGCTGTGCGTGAGGCCAGCGCCTCGGTAGCGCTGACAAAGCCGCCAGGCTCCACCGCCGGGCGGAACGGGTCGAAGAAACGGCCGTCCTTTTCCCACATGTCCTCGGGGGGCGGCGTCTCGCCAAAGGCCCAGTCCAGCCACTGGGCCAGCATGTTGGCGGTGTAGATATTACCGGTGCGAAAGCTGAAAGTGCCATAGTGGAACTGGCCCCGCACCGCCTCCGGCAGCCGCTCCGGCGCAGGTTCGGCGTCCAGCCAGCGATAGCCGCGCGCGGCGAGCGCCCGGCCGATATGCTGGGCGAAGCACGAGCCCGCGGTGACGATGCGGTCGCGCCGGGCGATGCGGAACTTGGGCGTCCACAGCTGCTCGATCTGCAACGGCGCGCGGTCGGCCACGGCGGGGCGCCAGAAGCTGCTTGGCGGCAGGTCGTCATAGGGGGTCATTGCGCCCTCCCCTCCGCCAGATGAGGATGTTCTTCAAGCACCTTGCGGCGCGCGGTGCGGGCGAAGAGGTAATCGCCATCGGCCAGCATGTAGTCGCAGGCGCGCAGCAGCAGGCGCGGGTGGTTCCGCTGCGCCAGCGTCTCGATGAAGTTCCGCCGCCAGGTGCGCAGGCCCTTGCGCCGGCGCAGGTTGCGCCAGAATTCGGCGCCGACATCGCCGGTCTCGGCGAATTCGCGTAGCATCTGCGGCAGTGCGTCGGATTTCACCACGGTGCGGATCGCCTGATGGCTGGAATGGCCAAGGCGCAGGAACCGCACCCCCGGCCCGCGCAGGCGGGCGGCGTGCAGGCGATCTTCCGGCACGAAGGGGTCGTAGAGGATGACCGCGTTCTGCACATAAGGGATGGCGGCGGCGGCATCGAGGAAGGGCTGGTCGGTCCAGTTCATCCGGGTGACGGGGTGGCTGAAGCGCCGCTCGAACGGGCAGATGTCCCGGCTCATCGTCGATTGCGGGCTGAAGGCCAGCACCTGCGCGCCGGGGATCAGCGGCGCAAAGTTCAGCGCGGCGAACCCGCCCATCGAGGCGCCAACCAGCACCACCTTGTCGAACTGCGCGAAGAAGCTGCGCTGTTGCAGGCCGCGGATCAGGGCGGGGGCGGTCTTTTGCCGGAACCAGTCCTTGCGGAAGCTTTGCACCCCCAGCAGCGAATAGCCAAGGCTCGCCACCCGCGCCTGCATCCACGGCTGGCGCGGATAGGGCGTGTCGAGCGTGGCGAGATTGTCGAAGGTGACGAACAGCACGCGGTTACGGCGTTCGAACCACAGGTTGCCCTCGGCCCCCTCCAGCAGGAAGGTGTCGAGGCCCGGCGCAGCATCCAGGGTGGCGACCGGCGGCATCGCCAGCGTGGCGTGCCCGTCATCCTCGTCTGTTTCTGCCGGCTCTGCCATCATCCCCTCAGAACAGCGCTGCGAACCGTTCGGGCAGGCGGTAGACTTCGGAACTGCGCCCGCCGCCCATCATCCAGAAGGCGCCGTCATTCTTGGGGTGGCGGCCCTCGACCATCTCTTTCCGGAACTCGGGGAAGTCCACGGTTTCGGCGACCGGATCCTTCTTGGACAGGGCAAGGTAGCTGTCCCAGGCGGTGTCCCAGCCGGTCACCTTGCGGTCCACCTCGGCCAGATCGCCGCTCTGGATATGGCGCTGCTCTTTCCGCACCGCGAGGCGGTCATGGGTCATCTGGTAATCCACGAAGCGCAGGTGGAAGAGGTAGAGGTCGGGGTCCAGATACCCTTCTTTTTCCGAGGCGAAATGCCCGCCGGGGCCGAAGGTGATCTTGTTGCGGGTGATGCAGGGCTTGGCGTAATTGGCGTTCAGCCGGAAGATGCGGCGCACGTCGAGGATGTTGCGGCCCTCCAGCGCGTCCGGCTCCAGCGCGGGGTTATGCACCAGCTCGATGGCGAAGGGGGTGATGACGCGCGGCGCCTTGGTCTCGCCAAAGCGCATCAGGTAGTCCGGCAGGCTGTCGCACACCGCCGGGTCCACCGCCACGATCTCATCGACATCGCCGCACAGCACCCAGTTGTAATAGCGGGTGAAGCCCGAGGTGAACAGCGACAGCATCTGCCAGCGCCGCTGGTTGAAGCTGTAGCGCGTGGCGTCATAGGGCAGGTTGATGACGTTGCAGCCCTCGGCGATGCGGCGGTGTTCGGGGTCGTTGCCATGGCTGAGCACAAAGAGGTTCTCGCGCCCCAGATGCCGGCCGTAATATTCGACCCAGCGTTCGAGGTAGAAGTAATCCCCGCGCAACATCGTCATCGCGGCCACTTTGGCCTTGGTGTTGTCCATGCCCGTCCCCGCCGTCTTTTGTTGTTCGAAACTATAGGGGCCAGTGCCTTGAAAAGCAAAGAGCCCTTGGGGCGTTTCGTTCAAAATGGGTGCAGTGTGGCCCGAGGGATTCAGACGCCCCCTGCCCGCGCGAAACCGCGGGCGACCGAGGGTTCGAAGCCGAGGGCCGGGGCGTAGCCGCGCTGCGCCAGCACCTCCTCGGCGGCAGCGAGGGCGGGGAAGCCATGCTCCAGCAACCGGCCGGTGATGAGGATGACGGCGGGCAGCGGGTCCAGCGCCGCCACGAGGGCGGTGAGCGGGTCACCGGCGAGGCGCGGGTCGGAGAGCATGAGGATGTCGGGGCGGTAGCTTGCCACCAGCAGGGCGGCGGCAGGCACAAGGTCGGAGTCTGGAAGCATGTCCTCGCACAGCACGAAATCCGCGCGCCCCGCCAGACCATTGCGGGCGATCACCCGGGCAAGCGTGGCGCGCAGGCCCGGGTCATCCTCGACCAGCGTGATCTGCAACCCGCCCCGCGCCCGGGCCAGTTGCGCGGGCAGGAAGCCGCAGCCGGCGCCCACGTCCAAGAGCCGGCCCTGCGGCGGCAGCAAACCCGGCAGGCGGCGCGCCAGCGCGCGCTCGAAGCGCCCTGCCCCGATCAGCGTCAGCGCCTGCGGGGTGAAGATGCGCGGGTCGGCCGGCAGCTCGACCATGTGGTTCGCGGTCCACTCCAGCGCCACATCCTCGGCAGCCTCCAGCGGCCCCGGCAGGTAGAGCCCGCCCGGCATCACGTCGGTGGGTTCCTTGGGTTCAGCCTTGCGGTCATCCTTCGCCTTGGCATTGCGGCGCTTTTCCACGTCCGACATCAGCGCCGCGATCTTCTCCTTGTCGCGGGGTTGCGGCGGCTTGGCGGTGATCTGGCTGATCGGGATTTTCGAGGCCACTTCCAGCCCGGCGCGCAGGTTGGTATAGGCCTCGGTCTGGCGGATCTCGGCCAGCCGCGCCTCCACCCGCTCCAGCGCGGCGAAGTGCAGGCGGTTCAGCACCGGGTCGGTCAGAAGCTGATCCATGATCGTATTGCGCCGTTCGGTGTAGCGCAGCATCGTGACATCACGCACTTCGTTGCGGTCCTGAAGCGCCCAATAGTCGGGATTGTACTTGTCGGCCTTGTTGTTGACGTTGCCGCGCAGCCGGCGGATCGCGTAGCTTTCCACCGATTTCACCGCGTAATGGTTCAGCTGCACCCAGTCATAGCCCACGGTGCGGGTGATCGACCGCCAGCCGCGGAACTTGAAGTAGTCGTCCATCACCTTGCCGGATCCGGTCAGCCATTTCACATGGTCCGGGAAGGCGGTGTCGATGACCTTGTTCTTCAGCTTGGGGCGGTGGATGCCCAGCTTCCAGTAATCGGCATCGAACTTGAACAGGGTTTTCACGCCCCAGCCCTTGTTCCAGGTGGTGGGGGCGGCCATCAGGTATTGCTCGGACACCGGGGCGCGCGACCAGTCGATCACCCCGCCCGAGCCGAAGATACGCCAGGTGATGACGATGCCGTTCGCCTCTTGCTCCGCCACCGCGGCGATCAGATCGTCGAGCGTGCCGTCGCCGTGACGGATCGACAGGAACTCGTCGGCATCGAACACCATCAGCCAGTCGGCGGCCTGCACCACCGGGTCTTCCTGCGCGTAGTTCAGCGCCGAGGGCTGCGGGCGCAGACCTTCGGGGATCACGTTGCGGCGGTGATGGGCGAGGCCAAGCTCCTCCAGCCGGATCAGCATGTCATCGGTGCCGTCGGAACAGTCGTTGGTATAGACGAGGATATCGGTGAAGCCGACCGCCAGATGGTGCGCGATCCATTCGAGGACGAAGGGGCCTTCGTCCTTCATCATCGACACGGCAGTGACCTGCCCATGCGGGCTGACATGCTTCTTCAGCGGGAAATCCACGGTAGCGTAGATGTCCGAGGCGCCGGTGAAGCGCTCGGGCTTGCGCGAGCGGGGGATGGGCTTCAGCGCGCCCTCGGGGCGCTTCGGGGCCTCGCCCTCGCCCTCGTCCCCATCTTCGTTCTCGTCCAGATCGTCCTCGAAATCCTCGGCCATCGGTCAGCCTTTCTTGCGGCGGCGTTTGCCGCTGTCGGGGGCGGGGGCGCTCGGCGGCACGATGCGCTCGGCGAGGGCCGCGGGGGTGAGGTCCTTGCCCATCACCTCCACCACCGACAGGCCCAGTTGCACGCGCACCCCGCCCGACAGCGTCGCCAACCCCGGCACATCGGGCCAGGTGGACAGGTCGAGCGTGTAGGCCCCGCGCCAGCCGTGGATGCGGGTCACGCCGCCATAGGCGACCTTGAACGTCACCTCGCCCGGCCCGCAGGTGATGTCATTCTCCCCGGGGCCGACATGGATGGTGTCATTGCCGCCCTGCGAGGTGACAAGGTTGCGCCCCGGCCCGGTATGGATCACCGAGTTGCCCTTGCCGTCGCGGATCACGTCATTGCCATGGCCGCCATGGATCAGGTTCGACCCCTCCGGCCCGCCGATGATCAGGTCATCGCCGGTGCCGCCATCCAGCACATCGCGCCCCGATCCGCCGCGCAGGATGTCATTCCCCGCGCCGCCATAGAAGAAATGCCGCACAGATCCGCGGTTCGACACGGCGATGAACTCGTCATCCCCTGCCCCGCCATGAAAGGTGCTGCTGGCATATTGCGCGCCGATGAACACATCGTCGCCGCGGCTGCCACGGACCTCGACGCTGACCCGCTCGGAGGTCTCGAAGTGGATCGGGCTGTCGGGATGGGCGACGATGCGCACGGGCTTGGACACATGCGGGCTGTCCTCGGTGCGGGCCAGCACGGTGGCGATGCGGACCTTCTCCACATTGGCCGGCACGCGCAGCACATAGTCGTCGGGGCCGGCCATGTACCACAGCGTATCGGTGCCGCCGTCCTTCTCTTCGCGGATGTTCTCGGCATCCTTGCCATAGGCCCAGTAGCTGGTATCGCCGATGCCGCCCGCCATCACCACAGAGCCATCCACCGCCATCATCGCATTGACGCCGCAGGCCGGGTTCTCCAGCCCCCGCAGGTCCAGCCCCAGCCGCAGCGCGCCGCGGACCAGCTCCTCCCGCATCTCGGGCAGGCGGGCGCGGGCGGGATCTTCGGTCACGAGGTTCTGGGTCTCGCCCGGGTCGGCGACGACGTCATAGATATGCTCCTCGCCATTGGGGTAGCGGAAGTAGCGCAGATGGGTGAGGCCCTCCACCGAAGGGCGCACGGAGAGGGTGCCGAACACCGACGTCACTGGCGAGAGGCTGCGGTCATAGGCCCCGAAGCTGGCGTCGATCAGCGGCAGCAGGCTTTGCCCCGAGGTCCAGCCCGGGCGCGGCGGCAGGCCCGCGAGGTCCATCACCGTTTTCGGGATATTCCCCAGCGAGACCGGCACATCCACCACCGCCCCGCCCGGCATCTTCGCGTGCCAGACCCCCAGCGGCACATGGGCGGCGCTGTCCCACTGGCTCATCTTGTGGAAGCTGTCATGGTTGCCAAGGTTGAAGCCATTGTCCGACAGCAGCAGCACCGTGGTGTTGCCGCCAAAGGGCGAGGCGCGCAGGGCGTCCATGAAGCGGCCGATTTCATGGTCGACATGGCTGATCGCGGCGAAATAGGCGCGCACCACCTGTCGCCAGGCCTCGTCCCCGTTCTTTTCCGGCGTCCACGATCCGTTGGCGATATAGGCCGCCTCATAGACCGCCATCCCCGGCTGCGGGCCGAAATAATCCTCGGGCGCGGCGATCGCCGGCCAGCGGATCGCGGCAGGGTCGTACATCTGGTAGAAGCGGTCGGGGCATTCGAGGTTGTAATGCGGATGCTTGAAGCCCAGCTGGAAGAGGTGGCGGCGGGCCGGGTCCGCCTCGGCCAGATGGGCAATGGCGTTGGTCGAGACCATGTTGTCGTAGAACACATGGTCCTGCGAGCCATCGTCGTCCGGGTGGTTGATGCCGCGGATGCCGGGGCCCTGCGGCAGGTAATCCATCACCTTGGAGCGCTGCGAGTTGTCAACGCAGCCCTTTTCCACATGGAACAGGATGCGGTGATATTCATAGGGGCTGAGCCGGTAATTGGCATCGACCTTGCCGGTCTGGAAGGTGCGGAACCCGGCGCGGCGCAGGTCGTATTGCCAGGCCCCGGTCGGCGGATAGACGTCGCGCCAGAAGCGATTGAGATCGACCAGTCCGCTGACGAAGGGCGACAGGCCGGTGGCAAGCTCCGCCCGGCAGGGCGCGCAGAGCGGCACGGTGGCATAGGCATTGGCAAAGCGCGTGCCCTCGGCCATCAGCCGGTCGATATGCGGGGTCTGGATGGTCAGGCCGAACGTCTCCCGCCAGGTGACGACGTCGATCATGTCGTCGATCCAGATCAGGCAGATATTGTCGCCTTGGGTGGCCCCGCGGGTGAAGGCCATCTCAGGCCTCCCAGAACAGGTAATCCTCAAGCGCCGCAAGCTGGCCTGCGCCTGCCTGTTCCTTGGGGTCGAGGATATTGACGGGCCAGAAGAAGACCTGCGCGATATGGCCGTCGCCAAGGGTCTTCAGCAGCCCGTCACGGTGGCTGCGGCAGCCGATGAAAAGGTCGGCGGGGCCGGTGATGGCGGTGTCGGGCGGGGTGGCCGATTGCGCGACCTCGCCGCCCGCCCGCAGGAAGAAGCGCCCGCGCGAGAAGCCGGCGATGAGCAGGAGGTCGGTGCCGGTCGGCATCGGTAGCGACACCTCCCCGGACTCCGACTGGCTCTTGAAGCTCACCTGCCCGGCCTGATGCGACAGGAACAGGTAGTTCTTGGCGCCCTGCAGGTTCAGCGTCAGCAGGGTGCGCAGCTCCTCGGCACCCGGGCGGCAGAGCACGGCGAAGGAGAAGTCCGCGGCATCGGTGGCGGCATCGGCGATGCAGAAGCCACAATTGCTGGAGGGGATCAGGCGCAGGCCCGCCGGGTCCAGCTTGCCATTGCCACGGTTGGGCTGCGCGGGCAGCGCCAGCCCCTGCCCCGCGCGCGGGCGCCATTCGGTGATGGCGCCATCCTCCAGCGCGACCCAGTCGGGCGCGGCCTGATACCAGCTGCCCCGGGCGGAGGTAACAGCGGCGGCGAGGGCCGGAGCTTCGGCCCCCAGCAGCGCGGCTTCGGGCAGGTCGGCGTCGATCATCAGCATTCCCGCGCTCCCCTCAATGAACCGGCAGCGCGCAAGGCAGCGCCCACCGATGAAGCGGCGTGCCATCCTCGGCCGCGCCCTGCCAGTCGTCGCGCAGGCTGCCTGCGGCTGCGGGGTGAGCGGCTGCCGGATCGTCCGCAGCCCTGGGGGCGGCGCCGAAGCCATAGAGCAAGTGCAGCTCGCCCGTCGCCGGGGCATCGAGGCTCAGCAGCAGATCCTGCGGGTCATCCTCGGCCAGCGCCACTTGCGTGATGCGCGGGGCCTTCGCGCCTTCCAGCCGGAAGCCCGCCGTGGGGCCTGCGCCGAACGGGTCTGCGGCGTCGATCACCAGCGGGCCAATTGCGCGGGCGCGGACCCGGATCAGCCGGTCCCCCTCGCGTTCGGCCAGCAGGAAGGTCGGACAGAACCACGGCCGGTCCTCATAGATCGCCGTCACCGCCAGCGCATCCATCTCGGCCATCTGCAGCATCGCCTCGGGCGTCGGGCGGCCATAGCCGTCCTGCGCGAAGCCATAGCCGGGGGCGGCGAAGACCAGATCATGCTCGCCGTGGTTCCAGGCCAGATCCCATTGCGCGCGCAAGGCGGGATGGTCGGACAGGCCCGGCGTGCCGCAATCGAAGGTGGCGAGGAAGACCGGCTTGTGGAAGCCCATCTTGCCCACGCCCTCGGTGATCTCATCGAGCAGCGCCAGCATCCCGTCGCGGAAAGCCACGGCATCGCTTTGCACATCCTCCAGCGTGTAATCGAGCCGGATGCACAGGATCCGCGCCGGCTTCGCCATGCGGTCGGCAGCGGCCTTGAGGCTGCGCGCGGCGGTCAGGAGGTTCGCCACCGCCTGCCCCTCGCGCAGGGCAGCGACGGAGGGCGAGCCATCCGTCTCGGCCCGCACCATGTAGAGCGGCAAGGCGCGGTGGTTGCGGCGGCGGTCGGCCAGCAGCACTTCGGCCAGCAGCGCGTCGCGGGTGACCTCGCGCAGGGTGTTCAGGTGGCTCAGGACGCGGGCGGGTTCGACGCCGCCCATGCCCACCGCGCCGATATCGTCGGCAGGGGCGAGGATGTGGTAGGGGAAGCGCGGCACCCGCGGCAGCGCCTTGGTCGCCCGCGCCCCGCCGATGGAGAAGACCCCCAGCAGCGCGCCGGGCGCATCGGCGACGATGCTGACCTGCTCTTCGACGCTGTCCGCCTCGACAAGGCAGCGGTATTGCCGCGCGCCCTGCTCACCGGGAAGGTTGGCCGAGAACACATACCACTCGCCGGTCTGGCGCAGGTTCCAGGCATCGACATCGCCCAGAACCGACGGGTCCAGCCCCTCGGCCTGCACCGCCCCGTGAAGTCCCGCCCGAGCTGCGCCCGCTGGCAGCGCGCCAAGCCGGCGGCCGATGTCTGCGATCACCTTGTCGGACAGGCGCATCACCAGCCCGCTGCTGTCATAGCCGATCACGTCGCCATTGCGGGCGCGCAGGATCGTGCCCTTCTGCCCGGTTTGGCCGCTCCCAGAGCCGTCTTCGGGCGGCTGATCGTTCATCGGTGCAGATCTTTCATTGGCGCGCCTTCGCGCGTGCAGTATTCCTTTGCCAGAAACCAATTAGGCCCCGGCAAGTCAAGGCGACAAAGCCAAAACGGGGGGCGCGGCAAAGGCGGACAGATGCGGCGGCTGGCGATCCTGACGGTCAAGGACGAGGGCGCCTTCCTGCTGGAATGGCTCGCCTTCCACCGCCGGGTCGGCTTCACCGATGTGCTGGCCTTTTCCAACGATTGCAGCGATGGCACGGACCTTATGCTGGACCGGCTGCAGGCGATGGGGCTGCTGACCCATGTGCCGCAGGCGGGACCCTTCCCCAAGGGCCCGCAATGGGCGGCGCTGAATGCGGCGGAAGGTCACCCCCTGATAACGCAGGCCGATTGGGTGATGCCGATCGACATCGACGAGTTCGTCACCATCCACCTTGGCGACGGCACCCTCGATGCGCTGCTGGCGGCCTATCCGCAGGCGACGGCCTTTGTGATGACCTGGCGGCTGTTCGGCAATGGCGGGGTCATCGGCTTCGAGGATGCCCCCGTCACCGCGCAGTTCACCCGCGCCGCGCCACCCGGCATGGCCTGGCCCTGGCGCGCCTCGATGATCAAGACGCTGTTCCGCAATGATGGCAGCTATACCCGCCTCGGCGTCCACCGCCCGCGGCAACCGGACCCGGAGCGGTTGGAGGCGCAGGTCTGGATCGGTGGCACCGGCGCGCCCCTGCCCGCGCGCTATGCCCGCATCGGCCTTTATACCCCGCCGTCGCCGCACCAGTATCGCATCGCCCAGCTGAACCACTACGCCCTTGGCGCGATGGAAAGCTATATCGTCAAATGCGGGCGCGGGCGGGCGAACCGCGAGGCCTCGACCTTCGACATGTCCTATTGGGTAGAGCGGAATTTCGACACCGTGGAAGACCGCGCCATCGCCCCCGCCGCCGCCCGCGCAGCCCCGCTGCTGGCCGAGCTGCGCGCCGACCGGGTTCTGGGGCCGCTGCACGAGGCGGCAGTGCTCTGGCGCCGCGCCCGGTTCGAGGCGCTGATGCGGGACGAGCCGTTCCGCGCGCTGTTCGGCCGGCTGCTGCTGACCCCCGCGACTCGGCCGATGTCGCCCGAGCGGTTGGCGATCTTCCTGCACCATGCCCGGCGCGCGGCGGAAACAGTGGCGCCACCCGGCACCGATTGAGCCTGCAGCCCGCACAGTCCGCACCAGCACCGCGACTTCGCCACAGTTTTACCCCGCCCCGACACTTGAAAAGGCCCCATTGCGGGGCTGAAATAGCCCTTAGCACGCGGTATCAGACCGGGGGCGCCAGCACGGCGCCCGTGGAAGCCGACGACACGAGGGAGCGACCCGCAGATGGCGCAGGACATGGCACTCGACCTGGCAGACCAGACCGACCTCGATCTTGTCGAGGCGCTGGAGGCGCTTGGCGAGGACGAAGGCTATTACGAGCCGCTCGGCAAACGCCACGCCGCGCTGTTTTCCGATGAGGGGCCGGTGCTGCTGGTCACCTTCGAAACGCTGGCCTCGATCCGCGCGCGGCCCGGGCACAGGCCGCTGGGGCACCAGATCGCCAAGGCGAAGGGCTGGTCGAGCCTGTGCCTGATCGCCTTTGAGGACAGCTGGTACCGGGACCGCAGCGTCTATCGCTTCTTCGACCGGCAGGTGGATGACGCCTTTTTCGAGGATTTCGACCGCGTGGTGTTCTGGGGCGCGGGGATGGGCGGCTATTCCGCCGCCGCCTATGCGGTGACCGCGCCGGGCGCGACGGTGATCCTCGCCGCGCCGCAAGCCACGCTGGACCCGCGCGTGACCGGCTGGGATGAGCGGTTCCGGGCCAAGCGCCGGATGTCCTTCACCGACCGCTATGGCTATGCCCCCGAGATGATCGAGGGCGCGGGGCCGGTCTATGTGATCTATGATCCCCAGCACCATCCCGACGCGATGCATGCGAGCCTGTTTACCCGCGGCTTCGTGACCATGCTGCCCTGCCCGTGGATCGGCCCTGACCCGGCCGGCGCGCTGGAGGAGATGGAACTGCTGGCCCCACTGCTGACCGCCGCCTGTGACGGCAGCTTCACGCCCGCGCTGTTCTGGCGCAGCTACCGCGCCCGCCGCCATCACAGCCCCTATCTACGCCGTCTGGGCGAGGTACTGGATGCGCGCGGCCGGCTGTGGCTGAACGCCCTGCTGCACCGCGCCGCCGCCCGCATCCTCAAATCCCGCCGCGTTCGCCGCCGGGCCGAGGCGCTGGAAGCAGAACTGGCAGAGACCGGGCGGAGGCTGCCAGAGGCGGTGTGAGGGGGAGGGCCGCAGCGCAAGAAGCCGCGCCTACGCCGTGCGGAGCAATTCTGCGACATCCTCATACCCGGCGCCATAGGCCACGATCAGTCCTGCCTCCGAGCCCTTGGAAGGCAGTTCCCTCAGCGCCAGAGCGACATCGTCGCGGCTCGCCAGCACATTCGTGATCGGCCCGTCCACCCCTGCCTGCACGATGTGGTCGTCCATGCTGTCGTGAAGACCCCAAGCATCGGCACCGAAAAAGTAGATCTCCCGGATGAGCAGGGAGTTGGCGAGCTGCCGGGGGCTGAGGACATGCTCCACTCTGGCCGCGTCGGACAACAGAATAACCACTGCGGGAAGCTCGTCGGGCAACATGGCGAGCGGCAGGATCGCATTCATGAAGTCACCTCTCGATCCCCCTGCACAAGCCGCGCTCCGTCTTTCCGCGGCATGGTCATACTGTCCAGCAAGGCGCCGATCGGCGCAAACAGCCGAGCCCGCGCTTCCTCTCACCCCCGCCGCAGGCTCTTCCCCTCATGGAACAGGTGCATCCGCGCCGGATCGGCCGTCAGCCGCAGCACCTCGCCGCGTGCCACGGGCGCGGTTCCGGGCAGCTTGGCGATGACGGCCTCTGCCTCGCCCGGCATGGTGACATAGACCACGGTGACGTCGCCCAGCTTCTCGGCCACCTCCACCGGCGCCTCGATCAGCGCGGGGGTGCCGGGCGCGGCGAGGTCCAGATGTTCGGGGCGCACGCCCAGTTTCACCGCCTGCCCTTGCAGCGCGGCGGCGGTCGCAAGCGGCAGCACCACCTCGGCCCCGCCGGGGAGTTGCACGCGGCTCTCCGCCCCCGTCCCCACCAGCACCGCGGGCAGCAGGTTCATTGCCGGGGAGCCGATGAACTGCGCCACGAACTCATTGTCGGGGCGCTCGTAAAGGTCCAGCGGACTGCCGACCTGCGCGATGCCGCCGGCGTTCAGCACCACGATGCGGTCGGCCAGCGTCATCGCCTCGATCTGGTCATGGGTGACGTAGATCATGGTGCGGCCCGGCAGCCGTTCCTTCAGCTGCGCGATCTCGATCCGCGTTGCCACCCGCAGCGCGGCATCGAGGTTCGACAGCGGCTCGTCGAACAAGAACACCTTGGGGTCGCGGACGATGGCCCGGCCGATGGCGACGCGCTGGCGCTGCCCGCCCGACAGCGCCTTGGGCAGCCGGTCGAGATAGGGCGTCAGCTGCAAGATGCGCGCGGCGTTATCCACCGCTGCCGCAATCTCGGCCTTGGATTTCCGCGCGATCTTCAGCGCGAATTCCATGTTCTCGCGCACCGTCATGTGGGGGTAGAGCGCGTAGGACTGGAACACCATCGCAATGCCGCGCTGCGCGGGGGGCACGTCGTTCACCACCTGCCCGTCGATATGCAGCGTGCCCGCCGTGATCCGCTCCAGCCCCGCGATCATCCGCAGCAACGTGGACTTGCCGCAGCCCGAGGGGCCGACAAAGACCACGAACTCCCCCCCGGCGATATCAAGGTCGATGCCTTGCAGCACCGGCACTTCGCCATAGGATTTGCCAATCCCGTG
The DNA here is from genome assembly GCF_030695035.1 of Frigidibacter sp. GTDB lineage: Bacteria > Pseudomonadota > Alphaproteobacteria > Rhodobacterales > Rhodobacteraceae > Frigidibacter. Next base: position 105,428 of record NZ_JAUYTT010000012.1, read on the forward strand.
AAGCTCAACTCCGGCCATCTTCGCCTCCCGGGTGACGTTCGGGGTGATAGCGGTCCAGCAGCAGGATGCTGGCCTGCCACGAGCCCAGATGCAGCGTGTGGTCGGGCAAGGGCCGGGCAGAGCCAAGCTCGCCCGCGATGGTGACCCAGTTGCCCTCGGGCACCGGAACCGTGACGGGTTCGTCCGACAGGTTGAAGAAGCACAGGATGGTTTCCGCCTCCGTCTCGCGGCGGAAGCTGAGCACCTCGCCGGTGACCGTCACATCGGTCATCGCGCCGATGCGCAGCGCCGGGTGGCCGCGGCGGAAGGCCAGCGCGCGGCGGTAATGGTGCAGCAGCGCGGCGGGGTCCTGCTCGGCGGTGGAAACGGCGAGGTGATAGTGGGAAGACGGCACCGGCAGCCAGGGCTTGGCGGGCGAGAAGCCTGCGTTGACCGCGTTGCCATCCCAGGGCATCGGGGTGCGGCTGCCGTCGCGGCCATTGAACTCGGGCCAGAACTCCTTGCCGTAAGGGTCTTGCAGATCCTCGAAGGCAACCTCTGCCTCGGGCAAGCCAAGCTCCTCGCCCTGATAGAGGCAGACCGAGCCGCGCAGGCAGATGAGCAGCGTGGCATAGGTGCGGGCGGCGGCGGGCGTGAGGTTCCAGCGGGTGACATGGCGCACCACGTCGTGGTTGGAAAAGGCCCAGCAGACCCAACCGTCATGGGCGACGCGGTCCACCTCGGCGAAGACATCGGCGATGGTCTGGGCAGAGAGGCTGTCGCCCGACAGGAACTCGAACGCATAGGACATCTGCATCCGGTCATCGCCGCGGGTGTATTCGCCAAGGATCTCCAGCCCGCGCTGGCTGTCGCCGACCTCGCCGACGGCGGCGGCGTTGTGCGGGGCCATCACGGCGCGGAGTTTGCTAAGGAATTCAAGGTTTTCCGGCTGGTTCTTGTCGTAGATGTGCATCTGGTGGTTATAGGGGTTCACCGCCGGCGCCGTCTTGGCGTTGCGCAGTTCCTTGGCCAGTGGAGGATTGTCCCGCAACTGCTTGTCATGCATGTAGAAATTGATGGTATCGAGCCGGAAGCCATCCACCCCCCGCTCCAGCCAGAAGCGCGCCACGTCCAGCAGCGCGTCCTGCACCTCGGCGCAGTGGAAGTTGAGGTCGGGCTGGCTGGTCAGGAAGTTGTGCAGATAATACTGCTCGCGCCGGGCATCCCAGTGCCAGGAGGTGCCGCCGAACATCGAGTGCCAGTTGTTGGGCACGGTGCCGTCGGGCTTGGGGTCGGCCCAGACATACCAGTCGGCCTTGGGATTGTCGCGGCTGCTGCGGCTTTCCTTGAACCAGGGATGCTGGTCCGAGGTATGCGACAGCACCAGGTCGATCATCACCTTGAGCCCGAGGAAATGCGCGGTGGCGATGATCTGGTCGAAATCGGCAAGGCTGCCGAACATCGGGTCGACGTCGCGGTAATCCGACACGTCATAGCCGAAATCCTTCATCGGCGAAGGGAAGAACGGGCTGATCCAGACCGCGTCGGCGCCGAGGCTCGCGATATGCGGCAGGCGGCCTACGATGCCCAGAAGGTCGCCGATGCCGTCGCCATTCGCATCCTGAAAGCTGCGGGGGTAGATCTGATAGATCACCGCGCCCCGCCACCAGTCTGCGTCTTTCTTGAAGTCCATATCAGCCACCTTTCACCGAGCCGGCCAGCAGGCCGCGCACGAGATATCTTTGCAATCCGAAGAAAACCAGCAGCGGCATCGAGATCGACACGAAGGCCGAAGCTGCCAGGATTTCCCATTCCCCCCCGAGCGAGCCGAGGAGTTCCCGCAGCACGCCGGTCATCACAAGCTGGTCCGGCGCGTTGCCCAGAAAAACGGTCGCCACCAGCAGATCGTTCCACACCCAGAGGAACTGGAAGATGGCGAAACTGGCGAGGGCCGGGAAGGACAGCGGCAACACGATGCGGCGGAAGATCTCGAAATCGGTGGCGCCATCGACGCGGGCGCTTTCGATGATCTCGCGCGGCAGGCCGGCGATGTAGTTGCGCAGAAGGTACACGGCCATCGGCAGGCCGAAGGCGGTATGCGCCAGCCAGATGCCGAGATAGCCCTTGTCGATGCCGATGGCGTTGTGCAGGCGCAAAAGCGGGATCAGCGTCATCTGCAAGGGTACGACCAGCAGGCCGACGATGCCGGCCAGGATCAGCGCCCGGCCCGGAAAACGCATCCACGCCAGCGCATAGGCGGCGAAGGCGGCGATCAGGATCGGGATCACCGTGGCCGGGATCGTCACGGTGAAGGTGTTGAGGAAGGCCCGCCCCAGCCCCTGCGCGACGATGACGGTTTCATAATTCTCCAGCGTCAGCCGCGGCGGGGTGGTGGTGGTGACGAAGATGCGGTCGCCGCGCCCCGCCTCTGGCGCCTCGGGATAGGTGATGCGGAAGGCGCCATCACTTTCGACGGTCAGCGTGTCGCCCGCGCGGCCCGTCGCGGTCTCGCCCGGCGCAAAGGCCTTGGGCTCGCGCGCCGAGAGGCCAAAGGCGGCGACGCTGCCGCCCGCCTCGCCAAAGACATTGCCGTCCAGCACCCAGGCCGCGCCCTCGGGCACCGCCGTCTCGGGCGGCGGGGCGCGGAAGATCTCGTTCTGCTCGGCCGGCAGCGCCGCCTTCCACCAGCCCGAGGCAGCGATCTGGTCGCGGTCGCGGAAGGAGGAGATCAGCAGCCCCAGCGTCGGGATCGTCCACAGCACCACCAGCAGCAGCGCCGCAAGGTTCACCGCCCAGGTCAGGCGCGATTTCGTTCCGGCCATGCCCTCCATCACATCCCCTCCCGCCGCGCGGTGCGGATGTTCCAGATCATGATCGGCGTGACCAGCAGCATGATGACCAGCGCCACGGTCGAGGCGCGCCCGGTGTCATTGCCGCGGAACATCCAGTCGAACATCAGGTTCGCCAGCACCTGCGTGCCCCATTGGCCATTGGTCATGGCCAGCACGATGTCGAAGACCTTCAGCACCAGGATGGTGATCGTGGTCCAGACCACTGCGATGGTGCCCCAGATCTGCGGCACCTTGATCTTGAAGAAGATCTGCAGGGGCGAGGCCCCGTCCAGCACCGCCGCCTCGATGGTTTCCTCGGGGATGCCGCGCAGGGCGGCCGAGAGGATCACCATGGCAAAGCCGGTCTGGATCCAGATCAGCACCGCCATCAGCATCAGGTTGTTCCAGGGGGTCAGCGTCAGCCAAGTCTGGGGGTTGCCGCCGAACCCCTCCACCACGGCGTTCAACAGGCCGATCTGCGCCTGCCCCTCGCCGCGGAAATCGTAGATGAACTTCCAGATCACCGAGGCACCGATGAAGCTGATCGCCATCGGCATGAAGATCAGCGATTTGGCGAGGTCGCCCCAGCGGAGGCGGTCGGTCAGGCTGGCGGCGATGAGGCCGAAAAGGGTCGAGGCGGCAGGCACGACCAGCAGCCACATCAGGTTGTTGAGGATCGACTCGCGGAACTTGCCGTCGGCGATCAGCCAGCGCCAGTTGTCGAAGCCGACAAACCGCTGGCCCGCCGCATCATGCAGCGACAGCCAGATCGACAGGAACACCGGCCAGACCAGATAGACGCCAAGGATCAGCACCGCGGGGCCCAGGAACAGCCATGGCCGCACCCGCGCCGCCCGGCCGATATTGCGCCCGGCATGGGGGCCACGCGGCGGCAGCGCCCGGTCCAGCAGCCAGTTGCTGCCCCAGAACCAGGCGACGCAGCCGAATATGCCGATGACGATGGTGGCAGAGGCGAAGGCCAGCTGTTCCATGCAAGTCTCCTGAAACGGGCCTTAGTTGAGCGAGTCCCAGGTCTTGCGGATCATCGCGCCGACCGCGGCGGCATCCGCGCCGCCAGCATAGTCGATCATGCCGGTCCAGAAGGCGCCAGCCCCCACCGCGCCCGGCATCAGGTCCGACCCGTCGAAGCGGAAGGTGTCGGCGGCCAGCAGGATATCGGCCATCTTGCGCAGCGTCGGATCGCCGTAAACTTCGGGGTTGGCGGTCTTCAGCGGGGTCAGGAAGCCCGATTGCGCCATCCAGACCTCATGCGCGATGGGGGTCTGCAGGAATGCCATGAAGGCGCGCGCAGCCTCGGTATCGCGGGTGATGGCGAAAGTGGTGCCGCCGCCAAGGACCGGCTTGCCGAGGCCCTGCCCTTCATAGGCGGGGAAGTAGAAGAAGTCGGCATCGAGCCCGACCTCGGTCCCTTCGGGGAAGAAGGAGGGGATGAACGAGGCTTGCTTGTGCATGTAGCAGCCGGGCGGCGAGGCGAAGAGGCCCTTGGGGCTGTCGCGGAAATCGGTGGAGGCGACGGCACCGGCCCCGCCCTGCACGAAGTCATCGTTGCGCACGAACCAGCCGAATTCCTCGATGGCGGCGACGACTTTCGGGTCATCGAAGGGCAGTTCGCCGCGCGTCCAGGCGTCGTAATCCTCGGGCGTGTTGATCCGCAGCATCAGGTCCTCGACCCAGTCGGTCGCGGGCCATCCGGTGGCGGCGCCTGAACCGAGGCCAATGCACCAGGGGGTCTCGCCCTCGTCCACGATCTGCTGGGTCAGGGCCTTCAGATCCTCCATCGTCTCGGGGATCTCATAGCCGGCATCCTCGAAATTCTCCGGCACGAACCAGACCAGCGATTTCAGGTCGACCTTGTAGATGAGGCCGTAGAAGTCATCCGTGCCATCGGGGCCGGTATGGGTGCCGAGGTCCACCCAGGACGGGCCGGCGGCGTAGTTTTCCAGCACCCAGTCGGAGGTCTCCTGCCCCAGCGGGGTGATATGGCCACGGCGGGCGAGGTCGCCGACAAGGCCGGGCTGCGGGAAGATGGCGATGTCAGGCGGGCTGCCAGCGCCGGTGTCGATGACGATCTGCTGCTCGAAGCTGTCGGACCCGGAATAGCGGACATTCGCCCCGGTAGCGGCGGCGAAATAGGCGACGACGCTGTCGACCAGCTCCTTGTCGGGGCCGAGCCAGGGGCCGAAGATGGTGAGCGTCTGGCCGGACAGGTCGGTCTGCGCCAGTTCGTCATAGCTGGCCCAGTTGAAGCGCGGATCCTCGCCCGGGGCGAAGACCAGATCCTGCGCGGCGGCGCCCTGCGGGGCGGCAACCGCGATGAGCGCGAGCAGGGCAAGCCCTGCGGAACGGCCAGTCCTCATTCCATCCTCCCAGACAGTGCGCCCATAGCGCTGCCATCGGGGGTGATGGCAGCCAAAGCGCTTTGATATTGGCGGAAGATCACCCGGATTGGGCGAGTTGTCAACGCCCCGCCGCACAAGCGCCGGACTGACAATAATCCCCGTGCAGGTGCAGAAAAAAATCGTCCTCTGCGGGGAATTGACGCGGGGAGATGCTGGCCTTAGGCTCCACCTTCATTGCCAAAGCGCTTTGGATATCCGCATGAACCTCAAGGAACTGTCACAGATCCTCGGCCTGTCACAGACCACGGTCAGCCGGGCGCTGAATGGCTATCCGGAGGTGGGCGAGGCCACGCGCAAACGGGTGCAGGAGGCCGCGGTGCTGCACCATTACCGCCCCAGCACCCGCGCCAAGGGGCTGGCGACCGGACGGGCGATGGCGATTGGTCATGTGATCCCCGTCTCCACCCGCCATGAGATCGTGAACCCGGTCTTTGCCGATTTCATCGCCGGCGCGGGCGAGACCTATGCCGCCAAGGGCTATGACATGATCCTGTCGGTGGTCGATGACGACCGCGAGGCGCGGACCTATCGCGACATCGCCGCCAAGCGCAATGTGGACGGGATCATCGTCCACGGGCCGGAGCTGAACGATCCGCGCGTCGCACTGCTGACGGAACTGGGGCTGCCCTTCGTGGTGCATGGCCGCGCCAGCGGGGTCGCCCTGCCCTATTCCTGGCTCGACGTGAACAACACCCGCGCCTTCCGCCGGGCGACGGACTTCCTGCTCGACCTCGGGCATCGGCGCATCGCGCTGGTCAACGGGCTGGAAGAGATGGATTTCGCCGCCCGACGCCGCCGGGGCTATGAGGCGGCACTGGTGGCGCGCGGGGTGGCCCCCGATCCGGCGCTGATGCGCTCGTCGGAGATGACCGAGAATTACGGGCATGTGGCGGCGGCAGAGATGCTGCGCCTGCCCGACCCGCCCACGGCTTTCCTGACCGCGTCGATGATCTCGGCGCTTGGGGTGCGCCGCGCGATCGAGGATGCCGGGCTGAAGATGGGGCGCGACGTGTCGATCGTGACCCATGACGATGACCTTGGCTATCTGCGCAACGGCGACGGGGCCGACCCGATCTTCACCGCCACCCGTTCCTCGGTGCGCGAGGCGGGGCGGCTGGCGGCGGCGATGCTGCTGGAGTTGGTGGTGGACCCCGAACGCACCCCGCGCAGCCGGTTGATGGAGGCGACGCTGGTGGTGGGCCAGTCCACCGGCCCCGCGCCGCAGCAGGCGCAGGCCGCACTTTCCCAAAGGAGATGACCCATGCGCTTCCGTAGAGGCGACTTCCCCGAAGGCTTTGTCTTCGGCACCGCCACCTCGGCCTATCAGATCGAGGGCTCGGCGCTTGGCGGCGCCGGGCCGTGCCATTGGGATACCTTCGCCGCGACGCCGGGCAACGTGATCCGGGCCGAGGATGGGGCCCGCGCCTGCGAGCATGTCCACCGCTGGCCCGAAGATCTGGATCTGGTGCGCGATGGCAATTTCGACGCCTACCGCTTCTCGGTCAACTGGGCGCGGGTGCTGCCCGAGGGGCGCGGCGCGGTGAATGCCGAGGGGATCGATTACTACGACCGGCTGGTGGACGGGATGCTGGAGCGGGGGTTGCAGCCTTGGCTGACGCTGTATCACTGGGACATGCCGTCCGATCTGGCGATGCGCGGCGGCTGGACCAACCCGGATGTGGCAGGCTGGTTCACCGACTATGCGCGGCTTGTGATGGGGCGCTTGGGGGACCGCGTGACCGCCACGGCTACGATCAACGAACCCTGGTGCGTGGCCTGGCTCTCGCACTTCCTCGGCATCCACGCGCCCGGGCTGCGCGACATCCGCGCCGCCGCCCATGCAATGCACCATGTGCTGCTAGCGCATGGCACGGCGCTGCAGGCGCTGCGGGCCGACGGGCACCGGGATCTGGGGATCGTGCTGAACATGGAGGTCTGCGCGCCCGCGAGTGACGCGCCCGAGGATCACGCGGCCGCCGCAAGGCAGGATGCCATCTTCAACCGCTGGTTCCTTGAGGCGATCACGCAAGGCACCTACCCCCCCGAGGCGCTGGAGGGGCTGGAGCCGCATCTGCCGCGCGGCTGGCAGGGCGACATGGCGCAGATCGCGCAGCCGCTGGACTGGCTGGGGGTGAATTACTACACACGCCGCTTTCATCAGGCGGTCCCCGGCCAGCCCTGGCCCTCGTCGCGCGAGGTGCCCGGGACAGGGCCGCTGACCGGCTCGGGCTGGGAGATCTACCCGGACGGGCTGGAGCAGTTCCTGCGCCGCACCGGCGCGGCGGTGGGTGACCTGCCTATCCATGTGACCGAAACCGGCATGGCCTGGCCCGACCAGATCGTGAATGGCGCCGTGGGCGATGCCGAACGCATCGCCTTCATGGACGCGCATCTGGCTGCGGCGGGACGGGCGCGAGAGGCCGGCGTGAACCTCAAGGGCTTCTTCTGCTGGTCGCTGCTGGACAATTACGAATGGGCCGATGGCTATGACAAACGCTTCGGCCTCGTGCATGTCGACTTCGAAACCCTGTCACGCCGGCCCAAGGCATCCTATCTTGCCCTTGCAGATGCCCTGACCCGGAGACCCTGATGACCGATGCCCCGCTTTGCCTTGTTGCCGATGTCGGTGGCACCAATACCCGCGTCGCGCTGGCAAGCGCCGGGCGGATCGTGCCGGGTTCGGTGCGCCGCTACACCAATACCGGCTTTGCGGGGCTGGATGCGGTGCTGGCTCAGTTTCGCGCCGATGCGGATTGCGCCGTGCCCGCGGGCGCCTGCGTGGCCGTGGCGGGGCCGGTCAGGGGCGGCGTCGGCCGGCTGACCAATCTCGACTGGGCGATGGACGGGGCGGGGCTGGCCGCGGCGACGGGGGCGCGCACGGTGGCGGTGCTGAACGACCTGCAGGCGCAGGGCCATGCGCTTGGCCATCTGGCACCGGGGGCGCACCGGACGATCATTTCGGCGGTGGCTGAGGCCGGCGGCTCGCAGCTGGTGATCGGCGTCGGCACCGGCTTCAACGCCGCCCCGGTGCATGAGGGGCCGGGCGGGCGCGTGGTGGTGCCCTCGGAATGCGGGCATGTCACCTTGCCGGTGCGCAATGACGCCGATCTGCGGCTGTCGCGATTCGTGGCGCGGGAGCATGGCTTTCCCGGCGTGGAAGAGGTGCTGTCGGGCCGGGGCATCGCCCATATCGACGCTTGGCTGGCAGGGGAGTCTGGAGAGACCGGCACCCGTGATTCGGCCAGCGTGCTTGCCGCACTGGAAGCGGGCGAGGACCGGGCCCGGCAGACCGTGGCCACGGCGGTGCAGATGCTGGGCGCCGTGGCGGGCGATCTGGCGCTGATCCACCTGCCTTTCGGCGGCGTGCATCTGATCGGCGGCATGGCCCGCGCGCTGGTGCCCTGGCTGGACGAGTTTGGTTTTGCAGCGGCCTTTCGGGACAAGGGCCGCTTTGCCCCGCTGATGGCCGATTTCCCGGTCTCGGTGATCGAAGATGACTTCGCCGCGCTGACCGGCTGCGCCCGCTATCTGGCGCACCGGATGGGCAATGTGACGACACCGGAAAACTGAGCCAGACGTCAAACCTATCTTAACCCGGCGCACTTAAGCCTTGTCTCACCCGAACGGACGGAAGGGGGACAAGGTGAACGCTACGACCGACCATATTGCAGGGCTGGCGCAATGACCGCGCCGCTCTCGCTTGCGCCGCGGCTCGATCTGCCGGCGGCCAGTCCCCTGTCCGAGGCGATCCGGGCCCGAATGGGGCAGGCGCTGGACCTCGACGCCGGCAATGTCGCCCATCTGGGCGGCCTGTGCCTGCAGGTACTGCTCGCCGCCGCCGCAAGCTGGCGCGCCGCAGGGCAACCGCTGCGCATCACCCCACGATCACAGGCTTTCGAGGATGCGGTGGCGATGTTCGGGCTGGCGCCTTCCCAGCTCGAATCGGAGGGCGGGGCATGAGCCTGACCATCCTGGCCGTCGATGACAGCCGCACCATCCGTGACATGCTGAAACTGGCGCTGACCGAGGCCGGATTCACGCTGCACCTTGCCGAAGACGGGGTGCACGGGCTGGAAGTGCTGGAGGGGATCGCGCCCGACGCGATCATCTCTGACATCAACATGCCACGGCTCGACGGCTTTGGCTTCATCGAGGCGGTGCGGGGCCAGGACCGGCACCGCGGCACCCCGATTCTGGTGCTGACGACGGAAAGCGCGCCGGAGCTGAAGGCGCGGGCCCGCGCGGCTGGCGCCACCGGCTGGATCGTCAAGCCCTTCGATCCGCCCAAGCTGGTCAAGGCACTGCAGATGGTCGCTGGGTAAAAGGGGCAGATTCGCATGACACATGACCCGATGGCAGAGATTCGCGCCTCGTTTTTTGTCGAGTGCGAGGAGCTTCTTGAAAGCCTGCAAGATGCGCTGTCGGTGATGGCGGACCATCTGGAAGGTGACGGCACGCAGGATACCGAAACGATCAACGTGGTGTTCCGCGCCGTCCATTCGATCAAGGGCGGTGCCGGGGCCTTCGGGCTGACGGCGCTGGTTTCTTTCGCGCATCGCTTCGAAACGGTGATGGATGAGCTGCGCTGCGGCCGGCTGGTCGTGGACCATGAGGCGATGAAACTGTTCTTCCAGGCCGCCGACATGCTGGCCGATCATGTGCGCCTTGCCCGCGACGACGCCAGCGGCTCGCCGCCCGGCTCCGAAACGCTGCTGATCGCCGTCGAGGGGCTGATGGGCGACCGGGCCCCCGAAGCCGAGGAGGAAGAGGTCGAGTTCGCACCGATGGGCCTGAGCTTCGACCTGGCGCTGCCGGATCTGGGCGGGCCGCTGGACGATGACGGGCCGGGTCCCGCCGAACCAGACCCCGCCGACTCAGACTCGGTCGAATCGGACTTGGGCGAATCGGACTTGGGCGAATCGGGCTTGGGTGGCCAGCGCTGGACGGTGCGCCTGCGCCCGCTTGACGCGCTCTATGCCTCGGGGAACGAGCCCTTCCACCTGCTGCGGGCGCTGGCCGAGCTGGGCAGCGCCAGCATCACCTGCGAGCGCGCGGCGCTGCCCGACTTCGATGCGCTGATGGCCGAGACCTCGTATCTCAGCTGGACGGTGCAACTGACCGGCGAGATCGAGGAAAGCGACATCCGCGCCGTGTTCGACTTTGTCGAGGACGTGGCCGAAATCACGGTCACCAAAACGCCGGAGCTGGCCGAGGACCCGCGCCTCTGCCAGCCCGAGGTTGCGCTGGCACCAGCCGCGCCGCCAACCCCGTCCGCCGCCGACCCGGTGCCCGAGCCTACGCACACCGCCAAGGTCCTTGCCATCGCCCCGGTTGCGCCGGCTCTCCCGGTCCTGCCCGCCATCGGCCAGGCTGTCGACCTGCCCCCGGAGCATCCCCTGCCCCCCCCGTCACAAGCTGCGGCGCCCACACCGCAGGCCGTCATCCCTGCGGTGCAAGCCGCGGCCGCCCAAGCCGCGGCCCCGGCCGAAGCGGTCGCCGCCACGGTGCGCGTCGATCTCGACCGCATCGACCGGCTGGTAAACCTGGTGGGCGAGCTGGTCATCAATCAGGCGATGCTGGCGCAAAGCGTGACCGAGGCCGGATTGCCGGCGAACTCGGCGGTGATGAACGGGCTCGAAGCCTTCATGATGCTGACCCGCGACATCCAGGACAGCGTGATGATGATCCGCGCCCAGCCGGTCAAGCCGCTGTTCCAGCGTATGGCCCGGATCGTGCGCGAAGCCTCGGCCGCAGTCGGCAAGGAGGTGCGGCTGCGCAGCGAGGGCGAGGGCACCGAAGTGGACAAGACGGTGATCGAACGCCTCGCCGACCCGCTGACACATATGATCCGCAACGCCGTCGATCACGGGCTCGAAACCCCCGACCGCCGACGAGAGGCCGGCAAGCCCGAGGAGGGCGTGGTCACCCTCTCGGCCCAGCACCGGTCGGGCCGGGTGGTTATCGAGGTCGCGGATGACGGCGCCGGGATCGACAGGCCCCGGGTCCGGGACATCGCCATCCGCAAGGGGCTGGTCGCACCGGACGCAGTACTGTCCGACGCCGAGATCGACAATCTTCTGTTCTTGCCCGGATTCTCCACTGCCACCCAGATCTCGGCCCTCTCCGGGCGCGGGGTGGGCATGGATGTAGTGAAACAGGCGATCGGCGCCCTCGGCGGGCGCATCGCCATCACGTCAGAGCGGGGGCGCGGCACAAGGTTCTCGATCAGCTTGCCGCTGACGCTGGCGGTGCTCGACGGAATGGTGGTGCGCGTCGCCGGCGAGACACTGGTGATCCCGCTCTCCTCCATCGTCGAAACGGCAACCCTCTCGGCAGATGACATCCGCTCGCTTGGCCCCGAAACCAGCGTGATCCATATCCGCGGCGGCTTTGTCCCGCTGTTCGACCTTGGCGCCGAGCTTGGGTATCGCGGCCCCAAGGCCAGCTACGAAGGCGGCATCGTGCTACTGACCGCACAAGAAGATGGCAGCCGCGCCGCCCTGGTCGTGGACGAGATCCTTGAGCAGCGCCAGGTCGTCATCAAGGGGCTGCAGCACAGCTACGGGAACATCCCCGGGGTGGCCGCGGCCACCATCCTCGGCGACGGCCAGATCGCGCTGATCCTCGACCCGGGCGACCTCGTCGAAAATGCGACCGGCCGCACCCGCTCTGCCGACACATTCTTGGCCCTTGCAGGATGACATCATGATCGAGACCAGATCCCAGTCCAGCGCCGAAGTCGAACTGCTGTCCTTCCGCCTCGCCGAACAGGAATACAGCGTCGATATCATGTCGGTGCGCGAAATCCGCGGCTGGACCCGCGCGACGCCCCTTCCGCATTCGCCGCCCTTCATGCGCGGGGTCATCAACCTGCGCGGCACGGTGCTGCCGGTGATCGACCTTGCCTCGCGGCTGGGAATGCCCCCGGTCGAAGGCGACGCCCGCAACGTGATCATCGTGGTCCATGCGGGGGGGCAGAGCGTCGGGCTGCTGGTCGATGCGGTGTCGGACATCCTCGCGCTGCCCCGCACCGAGTTGCAGCCGCCCCCCGAACTCGCCGCCGACCTGGCGCATAGCTTCGTGCAGGCGCTGACCATCGTCGACGGGCGGATGATCCGCGTGCTCGACCTCTCGGCTGTGCTGCCGACCTACCAGACCGAGGCCGCATGAGCAGCAGCTTTCACCACGCCGGCGGCGCCAGCATGCCCGATCCGGCCCAGATGGCGGCGATTGCCCGCATCGCCTATTCCGAGGCCGGCATCGTGATCGCGCCCGGCAAGACCAGCATGGTGCAATCCCGGCTGGCCAAACGCCTGCGCGCGCTCGACCTGCCCGATTACGACAGTTATCTGGAGTTGGTGGACAGCGAGGCCGGCCAGGAAGAGCGGCGGAGGATGATCTCGGCGCTGACCACCAATGTGTCGCATTTCTTCCGCGAGGCCCATCATTTCGACACGCTGCGCAACGAGGTGTTGCCGCCACTGCTGGCGAAGGTCCGGGCCGGGGGACGCGCGCGGCTGTGGTCGGCCGGATGCTCGAACGGTCAGGAAGCCTGGTCGATGGCGATGACCGTGCTGGACCTGATGCCGGACGCGCCGGAACATGACCTGCGGATCCTTGCGACCGATATCGACCCGCTGGTGGTCGAGAAGGGCCGAAGCGCGACCTATGACACGCAGATGGTGGCGGGGGTGGACCCGGCGCTGCGCAAACGCTTCTTCGAAGCGGCGGCCGGTCAGCACCGGCTAATCCCCGCGGCGCAATCGCTGGTCAGCTTTCACGAGTTGAACCTGCACGCGCCCTGGCCGATGCGCGGGCCCTTCGACGCGATCTTTTGCCGCAACGTGGTGATCTATTTCGATGCCGAGACGCAGGACAGGCTGTGGCATCGCTTTGCTGAGGTTCTACCGCCGGGGGGCTGGCTGATGGTCGGCCATTCCGAGCGCGTTCCGGTCGCGCCGGCGTCGCGCTTTGTCACCGCCGGCATCACGACATACCGCCTGCCGCCGGCGGCAGGCAACAAATAGCAAGGGGCAAGGCATGGCACTCAGGGATCAGCTGCGGATCATGGTGGTGGATGACATGTCCACCAGCCGCGGACTCATCACCCAGGCACTTGATGCGATGGGTATCCGCCAGGTCGGCTATGCCAGCGACGGTCCGGGCGCACTGGCCGCCATCGAGAAGGCGCCGGTCCATCTGGTGGTGTCGGACTACAACATGCCCGGAATGGACGGGCTGCAGCTGCTGCAGGCGCTGCGCGGCGATCCGCGCACGAAAGGGGTTGGATTCATCTTGATCACCGGCCGAGCCGACCGCGAGATCATCGAGACCGGGCGCCGGCTCGGCATGAACAACTTCCTGAAGAAACCCTTTCAGCCGCAAGAGCTGCGCAGCTGCATCGAAGCCGTCGTGGGGCGCCTGTGAAACCGCCGGCCCCCTCTCGCGCCGCGGCGGCGCGCGCTGGCGCGCCCGGCTCCGGAAGTGGCGCGCTCGAATCCATCGCCGCGCTCGGTGTTGCCCATCGGGATCTACCGCTTGATGCGCTGGCGCAGCGCGTCGCCGATGAGCTTGATATCCTTGCCCAGCTGTCGGCGGGGGTGCAGACGGCGCTGTCCCTGTGCCATTTCGCCGAACACACCGACGCAAATGCCATCCGCGGTCTGCAGGGCATCGACCGCATCACCCAGAGCCTCGAGGATCTGGGGCGGTTGATGGCGGCCGTCTCGGGCGAAATGCCGCCAAATGTGCGGCTTCACGCCGTTCCGATCCTGTCGCGGCTACGGCTGCATGAGTTGGTGGCGAATCTCGATCCGGACGCAGCGCCTGTGGTCCGCCAGCCGGACCTGCAAGGCGAGATCATGTGGTTCTGACCACCAGAAGCCCCGGGCTTGCCTCGGTGGTGTGAAAGCGCCTTGCTCGATCCGGGGCAATTGGCACAGGCCGGGTGACGGGCCGGCCAACACCCGCAGGTCGGCCTGCTCGAACGCTCCGGACGGAGGGCGCGCGGGACAGTCGGTGCTGCATCCTCAGGGCAAAGCTGCCCGGCGGATCTGCGGCCCGCCCACCGGGGATGCAGGCGGCCGCGCCGGCATCGACCCCGATGCCCGCCGCATAGAGCACCCCCAAGAAGCGCGCCGCCCCGGCGCATCCCCTCCCTGGGTTGACGGCTCCCGGCGGTCAGCGGGGAGCGCGGGGTCGCTCTGGCTTCGCCAGTCGCAATGGGGGCCGGGCCTCGCTCATCCGGTGGGGAACGCAGTTCTGCCGTGCACGAGCCCCCCCTATCACGCTCTCAACCGGAATTGCCGTTGGCGCCGCGCGCGGGTCACTCAATAGCCTTGCGCGCATCCGTGCCAGCCCCTCATCGGCGCTGCGCCCGGTTGTCACAGGTGCAAGAATGCCGCGGCCACCTCGGACCCGCGCCGGCGGCGGCGGGCGCCACGCGTTTGACACCGATCCTCTCCGGGACGACAGTCGCCCCGCACAGCCAGCCTTCCCGTGCGGCGCGCAAAACCCGGCGACAGGGCACCGCCCGCTGCTAGGGACGGCCCGAGATCGGCGGGAGAGCCGCACGGAACGGCGGATCGCGCCAGCGCGGACACAGTGGTCAGCGTCGAGCATATGCCGATAGCGTCGATGGTGTCGGCGCCCCCTGCAGGGCGCAAACGCACAGTCGCGGCACACCGCTTGCTGGCCAGGCTACGGTCATCTCTCAGCGCGGCCCGCAAACTGCCGCCCGACCTGCACCGGGCAGACCGGGCGCCGAACCTCGTTGCGGCAGGGCGCGGTGGACCGATCGTCAAGGCGTGAAGCCCGGCTTTGTCCGCATGGCCGTCGTGCTCACGCGCCGGATCAGAACAACTCCACCTCGTTGCCGGGTTTGGCGGCCGGCACGGTTTCCACCACCATCGCCTCGCCCAGTAGTTTCTGACGGGCGCGGCCCTCGCCGGGCCAGAACTGGACGCGGCGGGCCTGCGTGCCGCCAAGGCTCTGGCCGGTGCAGGTGATCCCTTCGCGCCGCAGGAAATCCAGCACGAACTCGCCATTGCGCGCACCAACATCCGACAGGCCGGCAATCATCCGCGCGCCCCCGAACACCTTGGCCTGAAACCGCGTGCGCTGCGCGCCGGCCTTGATCAGCGCGTTGATCAGCAATTCCATCGCATTGGTGCCGAAGCTGGCCGCAGGCGCGCCCGATCCGGTGCCTTCGGGCAGCAGGAAATGGTTCATGCCGCCAAGGCCGCTGCCGGGATCGTAAAGGCAGGTCGCGACGCAGGAGCCAAGGATCGTGCTGATCGAGGAGTGGACGCCGTCCCCCACCGCGTATTCGCCTTGGGTGATATGGCGCGGACGGTCCCCCGCGCCATGATGCGGGGCCAGGCTCATCGCGGCGCCCTTTCCCGCGCCGCAACATCCTTGCCCGCAAGCGCAAGAATTTCTCCGGCGATCCGCCCCAGCGGCACCGCCCGTTCGGCCGCGCCGATTTCGAGGGCGACGCGGGGCATCCCGAACACCACCGAGCTTGCCTCGTCCTGCGCGAAGGTGCGGGCGCCGCCGGCGCGCAGCGTCGCCATGCCATCGGCGCCATCGCGGCCCATCCCGGTCAGGATCACCGCCACGCAGCGGGCGGCGATGGAGCGGGCGCTTTCGAACAGCACATCGACAGAGGGCCGATGGCCGCTGCGCTTGTCGCCATGCATCAGCCGGCAGCGCGGCGGATCGCCAGCGGTCAGCGTCAGATGCGCCTCGCCGCCGGGGGCCAGATAGACCTGACCCGCAACCAGCGGCGCCCCGTCCGAGGCGAGCGCGATCTTGGGCGCGATCCGCGGCGCCAAACGCTGCGCGAAACTGGCCAGGAAGCCTTCGGGCATGTGCTGGGTGATCAGCGTCGGCGGGCAATCCGGCGGGAAGCCCTTCAGCACGGTTTCCAGCGCATCGACGCCGCCAGTGGAGGAGCCGATCAGCACGAAGCGGCCATTCCAGCGGAAATCACTGGGCGGCGCGGCAACGCTGCGGGTGCCGGGCTCACGCACCCGCGCCCGCGATGCGACCACGAGAAGATCGGCGAGATGCTGGAACCCTTCGGGCAAGCGGTCGGCGGCGGGCTTGCCAATGCATTCGATGGCGCCAAGCGCCAGCGCCTCAATCGCGGCGGCCGAACCACGATGGGTTTCGGTCGAGATCATCACCACCGGCATCGGCCTGAGCCGCATCAGCTTTTCCAGAAACTCGAGCCCGTTCATCCGCGGCATCTCGACATCGAGGGTCAGCACATCGGGGCTCAGCAATTTGATCTTTTCGCGCGCGTCGAACGGGTCCGACGCCTCGCCCACCACAAGGATGCGCGGGTCGCCGTCAAGCCGGCGGCGGATCAGGTTGCGGATCGTCGGGCTGTCATCGACGATCAGCACGCGGGTCTGCGAGGTCATGCGGCGGCGTCTCCGGCTGGGGCGCGCGTCGGCGCGGGGCGAATCGATGACGGCCGGCCCTGTGCGCGCCCGTCGCTGCTGACCCTCTCGCCACTGCCTGAAGATTCGTTTAAGCTGACCCCATGAGCGCTGCGTGCCATTGCGGCGGGCGATCCGGGACATGCCTTCGCAAAGCCATGACGATTCATCATGAACGTCACATTGTCGCCCCAATCGCCGCTCAATCTGAGGATGAAGAACAGGCGGGACATGGATCCGGCCGGGCCTGCCGCGGGGTCCGGACCATTGGTGTCCCGTGACAAGGAAGGTCGAGAAATGCGCATTCTGGCTGTCGATGATGACGAGATGATCCTGGAGCTGCTATCGGCAAGCCTGGGCGCGGCGGGCTTTGCGGATCTGACCGTGGCAAGCTCAGCCGCGCAGGCGCTGGAGCAGATTGCTGCGACAAGGATCCCGTTTGACTGTTTCTTGCTGGATATCCAGATGCCCGAGGTGGACGGGATCGAGCTGTGCCGGGCCATCCGTCGCAACCCGGTCTACGCCGCGGCGCCCATCGTGATGATCACCGCGATGTCGCAAAAGTCCTATATCGACCGCGCCTTCTCGGCCGGCGCCACCGATTATGTGACCAAGCCTTTCGACCCTGTCGAGCTTGGCGCGCGGATCCGGCTGGCCTCCAAGATGGTCGAGAGTGAGCGGGCGCTGACCGAAAACCGCTCGGCCGTGGCGACGCTGCGCGCGCAACTGGAGCGCGAACGCTTTGTCGACCTGAACGAGCCGATCTCGATTCCCGATGTCGATGCGGTGATCGACCTGCAGGCGCTGGAAAACTACCTGCTGCAACTGTCGCGCAGCGGGCTGTTCGCCACTTCGATCTTCGCCTTCAAGATCGTCGGGATCGAGACGATCTATGCATCAACCTCGCCCATCGACTTCCGCTACCTGCTGACCGACGTGGCCGAGGCGGTCTCGACCGCCCTGCGCTCGCATGAGCGCTTCGTGTCCTATGCCGGCAACGGGGTCTATGTCTGCGTCGCGCATGGCCGCGGGGCGCTGGACCTTGAAGTGATCGAAGGCACGGCGAACCTGATCGTAGAGGAGATGGCGCTGACCAACAGCCGCGGCGTGCCGCTGAAGTTCCGCCTTCGGGTCGGCTCGCCGGTGCGGGTCGGGCTGGTGCGGGCCGGGCGCGGCGCGGTCGATGCGCTGTATGTGGCCATCGAGAATGCCGAGCATGACGCGCCGAAGGTTGAAGACGGGCGGTCCGGCGAACATTGGAGCCAGTTCAGATTGGCTTGATGGGTCTGGCGCTCCGGGTTAACGTAAGGGTAAGCTGTGGAGAGTGCCCTTGGAACGTGAATCTGTGCCCCATGATACCCGCAGCATGATCGCCAGCCGACTGTCGGCGCTGCGCATCAGGTTCCTCGACGTCCTTGAAACCCGGCTGAACGAGGTCGAAGCCCTGCGCGACGCGCTGGAGGCTGGCGGGCTGCCCCAGGCAGTCCGCGAAGACCATGTGCGCGCAATCTGCTTTGCCGCCCACAAGACCGTTGGCGTGGCCGCGACCCTTGGCTTTGCCGATCTGGGAATGCTCAGCCAGCGTGTCGAACTTGCCGCCACCGACCATCTGGAACACCGAGAGCCGCCAACAACCCCGCGCATGGTGGTCGCGCTGACCGATGACATGCTGGGAGAGATGGCGCTGATCCTGGCGCAGGCTGGCCGCTAGGCGGGTTCAGCTCCGCCCCGACTTGCGCCACAGCGTCTTGATCTCATCGGCAAGGCTCATCGGGTCGAAGGGCTTGGTAATCACCCCAAGCGCGCCCAGATCGCACAGCGCCCGCACATCCGCCTCCAGCGCCTTGGCGGTCATGAAGATCGCCGGCACCTCTGCCAGCCCCGGCAGCGCCCGCAGGGCCAGCAGCGTCTCCTCGCCGCCAAGCCCGGGCATCATCACATCCAGCAAGAACAGGTCTGGCGTATGCCCCGGCGCCGCGGCAATCGCCTCTGCGCCAGAGATGAACTGTACGATCTCGAACCCGCCCACGGTTTCCAGCGCGATGGCGGCGATTTCCTGGATGTCGGCATCGTCCTCGACGTGAAGGATCTTGCGAAGCTGGGTCATCGGCCTGTCATCCTGTCGCCGGCCTCTGCCGGATGCGGAAAAGTCTGGCCCCGCAGATGCAGGGCCCGGTTTGAAACGTCAATGCTGCACGGCAGCGCGGGCCCGGTCAGGCGACGTGGCGCTCGCTCTGCCGCTCCAGATCAAAGTAGAACTCGCTGCCCTGCCCCGGCCGGCTGTCAAAGCGGATCTCGGCGCCGTGACGCTCCACGATGGCCTTCACGATGCTGAGGCCAAGGCCCGATCCGCCCACCTTGCGCCGGTCGGAACTGTCAGCCTGGGTGAACCGCTCAAGAATGCGCGGCTGCGCTTCCAGCGGGATGCCGGCGCCGCGGTCCTTCACATAGATCCGCACCTTGCCGCCAAGGTCCGACAGCCCCACCTGAACCGTGTCGCCGGGCTTGGAGAATTTCGCGGCGTTCGACATCAGGTTGGTCAGCACCTGCAGCAGGCGTTCCGGGCTGCAATCGACCAGCACCGGCCGGTCAAGCCCGACACCCACGAACTGCACCCCGAACTGCGCGCCATAGCCGCCGTTCATCTCGATGGCCTCTTCGATCACCGAGGTCAGGTCGGTATGTTCCATGCGGAAATCCATCATCCCGGCGTCGATCTTCTCAAGGTCCAGAATGTCGTTGATCAGCAAGATCAACCGGTCGGTGTTGCGCTGTGCGATGGTCAGGATCGAGCGCGAGCGTTCCGACATCTCGGCGGCAGCGGTCATCGTCAGCAGCCCCAGCCCGCCCTTGATCGAGGTCAGCGGCGTGCGCAATTCATGGCTGACCATGGCCACGAATTGCGATTTGGCCCGCGCGGCGGCCTGCCGCTCGGTGATGTCACGCAGCACGGCGACATAGCGTGCCGGGTTCCCCGCCGGGGCGACCAGCTGCAGGGTGATCTCCAGCGTGCGGTCCTCGCGGTCCTGCAGCTCATAGGTCAGTGCGCTTTCTTCGCCGCTGTTCAGCCGATGCAGATCGCGGCCGATATGCCGCAGATCGGCCATCCAGCCGACATCGGCCAACGTGCGCCCCTCGTAGCACTGCCCTTCCCAGCCCAGCCGGGTGATGGCCTTGCGGTTGAGATAGATAAAACGCAGATCGTCCGGCGAGAACATCCAGACCTCGTCTTGCAGCAGGTCCAGCGTCGCCCGCAACTGGGTCTCGGCATCGGCCATCTTCACGGCGGTGATGTCGGTGCGGATCGCAAAGGTCTCGACCAGCTTGCCGCGGCGATTGACCACAGGCACCAGCGTCGAATGCGTCCAGCACAGCTTGCCGTCGGCCTGCCGCCAAGCGGTTTCGCCTGACCAGGACTTGCCTTCAGCCAGCCGCGCCTTGATGCGCTCGGTCCGGCCAGGCTCTCGCGTCAGCGGCGGCAGCTCATCGACCCGGCTTCCCACGGCCTCGTCACGGGTCAGGCCTGTGACCTGCAGAAACCTGTCGTTCACGCTGGTGATGCGCCCCGCGGCATCGGTGAGGTTCACCATGCAATGCTCGTTCACCGCAGCCCGGTAGCGTTCCATCTGGCCGTGCAAGATACCGAAACGACGCTTGCTGCGCAGCACCACCATGATCAGGCTGGCCGCCAGAAGGCCCAGCCCGATCAGGGCCAGGGGCGTTGCCGAGGTCGAGAGAGATCCATCAACCGCGCTCATATTATACATACGCTTACCCGCCCCCGTCCCCGCAGGTCCGACCCTGTGGGTCGATCCCTGAAGCGGCCCATCTGGCCCGCCGTCCCCTGTTCCAATGCTGCAGCCACCTGAAATTGCGTCGCGGCTTGCAGACCAAAGGTTGGCTCGGATGATGGGCGAATTCTGG
The DNA here is from genome assembly GCF_030695035.1 of Frigidibacter sp. Lineage (GTDB taxonomy): Bacteria > Pseudomonadota > Alphaproteobacteria > Rhodobacterales > Rhodobacteraceae > Frigidibacter. The sequence continues at coordinate 126,029 of NZ_JAUYTT010000012.1, forward strand.
ACCGAATCTAGTGCTTATTCGGGCAACCTGCCCCCCCATTGAGGCGAAATCGAGGCAGCACCCGTGAATATGGCGCCCGTTTGGTCACTCCTGCGGGTCAAAGCGCCGCACCATCGCCCGATCCGTCAGGCAGCCGCCTTGAGGAAGTCCGCGACCAGCTGGTCGAGTCGTGCCCGTGATTTGGTGATGTGGCGCCGCACCCGCGGATCGGCCGCCGGCTGGTCGCGCGCGCTGAGCCCATACACCGGCACTTCAGGCTGCAACTGGCTGATCTGGTCCAGAAGCGCGATGCCGCTGCCATCGGGCAACTCCCAGTCGATCACGATCAGATCAAAGCGGCGGTCGCGCAGCAGCGGGCGGGCCTCGGCAAGGCTGGCGGCCCCCAGCACTTCGGCCTGCGCCCCGAAGGCAGACCGGAACACCTCGGCAAAGTCACCGTCATCCTCGACATGCAAGATCACCGGCACATGGCCGGGGCGCTCGGCCTCCACGGCAGGCACTTCGGGGCCCTCGCGCCGGGCCGCAACGGCGCTTGACAGCGGCAGGACGAACCAGAACACCGTCTCGCCCGGCGCACTGTCGAACCCGATATCGCCGTCCATCCGCTCCACGATCTGGCGCGAGATGTTGAGGCCAAGCCCGGTGCCGCCCTTGGCCCGGGTCGAGGAGCTGTCGGCCTGCGAGAAGGGCAAGAAGATCCGGTCGCGGAAATCGGCCGGGATCCCGGTGCCGTGGTCGGTGACCGTGACCCGCACGTTCCGGCCATCGCGCGCCACGCCCACCTCGACCGTGCCACCGCGCGGCGAGAACTTCGCGGCATTCGACAGAAGGTTCGCCATTACCTGCTGGAAGCGATCGACATCGACCAGCGCCTGCAGCGAGGGATCGACATCACCGGTCTGCAACGTCACCGCAAGATCGGCAGCAAAGGGCTGCGTTGCGGCCAGGCTCTGCTCCACCAGCGCACCAATTTCGGCCTCGACGAAGGTAAAGCGAGACTGCCCCGACGAGATCTTCTCGAGGTCGAGAATGTCGTTCACCAGCGTGATCAGCCGGTCGCAGTTCTTCTGCCCGATCGACAGCAGCCGTTCGGCCTGCGGCGGCAATTCGCCCGACATAGACCCCAGCACCAGCCCCAGCGCGCCTTTGATCGAGGTCAGCGGCGTGCGCAGCTCGTGGCTGACGGTGGCAACGAAATCGCTCTTGATCTGCTCCATCTCCTTGCGGTCGGTAATGTCCTGGATCTGCGCGATGAACACCGCTTCATCCTCGGGCTCGCCCCCGGTCAACGAAATGCTCAGCAGGCCCCAGACCGTCCGGCCATCCCGGCGCAGATAGGCACATTCCGTCTTGTGGACCTGCAGGCTTCTGTCCAGCAACCGGTCCATCACCTCGGGATCGACGGTAACTGTCTCGGCCGCGGCAAGGTCGCCCAGCAAGCTGCCACAGAGCTCATCCTCGCCATAGCCGGTAAAGCGGCACAGCGCCTCGTTTACCCGCACGAAGCGGCCATCGCGGTCCAGCAGCGCCATCCCCACCGGCGCCAGCTCGATCACCGAGCGGAACTGCGCCTCGCTGCGGCTGAGAGCGTCAAGCGCTCCCTGCAGCTCTGTCACGTCGATCTGCACCCCCAGCAGCCGCAACGCCTGGCCCTCATCATCGCGTTCGGGCACCAGCGCCTCGGACCGCATCCAGCGCTGACGGCCATCGGGCAAGCGCACCCGGTACTGGCTGACCGACCGTTCCGTCTCGCCGGCGATGCAGGCACGATCAGCCTCGGTCACCAAAGGCCGGTCTTCGGGATACACGCCCTCTTCCCAGATCCGCCGGATATCTGCCGCAGAGACGCTCGTTTCCGGCGGATAGCCCATCAGCATCAGCCAGTTGTCGGATACGATCTGCGTGCGCTCAACCAGGTTCACGTCGAACACCGCGATATGGGCGCCGGTCAGCGCCATGTTCAGCCGCCGCTCGGCCTGTTGCAGCCGCATCTCGGCCAGCTGGCGTACGGTGATGTCGCGGATGATCGCGGTGAACCGGCTTTGCCCGTCATCGGTGCGCCAGCTGTTCAGCTGCAGCTCGATATAGACCTCAAGCCCATCGCCCCTGCGGATGCGGAAGCGCCGCCCCTGCTGCGGCAGCGCCGCCGCCTCGGCCGCCGAGGGCAGCCACAGCCGCGCAATCGACTCGATCGGTACCAGATCGGTCAGCGGCCGGCCGATCAGCTCGGCCGCGGCGGCCCCAAAGATCGGCTCCGCCGCCCGGTTCAGCGCAAGGATCCGCCCGCCCGCATCCAGCAGCAAGATCCCGACCATCGCCGTGTCGATGATCGACCGTGTATGCTCTTCTTGCGTCGCCAGTTCGCGGGTCTTGGTTTCCACCAGTTCGGTCACGATCTCGGCCCGCCGCAGCATCACCGACAGCAAGGTGCCGATCAGCCCGCTCAGCGCGAAGCCGACCAGCAGCACCAGCGTCGGTTCTCCGCGGGCCACGCTGGCATCAAAGGCGGGGGTGCTGGCATAGGACAGCCGCCACTCGCGCCCGTGGATCGGTAGGGTGCGCCGTTCGGCAAACTGCGCGCGCTGCGAAGGGTTCGCCGGCGCGCTGCTGAACACCTGCCGTTCCGCCTCTGGTGCCGCGCGGTCCTCGACCGTCAGCGACAGGCGGCTGGCATCGGCGCCGATCACAGCGCGGAAGAACGGGTCCGCTGCGAAGGGGGCATAGACCCAGCCGGCAAAGGTTGCCCGCCGTGCCTCCAGCGTCTCGGGCACGCCGCCACCGCTATAAACGGGGCGCAGCAGCACGAACCCCGGCCCGGCATTGGGATCCTGAACCAGAACCAAGGGCGCCGAGATCGTGGTACGCCCGCTGTCCCGCGCCTCCAGCACCGCCACGCGCCGGCTCTGCTCAAACCCGAGGTCGATGCCAAGGGCCTCGTCATTCGCCTCATGCGGCTCGATCTGGCGCACGACATACCGCTCTGGCAGGCCAGTGTCGGGATGGACGTTGAAGGGCCTGCCCAGATCGACGCGGGCCTCGGCCTCGAAGGCCGGCACCGCGCTGGCCGCCACCGGCCGGATCAGCCCAAGGCCCGACAGGCCCGGCAGTGTTTCCGAAATGTCGAGCTCGGCCACGAAACGCCGCCACTCTGCCGCCTCCATCCGCTCCGAGGCAGCAAGCAAGCCGGACCCGGCATTCAGGATATGCGAATAGGATTGCAGGCGGTGGCTCAGCATCCGCGAGGTGTTATCGACCAGCGCGGTGAAGGCCGCCGAATTGCGCTGATGCAGCACATGGCTGAGCGTTGCCCAGGCATAGAAGGTGGCGCCAAGGCACAGCGAGACCAGCAAGAGCCCCATCACGCTCATCCGGGCAACAGAGTGGCCGCGCCACAGGATCGGCGGGCGTTGCCGCCAAGGCGCGAACAGCGTCAGGGGCACCACGATCAGCACCCCGAACAGATCGCCCAGCCACCAGGTCTGCCAGTTGTGATAGACCGAGCCTGGCTGCAGGCTGCCCATCAGCCACAGCGCGGTGGTGCCGAAGGTGGGCGATATCAGACAACCGAGCGGCCCCAGGATCAGCACCAGCCGGAACACATCGTTCGGCGACCCAAGTCCCAGCGGACGGCCAAACCGCCGCCGCACCAGCGTGGTGGCCAGCAGCGCCTGCAGCATCGCGCCAATGGCGATCAGCGCCGGGATCAGCAGGCCGGCCGGATCGAAGGCGCGCTCGAACACCCCGCCGATATGGCAATTGATCAGGAATGACCCGAGGAACACCCCCGGCCACAGCCGGCGTCCGCCCAGCAACAGGGCTGCCAGCGCAATGCCAGAGGCGGGCCAGATGATCGTGGCATAGCCGGGCGGCACCGCAAGCGCCGTCCCGCTAAGTCCGCCAAGCGCATAGGCCAGCGCCAGCAGCACGGTTCCGGCCAGCCACGCGGCCACACCGCCGCGGCGTGGCTCGGACCCCACCCCGCCTTCGGATCCTGCCAAGGCACTGTTATCTGTCAACCTGGCCGCTCTCCCTCATGCAGCATCGGGATATCGCCGCTATCTGCGCATGATGCTACCCCGAAGTTCAACCCTCAGTTGTCGGCCGCGACCGCAGAATCGAAGAAAGCGACGAAACTCCGCTGCAAGGGCCGTTATCCGAGACGGGGCGACAGGGGGCAATCCCCGATCTCGCCCCGCTCCGGTAGCCGGTCCTGCGGCATCTGCAGCGTCAGTCGATGTCGAAGACCACGCCTTGTGCCAGCGGCAGTGCGCGCGAGTAGTTGATGATGTTGGTGGCGCGGCGCATGTAGCCCTTCCAGGCGTCCGAGCCGCTCTCGCGCCTGCCGCCCATTTCCTTCTCACCGCCAAAGGCCCCGCCGATTTCCGCACCCGAGGTGCCGATGTTGACGTTGGCGATGCCGCAATCCGAGCCAGAGGCGGAGAGGAAGGTTTCCATCTCGCGCAGGTCGGTGGTGAAGATTGATGACGAAAGGCCCGCACCAACTTCACTATGTTTGTGAAGAACGTCTTATAAGTCACTGTAATTAATCACATAAACTAATCGGCGTGAAGATTTCCCCCAGCACCGGCCCCACCTGACCGGGCATCTCGACCAGCGCCGGCCGCGCGCAGAAAGCGGCGTCGGCACCGACGCTCACCCGCTCGCCGCCATGCACGGTGCCGCCCGCCGCGCGGGCCGCCTCCAGCGCCGCCTGCATCGCGGTGAAGGCCGCGCCATCGACCAGCGGGCCGACCAGCGCCTGGGTTTCCAGCGGGTTTCCGACGCTGACGCTGCCCTAGGCGCGGTCAGCCGCGGCACCAGCGCGCCATGGACAGAGTCATGCACGAAGAGCCGCCGCATCGTGGTGCAGCGCTGGCCGGCCGTGCCCCATCGCGCCAAAGGCAATCGCGCGCAGCGCCATATCGAGATCGGCCGAGGGGCAGACGATGCCGGCATTGTTACCGCCTAGCTCCAGTATCGAGCGCCTGAACCGCGCCGCGACCGCCGGGCCGACCTGCCGGCCCATGCGGGTGGACCCGGTGGCCGAGATCAAAGCGACTCCCTTATGCGCGACCAGCGCCGCGCCGACATCGGCGCCGCCGATCAGCACCTGGCTCAGATCCGCCCCCAGCGGGTGCCCCGACAAATTCTCGATGATTATCGAGGCGGCCGCGGCGTGGCGCTGCTGCCGCGCCACCTGATCGAGCAGGAGTTGCACGACAGCCAGCTGCAGATTGTCGCCGGCGCGCCGATGGCGACCGATCTGGCCTATTACGTGGTGCTGCCGAGGGCAAGATCGCCAACCCGCTCTGCCGCGCCTTTCAGGACTGGGCGCTTGGTGCCCTCAGCCCGCAGAGCCGCGCCTAAGCGGCGGAGCAACCCCGTTGACAGGGGCGGTGGCGGTTTGCATAGCTGTCACATTGTCCGACAAACTTGCCGGCCCGCCCCTGCTTGCGGTGCCGCAGAAGACTCAGGGAATTTTGCATGAAGATCGAAGGCGTAGCGGCACTGGTCACCGGCGGCGGGTCCGGCCTTGGCGAGGCGACGGCGCGGGCACTGGCCGCCGCAGGCGCGCGGGTGGCGCTGCTGGACTTCAACCATGAGGCGGCGGCGGCCGTCGCGGCCGAGATTGGCGGGATCGCGGTGCGGTGCGATGTCGCCTCGGCCGCGAGTGCCGAAGCTGCGGTGGCAGAGGCTGCCGCGCAGCACGGGACCGCGAGGATCCTCGTCAACTGCGCCGGCATCGGCCCGGCCAGGAAGATCCTCGGCAAGGCCGGCACCATGCCGCTGGAGGATTTCGCGCGCGTCATCGAGGTCAACCTGATCGGTAGCTTCAACATGCTGCGGCTGTTCGCCGCGGGCGCGTCGGCGCTGGACCCGCTGGACACTGGCGAGCGCGGCGTGGCGATCAACACCGCCTCCATCGCCGCCTATGACGGGCAGATCGGGCAGACGGCCTATGCGGCATCGAAGGGTGGGATCGTCGGGCTGACGCTGCCCGCCGCGCGGGAGCTTGCGGCGAACGCCATCCGCGTCTGCACCATCGCCCCCGGCATCTTTGAAACCGCGATGCTGAAGGGTCTGCCGCAAGCCGCGCAGGACAGTCTTGGCGTCGCGGTCCCCTTCCCCTCGCGCCTCGGCCGGCCGGCGGAATATGCCGCGCTGGTGCTTCATATCCTCGGCAATGAGATGCTGAACGGCGAGACGATCCGGCTCGACGGCGCGCTGCGCATGGCGCCGAAATAGGGCGCGGGGGTGGGCGACGCCTTCATCTTCGACCATCTGCGCACCCCGCGCGGGCGCGGCAAACCCGACGGCGCGCTGCATGAGGTGACGCCGCTGCGGCTGGCGACCACCGTGCTGGGGGCGCTGCGGGACCGCAGCCTGCCGGATACGGCCCTCGTCGATGACGTGATCTTCGGCGTGGTGATGCCCATCGGCGAGCAGGGCCAGTGCCTGCCCCGCATCGCGGCGCTGGCCGCGGGCTATGCCGACAGCGTGGCGGGGGTGCAGGTGAACCGCTTCTGCGCCTCGGGGCTGGAGGCGGTAAACGTGGGCGCGGCCAAGGTGATGGCCGGGCAGACCGATATGGTGATCTGCGGCGGGGTGGAATCGATGTCGCGGGTGCCGATCCTGTCGGATGGCGGGGCCTGGGGCGCGGACCCGGCGGTGGCGCGGGCCACGCAGTTCGTGCCGCAGGGGATCTCGGCCGACCTGATCGCCGCCCGCTGGGGCTATGACCGCGCGGCGCTGGACGCGCTGGCGGCGCAAAGCCATGCCCGCGCCGCCCGGGCCTGGACCGAGGGGCGCTTTGCCGGGACGGTGGTGCCGGTGCGCGATGGCCTTGGCGAGGTGCTACTGGCACAGGACGAAACCGTGCGCCCCGGCACCACGGCCGCCGATCTGGCAGCGCTGCGCCCATCCTTTGCCGCGATGGGGGCGGCGGGCTTCGACCGCATCGCCCTGACCCGCTATCCCGATCTGGCCGCGATCCCGCATCTGCACCATGCCGGCAATTCCAGCGGCATGGTCGATGGTGCAGCCGCGGTGCTGATCGGCAGCCTTGAGGCGGGGGCCGCTGCGGGCCTGCGGCCGCGGGCCCGGGTGCGGGCCTTTGCCGAGATCGGCTCGGAGCCGACCATCATGCTGACCGCCCCCGCGGCGGCGGCGGAAAAGGCGCTGAAGCGGGCCGGGATGACGGCCCGGGACATCGACATCTTTGAGGTGAACGAGGCCTTCGCCGCGGTGGCGCTGCGGTTCATCGAGGCGCTGGAGCTCGACCCCGAAGCCGTCAACGTCAATGGCGGGGCGATTGCGATGGGCCATCCGCTGGGGGCGACGGGGGCGATGATCCTCGGCACCGCGCTGGATGAGTTGGAGCGGACCGGCAAGGCGACGGCGCTGGTCACGCTGTGCGTGGGTGCCGGAATGGGCGTCGCCACCATCATCGAGCGGGTCTGAGGAGGGTACGATGCTGACCACCGAGATTGACCCCGAAGGCGTCGCGCTTGTCACGCTGGACATGCCGGGCCGCAGCGTGAACGTGATCGACTGGGCCTTTGCGCAGGCGCTGGACGGCGCGGTGACGGCGCTGGCGGCGGATGGCCGCGTGACGGGAGTGATCCTCGCTTCGGGCAAGGCCAGCTTCATCGCGGGGGCGGATCTGGGGATCATGCCCGCGCTCTGGGCCGAGGGGGTGACGGCGGGCGAGGCGGCGGCGCGGATCCGGCGGATTGGGGATGTGCTGCGGCGGCTGGAGCGGCTCGGCAAGCCGGTGATCGCCGCGGCCAGCGGCATGGCGCTTGGCGGCGGGCTGGAGGTGATGCTGGCCTGCCATTCGCGGATCGCTGCGCACAATGACCGGGCGCTGTTCGGCTTCCCCGAGGTGACGCTGGGGCTGCTGCCCGGCGCGGGCGGCACCCAGCGGCTGCCGCGGCTGATCGGGCTGGCGCCGGCGCTGCCGATCCTGCTGGGGGGCGCGCCGATGGGGGCCGAGGCGGCGCTGGAGGCCGGGCTGCTGGACGCGCTGGTGGCACCCGAGGAGCTGATCCCGGCGGCGCGGCGGATGCTGGCCGAGGGGCGGGTCCCGGCGCAGCAGCCCTGGGACCGCAAGGGCTTTGCGATGCCCGGCCCGGCGGTGGGCAGCGCCGAGGGGTTCGCCGACTTCATCGCCGCCAATGCCGCCGTGGCGCAGGACCCGGGGCCGGCCTATCCGGCGCCGGGGGCGATCCTGTCCTGCCTTTATGAAGGGCTGCGGCTTCCGATGGACAAGGCGCTGATGGTGGAGTCGCAGTATTTCGGCCAGCTGGTGACGGGGCCTGTGGCGCGCGCCCTGATCGGGTTGCGCTTCGACGCGCGGCAGCGGTTGGCGCGGCTGGGGGTGCGCCCCGAGGCGGGCGATGCGGCAGAGGCCTGCGCCGCGGCGATGGCGGCCGAGGCGGCGCGGATGGTGGCGGGGGGCATCCCGGCAGCGCGGGTGGTGAATGCGGCGCTGGCGGCGGGGATCGCTCTGGCACCGGCCCCCACAGGAGAGGCGACGCAGGGGGCGGAACCCCTGCCCGCCTCCGAACTGCAGGCGCTGGCGCGGCAACTTCTGGTGGCGGGCGCCCTTGCAGCGGCGGGCGCGGCACGCGCAGAGCCGGGCCATGCCGACGCCGTGGACCTCGCCTCCGTGCAAAGCGGCTTCCCGGCCTGGACCGGCGGGCCGCTGGCGATGATCGACCGGGCGGGGGCCGCGGCCTTTGCCGCGGAGGCCGAGGCCCTGGAGTTCGCCGTACCGCCCGCCGTGGCCGCAAGCGGCGGCCGGTTCCACATCGAGGAGGAGATCGCATGAGTGACGCCCCGATCCTGAGCAGCTTCGACCCCGCCACCGGCATCGCACGGATCACGTTCAACCGCCCCGCCCGGCTCAACGCCATCGACGTGGCGCTGGCCGAGGGGTTGCAGCAGGCGGCCCGGGCGCTGGCGCAGCAAGACGGCCTGCGCTGCGTGGTGCTGACCGGCGCGGGGCGGGCCTTCATGGCCGGGGGTGACGTCAGCGGCTTTTCGGGGCAGCCGGCGCAGACCGCGGCGGCGCTGAACGCGATCCTTGACGGGATGAACGCCGCGATCCTGACCCTGCGCGCGCTTGATGCCCCGCTGATCGCCGGGGTGCGCGGGGCGGCGGCGGGCGCGGGGTTCAGCCTGGCACTGGCCGCCGATCTGGTGCTGGCCGAAGAGGGCGCGCAGTTCCTGATCGCCTATGACCGGATCGGCGCGGTTCCCGATTGCGGCGCCAGTTGGTTCCTGCCGCGCAAGGTAGGCGCAGGCCGGGCCGCGCAGATGATGCTGCTCAGCCGGGCGCTGACCGCGGCCGAAGCGCTGGACTGGGGCATCGTCGCCGAGATCGCCCCGGCGGATGGGTTCGACGCGGCGCTGGACGCGCTGGCGTCCAAACTGGCGGCGGGTCCGACCCGCTCCTACGCCGCGTTCCGGCGGCTCTGCGATGGCAGCGCTGTCACCCCGCTCGCCGCGCATCTGGAGGCGGAGCGGGCCGAATTTCTCGCCATCGCCGGCAGCGCGGATTTCGCCGAAGGCGTCGCCGGCTTTCTGGGCAAGCGCCGCCCCGTCTTCACCGGCCGCTGAAGCTGCGTTGACAGCGGCGCGACGGCTTTCTACGAACCCTGATCCCAAGCCGCGACAGGGACGCATCTATCCCGCAGGACGCATATGACCGAAGCCAAGAGACCTGCCCCCGAACCCTTCGCCCGGCTGGAAGCGCAGCCCGCCTATCTGCGGCTGGCCGAGGCGATCGAACGCGAGATTGTCTCGGGCCGCATCGCCCCCGGCGATCCGGTCGGCACCGAGGCGACACTTTGCGAACAGTTCGGCGTCAACCGCTCCACCGTGCGCGAGGGCATCCGCCTCTTGGAGCAAAGCGGCCTGCTGCGGCGCGACCAGTCGCGGCGGCTGTTTGCCAGCCTGCCGCGCTACAACAACCTGGCGACGCGGATGAGCCGGGCGCTGGTGCTGCACCAGACCACCTTCCGCGAGCTGTGGGAGGCGGCGCTGGCGCTCGAGACGGCATCTGTAGAAGCGGCGGCGCGCCATGCCACCGATGAGGATATCGCGGCGCTGACCGACAATCTGGAGCGCAGCCGCGCGCAACTGGGCGACCCGGATGCGGTGATCCATCTGGACAGCGAGTTCCATGCGCTGATCGCCAAGACCGGGCGCAACCGGGTGCTGGAACTGGCGCGCGAACCGGCAAGCCTGCTGTTCGCGCCGACGCTGCGGGTGATCCTGCCCAAGGTCGAGGCCGCGCCGCAGCGCAATGTCGAGGCGCATGCCCATATCATCGCAGCGCTGGCCCGCCATGACGCGGCAGAGGCGCGGCTGTGGATGCAGCGGCACATCAACGACTGGCGCCGGGGCTTCGAGAAGTCGGGGCGCGGGCTGGACGACCCGGTCGAACGCTCGTTCATCGAGCATGTCTCGGGGCTGCGCTCCGGCGGGCGGGCCTGATCAGACCCCCCCTGCTACTGGTATAACGCGGCTTCGGCGGCACATTCCGCCAGCGCGGCGCGGTATTCGGTGACAAGCCGGTCGCAGAGCGCGGCGGCGGTGGGCACATCCCTGACCGATCCCACCCCCTGCCCCGCCGACCACAGATGCTTCCACACCTTCGCCTCGCCCTGCATGTCGAGCGCGCCGGCGTCGTGCAGGTTCTCGGGGTCCAGCCCCGCCGCGACAAGGCTCGGCCGCAGGAAGTTCGCGTGAACGCCGCTGATCCGCGGGGTGTAGAGGATGTCGGCGGCGGAGGTATCCACGATCATCTGCTTGTGGGCGGGGTCGGCCATCGACTCCGCCGTCGCCAGGAACCGCGTCCCCAGATAGGCCATGTCGGCCCCCAGCATCCGCGCCGCGGCAATGTCGCGCCCGGTGTTGATCGCGCCGCCAAGGATGATGGTGCCGCCGAACACCGCGCGGATTTCCGGCACCAGCGCGAAGGGGCTGAGCGTGCCGGCATGCCCCCCCGCCCCCGCCGCGACGGCGATGATCCCGTCCACCCCCGCCTCGGCGGCCTTGCGGGCGTGGCGGGCGCTGATCACGTCATGGAACACGAGGCCGCCATAGGCATGGACCCGCGCCACAAGATCCGCCACCGCGCCAAGCGAGGTGATGATCAGCGGCACCTTCTCCTCGATGCAGATCTGCAGATCCGCCTCCAGCCGCGGGTTGGACTTGTGGACGATCAGGTTCACGCCAAAGGGCGCGGCACCGGGATGCGCCGCCAGCCGGGCGCGGATCTGGTGCAGCCAGTCGCGGAACCCCTCGCTGCTGCGCTGGTTCAGCGCGGGAAAGGTGCCGACCAGCCCGGCGCGGCAGGTTTCCACCACGAGGTCCGGGCCGGAGGCAAGGAACATCGGCGAGGCGATGGCGGGCAGGCGCAGGGCCTTGAACGCGTCGGGGATCGGCATCGGTCTCTCCCGCAAGGCGCCTCAGCCAAGGCTGCGCGCGATGATTTCCTTCATGATCTCATTGGCGCCGCCATAGATCCGCTGCACCCGCACATCGGCATACATCCGGGCGATGGGATATTCCTCCATGAAGCCATAGCCGCCATGCAGTTGCAGGCAGTCGTCGATCACCTCGCATTGGCGGTCGGTCGTCCACATCTTGGCCATCGAGGCATCGGCGGCGGTCAGCCGGCCCGCCAGATGGTCCGCGATGCAGCGGTCCACGAAGGCGCGCGAGACCTGGGCCTTGGCGAGGCAGTCCGCCAGCGTGAAGCGGGTGTTCTGCAGCTCCATCAGCACCTTGCCAAAGGCGCTGCGGGTGCGGGCATACTCCACCGTGATCTCGACCGCCCGCTCCATCATCGCCTGCGCGCCGACGGCGACGCCGAGCCGTTCCTGCGGAAGCTGCTGCATCATCTGCACGAAGCCCTGACCTTCCACCTCGCCCAGCCGGTTTTCTGCGGGTACGCGGACTTCGTCAAAGAACAGCTCGGCGGTGTCGCTGCCATGCATGCCGATCTTGGCAAGGTTGCGGCCCCGGCGGAAGCCGGGCAGGTCCGCCGTTTCGACAACGATCAGCGACAGGCCGCGCGCGCCCGGTTCCGGCCCGGTGCGGGCGGCGACGATGACCAGATCGGCGACGATGCCATTGGTGATGAAGGTCTTGGCACCGTTCAGCACATAACTGCCGCCCTCGCGCTGCGCGGTCGTGCGCACCGCCTGCAGGTCGGACCCGCCGCCCGGTTCGGTCATGGCGATGGCCCCGATCATCTCGCCGCTGGCCATCTTTGGCAGCCAGCGCTGGCGCTGATCCTCGGTGCCGTAATGCAGGATGTAGGGCGCAACGATGCCGCCATGGATCAGCTGCTGAAAGCTGGTGATCCCGGCATAGGACAGCTCTTCGCTGACGATGGCATCGAGCGCGAAATCGCCGCCGCCGCCGCCATAGTCATCCGAAATGCCGGGGCACAGCAGACCCAACTCGCCGGCCTGCAGCCAGAAATCCCGGTCCACGAATTTCTGCGCGCGCCAGGCGGCATCGCGCGGCACCGCCTCGGCCAGCAGGAAGCGGCGGACCATGTCGCGGAACTGGGCGGCCTCGTCACTCTCCCACGGGCGGCGGGGGCGCAGGTCGATCATGGGTCTCTCCTGACTGTCAGCCGGCGGGATAGAGCGCATCGATCTCGGCGGCGTATTTCTGCGCGATGCTCGACCGGCGCACCTTCATCGTTGCCGTCACCTCGTCATCGTCATGGTCCAGCTCCTTGGTCAGCAGGTGGAAGCGGCGGATATGCGAGACGGCGGCCAGCTCGGCATTGGCGGCAGCAATCTCGGCCTCGACCAGCGCGCGCAGCTCGGGGCGTTCGACAAGGTTGCGGAAGTTGGTGAAGGTGATGCCCGCCTCCTCGGCCCAACGCCCGGCGGTCTCGAAATCCACCTGGATCAGCGCCGAGACGTATTTGCGCCGCTCGCCGATGACGATGCACTCCTTGATATAGGGGCTGCCCTTCACGGTATTCTCGATCTCGGACGGGCTGAGGTTCTTGCCGCCCGCGGTGATCATGATGTCCTTGAGGCGGTCGACGATGCGGAACTGGCCGTCCTTCTCCTCGACCACGTCGCCGGTATGCAGCCAGCCGTCTTGCAGGGCCGCGGCGGTAGCGGCGTCGTTCTTGTAATAGCCGGCAAAGATCGTCTCGCCGCGCAATTGCAGCTCGCCATGCGTCCCCACCCGCGCCTCGGCATTGGCGATCACCTCGCCCACCGCGCCGGGATCGAGGCGCGAGAGGCGCTGGCCGAGCGCCACGCCGGTGGTTTCGGTGGCGCCGTAGACCTCGACCAGCGGCACGCCAATGGTGCGGAAATAGGCGACGATGCGCGGCGAGATCGGCGCGGCCCCGGTCATCGCCACCCGCGCCCGGCGCAGGCCGATGTAGTTCTGCAGGGCGCGGAAGACGAGGATGTACCAGAAGAGGAAGGTCAGCCGCTGGCCCAGACTGCGCTGCCCGGCCGGCAGGTTGGCAAAGGGCGCGCAGGCGGTCAGCGCCCGGTCATAGAGCGCGCGGCGATAGCCCCCCGCCTCCAGCATCCGGATATGGATGGCGGAATGCAGCTTCTCCCAGATCCGCGGCACGCCGAGGAAGGTGGTGGGGGCGACCTCGCGCAGATCCTCCTGCACGGTGCGCAGCGACTCGCCGAAGTTGATGGTGCTGCCCAGATAGATCGGGGCCATGACCGTCGTCATCTGCTCGGCCACATGGCAGAGCGGCAGGTAGGACAGGTGCGTGTCCGAGGCCGACAGCCCCAGCAACCCGCCGATCGCCATCGCCTGCGCACGCAGGTTGCGATAGCTGAGCATCGCGCCCTTGGGCTTGCCGGTGGAGCCCGAGGTGTAGATCATCAGCGCCACATCGGGCAGGGTCTGCGCGGCCAGAACCGCCTCGACCATCCCCGGCTGCGCGGCGCGGTGGGCGCGGCCCATCTCCTCCAGCGCGGCAAAGCTGATCACCGCGCCATCCGGATAGGCGCGCATCCCCTTGGTCTCGATCACCACGATCCGCGCCAGATCGGGCAGTTCGGCGCGGCGGTCCAGCACCTTGTCCACCTGTTCCTGATCCTCGCAGATCACCACCTGCGCGTCGGAATGGCCCAGGACATAGGCGACCTCGCCCGCCGGGCTGGTCGAATAGACGCCAACCGCCACCGCCCCGGCGCAATTGGCGCCAAGCTGCGCCAGCACCCATTCGATGCGGTTTTCGGACAGGATCGCCACATGGCCGCCTTCCGGCACGCCGATGGCCCGCAGCCCGTGGGCCAGATCGCAGGCGCGCTCGAAATACTCCTGCCAGTTGCAGGGCCGCCAGATGCCGAAGTCCTTTTGCCGGATCGCAGTGCGGGTGGGCGAGCGGCGCGCCTGTTCGCGCAGCATCTGCGGCAGGGTCAGGGCGGGAAGCTGAGGGGTCATCTGCGTCACGACAGCCACCGCTTGCGGCGCTTGTAATGCTTGATGTCGCGGTAGCTGCGCTCTCCCCCGTGCCCAGCATGGCCCAGGTAGAACTCGCGCACATCCTGATCGGCCATCAGCCGGGCAGTGGGCCCGTCCAGCTGGATCTTGCCGGTTTCCATGATGTAGCCGTAATGGGCGATGGCAAAAGCCACCGCGGCGTTCTGTTCGACCAGCAGCATCGACACCCCGGTTTCGCGGTTGATCCGCGCGATGATGGTGAAAATCTCCTCGACCAGCCGCGGCGACAGGCCAAGCGAAGGCTCGTCCAGCAAGATCAGCGCAGGCTGCGCGATCAGCGCCCGGCCGATGGCCAGCATCTGCTGCTCGCCCCCCGACAGATAGCCGGCGCGGGCGTGGCGGCGCTCATGCAGGCGCGGGAAGTAGGAATAGACCTGATCGAAGCCGCTATGCTTCACCCCCCGCCCCGACAGGGCGAAGGTGGCGGCGGTCAGGTTCTCCTCGACCGTCAGGTCGCCGAAGACCCGCCGCCCCTCCATGACGTGAAAGAGCCCGCGCCGCACCAGCTGGTGCGGTTCCTCGCCGGCGGTGTCCTGCCCGTCGAACAGGATCCGCCCCGAGGTCAGCTCGCCATTCTCAAGGCTCAGCAGCCGCGAGATCGCCTTGAGCGTGGTGGATTTCCCGGCGCCGTTGGAGCCAAGCAGCGTGACCACCTGGCCCCGCGGCACCCGGAGCGACAGGCCGCGAAGCACCTGCACGGATTTGTTGTAGATGACCTCGATATTCTCGATCTCGAGGATGGTGTCCGCGGCCATATCCGTCATTCCGTCACGGTGATCCAGTCAGAGACCGGCTGCATCTTCTTTTCCGCGGCGCTGTACTGATAGACGCGGCCCACCGGCACCGAATTGCCGGGGATCGAGATCGGGATGCCGATCAGCCCGCCGGTGTCGAAATCTTGAATCGTGTTCATCGCGGCCTTGAGGTTGGTGCCGGTCAGCTCCTGCCCCTGATCCAGCACTCGGCGCGCAGACTCCGCCATCAGCATCGCAGACAGGTAGCCCTGCATGTAGCCGGTAGCCTGATATTCGGGCCGCATCTCGCGGATCTTCGCCATCGTCGGCGCGTCCGCTTCCTCGTCGTAGTAATAGCGGTAGGGCATCACGCCCATGAAGCCATCCGCGGGCTCACCCACGCTGTCCCAGATCGAGCTGTCCATCGACCAGAAGGTGCCCATGAACTTCGTCTCCAGCCCCAGTTGCTGGGCCTGGGTCATGAACTCGGGCAGCGGGGCGAGGATGTAGCCGTGGAAGATGGTGTAGTCGGGCCGGGCGCGGCGCAGCTTCAGCACCTCGGTCGAGACATCGACGGCGGTCGGCGGGGTGATGATCTCCTCGACGATCTCCAGCCCCAGCTCCGACGCCTTGGCGCGCGAGCTCTCAATCGGGTCGCGGCCGAATTCGGTGTCGGAGTTGACCAGCACGATCTTGGCGCCGGGGGTTTCCTCGGCGATGTATTCCATCAGGATGGCGATCATCTCGGAATAGTCCGGGCCCGCCATGAACATGTAGGGATGTTCCTCGGGGTCGTTCAGCTCGGACGCAAAGGACGCGCCGCCCATGATCATCCCGCCCATCCGGTTCAGTTCGGGCGCGATGGTCTTGGCGAAGCCGGTGGAGTCGCCATAGTAAAGGTGGATCTCGTCCTGGCTGGTCAGCTTGTTGAACACCGCCACCGACTGGTCGACCTTGTAGCCGGTATCCTCATAGGCCAGCCGCAGGTTGCGCCCGCCGATGCCGCCGGCCTCGTTCACCTGTGTGATATAGTCCTGCATCCCGGCCTCGATCGCCACGCCGGCAAAGGCGAAGACGCCGGTCAGCGGGATCGACCCACCGATGACGATGTCGTCCTCCTGTGCCTGCGCCGCGCCAAGGCCCGCGACCAGCGCCACCCCGGCCATCAGCCCAGTGACGCGCCGTCTTGTCAGTGAAAACATGCGGTTCTCCTCCCATGCATGGTCTTGTCGTGTCAGGTTCGGAACGGCCAGAGCCGGAAATAGCGCCGGACCCTCGCCACGATCTCGGCAATGCCCTGCGGCTCGAACACCAGAAAGCCGACGATCATCGCGCCGAACACCACAGTGCGCAGCGGCGAGAGCAGCGTGCCGGCATTGGGCACCCAGGGGCTGACCCATTCCACCACGAAGCGCAGCATCTCGGGCGCCAGCGTCATGAAGATCGCGCCGATGATGCCGCCAAGGATGGTGCCCATGCCGCCGACGATGATCGCCGCCAGCAGGAAGATCGAGGCGAGGAGCGGGAAGCTTTCGGGCGTGACCACCCGGAAGAAATAGGCCCAGAGCCCGCCCGAGACGCCGGCATAGAACGAGGCGATGCCAAAGCTCATCAGCTTATAGCGCAGAAGCGGGATCCCCAGCACCTCGGCCGAGATGTCGCGGTCGCGCACGGCGATGAAGGCGCGGCCGATGCGGGTGCGGAACAGGTTCGCCGCCCCCAGCACCATCAGCGCCGTGACAGGCAGGATCACCCAGTAGAGCCGGAAATAGGTGACCAGCTCGACCCCGAAGAAGGTGGCGGGCGGCACGCTGATGCCGCTGGCGCCGCCGGTGACGGGCACCCAGTGGACAAAGACGAAATGCAGGATGAACGACGCGGCGATGGTGGCGATGGCGAGGTAGAGCCCCTTGACCCGCAGGCTGGGAATGCCGACCAGCACCCCCACGGCGGCGGCCACCCCGCCCGCGGCGGCGAGGTTCACCAGCATCGGCGTTCCCAGATCACGCTCCAGCCAGGCGACGGTATAGGCACCCACCGCCATGAACGCTGCCTGCCCCAAGCTGACAAGCCCGGTATAGCCGGTCAGGATGTTCAGCCCGGTCGCGGCGCCGACATTGATCATCGCAAGGCAGACGAGATACAGCCAATAGGCATCGAGCATGAAGGGCAGCACCAGCAGCGCGGCCAGAAAGATCGCCATCCAGACCCGCTGCGGCGGGGTTGTCAGCAGGGCGGCGTCGGCGCGGTAGGTTTCCTTGGCGGTGCCGATGATCATCTACAGCCTCTCGATCTCATGGGTGCCGAACAGGCCATAGGGGCGAACCATCAGCGCCACGATCAGCAGCCCGAAGGTGACGACGCCCTGATACTCGCCGCCGAGATAAGTACCGGCCCAGGACTGGATCAGCCCCAGCGCCAGCCCGCCGATCAGCGCGCCAAGGATGGAATCGAGCCCGCCGACGATCACCACCACCAGCGCCGAAAGACCGAACACCCCCATCGAGGGCGAGATGCCGCCAATTGCCCCCAGCAGCACGCCCGCGCCCGCGGCAATGCCGCAGCCGACCGTCCAGGCCGCCGAGAAGACGCCGGGCACGTTGATGCCGCACGAATAGGCCGCCGCCTGATCGGTGGCGGTGGCGCGCAGCGCGACCCCGCCGCGCCAGTAGCGGAACAGCAGCATGAAGGCAGCCATCACCGCCGCGGCCACAAGGAAGGCCACCAGGATCTTGCGCGACACATAGGCCTCGCCCAGGAACACCGGGGTGTTGGCGATGAAGGGTGGCAGGCTGCGCGGATCGGTGCCCCAGATCAGCTCCACCAGCCCGATCAGCACGGAGCCGAGGCCGACCGTGACCATGAATACCGAAATCGGGCTTTCCCCCAGCATCGGCCGGATCAGCCCGCGCTCCACCACCGCGCCGGTCAACGCCCCGCCCGCCACCGCCAGCGGAAGCGCCAGCCAGACCGACAGGCCCATCCCCGCCGCGAAGGCGAAGAACAGGTAGCTGCCCAGCATCAGAATCTCGCCCACCGCAAGGTTGATGACCCGCGTCGCCTTGTAGATCAGCACGAAGGCCAGCGCGGTCAGCGACAGCAGCGCGCCAGACCCGAGGCCCGCCAGCGACACTTCCAGCAAGAACAGCAGGTCGGTCATGCCCGCGCCTCCGCTTCCTGGCCCGCTTCCGCCGCCAGCCGCCGCATCAGCGCCGCCGGATCGCCGCTGCCCAAGTAGGCCTCGGCCACATGCGGATCGGCCTGCACCTCGGCCGGCAGGCCATCGGCGATCACCTGCCCGAAGTTCAGCACCGTCACCCGGTCGGAAATATCCATCACCAGCCCCATGTCATGCTCGACCATCAGGATCGTGACCCCCCATTCTTCCTTCACGTCGAGGATGAAGCGGGCCATGTCCTCGGTCTCTTCGCGGTTCATGCCGGCGACGGGTTCGTCCAGCATCAGCACCCGCGGCTGCATCGCCAGCGCCCGCGCCAGTTCCACCCGTTTCTGCAGCCCGTAGGACAGCACCGAGACCGGCTTGTGGCGGATATGGTCTATCTCGAGGAAGTCGATGATCCGTTCCTCGACCTCGGCACGCAGCGCCTCCTCCTCGCGCGCGGCGGGGCCGGCATAGATCAGCGCCTGCAGCAGGTTGGTGCGCATATGCGCGTGGCGGCCGAGCTTGATGTTGTCGAGCACCGACATGCCGCGGAACAGCGCGATGTTCTGAAACGACCGCGCCAGCCCCAGCTTGGCCCGCGCCGGGGGCCGCAGCCGGCTGATATCCTGCCCGTCGAGGCGGATCACCCCCTGCGATGGCCGGTAGAAGCCCGAGATGCAGTTGAACATCGAGGTCTTGCCGGCGCCGTTCGGGCCGATCAGCGCGTGGATCGACCCGGCCTCGGCCGTGAACGACACATGCCCGAGCGCCTTCAGCCCGCCAAAGGCCAGCGTCAGCCCCTCGACGCTCAGCGCGGCGGCGCCCCGGTCGCCTGCGGCCCGCTGACCAACAATCGATTCGCCCGCCATCATGCGACGTCGCCCCTGCACATCATCCTGCGCCCCCCTGATCGCCGCTCCCTCCCCGGAGCGGCTGCCGAACCCGGTTTTGCCGCCGCCGTCACTCGCGCCTTGCGCTGAATGACGGGCGAGGCATGTGCCAGCTTCGTCCATTTGTCAGACAATGAAGCCGATGCCAGGCCCCGCCGTCAAGCGCCTCCGCAGGCAGGTTGCGGGATTTCTGGAACGGACGGCATCCGACCCGGGCGCGGGGCATCTCGCGACCAGACGGGATGCGCGGGCAGAAAAATTGCTGCAACTGCAAGCAGATCTGGCGCCGATAACCTACGGGGCGCGGCAAGGGATCGGCCTGCCCTGCTAGGCCGGAACGTGACCTTTCCGGGCAACCGCTTGAAAGCCGCCGCCGCCGTGGGCGGAAATGCACCACCAAGTTTCTGCACTGCAACATCGCGCTTTGCGCAGTCCAAAAACTCGGTTATCTCTTGGCCGGTATAATGGTAAAATGCTTTCGCACGTCCCGAATTCGGCACTAAAGCGTCCGCGGGCCAACACAGCCAGCTCAACAAGGGGCCCCAATGCTTCACAATCCAGCGCAGGTTCAGCAACCTTCCGCGCCGACTGTCAGTGACGAGACCATCGACATCGCCGGCATTGTCTCGACTCTGTGGCGCGGCAAGATCTGGATAGCGCTTTGCACCGTGATCATGGTGCTGGTCGGCGGCTACTATGCCTATGTGGCGGCGACGCCGCTGTTCCAGTCCACCTCGGTCGTCATCCTCGATACCCGCGAAGAGCAGGTTTCGGGTCTTGAAGGCGTGCTGGGAGGACTGGGCGGAGATACTACGGTCGTCAATACCGAGGTGGAGGTGCTGCGCGCCCGCTCGCTGATGCGCAAGGTCGTGCAGTCGCTGGATCTGACCACCGATCCCGAGTTCAACATCGCCCTGCAAGCGCCAAGCACGGCGGATCGCCTCAAGGACGCGATCCGTTCGCTGCTGCCCTCGCCGGCGAAACCGGCGCTGGATCCGGATCAGGCCGAGAAGCAGCTTGTCGACAGCGTCGTTTCGACGTTGCTGGCCAAGACCATCATCCGCAACGTGCCCAACAGCTTGGTGTTCCAGATTACGGTGGAGTCCGAGAACGCGATCAAATCCGCCACGATCGCCGACAGGATTGCCGAGCTTTACATCCTCGAACAGCTGCAGGTGAAGTTCGACGCGACCGAGCAGGCCACCGACTGGCTGTCGGAACGCGTGATAGAATTGCAGGCTTCGCTGGAGGCCGCCGAGGGCCGGCTGCAGGACTTCCGCGCTTCGACCCAGCTGATCGACGAGCAGACGCTTCTGGCGCTCGACCGCCAGGCCAAGGACCTGCGTGACCGTATCGCAGCTTCAGAATCGCAAAGCGCAGCCTTGACGCAGCGGGCCGAGGCGCTGCGCGGCGCCTCTGATCGGGCCGCGCAAGCCGCCGTGTCCGATGATGCCGTGCTCAAGCGCCTGCTGGCGGAAAGCGGCGGCACCCTTTCGCCCGAGGACAACCGCAGCTTTGATCTGCGGTTCGAGCAGATCCTTTCCCGCGCCGAGCTTGAAGCAACCCGGTCCTCCGATCAGCTTGCCTCGCTCCGCGCTGGCCTCAGCGAGTTCGAAGGCCAGATCGAACGGCAATCCGCCGACCTGATCACGCTGCAGCAGTTCACCCGCGAGGCCGAATCCAGCCGGCTGATCTACGAATACTTCCTGAACCGGATGAAAGAGACATCGGTTCAGCAAGGCATCCAGCAAGCCGACAGCCGGGTGCTGTCCGACGCTGTGGTGCCGGACATGCCGTCCGCCCCCCGCAAATCGTTGATCGTCGCAATTTCGGGCTTTCTGGGCCTGATGCTGGGCACCGGCATCGTGCTGCTGCGCGAGGCGGGCCAGAACACCTTCCGCAGCGCCCGCGAACTGGAAGAGCTGACCGGCCGCACCGTCATGGGCCAAATCCCGCAGATCCCGTCGCGATCGCGCAGCGACGCGATCGGCTATCTCTATGCCAAGCCGACCTCGGCGGCTGCCGAGGCGGTGCGCAACCTGCGCACCTCGGTGCTGCTGTCCAACCTCGACAGCCAGCCGCAGGTGATCATCAGCACCTCGGCGATCCCGGGTGAGGGCAAGACGACAACCTCTCTGGCACTGGCGCAAAACCTGACGCAGATGGGCAAGAAGGTGTTGCTGGTCGAAGGCGACATCCGACGCCGGGTGTTCGGGCAGTATTTCAAGTTCGAGCAAGAGCTTGGCTTGCTGGCCGTGCTCTCCGGCGAGAAACGGCTGGATGAGGTGATCAATCATGACGTGCGGATCGGCGACGTACTGATCGGCGAGGCGACCAAGGCCAACGCCGCCGACGTCTTCTCGTCCGACAGCTTCGCCAAGTTCGTCACCGAAATGCGCGCAATCTACGACTTCATCATCATCGACACGCCGCCGGTGCTGGTCGTGCCCGACGTACGGATCATCGGCCAGCAGGCCGACGCGATCATATTTGTCGTCAAATGGGACTCCACGTCCAAATCGCAGGTGGCCGAAGCGCTGCGGCTGTTCGAAACCGCAAACCTGCGGGTCTCGGGCCTGGTGTTGACCCAGATCGACGCGGTCGGGATGCGGCGCTACGGCTATGGCGACAGCTACGGCGCCTACGCCTCCTACGGGAAGAAGTACTACAACGACTGATCCGGCGCCTGCCCGCAGTCTGGCCTGAAACGGCGGCTCGCGGGCAGGTTCGGCCCGGGCCGGCGGGTGATTTCCGGGTGCGCGCCTGCGCATTCATCGCCGCAGCCCCCTCTGACCTGCCGGGAAACCCCATGTCCGACCTGACCTGCTTCAAGGCCTATGACGTTCGCGGCCGCCTTGGAGTCGACCTTGATGAGAATATCGCCCGCCGCATCGGACGCGCCTTTGCCGAGGTGCTGGGGGCCCGCCGGGTGGTGATCGGCCGCGATTGCCGCGCCTCCTCGCACAGCCTCTGCACCGCGCTGACCCAGGGGCTGATGGATGCGGGTGTCGAGGTGATGGACCTTGGCCTTGCCGGCACCGAAGAAATGTATTTCGCCACCACCCAGTTCGATGCCGATGGCGGGATCGAGATCACCGCCTCGCACAACCCGATAGACTACAACGGCATGAAGCTGGTCGGCCGCGGATCCGCGCCGCTGGACCCGAAGGGCGCGCTGGCCGCGATCAAGGCCCTGGCGGAATCCGAGGACTTTGCCGAACCGAAAGCCGGCGGCAGCGTGGCCCCCGCGAACGGGGCCCGCGCGGCCTATGTGGAGCGGGTGCTGTCCTTCGTCGACATCGCCGCGCTCCGCCCGCTGAAGATCCTGGTCAATGCCGGCAACGGCGCCGCCGGGCCCACCTTCGACGCCATCGCCGAGGCGCTGGTCGCCCGCGGCGCGCCGCTGACCTTCCTGCGGCTGCACCATACCCCCGATGGCAGCTTCCCCAACGGCATCCCCAACCCGCTGCTGCCCGAAAACCAGCCGGTCACCGCCGAGGCCGTCCGCGCTGCCGGTGCCGATATGGGCGTGGCCTGGGATGGCGATTTCGACCGCTGCTTCTTCTTCGACGCCAAGGGAGATTTCATCCCCGGCGAATATGTCGTCGGCCTGCTGGCGGCGGTCTTCCTGGACAAGACCCCCGGCGCCGCCATCGTACATGATGCGCGCGTTGTGCTGAACACGCGCGCCGTGATCACCGGGGCGGGCGGGCGCGCCGTGCAGGCCCCGACCGGCCATGCCTTCCTGAAACAGGCGATGCGCGACAGCGACGCCGTCTATGGCGGCGAGCTGTCGGCGCATCACTACTTCCGTGACTTCGTCCACAGCGACAGCGGCATGATCCCCTGGCTGCTGGTCGCCGAGCTGATGTCCCGCCGCGGGGTTCCGCTGGCCGACCTGGTCGCGGCGCGGCGCGCCGCCTACCCTTCCTCGGGCGAGATCAACTTCCACATTGCCGATCCCAAGGCCGCCATCGCCCGCATCATCGCCGCTTTCGAGCCGCAAGCGACCCTGCGCGACGATATGGACGGCGTCAGCCTTGAGTTTTCCGACTGGCGTTTCAATCTGCGCTCGTCCAATACCGAGCCGGTGGTGCGCCTGAATGTCGAGGCGGCGGGCAACGCCGATCTTCTGGCCCAAAAGACCGCCGTACTGACGAAAATGCTGCAAGATCAGCCCTGATCCTGCCCACCCCGGAGACCGAGATGACCGAACCCAGCACCTCCCCCCGCACCGCTCTTGTTACAGGGGCGGCCGGCTTCATCGGCTATCACCTCTGCCGGCGGCTGCTGGAGGACGGGTTCCGCGTCATCGGACTCGACAGCCTGAACGACTATTACGACGTGGCGCTGAAGGACCGGCGGCGGGCGATGCTGATGCAATCGGACGGCTTCCGCTTCGTGCATGCCAAGATCGAAGAGCCCGGCCTGCTGATGGGCCTGATGGCCGATGAGCGCCCCGACATTGTGGTGCATCTGGCGGCGCAGGCCGGGGTGCGCTACTCCATCGACCAGCCTCGCGCCTATCTGGAGGCCAACCTGATCGGCAGCTTCGAGCTGCTGGAGGCCGCCCGCGCCTATCCGCCGCAGCATATGCTGATGGCCTCCACCAGCTCGGTCTATGGCGCGAATACCGAAATGCCCTATGCGGAAACCGCCAAGGCCGACAGCCAGATGTCGTTCTATGCCGCGACCAAGAAGGCCAATGAGGCGATGGCGCATTCCTATGCCCATCTCTATGACCTGCCGATCACCATGTTCCGGTTCTTCACCGTCTATGGCCCCTGGGGCCGCCCCGACATGGCGCTGTTCAAGTTCACCAAGGCGATCCTGCAAGGCGTGCCGATTGACGTCTACAACCACGGCGACATGAAGCGCGACTTCACCTATGTCGAGGATCTGGTCCAGGGCATCCGCCTGCTGATCGACGCGGCGCCCGTGCGCCCCGAAACCCCCGAGGCGATTGCACCGGGAGACAGCCTGTCCGCCGTGGCGCCGTGGCGCGTGGTCAACATCGGCAACTCCGAACCCGTGCAGCTGCTGGACTTCATCCGCGCCATCGAGCAGGCGACGGGCCGCAGCGCGACCCTGAATCTGATGCCGATGCAGGCGGGCGACGTGCCCGCCACCTGGGCCGACGGCGCCCTGTTGCAGTCGCTGACCGGCTACAGCCCGCGCACCGCGGTGCCCGAAGGCGTGGCGCAGTTCGTGGCCTGGTATCGGGATTACTTTCAGGTCTGAGCCTGCGACAGACTGGCCCGAACACCCCCATCTGATCCAGATCAAGTATCCGTGACCCACCTCTCATTAGAATAGTTCTACGTTCAAAACGAACCGGAAGGACTATCCCATGAGTCGCTATTTCACATCGACCGCAGCGGTGCTTGCCCTGCTGGCCGCCCCGGCCTTGGCTGATGATGCCGCCCTGCGTGAGCAGGCCAAGGAAGTCTTCGAGGCGATCCCGATGAACGGGCCCGACCTTGGTGACAACGTAATGACCCGCGACCGGATCGATCTGGGCGCGATGCTGTTCTTCGATCCGCGGATCTCCAGATCGGGGCTGTTCTCGTGCCAGTCCTGCCACAATGTCGGAATCGGCGGCGTGGACGGGCTGGAAACCTCGATTGGCCATGGCTGGCAGAAAGGCCCGCGCAACGCGCCGACCGTGCTGAACGCCGTATTCAACATCGCCCAGTTCTGGGACGGCCGCGCGCCTGACCTTGAGCAACAGGCCAAGGGCCCGGTGCAGGCCGGGGTCGAGATGAACAACACCCCCGATCAGGTCACCGACACGCTGAAGTCGATGGACGGTTATGTAACCGCCTTCGCCGCCGCCTTCCCGGGCGAGGCCGATCCGATCACCTTCGACAACTTCGCCCGCGCTATCGAAAGCTTCGAGGCGACGCTGATCACCCCGAACTCGCGCTTCGACCAGTGGCTGATGGGCTCTGACGGCGCGATGACCGAGCAAGAGAAGCGCGGCCTCGCGGCGTTCATGGATGAGGGTTGCTCCTCGTGCCATGCCGGCGTGAATATCGGCGGGCAGGAATACTACCCCTTCGGCCTGATCACACGCCCCGGCGGCACCGTGCTGCCCGAAGGCGACCGCGGCCGCTTTGCCGTGACCGAGACGGTGGATGACGAGTATGTCTTCCGCGCCGGCCCGCTGCGCAACATCGCCCTGACCGCCCCCTATTTCCACTCGGGCGTGGTCTGGGATCTGCGCGAGGCGGTGCAGATCATGGGCACCTCGCAGCTTGGCGCTGATCTCGATGACACCGAAGTCGACGACATCGTCGCCTTCCTCGGCACGCTGACCGGCGAGCAGCCCGAGGTCGTGCACCCGATCCTGCCGGTGCGCACCAACGCGACGCCGAAGCCTGACCACATGTAATCCCATCTCGGATTGCAGCAACAAGGGGCGCGGGACACCGCGCCCCTTCCGCGTGTGGCGGGCGGCTGTCTCAGGCTCCCGCTATGAACCCCGCCGCCAAGCCGGTGGCCCGCTCCGGCTCCACCTGCCAGCAGCAGGCAATCTCCCAAGCCAGCAATGCCCGGCTGATCGGCGCGGGAACGTCCGCGCCGCATTGCCCGGTGTCGAACAGCACGGCATCCACCCTCGCCTCGTCCCAGTCGAGCAACGCCGGCTGGCCGCTCGCGCTCCAAAGCAGGTTGCCGGGGCCAAGATCGCCGTGAATACCCGCCCGCGTCAGCCCCCGCAGCGCGCCCCAGGCCGCCTGGCAGGCATCCGCCAGCGGGACCGGCATCGCCCGCAGGTCCACATCGCCGCCCGCCTCTGCCCCGCCCGCAAGGTCCACCGCGCCGACAAAGCCCGGCCGCTGCGGCATCGCCGCCGTGCGGCGGTGCATGCCCTCGATGCGGCCCGCGATGCCGGCAAGATCGGCCGGCGCAAAGGGGCGGCCCTCAAGGAACGGCTCGCAGGTCCATCCGTCTTCGATCAGCCGGCCCTGGCCGGACGCGATCAGCCGCGGCACCGCAAAGCCCGCCGCCTCGGCAGCCTCCATCATGCCGCCCAGCCAGACCAGCGCCGCCTCGCTGCGCCGGGTGCTCTTGACCACCAACTCGCGCCCCTGCCCCCGCGTGCGCCAGGCGGCATTGCGGTGCCCGCCGGTCAGCCGCTCCAGCGGCGCCGTGACGCCCCAGAGCGAGAGGATGCTGTCCGGCGGCCGGGTCACACGATGGCCTGTTCCAGGAACGGCCGGCCCTCCAGCACCCGCTCCACTCCCAAGGGGGACAGGTCGAGGCTCTGGTAGTTGCCGGTCAGCAGCAACTCGGCAATGCCGCGGCCCACCGCGGGGGCCTGTTGCAGCCCGTGGCCCGAGAAGCCGTTCATCAGGTAGAAGTTCGCCATATGCGGGTGAAGCCCCAGAATAGCGTTCTGGTCCAAGGTGTTATAGGCATAGTGCCCGGCCCAGAGCCGCGTGACCTTCGCCTCGTCAAACCCCGGCACGCGGTTCCAGATCTTCTCCCAGATCAAATCCTCGAACTGGCCGGCATCGGGGTCGAAATCATCCGCGGCGCAGGGGCCATCATCGGTGGGCACGGTGGCGGTCAGCCATTGGCCGTGTTCGGGGCGCATCCAGTATCCGGCGGGGTCGATGACCATCGGGGCGCCGGGATGGCGGGCGTTGGGGGCGTCCACGACGAAAACCGTGCGTTTCCGGGGCTCTACAGGCAGATCTTCACCCAACATCTTAAGAACAGCCGCCGCCCCCGTCCCCGCCGCACAGATGAAGCTCGCCGCCTCGACGCGGCCGCCCTTTTCCAGCTGCGCCGCAACCACGCGCCCATCCACGCGCTCCAGCCCGATCACCCGGTCGGAGATGAACTGCGCCCCCTGCGCGCGGGCAGCGGCGCGGAACCCCGCCAGCAGGCCCATATTGTCGAACCACCCCTCTAGCCGCGCACCGTAGCTGGCAGCCGACAGGCCCGCGGTCTCGATCCACGGAAACCGCGCCGCGATCTCGGAGGGTGACAACACCTGAGTCTCGGCCCCCAGCCCGCGCTGCATCGCCGCCAGATCCTCCATCAGCGCCGCGCCCTCGGCGGTTTCGGCCAGAAACAGGTAGCCGTTCTCCTTGAGCCCCAGCGAGGGCACGCCGACCTCCTGCCCCAGCGCGCCCTGGAAATCGCGGATGAACTCCACCCCGAAGCGGCTGATCTGCACATTGACCGGATTGCTGAACTGCTGGCGGATCGAGGCCGCCGACAGCGCGGTCGAGGAGCGGGCATAGCTCGGGTCCATCTCAACAACCGTCACCCGCAGGCCCGGCTGCATCCGCGTCAACCAGAAGGCGACCGAGGCGCCCATCACCGCGCCGCCGATGACCAGAACATCCGTTGCCCGACTGTCCATGTTTTGCCCTTTACCCGATTCTGATCCTACCTACCGCGCGGTGATCGCAGGGAAAAGCGGCCTCGCCGCCCCTTTGGCGGGGAAAAGCGACCGCACTCTCGACAGAACGAACTGGGCATGGCAGGTTTGGGTGGGGACTTATGCATATGAAGAGTACAATTGCCCTTAAGGGCCACTGGCAAACGACATCCATGCCTTGTCGGGGCTGGCAGATCGGCGCGACTTTGGCGCCCGGGGCTGGTGCGGCATGATCGACCATCTCGAACAGCTGATGCAGGCCGGCACCATCGAGGAAATCTGGGCGCTGCATGCGGCGCGGATGGCCGGTTTCGGCTTTGACCGGCTGCTTTATGGATTCACGAGGTTCCGCACCACCAAGTCCTTTGGCAGCAAGGATGATCTGCTGGTGCTGTCGAATTACGAGGCCGGCTTTCTGCGCGAATATATCGACGGCGGGCTCTACGTTCACGCCCCGATGGTCAGCTGGGCGGCCGCGAATGAGGGCGCCTGTTCCTGGCGGATGATCGACGAGCGCGCCCGGAGCGGGCCGGCGGCAGAGGCCGAGCGGGTTCAGGCGCTCAATCAGCGCTACGGCATCCGCGCCGGCTATTCGATCAGCTTCCGCGATGCCTCGGTCCGCGCAAAAGGTGCGATCGGGCTCTGCGCGCGCAAGGGGCTGGACCAGGCTGATGTCGACGAGATCTGGGCGCGGCACGGGCGCGAGCTGCTGGTGCTGAACAACATCACCCATCTGCGGATCACCGCGATGCCCTTCGCCACCTCGCGCCGGGCGCTGAGCCTGCGCCAACGCGAGGCGCTGGAATGGGTGGGCGACGGCAAGACTACCGCCGATATCGCCCAGATCATGGGGCTGGCGCCGGCTACGGTGGAAAAGCACCTGCGGCTGGCGCGCGAGGCGCTGGATGTGGACACCACAGCACAGGCAGTGCTGAAGGCGGCGTTCCAGAACCAGATCTTCGTGGTCAGCCCGGAAGCGCGGCCCGAGACGCGGGCTGAGACGCGGCAGGAGGCCCGCACCGTGCGGGCCTGAACGCGCCTCAGCCCCACTCCGCCTCGAACTCGCGCCATTCGCCCTTGCTCATGCCCGAGCTGTCCTGCGTGACAACCTCACCCGCCAACCGGCGCTTGAGCACTTGCGCGCCCTTGCCGCTGAGTTGTACCGCGCCCAGCCGATAATCTTCGAAGGCGCCATAGGCCAGCGGCACCCAGTCCTTGACGATCTGGCACATGGTTTCGGCATAGACCCGGATTTCATACTGCGCATGGGCATCGGCGCGCAGGCGCAAGAAGTGGAACAGGTTGTGCAGGTCGATCTTCCAGTACCATTGCGTGTAGATGTTCGCAGGCAGGTTCATCCGCGCCAGTTCGCGCGCAAGGCCCTGCTGGCCGTCCTGGCTGAGCATGGATTCGTAATGGTCATAGCTGCGCATCGCATCCTCGCGCAGCAGGTCGAGCACGCGGGCCGCCTCCTCGCCCTCCAGCACCGCGCCGCGGCCCTGGTTGTTGACGGTGGATTGCGCGGCGAGCTGGTCCGGCGCCGGGATGTAGAACTCCCGGTCGAGGATCGAATAGCGGGCGGAGTATTCATTGACGTTGGCGGTGCGGTGGCGGATCCACTGGCGGGCTACGAAGACCGGCAGCTTGACGTGGAACTTGACCTCGCACATCTCGAACGGGGTCGAGTGCCAGTGCCGCATCAGGTAGCGGATCAGCCCTTCGTCGTTCGACACCGCCTTGGTGCCGCGGCCATAGCTGACGCGGGCGGCCTGGGTGATGGCGGCATCATCGCCCATATAGTCGATGACGCGGACGAGGCCGTGATCGAGCACCGGATGGGCAGAATAAAGA
The DNA here is from genome assembly GCF_030695035.1 of Frigidibacter sp. GTDB lineage: Bacteria > Pseudomonadota > Alphaproteobacteria > Rhodobacterales > Rhodobacteraceae > Frigidibacter. Next base: position 155,585 of record NZ_JAUYTT010000012.1, read on the forward strand.
TGCGCCTCCATCCCCGGGGCGGTGGCGCGCAGGGTTTGCCGCGGCTCGCTGCGCGCATCCTCGATCTCGGCCAGTTGTTCCGGGGTCAGCGGCATCGGTCCCTCCTGCGGCATGATTCCGGGCACACTGTATATGGGTGGGGCCTTGGGGTGAACGGCTATATGCGGAGGCGGGTGGCGGGGAAATGCCGCATCGCGCCGGTTGCCCCTCGCCCCCGCCGCGCGGGGCGCTAGACTGCGGGAAGGCCACCGCGCCGCGAACAGGAGAGACCTCATGCAGATCCGCTATCTTCACACCATGGTCCGGGTGCTGGACCTTGACGCCTCGATCGCCTTCTTCCGCCTGCTGGGGCTGGAGGAAACCCGTCGCACCGAGAGCGAAAAGGGCCGCTTCACGCTGGTATTCCTCGCCCCTCCCGGCCAGAGCGAGTGCCCGGTGGAGCTGACCTATAACTGGGATGGCGACACCGGCCTGCCCTCGGACAGCCGGCATTTCGGGCATCTGGCCTATGCCGTGGAGAATATCTACGACACCTGCGCCAAGCTGCAGGCCGCTGGCGTGGTGATCAACCGCCCGCCGCGCGACGGGCACATGGCCTTCGTGCGCAGCCCCGACAATGTGTCGATCGAGCTGCTGCAGATGGGGGAATCGCTGGCCCCGGCGGAGCCCTGGGCAAGCATGGGCAATACCGGGCATTGGTGAGGGCGTTGCGGGTTTCCGGGCGGCCCGTGGCTGACCAAGGCCCATGGCTGACCAAGGCGGGGGGCTGACCAAGGCGGGGGGCTGACCACGGCGGGGGGCTGACTGCCCCCCGGCGCCCGTGCCGGGCGCTCCCCCCGAGGATATTTGGACAAGGCAAAGGCGAAGAAGGGTTGCGCCAAGGCAGTGGCCCGTGGGTTTCCTAGGGGTGCCGGCGGCGCAGGCCGGCAGGTGCGGGCTTTGGGGAGGGCGAACGCAGGCCGTCCCCGCTCCCTCAGTAGATATAGCGGATCTGGTCGGTCCAGTAGCGCTCCAACCGGCGCAGGGCGGTGTTGACGAGGTCGATGCCGTCGAGGCCGATGACGCCCTTCGTCTCCATCCCTTCGGCATGGCGGGCGAAGAGGGCGGCGACGGTGGCGCGGACCTCGCGGCCCTTGGGGGTGAGTTTCACGCGCACGGATCGGCGGTCGATCTCGCAGCGCTGGTGGTGCATGAAGCCGGCTTCCACCAGTTTCTTGAGGTTGTAGCTGACGTTCGAGCCCTGGTAGTAGCCGCGGGATTTCAGCTCTCCGGCCGTCACCTCGTTCTCGCCGATGTTGAACAAGAGCAGCGCCTGCACGGCATTGATTTCCAGCTGGCCCAGCCGCTCGAACTCATCCTTGATCACGTCGAGGAGCAGCCGGTGCAGCCGCTCCACCAGCGCGAGGCTGTCGAGGTAGCCGAGGTGAAAGCCCCGCTTGGCCGTGTCCTGGCCTGCCAGTTGCACCGCCTGTTGCATCGTCATGCGCGTCTCCGCCAGTTGCCCGTCCCGAAGGGGAGACTGGCGGGGAAAGGCAAAATTCCGGTTAACGGCGTTTGGGCCTGCCGGGCCTAGCTTGCGGGCGACAGACGGGTGCGGGCGAAGGTGCCGATCTCGTCCAGCAGCGCGGTCAGATGCGCGGGCGGAACCGCATGGCCGGTGATCCAGGGGTAGAGGTCCTGGTCGTTCTCTTCGAGCAGCACGTCGTAGAGGTCGAGCGCCTCGGGCGACATGCCGGCCAGCCGCGCATCGGCCCAGGGACCGAGGATCAGGTCCATCTCCTTGGTGCCGCGCCGCCAGCTGCGCATCCGCATCCGTTTCAGCCGGGCTTCCGCCGTTTCGGTCATTCCGTCATCTCCCTCAATCTGCCAACTCACGCTGTGCCGCGCTGCCGGTTGCGGCGCGCAGGCGTTCCTCCAGCCGGCCCATGCGGCCGGCGATCTGTCCCAGATCGGCCTGCAGCTGGCGCATCTCGGCCAGCAGCGGTGCCATCTCATGCCGGGGCGCCACGTCGGGGCCCTCGGGCCCGTCACCCTGCCCCGTCAGCAGCCAGGGGATCGACACGCCCAGCATCCCCGCCAGCATCTGCAGCTTGTTGCCGCGCGGGTCGGACATGTCATCCTCCCAGGCGGCGACGGTCTTCAGCTTGACCCCCAGCCGCGCCGACAGCTGCTCGCGCGTCATCCCCGCCGCCTCGCGCGCGCCGGTGACGCGGTCGCCGAAGGTCGCGGTCTCGTCGCTGAACCAGCCGGCCTCGGTGGCCTCTTCCATCGGATCGCTCATCGCTTTCTCCTTTGGTCCTTGATCGGTCATCGGCGGCAGCCTAAGACATGGCCCCGGCAGATACAAACCGGAGTTCCCCCGCATGGCCTTCCTCTCCGACACCCTTTCGCGCGTCAAACCCTCGCCGACCATCGCCGTCACGCAAAAAGCGGCCGAGCTGAAGGCCGCGGGCAAGGACGTGATCGGCCTTGGCGCCGGCGAGCCCGATTTCGACACGCCGCAGAACATCAAGGATGCGGCGAAGGCGGCCATCGACGCGGGCAAGACCAAATACACCGCCGTGGACGGCATCCCCGAGCTGAAGAAGGCGATCTGCGCCAAGTTCAAGCGCGAGAACGGGCTGGACTATACGCCTGCTCAGGTGACGGTCGGCACCGGCGGCAAGCAGGTGCTGTACAACGCGCTGGTGGCGACGCTGAACCCCGGCGACGAAGTGATCATCCCGGCGCCCTACTGGGTCAGCTATCCCGACATGGTGCTGCTGGCGGGCGGCACGCCGGTGTTTGTCGAAGGCCCGATGCAGACCGGCTACAAGATCACCGGCGAGCAGCTGGAAGCGGCGATCACGCCCAACACCAAATGGTTCATCTTCAACTCGCCCTCCAACCCCTCGGGCGCGGGCTATTCGAAGTCCGAGCTGAAGGAACTGACCGATGTACTGATGCGCCACCCGCATGTCTGGGTGATGACCGATGACATGTATGAGCATCTGGTGTTTGGCGATTTCGAATTCTGCACCCCCGCGCAGGTGGAGCCGGGCCTCTATGGCCGCACGCTGACCTGCAATGGCGTGTCCAAGGCCTATGCGATGACCGGCTGGCGGATCGGCTATGCCGCGGGGCCGGAAGCGCTGATCAAGGCTATCGGCAAGGTGCAGTCGCAATCGACCTCCAACCCCTGTTCGATCAGCCAATGGGCAGCGGTCGAGGCGTTGAACGGCCCGCAGGATTACATTGCGGAGAGCCGCGCCGCGTTCGAACGCCGGCGCAATCTGGTGGTGGGGATGCTGAACGAGGCCGAAGGCATCCGCTGCCCGATGCCGGAGGGGGCGTTCTACGTCTACCCCTCCATCGCCGGCTGCATCGGCAAGACCAGCGCCGCGGGGACGAAGATCACCGATGATGAGGTCTTTGCCACGGCGCTGCTGGAGGAAACCGGCGTTGCGGTGGTGTTCGGCGCGGCCTTTGGCCTGTCGCCGAATTTCCGCGTCAGCTACGCGACCTCGGACGAGGCCCTGACCGAGGCGTGCACACGCATCCAGCGGTTCTGCGCCGCGCTGGTCTAAGGAGCAGGCCGATGGCCGACCGGATCACCGCCAACCTGCCCAGCCGCGATTTCGCGGCGACCTCGGCCTTCTACGGCAGGCTCGGCTTTGCCGAAGCCTACCGTGATGGCGGCTGGATGATCCTGAACCGCGGCCCGCTCGTGCTGGAGTTCTTTCCCCATCCCGAGCTGGACCGCTTTTCAAGCTGGTTTTCCGCCTGCATCCGCGTCGATGACCCGGACGCGCTGCTGGCGGAATGGCAGGGCGCGGGCCTGTCCTCGGGCGAGGGTGCGATCCCCCGCCTGACCGGCTTCTTCAAGCCCGGCGCCGCCCCGCGCATGTTCGCGCTGGTCGATCCCGACGGCTCCCTCCTGCGGGTGATCGACAACCGCGATACAGGAGAAGCGCATGTCGGCTGATCTTCCCGACTACTACTTCCGCATCCGCGAGAATGGCGCGGCGGTGTTTCGGGTCGATACCGAAAACCGCCAGCGCCGGATCGAGATGGACCAGATCGCGCTGGTCAATGTCCGCAATGGCGAGATCAAGGCCCATGGCGAGCGCAAGCTGACGCCGGCCGACATGGGGGTGATCCGCGAGTGGCTGGCCAATCGGCAGGCGCTGCTGGCCAGGCGCGACATCGACGATATCCACCGCGCCGTCGATTACCTGAACCTGACCGCGCATTGGGTGCAGACCAAGGCCAGCGACGCGCAGCTGGAGGATGTGACCGACGCCCTGCTGCTGGCGATGCATGACCTGCGCACCGTGCTGGTGCGCAAGAAGTCGGAAAGGATCATGAAGGGTCAGCCGACCGAGGACAGCGGCGACTGAACCCGCCGCGCGCGCCCCGACCAGAAGCGCAGCATCAGCAGCGCCGAGGCCAGCGCGAGCCCGATCACCAGCCCCAGCCACAGCCCGGCGGCCCCCATCCCCAGCGGGAAGGCCAGCACATAGCTGGCCGGGATGCCGACCACCCAGTAGCTGAACACCGCCAGCGCCATAGGCACGCCAGTGTCCTGCACCCCGCGCAAGATGCCAAGCGCCATGCATTGCAGCGCGTCGAACAGCTGGAACAGCGCGGCGACGGCCAGCAGCATGGTGCCCACCAGCACAATCGCGCCCGAGGCCGGGTTCTCCATGTCGAGGAAGGCCGCGATGATCAGCCCCGGCGTCAGCAGGAACAGCGCTACGACCAGCAGGCCAAAGCCCATCGACATCGCAATCGCCGTCAGTGCCGCATCGCGCATCCCCTGCGCATCGCGCATCCCGTGCGCCCGGCCTACGCGGACGGTGGCGGCATTGGACAGGCCCAGATGCACCATGAAAGCCAGCGCCGCCGCCTCCATCGCGATGCCGTGCGAGGCAAGCTCGATGGTGCCGATCCAGCCCATCATCACCGCGGCGGCGTTGAAGAGGCTACCCTCGGCCAGGCTGGTCAGCCCCACCGGCAGCCCGGTGCGGAACACCTGCCGGAAGGCCTGCCAGTCGGGGCGCCAGATGCGCTGGAACAGGTGAAAGCGCCGCAGCGCCGGGTTCCAGGCGGCATAGCCAGCCAGCACCGCCAGCGACAGGACCTGCGAGGCGAGGCTGGCAGCGGCGGCGCCGCGCACGCCAAGCTCGGGCGCGCCCCAGTTGCCGAAGATCAGCGCCCAGTTCATCAGCCCGTTCAGCGCCGCCGCGCCAAGCGTCGCCCAAAGCACCACGGCTGTCCGCTCCAGCGCGGCAAGGTAGCTTTTCAGCACCATGACCAGCAGGGCGGGGACCATGCCAAGCCCGGCGATGCGCAGGTAATCCTGCGCCAGCTGCGCCACCACCGGGTCTTGCCCCAGCCCGCGCAGCAGCGCGCCCGACCACCACATCAGGGGCGCAACGGCGAGGCCGAACAGCAGCGACAGCCACAGGCCCATGCGCACATCGCGGCGCACCTGCACCTCATCGCCGCGGCCAAGCGCGGCGGCGACCATGCCCATGACGGCAATGGCAAAGCCCGAGCCGAGGATGAAGACGATGAAGAACAGCGAGGCGCCCAGCACCACCGCCGCCAGTGCCTCGACCCCGTACCAGCCCAGCATCACCGTATCGGTGACATGCAACGCCATCTGCGCCAGGTGGCTGCCGATGAGAGGCAGACCAAGCACCAGCAGGGCCCTTGCATGGGTGGAATATGGAACGCGCTCGGTCATGGCCGGGGGCTTAGCGCGGAAGCCGAGGGGAGGTCCAGATGTGATCGCTCGCGGTCAGAGCGCTGCCAGCGCCAGCCCTCCCGCGATCAGCGCCACCGCCAGCCCCGCCCCCAGCTCCAGCGCCGGGACGGCCAGCGCGACGCCCCGGGTGCCGGCCAGCGAGGCCAGCGTCCCGGCGCGCATCCCGCCCGCCAGCAGCGCCACCCCCACCGTGACCAGCGCGGTGCCAAGGCCCATGACATAGGTGCCGACGATCCCGGCCCCGGCGATGCCCATCTGCCAGGTCAGGATCAGCAGGAACAGCGCCCCCGAACAGGGCCGCACCGCGATGCCGGCGATCAGCACCAGCGCGTCGCGGAGGGACCGGACCTCGGCCACCTGCTCAAGGCTGGGGCCGTGGGCGTGACCACAGGTCTCGCAGACGGGAGTGGAGGGGTGATCGTGTCCGGATTGCGGATGGGCAGCGTGGTCATGCCCGGCTGCGCCCTCCGCCCCATGCCCATGATGGGTGTGGCCGTGGTCGGCGTGATCGTGGGCAGCGTGCCCGCGCCCGCCATGGTCATGCCCGCCCTGCCCCGCCCGTCCCCACCGCATCAGCCCACGTGCGCCGCGCAGCACCAGCCAGATCCCCACCGCCGCCACCGCCAGATGCCCCAGCGGGGCCAGCGTGTCATCCGTCAACCCCACCACCTGCTGCCGTGTCCACCCCAGAGCCAGCACGCCTGCATAGACCAGTGCCACCGCCGTCGTGGCCTGCGCGAGGCTGGAGGCCAGCGCGATCAGCACCAGCCGCCGCACCGGCACCGCGGCGGCAAGGCCATAGCCGCCGATCAGCATCTTGCCATGCCCGGGCCCGGCCGCGTGGAACACCCCATAGCCGAAGGCGATGCCCATCAGCGCCCAGAACGCCCCCGCCTCGCCGCCCTTCAGCCCACGCAGGCCGCCAGCCATCTCGTTCTGCGCCCAACGCTGGCCGGCTGTGGCAGAGCGCGCCAGCGCGTCGAAGCCGCCCAGTGCCCAGAGCGCGGCCAGCGCCAGCACGACGGCCAGCACCACGGCGGCCAATGCCAGCCTCGTGCTCAGCCCCCGCATGTCAGGCGCAGCTCCTCGGCATAGCTTTCGCCGATCATCAGATAGCCCATCTCCTCCAGCGACTGGTCGGGGGTGTATTCGTCCAGCGCCGCCGCCAGCGCCTTTTGCGCCGCCGACAGGTCCGGCTCGAACACCTGCGCGGAGCAGTCGCTGCGCCCCGTGATGACCGGAGTGCCGATGATGGAATAGGCGGTGTAATAGCCCGGATCAAACGGCTTGAGCACCAGCGGCCCCGTGGCCGGGTCCACCGGCACCGCCAGCCTGCGCACATGGGTCGAGATCAGGTGCCCGTCCTTCCAGTCCGAGGTCCAGTCCTGCGGGCCGGGCACCAGCTCCAACTTCTCGGTCCCGCGGCTGATCTGGAAATCGCCGAGGAAATCCGCGCCCCATTCCATGTCGAATCCCTGCAGCGGCTGCATCTCGGCCTCGGACAAGGCGCCGTCGCCGTCCTTGTCATAGCCGCCATCGGTGACGCTCATCAGCGTGGTCAGCTCGTCATAGATCCAGGTGATCCGCACCGCGGCCAGACGGCCCTCGGCGTCGAAGATCGCCTCCAGCTCGGTATCTACGAACATGTGGGGGTGGGCGGATGCCGGCGTGGCCAGCGCCAGAAATGCCGCCGCCGCGAGTGTTGCCCGAGCCATTGTCATCGTGAACCATCCCTGTCCTGCGCTGCGCCGGGCATAGCAAATCCTGCGGCGGGGTTCCAATCACGGTTGCCAAATCGGCGGGCGCCGTCCCGGCGCGATCAGGCGGCTTGCCGGTGGCAAGCCGACCGCGTCGGTTGCCCGGAGGCGCAAGCCGCAGGGCAAGGGGCGGAGACATAGGCTCTAAGGGTTCCAAATTCTGATGGGTCCGCCCGGATGGGCACGAATGTGCCCGCCCCCCGCAGGGCGGGCACAGCAGAATTTCACGGGCGGCCGAAATTCTGCACGGCCACCGTCGCGCCTTCCGATCCAGACGTCAGCGCCCGGCCTTCGCCAGCCTCAAGCCCCCGGTTTCCGCGCCACAAAGTCGATCAGGCCCGAGCGACCGCGATGGCCCGACCCCTCGGCCAGGTCGGCGTCATAATCCGCCTCATGCAGGATCTCGAACCCGGCAAAAGCCTCGCGCAGCAGGTCCAGTGTCCAGAGATTCGCCTGCTGCGGCGGCCCGCCGGTACCATAGCCCACCTGCCGAGGCGCGTAGCCGTGCAGGAGGAGCAGCCCGCCCGGCTTCAGCGCGCGGGCCATCCCGGCGAAGACCTGCGCCCGCAAGGCGGGCGGCGCGAACTGGATGAATACCCCCAGCACCACGTCGAAAGGCGCCGCGTCCCAGTCCCAATCGGCAATGTCGGCATGGTGCAGATCGAGGCTCACCCCCCGCTCTGCCGCCAGCCGCCGCGCCTTGCCAAGCCCAGTGCCCGACCCGTCGAAGGCGGTGACCCGCGCGCCCTGCTCGGCGAGGAACACTGCGTTGCGGCCCTCGCCCTCGGCCACCGACAGCACCCGCTTGCCCGGCGCGATCCGCCAGGCCTGCCGCGCCACGAAGCCCGCGGGGGCGCTTCCGAAGACATAACCGTCCTGCGCGAAACGTGCGTCCCAATCCGCCATGTCCGGCCTCCCCTATTGCAGGGAAACAGGTGGCGCGCGCGGCAGCCGAGGTCAAGCGCCCATGGAATCCGCTTTCCCGGCGCGCGGGCCGCTTGTAGCGTCCGGCCATCGCAGCACTGGCAGGAGCGACACATGCTCACGATCTACGGCATCTACAAATCCCGCGCGACGCGCACCTTCTGGCTGATCAATGAGCTGGGACTCGAGGCCCGGCACGTCCCCGTCGTCCAGAAATACAAGCTGGCCGATCCGCTGGCGGCGGATGCGCCGATGAACACCGGCTCGCCCGAGTTCCTGAAGCTGAGCCCCGCCGGGACCATCCCCTGCATGGAGGATGACGGGCTGGTGCTGCACGAATCGCTGGCGATCAACCTGTATCTGGCGCGAAAGGCAGGCGGCCCGCTGGCCCCGGCCGATCTGGCGGAAGAAGCGCAGATGATGAACTGGGCGCTTTATGCCGCGACCAGCATCGAGGGCCCGGCGCTGGACATCAGCTTCACCTATGCCGAGGGCAAGCAGGACGACCCGGTGGGCCATGCGGTGGTTGCGGCGGCGGCCGACAAGCTGCGCCGCCCGTTTGCGGTGCTGGAGGCGCATCTGGCGGGGACCGGCTTCATGGTGGGCGGCCGCTTCACTGTGGCGGACATCAACACCGCCGAATGCGTGCGCTACGCCCAGGCCCATGCCCCGCTGCTGGCCGAGTTCCCGGCGCTGAAGGGCTGGCTGGAGGCCTGCCAGGCGCGGCCGGCGTTCAAGGCGATGTGGGCGGCGCGCGCGGCGGAGTAGGGCCGCAAGTTCGGGCGGGACAAGGCGAGGCACTGCCTCGCCCCCGCCCGTGCGGGACCTGTCATTCAGCGCCGCTGGCCACGCGAAACCGACTGAGGCCAGCGCCCGACCTGGCGGGCGAGAAGCGCCCGCCGGGGGCGGGGCGGGCGCTGGCCGGGCCCTTTGGGGCCCGTCCGGTGAAAGGGCAAAGCGCAGCGCGTGGCGAAGGCGATGGCCTTCGCCAGAGCAAGCGCAGGCGGTTGCCAATGGACATTGGCGCGAGCCGGAAATCTACCCGGCCCCTCCCCGCCATGGATCGCTCCCACCCATCTCCCCCACCCTCCCTTGCCCCGCCCGGAGCCGCATGGTCTAATCGCCCCCAACCAAAACACCCGAGCAGCCCCCAAAACCCCGCTTAACCGCAAACGAGGCCCCATGAACGACCTGCTTTCCGGTCAGCCCGAAACCTATGACGCCTCCTCGATCGAGGTGCTGGAAGGGCTGGAGCCGGTGCGCAAGCGCCCCGGCATGTATATCGGCGGCACGGATGAGCGGGCCCTGCACCATCTGGTCGCCGAGGTGCTCGACAACTCGATGGACGAGGCGGTGGCGGGCCATGCCAGCCGTATCGAGGTGGAGCTGCATGCCGACAACTCGGTGACCGTGCGCGACAATGGCCGCGGCATCCCGGTCGACCCGCACCCCAAATTCCCCGGCAAGTCGGCGCTGGAGGTGATCCTCTGCACCCTCCACGCGGGCGGCAAGTTCTCGGGCAAGGCCTATCAGACCTCGGGCGGCCTGCACGGTGTCGGTGCCTCGGTGGTGAACGCCCTCTCCGATCACATGCGGGTCGAGGTGGCACGCAACCGCGAGCTTTACGTGCAGGAGTTTTCGCGCGGCATCCCGCAGGGCCCGGTGCAGAAGGTCGGCCCCGCCCCGAACCGGCGCGGCACGACCGTGACCTTCCACCCGGATGCCGAGATCTTCGGGTCCTTGCAGATGAAACCGGCGCGGCTGCTGAAGATGGCGCGCTCGAAGGCTTACCTGTTCTCGGGCGTCGAGATCCGCTGGAAAAGCGCCGTCAACGACGGCGAGACCCCGCTTGAGGCGACCTTCCACTTCCCCGGCGGGCTTGGCGACTATCTCGGCGACCAGCTCGCCGGCAGCACCACCTATGCCGAGAAGCCCTTTGCCGGGAAGGTGCAGTTCCAGGACAAGTTCGGCGTGCCGGGCAGCGCGGAATGGGCGATCAACTGGACGCCCGCGCGGGATGGCTTCCTGCAATCCTATTGCAACACCGTGCCCACCCCCGAGGGCGGCACCCATGAATCCGGCTTCTGGTCCGCGATCCTCAAGGGCATCCGCGCCTATGGCGAGCTGGTCAAGAACCGCAAGGCCGCCGACATCACCCGCGAGGATATGCTGGCGGGCGGCTGCGCCCTCATCTCCGTCTTCATCCGCGAGCCGCAATTCGTCGGCCAGACCAAGGACCGGCTGGCGACCGAGGAGGCTGCGAAATGGGTCGAGGCCGCGGTGCGCGACCATTTCGACAACTGGCTGGCCGCGAACACCAAGGCGGCGGGGGCAATCCTCGACTTCCTGGTGCTGCGGGCAGAAGAACGGCTGCGGCGCCGGCAGGAAAAGGAAACGCAGCGCAAATCGGCCACCAAGAAGCTGCGCCTGCCCGGCAAGCTGGTCGATTGCTCGGCCAGCAACCGCGCGGGGACCGAGCTGTTCATCGTCGAGGGCGATAGCGCCGGCGGCAGCGCCAAGATGGCGCGCGACCGCACCAAGCAGGCGCTGCTGCCGCTGCGCGGCAAGATCCTCAACGTGCTCGGCGCCGCCAGCGCCAAGATGGGCGCCAACCAGGAGATCAATGACCTCTGCCAGGCGCTTGGCGTGACCATGGGCACCCGCTTCAACGTCGATGACCTGCGCTATGACAAGATCATCATCATGACCGATGCCGATGTCGACGGCGCCCATATCGCCAGCCTGCTGATGACCTTCTTCTTCACCCAGATGCGGCCGATGATCGACAAGGGGCACCTCTACCTCGCCTGCCCGCCGCTCTACCGCCTGACCCAGGGCGCGCGGCGGATCTATGTCTCGGACGATGCCGAGAAAGAGCGGATGATGGCCAAGGGCCTCGGCGGCAAGGGCAAGATCGACGTGCAGCGTTTCAAAGGCCTTGGCGAGATGGACGCCAAGGACCTGAAGGACACCACGATGAACCCGCTGACCCGCAAGCTGATCCGCGTCAGCATCGACGAGGACGAACCGGGGGATACGAGCGACCTCGTGGAGCGGCTTATGGGCAAGAAGCCGGAGCTGCGGTTCCAGTATATCCAGGAGAATGCGCGGTTTGTGGAAGAGCTGGATGTGTAAGCAGGGTTGACCTGTCGCCGGGCGCTCTTACCTTGGACCCGAGGCCGCCGCGAACCGGCCTCGCGCCCCTGCCCCAAAGCACAGCGAACGCCCCATGCCTGACTCCTCCCAGCCGCTCCGCGCCCCCGCGCGGCGCGTGTTTCATCCGATCACCCGGCCGATGACGCTGACGCCCGAGCAGGTGCAGCGCACCCGGCGCGAGGTTCCGGACCCCGGGCCGGATCCCAGCTTCACCCTGCTGACCGATGACGACTATGCCCGGATGGCGGACGGGATCCTGCAGGGCCACAAGGGCCCGCTCTGGGTCTTCGCCTATGGCTCGCTGATCTGGAACCCGGGCTTTGCCGTGGGCCGGATCCGCCCCGCCGTGGCGCATGGCTGGCATCGCAGCTTCTGCCTTGAGCTGACCAGCTGGCGCGGCTCGCCCGAGATCCCGGGGCTGATGATGGCGCTGGAGCGGGGCGGCTCGACCACCGGCCTGCTGATGGAGATCGCGCCGGGGCAGGAGGCGGAGGGGCTGGACGCTCTGCTGCGCCGCGAGATGCCGGCGCGCGAACATGCCGATATGGCGCGCTGGATCAAGACCCGCTCGGACGGGGACGAGGTCCGGGCGCTGACCTTCTGGGCCGGGCCGAAGGGGCCGATCGTCACCTCCGGCCTGGCGCCCGAGACGGTGGCCTGGCGGCTGGCCCATGCCTGCGGACATGCCGGGTCGGGGGCGGAATACCTCTACAGCACCGTCGCCAAGATGGACGAATACGGCCTGCGGGATAAGAACCTGTGGCACCTGCAGCATCTGGTGGCGGAAGAGGTGGCGCGGTGGGGGGAGGCGGGCTCGGACCCCGTCTCCTAGGCCTTCTTTCTTGCCCGGAATCAAGGCGCTTCAGCGCCGCCGTTCAGCGCCCGTCCGCCCCCTCGGGCGGGCGCTTCTTGACCGTTGCGCCTAGAACGCCGGTGGAGGTGGCCGTACCATAAAGCGCCTAGAACCGCCGTTGCTCGCCCACCCGGCGGACGGGCACTCCCCTCTGCCTGTGCGCTCCAACCAGATCCCTCATCTCGCCACCCGTGACCCACTCGCCAATATCGCCGCAACGATGATGATCCCGCCCCCCAGCACCGCCAGTGTCTGCGGAAACGCAGCAAACAAGGCGATGTCGAGCAGCATCGCCCAGATCAGCGCCGTGTATTCGAACGGCCCCAGCAGGGACACGGGCGCGCGGGCGATGGCTTCGGTCGCGGCGATATGGCCGACGCCTCCCAACAGGCCAGCCCCGATCAGGTAGGCCCATGTCTCCGCCTCCGGCATCGTCCAGCCGAAGGGCAGCGAGGTCAGCGCGATCCCGGCGCAGGTGAGGCCGAAGTAGAAGGCGATGGCCGAGGAGGTCTCGGTCACCGTCATCCGCTTGATGAAGATGCGCAGGACCGACATCGAGAGCGCATATCCCAGCCCGCCCGCGACGCCGAGAAGGAAGCCGCTGTCCGCTCCGGGGGCCGAAAGGTCGGGGCCGAGCAGCACCAGAACGCCCACGAACCCCAGCCCCACGCAAAGCAGGATGCGCGGCGTGATCCGCTCGCGCAGCATCAGGCCCGCCAGTGGCAAGGTGATCAGCGGCACGAGGAAGCTCAGCGCCGTGGCATTGGCCAGCGACAGGTATTTGAACGACACGAAGGAGCAGACCATCGTGACGAAGCCAAGCCCGCTGCGCAGGAGATGCGCCCGGGGCCGGCTGGTGCGCAGACCGCCGGGGAAGTCGTGCCGCAGCGCGAGGAAGACGACGATGGGCAGCAGCGAGACGGCCGAGCGCCAGAAGATCACCTGCCCCAGCTCTACCTGCGCGGCGGCCATCTTCACGCAGGCCGACATCGCCACCATCAGTCCGGCGGCGGCAACGCGCAGCAGGATGCCGGCAAGCTGGGTGGACCGCTCACTTGTGGCAAGGTCGGCCATCAGCGGGGGATTCTGGAAGGTTCGTGCATTTCGGTGCCGTTCGAGGACGGGGTGGAAGCCGCGTCAGACAACCACACGCCCCGCATCCAGCCGCACCACCCGGTCCATCCGCGCCGCGAGCTCGAGGTTGTGCGTGGCGATCAGCGCCGAAAGGCCGGTGGCCCGCACCAGCTCCATCAGCGCGCCGAAGACCCGGTCCGAGGTGCCGGGGTCGAGGTTGCCGGTCGGCTCATCCGCCAGCAGCAGCGAGGGCGCATTGGCCAGCGCGCGGCAGAAGGCCACCCGCTGCTGCTCGCCGCCCGACAGGGCCGCGGGGCGGTGGTCCGCGCGGGGCAGAATGCCGACACGGTCCAGAAGGTCACGCGCCCGCGCCTCGGCCTCGGCGCGGGGAATGCCGTTTGCCAGCTGCGGCAGCACGATATTCTCGGCGGCGGTGAACTCGGGCAGCAGGTGGTGGAACTGGTAGACGAAGCCGACCTTGCGGCGGCGCACCTCGGTGCGGCGGCGGTCGCCGAGGCCGGCCATCGCCTCGCCCTCGATCGCCACGGTGCCGGCATCCGGCGTATCCAGCAGCCCCGCGATATGCAGCAGCGTCGATTTCCCGGCGCCCGAGGGCGCGACCAGCGCCACCACCTCGCCGCGCGCGACCGTCAGGTCCACGCCGCGCAGCACCGCCACTTCCGACGGCTTGCCGCGGTTGTAGACCTTCTCCAGCCCCACCAGATCCAGCACCGTTTCACTCATAGCGCAGGGCCTCCACCGGGTTCATCCGGGCGGCACGGCGCGCGGGAAAGATCGTGACGACGAAGGACAGCGCCAGCGACAGCCCCGCCGCCTTCAGCACATCGGCGAGTTGCAGCTTGGCCGGCAGGTTGTAGATGCCGCGGATCGACGGGTCCCAGACCCCGCCCCCGGCGACATAGTTGACGAAGGAGAAGATCGGGTCGATCCAGAGCGCGAAGAGGCAGCCGAGGATCACCCCCATCGCCGTGCCGATCACGCCGGTGAAGGTGCCGCAGAGGAAAAACACCCGCAGCACCGAGCCTTCGGTCAGCCCCATGGTGCGCAGGATGCCGATGTCGCGGCCCTTGTTCTTGACCAGCATGATCAGCCCCGAGGTGATGTTCATCGCCGCGATCAGCACCAGGATCGACAGGATGATGAACATCACGTTGTCCTCGACATCCAGCGCGCGCAGGAAACTGCCGGAACTGTCGCGCCAGGTCCAGATATAGGCCTGCGGACCCGCAGCCATCAGCAGGGGCACGGTCAGCCGGTCCACCTGTTCGGGGTCCTCGACCATCACCTCGATCTCATCCGCCACGCCCTCGCGGTTGAAATAGCTCTGCGCTTCGGCGAAGGGCATGTAGATGCGGGTGCGGTCGATGTCATAGCGGCCTGCCGTGAAGATATAGACGACGTCATAGGCATTCACCCGGGCAGAGGTGCCGAATGCGGTGCGCGCGCCATTGGGCTGGATCAGGCGGATGCGGTCGCCAAGGGCCACCCCCAGCTCCTGCGCCATGACCGAGCCGATGGCGATGCCCTCATCGAACCGGGCAATGTCGCCCTGCGAGGTTTCAGGATCGGCGACGCGGCGGATGGCGGCCAGGTCTTCGGCGCTGAGGCCATAGACATCGGCAGCAGCGGCCCGATCCCCGGCGCTCGCCATCGCCTGCCCGCGCACCTGCGGCGCGGCGCTGGTCACGCCGGGCACTTCGGCCAGCCGCGCCGTCATCGCCTCGTAGTCGGCAATGGTGCGTATGGTGGCCCCGGTCTCGGTGGTGACGGGCGCGGAGTAGACGGTGACATGGGCATTGGCGCCGAGGATGGTATCGACGAACTCCGCCCGGAAGCCCGCGCGCACCGACAGCGTGGCGATCAGCGCGAAAACGGCGAGGGTGATGCCGATCAGGCTGATCCAGGTCATCACCGACACCCCGCCCTCGGCACGGCGGGCGCGCAGATAGCGCCAGGCGATCATGAATTCGAACGGTGCAAACGGGGCGGTGCGGCTGGCCATGACGGGCTCCCTTGATCGGCCGGCACCGTGGCGGCGCGGGGGGGAAAGGTCAAGGCGGTGGCGCGGGGTGGTGGGGGTGGCTCACCAAAGGATGATGGGGGTGCGGGGCCCGTTTCCGGCGCGATCAGGGGACTTGCCAGTGGCAAGTCACCCGCGACGGTTGCCCGAAGGCGCAAGCCGCAGGGCAAGGGGGGGTGGGGCTTGGTCCGAAGGGTGCCAAATTCTGAGGTGACCGCCCCGGTGGGCACGTATGTGCCCGCCAAGGGGGGGCGGGCACATCAGAATTTCGTCGACGGCCGAAATTCTGGAAGGGAACCGTCGCGCCGCAGTTTTCGATCACGCACTCAGCCGTGCCACCCCTGCAACCGGCTGCGCCAGCCCCTTGCGCCAGGCCCGCACCGCCTCGCCAAAGGCGCAGAACAGTGGGCGCGAGACCGGGTCGTTCGCCGCATTCCACTCCGGATGCCACTGCACCGACAGCGTGAAGCCCGGCGCGCCGTCCACATACAGCGCCTCGGCGGTGCCGTCCGGCGCCACCCCGTCGACCACCACGCTTTTGCCGGGGGTCTTGATCCCCTGCCCGTGCAGCGAGTTGGTCATCACCTCGGGCGCGCCGAACAGCCGCGTGAAGGGGCCGTCGTCGCTGAACCGCACGGTGTGGCGCAGCTCGAACTTCTCCTCCAGCGTGCCATCGGGCGGCATCCGATGGTTCATCCGCCCCGGCAGATCGCGGATCTCGGGGTAGAGCGTGCCGCCAAGCGCCACGTTCACCTCCTGGAACCCGCGGCAGATGCCGAAGAAGGGCTGGCCCCGCTCCACACAGGCGCGGATCAGCGGCAGGGTGATCGCATCGCGCGAACGGTCAAAGGCACCGTGGGCGGGCGTCTCCTCTTCACCATATTCCGAAGGGTGGACATTGGGGCGCCCGCCGGTCAGCAGGAAGCCATCGCAGACCTCCAGCAGTTCGGGCACCGTCATATAGCGGGGATCGGCGGGGATCAGCAGCGGGATGCAATCGGCCACCTGCGCAACCGCCTGGCTGTTCATCACCCCGCCGGCATGGGCGGGGTAACTGTCATTCAGCAATGCCGAATTGCCGATGATCCCGACGACCGGGCGCGTCATGGGGCGTCCTTCCTGCATGTCTGTCGCATGAGGGGAAGATAGGCGCAGAAGTCCCGGCGCGAAAGGGCCCCTTGCGCACAGTGCGCCGCGCATCAGGGCAGATGCCCGGGAAACGGGCAGATCGGGCGCCCCCGGACCTGCCCGCAGCGCAGCCGCTATGCCTCGGCCACAAACCCCGCCGCGCGGATACCGGCCGAGGCCGCGGCGGCGTCATTGTCCGAGGTATCGCCGGTCACACCCACCGCGCCGATCACCGCACCGCCCGGCCCGCGCACCAGCACGCCGCCCGGCACGGGCAGCACCTTGCCGTCGAAAACTCCATTCACCGCCGCCATGAAATAGGCCTGAGCCTCGGCCCGCGCCATCTGCGCGGATCCGCCCATGCCCAGCATTACCGCGCCATACGCCTTGGCCCGGGCGATCTCGAACCGTCCGGGGCTGGCCCCATCGGGCCGGTCGAAGGACAGCACATGGCCGCCAGCATCCAGCACCACGACGGACAGCGGCTTCCAGCCCTGCCCACGCCCGGTTTCCATCGCCACCTCGATGATCTGCCGCGCGGCAGCCAGTGTGAGGCTCATCTTGCAGCTCCCTTGACCTTCGCGCGCCGGGCATGGAGCACCGGCTCGGTATAGCCCGAAGGCTGCACATTCCCCAGAAACACCAGATCGCAGGCCGCCTGGAAGGCATAGCCGGTGAAATCGGGCGCCATCGGCACATAGGCCGCGTCCCCGGCATTCTGCCGGTCCACCACCGCCGCCATCTTGCGCAGCGCGTCCATCACCTGCGATTCCGACACCACGCCATGCGCCAGCCAGTTCGCCAGCGCCTGCGCCGAGATGCGGCAGGTCGCGCGGTCCTCCATCAGCCCCACGTCATGGATGTCGGGCACCTTGGAGCAGCCGATGCCCTGATCGACCCAGCGGACGACATAGCCAAGGATGCCCTGGCAGTTGTTCTCGACCTCGTCGCGGATTTCCGCGTCCGAGTAGTTGCGCCCCGTCGCCAGCGGCAGCGTCAGCAGATCGCCAAGCCGCGCGGGCCGGTTCATCGCCGCAATCTCGGCCTGCCGGGCGAAGACATCGACCTTGTGGTAATGCACCGCATGCAGGGTTGCCGCCGTCGGGCTGGGAACCCAGGCGCAGTTCGCCCCGGCCATCGGGTGCGCGATCTTCTGGTCCAGCATCGCCGCCATCAGGTCGGGCGCCGCCCACATGCCCTTGCCGATCTGCGCCTTCCCCTGCAGCCCGCAGGCCAGCCCGATATCCACGTTCCGGTCCTCATAGGCCGAAATCCACGGCTGCGCCTTCATCTCGCCCTTGCGCAGCATCGGCCCCGCTTCCATCGCGGTGTGGATCTCATCCCCGGTCCGGTCGAGGAAGCCGGTGTTGATGAAGGCCACCCGGTGCATCGCCGCGCGGATACATTCCTTGAGGTTGACGCTGGTGCGCCGCTCCTCATCCATGATCCCCAGCTTGACGGTGTTGGCGGGCAGGCCGAGCACCTGTTCCACGCGGGTGAATATCTCATCGGCAAAGGCCACTTCCTCGGGCCCATGCATCTTGGGTTTCACCACATAGACCGAACCGCGAGCCGAGTTGCGCGGGCCCCCGGTCTTCTGCAGATCGTGCATCGCGATCAGCGTGGTGACCATCGCATCCATCAGCCCCTCGCCAGCCTCATTGCCCTCGCGGTCATGGATGGCGGGCGTGGTCATCAGGTGGCCGACATTGCGCACCAGCATCAGCGCGCGGCATTTTAGGGTGAGGGTCGAGCCGTCCGGGGCGATGTAGTCGAAATCCGGGTTCAGGCGGCGCGTCAGCGTCTCGCCGCCCTTCGTGAAGGTCTCGGCCAGATCGCCGCGCATCAGGCCCAGCCAGTTGGAATAGGCCAGCACCTTGTCCTCTGCATCGACGCAGGCCACCGAATCCTCGCAATCCATGATCGAGGAGAGGGCGGATTCGAGCCAGACATCGGAGATACCGGCCGGGTCGGTGGCGCCGATCTGGCTGGCGGGGTCGATCAGGATCTCGATATGCAGGCCATTGTGCTTGAGCAGGATCTGCTCGGGGGCGCTCGCCTCGCCAGCATGGCCAGCGAATTGCGACAGGTCGGTGAGAGTGATCTCGCCCGCCTCGGTCCGCACCCGCAGCGCGCCCTCCGCAACCGTCAGCGCCTGCGCCGCGGTCCAGGAGGCGCCGTCCAGCGGCACCGCCTGATCGAGGAAGTCCTTTGCCCAGCCGATCACCCGCGCGCCCCGAGCCTCGTCATAGCCCTTGCCTTCAGGCGCATCGCCAAGCGCGTCGGTGCCGTAGAGCGCATCGTAGAGCGAGCCCCAGCGGGCATTCGCCGCGTTCAGCGCGTAGCGGGCATTGGTGATCGGCACCACCAGCTGCGGGCCGGCCAGCGTGGCGATCTCGGGATCGGTGTTTTCGGTGGCAAGCGTGAAATCGGGCCCCTCGGGCAGCAGATACCCGATCTCGCGCAGGAAGGCGGTGTAGGCCTCGGCGTCATGCACCTGCCCGCGCCGGGCGGTATGCCAGGCGTCAATCTGCTTTTGCAGCTCCTCGCGCCGCGCCAGCAAGGTGCGGTTCTTGGGGCCAAGGTCGTGGATCAGCGCCGAGAGCCCGGCCCAGAAAGCGCCCGGCTCCACCCCGGTGCCCGGCAACGCCGAGGTTTCGATGAAATCGGCCAGCACCGTATCGACCTGCAGGCCGTGGCGGTCCACGCGTTCGCTCATGCGTCTCTCCCTCGCAATTGCCCGCGCACGGGCCGACCCAGCAATAGGCGAGCGGCCGCAGCGGCGCAAGAAAGCGGGCGGCAGTTTCGCCCGGTCGGCCTGTTCTGGCCCGCGGGTGATGATTTGGTGGGCGGGTGTTTGGGGTGTGCGACGGCCCGATGGCCCGCTCCCTATCCTTGGCGAAGGCCATCGCCTTCGCCACGCCGCGCCTTCTCCACCAGCACCGGACGGGCCCCCAAAGGGCCCGGCCAGCGCCCGCCCCGCCCCCGGCGGGCGCTTCTCGCCCGCCAGGTCGGGCGCTGTCCTCATTCGGTTTTGTGTGGCCGATGCCGCTGGTGGACAGGTCGCGCACGGGCGGGGCGAGGCAGTGCCTCGCCTGTTCCCGCCCGAAGAAACCGCAGCAATGCCAGCCAAGGCATCTGGGCCATCACCCCAAGCCCCCACTCAAGGTTGAACCCCACCGCCCCGCACCCTAGGCTCCCCCGATCCCCGGCTTCCCCCAGAAGGACGCATCCCGTGACCGATACCGCCCCCCAGCCCACCCTCCTCGCCGACTACGCCCCCTTCCCCTTCACCGTCGAGCAGGTGGCGCTGACCTTCCGCCTGCATCCCACCCGCACCCGCGTCCTCTCGCGCCTGAGCCTTGTGCCCACTGTCCCCGGCCAGCCCCTGTACCTGCACGGCGAGAACCTGACCCTCATCTCTCTCACCCTCGATGGCGCGCCACTGACGGACGTCGCCCGCGACGCCGAGGGCATCACCATCCCCGCCGCCCTCCTCCCCGCCACACCCTTCACGCTGGAGGCCGAGGTCGAGATCGCCCCCGAAGGCAACACCGCGCTCGAAGGCCTCTACATGTCCGGCGGCATCTACTGCACGCAATGCGAGGCCGAGGGCTTCCGCAAGATCACCTTCTACCCCGACCGCCCCGACGTGATGGCCCCGTTCCGCGTGCGCATCGAATCGGACATGCCGGTGCTGCTGTCCAACGGCAATCCCGCCGCCTCCGGCCCCGGCTGGGCGGAATGGGTCGATCCCTGGCCCAAGCCCGCCTACCTCTTCGCCCTCGTCGCCGGCGATCTGGTCGCGCATTTCGCCAGCTTCACCACCCGCTCGGGCCGCGCCACCCCTCTCAACATCTGGGTCCGCCCCGGCGACGAGGATCGCTGCGCCTTCGCCATGGATGCCCTGCAACGCTCGATGGAATGGGACGAGCAGGTCTATGGCCGCGAATATGACCTCGACGTCTTCAACATCGTCGCCGTCGACGACTTCAACATGGGCGCGATGGAGAACAAGGGGCTGAACATCTTCAACTCCAAGCTGGTGCTGGCCACCTCCGACACCGCGACCGACACCGATTACGAGCGCATCGAACGGGTCATCGCCCATGAGTATTTCCACAACTGGACCGGCAACCGCATCACCTGCCGCGACTGGTTCCAGCTCTGCCTCAAGGAAGGGCTGACCGTCTTCCGCGACCAGCAGTTCATGTCCGACATGCGATCCGCCCCGGTGAAGCGGATCGAGGATGTGCTGACGCTCCGCGCCCGCCAGTTCCGCGAGGATATGGGGCCGCTGGCGCACCCCGTGCGCCCCGATGCTTATGTCGAGATCAACAATTTCTACACCGCCACCATCTACGAAAAGGGCGCCGAGGTGATCGGCATGCTCAAGCGGCTGGTGGGGGAGGAGGGCTACAAGGCCGCGCTCGACCTCTATTTCGACCGGCATGACGGGGACGCCGCCACCATCGAGGACTGGCTGAAGGTGTTCGAGGATGCGACGGGCCGCGACCTGACGCAGTTCAAGCGCTGGTATACCGATGCCGGCACCCCGCGGCTGGCGGTGCAGGACGACTGGCGCGACGGCACCTACACGCTGACCTTCCGGCAGGAAACGCCCCCTACCCCCGGCCAGCCGGACAAGCCGCCGCGGGTGATCCCGATCGCGCTTGGCCTCCTCAACCCCAATGGCGATGAGGTGCTGCCGACCACCGTGCTGGAGATGACGGAAGCCGAACAGAGCTTCCGCTTCGAGGGCCTCTCCGCCCGCCCCGTCCCCTCGATCCTGCGCGGCTTCTCGGCCCCCGTGGTGCTGGACCGCACCGCCCCGCCCGGCGAGCGCGCCTTCCTGCTGGCGCATGACACCGACCCGGTGAACCGCTGGGAGGCGGGCCGGGCGCTCGCCAAGGACGTGCTGGCGCGGATGGTGGCGGAGGGCGCAGAGCCTGCCGCCGACCTGCTAGCGGGGCTGGAGGCGGTGGTGCGCGATGAAACGCTCGACCCGGCCTTCCGGGCGCTCTGCCTGCGGATGCCGGCCGAGGATGACATGGCGCAGACGCTGCACGCCGCTGGTGTAGTGCCCGACCCCGAGGCGATCCACGCCGCCCGCAAGCGCCTGCAGCTGGCGCTGGCGCAGCGCCTCGCCCCGGTGCTGCCCGGCATGATCCAAGGCCTCGCCAGCCCCGGCCCGTTCAACCCCGGCGCCGAGGCTGCCGGGCGCCGCGCGCTGCGCCTCGCCTGCCTCGGCCTGCTGACGCGGCTGGACGGTGGCGACGCCGCCACCCGCGCCCATGCCGAAGCGGACAACATGACCGACAGCCTCGGCGCGCTGGCCTGCCTGCTCGACGCGGGCCGCGGCGAGGCGGAACTGGCCGCCTTCCACCAGCGCTGGCAGGGCAACCGGCTGGTCATCGACAAATGGTTCATGGTGCAGGTGCTGCATGCCGCGCCAGAGCGTCTGGCCGAAGTCGCCGGCGCCCTGACCCGGCACCCAGATTTCGACTGGAAGAACCCCAACCGCTTCCGCTCCGTCATGGGCGCGCTGGCGGAAAACCATGCCGGTTTCCACCACCCCTCGGGCGCCGCCTACCGGCTGCTGGCCGACTGGCTGATCAAGCTCGACGCGGTGAACCCGCAGACCACGGCGCGGATGAGCACCGCCTTCGAGACCTGGACCCGCTACGATGCGGACCGCCGGGCACAGGCGCGCGAGGCACTGCAAAGCATCGCCGCGCGCCCGGGACTCAGCCGCGATACCGCGGAGATGGTGGGGCGAATCCTCAAGGCCGGAGACGCCTGACCAGACGGAAACGCAGCGATGTCCGCGGCGGCCGGGGCGGCCGGGCCGCCGCAGAATTACCCGGATCGGCAAGGATCGGAGCAGTATTGTCCATGATATGGAAACAGTGAGATCTTCTGTCATGCGCTGTTTCCGCACGTGCCAATCTCCAAAGCCCCCCGCCACAATCGCGCCACAATTCGGCGGCCTCTTTCCGCCATGCGCAGCCACCATCCCGACCTCGCCATGACCCGCCCCGACCCTGCGCTGCGGCCAAGGCCCGGGCAGTATCTGGCGCTGTGGGCGGGGTTGCTGGCGGCGCTGGCGCTGTGGCGCGGCGGGCTCTGGCCGCTGCTGCCCTTCGCGCTTGCGCTTGTCGCGTTGGCACTGCATAGGCTCGCCGGCCAGCTGCATCTGCCCGCCGCCGCGCAAGACACGGCCCACGGCAGGCTTCCGCCGATCCCGCGGCCGGGAACGCGGCCCACTGGCGCAGGGAACTAAGCTGTCATATTCCTGTTGTCAGCCTGTGTTCGGAGTGTGCCATGCAGGACAAGATCGACCCCTTAATCGCGGAACGCGCGCCGTGGCTCTTCACCGGGCGTCCGCATCATACCGTCGCGCGGCATCTGCTGACGCGCCTCCTTGGCTATCCCAAGACCGTCG
Source organism: Frigidibacter sp. (assembly GCF_030695035.1). Taxonomy (GTDB): domain Bacteria; phylum Pseudomonadota; class Alphaproteobacteria; order Rhodobacterales; family Rhodobacteraceae; genus Frigidibacter. Next base: position 178,715 of record NZ_JAUYTT010000012.1, read on the forward strand.
CCATCGGCACGGCGGTGGAGCATGAGCCGACGGAACGCATCATGGCGACCATGGCTCAGATCATCGCGCAGGACGTGCAGGTCACCGGGCTCGACAATATCCCGCGCAACGGCCCGGCGATGGTGGTGGCCAACCACCCGACCGGCATAGCCGATGGCATCATCCTGTGGTCGGTGCTGCAATCGATCCGCCCCGACCTCTTCATCTATGCCAATTCCGATATCCTGCGGATCTTGCCGCAGATGAGCAGCCTGATCCTGCCGGTCGAATGGCGCATGGACAAGCGTACCCTCGCCAAGACCCGCGAAACGATGACGCTGACCCGCGCCGCGCTCGATCAGGGCCGCCTCGGGGTGATCTTCCCCTCGGGCCGTCTGGCCAAGCGCCGCGGCCTCCGGCTCTATGAGCGCGACTGGATGCCCTCTGCCGCGATGATCGCACGCAAGTTCGACATCCCGGTGATCCCGCTGAACATCCGCGCCCGCAACTCGGCGCTGTTCTACCTCTTCGACCTGATCCACCCCACCCTGCGCGACATCACCCTGTTCCATGAAACGCTGAACAAGGGCCGCCAGCCCTATCGCGTGACCGTGGGCCGCCCGATCCCGCCGGAGCGTCTGCCGGAAACCTCGGCCGAGGGCATCGCGATGCTGAAGGCAGAGACCTTGGCTTTGGGCCAGCCCGATGGCCGCGGCATCTCGATGATCGACGCCACGCGCAAGCTGCTGCCCAAGCGCCGCCCGGCCGTGATTCGCGGCTGACCCACGCGGCGGGGTCATCCCCCGGCGCGCGCGCCTTCCAGCTTTGCCTCAAATATCCTGCGGGGGTGCGGGGGCGCAAAAAGCCCCCGCCGCTGGCCCCCAAAGCCCCGGAACGCAAAAGGGCAGGCCGAAGCCTGCCCGTCTACCTCAAGTCCCGAAAGCCTCAGGTACGCGAGCTCGGCACCCGGCAATAGGGCTGCGCCTTGGTCCAGCTCGCCATCTCGGCAACCTTGCCCGAAGACCGCATCGGCGCCCAGTCGCGCGCCAGCCCCGCCCAGCCGCCCCGCCCGTTCGACAGGATCGCCCGGTCCTTGCCGACCTGCCGCGCCGCGATCTTCACCGCGCAGGCGAGGTTGGCCGAGCCATCCTTCAGCGCCGAAGCCGAAGTCGCCTCGCAGTTATAGGCCCGCGCCGTGCCCGGCGCGATCTGCATCAGCCCCAGCCATTGCCCGCCGCCGCCACTCGCCTTGGGGTTCCAGGTGCTTTCATGCTTGGCCAGCGCCGACAGCATCCCGACCCAGAACGCCTCACGCTCTTCCAGCGAGGCCGTCGCATAGCCGGGGCAGAAGGTGGCGATATCGGTGGGAACGGTGGTGGCCAGCACGGCCCCGTCGGTTTCCAGCGCGGTCAGCGTCGCCTCGGTCCAGCTCAGCGCCTCGGGACGGTGGTCCCAGCGGGTGACCGGCGCAGTGGCCGGGGCCTCGACCGGCTGCACGCAGGCAGCGAGGAAGACAAACGCACAGAGTGCAAACGAACGGGGAAGGCGGAAAGGTGTCATCGGACCCGGACTGTGGCACCGGACCCATGCATCCGGCAGCGGCCCTTTTGCCCGCAAAGGCCCCGAGCTGACAATTCGCGGAAAACCGCCTAGGCGAATCCTCGCTTCCTCGGCGGAAACCCGCGCAAAGCCGACAGAATCCGCAAGATTGCGTTAACGGTTTCGGAACCTGTTGTCCGGGAGGACTGCCCCCCTTCTTCCCTTGCCCGGAACAAGGCGCTTCAGCGCCGCCGGGCAGCGCCCAAACACCCCCTTCCCCTCCACCCTTGCCCGGCCCGCCCCCGCGCCGTATGAAGGCGCGATCCGCAAACATAAGGCATTCCCCATGCTCGACCTGACCTTCACCGCCCCGCAGCCCAAGGTGATCTCCGGCGCCAAGGCCGAGTGGGAACTGGTGATCGGGCTCGAGGTCCATGCCCAGGTCGCCTCCAACGCCAAGCTGTTCTCCGGCGCCTCCACCACCTTCGGGGCCGAGCCCAATGCCAATGTCGCCTTCGTCGATGCGGCGATGCCGGGGATGCTGCCGGTGGTGAACGAATTTTGCGTCGCGCAGGCCGTGCGCACCGGGCTGGGGCTGAAGGCGCAGATCAACCTGCGCTCTGCCTTCGACCGCAAGAACTACTTCTACCCCGACCTGCCGCAGGGCTACCAGATCAGCCAGCTCTACCATCCCATCGTGGGTGAGGGCGAAGTCATCGTCGACATGGGCCCGGGCGTCGCGCGCCGCGTGCGCATCGAGCGCATCCACCTCGAGCAGGATGCCGGCAAGTCGATCCACGACATGGACCCCAACATGTCCTTCGTGGACCTGAACCGCACCGGCGTCGCGCTGATGGAGATCGTCAGCCGCCCCGACATCCGCGGCCCCGAAGAGGCCGCCGCCTATGTCGCCAAGCTGCGCCAGATCCTGCGCTACCTTGGCACCTGCGATGGCAACATGCAGAACGGCAACCTGCGCGCCGATGTGAACGTCTCGGTCTGCAAGCCGGGCGCGTATGAGCGCTATCAGGAAACCCAGGATTTCAGCCATCTGGGCACCCGCTGCGAGATCAAGAACATGAACTCGCTGCGCTTCATCCAGGCCGCCATCGACTATGAGGCCCGCCGCCAGATCGCGATTCTGGAGGATGGCGGGTCGATTGTTCAGGAAACCCGGCTCTACGATCCCGACAAGGGCGAGACCCGCTCGATGCGGTCCAAGGAAGAGGCGCATGACTACCGCTACTTCCCCGACCCCGACCTGCTGCCGCTGGAGATCGAGCAGGCTTGGGTCGATGACATCGCCGCCACCATGCCCGAGCTGCCCGACGCCCGCAAAGCCCGCTACATGGGCGATTTCGGGCTGACCGACTATGACGCCTCGGTGCTGACCGCCGAAAAGGAAAACGCCGTCTTCTTCGAGGCGGTGGCGATGGGCCGCGACGGCAAGACCGCCGCCAACTGGGTCATCAACGAGCTGTTCGGCCGCCTGAACAAGGAAAGCCTCGGCATCGCCGAAAGCCCGCTCTCCGCCGCGCAGCTTGGCGGCGTGCTGGACCTGATCGGCTCGGGCGAGATTTCCGGCAAGATGGCCAAGGACCTGTTCGAGATCCTGTGGACCGAGGGCGGTGACCCCGCCGATATCGCCGCCGCCCGCGGCATGAAGCAGGTCACCGACACCGGCGCCATCGAGGCGGCGGTGGACGAGATCATCGCCGCCAACCCGGCGCAGGTGGAAAAGGCCCGCGCCAATGCCAAGCTCGCCGGCTGGTTCACCGGACAGGTGCTGAAAGCCACCGGCGGCAAGGCCAACCCGGCCGTGGTGAACGAGATGGTGGCACGGAAGCTGGGGCTGTAACGCCCCGGCCGCCTACAGATCCAGCCGCCCCTGCGCGCCGGGGTCCTTCTCCACCACTGCGCGCTTGAAGGCATCGTCGCGCCGCGCGGGCAGGCGCAGGGCGCGGTCGCGCAGGCGCATCGCCTCCTCCACCGTCACGATCTGCAGCCGCGGCACCGGGGCAAAGCCCGGCAGCTCATACTGCCCGGCCCCCGCCGCCTCGGTCAGCATCGGGCGCGTCGGCTCGGTCAGCGTCAGCAAGATGCCGACCCCCGCCCCCTCGCGCTCGATCACGCCGCGCAGGTCGCGCACCATGCCCACGCCGACATTGCCGCCGGCCTTGACGCTGACGATGGCGCGACCCTCGGATTTCGCGCCGAACCACAGGTTGCCGTCGATGCCCTTGTCGGCGCCCTTCTTCGACAGGTTGCCGGGCTGCGCCGCAATCAGCGACAGCGCCCATTTTTCAAACTCGTGATACTTGCCCCGCGCCGCCAGCTCGCGCGCGCCGCCAATATCCTGCGGCACGCCGTGGGTGGTGAACTCCACGCCCGGAAAGGCATCGCGCAGCCGCTTCTCGATCAGCCCGATGGCAAGGTGGGTCACGTCGATGCCGATCCATTGCCGCCCCAGCTTCTGCGCCGCATGAACCGTGGTGCCGCAACCGCAGAACGGATCGAGCACCACATCGCCGGGATTGGACGAGGCGTTGAGAATGCGCTCCAGCAGCGCGACGGGTTTTTGGGTGGGGTAGCCGAGGCGTTCTTGGGCTTGAGCGCCAATTGGCGGTATGTCCTCCCACAGGTTTTGCACACGGTGTCCGGCGCTTTCGTCTGCATACATTTTCAACCGCATCGCTCCCGACGGGTTCAAAGGAAAATGAAGGCGCCCTTCAGCATCGTAGGTTTGCATTCTCTCCAAGTTGCACGACCAGCCGTTTGGGTGCGGCTGATACGTAACTCCATTCGACGCGGTGTAAGGATAGTGCAAATTTGGACGCGGGCTTGGGCTTCTGAGCGTAACTGATTGCCATCGACGCCCATCAGCATCCTTACTGCGGTATATCTTTTCGGCCTTCTCCGCAGAAACGACGGAAAATTGCGGGTGAAACAGATACTTGTTCGTCTTCGTGTAGAAGAAAATCTTGTCCGTAATGTCGCCAAATTTTCCCTTGGGGTCACCGTGCGAAAACGTCCGCTTCCAAACAATTTCATTGCGGAAAAACTTCGCCCCAAACACCGCATCCAGAAGCACCTTCAGATAGTGGCTCGCCGTTGGGTCGCAGTGCAGATAGAGGCTCCCGGTCGGCTTCAGCACCCGGTGCAATTCGATCAGCCGCACCGCCATCATGGCAAGATAGGCCATCATGTCATTGTCGCCCAGAAACGACCGCATCGCCCGCAGCATGGTGCTGGCCGCCGCATTGCCGCCCCGCATCACCTCGCCGAACGCCTCCTCGGCGCTGTCGTTCCAATGCCAGGTATCGTCAAACGCCTCGATCTGCGCCGCCGATTGCGCGCCGTCGCCGCCCTTGAACAGCACGTTGTAGCTGGCGTTGGAATTGAACGGCGGGTCGAGATAGATCAGATCGACGCTCTCATCGCGGATGCTGTCCCGCAGCACGGCCAGATTGTCGCCATAGTAAAGATGGTTCGCCATGCCGTCTGCCCCTGCCCACTCCTGCCCGAAGCTTGCCCGCCCCGTGGTCACCAAAGTGTTAACCCGCGGGCATCCGCTCGGCAATCGCGCGCTTGGCTTACCCCGCCTTCGCCCCCAGCCCGCGCATCCGCCCCAGCCAGGCCTCCCGCGCTGCCGCAGTCATCCCCTCGACCATCCCCACCCGTGTTTCCCGCACCGGCCTTATGCCCGAGAACCCCAGGATCGACCGCGACAGCTGCGCCGTGCCATGCGCGCCGTACCACAGCGCGTAGACCGGCGCCGGCATCCCCATCGTCACCACCACCCTTGCCGATTTGCCGCGCAGATGCCGCTCCCACCCCTTCGCCCCGCGCCGGAAGGCAAAGTCCTCGCGGAACACATGCTCCAGCCACGCCTTCAGCCGCGCCGGCATCCCGCCCAGCCACAGCGGGAAGACCAGCACCAGATGGTCGGCCCAGAGGATCGCCGCCTGCCCCTCGGCCGCCCATCCCGGCGCCGGCTCCCTCCATTCGGCGCGCGAGTGCAGCAGCGTCACCGCCTCCGCCCCCACGTCGATGCGCCGCACGCCATGCCCCGCCGCCTCCGCCGCGCCGGCATAGGCCTCCGCCAGCGCGTGGCAAAAATGCGGGGCGCCGCTGTCCGGATGCCCCTGGATCACGAGGATGTTCATGGCCTTGCTCCGCTACCGCCCGTTAGGAAGCATGAAACCGCCGAGCCGCCCGCGCCTTGATCTTGCGCAATCGGCGTGGCTGTGGCCCATAGGCAACCGATGCCGCTACCTTCGGGGCAAGGGAGACGAAGACGTCATGCAGCGATACGAGTACAAGGTCATCCCGGCACCCGGCCGCGGCGAAAAGGTCCGCGGGCTGAAGACCACGGGTGAGCGGTTTGCCCATGCGATGACCGAACTGATGAACGAGATGGGCCGCGACGGCTGGGAATACCTGCGCGCCGATACCCTGCCCTGCGAGGAACGGTCGGGCCTGACCAGCCGCACCACCACCTATCAGAACCTGCTGACCTTCCGCCGCATCCCCGCCGCCGTCGCCGCGGTGGAAATGCCACGCGCGCTGGCCGCGCCGCCCGCAGCCGCGCAGCCGCCCGCGCCGCAGCGCCCGCTGGTCGCCGCCCCCGGCCTCACCAGCTTTGGCCAGCCGACGCGCACCCCCGCGGACCCGGCCAGCGAAGCCGATGACGAAGAGCCGGCCCCGACCCTGCGCGCCACCGCTCCGCTGGGGGACGCGCCCAAGGTCAGCCCCGCGCCCGAACCCGGCAAGGCCCCGCGCCTCGGCCCCGCGGACTAGCCAGCCGCATCCACCGCCAGCGCATGCAGGCGCGCCATCAGCTCCGGCCCCAGCGCCGCATGCACCGCCCGGTGCCGCGCCAGCCGCGACATCGGCCCCAGCTCGCTTGCGCGAATCCGTACCCGGAAATGCGTCTCCCCGCCCTCGCGCCAGCCCGCATGGCCGCGGTGGCTCTCGCTCTCATCCGCCACCTCTAGCGTCTCCGGTGCAAACCCGCTTCTAACCTCTGGCGTATCTCCTCCGATATCGTCATAACTGCCCCGCCTTCTCGCTATTTTGCACCCGCACCGTCACTGCCCCTTCAAAGCGGCGTGAAAAACCCTAAACTTGCCCTCCCGAGTCGGAAAGGCAGCACCGCAGGGTACCCATGACCAAGAACGACCCCTTCAACTTCGATCTGCGCGTGTCCTCGGACAAGAAGCGCCGCACCAAAGGCAAGCGCGGCATGTCGGGGGCCTTCGAGTCGTCGACCCGCGCCTGCGACCATCCGGGCTGCCAGGAGCAGGGCCAGTACCGTGCGCCGAAGTCCCCCGACCATCTGGACGAGTTCTTCTGGTTCTGCCGCGACCATGTGCGCGAGTACAACCTGAAGTGGAACTTCTTCCAGGGCACCACCGACGAGGAGTTCCAGAAATTCCTCGAGAAGGACCGGCTCTGGGGGCGCGAGACCAAACCCTTCGGTCAGCGCCGCGAGGAAGACCGCGCCTGGCAGCGCCTCGGCGTCGATGACCCGCTGGAGATCCTCGGCACCAACGCCACGCAGAACCCGGGCCGCGGCGGCGGATCGGGCGCCACGCGCAAGCTGCCCCCGACAGAACGCAAGGCCATCGAGATCCTCGATGCCCGCGACACCTGGACCAAGCCCGAGATCCGCAAGCAGTACAAAAGCCTCGTCAAGGATCTGCATCCCGACATGAATGGCGGCGACCGCAGCGACGAGGACCGCCTGCAAGAGGTCGTCTGGGCCTGGGACCAGATCAAGGACAGCCGCAACTTCCGTGACTGACCCACCTCCCCGGGGCGGCACCCTGCCCCGGCCATTCACCGCCGCTGCAGCGCAGCCCTCGCCCTTGCACCCCCCGCCGATATGTTCCATCAATCCGGGGATCACCGCGCCCCCGGGGCGTTCGAGGGCCGCGTGCGCGCGGGCAAGACAGCGCCACCCGGCGCAACTGACAAAAGCGCCAGCTGGCGCAAGGGGCAATGATGGCGGACGGAATGCTGGACAAGAACGCGAAACCCACCGAAGACATCTCGGTCCGCGAGGTCTTCGGGATCGACACCGACATGAAGGTGCGCGGCTTCCCCGAGCGCTCGGAGCGGGTGCCGGATATCGACAGCACCTACAAGTTCGACCCCGACACCACGCTCGCGATTCTGGCCGGCTTTGCCTATAACCGCCGGGTGATGATCCAAGGCTATCACGGCACCGGGAAATCCAGCCATATCGAGCAGGTGGCGGCGCGGCTGAACTGGCCCTGCGTGCGCGTGAACCTCGACAGCCACGTCTCCCGGATCGACCTCATCGGCAAGGACGCGATCAAGCTGGTCGATGGCAAGCAGGTGACGGTGTTCCACGAAGGCATCCTGCCCTGGGCCCTGCGCAACCCCACCGCCATCGTCTTCGACGAATACGATGCCGGCCGCGCCGACGTGATGTTCGTGATCCAGCGCGTGCTGGAGGCCGATGGCAAGCTGACGCTGCTCGACCAGAACGAGATCATCACCCCGCACCCGTCCTTCCGCCTGTTTGCCACCGCCAACACCGTCGGCCTTGGCGATACCACCGGGCTCTACCACGGCACCCAGCAGATCAACCAGGGCCAGATGGACCGCTGGAGCCTTGTCTCCACGCTCAACTACCTGTCGCACGACGCCGAGGCGGCCATCGTCCTCGCGAAGAACCCGACCTACAACACCGAGAAGGGCCGGCGCGAGATCAGCCAGATGGTCACCGTCGCCGACCTGACCCGCACCGCCTTCATGAACGGCGACCTCTCCACCGTCATGTCGCCGCGCACCGTCATCACCTGGGCGCAGAACACACAGATCTTCCGCAATACGGGCTATGCCTTCCGGCTGACCTTCCTGAACAAATGTGACGAGCTGGAGCGGCAGACCGTGGCCGAATTCTACCAGCGCTGCTTTGCCGAGGAACTGCCGGAATCGGCGGCAAGCCAGAGCATCCGCTAAGGGCAAACGTATGTATGGAAACCATACAGGTTCCATACGCTTTCCATATGCGCTGGAGGCGCCGAAATGAAACCTTCGGACAACCCGGCAGACCCGTTCAAGAAGGCCCTCGCCGAGGCAACCCGGACGATGGCCGACGACCGCGATATCGCCGTCAGCTTCTCGGTCGATCCTCCGGGCATGACCGCGGAAACCATTCGCCTGCCGCAGGTCAGCCGCCGGATGACGCAAGACGAGGTGCTGCTGGCCCGCGGCACCGCGGACGCCTTCGCGCTGCGCCGCCGCCACCATGACGATGGCGTCGCCGCCCGCTATGCCCCGCAAGGCCAGATGGCGCGCGACCTTTATGAGGCGATGGAGAATGCCCGCTGCGAGGCTGTCGGCGCCCGCGATATGCCCGGAACCCTCGGAAATATCGACGCAAAAATCGCACATGAGGCGGATCGCAAGGGCTATGGCCAGATCCGCGCCGCCGCCGATGCGCCGCTGGCGCAGGCCGCCGGCTACCTCGTGCGGCACCTTGCAACGGGCCGCGACCTGCCCGCCTCGGCCGCCAATGTCATGGAGCTCTGGCGCCCCTTCATCGAACAGCAGGCCGCCGGCACGCTGGACGGTCTGAACGGCAGCCTGTCGGATCAGGCCGCCTTCGCGCGGCTGGCGCGTCAGGTCATCTCCGACCTCGGCTATGGCGACCAGCTTGGCGATGACCCCGACGCCGACCAGGACGAGGACGCCGACCAGCCCGGCGAAGACCAGGACCCCGACACTGGCGACAGCCAGCAATCGGATGAGCAAGACCCCGAAGACAGCGACGCCTCGCCCGAGCGCAGCCAGGAACAGCAGCAAGACGCCAGCCAGGCCCAGGTCAGCATGGATGACATGGCCGACATGGAGGATGGCGACGAGGCAGAGATGCCTGATGGCGACGCCCCGATGGAGCCGCCGCCCCCTGCCCCCTACTCGGCGGCGGACCCGAACTACACCGTCTATGCAACGGATTTCGATGAGGAAATCCGCGCCGAAGACCTTGCCGAACCGGCAGAGCTGGAACGGCTGCGCGCCTATCTCGACCAGCAGCTGGAGCCCTTGAAGGGCGCCGTCAGCCGCCTTGCCAACAAGCTGCAACGCCGCCTTCAGGCCCAGCAGAACCGCAGCTGGGAGTTCGATCTGGAGGAAGGCGTGCTCGACGCCGGCCGCCTTGCGCGCGTCGTGGCGAACCCCACTACGCCGCTGTCCTTCAAGATCGAGAAGGACACCGAGTTCCGCGATACCGTCGTGACCCTGCTGCTCGACAACTCCGGCTCGATGCGCGGCCGCCCGATCTCCATCGCCGCGATCTGCGCCGATGTGCTGGCGCGGACGCTGGAGCGCTGCCAGGTGAAGGTGGAAATCCTGGGCTTCACCACCCGCGCCTGGAAGGGCGGCCAAAGCCGCGAGCGCTGGCTGGCCAATGGCCGCCCGCAGCAGCCCGGCCGCCTCAACGACCTGCGCCACATCATCTACAAATCCGCCGACGCGCCCTGGCGGCGGACGCGGCCCAATCTCGGGCTGATGATGAAAGAGGGGCTGCTCAAGGAAAACATCGACGGCGAGGCACTGGAATGGGCGCACCGCCGGATGATCGGCCGCCCCGAAGTGCGCAAGATCCTGATGGTGATTTCCGATGGCGCGCCGGTCGATGACTCGACGCTCTCGGTCAACCCCGCGAATTATCTGGAAAAACACCTGCGCGACGTGATCGCCATGGTCGAAAAGCGCCGGGCGGTGGAGTTGATCGCCATCGGCATCGGCCATGACGTCACCCGCTACTACCAGCGCGCCGTGACCATCACCGATGTGGAACAGCTGGCCGGCGCGATGACCGAACAGCTCGCAGGTCTCTTCGACAGCGACCCGCGCGCCCGGGCAAGGGTGATGGGCATCAAGCGCTATGCAGGCGGGCGGTAGATGTTCCAGAGCTTCGACGCCCCCACCCGCCCCGAGGACGGCCCGCCGCGCCTTGCCGCCCTGCGCGCCCATCTGGCGGCCAAGGGGCTGGACGGCTTCCTCGTGCCCCGCGCCGATGCCTGGCAGGGCGAGTATGTCAGCCCGCATGATGAGCGGCTGTCATGGCTGACCGGCTTCACCGGCTCGGCTGGGTTCTGCATCGTGCTGCCGGAGGTGGCGGGCGTGTTCATCGACGGGCGCTACCGCGTTCAGGTGAAGGCGCAGGTGGATCTGGCGGCCTTCACGCCGGTGAACTGGCCAGAGACGCGGGCCGCTGACTGGCTGCGCCAGAAGCTGTCGGCGGATGCCACCATCGGCTTCGATCCGTGGCTGCATACTCCAAAGGAAATCAAGGAGTTGGAGGCCGGACTTAAAGGAACCGCGATCCGGCTGGTGCCGGTGGCGAATGCGGTGGATGCTGTTTGGCTGGATCAGCCCGCCCCGGCTTGCGGTAAGATCGCCTTGCAACCGCTGGAATTTGCTGGCGAAAGCGCCGAGGACAAGCTGGCGCGGATTGCCGCGATCCTGCGCGACGCCGGGCAAGAGGCGGCGGTGCTGACAGCGCCCGACTCCATCTCATGGCTGCTGAACATCCGTGGGTCGGACGTGCCGAAAAACCCGGTGGTTCAAGCCTTTGCGATCCTGTCTTCACGTGGCAAGCTCGACCTTTTCATCGACCCCGCCAAGCTGGACGGCATCCCCCTTCCCGCCACCGTCCGCTGCCACCGCCCGGATGCCCTGCGCGCCGCGCTGCAGGGGCTGACGGGGCCGGTGCGGATCGACCCGGCAAGCGTGCCGGTCTGGGTGGTGCATGAGTTGCAAGAGGCCGGGCGGCTGCAAGGCGACGGCATCCCCGTTGCCCATGCCGATGACCCCTGCCTGCTGCCCAAGGCCCGCAAGAATGCCGCCGAGATCGCCGCGACCTCCGAGGCGCATCTGCGCGACGGGGCGGCGATGGTGGAGTTCCTGGCTTGGCTGGATGCCGAGGCGCCGAAGGGTCAACTCACCGAGATTGCGGTTGTTACCGCGCTGGAAGGCTTTCGCCGCGCCACCAATGCCCTGCGCGACATCAGCTTTGACACGATCTGCGGTGCCGGGCCGAACGGGGCCATCGTGCATTACCGCGTGACCACCGGCACCGACCGCCCGGTGCGGCCGGGCGAGCTGCTGCTGGTCGATTCCGGCGGGCAGTACGTGGATGGCACCACCGACATCACCCGCACCGTCGCGGTAGGCGAGGTCGGCGCGCTGGAGCGCGAGTGCTTCACCCGCGTGCTGCAAGGCATGATAGCCATCAGCCGCCTGCGCTGGCCGGTGGGCCGCGCCGGGCGCGATCTGGAGGCGGTGGCGCGTTATCCGCAATGGCTGGCGGGGATGGATTATGACCACGGCACCGGGCATGGCGTCGGCGCGTACCTCTCGGTGCATGAGGGTCCGGCGCGGCTCAGCCGCCTGTCCGAGGTGCCGCTGGAGCCGGGGATGATCCTGTCGAACGAGCCGGGCTATTACCGCGAGGGCGCCTTCGGCATCCGCATCGAGAATCTGGTGGTGGTGCAACAGGCCGCTTCCCTGCCCGGCGCCGATGACCGCGCGATGCTGGCCTTCCGCACGCTGACCTGGGTGCCGATCGACCGGCGGCTGATCGTCGCAGAGATGCTGGCACCGGGCGAGCGGAAGTGGCTGAACGCCTATCACGCCGAGGTGGCGGAGCGGATCGCGCCGCGGGTGACGGACGCGGCCCGCGCGTGGCTGAAGGCCGCAACCGCGCCGATCTGACGCAAGCCTGTTACAAAGGCGCTACGATACTGTCCGCTGGGGCAAGTCACTGGGGGACCGACGATGAACAGCCAGATCTATATCCGCAAGCTGCCGGGCACACTCGTCGTGCGCGCCGGGGGTGCCGTCCTTGGCGAGAGCGACGCCGCGCTGGAGCTGACCGAGGGCACGCTGCCGCCGGTGATCTATTTCCCGCGGGACGATCTGGCGATGGCGTTTCTGGATGGCTCTGCCCGCCGCAGCAGCTGCCCGCGCAAGGGCGAGGCGGAGTATTTCACCATCGCGCTGAACAGCGGCGAGTTGCCCGATGCCGGCTGGAGCTATCCTGCGCCGCTGGCCGAGGCGGAGCGCATCGCCGGTCATGTCGCCTTCGACACCGGCCGGGTGACGGTGGAGCGGGTTTAAGGCGAGACCCGCCTGTTTCCGGCGCGATCAGGCGGCTTGCCAGTGGCAAGCCGACCGCGACGGTTGCCCGGAGGCGGAAGCCGCAGGGCAAGGGGGGTGAAGCTTGGTCCGGAGGGTGCCAAATTCTGCTGGGACCGCCCGGGTGGGCACGAATGTGCCCGCCCTGGGGGGGCGGGCACAGCAGAATTTCGTCGACGGCCGAAATTCTGCACGGCAACCGTGGCCCGCGAGAGCCAAAGATGAGCGCAGGGCAGTTTCACGCCGAGACCCCCTCCGCCGCACCAGCGGGGGCTTTTCCCGGCCCCGCCGCGGCCCTAATGTCGCCTCCCGGAAGCCGAGGATGCCATGACCCTGAATGACGCGCTGGACCCGTTGAAACTGCTGCTGGGGGACCGGCTGAGCCTGACCTCGGCCATGCGCGAACAGCACGGCGCCAATGAGAGCTATTTCCCGCAGATGCTGCCCGATGCGGTGGCCTTCCCCGAAACCACGGCCGAGGTGGCCGAGATCGTGCGGATCTGTGCGGCAAACGGAGTGCCGATCACGCCTTGGGGCGCGGGCACCTCGCTGGAGGGGCACGCACTGGCGGCGCAGGGCGGGATCAGCCTCGACATGACGCGCATGGCGGCGGTGCTGGAGGTGCTGGCCGATGACATGCTGGTGGTGGTGCAACCGGGGATCACCCGAGAGGCGCTGAACACGCACCTGCGCGACACGGGCCTGTTCTTCCCCATCGACCCCGGCGCCAATGCGACCCTTGGCGGCATGGCCGCGACCCGGGCCAGCGGCACCACGGCGGTGCGCTATGGCACGATGCGCGACAATGTGCTGGCGGCCGAAGTGGTGCTGGCCGATGGGCGGGTGATCCGCACCGGAACCCGCGCTCGCAAATCCTCGGCCGGGTATGACCTGACCGGGCTGTTCGTCGGCTCCGAAGGCACACTTGGGGTGATGACCGAGCTGACGCTGAAGCTGCATGGGCAGCCCGAAGCGGTCAGCGCAGCGGTCTGCGCCTTTGCCGACCTGGCGGCGGCGGTGGATACCGTGATCTCCACCATCCAGATGGGCATTCCGATTGCGCGGATCGAGTTCGTCGATGCGGCGACAGCGGCGGCCTTCAACGCCTATGCGGGGGCCGACCTGCCGGAGCTGCCGCATCTGATGGTGGAGTTCCACGGCACCGAGGCCGGGGTGCGCGAACAGGCGACGCGCTTCGGCGAGATCGTGGCAGAGCTGGGGGGCGCGGATTTCGCCTGGGCCGACCTGCCCGAGGACCGCTCTCGCCTGTGGAAGATGCGGCACGGGGCCTATCCGGCCTGCCTGGCGCTGCGCCCGGGCAGCATGGGAGTGGTCACGGATATCTGCGTGCCGATCTCGCGCCTTGCGGAAGCAGTGGAGGAGACGCGCAAGGACATCGCAGCGCAGGGGATGATCGGGCCGATCCTTGGCCATGTCGGCGACGGCAATTTCCACGCGATCCTGCTGGTGGACCGCAACGATCCCGAGGAGCTGACCCGCGCCAAGTGGATCGCGGCGCGGATGGCGGCGCGGGCGCACCGGATGGGCGGCACCATGACCGGCGAGCACGGCGTGGGCATGGGCAAGCGCCATCTGATGCGGGATGAGCATGGCGCGGGCTGGGAGGTGATGGGCGCGATCAAGGCGGCGCTGGATCCCTTGGGCATCCTCAACCCCGGCAAGATCGTGCCCGATACTGGGGAACGGCCATGAGCTTCGGCACGCCCGACCAGTTCTCGCGCGCCTTCTCGCTGGCCTGGGGCAGCCGGGATGTGGGCACGCTGGCGGCGATGTTCGCCGAGGATGCGGATCTGCTGACGCTGACCGGAGCCTGGGCCGAGGGGCGCAAGGCGATCGCCGATGTGCTGGCGGGAGAGCTGGCGGGGGCCTTCGCCCGCGCCAAGCTGGTGACGGGGCGCACCAAGCTGCGGGGCCTTGGGACGGGGGGCGCGGTGCTGATGCAGCGCTTCGTGCTGTCGGGCATCCGCCATGCGGATGGCAGCGATGCGGGGCGTGTGGGGGCGGTGCTGAACGCGGTGATGGTGGCGGGGGAGGACGGCTGGGAGGTCGTGTCGGCGAGCTTTACCGTGGAGGGGTGAGGCTGGGCTGGCTGCCGGGGGCGCGGCCCCCGGACCCCCGGGATACTTTTGCCAAAACGAATGGGAAGAGGGCGCTAGCCGTCCAGAAGCGCGCGGGCGGCATCGCGGGCGGCGTCGGTGACGCTTTCGCCGGCGAGCATCCGGGCCAGTTCGTCCACGCGGTCTGACGGCGACAGCGGCACGACGCTGGAGGTGGTGACCTCGCCCGTCACGCGCTTTTCCACCCGCCAATGCTGCGCGCCCTTGGCTGCGACCTGGGGGGAGTGGGTGACGACCAGCACCTGCGCGCCCTCGGCGAGGCGGGCGAGGCGGCGGCCGACGGCATCGGCGGTGGCGCCGCCGACGCCGCGGTCGATCTCGTCGAAGATCATCGTGACGGCATCGGCGCCTTGGGCGAGGCAGACCTTCAGCGCCAGCAGGAAGCGCGACAGCTCGCCGCCCGAGGCGATGCGGTTCAGCGGCCCTGCGGGCGCGCCGGGGTTGGTGGCGACGGTGAAGGCGACGGCGTCGCGGCCTTCGGGGCCCGCGTCTCCGGGCGTCACGTCGGTGCGGAAGACGGCGCGTTCCATCTTCAGCGGGCCAAGCTCGGCGGCCATGGCCAGATCGAGCCGGCCAGAGGCCTCGCGCCGCGCCTCGGTCAGGGCGGCGGCGGCACTGTCATAGGCGGCGGTGGCGGCGGCGACCTCGGCGGAGAGCGCGCGCAGGTTGCCCTCGCCGCCGTCGATGGCGGAGAGGCGCGTGCGCAGGTCGCCGGCGAAGCCGCCCAGATCATCGGCGAGAACCCCGTGCTTGCGGGCGAGGGCGCGGATGGCGAAGAGGCGTTCTTCGGCGGCCTCCAGTTCGGCGGGGTCAAAGCTGAGGGCGTCCAGCGCCTCCTCTACCCCCTGCGCGGCCTCGGCCAGTTCGATGGTCGCGCGGGTCAGTGCCGCCATGGGCGCGTCAAGCCGGCCGTCGGCAGCCTCTGCGGCGCCATCGAGCCAGCGGGAGGCGTCGCGCATCAGGCCTTCGGCGCCGTCATTGCCAAGGGCGTGGAGGGCGCGCAGCACATCCTCGCGGATGCGGGCGGCGCCCTGCATGGCGCGGCGGCGGGTGTCGAGGCTGGCTTCCTCGCCGGGCTGGGTGCCCAGCTTGTCGAGCTCGGTCACGGCATGGCGCAGGTAGTCTTCCTCGCCCTTCGCGGCGGCCAGTGCCGCCTCGGCGGCGGCCATGCGCTTGCGGGCGGCGGCGAGGGCGGACCATGCGGCGCGGGTGGCGGCGCGCAGCGGCTCGGTGGCGGCGAAACTGTCCAGCAGGCTACGGTGGCCGCGCGGGTCCAAGAGGCCGCGGTCGTCGTGCTGGCCGTGGAGTTCGACCAGCGTGTCCGACAGCGCGCGCAACACCTCGCCGCTGGTGCGGCGGTCGTTGATATAGGCGGTCTTGCGACCATCGGCGGCGTTCACCCGGCGCAGGATCAGCTCATCCTCGGGCGCCAGCCCCGCCTCTTCCAGCACGGCGCGGGCGGCATGGCCGGGCGGCAGGTCGAACACGGCGGTCACCTCGCCTTGCGCAGCGCCGGCGCGCACCAGTTCCGCGCGGCCGCGCCAGCCCAGAACAAAGCCAAGCGCATCGAGAAGGATGGATTTCCCCGCCCCCGTCTCACCCGTCAGCACATTGAGGCCTGGATGAAAATCGAGCGACAGGCGCTCGATGATCAACATGTCACGGATGTCGAGGCTGCGCAGCATCGACCCGGCCCTCCGGCTTACAGCCACGCGCCCTTGACCACCTGCCGATAGACCCCGGACAGCCAGCTGTCACCCTTGGCTTCCATGCTCAGCCCGCGGCCGGTCAGCAGCTTGTAGCTGTCCTGATACCATTCGGTGGACTGGAAGTTGTGCCCAAGGATCGCACCCGCGGTCTGCGCCTCATCGGTCAGCCCCAGCGAGAGGTAGGATTCGACCAGCCGGTGCAGCGCCTCGGGCGTGTGGGTGGTGGTCTGGAACTGCTCGACCACCACGCGGAAGCGGTTGATCGCCGCCGTGTAATGCCCGCGCTTGAGGTAGTAGCGGCCGATTTCCATTTCCTTGCCGGCCAGATGGTCGAAGGCGAGGTCGAATTTCAGCATCGCCGAACGCGCATATTCGCTGTCGGGATATTGCTCGATCACCACGCGCAGCGCCTGCAGGGCCTGGAAGGTCAGGCCCTGATCGCGGCCGACATCGTCGATCTGGTCGTAATAGGACAGGGCCAGCAGATACTGCGCATAGGCGGCATCCTCTTCGGCCGGGTAGAAGTCGATATAGCGCTGTGCGGCCGCGCGGCTGTTTTCATAGTCGCGGTCGGAGTGGAAGGCGAAGGCCTGCATGATCAGCGCGCGCTTGGCCCATTCGGAATAGGGATAAAGCCGCTCCACCTCGGAGAACAGCCGCGCGGCCTCTTCAGGCTCGCCGTTTGTCTCAAGTTCGAATTCGGCTTTCTGGTAGATCTGCTCGGCAGTGAGGTCCTCGATCGGGACTTCCCTCTGCCGGCCACCGCCACATGCTGCCAAGGTCGCTGCAAGCACAAGGCCCGCCGCAAGTTTTGCCGCTCTCCGCCCGCGCGCCATGACCTGCCTATCCCGTTCCTGCTTCACGTTATCTCAGCCTTTGCGGCCTGTTCCCGCGGCCCCTGCCCGGTGCCCCACGCACCCGGTGGTGCCGGTTCCGCACCGTCCTAGCACAGAAAAATCCGGGGCGCAAAACGCCTTTCGTGCCTGTGATGCAGGGTCAGGCGAAGGCGGGGAGGTCGTCCATCGACAGGCCGGCGCCCGGCAGGAACGACTCGGCCTCGCGGCCCAGTTCGACCATGCAGAAGGCGTCGGGACGGCGGAACAGCTCGCGCAGCAGCCGGTTGGTCAGCGCATGACCGGCACGGTGGCCCACATAGCTGCCAAGGATCGGGCCGCCCGCCAGCGCCAGATCGCCAAGCGCGTCCAGCATCTTGTGGCGCACGGGCTCATCGGCGTGGCGCAGACCACCGGGCGAGAGCACCCGATCGCCATCGACGACGACGGCATTGTCGAAGGTGCCGCCAAGGGCGAGGCCGTTGGCTTGCATGGTTTCCACATCGGCGCGGCGGCAGAAGGTGCGGCTGTCCGACAGCTCGCGCACGAAGGCGCCGTTGGCCAGCGTCAACTGCTTGGTCTGCCGGCCGATGGCGCGGTCGGTGAAGTCGATGTCAAAGCGCATGTCCAGCGCGTCGCCGCCCGGCTCCAGCCGCGCCACAGCCTCGCCGTCGCGCACCTCCACGGGGGCAAGGATGCGCAGGGCGCGGACGGGCACGTCCAGCTCGCGCAGGCCGCGGGCCATGATCGCCGAGACGAAGGGCGCGGCTGAGCCATCGAGGATCGGCACTTCCGGCCCGTCGATCTCGATCAGCGCGTTGTGGATGCCGGTGCCGGCCAACGCCGCCATGATGTGCTCGATGGTTGAGACGGTGGTGCCGGCGCGGTTGGCGATGAGGGTGCAGAGGCGCGAGGCAACGACGGCATCCCAGCGGGCCGGGATCAGCGGGTCGAGCCGGTCGATATCGGTGCGGCGGAACCAGATCCCGTAATTTGCCGAGGCGGGGTGGATCGTCATGCGGACCGGCGCGCCGGAGTGAAGGCCGACGCCCTGGAAGGTCACTGCGGAACGGATCGTTGTCTGCACGGCTCTTACCTCTGGTCTGGCGCGTGGGGTTGGCCCCGTCGCGGGCTGCGCAGTCCTTGGGTCGGAGTGACTGCGGCAAGACTGGAGTTAGGACGGGGCCGGCGTCAGCACAATTCACTGTTTGCAACGTAATGAAATATTAACGAACAGTTTGGGCGGCAATCTGCCCGGGGTCGCGCCGCAGCGCGGCAAGTATCTGATTAAAAATGGAAAAGGCCGGATTGCTCCGGCCCTCTCATTACAGAATCTGTGATCGCCTCAGTTCGCCTGGCGGCGCAGGAAGGCGGGAATCTCGATGCGGTCGTGATCGGGATCGGCATCCTGCTCGTCATCATAGGCCGAGGTGACGGGCGGCTGGTGGCGCATCGCAGGGGCCGTACGCTCTGCCTGTTCGGCCGGCGCGCCGGTCATCCGGTTGATCAGCGAGTTGATCCCGAAGCGCGGCTTGTCGGCCTGCGGCGCCGGCTGGGGCGCGTGCTGCGGGGCCTGCGCGCGAGGCTGCGGAGCGGGGGCGCGCTGCACCGGAGCGCGCGGGGCGGTGCCGCCGCCAGCGGGGGCCTTCTGCACAGCAGCCTGCAGGCGGGCCAGCGCTTCGGGCGAGGGTGTGCCGGGCGAGCGCGGACGCGGAGCGACAAAGGCCGAGGCGTCATCATCGACATAGACATCGCGCATGGTCTGCTGCGGCGCGGGCTGCGGACGGTAGGCCGGGGCCGGCATCTCGTCTTCGGCCAGCTGCTCGGTCAGCTCTTCCTCGAAGGTCTTCGGGGCGAAGCCGTGGAAGCTCTCCTGCGGGTCATGCTGTTCGACCGGGCGGGCCTGCTGCGAGGCGGGCTGCTGCGCGGCCACCGGCTGATGGGCAGGCTGCGGGGCCGGTTGCGGCGCGCGCTGCTGCGGGGCCGGCTGGGGTGCGGGCTGATGCTGCTGCGGCTGCAGGGGCTTGGCCATCCCGCGGCGCGGCACCGGAACCTCGGCGGCCTGCGGCGCGGCATCGATGCCGGTCGCCACGACCGACACGCGCATGGTGCCTTCCATGTCGGGATCGAGGGTGGAGCCGACGATGATGTTCGCGTCCGGGTCCACTTCCTCGCGGATGCGGTTCGCGGCCTCGTCGAGTTCGAACAGGGTCAGGTCATAGCCGCCGGTGATGTTGATCAGCACGCCCTTGGCGCCGCGGAGCGAGATTTCGTCCAGCAGCGGGTTGGCGATGGCCTTCTCGGCCGCCTGAACGGCGCGGTCTTCGCCGCTGGCATCGCCGGTGCCCATCATCGCCTTGCCCATCTCGTCCATCACCGAACGGACGTCGGCGAAGTCGAGGTTGATCAGGCCCGGGCGGACCATCAGGTCGGAAATGCCCTTCACGCCCTGGTACAGCACGTCATCGGCCATCGCAAAGGCTTCGGTGAAGGTGGTCTTTTCATTCGCCAGCCGGAACAGGTTCTGGTTGGGGATGATGATGAGGGTGTCGACGACCTTCTGCAGCGCCTCGACGCCGGCCTCGGCCTGACGCATCCGCTTGGAGCCTTCGAACTGGAACGGCTTGGTCACGACGCCAACCGTCAGCACACCGAGCTCTCGCGCCGCTTGCGCGATGATCGGGGCCGCGCCGGTGCCGGTGCCGCCGCCCATGCCTGCGGTGATGAAGCACATATGCGCGCCGGCCAGATGATCGACGATCTGCTCGATCGATTCCTCGGCCGCCGCGGCGCCGACCGTCGGGCGCGCACCGGCGCCCAGACCCTCGGTCACCTTCATGCCGATCTGGATGCGGGCTGCGGCGCGGCTTTGCTGCAGCGCCTGCGCGTCGGTGTTCGCAACGACGAACTCTACCCCCTCCAGCTGCTTGTCGATCATGTTGTTCACGGCGTTGCCGCCTGCACCACCGACACCAAAGACCGTGATCCGCGGCTTCAGCTCTTCGTGATCGCTCATCATCAGGTTCAATGTCATCGGTCTGGTCCGCCTGTCTTGTTCTGCCCGACCTCTGCCGCCGATTTAACCCCGACGTCCGGCCGATTTACCCCGCACTGGTTGATTCTAGCGCTCCTTGGCCAGAACGTCACGGAAAAAACAAAAAAGCACCGCAAAATATAGCACGCGCCGGGGCGCCCCCAGCGGTATTTCGCCGAAGACGCTGTATCTAGCTGTTACCAGTTGTCGCGGAACCACTTCACCGCCCGCTTGAGCGATCGCGCCGGGTAGCGTTCGGCCGGGATCTCGAAGTCCCACCATTCATCCTGCGGATGCGCTGCAAACAGGCACAGGCCTACGGAGGAGGCGAAGGCCGCCCCCGTCGCCGCCTGCGGCAGGCCCTGCACGCGCAGCGGCCGGCCAAGGCGGACGTTCTGGCCGAGGATCCGCGCCGCCAGCCCGTCAAGCCCGGGGATCTGGCTGGCGCCGCCGGTCAGCACGATCTGCTGGCTGGGAAGGCTGTCGAAGCCTGCCGCATCCAGACGGGCGCGCACCTCTTCCAGGATCTCTTCGACCCGCGGGCGCATGATGCCGATCAGCTCGGCGCGGCTGACCTTGCGGCGGTCGCGCTCCCAATCGCCACTGTCGCCGCCGATCTCGATCATCTCGCGGTCATCCATGCCGGTGGCCATCACCCCGCCATAGAAGGTCTTGATGCGCTCGGCCGTGGCCATCGGCACCTGCAGACCCTTGGCGATGTCCGAGGTGACGTGATCGCCGCCCATGCGGACGCTATCGGCATAGATCATGTGCTTCTTGATGAAGATCGACAGGCCGGTCGCGCCGCCGCCCATGTCGATGCAGGCCGCGCCAAGTTCCTGCTCATCTTCCACAAGGCTGGCGATCCCGGCGACATAGGCCGACGAGGCCAGCCCCGCCAGTTCCAGATCGCAGCGTTTGATGCAGTAGAGGAGGTTCTGCAGCGCGGTGGTTTCCACCGTCAGCAGGTGCATGTCGCAGGCCAGCCGATGCCCGTTCTGCCCGCGCGGATCGGCGAGGCCAGAGCGGTGGTCCAGCGCGAAATTCACCGGCTGCGCGTGCAGCACCTCACGCTCGGACCCATAGTCGGGCACGTCGCAGGCGGCCAGAACGCGGGCGACGTCCTGTTCGGTCACCTGTTCGGCGGCAATCTCGATATCGCCGGCAAGGCCATAGCTTTTCGGGCGGGCGCCCGACAGGCAGGCGATGACGTGGTCGACACGGACATTCGCCATCTTCTGCGCGGCCTGAACCGCGGTGCGGATCGCGCGTTCGGTTTCCTGCATCGCGTCGATCTCGCCAAAGCGCACCCCGCGCGAGCGGGTGGTGGCGGCGCCGATCACCCGGAACGAGGATTGCCCGGCCATCGAGCCAAGCCCGTCCTCGCGGAACCGTTCCGGCCCGTCAAAGCGCAGCACCAGGCAGGCGATCTTCGAGGTGCCGACGTCGAGGATGGCGATCACGCCCCGCTGCATGGCGGCGCGGCGCATGTTCCGCATGGCCCGTTGCGACTGGTAGAGATCCGTCATTGTTCTGCCCTCATGACCTTGCCATCCACCTGCATCAGTTGCCCGCCAGTTCGCCCGCCACGCGGGTTGCCGGCTTGAGGTCTTCGCCCCTGAGCCGGGCCAGCGCGTCGCCCGCAAGACGCAGCGTCGGGCGCTGCATGTTGCGCATGTCCACCACCGTCAGGTCGCGTTCGAGAATGTCTTCGGCCTGGTCGAGCGCGATGACCCGCTCCAGCGCCGCCACCGGCTCGTCCTCGGGCAGCTGGATGCGCTGCTCGCGGTCCAGCACCAGATCCCACCGCCGCTCACCCATGCGCACGAGGCCGCGGATGCGCCCGGCGATCGGCCCGGCGGCTGCCATCAGCGCCAGCGCCTCTGGCACGGCCTTGTCGGCACCGTCGCCCGCGACCAGCGCCAGATCGGGGCGCGCGTCGCGCACCGTCAGCCCGGCGATGCGGTGGCCGGTTTCATCAAGCAGGAACAGCCCTTGCGCGGACCGCCAGACCATCGCGGGGTCGCGTTCCGTGACGTCGACCTGCAAGATGCCGCCAGCGCGGATGCGCAGGTCGGCCGATTTCACCGCGTCGATGGTCTCGATCTGGGCCCGCATCGCCTCAAGGTCGAGCGAGAAGGACGAGACCGGGAATTCCACCACCACCAGATTGCGGATCGCGGCGGCAAGGGGTTCCGAGGCGCCATCGACGGCCATCAACGTGACCATGAACTCGGGGCGCTCCTGCACCGACTTGGTCATCGCCGCGACCTTGTCGCCAAGCGCAGCGCGGCGGGTATCGTCGGAGAGGTACAGGCCAAAGCCCATCGTCACCACGAAGGCCGGCACCCCCACCCGCAGCAGCGCGCGGAACACCGGGGTCAGCCACAGCCGGTGCATCCGGTAGGCGGCCCGGCTGGGGGCAGGATCGCGGCGCAGCGGCGCGGTTACCTGTTGCACGAGGCATCCTCCACAATCCAGCGGCAGAGCGCGGGGAAATCGAAGCCCTCATGCTGTGCCTGTTCGGGCGCGAGCGAGGTCGGGGTCATCCCCGGCTGGGTGTTGGTCTCCAAGAGCACGAGGCCCGCGAGGCCCCGCTCCGGATCCCACCGCAGATCGGTGCGCGACAGGCCCCGGCAGCCAAGCGCGCGGTGGGCGCGCAGGGCATAATCGAGGCAGGCATCGGTGATGTCATCGGGCAGATCGGCCGGCAGGATATGGCTGGACCCGCCCGGCGCGTATTTCGCGTGATAGTCGTACCAGCCCGAGGTCACGATCTCTGTCACACACAGCGCGCGGTCGCCAAGCACGGAGCAGGTCAACTCGCGCCCCGGGGCGTAGGTCTCGACCATAACTGTCTCGGGCATCTCGGCGGACAGCTGCGGCGGGCCATTGGCATCGGCATGGACGATGTAGATCCCGACCGAGGAGCCTTCGTTGTTGGGCTTCACCACATAGGGGGCGGGCAGCACATGGGCGGCCATCACCTCGGCCTTGCTGGCCAGCACGCTGTCCACCACCGGCAGCCCGGCGGCGCGGAAGGCGGCCTTGGCGCGGGTCTTGTCCATCGCCATCGAGGAGGCGAGCACGCCCGAATGGGTATAGGGCAGGCCCAGCCATTCCAGCATCCCCTGCACGCAGCCATCTTCGCCCCAGCGGCCATGCAGGGCGTTGAACACCACATCGGGGGCGATTTCGGTCAGCCGTGCGCAGAGGTCGCGGCCGGCATCAAGCTCGACCACCTCAAATCCTGCCACCCGCAGTGCGGTTGCGCATTCACGCCCCGTGGACAGGGACACCTCGCGCTCGGCCGAGGGTCCGCCCATCAGTACCGCCACCTTGGGGGTTGTCCTGCTCGACACACCCGCCACGTTCGCCATTTCCGGGGTCTTTGGCGACCCCTTGATATTATTCGTTTTTATTCGACACGGCCCTTGCCTGGATGCCGCGCCCCAGCGTTACGGTTCCCCGATACGCATGATTTCCCACTGTAGCGAAATTCCCGAGTGCTGCAAAACCTTTTTGCGCACCTCTTCGCCAAGCCCCTCCAGATCGGCCGCCGTGGCCCCCCCGGCATTGATCAGGAAATTGGGATGCTTTTCCGACATCTGCGCCCCGCCAAGCCGCGCGCCGCGCAGACCCGCCTCGTCGATCACCTTCCAGGCCTTGAGGTCGTGGACGTCATCGGCCCGCCCGGTCGAGGAGAACCCGGCGGGGTTGCGGAAGGTCGATCCGGCGCTGCGGTCCTTCACCGGCTGGCTGGCATCGCGGCGGGCGAGTTGTTCATCCATCCGCGCGGCCAGCGCTGCCGGGTCACCGGCGGGCGCGGCAAAGGTCGCCTCCACCAGCACCCAACCGTCCGGCAGATGCGACTGGCGGTAGCCGAAGCTCAGGTCTTCCGGGGTCAGCGTCACCGCCTCGCCGCTGCGGGTGATGGCGCGGGCCGAGATCAGGTGATCGGCGGTATAGCTGCCATAGCAGCCGGCGTTCATCCGCACCGCGCCGCCGATGCTGCCGGGGATGGTGCGTAGGAAGGTCAGGTCGAGCCCCGCCTCTGCCGCGCGGCGCGCGACATGGGCATCGAGCGCGGCGGCCCCCGCCGTCACCTGCCCGTCCTGCACGGTGATCGTGTTGAAGCCGCGGCCGAGCCGGATCACCACGGCGCGCAGCCCGCCATCGCGCACGATCAGGTTCGACCCCACGCCCATCGGGAAGACCGGCACCGCGGGGCCAAGCGCCGCCAGAAACTGCGCCAGATCCTCGGCATCCGCGGGCTGGAACAGCCAGTCGGCGGGCCCCCCGACGCGCAGCCAGGTGAGGTCGGCGAGGCTGCGGTTCGGCGTCAGCGTGCCGCGGCAGGGGATGTCATCGGGGAAGGCAGGCATGGGGCAGGCTCACTCGGCAGGACCAGACAGGCCCTTGTTGCCCCGCCCCTGCCCCGGATGCAACAGCGCCCGCCACAGGATCAGCGGCGGCCAGCGCAACATGATCGCCCCGGCAGCCAGCAGGATCAGGCCCCAGACCGGACCGGCCTGCCAGGTGACATAGCCAAGGATCGGAACCCCGAGCGGCACCAGCGCGTAGCCCGCCGCGCGGCGCCAGCGATCCGCTACCAGCAGCGGCAGGTTCGCGGCCAGCACCCAGATCAGCACCAGCCCAAGGCAGGTGGCAACCTCCATCAGGCCGCCCCCGCAAGCCGCGCCGGCAGCGCGTTGGCCCAGGCCGAGATGTTGCCGGCGCCGAGGCAGACGACGATATCGCCCGGCCGCGCCTGCTCGCGCACCAGTCGTTCCAGATCCTCCTCGGACAGGATGGCGCGGGCATGGCGGTGGCCGTGGGCGATCAGGCCGGCCACAAGGTCATCGCGGCTCGCGCCCGGGATCGGCTCTTCGCCCGCGGCATAGACCTCGGCGATGGCAACCACATCGGCGTCGTTGAAGCAGGTGCAGAAATCCTCGAACAGCGCGTGCAGGCGCGTGTAGCGATGCGGCTGATGCACCGCGATCACCCGCGCGCCGGGGTTGGATCCAACCGCCTGCCGCGCCGCCCGCAGCACGGCCGCAATCTCGACCGGGTGGTGGCCGTAATCGTCGATGATGGTGACGCCGCCGAGGACTTCCCCCACCTTGGTGAAGCGCCGGTTGACACCGCCAAAGGCCGCCAGCGCCTCGCGGATTTCGTCCTTCTTGATGCCCAGATGCCGCGCCACAGCCACAGCCGCCAGCGCGTTCGACACGTTATGATCCCCGGGCATCGGCAGGCTGCAACCCTCGATCACCTGATCCTCGTTCTGCAGCGCGATGTCGAAATGCGCCACGCCAGCCTCGTAGCGCAGGTTCACCGCCCGCACATCGGCCTGCGCGTTGAAGCCGAAGGTCACGATCCGCCGGTCGGCCACGCGCCCGACCAGCGCCTGAACCTCGGGATGGTCGGTGCAGCACACGGCAAGGCCATAGAACGGGATGTTGGTGACGAAATCGTAGAAGCCTTTGCGCAGCGCGTCGAAGCTGCCCCAATGCTCCATATGCTCGGGGTCGATATTGGTGACGATGGCGATGGTTGCGGGCAGGCGGTTGAAGGACCCGTCGCTCTCATCCGCCTCGACCACCATCCACTCGCCCGCCCCGGCCCGCGCGTTGGAGCCATAGGCGTGGATCACACCGCCGTTGATGACGGTCGGGTCCATCCCGCCCTTGTCCAGCAGCGCCGCGACCATCGTCGTGGTCGTGGTCTTGCCATGCGTTCCGGCGATGGCGATGTTCGACCGCAGGCGCATCAGTTCGGCCAGCATCTCGGCCCGGCGCACGACGGGAAGCTTGCGCAGCCGCGCCTCGACCAGTTCGGGGTTATCGGGGCGGATCGCGGAGGAGACGACCACCACCGCAGCATCCGCCACATTCTCGCGCTGTTGCCCCTCGAAGAAGGTAGCGCCAAGGCCCACCAGACGTTCGGTGATCTTGCTGGCCTTCAGGTCCGAACCCTGCACCCGGTAGCCCAGAGTCATGAGCACCTCGGCAATGCCCGACATGCCGATGCCGCCGATCCCGACAAAGTGGATCGGCCCGAGTTCTCCGGGAAGTTTGGTGGCAGCGTTCATGTCGGGGCTTTCTTGTTCGTGGTCGTGGCGACGGTCTCGACCAGCGCGGCAAGCCGCTCTGCAGCGTCGGGAATGCCGCAAGACATCGCGGCCCGCGCCATTTGCTGCGCCGCGGCGGGATTGTCCAGCACCAGCGCGATCTGTTCCGCAAGGGAAGCGGGGGTCGCGCGGGACTCGGGCACCAGAATTGCGGCGCCGGCTTCCACCAGCCCGCGGGCATTGGCGGTCTGGTGATCGCCCGCCGCCGCGGCGAAGGGGATCAGGATCGACGGGCGCCCGACCACCGAGATATCGGCAACCGAGGAGGCACCAGAGCGCGAGATCACCAGCTGCGCCTCGGACAGGCGGCGGGGGATGTCGGTGAAGAAGGGTTGCACATCGGCATCGATGCCAGCCTCGGCATAGGCGGCCGTCACGCGCGCCATATCCTCGGCCCGGGCCTGATGCGAGACGCGCAGGCGGGTGCGGAGCGGTTCGGGCAGCGAGGCCAGCGCCGCGGGCACCATATCGGACAGGATGCGCGCGCCCTGGCTGCCGCCGATGGCGAGCACGCTGAGCGGGTAATCCCCAGGCGGAATGAAGGGCGCGCCGGCCCGCTCCAGCACCGCCGCGCGCACCGGGTTGCCGGTGGGCGTGCCGGCGACGCCCTCGGGCAGGTCGGTCGGCCAGGTGCCACAGGCAAAGGCATCGACGCGGGTGGCGAAGACCCGGTTGACCTTGCCAAGCACGCCGTTCTGCTCATGGATCATCCGTGGCAGGCGCAGCAGCACCGCCGCCGCCAGCGCCGGGATCGACGGGTAGCCGCCAAAGCCCACCACCACCGCCGGCCGGTCGCGCCGCATCGCCCGCACCGCCGCAAGCACCCCTGCCCCGATCTTCAAGGGCGTGCCGACCTTGGCCAATGCCCCGCCTCGCGCGAAGGTGGCCGAGGCGACCTGCTGGATCTGCACCGCTTTCGGAAAGCCGCCCGCATAACGCGCGCCGCGGTCATCGGTGGACAGCGTCACCCGCCAGCCGCGCGCCAGCATCTCTTCGGCCAGGGCCTGCGCGGGGAACATATGCCCGCCCGTGCCCCCGGCCGCGATCAGCAGCAGGGGCGGCGTCGCTGCGGGGGCCATGTCATCGGCCCCGCTTGATCAGCAGGTCGCCGATCTGCCCCTGCGGGCGCGACCGGGTCAGCGCCAGCAGCATCCCCACCGCGATGCCCGAGGCGATGACGGACGACCCGCCATAGCTGACGAACGGCAGCGTCATGCCCTTGGCCGGCAGCAGCCGCACGGCCACGCCCATGTTGATCATCGCCTGCACGCCGAAGGCGGCGGCAAGCCCCGCCCCGGCCAGCCGGGTGAAGGGATCACGCTCG
Organism: Frigidibacter sp.; assembly: GCF_030695035.1. Classification (GTDB taxonomy): domain Bacteria; phylum Pseudomonadota; class Alphaproteobacteria; order Rhodobacterales; family Rhodobacteraceae; genus Frigidibacter. Next base: position 206,585 of record NZ_JAUYTT010000012.1, read on the forward strand.
CGCATCAGCCGGAAGAAGCTGCGCACCACCACCAGCGTGTAAAGCGCGATGATCGCCAGCACCAGGATCAGCCCGTATTCCTCGGCCGCGACGGCGATGATGAAGTCGGTATGGGCATCGGGCAGCGACCACTTCACCTGCCCCTCGCCGACGCCGACACCGAAGAAGCCGCCCTCCTGAATGGCATTCGTCGCATAGCCAAGCTGGGTGCGCGGGTCGATCTCGGCCGACAGGAACCCGTCGATGCGGCGGGCAAAGTGCTCGGAGCCGTTATAGGCGCCAAGGCCGCCGACAACCGCCAACCCGACGATGACGATCAGCAAGAAGAACGGCGCGCCGCCGACGAAATAGACCACGCCCCAGGAAAAGAGCACGAGGCAGGCCTGCCCGAAGTCCGGCTGCAGCGCGAGGAACATCACCACGACGAGGGCGATGACGAAGCTGTAAAGGCGTCCCGGAGGCCCGTTCACCTCTTGCGCGGCCGCCATCAGCCAGGCCGCCAGCACCACGAAACCGGGCTTGAGGAACTCCGACGGCTGCACCGAGCCAAAGCCAAGACTGAACCAGCGCACTGCGCCCTTGCCAAAATCGGTGCCGAAGAACGGCAGCGCCATCAAGCCAAGGAAGGCGATGAGGAAGCCCACGACCCCGATCCGCCGCACCTGCGAGGGCGACATCATCGAGACCGCCATCATCACCGCCAGCGCGACGAAGCCGAACAGCGCCTGCCGCTCGACATAGTAGAAGGGATGCAGCCCGTTCTTCTCGGCCAAGGGCGGCGAGGCGGCGAGCCCCAGCAACAGCCCGATGCCGAACAGCAACAGGACAGAGGACAGGGACCATTTGTCGATTGTGCGCCACCAGCGCGGAAGGACGGGTTCGCCCACTCGCGCCGGCATGGTGCCGAAGACCATTTCCGTCATGGATGTACCGCTTTCACTGCCTCGAGATCGCCCGTTTGCCGGGTCTGATGAAGAGTCTAGCGAAAACCGGGCCGCCGCGCCAGCAGAACATGGCGGCGACATGGCAGGATCGCGGCTGCGTGAAACGCATATCGCTGCGCCCCCGCTTCTGTCACGCTGCAGGCGCAGCAGGCAGGAGGCAGGCATGAAGGTTGGAATCGTCGGCGCGGGCATGGTCGGATCGGCGGCGGGCTATGCGCTGGCGCTGACGGGGCATGCCAGCCATGTGGTGCTGGTGGATCGCAATGCCGCGCTGGCACAGGCGCAGGCCGAGGATATCGCCCATGCGGTGCCCTTCGCCTCGGCCTGCGTGGTCGAGGCCGGTGACTATCTGGCGCTGGCCGGCGCGGGCGTGGTGATCCTCGCCGCCGGGGTCGCGCAGAAGCCGGGCGAGACGCGGTTGGAGCTTCTGGGCCGCAATGCCGAGGTTTTCGCCGAGGTGGTGGCCGAGGTGCGCCGCGCCGCGCCGGACGCGATCTTGCTCATCGCCTCGAACCCCGTCGACGTGATGACCCAGGCGGCGACGCGGATGTCGGGCCTGCCGGCGGGGCGTGTGATCGGGTCGGGCACCATCCTCGATACCGCGCGCTTCCGCAGCCTGCTGGCCCGGCATCTGGGCATCGCGCCGCAGTCCGTTCACGCGCTGGTGCTGGGGGAGCATGGCGACAGCGAGGTTCTGGCCTGGTCCACGGCCCGCGCCGGATCGGTCCCGATAGGAGCCTTCGCGGATCAGATGGGCCGGCCGCTGGACGCCGCCGCCCGCGCCGCGATTGACGAAGGCGTGCGCCGCGCCGCCTACCGGATCATCGCCGGCAAGGGCGCCACCTGGTATGGCATCGGCGCAGGCCTCGCCCGGATCGTGCGCGCCATCGCCGCCGATCAGCGCGATGTGCTGACCGTGTCGATGCTGACGCCAGACGTGCTGGGGGTGCAGGATGTGGCGCTGTCGCTGCCGCGGGTGGTGGGCGCGGCGGGGGTGCTGGCGGACCTGCATCCCGAGCTGACGGCGGCGGAGAGCGAGGGCCTCGCCGCCTCGGCCCGGCTGCTGAAGGACAGCGCCACCTCGCTGGGGTTCTGAGCGCTACCGCATGATCCAGGGTTCATCGCGGCCCAGAGCCACAAGATCCTGCGCCCGCGCCGCCGCATCATCGGCCATGATGAACTCATCGAGCTGTGGCGGCGGCACGGCCGTGCCGGCCAACATGGCATGAACCTGCCCGCGATGATGCTGGTCATGCAGGAACAGATGCAGCAGCGTATCGCCGAGGGTTTCCACCTGCACCCGCCCGGTCCGGTGGATCTGCACCAGCAGCCCAAGGTCCTGCGCAACCAGCGCTTCGGCCCGTTCCAGCAGCCGCATGTCCAGCTTTTCCTGGGCCGCCAGCCAGTCATCCGGGGTGGCGCAGGGGTCCACCTCCGCTTCCGCAGCCTCCGTCCAGACCCCGCCCTCCATCGCCATCAGATAGAAGGCATCGACCAGCAGCACATGCGCCAGCGTCGCCCGCAGGGACGGGAAAAACGACACCCGCGACGCCTCCCACTCGGCGGTGGGCAGCGTCGCAATGGCCGCGTGAAGGCGGCGATTGGCCAGCAGGGCGTTGCGGGCCATCTGGCGATAGGGGCGGCAAATATCCATGCCAAAGGGGATCACGGCCCGCCCGCGGGGTCAACTCCGCGGATACAGAACCCGTATGGAACCCGTATGTATGTCATACATACGATCTGCCCTAGGCCCCTGCCTTGCCCCCATCTTCTTTGCAAAAATATCCCGGGGGGAGTCGCCAAAGGCGACGGGGGGCAGCGCCCCCCTCCCCGGCCAGAGATCAGAGCTGCGCCGCGACGTCTTCCGGGATGTCGAAGTTATGCGTCACTGCCTGCACATCGTCATCCTCTTCGAGCATGTCGATCAGCCGCATCAGCTTCTGCGCGGTCTCGAGATCGACCTCGGTCAGGGTCTGCGGCTTCCAGACCAGCTTGGATTCCGAGGACTCGCCGAGGATCGCCTCCAGCTTGTCGGAGACCTCCGACAGGGCCTCGACCTGGCAATAGATCCAGTGGCCGTCCTCATCGCTTTCGACGTCATCGGCGCCGGCGTCCAGCGCCGCCATCATCACCGTGTCGGCATCCCCGGCGCTGGCCGGATAGGTGATCTCGCCGACCCGGTCGAAGCTGTGCGAGACCGATCCGGTCTGGCCAAGGTTGCCGCCGCATTTGGTGAAATAGCTGCGCACGTTCGAGGCGGTGCGGTTCAGGTTGTCGGTCATCGCCTCGACGATGATGGCGATGCCGTTCACGCCGTAGCCTTCATAGCGGATTTCCGAGTAATCCTCGGCGTCCCCGCCCATCGACTTCTTGATCGCCCGGTCGATCACGTCCTTGGGGCAGGAGACAGCTTTGGCCGCCTTCACCGCCAGCCGCAGGCGCGGGTTCTTGTCGGGGTCGGGGTCGCCCATCTTGGCGGCCACGGTGATCTCTTTGGCCAGCTTCGAGAACAGCTTGGAGCGCAGCTTGTCCTGCCGCCCCTTGCGGTGCTGGATGTTCGCCCATTTTGAATGGCCTGCCATGACCTTCTCCGTCGCTATCCTGGAAACACGCGCCTCTATAGGCCAGCGGGCGGGGCGACCGCAAGGGAGGGGCGAGAGGGGGAGAGTGGAGCCCTTACTGAAGGCGCTCGGCGATCCACAGCTTGATCAGGGATTGCCGCGTCACGCCCAGATGCCGGGCCTGCTTGTCCAGCCCGTCCACCACCCAGGATGGGAAGTCCACATTCACGCGGCGGATCTGGTCATTGGGGCGGCGGGCCTTGGACCAGTCCACCGCCTCGCCGAGGTCTTCGCCAGACTCGAACTTCGCGTCGAAATCAGCTGCCTTCATAATATCCGATCTCCTCTGTCCGGGCGCGGCGCACCGAGATGATCCGCACCTTGCCGCCCCGCGGTGTCCAGACCGCCACCCAGTGCCTGCCCTCGATGACCCCGATGGAGAGGAAGCGCGGCTCCTCCTCGGTCTTCGCCGGCGCCTCGAGCATCCAGGGATCTTCCCCCAAGGCTTGCGCCTCGTCGAAGTCGATGCCGTGCTTGGTCTTGTTCAGGGCGCTCTTGGCGGGGTCATACTCGAACGACATACCGGAAAATGGTATAATAACTATCCATTTTCAAGTGCCGCGGTGAGGGATCGCCCCTCAGTCCTTCCAGCCCGGCATCCGCGAGCCAGGGGACAGGAACTTCTGCGTCCGGCCATCGGCCGAAATCACGGTGACAGTCGCCAGCGGGGCCACCAGATCGCCAAGCACCGGCGCAAGGAAGCTCTGACGCTGGATACGCACATCGAACCGGGCGGGATGCGGGCAGTCGGTGAACATGCCCTGCCCGCCCTCGGCCTGCATTGCGGCGCGGCAGACGGAGCCGTCGGCGAACCAGACCGTCAGCTTTTGCGAGGTCAGCCCGATGCGGTCGGCGCGCACCGGGAACGAGCCGGCGCTGAGGGCGGTGCCGAGGACCAGCGCAGGCAGCAGGGCCAACGCAGCGGCGCGGAGGGCGGGTTTGGAAATGCGGCGCATCGGGGTCATCCTTCTCACAGCGGCCACAGGATCGGGATCAGCGCGCAGGCGACGAGCCCTGTCACGATGTTCAGCGGCAGGCCAAGGCGCATGTAATCGGTGAAGCGATACCCGCCCGGGCCATAGACCATCGTATTCGTCTGATACCCGATCGGCGTGGCAAAAGCCACCGATGCCGAGAACATCACCGCCACCACGAAGGGCCGCGGGTCCATCCCCAGTGTCGCGGCAAGCTCGATGGCGATGGGGGTCAAAATCACGGCGACGGCGTTGTTCGACAGCAGTTCGGTCAGCGCCTGCCCGAGGAAATAGACGCACAGGATGGTCAGGAACGGCGAGAGTCCCATCAGCCAGGGCGCGACCGCATCCACAATCAGCGTGACCGCGCCCGAATGGTCGAGCCCTGCGCCCACCGCCAGCATCGCGAAGATCAGCGCCAGCAGGCGGCCGTCGATGAAGGAGAACGCCTCATCCGCGTCGATGCATTGGGTGATCAGGATCACCGCCACCGCCACCGCCGCCAGCGCCAGGATCGGCGCGGCATCGAACCCCGCCAGCACCACCACGGCGATCAGCGCGCCGACGGCAATGGGCGCGTTGCGGCGGCGGAACGGCTTGGCGGTGGGGCGCGAGACGTCCACCAGTTCCATGTCGAGCGCGAGGCGCTGGATGTCTTCGGCGGCGCCTTCCAGCAGCAGTGTGTCGCCCACCCGCACCTCGAGATCATCGAGCTGGCGGCCGATATTCTGGTTTCGCCGGTGCGCGGCCAGCGTGTAGACGCCGTAGCGGCGGCGCAGGCGCAGCTCGCCCAGGGTGCGGCCAATCATCCGGCAGCCGGGCGAGATCAGCACCTCGACCGTTTCGGTCTGCACGGAACTCAGCTTGTCGACCAGCCGCAGCGTCTTGCTTTGCTGCAGGTCCAGCAGGTCGGCCATCTCGGTGCGCAAGACCACCCGGTCGCCCGCGGCCAGCACGGCGCTGCCCATGTCGCGCCGCAAGCTGGCATCGCCGCGCAGCACGTCGATGACCCGGATCCCCTCGCGCTTGAACAGCGGCACGTCGAGCACCGGGGTGCCGATCACGTCGCTGTCTTCGGGCACGGCGACCTCGGTGAAGTATTTCATCGCCCGGCGGCCGGCGAGCAGGTCGCTCATCGACACGCGGTCGGGCAGCAGCTTGTCTGCGAACAGCGCCATGAACACGGCGCCCGACAAGGCCACCGTGATCCCCAGCGGCGCGATTTCGAAGATCGAGAAATGCGCGAGCCCCCGGTCGCGCGCCACCCCGTCGACCAGCAGGTTGGTCGAGGTGCCGATCAGGGTCAGCATCCCGCCCATGATCGTGAAATAGCTCAGCGGCATCAGCAGCTTGGAGGGCGAGATCGACAGCTTGCGCGCGATCTGGATCACCACGGGGATCATCACCGCCACCACCGGTGTGTTGTTCATGAAGCCGGACGCGACGACGACGAAGCCGAACAGCATGACGATGGTCAGCTTGGGCCGGCTGCCGGCATGTTTCTCGACTTCACGGGTCAGCCCGTCGAGCGCGCCGGTGCGTACCAGCCCGCCCATGATCAGGAACATGAAGGCGATGGTCCAGGGCGCGGTGTTGGACAGCACCGCCACCGCATCGGCATAGGGCAGCAGCCCGGTCACCAGCATCAGCGCCGCGCCGGCGATGGCGACCACCTCTGTCGGGAAGATCTCGGTCACGAACAGCACGAACATCCCGGACACGATCACCAGCGCCAGAATGGCCGGGAGCGGCGGGGACAGGGCAAGGTCGAACATTCGGGGGCACCTGAGGGGAAATTTCCCCCACCTTATGCGGCTTGTGCAGCATCCGCACAAGCACCGGCGCTTTGGACAGGAGGGCCAGAGGGAGCGCCGTTGCAGGGCCGCCCCGCAAAGTGGCTGTGGGGCGGAAAAGCCGCGCGGAAATGCGGCTTCGGCGTTTAGGGCCGCGCGTCCTGCAGCCGGCCGCCAATGCGGATCGGCGTCACGCGTTTGGCAAGGCCGGTGCGGTCGTCGGTCACCACATAGACGCCGGACAGGGTAGCCTCGCCCGCCGCCGGGGTGAAGCGCTCGCGCGGCATCTGGGTGATGAAGCGGCGCATCGGCTCGGCCTTGTCCATGCCGATGACAGAGTTGTAATCGCCGCACATCCCCGCATCGGTCATGTAGGCGCTGCCCGCGGGCAGCAGCTGCGCGTCGCCGGTGGGCACATGGGTATGGGTGCCGACGATCAGGCTGGCGCGGCCATCGCACCAATGGCCCATCGCCATCTTCTCGCTGGTCGCCTCGGCATGGACATCGACGATGCTGGCCTGCGCGAGCCCGCCGAGCGGGTGAGAGCGCAGGGCGGCGTCGATGGCCGAGAACGGATCGTCGAAGGGCCGCTTCATGAAGACCTGCCCCAGCACCTGCGCGACGAAGACCTTGCGCCCCTGGGTGGCGTTGAACAGCCGTGCGCCCTTGCCCGGCGCCTCGCGGGCGTAGTTGAGCGGGCGCAGCACCCGCGGCTCCTGCTCGATGAACTGCATCATGTCCTTCTGGTCGAAGGAATGGTCACCCAGTGTGATGCAATCGGCCCCCGCGGCGAGGATCGCCTTGGCATGATCGCCGGTGAGGCCAACGCCGCTGCTGGCATTCTCGCCATTGACCACGACGAAATCGAGCCCCCATTCGGCACGCAGCGCCGGGAGCCGTTCGGTGATGGCCGCACGCCCCGCGCGGCCCATGACATCGCCTAGGAAGAGGAGTTTCATGGATCCCGGATTAGGCCGGGGAAGGGGAAAGGGCAAGAGGGGTGGGGGGAGCCCCTCACATTGGCGAAGGCCATCGCCTTCGCCACGTCCAGACATCTCAACTGTCCCGGACGGGCCCCCAAAGGGCCCGGCCAGCGCCCGCCCTCCCGGCCCGGCCACGGGCCGGGCGTTCTTCCCGGAAACCTTCCACCGGAAGGTTTCTGATCGCTCATCACCCCTCGGCGGGCGCTTCTCGCCCGCCAGGTCGGGCGCTGTCCTCATACGGTATCTCATTGCCGGCGGCTCCTGGAGACAAGTCGCGCACGGGCGGGGGCGAGGCAGTGCCTCGCCTGTTCCCGCCCGACCCAACGGTCCAAGGTCAGAGACGGGCCAGACGACAATCCAGTCTCAGCCCCTACTCCATCACCCCGCCACCGGCGTCCAGATCACGTCATCAATCCGCGGCGCCCCGGTCGCCAGCATCACCAGCCGGTCGAACCCCAAGGCGATACCGCTGGCCGGCGGCATCAGCGCCAGTGCTGCAAGGAACTCCTCATCCACCGGATAGCGCTCGCCATAGACCCGGGCCTTCTCGTCCATCTCGAGCCCGAAGCGGCGGCGCTGTTCCTCGGGGTTGGTCAGTTCGCCAAAGCCATTGGCCAGCTCCACCCCGCAGGCGTAAAGCTCGAACCGCTCCGCCAGCCGCGCATCCCCCGGCAACGGGCGGGCCAGCGCCGCCTCGGCCGCCGGATAGCGGTCGAGAATCGTCATCCGCCCCTGCCCGAGATTGGGCTCCACCTTCTCCACCAGCACGCGCGAGAGCATGTCGGACCAGGTGTCATCCGCCGCAGACCGCAAGCCGGCCCCCGCCATCTGCGCCGCCAAAGCCGCCGCGTCCGTCCCGCCATCCGGCAAAATCGTCGCCATCAGGTCGATGCCGGCATAGCGCGCAAAGGCCTCCACCACCCCCAGCCGCTCCGGCACCGCAAACGGATCGCAGCTCCGGTCGCGGAAGCGCAGCTCGGCGCTCCCCGCCGCCCCCGCCGCCAGCCGCAGCATCGCCGCGCAATCGTCCATCAGCGCCTCATAGGGCTCGCCCACGCGGTACCATTCCAGCATGGTGAACTCGGGGCTGTGCAGCACCCCCCGCTCGCGGTTGCGCCAGACATGGGCGAAGGCGGCGATCCGCTCCTCCCCCGCCGCCAGCAGCTTCTTCATCGCGAACTCGGGCGAGGTGTGCAGATACATCGGCTGCGCCAGCCCGTCATTGCCGATCATCTGCGTCGCAAAGCCGTGCAGATGCGCCTCATTCCCCGGGCTGACCTGCAGCGCGGCGGGATCGACCTCCAGAAACCCCTCCCCCGCCAGCCAGCCGCGCAACGCGGCCTGGATCCGCCCCCGCGCCAGCAGCAGCGGGCGGCGATCCGCATGGACATGGGGCGTCCACCAGGGCGAGGCAGGTCTGGTCATGACATTCGGCTTTCGGCTGGAGATTTGGCGCGAAATGCGCTAGCTGCGGCGACAAACGCGCGCCTTCTACGACGCGGCGCCACCAGGAACAAGGAAGTCCCGACGTGAAAGTCATCGCCTCGACCCTGCGCAAGGGCAATGTCGTCGAGCTGGAAGACCGGCTCTATGTCGTTCTGACCGCGCAGAATTTCCACCCCGGCAAGGGCACGCCCGTGACCCAGGTGGACATGCGCCGCATCTCGGACGGGGTGAAGGTGTCGGAGCGCTGGCGCACGACCGAGCAGGTCGAACGGGCGCATGTCGATGAGCGGGAATATGATTTCCTTTATGAAGACGGCGAGGGCTTCCACTTCATGGAGCCGGTGTCCTACGATCAGGTCGCCGTCGCCCCCGATGTCGTCGGCGACCAGAAGGTGTTCCTGACCGAAGGGCTGCGGGTATTCCTGAAGACCTATCAGGGCATCGCCATCGCGCTGGAAGTGCCGCAGAAGCTGACGGTCGAGATTGCCGAGACAGAGCCGGTGATGAAGGGCCAGACCGCGCAATCGTCGTACAAGCCGGCGATGACGACCAGCGGGTTGCGGGTGATGGTGCCGCCGCATATTAGCGCCGGCACGCGGGTGGTCATCAACACCGAGGACAATTCCTACGTGGAACGCGCGAAGGACTGAGGTTCAGCGCAGCAGGCTCAGCGGGCGCGGGCAAAAACCCGCGTCAGCCGCGCCGCCTCCTCGGCCAGCCCCCAGGGCGGGTTCACCACGAACATGCCGCTGCCGACCATGCCATGCCCGGGCCGGGCGGGCTTGAAGCCGATCTCATGGCGCAGCCCCTCCGGAAACGCCTGCTCCAGCGCCGCCAGCATCGGGCGGTGCAGGGCAGAGGTCAGCACCGGATACCATAGCATCAGCACGCCGACGTTCCACTTGCGGTTCACTTGGGCCAGGAACCGCGGCATCGCCTCGTAATCGGTCTTCACCTCGAAGCTGGGATCGACCAGCAGCAGCCCCCGCCGCGGTTCGGGCGGGGTGCGGGCCAGCACCATGGCGATCCCGTCCTCGCGGTGGCAATTGCCGGTCCAGGGCTCCATCGCCTCCAGCAGCGCCGCATGTTCCTGCGGATGCAGCTCGGCCAGATGCATCGCATCGCCGGGCCGCAGCGCCAGCGCCGCCAGCAGCGGCGAGCCCGGATAGGCCTCGGGCCCGAACTGGTCCCGCACCTCCCCCAGCAGCCGCAGATAGGGGTGGCCCTTGGGGAACCAGCCCTCGCGCAGCGCCCGGATGATCCCCTGCGCCGCCTCGCCGGTCTTGGCCGCCTCGGCCCCGTCCAGCGCATAGATCCCGCGCCCGGCATGGCTTTCCAGATAGCTCAGCGGCTTGTCCTTGGCGGTCATGTAGTCCAGCACGAAGGCCAGCATCGCGTGCTTGTGCAGATCGGCCAGATTCCCGGCATGATAGATGTGCTGATAGGAAAGCATCAAAGCCTCGCTGGTAACCTCCTCCCCCTATCCAGCTTTTCGCCCCTCAAGGCAACCGCCGCCCCTTTCTCCATCGTTTTGGTCCAAATATCCTCCGGGGGTCCGGGGGTGGAAAACCCCCGGCGCTCGCCACCAGCACCCCCGCAAAAATCACTTCCCCCACGCCCCGCCTTGCGCTACTCATCCTCGCATGATCGCCCAGACCGCAGCCCGCATTGCTCAGTCCCGACGTCGCGCCCCCCGCGCCTGACGTCCGATCCGCCGTGGCCCTGCGCCACACCCCACCCCTTCCCTCGTTGACTTGGCCCGGTGCCTGAGGCACCCATTGGCCTTCCCATCTGGAGCTGACCCATGATCGCGTCCGTCCTGCCGACCTATAACCGTGCCCCGCTGTCCTTTGTCAGCGGCGAGGGTGCCTGGCTGACCGAGGCGGATGGCAGCCGATATCTCGACCTTGGCGCCGGGATCGCGGTCAATGTGCTTGGTCATGCCAACCCGGAGCTGGTCGCCGCGCTGACGGCGCAGGCCGGCAAGCTCTGGCATGTGTCGAACCTCTACCAGATCGCCGAGCAGCAGCGGCTGGCCGACATGCTGGTCGAGGCGACCTTCGCCGACACGGTGTTCTTCACCAATTCCGGCACCGAGGCGGCGGAGCTGGCGATCAAGATGGCGCGCAAATACTGGTATGAGAAGGGCGAGCCGAACCGCACCGATATCATCACCTTCGAAGGCAGCTTCCACGGCCGCTCCACCGGGGCTATCGCCGCCTCGGGGGCCGAGAAGATGGTCAAGGGCTTTGGCCCCTTGATGCCGGGTTTCGTGCATCTGCCCTGGGGCGACATGGAGGCGGTCAAGGCCGCCATCACACCCGATACCGCTGCGATCCTGATCGAGCCGGTGCAGGGCGAAGGCGGCATCCGCCCGATGCCCGATGCGGACCTCAAGGCGCTGCGCGCGCTTTGCGATGAGACCAGCGTGCTGCTGATCCTCGACGAGGTGCAATGCGGCATGGGCCGGACCGGGCGGCTGTTTGCCCATGAATGGGCCGGGATCACCCCCGACATCATGATGGTCGCCAAGGGCATCGGCGGCGGCTTCCCCCTTGGCGCCGTGCTGGCGACCGAAAACGCCGCTTCGGGTATGGTCGCGGGCACGCATGGATCGACCTATGGCGGCAACCCGCTGGCCTGCGCCGTGGGCGCCCGCGTGATGGAGATCGTGGCAGAGCCGGAGTTCCTCGCGGAAGTGAACCGCAAGGCGGCGCTGCTGCGCCAGCGGCTCGAAGGGCTGGTCGCGGCGCATCCGGACGTGCTGGAGGGTGTGCGCGGCCAGGGGCTGATGCTGGGGCTGAAATGCAAGGTGGCCCCGGCCGAGATGGTCAAGGCCGGTTATGCCGAACATGTGCTGACCGTGCCCGCGGCCGACAATGTGCTGCGCCTGCTGCCGCCCCTGAACATCACCGATGACGAGATCACCGAGGCGGTGGCGCGGCTGGACCGTGCCGCCACCCGGCTTGCCTGACATCCCACATTCGGGGGGTGACGCCGGCCTCAGCTGGCAGGGGGCGAAGGGCCCCCGCACCCCCGCAAGAAAGACAGATGCGATGAAACATTTCCTCGATATCCACACCACCGCCGCCCCCGACCTGCGGCAGATGATCGATAGCGCCCATGCGATGAAGTCGGCCCGCAACGGCCGCCCGCGCGGCACGCCCGATGACGAGCAGCCGCTGGCCGGGCGGATGGTGGCGCTGATCTTCGAAAAACCCTCGACCCGCACCCGCGTGTCCTTCGATGTCGGCGTGCGCCAACTGGGCGGGCAGACGATGGTGCTGTCGGGCAAGGAAATGCAGTTGGGGCATGGCGAGACCATTGCCGACACCGCCCGCGTGCTGTCGCGCTATGTCGACCTGATCATGATCCGCACCTTCGAAGAGGCGACGCTGCAGGAGATGGCCGAACATGCCACGGTGCCGGTGATCAACGGGCTGACCAACCGCACCCATCCCTGCCAGATCATGGCCGACGTGATGACCTATGAAGAGCATCGCGGCCCGATCGCCGGCAAGAAGGTGGTCTGGTCCGGCGATGGCAACAATGTCTGCGCCAGCTTCCTGCATGCCGCGGGGCAGTTCGGCTTCGACTTCACCTTCACCGGGCCGGAACCGCTGGACCCCGAGCGGGAATGGCTGGACTTCGCCCGCTCCAAAGGATCCGACGTGCAGGTGATCCGCGATCCGGCAAAGGCCGTCGCAGGCGCCGATCTGGTCGTCGCCGATACCTGGGTCAGCATGCATGATCCGCAATCGGCGCGCGAGCGGCGGCACAACCAGCTGCGCGGCTATCAGGTGAACGAGGCGCTGATGGCGCTGGCCAAGCCCGATGCCCTGTTCATGCATTGCCTGCCCGCCCACCGCGATGACGAGGTGACAAGCGCGGTGATGGACGGGCCGCATTCCGTGGTGTTCGACGAGGCCGAAAACCGCCTGCACGCGCAAAAGGCGGTGCTGCGCTGGTGCCTCGGGGTCTGAGGCGCGCCCCGCGCGGGCGGACGCGGCTTGAACTTCCGCCCCCAAGCTTGTATCACCGGGCGTCCTGACTAGATCGGGAGCATCAGAAATTCGCAAGGCCGCCCTTTCCGCGGGGTGCCCGGCAAGCCGAAGGGTCATCCATGTCCTGGACCGACGAGCGCGTCGAGACGCTCAAGAAGATGTGGGCCGAAGGCCAGAGTGCCAGCCAGATCGCCAAGGAGCTTGGCGGGGTCACCCGCAATGCGGTGATCGGCAAGGTGCACCGGCTGGGCCTGTCGAACCGCGTCGGCGGCCCGGCGGCACCCGAGCCGAAACCGGCAGCCCCGGCGCGCCCCGAGCCTGCTGCCGCGCCGCGTGCGGAAACGGTGGCGCCGCGCGCTGCCCCGGTGGTCGAAGACGAACCGGTCGCAGCGGCCCCCGCCGCTGCGCGCGCCGAGCCGCCGCGCCCTGCCCCGGCGGCCGCGCCGGCCCCGGCGCAGCCTGCCGCGCCAGTTTCGGTCAGCCCCGCCCGCAAGCAGATCGTGCCCGCCGGCCAGCCGCTGCCGCCGCAGCCTTCCGCCGGCGAGATCAGCCCCGAAGCGCTGGCCTCCGTCCGCGAGGTCGAGAAGCGCGCCCGCCGGCTGACGCTGATGGAACTGACCGAGCGCACCTGCAAATGGCCGATCGGTGACCCTGCGACGGATGACTTCTGGTTCTGCGGCCTTGGCAGCATTCCCGGCAAGCCCTACTGCGAGGCGCATGTGGGCGTGGCGTTCCAGCCGATGAGCGCGCGCCGCGACCGTCGCCGCTAGGGGCTGGCCGGGTTGGGGGGCGCTGCCCCCCGTCCGCTGAAGCGGACTCCCCCCGGGATATTTGAACCAAGACGAATGGGGAAGGGCACGGCTCTTCCCCCTGGCGTTTTAGAAGATCCGTTTCAGGGGCACGCCCCGCCATCCTCAGGGACAGCCGATGAGCGCCAACCCACCGAACCTTCGACCCGATCTTGCGCCTGCCCCGGTATTTACTGGCGCGGCGCGTCCCGGCCAGCCGCGGATCGGAATGGTCAGCCTTGGCTGCCCCAAGGCACTGGTCGACAGCGAGCGGATCCTGACCCGGCTGCGGGCCGAGGGCTATGCGATCAGCCCCGACTATCGCGGCGCCGATGCGGTGATCGTCAACACCTGCGGCTTTCTGGACAGCGCCAAGGCCGAGAGCCTGGAGGCCATCGGCGAGGCGCTGCGCGAAAACGGTCGCGTGCTGGTGACCGGCTGCCTCGGCGCCGACCCCGAGTTCATCACCGGCGCGCATCCCTCGGTGCTCGCCGTGACCGGGCCGCATCAGTATGAGGCGGTGCTGGACGCGGTGCACAAGGCGGTGCCGCCAAGCCCCGATCCGTTCATCGACCTGTTGCCGGCGACGGGGGTGTCCCTCACCCCGCGGCATTACAGTTACGTCAAGATTTCAGAGGGTTGCAACCACAAGTGCAAGTTCTGCATCATCCCCGACATGCGCGGCAAGCTGGTGAGCCGCCCTGCCCATGCCGTGCTGCGCGAGGCGGAGAAGCTGGTGGAAGCGGGGGTGCGCGAGCTGCTGGTGATCTCGCAGGATACTTCGGCATACGGCGTGGACCGGAAGCATGACCTGCACCCCTGGAAGGGCGGCGAGGTGCGTAGCCATATCACCGACCTCGCGCGCGAGATGGGCAAGCTGGGGGCCTGGGTGCGGCTGCATTACGTCTACCCTTATCCGCATGTGCGGGACCTGATCCCGCTGATGGCCGAGGGGGCGATCCTGCCCTATCTCGATATCCCGTTCCAGCATGCGCATCCCGAGGTGCTGCGGCGGATGGCGCGGCCGGCGGCGGCGGCGAGGACGCTGGATGAGATCGCGGCCTGGCGGGCCGTGTGCCCGCAGATCACCCTGCGATCCACCTTTATCGTCGGCTATCCCGGTGAGACGGAAACCGAGTTCCAAACCCTGCTGGACTGGATGGACGAGGCGCAGCTGGACCGTGTCGGCTGCTTCCAATACGAGAATGTCGCCGGGGCGCGGTCGAACGCGCTGCCGGACCATGTGCCGGCCGAGGTGAAGCAGGACCGCTGGGACCGCTTCATGGAAAAGGCGCAGGCGATTTCCGAGGCGAAGCTGGCGGCCAAGGTCGGCACCGTGCAGCAGGTGATCGTGGATGCAGTGGATGCCGAGGGCGCGACCTGCCGCACCATGGCCGATGCGCCCGAGATCGACGGTAACCTGTTCATCGACGAGGGCTTCGAGGGGCTGGCGCCGGGGGATATCATCCCGGTGACGGTGGACGAGGCCGGGGAGTACGATCTGTGGGGGCGGCGGGCGTAAGGGCAGGAATGTCGGGTTTGTGATATTTCGCCACCCTGTTTGACCGTATGTGCCAAGCCTTCATCGCATTCCTGCAAACGTCCCAAAGCAAAACCCCGCGCCGGAGCGCGGGGTTTTCTGTTCTGGACTGCGGATGCAGCCCTTGGGCGATCACATCCAGTAGGGTGCGGCGCCGTAGTAGGTGAAGTAACCTTCTTCCCACTGGCGGTCGCTGCGCCAGTTGTCATTGCGCACGGGGGCGCCTTCCAGCTGGTCCTTGGTGATGTCGGTCACATAGCCATCCAACTCGGTATCATAGCGCAGCTTGCTCCACGGGATCGGATGGTGATCCTCGCCCATGCCCAGAAAGCCGCCAAAGCCCATGACCGCATAGGCCACCTTGCCCGATTGCTTGTCGATCATCAGCTCGTCGATATGGCCGAGCTTGTCGCCGGTGGGGCTGTACACTTTGGTGCCGTTCACGTCCGAGGTCGAGATCTGCGGTTGGCTCGCGCTGCTGGTATAGTGGTCTGTCATGTCGTGATCCTCCAGTTCGGGTGGGATGATGCAGACACAACGCGAGGCGGGGCCGGGTGTTCCGATAGTCCCGCGCGGCAGGCGCCTTTCAGCCGGCCTCGCCAAGCGCGGCGCGCACCGCTGTCTGCACATGGCGGAAGCGGTCGCCGCCAAGGTTCACCCCGCCATACCAGCGGGTGACGATCACCACATGGTTCACACGCCCCGCCCGCTCCAGCATCCGCAGGATCACCGCGCCGGCGCCCGACTCGCCGTCATCGGCCTTCACCGACTCGCGCCCCTCTGGCCCCTCCAGCAGCACGGCCCAACTGTTATGGGTGGCGCGGGCGAAACGGCGAGACTTTTTCAGCTCGGCCACCACCGCCAGCGCCTCGGCCCGGCTGGCAGCGGGCGCATCGGTGACAGCGTAGCGAGAGCCGCGGTCTGTCGCGACATCGAGAATGGTTCGCATGGGGTGCCCTCCGCTGCCCCGCAGGAGTGGCATGAAAGCAGGCGCGGAGGGAAGGGCAAGGCGGCACGGCGCAGGGCCGGAGCGCCCTCCCCCCCGCGACATCTGCAACCGGGCAGCGGAAAGACTGCCGGGGCATGGCCGCGCCATGCTAGCGTCGGCCATCGCCACACAGATTTCGACACGACTTATTCCACGCCCAAGGGACTGCCAGATGACCTCGCTGCTCATCCTGATCGGAATTACCGGCCTGACCCTGATCGGGGATTATTGCATCAAGCTGGCCTCGGGGGCGCAGAGCGGCCTGTTCAGCCGGACCTTCGTGGTGGGAATGGTCTTTTACGGGCTGCCGGCCATCGGATGGTTCTTCCTGATGAGAACCCATTCCTTGGCCGCGATCGGCGTGCTCTACAGCGCCTCGACAATCATCCTCTTGGCCGCACTGGGGTTTTTCATGTTCAAGGAGCCCTTCGGCTGGCGTGAAGCGCTTGGGCTGTCACTGGCCGTCGCCTCGGTAGTCGTCATGAGCCAGGGCGAATAACCGGGCCAGCCCCCAAAATGCGGACGGGGCGCGGCCCCTCCAGACCCCGCCCCGTCCCTCGCGCCGCTGCCTGCCCCCGCAGGACTTGCGGCGCGGACCTATACCGGGCTTTTCAGCCCAGATCCTGTAACTCCGCCAGAAGCGCCCGGTTGGCGCAATACTCCGGCGGCTCGGCGCAGAGCGCGCCGCCCGCCGTCTGGAAGGCGAGGCAATCGACCGGCTGGCTGCAACCCCGGCAGCGTGTGACCATGCCGGCGAAATCGGCGCGGGTCAGCGTGCCTTCATGCAGCACCGCATCCAGCGAGACGCCCACCCGCGCTGCCATGCCGCGGGTCAGCCACAGATGCGTGCCGACATCCCCCTGCAGACCCATTGCCCTACTCCTTGCCCACCGCTGCCGCATCCGCCAGCCGCGCCATCAGCGCGGCATTCTGGCAATAGTCCGGCGGCGCCTCCGCCCCCGTTTCATGTCGCTCGGCCAGCCAGCCCATGCAATGGTTCGGGTCCGCGCAGCCGGTACAGGACATCACCGCATCGCGCCAGGTCTCGGCCGAGAGGCGCCCGTCGCGCGTGGCCTGCGTCAGGTCGAGGCCAAGCGTTTCGGCCATGCGGTTCACAAGCGCGGCGTGGCGGTTGAGCGTGCGGGCTTCACACATGGGCGCTCCTTTCTGGCCCGATCATTGCTGGATCGGATGCCAGAAGGAATGCCGACGGGGGTGCCCCGCTGCCATGATCCAGATCAATCGGCGGGCAGGCTGGACCGGCGTGGCGGTTTCCCGCCAAGCCGCCTCACATGCCGCGGCCGGCGCGCAGGTCGGCGATGGTGCGGCGCACGATCTCGACCCGCGCGGCATTGGGCGGGTGGCTGCCCATGAAGCGGTCGCCCGGATCGGGCAGGCGGGTGAAGAACATCGCGCCGCGCTCTGGGTCGAAGCCGGCATTCCAGGCAATCACGGTGCCAAGCTGGTCGGCCTCCAGCTCGTAGTTCTTGGCATAGGCGCGCCCGGCGATGCCCGCGCCGATATTCTGGGCGCTGCGCACGGTCGCCTCGTCATAGCCATAGGCTGCCGCGAGCCCGCCCAGAAGGATCGCGCCGGTGGAGGCTGTCTGCTGCTGGCGGGGGATGTGGCCGGCAATGTGATGCGCGGCCTCATGCCCCATCACGAAGGCCAGCTCGTCGACATTGCGGACCTCGGCGATCAGCGGCAGGTTGAAGGCGATGACCGGGCGGCCGGCCTCGTCCAGCGTCTGGAAGGCGTTGGGCGACTGGCCGGGGCGGTCATCGACCACGATCTGGTAGTCGCAATTCGCGCCGCGGGCGCGCTTGAGGCATTCCGACAGGATCACCGGCTCCATCCGGTTCACCACGGCGACAAAGTTCTGCGCCGCCTGTGTCGCCGAAAGCGCCGGACCTTCATGGACCGGATCGGGGGCGGGCGTGTAGACTGGGGAGGGTGCCGGCAGCGGCGCGCAGGCGGCGAGCGCGAGGAGGCCGGCGGCGAGGACTGGTGCCAGGCGCAGGCCGGGCAGAGACGGCAGGAAGTCAGGCAAGCGCATCCGGGGTCGGCTCCTTGTCAGGTCCAGTCTGGGGGGCGCGGGGGGCGCGGACCTCTGGCGGGGAAATTACCGATGCTTGCGGGGCGGGGGAAGGGGCTCTTGCAGCGCTCACGCGGGGGTGATGGGAGCACTCGCAGCATGTGAGAAAGACGCGGCCTCGCAACCGTCGATGTTCCAGTCGTCCCAAGCTTTCCTTGGCGAAGGCCATCGCCTTCGCCACGCGATGCCATATCCAGTTGCACCGGACGGGCCCCCAAAGGGCCCGGCCAGCGCCCGCCCTCCCGGCCCGGCCACGGGCCGGGCGTTCTTCGCGGAAATCCTCCACTGGAGGATTTCTTCTCGCTCATCACCCCTCGGCGGGCGCTGGCCTCATACGGTCTCTCGCTGCCGGCAGCTCTGAGTGAACGGTCTCGCAGCGGGCGGGGGCGAGGCAGTGCCTCGCCTGTTCCCGCCCGAACTGATGGGATGAAGGCCGCAAATGGAAGGGACAGTCTCAAGCAAGAGAGACACCCATCCCCCATCAGCACGTGCAGTCCCGCCCGAACCCTGCCATCATCCCCCCATCCAGCGTCCCCACGGAGGCCCACCATGTTCACCATCGAGCACGATTTCGACGCGACAGTCATCACCCTGGTCGATGAGGGCTCCACCCATCTGCAAGAGGATGTGACGGTGCAGGGCTTCGAGGATTGCGTGACCGTCCAGCAATACGATGCCCGCCGCGACGAGGTGGTGACCATCACCCTGTCGCTGGCGCAGGTGCGGGAACTGGCGGCCTCGCTGGACCTGCCCGAAGGCGTCTACCGGATGAAGGCGACCCTCAAGACCGGCTAATCCAGCCGGAACAGCTTGTCGCGCGAGGTGGCGCCGCGGATCAGCACCAGCCGGGACTTCGCCACGCCAAGCGCCTTTGCCAGCAGCTTTTGCACCGCGGCATTGGCCTTGCCATCCTCGGGCACCACGGTGACATAGACCCGGATCTCGCCCCCCTCCGCCAGCAGGGCATTGCGCGAGGCGCGGGGCGTGACCCGCACCGCGAACTCGGCGCCCGGCACCGCCAGCGCGGTCAGGTCATCGGCCATCGGCAGTCCTTTCGTCTCTGGTCACTGGGGTAGCCCAAGGCTAGTCTCCGCGCCAGATCCGTCCCCTTCCCCCGGAGGCCCAGATGACCCCCACCACCGGCTTTTTCACCGACGAGCGCTGCTTCTGGCATGGCGGCGGAAACTACGCCCTGACCCTGCCCGTGGGCGGCTTCGTGCAACCCGGCGGCGGGCTGCCGGAGAGCCCCGAGACCAAGCGGCGGCTGAAGAACCTGTTGGAGGTGACCGGCCTGATGCGCGAGTTGTCGGTGCAATCGGCGCCAGAGGCCACGCGCGAGGAGCTGCTGCGCGTCCATCCCGCCAGCTATCTTGACGCCTTCAAGGCCGCCTCCGACGCGGGCGGCGGCGAGCTTGGCCTGCGCACCCCCTTTGGGCGCGGCGGGTATGAGATTGCGGCGCTGTCGGCAGGCTTGGCGACCGGGGCGCTGCGCGCGGTGCTGAAGGGCGAACTGACCAATGCCTATTCCCTCTCGCGCCCGCCGGGGCATCATGCGCTGCCCGATTTCCCCAACGGCTTTTGCCTGCTGAACAACATCGCCATCGCCGTGCGCGCCGTGCAGGCCGAGGGGCTGGCCCGCCGCGTCGCGGTGATCGACTGGGATGTGCATCACGGAAATGGCACGGAAGCGATCTTCTGGGAGGATCCGGAGGTTCTGACCCTCTCGATCCATCAGGAACGCAACTATCCGCTCGATACCGGCGATGCGATGGCGCGGGGGGCCGGGCGCGGGCATGGCTTCAACGTCAACCTGCCGCTGCCGCCCGGCGCGGGGCATGACAGTTATCTGCAGGTGATGGACAAGATCATCCTGCCGCTGCTGGCGCGGTTCCGGCCCGAGGTGATCGTGGTCGCCTGCGGCTATGACGCCTCGGCGATGGACCCGCTGGGGCGGATGCTGGCCACCGCCGAGACCTTCCGCGAACTCACCCGGATGGCCAAGGCCGCCGCCGGGGAACTCTGCGGCGGCCGCCTCGTGCTGGCGCATGAGGGCGGCTATTCCGAGGTGCATGTGCCCTTCTGCGGCCATGCGGTGATGGAGGAGCTGTCGGGCAGCAGCACTCGCGCGCCCGACCCGCTGGCCGCCACCCTCGCCGCCCGCCAGCCCGGCCCCGCCGCGCAGGCCTTCCACACCAGCCAGATCGACGCGCTGGCCGCGCTGTTCCTCTAAAAATCCCGGAGACCACGATGCCCGCTCCCAATCCCGCCGCGCTCGACTTCCTGCTGACCCGCCGCTCGCGCCCCGCCAAGACCCTCGCCGCGCCGGGGCCGGACCGCGCCGCGCTGGAACCGATCCTGACCGCCGCGCTGCGGGTGCCCGATCATGGCAAGCTGGAGCCCTGGCGGCTGATCGTGCTGGAGGGCGCTGCCCTGGCCCGGCTGGCGGCATTGGCCGCCGACCTGGGCGAGGCCTCGGGCAAGCCGCCGGAGCAGACCGCCAAGGGCGTCTCGCAATTCTCCGAAAGCCCGCTCTGCGTCGCCGTCGTCGCCGTGCCGCGCCCCACCGACAAGGTGCCGGCCTGGGAGCAGGAGCTGTCGGTGGGCTGCGTCTGCCTCAGCCTCGTCAACGCCGCCCTCGCCGCCGGCTGGGGCGCGTGCTGGTTGTCTGGCTGGCCCGCCTATGACGCGGCCTTCCGGGCCGGCCTCGGCCTTGGCGAGGGCGAGCGCATCGCCGGCTTCGTCCATATCGGCACCGAGACCGTGGCTCCGCCCGACCGCCCTCGCCCCGACCTTGCCGCCACCGTGACATGGGCGTCGGAATGATCTTCGCCAGCTTCACCGCCGCCCTCGGCCAGCTGACCGACCGGCGCTTCCTGCGCGTGCTGCTGCTCGGCCTCGCCCTCACGCTGGCGCTGCTCTTCGCGCTCTACACCGCCTTCGTCTATCTGATCGGATGGGCCACACCCGACACCATGACCCTGCCCATCGTCGGTGAGGTCGGCTGGATCGACGACCTGCTGTCCTGGGGCTCGATCCTCTTGATGATCGCGCTGTCGGTCTTCCTGATGGTCCCCGTCGCCTCGGCCTTCACCGGCTTCTTCCTCGATGACGTCGCCGAGGCGGTGGAGGCAAAGCATTACCCCGGCCTGCCCCCGGCCCAAGGCACGCCCTTCTTCGACGGGATGATCGACGCCATCAACTTCTTCGGCGTGCTGGTCGCGGTCAACCTGCTGGCGATGATCGCCTATTTCTTCGTCGGGCCCTTCGCCCCGGTGCTGTTCTGGGCGGTGAACGGCTATCTGCTGGGGCGCGAATATTTCACGCTGGTGGCGATGCGCCGCATCGGGCGGCAGGGCGCGGCCGCCATGCGGCGGCGCTATTCCGGGCGGATCTGGCTGGCCGGCGTGCTGATGGCGATGCCGCTGTCGATCCCGGTGGTGAACCTGCTGGTGCCGCTGCTGGGGGCCGCGACCTTCACCCATCTCTACCACAAGACGGTGGCTGCCGAGGCCCGGGCAGGCTGACCGCTACAGCCGGCTTGGCAGCCGATGCAGCTCTAATGGCGGCTTGGCAGCCGCCGGGCCCCGCGCTACTCCTGCGCCATGACCCCTCCGCTGATCCTGCTTGGCCTCTCCCTCACCGCCCTCGCCGCCGGTTTCGCGCTGCCGGGGCTGGCGGACCTGTTGCTGCTGGCCGTGCCCTGTACGCTGGCCAGCCTCTGGCTGCTGCTGCGCGCCGCGCTTGGGCGGGACCGGCAGAAATGGATCGTCGTCGACGGCTCCAACGTCATGCACTGGAACGGCAATGTCCCGCAGATCGAGACGCTGCAGGAGGTGCTGGATCAGCTCATCCGCCACGGCTACACCCCGGGCGTCGTGTTCGACGCCAATGCCGGCTACCTGATCTCGGGTCGGCACCTCAATGACCGGGCGCTGGCCCGGATGCTGGGGCTGCCGATAGACCGGGTGATGGTGGTGCCAAAGGGAGAGCCTGCCGACCCCACGGTCCTGGCCGCCGCCCGCGATCTGGGGGCGCGGATCGTCAGCAATGACCGCTACCGCGATTGGGCGGACGGGCACCCGGAAATCCAGGAGCCCGGCTGGATCATCCGCGGCGATTACCGGAGCGGCTCGCTGCGGATGGATCTCAGCTGAAGGTCAGTCTGGCTGGTTCCCGTACCAGCCGCCGCCCGGCCCCATCCGGTGGAACCAGTCGAAATCCTGCACGGTGATCCAGCCCGACACGATGACCCCGGCCAGCACGCACCACAGCCCCGCCGCGATCAGCGTCGTCAGCCGCGCCTTGCGCCCCACCATCTCGGTGGAGGGCGCCGAGGGCGGAGTGCCCGGCACCACAGACCCGGCCTCGGCCTGGCTTTGAAAGCGGATCGGCAGCACCACGAAGAAGGTCAGGAACCACAGCACGGCGAAGAGGACGATGGCAGAGGTGATCGACATCAGACCTGCTCCAGCTCGACAAGACAGCCGTTGAAATCCTTGGGATGCAGGAACAGCACCGGCTTGCCATGCGCGCCGATCTTCGGCTCGCCCGACCCCAGCACCCGCGCGCCCGACGCCTGCAGCCGGTCGCGCGCAGCGAGGATGTCATCGACCTCATAGCAGATGTGATGGATGCCCCCGGCCGGGTTCTTTTCCAGAAAGCCGGTGATCGGGGAGTTCTCGCCAAGCGGATAAAGCAGCTCGATCTTGGTGTTCGGCAGCTCGATGAACACCACGGTGACCCCGTGGTCCGGCTCGTCCTGCGGCGCACCGACGGCGGCCCCAAGCGTGCTGCGATATTGCTCCGCCGCCGCCGTCAGGTCCGGCACGGCAATGGCGACATGGTTCAGGCGTCCGATCATGATGGCTCTCCTCGCGCTTTGCCCGCCTTATGCGGCAGGGGCGGCCCCTCACGCAAGCGGTGCGCGCGGTTCTCGCCGGAATGTGCAAGCGACGCATCGCCACGCGCCCGCCCGAACACGCGCTGCCGCAGGCCCATTTACCGCCCGTTAGCCATTGCCGCGCTCTACTGCGACTCGTGGATGACCAGAAGGACACCCCCCCTGAAACACCCCCAAAGGCTGCCCCCATGACCGATGACCTGCCGCCCGCCCCGCATCATGACATCTCCGCCTACATGACCCATCCCGCGCCATCGGCCGCGCGCCCGCTGCAAGGGCTGACCGTGCTTCTGGTCGAGGACAGCCGCTTCGCCTCCGAGGCGATGCGGCTCCTCTGCCTGCGCTCCGGCGCCCGCATCCGCCGTGCCGACAGCCTGCGCGCCGCCCACCGGCATCTGGCAACCTACCGCCCCTCGGCGGTGATCGTCGACATGGGCCTGCCCGACGGCTCCGGCGCCGACCTGATCCGCGAGCTTGCGGCGTTGCAGCCGCGGATGTCGGTGATCCTCGGCACCTCGGGCTCGGATGATCTCGAAGCGCTGGCGCTGGCGGCAGGCGCCGACGGCTTCCTCCCCAAGCCAGTCGAAAGCCTCGCCCTGTTCCAGACCGCCGTGCTGGCCGCCCTCCCCGCCGCACAGCGGCCCATCGGCCCCCGCGCCCTGCCCGGCGAGATCGTCCATCCCGACCTTCTGGCCCTGCGCGACGATCTGGTGCTGGCCGCGGGCCTGCTCGCCGGAACCGAGGACGGCAGCGAAACCCCGCCAGCCGAGGCCGCGCGCCTCTCCGAAGGCCGCGCCACGCCTCCCCGCGCCAGAGACACCAGCGCTGGCTCCGACCCGGCCCATGACGCCCAAGCCAGGGTCCAGGGCGCCACCCTCGACTATGTCGCCCAATTCCTCGGGGGACTCGCCCGGATCAGCCATGACCGCCCTCTCGCCGAAGCCGCCACCGCCCTGCAACAGGACCGCGCAGCGGGCCGCGAAACCCGTGCCGACCACTCCCGCCTCAGCCGCCTCGTCCAAGCCCGCCTCGCGGCCGGCGCCCCGATCTAGGGGCGGGGGCAACGAATGAACGCACCACGTGGGGCAGACAGGGCAGACGTGGGGCAGACAGATACCTGAGGCCGAAAGCCCTCAAAGAGGGTCTGCGCCGCTACAGAACGGCTTGACCTCGCGCGCCGCCGCTGCCGCAGCCAACCCGGATGGGTGCGGCAACGGCCAGCCCCCACCCCGAGATGCGGCTTTTAATCCCAACGCCCCCACGCCCGGTCGCGCCCCCACCCTTCTTGCTGGCCCAAATATCCTCGGGGGGAGAGGCCCAACTGGCCTCGCGGGGGGCAGACAGCCCCCCGCCTTCCTTGACCTCAAGGGCCGACAGCTCCTGCCAACAGCGCCAAGCCTTACCCCAGCACCGGGTCCGAGCTCACCCGCACCAGCGCCGTCAGGTCCGACAGGCGTTCGATCTGCATCCCGGCATCGGTGAAATTCCCCGGCGACAGCCAGACCCGGAACGCCTCGGCCAGCGCCGGCCAGTCGCCATCGGTCACCGCGAACCAGGCGGTATCGCGGTTGCGGCCTTTCACGATCGTCGCCTGCCGGAACGTGCCCTCATAGCTGAAGCCCAGCCGCTGCGCCGCCCGGCGCGAGGGGATGTTGAGCGCATCGCATTTCCACTCGAACCGTCGATAGCCCGCGCCAAAGGCCCAGTCCATCATCAGCACCAACGCCTCGGTCGCCGCCCGGGTGCGCTGCAATTCGGGCGCCAGGTTGATATGGCCGATCTCGATGCAGCCCACCTCGGGGGTGATGCGCAGATAGCTCGCCACCCCACCCAGATGCCCGGTTTCCAGATCGCGGATCGCATAGAAGAACGGGTCCGCCTGCCCTGCCATCTCGCGCATCCAGCGGTGATAGCTGGCGGAAGAGGCGAAGGGCCCATAGGGCAGATAATCCCAGATCCGGTCATCGGCGGAATTGGCGCGGAACAGGTCCGCGGCATGATCCTCTGGCTCCAGCCGCTCCAGCCGCGACCAGAACCCCTCCAGCGCCTCTGGCCCCGGGCGCGGCGGCGCCGTCCAATCCACCACCGGCTCGCCGAACATGCGCTGCATCTCTTGTCTCTCCGCTCAAGGCCTGTCCGGCATCGGGCTCCGGGGGCCCCTGCCCGTCCGCCCTTCCCCGATCCTATGCCGCCGCCGCAGCGCCGTCACGGGGGGATTTCGCGCCGCCCGAAAGGAGTTGCCTGCCCCCGCCGCCCCCAAACGCGCCCCCTTCCCCCTTGCTTTTTCCAAATATCCTCGGGGGGCGCGGGGGGCAGAAGGCCCCCCGCCTTCTTTCGTTTCATGCGGGGCAGACAGCCCCCCGCCTTGGCCAGCCAAGCAGCGCACCGCCTACAGCAGTAGCCCCGGATCCGCCCCCATCTCCAGCCCCGGAAACACGCTGCCCTCGATCAGCGAGGCGTCCAGCCCGTACAGCCCCCGCATCGCCCAGCCGGCCCAGGCGCGCACATCGCTGGTCGGCATCAGGTCGCGCCCAGCATAGAGGTCGGCCTCGGCCAGCCCCGGCCAGCTTCCATGCACCCGCCCGCCGCGCACCGCGCCGCCGGCGACCAGCATCGCGCCGCCGGTGCCGTGGTCGGTGCCATTGGAGCCGTTCTCGCGCACGGTGCGGCCGAACTCGGTCATCGCCAGCACGGTGGTCTTGCCCCAGACCGGCCCCAGCCCGTCCTTCAGCGCCAGCACGGTTTCCGACAGCCGCCGAAGGCCCGCCTTCATCGCGCCGGGCTGGTTGCGATGGGTGTCCCAGCCCCCGACCGAGAAGGAGGCGATCCGCGTCTCCTCGCGCAGCCGGGCCGCGGCAAACTCGGCCAGTTTCAGCGGCTGGCGGTTCGCATCGCCCCCC
This sequence comes from Frigidibacter sp., assembly GCF_030695035.1. Classification (GTDB taxonomy): domain Bacteria; phylum Pseudomonadota; class Alphaproteobacteria; order Rhodobacterales; family Rhodobacteraceae; genus Frigidibacter. The sequence continues at coordinate 232,561 of NZ_JAUYTT010000012.1, forward strand.
ATCTTCTCGCCCGGCGCCATATCCGCGCTCAGCTCCACCGCCTCGGTCGCGGCATCGCGGAACAGCGGGTCATCGTGATAGACATGGTCCAGCAGCAGCCGCGCCTGTGCCGACAGGTCCAGCCGCGAGGCCGGCGCCCAGTTCGAGGCAGGCGCGGCGCCCGACAGGATCAGCATCTCTTCGGCGCCGACCGAGAAGGCCGTCTGCGACTGCACCCCCGGCATCGCCTGCAGCATCCGGTTCAGCCAGCCCTCGCGCGCCATGCCCACCGGCACATCCATGCCGGTGCCCGCCTCCAGCAGGTCCTGCCCGTCGAAATGGCTGCGCTTGTCGCGGTAGGGGGTCGATGTCGCGTGCACGAACCCCAGTTCCCCGGCGGACCACAGCGGCATCAGCTTGGCCAACCCCGGATGCGCGGCCCAGAAGTCATCCAGCGGCAGCGCGCCTCCCTCTTCCCCCACCGCCAGCGCGGCAAGGCCGGGGCGGTAGCGCGCAAAACCCGCATCGCCGCGCGGCTGCACCAGGTCCAGCCCGTCCATCGCCCCGCGCAGGATGATCACCACCAGCCGGTTCTCGCCCGGCGCAGCGGCAAAGGTGGCGGTGGACATCAAGGGATGCGCGGCGGCAGAGCAGCCGATCAGCGCCGAGCCTTGCAGGAACAGCCGTCGGTTCAGCATCGCATCCTCCTATCGGCGGTTGAAATCGGGCGAGGCCAGGATCAGCCCCGCGCCTTCGCTTGCGGTCTCGGCCCGGCTGACGGCCCAGGTCAGCCGCTCGCCCGCGGCATCGTCCAGCGCAGCGCGCAGCAGGCGGCGCGGGTCGGGCAAGGGCTTGGCCCAGGACCGCGGCCCCTTCATCGCCCATTCGATCCGCGCCGCAAGGCCTTGCGGGTTGATCCAGTCGGCGGCCTCTTCGGGCCAGCCATCGGGGCCGGGCGGCGCGGCGAAGGGCTGCCCCATCAGCCGCAGCGGCGCCAGCAGCTGATTGTTGACGCCGCCGGGTGCCAGCCCCGCCACCCGCTCGCCCGTCACCCCCAGTGCCCGCAGCGCAGCCACCAGAAAATCCAGCGGTTGCCGGGCCTTGGCGCCAAAACTCGCCCAGGCCGCGGGATGCTCCAGCATCGCCGCATAGACCGGCACCAGCGCGCCGCCCCCCGCCGCATAGGCCGCCGCCATCGCCTCCACCATCCCCGCATCGGGATCATCACTGGTGAAATGCGCCGCCAGCTTCCGCGCCAGATGCCGCCCCGTTTCGGGATGCAGCGCCAGATCCTCCAGCACCGCATGGATCTCGGACACCTCGGCCGGCACCGCGCCGCCATAGGCTTCACCCAGCACCGTCTCCGCCCCCGGCTCGGCCTTGGCGGCATCGAACTGCCAGCCGGCGCGATAGGTGAAGGACAGCCCGGTCAGCAGCAGCGCCAGCTGCCGCACATCGGCCTGCGCATAGCTGCCGCCCACACCCAGCGTATGCAGCTCCAGCATCTCGCGCGCCAGGTTCTCGTTCAGCCCGCCGCCCTTGCGCCCGGCCTTGGAGTTGGGGCCGACCGAGACGGTCTGGTCCAGATAGGTCAGCATCATCGGATGCAGCGCTGCGGCCTTCAGCATATCCGGGAACCGCCCCGCCAGATGCGGGCGGATCGCCTCTTCGGCAAAGACCTGCGCCATCGGCCCCATCTCGGCATTGCGGGCGCGGGTGGCGAAATGATCGCCCCAGAACTGCTGCAACCGCTCGCGGAAACCAATCGGCGCATCCACCGCCCGCGCAATCGCCATCTGCGCGCCGCGATTGCCCACAAAGCGCAGCTCTTGCCGCAGCGCCCGGTAGGCGATGTCGGGCGCCGGATCGCCGGCCCGCGTGCCCTCTTCGGCCGCGCGGCGGGCGGGTCGCACCTGCTGGGCCAGCGCCTCGGCCTCGGCCCGGGTGATCATGGGGAAGCGCGCGGGCAGCGTGTCCGGCCCGTTCAGCTCCGCCAGCAGCGCCGCGGCATCCAGCGGCGCGGGCGCAGGCCCGGCCTTGCGCGGCACAAGGCCGGTGCCGAATCGGATCGCGGCGATGGTGGAAACCGAGGGCATGGCGAATCCGGCTGGGAAAGGGTTCCGCGCACCCTGCCAGAGAACCCGCCGCAGCGCGGTAAAATTCGCTTGTGCAGCATCCCTGGCAACGCCCCAGACACAAAAAGGCCCGGCGCGATGGCCGGGCCCTTGCCTGAACGCTCCAATTCAGTCCTTCGGGATCACCCGCAGCCGCAGCTCGCGCAGCTGCTCGTTCATCGGCTCGCTCGGCGCGCCCATCATCAGATCCTCGGCGCGCTGGTTCATCGGGAACATGATGACCTCGCGGATATTGCTCTCATCGGCCAGCAGCATCACCATCCGGTCGATGCCCGCCGCGCAGCCCCCGTGCGGCGGCGCGCCGTACTTGAACGCCTTCACCATGCCGCCAAAGCGCTTTTCCACTTCCGAGGCCGGGTAGCCGGCAATCTCGAAGGCCTTGAACATGATCTCGGGCGTGTGGTTGCGGATGCCGCCCGAAATCAGCTCATAGCCGTTGCAGGCGAGGTCATACTGATAGGCCAGCACCTTCAAGGGGTCGCCCTGCAACGCGGCAAGGCCTCCCTGCGGCATCGAGAACGGGTTGTGGCTGAAGTCGATCTTGCCCTCGTCGGTCTTCTCGAACATCGGGAAATCGACGATCCAGGCAAAGCGGAAGCAGCCCTCCTCGACCAGCCCCAGCTCGCGCCCGATCTCGTTGCGCGCGCGCCCTGCCACGGCCTCGAAAGTCTCGGGCTTGCCGCCGAGGAAGAAGGCGGCGTCGCCTTTTCCAAGGCCGAGTTGCGTCCGGATCGCCTCAGCGCGCTCTGGGCCGATATTTTTCGCCAACGGCCCCGCGGCTTCAAAGTCACTCATGTAGGCGTTGAAGATCAAAGATGCTCTTCTGAAGTTGCCAGATTGAACAGCCTCTTTGTACTTTCTGACAGCACCTTCTTCCTCAAGAAGTTGCGGAGTCAGTTCGTTCATTAGTTCGCGCGCTGCAATCGCCAGCTTGTCATACGCGGGACCACCGAAGTTGGTCTTCTCCATAGCCTCCATTGTGGCTGCCAGAGGCCTCAAGACTTCCATTCCGAGTTGCAGGTTACTTTTTTCTCGCTCGCGCCAGAAGATATACCCCATCCCCGGCAGCCCCTGCTGCTGCGCAAAGGCATTCATCCGGTCACAGAATTTGCGGCCAACGGGCTCGCCGTTCGGGCCCTTCGGCGCCGGGATGGCGCGGACCTCGGTCCCCTCCTGCTCCAGCAGCTTGGCGAAGATCGCAAAGCCGGAGCCTTCGAAATGCTCGCTCACCACCTGCATCTCGATCGGGTTGCGCAGGTCGGGCTTGTCGGAGCCGTATTTCAGCAGCGCGTCCTTGTAGGGGATCAGCGGCCAGTCGGCATGCACCGTCTTCTCCGGCGCGAATTCCTCGAACAGCCCCTGGATCACCGGCTGCACGGCAGCGAAGACGTCCTCCTGCGTCACGAAGCTCATCTCGACATCCAGCTGGTAGAAGTCGGTGGGCGAGCGGTCGGCGCGCGGGTCTTCGTCGCGGAAACAGGGCGCGATCTGGAAATAGCGGTCGAACCCCGCCACCATGATCAGCTGCTTGAACTGCTGCGGCGCCTGCGGCAGCGCATAGAACTTGCCCGGATGCAGGCGGCTCGGCACCAGAAAGTCGCGCGCACCCTCGGGGCTGGAGGCGGTGATGATCGGCGTCTGGAACTCGGTGAACCCGCTGTCCCACATCCGGCCCCGGATCGACCGCACCACGTTCGACCGCAGCATCATCTTGCGATGCAGCCCCTCGCGCCGCAGGTCCAGGAAGCGATAGGTCAGCCGGGTTTCCTCCGGGTACTCCTGATCGCCGAACACCGGCAGCGGCAGCTCTTCCGACGGGCCAAGCACCTCGATCTCACGCGCATAGACCTCGATCTCGCCGGTCGGGATCTTGGCATTCACAAGGGACGCATCGCGCAGCTTCACCGTGCCGTCGATCCGCACCACCCATTCGGCGCGCACCTTTTCCAGCGCAGCAAAGGCCGGGCTGTCGCCGTCACAGATGATCTGCGTCATCCCGTAATGGTCGCGCAGGTCGAGGAACAGCACCCCGCCATGGTCGCGCACCCGGTGGACCCAGCCCGACAGGCGCACGGCCTCGCCGGCGTGATCCTTGTTGAGTGCGGCACAGGTATGGCTGCGATAGGCGTGCATGGTCGTCCCCTTCCCCGAGGCATCTGGCGTCGGGGCCGATACACCGCGGCGGGCCGGGGAAGTCAAGCACCGCGCCACAGCGCCGCCTATTCGCCCGCTTGGCACGGCAAAGCGGGCATCTGGGGTTGCGCCGACGCCCGGCACGGATATAACGCCGACAATTTGCGCACCCGGGGGTCCAACCATGCCGAAAAGAACCGATATCAAGTCTATCCTGATCATCGGAGCCGGACCCATCGTCATCGGTCAGGCTTGCGAGTTCGACTATTCCGGCGCCCAAGCCTGCAAGGCGCTGCGCGAGGAAGGCTACCGGGTCATCCTGGTGAACTCCAACCCCGCCACGATCATGACAGACCCGGAAATGGCCGATGCCACCTATATCGAGCCGATCACCCCGGAAATCGTCGCCAAGATCGTGGAAAAGGAACGCCCCGACGCGATCTTGCCGACGATGGGCGGGCAGACCGGCCTCAACACCGCGCTGGCGCTGGCCGACATGGGCGTGCTGGCGAAGTTCGGGGTGGAGTTGATCGGCGCCAAGCGCGAGGCCATCGAGATGGCCGAGGACCGCAAGCTGTTCCGCGAGGCGATGGACCGCATCGGCCTCGAAAACCCCAAGGCCACCATCATCGCCGCGCCGAAACTGCCGAACGGCAAGTATGATATCAACGCCGGCGTGGCCGAGGCCATCGCCGCCATCGAATATGTCGGCCTGCCCGCCATCATCCGCCCCGCCTTCACCCTTGGCGGCACCGGCGGCGGCGTCGCCTATAACCGCGATGACTACGAGGCCATCGTCCGCTCCGGCCTCGATGCCTCGCCGGTCGCGCAGGTGCTGATCGACGAGAGCCTGCTGGGCTGGAAGGAATTTGAGATGGAGGTGGTGCGCGACACCGCCGACAACGCCATCATCGTCTGCGCCATCGAGAATATCGACCCGATGGGCGTGCATACCGGCGACAGCATCACCGTCGCCCCGGCCCTGACGCTCACCGACAAGGAATACCAGATCATGCGCAACGGCTCCATCGCCGTGCTGCGCGAGATCGGGGTGGAAACCGGCGGATCCAACGTGCAATGGGCGATCAACCCGGCGGATGGCCGCATGGTGGTGATCGAGATGAACCCGCGCGTCAGCCGCTCCTCGGCGCTGGCCTCCAAGGCCACCGGCTTCCCCATCGCCAAGATCGCCGCCAAGCTGGCGGTCGGCTACACGCTGGACGAGCTCGACAACGACATCACCAAGGTCACCCCCGCCAGCTTTGAACCCACCATCGACTATGTGGTCACCAAGATCCCGCGCTTCGCCTTCGAGAAGTTCCCGGGCAGCAAGGTCGAACTCACCACCGCGATGAAATCGGTGGGCGAGGTCATGGCCATCGGCCGCACCATCCACGAATCGCTGCAAAAGGCGCTGGCGAGCTTGGAAACCGGCCTCTCCGGCTTCGACGAGATCGCCATCCCCGGCGCCCCCGAACGCGCCGCCATCGTCAAGGCGATCAGCGCACAAACCCCCGACCGCATCCGCCTGATCGCGCAGGCCATGCGCCACGGGCTCAGCGATGACGAGATCAACCGCGCCACCAGCTTCGATCCGTGGTTCCTCGCCCGCATCCGCGAGATCATCGAAGCCGAGGCCGCGATCCGCGCCGGCGGCCTGCCGATCACCGCGCCCGGCCTGCGCAAGCTCAAGATGATGGGCTTCACCGATGCCCGCCTCGCCACCCTCACGGGCCGGGACGAGGCACAGGTGCGCCGCGCCCGCCGCAACCTTGGCGTCACCGCGGTCTTCAAGCGCATCGACACCTGCGCCGCCGAGTTCGAGGCGCAGACCCCCTACATGTATTCCACCTACGAATCCCCCGCGATGGGCGACGTGGAATGCGAGGCGCGCCCGTCGGACCGCAAGAAGGTCGTCATCCTCGGCGGCGGCCCCAACCGCATCGGCCAGGGCATCGAGTTCGACTATTGCTGCTGCCATGCCTGCTTTGCCCTCACCAAGGCCGGCTATGAAACCATCATGGTCAACTGCAACCCGGAAACGGTCAGCACCGACTATGACACCTCGGACCGCCTGTACTTCGAACCGCTGACCCTTGAACACGTCCTCGAAATCCTGCGGGTGGAGCAGGAGAACGGCACCCTTCACGGCGTCATCGTGCAGTTCGGTGGCCAGACCCCGCTGAAACTCGCCCAGGCGCTGCAGGCCGAGGGCATCCCGATCCTCGGCACCACGCCCGACGCCATCGACCTTGCCGAAGACCGCGAGCGCTTCCAGCAGCTGTTGAACCAGCTTGGCCTGCGCCAGCCCATCAACGGCATGGCCCGCTCGCGCGATGAGGCTTTCGCCATCGCCGCCCGCGTCGGCTATCCGCTGGTGATCCGCCCCTCCTATGTGCTTGGCGGCCGCGCCATGGAAATCGTCCGCGACGATGCCCAGCTGGAACGCTACATCCGCGAGGCGGTGCAGGTCTCGGGCAACAGCCCGGTGCTGCTGGACAGCTACCTCTCGGGTGCCATCGAGGTGGATGTCGATGCCATCTGCGACGGCACCGACGTGCATGTCGCCGGCATCATGCAGCATATCGAGGAGGCCGGGGTGCACTCCGGCGATAGCGCCTGCTCGCTGCCGCCCTACTCGCTGTCGGCGGAAACCGTCGCCGAGCTGAAGGTGCAGACCGAGGCAATGGCCCGCGGGCTCAACGTCGTCGGGTTGATGAACGTGCAATTCGCGATCAAGGACGGCGAGATCTATGTGCTGGAGGTGAACCCCCGCGCGTCCCGCACCGTGCCCTTCGTCGCCAAGGCCACCGATTCGGCCATCGCCTCCATCGCCGCCCGGGTGATGGCGGGGGAAAAGCTCGCCTCCTTCCCGATGCGCGCCCCCTACCCGCAAGGCGTCGGCCCCGACACGCCGCTGCCCTATGCCGACCCGATGACCCTCGCCGACCCGCAGACCCCCTGGTATTCGGTCAAGGAGGCGGTGCTGCCCTTCGCCCGCTTCCCCGGCGTCGACACGCTGCTGGGGCCGGAAATGCGCTCGACGGGTGAGGTGATGGGCTGGGACCGCACCTTCCCGCTCGCCTTCCTCAAGGCGCAGATGGGTGCGGGCACGATCCTGCCCGACTCCGGTCGGGTGTTCCTGTCGGTCAAGGACATGGACAAGACCACAGAGCTTGCCACCGCCGCCCGCGATCTGGTTGCGATGGGCTTCACCCTCGTCGCCACCCGCGGCACCGCCAGCTTCCTGACCGAGGCCGGCATCGCGTCGGAACTGGTGAACAAGGTCTATGAAGGCCGCCCGAACATCGTGGACATGCTCAAGAACGGCGATATCGCGCTGGTGCTCAACACCACCGACACCCGCCAGGCGATCAGCGACAGCCGCGACATCCGCGCCGTCGCGCTCTATGACAAGATCCCCTACTTCACCACCGCCGCCGCCAGCATCGCCGCGGTGGAGGCGATGAAGGCGCGGGATGAGGGGATCGGGGTGCGGACGCTGCAGGGGTAGCTTGCCGCCCCGGCTCTGCCGGGGCGATGGCAGATTCCGCCCCCTCGCTTCGGGCGGGAACAGGCGAGGCACTGCCTCGCCCCCGCCCGCGCGGAACCTCTCACCCTGTGCCACTGGCAGCACGAGACCGAATGAGGGCAGCGCCCGACCTGGCGGGCGAGAAGCGCCCGCCGAGGGGTGATGAGCGAGAAGAAATCCTCCAGTGGAGGATTTCCGCGAAGAACGCCCGGCCCGTGGCCGGGAGGGCGGGCGCTGGCCGGGCCCTTTGGGGGCCCGTCCGGTGCAAGTGGACATGGCACAGCGTGGCGAAGGCGATGGCCTTCGCCAATGACACGGGGCAGTCAGCACCCTCACCCCTTCCCCAACAACCTGTCCATCTCCTCTGCCATCCGGTCCTCGGCCTCCTGCATCTCGCCCCATTCCGGGCGCGGGCCGTCACATTCCAGATCGACCACCCGGCGCTTGTAGTAATCCATCGTGTCGGCCCCGCGGATGATCCCGGCCAGCCGCCCATGCATCCAGACCCGCAGCACCTCGTTCATCCGGCCCTGATAGCCGGTGCCCATCGACTTGAAGAAGCGCACGACGTCTTCCTCGACCAGCATCGTCACCCGCACCTTGCGCTTGGGGTAGCGCTGCTCGGCGATGGCGTGCCAGCCAAGCGGGATCTTGCGGGTTTGCTCGATGGTATGATGCAGATCCCATTCCAGCCGGCGCATCGCATCGGCCATGTAGTGATAGTTCTCACGCTGGGTCTTGGTCAGCTTGGCGAGGTCAGTCATCGGCAGTCTCCGGGGCGAACATCTGCCCCCAAGACTGCCAATGGTTGATTAAAAAGCTTTGCATATAACGTCCGCATGGGTTCTGCATGGATTGCAGCACCCCCGGATCACTCCGAACAGACCCACACAGCCCCGCCAACCACCACCACGCTCGCCGCCGCTCCGGCCAGTGCCACGGGCGCGCTCATCACCCCCGCCACCGTCGTTCCCAGCCCCGACAGCGTCGCCGCCAGCCCCGAGGAGGTGCCCGACAGGATCACCGCGCCGGAGTTGTGGCGCACTGCCTCCACCCCTGTCGTGACCGCAATCCCGGCCACATCGCGGGCGCCCTCGGCGGTGGAATTGACGAACTTGCAGGCCCGGCCCGTGGTCTCGCACAGCCCGTAAGCGTCGCGCTCTCCCATGGCCAAGCCACTGAAACCATTGAGAATAGGGTCATGCTGCAGGCAGAACACCCCCCGCTCCTGCTCGGTCAGTTCAGGGGCCATATGGGCGATGATCACCCGCGCCGGGCAGGTGCCCTTGTCCAGCCCCCAGCGCTCGCGGCGCGAGGACCACACATCCGCCTCGTCATTGTAGCCCAGCGTCACCGCCACGCCCTCGACCACCGCCGAACACATCTGCGGCTCGGCCCGCGCCGGGCCTGCACCCATCGGCACGGCCAGCAGCGCAGCGGCTGCAACCATCTGAAATCGCTTGAACATCCTGGCTCCGTTCTGCTCGTGGCGCCTTTCCGGCGTCCCTTGTTGCGGCCAGTCTACCCCAGCTTGCCCCCAGCCAACAGCCGCCCTCCGGTCACATCCGGGTCAGCAGCGCTCTTGACTTCCGCGGCAATCTGCCCCATCTGCCACTCACCCGAAGCCCGCTGCCGCGTGAGCAGCCCCGCCATCTTGAAGGCGACAGGCTCGGAGACCAGGTTCCCATGTCACGCCAGGGGTCCAGCGGGCACGTCTGCCCGCGCCCCGCCGCACTGCCCCGGACATCTCCGGGGTTGACATGTTACTGCGCCCGCCTTGGCGCACGCTATGGATATACCTTTGGAAAACTTCGACAATCTCGGCCTGTCCAAACAGGTCCTCGACAATCTGGCCGGCATTGGCCTGACCAAGCCGACGCCGATTCAGGCGGAAGCCATCCCCTATATCGTCAAGGGCCGCGACCTTCTGGGCCTCGCCCAGACCGGCACCGGCAAGACCGCCGCCTTCGGCCTGCCGATGGTCACGCGGCTGATCGAATACGGCAAGCGCCCGACCCCCAAATCGGTCCGCGCGCTGATCCTTGCCCCGACGCGCGAACTGGCCACCCAGATCTCGGACAACATCACCGCCTATGCCGACGGCACCCCGATCCGCGTGTTTCGCGTGGTGGGCGGCGCCTCGATTAACGTGCAAGTTGAAAAGCTTAAGCGCGGCGTCGATGTTCTGATCGCCACCCCGGGCCGCCTGATGGACCTTCTGGACCGCGGCGCCCTGACCCTCGCCGACACCAAATATCTGGTGCTGGACGAGGCCGACCAGATGCTCGACATCGGCTTCATCCACACCCTGCGCCAGATCGCCCGGCTGCTGCCGCGCGACCGCCAGACGCTGCTGTTCTCGGCCACCATGCCCAAGCTGATGGAAGAGCTGGCCGACAGCTACCTGACCGACCCGGTCCGCGTCGCCGTCAACCCGCCGGGCCGCGCTGCCGAGAAGATCGTTCAAGGCGTGCACTTCATCAACCAGGGCGACAAGGCCAAACTGCTGGCCGACTATGTCGCCAAGCATCCGGGAGAGCTGGCGCTGGTCTTCGGCCGCACCAAGCATGGCTCGGAAAAGCTGATGAAGCTGCTGGATTCATGGGGCTTTTCGGTCGGCGCCATCCACGGCAACAAGAGCCAGGGCCAGCGCGAGCGCACCCTCGCGCAGTTCCGCGCCGGTGAGATCAAGGTGCTGGTCGCCACCGACGTCGCCGCCCGCGGGCTCGACATCCCGGACGTGCGCCACGTCTACAACTACGACCTGCCGAACGTGCCGGAAAACTACGTGCACCGCATCGGGCGCACGGCCCGCGCCGGCAAGGATGGCAGCGCGGTTGCCTTCTGCTCGCCGCTGGAAGTCGGCGATCTGCGCGCCATCGAAAAGGCCATGAAGGCCCCGATCCCGGTGATCGGCGGCGAGGTTCCGATCGCGCAAACCCCGCAGCCGGGCGCCCGCCCGCAGCGCAAACCGGGGCAGAAGCCTTCCGGCGCGCCCAAGCAGGGCGGCTACGGCAAGCCGATGGCTGCTGACGGCGCCCGCAAGCGCCCGGCCAAGCGCCCCTCGCGCCGCCCGCGCAGCGAACAGGCCGCCTGAGCCATCAGGTAACCGGGGCGGAACGCTTGCAGCGTTTCGCCCCGCGCTTTATGGGGTTTCGGCATGGCCAAGCTCTATTTCCATTACTCGACGATGAATGCCGGCAAATCCACGATGCTGCTGCAGGCGTCGCATAACTACCACGAACGCGGAATGCAGACCTATCTGCTGACCGCCCGCTTCGATGACCGCGCCGGCCCCGGCCGCATTGCCAGTCGCATTGGCATCGGAACAGAGGCGGACAGCTTCGACGCAACCGCCGATATGTTCGAAAAGATCAAGGATCGGATGGCTTTGGGCCCCTGCGCCTGCATTTTCGTTGATGAAGCACAATTCCTGACCCCGGCGCAGGTCTGGCAGCTGGCCCGTGCTGTCGATGATCTGGGCGTGCCGATCATGTGCTACGGGCTGCGGGTGGATTTCCGTGGTGAGCTGTTTCCCGGCTCTGCCGCGCTCCTGGCCCTCGCCGATGAAATGCGCGAGGTCCGCACGATCTGCCATTGCGGGCGCAAGGCCACGATGGTGGTGCGCCGCAGCTCTGACGGCCAGGTGGTGATGGCCGGTGACCAGGTGCAGATCGGCGGCAACGAGACTTATGAATCGCTTTGCCGCCGCCATTGGCGCATCGCCACGGGCGACGCCCGCGCATGAAAAAAGGGGCCCGAAGGCCCCTTTTTCCACAGCGCGGATCAGATCAGAGTTCGCGGTCGCGGAAGTAGCCATCCACTTCACGCTCGGCCTCATCCTTGGCCTTGCCGTATTTTTCCTGCACGAGGCCGACCAGCTTGTCGCGCTTGCCCGCGGCGACGTCGAGGTCATCATCCGTCAGCTTGCCCCATTGCTCTTTGGCCGAGCCCTTGAGCTGCTTCCAGTTGCCTTCAACGATATCCCAGTTCATGGCATCTCTCCTTGATAAGGTTATGCCAAAGCAACTCCGAAACAGCCCGCGGGGTTCCGGCAAAGAGCCACGGAATCAGTACAAGCGCCCGCCGATCGGCACGTCATGGCCCGGGCCGATCAGCACCACCTCACCCTCGGCATCGGGCACCCCCAGCGTCAGCACTTCCGACCGAACGGGGCCGATCTGCCGCGGTGGGAAGTTCACCACCGCCAGCACCTGCCGGCCCACCAGCTCCTCCAGCTGATAGTGCTTGGTGATCTGCGCGGAGGATTTCTTCTCGCCGATTTCGGGGCCGAAATCGATCCACAGCTTGTAGGCAGGCTTGCGCGCCTCGGGGAAGGGTTCGGCGCGGGTAATGCGGCCGACGCGGATATCCACCTTCAGGAAATCGTCAAAGCCGATCTCGGCGGGCTTGTCTTTTTCCGTCATTTCCCCAGTTCCCGCCCACGATCCGCCGCCGCCTTCACGGCTTTTTTCAACAAGGGCGGGAATCCCGTCTCCTCATCCATCAGCACCTCCAGCGCCGCCGCCGTGGTGCCGGCAGGCGAGGTCACGTTGATGCGCAGCTGCGCCGGGGTTTCCGGCGAAGCCTCGGCCAGTGCCCCCGCCCCGCCAACGGTCGCCTTTGCCAGTTGCAGCGCCAAAGCGGGCGGCAGCCCCTCCGCCTCGCCCGCGGCCGCCAGCGTCTCGATCAGGTGGAACACATAGGCGGGGCCGGAGCCGGACACGGCGGTGACCGCATCCATCTGATGCTCGCCCTCCAGCCGCACCACCTGGCCCACGGCCGCCAGCAACGCCTCGGCCAAGGCCAGATGCTCTTCGCTCGCCTGCGCATTTCCGGTGATCGCGGTGATGCCGCGGCCGATGGCGGCGGGGGTGTTCGGCATCGCCCGCACGATGGGCGTGCCAGCCCCAAGCACCTGCTCGTAATGGGAAATCGTGGTGCCGGCGGCCACCGACAGAAACAGCGTCGGCCCGTTGCCCATGCCCTGCAGGGTCGGCAGCGCCTCGGCCATCATCTGCGGCTTGACCGCGATCAGCACAATGGCGGGGCTGCCCGGCAGCGGCTGGTTGATCTGAACGCCGGTTGCCATCAGCCAGTCCGAGGGGCGCGGGTCGATCACCCAGACGCTGGCGGCAGGCAGGCCCTGCTTCAGCCAGCCTTCCAGCATCGCCGAGCCCATCTTGCCGCAGCCCAGCAGAACCAGGCCGCGGGCCTTCACCGTTTCCATATCCATTCGCCCGTCCTTCCGGTGATCCCTGACGGGGCCGGAGCTTAGGCGCGCCCGTAGGCCTCGGCAATGGCGACCTTCATCGCCGACTCGGGCGTCTGCTCGCCCCAGCCGACCAGTTGGAAGGCGGGGTAGAAGCGCTCGGCGGCGATCACCGCGGTGCCGATCATCTTGTCGATCTGCTCGGGCCCGGCGACCTGTCCGCCTGCCAGAACAAGGCCATAGCGCCAGACCATCATCCGCTGCTCGGCCCAATAGGTGAAGGCGCCGGACCAGACCTGATCGTTGATGCGGTTCAGCACCTCATAGAGCTCGCCCATCCGGTGCGCCGGCGGCTCCATTTCAAAGGTGCAGATCAGCCGCAGCGTCTCATCCTGGGGCGACCAGGCGAGGGTGAGCGAATAGGTCCGCCACTGGCCCTCAACGGCCATGGCGATCTGATCTTCGGTGACGCGGTCGAAATCCCATTCATGGTGTTCGGCCAGCGTCTCGACAATGTCGATGGGGTGAAGGTCGTCGGAGAGCAGGAAGTCTTCGGAAAGCGACATGCCGCGCCTCTTGCCTTGTGCCGGAGACGAGGAGGATCGCCTAGCGGCAGGGTGCATTCACAAGGACAGGCGGTGTTCTCCGATTGCCCTTACAACATATGGTGCAAGGGCGGGCCGCTTGTGTAAAGCGGATTCTGGGGGCGGCCCACGATATGTTGTGGACGAAAAGCAAAACACCGCAATCGGGTGCGCTGCCCCCGAATTGCGGTGTTCTTTAAGTTAGGCGCGGTTCAGACCTGTTTGGCTGCCGATTCCAGCGCGGCAAGGCGCGCCGACAGCGCCTCATTCTCTTCGCGCGCCTTCTGCGCCATGGCGCGCACCGCGTCGAATTCCTCGCGCGTCACGAAGTTGCGATCCGCCAGCCAGCGGTCGAACCAGCTTTTCATCGCCGTCTCGGCCTCGGTCTTGGCGCCTTGGGCCACGCCCATGGCGTTGGTCATCAGCTTGGACATGTCGTCGAAGAACTTGTTGTTGCTCTGCATCGCGGATCTCCCGAGGGGTTTGAGCCTATATGGGCACAGCGGGGCGCCGAGGCAAGCCGCAGGGCCAGCCCGGTCAGGGAATCGTGCGCGGCAGCCGGGTTGACATCGCCCCCCCGGGGCGGGCACTCCTCGCGCCGAAAGTGCCGCCGCAGACGGACGGCCATAAGGACCGACATGACTTCAGGCATCCCCTTTCCCGATCTGTCGCCCGAGATCTTCACGATTGAAATCGGCAGCTTCGCCTTCTCGCTGCGCTGGTATGCGCTGGCCTATATCGCGGGGCTGATCGCCGGCTGGCGGATCGTGGTGGCGCTGATGCGGCGGTCGGGGCTTTGGCCCGCCGGGCGGGCGCCGATGCCGGTGGAGCGGGTCGAGGATCTGCTGACCGCCATCGTCATCGGCGTGATCCTCGGCGGGCGGCTGGGGTTCGTGCTGTTCTACCAGCCGGGGTATTTCCTGGCGAACCCCTGGGACATCCCGAAGGTCTGGCAGGGCGGCATGGCCTTTCATGGCGGCTTTCTGGGCGTCGTGGTGGCGGGGATCTGGTTCTGCCGCCGCCACGGCGTGCCGATGCTGCAACTCGCGGATGCGCTGGCCCTTGCCACCCCGGCGGGGCTTTTCTTCGGCCGCATCGCCAATTTCATCAATGCCGAGCTTTGGGGCCGCCCGACCGACATGCCCTGGGGCGTGATCTTCCCCGGCGAGGCGGCGCAGACCTGCGAGGGCATCGCCTATGGCCTCTGCGCGCGCCACCCCTCGCAGCTCTACGAGGCGGGGCTGGAGGGGCTGCTGCTGGGCCTGGTGCTGCTGCTGGCGGTGCGGGCGGGCGCGCTGAAGCTGCCGGGCACCGTAACTGGCCTCTTCATCGCCGGCTATGGCGCGGCGCGGTTCTTCGTGGAGTTCTTCCGGCAGGCCGATCCGCAATTCATCACCCCGGACAATCCGATGGGCAATGCGCTGCAACTGGGCGCCACGGGCCTTTCGATGGGGCAACTGCTGTCGCTGCCGATGATCGCCATAGGCGTTTGGCTGGTGCTGCGCGCGCGCCGGCAGACCGCCGCCCCGGCATGACCCCTCTGGCGGGTCTCCTCGCCCGCCGCATCGAAGCGGGTGGGCCGATCACCCTGGCGGAGTATATGGCCGAATGCCTGCTGCACCCTGAGCATGGCTATTACAGCACCCGCGATCCTTTCGGCCGTGGCGGCGACTTCACCACCGCGCCCGAGATCAGCCAGATGTTCGGCGAGATGCTGGGGCTGGCGCTGGCGCAGGCCTGGCTGGACCAAGGCTTCCCCACGGCCTTCGTGCTGGCTGAGATTGGCCCGGGCCGCGGCACGCTGATGGCCGATGTGCTGCGCACCATCCGCCCCGTGCCGGGGATGGAAGCGGCGGCGGAGGTGCATCTGGTCGAGGCCTCGGCCACCCTGCGCGCCCGGCAGCGGGAAACCCTCGCCGGGCATCAAGTGGCTTGGCACGACAGCATCGACACCCTACCCGAAGCGCCGTTGTTCCTGCTGGCGAACGAGTTCTTCGACGCGCTGCCGATCCGCCAGTTCGTCCGCTCTGGCCCCGGCTGGTGCGAGCGGCTGGTGGGCCTTTCGGCCGACGGCGCCCTGCAACCCGGCCTCTCCCCCCCTGCCCCGCTAGCGGCGCTGGCCCATAGGCTGACCGATACAGCGACGGGCGATGTGGTCGAGATCTGCCCCGCCGCCCCGTCCATCGCCGCCAGCATCGCCACCCGCATCGCCCGCCATGGCGGCGCGGCGCTGATCGTGGATTATGGCGGCTGGCACAGTCTGGGCGACACCTTTCAGGCCGTGCAGGGCCATGCCACAGCCGATCCTTTCGCCGCCCCCGGCGAAGCCGACCTGACCGCCCATGTCGATTTCGAGCCCCTCGCCGCCGCCGCCCGCAGCGCCGGGGCCGCAGCCAGCGCGCTGATCCCCCAAGGCGTGCTGCTGGAGCGGCTGGGGATCGCCGCCCGGGCCGAGCGGCTGGCGCGGGGCCTCGGCGGCAGCGCGCTGGAAAGCCACCTCGCCGCGCATCGCCGCTTGACCCACCCCGGCGAAATGGGAAGGGTGTTCAAGGCACTGGCCATCCACCCGCAAACCCAATCTCCTCCCCCCGGTTTCGAGCCCTCCGCCTGATGACATGACCCTTGAAATTCTGACCGTCCCCGCGCTCGGCGACCTGCGCCACGGCTTTTTCACCCGCAGGGGAGGTGCGTCATCAGGCATCTTTTCCGGGCTGAACTGCGGGCATGGCTCCACCGACCTGACCGAAGCTGTGGCGGTGAACCGCGCCCGTGTCGCCGCCGCGATGCGAGTGCAGCCGGCGCAGCTGATCGGGGTGCATCAGGTTCATTCCGCCGAGGTGGTGACGGTCACCGGCCCGCTGACTGTCGCACAGCGTGCCGATGCGCTGGTGACCGCGGTGCCGGGCCTTGCGCTTTGCATCCTCACCGCCGATTGCCAGCCGGTGCTGTTCGCCGACAGCTCGGCCGGCGTGATCGGCGCTGCCCATGCCGGCTGGCGCGGGGCACTTGGCGGCATCCTCGAGGAAACACTTGACGCGATGGAGGCACTTGGTGCCCGGCGCGAGCGTATCGTGGCCGTGATCGGCCCCACCATCAGCCAGCGCGCCTATGAGGTCGGCCCCGAGTTCCTGGCCGAGTTCCTGGCCGAGGATGCCGAGAATGTCCGCTTCTTCGCGGGGGGCACCGGCGACCGGATGCAGTTCGACCTGCCGGGCTTCTCGCTGCACCGCCTGCGGACAGCGGGCGTGGCCGAGGCGGAATGGACGCGCCATTGCACCTATTCCGACCCGGCGCGCTTCTACTCCTACCGCCGCTCCGTTCATGCCGGCGAGGCGGATTATGGCCGGCTGATATCTGCCATCCGGCTCTGACGCAGCCCGCCGCGGAACCACCCGATCCGTGCCGCGCTGTTGCCATGCCGCTGCCGCAAAGGCGGGCGACAAAGGCGGCAAGACGGGCATGAGGCGCCCGCAGCAACGAGGGAGCACAAAGATGAAACCGCAACGCCGCTGGATGATGTCCGTTCTGGCCGAAGCCGCCCGTGAAGCCGCGAACCCGACCCTCATGCCCTGGCAGCGCAAGAAGGCCGCCGCCCCGGTCCGCGCGCCGCGCGCCGCCGCCGTGCCGCCGCTCCGCGCTGCAGCCCGCGCCTGACAGCGCCGCGCTCTTCCCAGACTGCCCGATTCGCCCGCAGCGCCGCGCAAATCGGCGACATTCCGCGCCCTCTGCGGCCCTGCCGAAACAATGCCGCAGCCCTGCCTCAATATGGCCCCGAGCCACCGGCACCCTTGCAACGATTCTGACAGATCCTGCCGCCTCTGCGATCTCCCCCGTCCCTGCGCCGCGCGGGGATTGATGCAGATGTGGCCAGCGAAAGGCTGATCGCATGTCCTATCCCAACCGCGCCGTCGCCGGCCTTGCGACGCCCAATACAGAAGCCCTCTCGAAGGCCCATCCCGACTGGGCCACGCGCGCTGAACGCCGTCCCCTGCGCGCCATGCCGCTTGCGCGGCGGTACGAGGCGTCCTTCCTGCGAGCTTCTGGTGAAATCGGCACCCTCTCTCGCCTCGCTCCGGCGATGCCGCTGTTCGAGCAGGCTTTTTCCGCCGTCGCCCGCGGGACGCTGATCGCCACGCCGCAAGGCCCGGTCGCGGTGGAGGATCTGCTGCCCGGAACCTTGCTGACCACGACCGAGGGGGATCCAGAACCGCTGCTGTGGTCCGGAAGCATCACGCTTTACCCCGCCGCGAACACCGATACCGGCAGCAGCGCCCCGGTGCCGTCGGCAGAGCCTGCCCGGCTGACGCGGATCATGGCCGACAGCTTCGGCATGGCCCGGCCGATCACCGATGTGGTGCTGGGGCCCCATGCCCGGGTGCTGCGCCGAGATCCGCGCCTGCGCCCCGTGGTCGGCGGGACCGAGGCCTATGTGCCGGTGCGCGCCCTGCAAGACGGTGACAGCGTGATCGAGGTTGCCCCGGCAACGCCCGTCACCGTGCATCACCTTGTGCTTGGCCAGCAGGCCACGCTCAGCGCCAGTGGGATCGAGATTGAAAGCTTCCACCCCGGGATGGGCTTTGCCGAGATGATGGACCCGCAGCTTCTGGCGCTGTTCCTGTCGCTGTTCCCGCATATCCGCGAGCGCGGGATGGCGCTGGATGGCTTTGGCGCGCCGTCCTTCCCGCGCCTGACCAAATTCGAGGCCGAAGACCTGCTGGCGGGCTGAACGCCCCCAGCCTAGGCCAGCCGGTTCAACCGGTCTTCCAGCACCTCGAAGGGCACGCCCGGATCGTCCTTGGCGCAGCGGATCACCAGGCTGGTCTTGACGCTGGCCACGTTGTCGGCCGCCGTCAGTGCGCCGGTCAGGAAGGTCTGGAAGCTGGACAGATCGGGCGAGACGCATTTCAGGATGAAGTCGATCTCGCCGTTCAGCATGTGGCACTCGCGCACCAGCGGCCAGGCCTTGCAGCGCGCCTCAAAGGCGGACAGGTCAGTCTCAGCCTGGCTGTGGAGCCGCACCATCGCAAACACTGCGACCTCGAACCCCAGTTCGCGCGGGTTCACGTCGGCATGAAAGCCGCGGATGAAGCCGGTTTCCTCTAGCGTACGGACCCGGCGCAGGCAGGGCGGCGCCGAAATGCCCACCCGACGCGCCAGTTCCACGTTGGTCATGCGCCCGTCCGCCTGCAGCTCGGCAAGGATCTTGCGGTCGATCTCGTCGAGTCTGTGGCCAGCCATTGCGTTCCTCTTTCGGATTTTTGTCGTTACTTACCCCTGCAACCGGGGCGGCGCAATAAAGTTTCACGGGCGCGCTGCGCCATTGCGACACATGGGGCGGCAAAACCGACCCTTTCCCACCAACCGGCGCGCGATTGCGCACCTTGCGGCCCGGGCTGCCGGACCTTTGGGCCCACCCTTAAGGTGCAAGCCCTGCCCTCAGCACCAACCCGCTGCGGCAAGATCCGGGGTTTTCGTGCCGCGCCGGCGGCTCTATATCGGCCAGAACCGGGGCGCAAGGGTGCCTCGCAGGAGGAACGACATCATGGGCGAGACCAAGCACAGCCGGGTTCTGATCATCGGCTCGGGCCCCGCGGGTTACACGGCGGCCGTCTATGCGGCGCGGGCGATGCTGAAGCCGGTTCTGGTGCAGGGCATCCAGCCGGGCGGGCAGCTGACCATCACCACCGATGTGGAAAACTGGCCGGGCGAGTCCTCGGTCATGGGGCCTGATCTGATGGTCAAGATGGAAACCCATGCCCGCACCATGGGCACGGAAATCATCGGCGACACCATCCTGTCGCTGGACCTCTCGCAGCGCCCCTTCACCGCGATAGGCGACGGCGGCACCACCTATACCGCCGATGCGGTGATCCTGGCGACCGGCGCGCAGGCGCGCTGGCTGGGCCTGCCCTCGGAAGAGAAGTTCAAGGGCTTTGGCGTTTCGGCCTGCGCCACCTGCGACGGGTTCTTCTATCGCGGGAAAGAGGTCGTCGTGATCGGCGGCGGCAATACCGCGGTCGAAGAGGCGCTGTTCCTGACCAACTTCGCCAGCAAGGTCACGCTGATCCACCGCCGCGACAGCCTGCGCGCCGAGCGGATCATGCAGGACCGTCTCTTCAAGCATGAGAAGATCGAGGTGCTTTGGAACACCGAGGTGACCGAGGTTCTGGGCACCGAGGCACCGCTGGGGGTCGAAGCCGTGCGCGCCCGCAACGTGCAGACCGGCGAAGTGACCGACATTCCCTGCGCGGGCTTCTTCGTGGCGATTGGCCACTCCCCCGCATCGGAACTGGTCAAGGACCAGCTGGAGCTGCATTCGGGCGGCTATGTGAAGGTGGAACCGGGCTCCACCGCCACCTCGATTCCCGGCGTCTTTGCCGCGGGCGACCTGACCGACCATATCTACCGTCAGGCCGTCACCTCGGCCGGCATGGGCTGCATGGCCGCGCTGGACGCTGAACGCTTTTTGGCGGCCGAGGCGGAATGACGTTCCGCGCGGCGGGGAAAGCGGGCCACAATGGCCCGTTTTTCACCGTAAACCCTCGGGAAAGCTTGAAATCCGCCATATTCCGGCGATAGGTGCCCTTGAAACCGGGACTTTCCGGTGCCGATCCGTGCATTTCCAACCGAAGGCAAGCCGCCCATGTCCCTTCCGAACCTCGCTCCGATCCCGGAGCTGTATGTCTCCTACGAATCCGCCCAGAAGCTGAAGCATGAGGCCGGGACGCTTGCCTCCTGGGATCTGACCCCGCGCCAGGTCTGCGATCTGGAGCTGCTGATGAACGGCGGCTTCAACCCGCTGAAGGGCTTCCTGACCGAGGCGGATTACACCGGCGTGGTCGAGGAGATGCGGTTGGCCGATGGCACGCTCTGGCCGATGCCGATCACCCTCGATGTCAGCGAAGCCTTTGCCGGCCAGGTCGAACCCGGCCAGGACATCGCGCTGCGCGATCAGGAAGGCGTGATCCTTGCCATCCTGTCGGTGACCGACAAATACACCCCCAACAAGGCACGCGAGGCCGAGATGGTCTTCGGCGCCGATGACCTTGCGCATCCGGCGGTGAACTACCTGCACCATCAGGCCGGCCCGGTCTATCTGGGTGGGCCGGTGGTCGGCATCCAGCAACCCGTGCATTATGACTTCAAGGCCCGCCGCGACACCCCGAATGAACTGCGCGCCTTCTTCCGCAAGATGGGCTGGCGCCGCATCGTCGCCTTCCAGACCCGCAACCCGCTGCACCGCGCCCATCAGGAACTGACCTTCCGCGCCGCGCGCGAGGCGCAGGCCAACCTGCTGATCCACCCGGTCGTCGGCATGACCAAGCCGGGCGATATCGACCACTTCACCCGCGTGCGCTGCTACGAAGCGGTGCTGGACCAGTACCCCGCCACCACCACCACCATGAGCCTGCTGAACCTTGCCATGCGCATGGCCGGCCCGCGCGAGGCGGTGTGGCACGGCATCATCCGCCGCAACCACGGCTGCACCCATATGATCGTCGGCCGCGACCATGCGGGCCCGGGCAAGAACTCTGCGGGGCAGGATTTCTACGATCCCTATGCCGCACAGGAAATGTTCGGAAAGTATCAGTCTGAGATCGGCGTCGAGATGGTTGATTTCAAACAGATGGTGTTTGTGCAAGAGCGCGCCCAGTACGAACCGCGCGACGAGGTCGAGGCCGGCGCCACGATCCTCGACATCTCGGGCACCGAACTCCGCCGCCGGCTGGCCGAGGGGCTTGAGATCCCCGAATGGTTCTCCTTCCCCGACGTCGTCACCGAACTGCGCCGCACCCGTCCGCCCCGCGCCAACCAGGGCTTCACGGTGTTCTTCACCGGCTTCTCGGGTTCGGGCAAATCCACCATCGCCAATGCGCTGATGGTCAAGCTGATGGAGATGGGCGGCCGCCCGGTCACGCTGCTGGACGGCGACGTGGTGCGCAAGCATCTGTCCTCGGAGCTTGGCTTCTCGAAAGAGCACCGCGACATCAACATCAAGCGGATCGGCTATGTCGCCTCCGAGATCACCAAGAACGGCGGCATCGCCATCTGTGCGCCGATCGCGCCCTACACCGCGACCCGCCGTGCCGTGCGCGAGATGATCGAGCAATACGGCGCCTTCGTCGAAGTGCATGTGGCGACCAGCATCGAGGAATGCGAAAAACGCGACCGCAAGGGCCTCTACAAGCTGGCGCGCGAAGGCAAGATCAAGGAATTTACCGGGATTTCCGACCCCTATGAAGTGCCCGAAAGCCCCGAACTGCGCGTCGAGACCGAGAATGTCGATGTCGACAACTGCGCGCATCAGGTGATCCTGAAGCTGGAAAGCATGGGCCTGATCGGCAGAAGCTGATCCCCCGAACCACAAAGCAACGGCGCGGCGACGAAGGTTGCCGCGCCGTTTGCATGTCTGGGCTTCGCGGGCCGATATGCTGCAGGCGAAACCCGATCCCGCCCCCCCGCGTTGACAACTGCAAGTCGACCGGCGGTGCGCCACCGCCCCCAACCCGCCCCGGGGGGCAGCCTCGTGAGGAATGCAGCGCGCCCGCCTTGGTCATTCGCCCCGCGTGCGACCGTCAGCCTGCTGATGCTGGTGGTTTTGGCCGTGCTCTTCGCCGCCGGGGCGCTGACGGTGACCCGCGCTTTCCACGCCGAGAATGTGGCCCGGCAAGAGATGACAGAGGCGCGCGAGGCCCTGTCGCAGGTCAATGACCTGATGCTGATCCTCTATGAGGCCGAGTCGGCGCAACGCAGTGTCCTGCTCGGCGACCCCAGCGCCGCGGACCCGTTCCGCGCCGCCGAGGCGGCTCTGCCCGGGGCCACGGCGCAGATGCAGGCCTCGCTCGACCGTGCCGGCAGCGATCTGTCCGTGCAGGGGCGCCGGCTTGGCGCGCTCGCCGGGGAGCGGATGGCGGACCTGTCCGCATCGCCCGCAGTGGTGCCAGCGCCTACCACCGCCAGCCCCCGCACCGCGATGGATGACCTGCGACAGGCCAGCGCCGCGATCCGGCGCGAGGAACGCGCGCTGATGGATGCCGCCTATACCCGGGCCGATGCCGAGCGGCTGCGGGCCAAGCGCACGCTGGGGATGATCGGGCTAACGGTGCTGGGGCTGATCGTGCTGGCGGCGATGCTGGCCTTCCGCAGCGCCCGAGCCGAATCCCGTCTGCGCTACCGGCGCGAGATCGAAGTGCAGCGCGACCGGGCCGAACTGGTCTCGCATGAGCTGAGCCACCGGGTGAAGAACCTGTTCGCGGTGACGATGTCGATCATCTCGGTCACCGGGCGCAGCGAGACGGACCCCAAGATCGCTGCGAAAAAGACCCGCTCACGCATCCAGGCCCTCGCCCGCGCGCATGAACTGTCGAGCGGCCAGAACCTGATGCGCACCGCACCTTTCGGCGATCTCCTGGAGGCTGTGGTTCGGCCTTACTGCCCGCCGGGGGCCACACTGCGCCTGAGCGGAGCGAAACTGGTGCTGCCCGCACGTTTGCTGACGCCGATGGGCCTGATTTTTAACGAGTTGGCAACCAACAGTGTGAAATATGGGGCTTGGTCCTCACCTTTGGGAACCCTGACTGTCGATTGGACGTTTGCTTCCGACGAAACACTGATTGTGGTATGGCAAGAGCAGCTTGCCGAGTACGGACCGCCACAGCCCGGACGCGAAGGCTTCGGATCGACGATGATAGACCTGTCGCTGCAACAGGCCAAGGCCACGATGAAACGACGCTGGGGCGAACAAGGACTGACTGCAAGGCTGAGATTTCCATTCAGCGGGGCAGACAAGGTCGAGGTCACGGCGACAGGCAAGGACTAGGAACATGCTCGAAGGCAAGAAGATCATGGTGGTCGAGGACGAGGCGCTTTTGGCGCTCGACCTCGCCATGACGATGGAAGATCTGGGCGCGGCAGTTGTCGGCCCTTGTTATCGATTAGGTGCGGCGCTCGACCTTGTTCGCAAGATGAAGGTGGATGGCGCGATCCTCGATGTGGATCTGAACGGCGAAACGGTGTTCCCGCTGGCGCGCTATCTGGACGAGCAGGGCGTGCCATTCGTCTTCCACACCGGCCGCGCCGATCCGGCCAGCCTGCTGGAAGCGTTCAGCCGGGCGCGGATCTGCACCAAACCCAGCACGCCAGAACGCCTCGCCGCCTGCCTCGCCGAGGCGCTGGCCGACGCGGATCGCAGGTCCGACAATCAGAACTACGCGCCGGCCTATGCGCAGGACGGCAGCAGCGAAAGCTCGCAGCAAGCCTAGGCCGGCCTACCAGATTTGCGCGCCGACGTGTCCTGCCGTCCCGCCATCCCCTCGCTAGCAAAAAGGCGGCCCTGCATGGGCCGCCTGTTGTCGTGTCCATTTGCCCGAAGTCAGTGAACGCTGACCGGCGCCAGATCGTTCTGCCGCGCCAGCATGAAGGCCATTTTCCGGTCGCGCACCAGCGCCAGCCGCTCCCCCGCAGCATCATGCACGGCATAAAGCGTCGCCAGCCCCTCGGCCTGCGCCTGCACCTCGCCCGGCAGGTCCGTCACCGCCACGCTGCGGACATAGACGATGCGCTCGCCCGCTTCGGGGCCGAATTCAAAAGTGGTGTTCATCGCGTTTCCCCTTTCCTGTTATTTGCGCCCGATGCGGATGGTCTGCACCACCGGCTCGGGGATTGCCCGCTTCAGATCGATATGCAGCAGGCCATTCTCCAGCGCCGCACCTGCCACCTCGACCCCCTCGGCCAGCACGAAGCTGCGCTGGAAGGCCCGCGCGGCAATGCCGCGATGCAGGTAGATGCGCGCGGCATCCTCTTCGCCCTGACGGCCCCGGACCAGCAGCTGCCGATCCTCGACCGTGATCGCCAGATCCTCCTCGCGGAACCCGGCGACGGCCAGGGTGATCCGATAGGCATTCTCGCCCGATTGTTCGATATTGAACGGCGGATAGCCCTCGCTGCCGGCTTTCGCCGTGCGCTCCACCAGCCGTTCCAGCTGATCGAAGCCCAGCAAGTAGGGATGCGCCCCAAAGGTCAGTTTCGTCATCGGGCAAGTCCTCGTCCAAGCGACATTGCAGGCAGGGCCCCGAGTGCGGCAGCCCCTTCGTTAAAGATATGGGCACGGACCCGGGGCTCGGCAAGAGGCTTTCCTCGGCAAGGCGCCGCTTGCGCCGCCCTACAGCACGCTTCCCGCAAGCAGCGGAAAACGCTATGTTTCAAAAACGCCCGCGCAACCGACTCAGCTGCCAGCAGGATCGAGATGAACGCCCATATGGACATGCACGCGCCCGGGGAAATGAACCATGACGATGTGTTGCGGGTGAAACTCGGCGTGCTGCGCCGCGAGCACCGCGACCTCGACGAGGCGATCCACGCGCTGGAAACCAGCGGTCGCGGCGACCAGCTGACCCTGCGCCGGCTGAAGAAGCAAAAGCTCGGCCTCAAGGATCAGATCGCCCGGATCGAGGATGTGCTGACGCCAGATATCATCGCCTGACCTGCCATTGCACCCCGCCCCGCCCCCGCTATAGTGCGCACTTCGCATTTTCCGGGGGGCATCCATGGGCGTGAAGGTCGGAATCATCATGGGCAGCCAGTCGGACTGGCCCACGATGAAAGAGGCGGCGGTAATCCTCGATGAGCTTGGCATTGCCTATGAGGCCAGGATCGTCTCGGCGCATCGCACCCCGGACCGGCTCTGGACCTATGGCAAGACGGCGGCGGAGCGCGGGTTGCAGGTGATCATCGCGGGCGCTGGCGGCGCGGCGCATCTGCCCGGCATGATGGCCTCCAAGACCCGGATCCCGGTTGTCGGCGTGCCGGTGCAGACACGGGCTCTGTCGGGCGTCGACAGCCTCTATTCCATCGTGCAAATGCCCAAGGGCTTCCCCGTCGCCACCATGGCCATCGGGGCTGCGGGCGCGGCCAATGCCGGGCTGATGGCCGCTGGCATCCTCGCGCTCAACGATCCCGCCCTCGCCGCCAAGCTCGATGCCTGGCGCGAGGCCCTCTCCGCCTCGATCCCCGAGGAACCCACCGATGACTGATGCCCCCCTGCCCACCGGCGCGACCATCGGCATCCTTGGCGGCGGCCAACTGGGCCGGATGCTGGCAGTCGCCGCCAGCCGCCTCGGCCTGCGCACCCATATCTACGAACCCGCCGCCAACCCGCCCGCTGCCGACGTCGCCCACCGCGTCACCACTGCGCCCTATGAGGATGCAGAGGCGCTGGCCGCCTTCGCCGCCTCGGTCGATGTGGTGACCTATGAGTTCGAGAATATCCCCACTTCGGCGCTGGACCTGATCGAGAGCCAGCGCCCGATCCGCCCCAACCGCCGCGCGCTGGCGATCAGCCAGGACCGGCTGCTGGAGAAGACCTTCCTGAACGGCGAGGGGCTGGCGACGGCCCCCTGGTGTTCCGTTGAGGATGCTGGCGATCTGGCCACGGCGCTGGAGCGGATCGGCGCCCCCGCCATCCTCAAGACCACCCGGCTTGGCTATGACGGCAAAGGCCAGGCGCGGATCATGGCGCCTGAGGATGCCGCCGAGGCGCTGGCGGTGATGGCCGGCCAGCCCGCGGTGCTGGAAGGGTTCATCGACTTCAGCCGCGAGATTTCGGTGATCGCCGCCCGGGGCGTGACCGGCGAGATTGCCGCCTATGACCCCGGCGAGAATGTCCACAAATCCGGCATCCTCCACACCACCACCGTGCCCGCCCATATCCCGCCCACCCTTCGCAGCGATGCGGTGCTGATCGCGGCGCGTATCCTCAACGCGCTTGGCTATGTCGGCGTGTTGGGGGTGGAGCTGTTCGTGACCCCCAAGGGCCTGATCGTCAACGAGATCGCGCCGCGGGTGCATAACTCCGGCCACTGGACGCAGAATGGCTGCGCCGTGGACCAGTTCGAGCAGCATATCCGCGCCGTGGCCGGATGGCCGCTTGGCGATGGCAGCCGCTTTGCGGATGTGGAGATGCTGAACCTGATCGGCGATGATGTGCTGCGGGTCCCGGCACTTGCGCGCGAAACGGGCACGGCGATCCACCTCTATGGCAAGGCAGAGGCCCGCGCCGGCCGCAAGATGGGCCATGTCAACCGCGTGACCCCGCGCCGCGGCTGACCCGGCATGGACATCCTCCGCGCACTGGCGCAGTCTTGGCCGATGCCCCAGTCCCGTTTGCCCCAGTCCCGTTCCGACCGATGAGCCGCGCCTTCGTCCGCGAGGATGCGCCCGATGCCACGCCGCAGCTGCCCGACCTGCCGGCCAGCCCGCATCCGAACCATGTGACGCCCGCCGGCCTTGCGCAGCTCCACGCCCGCCTTGCCGAGGCACAGGAGGAGCTGGCGCGGCTGCGTGCCCGGCCGGAGCGGCTCGACAAGCTGCCCGAAGCCACCGCCGAACGGGACATCCGCTACCTGTCGGCCCGCATTGCCAGCGCGATCCCGTTCGACCCAGGCAGCCAGCCGCAGGACCGGGTCGCGTTCGGCGCAGAGGTCACGGTGCAGGACGAGGAGGGCCGTACCACCATCTATGCGATTGTGGGGGAGGATGAGGCCGACGCCGCCCACCGCCAAATCGCGCCGCATTCGCCATTGGCGCAGGCGCTGATCGGGGCAGAGGTCGGCGATCTGGTCGACTGGCCGCGCCCCGCCGGAGCGGTGACGCTGGAGATCGTGGCGATCCGCTATCCGGCCGCTTAAAGCGCCGAGAATGGCTCGGGATAAACCAGCCGCTCGCGCGCGCCGGCGGTGCCGGGGGCGATCGGATAGAGCAGCGTGTATTCGCGGGCGAAAGGCGTGGAAAGATGCTCTGCCGCCTTCAGCGAAAACCCGAAGCGCCCGTAATAGGCAGACCCGCCGACCACGACCACCGCCTTGGCATGGCGCTGGCGGCACAGGTCCAGCCCATGGCGAATGATCTCGCCGCCAAGCCCGCGGCCCTGCCGGCTTTGCATCACGCAGACCGGGGACAGCGTCCACCAGTCTTCCGGGGCCGTCAGGCGGGCAAAGGCGATATGTCCCATCACCTGCCCGTCTTCCTCGGCCACCAGTTCCAGCGCCAGATCGCCCGCGCTGCGCAGCGCCTCAACCAGACGTGATTCCTCGGGCCGCTCGAAAGCGGTTTGCAACAGGACCGACACGAAAATGTGGTCCCGCTCTTCAACTTCGCGCAGTTCCATTGGCTTTCCCCAGTCCCCGTCAGAAAATCTGGCCCGCGCAGCCAGTCTGCATTCCCGCAGTCTGCATCCATGCCGCGCAGGCGCAATCCACGCCGCGGCGCAGCATGGCTCCTAGAGAAATCGATGCAGGATTATCGCCGCTTCCGCAAGCAGTCGCACCGAATTTGTGCAAAATTCGCGCTAGGCTGGGGCGCTGCGCGCCTGTGCAACAAGGTCATGCACGAAGCTCAGCTTCTTGAGCACGGCCGGGGGCAGCACGAAGGGGTAGAGGTCCGCCTGCCCCATCGACCGGTTCAGCGCGTTCAGCGCCACCGTCAGCGGCATCCAGGCCCCCAGCAGCCGGCGGACCCGCCGCACCTTGTGCGGGTCGAAATCCAGCTCGGTGCTCAGCTCTCCATCATCGTCCAGCTCTGGCTCGACGCTGAGGCCAAAGGCCGCCGCGGTTTCCAGCGTATCGACCATATGCAGATAATGCGCCCAGGTCTCGGCCCAGTCCTCCCAGGCGTGCATGGTGGCATAGGCGCTGACATGCGACTCCTGCCAGCCCGTCGGCGCGCCATTGGCATAGTGCCGGCCAAGCGCCGCGGCATAATCCTCGCGGTCATCGCCAAACAGCGCCCGGAACTCCTCGAGATGCCCGCCATCGCGCACGAGGATATCCCAGTAGTAATGCCCGACCTCGTGGCGGAAATGCCCCAGCAGCGTGCGATAAGCCTCACCCATATCCGTCCTCATCTTCTCGCGCGTGGCATCATCGGCCTCGGTCAGCGAGATGGTGACAACTCCGTCGGCATGGCCGGTCAGCACCCGTTCGGTGGCGCCCGGCGCATCGGCCAGAAAGTCGAAGACCAGCGGTTCGGGATGCCCCTCCCCGGGCCGCGGCAGCGGCAGGCCAAGGCGCAGCAACGAATAGACCAGCCGGCGCTTTGCCGCCTCGATCTTCTGCCAGCGGGTATGGTTCACCGCATCCGAGAGGTCTGGCACAGTGCGGTTGTGGCAACAGGCCAGGCAGAACGCCTCGCCCTCGCCCGCCGGCAGCATCCAGTTGCAGGCGCTCCGCTCCCAGTTGGCGCAAAAGCGATACCCGGCTTCATGATCACCAAGATCGCCCGCGGTTTCGGGATCGTTCTTCCGGTCATCGCTGGGTTTGGCCTCGCCGGGCACCGCATCCCCCGCAATCACCCAGACTGAGCCCTCGGGCTCGACCGCCAGCATCTGGCCGCGTTCCGGCAGATAGCCGACATTGCGCCCGCAGCGCAGGCATTTGGTGTTCTCAAAGTGCAGCACCTGGCCGCAGCATTGGCATTGGAACAGTCTCATCGCGCCCTTCCCGGGGCAGCGCCCCTGATGTCCGGCCGCCCGCACTTCCGCCGGGACACCGCCGCAATCGCGGCGCGAGGGTGCTTACGCCGTCGCCATACCGCCTTGGGCAACGACGGCCATGCAGACCCGGTTCCGTCCGCCCTGCTTTGCGGCGTAAAGGCCACGGTCGGCCTCGGCGATCATCGCATCACGGCTCAGGCCCGGGCGCGACATCGCCACGCCCACTGACACCGTCACCGGCTCGGTCTGGGCACGCAGCTGGCCTGCCACCGCCGAGCGCAGCCGCTCTGCGGCCTCGCGCGCATCGCCGATGGTCAGGCCAGGCAGGAACACCCCGAACTCTTCGCCCCCCAACCGGGCCAGAACGTCGCGCCGGCGCACCGCGCCCGACAGGATCACCGCCGCATCGCGCAGCACGGTATCCCCGACAGCATGGCCAAAGTGATCATTGACCGCCTTGAACCCGTCGATATCCAGCATCAGCATCGCCCCCGGCGCGCCATCGTTGACCCGCGCATCAAAGCCGCGGCGGTTCAGCAGGCCGGTCAGCGGATCCGTCTCGGCGGCGCGGCGTTCGGTGTCGATCCGGTCATCCACCGCCAGGATCAATCGGTTGGTGCTGGCCATCAGCCGCCCGACCTGATCCTGAAACCCGAACGGCAAGGGCGGGGCGGTGCCCGCCACCTCAAAGGTGCGGATCGTCTCTTCGACGCGGTAGATCGGCTTCAGGATCTCATGCAGCGCCAGCAGCGTGGCCAGGGTGCCAAACACCGTGGCAGCCACTGCGCCCCCAAGCACCTGAAAGCGCGAGCCGGCAAAGACATCGGGATCGGCCAGCATCCATCCGATCAGCGCCAGAAGCGGAAGATGCGTTCCAACGAACGCGACGAAGAACACCTTCGCCATGAAACTACGAGGAAATACACCAGACATCGCGGAATAGAGCCACATGCCCCCGCCTCCCTGTTAGCGCCCCAAGCCGCAGCTTATGCGGCAGGGCCGTCGCCTGCAAAAGCAAAAGGGGCCCCCGGGGGCCCCTTTCCGTTACGGCAGAATATCTGCCGTAGTTACATCATGCCGTCCATGCCGCCCATGCCGCCCATGCCGCCGCCAGCGCCGGCGCCCGACTTGTCCTGCGGCTTTTCAGCGATCATGGCTTCGGTGGTGATCAGCAGGCCCGCGATCGAGGCTGCATCTTCCAGCGCGGTCCGCACGACTTTCGCCGGGTCGATCACGCCGAAAGCGAACATGTCGCCATATTCTTCGGTCTGGGCGTTGAAGCCAAAGGCCGGGTCATTCGACTCGCGCACCTTGCCAGCCACGACCGAACCGTCGACACCAGCATTCTGCGCGATCTGGCGCAGCGGAGCTTCCAGCGCCTTGCGGACGATGGCCACACCGGCAGTCTGGTCGCTGTTCGCACCGGTCATGCCTTCAAGCACCTTGCCAGCCTGGATCAGCGCCACGCCGCCGCCGACAACGATGCCTTCTTGCACGGCCGCACGGGTCGCGTTCAGGGCGTCATCGACGCGGTCCTTGCGCTCTTTCACTTCGGTCTCGGTCATGCCGCCAACGCGGATCACCGCAACGCCGCCAGCCAGTTTGGCCACGCGCTCTTGCAGTTTTTCCTTGTCGTAGTCCGAGGTGGTTTCCTCGATCTGCGCGCGGATCTGCGACACACGGGCTTCGATCTCGGCCTTGTCGCCGCCGCCATCAACGATGGTGGTGTTGTCCTTGGTGATCGAGACTTTCTTGGCCTTGCCGAGCATGTCGATGGTGACATTCTCCAGCTTCATGCCGAGGTCTTCGCTGATGACCTGACCACCGGTCAGGATCGCCAGATCCTGCAGCATCGCCTTGCGACGATCGCCGAAGCCCGGAGCCTTGACGGCAGCGATCTTCAGGCCGCCACGCAGCTTGTTGACGACCAGCGTGGCCAGAGCCTCGCCTTCGACATCTTCAGAGATGATGATCAGCGGCTTGCCCGACTGGATCACGGCTTCCAGCAGCGGAACCATCGGCTGCAGCGACGAGAGTTTCTTCTCGTGCAGCAGGATCAGGGCGTCTTCCAGATCCGCAACCATCTTCTCGGGGTTGGTCACGAAGTAGGGCGAGAGGTAGCCACGGTCGAACTGCATACCCTCGACGACTTCGACCTCGGTCTCCATCCCCTTGTTCTCTTCGACGGTGATGACACCCTCGTTGCCGACCTTCTGCATCGCATCGGCGATCTGGCGGCCGATGAAGGCCTCGCCATTGGCCGAGATGGTGCCGACCTGGGCAACTTCGTCGGTGTCCTTCACCGGACGCGAAGCCGCCTTGATCGCCGCGACGACCTTGGTGGTGGCCAGATCGATGCCGCGCTTCAGGTCCATCGGGTTCATGCCCGCTGCAACCGACTTCAGGCCTTCCTTGATGATGGCCTGGGCCAGCACGGTGGCGGTCGTGGTGCCGTCGCCGGCCTCGTCATTGGTGCGGGAAGCGACTTCCTTCACCATCTGGGCGCCCATGTTCTCGAACCGGTCTTCCAGTTCGATCTCTTTGGCGACCGAGACACCGTCCTTGGTGATGCGCGGGGCACCGAACGATTTCTCGATGACGACGTTACGGCCTTTCGGGCCGAGCGTCACTTTGACAGCATCCGCGAGGATGTTGACGCCGCGCAGCATACGATTGCGGGCATCGGTATCGAATTTGACGTCCTTGGCAGCCATTGGATTTGCTCCTGGTTGTCTTGGGTTACGGGGAGGAAAGCGGTTCTTGCATCGGCCTGACGGCCGGGCTCAGGACACCGGGCATCGCCCGGCGGCCGAACCCGAAAGCCCTCAGGAGAGGATGCCCAGAATGTCGCTTTCCTTCATGATCAGCAGTTCTTCGCCATCGACGGTCACTTCGGTGCCCGACCACTTGCCGAACAGAACGCGGTCACCCGCCTTCACCGACATTGCGATCAGTTCGCCCGAATCCTTGCGCGCGCCCTCGCCGACAGAGACGATTTCGCCCTCGGCAGGCTTTTCCTTGGCATTGTCGGGGATGATAAGACCGCCCTTGGTCTTTTCTTCGCCTTGCACACGCTTGACCAGCACGCGGTCATGCAGCGGTTTGAAAGCCATCTGGTAACACTCCCTAGGTTCCAGGTTGAGATCCGTTGGCACTCGTCTTGGGTGAGTGCTAACGCGATGCAGAGGTAAGCGGGTCACCATCCCGTGTCAACTCCCCGCCCCCGGCAAATTGATCCGATATTCGCCGCCCCGGTCTGGAAACCCGCCGCTGCAGGTGCCAGCTTGGGAGTGGGGCCGTGTCCGCCCTCCACCCGCCCCGGCCATCCGCGAGGTTCCCGATGCTCCGCCGCCTGCTCTGCACCCTCGCCCTCGTCGCGTTGCCCGCCGCCGTTCTGGCACAGACCGAGAGCCAGACCGGGGGCCAGACGGCACCCCAGACAACCGCCCGCCCCACCTGCGCCGGCACCGACCTCCTCGTGGACCTCCCCGCGCCCGAAGCCGAGGCACTGGCCGCCGCGATGGAAGGGCAGTCCTACCCTGAGGGCAACCACTGGCTGGCCCGAAAGGGCGTGGCCGAGATCACCGTCATCGGCACCCTGCACATGTTCGACCCGCGGATGACCGCCATCATGGACAACCTCGCCCCCGCGGTAGAGGCAGCCGATGTCCTGCTGGTCGAGGCGACCGAGGCCGAGATGGCCAAGATGCAGGCCGAGATCGGCCGCCGCCCCGACCTGCTGTTCCTCACCGAGGGCCCGAGCCTCCTCGAACGCCTCACCCCCGCGGAATGGGCGCAACTCTCGGGCGAACTCACCGAACGCGGCATCCCCGGGATGATGGCCGCCAAGATGCAGCCCTGGTATGTGGCGATGATGCTGGGCATGCCCGCCTGCGCCATGCCGCAGGCCGGCGAGGCGATGCAGGGCCTCGACAAGATGCTGATGGACAGCGCCGCAGAGGCCGGCACCCCCACCCGCGCGCTCGAAGCCTATGACACCGTCTTCGACATCTTCTCCCGCTTCACCATCGACCAGCAGCTCGATATGATCCGCGCCTCGCTGCCGCTGGCCGATGCCGCCGAGGATGTCTTCGCCACCCTCACCGCTGCCTATTTCGCCGAGGAGCACCGCCGCATCTGGGAGTTCTCCCGCCTGATGACGCTGAGCGCCCCCGGGGCCGATCCGGTGCAGGCCGAGGCGGATTTCGACCTCCTCGAACGCGCGCTCCTCACCGAACGCAACCGCGCCTGGATGGAGGTGATCGAGGCCGAGGCCGGGGACGGCACCGCCCCCCGCAAACTGGTGGTCGCCGCCGGCGCCGCGCACCTCTCCGGCCCCGATGGCGTGCTGACCCTGCTCGCCGCCGATGGCTGGGAGCTGGAACGCCAGCCCTTCTGACGGCGTTGACCCGCCAGAAGACAGGAGCCCCGCCATGACCTCACCGATCTGGACCTTCGAGACCGCCCTCTGGACTGGCGGCCTCCCCGACCTGCCCAAGCTGATGGACCCGTCCTGCCTGATGGTCCTGCCGGGCGTCGGCATCCTGCAAGGCGAAGCCATCGCCGCCCATCTCGAAGCCGCCCCCCGCTGGCGCGAGGTGGACATGGCCGGCCAACGCCTCGCGGAAACCGACGGCCTCTGCATCCTCGGCTACATCGCCACCGCCACAAGCGACGGCGCCCCCTTCCGCGCCGCCTGCTCCTCCACCTGGGCCCGGCGCGAGACGGACTGGAAACTCCTTCAGCACCACCAGACCCCGCTCGACTGATCCGCCTAGATCGCGCCCCCCTCCCCTGTCCGCCCCCCCGCCCCGCTTTGCCTTGTCCAAATATCCCGGGGGGAGTCGCCGCGGGCGACGGGGGGCAGCGCCCCCTCTTGTCCACGGGCGACGCAGCGCGCCCTTCCCCGGTGACAACCCATGCTGCAGCGCCTATAAGGCGGGCGCATTCCATTGTGCCAGCGCGGCACGACCCGAAGGGACTATTTCATGATCAAGGTTCTCGGACACAAATCCCCCGACACCGACTCCACCGGCTCGCCCATCATCTGGGCCTGGTACCTGACCGAGGTGAACGGCACCCCCGCCATCCCGGTGCTGCTCGGCGAACCGAACACCGAAGCGGCCTTCATGCTGACCCACTGGGACCTGCCCAAGCCGCAGATCATCGCCGATGTCACCGCGGATGACAGCGTGGTCATCGTCGACACCAACAACCCCGCCGAACTGCCGCCCTCGATCAATGACGCCAAGATCCTCGGCATCATCGACCATCACATGCTGGTCGGCGGGCTCAAGACCCGCACCCCGATCGACATCACCATCCGCCCGCTGGCCTGCACCGCGACCATCCTGCATGACCTGATCGGCGCCGATCTGGCCCGCGCCCCGCGCGGCATCAAGGGTGCGATCCTGTCCTGCATCCTGTCGGATACCCTGGAATTCCGCTCGCCCACCACCACCCCGCATGACCGGGCCGTGGCGGAAGCGCTGGCCGCCGATCTCGGCGTCTCGATCCCCGAATTTGCCGCCGAGCTCTTCGCCGCCAAATCCGATGTCTCGGCCTTCTCGGACGCGGAACTGCTGCGGATGGACTCCAAGGAATACACCATCGACGGCACCGAGCTGCGGATCTCGGTTCTCGAAACCACCGCACCCCGCATCGTGCTCGACCGCAAGGCCAGCCTGATGGCTGCCATGCCCGCCGTCGCCGCCGAAGACGGCGCCGAGCATGTCATGCTGTTCGTGATCGACATCCTGCGCGAAGAGGCGACGCTGCTGGTCCCGAACGATCTGGTCAAGCGCATCGCCGAGGCCAGCTTCGGCTGCACCGTCACTGGCGACACCGTGGTGCTGCCCGGCATCATGAGCCGCAAGAAGCAGATCATCCCGGCGCTGAAGCTCTGATCGCTCGAGGGGCGCCCCCGCGGGCGCCCCTTCCTGCCTCGCGGGGATGCCCGCAGACCTGCCATACGGGAACCATATCGTTCCCATATGCTTTCCATACCCTCCCCCGAAGGTTCCTCCCCATGACCCGCATCCTCTCCTCGCTCTCCGAAATCGCCGCGGAGTATGACGCGCTGCTCTGCGATCTGTGGGGGTGCCTCCATAACGGCATCGCCCCCTACCCGGCCGCCGTGGCCGCGCTGCAGGCCTTCCGCGCCGGGGGTGGCAAGGTGGTTCTGCTGACCAACGCCCCCCGCCCCAATGCCGACGTGATCGTGCAACTGGACCGGATGGGCGTGCCCCGCGATGCCTGGGACGTGGTCGTCTCCTCCGGGGACGCCGCGCAGGATGCGATGTTCGCAGGCGCCGTCGGCCGCAAGGTGTTTTTCATCGGCGCCGACAAGGACCTGAACTTTTTCAATGAGATACCGCCGGAATGGGCGGATGCCCCCGCCATCGAGCGGGTGCCGCTGGAAGAGGCCGAGGGCATCGTCTGCACCGGCCTGTTCGACGATCTGACCGAGACACCTGACGACTACCGCGCCCAGTTCCTGCTGGCCAAGACCCGCGGTCTGAAGCTCCTCTGCGCCAACCCGGACATCGTCGTCGACATGGGCGACCAGCGCATCTACTGCGCCGGAGCCCTGGCGCAACTCTACACCGAGATGGGCGGCGAAAGCCTCTATTTCGGCAAACCGCACCCCCCGATCTACGACCTCGCCCGCCGCCGCCTCGCGGCTCTCGGCGGCACCGACAGCCCCCGCCTCCTCGCCATCGGCGACGGCATCCGCACCGATGTCGAAGGCGGGCTTGGCGAGGGTATCGACACGGTATTCATCACCGGGGGCCTCGCCGCGGAAGAGTTTGGAAATGATGTGGAAAATCCGGAATCCGCTGCGCTGGACAGCTGGCTGGAAGCGCTACAGCTGGTGCCCCAATACGCGATTGGCCGCCTGCGCTGAGCAGGCCGCCACGGCTAGCAAAGTAACATTATTGCCATATATGGCCACAAAACGATAATTAGTTACCCGATGGCTGTTGCGCCTGTTGGCACCGCAGTGCTATGCTGCACTGCAACAAAACCCCAGGGCCGGGACTCATGACCATGCTGGACAACTTCCCCCGCGGCACGATCTGCATCGAGGATCTCGAGATCGGCATGGTCCGCTCTCTCCGCAAGGAGGTGACCGACCGCGACATCGAGCTGTTCGCCGAGGTCTCGACCGACCGCAACCCGGTGCATCTGGACGAAGCCTATGCGCAGGAAACCATCTTCGGGGGGCGCATCGCCCATGGAATGCTGACCGCCGGCCTCATCTCCGCGGTGATCGGCGAGCAGCTTCCCGGCCACGGCACCGTCTATCTGGGCCAGACGCTGAAGTTCATGGCCCCCGTCCGCCCCGGCGACATGGTCTATGCCGAGGTGAAGGTGGTCGCCATCGACCATGCCAAGCGCCGTGTGACCCTTGAAACCCACTGCGCCGTGGGCGATACCGTCGTCCTGAAGGGCGAGGCCGTGGTTCTGGCGCCAAGCCGCAAATTCGACTGATCCGGCGGGCCGCTCCCCGCCCCGGGGGACGATGCGCAGACTGACCGACTGGACCGGGCTGACCGATGCCGACCGCGGCGCCTCGATTGCCATGGGCAATTTCGACGGTGTGCATATCGGCCACCAGGCCGTTCTCGCACAGGCCCGCCAGCCGGGCGCCCCGCTGGGGGTGCTGACCTTCGAGCCGCATCCGCGCGAATACTTTGCCCCGGGTGCGCCCGCCTTCCGCCTGATGAACGCCGAATCGCGCGCGAACCGGCTGGAAAAGCTGGGGGTGGACTGGCTCTACGAGCTGCCCTTCAACGCCCAGCTGGCCGGGATGGAGGCCGATGAGTTCGCCCGCGAGGTTCTGGCCGAGGGCCTCGGCGTCTCCCACGTAACCGTCGGCGCCGATTTTTGCTTCGGCAAGGGCCGCCGCGGCACCGTCGCCAGGCTGCAGGAGTTCGGGGCCCGCTTCGGCTTTGGCGTGACCATTGCCGATCTGGTGGGGCTGGAGGGGCAGGAGATTTCGTCGACCGCCATCCGCACCGCCCTGTCCGAAGGCCGCCCCCGCGATGCCGCCCGGATGATGGGCCATTGGCACCGGATCGAGGGCGAGGTGATCCACGGCGAAAAGCGCGGGCGCGAGCTGGGTTATCCGACCGCGAACATGGGCGTCGAGGGGCTGCACCTGCCGCGCCTTGGCGTCTATGCGGTGAAGGTCGACGTGCTGGAGGGCCCGCAGGCTGGCAGCTACGGTGGCGCCGCCAGCCTCGGAGTACGGCCGATGTTCGGGACGAACACCCCGAACCTTGAAAGCTTCCTCTTCGACTTCTCCGGCGACCTCTACGGCAAGCACCTGTCGGTCGCCTTCGTCGACTACCTGCGCCCCGAGCTGAAATTCGACGGGCTTCCCGCGCTGATGGACCAGATGGCCGCCGATTGCGCACAGGCCCGCGCCATCCTGGCCGGCCTCTAAGGCCGCCCCTTCCCTTCCGTCCGCGCATACTGCACTGTCCCGCGCGATGACCCGCCCTGCCCCTCCCCTCCGCCCCGAGTTCTGGACGCTGCCGCTGAACCGCCTGAATCCCACCGAATGGGAGGCGCTCTGCGACGGTTGCGGCAAATGCTGCCTGAACAAGATCGAGTACGAAGACACCAACGAGATCGCCTTCACCAATATCGCCTGCAAGCTGCTGGACGGGCAAAGCTGCCGCTGCTCCAATTACGAGATCCGCCACCAGTTCGTGCCCGATTGCGTGCGCCTGTCGCCCAAGACCATCAGCAAGATCGCCTATTGGATGCCCTCCACCTGCGCTTACCGCCTGCGCCATCAGGGCCAGCCGCTGTTCGACTGGCACCCGCTGATCTCGGGCGACCCGGACTCGGTCCATGCCGCCGGGCAATCGGTGCAGGGCTGGACGGTGCCGGAATTCAACGTTCCCGAAGAAGACTGGGACGACTACATCATCGAGGACCTCTGAATGAACTTCGCCTCCGACAACACCTCCGCCGCCGCGCCCGAGGTGATGGCCGCGCTGCAGGCCGCCAATACCGGCTTTGCCGCGCCCTATGGCAATGACGAGATCATGGACCGGGTTCGCGCCAAGATCCGCGAGATCTTCGAGGCACCCGAGGCGGCGGTCTATCTGGTGGCGACCGGCACCGCGGCCAATGCGCTGTCGCTGGCGATCCTGACCCAGCCCTGGGGCGCGGTGTTCTGCCACCGCAATGCGCATGTGGAAGAAGACGAATGCGGCGCGCCGGAGTTCTACACGGGCGGCGCCAAGCTGGTGCTGGTGGAAGGCGCCCATGCCAAGATGACGCCGGATGCGCTACACAAGGCGATCAACTTCATCGGCCGGGGCGGGATCCACAACGTTCAGCGCGGCATGGTCACGATCACCAACGCCACCGAAAATGGCACCGTGTTCTTCCCGTCGGAGGTGAAGGCGCTGGCCGCCGTCGCCCGCGGCTTCGGCCTGCCCGTTCACATGGACGGCGCGCGCTTTGCCAACTCCATCGTCGCCACCGGCGCCACCCCGGCCGAGATGACCTGGAAGGCCGGCGTCGATGTGCTGTCCTTCGGCGGCACCAAGAATGGCTGCATGGGGGTCGAGGCGGTGGTGATCTTCGATCCCGCCCGCGCGCGGGAGTTCGAGCTGCGGCGAAAGCGTGGCGGGCACCTCTTCTCCAAGCACCGGTTCCTCTCGGCGCAGATGGAGGCCTACCTCACGGACGGGCTCTGGCTGCGGCTGGCGGCGCAGGCCAATGCTGCGGCTGCCCGGCTGTCATCGGCGCTGCTGGCGGCCCCGCAGACCAGCTTGGTGCATCCATGCGAGGCGAACTCGGTCTTCGCCGCCTTCCCCCGTGCGGGCCACCGCAGGGCGCAGGCGGCGGGGGCCGCCTATTACCTCTGGCCCGGCGACCAGTCGATGGAAGGGCCGGACGATGAGGCACTGGCGGCGCGGCTGGTCTGTTCGTGGTCCACGACCGACGCCGACGTGGACGCTTTCGTGGCGCTTATCCGGGGCTGAGATGGGCGGCGATCAGCGCCGCCACCGGCGCCGGATGGGTCAGCGGCAGCATATGCCCGGCCCCCGCCACCACCTCAAGCCGCGCGCCGGGGATCCGGCCCGCCAGCACCTCCATCACTGCCGGGATCGAGGCCGGTGATTGGTGGCCACGGATCAGCAGCACCGGCATCGCCAGCGCCTCCAGCCGCCCAGGGAGCATCAGCCGTGCCGAATCCCCCTCATTCGCCGGGGCGATATCGGCCAGCAGCCCGATCCGCTGGATGAAGTTGCCGCGCTGGCGGGGGTCGATGCTCTCCCAAGGCTGGCCATTGCCCCAGAGCCCCACGAACACCTCTGCCGCCAAAGCGTGATCGCCCGCCAGCATCGCGGCACGGAACGGCGCGGCCTCCGCCAGATAGGCCGGCCAGTGCGGCCCGTCCCTAAGGGCCGCGAACAGCACCGGCTCGATCAGCGTCAGGGTGCGCACAAGCTCCGGTTCCTCCAGCGTCGCCGCCAGCGCCACCAGCGCGCCGAAGGAATGGCCGATCACATCCACAGGCCCCTCTGCCTGCCGCAGCAGGTCCAGCGCGGTGGCGCAGGCCGCACCGATGTAATCCGCGCCGCCCCACAGCCTCGGCTCCCACGCCGCCGACCGCCCATGCCCCGGCAGGTCGAAGGCGGTCATCGACAGCGCCGCCCCCAGCTCTGCCATCAGCGGCGCCCAGGCCCCCGAATGCGCCAGCGAGCAATGGATGCCAAGCGCGCGCCGCGCCCCCTGCCCGAACTGCTGCACAAAGGCCGGCCCCGGCCTGATCTCATCGCGCATGGCGCCCTCGTTTCCCCGTGACACGTTCGCCCGATCTTCACCCCGGCACCGCGAAAACCGCAGGAGCGGTTTGCGGCAAGGCTAGCCGGGTGCTAAGGCGGGGGCAACGTCACGAATCCGTCATTCGACCGCCCCGAAGGACCGCCCTCATGCCTGTCATCACCGAGCCGAAGATCATCTCCGGCAATGCCAACCGATCGCTCGCCACCGCCATCGCCCGCCGCATGTCCATGCATCGCGGCATGTCCGTGGGGCTGGTCGACGCCAGGGTCGAGCGGTTCAACGACCAGGAAATCTTCGTCGAGGTGTTCGAGAATGTCCGCGGCGAGGATATGTTCATCGTGCAGTCCACCTCCAACCCCGCCAATGACAACCTGATGGAACTGCTCATCATCACCGACGCGTTGCGCCGCTCCTCGGCCGCGCGCATCACCGCGGTGATCCCCTATTTCGGCTACGCAAGGCAGGATCGCCGCTCCAAGGCCCGCACGCCGATCTCGGCCAAGCTGGTCGCGAACCTCATCACCGAGGCTGGCATCGACCGGGTGCTGACGCTGGACCTGCACGCCGCCCAGATCCAGGGCTTCTTCGACATTCCGGTGGACAACCTCTATGCCTCCCCGATCTTCGCGCTGGATATCGAGCACAATTTCAAGAACCGGATGGACGAGTTGATGATCGTCTCGCCCGACGTCGGCGGCGTGGCCCGGGCACGCGAGCTGGCCAAGCGGATCAACGCCCCGCTAGCCATCGTCGACAAGCGACGAGAGAAGGCCGGCGAGGTGGCGGGCATGACGGTGATCGGCGAAGTGGCGGGCAAGAC
Source organism: Frigidibacter sp. (assembly GCF_030695035.1). Classification (GTDB taxonomy): domain Bacteria; phylum Pseudomonadota; class Alphaproteobacteria; order Rhodobacterales; family Rhodobacteraceae; genus Frigidibacter. Next base: position 273,261 of record NZ_JAUYTT010000012.1, read on the forward strand.
CTGCATCATCGTCGATGACATGTGCGACACCGCCGGCACACTGTGCAAGGCCGCCGAGGTGCTGATGGAAGCCGGCGCAACGGAAGTGCACAGCTATATCACCCATGGCGTGCTGTCGGGCCCGGCGGTGGAGCGCATTTCCAAATCGGTGATGAAGAACCTGGTGATCACCGATTCCATCGAACCGACCGCAGCGGTCAAGGCCTGCGCCAATATCCGCATCGTGCCGACAGCGCCGATGTTTGCCCAAGCGATCCTGAACACCTGGAACGGCACCAGCGTGTCCTCACTGTTCGAGACCGACACCCTCGTGCCGATCTACGAAGGCCTCTACACCCGCGGCTGAACCTGCGTGGCGGTCAGCTGACGTCCCAGTCATCGTCACTGGGCAGTTCGCCGATCGCCAGCCAGTCGGCGCGCACCCGGGCGACCCGCGTGTCGCCCCAGGTGCGGAACACGACGGCAAAGCCCTCTTCCGTGACCATGTCGGCGGAAATGTCGGCGCGCTGGTTCGACTTCTTGTCCATGTCCCACATCGAGATCGTCACCTGCACCGCAGGCGGCGTGGCATAGCGTTCGGAGAACGACACCAGCTGGCGCAGCTCGCGCGGGCCCGATCCCGTCCACATCGCGCCGCCATGCTGGTAGTCGGAAAACAGAACTATGGAGCCCTGATCGACCCCTACGAGAAACTTGCTCAGACGCCGCATCGACCGCCCCTGCCCTGTCTGCCTTCTGCAAGTCTGACCTGCAAAGGCTCCGCTGAAAAGCACAAAGCCCCGGTTTCCCGGGGCCTTGCGACAACTTCCTCATCCAGCGTCAGAGCGACGCTTGGTGCGGGTCGAGCCCGATATGGGTGCCCATCGCCACCATGTCGGCCAGCAGCTTGGCCGCGGCTTCCACCGCTTCCTCGCCGGCTTCCTCGCGGGCGCTTTCGTGATGCCGCTTCGCCTCGACGACCATGGAGGTATAGACTTCCTGGGTCATCTCGGTCGTCGGCAGGCCGCGCTCAGCCAGAACCGAGACGCTGTCGCCGGTGATCTCGGCGAACCCGCCGGTCACCGCATACTCGGTGCTGCCCTCGGCAGAGATCACGGTCAGGATGCCCGGCCGCAGCGTCGTGATCATCGGCGCATGGCCCGGCATGGCGGTCAGATCGCCATCCGCCCCGGGAATGCGCACCTCACGCGCCTGAACGGAAGTCAGCTTCCGTTCGGGCGAGACGAGGTCGAACTGCATCGTGTCGGCCATTGTGCCTCCTTACGCCGCTTCGGCGGCGAGACGCTGCGCCTTGGCGATCACTTCTTCGATGCCGCCCACCATGTAGAAGGCCGCTTCCGGCAGGTGGTCGTATTCACCGGCCACAACCGCCTTGAACGATTTGATGGTGTCTTCCAGCGGAACCTGCTTGCCATCGGCGCCGGTGAAGACCTTCGCCACGTCGAAGGGCTGCGACAGGAAGCGCTGGATTTTCCGCGCGCGGGTCACGGTCAGCTTGTCCTCTTCCGACAGCTCGTCCATCCCGAGGATGGCGATGATGTCCTGCAGCGACTTGTAGCGCTGAAGGATCTGCTGCACGTCGTTGGCAACCTTGTAGTGCTCTTCCCCGATCACGGCCGGGTCGAGCAGGCGCGAGGTCGAGTCGAGCGGGTCGACGGCCGGGTAGATGCCCAGTTCCGAGATCGCACGCGACAACACCGTGGTGGCGTCGAGGTGCGCGAACGATGCGGCAGGCGCAGGGTCGGTAAGGTCATCGGCCGGAACGTAGATGGCCTGAACCGAGGTGATCGAGCCCTTCTTGGTCGAGGTGATCCGCTCTTGCAGGGCGCCCATGTCGGTCGCCAGCGTCGGCTGATAGCCCACGGCCGAGGGGATCCGGCCCAGCAGAGCCGACACTTCCGAACCCGCCTGGGTAAAGCGGAAGATGTTGTCCACGAAGAACAGAACGTCGGTGCCGGACTGGTCGCGGAACTGCTCGGCCAGGGTCAGGCCGGTCAGCGCAACGCGGGCACGGGCGCCCGGCGGCTCGTTCATCTGGCCATAGACAAGGGCCACTTTGGAGGCCGTCAGATCGTCGGGGTTGATAACGCCCGACTCGATCATCTCGTGGTAAAGGTCGTTCCCTTCACGGGTCCGCTCGCCCACGCCGGCGAACACGGAGTAACCCGAGTGCACCTTGGCGATGTTGTTGATCAGTTCCATGATCAGAACCGTCTTGCCCACGCCGGCGCCGCCGAACAGGCCGATCTTGCCGCCCTTTGCATAGGGGGCCAGCAGGTCGATCACCTTGATGCCGGTGACCAGCACCACGCTCTCGGTGGACTGCTCGTCGAACAGCGGGGCCGGCTGGTGGATGGCGCGGGTTTCGGTCGCGTTGACCGGGCCCTTTTCATCCACCGGCTCGCCGATCACGTTCAGGATCCGGCCAAGCGTCGCGTCGCCCACCGGAACCGAGATCGGCATTTCAAGGTCGGTCACCGGGGCGCCGCGCACGAGGCCTTCGGTGGCGTCCATGGCGATGGTCCGCACGGTGTTCTCGCCCAGATGCTGGGCGACTTCCAGAACCAGGCGCTTGCCGTTGTTGACGGTTTCGAGGGCGTTCAGAATAGCCGGCAGCTTGTCTTCAAACTGCACGTCGACGACGGCGCCGATCACCTGCGTGACTTTGCCAGTTGCGTTTGCCATGTGGTTTCTCCGGTTCCGTCAGAGCGCTTCGGCGCCCGAGATGATTTCGATGAGTTCCGTGGTGATCGCGGCCTGGCGCGAGCGGTTGTAGACGATGGTCAGCTTGTTGATCATGTCGCCCGCGTTGCGGGTGGCGTTGTCCATCGCGCTCATCCGCGCACCCTGTTCCGAAGCTGCGTTCTCCAGCAGCGCCGTAAAGATCTGCGTGGCGACAGAGCGCGGCAGCAGATCGGCCAGGATCCCTTCCTCGGAAGGCTCGTAGTCATAAAGCGACGAGGCTTCTGCCCCACCGTCAAACACCGCCGGGATCACCTGCTGCGCGGTCGGGATCTGGCTGATCACCGACTGGAAGCGGTTGTAGAAGATCGTCGCCACATCGAACTCGTTCGCATTGAAGCGGGCGAGGATGTCGCGGGCGATGCCCTGCGCGTTGTCATAGCCGATGCGCTTGACCTCGGACAGGTCAACATGGCCGACGACGTATTGGCCATAGTCACGCTTCAGCTGCTCACGGCCCTTCTTGCCGACGGTGATGATCTTCACCGTCTTTCCGGCCGCAAGCAATTCGTTGATCTTCGCCCGGGCCAGCCGGACGATGACGGTGTTGAAACCGCCGCACAGACCCCGTTCCGAGGTCATGACGACAAGCAGATGCACCTTGTCGGCGCCGGTGCCGGCCAGAAGGCGCGGCGCGCCTTCGGACCCGGCGACCGAGGAGGCAAGCCCCGCGACGACGGCGTTCATGCGCTCGGCATAGGGACGCGCGGCCTCGGCGGCCTCCTGGGCACGGCGCAGTTTTGCCGCCGCGACCATCTGCATCGCTTTCGTGATCTTCCGCGTGGATTTCACGCTTCCGATCCGGTTCTTCAGGTCCTTAAGGCTAGGCATAACCCTGTCCTCTCCCCCGCTCAGGCGAAGGTTTTCGCGTACTCGTCGAGAGCAGCGCGGATCGACTTTTCAAGATCGCCCGCAACTTTACGGTCGTTCCGGGTGATGTCGTCCAGCAGGTCCTTGCGGTTGTTGCGCAGATAGGACAGCAGGCCCGCTTCCCAGCGGCCGACTTCCTTGACCGGGACGCCGTCGATATAGCCCTTGGTGCCCGCGAAGATGACGATCACGATTTCCGCGTTGGTCATCGGCGAGTATTGCGGCTGTTTCATCAGCTCGGTCAGGCGCGCGCCGCGGTTCAGCAGCCGCTGGGTCGAGGCGTCGAGGTCCGAACCGAACTGCGCGAAGGCCGCCATCTCGCGGTACTGCGCCAGTTCCAGCTTCACCGGGCCGGCCACCGACTTCATCGCCGAGGTCTGGGCGGCAGAGCCGACGCGCGACACCGACAGACCGGTGTTCACGGCGGGGCGGACGCCCTGGTAGAACAGCTCGGTTTCCAGGAAGATCTGGCCGTCGGTGATCGAGATCACGTTGGTCGGGATATAGGCCGACACGTCGCCGGCTTGCGTCTCGATGATCGGCAGGGCGGTCAGCGAGCCCGAGCCGAAATCCTCGTTCAGCTTCGACGAACGCTCCAGCAGGCGGGAGTGCAGGTAGAACACGTCGCCCGGGTAGGCCTCACGCCCCGGCGGACGGCGCAGCAGCAGCGACATCTGGCGGTAGGCGACGGCCTGTTTGGAAAGGTCATCATAGATGATCAGGGCATGGCGGCCGTTGTCGCGGAAGAATTCCGCAATGGCGGTCGCCGAATAGGGCGCCAGGAACTGCATCGGCGCCGGGTCCGAGGCGGTGGCAGCCACGATGATCGAGTAGGCGATCGCGCCGCTTTCTTCCAGCTTCTTCACCAGCTGCGCCACGGTCGAGCGCTTCTGCCCGATGGCAACATAGACGCAGTAGAGCTTCTTGCTCTCGTCGTCGCCGGCGGCTTCGTTGTAGGATTTCTGGTTCAGGATCGTGTCGAGCGCGATGGCGGTCTTGCCGGTCTGACGGTCACCGATGATCAACTCGCGCTGGCCGCGGCCGACCGGGATCATGGCGTCGACCGATTTCAGGCCGGTCGCCATCGGTTCATGCACCGATTTGCGCGGGATGATGCCCGGGGCCTTGACGTCGGCCACGCGGCGCTCGGTCGAGACGATCGGGCCCTTGCCGTCGATCGGGTTGCCAAGCGCGTCGACGACGCGGCCCAAGAGGCCGTTGCCCACCGGAACGTCCACGATGGACTGGGTCCGCTTGACGACATCGCCTTCCTTGATGTCGCGGTCCGAGCCGAAGATCACGATACCGACGTTGTCGACCTCGAGGTTCAGCGCCATCCCGCGGATACCGCCGGGGAATTCGACCATCTCGCCGGCCTGGACATTGTCGAGCCCGTGGACCCGCGCGATCCCGTCACCGACGCTGAGCACGCGGCCCACTTCGGCAACTTCGGCGTCCTGGCCGAAGTTCTTGATCTGCTCCTTGAGGATCGCAGAGATCTCGGCTGCTTGGATTCCCATTATCCGACCTCTTTCATGGCATGCTGGAGAGAGGCGAGCTTCGAGGCGACCGACGTGTCGATCATCTTCGAGCCAACCTTGACGATAAGACCGCCGATGAGGCTTTCATCGACGGCCGTGTTCAGGATGACGGTCTTGCCGACCGTTTTGGAAAGTGCGGCTGCAAGGCGCTCGGACTGCGCGGCCGACAGCGGCGAGGCCGCGGTCACATCCGCGGTCACTTCGCCCTTCTCGGCGGCGATGCGGTCTTTCAGCGCGGTGACCAGCTGCGGCAGCACGAACAGCCGGCGCTTGGCCGACATCAGCGCCAGCGTGTTGGCCATCAGTTGCGACAGGCCCATCTTCGCCACGATGGCGGCGATGCTGCGGGCCTGTTCATCGCGGCTGTAGACCGGCGAGACGATCAGGTCGCGGAACTCTGCGCTCTCCTTCAGCGCTGCCCCAAGTGCCGAAACGTCGGCTTCCAGCGTCGCAAGGCTGCCGCCTTCCTTCGCAAGGTCGAAAACGGCCGTCGCATAGCGCCCGGCGATGTTTGCGGAGATCGAAGCTGGTTCGGACACGTCCACCCTTCCGATGTCTTTGCCCCGGACCTGCTCCCTGCAGGTAGAGGGCGACCCGTGGCGTGCGCGGAGTTCCGCTACACACCCAAATTCGGCGCGGGTTTAGCAGAGCAAAGCCCGTGTCGCAACCGCCAAGAGCGTCCCGGCATCGCCCAAAAATGTCGATTTGTCTGAGACTTGGCCCGGGGTCAGCAAAAAGATGGAAAATAAAGGGCAGGCTTTGGGCGCTAACATACGTGCAGGGGTCGAAATTCCGTCGACGGCCCCTCGGCGGCGAGCTCGCCGCGGTGCGGCGATTCACCTCGCAGTCGCAGCGCAAGAAAGCCGAGACCGGCCCGCAGAACGGCTCGCTCAGCCGCTGGTCGCTGCCCCCACCGTGCCGCTCGGCACCGGCTGCGCCACCCCCTCCAGCACCCGCAAGGGCCGCCGCACCGCCGCCGCCAGCCCCGGCCGCGTCGGCGCATAGACCTGTTTGGAAACCTCGATCATCAGCACCCCGCCAGCAAGGGCAGAGCTGATCCTGGTCCCCATCCGCTCCCACATCGGGGCAGAGCGCAGCCAGAATCGCCGGCTCGTGGGCGGGATATAAAGCGCCGCCAGATGCCGCTCGGGCACGAATCCTGCCCGGCGCAGCTGCGCGTCGAGCTGCCCCAGCGTATAAGGCCGGCCAAAACCAAAGGGCGTTACGTCCCGCCGCGCCCAGAGCCCGGCGCGGTTCGGCACGATGAAGATCGCCCGCCCCCCCGGCCCCAGCACGCGCCGGCATTCCTCCAGCACCGCCGTCGGATGCTCCGAGGTTTCCAGCCCATGCATCAGCACCAGCTTGTCGACCATCCCCGTCTCCAGCGGCCATTGCACCTCTTCGCACAGCACCGAGACATTCGCCAAACCTGCCGGCCAGGCCATCACGCCTTGCGGCGCCGGCATCAGCCCGATCACCCGCCGCGCGGTGGACAGGTACGGGCGCAGCAGCGGCACCGCAAAGCCGAAGCCCGCCACCGTCTGCCCCTGCGCCTCGGGCCAGAAGGCGATCATCTGGTCGCGGATCGCCTTCTGCGCCACCCGCCCCAAGGGCGTGCGGTAATAGAAATTGCGCAGGTCCAGAACGTCGAGATGCATTGCGCCGGCCGGCTCCGTTGGGCAAAGTCGGCCTTCACCATACCCGGATCCCAGAGGAACGCCATGCTGCAGCTTGTCACCATCCCCTGCCTGTCCGATAACTACGCCTTCCTCGTCCACAATGCCGAAACGCGGGAAACGGCGTGCTTCGACGTGCCCGAGGCCGCGCCGATCCTCGCCGCACTGGCGGACCGCCGCTGGACCCTGACGGATATCGTGCTGACGCATCACCATGATGACCACATTCAGGGCGTGCCAGAACTGGTCGCCGCCACCGGCGCCCGTGTCACCGGGGCTGCCACCGACGCCCACCGGCTGCCGCCGCTGGACCGGGCCGTGGCGCCGGGTGAGCAGGTCACCCTTTGCGGCACCCGCACCGATGTCATCGACGTCTCCGGCCACACCGTCGGCCATGTCGCCTATCACCTGCCCGAGGCCGCGATGGTCTTCACCGGCGACAGCCTGATGGCGCTTGGCTGCGGGCGGCTGTTCGAAGGCACCGCCCCGATGATGTGGGCCAGCCTCTCGCGCCTCGCCGCGCTGCCCCCCGAAACCACCGTCTGCTCGGGCCATGAATACACCGCCAGCAACGCCCGCTTCGCCCGCACCATTGAACCCGGCAATCCCGCGCTTATATCCCGGATCGCAGCCATCGAGGCTGCAAGGGCCGAGGGGCGGCCCACCGTGCCCTCGATGCTGGGCGAGGAACTTGAAACCAACCCGTTCCTGCGCGCCGATCATGCCAGCGTGAAAGCCGCGCTTCATATGGTCGGTGCAGAAGATGCCGCGGTTTTCGGCGCGATCCGCACCGCCAAGGACCGCTTCTGACGCTTTTGTCGCCGGGTTGGCGATGCGGGCACGAACGGATCGTCGCAATCTGTTCACATTTTGCGTCTGTGCGAAGGCCACAGACCAAATCGGCGAAATAAGACTTGAAGCCCGGCGATTTCCACCGAACTTTAAGACCATGAGGCCACGGTCGGCAGGGACATGTCCCTCGGGGCTCCGCCCCCTTCCGACCCTGAGGAAAGGAGCACGCACGTGCCGTCGTTTTCGAACACACTCGAACAGGCCATCCATGCCGCCCTGGCGCTTGCCAATGCACGCCGGCACGAGCTTGCGACGCTTGAACATCTGCTCCTGTCGCTGATCGACGAACCCGACGCCGCCAAGGTGATGCGGGCCTGCAACGTCGATCTCGATGATCTGCGCCGCACGCTGGTGGAGTTCATCGACGATGACCTCTCCACCCTCGTCACCGATGTCGAGGGCTCCGAAGCCGTGCCGACCGCCGCCTTCCAGCGCGTGATCCAGCGCGCGGCGATCCATGTGCAATCCTCGGGCCGCACCGAAGTGACCGGCGCCAATGTGCTGGTCGCGATCTTTGCCGAACGCGAATCCAACGCCGCCTATTTCCTGCAAGAGCAGGACATGACGCGCTATGATGCGGTGAACTTCATCGCTCATGGCGTCGCCAAGAACCCGTCCTTCGGCGAAAGCCGCCCGATCACCGGCGCGACCGAGGATGAGGCCGAGCAAAGCAGCAGCACCGGCAGTTCCGCGCCCTCGGGCGGCAGCGATGCCAAGGAATCGGCGCTGGCCAAATATTGCGTCGATCTCAACGCCAAATCCCGCAAGGGCGAGGTCGACCCGCTGATCGGCCGCGAGTCCGAGGTGGAGCGCTGCATCCAGGTGCTCTGCCGCCGCCGCAAGAACAACCCGCTGCTGGTCGGCGATCCCGGCGTTGGCAAGACCGCCATCGCCGAGGGGCTCGCGCTGAAGATCACCCGCGGCCAGACCCCCGACATCCTGTCGGGCGCCACCATCTACTCGCTCGACATGGGCGCGCTCTTGGCCGGCACCCGCTATCGCGGCGACTTCGAGGAGCGGCTGAAGGCAGTCGTGAAAGAGCTCGAGGATCACCCCGATGCGATCCTGTTCATCGACGAGATCCACACCGTGATCGGCGCCGGTGCCACCTCGGGCGGTGCGATGGATGCCTCCAACCTGCTCAAACCCGCGCTGCAGGGCGGCAAGCTGCGCTGCATGGGCTCCACAACCTACAAGGAGTTCCGCCAGCACTTCGAGAAAGACCGCGCCCTGTCGCGCCGGTTCCAGAAGATCGACGTCAACGAACCCTCGGTCGATGACACCGTCAAGATCCTGATGGGCCTCAAGCCCTATTTCGAAGAGCATCACGACATCCGCTACACCCATGACGCGATCAAGTCGGCGGTGGAACTGGCGGCGCGCTACATCCATGACCGCAAGCTGCCCGACAAGGCCATCGACGTGATCGACGAGGCGGGCGCGGCCCAGCATCTGCTGGCCGACAGCAAGCGCCGCAAGACCATCGGCTCCAAGGAGATCGAGGCAGTCGTCGCCAAGATCGCCCGCATCCCGCCGAAGAACGTGTCCAAGGACGATGCCGAAGTGCTGCGCGATCTGGAGAAGACCCTGAAACGGGTGGTCTTCGGTCAGGACAAGGCCATCGAGGCGCTGGCCTCGGCGATCAAGCTGGCCCGCGCCGGACTGCGCGAGCCCGAAAAGCCGATCGGCAACTACCTGTTTGCCGGCCCCACCGGCGTCGGCAAGACCGAGGTGGCCAAGCAACTGGCCGACAGCCTCGGGGTTGAACTGCTGCGCTTCGACATGTCGGAATACATGGAAAAACACGCGGTCTCCCGCCTGATCGGCGCCCCTCCGGGCTATGTCGGCTTCGACCAGGGCGGGATGCTGACCGACGGCGTCGACCAGCATCCGCATTGCGTGCTGCTGCTGGACGAGATGGAAAAGGCCCACCCGGATGTCTACAACATCCTTCTGCAGGTGATGGACCACGGCAAGCTGACCGACCATAACGGCCGGACGGTGGATTTCCGCAACGTGATCCTGATCATGACCTCGAATGCCGGCGCGTCGGAAATGTCCAAATCCGCCATCGGCTTCGGGCGCGAGCGTCGCACCGGCGAGGACACCGCCGCCATCGAGCGCACCTTCACGCCCGAGTTCCGCAACCGCCTTGATGCCGTCATCAGCTTCGCCCCGCTGCCGCGCGAGGTGATCATGCAGGTGGTCGACAAGTTCGTGCTGCAGCTGGAAGCCCAGCTGATCGACCGGCATGTGCATATCGAACTGGCCCCCGAAGCCGCCGCCTGGCTGGCCGAAAAGGGCTATGACGACAAGATGGGCGCCCGTCCCCTCGGCCGGGTGATCCAAGAGTACATCAAGAAACCGCTGGCGGAAGAGCTGCTGTTCGGCAAGCTGACCAAGGGCGGCGTGGTGCGCGTCGGAGTGAAGGACGGCGCCATCGTGCTCGACATCTCCGAGCCGGTGAAGCCGCGGCTCACCGGGCAAAAGCCGCCGCTGCTGACGGCGGAGTGACAAGACACGATTCTTGAGACAGAGGCCCGCAACTAGATTGCGGGCCTTTTGCGTTCTGTGGAAATCAAAGAAATAAGGCCCCTCTCGCGCGTTTTAGTTTGCTGCACTCTTTAGAATGCAAGAGTCCCGTCCGCTAGGCGCGATCCTGCTCCAGCCGCATGCACTCGCCGGTGACAGTATCATAGTTGATCGCGAAGAATTGCTCCATAATAGCCCGATCCAACATGTCTGGAATATAAATAGGGTGATGATCAACCATGAGAATGTGAGGAGCCAAGGCGCCCTGTGTGTAGGGCTCATTCAGTGCCGCTCCGCCAAGCCAAGACATGTTTAGCCCCCTCATTTTGTCAGGCGGCATTCCTGCCATTCGAGATGGCAGCAAAACGACCTTTCCCATGATATTTGCCGCAGGGTAAACAGCGCTACCAATAAGGGCAAAACCTATGGCTGCTATTTTCTCATTCCAATCATAGAACCATCCATCAGGCGGCATATATGCGTCTGGATCATTCAACATCTTGCGTATTACAGATAGATGGCTTTGGAGCGCCCAAGAGTATCCAAAGGCCTTAAACCATAGAAAGTATGCGGCACCGAGCATGCCGATCTTCACGTACCTCTCGTTGTCCACGAACTTCTGTGTGAAATCTTCAAATGAGAGGCTTACGGACCGACGGTTGCTCTCGTCCAGCTTCCTCAGTGCGTCGGGGTTGTTCGCTTTTTTCTTGCTCTTGGATTCGGGACGGTCACGTATGAGCATTACATTGAGGCCGCCGGCATCTTGCCATATCTTGCCGCCCAGTTCAGCGCCGTTGATGACAAACCTCTGGTATGAGGCTTGATCGTGTACTCTTTTATCCTGCAGTTCGTCCAGAGTATGTATCAGGTACGAACCTAGCCACTTAGCTGTCTTCACTCCAAATTTGCTATTGCAGTTCGTCTTGCACAAGAATGTCTTAAGCTTTCCATTCGCAGCGTCAGGAATGATGTGTTCGATTGAAATTTCAGAGCTATGAGATGAAAAAACGCTGAGGCAGCCAGGGCAGATAAACTTGTCCACCGCCTCTGGCCAAAATTGGCCGCTAGATGTGCATAACTTGTTAAGCTCTATGTCTCGCGCGTTCACATTGCCCCCGCAACTCGTGAATGTGAGGCGAAATCACCCCTCACCGCTCCGTCAGCTTCAACTCGATCCGCCGGTTCGCCGCCCGGGCCTCCGGCGTATCGCCCTCCACCACAGGCCGCCACTCCCCGAACCCCGTCGCCGCCAGCCGCGAGGGCGGGAAGCCAAGCCCGTCGATCATGTAGCGCACCACCGACAGCGCCCTTGCCTGGCTCAATTCCCAGTTGTCGCTGAACGCGCCCTGCCCCGACAGCGGCACATTGTCGGTATGCCCGTCCACCCGGATGATCCAGTCCAGCTCTGCCGGGATCTCCCCCGCGACCTCGTTCAGGATCGCCACCACGCCGGCGATCTGCGCCCGGCCCTCGACCGCCAGATCGGCCGAGCCGGTGCGGAACAGCACCTCGGATGAGAACACGAAGCGGTCGCCGACCACCCGTACCCCCTCGCGGCCCTCCAGCAGCTGCGACAGCCGCCCGAAGAATTCCGACCGGTAGCGCTCCAGATCCTGCGCCTGCGCCTCCAGCCGCTTGCGCTCTGCCTCCTCCAGCTCGGCGCGGCGGCGCTGTTCGGCAGCCACCTGCGCCAGGGCGGAGTTGAGTTGCCCGCCAAGCGTCTCGATCTGCACCGAGGCATCGCTGTCGCGCGCGGCCGAGGCATCGAGCAGGTCCTGCAGCGCCCCCAGCTGGCCGCGCATCGCCGCCAGCTGTTCGTTCAGCACCGCGATCTGCCGCTGGCCATCGGCCGACACGTCGCGCGCCTCGGCCAGTTCGGCCTGCGCCACGGCCAGCAGCGCCGCCTGCCGCTCCGCCTCAGTCGTGCTGCCCGCCACCTCCGCCAGCTGCAGGTCCAGATCGCGCTTCGCCGCCTCGGCCGCGGCCAGCAGGGTCAGCGTATCCTCGGCTTGCTGCCGCTGCTCCTCCAGTGCCAGCGTCATCGCCGTCAGCTCTGCGTCGGCGTTCTGCAGCCGCTCGCGCAGCGCCTCGGCGGCGGCGGCATCGGCCAGTTGCGCGGCCTCGGCCTCGGAGATCTGCACCTGCGCCGCGGACGCGGCCGCCTCCGCCGTCGCCGTGCGATTGCGCAGATCGGCAATCAACGCCTCCAGCGCCTCGCGCCGGGCGGCGGCCAGCCGTGCCGCCTCGGCCTGCGCATCCGTCTCATCCCGCGCCGCGGCCAGCGCGAGGTTCAGCGCCTCCTGCTCGGTCAGCAGTTCCGCCTGCGCCGCGTCCAGCTCCGCCACCTGCCCCAAGGCCCGGTCCCGGTCCGCGATCAGCGCCGCCACCTGCGCCTCGAAGCTGGTGATCCGGCTCTCGGCCGCGCCAAGCTCGGCGGTGCGGTCCTCGATCTGGCCCCGAAGCGAGGCGATCAGCGTCTCCTGCGCCGCCGCCGCATCCCCGGCCGCCGCCAGCCCGGCCTGCAGTTGCGCCACCTGCGCCCGCTCCAGCCCCAGCGCATCGGCAAGGCCAGCGACCTGCGCCGACAGCTCGTCAAGTTCCGTGCTCTGGCTGCTGATCTGCTCGCGCAGCACCGATTGCACGACGGTGAAGATGGTCAGGATGAACATCAGCACCATCAGCAGCGTCGTCACCGCATCGACGAATCCGGGCCAGATATTCGACGGCCCCCGCCCGCTGCGCCGCGACAGCGCCATCTCAGGTTCTCCGCCCGGCGACGTGGGGATCGGCCAGCCCGCGCACCGCGCGCGTCAGCGCCGCCAGATCCCCGCGCAGCTCGCCGATGGATTCCTGGCGCCCGGCGGCCACCTCTTCCAGCAGCCGCAGCATCTGCACGTCGATGGACCGCAGCCGCATCCGGCTTTCGGCGTCCGGGCCAAGCGTGTCGGCCCCCGCCTTCGCCTCCAGCGCCGCGATCATCCGCTCCTGCCCCTCGGCGATGCGGTCCAGCAACGCGGCGGTGCCGGTCTCGCCTTCCATCCGGCGCGCCAGCCGCTCCACCGATCCGGCCAGCATCGCCAGCCGCTCATCCACCGCGGACCGCCCGCCATCCGCCTGCGCGACCAGCGCCTGCAGCACTTCCATCTGCTCGGCCATATGGTCCATCATCGCGGCAATCGCGGCATGGTCCGCCCCGCCCTCGCCTTCACCGCTGGCAAAGCTCAGCTTGGTGATCGAGGACAGCCATTCTTCCAGCTCGCGGTAGAACCGGTTCTGGCCGTGGCCGGCGAACAGCTCCAGCAGCCCGATCACCAGCGATCCGGCCAGCCCCAGCAGGGATGAGGAGAACGCCGTTCCCATGCCGCCAAGCTGCGATTCCAGCCCGCGCATCAGCTTGTCGAACACCGCCATGCTGCCTTCGCCGGCCTGCGGCGCGAGGGAGCGGATCGTCTCCACCACCGCCGGAACCGTGATCGCGAGCCCGTAGAAGGTGCCCAGAAGGCCAAGGAAGATCAGCAGGTTGCCAAGGTAGCGCGTGATGTCACGCCCTTCCTCGATCCGCGCCTCCACCGATTCCAGCATCGAGCGCGCTGAGGAGTTGGAAATCTGCCCGCGCGCGCCGCGGGACCGCAGCAGTGCGGCCAAGGGCGCCAGCAGCCGCGGCGGCGCGGCAAAGTCATGGCCCGGATTTCCGGCGGCAAAGCCCTCGATCCAGCTGACCGATTGCGCCAGCACCACGACCTGCCAGAAACAGGTAAGGATCCCCAGCACGAACACCCCGATGATCAGCCCGTTCAGCCAGGGATTCGAGGCGAAGATCGAGGCGATGGAGGTATAGGCCAGAAAGGCCCCGGCGCAGACCAACCCGGTCACGATCAGCATCAGCACGGCCTGCCGCACTGGTTGCGAGAACGAGGGTTCGGGCTGTTTCAGGATCCGGTCCTTCAGGCCCCTGCCCTGCGGGGCCCGGTCAATATGGGGCTGCTGCATGAGGTCTCCCGCCAATCTTCCTTCGACAACAACCTGCCTTGGCCCGACACCTGTCTGCCTTGGCGCGACAATAGGGTCCGCGGCGGCCAGTGCCAACCGTTATCGGCACTGCAGCATTTCCGCGGCGATCACCGTTGCACCAGTGCCCGCACCCGCGCCGCCAGCCAGTCAAGGTCAGGATCGCCGAGGCCAAGCTGATCCAGATGCGCAGCGGTATTCCACAGGTACTCGCGGTTCGGCCCACGCCCTCCGACCGCCTCCGCGATGATCTGCGCCTGTTCCTCCAGCAGCAGCCCGCCGCAATACTGCACATGCGCGGGGTCGATGACATAGGCCAGCGCCTCCACGGTTCGCCCGTCGGTCAGCGCCACCTCCAGCATCCGCTCAAGGTATGCCGAACTCACCAGCTCCCGCTCCCGCAGCATTGCCAGCGTCTCCGCCTCCGCCCCCGGCGCCACCCGGAACGCCACGCCAAGGCAGGCCGCGCCCGCTGCCGCATCCAGCGCCAACACCAACCCCGGTGCCGCCTCGCTGCCCCTGTGATGGATAGACCGCATGCAGAAGCTGCGATGCCACCCTTCCAGCCGCGCCGGCACCGCCTCGGCGACGGGAAAGTCCGGCTGCCAGATCAGCGAGCCATAGCCGAATACCCACATGTGATGCCCTCCGCTCTGGCCCCTGCGCCACGGCCCCTGTAAACACCAGCGCAACGGCACAGGAAAGGCCTCGGCGTATGCGCGCGCTTCTCTGGATCACCACGGCGGCGGCCGTGCTTTACGGCGGTTACTGGGTGGCCGGCTCCATCGCCATGCGGCGCGGGGCCGAGGCGGCGCTGGCCGATCTTCAGACGCAGGGCATCGCCGGCCCGGCCGAGATCACCCTGCGCGGCTTTCCCAGCCGCTTCGACCTGACGGTGGAGCCTGTGGCCCTGCGCAGCGGCGCCGTCGAATGGTCGGCGCCCTTCGTGCAGCTGTTCATGCTCGCCTATCGCCCCACCCATCTGATCGCAGTCTGGCCGCATGAGCAGACATTGACGCTGGCGGGCCTGCCGCTCGCCATCACCAGCACCGACATGCGCGCCTCTGCCGTGGTCGGGGTCAGCGGTGACCTGCCGCTGGACCGCACCGTGTTCATCGCCGAGGATCTGGCGATCAACGCCGGGGCGGACCTTGGCGTCAGCCTGACAGAGGCGCGAATGGCCACTCGCGCCACCGACGCCGGCCGCCTTGTGCATGACCTTGGCGCCGAGCTGTTGGGGCTCCAGCTCTCCCCCGGCCTGCGCAACGCCGCCGATCCCGCCGGCACGCTGCCCGAGGTGATGGACTCGCTGCGCCTCAACGCCGCCCTTACCCTCGACCGGCCGCTGGACCGTCACGCCGCCAGCGCGCCGCCGCGCCCCGTGGCGCTCGACCTGCGCGACCTGTCGCTGCGCTGGGGCGATCTCAGCCTGACCGCCAGCGGCCAGCTGGATCGCGGTGCCGATGGCCGGTTGCAGGGCCGCATCGACATCGACGCCGATCACTGGCGCGAGATTCTGGCGCTTGCCGTCGCCACCGGCCTTGTCCGCAAGGAGCTCGCCCCGACCTATGCCGCGGCGCTGGAGCAGTTGGCGGCAGTGTCGGGCAACGACCCGGATCGCCTGCAAGTGCCGCTGGTTCTGTCAGGCGGATGGATCACGCTTGGCCCGCTACCCATCGGCATCGCGCCCAGAATCTGACGGCCTATCTAGCGGCAATAGGCAGACCGCCGACCCGCCGCAGTATCCAGATGCAGGTGGTCGCGGTGATACACGTCGGAGTTCGGCCCCAGCACCGTGCCGAATGGCCCGCAGGCCGCCTTGTGCATCGCCTTCAGGATCTTGCCATGCTGGCGCTCATTCCAGCCCTTCAGCACGGTGATCGACACGCCATTGGCCAGCGTCACAGCAGAGATGTCGATGGCCTTGCCGCGCCCATGCTCGGAAATCTTGGCGCCGCGCTGGTTGTTGCGCGGCCGGCAGCTGTAATGCGCCGCGACCTGCAACTGCACCGCGCCGCCCCCCAGCCGCCCGACGGCGGGCTTCACCCCCCGCTCCACCCAGCGATTCAACGCGCGGGCCGTATCGCAGTCGATGCTCGCCGGTGTCGACAGCTTCACGCCAGAAACAGAGGTAACCAGCACCCCGTCCTTCAGCCCACAGCCCTGCACCTGTGCCCGGATCGGCGGAATGGTGGTGCCGCGGATATCGGGGTTGCCGCAGACCGACCCCTTGCGCCCCGTGGTCGCCTCGGGCACCGGCTGGGTGCGGAAGCCCGCCGCCGCCACGGAAGATCGCCGCTGCAGGTTCTCGGGCCGCGGTTCGGGCCGGGCCGTCATCGGCGCATAGGCGATGGTGGCAGAGGAGACCTGCACCACCTCGGTGCGCAGCGCCGCCACCGGGCGCGGGCGTGGCCGCAGCCCCGGCAGAGCGGCCCCGGAAGGCGCAGCCACCGCGACGGCAGTCGAACCGGGCCTCGGCTTGGGCCGTATCGTTGGCACCGCGCTTGCCACAGGCGCCGCAACCTCGGGTCGCTGCACCTGACGCGCATCCTGTGCCAAGGCGCCCCCCGCACCCAGCATCAGCAGCGCCGCGAGCCAAGCCCGCGCCGCCCTGCTCATCTGCCGGCCTTGCTGCGGCCGAAATCCGGCGCAGCGGTATCCTGCCCCGCCTCGATGATGCCGCGGCGGATGGCGCGGGTGCGGGTGAAATAGTCGAACAGCATCTCGCCATCGCCGGTGCGGATCGCGCGTTGCAGCGCGAACAGCTCTTCGGTGAAGCGGCCGAGGATCTCCAGCGTCGCGTCCTTGTTGGTCAGGAACACATCGCGCCACATCGTCGGGTCGCTGGCGGCGATGCGGGTGAAGTCGCGGAAACCGGCGGCAGAATATTGCACCACCTCGCTGTCGGTGACGCGGGCCAGATCGTCGGCCACCCCCACCATCGTGTAGGCGATCAGGTGCGGTGTGTGGCTGGTGACGGCCAGCACCAGGTCATGATGCTCCGCCTCCATCTCGTCGACATTGGCCCCCATCGCCTCGCACAGCGCCCGCATCCGCGCGGTCGCCGCCGCATCGCCGCCCGGCAGCGGCGTCAGCAGCCACCAGCGGTTGCGGAAGAGGCCTGCGAAGCCCGAGTACGGCCCCGAATGCTCGGTCCCGGCAATCGGGTGGCCCGGCACGAAATGCACGCCATCGGGCAGATGCGGGGCGACGGCGGCAATCACCGCCTGCTTGACCGATCCCACATCGGTGACCGTCGCGCCCGGCTTCAGATGCGGCCCGATCTCGGCCGCGACCGACCCCATCGCGCCCACAGGCACGCAGAGCACCACAAGATCCGCGCCCTGCACCGCCTCGGCAGCCGTGGCAAACACCTCGTCGCAGAACCCGATCGCCAGCGCCGCGGCCCGGCTTTCCGCGCTCGGTGCATGGCCCACGATCCGCCCCGCCAGCCCGCCGGCCCGCATCGCATGCGCCATGGACGAGGCGATCAGCCCCAGCCCGATCAGCGCCACCCGGTCATAGATCATGCAGCCCCGCCTTCCGGCACACCGCTTTCCGGTTCCGGCCGCGGCTTCGCCAGCGCCTTGAACTGGCCGATGGCATGGGCGATCCGCCGGCAGCTGGCCTCATCCCCCACGGTAATGCGCAGGCAGTTCGGCAGCTTGTAGCCGGTCACCCGCCGCACGATCAGCCCCTGGCTTTGCAGCCAGGTGTCGCAGGCGGCGGCCTCGGCTTCGTCGGCAAAGCGGGCAAGGATGAAGTTCGCCGTGGAAGTGTCTGACGGCACGCCCTTTTCCGCCAGCGCCTCGGCCATCCAGGCGCGCAGCCGCGTATTGTCGGCCCGGCAGCGATCCACCCAGTCCTGATCGCGCACCGCCGCCTCGGCCGCCTCCAGCTGCGTGGTGGACAGGTTGAAGGGTCCGCGGATGCGGTTCAGCACATCGATGATGGATTTCGGGCCATAGCCCCAACCGATCCGCAGCCCGCCAAGCCCGTAGATCTTCGAGAAGGTCCGCGTCATCACCACATTAGGCCGCGTCGTCGCCAGCCAGGCGCCGCCATCATAGCCCGCCACATATTCGGCATAGGCCCCGTCCAGCACCAGAATGGCCTGCGGCGGCAGCCCGTCGGCCAGCCGCTCGATCTCGGACAGGCCGATCATCGTGCCGGTGGGGTTGTTGGGGTTGGCGATGAACACCAGCTTGGTGGCCGGCCCGCAGGCCGCCAGGATCGCGTCGACATCCGTCACCCGCTCGCGCTCGCGCACCTCGACCGGGGTGGCACCGGCGGCCATGGTCGAGATGCGGTACATCAGGAAGCCATGTTCGGTGAACACCACCTCATCCCCCGGCCCAGCATAGGCCTGGCAGAGGAAGTGGATGATCTCGTCGCTGCCGACCCCGCAGATGATCCGCGAGGCATCGAGCCCGTGCACATCGCCAATCGCCTGGCGCAGGCTGGCATGGTCGGTATTGGGATAGCGGTGCAGCTTGTGGACCGAGCGAAGGAACGCGTCCTTGGCCTTTTCCGAGGCGCCGAACGGGTTCTCGTTCGAGGACAGCTTGATCGCGTCGGACAGGCCCGCCACATGGCCCGACCCGCCTTGGTAGAGCGCGATATCAAGAATGCCGGGCTGCGGGCGGATCTGGTCTGACATGGTGAACACTCCGAAACTCCCGGCTTTCTAGCCGCCCGGTCACCCCAATGCCAGCAGCATGTTGCTGCATCCGCAACTGCGGCGCCCGGCATGGCAAAAGGGCCGCCGGCTTGCGCCGCGGCCCTTTCGTATGACACTGACCGCGCGGCGCTGAAGCGCCGCCGCCGGGATCAGTTCTTGGCGTAATATTCGACCACGAGGTTCGGTTCCATCACCACCGCATAGGGCACATCGGCCAGTGCGGGGGTACGGACGAAGGTGGCGGTCATCTTCGAGTGGTCGGCTTCCAGGTAGTCCGGCACGTCGCGCTCGGTCAGGCCCACCGATTCCAGCACGATCGCCAGCTGGCGCGAGCGGTCACGGACGGCGATCACGTCGCCCTCTTTCACCCGGAACGACGCGATGTTGACGCGCTGGCCGTTCACGGTGATGTGGCCGTGGTTCACGAACTGACGGGCGGCGAAGATGGTCGGAACGAACTTGGCGCGGTAGATCACCGCATCCAGACGCCGCTCCAGCAGACCCACCAGGTTCTCACCGGTGTCGCCCTTGACGCGCTCGGCCTCGCCAAAGATCTTGCGGAACTGCTTTTCGGTCAGGTCGCCGTAGTAGCCTTTCAGCTTCTGCTTGGCGCGCAGCTGGGTGCCGAAGTCCGACAGCTTGTTCTTGCGGCGCTGGCCATGCTGGCCCGGGCCGTATTCACGCTTGTTCACCGGGGATTTGGCACGGCCCCAGATGTTCTCGCCCATGCGGCGGTCGAGTTTGTACTTGGCAGAGGTGCGTTTGGTCACCGCTGATCTCCTTCGTTGTTGTTCTTGATGCCCCCGGCAAGCCGGCGGCGATTTTTTGAATCGAAGGGCGTTGTCCTTTGCCGCGGGCATAAGCCCTTGGCCGACAGGCATCCCCTTGCGAGGGCCACCAACACCAATGAAAAAGCCCCGGACAAACGGGTCCGGGACGGCGAGCTTATACAGGGGCGGGGGCGGGAGTCAACAGGGAGGGGCGACGCGTCTCAACCTATACTCCCCCCACAGGGCGCTCGGCTCGGCAAACCGCGCTGCGCAGAATATCGGCCGTCGACGAAATTCTGCTGTGCCCGCCCTGCGGGGGGCGGGCACATTCGTGCCCACCCGGGCGGACCCATCAGAATTTGGAGCCGTTCGGACCAAGCTTCACCCCCCTTGCCCTGCGGCTCGCGCCTTCGGGCAACCGTCGCGGGCGGCTTGCCACTGGCAAGCCGCCTGATCGCGCCGGGGCGCCTAACCTACAAGCCGCTTCGCCTAGGGCAATCGTCTAGGCCGCCTCATGCCGCAAGATCGCCGCCTCCGGCGCGCTCAGGTTACGGCGGGCGTAGTCGCCATAGCTGCGGGGGTCGGCCTCCACCTGCGGCAGCAGCGCGGCGAGGCCGCGGCGTTGCACCGGGTCCAGCATGTCCAGCGCGGCATTGGCGGGATGGAAGCTCTCCGTCTCCAGCCCGTTGGCGCGGATGATCTGGTGGCGCTCCAGCAGCAGGTGCACATAGGTCACCTCGCGCAGGCTATGATCCACATGCACCCGGCAATCGTCGATCATGTCGCCTGCCGCCACCAGCACCTCGGGCGTATTGAACAGGGCCAGTGCCGCCGGGCCGCGCAGCAGCATCCGGTGGCGGGGCGAGACGATCAGGTCACCGTCCGGCCTATCTTCCCCCATCGCTCCCCGCCGGATGCGGATCGGCCGCAGCTCGGGCATCGCGTAAAGCCGCGCGCCGGTCATCCGCCGGCTGCCGGTCCAGATCACCTGCTGCGCGCCGTCATCGCGGGTCCAGAGCCGGTCTCCAGCGCGGATCTGCTCCACCGGGCGGGGGCCTTGCGGGGTATCGACCAGCGTGCCGGTGGTGAAGCAGATCACCCCCGCTTCGGAGCGCGGCCCGCGGGTCAGCGCCTCGGCCCCGTCCAGCGTGCGGTTCACCACCCACAGCTCGCGCCCCGGGGGCGGCATCTCTCCGGTGACCATCAGCAGGCGCGCCGCGCTGCCCTCCACCGCGATCACCGTCACCTGCCAGGCCATCAGCCCGTCGGTGACGACGAACCCCTGCTCCGGCACGCCGGCATCGCCATAGGGACTGGTTTCGACTTGCGTATCAGGGTCGCTCTCAGGGGCGGCACCAAAGCCCGCCGCACCGATCAGCCGCCGCACCGCGCGCGCGGCCCGTCTGCGAAGGTCTGCCTCCCCCTCGGCACTGTGCAGGACCAAAAGCCCGGCCGGTCCGTCCACCCGCACCGCCTCGCCCCACCAGCGCCACTGCGCGCCGACAATCAACGAGGGAAGCGGCGCGGCGCGAATGCCGTCCAGTTCCGTCTGCGACCAAGAGATGACAAACGTGCCCGATGTGCCCGTTCTCATGACTCGTATTACCTGCCGTCGTCGTTTTTTGTTTTCGGCCTTAGGGCCGTTATATCAGAATGTTAGCACGCGTTCTTCATGTTGGAAAGCGCCCGTGCCTTCCGCAACGTCAAAAGTTCATCCGCAACCGCATCGATCCCACGACCTGCCCCTCGGGCTGGTCCTCGAACTCCTCCGACAGCCAGGTCGCGCCGTAGAACAGGCCCATCCGCTCGCCGCGAACCTGCATCCCGGCGCGCACCCGGAAGCGGTTCTCCTCGGGTTCGGGATCGTTGCCGCCGCCGTTCAGATAGACGCTGTCCGCGACATAGGCCGCGTCGCCTCCCAACACGAAGCTGGCCCCCGGCTCGGAATGGCCCGAGATCGAGACATAGCGCTGCCCGGTCACGGTATCGCGCGACCACAGCGCCCCGCGCTCGATCTGGCCGAAGTTGAGGTCGGCGCCGACGCGCACCAGCGTCTCATCCCCGACCCGCGCCTCGGCGAAGGGGCGCAGCTCGGCATGGTCGCCAAGGGGATAGGTCCGGCCAAGCTCGCCCGACAGCGTCGGCACGATGCGGTTGCCGATCTGGTCATCGACCACGCTGACGGCGGGCGCCGACACCTGCTCATGCAGCCAGTCATGCACGCTGCCGACGCCCGTCTGCGGCCCCATCGCCACCAGATCGAGCCCGGCCGTCGCCTCGGCCGTGCCAAGCGCGAAATGGGTGTGAAGGCCGAAGGACAGGACACCCGCATAGCGGCGGTCCCATTCGGGCGGGGTGGACAGCTCCGAAGGCGCGATGATCTCTGACCGCAGGCGGAATTCCAGCAGACTGCCCGGCCGGGTCGGCAGCATGCCATCCCACATCGGGCCGCGCAGGATGCTCATCTGATAGCCCCCGGTGCGCCAGCGATCCTCGCCATCGCCCAGATAGTCGTTGGTGAACATCCGGCCGATGCCGAGCGTCATCCGCTCCTGCGCTGCCAGCGGCGCACCCGCCACCAGAAGCGCACCGAAAAGCGCCGCGCGCGTGAAAGCGCCGCAAAGCGCCTTGGGGGATCTGCTCATCCCGACCTCATATGTTCACTGCCTGTTGACGGTTTTCCGCCATTACACCTTTTGTAGCGGCCAAGTCACAAGTGCGCTAGTGCAACTCGGCCACAGGGGCGGCAGAAGCGGGGTTTGGGGCCGATTACGACAATTATAGGGCGAGGTTCTAGAGATCGGGGTGCAGGGGAACGTCTGGCCTGACTCGCTTGGCGATTTCGCCCGGCCTGGCGTAGAGCGTCTGGCTCTCTTTCGCATTCGGGATGAACGCGACGATCGTCACTGCGGACTCCTGCGGGATCCAGTCGCCGGAAAAGCAGCACATGACCATTCCCGGCTCGCTTCGGCCCATGGTTCTTCCTCAAAACGCTTTGAATGTCATCGTCGTCAGCGTCCGGCTGATCCCCGGAATGTCGAACAGCGCCTCGTTCAGCCAATGGCCCACATCCGCCTCATCCGGGATATAGACCTTGGCGATCAGGTCATATTCGCCCGAGGTGGAATACAGCTCGCTCACCACCTCGCGGGCATAGATCGCGTCGGCCACCTCATAGGTCTTGCCGGACTGGCAGCGGAACTGAACGAAAACACAGCGCATGGGAGGCCTCCATTTTGGGCCCAGACTAGGGGCAGGAGCGCGCAACGGGAAGGGGGCGTCTGGACAAGACTGCGCCGCGCCGACAGTCTGCGCCCATGACCGCGATCCCCCTCTATCTGTTTGCCGCGTTGGCCGAGATTGCCGGCTGCTTCGCGCTGTGGTCGGTACTGCGGCTGGACCGCTCGCCGCTGTGGCTGCTGCCCGGAACCGCGGCACTGCTGGCCTTTGCCGCCGCGCTGGCCTTCAGCCCGGCCGATCATGCCGGGCGCGCCTATGCGGCCTATGGCGGGGTCTATGTCGCGGCCTCGGTCGCGTGGCTGGCGCTGGTGGAACGGCAGAGGCCGGACCTGTGGGATCTGGCCGGCACCGCGCTTTGCCTTGCCGGCGCCGCGCTGATCCTCTGGGGGCCGCGCGGCTAGGCCCTACTCCTCCTCCCGCAGCAACGCCAGCGGCGCCGGGTTCTGCGGCAGGTCCTCCACCGTCAGCCCGGCCACGGGCCGCGACAGCCGGTTGCGCACCACCCACAGCAGCCGCTTCTCGGCCCGGGTGATCGCCACATAGGCCAGCCGCTTCCACAGCGGGATCCCCGCCTCCGACCGTCCGGCCCGATAGGCCGCATAGAGGTCCGGCGCAAACACCTGCACGTTCTCCCATTGCGAGCCCTGCGCCTTGTGGATCGTCACCGCCGCGCCATGCAGGAAGGCCGCCCCCATCCGCGCGGCATAGGGAATGAACGGCTCCTCCTCATCCGGCAGCTCGATCTTGATGATCGACGCGGCGGAAACCTGCGGCTCCTCCGCCCCGATCACATGGATGCGGCTGAAGCCCGGCTTCTTGCCCGGCCCCAGATAGATTACCTGCGCGCCCTTTATGAGGCCCCGCGCCTCGAGGTCGATGCGCTTCTTGCGGTGCTTCAGCGGCAATTCGATCCCGTCGCAGATCAGCGGCTCCCCCGGCAGCAGCGCATCCATCGGCGCGCCAAAGGCCCCGCGAAACGCCTGGATCAGCCGGATCCGCGTCTGGTTACGCCAGACCAGCACCGGCGAGCGGGCCATAAGATCGCTCTCTACCCGCTCGGCCCAGACCACGCGGGGGTCGCGCTTCGCCGCCTCCTCCACCATCCGCTCGAACCGCTCGAAGGTCAGGCTCTCGTCGGCCAGCGCATGGGCAAGGTCCAGGATCGGGTTGTCGCCCTCCTGCCGGTGGATGCGGTGCAGCTCCAGCCGCTGGCCCTCGGGCAGTCGGTCGAAGGCCATCGCGCCCGACTGGTTCACCGGGGCCAGCTGCGCCGGATCGCCGAACATCACCAGAGTCGGGAAAATCTCTTTCAGGTCATCGAACTGCCGGTCATCGAGCATCGAGCATTCGTCGATGAGCCCAATGTCCAGGGGATCCTCGCGCCGCTTCCAGCCCAGGATGAAGTCCGATCCGCGCAGGCCCGCACTCGCCAGCGCCCCCGGCACCGATTTCACCTGCTCATAGAAGGCCTTCGCCCGGTCCAACGCGGTATCGCTCAGCCCCTCGACCACGGGCCGCTCGCCGCCATTCGCCAGCCATTCGGCGATGCGCTCATATTCCGGGTCATAGACCGGGGTATAGAGGATGCGGTGAATCGTCGTCGCCGGCACGCCGCGGTTGCGCAACACGCTCGCCGCCTTGTTGGTCGGCGCCAGAATCGCCAGCGTGCGCCGGTCCTTGCGGCGCTTGCCCTCGTAATCGCCCGAGATGATGTCGACGCCCGCCTCATCCAGCGCCTTGGTCAGCTCCGCCAGCAGCATGGTCTTGCCCGACCCGGCCTTGCCCACCACCGCCATGATGGTGCGCGGCGCGCCCTCTTCCACCCGGTCGGTGGAGCCACCCACGATATCGACCCCCGCCCCCTCCAGCGCTTCGGCCAGACGGTCCCAGGCTTCGGCCTGATCGGAGGAGAAGGTAAGGGCGGGCACGGTCATCGGCGGCGACCCTAGCGAAGGGCGGGGGGGGGCGCCAGAGGCGGCGCGCCCCCAGCCAGACCCGCGCCCTTCCCCCCTCTTCTTTGTCCAAATATCCCGGGGGGAGCGGCCAAAGGCCGCCGGGGGGCAGCGCCCCCCTCTTGCCCGGACAAACCAAGCCGCTGACGCTCCGAAAGACTATCGATACTTATTTTCTTCGGCCTGACAGTAATCGAGGACTTGGTCCACCCATCGATCAAACCATACCCAGTTGCCGTAGTCCCCTACACAGCCATACCCCTTACCCTCCTTACGAGCATCCAGTGTTTTCCATAGCTGAGTGTGGTGATGGAGCGAGAACTTGGGAAAGCCAGCCTCCTGCACTTTCTGCACCACCTTGGCTGGGGGATACCGATTTTTGTTAACCTCTTTGAGGATGATCTTCTCTATCTCGCCAGCTTCAGCACTGCCAGAGGAGACGATTTGAACAGCCACATCCGCGGCGCCTGCCTTCTTGGCAGTCATTGGCACGAACCCGTAGGTCATGCGATAGGCAGGGTCCTTTAGCTGCTCCTCAGTGAGGCCATGCTCGAAGGCATCTATTACCGCCTCGACATGCTTTGGTAACCCCGAGGCCTTCTTCAGGGCAGAGCGCTGTTCGGATCCGAACGACACGAACTGCAACGCGAGGGGCAAACGCCGCTCTAGGCCATACTGAATGCCGAACTCCTTTTTCATTGCCTCATTGAAATTCAAGGCGCACGATTGGAGCTTTGCTCCGAGCGCGTCATCGATCCGACTCGTAGAGCGATGCTCAATCTCATGACGGATTTCGATCAGGAACTCGAGGTTCGTCCTTGCACCTTCAGTCAAGGGACACTTCGCCTGCTTCAGGCAGTGGCCCAGCTCCCAATACTTATCAGCGCCCTCCTTCGTTTTCTGGCCTGAGTATCTATAGTCGACGCCTTCTCGCCTGAACCAAGCGTGCAGCAAATAGGTCCACGCAATGATTGCCGTGACAATGAACAGTTCCGCACGGAAAGTAAGGCCCGCTGAGTTGAAGGTTTGTACCGCTGCGATCATGGCTTCTCTCGCCTTGATAAGCAGTTCATCTCCGCGAACACTCAGGCCAGTGTCATGATCGATGTCTGGCCACGTCGATAGGAAGGTATCGAGATCATCATCGCTGGCGGCCTTGATCGCTTTGTGCTTTGCCTCTATCCTTATCTCCCCGATCAGGCGATGGTTCACTGATCGGGTCGGTCGAGTAAAATATGCAAGTATATCTTGATCGTTGGTGAACGGAGCACCACGCGCAATCATGGCCTTCACAATTGCGACTTCCCAATTCTCGAGCGTGTTTCCGCGACGCCGTGTCTTCTTCTTAATCTCTTCTTGCGCCATACGCAGCCCCTCTCAAAATAATAAAGCGACAGATTACTAGGAAAGAAAAGCTCTATCAGCGCAACAGATTAATTTGCATCGAGTCACACAGAAACGCCCGCCCCTCCCCGGGACGGGCGCTCCACACTCCCTACCGCTGCCTTACGCCAGACGCCCCGCCTCCAGCGCATCCTCGAAGGTCCGCAGCCCGGCGCGCGGGCTCTGCACCAGCACCGCCATGTTCCCCGGCTTGTGCTGGTTGCGCAGCATCTTCATATGCGCGCCCGGGATCTCGTCCCAGGGGAACACTTCGGACATGCACGGATCCAGCCGCCGCTCCAGCATCAGCTTGTTCGCCGCCGCCGCCTGCTTGAGGTTGGCGAAGTGGCTGCCCTGCACCCGCTTCTGATGCATCCACAGATAGCGCACGTCGAAGGTCAGGTTGAACCCGGTCGTGCCGGCGCAGATCACCACCATGCCGCCGCGCTTCACCACGAAGACCGACACCGGGAAGGTCGCCTCGCCCGGATGCTCGAACACCATGTCGACATTGTTGCCCTTGCCGGTGATCTCCCAGATCGCCGCCCCGAACTTGCGCGCCTCCTTGAACCAGGTCGCATATTCCGGCGTGCCGACCTTGGGCATCTGGCCCCAGCAGGTGAAATCCTTGCGGTTGATCACGCCCTTGGCGCCAAGGCCCATGACGAACTCGCGCTTGTCCTCCTCGGAAATCACGCCGATCGCATTCGCCCCTGCCGCATTGATCAGCTGGATCGCATAGGAGCCAAGCCCCCCCGACGCGCCCCAGACCAGCACATTGTCGCCGGGCTTGAGGATATGCGGGCGGTGCCCGAACAGCATCCGGTAGGCGGTGGCCAGCGTCAGCGTATAGCAGGCGCTCTCCTCCCAGGTCAGGTGCCGCGGGCGGTGCATCAGTTGCTGCGCCTGCACACGGGTGAACTGCGCGAAGCTGCCGTCCGGCGTCTCATAGCCCCAGATCCGCTGGCTGGGCGAGAACATCGGATCCCCCCCGTTGCACTCTTCATCGTCGCCATCGTCCTGGTTGCAGTGGATGACGACCTCATCCCCCACCTTCCAGCGCTTCACCTTGTCGCCGACCTTCCACACGATGCCCGAGGCATCGGACCCGGCAATGTGATAGGGTGCCTTGTGGCCGTCGAACGGGCTGATCGGAATGCCAAGACCGGCCCAGATTCCGTTGTAATTGACGCCCGCGGCCATCACCAGAACCAGCACCTCGTGGCTGTCGATCTCGGGCGTGTCCACCACCTCGACCAGCATCGATTTGTCCGGCTCGCCATGCCGCTCGCGCCGGATCGCCCAGGCATACATCTGCTTGGGCACATGCCCCAGCGGAGGCATCTCGCCGATCTCGTAAAGGTCCTTCTCGGGCGCGTCATAGGGCGCAATCTCGGTCTGGGTATCAAGAGCCATGACAGTACTCCTTGGCCGAAACAGGTGTGCCGCAGCGCAGAATCGCGCGGCCTCATGCAGCAGGAAATACGTTTGGCCGCGCAACAATGCAATATGGAACGTTACGTTTTTGTAATTTTATGACCATCAGGCCGGGCCCCACGCCCGGCCCGTGGCCCCCGCAACCCCTCAGTTATAGGTGAACGTCCCCACCTCGCAGACGTTGACATCGCCCTTCATCAGCTCGTCACCATCGTCGAAAATCGCCAGAAGGTCATATTTGCAATAGCCGGTGCCATCATCGATGTTGATCATCACCGACGATCCCGAGGGCAGCACATCCGGCCCGAGGATGTCCTCCTGCCAGTCGCTGGTGCCGGTGTTGGAGGCATAGAACTCCACGATCGTGTAGCCGGTGTTGTTGACGATCTGCACGCGGCGATCGAGCGCGGCGGCAGGGAAGGCAGAGGCCGCGCAGAACGCGCCGGCAATCGTAAGGGACAGCAAAGACCGAGAAAGCATGAAAGAACCTGTTGGTTACAAGACCGACGCCAAATCCCGCCGGCATCACCAGACTGTGATCGGCCTTTGGCGCTTTGCAACCAAAATCCCCAGCCGCAGCGCGGCGCCGCCCTGCCGCAGCGCGGCGAATTGACAGCGACACATTCTTTCGCCTATCACCATTTTCAGCGCAACTATCTTGCCAGGCCACCCAGCTTGGATTCCCCGCCCCGGATTCGGAGAGCAGCATGACCGACACCGCCCTTCCCCGCGACAAGCCCTGGCTGTTCCGCACCTATGCCGGCCATTCCACCGCCACCAAGTCCAACGCGCTCTACCGCGCCAACCTTGCCAAGGGGCAGACCGGCCTGTCGGTCGCCTTCGATCTGCCCACCCAGACCGGCTATGACAGCGATCACGAACTGGCGCGGGGCGAGGTCGGCAAGGTCGGCGTGCCGGTGGCGCATCTGGGCGACATGCGGGCGCTGTTCGCCGATATCCCGCTCGACAAGATGAACACCTCGATGACCATCAACGCCACCGCGCCCTGGCTCCTGTCGCTCTATATCGCGGTAGCCGAGGAGCAAGACGCCGATGTCTCTGCCCTGCAGGGCACCGTGCAGAATGACCTCGTGAAGGAATACCTCAGCCGCGGCACCTATATCTGCCCGCCCAAGCCCAGCCTGGCGATGATCACCGATGTCGCCGCCTATACCGCCGTGCATCTGCCCAAATGGAACCCGATGAACGTGTGTTCCTACCACCTGCAAGAGGCCGGCGCGACGCCCGAGCAGGAGCTGGCCTTTGCCCTCGCAACCGGCGTGGCGGTGCTGGACGATCTGAAGGGCAAGGTGCCCGAGGCGGAGTTTCCGGCCATGGTCGGCCGCATCAGCTTTTTCGTGAATGCCGGCATCCGCTTCGTCACCGAACTGTGCAAGATGCGCGCCTTCACCGAGCTCTGGGATGAGATCTGCCTGACCCGCTATGGCATCGAGGATGAGAAATTCCGCCGCTTCCGCTATGGCGTGCAGGTCAACAGCCTCGGCCTGACCGAGCAGCAACCCGAAAACAACGTCTACCGGATCCTGATCGAGATGCTGGCGGTGACGCTGTCAAAGAACGCCCGCGCCCGCGCCGTGCAGTTGCCCGCCTGGAACGAGGCGCTTGGCCTGCCCCGCCCCTGGGACCAGCAATGGTCGCTCAGGATGCAACAGATCCTGGCCTATGAAACCGACCTTCTGGAATATGGGGACCTCTTCGACGGCAACCCGGTGATCGCGGCACGGGTCGAGGCGCTGAAGGACGGCGCCCGCGCCGAACTCGCGACGCTCGATGCCATGGGCGGCGCCATTGCCGCCATCGACTACATGAAGGCGCGGCTGGTCGAATCGAACGCCTCCCGCATCGGCCGGGTGGAGACGGGCGAGACCGTCGTGGTCGGCGTCAACCGCTGGCAGCAGGGCGAGCCCTCGCCGCTGGTCGACAGCGAAGGCGGGATCATGACGGTGGACCCGGCGGTGGAGCAGGATCAGGTCAATCGGCTGGCAGAGTGGCGCGCGGCCCGCGACGGCGCGGCGGTGGCGGCAGCACTGGCCGACCTGCGCGCAGCGGCCAGCGCCGGGCAGAACATCATGCCGGCCTCGGTCGCCGCCGCCAAGGCCGGCGCCACCACCGGCGAATGGGCCGGCGTGATGCGGCAGGTGCATGGCGAGTATCGCGGCCCGACCGGCGTGTCGCGCAGCCCGTCGAACCGCACCGAAGGGCTGGAGCCGATCCGCGAGGCCGTCGATGCAGTCTCCTCGAAGCTCGGCCGCCGGCTGACCTTCCTGGTCGGCAAGCCGGGCCTTGATGGCCATTCCAACGGCGCCGAACAGATCGCCTTCCGCGCCCGCGATTGCGGGATGGAGATCAGCTATGACGGCATCCGCCTGACCCCTGCGCAGATCGTGGAAGCGGCGGTGGAACGGCAGGCGCATGTGGTGGGCCTGTCGATCCTGTCCGGAAGCCACCTGCCGCTGATCGCCGAAGTGCTGGAGCGGATGCAGGCGGCGGGCCTTGGCCATGTGCCGCTGGTCGTGGGCGGGATCATCCCGGATGAGGATGCGGCCGCCCTGCTCGCGCAGGGCGTGGCCCGGGTCTACACGCCGAAGGATTTCGAGCTGAACCGGATCATGATGGATATTGTGGCGCTGGCGGAGCCATCAGCCGCCGCAGCGTAGCGCCCTTGGCCGGCCGCCGGGGGCCGTCTGCCCCCGGACCCCCGAGGATATTTGGAAAAAAGCAAGGGGGGGGGGCGGAGTGCCTGAGAGTTTCGCTATACATATGATATATGTATAGGTTCTGTATGGCTTCCATATGCCGCGATGGACGGGGCTTGCCGCTTGCGGTATCACCCCGGGCGCAGACCTGCCAAGGAGCCCGCCCATGTCCGGCCACGCCGCCCCGATCCCGATGACCGCCCGCAGATCCGGCCCGCTGACCGGCACCGCCGAAGTGCCCGGCGACAAGTCGATCAGCCACAGGGCATTGATTCTGGGCGCTTTGTCGGTGGGCGAGACGGTGGTGACCGGCCTTCTGGAAGGCCAGGACGTGCTCGACACAGCCAGTGCCATGCGCGCCTTCGGGGCCGAGGTGGTGCGGCATGGCGAGGGCCACTGGACCGTCAACGGCGTCGGCGTCGGCGGCTTCGCGGAACCCCTTGATATCATTGACTGCGGCAACTCCGGCACCGGCGTTCGGCTGATCATGGGCTGCATGGCGACAACTCCGATGACGGTGACCTTCACCGGCGACGCCAGCTTGCGCAAACGGCCGATGGCGCGGGTGACGGACCCTCTTTCACTCTTCGGAACAAAGGCTTACGGACGCTCAGGTGGCCGCCTGCCGATGACGGTGGTAGGCGCCGCCGATCCGGTACCGGTGCGCTACCGCGTGCCGGTCCCCTCGGCGCAGGTGAAGTCGGCGGTGCTGCTGGCGGGGCTGAATGCGCCGGGCGAGACGGTGGTGATCGAGGCGGAACCCACCCGCGACCATTCTGAGAGGATGCTCAAGGGCTTCGGGGCCGATCTTCATGTAGAGGACACGGCCGAGGGTCGGGTGATCACCCTTGTCGGCCAGCCGGAACTGCGCGCCCAGACCGTTGCGGTGCCGCGCGATCCCTCCTCGGCGGCCTTCCCGGTTTGCGCGGCGCTGATTGTGGAGAATTCCGACATTCTGGTGCCTGGTGTCAGCCAGAACCTGACCCGGAATGGTCTTTATACGACATTGGTGGAGATGGGCGCCGATATCGAGTTCGGCAATCCGCGCGAAGAGGGCGGCGAGCCGGTGGCGGACCTGCGCGTGCGCTTTTCGGCCCTGACCGGGATCGAGGTTCCAGCGGAGCGGGCGGCCAGCATGATCGACGAGTTTCCGGTGCTGTCGGTGGTTGCCGCCTTTGCGGAAGGCACGACAATCATGCGCGGAGTCAAGGAGTTGCGCGTCAAGGAGAGCGACCGCATCGACGCGATGGCGCGGGGGCTGGAGGCCTGCGGCGTGCGGATCGAGGAGGATGAGGACACGCTGATCGTGCATGGCATGGGCCCCGGCGGCGTGCCCGGCGGCGCGACCTGCGCGACGCATATCGACCACCGGATTGCGATGAGCTTCCTTGTGCTGGGGCTCGCCAGCCGCAAGCCGGTGCGCGTGGATGATGCCAGCCCGATTGCCACCTCGTTCCCCGCCTTCGAGACCCTGATGGCGGACCTCGGCGCCCGCATCGAGCGCAGCAACTAGACCGCGGGGGCCGCATGATCTTTACCGTGGCGATCGACGGGCCGGCTGCGGCGGGCAAGGGGACCATCGGCCGCGCGGTGGCGGAGCGGTTCGGGTTTGCGCATCTGGATACCGGGTTGCTGTATCGGGCGGTGGGGGCGAAGGTGGCCGAGGGGGCTGACCCTGTCGCTGCCTGCGCGTTAACTCCCGAGGACCTCGCCCGCGGCGATCTGCGCAGCGCCGAGGCCGGGCAGGCCGCCAGCCGGGTTGCGGCGATTCCCGCGGTGCGGGCGGCGTTGCTGAACTTTCAGCGGCGCTTTTCCCGGCGCGAGGGCGGCGCGGTGCTGGACGGGCGCGATATCGGCACGGTGATCTGCCCCGAGGCGGAGGTGAAGCTCTATGTCACCGCCAGTGCCGAGGTGCGGGCCGGGCGGCGCTGGCAGGAACTGGGCGGCGAGGCGGCGCCCCTGCCCTATCAAGCCGTGCTGGCCGAGGTGGTCGAGCGGGACGCCCGCGACATGGGGCGCGCCGATGCGCCGCTGAAACCCGCCGCCGATGCGCTGGTTCTGGACACCTCGGAGTTGAGCATTGCCGAGGCGGTGGGCCGGGCGGTGGCGGCGGTGCAGGACAGGCTCGGCTGAGGCTTGGACTTTTGAAGGCTCGGTCCCATGTTTGCTGCATGATGACACGCTTCCCCATCCTTGCACTCACTGCTGTTCTGGCCGCGCAGCCCGCCGCCGCGGGCAGCGACC
Organism: Frigidibacter sp.; assembly: GCF_030695035.1. Classification (GTDB taxonomy): domain Bacteria; phylum Pseudomonadota; class Alphaproteobacteria; order Rhodobacterales; family Rhodobacteraceae; genus Frigidibacter. Next base: position 305,906 of record NZ_JAUYTT010000012.1, read on the forward strand.
ATGGGCTGCTGTGGAACCGCACCGGCCTGCCGGCGGTGTTTCCATTGCAGGTGCAGACTTTGGCGGGCGACGATCGCTCGCTGCTGCTGACCGATGCTGCCACGGGCGAGGTGGCGCTTGCGGCGTTCATCGAGGGCGGGCGGTTCTTCCGGGTGCTGGTGCCGCCGGGGAGCTATCGGGTCCGGCTCGCGCCCGGCGATGTCTGGGACGAGGACGCCGAACAGCAAACCGGCGCCGTTGAATTGCCCTCCCCGCTGACCTTCGAGATCACCGGCGCCAGGCGCAAGGCCGGCTACCGGATCGACCTTCGGGAGGCCGGGGAGGCGCAGATCACCAGCCAAGGCATCTGCCAGACGCTCCGGCTGAACCCGGACAGCCTCGGCCAGCCTTGGGGCCGGGCCCAACCCACCGAATCGGACGCCCGCGCCGCAGTGCTCCTGCGCGGGGACGAACGGTTTCCGGTCCCCGAATATGATGTGGTCTCTCGCCCCTGCGACTGACCTCCGGCCCCTTGGCGCCCGGGCCAAAGAAAGTGCTTATTTCCTTGCCCGCGGCGGCATCAGCGACTATATCGCGGCCAGTCCGAAAGGTGGCCTTGCCCCGAACTGGACCGCATGAAGGGCCCGGAGCGATCCGAGGCCCTTGCGGCCCATGAAGGCATAGCGCCCCAAAGACCGCAACCAAAGACCGGCGGAGCCAACCGCAAGGCCAGAAAAACGCTTACAAAGGAAACTGACACGCATGTGCGCCAAAGCGACTATGGAAGAATTTGAAGCCCTTCTTCAGGAAAGCTTCGAGATCGATACCCCCGACGAGGGATCGGTCGTCAAAGGCAAGGTCATCGCCATCGAGGCGGGCCAGGCCATCATCGACGTCGGCTACAAGATGGAAGGCCGCATCGATCTGAAAGAATTCGCGAACCCGGGTGAAAACCCGGACATCGCCGTGGGTGACGTTGTCGAGGTCTATCTGGACCGGGTCGAGAACGCACGCGGCGAGGCAGTCATCAGCCGTGAGAAAGCCCGCCGCGAAGAGGCCTGGGACCGGCTGGAGAAAGCCTACGAGAAGGAAGAGCGCGTCGAGGGCGCCATCTTCGGCCGCGTCAAGGGCGGCTTCACGGTCGACCTGGGCGGCGCTGTTGCGTTCCTGCCCGGTAGCCAAGTCGACGTGCGCCCCGTGCGCGATGCCGGCCCGCTGATGGGCCTGAAGCAGCCGTTCCAGATCCTGAAAATGGACCGTCGTCGTGGCAACATCGTTGTCTCGCGCCGTGCGATCCTTGAAGAATCGCGGGCCGAGCAGCGCGCCGAAGTCATCGGCAAGCTGGCCGAAGGCGAAGTCGTTGACGGCGTGGTCAAGAACATCACCGAATACGGTGCGTTCGTGGATCTCGGCGGCGTCGATGGCCTGCTGCACGTGACCGACATGGCCTGGCGCCGCGTCAACCACCCGAACGAGATCCTGAACATCGGCGAGACCGTCAAGGTCCAGGTGATCAAGATCAACAAGGAAACCCACCGCATCAGCCTTGGCATGAAGCAGCTGCAGGCCGATCCGTGGGATGCCGTCGAGAAGGCCTACCCGATCACTTCGGTCCACAAGGGCCGCGTGACCAACATCACCGACTACGGCGCGTTCGTCGAGCTGGAGGCCGGTGTCGAAGGTCTGGTCCACGTTTCGGAAATGTCCTGGACCAAGAAGAACGTCCATCCCGGCAAGATCGTCTCCACCTCGCAAGAAGTGGACGTCATGGTGCTGGAAATCGATACCGCCAAGCGCCGCGTTTCGCTGGGTCTCAAGCAGACCATGCGCAACCCGTGGGAAGTGTTTGCCGAAACCCACCCGATCGGCACCGTCATCGAAGGCGAAGTCAAGAACATCACCGAATTCGGTCTGTTCGTCGGCCTCGACAACGACATCGACGGCATGGTCCACCTTTCGGACCTCAGCTGGGACCAGCGCGGCGAAGATGCCATTGCGAACTATCGCAAGGGCGACATGGTGAAGGCCGCCGTGACCGAAGTGGACGTGGACAAGGAGCGCATCTCGCTCTCGGTCAAGGCGCTGGACGCCGACACGTTCTCGGACGCGGTTGACGGCGTGAAGCGCGGCTCGATCATCACCGTCACCGTGACGGCGATCGAGGAAGGCGGCATCGAGGTTGAGTACAACCAGATGAAGTCGTTCATCCGCCGCTCGGATCTGTCGCGCGATCGGGCTGAACAGCGCCCGGAACGCTTCCAGATCGGCGACCATGTCGATGCGCGCGTGACCAACGTCGATTCGAAGACCCGCCGTCTGGGCCTGTCGATCAAGGCACGTGAGATCGCGGAAGAGAAAGAAGCTGTCGAGCAGTATGGCTCGTCGGACTCGGGCGCCTCGCTGGGGGATATCCTCGGTGCGGCCCTCAAGGGCGGCGGCGACAAGTAAGCCCGGCGCCTCTGCGCAAGCGAACAAACGGCCCCACCCTATCCGGGTGGGGCCGTTTTGCGTTGCAGGGGCTGCGAATCGGCCCGGTTGCGGCCCGAACCGGGCGCGGGTGCCGCGCCGCAGCATCTCGGGGCCGGCGGGCCGCCATGGGCAACTCCCCGCGGATCACAGGGAAACCCGCGCTTTTCCAATGGCTTTCCTGTTTGAGCCCGCCAGGAATGCGCCTATAGTCCCTCAATACGGCGGGGGCTGCCGAGACCTGCGAGAGGATTCACATGATCCGGTCCGAACTGATCCAGATGATTGCCGAAGAGAACCCGCACCTGTTTCAGCGGGATGTGGAGCGGATCGTGAACACGATCTTTGAAGAGATCACCGAAGCGATGGCGCGGGGCGACCGGGTCGAGCTGCGCGGCTTTGGCGCATTCTCGGTAAAGGGGCGCGATGCGCGCACCGGACGGAACCCGCGCACAGGCGAAGCGGTTTCAGTAGAGGAAAAGCATGTGCCGTTCTTCAAGACCGGCAAGCTGCTGCGAGACCGGCTGAACGGCGAAGGATGACCCTGCGATGATACGTGTGCTGCGACTGGCCCTGCTGGGGCTGCTGGCCCTTGTGCTGCTGACGGTGGCGCTGGCCAACCGCGCGCCTGTGACACTACGGCTGCTGCCCGAAGATGCGGGAATGTTCCTCGGCCTCGACTGGGTGATCCAGCTGCCGCTGTTCCTGGTGATCTTTGCCGGCATTCTGGCAGGGCTGCTGGTTGGCTTCGTCTGGGAATGGGCGCGCGAGGCCAAGCATCGCAGCGCTGCCAGCCGCAACCGGCGCGAGGCGGCGCAGCTGAAATCCGAGGTGAACCGGCTGCAAGGCGGCAACGGCCAGCAGAAGGATGAGGTGCTGGCGCTGCTTGAGGGCGGCGCGCGTAGCCGCTAGACACGGCGCATGCATACGCGTGTGAAAATCTGCGGCCTGACCGAGGCCGCCCATGTCGATGCCGTCGCACAGGCGGGCGCGACCTATATGGGCTTCGTGTTCTTCTCCCGCTCCCCCCGGAACCTGTCGCTGCCGCAAGCCGCCGCGCTGGCGCTGCAGGTGCCGATGGGCATCGCCAAGGTGGCGCTGGTGGTGGATGCGGATGACGCGGCGCTCGATGCCATCGTGCAGGCGGTGCCGCTGGACATGCTTCAGCTTCATGGCCATGAGAGTCCGGCCCGCGTGGCCGAGATCCGCGCGCGTTTTGGCTTGCCGGTGATGAAGGCGGTGGGGATTGCGGAAGAGGTCGACCTTGCGGCGATTGCCGAATATGCGCAGGTCGCCGACCAGATCCTGATCGACGCCAAGCCCCCCAAGGGCGCCGCCCTGCCCGGTGGCAACGGCCTTGCCTTCGACTGGCGGCTGATTGCGGGGCGCGAGTGGGACCGGCCCTGGATGCTGGCGGGCGGGCTGACCCCCGCGAATGTCGCCGAGGCGATCCGACTGACCGGAGCGCGGCAGGTCGATGTGTCCTCGGGCGTGGAATCGGCGCCCGGCGTCAAAGACCCCGCCGCGATTGCGGCTTTCATCACCGCTGCCGGATAGAAAAAGGGCGCGAGGATTCCCCCTCGCGCCCGCACTCGTTACACCCTACCGCTTACATCGCCGGAAGAATGGCAATGTCGCGGATCTCGCCCGAAGCCCCTGTCACATCCCAGGACTGGGTGACGGCGCCGGTGTCCAGATCGACGGTGTGGATCCCGCCCATCGCGGCCAGCCAGGCGGTGTTCTCGCCTTCGGCGGTGGTGGCGATGTCGAAGCCGACGGGACCGTCCAGCACCGGGCCCAGCTTGCCGACAGCGGCCAGCGTGCCATCGTTCGGCGCGGTCTGCTTGATCAGCGCGGAAAGGGTGGCGTCGATGTCATACATGCCGGTCGCTTCCGGCTTGCCGTAGCTGTTGATGTATGCGGCGGCCACGATGTTCGGCGCCTCCCCCGCATGCATGTCGCCCGCCTCAAAGGCCAGCGAGCCATCGACGGTGACTTCGCCGGTATCGACGTTCACGCGGTGGTTGGTGGTGCCGGTCATGAAGCGTAGACGGTCGGCCATCGGGTTGAAGTCAACCACGACCGGGCCATCGGTGGACGGCAGCATGGTAGTCATGGTGGACAGCTCGGTGGTCGTGCCCGTGGCCGGGTCGATCACGACGATCACGTGGTCGGCGGTCACACCGACAAGGGTGTTGTTCGACGGGCGCAGGTCGATGCCGAGAAGGCTCTCCACGCCCTGAACTTCGATCTCGCCGGTGACGGCCGCGGTGGAGGTGTCGATCATCAGAAGCGTCTTGTCTCCGGTCAGGCCAACAGCGGTATCCGCAAAGGCCGGGGCGGTGGTCAGCAGCAGGGCTGCGATAAGGCGGGTCATGTGTCTCTCCATTTCTCAAATCGATGGCGCTGCGGAAATCCGCAAGGCCGGTCGGTCGATGCTGGAGGTACGGAAGGAGTTGCGGGGAAGTTGCGCCCCCACGGATAACGAGGCCGTGATCAGCGAGGCATCGTGCCGCTTTACCCCAAGGGGCCTTGGCGCTAAGTCAGCAGGTGCGCAACGGAGGACCCCAGATGCCCGACGACCTGATCAACAGCTTCATGAACGGCCCCGATGAAAACGGCCGCTTCGGCATCTTCGGCGGGCGCTTCGTGTCGGAAACGCTGATGCCGCTGATCCTGCAGCTGGAGGCGGAGTATGAGCGGGCCAAGACAGATGCGAGCTTCTGGGCGCAGATGGACGATCTGTGGAAGAACTATGTGGGCCGCCCCTCGCCCTTGTATTTCGCGGAACGGCTGACCGAGGAGCTTGGCGGCGCCAAGATCTACATGAAGCGCGACGAGCTGAACCATACCGGCGCGCACAAGATCAACAACGTGCTGGGGCAGATCCTGCTGGCGATGCGGATGGGCAAAAGCCGGATCATCGCCGAAACCGGCGCGGGCCAGCACGGCGTGGCAACTGCGACGGTCTGCGCGCGCTTCGGGCTGAAATGCGTGGTCTACATGGGCGCGCATGATGTCGAACGGCAGGCGCCCAACGTGTTCAGGATGCGCCTTCTGGGGGCGGAGGTGATCCCCGTCACCTCGGGCCGCGGCACGCTGAAGGACGCAATGAACGACGCGCTGCGCGACTGGGTCACCAATGTCCGCGACACCTTCTACTGCATCGGCACCGTGGCCGGCCCGCATCCCTATCCGGCGATGGTGCGCGATTTCCAGTCGATCATCGGCAAGGAAACCCGCTGGCAGCTGGAAGAGCATGAGGGCAAGGGCCGCCTGCCCGACACCATCATCGCGGCCATCGGCGGCGGATCGAACGCGATGGGGCTGTTCTTCCCGTTCCTCGATGACGCCTCGGTCCGCATCATTGGGGTCGAGGCCGGCGGCAAGGGCGTCGATGACCGGATGGAGCATTGCGCCAGCCTGACCGGCGGGCGCCCCGGCGTGCTGCATGGCAACCGCACCTATCTGCTGCAGGATGAGGATGGCCAGATCCTTGAGGGCTATTCGATTTCGGCCGGGCTCGACTATCCGGGCATCGGGCCCGAGCACGCCTGGCTGCATGAGATCGGCCGCGCCGAATATGTCAGCATCACCGATGCCGAGGCGCTGGCGGCCTTCCAGACTTGCTGCCGGCTGGAGGGAATCATCCCGGCGCTGGAGCCGAGCCATGCGCTGGCCCATGTCATCAAGATCGCGCCGACGCTGCCCGCAGACCATATCATCGTGATGAACATGTGTGGGCGCGGCGACAAGGACATCTTCACCGTGGCCAAGCACCTTGGCTTTGATATGAAGATCTGACGGGGCCCGCCGACGCTTCGCGAACGGAAATCGGCATAAACCCAAGGCATATCGGGCTGGGTCCGGGGATATAGGGCCTCGGGCCTAAACCTCGGGTCAATTGTTGGGGACGTTTGAATGGCCCTGTCTGGGGGAAGACCACTTCCGGTCGACCCCGAAGCACAGGAGCATTTCATGACCCGACTTATTGCAGCTGCCTCGGCGCTGTTGCTGATGGCTGGCGCCGCGCAGGCCCAGACCGCCCCGGCATCGCCCGTGTCCGAAATCGTCGCCGACCTCAAGGAACAGGGCTACACCCGTATCGAGATCAACCCCGGCCGGGGCATTACCGAGATCGAGGCCATCCGCGGCACCGAAAAGCTGGAGCTGGACGTGGTGAGCCGCAGCGGCAAGGTGGTCAAGTCCGAGACGGAAACCGTGCGCCCCGGCGAGAACACCACGCCGGGCGTCTATCTGGACCGTGACGGCCGGGGCCGCGACGACAGCCAGTCCCGCAACCGCTCCAGCGATGATTCGTTCGACGGGTATGACGACTCGGACGGCCGCGACGACGACGATGACCGTGACGATGATCGTGATGACGACCGGGACGACGACCGCGATGACGACCGCGATGACGACCGTGGCGGCGACGACGATGACCGCGGCGGGGATGACCACGACGACTGACAGCAGGGTCGCTTCGCACCCGCTATCCCCACCGATGGGAGTGATGCTCCGCGCAAGGATTTGCGCGGAGCGACTCTTGAGCCGCCGGGCTTGCTGCCCTGCCTCCATTCTGGGAATACTCGATGAACCGCCCCCGCACGCTGATCAGTTGGACCCCACCGTGAAACGCCGCTTCCTCCTCACCACCCTCCTGGCTCTGGCCCTGTGCCCGACCGCGGCACTGTCGCAGTCGATGGCCGACCGGATCGCAGGTGAGCTGCGCGCGGAAGGCTTCTCCGAGGTGTCGACCGCGCGGACCCTGCTGGGCCGAGCCCGGATCTATGCAAAAGGCCCAGCCGGCACCCGCGAGATTATCCTTGACCCGCGCACCGGCGAAATCCTGCGCGACCTGTGGATCTCGCCCGATGGGGCACCCACCAACCCGTTCACCGCCAGCGGCGGTGACGGCAGCCGGGATCGATCATCGGGCAGCGGGTCTTCGGGCAGCGGCTCTTCGGGGGGATCGTCGGAGGAGGACGATGACGACGATGATGATGACCGTGACGACGACGATGACGACGACCGAGGGGATGATCGCGGCCGTGACCGCGATGATGATGCCGGCGATGATGACGACTGAGGCGGCGCGATGATGTCACCGACCGGTTCCGTGGGCCGCGCGCTATGAAAAGCCTTGTCGCAGTATGTGTCATTCTGATGGTGCAGACGGCCTGCGCCGTGTTCTTCGTGTCCGACATCCTGCTGTCGGTGCTGGGGATCTATGTCGCGCCGATCAGCTGGCAAAACCGCGAACTGCTGGAGATCGGGGCAGCGGTCGGGCTGCTGCTGGGGCTGGTGCTGGGGGCGCTGACGCTGGCGCGCAGCATCCGGGGGCGGGCGCGGGCGGAAGAGAAGCTGCGCCGCGCCTCAGGCGCCTTCATGGAACTGCTGGAGGAGCGTTTCACCGGCTGGGGGCTGACCCCGGCAGAGAGGGACGTGGCGCTGTTTGCGGTCAAGGGCATGTCGACCGCCGAGATTGCCGTGCTGCGCCAGACCTCCGAAGGAACGGTCAAGGCGCAGACCAACGCGATCTATCGCAAGGCGGGCGTCACAGGCCGCCCGCAACTGCTGTCGCTGTTCATCGAGGATCTGATCGACGGCGAGTTGCCCCCCCGCACCGAGGCGCTGCCGCCACCCACCGTCGCCAACGTGCCGACAGCGCCTGCCTCGCCCGCAGCAGCGCTGTCGGCAGAGCCCTCGCCGCCCGCTGCATCCTAGACCGCCGCGTGCTCTTGCAGCACCGCCAGCGGCACGATGTCCAGCGCGCGGGCATGGGTCGCCGCAAGCCGCACCTGCGGCGCGCAGCCCTCGTCATGCGCCTGCAAGAACCGGCCGGCGCAGAGGCACCAGCTATCCCCGGGTTTCAGCCCGGCAAAGCGATATTCGGGGCGCGGGGTCGACAGGTCGTTGCCGACATATTTCGACCAGGCCAGAAACTCTGCCGTCATCGTCACGCAGACGGTGTGGCTGCCGGCATCCTCGGCGCAGGTGTTGCAATGGCCGTCGCGGAAGAAGCCAGTGACCGGGTCCGTGCCACAAACCTCCAGCGCCTGGCCCAGAACGTTGGTTGCGGGATCTTTCTCGATCTCATCTCTCCTGTTCAGCAAGGGCCACGATGCGGCGGAACATGTCCAGCACATCGGGGAAGGAGCCGTCCTCGCGGAACTGGCGATCGGCGCCGTTGGACGCGATCACCACACCCGCCGGGCGGTTCACATAGACATATTGCCCATAGACGCCGCGGGCAAGAAATTCGCCCGGCTCCGCATCCCCCGGGATCCACCACTGATAGCCATAGCGCATCGCCGCCCCCGGCTCTGTGGGAGCGGACGCGCCGTCGAGGCCTCGACCCAGTCCGCGGGCGCGATCTGCTCCCCGTTCCAGGCGCCGTTCTGAAGGAAGATCTGTCCATGCGGGCATAGTCCCGCGTCCTCAGGTTCAGCCCGCCCAGAACGAACTCCACCCCGTAGCCATCGGTGACATAATAGGGCTCGGCCTCCAGCCCCATCGGCGCAATGATCTTCTCAGACAGCAGCTCTGCAATAGGCCGCCCCGTCGCGCCGCGCAGCACCATCGACAGAACATGGGTGTCGATGGACACATATTGCCACTGTGCGCCGGGGGCGATGAAGGTCTCTTCCCTCTTGGCGGCAAAGCGGCCCATGGATCCGCCAAGCGCGAGAACTCGGCTCATCTTGATGATATCTATAAAGAAATCGAAATATTTCTCGTTGAAGGTCACACCCGAAGCCATGTTGAGCACATTGCGGATGCTGGCCCGTCTTAGACCCCGCCCGTCAGCGCCGGGGCATATTTCGTCACCGGATCGTCAGGGCTGTCGATGGCTCAAATGGCCGGTATGGCCTTCACGGAAAATCAAGTATGCGGGAGGCGCCAGGCAAATGCGACGCTGCGTCTGATGGGGGCCGCTTGGCTCTGATCCGCACGTTGGTTGATTGCGGGAAGGGTGCCATAGGCGCGCTCACGGCCCCGGGGGGCGCCAGTCGATCCAGCGGCCGTGAAAATCGAAACGGCCCACCGGCTGCGCTGTGCCGCCGGGCCAGAGCGTCAGCGTCAGCGCCGCGCCCGGGCGCGCGCCATCCGCCTCCATCCCGAAACGCGCCAGCGGTGCATCTGGCGTGGCGCGGGTGCCAGCCTCGGCCAGTAGCGCCTCGCCGCGGGCCTGCAGGCCCTTCGGGAAATACTGCCACGCGACGGTGTGGAACACGAGATGCAGATACCCCGGCCGCGGCTGCGCCAGACGCTGCTGCAGCCAGTCCACCGCATCGCCCTGCGCCAGCTCGGGGCGCAGCGCCGCCGCCTCATCCAGCGCGGCGGCGATCCGGGCCAGCCGCTCGGGCTGATCGGGCCAGACATAGGACAGCAGCCGCAGCCTGTCCGCCGCGGGGTCGCGCGGGGCGAGGTCCACCCCGGCGCGGGCGGCGATGCGGGGCTCGGCGCCGGTCGCAGGTGCGCCGCGCCAGTCGGGGGCCAGCAGCACCCTGGCATCCGCAGGGCCAAGTCGCCCGTCCGGTGTTTGCAGCGCATAGCGGTCGAAGATCAGGTTCAGCCCGGCGCTGGCGCCAAGTTCCGACAGCACGGTCGGCAGCCCAGTCTGGCCCGACAGCCAACGCGCCGCCACGATCAGCGCGGCGGAGCGGGCGACCTCATTGGTCTGCGGGGCGGTGTCGAGCCTGCGCAGAACCCACTCCTCCTGCGCGAGAATCGCTGCCGAGGCGGCGCGGCGCAGCGCAAGCTCATCGGCTTCGGTCGGGGGATAGACCGCCGCCAGCGCCGCATCGCGCCCCTCCAGCACCAGCCCGTGCAGCGCCCCGGCCAGCCGCAGCGGCACCGAGGCTCCTGAGCCGGAGATGTCGCCGGGCCAACTGCCAATCCGCTGCGCGACCGCGCCCTCGGGCAGTCCATGATCGGCGAAGCCCTGCAGCAGCCGGGCGGTGAAGGGCGAGCCCAGACCGGCACAGGCGCGGGCCTGCGCGGCAAAGGCCGCGCGCCAGCTCACCGGAAGCGGTCCGCGAGGCGCTGGAGGGCGGTGCGCGCTTGTGGCTCCGGCTCTGGTGCCGGCTTGGGCTCCGGTGCAAGCTTGTCTGCCGCTTCTGGCGCCGGAGCGGCGGCCTTCCCCGGCTTCGCCCCCTCCGACCCGGTCCCCGACCGTGGCGGCGCGGTGCGCAGCGCCACGGCGTTCAGGAAGCGCGCGCTATCCCCGGCGGCCAGCATCGGCGCGCCGTCGGAGATGCCGCGCAGCAAGTCGTCCAGCCAGTTCTGATCGGCCTTGGCGAAGTCGGCCAGCACATAGCCCGCGACCCGGTCCTTGTGCCCCGGATGACCAATGCCGAGTCGGACCCGGTGATAGGCCTCGCCGATATGCGCATGGATCGACCGCAGCCCGTTATGCCCGGCATGGCCGCCGCCGGTCTTGCAGCGGCTCTTGCCGGGGGCAAGGTCCAGCTCGTCATGCAGCACCGTCACGTCCGCGGGCGTCAGCTTGTAGAAGCGCATCGCCTCGCCGACCGACTGGCCCGACAGGTTCATGAAGGTGGAGGGTTTCAGCAGCACGACCTTTTCGCCGCCAAGCATCCCTTCGGAAGCCTGCCCCTGAAAGCGCGAGCGCCAAGGGGTGAAGCCGTGATCCTCGGCGATCCGGTCCACCGCCATGAAGCCGATATTGTGCCGGTTCTGGGCGTATTTGCCGCCCGGATTCCCGAGCCCGACGAAAAGCCGCATCCCCTGCCCGCCTTTTGCTGCGGCGCGGGGCTTGACGGCCGCCGCGCTTTGCCCTGTGCTTCTGGCCATCGCCAGCCCGTCCGCGCCTGCGCTTGGACCGCCCGCCATCCTCACCACATCAGCAAGGGGCCCTTGGCCATGTATCTGACCATGAACCGTTTCCGCATCAAGCCCGGACATGAGGAAACCTTCGAAACCATCTGGAAAAGCCGCGACAGCCACCTGCCGCAGGTGCCCGGGTTCATCGCCTTCCACCTGATGAAGGGGCCGGAAAAGGACGGCTATCGCCTCTACGCCTCGCACACCGCCTGGGAAAGTGCGGCGGCCTTCGAGGCCTGGACCAGGTCCGAGGCGTTCCGCGCCGCCCATGCCGGCGCCGGTGGCAACCGCGAGATCTATGCCGGCCCGCCCGAGCTGGAAGTGTTCGAGACGGTGCAGAGCATCACCGCCTGAGCCGCAAATGCAAACGGGGGCCCCAAGGGGCCCCCGTCCGTATCTTGCAGTCCGCAGCTAGCGGGCGAAACCGATCACTCGGCCTCGGCAGCCTCGGCGGCTTCGGACGACAGCAGGCCCGACGGCGCGGCCAGGTTGGCAACGACGAAGTTCCGCTTGATCGTCGGGGTCGCGCCAGCCGGCAGCGGGATATCTTCGATGTGGATCACATCGCCGATCTGCTTGCCGGTCAGGTCAACCGTGATGTGATCGGGGATATCGCCCGCGGTCACTTCCAGCTCGACTTCCGAACGCACCACGGTCAGCGTGCCGCCGCGCTTGATGCCCGGGGCTGCGTCGTGGTTTTCAAAGTTCACGTGGATGAACAGGTTGATGCGCGAATTGCGGTGCAGGCGCATCAGGTCCACATGGGTCGGAAGGTCGCGCACGACATCGCGCTGGACCCCGCGGCAGATGACGCGGACATCGTCCTGGCCTTCGACCTTGAGGTTGAACAGCGTCGACAGGAAGCGGCCTGCCTTGAGCTTCTTCAGAAGCGTATAGTACTTGATGTTCAGGGACAGCGGCTCTTTGCCGTCGCCATAAACAACACCGGGTACGTAGCCCTCACGACGAGCTTGACGAGCGGCCCCCTTGCCTGTCCCCGTCCGTACCTCGGCCACAAGATCCGGGATCTCACGTGCCATTGGTCTCTCCATAGGTTAAAAGGCGGACATCCTCCAAGGGTGCATGCCCGCAAGGTGGCCCCTATAGACGGGACCGGGCATGAAGGAAAGACATTTCCGCCGGGGGAGCCTGCCCCGGTTGAAATTGTCGACCCCGGCCCCATGACCAGCGACAGCTTGGTCGCGGCGAAGGGCCGGTCCGGCTCAGATCACCGCCACGGCCTCGATCTCCAGCTTGAACTCCGGCGCGGCGAGAGCGTTCACGCCGATCCCCGTCAGGGCCGGGGCCTGCCCGCCGAACATCGCCGCAATGGGGACCATGAGGGAACCTACCCGTTCGGGGTCGAGACCAACGACATAGACGCGAAGCGAGACGACGTTGTCCGGCGTCGCCCCTGCTGCCTCCAGCGCGTGGGCGAGGTTGCGCAGCACGACCGCCGCCTGATCCTCGAGCCCGGGTGGAACTGGGGTGCCGTCGGTCGAATTGGCAACCTGGCCAGAGATGAACACCATCCTGCCCGGCGGCGCGATGACCACCTGCGAATAGCCAAGCGGGCCCACGTCGGGCAGAGTTGGGGGGTTCAGTTTCTGGGTCTTCGGGGTCATGGTGATGCATCCTTGTTCGGAAACCTCTACACATGTAGAGTCTATACGGATGTAGAGGGTTAGAGGCGTCTTGGGAACCACCCGCCGCGAGATAATTCTGGACGCCGCCCTGTCGCTCGTTGCCCGCGAGGGGCTTGGCGCGCTGACCCATCGCGGGACGGACGCCGCCGCGGGCTTGCCGCCGGGCTCTACCTCCTACTATTTCCGGCGCAAGGCTGACCTGTTGCAGGCGCTGATCGACCGTCTAGCAGAGCGATTGCAGGCGGAGTCGGAGGTGCTGAAAACGGCGTTCACCACCATCCTGGCCGACCAAGGGCGCGACGCGGCCTTTGCCTTCGTGGCCGATGAACTCGTGGTCTGCGCCCACGAGGATCGGGATCTGCTGATCGCCCGGCTGGAAATCATGCTCGCCGCCTCGCGCGATCCGGCGCTCAGCGGCGCGAGCGAGCGGCTGGCGCAGGCTGCCATGCGGCCGATGCTGTTCTACGTAGACCTGCTGGCGGGCCATAGCGCCGATCCGGTGCGGGCGATGGCCTGCGCGGCGCTGCTGGACGGGTTGATGCTGCCCTATGCCACCGGCCATGGCGCGCCGCCGACGGCCGCGCAGGTCCGCGCCGCCTGCAGCGCGCTGCTGGACTGAGCGCCGTCAGTCGTAGGCGTCGAAAAAGCCCTTCGGCACCAGCAGGTTCTCACGCCGCAGCCGGGCCACGTCACGCTCACCACACAGCGCCATCGAGATGTCCAGCTCCTTGCGGATCACCTCCAGCGCCTTGGTGACCCCCGCCTGCCCCATCGCGCCGAGGCCATAGACCCAGGCCCGGCCGATCATGGTGCCGCTGGCCCCCAGTGCCAGCGCCTTCAGCACGTCCTGCCCCGACCGGATGCCGCTGTCGAGCCAGACCTCGCAGCGCCCGTCCACCGCCTCGACGATCTGCGGCAGCATCCGGATCGAGGACAGCGCGCCATCGAGCTGCCGCCCGCCATGGTTCGACACCACGATGGCATCGGCCCCGAACTCTGCCGCCAGCCGCGCGTCATCGGCATCGAGGATGCCCTTCAGGATCAGCTTGCCGCCCCACATGTCGCGGATCGCCGCGATCTTGCCCCAGTCGAGCTGCGGGTCGAACTGCTCTGCCGTCCAGCTCATCAGCGACGAGGCATCGCCGACGCCATTGGCATGGCCGACGATATTGCCGAAGAAACGCCGCTTGGTCCGCAGCATCTCCAGCCCCCAGCCCCATTTGGTAGCAAGGTTCAAAATGGTCGAGGGCGTCAGCTTCGGCGGCGCCGACAGCCCATTCTTCAGGTCCTTGTGCCGCTGGCCGAGGATCTGCAGGTCCAGCGTCACCACCAGCGCCGAACAGCCCGCCGCCTTGGCCCGGTCGATGATCCGGCGCAGGAAATCCTGATCGCGCATCGCGTAGAGCTGGAACCAGAACGGCTTGGTCGTGTGCTCTGCCACATCCTCGATGGAGCAGATCGACATGGTGGACAGGGTGAAGGGCACCCCAAACGCCTCTGCCGCCCGCGCCGCCTTGATCTCGCCATCCGCCGACTGCATCCCCGTAAACCCCACCGGAGCCAGCGCCACCGGCATCGTCACCTTCTCCCCGATCATGGTGCCCGCAAGATTGCGGTTGGTCATGTCCACCGCCACCTTCTGCCGCAGCCGGATCTGCGCAAAGTCCGAGGTGTTCTCGCGGAAGGTCTGTTCCGTGTAGCTGCCCGATTCCGCGTAATCGTAGAACATCCGCGGGGTGCGGCGGCGGTGGATGCGCTTCAGATCCTCGATGCTGGTGATCACGGGCACGGGGCCTCTCCTCCAAATTGGTAAGATGCCATTACCAATCGGCGCGCCTCCATGCAATCGCCGTGACGCCGCAGCCCCTTGCCTTCCCCCCCGCCGAGGCAAATTGTGCCGTAAGCCAACCAAAGGACACAGCGCATGTCGATCCTGCTGATGGGATTTCTGGGCAGCCTCGCCGCCGGGCTGATGACCGGGGTCGGCGCGCTGCCGGTGCTGTTCGGCCGCAACATCACCCGCTACTGGAACGACGTGCTGCTGGGGTTTGCAGCGGGGGTGATGCTGTCGGCCTCGTTCTTCTCGCTGATCCTTCCGGGTATCGAGGCGGCGACGGCGCGCACCGGCAGCGAGGTCATCGCGGCGCTGATCGCGGTGGGGGGCATCCTGCTCGGCGCCGGGGCCATCGCGCTGCTGAACGAATCGCTGCCGCATGAGCATTTCGTCGAGGGGCGCGAGGGGGCTGATGCCGGCGCGATGGCCCGGATCTGGCTGTTCATCATCGCCATCACCATCCACAACGTGCCCGAAGGCATGGCCGTCGGCATCGGCTTTGGCGGCGGCGATGTGCCCCTCGGGATGTCCCTCGCCATCGGCATTGGCCTCCAGAACGCGCCAGAGGGGCTGGCGGTCGCGGTGGCGCTGCGGGGGCTTGGCTATGGCCGCGTCCGCGCAGTGGCGATCGCGCTGCTGACCGGGCTGGTGGAACCCTTTGGCGGGCTGGTCGGCGTCGCTGCCGTGTCGATGGCCGCGCCGCTGCTGCCCTGGGGGCTGACCTTTGCGGCGGGCGCGATGCTCTATGTCATCAGCCACGAGATCATCCCCGAGACGCACCGCCATGGCCACCAGAACGCGGCGACGGCGGGGCTGATCATCGGGCTGGTGCTGATGATGTTCCTGGACGTGGTGCTCGGCTAGCCTCAGGCCCGGTGCGCGCCCGCAGCCAGCCCTGCGACAACCGCCAGCACCTCGGCGGGCGATTTACCCTCACCGATCAGCTTGACGATGGCGGATCCGACGATGCAACCATCGGCAATGGAGCAGATCGCCTCTGCCGCCTCGGGGGTGGAGATGCCGAAGCCCACCATCACCGGCAGGTCGGTCGCGGCCTTGATCCGTGCCACATCGGGGGCCACGTCCACGGCCTGCGGGGCCGCCGCGCCGGTGATGCCGGTGATCGAGACATAATAGACAAAGCCCGAGGTGTTCTGCAGCACCACTGGCAGGCGCGCATCGTCGGTGGTCGGCGTCGCCAGCCGGATGAAGTTCAGCCCCGCTGCCTGCGCGGGGATGCACAGCTCAGAGTCTTCCTCGGGCGGCAGGTCCACCACGATCAGCCCGTCGATGCCGGCCGCCACGGCATCGGCCAGGAAGCGGTCCACCCCGCGGCTGTAGATCGGGTTGTAATATCCCATCATCACGATGGGGGTGGTGTCGTCGCCCTTGCGGAACTCCGTCACCATATCCAGCGTCTTTTGCAGGGTCTGCCCGCCTTCCAGCGCGCGCTGGCCAGCCAGCTGGATCGTCGGGCCATCCGCCATCGGGTCGGTGAAGGGCATCCCCAGCTCGATGAAATCCACGCCCGCGCCCGGAAGGCCCTTCACGATCTCCAGCGAGGTCGCATAGTCGGGATCGCCCGCCATGACATAGGCGACAAAGCCCTTGCGCCCCTCGGCGAGCAGTTGGGCGAACTTCTGGTCGATCCGGGTCATCGGGCGTCCTTCTTTGCAGGTCGCGCCCGGTGTGCAGAAATCCGCGGTGGAAATCAATGCCTCAAGGGGCGCTCGGCTACAGCCGCGGCCCTTCCACCTCGACCGCGGGGCCCGAGAGCATCCAATGGGTGCCGAACCGGTCGCGCACCATGCCATAACCGGTGGACCAGAAGGTCGGCTGGATCGGCATGATCACCGCCCCGCCTGTCGCCAGCGCGTCGAACAGCCGATGCGCGGTGGCGAGGTCGGGGACAGAGCGGCTGATCGACACCGCCTTTTGCGCCTCGCCCTCCACCCCCGGCGGAAAGTCGGAACCCATCAGCACCATGCCGCCCGCGACCAGCGCCGAATGCATAACCAGATCGGAAGCGGCAAACTCGGGCGGCACCCCGGGCATTTCACAGTAGCGCTGGATGAAGAGGTCACTCGCGCCAAACAGCTTGGCATAGAAGGCCATCGCCTCGGCGCAGGTCCCCTGAAAGTGAAGGTAGGGCTCGAATCCCATCGGACAGTCTCTCTTCAGGCCCCCGCCACGTCCCAATGTGCCATGCCACAGCCTGCGGACAAAGGCCAAGCTTGCGTCTGCGCGGCGCTCTGCCTAGAAGCGGCGCGAAACCGCTGGGACAGGGGATTGGCATGGGCTTCAAGATGGGTATCGTCGGAATGCCGAATGTCGGCAAGTCGACGCTCTTCAACGCGCTGACGCGGACCGCCGCCGCGCAGGCCGCCAACTTCCCGTTCTGCACGATCGAGCCCAATGTGGGGGAAGTCGCGGTGCCCGACAAGCGGCTGGAAAAGCTCGCCGCCATCGCCGGGTCCAAGCAGATCATCCCAACGCGGATGACCTTCGTGGACATCGCCGGCCTCGTGAAGGGCGCCAGCAAGGGCGAGGGTCTGGGCAACCAGTTCCTGGCCAATATCCGCGAGACCGATGCCATCGCCCATGTGCTGCGTTGCTTTGAAGATGGCGACGTGACCCATGTCGAGGGCCGCGTCGATCCCGTCGCCGATGCCGAGACCATCGAGACCGAGCTGATGATCGCCGATATCGAAAGTGTCGAGCGGCGGCTCGCCAACCTCGCCCGCAAGATCAAGGGCGGCGACAAGGAAGCCGTCGATCAGGACCGCCTGCTGCGCGCCGCGATGGTGGCGCTGGAGGCCGGCCGCCCCGCCCGGACCGTCAAGGTCGCGCCCGAGGATCTGCGCGCCTGGGAGATGCTGCAGCTGCTGACCTCCAAGCCCGTGCTCTACGTGTGCAACGTCGAGGAATCCTCGGCCGCGAGTGGCAACAGCCAGTCGGAACGCGTGGCGAAGATGGCGGCGGAACAGGGCGCGGGTTCGGTGGTGATTTCTGCCAAGATCGAGGAAGAGATCAGCCAGCTCGACGCCGAGGAAGCGCAGATGTTCCTCGATGAGATGGGGCTGGAAGAGGCCGGGCTCGACCGGCTGATCCGCGCCGGGTATGAGCTTCTGGACCTGCAGACCTATTTCACCGTCGGCCCGAAAGAGGCCCGTGCCTGGACGATCCCGAAGGGCACCCTAGCCCCGCAGGCGGCCGGCGTGATCCACGGCGATTTCGAGCGCGGCTTCATCCGGTCGGAAACCATCGCCTATGACGATTACGTCGCCGCCAATGGCGAGGCCGGCGCGCGCGAGGCCGGCAAGTTCCGGGTGGAAGGCAAGACCTATGAGGTGAAGGACGGCGACGTCCTGCACTTCCTGTTCAACGCCTGAGGACGGGGCGGGCCTGAAGAAGGGGGCGCTGCCCCCGTCGCGGCGGGGCCGCGACTCCCCCGGGATATTTCTGCCACCAAGAAGCCGCGGGGAGTCAGACTCGCCGGAAGGTGGCGTAGTCGGGGAGGCGTCCTTCGCGCAGCGCCTTCTTCTCGTAGCGCGTGGAAATCCAGTCTTTCCAAGCGGTTCCGGAGTGTTCTTCAAGTACGAACCCGGCCTTCGGCACCTCGTCCAGGGCCTGGCGCATATAGTCGGGAATGTCGGTCGCCACGCGAAACTCTGCCCCCGGTGCCAGCGCGCGGTGCAGCGGCAGCAGGTGGTCTTGCGTCACGAAGCGGCGGCGGTGGTGGCGGCGCTTGGGCCAGGGGTCGGGGTAGTTGAGGAAGGCCCTGGCGATGGAGCCTTCGGGCAGCACGTCGAACAGCTCACGCACATCACCGGGATGCACGGCGAGGTTGCTGACCCCGGCGGCGCGGATCTTGCCCAGAAGCATCGCCACGCCATTGATGAAGGGCTCGCAGCCGATGATCCCCACCTCCGGGTAGGTCGCGGCCATGTGCACCATATGCTCGCCACCTCCAAAGCCGATTTCCAACCAGACCGGGCGGGCGTCGCCGAAAACGGCGCTCAGGTCCAGAGGCGCGCGGTCCGGGTTCTCCTCCACCGTCACACCGAAGGGGCGCAGGGTTTCCAGATCCTCCGACAGGTAGGACTTCTGCGACGGGCGCATGGTCTTGCCAGCCCGGCGGCCATAGAAGTTGCGCCATTCGGGCGCGTCGGGATCGGGCTGGGGGATCTGGTCGGTCATGGGCCGGGGTCATGCCGCCCGAAGGCGGCCGGGTCAAGCCCTCAGCCGCGCTGGATCAGGAACAGACCGATCCCCATGAAGCCTATGCCCGCGCCGCGCATCAGGGTGACGGGGCGCAGGGCAGCGCCGAAAAGACCGAACTGGTCGATCAGCGCGGCCGAGATCATCTGGCCGAGCAGTACGAAGAACACCGCATTGCCCACCCCGAAATGCGGGGCGACGAAGGTGATGGAGAGGACGTAGAAGGCGACGAAGAGCCCGGCGAGGAAGAGATGCTTGGGCTGTTCCGGGAGCCTCGCAATGGCCGAGGGGCCCTGGGTCAGCAGCATGACCAGCACCGCGCCCGACAGCGCCACGCAGAACAGGACCACGGCGGCAACGGGGGGCGAGCCGATCCGCGCGCCAAGCTGCGCGTTCAGCGCCGCGAGGATCGGGATGCCGATGCCGGCGGCAAGCATGATCGTCGCGTAGCGCAGGGTGTCGGGCATCGGGGGGCTCTCCTTTGGGTGCGCGCCCAGCATGGCAAGCGCAGCGGGCGGGGGCAATCGCCGAACTGCCCGCGCGGCGGGGGACGAGGCGCCGCCTTTCAGGCGCCGGTTCCCGGCGCGGGCAAGGAGGCCTGCCCGGTCCGCGCCAACCTTCGCTGTAGGCGTCGGAGGTCGCCGCGCAAGATCAGCTTGTGGACCAGCCCGACCGGCAGCATGTAGAGGCGACCGAAGGCGTTATGCGTGACGACCGAGGCGGTGACCGTCAGCAGGCGATCCATGATCGACAGGCAGATCATGACATCAAGGTGCCGGTCCCTGTTGGTCAGGATCAGCCTGTCCGGAGCGCTCGACTCAACCACGAAGAAATCCAGCCGATCACCCGCCTGCACACTCTCCAAGCGCTTGCCCGAGAACCCGCCGATCCGCTTTACACCGAACAGCGCAGAGACGGCATCCCTCGTCTTAAAGGCCAGACGCATGAGCGGTCCCGTCTCTTGCGTGATGAAGTTCCATGCGTCGAGCGCCGTGATCGGGCCGGGCAGCAGGATCGACCTGCTGTCATGGTAGTCGAGTTCGGACAGCGGGCGCAGCGTGCGGATATGATCTGTGACAGCCAAGGGCTCTCTCCCGGAAGATGCGCCAGAACCCGTAGCCTAGACCGCGCGGGTCATTGCCGCAATGGAGCTGCGCGCCGCCGGCCCCCTTGCTGGCGCCCCGCACAGGGCACGAAGGCACCAGCAAAAAGGGCGGCCCTCGCGGACCGCCCCGTTGTTTCCGGCACCCGAAGCCACGCTTAAACCGCCTTCTTCAGCGCCTCGACCAGATCCAGCTTTTCCCAGCTGAAGCCGCCATCGGCATCGGGCTCGCGGCCGAAATGGCCATAGGCGGCGGTGCGCTGGTAGATCGGGCGGTTCAGTTGCAGATGCTCGCGGATGCCGCGGGGCGTCAGGTCCATGACCTCGGCCACGGCGCGCTCGATCTCGGCCTCGGGCACCTTGCCGGTGCCATAGGTGTCGGCATAGATCGCCAGCGGGCGCGCGACCCCGATGGCATAGGCGACCTGGATCACGCAGCGGGTGGCAAGGCCCGCCGCCACCACGTTCTTGGCGAGGTAGCGCGCGGCATAGGCCGCCGAGCGGTCGACCTTGGTCGGATCCTTGCCCGAGAAGGCGCCGCCGCCATGCGGGGCCGCCCCGCCATAGGTGTCGACGATGATCTTGCGCCCGGTCAGGCCAGCAT
Source organism: Frigidibacter sp. (assembly GCF_030695035.1). Taxonomy (GTDB): domain Bacteria; phylum Pseudomonadota; class Alphaproteobacteria; order Rhodobacterales; family Rhodobacteraceae; genus Frigidibacter. Next base: position 326,611 of record NZ_JAUYTT010000012.1, read on the forward strand.
CGCCATCGGGGCCCCCGATCACGAAGGTGCCAGTCGGGTTGACGTGCCACTCGGTGGCCTCGGTCAGCCAGCCAGCCGGGATCACTTCGCGGATATAGGGCTCCACCAGCGCGCGGATATCGTCCGAGGTCTGGCTTTCCAGCGCGTGCTGGGTGGACAGCACCAGCTGCGTCACCTCCACCGGCTTGCCGTTTTCGTAACGCAGCGACAGCTGCGACTTGGCATCGGGGCGCAAGGTGGGCTCGGCGCCCGATTTGCGCGCCTCGGCCAGCCGGCGCAGGATCGCGTGGGAATACTGGATCGGGGCCGGCATCAGCTCGGGCGTCTCATCCGTCGCATAGCCGAACATGATGCCCTGATCGCCAGCGCCATCCCGGTCCACGCCCTGGCTGATATGCGCCGATTGCGCGTGCAGGAGGTTCGAGACCTTGAGCGTGTTCCAGTGGAACTCATCCTGCTCATAGCCGATGTCGCGCACGCAGCCGCGCACGATGGAATCGACGCGCTCCATATACTCGGCAAGCTTGGTCTTGTCGGAAAGCCCGACCTCACCGCCAACCACGACCTGATTGGTGGTGGCAAAGGTTTCGCAGGCAACGCGGGCGTTGGGCTCCTCGGCGAGGAAGGCGTCGAGCACCGCATCAGAGATACGGTCGCACACCTTGTCGGGGTGCCCCTCCGAGACGCTCTCGGAGGTGAAGATATAGTTCTGCCGGGACATGGGAAGCGCTCCATTGGTTAATTCCCGTCACGCCAGGAAGCCGTTGTGACGGTTGAATGGACGTGCGTAACCCCCTGCCCCGTTTGCGTCAATCGCCTATCTGCGGCGAATTGTAACCAGCCCGAGCAACAAAAGCGACAAAAGCACCAGCATTGGCCAATCGCCGCTGCGGGCATAGGGCGTGGGCGGATATGCCGCGGGCAGGGGGGCATCGAGAAAGCCATCGGTGTTCAGCGGCAGCGAGGCGAGCACCCTCCCCTTCGCGTCGACCACCGCCGAGACGCCGGTATTGGCAACACGCACCAAGGGCAGGCCCTGCTCGATGGCGCGCAGCCGGGCCTGCGCGAGATGCTGGTAGGGGCCCGAAAGCGCGCCGAACCAGGCATCGTTGGTGGCCTGCAAGATCCAGTCGGCGCGGCCGGGGGCGGCGTTCAGGCCTTGCGGGAACACCGCCTCGTAGCAGATCAGCGGCAGCACGCGGCCAAGTGGGCCAATGTCCAGCAGCGCGGGGCCGGGCCCGGCGGAATAGCCATTGCCCTGCCGCGCGGCGAAGGCGGTGATGCCGAGGCTGCCCAGCAGATCGCCCGCGGGCATGTATTCGCCAAAGGGCACGAGGTGGTGCTTGTCATAGACCCCGCCCACGGTGCCGCCGGGGCCGATCACTGCGAGGCTGTTGTAGAAGCGCAGCCCCTCGCTCCGCTGGATGCCAAGCACGACGGGGGTGCCGCCTGCCGCCTGCGAGATCAGTTCCAGCACCACGCCGGGGTCGTTCAGGAGCCAGGGCACCGCGGTTTCGGGCCAGAGGATCAGGTCGGGGGATGGGGTGCCGGGCGCCGGGGCGGCGGCGGTCTGGGCGAGCATGCGTTCGAAGAACATCTCCTGCATCCCGGGCTGCCATTTCAGGTCCTGCGCGGCATTGGGCTGCGCCAGGCGGATCTGGAACGGGCGGTTCCCCGTCATGGCTGGCGCGGGGTCCGGCTGCGCGAGCCGCCAGTTGCCGCCGGCCCAGACCGCCGCCAGAAGGGCAATGGCGGCGGGGGTGCCGCGGCGGGGGACCATCGCTGCCAGAGCCGCAGCAAGCGTGGTCAGCAGGCCAAGGCCGAGCGGGCCGATCAGCGCCGCCGCCTGCGCGACTGGCGTACCGATCCAGACATGACCAAGCAGCGCCCAAGGGAAGCCGGTGAGGACGTAGCTGCGCAGCGCGTCCGCGCCCGCCAGCGCGACGGCCAGCGCCAGCGCGCGCCGGGTGGGGGTCTGCCCCAGCCATGCGGCCAGCGCGGCAGCCCCCGCCCAGAACAGGGCCATGCCGAAGGAGATGAGGATCAGCGCGAAGGGGGCCATCCAACCGTGGCGGGCGACGTCCACCAGGAACGGCTCCACGATCCAGAACAGTGCCGCGGCAAAATAGCCGGCGCCTGCAAAGAGGGCCATCATAGCGGCGCGGCCGGGATGCGGCTGGCGCGCCAGCCAGCGGATCAGCAGCGCCAGCGCCGGCAGGGCGAGCCACCAAGCCCCTAGCGGCGCCTGCCCCGCGGCGATCAGCGCGCCAAGCAGGGCAAGCGCGCCGCGGTCGCGCCAAGAAGGGCGAAGCCGCGACCAGAGGCCGGGCGCGCCGCCCCCTGCCCGCAGATCCGCCCATTCCAAGATCAGATCCCGGAGCCCGGCAGGCGCACCCGCAACCGCTTGATCCGGCGCGGGTCAGCATCGACGACCTCGAACTCGACCCCGCTATCGGCCTTCACCACCTCGCCGCGCGCCGGCACCCGGCCAAGCAGCATGAAGACGAGGCCGCCCATCGTGTCGACCTCCTCGCCCTCTTCCTCATCGGCAAGGCGGCGGCCGACGGCCAGTTCGAACTCTTCCAGCGGGGCACGGGCCTGCACCAGCCATTGGCCGGGCTTCTCTTGAGTCCAGAAACCGCCTTCCTGTTCGTCATGCTCGTCGTCGATGTCGCCAATGACCTGCTCGATCAGGTCCTCGATCGTCACCAGCCCGTCCACGCCGCCATATTCGTCGATGACGAGGGCCATGTGGATGCGTTCCGTCTGCATCTTCTGCAGCAGAACGCCGATGGGCATGGAGGGCGGGGCAAACAGCAGCGGGCGCAGCATCTTGCGCAGGCCAAAGCGGGGGGCCTGAGCATCGAAGCCATATTGCAGCGCAAGGTCCTTGAGATGGACAAGCCCCAGCGGCGAATCGAGGGTGCCCTTGAACACCGGCATCCGCGAGAAGCCATGTTCGCGGAACACCTCGACCAGATCCTCTTTGGAAATGGTCACCGGCACTGCCACGATTTCGGGCTTGGGTATGGCGATGTCACCGACCCGCAGCCGCCGCAAGGCACCAAGGCCCGCGTGATGCGTGGTCTGTCCCTCGCCGGGGGCGCCGTCTTCGCCCTCATTCTCCTGATCCGCGCCGTTGAAGGCGTTCAGGATTCGTCCGAAAAAGCCGCGAGAACCATTGCTCTCGGGACTGTCCCCCTGGTCCGGCGCGTCCTGCGCTACCGTAGACCCGTCTGAACTTTCGCCCATCGTTCCTTTCCATCTTGCCGGGCTCTGTCACGCCGCGGCGCTGCCCAAGCGTCACTTGCTGTCAGTCGTAGGGATTTGCAAGTCCAAGCTCTGCCAGGATCGCAATTTCGGTGCCTTCCATGAGCGATGCGTCGGCGTCACGCTCATGATCGTAGCCCAGAAGATGCAGTACTGCGTGAACCACGAGGTGCGTCACATGTTCCGCCATCGGCTTGCCGGCCTCGGCGGCCTCGCGCTCGCAGGTCTCCCAAGCGATAGCGATGTCGCCCAGTTCCTCGGGCATGTCGGCATCGCCCTCAGGCAGCTCCGGTGCCGCACCCTCCGGCTCGGCTCCGCGCTCTTCCGAGGGCCAGGACAGCACGTTGGTTGCCGCGGGCTTGCCGCGGAAATCAGCGTTCAGTACGGCAATGCGGGCATCGTCGCAGCCCATCAGGCTGATCTCGAATTCCGAGGGCTCCAGCCCCAGATGCGCCAGCGTCGCGGCGGCGGCCCGTTCGGCGAGCGGTGCGAGCCCGAAGGACTGCCACCGCTCGTCTTCGGCTATCGTGTCAACCAGAGATTCCATCGTCGCGGTCATAGGCCTCGATGATGCGTGCGACAAGGGGATGGCGCACCACGTCCTTGGCGGTGAAGTAGTTGAAGCTGACGCCCTTCACCCCTGCGATGATCCGCTCGGCATCCTTCAGGCCCGAGGGCACGCCGCGCGGAAGGTCGATCTGGCTGCGGTCGCCCGTCACCACCATGCGGCTGCCCTCGCCCAGACGGGTCAGGAACATCTTCATCTGCATGGAGGTGGCGTTCTGCGCCTCGTCCAGCACCACGAAGGCGTTGGACAGGGTGCGCCCGCGCATGAAGGCCAGCGGAGCGATCTCGATCCGCTTCTCCAGCATCAGCTTTTCCATCTGCTTGGGCGGCAGGAAGTCGTTCAGCGCGTCATAGAGCGGCTGCATGTAGGGATCGACCTTCTCCTTCATGTCGCCGGGCAGGAAGCCGAGCCGCTCGCCCGCCTCCACCGCCGGACGGGAGAGGATGATCTTGTCGACATGGCCCCCGATCAGCATCGTCACGCCGACCGCCACCGCAAGATAGGTCTTGCCGGTGCCGGCGGGGCCGATCCCGAAGGCCAGTTCATGCTGGAAGAGGTTGCGCACATAGGCCTTCTGCGCCTCGGTGCGCGGCTCGACAGACTTCTTGCGGGTGCGGATTTCCATGCGGCCGCTGAACATCTCCAGCTGATCCTCGGGGTCGGCCTGCGGTGCGCCGCCGAAATCGCCCATGCGGATCATGGCGTCGATATCGCCAGCTTCGACCGGGCGGCCGGTTTCCAGCCGCGCATACAGGTGATGCAGCAGTGAGGCCGCCTGATCGCGGAGCGCTGGTGTGCCCACCACTGCGAGCTGATTGCCGCGCCGGAGGATGTGGACCCCCACCTTGTGTTCGATCTGGGCGAGGTTCCGGTCGAACTGCCCGCACAGATCGCGCAGGAGGCGGTTGTCGGGGAATTCCAGAAGCGTCTCGTGAACGTCTTCAGGACGGGGCGGGGGGGTCAGCGCGCTGATGCCCAATAACGTCTCCCTTCGGCAGAGGGTTGGCTTTGGCAGGGGGTCGGCTTCGGTAGCCCAATGGTGCCAAGCGCGGGGCCCCGTGGCAAGCGCCCAGATGAAGATTCACGCTGGGGAAACAAAATAGGCCGCAGGACTGTTCCTGCGGCCACCATATCGTGATCGGTTGGGCGCTAAGGCTCAGATCGGATCTACGCGCGATTGGTAGGGGCCGGTCGCATAGCCCGAGGTGCCGGGCTTGCCGGTGCAGACCGGGCGGCCATCGGGATAGCGCCGCGCGCTCATGTAGCCTTCGGCGCCATCGTCGATCATCCAGTGATCGCAGCCCTCGGGATCGACCCAGATCCCGGCCTTCAGCTGGCTCAGGTGCTTGGCGTCGACGGCGCGGTCCACCGTCTTGTTCTGCTTGGGGGCATCGCAGGCGGCAAGGGTGCCGGCGGCCGCGAGGATGGCGATATATTTCAGCACGGTCATGTCACGCTCCTCAGCGGATGCAGAAGATTTCGACGCGGCGGTTCTGCTGCATCCCGGCCGCGGTGGCGTTGGACGCCTTGGGCTGGCGCTCGCCGAACCAGGTGATGTCCACGACCCGCGCCCCGACACTGCCGGCGACGGCGGCGACAGACTGGGCCCGGCGCTGCGACAGGTTCATGTTGTAGCCGTCACTGGCGCGGCTGTCGGTGTGGCCGGCGATCACGTAGCCAGCCGCCTTGTTCGAAGCGAAGAACGATTCGAGCTGCTGGCGGCCGCCGGGAGAGATCGTGGCGCTGTCGGTGGCAAAGAGCTGGTCCGAGGCCATCACGCCGCAAGCCTCGCCGCGGTTGCAGACCGGCAGGCCGCGGCGGTCGATGCGCGCGTCCATATAGCCTTCCCAGCCGTCATCCATCACCCAGTGCTCGCAGCCATCCGGGTCAACCCAGATCGTCGGCGCATAGCGCTCGCCCTGCACGACCTGTTGCGCCAGCAATGGCCCCGTCGCCAGTGCAAGACCGGTCACCGCGACCGCCACCGCCCTCAGGATCCCTTTTACCACTGTTTCGCCTCCGTCTTGTTCACCCACTGCGGCGCAGCACGCACGCCCCGAGGAGACTGTTCAAATCCCCGCGAGCGTAGCATGTCCTTAACTCTTGTGAAGGTGCTTTCCCCACAGATTGTGCGCGAACCGGAAACATTGCCCCAGCAGAGGTGAAACTAGACCATAGATCGCTGCGAAAATGCCCGGCGCCTACCACATTGCGCTGGTGACGACGCCGCCAAGCGAGTTCGGGCCGCTGTCGGTGATTCTCACCTTGGCGATGGCCCCGCGCTTCGCCTCGCCGCCAGTGACATGCACCGCGTGCAGATAGTCGGACTTGCCGACCATCTGCCCCGGCTCGCGCCCGGTTTTTTCGAACAGCACCTGCACCTCGCGCCCGACCATTCCCTGCTGCGCGGCGCGCTGTTGCTGCGTCAGCAAAGCCTGCAGCCGTTGGAGGCGCTCGTCGGCTTCCCCCGTTGGAACGGGCGGCTTTTCAGCGGCGGGGGTGCCGGGGCGGGCGGAGTAGCGGAAGGAATAGGCCATGCCGTAATCCACCGCCGCCACCAGATCCATCGTCGCCTGAAAATCCGCCTCGGTCTCACCGGGGAAGCCCACGATGAAATCGCCCGACAGCAGCATGTCGGGCCGGGCGGCGCGGATGCGCTCCACCAGCCGCAGATAGTGCTCGGCGGTGTGCTTGCGGGCCATCGCCTTCAGGATGCGGTCGCTGCCCGACTGCACGGGAAGGTGCAGATAGGGCATCAGCTTGGCCTCTTCGCCATGCGCGGCGATCAGGTCATCGCCCATGTCATTGGGGTGCGAGGTGGTGTAGCGGATCCGCTCCAACCCGTCGATCCGCGCCAGCGCCCGCACCAGTTGAGCAAGGCCCCAGGTGCCGCCGCCAAGGTCGGCCGGGCCGTCGCCGTGATAGGCGTTGACGTTCTGGCCCAGAAGCGTGATCTCGCGCACGCCCTTCTCCACCAGCCCCCGCGCCTCGGTCAGGATACGCGCCACCGGGCGGCTGACCTCGGAGCCGCGGGTATAGGGCACCACGCAGAAGGCGCAGAACTTGTCGCAGCCCTCCTGCACCGTCAGGAAGGCGGTCGGGCCGCGGGTCGCGCCCTGCATCCGAGCGGGCAAATGGTCGAACTTGTCCTCGGCCGGAAACTCGGTATCGACCGACTTGCCGCCCGCCTCGGCGGCGCGGGCCATTGCCGGCAGCCGGTGATAGCTTTGCGGGCCGACGACCAGATCGACCAGCGGCATCCGCCGCAGGATCTCGGCGCCCTCGGCCTGCGCGACACAGCCGGCGACGCCGATCTTCAGGGCCGGGTTCGCGGCCTTCAGCGGCCGCAGGCGGCCAAGGTCGGAATAGAGCTTCTCGGAGGCCTTCTCGCGAATGTGGCAGGTGTTCAGCAGCACCATGTCGGCATCGTCGGCCGTTTCAGTCAGCACATAGCCATCGGCGCCCATCGCCTCGGCCATGCGCTCGCTGTCATAGACGTTCATCTGGCAGCCATAGGTCTTGATGAAGAGCTTCTTCACCCCAGCTTTTGCATCGACTTTCGCATCGCCATCCATGCCGTGCCCTTTCCCGCGCCCGGGCGCGCGCAGATGCGCGCCGGACCGGCGTTGTCTACCGAAATGCCGCCCTTGCCGCAATGCCCGCCCCGACGCGGTGCAGCAGGGCTTGCATTGCGCCCCGCCCTGCCCGAGTTTGCAGCTGCGGCAGCGAACGGACCTCCCCATGGATTACACCTCTCTCGACGACTTCCTTGTGCGGGGCCGCGCGGCGCTGGCCAAGGGGCCAGTGGCGCTGATCCTTGCCGAGGATCTGGTCGAGGTGGACGGCACCCTGCGCCACCACCTCAAGGCCGGGTTTCGCGCAGTTCTGCTGTTCGCGCCGCCTGAACTGGTGCTTCCGGCGGATCTCGCGGCGCAGGTGCATCGGATCGCGTTCCAGGTGAAGTCCGAAGGCGCGCTGATGCGGGCGGTGAACCCGATCGTCGAAGCCGCGCCGCCGACCACCTGGCTCTATTACTGCTACAACGCCGAATACCTGTTCCACCCATTCTGCGAGACCCGCAGCGTGCGCGAGTTGATCGCCTTCCATGCCGAGGAACGGCGCGATGCGATGCTGTGCTATGTCGTCGATCTTTATGCGGGCGACCTCTGGGCGAATCCCGACGCGGTGGACCTTGAGAATGCGCAGATGGACCGCACCGGCTATTACGCCCTCGCCCGCAAGGACGAGGCGGGCCATGTGCGCGAACGGCAGCTGGACTTCTACGGCGGCATCCGCTGGCGGTTCGAGGAGCATATTCCGAAAGACCGCCGCCGCATCGACCGCATCGCACTGTTCCGCGCGCAGCCGGGACTGCGCCTGCGCGCCGATCACACCTTCAGCATTCAGGAATACAACACCTATGCCTGCCCCTGGCACCACAACATGACCGCCTCGGTAATGTCCTTCCGCACCGCCAAGGCGCTGAAGACCAACCCCGGGTCAACCTATGACATCAACAGCTTCAAGTGGCACAACTCGGTGCGCTTCGACTGGCATTCGCAGCAGTTGATGGAGCTGGGTTTGATGGAACCGGGGCAGTGGTTCTGAATCTTACGTCCGGCGCAGGCGGATCACCACATCGACGCGGGCAATCTCGGCGCCCGCAGGCGCGGTCGGCAGGCGCGTGATCTGAAGCTCTTCCGCGGGCGCATCGGTCAGCTCCGAATTGTCTTCCCAGAAGAAATGCGGGTGGTCGTCCATCCGCGTGTCGAAATACGACCGCGCCCCATCGACCGTGATCTCTTGCATCAGGCCCGCCTGACAAAAAGCGCGCAGAGTGTTGTAGACCGTCGCCAGCGACACGCCCTCACCTGCGGCGCGGGCCGCAGCATAAAGGCTCTCGGCCGTGACATGCCGGTCCTCACCATCGCCCACCAGCAAGGATGCCAGCGCCACGCGTTGCCGCGTCGGGCGTAGACCTGCCCGTGCGAGCCATGTGGTTCCGGTTGCGTCGGCTTTGGCCTTCATGGGATTGCGCTCTTTCCTACACTAGCCATTCATATAAGGGTGGAGTGCCCCAGATTTCAAATCCTTTCGCAAAACGGCCCTGACGAGGCCGCTTGTCCCGCCCCGCGGGGCTATTGCGCCCGCTCCGATGCGGATGGTAGAGGAAAGCCGGTATCAAAAGAGTGTTCTGCACGGGGGGACGGGCCGGAATGGCGGATTATCCGACGAGTTTCGACAAGGACGCGCTGCTGAAATGTGCGCGGGGTGAGCTTTTTGGCCCCGGCAACGCGCAGTTGCCTGAACCGCCGATGCTGATGATGGACCGGATCACCGATATTTCCGCCGATGGCGGCGCGCATGGCAAGGGCCATGTCGTTGCCGAATTCGACATCCGCCCCGACCTGTGGTTCTTCGCCTGCCACTTCCCCGGCAACCCGGTGATGCCCGGCTGCCTTGGCCTTGATGGCCTGTGGCAGCTGACCGGCTTCAACCTGGGCTGGCGCGGTTGGCAGGGTCAGGGCTTTGCGCTTGGCGTCGGCGAGGTCAAGCTGAGCGGCATGGTCACGCCCGCCCGCACGATGATCACCTACCGCGTCGATTTCACCCGCGTCATCGACCGCCGGCTGAAGATGGGCGTCGCCGATGGCCGCGTCGAGTCCGACGGCGAGATCATCTATCAGGTCAAGGACATGAAGGTCGGTCTGGCTGCCGCCGCAGCCTGATCCCCCAAGCTTAGGAGAGCCGCCCATGCGCCGCGTCGTCGTCACAGGCCTCGGTATCGTTTCATCCATCGGCAATAACGCGGGGGAGGTTCTGGCCTCGCTGAAGGCCGGCCGCTCCGGCATCACCGCCAATGCCGATATGGCAGAGCGCGGCTTTCGCAGCCAGGTTGCGGGGGCCGTCAATCTTGACGTTGCCGAGCATGTGGACAAGCGCACGCTGCGCTTCATGGGTCCGGGTGCGGCCTATGCCCATATCGCGATGACGCAGGCCATCGCCGATGCCGGCCTGACCGAGGCCGATGTGTCGAACCCGCGCACCGGGCTTGTGGCCGGATCGGGCGGGCCCTCGACCTCGGCGATGCTCATCGCGCATCAGACAGTTCTGACCCAGGGGGCGCCGAAACGGATCGGGCCCTTCGCGGTGCCCAAATGCATGTCCTCGACCATCTCGGCGAACCTGTCGACCGCGTTCAAGATCAAGGGCATCAACTACTCGATCACCTCGGCCTGCTCGACCTCGCTGCATTGCATCGGCAACGCCAGCGAGCAGATCATGATGGGCAAGCAGGACATGATGTTCGCCGGCGGCGCGGAGGAGCTGGACTGGACGCTGTCCTGCCTGTTCGACGCGATGGGCGCGATGTCCTCCAAGTACAACGACCGCCCGGCGCAGGCCTCGCGTGCCTTCGATGCGGCGCGCGACGGGTTCGTGATCGCCGGCGGCGGCGGGATCCTGGTGCTGGAGGAACTCGAGCACGCCAAGGCCCGCGGCGCGAAGATCTATGCCGAGGTCACCGGCTATGCCGCCACCTCGGACGGGCATGACATGGTCGCCCCCTCGGGCGAGGGCGGCGAGCGGGCGATGCGGCTGGCACTGCAATCGCTGAGCCCCGACCGCAAGGTGGGCTACATCAACGCGCATGGCACCTCGACCCCGGTCGGCGATGTCGGCGAGGTCGAAGCGGTGCGCCGGGTGTTTGGCCGCGGCACCACCCCGGTGATCAGCTCCACCAAGTCGATGACCGGCCACAGCCAGGGTGCCACCGGCGCGCAGGAGGCGATCTATTGCCTGCTGATGCTGCAGAACGATTTCATCGCGCCCTCGATCAATGTGGACACGCTCGACCCGGCCATCGACGCCGCCGAGATCGCCACCGCCCGCGTTGACAATGCGGGCCTTGATACGGTGATGACCAACAGCTTCGGCTTTGGCGGCACCAATGGCTCGATGCTGCTGTCGAAATATCTGGGGTGATCTGACATGGCCGATCTGATGACGGGCAAGCGCGGGCTGGTGATGGGCGTCGCGAACGAACGCTCCATCGCCTGGGGCATCGCGCAGGCACTGGCCGCCGAGGGGGCAGAGTTGGCCTTCACCTATCAGGGCGAAGCCTTTGGAAAACGAGTGGAGCCGCTGGCGGCCTCGCTGGGATCGAAGCTGCTGATCGATGCCGATGTGATGAACGATGACAGCCTCGATGCGGCCTTTGCCATGCTGGCCTCGGAATGGGGCAGCATTGACTTTCTGGTCCATGCCATCGCGTTTTCCGACAAGAACGAGCTGACGGGCCGGTTCATCAACACCAGCCGCGAGAACTTCAAGACCTCGCTGACCATCTCGTGCTTCTCGTTCATCGACGTGGCGCGGCGGGCGGCGGCGATCATGCCGAACGGGGGCAGCCTGATCACCCTGACCTATCAGGGATCGAACCGGGTGACGCCGTTCTACAACGTGATGGGCGTGGCCAAGGCGGCGCTGGAATCCTCGGTGCGCTACCTCGCGAACGACCTCGGCCCCGACAAGATCCGCGTCAACGCGATCAGCCCCGGCCCGATGAAGACGCTGGCCGGAGCCGCCATCGGCGGCGCGCGCAAGACCTTCCGCCATACCGAGGCGAACTCCCCCCTGCGCAGCAATGCGACACTGGAGGCGATCGGCGGCACGGCGGTCTATCTGGCCTCGGACTATGGCGCGTGCACCACTGGCGAGATCATTCTGGTGGATAGCGGCTACCATGTGCTGGGGATGCCGCAGTCGGAGCATCTGTAGCGCGTAAGGGCTGACGGGGGTTCACCTTTCCGTCAGCCGACTGGCGGCGCAGGACACGCGCTTTACCTCTGGCGCATGAACACATCCCTCCTCTCCCGCCGCGCCTTCGCGTTCTCCGCCGCCGCGCTGCTGGCCGCTCCGGCCCTGCACGCGCAGCCCGCCTCGCGCTTCGCCCGCAGCCTTGCCGCCGCGCGCGAACTGGACCAGCTCCACAGCCTCTGCATCGCTCAAGGCGGGCAGACCGTGCTGGCCGAGGCGATCCGCGGCCCCTCCCCCGACCGCGCCGTCAACGTCAAATCCGTCTCGAAAACCCTCGTCGCCTCGCTGACCGGCTCCGTGATCGGAACCGGCGCGATCCCCGGCCCGGATGCGAGGCTCGGCGATCTGGCGCCCGGCCTGATCCCGAACGGTGCCGATCCGCGTGTGGCGGCCCTGACGGTGGCGGACCTGCTGACCATGCAGACCGGGCTGGAGCGCACCTCGGGCGGCAATTACGGCGCCTGGGTCAGCAGCCGCAACTGGGTGGCCGACGCGCTGGCGCGGCCGATGGTCGGGCGGCCGGGCGAGGGGATGCTCTATTCCACCGGCAGCTATCATATCCTCGGCGCGCTGCTCTCCGAGGTGACGGGCGACAGCCTGCTGACGCTGGCGCGGCGGCATCTGGGAGAGCCGCTGGGGGTGCGCATCGACGCCTGGACGCGCGATCCGCAGGGGCGCTACATGGGCGGCAACAACATGGCGCTGTCACCGCGGGCGATGCTGGCCTTTGGCGAGGCGTACCGCACGGGTGGCGTGGGCCCGGAAGGCCGGCTGGTGCCCGAGGATTGGGTCGCCGCCTCATGGCAGCCCCGCACCCGCTCGGCCTTCTCGGGTGACGACTATGGCTATGGCTGGTTCCTGTTCGAAGCGGCGGGCGCCCGCGTCGCCTATGCGCGCGGCTATGGCGGCCAGATGATCTATGTGATGCCGGACCACGAGTTGACCGTCGCCGTCACCTCGGATGAAACCCAACCCGCCCGCAGCGAAGGCCATGCCGGCGCGCTGAAGCGGCTGCTGACCGAGGTGATCCTGCCCGAGGCGATGGCCTAACTGGCCCCACGCTCCTTCGCCCGGCGGCGATCCATCTCGGCCCTGAACCCCTCAGCATCGCCGAAATCGCAGAAATTGTCGTAATGCGGGTGCGGATCGCTGGCGTGGCGGGCGTGCTTGATCGGGCACCAATGCGCCTCGGTCCGCCCCGAGATCTCGCGCACATAAGAGATCAGCCCGTTGGCATAGCCGCAATAGAGGCAGTTCAGCTTCTGCAGCCCATTGAGATAGCCCAGCATATGCCGGTCGATGATGATGTGATCAGCCCGGCGCACCTTCTGGATGCCGTAGACCGGAAAGCACACCGCCTGATAGACGCTCACGAACAGGTCCAGCAGGGCGAAGGGAACGATCAACGCATAGATGAACGGGGCGGTGATCACCACGGACAGCCGCGCCCGGGCGAGGTAGCCCGCCAGCCCCTCGCGCATCTCCCGGTGACGCTCACGCGCGCCGGCCTCGAACACCGCGCGGCCATGTTCGATCCGGTAGCGCCAGATCGCCCGGCGCTCTTCGATGCCCGCCTCCAGGGCCTCGCGCAGCTCGGTAATGCGGCTGCGCAACTGGTCGAGTTCGGTGGTCATCGGATCGCTCCCGTGGGTAGGCCTGCGAGGAAAGCTAAGCACGCGCCAGGGTCCGGGCCAAGCGTCGATACCGCAGCGCCGCCCCCTTTCCCCTGCCGCAGCCCTGTGCCAGTCTGCCGGCCGGAGGATCCCCGATGCCGATCAAGACCTGTGTGTTCGATGCCTATGGCACGCTGTTCGACGTGGCCGCCGCCGCCCGCCGGGCCGCGCAGGAACCGGGGGGCGAGACCCTCGCGCAGCATTGGCCACGCCTCGCCGAGGACTGGCGCCGCAAGCAGCTGGAATACACCTGGCTGCGCAGCCTGATGGGCCGCCACGCCGATTTTCGTACCGTGACCGCCGAGGCGCTCGACTGGGCGCTGGAGGCGGCGGGGCTGGCCCGCGATCTGCATGGCCGGCTGATGGCACTCTATGACCAGCTCGACGCCTATCCCGAGGTGAAGGAGATGCTGGCCGCGCTGAAGGCCCGCGGCCTCGCCACCGCGATTCTGTCGAACGGCTCGCCCGCGATGCTGGCCGGGGCGGTCGGCCATGCCGGGATCGGCGAACTGCTGGACGACTGCCTGTCGGTCGAGGCGGCGCAAATCTTCAAGCCCGATCCCCGCGTCTATGCGCTGGCGACGGCCCGCTTCGGTTGCACCCCGGCCGATGTGCTGTTCATCTCCTCCAACGGCTGGGACGTGGCTGGGGCTGGTAGCTTTGGCTTCACCACGGTCTGGGTAAACCGTGCAGGACTTCCGCAAGACCGACTGCCAAGCCGTCCCGACCACATGCTACCGGACCTGACCGGCCTGCCCACCCTGCTGGAGCTGCCATGACCCTTTCGCATTTCACTACCTCCGACGGGCTGCGCCTTGCTTATGACGACCGCGGCACCGGCCTGCCCTTGCTGTGCCTGCCGGGCCTGACCCGCAACATGGACGACTTCGAGACGCTGCTGGAGCCGCTGGCGGGGCGCTGCCGCCTGATCCGCATGGACTACCGCGGCCGCGGCCATTCGGATTACGACCCGGACTTCAACAATTACAACCTGCTGCGCGAGGCGCATGACGTTGTGGAGCTGCTGGACCATCTAGGGCTGTCGAAGGTGGCGATCCTGGGCACCTCGCGCGGAGGGCTGATCGCGATGGGGCTGGCGGCGGGGTTCCCGCAGCGGCTGACGGGGGTGATCCTCAACGATATCGGGCCAGTGGTCGGCGATGGTGGGCTGGCGCGGATCATGGATTATGTCGGCAAGACCCCGCCCTATCCGGACCTCGATGCGATGGCCGAGGCGATGGTGCAGCACACGGCTGACGAATTTCCGGGCGTGTCGCAGGAGGTCTGGCGCCGACAAGTGGCGCATTGGTTCGAAGAGCGGCCGGAAGGCGGCCTCGCCCTGCGCTATGACCCGGCCCTGCACAAGGCGCTGCTGGCGCAGGCCGCGACCGGCGCGCTGCAGGACATGTGGGTGTTCTTCGATGCGCTGAAGCGTTTCCCGCTGGCGGTGATCCGCGGCGCGAATTCCGACATCCTCTCGGCCGAGACGCTGGCTGAAATGCGCCGCCGCCATCCGGTGATGATGGTAGCCGAGATCGCAGATCGGGGCCATGTGCCCTTCCTCGACGAACCCAATGCGCTGGCGCTGATCCGCGATTTTCTTGACGCCCTCCCTCCCCTGCCCGAAAGCTCCCCCACATGACCGACATTGCCCATATCGAGGCCGCCGCCGCGCGGATGGCGGGGCATATCCGCCGCACGCCGCTGCTCTCCTCGCCCTTCGTCGATGCGCTGGCCGGGCGGCGGGTGCTGATCAAGGCCGAATGCCTGCAGCACACCGGCTCCTTCAAGGCCCGCGGCGGCTGGTCGGCGCTGTCGGCACTGACGCCCGAGGCGCGGGCGCGCGGCGTGATCGCCTATTCCTCGGGCAACCATGCGCAGGGTGTGGCGGCGGCGGCGCAGGCCTTCGGCGCGCCGGCGGTAATCGTGATGCCCGCCGATGCGCCGCGGCTGAAGATCGACAACACCCGCACGCTGGGGGCCGAGGTGGTGCTCTATGACCGCGCGACCGAGGACCGTGACGCCATCGGCGCGGCTCTGGCGGCGGAACGCGGGCTGACGCTGATCCGCCCCTATGACGATGCCGAAGTGATCGCCGGGCAAGGCACCTGCGGGCTGGAGATTGCCGAGCAGGCGGCCGAAGCGGGCGTGACCCACGCCGATGTGCTGACCTGCTGCGGCGGCGGCGGGCTGACCGCCGGGGTTGCACTGGCGCTGGAGGCGCGGGCGCCGGGGCTGCGCGCCCGGCCGGCGGAACCGGTGGGCTTTGACGACACCGCCCGCTCGCTGGCCGCAGGGGCGATCCGCCGTAACGCGGCGCTGTCGGGCTCGATTTGCGACGCCATCGTCACCCCCGAGCCCGGGATGTTGACCTTCCCGATCCTGCAACGGCTTTGCGGCCCCGGACTGGTGGTCAGCGATGACGAGGCGCTGCGGGCGATGGCGGTGGCCTTCTCGCGGCTGAAGATCGTGCTGGAACCGGGCGGCGCGGTGGCCCTCGCCGCCGCCCTGTTCCGAAAGGACCAGATCGAGGGCGACGCGGTGATCTGCATCGCCTCGGGCGGGAACGTGGATGGCGCGATGTTCAGCGAGGCGCTGGCGCGGTTCGGGACGGGGGACTGAGCGCAGCGGTGTTGAATTTCCGGCATCGTGCGGTGAAAGAGGGCTGAGGAAGCACAGTCACTTCCACATTTTGCAACATCCGCCGCGATCCGCGGTGTGAAGCCGGGAGCCACACATGCCGATCTGCGATCTGGGCGACGTGCAGATCAACTGGCGCGAGGATGGCGACCCTGCTGGCGCGCCGGTGGTGTTTGCCCATGCGCTTGGCACCGATCTGCGGCTCTGGGATGCGGTGATCCCGCTGCTACCCCCCGCGCTGCGGCTGATCCGCTACGACCTGCGCGGCCACGGCGCCAGCAGCGTGCCGCCCGCCCCCTATGCGATGGGCGCGCTGATCCGCGATGCCGAGCGGCTGATGGACAGCATCGGCGCGAAGGATGCGGTCTTCGCCGGCCTGTCGATCGGCGGGCTGGTCGCGCAGGGGCTGGCGGTCAAACGGCTGGATCTGGTGCGCGGGATGGTGCTGTCGAACACCGCGGTCAAGATCGCCACGCAAGCGATCTGGCAGGATCGGATCGCCGCGGTTCGCGCCAATGGTCTGGATGCGCTGGCAGAGGCCCAAGTCGCCCGCTGGTTCCCGCCCCGCTTCCGCACCAGCCCCGAGGCGCTACTCTGGCAAGGCCGCCTTCGCGCCACGCCCATCGAGGGCTATGCCGGGGCCTGCGCCGCCATCGCCGGGACCGATTTCATCACCCCGACCTCGGGCCTGACCCTGCCGACGCTGGTGATCGCCGGGACCGAGGACGGCTCGACCCCGCCCGACCTTGTGCGCGAGACGGCAGGCCTGATCCGCGGCGCCCGCTTCGCGCTGATCCGCGGCGCAGGGCATGTGCCGCCCGTGGACAAGCCGGCGGAATGGGCAGCGCTGCTGGCCCGGTTCCTGGAGGAGATCGCCCATGCCTGAAACCACATCCGAGCCCGCCCGCATCATCCTCGTCCACGGCGCCTGGAGCCGCGCCAGCACCTGGGGCGAGCTGCCCGCCCGCCTCGCCGCCCTTGGCCACACCGTCACCACTCCCGACCTGCCCGGCCATGGCGACGACCCCGCCGATCCCTCCACCGTGACGCTGGCCGACTACGCCACCCGGATCGCCGACATCCTGCGCGCCGGCCCCCCCGCCCTCCTGGTCGGCCATTCGATGGGCGGCATCGCCATCTCCGCCGCCGCCGAGCTTGCCCCAGACCATGTCGCGCGGCTGGTCTATGTCTGCGCCTTCCTGCCGCGGGATGGCGAGAGCCTCCTCGACCTGATGAAGCGCCAGCCGCCCACCATCCGCCCCGCCGTCCGCCCCGGCCCGCAGCCCGGCACCACGCTGCTGGACGCTGGCACCGCCCTGCCACTGCTGGCGCAGGACGCAGACCCCGCGGCGCAAGCGGCCCTCGCCGCGGCAATCGGCCCGCAGCCGAACCGCCCGCAGACCGACCGCATCCAGCTGACGCCCGGCAATTTCGGACGCCTCCCCCGCGCCTATATCCTGTGCGAGGAGGACCGCACCATCACACCCGCCCTGCAACGGGACATGATCGCCGCCAGCCCCTGCGATCCGGTGCTGCCGCTCCCCACCGGCCATTTCCCGCAGATCAGCGCCCCCGACCGGCTGGCGCGGCTGCTGGCGGATCTCGCAATCCTCTGATCCCCGGCGATCTGCCGCGCCGCCCCGGCATCCTGCCGCATCCCCTTTGACCTTGCCCCGCAAACCGGCTCTACCTCGCGCGTGGCCCGCCCCAGGGCGCCGAGCCCCCGGAGCCTGCCATGCCTGCCATGCCTGCCATGAAATCGCGCCTCGCCCTGACCTTCATCCTGCTGACCGTCGCCATCGATTCCATCGGCGTCGGCCTGATCTTCCCGGTGATGCCCGACCTTCTGGAGGAGGTGACGGGCGGCACCGTCGCCAATGCCGCGCTCTGGGGCGGGGTGCTGGCCACCGCCTATGCGGCGATGCAGTTCGTCTTCGGCCCCATCGTCGGCAACCTGTCCGACCGCTATGGCCGCCGCCCGGTGCTGCTGTCGGCGCTGGCGGTGATGACGGCGGATTACCTGCTGATGTCGGTCGCCCACACCGTCTGGCTGCTGCTGCTGGGGCGCGTCATCGCCGGGATCACAGCGGCGACCCATGCCGCGGCGGGGGCCTATATCGCGGACATCTCGGCCCCGGACGAGCGGGCCAAGAACTTCGGCCTGATCGGCGCCGCCTTCGGCGTGGGCTTCGTCGCCGGGCCGCTGATCGGCGGGCTGCTGGCCAGCATCGACATCCGCGCGCCCTTCTATGCGGCAGCAGCGATGGCGGCGGCGAACCTCACCCTCGGCTGGTTCGTGCTGCCCGAAACCGTGACCGACGCGATCCGCCGCCCCTTCTCCTGGGCGCGGGCCAACCCGCTCGCCGCCTTCCGTGCCATCGGCAAGCTGCCGGGGCTGCAGCGGATGCTGCTGGTGCTCTTCGTCTATTCGGTCGCCTTCCATGTCTACCCGGTGATCTGGTCCTTCTTCGGCAAGGCCCGCTTCGGCTGGGACAGTTGGATGATCGGCCTCTCGCTCGCCGCCTTTGGCCTGTGCATGGCGCTGGTGCAGGCGCTGCTGGTCGGCCCGGCGATCCGAAAGTTTGGCGACAGGGGCGCCGTGATCTGGGGGATGGTGGCAGAGCTGGTCACCTTCGCCTTCTACGGCTTCGTCACCTCGGGCCTGCTGGCGCTGATATTCACCCCGGTGGCGGCGCTTGGCGGCATCGTGATGCCGGCGCTGCAGGCGACCATGTCGCGCGCCGCCCCCGCCGACCAGCAGGGCGAGCTGCAGGGCGTGCTCGCCAGTATCAGTGCGGTGGCGATGATCACCTCGCCGCTGATCATGACCGCCACCTTCGGCCTCTTCACCCGGCCCGAAGCCGAGATCTACGCCCCCGGCGCGCCCTTCCTGCTGTCAGCCGTGCTGATGGTCGTTTGCGTGATCCTGCTTGTCGCCCGCCCGCGCGACCCCGTCCCCGCCTGACGCCTAGAATCCTCCCGAAGGACCGCCCTCCCTTCGTTTTGGTCCAAATATCCTGCGGGGGTCCGGGGGCGCAAAGCCCCCGGCCGCCAGCCACAAGGAGCCTGCCCATGAAGCTCAAGGACCTCGAGATCTTCGTCGTGGCCCCCCCCGCCCCCGGCTGGGGCGGGCGCTACTGGATCTTCCCGAAGATCACCACTGATGACGGCATCACCGGTTATGGCGAGTGCTACGCCTCGACCGTTGGCCCTAAGGCGATGGTCGCGGTGATCGAGGATGTGTTCGCGCGGCACATGCAGGGATCCTCCCCCGAGGATGTCGAGTTGATGTTCCGCCGCGCCTATTCCTCGGGCTTCACCCAGCGGCCCGACCCCACCGTAATCGGGGCGTTCTCGGGGCTGGAGATCGCCTGCTGGGACATCCTCGGCAAGGCGCGAAACCGCCCGGTCTGGGCGCTTCTGGGCGGCTGCGTGAACCCGCGGCTGCGCAGCTATACCTACCTCTATCCCGGCCCGGACGATGACCCCACCAGCTTCTGGGTGGATGCCGACGCCACAGCCGAGGCCGCCGCGCGGGCCGTCGCGCAGGGCTTCACCGCCGTGAAGTTCGACCCCGCCGGCCCCTACACGATCCGCGGCGGGCATGAGCCGGCGTTTTCCGACATCACCCGCTCTGCCGAGTTCTGCGCCAAGATCCGGCAGGCAGTCGGCGACCGCGCCGACCTTCTGTTCGGCACCCACGGCCAGTTCAGCGTGGCCGGCGCCATCCGCATGGGGCAAGCCATCGAAGCCTACAAGCCGCTCTGGTATGAAGAACCGATCCCGCCGGATGCGACGCTGGATCTGGCCGAGGTCGCCCGCGCGGTGCGTGTGCCGATTGCCACCGGCGAGCGGCTGACCACCAAGGGCGAGTTTGCCGCCGTGCTGCGCGCTGGCGCCGCCCGCATCCTGCAGCCCGCGCTTGGCCGGGCGGGCGGCATCTGGGAGGGCAAGAAGATCGCCGCCATCGCCGAGGTCTTCACCGCGCAGCTGGCCCCGCACCTTTACGCCGGGCCGGTCGAATGGGCCGCCAACCTGCATCTGGGGGCCTCGATCCCCAACCTTCTGATGGTCGAGACCATCGAGACCGGCGGCGCCTTCCACATGGCGCTGACCGGCAACCGCCTGCAGTGGGAGGATGGCTATGTCACCGCCCCCACCGGCCCCGGCCTCGGCATCGAGTTCAACGAAGACCTCGCCCGCGCCCATCCCTATGACGGCGCCCGCCTGCACCTCGAGATGCAGGAAGCCCCCTGCGACTATCGCCGCCCCAACCATTTCGAGGGCGGTGCGCCCCGTACCGGAGAACCGATCACCGGAGAGCCCGCATGACCGACATGTCCAAAGGCGCGGCGTACCTCAACGGCGACTTCCTGCCGCTGGAGGAAGCGAAGATCCCGGTGACCCATTGGGGCTATCGCCGGTCGGACGTGACCTATGACGTGGTCGGGGTCCGGGACGGCGCCTTCTTCCGGCTGGAGGATCACCTCAGCCGGTTCCGCGCCTCGATGACCCGCCTGCGGATGGCGCCGCCCGAGAGCGATGACGAGATCCGCGCCATCCTCCACCGTGTGGTGGCGCTGTCGGGCCTGCGCGATGCCTATGTGGCGATGGATTGCCTGCGCGCCAGCCCGCCCCCGGGCGCGCCGCGCCACCCCGCCTACGCCCCGAGCTACATCATGTGCTACGCGGTCCCTTGGGTCTGGGTCGCCAGCCCCGAGATGATCGAGCGCGGGATGCACCTGATGATCCCACGCGTGCGCCGAATCCCCCCCGAAAGCTTCGATCCGCGGGTGAAGAACTTCCATTGGGGCGACCTGACCGAGGGCCAGTTCGAGGCGCTGGATGCCGGGGCCGATTTCGCGGTGCTGCTGGACGGTGCCGGCAACGTGACCGAGGGTCCGGGCTTCAACGTCTTCTGCGTGACCGGCGGGCGGGTGGCCACCCCCGCCACCGGCGCGCTGGACGGGATCACCCGCGCCTCGGTGATGGAGCTGTGCGCCGAGCTTGGCCTGGCGCTGGAGGTGCGCGATATCCCGGCGGACGAGTTCCGCGCGGCGGACGAGATCTTCGGCTGCACCACTGCGGGCGGGATCATGCCCGCCGCCCGGATCGACGGCCGGCGCATGAGCAATGACGCGCCGGGACCGATCTCCACCGCGCTCAAGAACCTGTTCTGGCAGAAGCGGGCCGAGGGGTGGCACGCGACGCTCGTGGACTACGCAATCGGCTGAGTCGGGGCCCAAACCCGTCAAGCCAACTAAAAGTGAACTGACCAGTTTGTTTCACTCCTGTCGGCGCGCGTGAGCGCAGACTGCAAGATGCCGCGCATGGCGCCCTGCGGCCGCCTCGCGCGGGCCGAATGCGCTGGAACCCCGCCTGCAACCGGACGTTAGTGCCCCGACGTCGGCGACTGCGCGAACATTGCGGCCCCGGCGCAGAAAAAAACGAACCGGAGACAGTCATGACCCTTTCCAAGTATTCGCTTCCCCTTCTCGCCGCCATCGGCACCACCCTGGCCCTTCCCGCCCTGGCCGGTGGCCTGACCGAGCCGGTCTATGAAGCCGCGCCCGTCTACGCCCCCGCGCCAATCGTCGCCACGCCCAACTGGGCCGGCGGCTATACTGGTGTGGTCCTTGGCTACGCCGACGATACCGTCGACATCACCGACGATCTCGGCGTCTCGCCCGATGACCAGCCGAACCCGAAGGGCGGCCTTGCCGGCCTCACCGGCGGTTACAACTTCCAGTCGGGCAACTGGGTCTACGGTGTCGAGGCCGACATCGCCGCGACCGACCTGAGCGACAAGGGCACCTTCGACGCCTCGACCGATGAATACGATGTCGATGTCAGCTCGATGGCCACCCTGCGCGGCCGCGTCGGTTATGACATGGGCCGCTGGATGCCCTATGCCACCGCCGGTATCGCCGCGGCGAAAGCGGATTATGCCTTTGAGTCGGCCGGTGCCACGCTCTATGACGACGACAACACCATGACCGGCTACTCGGCCGGCGTCGGCGCCGAATATGCGATCAACGACAAATGGTCGGCCAAGGGCGAATACCTCTACACCAACCTCGAAGGCCGCTTCAAAGCCGACGGCGCTGGCCCGAGCGCCGATGTGGACCACGAAATCCACGCCGTGCGCGCGGGTCTGAACTACCGCTTCTGATCCGAAGCTTCGACAAACGGTAGAGAGGCGGCCCCGCCCGGGCCGCCTTTTTTCTAATTTAAATCAATTTCTTGAAGATCTCACGGCCCGCGCCATGACCCTTCAAGTCCTGCCAAGGACTGCCCGCCCTGATAGACCCGGCGCCCTCGCGCCAGAACACCCGTATCGGCCAAAGCCCCACACCCTTCTTGCTGGAAAAATATCCTCGGGGGGAGGCCGCAGGCCGCGGGGGGCAGACAGCCCCCCGACCCCGCCAGCCAAGGGCACCGCCTCAGCAATCCAGCTCCAGCCGCACCTCGCCGGTATCGCCCGGCAGGCCGGTGACCGCGCTGCCTGGGATCACGCGGCAGCCGGTCGTCCGCTCTGCAGCCTCTATCATCAGCGCCGGAACCGGCGCCCGGGCGCGCCGTGAAAGATATCCCAGCCGGATCACCTCGGCCCGGTCCTCCTTGTGGAACACCACGAAATCGATGCCCGAGAGGGTGATGTCATGCCGCTCCGCGCCAAAGAACTGCGGCGCGGGAGAGGCGCAGGCGGCAAGGAGGACACAGAGGAGGACAATCGGGCGCATGGGCCGAGCGTGCCGCAACGAGGTTAAAGTCTTCTTAACACGCGCCGCATCCCGGACCCTGTTCAACTTTCTTTTGCAAATGCGGCATTTGCCGGGAACCGGCGCGGCCCCGGGGGCGTTGGGCGGCAGATCATGATTTACAGGAGACCGGAATGACCCGCTTTGCTTTTGCCTTCCTGGCGCTTGCCAGCCTTGCCGCCTGCGAAACCATCCAGGGTGCCGGCCAAGATATCGAGAATACTGGCGAAGCCATCGCGTCGGAAGCGCGGCAGACCCAGGCGCAGATGTAAGCTTCGGGCTCCTCACAACCCCTTGGCATTCAATGTAAAACGGGCGGCCCGCAAGGACCGCCCGTTTTGCTGTTCACGCCCGTCACGCACGGCGCGGCGGCCAGTCCGGGTCCTTGCGCTTGATATAGCGCGCGTTCCAGATTCCAGCAGGAACGCCGATGATCACGCCGAGGGCGGCACCGAGGACGAAGGGGCTCCAGCCGACCCAGCCGAGGCTGAGGCCGGCGATGACGACGACGCCGCCGACGCAGGCGACCCAGAGGGTGACGAGGAAGGTTCGCAGAGGGGGAAGCATGGGCATTCTCCTTGCAGATAAGGGGTTGCGGAAAGGTGTTCGCGCGATGGAGGGAAACGCGCAGGCTGGCGCCGGGGTTCCGCGGGCGACTTGGAGGGCGGGCGGGCCATATGGAAACCATATGGTTCCTATACATACGCCATACATACGATCTGCGGTCAGCGGCGCGCCGGGGCCGGGTTCATCTTGGCGGCAATTCCGGGCACGAGGTCCAGCGCGGTGATCGCCACGATGGCGGCCAGCGCGAAGGGGCCGAGGCCGTAATGCCCCAGCGACATTGCCGCCGCGGCATAGGCGCCCCCCGCGCAGAGCATCACCAGCGGGCAGAGGATGATCCGCAGCGGGTCGGGGCCCTCGGCGGCGGGGCGGCGCGGACGGTAGGTCGGAGGCAGGGGCTGGGGCATGGCGGCAACTCCGGGGGAAGGGGCTGCCGGGGGAAACCGCCAGTAGGGCGGAATGTTCCGGGGCCGCTTCACCGCAGCTTCACGCCTTCCCTTCCGCACAAAACCCGTTAGCTTGCGGCCATGCTGCGCATCACCGACACCATTGCCCTGGCCGACTGGGAGCTGTCCGAGTCCTTCACTCGCTCGCAGGGGCCGGGGGGGCAGAATGTGAACAAAGTCGAGACGGCAGTGGAGCTGCGCTTCGAGGCGGAACGCAGCCCGCATCTGCCCGGCCCGGTCAAGACGCGGCTGAAGCGGCTGGCAGGGCGGCGCTGGACCACGGACGGTGCCATCGTGATCCGCGCCGAGGAGACGCGCAGTCAGGCCCGCAACCGGGAACTGGCGCGCGAGCGGCTGGTTGAGTTGATCCGGCAGGCGCTGGTCGCGCCCAAGCGCCGGATTGCGACCAAGCCCACGCTGGGAAGCCAGCGCCGGCGGCTGACTGCCAAGGCGGTGCGCGGCGAGGTGAAGTCGCTGAGGGGGAAGATCGATGACACGGACTGACCTGATGACGAGGCGTGCGCGCCTGCTGGGGCCGAATGTGCCGACCTTCTATGACGACCCCGTGCATGTGGTCCGCGGCGAAGGCGTCTGGCTGTGGGATGCGCAGGGCCGGCGCTATCTCGATTGCTACAACAACGTGCCGCATGTGGGCCATTGCCATCCCAAGGTGGTGGAGGCGATTGCCCGGCAGGCGGCAGTGCTGAACACCCATACCCGCTATCTGCATGAGGGCATCCTTGAGTATGGCGAACGGCTGGTGACCAAGCTGGGCCATGACCTGCAGCAGATCATCATGGTCTGCACCGGGTCCGAGGCGAATGACATCGCGCTGCGCATGGCGCAGGCGGTAACGGGGCACACGGGTGTCATCGCCACCGACAACACCTATCACGGCAACACCGCCGCGGTCAGCCACCTGTCCACCCGCCGCCCGCCGATTGGCGGCTACCCCAGCCATGTGCGGCGGGTGCCCGCGCCGGACGGGCTGTTGCCGCTGGGGGGGAGCGCCGAGGCGCAGCCTGCGTCCTTTGCCGCCAACGTCGCCCGCGCCATCGAAGAGTTGCAGGCGGCGGGGCATGGCTTTGCCGGGCTGATGCTCTGCCCGGTCTTTGCCAATGAGGGGATGCCGGATGTGGGGCCGGGTTTCCTTGGCCCGACGGTGGAGGTGGTGCGCCGCGCGGGCGGGCTGATCCTGTGCGACGAGGTGCAGCCCGGCTTTGGCCGCACCGGCAGCCATTTCTGGGGGCATGAGTGGCTGGGATTTGCGCCCGATGTGGTGACGATGGGCAAGCCGATGGGCAATGGCCATCCCGTCGCCGCGGTCGTCACCCGGCCTGATGTGATGGCGGCCTTCCGCAACGCCTTTGGCTATTTCAACACCTTCGGCGGCAATCCTGTCAGCTGTGCGGCGGCGCTGGCGGTGCTGGAGGTGATCGAGGACGAGGGGCTGGTGCAGAACGCGCGCGACGTGGGGGCCTATACGCTGGGGCTGATGCAGGGGCTGCGGCATCCGCTGATCCATGACGTGCGGGGCCTTGGCCTCTTCTTCGCGGTGGAGTTTGCCAAGGGCGGCCGTCCGGCGCCCGAATTCTGCGGGCAGGTGGTGGAACGGATGCGCGAGCGGGGCGTGTTGCTGGGCCGGGTCGGGCGGCAGCAGCATATCCTGAAGCTGCGCCCGCCGATGCCGTTCAGCCGCGAGAATGCCGATCTGGCGATCGGCACGCTGGCCGAGGTTCTGGCCGGGATGGACAGTATCGCATGACCGATGCCGAGGCGCAGGAACTGGCGGGCCGGGCGCTGGCGCTGTGGGGCGGCGGGGAGGCCCCGCGGCTGGTGAAGAACCGTGAGAACATCGTGTTTGAGGTTCGGCTGGCGCAGGGCCGCCGCGCGGCGTTGCGGCTGCACCGGCCGGGCTATCAGACCGTGGCGGGGATCGAGAGCGAACTGCTGTGGATGCAGGGGCTGGCGGCGGCGGGGCTGCGCGTGCCCGCGCCGGTGCCGGCCCTGTCGGGCGCGCTGGTGGGGGCGCTGGACGGGCGCTGCGTGTCTTGCGTGGGCTGGTTGGAGGGTGCGCCGCTTGGTTCCGCCGAGTTGCCGCTGGCCGGAAGCGCGGCCGAGCAGGCAGGGCGGATGCGCGATCTGGGCGGGCTGATCGCGCGGATGCACAGCGCGACGGATGCGCTGGAGCTGCCGGTGGGGTTCGCACGGCCGAGCTGGGATGAGGACGGGTTTCTGGGCGAGGCGCCGCTCTGGGGGCGGTTCTGGGAGAGCCCGGCTTTCGCGCCGGAGGAGCGGGCGCTGATGCTGGAGGCGCGGGACGCGGCTCGCGGGGCGCTTGGCGCGCTTCGGGCCGAGGGCGCCGACTTCGGGCTGATCCATGCCGATGTGCTGCGCGAGAATGTGCTGTGCCATGAGGGCGCGCTGGCGCTGATCGACTTCGACGATTCCGGCTTTGGCTTCCGGCATTACGACCTTGCGACCGCGCTGGTGCAGAGCCTTGAGGAACCGGCGCTGCCGGATCTGGCGGCGGCTCTGGTCGCGGGCTACAGCGCCCGGCGGCCGCTGGCTCCGGGGCGGCTGGCGCTGTTCGTGATGCTGCGCTGCTGCGCCTCGGCCGGGTGGATCGCCAGCCGTGCGGGGCCGCAGGATGCGCGGCAACGGTTCTATGCCGGGCGTGCCGTCAGGATGGCGCTGCATGTGCTGGACGGGACGGCGCCCTGGGAGCCGGGGCTGTGAAGCGCGGGCTGGCTCTTACCCTGCTGGCGGGCGTCGCCGCCCTGATGGGCCGGCGGCCGCCGCGGCTGCAGGTGGCGGCGCTGTGCCTGCGCGAGAAGCGCGGCGCGCAGGAGATGCTGCTGATCACCAGCCTCGACACCGGGCGATGGGTGCTGCCCAAGGGCTGGCCGATGCGCGGGCGCAGCCTCGGCGGCGCGGCGCTGCGCGAGGCCTGGGAAGAGGCGGGGGTGAACGGCGCCGTCGCGCATGACCCGGTGGGGCATTACGGCTACCGCAAGCGGGGCCGCACCGGGCTGGCGCGGCGGGTGAAGGTGGCGGTGTACCCGGTGCGGGTGCGGCGGATGGAGAAGGGCTATCCCGAGGAAGGGCAGCGCAAACTGGCCTGGGTGACGCCGGCCAAGGCGGCGGGGATGGTGAAGGAGCCCGAACTTTCGGCGCTGCTGGCTGAACTTCCGGGGCGCCTGGCGGTTGTGTCTGAAGGCGGGGCGACATAACCGCCGGGATTGTATTTGCGACGGATGACCGATTGAACGCTCCCCTTACCCCCGCGACCCCTCCATGACGGACTGGAAAACCCTCGACAAGGATCTGGACCGCATCGGTGCGCTGGAGGAAGCTGCGCTGTTCATCGCGCGCCCGCTGGTGGCACCGGGGCTGGCGCTCGTGTTCATCGTGCTGGCGATGGTGGTGGCGGCGCTGGTGACGGGGGTGTCGCATTCCGGGCTGGTGGTCGTCGCGGCGGCGGCGGTGGGCGCCTATATGGCGCTGAACATCGGCGCCAATGACGTGGCCAACAATATGGGCCCGGCAGTGGGGTCGAAGGCGCTGAGCATGGGATGGGCGCTGGCCATCGCCGCTGTGTTCGAGACTTTGGGCGCCGTGCTGGCGGGCGGCGAGGTGGTGGCAACGATCTCGGCCGGGATCGTGGCGCCAGGCGCGGTGGCCGATCCGCAGGTGTTCGTCTGGCTGATGATGGCGGCGCTGGTCGCGGCGGCGGTGTGGATCAACCTGGCCACGCTGCTGGGGGCGCCGGTGTCGACCACGCATTCGGTGGTGGGGGGTGTCGCCGGGGCGGGCGTCGCTGCGGCGGGGTTTGCGGCGGTGAACTGGCCGCAGCTGGGGGCGATTGCCGCCAGCTGGATGATCTCGCCGCTGCTGGCCGGGCTGCTTGCGGCGCTGATCCTCGCATTCATCAAGGCGCGGATCATGGATGCCCCGGACGTTCTTGCCGCCGCGCGGCGGTGGGTGCCGGTGCTGATCGGGGTGATGGCGGGCACCTTCGGCACCTATCTGGCGATGCAGGCGCTGAGCCATGTCTGGGTGGTCGATCCGCGCGCCGCGGCGGCTTTCGGCATGCTGGCGGGGCTGGCCGGATGGGCGGGCGCCGGGCCGCTGGTGCGCCAGCAGGCCGCCGGGATGGCGAACCGACGCCGGTCGCTGCGCCGCCTGTTCGCGCTGCCGCTGGTGCTGTCGGCGGCGCTGCTGTCCTTCGCGCATGGGGCCAATGACGTGGCGAATGTGGTGGGGCCGCTGGCCGCCATCGTGAAGACGGCGAGTTCGGGCGATGTGGCCACCGCGGTGCGGATCCCGGTCTGGGTGATGGGCATCGGCGCCATCGGCATCTCGGTCGGGCTGATCCTGTTCGGGCCGAAGCTGATCCGGCTTGTCGGGTCTGAAATCACCCGGCTGAACGAGGTGCGCGCCTATTGCGTGGCGCTGGCGGCGGCGGTGACGGTGATCGTGGCCTCCTGGCTGGGGCTGCCGGTCAGCACCACCCATACCGCCGTGGGCGCGGTGTTCGGGGTGGGGTTCTACCGCGAATGGGCCAACGCGCGGCAAGACCGCAGCCCGGCCACAGGCGGAGCGATCCCGCCCGAGGAGCGCCGGCGCCGCAAGCTGGTGCGCCGGTCGCATGTGGTGACGGTGGTAGCGGCCTGGGTGGTGACGGTGCCCGCCGCGGGGGCGCTGGCGGCGACGGTGTTCCTGGTGCTGCGGGGGCTGGCTACGTGATCGCTGAGCTCGCTTGCCGGGTAGCCCTCAGACCACGACGTCCATGGCCGCCTGATCGCCGACACCGAACACCCGCTTGTAGCGCGCGACCTCCGCCGCCGGGCCCATCGCCTTGTTGGGGTTGTCCGACAGCTTGACCGTGGGCCGGCCGTTGACGCTGACCGCCTTGCACACAAGGCTGAACGGCGCCAGCGCGTCGCCGGGCACGAGGCCGCGGAAATCATTGGTCATCAGCGTGCCCCAGCCAAAGCTGACGCGGACGCGGCCGGCGAATTGCGCCTGAAGCTCTTCCATCTTCTCGACATCGAGCCCGTCGGAGAAGATGACCAGCTTGCGCGTGGGATCCTCGCCGCGCGCTTTCCACCAGGCGATTGCGGTTTCCGCACCGCCCGCCGGATCGCCAGAGTCGATGCGGATCCCGGTCCAGCCCGCCAGCCAGTCGGGCGCGCGGCGCAGGAAGCCCTCGGTGCCATAGGTGTCGGGCAGGATGATGCGCAGGTTGCCCTCATGCTCTTCATGCCAGTCGGCCAGAACCCGGTAGGGGGCCTGCAACAGGTCTGCGTCGGTATCGGCCAGCGCCGCCTGCACCATGGGGAGTTCATGGGCATTGGTGCCGATGGCCTCGATATCGCGGCGCATGGCGATCAGGCAGTTGGAGGTGCCGATGAACTTGGGCCCCAGCCCCTCCATCATCGCCTGCACGCACCAGTCCTGCCACAGGAAGCTGTGGCGGCGGCGGGTGCCGAAATCGGCGAGCTTGAGGTCAGGGATGGCGCGCAGGCGTTCGACCTTGCTCCACAGCTTGGTCATGGCGCGGGCGTAGAGCACCTGCAGCTCGAACTTGCCCATCCCCTTCATCACCGCGCGCGAGCGCAGTTCCATCAGCACCGCGAGGGCCGGGATTTCCCACAGCATCACCTCGGGCCATTTGCCCTCGAAGGTCAGCTCATACTGGCCGGCGCGCTTTTCGAGGTGATAGGGCGGCAGGCGCAGCGCCTCGAACCATTCCATGAAATCGGGGCGGAACATCTGGCGTTTGCCGTAGAAGGTGTTGCCGCGCAGGTAAGTGGATTCGCCGCGGGTGAGCGAGAGGCCGCGGATATGGTCCAGCTGTTCGCGCAGCTCTCCCTCATCCACCAGATCGGCGAGGCGGATGGATTTGCTGCGGTTGATCAGGCTGAAGGTGACATTGGCATCGGGGCTGTTGCGGAAGATCGACTGGCACATCAGCAGTTTATAGAAATCGGTGTCGATCAGGGACCGGACGATAGGGTCGATCTTCCACTTATGGGCGTAGACGCGGGAGGCGATGTCCATGGCTCAACCCTCCAGCGTGACGCCGGCGGCGCGCATCTGGGTGAGGGCGTCGGCGAGCGAGCCGTTCAGGTCGATGGCGCGGCAGGCGTCGAGCCGGACGGTGACGTCGAAGCCGAGCCGGGCGGCATCGAGCGCGGAATAGGCGACGCAGAAATCGGTGGCGAGGCCGGTGAGGACAAGGCTTTTTGCGCCCCGGCTGCGGAGGTAACCCTCGAGCCCGGTGGGGGTGGTGCGGTCATTCTCGAAGAAGGCGGAGTAGCTGTCGATCTCGGGGTGGAAGCCCTTGCGGATAATGAGATCGGCGGGGGCGGTAGTGAGGCCCGGGTGAAACTCGGCGCCCGGGGAGCCTTGCACGCAATGGGTCGGCCAGAGGACCTGGGGGCCGTAGGGCATGTCGGTCAGGGAAAAGGCTTCGGCGCCGGGGTGGTTGGCGGCGAAGCTGCTGTGGTTCGCGGGGTGCCAGTCCTGGGTCAGCACCACCATGCCGAACTCCGGCATCATCGCATTGATGGCGGGGATGATCGCGTCGCCTTCGGCCACCGCCAATGCGCCGCCTGGGCAGAAATCGGTCTGGACGTCGATGACGATCAGGGCTGTATCGGATGCGGGCATCTCGTCCTCCGGCGATTTTGTCCTTGGTAGGGGCGGGGTTGGGCGGCGTCAATGGCGGGGGGTGGGGGGAGTGGTCAGCCCGAAATCTGCTGCGGGCGCGTTTTGAACGTCGCTCCCCCCGGTTCGGGCGGAAAAAGGCGAGGCACTGCCTCGCCCCGCCCGTGCGGGACATAGGCCCCCAGAGCCGCTGGCAACACGAGACTGAATGAGGACAGCGCCCGACCTGGCGGGCGCTGGCCGGGCCCTTTGGGGGCCCGTCCGGTGACAATGGCGAGGGCGCGACGTGCGGCAGCCATCCGCATTGACCCCCACCCTTGCACGCTCCCCCACCCATCGCATATCAGCGCGCCATGCTCACCGTTGCCGCGCTCTACCAGTTCACCCGCCTGCCCGATCCTGCGCGCCTGCGCGGGCCGCTGCTCGAATGCTGCGAGGCGGCGGGCGTCAAGGGCACGCTCTTGCTGGCGCCCGAGGGGATCAACGGCACCATCGCCGGCACCCGCGCCGGGATCGACGCGGTGCTGGCGCATCTGCGCACCCTGCCCGGCTGTGCGGGCCTCGAGTGGAAGGAGAGCCCCGCCCCCGAGATGCCCTTCGACCGGCTGAAGGTGCGGCTCAAGCGCGAGATCGTGACGATGGGCCAGCCCGATGTGGACCCGACCGCCGCGACCGGGCGCTATGTGGACCCGGCGGAGTGGAACGCATTGATCGAGGCCCCGGATGTGGCGGTGATCGACACCCGCAATGACTATGAGGTCGCCATCGGCACCTTTGCCGGCGCAGTCGATCCCGGCACCCACAGCTTCCGCGAGTTCCCGGCCTGGTGGGAGGCGAATGCGCACCGCTTCCACAACAAGCGCGTGGCGATGTTCTGCACGGGGGGCATCCGTTGCGAGAAGTCCACGAATTACCTGCTCGCGCAGGGCGTGGCGGAGGTGTTCCACCTGAAGGGCGGGATCCTGAAATATCTGGAGGAGGTGCCGGAGGCGGAGAGCCTCTGGCACGGCGAGTGCTTCGTCTTCGACCGGCGGGTCAGCGTCGGGCATGGGCTGGTTCCGGGGGACTACGGCCTCTGCCACGCTTGCCGCCGGCCGCTGGCCGCCGAGGACAAGCTGCGCCCGGAGTATGAGCAGGGCGTGGCCTGCCACCGCTGCGCGGGCGAGCATACGGATGCCGACCGCGCCCGGTTCCGCGAGCGCGAGCGGCAGATGCGGCTGGCGCGGGAGCGGGGCGCCGAGACTTTTCCCGAAGGCTAGCGGCGCGGCCGGATCGGGGGCTGCACCTCCTCCGGCATCGGGCAGATGTAAGGCTCAGCGGACAGATGCCTTGCGTGCTCGGCCTTTGCCGCCGCCAGCACCTCCGGCCCGGTGAACAGCGCCCGCCCGGTGGCGGCCATGATCTTGGCGGCGTGGACCATGCCCTTATGGGCGGCAGGCGACTTGCCCTGCGCGGTCAGCTGCCAGCTGTGGAAGGGCGTGCCGATGGCGCAGGTGGCGACCCAGGCCTGCACGGTCGGCACCGCCCAGCTGACATCGCCGACATCGGTCGAGCCCTGCGCCGAAACCGGCGCGGCCCCGAGCGGCACCACGAAATCGCACAGCGCAAGGTCCGGGTCCATCGGGCGCCCCGCGCGGCGGAAGGTGTCGGCGATATGGTCGGGCGTCAGTGTGGCGCGGATGGCCTCGGCAAAGGGCTTGTCGGCGGCGTCGAAATCCGGCGCGCCGAGGCGCTGCATCTCGGCCTCCATCGCGCGGTCCAGCACCGAGTTGCCGAGGAGGTCCGACACGGCGGAGACGACCTTGGCCGTCACCTGCGTCTCGGTCATCAGCGCCGCCCCCTCGGCGATCTTGCGCACGCGCCCCTCCAGCGCGCGCAGGTCGCGCAACCGGCGGGTGCGGATCAGTTGGCGGACGGTCGCGCGTGCCTGCACCACGTTCGGGGCCTCGCCCCCCGCGTCGAGATAGGCGTAATGGACGCGGGCATCGTCCGGCATGTGCTCGCGCAGGTAGTTCACCGCGACGTTCATCAGTTCCACCGCGTCCAGTGCCGAGCGGCCAAGCTCGGGCGAGGCGGCGGCATGGGCGGCGCGGCCGGTGAAGGTGAAGTCGATGCGGGTATTGGCCAGCGACACCGCCTCGAACACGCCGGTCATGTCGGCGGGGTGCCAGCTGATCGCGGCATCCACGTCGACGAAAAGCCCGGCGCGGACCATGAAGGTTTTCGCCGCCCCGCCCTCTTCCGCCGGGCAGCCGTAATAGCGCACGCGGCCGGGCGCGCCGGTTTCCGCCAGCCAGTCGCGCAGCGCCACCGCCGCCAGCAGCGCCGCCGATCCCAGCAGGTTGTGGCCGCAGCCATGCCCGGCAAGCCCGAGCGGGCGCGGCTCTGCCACCCCCGGCTCCTGCCCGAGGGCGGGGAGGGCGTCATACTCGCCAAGAATGGCGATGACCGGCCCGCCCTGCCCCCATTCGCCCATCAGCGCGGTCGGGATGCCGGCGAGATCGCGGGTGATGCGCGCGCCCGCCGCCTGCAGCGCCTCCAGATGCGCCCCGACCGAGGCATATTCGTCATAGGCCACCTCGGGCGTGTCGAAGACCCGGTCGGCCAGCGCCACGAACTCGGGTCGATGCGCCTCGACCAGATCCCAGACCCTGTCGCTGTTCTGCATGATGACCCCTCGCGCAGCATGTTTCCCGGGCATCCTGACCCGCCCCGCGCCGACATTCCAGCGCCCCTGCCGCGACGTTACTGCAAAACCGATGTTCCCGGCGTGTTCTTGGCTGCAATCGCTGTGGACAGGGCCTTCGCCGCCAGCCTAGATGCCAAGGCACAAGGACGAGTATCATGCTGCAAGCCATCAGTGACTGGTCCTTGAGGCCGCGCAGCGCAGTCTGGCGATGGGCGTTTGCGGCTATGGCCTGCCTTGTGGCCTTTGGCCTGCGCTACGGGCTCGACAGCGTGCTGCCCGCGGGCTTTCCCTACCTGACCTTCTTTCCCGCGGTGATCCTGACCACCTTCTTCGCCGGGCTCTGGCCCGGGGTGGCGGCGGCGGTGGTCTGCGGCCTGCTGGCATGGTTCTACTTCATCGCGCCGGTACAGTCCTTCGCGCTGAACGGAGCCTCGGGCGTCGCGCTGGCCTTCTATGCCTTCATCACCAGCACCGAGATCGTGATCCTGCATCTGATGAACCGGGCGATGGCGGGGCTGCAGGCCGAGCGGCTGCGCAGTGCGGAACTCGCCGAGGCGCGCAAGCTGATGTTCCACGAATTGCAGCACCGGGTGTCGAACAACCTTGCCGCCGTCGCCTCGCTGCTGAAGCTGCAGCGGCGCCGGGTCAGCGATCCGGCGGCAAAGCGGGCGCTGGACGATGCGGTGGGGCGGATCGCGCTGGTGGCGCGGATGCAGCGGATGCTGCATGACCCGGGCGCGCAGCAGATCGATTTCGCGCGGTTCCTGCACGACATGACCCATGACGTGCTGCAATCGACCGGGGCCGAGGGGCGGATCGCGCATCGGGTCGACGCCTGCCCGGTGGTGATCGGCGCCGACCAGTCAATCCCGCTGGGGCTGATCGCGACAGAGTTCCTGTCGAACGCGGTCGAGCACGGGTTTCCGGGCGATCGCAGCGGGCGTGTCGAGGTGCGGCTGGCGGTGGTCGGAGAGCGGGCACTGCTGGAGGTGCGGGACGATGGCGTCGGGTTGCCGGAGGGGTTTGATATCGAGGCGACGGGCAGCCTCGGCCTGCAGATTGCGCGCCAGTTCGCCCAGCAGATCGGGGCAGAGCTGACGATGGCGGCAGATGCCGCGGGGGGCACCGTGTCGCGGCTGCTGTTCCCGCTGGAGGCCGCCGAGTAGGCCCGACCGGGTGGGGACCGGTCAGGCCTGACAGGTCAGTGGCCGGAGTGGTCTTCGGCCGCCCCGCCTGCAGCGGCCGGATCGACGGAAAACTCAACATCCACCCGCCCGGCCCGCTCGAACACCAGCGTGGCGGGGAGATGGTCGCCCTCGGCCAGCGGGCCGGTCAGGCCCATCAGCATCACATGCATGCCGCCGGGTTCCAGCACAACGGTGTCGCCCGCGGGGATGTCGATGGCCTCCAGATGCATCATCCGGGCGACGCCATCGGCCGAAAACTCGGTGGTGTGCAGCATGATCTTGTCGGCAAACTCGCCCTCGACGGCCAGAAGGCGGTCGGGCTCGCTGCCGCCATTGCTGATCGCCAGGTAGCCGGCGGCGGATTTCGCGGCTTGGCTGGGGGCCGGGATGGCGGGGTGGATGATCTCGAGGTCACCGGCTGTGACGCCATGGGCGAATGCGGAAGTGCCGGCCAGAAGGGCGGCGGCGAGGAGGGAAAGCGCGCGTTTCATTGGAGTATCCTGAAATTGTTCGGGGCCGGTCCGGTGGACCAGCGGATAGGGCCCGCCATCGGGGCAGGCCGGGACTGCGGGAAGGGTCAGCCCCTCGGCGGGGCGCGGGCCGGATGCGCCGGGCGGGCGGCGAAGGAGGTACGCAGAGGTTCCGGTGCAGCCCAAGCCAACGGCAGCGCCTGGCCGCGCAGCAGCAGGGGCAGCGCCGGGTCCGGCAGCAGGGCGGCAGCGACGAGGCGGCAGGCGTCGCAGCGGGTGGGCCCGGCAAGCTCGCTGTCCCCGGCATCGGCGCAGAGCGCGGGATCGGCCAGGCCCCAGACCTGCGCATGGGCCTGGAGCGCCACATCGTCCGGTGTCAGCGGCGCGCGATGCGCCAGCCCGCCCGTGGCCGAGGCGACCAGCAGCAGGAGGGTAAGCATGAGGCCCGGGAGGCGATGGAACGGCGGCGCGCGCATGGGGGCGGCATAGCATGGGGGAGAACGGGTGCAAAGGCCTGCGGGGGCTTGCGCCGTGGCCGATGCCGGGGGCCCTGCCCCCGGACCCCCGGGATATTTGGACCAAAACGAATGGGAAGAGGGGGCTCCATGTTAGCGGAGCCCGAGCCTGCCACGGCGCAGAGTCTCAGGGGGGCGGCTCGAAAATTAGCTTCACCTCGAAGGGATAGGTTCCGTCGCTGAGCCCGGCCGGGGCCGCGGGGAGGCGGCGGACCGAGCGCGCCATGCGCAGCGCGGCGGCATCCAGCGCGGCATTGCCGGAAGAGCGTGTCAGCGCCACCCCGGAGACGCGGCCGTTCAGTGCCACCGAGAAGGTGACGTTGACGGTGAATTCGACGCGGCCTGCCTCACGGGGATAGCTGACGCTGCGGGCCACCTTCGCCTGAACCGCGGCGCGCCAGCTGGCCCGCAGATCCTCGGCGCGGGCCGCCGAGGCGGCGGAGCTTTGGGTGTTGGAGGCACCGGCATTGGCCCCGCCGCCACTGCCCGCGGCGCGCTGCGCGGCGACGCTGTCCGCGGGCGGCGCGGGCTGGCGCTTGGGTTGGGGCTCGGCCCGCGGCTTCGGTTCGGGTTCGGGGTCGGGCTGCGGGTCGGGGCGCGGTTCGGGACGGATGTCGGGCAGCGGTTCCGGCTCTGGCTCGGGTTCCGCCTCCGGCGGCGGCGGGGGCAGCTCCGCAATGTCCATGCTTGGCAGGTCCGGTGCCTCGGGCAGTGCCATCAGCGGGGCGGGCACCGGCAGCGGCGTCTCGGGCACATCGGGCGTGGTCAGCTGCGGCGGCGTCTCGGGCTGTGCCATCTCGGGCGCCGATTGCGGCACCGGCTCTGCCACCGGCTCGGGCGGGCGCTCCCATTCCTCGACCATCTCGGCGATGGAACCGCTGGAGGCCTCGAGCGAGACCAACTCATCGCCGCCCGCGCCGGAGGCGGCAGCACCGGCTTCGGTCGGACGCCAGGCGAAGGCGGCGAGGTGCAGGGCGACGGCGAGGATGAGCGCGACGAGGGCGTGGAGCTTGGTCATGGCAGGGCCGTGACGAGATCGACGCGGGCGAAGCCAAGCTGGCCGAGCGCGGGCATCAGCGCCGCCAGCCGCGCCGCGGGCACGGCGCCATCGGCGCGGAGCAGCAGCGCGGGGGGCGCGGCGTCGCAATCGCTGGCCGCGCAATACTCATCGCGCGCGGCAGTCAGCGCAGCCAGCGCCAGATCCTCGCCGATGGCATCGCGGTAGCCGACCTCGCCCGCCGCATCGAGATGCAGGGTGAAATCGCCCTCCGCCTCGGCCTCGGTCTCGGCTTCGGGCGGGGTCACAGGGAAGGGCTCGGGCGGGGTCAGCTGCGCCGAGATCAGGAAGAACACCAGCAGCAGGAAGACCACATTGATCATCGGCAGCAGGTTTTCAGCCGGGGCCTTGCGCGGCGGGTCGGAGAAATCCATCGGCTACTCCACCAGCACCAGCCGGGTGAAGCCGGCGGCCTTCAGCACATCCATCACCGCGATCACCTGCTGCAGGGTGGCTTCGTCCCGGGCGCGCAGCACGATGGCATCGGCCGGGTCTTCGGTCAGCGCGGCCAGTGCTTCGGCCAGAGCTTCGGGCGCAATCGGGGAGCCGTTCAGCGACAGGGTTTCGGGCGAGATGTCCACCAGCCGCGGCGGGCCGGAATAGCCGGTCCCCTGCCCCGCCACCGTCAGCGGCAGGGTCATGTCGGTGCCAAAGCGCGAGGCGAGCATGAAGAACACCAGCAGCAGGAACACCACGTCGATCATCGGCGTCAGGTTCGGCCGCCGGCGCGGGCGGTCTGCGCCGAAGCTGAACATCACTCGGCCGCTGCGGAAAGCGGGACGGGACGGCGCGGCGCGGCGCGGGGGGCGCGCTGGAAGATCCGCGTCGCGGCGTCCTCCATGTCATGGCGCAGGCGGTCGACGACGCTTTCGAACCATGTCAGCGCGATCTGCGCCGGGATCGCCACCGCCATGCCCGCGGCGGTGGTCAGCAGTGCCTCCCAGATACCCCCCGCAAGCGTGGCGGGGTCGGCGCGGGCACCGGCCTCTTGCAGGGCCTGAAACGCCGCGATCATGCCGGTGACGGTGCCGAGGAGGCCAAGCAGCGGGCCGATGGTCGAGGCCAGTTCCAGCGCGCGCAGCCCGCTGCGGGCCTGCAGCAGCAGGTGGCGGGCGACGCGGGCGGTTTCGGCCTTGGCGGCGGTCTCGTCCAGCGTCGGATCCGAGGCGGCCTGCATGGCGGCACGCACGAGGCGGGCGCGCAGCGAGTTGCGCCCGGCGATCTCGGCCTGCGCGGCGTCGATGCGGCCCTCGGACCAGAGCGCGATGGCGCGCTCGGACCGGCGGCCCCCCGACCATGCGCCGTGGGACAGGAGGCGCAACACCTTCCAGAGGATCAGCGCGACCGTGAGCATCGACAGGATGGCGATCACCCACATCGCCGCGCCGCCCATGTCGATGAAGGCGATCATGCGCTGGAGGGCGTTGGTCGGCGTCTCGATGAGTGCCGTTTCATCCATGGCGCGGCCTTTCAGGTGCGGGGCATTTCGGTCCGGGTAAAGGCTCCGAGTTTTTTTGTCAAGAATTAGCGGGTGTGGGTCGGGCGTCGGTTTGCATGGAGTTCCATTGCGGCCCTTGGATCGCTCGGTTCGGGCGGGAACAGGCGAGGCACTGCCTCGCCCCGCCCGTGCGAGACGGATGCACCCGGAGCCATCGGCAACACAAGACCGGGGGAGGCCAGCGCCCGACCTGGCGGGCGAGAAGCGCCCGCCGGGGGCGGGGCGGGCGCTGGCCGGGCCCTTTGGGGGCCCGTCCGGTGCAGAGGGCAAAGGCACCGCATGGCGAAGGCGATGGCCTTCGCCAAAGAAATCGGGAAGCGCGGGCCGCCCTCAGCCCAAGACTTGACGCCGCCTCCCCCACAAGCCTAATCTCACATATGGGACAAGCCATCACATCTGCAGACGACCGCGGCCCCCGCCTGCCCACCGATGCGCAGCGCGAGGCGCTGATGGTGCAGGCGGCGAAGCTGTTCTTCCGGCTGGACCGCAGCCAGACCGAGATTGCCGCCGAGCTCGGCCTGACCCGCTGGCAGGTCAGTCGGCTGCTGACCGAGGCGCGCACCTTAGGCATCGTGCGGATCGAGATCAGCCCGCGGCGGCAGCGCCTGCCGGACCTCGAGGCGCGGCTGCAATCGGCCTTTGGCCTGCGCGACGCCATCGTGGTGCAATCGGCCGAGACAGAGGCGCAAGGGACCGATTCCGTGGCGCGGGCGGCGGCGGAGTATCTGGCGGGGCTGCAGCCCAAACCGGGCCTGATCGGCATCAGTTGGGGCCGGACCATGGCTGCGGTGGCGCGGCATCTGCCGCAGGGATGGGCACCCGGCGCGCATGTGGTACAGGTCAACGGCGCGGTCTCGCTGCGGCTGGGGATGCCCGGCACCCATGCGGTGGCCGAGGCCTTTGCCCGCGCCGCCCCCGGCACGGCGACGATGCTGCCCGCGCCCGCGATCCTCGGCAGCGCCACCAGCCGCGCGGTGCTGCAGCAGGACCGGGTGGTGGCCGATGTGCTAGGACTGGCCCAAAGCGCGCCGGTGCTGGTCTTCTCGCTGGGGGCGGCGGGGGCGGATTCGGTGCATGTCACCTCGGGCTATCTGGGCGCCGACGAGATGACCGCGCTGCAAGCGAAGGGCGCGGTGGGCGACCTGATGGGGCGCTTCATCAACGCAGAGGGCCGCATCGCCGACCCGGATCTGGATGACCGGACGCTCGGGCTCGGCCTCGGCTCTCTGCCCGGGCGTGACCGCAGCATCGGCGTCGTCGCGGGCGCGGCGAAACATGCCGTCGCGCTGGCGGCGCTTCGGGCGCAGTATGTCAACGTGCTGATCACCGATGAGGCGACGGCCCTTCATGCGCTGGAGATGTGCGATGACTGACACCGGTCGCAACCCCGGCATGGCCTTGGCAACCGACTGGTTCGACACCATCGCCGTGAACACACCCGCGGCAGAGCGGCGGGCGGCCAGCTTGACGGCGCGGCGCACGGTCAAGAAGGAGTGGCAGGCGGCCTGGCTGGTCAATGCCATCCGCTGCATCGACCTGACCACGCTGTCGGGGGATGACACCCCTGCCCGCGTCCAACGGCTCTGCGCCAAGGCCCGCCAGCCGCTGGCACCGCATATCCTGGAGGGGCTGGGGCTGGAGGCGCTCAGCACCGGCGCGGTCTGCGTTTATCCGACGATGGTTGCCCCGGCGGTGAAGGCGCTGGAGGGGTCGGGCATCCCCGTCGCCTCGGTCGCCACCGGCTTTCCGGCGGGGCTGATGCCACTGCCGCTGCGACTGGCCGAGATCCGCTATGCGGTGGATCAGGGCGCGGCAGAGATCGACATCGTCATCACCCGCGCGCATGTGCTGTCGGGCGACTGGCAGGCCCTTCATGACGAGATCGCGGCGATGCGAGAGGTCTGCGGCGACGCCCACGTGAAAGCGATCCTGGCGACGGGCGAGCTGAAGACCCTGCGCAACGTCTACAAGGCCAGCATGGTGGCGATGCAGGCGGGGGTGGATTTCATCAAGACTTCGACCGGGAAAGAGCCGGTGAACGCGACGCTGCCGGTCAGCCTGGTGATGGTGCGGGCGCTGCGCGATTATGGCGCGCGGACGGGGGCTCGGGTGGGCTTCAAGCCGGCGGGCGGGATGCGCACCGCCAAGGACGCCATCGCCTGGCAGATCCTGATGAAGGAAGAGATGGGCAACGACTGGCTGCAGCCGGAGCTGTTCCGGCTTGGCGCCTCGTCGATGCTGGGCGATATCGAGCGGCAGCTCGATCACCATGTCACCGGGCGCTATGCCGCCTCGCACCGCCACGCGCTGGCCTGAGGGGGCTGATATGCCGAGTGTGAAGGATATCCTGATGAGCATGGACTATGGGCCCGCGCCGGAATCGGCGGCGGAGGTGGGCAAGTGGCTGGCCGCGCGGGGGGCGTTCGGGCATTTCATCGGCGGCGCCTTCACCGCGCCGGGCGAGACCTTTGCCACCACCAACCCGGCGACGGGCGAGGATCTGGCGCTGGTGACGCAGGGCACCGAGGCCGACATTGCCGCCGCCGTGGCCGCCGCACGCAAGGCGCAGCCCGGATGGGCGGCGCTGCCGGGGCATGAGCGGGCGAAGTGGCTCTATGCGATTGCCCGCCATGTGCAGAAGCGCGAGCGGTTCCTGGCAGTGCTGGAGGTGCTCGACAACGGCAAGCCGATCCGCGAGACGCGCGACATCGACATTCCGCTGGTCGCCCGGCACTTCTACCACCATGCCGGATGGGCGGAGTTGCTGGCCGAGGAGTTTCCGGGCGCGGCGCCCTTGGGCGTCTGCGGCCAGATCATCCCCTGGAACTTCCCGCTGCTGATGCTGGCCTGGAAGATCGCGCCGGCGCTGGCGGCGGGCAATACCGTGGTGCTGAAGCCGGCCGAATACACCCCCCTCACCGCGCTGGCCTTTGCCGAGATCTGCGCCGAGATCGGGCTGCCGGCGGGCGTGGTGAACATCGTCACCGGGGATGGCGAGACCGGGGCGGCGCTGGTCGCGGCGGATGTCGACAAGATCGCCTTCACCGGCTCCACCGAGGTGGGCCGGGCGATCCGCAAGGCGACGGCGGGAACGGGCAAGTCGCTGACGCTGGAGCTTGGCGGCAAGTCGCCCTTCATCGTCTGCGCCGATGCCGATCTGGATGCCGCGGTCGAGGGCGTGGTGGATTCGATCTGGTTCAACCAGGGTCAGGTCTGCTGCGCGGGCAGCCGGATTCTGGTGGCCGAGGCGGTGGAAGCGTCCTTCACCCGCCACCTGACCGACCGGCTGGCCAAGCTTCGCGTCGGCGACCCCTTGGACAAGTCGGTGGACATGGGCGCGCTGGTGCATCCGGTGCAACTCGCCCGCGTGCAGGAGATGGTGGCGGCAGGCACGGCGGCGGGGGCGCGGCTGGTGCAGGCCGAATGCGCGCTGCCCGGCAAGGGCTGCTTCTACGCTCCGGGTTTCCTGACCGGCGTGAACCCCGCGAACCCGGTGGCCGATGCCGAGATTTTCGGGCCGGTCGCCACGGTGACCAGCTTCCGCACGCCCGATGAGGCGGTGGAACTGGCGAATGCCACGCGCTATGGGCTCG
This sequence comes from Frigidibacter sp., assembly GCF_030695035.1. Lineage (GTDB taxonomy): Bacteria > Pseudomonadota > Alphaproteobacteria > Rhodobacterales > Rhodobacteraceae > Frigidibacter. The sequence goes on from NZ_JAUYTT010000012.1 coordinate 368,035, forward strand.
CGGCCTCGGTCTGGACAGAGAACGTCAATCTGGCGATGGATCTGGCGGCGAAGGTGAAGGCGGGCGTGGTCTGGGTGAACTCCGCCAATATCTTCGACGCCGGAGCGGCGTTCGGCGGGATGCGCGAAAGCGGCTTTGGCCGCGAGGGCGGGCGGGCGGGGCTGCGGGATTATCTGCGCTCGCCGGAGCCGGAGGAGGTGCCGGAGGCCACGGCGGCGTTCGACACCTCTCCAATGGCGGAAGCTGTGGGCCAGGCCAGCGGCATCGACCGCACGGCAAAGATGTATGTCGGCGGAAAGCAGGCGCGGCCGGATAGCGGCCAGTCCTATGCGGTGACGCAGGGGGGCCGGGTGCTGGGGCTTGCCGGGCTCGGCAGTCGCAAGGACATTCGCAACGCGGTGGAGGCGGCGGCGAAGGCGGGCGGCTGGGGCCGGGCGACCGCACATAACCGGGCGCAGGTGCTGTATTATCTGGGCGAAAACCTGTCGGCCCGCGCTGCCGAGTTCGCGGCGCGGCTGGTGGAGGGCGGGCATTTCCCCGATGCCGCCGCGCTGGAGGTGGACCTGTCGATCCGCCGCGCCTTCTATTACGCAGCGCAGGCTGACAAGTTCGACGGCGCGGTGACGGCGACCAGGACCGCGCATGTGACGCTGCAGATGCCGGAGCCGTTCGGGATCATGGGTATCGTCTGCCCCGATGCCGCGCCACTGCTGGGGTTCGTGAGTCTCGTGCTGCCGGCGATTGCGATGGGCAACCGGGTGGTGGCGGTGCCCGCCGCCTCGCGCCCGTTCTCGGCGACGGACCTGAGCCAGGTGCTGGATTGCTCCGACGTGCCAGACGGGGTGGTGAACATCGTCACCGGCCCGAAGGAAGAACTGGCGGCGGTGCTGGCCCGGCATGATGAGGTGGCGGCGCTATGGTATGCGGGCGGGGCCGAGGGGCGGGCCATGGTCGAGGCCGAGAGCACCGGCAACCTCAAGCCGGTCTGGGCGACGGCGAACCTCGACTGGACCGGGCCGCAGGGTCAGGGGCGCACCTTCCTGCAGCGCGCGACGCAGGTCAAGACGATCTGGGTGCCTTACGGCGAGTAGTCAGGCGGCCTCGGCCGGGCGGCGCACCAAAGGCGCAGCGGCCAGAACCAGCGGGTCGAGGCCGGTGCCGCCCGCTGCCACATGGTCTAGGAAGGCGCGGCGCATCCGCGGATCCCAGTAGGCGTTGAGATGGCCCGCGACCCCCTCTGCCCCGGCGTTGCCGGGCTGGGTGGCGAAGAAGGTGGCGATCTGGTTCGCCATGCGGATCAGTCGGTCAGGCTGCATCGCTGTCCTCAGATGGTTCGGCCACGCGGCCCGTATCTATAAGTTCAGCCGCAACGCGGCCGGGATGGGAATGCACCTCGAACTCGCCGCCGCGGGTGCGGGCGATCAGGGTGATGCCGGCGGCGGCGGCTTGATCGACGGCGAGCGTTGTGGGCGCCGAAGCGGCGATGACCAGCGGCGCGCCGATCATGGCCGCCTTCTGCACCATGTCCACCGACAGCCGACTCGTCAGCACCACGGCGCCACTGGCCGGGTCGATCCCCGCCAGCGCCAGCGCCCCCGCCAACTTGTCGAGCGCGTTGTGGCGGCCGACATCCTCGCGCGCGATCAGCGGCAGACCGGGGCGCCAGAAGCCGGCGCCATGCACGGCGCGGGTCAGGTCATGCAGGCTTTGCGCGCCCGCCAGGGCCGCCATCGCCGCGGCCACATCGTCGGGGGTCAGGGTCAGCCCGCCGGTCAGGCGCGGCAAGGGGCGCAGCGCCTCGGCCAGGCTCTCGATGCCGCAGAGGCCGCAGCCAACGGGGCCGACGCTGTGCCGACGCCGCGCCTCGATGCGGCCCGCGGCGGCTTCGGTCAGCCAGAGCCGCGCCTCGATGCCCTGCGGCTCGGCCAGCAGCTCGACCTCCTCGATCTCGGCCAGCGTCTGCGCCAGCCCCTCGGTCAGCGCGAAGCCGCGGGCGAAGTCGGCAAGGTCGGCCGGGGTCGCCATCATCACCGCCTGCGTGGTGCCATTGACGGTGATCGCCACCGGCACCTCTTCGGCCAGAGGGCGGTCGGCCACTAGCCACTGCCCGGCGCGATAGGCGCGGCCGCGGGCCTCCTTGCCGTCCATCACTCGGCCGCCGGAAGGATGCGCCGCGCCCGCTCGCTCAGCGCGGCATAATCCGCCTGCCAGTCGGAGGGGCCGTTCGACGGCGCAACCTGAACCGCCGTCACCTTGTATTCCGGGCAATTGGTCGCCCAGTCGGAATGGTCGGTGGTGATGACATTGGCCTGCGTGCCGGGGTGGTGGAAGGTGGTGTAGACGACGCCGGGCGAGACGCGATCGGTCAGGCTGGCGCGCAGCGTCGTCTCGCCGGCGCGCGAGGCAAGGCGGACCCAGTCGCCCTCCTTCACGCCGCGGGTTTCGGCGTCATGGGGATGGATCTCCAGCACGTCCTGATCGTGCCAGACGACGTTGGCGGTGCGGCGAGTCTGCGCGCCGACATTGTATTGCGACAGGATCCGCCCGGTGGTCAGCAGCAGCGGGAAGCGCGGACCGGTCCGCTCATCCGTCGCCACATACTCGGTGACGATGAACCGCCCCTTGCCGCGCACGAAGCCATCGACATGCATCACGGGCGTGCCTTCCGGGTGCGCCGCATTGCAGGGCCATTGCACGGACCCCAGTTCCTCCAGCCGTTCATAGCTGACGCCGGCAAAGCTTGGGGTGGTGATCGCCACTTCGTCCATGATCTGCGCGGGGTGGGTATAGGTCCAGCCAGCGCCCATGACATTGGCCAGCGCCATGGTCACTTCCCAGTCGGCAAGGCCGTTGCGCGGGGCCATCACCTTGCGCACCCGGTTGATGCGCCGCTCGGCATTGGTGAAGGTGCCGTCCTTTTCGAGGAAGGTGGAGCCGGGCAGGAACACATGGGCGTAATTCGCCGTCTCGTTCAGGAACAGGTCATGGACGACGACACATTCCATCGCCGCAAGGCCAGCAGAGACGTGGTGGGTGTCGGGGTCGGATTGCAGGATATCCTCGCCCTGGATGTAGATGCCGCGGAAGCTGCCATCGACGGCGGCGTCCAGCATGTTGGGGATGCGCAGGCCCGGCTCGGGGCTGATCGGGGTGCCCCAGAGCTGCTCGAACACCTCGCGCACCTCGGCCCCCGCGACATGGCGATAGCCGGGGAGTTCGTGCGGGAAGGACCCCATGTCACAGGCGCCCTGCACGTTGTTCTGGCCGCGCAGCGGGTTCACCCCCACGCCGGGACGGCCGATATTGCCGGTGAGCATCGCAAGGTTGGCGATGGCCATGACGGTGGTGGAGCCCTGGCTGTGCTCCGTCACGCCAAGCCCGTAGTAGATCGCGCCGTTGCCGCCGGTGGCGAAGAGGCGGGCCGCGGCGCGCAATTCCGCCGCCGGAACGCCGGTCAGCAGCGCGGTCGCCTCGGGGGCGTGGCGGGGGTCGCTGATGAAGGCGGCGTAGTCCTGAAACTCGTCCCAGTCGCAGCGGCTGCGGATGAAGCCCTCGTCGAACAGCCCCTCGGTCACGATCACATGCGCCAGCGCAGAGACCACGGCGACATTGGTGCCGGGCTTCAACGGCAGGTGATGCGCGGCGCGGATATGGGGGGATTTCACCAGGTCGATGCGGCGCGGGTCGATGACGATCAGCTGCGCGCCCTGCCGCAGGCGCTTCTTCAGGCGGCTGGCGAAGACCGGGTGGCCATCGGTCGGGTTGGCGCCGATGACGATCACCACATCGGTCTGCTCGACAGAGTCGAAGTCCTGCGTGCCGGCGCTGGTGCCGAAGGCCTGGCCGAGGCCATAGCCGGTGGGCGAGTGGCAGACCCGGGCGCAGGTATCGACATTGTTGGTGCCGAAGACGCTGCGGATCAGCTTTTGCACCAGATAGGTTTCTTCATTGGTGCAGCGGCTGGAGGTGATGCCGCCGATGCTGTCGCGGCCATGCTTGGCCTGAATGTCGCGGAAGCGGCTGGCGGCGAAGCCAAGCGCCTCTTCCCAGCTGACTTCCTGCCAGGGGTCATTGATGCTGTCCCGGATCATCGGCTTCAGGATGCGGTCGCTATGCGCGGCATAGCCATAGGCGAAGCGGCCCTTGACGCAGCTGTGGCCGCGATTGGCCTTGCCATGCTTCCACGGCACCATCCGCACCAGCTCATCCCCGCGCATCTGCGCTTCAAAGCTGCAGCCGACGCCGCAATAGGCGCAGGTGGTGACGATGCTGCGGTCGGGCGTGCCGATGTCGATCACCGATTTCTCGGTCAGCGTCGCGGTCGGGCAGGCCTGCACGCAGGCGCCGCAGGAGACGCAATCCGAGGTCAGGAAGCTGTCGCCCGCGGCCCCTGCGGCCACCCGGCTGTCGAAGCCACGCCCGGCAATGGTCAGCGCGAAGGTGCCCTGCACCTCTTCGCAGGCCCGCACGCAGCGCGAGCAGACGATGCATTTGGCGGGGTCATAGGTGAAATAGGGGTTGCTGTCATCCTTCGGCAGCCATTGCGGATTGGCCGCCCCGCTGCTGTCCTTCGCCCGGAAGTGCGTGTCCTTCGCATCATAGCGCACATCGCGCAGGCCGACCGCGCCGGCCATGTCCTGCAGCTCACAATCGCCATTGGCGGCGCAGGTGAGGCAATCGAGCGGGTGGTCGGAGATATAAAGCTCCATCACCCCCTTGCGCAGCTTCTTCACCGTCTCGGTCTGGGTATGCACGACCATCCCGGGCGCCACCGGCGTGGTGCAGCTGGCGGGGGTGCCGTTGCGGCCCTCGATTTCCACGAGGCACAGGCGGCAGGAGCCGAAGGCATCAAGGCTGTCGGTCGCACACAACTTCGGGACCGGGATCCCGGCCTCGGCGGCGGCGCGCATGATGCTGGTGCCTTCAGGGACCGTCACGGCGAAGCCGTCCACCGTCAGGGTGACAAGCGTCTTGGCCTTGGCGGCGGGGGTACCGAAATCGCGGTCGGGGAGGATGAAGTCTTTCATTCGGCGGCCTCCTGAAGGGTGGCGAAGTCGTCGGGGAAATGGGTCAGCGCGGACAGCACCGGATAGGGGGTAAACCCGCCAAGGGCACAAAGGGATCCCAGCTTCATGGTTTGGCACAGGTCGGTCAGCAACGGGATTGCCGCGGCGTCGCCGCCGGCGATGCGGTCCACCACCTCGACCCCGCGCACCGCGCCGATGCGGCAGGGGGTGCATTTGCCGCAGCTCTCGATGGCGCAGAACTCCAGCGCGAAGCGGGCCATCTTCAGCATGTCGACGCTGTCATCATGCACCACCAGCCCGGCATGGCCGACGAGGCCGCCGCGCCCGGCGAACTCCTCATAGGCGAAGGGCAGGTCGAAATCCGACACCGGGTGATAGGCTCCCAGCGGCCCGCCGACCTGCACCGCCTTGACCGGGCGACCGCTGGCCGTGCCGCCGGCGATGTCGTTGACGATCTCTCCCAGCGTGATCCCGAAGCCGGTTTCGAACAACCCGCCGAAGCGCACGTTGCCGGCGATTTGCAGCGGGATCGTGCCGCGCGAGCGCCCGATGCCATGCGCCGCATAGGCCGCGCCACCCTCGGCCAGGATCGCCGGCACCGCGGCCAGCGACAGCACGTTGTTCACCACGGTGGGCTGCCCGAACAGCCCCTGCAGCGCCGGGATCGGCGGTTTGGCCCGCACGATGCCGCGCTTGCCTTCCAGGCTGTTCAGCAGCGCCGTTTCCTCGCCGCAGACATAGGCCCCCGCGCCCACCCGCAGCTCCAGCTCGAACGCGCGGCCCGACCCCAGTACATCCGGGCCGAGCATCCCGGCGGCGCGGCCGATGGCGATGGCCTGCCCCATCACGTCATTCGCATCGGGATATTCCGAGCGCGAGTAGATGTAGCCCCGCGTCGCCCCCACCGCGAGCCCGGCGATCACCATGCCCTCGATCAGCGTGAAGGGGTCGCCCTCCATAAGCATCCGGTCGGCAAAGGTGCCGCTGTCGCCCTCATCGGCGTTGCAGACGACGTATTTCTGCGGCGCCTGAGCCCCCAGCACCGTCTTCCACTTGATGCCGGTGGGAAAGCCCGCGCCGCCGCGACCACGCAGGCCGCTGTCGGTGACCTCGGCCACGATTGCCTCGGGCGCAAGGGTCAGCGCCTTGCGCAGGCCAGCGAGGCCGCCATGGGCTTCGTATTCGCTCAGGCTCAGCGGGTCGATCACGCCGACGCGGGCGAAGGTCAGGCGGGTCTGCTTTTTCAGGAACGGGATCTCGGCGGTCAGGCCAAGCGCCTTCGGGTGCGCGCCAAAGCCGGTGTCGAAGAGCGCCGCCACATCGGCGGCGGTCACCGGGCCAAAGGCGATGCGCCCCTCGGGGGTTTCCACCTCCAGCAGCGGCTCCAGCCAGACCATGCCGCGGCTGCCATTGCGCACCAGTTCCACCGGCAGGCCGCGGGCGGCGGCCTCGGCGCTGACGGCGGCGGCGACGGCCTCGGCGCCCAGGGCCTTGGCGGCGGCGTCGCGGGGGACATAGATCCTCATGCGCCCGCCTCCGTGGCAATCTGGTCCAGCCGGGCGGCATCCACGCGGCCGATCACCTGCCCGTCCAGCATCGCGGCGGGGGCGCAGGCACAAAGGCCAAGGCAGAACACCGGCTCCAGCGTCAGCGCGCCATTGGCGGTGGTGCCGTGCCAGTCGATACCGAACCGCACCTTGGCGGCGGCGGCCAGCGCCTCCGATCCCATCGCCTGACAGGCCTCGGCCCGGCAGATCTTCAGCACATGGCGCCCGGCAGGGTGGTCGCGGAAGTCGTGGTAGAAGGACATCACCCCCTGCGCCTCGGCCCTGCTGATGTTCAGCGCGTCCGCGATCTGCGGCAGCGCCTCGGCCGGGACATGGCCGAATTCGGCCTGAACCGCGTGCAAGATCGGCAGCATCGGCCCCTCCAGCGCGGAGTGTTCCGCGATGAGTTCGGCGATGCGGCTCTGCTGTGCTGCCTGTGGCGCCAAGGTGGCCTCCCTCCCGGTTGCGTCTTCTTCTGGCAAAGCAGGGCTTGATGGGAAAATCAATATGGATGACCCGTCATACGATAGGAAAAACCTATCAAGACGCCAGCCGCTGCGCCTCATCCAGCAACGCAGCCAGCATCGGCGGATAGGGCTCGCGCAGCGGCGCGACGAGGCCGACAGAATGGCTGACGGCGGGCGCCGAGATCGGCACCGAGGCCAGATCCGCCCCACGCGAAAACATCGCCGCCAGCGCCTCTGGCACCACCGAGGCCCACCGCCCGGTCGCCACATGGGCGGCCAGCGCGATGGTGGAGTTGCTTTCCACCTGCGGGGCGGCCACCACGCCAGCGGCCGTCAGCAGCTCATTCACGATCCGCCGGTTCTGCATGTCGCCGGTCAGCAGGCAGAGCGGCTCTGCCGCGACCTCGGCCCAGCTGACACTGGCGCGGGCGGCCAACGGTGCCCCCGCCGCGACCAGCAGGCGATAGCTTTCGCGGAACAGCGGCACCTGCGTGACCCGGCCAAGGGGTTCGTTGTCCAGATAGGTGATGCCCGCATCCAGATCGAGGCTGCCGATCCCCGCGAGAATGGCCGAAGAAGTGCGCGACAGGATCGTGACCCGCACATCGGGGTTGCGCGCCAGGAAGGGCACCGTCAGCTCTGCCACCCGCGGCAGCGCGGTCGGGATCACCCCCAGCCGCAGCGTGCCGACGAGGCCATGCCGCACCGCCCGCATCTCCTCGCGCAGCGCGCGGGCATCGGCGACCAGCCGCTGCGCCCGGTCCAGCACCCGCTCGCCTTCCGGCGTCAGGCCCTGAAAGCGCGAGCCGCGGAATACCAGCTGCACACCGAGCGTATCCTCCAGCTGGCGGATCGCCGACGAGAGCGTGGGCTGCGTCACCCCCACCGCCTCGGCGGCGCGGCCGAAGTGGCGTTCCTTGGCGAGGGCGATGAACATTTCCAGCTTGTCGATCATGGCCGCAGCCTATGCGATCCGCGCGCGGGGCGGCAGAAGAAAACGAGGTCCCATCGCAGCCTTGTTTGAGGGCACCCGGCGGACTAGATCGGATGCATGAAAATCCACATCCCCTTCGTGACCAAACCGCCGCGCGTGTCGGTGATCCGGCTGACCGGCGTCATCGGCGGCGCGGGCCGTGTCGGCAGCGGCCTGTCCGATGCAAGCACCGCCGCGCTGATCGAACGCGCCTTCCGCCGTGGCAAGCCGCTGGCGGTGGCGCTGATCGTCAACTCGCCCGGCGGCTCGCCGGTGCAGTCCTCGCTGATCGCGGCCCGGGTGCGGCGGCTGGCGGACGAGTGCAAACTGCCGGTCCACGCCTTTGTCGAGGATGTAGCGGCCTCGGGCGGCTACTGGCTGGCTTGCGCCGCCGATGACATCTGGACCGATGACAGCTCGATCCTCGGCTCCATCGGGGTGATCTCGGCAGGCTTCGGCTTCCCCGAGTTCCTCAGCCGCCACGGGATCGAACGGCGGGTGCATACCGCCGGAGGGTCGAAGAGCTTCCTCGACCCCTTCCGCCCCGAAAAACCCGAGGATGTGGCCCGCCTGATCGCACTGCAGGAGCCGATCCATCAGGCCTTCATCGCGCAGGTCAAGGCGCGGCGCGGCGCCCGGCTGGCAGAGGGGGCGGACCTTTTCACCGGCGAGGTATTCGTGGGCCGGCAGGCGGTGGCTGTGGGGCTGGCGGATGGCATCGGCCATGTCGTGCCAAAGATTAAAGAGCTTTACGGCGACAAGGTGCAGATGGTCCTGCATGAGCAGAAGCGGTCGTTCCTGCGCCGGATGGGGGCCGAGGCGGCCGCGCAGGCGATGACGGCGGTCGAGGATCGGGGCCATTGGGCCCGGTTCGGGCTGTAAGATGATGGTCAAGATCGTCACGCTGTTCCTGATCGTCATGGTCGTGCTGGCCATGTTCGGCGCCTTCCGCCTGAAGCGCGGGGTGCGCCGCTGCCCGGCCTGCGGGCGCTCTCGCATCGGGCCAGGGCCCTGCGGCTGCGGCAAGGGGCGGAGATAGCCATGACCGAACGCTGGCAGGGCAAGGCGCTGGTCACCGGTGGCGCGCGGCGGCTGGGGCGGGCGATGGTGCTGTATCTGGCCGGGCGCGGGCATGATGTGGCGATCCACTATCGCGGCTCGGCCGATGAGGCGGAGGCGACGGCCGATGAGGCCCGCGCCCTTGGCGTGCGGGCGGTGACGCTGGCGGCCGATCTGCTGAACGAGGAGGCGACTGCGTCCCTCGTGCCCGCTGCGGCGCAGGCGCTTGGCGGGCCGCTGACGTTGCTGGTCAACAACGCCTCGATCTTCGAGTACGACACGATCCGCAGCGCCACCCGCGAAAGCTGGGACCGGCATATCGGATCGAACCTGCGCGCGCCCTTCGTGCTGATCCAGGCCTTTGCTGCGCAGGCGCCGAGGGCCGGGACGAAGGATGGCGAGCCGTTGGCGCAGGCGCTGGTGGTGAATATGTGCGACCAGCGGGTGCTGAAACCGACGCCGGAGTTCATGACCTATTCGCTGGCCAAGGCCGGCCTCTGGTCGCTGACCCGCACCGCCGCGCAGGCGCTGGCGCCGGACATCCGCGTCAACGCCATCGGGCCGGGGCCGACGATGCAGGGCACGCGGCAGACCGAGGATCACTTCGGTCGCCAGCGCGCCGCGACGATTCTGAGGCGCGGCGCGGGGCCGGAGGATGTAGCCGCCGCGCTTGGCTATTTTCTTGATGCGCCATCGGTGACGGGGCAGTTGATCTGTACCGATGGCGGGCAGCATCTGGGATGGCAGACCCCGGATGTTCTGGGGGTCGAATGATCCGCTGCCCCCTAGATATTGAGGGGTTCCGGGGCTCTGCCACAGTGGCCGGATCGGCCCCTTGTGTTAACCTTCGTTACCGCGCACCGGCTAGTTGTGCACCCCGGCGACAACGGTCACAAATCCGTTATGAATCCTTTAACCTTATCAGGCGTTTGGCCGTTACGGAAAATAAAAACTAGCTACATCAATGGCTTGGCAATTTGCCTAAAAAACAAGCAAAGCCTTCAGACCGGCCAAAAACAACGGAAATTCGCAGTCCCGGAAAACTGTTCCCCAGAGTTATCCACAGAAACGGTGGAGATGTTTTTCCTTGCCCCCGCCCCCGGATAGAGGCAGCCAAGGGGGGAATCAGAGCCCGCAGGACATGGACCAGCCAGACCCGAATGATATGACCGATCAGGGGGTAGATCAGCCCCTTCCCGCGGAGGCTGAGGCCCCCGCGAAGGGTGCTGCCGCGGTCCCGGCATTGACCGGCCATGCCCTGATCGCAGCGCAGCTGCGCTCGCTCGACAACTCGCCCGGCGTCTACCGGATGCTCGATGCGCAGGCGCAGGTGCTCTATGTCGGCAAGGCGCGCAACCTGAAGGCGCGGGTGTCGAACTATGCCCGCCCCTCGGGCCATTCGGGGCGCATCACGCGGATGATCCGCGAGACGGCGCAGATGATGTTCCTGACCACGCGCACCGAGACCGAGGCGCTGCTGCTGGAACAGAACCTGATCAAGCAGCTGAAGCCGCGCTACAATGTGCTTCTGCGCGACGACAAGTCCTTTCCGAACATTCTGGTCAGCAAGACCCACCGCTTCGCACAGATCAAGAAGCACCGCGGCAAGCGCAGCGAAGCGGGCGCCTATTACGGGCCCTTCGCCAGCGCGGGGGCGGTGAACCGCACGCTGAACCAGCTGCAGAAGGTGTTCCTGCTGCGCAACTGCTCAGACGCGATGTTCGAGAGCCGCACCCGGCCCTGCCTGCTCTACCAGATCAAGCGCTGCGCCGCGCCGTGTGTGGGCTATGTGACCGAGGAGTATTACGCCGGGCTGGTGAACGATGCCGAGCGCTTCTTGCAGGGCCGCTCTACCAATGTGCAAGCGACGCTGGCCAAGGCGATGGCAGAGGCGTCGGAGGCGATGGAGTTCGAGCGGGCGGGGGCGCTGCGCGACCGGATCCGCGCCCTGACCAATGTGCAGCAGGCGCAGGGCGTCAACCCGCGCGGTGTGGCCGAGGCGGATGTGGTGGCGCTGCATATGGAGGGTGGGCAGGCCTGCGTGCAGGTGTTCTTCATCCGTGGCCACCAAAACTGGGGCAACCGCGACTTCTACCCGCGCACACCCTCGGGCGCCGAGGAGCCGGAGGTGCTGCAGGCCTTCCTCGCGCAGTTTTACGATGACAAGGAACCGCCGCGGCTGATCTTGCTGTCCCACGCCATCGACGATCCCGACCTGATGACGCAGCTGCTGTCTGACAGGGCCGGTCGCAAGGTGACGCTTGGCGTGCCAAGGCGCGGAGAAAAGGCCGAACTTGTCGAGAACGCCGCCCGCAACGCCCGCGAAAGCCTCGCCCGGCGGATGAGCGAGAGCGCGACCCAGACAAGGCTTCTGGACGGGCTGGCCGAGGCCTTCGGGCTTGAGGGGCCGCCCAAGCGCATCGAGGTCTATGACAACTCGCACAACCAGGGCACCGATGCCGTGGGCGGGATGATCGTTGCCGGGGCCGAGGGCTTCCTGAAAAGCCAGTATCGAAAATTCAACATCCGCGGCGAAGACCTGACGCCGGGGGATGACTTCGGCATGATGAAGGAGGTGCTGACCCGCCGCTTCACCCGACTGATCAAGGAAGACCCGGGCCGCGAGTCCGAGGCCTGGCCCGACCTCTTGCTGATCGACGGCGGCGCGGGGCAGGTTTCCGCCGTGGCGCAGATCATGCGCGAGATGGGGGTGGAGGATATCCCCATGATCGGCGTGGCAAAAGGCGTGGACCGCGATGCCGGCAAGGAAGAGTTCCACCGCACCGGCCAGCGCCCCTTCGCGCTGCAGCACAACGACCCCGTGCTGTATTTCGTGCAGCGCCTGCGGGATGAGGCGCACCGTTGGGCCATTGGCGCGCACCGGGCCAAGCGGTCAAAGGCGGTGGGGGCAACGCCGCTGGACGAGATACCGGGCGTGGGTGCGACGCGGAAAAGAGCACTTCTGCAACATTTCGGCAGCGCCAAGGCCGTGGCGCGCGCTGGCTTGCATGACCTCAAGGCCGCGCCGGGTATTTCCGAGGCGATGGCGCAGGCGATCCATGACTTCTTCCATGCCAAGGGCTGAACGGGTAGGACTAGGCACATGAGATGGAATATTCCCAACACCCTGACGGTGCTTCGCCTGCTGGCCGCCCCCGGCGTGCCGATCATGTTCCTGTATTTCACCCGCCCCTGGGCCGACTGGGCGGCGCTGGCGTTGTTCCTGGGCGCATCCATTACCGACTGGGCGGATGGCTACCTCGCGCGGCTGTGGAACCAGCAGACCCGCTTTGGCGCGATGCTGGACCCGATTGCCGACAAGGCGATGGTCATCATCGCGCTGGTGGTCATCACCGGCTATTCCGGGATGAACCCCTGGCTGATCCTGCCCGCCACCGTGATCCTGTTCCGCGAGGTCTTCGTGGCCGGGTTGCGCGAATTTCTGGGGGCACAGGCAGGCTTGCTGCAGGTGACCAAGCTGGCCAAGTGGAAAACCACGGCACAGATGGTCGCCATCGGCGTGATGTTCCTTGGCACCGGCCTGACTTATGTCGCCCATGGCCGCGGGCCAGAGGCGGGCGGCGCGATCCGGTGGGCCGAGGGCGCAGCGGGATGGGCCACGGTGGGCGGGCTGGTGCTCATCTGGGTCGCGGCGGCACTGACGCTGGTCACCGGCTGGGACTATTTCCGTAAGGCGCTGCCCTATCTCAAGGATCCGCCAAAATGAGGCTGGACGTGCTCTATTTCGCCTGGGTGCGTGAGCGGATCGGGCTGCCGAAGGAACAGGTGGAGACCGAGGCCGTAACCGTCGCCGATCTGGTCGCCGAACTGATGCTGCGCGAGGAGCGCTATGCCGCCGCCTTTGCCGACATCACCGCCCTGCGGGTGGCGCTGGATCAGGAGCTGGCGGAGTTTTCGGCACCGCTCGCGGGTGTGCGTGAAGTGGCCTTCTTCCCGCCGATGACCGGGGGCTGAGATGGCGGTCCGCGTGCAGCCAGAGCCCTTCGACTTTGGCGCCGAGGCGGCGGCCTTTGCCAGCGAAGCGACCAGTGCCGGCGCGGTCGTCACCTTCCTCGGCGTGGTGCGCGACGACAGCGGCACCCTCGCGCGGATGGAGATCGAGCATTATCCGGGCATGACCGAGCGCGCCCTTGCCACCATCGCTGCCGAGGCCACGGCCCGCTGGCGCCTGCTGGACGCGCTGGTGATCCACCGCCACGGCGCGCTGCTTCCCGGCGAGGCCATCATGATGGTCGCCACCGCCGCGCGGCACCGGGCCGAAGCCTTTGCCGCGGCAGAGTTCCTGATGGATTATCTCAAATCCCGCGCGCCATTCTGGAAGAAGGAGTTCGGGGCAGACGGGGCGGCCTGGGTCGCGGCCAAGGACAGCGACGAGGATGCGCTGACCCGCTGGTAGGGCAGAGGGCCAAGCCCCCTGCCCCGCCGGATCAGAAGTCCAGGTTTTCCACGTTCAGCGCGTTTTGCTGAATGAACTCGCGCCGCGGTTCGACCACATCGCCCATCAGCTTGGTGAAGATGTCATCGGCCTCGGCCAGATCGTCGACCTTCACCTGCAGCAGCGTGCGCGCCGACGGGTCCAGCGTGGTTTCCCACAGCTGTTCGGGGTTCATCTCGCCCAGACCCTTGTAGCGCTGCAGGCTGAGGCCCTTTTCGCCCTCGGCCAGGATCGCCGCCAGCAGCTCGATCGGGCCGTGGATCAGCTGCTCGCGGTCCTTGCGGACCAGCTTGGCCGGGACGGTATAGACATCCTGCAGCGCCTGGGTATGGGCCGACAGCCGCCGCGCCTCGCCCGAGCGCAGGACGGCTCCGTCGAGCGTGCGAACCTCTTCCACGCCGCGCAGGCTGCGGGTGAAGCGCAGCCCGTGGTCCTGCGTCGGGCGGCCCTGCCAGCCACGTTCATATTCCAGCGCCACGATATCGAGCCGCCGCGAGACCGCATCGGCCATGCCCTGCGCATCGGCATCCACCAGCCCGGGCATCAGTGCGCCGGCAATCGCCGCCTGCTCGATGATCCGCTGCGGGTAATGCGTCGGGAAGGCCTGCAGGATCCGGCGCACGACGCGCGCTTCCTCGACCACGCGGCCAAGGTCCTGCCCCGTGATCTCCTCGCCGGTGCCAAGGCGCAGCATCGCGCCCTCAACCCCTTGCTGGATCAGGAATTCATCGAAGGCGACCTGATCCTTGAGGTAAACCTCGGACTTGCCGCGCGCCACCTTGTACAGCGGCGGCTGCGCGATATAGAGGTGCCCCGCCTCGATCAGCGAGGGCATCTGCCGGAAGAAGAAGGTCAGCAGCAGGGTGCGGATATGGGCGCCGTCAACGTCGGCATCGGTCATGATGACGATCTTGTGGTAGCGCAGCTTGCCGAGGTTGAACTCGTCGCGGCCAATGCCGGTGCCAAGCGCGGTGATCAGCGTGCCGATCTGGTCCGATCCCAGCATCCGGTCGAACCGCGCCCTCTCCACGTTCAGGATCTTGCCGCGCAGCGGCAGCACGGCCTGGTTCTTGCGCTCGCGCCCCTGCTTGGCCGATCCGCCGGCGGAGTCCCCTTCCACCAGGAACAGCTCGCTCAGCGCCGGATCCTTCTCTTGGCAATCGGCCAGTTTGCCGGGCAGGCTGGCGACGTCCATGGCGGTCTTGCGGCGCGTCAGCTCGCGCGCCTTGCGGGCAGCTTCGCGGGCCAGTGCCGCCTCGATGATCTTGCCGACGATGATCTTGGCCTGCGCGGGGTTCTCCTCAAACCATTCGCTCAGCTTCTCGCCCACGAGGTTCTCGACGGCGGGGCGCACCTCGGAGGAAACCAGCTTGTCCTTGGTCTGGCTGGAGAATTTCGGGTCCGGCACCTTGACGGACAGCACGCAAGTCAGCCCCTCGCGCGCGTCATCGCCGGTGAAATCCACCTTCTCGCGCTTGGCGATGCCCGAGGATTGCGCATAGGCGTTAATGGTGCGGGTCAGCGCGCCGCGAAAACCGGCCATATGGGTGCCGCCGTCGCGCTGCGGGATGTTGTTGGTGAAGGGCAGAACAGTCTCGTGGTAGCTGTCATTCCACCACATCGCCACTTCGACGGTGATCCCCGCCCGCTCGCCGATGATATGGATCGGGTCGGGCATCGCCGGGGTCTTGGATCGGTCGAGGTAGCGGACATATTCCCGAACCCCGCCCTCATACATGAACTCGGTGCGCAGCGGCTCGGCGGGGCGTTCATCCTCGATGATGATGCGGACGCCGGAGTTCAGAAATGCCAGTTCCCGCAAGCGGTTCTCCAGCGTCTTGAACACGTAATCGAGGTTCGAGAAGGTCGTGGTGGAGGCGAGGAAGCGCACCTCGGTGCCCTTCTCGCCCGGCAGGGCATCGCCCACCACGCGCAGGTGCTCGACCGTGTCGCCGCGCTCGAACCGCGCATAGTGTTCCTTGCCGTTGCGCCAGACCCGCAGCTCCAGCCAGTCGCTGAGCGCGTTCACCACGGACACGCCGACGCCGTGCAGCCCGCCCGAGACCTTGTAGCTGTTCTGGTCGAATTTGCCGCCCGCATGCAGCTGGGTCATGATGACCTCGGCCGCCGAAACGCCCTCTTCGGTGTGGATGTCGACCGGGATGCCGCGGCCGTTGTCACGCACGGAAACGCTGGAATCGGCATGGATCTTGACATGCACATGATCGGCATGGCCGGCCAGCGCCTCGTCAATGCCATTGTCCACGACTTCATAGACCATATGGTGCAGGCCGGACCCGTCATCGGTATCGCCGATATACATGCCAGGACGTTTGCGAACAGCGTCCAAGCCCTTGAGAACCTTGATGGAATCGGCGCCATATTCTTCTGGCACGCGGATGTCGTCGGTCATTCTGAGCGTCCTGCTTCTTGGTTGCCGATTTATACGGGCAACGGGCGGGAATGTCACGCCGATGACACAAGATTTAGCGGTCAGAGCAGGGCGATGGCGAGGCCGACCACGATCAGCAGGGCGCCGGCAATCCGGTTGGTCCAGACCAGCGCGCCGGGGCTCGACAGCAGCTGCCGGGCGCGCGAGACGGCGAAGGCGGTGAAGAGGTTGCCGGTCAGCGGGATCGCGGCCGAAATGGCCAGAATCACGGCAATATCGGCAGGACCGACGCGGGTGAGGTCGAAGAATCCGGGCAAAACGCCCATGTAGAAGAGGATCGCCTTGGGGTTGCCGAGGATCGCTGCGACGCCCGCCGAGAAGCCCGCCCAGAGGCCGGGGCGGGTCATCCGGCCATCGGTGGTCAGCGGTCGGGCGGCATGAGCGATGAGGCCGATCCCCATCGCCGCGAAGATCGCGGCGGCGACCCAGCGGAGCGCATCCATTAGCGCCGCCTGCTGGTCGGCAATCCAGGAAAGGCCGAAGATGGCGAACAGCGGCCAGACGACATCGCCGACCGTCACCCCCACCGCCAGCGGCCAGGCAGAGCGGAACCCGCCGGTCAGCGCGCGGGCAGAGAGAGCCACGAAGACCGGGCCGGGGGTTACCCAGAGGATTGCCAGTGCGCCGGCGTAGAGCAGCAGACCGTCGCCGCTGAGGGTCATTCAGCGGGCCGCGAGGCGATGTGGAAAGGATATGGAAGGCATGCAGAAACCATACATACGATTGTCCGCATCGTCCTACTCGGCCGGCTTCGGCAAGGTCAGCGAGCCATCAGCCGCCAACGGCCAGAACGGGTTCATCGCCACCTCCCAGACATGCCCATCCGGATCAGCGTAGTACCCGGAGTAGCCACCCCAGAACACCTCCTCCGGCGCCTTCAGCGGCACCGCCCCGGCGGCCAGCGCCTCGGCATAGGCGGCATCGACCTGCGCCTGCGTCTCGAAGTTCTGCGCCAGCGTCGCGGCCCCGGTCCCAAGCGCGGCGCCGGGGCGGCCCTGATCCGCGGCGAGGTCCGCGAGCCCGAACAGGGCCAGTGCCGCGCCATGCATCTGGTAGAAGCGCGCGCCCTCGGCCACTTCCGCCGGCTGCCAGCCAAGCGCGGCGTAGAAGGCGGCGGCGCGGTCCAGATCGGCGACGCCGAGGGTGATCAGGGTCACACGCTGGGGGGTCATGGCAGCGGCCTCTCGCTCAAGGCGGACAGGCCGCCGGTTTCCGTCACCTCGAAGCCCTGCGCGCGGGGGCCGAGCGTATCGAACAGCTCAGCCCCGGTGCCGGTCAGGAAGGCCTGCGCCCCAAGCGCGCAGATTTCGTCATAGAGCGCGGCGCGGCGGGCGGCGTCAAGATGCGCCGCCACCTCGTCCAGCAGCAGGATCGGCGGCGCCCCGACATCCTCGGCAAGCGCGCGGGCATTGGCGAGGATCAGCGAGATCAGCAGCGCCTTCTGCTCACCGGTCGAACATTGCGCGGCGGGCACGCCCTTGGCGGCATAGGTAGCGGCGAGGTCGGCGCGGTGCGGGCCGATCAGCGTGCGACCGGCCGCCATGTCGCGGCTGCGGCCCCGGGCAAAGGCCTCGGCCAGCGCCTCGGCGCCCTGGGGGTCGCCCGCATCCTCGGGGCCGGTCAGCGCCAGATCGGCAACGGGAAAGGCGGTATCGCTGGCGGCCTGTGCGGCGGCGATCCGGGCCAGCGCGGCGGCGCGGTTGATCTGGATCTGCGCGCCCTGCTCGGCCATCTGTGCCTCCAGCGCCGCATACCAGCCGGTATCGCGCACCATGTCCTTCAGCAGGCGGTTGCGTTCCCGCATCGCCTTTTCATAGGCCAGCACGGCTTCGGCATGATGGGGGGCAAAACTCAGCGTCAGCCGGTCCAGAAACCGCCGCCGCCCCTCGGCCGCCTCGATCCACAGCCGGTCCATGCTCGGCACCAGCCAGACGATGCGGCAGATGCGCGCCAGCGCCGCTTGCGGCGCGGCCTTGCCGTCGATGCGCACGGCGCGCGGTTGCCCACCTTCTGCGGTGGTCTCCAGCTCATGGATCGCCGCCCCGGCCTGCAACAAAGCCGAGACCTTCCAGCCAATCGCCTCGGGCCGCCGCGCCAGCTCCTCCGCCCCCGCCCTCCGTAGCCCGCGGCCCGGCGAGAGCAGCGACACCGCCTCCAGCACATTGGTCTTGCCGGCCCCATTGGGCCCCCAGAGCGCGACAGGCCGCCCGTCCAGCACCAAAGCCGCCCGGCGATGCGAACGGAAATGCGACAGCAGCAGCTCGGTCAGGTAAAGCCCGGCCACCCCTGCCCCCTTCTTGCTGGTAAAAATATCCCACGGGGGTGCGGGGGTGTGAAACCCCCGCTTGCCCGCGTGTTACACGCGCATCGGCATCACGACATAGACCGCCGAGGTATCATTGCCCTCGCGCATCAGCGTCGGATCGCCGCTGGAGTTGAACAGGAACACCGCGTTTTCACGGTCCACCTGGCTGGCGATTTCCAGAAGGTATTTGGCGTTGAAGCCGATCTCCAGCCGCTCGTCGCCATAAGCCACCGCCAGCTCTTCCTCGGCGGCGCCGCTGTCGGGGGCGTTGACCGACAGGACCAGACGGTCCTCATCAAGGCTCAGCTTCACGGCGCGGCTGCGTTCGGACGACACAGTCGCCACGCGGTCCACCGCCTTGGCAAATTCGCTGGCATCCACTTCCAGCCGGCGCGTGTTGCCGGTGGGGATGACGCGGGTGTAATCGGGGAAGGTGCCGTCGATCACCTTGGAGGTGAGGGTGATGGCCGGTGTGGCGAAGCGGATCTTGGTCTCGCTGACGGAAACCGCAATCTGCGCCTCGTCATCATCCAGCAGCTTGCGCAGCTCGCCCACCGTCTTGCGCGGCACGATCACGCCCGGCATCCCTTCGGCGCCCGGCGGCAGGGCAGCGTCGATGCGGGCGAGGCGGTGGCCGTCGGTGGCGACGCAGCGCAGCACGGGGCCGTCTTCGCCAGTCGAGACATGCAGGTAGACGCCGTTGAGGTAGTAGCGGGTTTCCTCGGTGGAGATGGCGAATTTCGACTTGTCGAACAGGCGGCGCAGCACCGGCGCGGGGGCCGAGAAGTTCGCGGCATATTCCGACGAGGCCATCACCGGGAAGTCTTCCTTCGGCAGCGTGGCGAGGTTGAAGGTGGAGCGGCCGGCGGTGACGGTCAGGCGGCCGGTGGCGCCATCGTCGGCCAGGGTGATCAGCGCGCCATCGGGCAGCTTGCGCACGATCTCATGCAGCGTGACGGCGGACACCGTGGTGGCCCCGGCGCGGTCGACATGGGCGGGGGCCTTGTCGACCACCTCGATATCCAGATCGGTGGCGCGGAAGCTGACGCGGTCGCCTTCCGCCTCGATCAGCACATTGGCGAGGATCGGGATGGTGTTGCGCCGCTCGACAACCGACTGGGCCTGACCGACCGCCTTGAGGAGCGCGGCACGCTCGATGCTGAATTTCATCCTAATCCCCCATGTCGCCGGGAGGGGAAGACTAGCGCAAATCCCCCGAGGCTCAAGTATTTTGCGCGACTGTCGGCTGGAACGGCAGGGCCGTCAAGGGCCGCCCGGCGCGGGTGTTGCGGCAGTGCGGCGCGGCGACGTCAATGTTGTGACATTTCGGCCGCCCTGCCGGGCACAAGCGGCCCCGGCGGGGCCGCCAGTCTCGGTGCAAGGCGGCCGAAGGGGCCGCCGGGGGCGTCAGGCCGAGATGAGCCGGCGCAGCAGTTCCAGATCCTCGGCCAGCTGGCTGTCCGCGGCGCGCAGCTCGTCAATCTTGCGGATTCCGTGCATGATCGTGGTGTGATCGCGCCCGCCAAAGCGGCGGCCGATTTCCGGCAGGCTGCGGGTGGTCATGTGCTTGCACAGGTGCATGGCGATCTGCCGCGGGCGGGCGATGGTGCGCACCCGCTTGGGCCCGATCATGTCCGACAGGCGAATGTTGTAATGCTCGGCCACCTTGCGCTGGATTTCCTCAATGGTCACCCGGCGGTCGCTGTGGCGGAGGATATCGGCCAGGCAGTCCTGCGCCAGATCGAGCGTAATCTCGCGCCCGACAAGGCTGGCGAAGGCAAAGAGGCGGGTCAGCGCGCCTTCCAGCACGCGGACGTTGGTGGTGATGCGGTGCGCAAGGAACTCCAGCACGCCGGGCGCGAGTTGCAGGCCGGCATATTGCTGGCGGTAGCCTTCGGCCTTGGTCTGCAAGATGCCGAGGCGCAGTTCATAATCGGTCGGGTGCAGGTCGACGACCAGCCCGCATTGCAGGCGCGACTTGATGCGCTCTTCCAGATCCTTGATCTCGCCCGGGGCACGGTCGGCGGAAATCACGATCTGTTTGTGCTGATCGACCAGCGCGTTGAAGGTGTGGAAGAACTCTTCTTGCGTACTGTCCTTGCCGGCGATGAACTGCACGTCATCGACCATGAGGACGTCGACAGAGCGGAACAGCTCCTTGAAATCCATGATCTGCTTTTCGCGCAGGGCCTGCACGAAGCGGTACATGAACTGCTCGGCGGACAGATACAGCACCCGCGCCTCGGGCTGGCGCAGCTGCAGCTCATGCGCGATGGCGTGCATGAGGTGGGTCTTGCCGAGCCCGACGCCGCCATACAGGAACAGCGGGTTGAAGGTGACCGGGCCACCCTCGGCCACGCGGCGCGCGGCGGCATGGGCCAGCTCGTTCGGCTTGCCGACCACGAAACTGTCAAAGGTGAAGCGGCCATCGAGGGGCGCGCCAGGCAGCTCGCCATCGTCGGACCCGCGGCCGTTCAGGACCGAGCGGGCGGGTTTCTTCGGGGTGGCCTTGACCTCCGGATCGGCAAGGCGCGCGGCCTGAACCGGGCGGGTGGCCGAGACGTGGAATTCGAGGCGATCCACCTCTTGCCCCGACTTGTTCAGCAGGCTGCGGATCTGGTCGCCGAAATTGCGCGAGACCCAGTCGCCCATGAAGCTGTTGGGCACCTCGATCCGGGCGATCCCGCCCGAGAGGTCCGCGAGCTTCAAGGGCTCGATCCAGGTTACGTAGTTGTTCTTGCCCACCGCTTTGAAGAGTTCATCCCGCACGCGCCCCCAGGTATCGTTCGTCATTATTATGTGCCCGTCCGTTTCATCACTGTTACGCGGCAACAGATGCCGCGAGGTCAGCGATTCGACTCGCCCTAGGACGCCGCGCCAGAGGACGCGGAGCAGCCCCGGAAAAACCGGGATTTCGGACAGCCAACACGCAAACATGCGCCGGAGACCCCCCTCCGGACATGTCGGACACGCTGGTCGCAGGACAAACGGCAAACCCCTTGCCGCTGGCCTGACATGATGATCCATCCGGCCGCCCCGGCAGCGGGGCTTCCGTCGTTTCGCGGCCTGGCAGGGCCGCGATTGCTGATGGATTACACCATGTCCCCCCAAGACGATGTGAATCGCATGTCAAAGGTAGCAAGCCGGTGGAAGCCTGTGCAACCGAACTTCACGCTTGACTCGGACCGAATCCGGGGGGGCGGGCAAAACGGCCACAAGCCCCTTGAAAACAAAGGGAAAAGATAAAAGGACGCAGCATTTCTGCTGCGTCCTTTTAGGATTGCGAGGGAATGCGCTGCGGCCGCTTCAGGCGACGGCGAGAGCCTTCACGCGGGCCGACAGACGCGACATTTTCCGCGCCACGGTGTTCTTGTGCAGAACACCCTTGGTGATGCCGCGGGCCAGTTCCGGCTGCGCGCTTTTCAGAGCGGTGGCGGCAGCGCCTTGGTCGCCCGAGGCCAGCGCCTCTTCGACCTTGCGCAGGTAGGTGCGAATGCGCGAGCGGCGCGCCTTGTTCACGTCTTGCCGGCGCTCGTTCTGGCGTGCGCGCTTCTTGGACTGGGGCGTATTGGCCATGTGTCGGTTTTCCGTTCGAGTTCGGGTAAATCTGAAGCCGCGCTTCTAGTCGCGACTCGGGGGCAAGTCAACTGGGCCCGGGCATATTCACGCCCCGACCGGCAGGTTTTCAGCGGTCGCGGAACTGCGGCTGGCGTTTTTCAAGGAAGGCGCCCATGCCTTCCTTCTGGTCTTCGGTCGCAAACAGGGCGTGGAACAGCCGGCGTTCGAACAGAACCCCTTCGCGCAGGGTGGTTTCATAGCTGCGATTCACCGCCTCCTTGACCGCCATCACGGTCAGCGCGGATTTCTCGGCGATCTTCTTGGCGATGGCCAGCGCCTCGGGCACCAGCTTGCCGGGCGGGACCACGCGGCTGACGAGGCCCGAGCGTTCCGCCTCGGCCGCATCCATGAAGCGGCCGGTCAGGTGCATGTCCATCGACTTGGACTTGCCGACGAAGCGGGTCAGCCGCTGGGTGCCACCGATGCCCGCGACGACGCCAAGGTTGATTTCGGGCTGGCCGAACTTGGCGGTTTCCGAGCAGATGATGAAGTCGCACATCATTGCCAATTCGCAGCCCCCGCCAAGGGCATAGCCCGACACGGCGGCGATGATCGGCTTGCGGACGCGGGCGATAGCCTCGCCTTCCGGGGCGAAGTAATCGGCGCCGAACATGTCCACGAAGGTCTTGTCGGCCATTTCCTTGATGTCGGCGCCGGCCGCGAAGGCCTTTTCCGACCCGGTCAGCACCATGCAGCGCACCTTGTCATTCGCATCAAGGGCCCTCAGCGCTTCGGCCAGCTCGCCGAGCATCTGCGAGTTGAGGGCGTTGAGCGCATCTGGCCTGTTGAGGCGGATCAGGGCGACGGAGTCTTCAATCTCGACGATCAGCGTCTGGTAGGCCATCGGGCAACACCTTTCCTTCGGTCCGGCCAGACTCCTAGCAGGACGGGTGCCATTGGCAAGCAGGTTTGCCCTAATGCTGGCAGGACGGACACCAGAAGGTGGAGCGGCCGGACTGCACAATCCGCGTGACGGTATCGGTGCAACCGGGGGTAACGCAGGGTTCGCCTTCGCGGCCATAGACGCGGAAGGCGTGCTGAAAATAGCCAAGCTCGCCGCCGGTCTGGCGGTAGTCGCGAAGCGAGGAGCCGCCCGCCTCGATCGCTTCCGCCAGCACGTCACGGATCAGGGGCACCAGCGCGGCGGCCTGCGGCGCGGTCAGGCTGCCGGCGGCGCGGCGCGGGTCGATAGCGGCGCGGAAGAGCACCTCGCAGACGTAGATATTGCCAAGGCCGGCGACGACGCGCTGATCGAGCAGCAGCGCCTTGATCGGCGCGGCGCGGCCGTGGAGACGGGCGGCGAGGTAGGTTTCGTTGAAGTCATTGCCGAAGGGTTCGGGGCCGAGGCCCTTCAGCAGCCAGTGGGTGTCGCCCGTAGGATAAAGGTCCATCGCGCCGAAGCGGCGGGCGTCGTTGAAGGTGACGCGGGCGCCGCCCTCCATGCTCAACACCACATGGTCATGCTTTTCGGGCGCGGGGTGGTCATGGTGGAACTCGCCCAGCATCACGCCCGAGACCAGCATCCGGCCCGACATGCCAAGGTGGATCAGCAGCGTCTCGCCGGTGGAGAGGTCGGCCAGGATGTATTTCGACCGCCGCCGCAGCGCCAGCACCTGCGCGCCGGTCAGCCGATCCGCCATCCTCTCTGGGAATGGCCAGCGCAGGTCGGGGCGGTTCACGGCCGCGGCAAGGATCGCGCGCCCTTCCATCGCCGGCAAAAGCCCGCGGCGGACGGTTTCGACTTCGGGCAGTTCGGGCAAGGCAGGGACTTTCGGTTGGCGGTTGCGCGCCTGCCCGATCTAGGGCGGCGCGGCCTGCGGCACAATGTTGGTTGGCCTCGGCCCGGATCGGAGTATATCCCCCCTGAGGCAATTTCGGGCAGGGCGCAGATGACCGACGACACGCAAACGACGACGCATTTCGGCTTTCAGACCGTGAACGAGGGCGAGAAAGCCGGGATGGTGCATGGCGTGTTCAGCCGCGTCGCCTCGAAATACGACATCATGAATGACGTGATGAGCGTAGGCATCCACCGCGTCTGGAAGGATGCGATGATGGACTGGCTGGCGCCGCGGCCGGGGCAGAAGCTGCTGGACGTGGCGGGGGGCACCGGCGATGTGGCCTTCCGCTTCCTGCGCCGCGCGCCGGGGGCGACCGCGACCGTCTGCGACATGACCGAGAGCATGTTGATCGAGGGCCAGAAGCGGGCCGAGGCGGAGAGCCTTGCCGAACAGCTGGACTGGGTGGTGGGCGATGCGATGGCCCTGCCCTTCGCGAACAGCAGCTTTGACGTCTATACGATCAGCTTTGGCATCCGCAACGTGACCCGGGTGCAGGACGCGCTGACCGAGGCGTTCCGGGTGCTGCGTCCCGGCGGGCGGCTGATGGTGCTGGAGTTCAGCCAACTGCCGAACGCGGGCCTGCAATGGGCCTATGACCGCTATTCCTTCAACGTCATCCCGGTGATGGGGCAGGTGATCGCGGGCGACCGTGACAGCTATCAGTACCTCGTGGAATCGATCCGCAAGTTCCCCGATCAGGAGACCTTCGCGGGCATGATCCGGCAGGCGGGCTTTGGCCAAGTGAAATACCGCAACCTGACGATGGGTATCGCTGCGCTGCATTCGGGCTGGAAGATCTGATGCGCGGCCCGCACAACATCTGGCGGCTGATCCGCACCGGCGCGACGTTTGAACGCACCGGGGCGATGAAGGTCGCGCTGGAGGCGATGGACGTACCGCCGCGGCTGCGCCTGCTGGCGCGGGTGATGGGATGGCCGTTCAAATGGCTGGGCTACCGGGGTGATCCGGCGCTGCCGCCGGTGACGCGGGCGATCACCGCCTTGGGGCCCGCCTATATCAAGTTCGGGCAGGTGCTGTCGACGCGCCCCGATGTGGTGGGGCCGGAGTTGGCACTGCAGCTGCGGATGCTGCAGGACCGGCTGCCGCCCTTCGACATCGCCACCGCCAAGGCGAGCTTCGAGAGCGATATCGGCCTGCCGGTCGACCAGGTGTTCAGCGCGTTTTCCGAACCTGTAGCCGCTGCGTCGATTGCTCAGGTCCACCGGGCGACGCTGGCCGCGACCGGGCAGGACGTCGCCGTCAAGGTGCTGCGCCCGGGGATCGAGCGGGCCTTCCGCCGCGATGTCGATGCCTTCCACCTTGCCGCCGCGATCATCGAGCTGGCCTCCCCCGCCTCGCGCCGCCTGCGCCCGTCAGAGGTGATCCGGCATTTCGAGGGCGTGGTTCTGGGAGAGCTGGACCTTCGGCTGGAGGCAGCGGCGGCTTCGGAATTCGCCGCCAACACCAAGGACGATGCCGGCTTCCGGGTGCCAACACCGGTCTGGCACCTGTCGGGCCGCCGGGTGATGGTGATGGACTGGGCCGAGGGCACGCCGATGGGCGATGTGCCAGCCATCGTGGCGGCCGGGCATGACGCCCCGGCGCTGGCGCGGCGGGTGCTGGAGCTGTTCCTGAGCCATGCGCTGCGCGACGGCTATTTCCACGCCGACATGCATCAGGGCAACCTGAAGGTCGCGGCGAATGGCGATATCATCGCCTATGATTTCGGGATCATGGGTACGATCGACGAATATACCCGCCGGGTGTATGCCGAGATCCTGATGGGCTTCATCGCCAAGGATTACCGCCGCGTGGCCGAGGTGCATTTCGAGGCGGGCTATGTGCCGCGCGACCGCGATGTCGACGCCTTCGCCCGGGCGCTGCGGGCGGTGGGTGAGCCGATCTTCGGCATGGATGCCAGCCAGATCTCGATGGCGCGGCTGCTGGCCTATCTGTTCGAGGTGACAGAGCGCTTCGGGATGGAGACGCGGACCGAGCTGATCTTGCTGCAACGCACGATGGTGGTGGTCGAGGGCGTGGCCCGCTCGCTCGACCCGCATCTGAACATGTGGCAGGGCGCACGCCCGGTGGTGGAGACCTATATCCGCGAGAACCTGGGGCCCCGGGCGATGCTGCGCGACCTCGCCCGCACCGCCCGGGTGCTGGGACGGTTCGGGCCAAGGCTGCCGCAACTGGCCGAGGCAGCGCTGATCCGCCAGACCGAGCCGGTGGTGGTGGTGACGGTGCCGTCGCGCCGGCGGGCCGCCGGGCTGATGGCACTGGGGGCGGCGATTGCGCTGGCGGGCGTGGCGGTGGCGGAGATGCTGTGAGGGGGTAAGTCCCCCGCCGGCCGGTTCAGGCGGCCACCTTCTCGGATCGCGCAAGCAAGATCGCCGCGCCGCCGAGGAGCCCGGCGGAGGTGCGGTTGACGATACGGCGCCGGAGCGGGGTCAGCACACCGGCCCCGAGCGCCGCGCCGGCGCTGACCCACAGCAGGGCGGCAAGTCCCTCGGCGACGAGATAGAGCCCCCCGAGCGCGAACAGCTGCAGTGTCACGGGACCGGCGTCGTTCAGGAACTGTGGCAGGAAGGCCGTCAGGAGCAGATAGGCCTTCGGATTGCCCATGAGGGTCATGAACTCCCGTCTCCTCAGGGTCGAGGCATCCGGAACCTCGATCTCTGCCGCCACGTCAGCCGTCCAGAATTGCCGCGCAAGATACAGCAGATAGGCGACACCGAGCCACTTGAGCGCCACGAATGCCATCTCGGAGGTTCGCAGCAGCGCATCGAGGCCCAGAGAGACGAGGACGACCAGAACGACCCATGCCGCCAGACGGCCGATGACACCCTCGGCCGCAGGTCGCCACCCCGCTTTCGTGGCCGAGGTGAAGGCCAGAAGATTGTTCGCGCCGGGCGATGCGCCAAGCAGGAATGCGGCAGGCAGGAAGATCAGGATCTGGTCCAGCGTCATGCGGCGTTTCCTTGCCCAATGTGGAAGGGCACCGCGTCAGTATCACGGAACACGTCCGGCACACCAGCTAGCGCCCCCTCACTCCGGCGTCCGCAGCGCCGTTACCGCATCCGCCGCCACCTCCACCCCGCCCTCCAGCACCAGCATGACGGCCCCGGCCTCGCTGCGGGCCTCGACGATCTTGCCGTAGGTCTCCACCGGGTCGGTGCCCATCATCTCGCCGCCCCTGGAGCTGATCAGGCGGAAGCTGTAGGCGCCCTCGGGCAGCGGGGTGCCGGCGCTGTCGGTGCCGACCCAGTCGATCTCGCCAGCGTTCAGCGGCACCGGCTCTTCGGCGACCAACCTGCCGGCCGCGTCATAGACCGCCAGCACCGCCGCATCTGCCCCGGCCCGCGGCGCGAGGGTCAGTGGCAGCGGCGCGCCGTCGAACCAGGCCGGCGCCTCGGCCCGCGCCTCCATCCCGACCCAGCCGGCGAGGTCGGACATGTTCATCAGCCCCACCTGCCCGATCAGCCCCTGCAGCAGGTCATTGGTCTGCACCTGCTGCTCCACCCCCGAAAACGTCGCCAGTTGCACGGCGAAATCCGAGGATTCCATCGGGTTGAGCGGGTCCTGATTTTGCATCTGCGTGGTCAGCATCAACAAGAAGGTTTGGAAGTCGCTGCTGATCACCGCGCCGGAGGCGGCGGGGGTGGCTGCGGCGGCCGAGGGGGCGGTTGCGGGCTGGGTTGCGGTGATGGTCATCGGGGGCTCCTGAAGGTCAGATGCGCAGGTCAAGCCCGCCGGCGGGGGCGGGGCGGCGGGGGGCGGGGGCCGTGGGCAGGGCGGCAGGTGCGGCGGCCTCGGCGGGGGCGGACGCATCAGGCAAGGCGGAGTGCGGGCCCGCCTGCGGGCGCCGGTCCTGCTGGGTGAAGCTGAAGGACAGGTCGGAAAAGCCGATCTCGCGGAAGTCGCGGGCCAGCTGGTCGATGTTGCGGCGCATGAGGTCGAGCGTTTCGGGCCGCTCGGCGCTGACGGCCAGGACAAGGCCGGCGTCCGAGGTGGAAAGGGTCAGCCGCACCCGGCCCAGTTCTTCGGGCGAGAGGGTCAGTTCGACCGGGCGGTCGGGGAAGCGCGCCACCGCCTCGGCCAGTTGCGGGCCAAGCGCGGGCATCGGCGAGGCGAGAGTGGCGGGGCTCTCGGCGCCGCGCGGCGCGGGAGGATCAGACGGGGCGAGGCCGGACAGCAGCGGCGCGTTCGGCGCCAGCGGGGGCGCCGACTCTGGCGAAGGCGGTTGCGCCTGGCCCGCTAGCAGTACGGCGGCAGACGCTTCGGGCGGCGCAGACTCGGCAGCAGCGCTGCGCGGGGGTTGGGGCCCGGGATCGGATGGGGCGGCAGCGGCGGCGTGCGGCTGCACGGGTTGGACGAAGCCGGGCATTGGCGGGGCGAGCAACGGCGCGGCTAGCTGTTGGGCGGGGGAAGTCAGGGAGGGCGTCTGGGGCGAGGGTGTTGGGGATGCGGGCGTTTCGGGAGACGCTTGCCGGGCAGCGGTCGCTAGCGGCGCGGCGTCGGGCACAGGGCGCGCGGTGGCGGTGCGGCCATCGGCGGCAAGCTCGGCCGCGAGGAGACCGGACACCGGGCGCTCGGCACTGAGGCGCCAGGCCTTGGGCGCGGTTGCGAGCGCGGAAGCGGGCGGGACGGAGGGGAATGCCGGGTCTTGCATCGCCGCGGGCGCGATAGCGGTGAGAGTGGTTGTCGGTTGTCCGGGCACGGTTGGCGGAACCTTCACGCCGGCGACGGGAGCATCGTCAGGCGCCGGCTTTGCGGGCAGTGGCGTGACCAAGGGCGCCCGGCGCGGGGAGGACGCGGTGACCGGGCCCGGGGTGATGGGTGTTGGCGTCGGTTGGGCGCCCCTCGGCGCGCCGGTGGCCGAACCGTCGACCGGCGTAAGTCTGCCCTGCCAGAGCGTCAGAGCCGGATCGGCCGCTGCAGCTACAGTGGCCGGAGGAACCAAGACAGCGGTATCCCGAAGCGAGGCCAAAGGTTCGAAAGCGGTTCGGGGGACGTCGGTCGCGGTTGTCTCTTGGACAGACAGACCGGCCGGAAGGGGCGCCGATCCCGGCGCCGTCAGGGCAGTGGCGGAAGGGTGGGCGGTGGAAGGGGCAACGCCCGGGCCGGGTGACGGCCCTGCGGCGGGATCGGTATCCTTTGACTGCGGGATAGAGAGGCCCGCCACCTGAGTCTCGTTATCTTGTGAACCGGCCGCGGTCGGGATGGCCACGGTCGGCTGGGCGGGGAACGCGCCGCCGGCCTTGCTGCCTGCTGCCCCGTCCGCGGCGCTGAATATCGGGGCCTGCGGTGTCCCTTGGCCGGCAGCCTGCGCCGCGGCGGGGTTTTCCCGCAGCAGCGAGGGCCGCCGCGGGGGGGGCCATCCGGACTGCGCAGCAGGTTCCGCGGCTCTGGCCTCGCGGGCGTCGCCCGGATCCGGAACGGCGCCCGCCATGGCCGCAGCGATTGCATCGCTGGAGGCAATGTACGGGGCCGGGGCTGGCAGCGGGGTAATGCCGGGCAGTGAGGACTCTGGCGCTGCCCCTCCCGGCAGCATGGGGGTTTGGGCCGCGCTGCGCAAAGGGCCCGGCGGTACCTGAGCCAGCGCGGAGACGGAGGGTTGCCCCTCGACAAGCGGCTGTGACGCCGCTGCCGCACGCGAGGCTGCGGCCAGCGGCGGCGTTGCGGCCGGCAGTGCCGCCAGAGCGGGAGAGAGGAGCGCCGGCGGCGCGAGCACTCCAGCCGCAAGGTCTGGCAAGGCTGTAGGGTCCGGCTCGGGCAGGAGACTGCGCCGGGACGGGGCGACGGCGGGGTCGGAGAGAGCGTCGCCTTCAGGCTTGGCG
Organism: Frigidibacter sp.; assembly: GCF_030695035.1. Lineage (GTDB taxonomy): Bacteria > Pseudomonadota > Alphaproteobacteria > Rhodobacterales > Rhodobacteraceae > Frigidibacter. Next base: position 397,620 of record NZ_JAUYTT010000012.1, read on the forward strand.
TCGGCCTGCAGGGTTTCGGTCGCCATCCCGAGGGGCAGGCTGACAGCAAGACGCCAGAGTGGTGGCGCTGGCGCAAGCGAGGCAGACCCAAGGCCAGACCCCGGCCCTGCAACAGGCGGAAGATCGGGATCAAAGGGGTCCTGCCCCGGCTGCACGGTGCCCGCCGACACAGCCGGAGCCGCCGCAAGGGAAGATGTCAGGGCGGGAAGGGCCGCCTCGCCCGGAAATGCCAGTGTCATTCGCACCACGACTTCTGCCGTCAATGCCTGCACCCTTGCAGCACAAGGTTACCGGATATTTACCCCCGCCCCCCCATGCTGCGGAAAGTCCGGCCAATTCGACAGGCCGCCCCGCCCCGAGGACCGCTGATGATCGCTGCGCAGCACCCTGCCGTTTCCGCCCCACCCCGGCCTGAGGGGAGCGCGCCCCCGCGGCGCGATGCCGCCCTATGGGCCGCGGCGCAGGATCTGGAGACGGCGTTCCTGGCCGAAATGCTGGCTGCCGCGTGCCTTGGCGCCGCGCGGGGCAGCTTTGGCGGCGGGGCGGGAGAGGAGCAGTTCGCCTCGTTCCTGCGGCGCGAACAGGCCGGTGCAATGGTGCAGAGCGGCGGGATCGGGCTTGCCGAGACCCTGTATGAGGCGTTGAAGGAAACGAGGACCGAATGACTGACGAAATGCAGATCCTGCACCGACTTTCCCGGCTGCTGGAAGATGAAGCGAACGCGATTCGCGCCGGGGATCTGCAGAAACTGGCGTTGATGCCCCAGGAAAAAGTGGCGCTGGTCGCCGCCCTGGAGGCGCGCGCGCAGAGCCCGCAGCCGGCGCAATCGGGCGAGGCCGCGGCGCTGGCCCGGCTGCGGCAACAGGCGGCTGCCAATCAGCGCCAGCTTGGCGTCACGCTGAAGGGGATGCGGTCCGCCCTTCAGCGCATTGACGGTCTGCGGCGCGCCGGGCGCAGCCTGCAAAGCTATGATGCCTCGGGCCGCCCGCAGATGATCGGCGCCCCGCAGGGCAACCTTGAGCGGCGCGCCTGATCCGAACGGCCAGAGGTACAGGAGCCGCCTCACCCACGTTAAGGCAAGTTGCGGATTTTTCGAAAAATCCCGGGACTTGGGACGGGTCGCTTAGCACTCTCTTAGAGATTGGCGGCGATGGTCGCCCTTGCATCCTTGAAGGGGGTGACGCGGCAACGGGGATTCCCGGCCGCACAGGTCAGAATGCCAGAAATCGCTGCCCGGAAGGGTGGCATGTGAAACACCCGGTGCAAAGCGCCGACGCTTAAGGATGACCAAATGTCGAGCATTCTGACGAATACCAGCGCGATGGTCGCGCTGCAGACGCTGAAAGGCATCAATACCGGCCTGGCCAAGACCCAGTCCGAAATCGCCACCGGCAAATCGGTGGCGAGCGCCAAGGACAACGCCGCGGTCTGGGCCATCTCGAAGGTCATGGAATCGGATGTGAAAGGCTTTTCCGGCATCTCGGACAGCCTTTCACTGGGTGAGGCCACCGTTGCCGTGGCACGCAAGGCCTCTGAATCCATCACCGACCTGCTGACCAAGATGAAGGGCAAGATCGTCTCGGCGCAGGAAGAAAACGTCGATCGCGGAAAGCTGCAGACCGATATCGACGCACTGGTCGATCAGATCGGCACGGTGGTGGGCGCCGCCCAGTTCAACGGCCTGAACCTGATCGACGGATCAAGCACCGCGGACGTCAAGGTCCTGTCCTCGCTTGACCGCAAGTCGGACGGCACGGTGAGCGCCAGCCACATCTCGGTCGAGCGTCAGAACCTGTCGGTCACGGGAACCGCCACCCCGCAGGCCTTCGGCACCGGCACGCTCACCACGCCCGGCGATTATCTGAGCGGCGTGGGCACCACGACCACCGCCGCGACGGCGCCGACCCTCACATCCGTTGCTGCGGCGGGCGTGATCAACATCACCATCGGTCAGGTGGCGGCCGGCACCGGCTACGAGATCACGCTTGATGACCTCGTGATCAACACGGCGGGTGGCGGCACAGCAACGGGCTCGCGCACCTTCCAATATGTCGCCGGCACCGATGATGGCACTGCCGAAGTCGCGAGCAACCTCATCTCGCAGATCAATGCCTTCTTCGGCGCCGCAACCGACGGGGACTATACCGTCGAGGTGGGCAGCAGCGACAACATCATGACGATCACGAACGGTTCCGGCGCCGCGATCGAGGCAGGCCTGCGGGCGACCTCGGGTGGTACGGCCGGCCCATCAGGTGCTGCGGGCCTTGGCGCGCTGAGCACGCTCGACGTGACGACGACCTCCAACGCCGCTGGCGCATTGGCCGCCATCGAGGGGCTGATCAAGAACTCGGTGGACGCTGCTGCGGCCTTCGGCTCGGTCGAAGACCGGATCACGACCCAGAACGACTTCATCTCGAATCTGTCCGACGCGATGAAGACCGGGATCGGGGTGCTGGTCGATGCCGATATGGAAGAGGCCTCGGCCCGGCTGCAGGCGCTGCAGACCCAGCAGCAGCTGGGTATCCAGGCGCTGTCGATTGCCAACCAGCAGCCCCAGAACATCCTTTCGCTGTTCCGCTGATGACGGCCGGGGGCGCGCCGCGGCGCGTCCCCTCTCCGCGCGGCATCGCCGCGTTCTGACGTCCACAGCCACAGGAAGGATTTCCCGTGAACGCCGCCCATCTGGCCAAAACGGCCTATGCTGCCCCCGACCAACCCACCCGCACCCTGCGCGGCACCGAATACGAGGTCTTCGCCCGAATTACGCACCGACTGAAAGCCGCCAGTGCGCTTGGCGACGCAGGTTTCACCTCGCTGGCCCGCGCGATCCATGACAACCGCCGGCTGTGGACGCTGCTGGCGGCTGACGTGGCCGACCCCGGCAACCAGTTGCCCGCACCGCTGCGGGCCCAGATCTTCTACCTTGCGCAGTTCACCAACCTGCACTCCTCAAAGGTGCTGGCCAGCAAGGCGACGGCCGAGGTTCTGGTGGACATCAACACCTCGATCATGAAAGGCCTGCGCGAAAACGGTGGCGAGCCATGACCGGGTTGGTCCTGAAACTCGCCCCCAAGGAGCGGGTGCTGATCAACGGCGCGGTCATCGAGAATGGCGACCGCCGCTCGCGCCTCGCGATCATGACGCCGAATGCGCATATCTTGCGGCTGCGCGATGCGATCCACCCAGAGGAGGTGACAACGCCGGTGCGCCGGGTGTGCTATATCGCCCAGCTTGTACTTTCAGGTGACACGGATGCCGCGCAGGCGCGGATGCAGCTTCTGCGCGGGATCGAGCAGCTGAGCCAGGTGCTGACCGACCATGACAGCCGGGCGCATCTGACGATGGCGACGACCGCGGTGCTGGAGGATCAGCATTACCAGGCGCTCAAGGCCCTGCGATGCCTGCTGCCCCGGGAGGAGCGGCTGCTCGCCGCAGCGCGGACATGACCTTTGCCCCGGTGGTGCCTTTCGCGGGGTTCGCCGGCTGGTCTTTCTTGACCCGCACGATGGAGGCGCAGAAACAGGCCTTCACCGAGCAGGCCAGCGTACAGCGCGACACCGAGTACTTTCGCGAGAAGATCGGCAGTGTGACAACCGCCGAAGACCTCGTCGCTGATCGCCGCCTGCTGAAGGTGGCGCTTGGCGCCTTCGGGCTGCAGAATGACATCGACAGCCGGTTCTTCATTCAGAAGGTGCTGTCCGATGGCACGCTTGATGACGGCGATCTGGCCAATCGTTTGGCGGACAAAGCCTATTTCCAGCTGGCGAGTGCCTTCGCCTTCGACCTCGCCACCCCTAGCACCCAGATCTCGACCTTCGCCGACGATATCATCGCCGCCTATCAGGATCGCCAGTTCGAGGAGGCCGTGGGGGAGGTCAATGACGAGATGCGCCTTGCGATGAATGCCCGGCGCGAGCTGGAAAAGCTGGCGGGCAAGCAAAGCTCCGAAGATACCAAATGGTTCACGATCCTGGGCTCCGCACCGCTGCGGAGCGTGTTCCAGACCGCCTTTGGCCTGCCCACAAGCTTTGCGGCGATTGACCTCGACCAGCAGCTCGGCACGATGAAGAGCCGGGCCGACCGCTATCTTGGCAGCAGCGAGGTCGCGCAGTTTTCCGATCCGGCGCAGGTGGATGACCTGATCAAGCTGTTCCTGCTCCGCTCGCAGGCGCAGCAGGTCGCCAGCATCAGCAGCGGTGCCGCGGCGCTGACCCTGCTGCAGAACGCGCAATCCGGGAGCCTGCTGTCGCGGTTGGCGTGAGGGGTCCTCGCGCGAGAACAGATAGGCAAGGGGTCACCCGTAGGGCAGCCAAGTTGCCTGCCCGTCTAGGGACTGTGACCAGCGCCGCGAGGCCTGCTTCCGCCAGCTGGCATCCACTCCCGCCTACAGGCGTGACACAACCGGGGCAGCGCGCCCCGGCTGTCGCGGCTCTGGCACGGCGGCTGCCGCAAGGCAGGTCTCCAGCCGCGCGAAGCTGGCATCCACCCCGCCCTCCCCATCCTCGGCCAGAAACCCGTCCAGCGCCGGCCAAACCCGGATGGCGGCGTCGATCAGCGCATCGCTGCCGGTGGCATAAAGCCCCGCCTGGATCATCATCTCGGCCCGGTCATAGGCCCCCAGCAGGCGGCGCGCCTCGGCGATCAGTCGGTTCTCCTCGGCGCTGGCGGCTGCGGGCAGCGAGCGCGAGACCGAGCGCAGCAGGTCGATCGCCGGAAAGCGGCCGCGCTCGGCGATAGCACGGTCCAGCACGACATGTCCGTCGAGCACGCCGCGCAGGATGTCGGCCACCGGCTCCTCCATGTCGGAGCCCGCGACCAGCACCGAGAAGACGGCGGTGATATCGCCCGATCCCTCGCGCCCCGGCCCCGCCCGTTCCGCGAGGGACATGATCTGATGCGAGGTGGAGGGCGGGAAGCCGCGCAGGGTGGCGGGCTCGCCGGCGGCGAGCGCGACCTCTCGGTGTGCCTCGGCAAAGCGGGTGATACTGTCGGCGAGCAGCAGCACATGGCGACCCTCGTCGCGGAAATGCTCGGCGACCGCCATCGCGGCCCAAGCACAGCGGCGGCGCACCAGCGGCGACTGGTCGGAGGTGGCGGCGACGATCACCGAGCGCGCCATCCCCTCGGGGCCAAGCACGGTTTCCACGAACTCCCGCAGCTCGCGCCCGCGCTCGCCGACCAGCGCGATCACCACCACATCGGCGGCGACCCCGCGCGCGAACTTGCCCAGAAGCGAGGATTTTCCCACGCCAGAGCCCGCAAACAGCCCGATCCGCTGGCCGCGCACCAGCGGCAGCAGCGTGTCGAAAACCGCGACGCCGGTCGGCAGCCGCGGCCCCAGCCGCCCGCGCTGCGCGGCAGGGGGCGGGCCGGCGGGGAGCGGGCGTTCCACCGGGCCGCGGCGCAGCGACCGCCCGTCCAGCGGCAGGCCCGCCGGATCGACGATGCGGCCGATCCAGTCCGCGCACGGCGCGATACCGCCCTGCCCCGTCAGCTCCACCGCGTCATCGAGCCCAATGCCATCCGGTGCGCCATCGGGCAGCACCGTCACCGCCTCGGGGGCCAGCGCCAGCACCTCGCCGGCCAGTATCCGGCCGCTGGCGCAGAGGATCCGCACCCCGTCTCCTTGCGTCGCGTGAGGGCCGAGGCCGCGGACCAGAACCGTCCCGCGCCCGACCGCCGCTACCCGCCCTACGGGGCGGACCTGCGCCACCGCCGCGATCTGCGCGCAAAGCCGTTCAAGTTCCGCGAATGCCATCCCGTCCTCGCTTTGTTCATGAAAGGTTTTCTAAACGAATCGGAGTTAAGGCTTGATTGAAAGCTCGGAGGAGAAGCCCCGATGTTCCAACAGCCCGAGATCATGCGCATGGCGCAGGCGATGGCGCAGCATGCCGCGCAGCGGCAGAACGCGGTGGCGCAGAACGTCGCCAATGCCGATACGCCGGGCTATGCCGCCCGTGATCTTGCGCCCTTTGCCGAAACCTATGCGGCCGAAGGCATGGCCCTGCGCCAGACCCGCACGGGGCATCTGGGCGCAGAAGACAGCCCCGCCGCAGCCATGATCCCGCGCGAGGCTCCCGGCAATCGCTCGCCCAACGGCAACTCTGTCTCGCTGGAGAGCGAGATGGTGAAGTCGGTGGAGGTGAAGCGGCAGCATGATCTGGCGCTGACGCTCTACAAGACCTCGCTCGGGGTGCTGCGCACCTCGCTTGGCCGTCGCTGAGGGGGGTCGGGATGAGTGATTTCAGCAATGCCCTCGCGCTTTCGGCCAGCGGAATGCAGGCCCAGGCGATGCGCCTGCGCCATGTGTCCGAGAATATCGCCAATACCGACACCCCCGGCTACCACCGCAAGACCGCCCCTTTCGAGGAGCAGGTCGAGGGCGGGCGCCGCACCGGGCTGGTGACTCTGGGGCCGGTCGATCTGGACCGGTCAGAGCTGGCGCGGATTTACGACCCCGGCCACCCGCTGGCCGATGAGAACGGCTATCACGACGGCTCGAATGTCGATCTGGTGGTCGAAATCGCTGACGCGCGCGAAGCGCAGCGCAGCTACGAGGCGAATCTCAGGATGTTCGATCAGGCCCGGCAAATGTCGGCAAGCCTGCTCGATCTCCTGCGCCGATAGGGCAAGGAGGGATCCAGAATGGACGTGAGAACCTCTTTCGCCGCGCAGACCTATGCGCAGTCCCGTCCGGCCACGGCTCCGCAGCCGGGGCCGGCGGGTTCTGCGGTCGAGGGCGGGTTTGCGGGCTATGCCAAGGATTTTGCCGCAACGCTGAAGGCCGGCGAGGATACCGCCCGAGCCGCGATGACGGGCGGCGCCGATCCCCATGCGCTGGTACAGGCGCTGGCCGCGACCGAGCTTGCCGTGGAAACCGCGGTGACGCTGCGCGACAAGGTGGTCGAGGCCTATCAGGAGATCCTGAGGATGCCGGTATGACGATGGATGACGCCGTCTTCTTCGACACGCTGCGCCAGGGGTTGTGGATCGCGGTGATCATCTCGGCCCCGCTGCTGGCGGTGGCACTGGTTGCGGGCATCGCGGTGGGCCTCTTCCAGGCGCTGACCTCGATCCAGGAAATGACGCTGACCTTCGTGCCCAAGGTCGGGCTGATGCTGGCGGTGTTCTGGGTGTCGATGTCGTTCATGTCCGAGGCGCTGGTGTCGTTTTTTACCACACGCCTGATCCCGATGATCGCGGGGGGCTGAGCGATGGATAACGCGGGCTACACCACGCTGAGCCGCCAGTCGGGCCTGCTGGCCGAGATGCAGGCGGTGGCGAACAATATCGCCAACCTCTCCACCACCGGCTTTCGCAAGGAGGGGGTGATCTTCGCCGAACATGTCGCGGCGCTGGATGGCGATGAGCCCTCGCTGTCGATGGCCCATGCCAGCGCCCGGATCGTGGACCTCCAACAGGGCCCGCTGACCAAAACGGGGGGCAGCTTCGATTTCGCCATCGAAGGGGACGGGTTCTTCCTGATCGAAACGCCCGAGGGCAACCAGCTGACCCGCGCCGGCAGCTTCACCCCCTCGGCCGAGGGCGAGCTGGTGACCCCCGATGGCCACCGTCTGCTCGATGCCGGGGCCGCGCCGGTCTTCGTGCCGCCGGGCGCGGGCGCGGTGGCGCTGGCCGCCGATGGCACGCTGTCGGCGGATGGCGCGCCGGTCGCGCAGATCGGCCTGTTTGTTCCCGCCGACCCGAACGGGTTGCGGCACCGCGGCGGCACGAGGTTCGACGTCGAGGCGGGGGTGGAGCCGCTGGAGGGCGCCGTGATCCTGCAGGGCTATGTCGAGAATTCCAACGTGAACCCGGTCAAGGAGATCGCCCGCATGATCGAGGTGCAGCGCGCCTATGAGCTTGGCCAGACCTTCCTTGACCGAGAGGACGAACGCATCCGCGGCGTCATCTCCGCCCTCAGCCGCTAGGAGCCCTCATGCGCGCCCTTCAGATCGCCGCCACCGGCATGAGCGCCCAGCAGATGCGGGTCGAGGTGATCTCGAACAACCTCGCCAACATGTCCACCACCGGCTACAACGCCCGCCGCGCCGAGTTTGCCGACCTGCATTACCAGCAGGCGGCGCGCCCCGGCACGATCAACGCCACCGATGGCACGGTGCTGCCCACCGGGGTGCAGCTTGGCCTTGGCGTGCGGGCGGCGGCGGTGTCGGTCAATATCGCGCAGGGCTCGCTGTCGCAAAGCGGCGGCGATCTCGATGTCGCCATCGAGGGTGCGGGCTATCTCGAGGTGACGCTGCCCTCGGGGGCCTCGGGCTATACCCGCGATGGCGGGCTGAAACGTTCACCAGACGGGCTGATCGTCACCTCTGACGGGTATGAGGTGGTGCCGGGCATCACCATCCCCGCCGATGCCCGCTCGCTGTCGATCAATGCCGCGGGCGAGGTCTATGCCTATTTCAACGACCGGATCGAGCCAGAGCTGCTGGGGCAATTCACCCTCGCCGGGTTCACGAATGAAAAGGGGCTGGAGGCGATCGGCTCCAACCTCTTTCTGGAGACCGCCGCCTCTGGCCCCGCGCTGGTCTCGTCCCCGGGCGAGGACGGGCTCGGCACCCTGCGCCAGGGCTATCTGGAGGACAGCTCCGTCGATGCCGTGCGCGAGATCACCGAACTAATCGAGGCGCAGCGCGGCTATGAGCTGAACGCCAAGGTCATCACTGCCGCCGACCAGATGCTCGGCGCCACCGCGCAGGTGCGCTGATGTTCGGGCGCGAGATCTGGCTGCTGATCGTGGCGCTGCTGATGCTGGCGACCAGCGCTCGGGCCGAGATGCTGGTTGCCGCCCGCACCATCCGCGCGCAGGCGCTGATCACCCCCGCCGATCTGGCATGGGCCGAGGGCATGATGCCAGATGCCATCGCCGACCCAGCGGAGGTGCTGGGGCAAGAGGCGCGGGTCGCGATCTATGCCGGCCGGCCGATCCTGGCAGGCGATATCGGCCCGCCGGCGCTGGTCGAGCGCAACCAGACGGTGACACTGGTCTATCGCCGCGGCGCGCTGACCATCCTCGCCGAAGGCCGCGCCCTCGGCCGCGGCGGCGCGGGCGACAGCCTGCGCGCCATGAACATCGCCTCGCGCACCACCATCACCGGCCGCGTGGCCGCCGATGGCACCGTGCATGTGGGCTCCTGACAGATGAGGACGATGATGCGCCTGACCCCTGCCCTGCTGCTGCTTGCCGCGCTACCCGCCTGCGCGCGGCTGGAAAATGTCGGCCGCGCGCCGGATTTCACCCCACTGGAGGGCAGCGGCGAGTATTACGCCATGTCCGGCAACAACTTCCCCGAGGTGACCGACCGGCCGATGCCGGCGGATGGCGCCTCGCTCTGGTCCGGCACCCGCGAGTCGCTTCTGGGTGACCGGCGCGCCATGCAGCGCGGCGATATCCTGACCGTGGTAATCGAGATCGACGATCAGGCGCAGATCACCAATTCGACCGACCGCAGCCGCAGCGCCTCGGAGGAGATGGGGTTGCCCAGCCTCCTCGGCATCCCGCAGCGGCTGGACCCGCTGCTGCCAGAGGGCGCGACCCTGGCCGATGCCGTCTCCGGCGGCAGCAGCTCCAGCTATCAGGGCGACGGGTCGGTCAGCCGCCAGGAAAAGCTCACGCTGCGCGTGGCCGCGACCATCACCGAGCGGATGCCGAACGGGGTGCTGCGGGTGCAGGGCAGCCAGGAGGTGCGGGTGAACAATGAGATCCGCGAGCTGCTGGTTGCCGGCTTCGTGCGGCCCGAGGATATCTCGCGCCAGAACGAGGTGACCTATGACAAGATCGCCGGGGCGCGCATTTCCTATGGCGGGCGCGGCCAGATCACCGATGTGCAGCAACCCCGCTATGGACAGCAGGTCGCCGATATCCTGCTGCCGATGTAGGCGATGCTGCGCAAGCTGCTGCCGATCTTGCTGGCGCTTTTCGGCCTCGGTGCCGGCCTTGGCGCCGGGATCGCCCTGAAGCCCGAGCCGGACCCGCATGCCGCCGAAGACGTCTGCGCCCCACCGGCGACGGCAGAAACTGCCGCCAAGGCCGAGGGCGAAGAGGCCCCTAGCCGCGACTATGTGAAGATGAACAACCAATTCGTGGTGCCAGTCGTCGAAGGTGGCCGGGTCACTGCGCTGGTGATCCTGTCGATCAGCCTCGAGGTGCAGCTCGCCACCGGCGAGCTGGTCTATCAGCGCGAGCCCAAGCTGCGCGACGGCTTCTTGCAGGTGCTGTTCGACCACGCCAATGCCGGCGGCTTCCGCGGCGCCTTCACCGAGGCGAACAACATGACCGTGCTGCGGCACGCCCTGCTGGAGGTCGCGCAAAAGTCCCTCGGGCCGATCGTCAGTGACGTTCTGATCGTCGATATCGTGCGGCAGGACAGCTGAGGGCCGTGCCAAGACAGCCGGGACGGCCCGCGAGCGCCTTCTAGCCGCGCGCTGAACAGCCAGGTGCCCGGGGCCAATGCGGCTGCCAAAGGAGGGGCTGATCAGCCCCCGCGCGGTTCAACCCTGTTGCCGCGCGATCCGCTGACGCAGGCGCTCTGCCCGCTGCGCGGCCGCCAACTGGTCCAGCACATCGCGCCGACCCTGAGCTGTTGCGGCAGCAGCGCGCGCCTCCAGCCAGGCGGCGGTTTCCCGAGCGAGTTCGGGGTTGAGCGCTTCCTTGCGGGCCCGGATCCAGTCCTGGAACTGTTCGGCGCAGCCCTGCAGCGCCGGCGAGCCATCGCTGCGCGCTGCTTCCTGCGCCTCGGCTTGCGCGGCAGTCAGCTGCGCCAGCGCCGCCAGCGTCACCGAGCGCGCCACTCCGGCATCGCGCAGAACCTGCAGCCGCCGGTCACGCTCCAGCGCCGCAAGCCGGGCGAGGGCCGCCAGATCCTCGGCGCGGCTCATCCGCCGCTCCCGCCCCATCGGTCGCGCGCGCGGCGGCGCATCGCCTCGGCAAAGCGGATCGCGGCGGCGACGGCCTTGTACTGGTCGGGCCGGATTTCGCGCCCGATCCCGACCGTGGCGTAGAGCGCGCGGGCGGTCGGTGGATCGGAATGCAGGGGCACACCGGCCTCGGCTGCGGCCGCCCGGATCCGTGCCGCGATCTCGTCCACGCCCTTGCCCACGCAGACCGGCGCCCGGCCGCTTCCGCGCTCCCATTTCAGCGCCACGGCAAAATGGGTGGGGTTGACGATCACCACATCGGCGCGGGCGACATCGGCGAGCATCCGGTTCATCGCGATCTCGCGGCCGCGCTGTCGGCGACGGCCCTTCATATGCGGATCGCCCTCGCTGGCTTTGTACTCCTCGATCACCTCCTGCCGGGTCATCCGCAGGCGCCGCATCCGCTCCGCCTGTTGCCACAGGATATCGGCGAGCCCCATCACCAGCGCGATTCCCAGCACCAGCACCAGAAAATCGACCAGCAGATCGGCCAGCAGCGCCCCCGACATCGCCGCGGGCAGGTTCTGCGCGGTGAGGATCGCCGGCATCCGGCTGGCCAAAAACAGGCCAAGCAGCACCGAAACCAGCGCCAGTTTGGCAAAGTTCTTGGCAAATTCGAACAATCCCGCGCGCCCGAACTTCTGCGTGGCATTACCAAGCGGCGAGATGCGCTTGAGGTCGGGCATCAACTTCTCGGGCGCGAAGACGATACCGCGCAGCGCCAGCAGCAGCGCCAGCACCGCCAGCATCGGCGCCGCGAGCCAGGGCAATGCCGCAAGGCCAACGCTGGCGATCAGGCCTCCAACCGGGCCCGCCTCCCCCGCCACAAGCAGGGGCGCCAGCCGGTCGGCCTGCCCCAGCAGCACCATCCCGGTGTCACCCAAGGCGGTCACCGTCGCGCCGCCGAGGGTCACGGCGGTGAGAAGGATGCCGGCATAGCCCGCAGCCACATTGAGCTCCGGCGCGCGCAGGATGTCGCCGCGGCGGCGGGCATCGTCCAGCCGCTTCTGCGTTGGCTCGTGGTCCTTTTCGCCATCGTCCGGCGCCTCGCTCATGGCGGCACGTCGAACGGCGCCGCGAGGAAGGCCTGGAACTGCAGCTGCCACAGCGCCAGTGCCGAGGGCAGCGCCAGTGCCAGCAGCACCAGCCCGCCGGCGGTCAGGGCCGGGGCGCCGACGAAAGCGACCATTAGCTGCGGCATCGCGCGGTTGATGACGCCAAGCGCGACGTTGTAGATCAGCGAGGCGATCACGAAGGGCGCCGCCAGCGAGAAGGCCAGCGCAAAGGACCGCGCCACATTGCCGAGGCCCCAACCGAGGATATCGGCCGCGGACGGGAAGCCTCCCGCCGGCAGCGCCTGATAGGACAGGATCAGCGCCTCGGCCAGCCGCACATGCAGCCCGGCCATCACCGCCAGGGCAAGGCCCCCCACCGTCAGCAGATGGCCCATCGCCGCCTGCGGCTCCACGCCCGAGCCCGCGAAAAGCTGCGAGAGCGAGGTGGCCTGCGCGGCGATCGCCCCTGCCATCTGCAGGACCAGCACGAAGAGCCGCAGCACGAGGCCAAAGGCCAGCCCCGCCAGCGTCTCGGTCAGCAGATAGGGCGCGATCAGGCGGCCATTGGCAACTACGGGCTGCACCTCGGCCGCGACCGCGGGGAAGACCACGGCGGTGAAGGCCAGCGCCATCGCGAGCCGCACCCTTTGCGGCAGCGTCTGCTCGCCAAAGGCCGGCAGCGCCGCCATCGCCGCACCCACGCGCAGGAAGACGATGAACGCTGCGAACAGACCATCCGCCGCCAGATCCAGCAGCGGCTGCAGCAGCCCGGTCATGCCGGAACCATGCCCACAAGTGCGGGACGGGCATCAAGCCCGATCTCGTCGAAGCTCAGCACCGGCGCCGCTACGCCCTTGGCCCCCAGCACCGTCTTCAGGAACCGCCGCCGCCGCGCAGACGTGACCAGCGCGGGATAGGTCCCGCTCTCACCCGCGCGGGCGATCTTCTCGGCCACGTTCATCGCCAGCCGGTTGAACTTGTCGGGCGGCAGCGCGACGTCGCTCTGACCGCGCTCGCCCTCGATCTGATATGTCGTGAAAGTCTCTTCCCATTCCGGGGCAAGCTGCAGCAGCGGCAAGGTGCCATCAGCTCGGCGCAATTCGGCCACCAGCTGGAAGCCTAGGCGGCGGCGCACATGCTCACACACCGCCTCGGGCCCACTGCTGCCCCGCGCCTCGGCAATGGATTCCAGGATCAGCGGCAGGTTGCGGATCGATACCCGTTCCTCGAGCAGCAACCGCAGCACCGCCAGCAGCAGGTCGACCGGCACCTTGTCGGGCACCAGTTCCTCGATCAGCCGCCGGTTCGATTCCGCCCGCGCCGGATCGGACAGGCGGGTCATCTCATCGAGCAGCCGGCGCAGGGCTTTCAGCGTCATCAACCGCGGGAAGTTGCGCTTGATGACCTCAAGAAGGTGTGTCGCCAGCACCTCGGTCGGTCCGACGACGGTCGAGCCCGCCAGCACCGCATCCTCTTGCAGCGCCGGCGGCAGCCAGCGTGCAGGCGCACCATAGACCGGCTCGCGCACCTCCTCGCCGGGCGGCAGCAGGTCACGGTTGTCGGCCAGCAGCGCCAGCACCTGGCCCGGCAGGAGCCGGTCGCGGGCCTGTTCGGCGCCTTGGATGCGGATCCGATAGCAGCCGGGATCGAGCCCGCCATCGTCGGTAAGGCGGATCTCGGGCAGGATCAGCCCATAAAGCGCAGCCACATGGTTGCGCATATTGCCGATACGCGCGTCAAGGCCGGTCGCCGGGTCCAGCACCATGCCAACAAGGTTCGGCGCAAATTCCACATGGATATCATCGAGGTCGAGCAGATCGCCAAGCGAGCGCGGCGCCAGTGCCGGCGCTGCGGGGGTCTCTGCGCGCAGGGCCTCCGCCGCACGGCGGGCGGCGCCCTGCTGCACCCGGTAGGCGGTCGCCCCGAGGATCAGCCCGCCCGCCATGAACGGCACGAAGGGCAGCCCCGGCACCAGCCCGAACAGCGCCATCAGCACCGCAACCGTGCCAAGCGCCGCCGGATAGCGACCAAGCTGGCGAAAAAAATCGATATCCGCCGCACCCTTGGAGCCACCCCGCGACAGCAGGATCGCGGCGGCGATGGAGATGATCACCGCCGGGATCTGGCTGACCAGCCCGTCCCCCACGGTGAGGATCGCATAGGTCTCGAGCGCCTGCCCGATCGGCATCCCGTGCAGGCTGACCCCGATCACCAGCCCCATCACCAGGTTCAGAAGCGTGATCAGCAACCCCGCCACCGCGTCGCCCTTGACGAATTTCGACGCGCCATCGAGCGAGCCGAAAAAGGTGGTCTCCGCCTGTTCCCGCTCTCGCCGCGCCCGCGCCTCGGCATGGTCGATGGCCCCTGCGTTCATGTCGGCGTCGATGGCCAGCTGCTTGCCGGGCATGGCATCCAGCGCAAAGCGGGCGCTGACCTCGGCCATCCGCCCGGCGCCCTTGGTGATGACGATGAAGTTGACGATCAGGATCACGCAGAACACCACGAGACCGATCAGCACCGACCCGCCCATGATGAAATTGGCAAAGCCCTCGATCACATGGCCAGCGGCAGCAGTGCCGGTGTGCCCCTGCCCGACGATCAGCTTGGTTGACGAGATGTTCAGCGACAGTCGCAGCATCAGCGAGGCCAGCAGGATCGTCGGGAAGGCCGAGAAATCCAGTGGTCGCTCGATGAACAGCGTGATGGTGAAGATCAGGATCGCCAGCGCGAAGGAGATGGCAAGCCCGGTATCCAGCACCCAGGCCGGCATCGGCAGGATCATCATCACGATGACCGCCATCATCGCCAGCGCCAGCAGCACCGTCGGCTGGAAGACCGTGCCGAGCGTGAGTTGCGGCATCATCTGCCCTCGCCGGGGGGGGAGTCAGGATCGGGTGCGGCCTCCGGTGCCGTATCTGTCAGCGGCAGAGGTTGCGCCGATGCAAACAGGCTTGCACCCGCGCCGTTGCCGATAGGGACCAGCGAGCCAAGCCCGGCGCCGCTGCCGGCCTGCAGCAAGGGGAAGCGGTTCTCCCTTGGCACCAGCGGCCGGACCGGCCGTGCAGCGGCCAGCACGATGTCGGGGATCTCGGGCAGGTCCCCCAGATCCTGATGCCGAAGGCCGGCGCGGAAGCGGTCGAAGCGGGCGGCATATTTCTCGGCGAACTGCGGCGTACGCGAATGATAGGCCCCGGCCGCCCCGGTCCAGTCGCCCTTCTCGGCGTGGAGGGTCCGCAGGAACTTCGCTGCGTAGAGCGCATTCGCCAGCGGATCGAACATTTGGTCGATCGAGGAGAAATTCTCGCCGTGCCATTTGTAGTTGATCTGGAAGCAGCCGACATCGAAGCTGCGGGCACCGCGCTTGAAATGACCATAGACGAAGCTGCGCGCCTCATCTTCGGTCTCAAACCAATGGCCGGCGCCCTCCATGTTGACCGTCCAGGGCCAGGGCCGTATCTCGCCGCCTCGGTTGCGGCCGGTCTCGGTCAGCGAGATGGCCTTCAGCACCGAGATCGGTACGCCCATCTGCTGCGCGGCCTGCTCGGCGGCCCGCTCGCAGACGAGGGACAGATCGGCGGGCACCGCGGTGACAGGCCTCGCAACGACCGCAAGCGCGCAAACAGCCACGATGAACCGGATCGACCGGAGGAGGAAATCTATCTGCACGATGTCCCTGCCGCAATTCTTGCTGCCGTGGTCAGGCTAGGCGGGGAGGGTTGAGATTTGGTAACCGTCAGCCGGGACTGAACACCTAGGGGTCAGTTGCCGGGCCCGTGGACGTTGCCGCCGCGCCGGCCATTTGACCGGGTGCCCCGGGGCCGGGCGCCGCCAGCAGAGCAGACCATGCATCGCGCGCCGAGCGGCTCTCCTCCAACAGCGCCTGTCCCCCAGCAAGGCTGACCGGGGCCTCTGGCAAGGGGGTGACTGCGGCGCCCGCCACGTCATCCGGTGGTCCCAGAGCCAGAACCGCCCGCTGCGGATCGGTCCCGCTGCTGCGCACCGCCTGCCAGTCGCCGGCGCGCCATTGCTCTGCCGCCGCCTCGTCCGGCAAGCCAGCGCGCCGATAGGCCGTGGCCGCGGCTGCGTGATCGCCGGCAAGGCTATGCGCCTCGGCCTGCAAAGCGGCGGGTTCGGCCCCCACCATCCCGGCCAGCAGCGCCAGAGCCTGGCTTGCGTCACGCTCCACCAAAGCTGCGCGGGCGGCCAGCATCCGCCCCTCGGCAACCATGCGGCCAGGGCCGAGGGCCTGTCGCGCCTCGACCGCAAAGCCGTTATCCAGCAGCCGGCGGGCGACATCCAGCCGCAGATCGACGGGCGGATCCGCCCGGTCGAACAACTCCCTGTCCGCAAAATAGCGCGCCAGGAAGACCGAAACATCGGGCCAGTCCGCCAGCATCCCGACCAGCTCGCGCGCGACGGCCCGCCGAGCGCCCGGGTCCCACCGCGGACCAGCACGCGCCAGTTCCTCGCTTGCCGCAGCGAATCCGCCAACGGAGGCGAGCCCCAGCACCTGCGCCCGCGCCAAAGCCGGGCCAAGAGCAGCCTCCCGATGCTCGAAGGCCAGCGCCGCGGCGGCCTCGGTCAGCGGGGGGGGCACCGGCCTGCCCTCGCGCAGGTGGCTGTCGATCAGCAGGATCAGCGCCTCGGGACCGAGCGGCCCGTCACTCTTGACCACCTCGCCAAGCTCGGTTTCTGCCGCGGCGCTGTTACCCAGCGCAAGGTCCAGCCGCGCATCGAT
Organism: Frigidibacter sp.; assembly: GCF_030695035.1. GTDB lineage: Bacteria > Pseudomonadota > Alphaproteobacteria > Rhodobacterales > Rhodobacteraceae > Frigidibacter. Next base: position 414,348 of record NZ_JAUYTT010000012.1, read on the forward strand.
CATCTGCAGCCCGGGGCCATGATCGCCCGCCGCCCGCAAGATTGCGTCCCGGACCGCGCGCGCGGCGTCTGGCGCGCCAACCTCGATGAGCCGCTGGACCAGACCGGGCCCGAGCGCGCGGCGCAGATGCAGTGGAAGCGCCGAAAATCCCTGCAGCACTGCCCCATGATTGACCGTGGCGCCCGGCGCGATCCGCGCTTCGGCCATCACCGCCCAAAGCGCGGCCGCCGTGTCGCAATCGGCCATTCTGGCAAGTGGGCCGGGGCCGCGCGCGTGGCCGTCATCAAGGATCTGCGCGAGGGTCAGTAGCAGGTCCGCGCTTTCGCCCTCAAGCCCGAAGGCCGCCGCGGTCGCCCGAGCCTCCGCGCCGAAGCCGTGGTAGAGGTAGAGCTTGACCAGCCGTTCGACCGCCGCCGGATCTGGCTGGTCGAATTCGCCCAGCAGGCTGGCCTGTGCATCGGACAGCTGTTCGGAAAAGGCGCGAGTATCGCCCCAGCCGGCCAGATCGACGGCGGCATCCGGCAGGCAGGCCTCGCCCTCCGACGTCACGCCGGGGATCTCGGCCTCATCGGCCATCGCTCGGTCGATGCTGGTTTCGGCATGGATGGCAAAGTGGCCCGCCGGATCGGGTTGGGCCGAGGGGTCGGGCGGCGATGTCGCCGCGGGCGGGGAGGGCTGCTCCGTCGTCAGCTGCGTCTCCGCCTCGGCGGTCGTCCCGGCATCCCCCTGAGCTTCGTCATCAGCCCAGGGGGCGAGTATCTCCGGGCGCCCCACCATCTCCCTCGGGTCCGGCACCTCGATCTCGACCAGTCCCTGCGCCGCCGCGCGGCCAAGTTGCATCATCAGATCCGCTTCGGCCTGTACCACCCGCGGATCCGGAAGGCTGGGCGCAAGCGGCGGCGCAGCCGCCGGGGGCGAGGGGTCCTGCGCCAGGTCCACAGCCACAGGGCCCACCCCGCCGGGCCAGAACACCTCGAGCCGCGGCGAGGGTTCGACCACCGGGCGGTATCCGGCACTCGCCACGGCTGGGGTAGGTGCTTGAGGTGGATCGACGGGCTGCTCGAAGCGCGAGCCGGCGGGGGGCGGGCCGGCGCGAATGTCGATCACCAACGCACCCCGCGCTGTCTCAAAGGCGATGGCGTGGTGGTCGGCCGCGACGCGCAGGCGCAAAGCGCCACCTCCGGCATCTTCGACCCCCAGCAGCCGGGTCTTCGGGATCAGCCGGTACACCTGCCCGGCGTCAAATCCGGCACCTTCAAGTGCAAGGCGCAGTTCATACGTCGTCCCGGCGCGGCCAAGCGACCAGGACGTGCCAGCCGGCAGATCGTCCAGCACCAGCCGCGAGAAATCGGCATGTTCGCCTGACCGCAGCCGGAATGTCTCGGCCGCGGCCGGCGCTGCCAGAACCACCAGAAGCAGCGCCACGATTCGGGCGAACGATGCGCCGGTCATGCCGCCTCCTGCTTCACCGCCTTCAGCGCCTCTTCCAGTTCGGAAAAGCTGGGGCGGATGTGGTGGGGCGTGTTCTGCCGCCCGACCTCGATGCAGATATTGGTGGCATGCTGGTGCAGGTTCGCCACCAGCACCTCGCGGATCAGGTTGTAGAAATGCGCGTCCTCCTCGACCACCGTCTTCACCTTCCCCGCGAAGGGGCCGACGAAGCCATAGGCGAGGAACACCCCCAGAAACGTGCCGACCAGCGCGCCGCCGATCATCTTCCCCAGCACCTCGGGCGGCTGGTCGATGGAGGCCATGGTCTTGATCACCCCCAGCACGGCGGCGACGATGCCAAGCGCCGGCAACCCGTCCGCAACTGTCTGCAAAGCATGGCTGGAATGCAGCGCATGGTGCAGGTTCGCCTCCATCCGCTTGTCGAGCACCTCCTCCACCTGATGCGGGTCGTCGTAGTTCATCGAGGCAGAACGCATCGTGTCGCAAATCAGATCGATGGCCTCGTGGTCGGTCAGGATCTTCGGGTATTTGCTGAAGATCGGCGAATTGCCCGGCGCCTCGATGTGTTCCTCGATGGCAACGGGGTTCTGCCGCGCCAGTCGGATCAGCTCGAACAGCAGGCACAGCAGGTCGCGGTAGTCCTGCGGCTTCCATTTCGGGCCCTTGAACACCTTGCCGATATCGCGGGCCGTCTGCTTGACGCCCGCCATGTCGTTGGAAAGCGCGAAGGCACCGACGGCGGCGCCGAGGATCATCGCCATTTCATAGGGCAGCGAGTGCAGGATGATGCCCATCTTGCCGCCGGCAGCGATGTAGCCGCCGAAGACCATGATGAAGATGATTGCGATGCCGGCGAGTCCGATCATGGCGGCGAGTCTTTCATGGCGACAAGTCTTTCATGGCGAGTCCCGCGGGTCGGGCCGACCGTGGCAGAGAGGGGTTAACGAAACCTCACGCGGCTACTGGCTTGGCGCGGCAGCATTGCGGCCCGCCAGAAGCACGCTGATCGTGTAGGCGGTCTTCGGCTCCAGCGCCGCCAGAAGCGCGCCGGCAGCATCAGGGCGCATCCTGCCCAGGAATCCGGCGGCGAAGTCTGGGGCCATCTCCTGGAACAGCGGCGCCGCATCCTTGGGCTTCATCGCCTCATACATCGCGGTCAGCCTTGCGACGTCATCCTCGGCCGCGTCATCGGCGAGAGTCAGGGTCGCGGCCAGCCTGTCCTCGGCGGCCACCAGATCGGCGATCTTCTGGTCGATCTGGGCCGAGGCGACAGAGATCGCCTGCGCCCGGTCGTCAAGCTCTGCCTCGCGCGCGACCAGCCGCGCCTCGCGCTCGCGCAGCGCCGCCAGCACGGTGGCAAGATCGGCGGGCGGCGCGCAGCTTTGCGGCTCGGGCACAGCCTCTGCCTCGGCGGTGCGCGCGACGGCGATGGCGCCCTCGCCCAGCCGGATCAACCCCGATCCGGCAAACAGAGCGACGATCACCACCAAGGCGCCCCTGCCCTGCCGCCGCCGCAGCCGGGCAGGGGTTTCGCGCGCAGGCCGGGTCATTCCGCGGCCTCGAGTCGTTCCGGGCGGGCGCGCCGCCGCACCACCCGCGTGCGGCGGGGGTTCTGCTCCGCCATTCCCGGCTCGGGAAGGTCATGCATCGCGGCCAGCAACAGCTCCAGCCGTTCGGCCACCTGCTCGGCGCGGCGGGTCCGCCCCTCCAGCGCCTCGGCCGACGAGGTTGCGGCCCCCCGCGCTCGGTCGAGCGCGCGGGTCATGTCATCGACCTGCGCCGACAGCACCGCGATGGCCCCGCCCATGCCGCTTTCCAGCCGGGTAAAGGCCGCCAGCCGGCGCGAGAGCACAAGGCAATAGGTCGCAGCCCCCAGCGCGCCGGCGCCCAGCAGGATATCGGCGATAAGCTCCATCCGCGTCCCCCTCAGTTCAGCACGAATTCGGTGACGAGGAAGTCGCGCACCCGCCCCTCACCCGCGACGATCTGCACCCGGCGCAGCATCTGCGCGCGCAACCGGATCAGCGCCGTCGGATCCTCAAGATCGCGCACATCGACCGCCCGCAGATAGCCGTTCAGCACGTCGAGAATCCGCGGCATCAGCAGGGTGACCTCTTTTTCATGGGATTTCGTGACCTCGACCTGCGCAGTGAAGCGCAAGTGCCGGGCGCTGCCGCCCTTCCCAAGCGAGATCACCATCGGGGCAATCGGCACGAAGGCGATGTCGGGCAAGGGCGCGATCTTAGACTCTTCCGTATGCTCTATGCCGGGGCCGAACAGCACGCCGGAATAGACGGCATAGAACCCGCCGCCCCCCAGCAGCATCGCGAGCACCAGCCCGATCAGCAGCGGCAGCTTCGACTTGCGGGCAGGTGGTTGGTCTTCAGCCAGCGGTTCTGACATGGCGGTCCCCGGATCATCCGATGCCGCCCATCTAGCCTGAAGGTCACTAACCGATTGTTAAGTCGCACCAACGCAAGATCCGCCACGACGACAGGGCAGAAGCCCGGCCAAGGAGGTGAGTCTTGCAGCAGCTGGTTGCCCTGTGGCAGTCCCTTGAGACCTCGCGGCGCTTGGTGGTTGCAGGGGCGACGGTGGCGATGTTTGTCGCCGTACTGATGCTGTCGGGGCTGGCCGGGGGGCGGCCCTCGATGGCGCTGCTTTATGCCGGGCTGGAGGGGCGCGGCGCCGCCGAGGTGATCGCCGCGCTCGATGCCCGCGCGGTTCCCTATGAGGTGCGCGGCGATGCCATCTATGTCGCTGCGGCGGAGCGCGATTCGCTGCGCATGGCGCTGGCCGGCGAGGGGCTGCCGGCCACGGGTGGCGCTGGCTACGAACTCCTTGATTCGCTGTCGGGTTTCGGCACCACCGCCCAGATGTTCGATGCCGCCTATTGGCGCGCGAAAGAGGGCGAACTGGCCCGCACCATCGTCGCCTCCCCGCAGATCCGCTCTGCGCGCGTCCATCTGGCGGTGCCGACCGGCCAGCCCTTCCGGCAGGATCGCCGGCCCAGTGCCTCCATCGCCGTCACCACCGGCACCGGGGCCCTGGCCCCTACCCATGCCAAGGCGCTGAAATTCCTCGTCGCCTCGGCCGTTGCCGGGATGACGCCCGAGGATGTGTCGGTGATCGACGCCGACAGCGGCACGGTCATCGCCGGCGATGACGGCACCCCCGCGCAGGGCAGCGAGGACCGCGCCGCCACTATCAAGCGAAATGTCGAGAGATTGCTGGAGGCGCGCGTCGGCTATGGCCGCGCCGTGGTCGAGGTCGCGGTCGAGACGGTCACCGAGCGTGAGGCGATCACCGAGCGGCGCTTTGACCCGCAGGGCCGCGTTGCGATCTCCACCGAGACTGAAGAGCGCAGCAATACCGCCAAGGACAGCAAGGCTGGCGCGGTCACCGTCGCCTCGAACCTGCCCGAGGGCGACGGGGGCGCGGGGGGCGGTTCGCAAAGCTCGGAGAGCGAGACCCGTGAGCGCACCAATTTCGAGGTGTCGGAAACCACCCGCGAGGTGCTGCGCAGCCCCGGCGCGATCCGCAGGTTGAGCGTGGCGGTGCTGGTGGACGGGGTGCAGGTGACGGGTACCGAGGGCGAGACCAGCTGGCAGCCCCGCCCCGACGAGGAGATCGCGCTGCTGCGCGAGCTTGTTGCCTCGGCCGTGGGGCTGGACGAGGAGCGCGGCGATACGCTCACCCTCCGCTCGCTGCCCTTCGAGGCGCCCACGGATGCCGGAACCGAGGCGACGGGCGGGCTCTTCACGATGCCGCCGCTGGATATGATGCAGCTGGCGCAAGTGCTGGTGCTGGCCGTGGTGGCACTGGTGCTCGGCCTGTTCGTGCTACGCCCGATCCTGACCAGCACGCGGGCGCGCCAGCCGGCCGAGCTGCCGCCACCCGCCAGCCTGCCGGCGCTGACCGGCGAGATCGACGAGGGCGAATTTGCGCCCGGGCTGACCATGATGTCCGGCTTTGGCGACATGGGCGGGCTGCCGGCGCTTGGAACCGCATTCCCGATGGCCGAGATCAACACCGGCGATGACGATGATCCCGTCGCCCGTTTGCGCCGCCTCATCGCAGAGCGGCAGGAGGAAACCGCCGAGATCCTGCGCAGCTGGATGGAAACCCCCGATGAGGAGAAGGTCTGATGCCCCGGCGCCTGCAGCTTGAGGAGTTCGATTTCGCCAGCAAGCCGCCCGAGCCCGAACCGGACCCGCTGGCCGCGGAGACGGAGGCCGGCCTTGCGGCCTTCGACCAGGGCTATGCCGCGGGCTGGGACGATGCCGTCGCCGCGCAGGACGCCGAGATCACCAAGCTGCGCGGCGACCTGGGGCGCAACCTTCAGGCGCTGTCCTTCACCTATCACGAGGCGCGGGCGCATGTGCTTGGGGCGCTGGAGCCGCTTTTGTTCGACATGACCGCAAAGGTGCTGCCCGCCATTGCCCGGCAGACCCTGGGGGCCGTCGTCCTCGATGCGCTGCGCCCGATGGCCAAAACCCTGGCCGAGGGCCCGGTCGAGGTGCTGCTCCACCCCGCCAGCCGTGCCACGGTCGAGGCGATGCTGGCCAGCGGCGCCGCCCCGCCCTTCCGGATCACCGAAGAGCCCTCGCTCGGCGAGGGGCAGGTCTATCTGCGCCTTGGCCAGACCGAGCGGCAGGTCGATCTGGATGGTGTCGTAAAGGCCATCGAGGTCGCGATCAGCGCCTTCTTCCAACCCGATACAAAGGACACAGCCGATGGATGATCCCGCCCCCGGCGCCAGCCCCTTCACCCAGATCCCCATCGAGATCACCATCTCGGTCGGCAAGGCGCGGCCGCTGCTGCGCGACCTGCTGCGGCTGAAGCGCGATGCGGTGCTGCCGCTTGATCGCCGGGTCGAGGATCCGGTGGAGCTCTATGTCGGCGACAAGCTTATCGCGCGCGGCGAGTTGACGGAGCTTGACGGCGATCAGGCCGGCCAGCTGGCCGTCCGCCTGACCGAGGTCGCCGACCTGCAGAACGGGCTCTAGCGGTGGGCCAGCGTTTTGCCTATGCGGTGCTTCTGGCGGGCTCGGTCGCGGCGCTTCTGCTGGGCGTCTCCGCTGCCGGCGCGCAGGAACTGACCCTGTCGCTCGGCGAGGAAGGCTCGCTCACCGGCCGCTCGATCCAGCTTCTGGCGCTGATCACTGTGCTCAGCCTCGCGCCCGGCCTCGCGATCATGATCACCTGCTTCCCGTTTCTGGTGACGGTGCTGTCGATCCTGCGGCAAGCCATCGGCCTGCAGCAATCCCCGCCCAACATGCTCATCGTCAGCCTCGCGATGTTCCTGACCTGGTTCATCATGGAGCCGGTCTTCACCGAGGCTTGGGCGGCCGGCGTGCAGCCGGCAATGGACGGCTCCTTGCCGCTGGATCAGGCCTTCACCCTCGCCATCGCGCCGTTCCGCGGCTTCATGGGCAACCGCATCGACGGCGAGACCTTTGCCGCCCTCGCCGCCCTGCGCCCGCCCGCCGGCACCGGCACCGAACCCGCAGCCGCGCCGCTGTCGCTGCTGGTGCCGTCCTTCCTGCTGTCGGAAATTCAGCGCGCCTTCGAGATCGGCTTCCTGATCTACCTGCCCTTCTTGATCATCGACCTCGTCGTCTCGGCGGTACTGATGTCGATGGGCATGATGATGGTGCCCCCCGCCATCGTGTCGATGCCTTTCAAGCTGGCGTTTTTCGTAGTGGCGGATGGCTGGGCGCTGATCTCGGGCGCGCTGGTGCGAAGTTATTTCTGAAGGCCCCACGCAATGCTCCCGCAGGTGCAATCCTCCCTCTCGGCCTCACGGATTCTTAAACCCTCGCAGGCTAGCGTGCCGGCACACCGAACGAGGAGTCTCCTGATGTCTGTCCGCACCGCAGCGCTGTCCCTGCTGGCCCGAACCGCCGCGATCTTGCTGGGATGTCTCGGCGCGCCGCCCGCGATGGCAGATCAGGGCATCACGGCCAGCGAGGTGCGCTTCGCGCAGATCGCGGCGGTCACCGGTCCGACCGCCAGCCTTGGCACGGGAATGCGCGACGGGATCGAGGCTGCCTTTGCCGAAGCCAATCGCAACGGCGGCGTCCACGGGCGGATGCTGCGGCTCGACACGCGGGATGACGGCTACGATCCGGCCCGCTCTGTCCCGGTCCTGCGCGATGTGCTGCGCGAGGATGCCCATATCGCCCTGATCGGCGCGACCGGCACACCGACGATGGCGGCGATGCACCCTTTGACCAGCGCGGCCGGGCTACCGGTGATCGGCCCCTTCACCGGCGCGGCCTTCCTGCGCGACGCGGAACTTGGCAATGTCTTCAACCTGCGGGCTAGCTATGCGGCCGAGGCCGAAGAATGGGCCAAGTTTCTGGTCGATACGCGCGGGATGAAGCGCATCGCCATCCTCTACCAGGATGACAGCTTCGGGCGTGCGGGCCAGTCCGGCCTGATCGCAGCGCTGCAGCGGCGCGGCCTGACCCCGGTGGCAGAAGGCACCTACATGCGCAACACGGTCGCGGTGAAAGCCGCGCTGATCGACATCCGCCGGTCCAAGCCCGAAGCCGTGGCCCTGGTTGCGGTGGCCGGTCCGATCACCGAATTCGTCCTGTCGGCCCAGAGCCTCGAGTTCACGCCCAGCTATATCAGCATCTCGTTCGGCGCAGAGGAGATTGCGGCCGAACTCGGCTCTGACGGGGCAGGAATGGTCATGTCGCAGATCGTCCCCTCTCCCCACGATCCTGCGATGCCGGTGGCTGCGGTGTTCCGCACCGCGCTCGCTGCGCAGGATCCGGCACTGCAGCCCGGTTTCATCAACTTCGAGGGGTATCTGACTGGCCGCCTTGCCATTGCCGCCCTGCAAGCCGCCGGTCCCGCCCTGACCCGCGAGCGCTATCTGGAGGCGCTGCGCGGGTTGCGCGAGGTGGATATCGACGGGCTGACGCTCAATTTCTCGCCGACCGACAATCAGGGGCTCGACAAGGTGTTCCTGACGGAGATCGACCCCGACGGCGCCATCGTGCCGATGGCTGGCGGCTGAAAACCCCTGCCGCAGACCCAACCCAACACAACCAGCAGGACGCAACGATGCACAGCATATTGGGCAAGATCCTTGGCAGTATCGCCACCAAGATCGCGGTGATCGTGGTGACCTTGGCTGGATTGGCCGCAACCGCCGTCGCTGTGGGCTTTGTGGTGTTCAGCTCGGTCGCCAAGGACATGACCTACCTTGCCGAGGAGCAGATCCCGGCCCTGAAGACGCGCACCGAGGTGATCGCCATCGCGTCGAGGCTGAATGACGCGCTGGTGGGTATGCTGCAAGCGCCCGATGCCACCGCGCTGGACCAGGCTGCACAAGGGGCCAATGCCAGCACCGAGGCGCTGACGGCGTTGATGGAAAAGCTGCCCGAGGACACCGTCGCGGCGTTGGAGCCCCATACGGGGGCAATGGGCACCGCGCTCAAGAAGCTGCAGGCGGCCCGCTTGCGGGAATTTGTCAGCAAAGCCGCGATTGAGCGCGTGAAGGCCGAGGTGGAGGCGCTGTTCTATGCCACCGGGATCACCCTCACCGAACAGGCCGACAATGCCTTCTTCGACGCGGCAATCGCCGCCGAGATCGAGGCCGCTGACCGCGCCCAGCCCTCGACCCTGGGGGCAATCGTGCCATCCGGACCCCCCCCGAAACCTCGGATGTGCAGGAGGCGATCTTCTGGATCCGCGCTGCCGATGACCTCAACCTCGCGGTGAAGGGCTTCTACGCCAGTGCCCTTGAAGCCGGTCAGGCGGAGGATGATGCCGAACTCGCCATCGTGCAGGGCCGGCTGGAAAGCGCGGCGGCAACCATCGCACGCCTGTCCCACTCCGGCGACGTGCAGGCGACCTTGCCGGAACTGGGCGAGTTGGAGGCTCTGGCCGGGTTCGTCAACCCGGTGAGCGGCATCGTCAACCAGCGCCGCGAGATGCTGGCCGCCCAAAGCGCCGCGCAAGAACTCGCGGCAGAGGCCACCCGGCGCGTTGGCGAAATCCAAGCCTTTACCGCCCGAGACGCGGACGCAAGGCTGCTGCAGATCGCCGGCGACAGCCGAGAGATCGAGGCAGACGCCGCCCAGGCGACCGTCTGGATGCAGGCCCTGGCCCTTGCCAGCCTCGCCATCCTGGCGCTGGCCGGCGCGATGGTCACCTGGATGATCGTGAAGCCGCTGCTTGCCGTGACGGGGGCAACGGCCCGCTTGTCCGGCGGCGACCTCGCAGCACTTGACGGGATGCGCCGGCATTCCGGGGAAATCGGCCAGATGGTGCGGGCCCTGGCCGTGTTCCGCGATGGCATCATCGAACAGCGCAGGCTGGAGGGCGAAGAGGCCCGCGCGCGCACCGAGCGTGAGGCGCAGGACCGCCAGACCGCCGCAGCGGAACGCCTGCGTGAAACCCAGGAGCGCGAGCGCCGGGCAGAGCAGGAGCGGCTGGACCGGGCCCGCGAGGCCGCCAACGCGGCACAGCGCGACGCGATGCGCGACGCCGTCGAACGCGAGCGCCAGATCAGCGCTGCCGCCCAGGACCGCGTCGTCAACGCCCTGGCAGACGGGCTCCGCCGCCTCGCCGACGGGGACCTGCGGGTGCAGATCGAGCAGCGCTTCGAGGACGGGTATGAACAGCTGCGGGTCGATTTCAACGCGGCCGTCGCCTCGCTGGCCACCGCCATCGGCGATATCCGCGACAGCGCCCTGTCGATCCATGCCGGGTCGGGCAGTATTGCCGCGGCGGCCGAGGACCTCTCGCGCCGCACCGAACAAAGCGCCGCGACGCTGGAACAGTCTGCCGCGGCGCTGACCGAGTTGACGGCCGCGGTCGGATCGGCAGCGCAGGGCGCCGGGCAAGCGGACCAGACCGTGCTGCAGGCCCGCCAGAGCGCCGAGCGCAGCAACGTGGTGGTCAAGGATGCAATTGCCGCGATGGACGAGATCAAGCAATCCTCCAGCCGGATTTCGGGGATCATCACCGTCATCGACGACATCGCCTTCCAGACCAACCTCCTGGCGCTGAACGCCGGGGTCGAGGCGGCCCGCGCCGGTGATGCCGGCCGCGGCTTTGCCGTCGTCGCCTCCGAGGTTCGTGCCCTCTCGCAGCGATCCTCCGAGGCGGCGCGCGAGATCAGCGCGCTCATCGCGGACAGCAGTCGTCATGTCGGTCGCGGTGTCGATCTGGTGAACCAGGTGGGCGCGTCCTTGCACCTCATCGTGGGTTCGATCACCAGCATCTCGGAAAACGTCTCGGCTATTGCCGCCTCGGCCCGCGAGCAATCCACTGGCATCTCCGAGATCAACATCGCGGTCGGCCGTCTGGACCAGAGCACCCAGCAAAATGCCGGCATGGTGGAGGAGACAACCGCCGCCGGCCGCGACCTGACCGGCGAGGCCGAACTCCTGACGCAGATAATCCGCCGCTTCACCATCGAGACCGGGCCGGGCGGGCGCTCTGCGGCCGATCATGGCCGAGACACGCTCGCCGCGTGATCGCGGCGCAGGCTCCCCCTGCGCTTCCGCTGTCCGCCAGTGCGAAAACTGCGCCCAAGGGGGCGCACTCTAACGGCTGTGGGGGGGAGCGGTTCTGCACCCGGTCACCTGACCATCATGCTGACCTTTGACGGTTAACCTTTAACCGTTAACCGTTAACCGTTGACCCTGCAGGCCCTTGATCTGGCCGGTGCCCTTGTGCGGGTCCACACCACGCCTTCGCCCCGGCGCTGTTAGCCCCAGATCAGCCCGACGAAGCTCAATGCCATCGCCAGCAGCACCAGCGTCTCCAGCCCGATCACCGCAAACCCCTGCATCCCGGCCGCGAACATTTCTTTGAGCGAGCTTTTGACCCCAAGCGCCGCAATCGCCGTCAGCAGCATGAAGCGCGAGGCCTCGCTGACCGCCTCCAGCAGCGGCGCCGGCATCGGCAGCAGGTTGCGCAGCAGCATCAGCGCCATGAACAGCACCACGAACCACGGCAGCCCAACGGGGCCGCCAGCCTCGCTGCGATAGGCCTGGCTGACCACGATCAGCACCACCGGCAGCATCGCCACGCGCAGCAGCTTGGTGAAGGTGGCAATGTCGCCTGCCTCCTCGCCGATCGAATAGCCGGCGCCGACCACCTGCGCCACGTCATGCACCGTAGCACCGATCAGCCAGCCGCTTTGCACCTCGGTCAGGCCCAGCGCCGCGAAGAGCACGGGGTAGAGCACCATCGCCAGGGTCGAGAGCGCCGTGACCCCGACCACGGTGAAGATCACGTCCTGCTCAGACAAGTGGCGCCGCGGCAGCACCGCCGCAATCGCCAGCGCGGCCGAAGCGCCGCAGATCGCCACCGACCCGCCGGTCAGCAGCCCAAAGGCGAGCGAGCGGCCGAACAGCCGCGCGATCAGCGTTCCCGCGGCCAATGTCAGCAGCAGCAGCCCGGCCGCCCCCAGCACGGCGACCAGCCCCAGATCGGTGATGTCACCGAAGGTCAGCCGCAGGCCCAGCAGGCCGACGCCCAGTCGCAGCACGGTCTGCGAGCTGAAGGTGATCCCCGGCGCGGCCCTCGGATCGACGGCCAGAAAGTTGAACGCCATCCCCAGCAGCAACGCGAACAGCATCGCCGGGGCGCCGTAATGCTCGGACAAGAAGCTGGCCGCGAAGGCGATGGTGACCGACAGCAGAAGCCCGCCCTTCACCTGCCCGAACCAGCGCCGCATCCCGCTCGCACGCCCGGGACGAGCCGCGCTGCTGGTGGGGTCTTGCGGCCGATCAGCGGGCATCATGAGAGCAAGGCCGGCGTGAGCGAGTCCAAGGCGCGCGGGCTCTGCGCAGCTTGTGCAGCTGTGGAAACATGCATGGCCGGCCCCTTGAACGTGCAGGCCCGGACAGTTGCGCAGCGCAAAAGCGAATACAAATGCAAAATCGGCAAAGGACCTACCCGGCGCAGGGCGGCCGCCGCGCCCCTTGGCACAGCTCCGCCTGAGGCGGAGGATAAAGCCCGCCAACTTGCCCACCCAACCGCCGTCGCACCGCACCAAAAACAGGCGCATCGCCCAAAAAGAAGTCATTCATCTATCCGGCGACCGCCATCCACCCCTGACCCCCAGCACTCCACATGGCCGCTGCGACCAAATTCTGGCGGTGTCCTTCCAGCAGCAGGGACAGCACCGCACCCGATGAAACTCCGCATCGTCATCGTCGAACCAGACCTGGCCCGCGCGCGGCAGGTGATCGAGAGCCTGGCTCCCTTGGGCCATGACATCACGGTCATCGCCGAAAGTGCCGCCCTCGCCCGCCGGGTGCGCGAGATTGCGCCCGACATCGTGCTGATCGACATGGCCGACCCCTCGCGCGATGTGCTGGAGGAGATGGCGCTGGCCTCCGACCCGCTGGAACGTCCGGTGGCCTTCTTCGTGGACCGCACCGACCGTGACATGACCCGGCAAGCCATCGAGGCGGGGGTGTCGGCCTATGTGGTGGCGGGGCTGCAGCCAGAGCGGCTGGCCGGCGTCATGGATGCCGCCATCGCCCGGTTCCAGATGTTCCGCCGGATGCGCACCGAACTCGAAACCACCCGCCGCGCGCTGGAAGAGCGCAAGGTGATCGACCGCGCCAAGGGCATCTTGATGAAGGCGCGGGGGATTTCCGAGGATGATGCCTATGCCCTGCTGCGCAAGACGGCAATGGATCAGGGCCGCAAGGTGGCCGAGGTCGCCTCGGCGCTGGTCACCGCCGCGGGGCTGCTGTCATGATGATCGATCAGCTCCGCGTCGGCTTCGTGCCGCTCCTTGACATGGCGCCGCTGGCCGTGGCGCGCGAGATGGGCTTTGCCGCCGAGGAAGGGATCGCGCTGGACCTCATCCGCGCCTCCTCGTGGTCGATGCTGCGCGACATGCTGGTCTTCGGCCAGGTAGAGGCGGCGCAGATGCTGGCTCCGGTGCCGATTGCGATGGCGATGGGGCTTGGCGGCGCGGCGACGCGGCTGGATATCCTGCAGGTGCTGTCGGTGAATGGCGATGTCATCGGCCTGTCGCAGCGGCTGGCCACCCGGATGCGCGCCGCGGGCTATGGCTTCGACTTTCACGATGCGCGCGCCGCCCGCACGGCGCTGGTCGGCGCTGCCGAGGGCCCGCTGCGCATCGGCATCCCCTTCCCCTTCTCCACCCATGCCGAACTGGTCTCCTACTGGCTGACCGGCGCCGAGCTTGAGTATGAACTGGCCACCATCCCGCCGCCGCAGATGGTCGAGGCGCTGGCGCGGGGCGAGATCGACGCGTTCTGCGTGGGCGAGCCCTGGGGGTCGGTCGCCGTCGATGCCGGCGTCGGCACGCTGGTGCTGCCCAGCCGCGCGATCTGGGCGGTGGCGCCGGAAAAGGTGCTGGCCGTGCGCCATGACTGGTCCGAGGCGAACCCGGCCCTGACCGGGCGGCTGATGCGGGCGGTCTGGCGCGCGGCGCGCTGGCTGCACCAGAGCGGCAATCGCGGCGTGGCGGCGGATATCCTGGCGCGGCCCGACTATGTGAATGCCCCGGTCGAGGTGCTGGAACGGGCGCTGTCGGGCAATATGGTGATCTCGCCCGCCGGCGATCTGCGGCGCGTGCCGGACATGATCCGCTTCTTCGAAGGCGCGGCAAGCTTCCCCTGGCGGTCACAGGCGGCGTGGTTCGCGGCGCAGATGGCGGACCGCTTCAACCTCGACCGCGCCGCCAGCATTGCCGCCGCCTCTTCCATCTGCCGCACCGATCTTTACCGGCGCAACCTGCGCTCTGCCGGCGCCGATCTGCCGGGTGCGTCGGAAAAGCTGGAGGGCAGCCTGCACCACGCGACTGCGGTGGCGTCAGAACAGGGGCAGATGATTCTGTCGCCCGATGCGTTCTTCGACAGTCGCGTATTTGATCTGCTGGCCCCACACTGACGCGAAAGCGCGCTCATTTTTGCAGCACAGCAGAAAAACAGCCCGCCGCCCTGCCCTGCCGTTTGACCTGACCGCCGAGACAACGGTTACTTGTAACAGCGAAGTTGCAATGGCGTGACTTCCAGACAATCCGGTTCCCGATGGTGGGAACACAGGCACAGCCGCCTGACCCGTTCTGCGCAATCCGCAGCGACTGGTCGGCGGCTTTTTTGTTTTTCGCCCCAGCCCATCCCCCGGCGGGGCCCAGCCAGAGGACATGACCCATGATCCGCAAGCTTGCCTTCACGGCCCTTTTCAGCGCCATTGCCTCGCAATCGGCCGCCGATACCCTGCCTGAAATCGAAGACCTGACGCTCGGCTTCATCAAGCTGACCGACATGGCCCCTTTGGCCATCGCCTATGAGAAGGGCTATTTCGAGGATGAGGGCCTCTATGTCACGCTCGAGGCGCAGGCAAACTGGAAGGTCCTGCTCGACGGCGTCATCGACGGCAACCTGCACGGCGCCCATATGCTGGCCGGCCAACCGCTGGCCGCCACCATCGGCTTTGGCACCCAGGCCCATATCGTCACGCCCTTCGTGTTCGACCTGAACGGCAATGCCACCACCGTGTCGAACGAGGTGTGGGCGCTGATGCGCCCCGCGATCCCGTCCGATGCGACCGGCAAGCCCGTCCACCCCATCTCCGCCGAAGCTCTGCGCCCGGCGCTGGACGCCTTTGCCGCGCAGAGCCGCCCGTTCAACCTCGGCATGGTCTTCCCGGTCTCCACCCACAACTTCGAACAGCGCTACTGGCTGGCGGCGGGCGGCATTCATCCCGGCTATTACAGCCCCGACAACTCCGCCGGCCAGATCGGCGGTGAGGTGCTGCTCTCGGTCACCCCGCCCCCGCAGATGCCCGCCACGCTCGAGGCCGGCACTATCTCGGGCTATACCGTGGGTGAGCCGTGGAACCAGCAGGCCGTGGCCATGGGCATCGGCGTTCCGGTCGCGACCGACCTCGACATCTTCCCGATGCGCGCCGAAAAGGTGCTCGGCCTGCGCGCCGACTTCGTGGAAGCGAACCCGAACACGGTCAAGGCCCTGACCCGCGCCCTGATCCGCGCCGGGATGTGGCTGGACGAGAATGACAACGCCAACCGCATGGAAGCGGTGCAGATCATCAGCAGCCCCAACTATGTCGGCGCCGATCCGGTGGTGCTGGCCAATTCGATGACCGGCACCTTCGAATATGAAAAGGGCGATGTCCGCCCGGTGCCCGATTTCAACGTCTTCTTCCGCTATCAGGCGAACTACCCGTTCACCTCCGATGCCGTCTGGTACCTGACCCAGATGCGCCGCTGGGGCCAGATCCCCGAAGCGCAGCCCGATGCCTGGTACACCGAAACCGCACAGAGCGTCTTCCTGTCCGACATCTACCTCGACGCCGCGCAATCGCTGGTCGATGACGGGCTCGCCCCGGCCGAGGCCTTCCCCTTCGGCAGCGACGGCTACCGCACCGAACCCTCCCGCGCCATCGACGCCCTGCCCTTCGATGGCCGCAGCCCCAACGCCTATATCGACAGCCTGCCCATCGGCCTGAAGGGCGATCAGCGCGTCATCGGCAACGAGGTGCAGGGGTAACCCTGCCATCAGGAGAGACATGACATGAGCGCCCTCGACCCCGCCCAATTTGCAGACCGCGCCGCCCGCCGCGCCCGGCTGTTCACCCGGATCAACAAGCTCGACGGCTGGTTTCAGGTCCTCGGCCTGTCCTTCGTCACCCCGCTGCTGCGCGCTTTGGCCGGCGACAACCCGGCCGCGCAGATGAAACATATCTGGCGCCTGCTGGGGGTGCCGCTTCTGGCCATCGCGCTGTTCCTGATGCTGTGGGCAACGCTTGCCCCCCGCGTCGTCACCTCGCTTGGTGCCATCCCCGGCCCGGCGCAGGTGTGGGAGCAGGCACAGGTGCTGCACGCCGACCATGTCGCCGAACGCAGCAAGGCCGCCGAGTTCCAGCTGCGGCAGGATGAGCGTAATGCCGAACTGGTCGCCGCCGGGCAGGCAGACCGGGTGCGCGAACGCTCCTATACCGGCTCGCCCACCTATTACGCGCAGATCTGGACCTCGGTGCAGACGGTGTTCTTCGGCTTCCTGATCGCCACCGCCATCGCCGTGCCGCTGGGGATCCTCGCCGGCCTGTCGCCCACCGCCAATGCCGCGCTGAACCCGCTGATCCAGATCTTCAAGCCGGTCTCGCCGCTGGCCTGGCTGCCGATCGTCACGATGGTGGTCTCGGCCGTCTACGTCACGCAGGACGGCGTCTTCTCCAAGTCCTTCCTGACCTCAGCGATCACCGTCACCCTCTGCTCGCTCTGGCCGACGCTCATCAACACCTCGCTTGGCGTTGCCAGCATCGACCGAGACCTGATCTCGGTCAGCCGGGTGCTGCAATTGAACACCTGGACCAAGATCACCCGGCTGGTGCTGCCCTCGGCGCTGCCGCTGATCTTCACCGGCCTCAGGCTCTCGCTGGGGGTGGGCTGGATGGTGCTGATCGCGGCAGAAATGCTGGCGCAGAACCCAGGGCTTGGCAAATTCATCTGGGACGAGTTCCAGAACGGATCCTCCAGCAGCCTCGCCCGGATCATGGTTGCGGTCTTCACCATCGGGATCATCGGCTTCATCCTCGACCGGCTGATGTTCGCGCTGCAATCGCTCTTCACCTTCTCGAACAACCGGTAACAGCATGGGCATCCTGACATTCAAGAGCGCCGGCAAGGGCTTCGGCTCGGGGCTGGACCGGGTGGAGGTGTTGAAGGACATCACCCTCGACGTGGTCGAAGGCGAGTTCCTGGCGATCCTCGGCTTTTCGGGCACCGGCAAGACCACGCTGATCAACCTGATGGCCGGGCTGACCACGCCCGACAGCGGCGAGGTGCTGTTCAAGGGCGCCCCCATCACCGGCCCGGGGCCAGAGCGGGGGCTGGTGTTCCAGTCCTACTCGCTGATGCCCTGGCTGACGGTGGCGGGCAACGTCGCGCTGGCAGTGGACGCGGTCCACAAGAAGGCCAGCCGGGCAGAGCGCGCGGCCATCGTGGACAAGTTCATCACCATGGTCGGCCTCGGCCATGCCAAGGCCCGCCGCCCGGCCGAGCTGTCGGGCGGAATGCGCCAGCGCGTGTCCGTCGCCCGGGCGCTGGCGATGAACCCCGCCGTGCTGCTGATGGATGAACCGCTCTCGGCGCTCGACGCGCTGACCCGCGCAAACCTGCAAGATGAGATCACGCAGATCTGGCAGGCCGACCAGAAGACGGTCGTGCTCATCACCAATGACGTGGACGAAGCCCTGCTGCTGGCCGACCGCATCGTGCCGCTGAACCCCGATGGCACCCTTGGCCCGGCCTTCAAGGTGGCGATCCCCCGCCCCCGCTCGCGCACCGCAATGAACCATGACGCCACCTTCAAGGCGCTGCGGGCCGAGGTGACGAAGTACCTGATGGATGCCGGAATTTCCGGCAAGGTCGCCGAAACCCGCCTGCTGCCGCAGGTCACGCCAATCCACGGCACGCCGCGCGCCTATGCGCAGGCCGCGAAAAGCCCGGCCTCGGACAAGTACCTGGAGTTCTCGCAGCTCTCCAAGGTCTACCCCACCCCGCAGGGCCCGCTGACCGTCGTGGACAAGTTCGACCTGAAGCTGCGGAAAGGCGAGTTTGTCAGCCTGATCGGCCATTCCGGCTGCGGCAAGTCCACTGTCCTCACCATGGCCGCCGGCCTCAACGACATCTCCAGCGGCGCCATCAAGCTTGATGGGCGTGAGGTGATGGGCGCCAACCCCGAACGCGCCGTGGTCTTCCAGTCCCCCAGCCTCTTCCCCTGGCTCACCGCCAAGGAAAACGTCGCCATCGGCGTCGACCGCGTCTACCCCACCGCCAGCCGGGCCGAACGGCAGGAGGTGGTGGAATACTACCTCGAACGTGTCGGCCTTGGCGACGCGATGGACCGGCAGGCCAGCGAAATGTCCAACGGCATGCGCCAGCGCGTCGGCATCGCCCGCGCCTTCGCCCTCTCGCCCAAACTCCTGCTGCTGGATGAGCCCTTCGGAATGCTCGACAGCCTGACAAGGTGGGAGCTGCAAGAGGTGCTGATGGAGGTCTGGTCCCGCACCAAGGTCACCGCCGTCTGCGTGACGCACGATGTCGACGAAGCAATCCTGCTCGCCGACCGCGTGGTGATGATGACCAACGGACCCCGCGCCACCATCGGCAAGATCACCGAGGTGAACCTTCCGCGCCCCCGCACCCGCAAGGCCCTGCTGGAACACCCCGACTATTACGCCTACCGCGCCGAGGTTTTGCAATTCCTCGAGGATTACGAGCACGGCCACCAGAAGAAGAAGGACGCTGCCTGATGAAACGCAGACTTGTCGTCATCGGCGCGGGCATGGCCTCTGGCCGCGCGCTGGAACATCTGCTGGCCGCGGACCCGGGCGGCTGGGACGTGACCCTGTTCAACGCCGAACCCCGCGGCAATTACAACCGCATCATGCTGTCCCCGGTGCTGTCGGGCGAGAAGAGCTATGCCGAAATCGTCACCCATGATGACGCCTGGTATGCTGCGCAGGGCATCACCTGCCGCTTTGGTGAGGCGATCACCGCCATCGACCGCGCAGCCCGGACTGTCACCTGCGCGAATGGCACCGTGGCCTACGACAAGCTGCTGATCGCCACCGGCTCCGCCCCTTTCATCATCCCGGTGCCGGGGCACAAACTGCCCGGCGTCGTCAGCTACCGCGACCTTGATGACACCAACGCCATGATCGAAGCCTCGGCGAAGCCCGGCGGCAAGGCGGTGGTCATCGGCGGCGGGCTGCTGGGGCTGGAGGCTGCGGCGGGGCTCGCCGCGCGCGGGATGGAGGTGACGGTGATCCACCTGATGGGCCACCTGATGGAACGCCAGCTCGACCCGGCGGCAGGCTACCTGCTGCAAAAGGATCTGGAAAAGCGCGGCCTGCGCATCCATTGCAAGGGCGCGACCAAGGCCATCCTCGGCACGAACCGGGTGGAAGCCGTGCTGTTGGAAGACGGCACCGTCTACGCGGCCGACCTCGTCTGCATGGCTGTCGGCATCCGCCCCGAAACCCGGCTTGCCAACTCGGCGGCGCTGGAAGTCGGCCGCGGCATCACCGTGAACGACCAGCTTTGCACCTCGGACCCCGACATCCTCGCGCTTGGCGAATGCGTCGAGCATGACGGCCAGCTTTTCGGCCTCGTCGCCCCGCTCTACGATCAGGCCAAGGTGGTGGCCGCCACGCTGGCCGGAACCCACGCCGCCTTCCGCCCGGTTCAGACCGCGACCAAGCTGAAGGTCACCGGCGTCGACCTGTTCAGCGCCGGCGACTTTGCCGAGGCCGAGGGGCGCGAGGATATCGTGTTCCGCGACCCGGCCCGCGGCATCTACAAGCGGCTGGTGATCGAGGGCGCGCGCCTGATCGGCGCGGTGATGTATGGCGACACCGCCGATGGCGCGTGGTTCTTCGGGCTGATCAAGGAGGCCGCCGACATCACCGCGATGCGCGACACCCTGATCTTCGGCCCCGCCTATCAGGGGGGTGCCCAGACGGACCCTCTGGCAGCCGTTGCAGCCTTGCCGCCTGAGGCGGAGATCTGTGGCTGCAACGGCATCTGCAAAGGCACCATCACCGCGGCCATCGGCGCA
Organism: Frigidibacter sp.; assembly: GCF_030695035.1. Classification (GTDB taxonomy): domain Bacteria; phylum Pseudomonadota; class Alphaproteobacteria; order Rhodobacterales; family Rhodobacteraceae; genus Frigidibacter. Next base: position 434,405 of record NZ_JAUYTT010000012.1, read on the forward strand.
GGCGCCTCCTCGCTCGCCGATATCCGCGCCACCACCAAGGCCAGCGCCTCTTGCGGCACCTGCACCGGGCTGGTCGAACAGCTGCTGGCGGTGACGCTTGGCGATGACTTCAAGCTGCCCACCGCGCAGCCGGTCTGCCGCTGCACCGACCTGACGCATGAGGATGTGCGGCGGCTCATCAAGTCGCAGGCCTTGAAATCCATGCCTGCGGTGATGCAGGAGCTTGGCTGGAAAACCTCCTGCGGCTGCCATGTCTGCCGCCCGGCGCTGAACTACTACCTGCTGGCCGACTGGCCGCTGGACTACACGGATGACGCGCAAAGTCGCTTCGTCAACGAACGCAACCACGCCAATATCCAGAAGGACGGCACCTATTCCGTGGTCCCGCGGATGTGGGGCGGCATGACCAACCCGCGGGAATTGCGGGCCATCGCCGATGCCGCCGACAAATACGCCATCCCGGCGGTGAAAGTCACCGGCGGCCAGCGCATCGACCTCTTGGGGGTGAAGAAGGAACACCTGCCCCATATCTGGGCCGACCTGAACGCGGCCGGGCTGGTGTCGGGCCACGCCTATTCCAAGGGGCTGCGCACCGTCAAAACCTGCGTTGGTACCGATTTCTGCCGCTTCGGCACGCAGGATTCCACCGGCCTTGGCATCAAGCTGGAACAGCGGCTCTGGGGCTCCTGGACCCCGCACAAGGTCAAGCTGGCCGTCTCGGGCTGCCCCCGCAACTGCGCCGAATCCACCTGCAAGGATGTCGGCATCATCTGCGTCGACTCCGGTTTCGAGGTTGGTGTCGGCGGCGCGGCGGGGATGGACCTCAAGCACACCGAACCCCTCGCCAAGGTCGCGACAGAGGCCGAGGCGATCGACCTGACCGTCGCCTTCGTGCAGCTCTACCGCGAACATGCCAAATATCTGGACCGCCCCTACAAATGGCTCGCCAAGGTCGGCCTTCCTTGGGTCCAGCAGCAGGTGATGGACCCTGCCATCCGCGCCGGGCTGATCGAGCGGTTCGACCTGTCGCAGACCGTCTACCAGCGCGATCCCTGGGCTGACCGCGCTACACCCGCCGCGCAGGCCGCCTTCGCGCCGCTTGCCGATCTGACCCGGGAGGCCGCGGAATGACCCAGTCTTGGCTCGACATCGGCGCGCTCGAGGACATCCCCCGCCGCGGCGCGCGGGTGGTCAAAACCCGCCACGGCTGCGTTGCGCTGTTCCGCACCGCAGCCGATCAGGTCTTCGCCATCGACGACCGCTGCCCCCACAAGGGCGGCCCGCTGTCCGAGGGCATCGTGCATGGCAACGCCGTCACCTGCCCGCTGCACAACTGGGTGTTCTCGCTGGAAACCGGCCTCGCGCAGGGGGCCGACAGCGGCGCGGTGGCGACCTACCCGGCCGAGGTGCGGCAGGGGCGCATCCTGCTCGACTGCGCCCGCCTGATCGCCGGGCGCGCGGCATGACCGCGATCCGCACCACCTGCCCCTATTGCGGCGTCGGCTGCGGCCTGCTGGCGACGCCCGATGGCAAGGGCGGGCTGACCGTGAAGGGCGACACGGCCCACCCCGCCAACCTCGGCCGGCTCTGCTCCAAGGGCACCGCGCTGGCCGAAACGGTGGGGCTGGAGGGCCGCATCCTCACCCCGCAGATCGGCGGCCAGCCCGCGACATGGGAGAGCGCGCTGGAGCTTGTGGCCGCCCGCTTCAGCCAAGCCATAGCTCAGCACGGCCCGGACTCGGTCGCCTTCTACCTCTCGGGCCAGATGCTGACCGAGGATTACTATGTCGCCAACAAGCTGATGAAGGGCTTCATCGGCTCGGCCAATATCGACACCAATTCGCGGCTCTGCATGGCCTCCTCGGTCGCCGGCCACCGCCGCGCCTTCGGCAGCGATACCGTGCCCGGCACCTATGAAGATTTCGACAATGCCGATCTGGTGGTGCTGGTGGGCAGCAACCTCGCCTGGTGCCACCCGGTGCTCTATCAGCGGCTGGCGGCGGCGAAAAAGGCGCGCGGCACCCGCGTCGTGGTCGTCGATCCGCGCCGCACCGCCACCTGCGATCTGGCCGACCTGCACCTGCCGATTGCGCCGGGCAGCGACGCCGCCCTGTTCAACGCCGCCCTCGTCGCGCTGGCGGATCGCGGCGCGGTGGACGCCCGCTTCGTGGCCGATCACGTCACCGGCTTCGACGCGGCCCTGGCCGGGGCGCGGGCCAGCGACCCGGCCCTGACCGGCCTGCCCGCCCCCGATCTGGAAACTTTCCTCGACTGGTTCACCACCACCGAAAAAACCGTCACCGTCTATTCGCAAGGCATCAACCAGTCCAGCAGCGGCACCGACAAGGTCAACGCCATCCTCAACTGCCACCTCGCCTCGGGGCGCATCGGCCGCCCCGGCATGGGCCCGTTCAGCGTCACCGGCCAGCCCAACGCCATGGGCGGGCGCGAGGTGGGCGGGCTAGCGAACATGCTCGCCTGCCATCTGGATATCGAGAGCCCCGCCCACCGCGCCGCCGTGCAAGGCTTCTGGGCCAGCCCCGCCATGGCCGACAAGCCCGGGCTGAAAGCCGTGGACCTGTTCCGCGCCGCAGGCTCCAGCCAGATCAAGGCGCTGTGGATCATCCACACCAACCCCGCCGTCTCGATGCCCGATGCCGACCGCGTCGCGCAGGCGATCAGGGACTGCGACTTCGTCGTGGTCAGCGACATCACCCGCACCGACACCACGCGCCTCGCCGACGTGGTCCTACCCGCGACCGCCTGGGCCGAGAAATCCGGCACCGTCACCAATTCCGACCGGATCATCAGCCGCCAGCGCAAGGTGCTGCCCGCCCCCGGACAGGCGCGCGACGATTGGCGGATGATCGCGGATGTCGCCACGCGGATGGGCTGGGGCGAGGCGTTCGACTGGCCCGACGCGGGTGCCATCTTCGCAGAGTATGCGGCGCTGTCGGGCGTGGCCGGGGCCTTGGGGCGCGACTTCGACATCTCGGGACTTCAGCACGCCGACTACGACGCCCTCCCCCCCACCCGCTGGCCGGTCAGTACCACCCGGCAAGGCGGGCGCTTCTTCGGCGACGGGCAGTTCTACACCCCCGACGCCCGCGCCCGGATGCTGCCGATCACCCCCCGCCTGCCCGAAGCGCGCACCGGCAAGCGCTATCCCTTCCGCCTGAACACCGGCCGCATCCGCGACCAGTGGCACACCATGACCCGCACCGCGCTGTCGCCCCGCCTCAGCCAGCACATCGCCGAACCCTTCGTGGAGGTTCACCCCCAGGACGCAAGCGAGCTCGGCCTCGCCCCCGCCACGCTGGCCCGGGTGACGAGCCCTGAGGGCAGCGCCATCCTGCGCGTGTCGATCACCGATGCCGTACAGCGCGGGCAGGTCTTCGCGCCGATGCACTGGACGGGAGAGACCGCCGCCTCGGGCCGTATCGACGCACTGATTGCCGGCGTGACCGATCCCGTCTCGGGCCAGCCCGAAAGCAAGGCTGCCGTGGCCGCCCTCCAGCCGTTTGGCGCCGCCTGGTACGGCTTCGCCGTCTCTGCCAACGCCCCAGCCCTGCTGCAGGCCGATTACTGGGCCACTGCCCGCCACGCCGCAGGCCACCGCACCGAGCTGGCCGGGCTGGAAGCCCCGGCGGATTGGGAAGCCTATGCCCGCGCCCTGTTCGGCCTGCCGGGTGCCGAGTGCCTCAGCGTGCTCGACGCCCGCCGCGGCGGCGCGCGGCTGGCCTTCATGGCGGGTGGCCGCGTGCTTGCGGCGCTGTTCGTCGCGGCAGAGCCGGTGCAGCTGGCCCGCGGCCATGTCGCGGCGCAGATCGGCGCCGACAATCCCGGCCTGCTGGCCGGCCGCCCCGGCGCGGGGCAGGCCGATCCCGGCCCCACCGTCTGCGCCTGCCTCAACGTCGGGCTGCACACCATCACCGCCGCCATCGCCGCGCAGCGCCTGACCAGCGTCGAGGCGATCGGCGCCGCCCTTCAGGCTGGCACCTCCTGCGGGTCGTGCAAGCCGGAACTCGCCGCCCTGCTCGCCCGGATGCCCCGGCTGGAGGCTGCGGAATGAACGCCCTCTCCCCCACCGACCTCGCCCCCTTCGTGCGCATCCTTGGCCGCGGCCCCGGCCGTTCCCGCAACCTCACGCGTGAGGAGGCGACTGCGGCGATGCAAATCATCCTGTCCGGTCAGGCATCGCCAGAGGCCATTGGCGCCCTCCTGATGCTGATGCGCTATCGCGGCGAGGTGCCCGAGGAGGTCGCGGGCTTTGCGACCGCCCTGCGCGCAACCTTGTCGCCCCTGCCCGCAGTCGATCTCGACTGGCCGAGCTACGCTGCCGGGCGCAGCCGCGGGCTGCCGTGGTTCCTGCTCTCGGCCCGGCTGGTGGCGCTGGTGGGCGCGCGGGTGCTGCTGCATGGCTGGAACTCGCACCAGTCCGATGGCGCCGACATCCGCGCCGCGCTGCCCTTTGCCGGGATCGCGCAGGCCGACGGCAGTACCCTCGCCGCCCTGCTTGACCGTGACGGCATCGCCTACCTGCCGCTGGAAGCTTTCAGCCCCGAGGCGATGCACCTGCTGCGCTTGCGCGACGTTCTGGGCCTGCGCTCCTGCATCAACACCGTGCTGCGGGTGCTGAACCCCGCCCTTGCCCCCGCCGCGGTGCAGGGCGTGTTCCACCCGCCCTACCGGCAGCTGCAGCAAGCCGCCTCGGCGCTGATGGGCCAGCCGCGGGCCTGCATCATCAAGGGCGGCGGCGGCGAGTTCGAGCGGAACCCGGCCAAGGACACGCTGCTGTTCCAGCTGTCGGGCGGGCATCCCGAGGAAACCACCGCGCCCGCGATCCCGGGCGGCCTGCCGGGCACCGCCACCCACCCCGAGGCGCTGACCGCCCTCTGGGCTGGCAGCCTCACCGACCCGCTGGCCACCGCCACCGTCACCGGCACCGCCGCGCTGGCGCTGATGACCCTTGGCCGGGCGGAGGATCCCGACGACGCGCGGGCGCTGGCGCAAAGCCTCTGGGCCAACCGCCCCCTTCGCCATGCTGCCTGAGGAGACCCGATCATGACCCCCCTCTCGATGCTGCGCAGATGGGCCACGCGGTCTGCCCCGCAACCCGGCTCCATCGCCCTCGTCGGCGCGGGCCCCGGCGCGGCGGACCTGCTGACACTGCGGGCCCTGCGGCACTTGCAACAGGCCGATGTCATCTTCTACGACCGGCTGGTGGACCCCGCGGTCCTTGGCCTCGCCCGCCCCAAGGCCAGCCGGGTCTTCGTCGGCAAGGAGGTCGGCGCGAATGACTGGCCGCAGGAGCGGATCAACGCGGTGATCGTCGCCGCCGCCCTTCAGGGCCAGCGCGTGGTGCGGCTGAAATCCGGCGACCCCGGCATTTTCGGCCGCGCGACGGAAGAGCTGGAAGCCGCCCGCGCCGCCGGCATCGCCGTGGAAATCGTGCCCGGCATCACCGCCGCCAGCGCCGCCTGCGCCAGCCTTGGCCGCTCGCTCACCGAGCGCGGCCAGACCGACCGGCTGATGCTCGCCACCGCCACCTGCCGCCCCGGCGACCCGGAGCCCGACTGGGCCGAGATGCTGCGCCCCGGCACCACGCTCGCGCTCTACATGGGGGTGCGCAAGGTCGCGGCCTTCACCGCCGGCCTGCGCCGCGCCGGGGTGCCGATGGATCTGGAGGTGACCATCGTCTCCAGCGCCTCCACCGCCGCCGAACGCAGCACCGTGACCACGCTGGCCGCGCTGCCCGCGGTGATGCAGGCAGGCGATCTGCCCAGCCCGTCGATCATCTTCATCCGCTGGCCCAAACAGCACCGCGCCGCGGGCGCCGTGCTGAAGCTGGTGGGAAAGGCGGTCTGAGGCTCAGAAAAACTAAGCCTCAGAAGTCCCAGTCCGCATCCTCGGTCGCCACAGCCTTGCCGATGACATAGCTGGAGCCGGAGCCCGAGAAGAAGTCGTGGTTCTCATCGGCATTGGGTGACAGCGCCGCCAGGATCGCCGGGTTCACATCGCAGACCTGCGCGGGGAACAGCGGCTCATAGCCCAGGTTCATCAGCGCCTTGTTGGCGTTGTAATGCAGGAACTTCTTCACATCCTCGGTCAGCCCGACGCTGTCATAAAGCTCGGCGGTATAGTGCTGCTCGATGTCGTAAAGATCGAACATCAGCGAGAAGGCGAAGTCCTTGGCCTCCTGCCGCTGCGCCTCGGGCAGACGCTCCAGGGCGCGCTGATACTTGTAGCCGATGTAATAGCCATGCACCGCCTCGTCGCGGATGATCAGGCGGATCAGGTCGGCGGTGTTGGTCAGCTTGCCGCGGCTTGACCAGAACATCGGCAGGTAGAAGCCTGAATAGAAAAGGAAGCTTTCCAGAAACACGCTGGCGACCTTGCGGTGCAGCGGGTCGGCCCCGGCGGCATATTCATCGAGGATCAGCGCGGCCTTGCGCTGCAGATGCGGGTTTTCCTCGGACCAGCGGAAGGCGTCGTCCACCTCGGCCGTCGAACACAGGGTCGAGAAGATCGACGAATAGCTGCGGGCGTGCACCGCCTCCATGAAGGCGACGTTGGACAGCACCGCCTCCTCATGCGGGGTGGCGGCATCGGCCATCAGTGTCGGCGCGCCCACGGCGTTCTGCACGGTATCCAGCAGCGTCAGCCCGGTGAAGACCCGGATCGTCAGCTGCCGTTCCGCCGGGGTCAGCGTCGCCCAGCTTTGCACGTCATTGGACAGCGGCACCTTTTCGGGCAGCCAGAAGTTGCCCGTCAGCCGGTTCCAGACCTCAAGGTCCTTGTCATCCTCCAGCCGGTTCCAGTTCACCGCGCGAACGGCGCTGCGCTTTGGCATCATGTCTTTCATCGTCAGCCTCACAGGGAACAGGAAACGCAGCCCTGCACCTCGGTCCCCTCAAGGGCCATCTGGCGCAGGCGGATGTAGTAGATGGTCTTGATCCCGGCCTTCCAGGCCCGGATCTGCGCGCGGTTGATGTCGCGCGTGGTCGCGGTGTCGCGGAAGAACAGGGTCAGCGACAGGCCCTGATCGACATGGCGGGTGGCCGCGGCATAGGTGTCGATGATCGCATCGGGGCCGATCTCATAGGCGTCGCGGTAGTATTCGAGGTTGTCGTTGGTCATGAACGGCGCGGGGTAATAGACGCGGCCGATCTTGCCCTCTTTCCGGATTTCGATCTTCGACGTGATCGGGTGGATCGAGGAGGTGGAGTTGTTGATATAGCTGATCGAGCCGGTTGGCGGCACCGCCTGCAGGTTGCGGTTGTAAAGGCCATGCGCCATCACGGCGGCCTTCAGCGCCGCCCACTCCTCGCGCGTCGGCACCGGGATGCCGGCCTTGGCGAAAAGCTCTGCCACCCGCGGGGTTTCGGGCTGCCAGTCGGCGCTGACATAATCGTCGAAAAAGCTGCCATCGGCATAGCGCGAGGCCGCAAAGCCGCGGAAGCTGTGCCCCCGTTCCCGCGCCAGGGCGTTCGACGCGCGCAGGCAATGGAACAGCACCGTGCAGAAATAGATGTTGGTGAAGTCGATGCCCTCGGCGCTGCCATAATGGATGCGCTCGCGCGCCAGATACCCATGCAGGTTCATCTGCCCCAGCCCGATGGCGTGGCTTTCATCATTGCCGCGGCGGATCGAGGGCACCGAGTTGATCGCCGACATGTCCGACACCGCGGTCAGCGCCCGCACCGCGACCTCCACCGTGCCGCCCAGATCGCCGCCATCCATCGCCGCGGCGATGTTCAGCGAGCCGAGGTTGCACGAAATGTCGGTGCCCAGATGATCGTAGGAGAGGTCATCGTGATAGCTGCTGGCCTCGTTCACCTGCAGGATTTCCGAGCACAGGTTCGACATGCTGATCCGCCCCGCCACCGGGTTGGCGCGGTTCACCGTGTCTTCGAACATGATATAGGGATAGCCGCTTTCGAACTGGATCTCGGCAAGTATCTGGAAGAACTCGCGCGCCTTGATCTTGGTCTTGCGGATGCGCGGGTCATCGACCATCTCGGCATATTTCTCGGTGACCGAGATTTCCGAGAAGGCGAGGCCATAGACCTTCTGCACGTCATGGGGCGAGAACAGATACATATCCTCATTCCGCTTCGCCAGATCGAAGGTGATGTCGGGGATCACCACGCCCAGGCTGAGGGTCTTGATGCGGATCTTCTCATCCGCATTCTCGCGTTTGGTGTCGAGGAAGCGCAGGATATCGGGGTGATGCGCGTTCAGGTAGACCGCGCCCGCGCCCTGCCGCGCGCCCAGCTGGTTGGCATAGCTGAAGCTGTCCTCCAGCAGTTTCATCACCGGGATCACGCCCGAGGACTGGTTGGCGATGCCCTTGATCGGGGCCCCCGCCTCGCGGATATTGGTCAGCATCAGCGCCACGCCGCCGCCGCGCTTGGACAATTGCAGCGCCGAGTTGATGCCGCGGCCGATGCTTTCCATGTTGTCTTCGATGCGCAGCAGGAAACACGAGATCAGCTCGCCCCGCTGCTTCTTGCCAGCGTTGAGGAAGGTCGGCGTCGCGGGCTGGAAGCGGCCCGAGATCATCTCGTCCATCAGCTGCAGCGCCAGCGCTTCGTCGCCCTGCGCCAGCGTCAGCGCGACCATGACCACGCGGTCCTCGTAGCGTTCGAGATATCGTTTCCCGTCAAAGGTTTTCAGGGTGTAGCTCGTGTAATACTTGAAGGCGCCGAGGAAGGTCGGGAAGCGGAACTTGCGGGCATAGGTGGCATCGAAGATCGTGCGCAGGAAGGCGGGCCCATAGCGGTCCAGCATCTCGGGCTCGTAATAGCCCTCGCGGCGCAGATAGCCGAGCTTCTCTTCAAGGCTATGGAAGAAAACGGTATTCTGGTTGACGTGGTTCAGGAAATAGGCCCGCGCCGCCTTGCGGTCGGCCTCGAACCGGATCCTGCCCTCATCATCATAGAGGTTCAGCATCGCGTTCAGCGCATGGTGATCGAGTGCGCCAGCGGTTTCGGGTTCGGGGGTCACGGAACGGTCGAGCATTGGTCTCTCCAGAAGGCGGCGATCCCGTCGCGGACGCGCGAGACATCGGTATCGGTTCCCGCGAGTTCAAAGCGGTAGAACAGCGGCACGGCGCATTTCTTGGCGATGACGTCGCCGGCATGGGCGTAGAAGCGGCCAAAGTTGCGGTTGCCGCCGGCGATGACCCCGCGCAGCAGGGCGCGGGCAGCGGGATCATTGAGGAAGCGGATGACCTGCTTGGGAACAGCGCCGCCCCCGTCATTGTCCGCGTAGGTGGGGCAGATCAGCAGGTAGGGCTGGGGCGGGACCGGCAGGGGGTCGGACATCCGGATCCTGATCCGCTGCGCCGGCAGGCCGAGCCGTTCGACGAAGCGCGCGGTATTGCCCGAGGCCGAGGAGAAGAACACGAGCCCGCCCATGGCGCCGCAATCAGCAGAGCGCGCCGATCTTGTCGGGACGGAACCCGGCCCAGTGATCACCGCCCGCCACCACCACCGGCACCTGCCGGTAGCCAAGCGCGGTGACGCGGTCCAGCGCCTCGGCATCTTCGGAAAGGTCGATGACGCTGTAATCGATCCCGCGCTGGTCAAGCGCGCGATAGGTGGCCACGCATTGCACGCAGGAAGGTTTGGAATAGACGGTGACGGTCATGGTTCTGCTCCGGTTCGGACGGCACGGGAGGCAAGCAGAAACGGGGCCGCGGCGCGCGCGACGGACCATCCCTACCGGGCCCTCCGCCCGTGGCTGATTATCGGTTCAGGGTCGGTCTTCTGACTCGCGGGTCGCGGCCTTGGCCTGCCTTCCCGGTTTCCCAGTGGCGTTGTTGGCCTTGGCTCGCCGCTTACAGCTGCGGGGGCAGTGCCGGGTTTGCACCGGCTTCCCATGCCTTACCCCTTGCGGGGATCAGCACCGTGAACACAACATATAGTATCTGCTGAGCCACCGCTGTCCAGAGGGAACGTTTCAGAAACATGACGGCGGGGCGAAATTTTGCCCCGCGCAAAGGCCGCGGTCCCCGTCCGGCACCGCGGCCTGCAAGGTTCAGACGGCGGGTTTCGCCGGGGTCGCACGCTTGGCAGCGGCTTTCTTGGCCGGCTTTTTCGGTTCGGCGGCCTTCTGGGCCTTCTCGGTCGCCTCATATTGCAGGCGGGCGGTGCGCAGCTTGGCGGTCTTGGCTTCGCGCGCCGCGGTGGCGTCATCGGTCAGCGCACGCACGGCGAGCGTGACGGCGTCGGCGTTGAAGCGCGGGCGGGCGGCGGGCGTGAAGACTTTTTCGACGCGGATCAGATCATCCATGGTCATCTGTCGTCCTTTCAGAACGAGGGCCCCGGATGCCTGAGTAGCCCGGACGCGCGCCGCAAAGGGCGCGCCGCACGGACGAAAGCAGGATCAGAGGCTGGCACGGGCCAAGGCGGGTCGCCTTTGTCGGCGAAAAGCCGGCCGTTGCCATCGGGGAAGGGACAGGTCGCAATCAGGTGCAGGCACAATCCCATACGGTAGAGATAAGCGCTCGCAGGCCCCGGCACAAGGGCAAAGCCCGAAAGCTCTGAGGGCATGGCCCGAATGCGCCCGGGCGAGGCCCTTCAGTCGTCCATCTTCAGGGCCGAGATGAAGGCTTCTTGCGGAATCTCCACCTTGCCGAACTGGCGCATCTTCTTCTTGCCGGCCTTTTGCTTGTCCAGCAGCTTGCGCTTGCGGGTGGCGTCGCCGCCATAGCATTTGGCCGTCACGTCCTTGCGCATCGCCGACAGCGTCTCGCGCGCGATCACCCGGCCGCCGATGGCCGCCTGGATCGGGATCTTGAACATGTGCCGCGGGATCAGCTCCTTGAGCTTCTCCACCATCGCCCGGCCGCGGCTTTCGGCGCGGTCGCGGTGCACCATCATCGACAGCGCATCCACCGGCTCGTCATTCACCAGGATCGACATCTTCACCAGGAAATCCTCGCGGTATTCGCTGATCTGGTAGTCGAAGCTGGCATAGCCCTTGGTGACCGATTTCAGCCGGTCGTAGAAGTCGAACACCACCTCGGCCAGCGGCAGGTCATAGACCGCCATCGCGCGGCTGCCGGCATAGGTCAGGTCCAACTGGATACCGCGGCGATCCTGGCAAAGCTTCAGCACGTCGCCCAGATACTCGTCGGGCACCATGATCGTGGCCTTGATCCGCGGCTCTTCGATATGGTCGACAAAGGTCAGGTCGGGCATGTCGGCGGGGTTGTGCAGGTCGCGCACCTCGCCGTCCTTCATATGCAGCTTGAACACGACCGATGGGGCCGTGGTGATCAGGTCGAGGTCATATTCCCGCTCCAGCCGGTCGCGGATCACCTCAAGGTGCAGCAGACCCAGAAAGCCGCAGCGGAAGCCGAAGCCAAGCGCGGCCGAGGTTTCCATTTCCGAACTGAAGGAGGCGTCGTTCAGCGACAGCTTTTCGATGGCCTCGCGCAGTGGCTCGAAATCCGCGGCATCGACGGGGAAGAGGCCGCAGAACACCACCGGCTGCGCCGGCTTGAAGCCCGGCAGCGCCTCAAGGCAGGGGCGGCGCTCATGGGTGATGGTATCCCCCACCCGCGTGTCGCGCACCTGCTTGATCGATCCGGTCCAGATGCCGATCTCGCCCGGCCCAAGCTCGGCAATATCCACCATCTGCGGCTTCAGCACCGCCAGCTTGTCGACGCCGTAAACCGCGCCGGTCTGCATCATCTTGATGCGGTCACCCTTGCGGATCATCCCGTCCATGACCCGGATCATGACGACGACGCCAAGGTAGCTGTCATACCAGCTGTCGACCAGCATCGCCTTCAGCGGTGCATCGCGGTCGCCCTTGGGGGGCGGCAGGCGGGTGACGATCGCCTCCAGCACATCGGGGATGCCAAGGCCGGATTTGGCGGAAATCGGGATGGCTTCGCTGGCGTCGATGCCGATCACATCCTCGATCTGCTCCTTCACCCGCTCGGGCTCCGCAGCGGGCAGGTCGATCTTGTTCAGCACCGGCACGATCTCATGCCCCGCGTCAATCGCCTGATACACGTTGGCCAGCGTCTGCGCCTCGACGCCTTGCGAGGCGTCGACGACGAGCAACGAGCCTTCGACGGCGCGCATCGAGCGGCTGACCTCATAGGCGAAGTCGACATGGCCGGGGGTGTCGATCAGGTTCAGGATATAGGTCTTGCCATCCTTCGCCGGATATTCGATCCGCACGGTGTTGGCCTTGATGGTGATCCCGCGTTCCCGCTCGATATCCATGCTGTCGAGCAACTGCGCCTTCATGTCGCGCGCGGCGACCGTCCCCGTCAGCTGGATCAGCCGGTCGGCGAGGGTGGATTTGCCGTGGTCGATATGCGCCACGATCGAGAAGTTGCGGATCTGGGAAAGTTCGGTCATGCGGGCCATATGAGCGGGTTTGCCGCGGCGGTCAAGCCGGGCTTCGCGCCCTTGCGCAGTTGACGTTTGGCGCGGGCCGCGGGATGCAGGGGCAAGGCAGGCGCAAAGGGGGCGACAATGATCCTGAACATACCCGAAATGAGCTGCGGCCATTGCCGTGCCGCGGTCGAGGCGGCGGTGGCCGGGGTGGACGCGGGCGCAAGCGTGACGGTCGATCTGGCCACGCGGCGGGCCGAGATTGTCACCGGCGCGGCGCCAGAGGCGGTGATCGCGGCGCTGGCGGCGGCGGGATATGAGGCCGTGCCGGCCGGCTGACCCCATATCCGGGGGCCTTTGCGCGCCGCGCCACCACCGGCTGCGCCGGGCGGTCAAATCGGCGCATTCCTTCAGCAGAGATTGAAAAATCTGCTGCGAATCGGCATAGTTGCGCCAATGACAAAGGGCGCCGCAGACCCGATCAGGCCGGGCAAACCGGCAGCGGCGCCGGGATTGAAGGGCAGTGACATGACCAGAACAGCTTTGCTTGCGGCCGCGCTGGCCGCGCTTCTTGCGGGACCTGCCGCGGCGGGCCCAATCTCTTCGGCCTGCCTCGCCTCGGGCCGGGCGCAGGCCACGCCGCAGCTTTGCGGCTGCATCCAGGGCGTCGCCGACCAGACCCTGTCGCGCGCCGATCAGCGCGCCGCGGCCAAGTTCTTCCGCGACCCGCATCAGGCGCAGGAAGTGCGCCAATCGAGCCGCCCGCGGGATGAGGCGTTCTGGCTGCGCTACCGCGACTTCGGCGCGACGGCCGAGGCTTATTGCGGCTGACGGGATGGCCGCGCCGCACAAGATCGTGGTGCTGACCGGCGCCGGCATCTCCGCCGAAAGCGGGATTGCCACCTTCCGCGCCGCGGACGGGCTGTGGGAACAGCACCGGATCGAGGATGTGGCGACCCCGGAAGGCTTCGCCCGCGACCCCGCCCTCGTCCACCGCTTCTACAACGCCCGCCGTGCCGCGGCCGCCAGTGCCGAGCCCAACGCCGCCCACAAGGCGCTGGCCCGGCTGCAGGCGGCGGGGCGGCATGATCTGCTGATCGTCACTCAGAATGTCGATGACCTGCACGAACGCGGCGGCGCCTCGAGCGTCCTGCACATGCATGGCAGCCTCGCCGGCGCGCTCTGCGCCGAGTGCGGCCATCGCTGGCCCGCCCCTGCGGTCATGGCCCCAGAAGACCCCTGCCCCGCCTGCGCCGCACCCGCAACCCGCCCCGATATCGTCTGGTTCGGCGAGATCCCCTATCACATGGACCAGATCTGGGAGGCGCTGCGCGAGGCCGACCTCTTCGTCTCCATCGGCACCTCGGGCCAGGTCTATCCCGCCGCCGCCTTCGCCCAGAACGCCGCCCGCGCCGGCGCGCAGACGCTGGAGCTGAACCTCGACCCCTCCGCGCTCACGGCCGAGTTCGACGAGGCCCGCCAGGGCCCCGCCACCAGACTCGTCCCTGCCTGGGTCGACAGCCTGCTGGCGTAACACCCTCTTTCCCTTTGCCTTTTCCAAATATCCTCGGGGGGTCCGGGGGGCAGAAGGCCCCCCGCCTTTACCATTGGGGCGGGGCAGACAGCCCCCCGGCGCCGGCCCTTGGCGCAGCCTCAGTTGCTGGGCGCGCCCATCTGCATCTTGCCCTGCATCTGCCCCTGCATCTGGCCATGCATCGGCTTGCGCTCCAGATCCACCGGCACCTCGACGACCACCTCGCCCGCCGTCTCGAAGGTCAGCGTCACCGGGATGATATCGCCCTGCGCAAGAGGCCGAGTCAGGCCGAGGAACATCACATGATCCGCCCCGCGCTGCAGGGCATGGCTGCCATTCGCCGGGATCATGAAGCCCTCCGGCACCTCGATCATCTGCATCACGCCATTGGTATCGGCGACATGGGTGTGCAGCTCCACCCGCTCGGCAATGTCCGACGCGGCAGAGACCAGCCGGTCATCGGCAGCCGTGTGGTTCTCGATCACCATGAAGGCCGCGCCAGAGGCGGACATCATGGTGGAGGCGCGGGCGTAGGGATCAGAGACGGTGATCCCGCCCTCGGCCCGGGCGAGGCCCGGAAGCATCAGCGAGGACAGAAGGGCAGCAACCGCCGCGGCGGATTTGAACATGGGAACGCGCATGGCGTAACTCCTTGAAAAGCGTGGGCCTGAAAGCGGTGAAGCGTCAGACCGTGGTCGGAGGCGCGCGGGCGTTTGCGGCAGGGGCGCTGTGCGAAGCCGCAGTCTGGCCCGGCGGCGGCGCCGCCCGCTCGGTCCGGCCCTCGCGCTGCGGCAGGGCGACCTGCGGCAGGTCCATCGCCGCGAAGAAGGCCAGCACCATGTCGGGGCACAGATGCGCCGGGCCAACCGGGTTGCCCTGCGCATCCAGTTCGATGGTGACGAAGCCGTCCCCCGAACAGATCACCACTGCCTCGCCGGCCCGCGTCTGCCCGCGGGCGGTGGCGAGCGACTGGCTCGTCAGCCCCAGCAGCAGTGCCAGCAGCAGCAAGAAGACGGTATGGGCGGGACGCCTGTTCATGCGGGCACCCTAGCGGGCGCGGCACCCGCCGGGAAAGCGGCATAATGCAGCAGCCGCAAATGCAAACGGCCCCGCCGATGGGCAGGGCCGCGCAATCAGACAATCAGCAGGATCAGGCCGCGGCGGATTGCGCCTTGGCGATGTCTTTCTTGATCTTCAGTGCCTTCGAGGACAGATCGTCATCCTTCGCCTTGGCGAGGAACGCGTCCAGACCGCCGCGGTGGTCGACCGAGCGCAGGCCGGCCGCCGAGATGCGCAGCCGGAAGGACTGGCCCAGAACGTCCGAGATCAGGGTGATTTCGTTCAGGTTGGGCAGGAAGCGGCGACGCGTCTTGTTGTTCGCGTGGCTCACGTTGTTGCCCGTCATCGGGCCTTTCCCGGTCAGTTCGCAAACGCGCGACATCGTTTCATCCTTCGTTTCCCGGGCCGATGTCATTGCGACAGAGCGGCCCGCATCATACCATAAAGGGGCGCCTCACGCGGGTGCCCCGAATTCCGTCCGCGCCAATTACGGGCAAAGCTGGCAGGCGTCAAGCGATTCATCCCCGCGCGATGCGCGAAAGGTCATCCGCCCGTGTTGCCGGAAAGGCCAGCGCGAAACGACGGGCGCCTTCGGGGGTGAAGGCGATCACCCGGCTGCCGGGGCTGCGCCGCGCCCAGTCCTTCGCCTCGATCGCCAGCAGGAAGGCGCGGCCGAGCCTGCCCCCCAGATGGCTGCGCCGCGCGCTCCAGTCAAGGCACTCGCGGCAGAGCGGCGGGCGCGCGGCGTGAAGTGCAGCCATATCGATGCCGAAACCCGCGATGAACCCGGCGCCGTCTTCGGTCAGGCGAAGGCCCTCACCGGCCGCCTGCAGGAAGCCGCGCGCGACGAGGCTGTCGTAGAGCTGCACCCCGCGCTCCCCGGCCAGATGGTTGTAGCAGACCCGCGCCTGCCGCAGCGCCGGATCACGGGGGCCCGGCAGCCGCGTCGGGGCGGCGCCACCCGAGAACCGCATCAGCGCCTCGAGCAGCGCCGCCACGTCGTCCGAGGCCAGCTCGAAATACTTGTGCCGCCCCTGCCGGCGCGGGGCGATCAGCCCGCCGCCCTCCAGCCGGGCCAGATGGGCGCTGGCGGTGGGCAGGCCGATCCCGGCCTCTGCCGCCAGTTCCGATACGGTCAGCGCCTGCCCGCGCATCAGCGCCGCCAGCATCCCGGCGCGGGCGGGGTCGCCGATCAGCGCGGCGGTGCGGGAGATGTCGGGGCCTTCGGTCATGGTTCGATCATGGGCGAAGCATGGGCGCCGCGCAAGCGGGTAGGCTGCACCCACAAGGAAAGGACCTCCCATGCTCACATGCGTGATCCGCTACCAGATCGACCCGACCAAACATGCCGAGTTCGCCGCCTATGCCCGCACCTGGGGCCAGGCCATCCCGCGCTGCGGGGCCGGGCTGATCGGCTATTTCGCCCCGGCCGAAGGCTCCAGCACGCTGGCCTATGGCATCTACACCATCCCCAGCCTTGCTGCCTATGAGGCCTACCGCGCCCGGTTGGCCGCCGACCCGCTGGGGCAGGAAAACTACGCCTTCGCGCAGCGCGAGAAGTTCCTGCTGCGCGAGGACCGCACCTTTCTGCGGCTGGTCTCCACGCCCCATGCCGCGCCCGCCCCATGATCGCGGTGATCTTCGAGCTGGAGCCGGCCCCGGGGCAACGCGAGGCTTATCTCCACCATGCCGCATTGCTGCGGGCAGAGCTGGAGGCGCTGCCCGGCTTCGTCTCGGTGGAGCGGTTCGAGAGCCTGAGCGCGCCCGGCAAGCTGCTGTCGCTGTCCTTCTTCACCGATGCGGCGGCGGTGGCGGCGTGGCGCAACCGGCCCGCGCACCGGGCGGCACAGGCGGCGGGGCGCGGCGGGGTCTTCGCCGGCTACCGACTACGGGTGGCCGAGGTGCTGCGCGATTACGGGCTGGCGGAGCGCGAGCAGGCGCCGCCCGACTCCCGCGCCGCTCACCCCTGAGCCGCCTCCAGCGCCGCCAGCACCTCGGCGGCGGCGCGGGAGGGGGCGGCGCGGCCCGCCTCGACCGCATCGCCCAGGGCGGCCATCCGGGCGCGCAGGCCCGCGTCCCGCTCCAGCCGCGCCAGCAGACCCTGGCGCACCTCATCCTCGAACCAGCTGCGGGCCTGTTCGGCGCGGACCCGGGCGAAATGGCCATTGGCGCGGCGCCAGTCGGCCAGCGCCTTCATCTCGGCCCAAGCCGCGGCCAACCCCGCCTCTTCCAGCGCCGAGACCGGCAGCGCCTTGGGAAAGCCCTCCGGGTCCTGCACCCGCTTGCGCAGCAGCCGCAGCGCGCCGGCATAATCGGCCACGGTGCGCAGGGCGGCGGGCTTCAGGTCGCCATCGGCCTTGTTCACCAGGATCAGGTCGGCAATCTCCATGATGCCGCGCTTGACGCCCTGCAGCTCATCCCCGCCGCCGGGGGCCAGCAGCAGCACGAAGAGGTCGGCCATTCCGGCGACCAGCGTTTCCGACTGGCCCACCCCCACCGTCTCGATCAGCACCACATCGAAGCCCGCCGCCTCGCACAGCGCCACCGCCTCGCGCGACCGCCGCGCCACGCCCCCCAGCTGCGCCTGACTGGGCGAGGGCCGGATGAAGGCGCGCGGATCGCGGGACAGCCGGTCCATCCGGGTCTTGTCGCCAAGGATCGAGCCGCCCGACCGCGCGGATGAGGGATCGACCGCCAGCACCGCCACCCGCAGCCCCTGCGCGGTCAGCATCATCCCGAAGGCCTCGATGAAGGTGGATTTGCCCACCCCCGGCGTGCCCGACAGCCCGATGCGCAGCGCCTGCCGCCCAGTGCCCGCCAGCGCATCCAGCAACTCGCCCGCCGCAACTCGGTGATCGGCCCGTCGGCTTTCCACCAGCGTGATCGCCCGCGCCAGTGCCCGCCGCTCTCCGCCTCGCACGCCGCGGGCCAGTTCTGCCACCTCAAGACCCGTCATCTGGCGCCCCTTATTCTGCCGCCCATCATGCAAATGTCATGCCGTCATGCAACCACGAGGCTGCTAGCGGACTTGTCACTAAAGTTGACGGGCCCGGGGATGTCTTGCCGCCCCCGTCCGGGATATGTCCAGCGCATCGGCCCCGCAACAGCGAGAATCCTAATGATCCCTTTCCTGCGCCGCCTCCTGCCTTCGCCTCCCGCCCTGGCCGCCCTCGTGCTGGCGCTGGCCGCGCTGCCACTTGGCCCGCACCCCGCGGCGGCCAACCAGACCGACAGCGCCGTCTTCGACCTGCACTTGCGCGGGCTGCGCGCCGGAACATTGTCGATCGCGGGGGCGATTGACGGGGCGACCTATGCCGCTTCGGGCAAGTTGCAAAGCAGCGGCGTCCTCGCCGCGATCAAGAAGATCCGCTATGATGCCAAGGTGTCGGGCAGCCTCAGCGGCACCCGCTATACCCCGCGCACCTATCACGAAACGGCCGATACCGGCCGCCGCCAGTCGGAATCGGTGATGGAATATCGCGCCGGGGTGCCGCAGCTGAAGGTCTACAATCCGCCGCGCAAGCCCGAAGATCAGGACATCGACCCCGCCACCCAAGGCGGCACAGTCGATCCGATGACCGCCGCCTATGCCACCCTGCGCGACGTGCCAGAGGCCGAGGCCTGCAAGCTGAACCTGACGCTCTTCGACGGCAAGCGCCGCAGCCAGGTGAAGCTGTCGAACCCGGTGAAGCAGGGGGACCGGATCACCTGCGCAGGCGAATACCGCCGCCTGCAAGGCTTCTCGGCCGAGGATATGGCCGAGAAGACCCGCTTCCCGTTCCGGCTGATCTATCGCCCGGCGCAGAACGGCGTGCTGCGGGTGGGCGAGGTCGAGATGGATACACTCTATGGCAAAGGCGTGCTGAAACGGCGATAAGGCCCCAATGATTGAAAGGCTTTTGATTGACCGGCTGCCGATAGACGAGGCGCTTCCTGCGCTGACCGCGGCCCTCCAAGCGGAGGGCCGCTGCGTTCTTGTGGCCCCGCCCGGCGCCGGCAAGACCACCCGCGTGCCGCTGGCGATGCTGGAGGCGGGGCTGACCACAGGGCGCATCGTCATGCTGGAGCCGCGACGTCTGGCGGCACGCGCCGCGGCCGAGCGGATGGCGGCGACACTCGGCGAGCCAGTGGGCCGGACCGTCGGCTACCGCATCCGCGGCGAGGCGAAGGTGTCGAAATCCACCCGCATCGAGGTGGTGACCGAAGGTATCCTGACAAGGATGATCCAGTCCGACGCCGACCTGCCCGGCATCGGCGCGCTGATCTTCGACGAGTTCCACGAACGCAGCCTGAATGCCGATCTGGGCCTTGCCCTCGCATGGGAGGTCCGCGGCGCGCTACGCGAGGATCTGCTGCTGGTGGTGATGTCGGCGACGCTCGATGCCGAACCCGTGGCGGCGCTGCTGGACGGCGCGCCACTGGTCCGCTCGGATGGCCGCGCCTTCCCGGTGGAAACGCGCTGGCTGCCGCGCCCCTTGGATCGCACCATGCGCTTCGAGCCTGCGGTGGCCGCGCTGGTGGCCGAGGCCGCGGCCGAGACCGAGGGCGGCATCCTGGTGTTCCTGCCCGGCGAGGGTGAGATCCGGCGGGTGGAAGGGCTGCTGCGCGGCCGCCTGCCCGCGGGCTGCACCGTGCATCCCCTTTTCGGCGCGATGGAGTTTGCGGCGCAGCGCGCGGCGATTGCGCCCGCCGCCTCGGGCCGCAAGGTGGTGCTCGCCACCGCCATCGCCGAAACCTCGCTGACCATCGAGGATGTGCGGGTGGTGGTCGATGGCGGCCGGGCGCGGCGGGCAAGGTTCGATCCGGGCAGCGGCATGTCGCGGCTGGTGACCGAACGGGTGACGAAGGCCGAGGCCGAGCAGCGCCGCGGCCGCGCCGGCCGGGTCGCGCCCGGGGTCTGCTACCGCATGTGGTCGCGCGGCGAAGAGGGCAGCCTTGCCGCCTTCCCCCCGCCCGAGATCGAGACGGCAGACCTTGCCGGCCTCGCGCTGGAGCTGGCTTTGTGGGGCGCGGACCCTGCGGCGCTGGCCTTCCTCACGCCGCCCCCCGGCCCGGCGCTGGCCGAGGCGCAGGCGCTGCTGGCGGGGCTGGGGGCGCTGGAGGACCGCGGCCAGGGCTGGCGCATCACCCCGCATGGCCGCACGCTGGCTGCCCTGCCGACCCACCCGCGGCTGGCGCATATGCTGGCTGTGGCCGGACCCTCAGCGGCGACACTGGCGGCCCTGCTGGCCGAACGCGACCCGCTGAAAGGCGCGCCGGTGGACCTGACCCTGCGGCTGGCGGCCCTGCGCGATCCCAAGGCCTTCGAGGCGGACCATGTCTGGCCGGTGAACCGCGGCACCATCGAACGCATCCGCGCCGAGGCGAAACGGCTGGCCCGGATGGCCCCGGCGAACGACGGCTCCTACACCCCCGCCGAGATGGCGGCGCTGGCCTACCCTGACCGCATCGGCCTTCGCCGCAAGGGCGAGGCCCCGCGCTACCTGCTGTCAGGCGGCAAGGGCGCGGTGCTGAAGGAGACGGACCCGCTGGCGCAATCGCGGCTGATCGTGGCGACGGACCTTGATGGAGATGCGCGCGAGGCGGGCGTGCGGCAGGCGGTGGAGATCCGCGAACCCGCTCTGCGCCGACTCTTCGCGGACCAGATCGCCTGGCACGACCACTGCGCATGGTCACGCCGCGAGGGGCGGGTGCTGGCCCGGCGGCAAGAGCGCCTCGGCCCGCTGGTGCTGGACGACCGCCCCTGGCCCGACGCCCCGCCCGAGGCCCTCGCCCGCGCCGCCCTCGACGGCCTTCGCCAGATCGGCCTGCCGTGGCACCCCCGCGCCGCCCGCCTGCGCGCCCGGGTGGACCTGCTGCGCGAGGAGGGTGCCGAGCTGCCCGAGATGACCGATACCGCCCTGCTGGACAGCGCCGAGGGCTGGCTGCTGCCATATCTCAACGGCAAACGCAGCGAGGGCGAGCTGCGTGCACTCGACCTGACCGAGGCCCTCAAGGCCCTGCTCGGCTGGGACGGCCAGCAACTCGTTGACCGCCTCGCGCCCGAGCACTTCGAGACCCCGCTCGGCCGCCGGGTGCCCATCGACTATGCCAGGGAGGCCCCGGGAATCGAGATCCGCCTGCAAGAGATGTTCGGCGTCACCCTGCATCCCGTGGTCGGCCCCAAACGCCGCCCGCTGCGCATCACCCTGCTCTCACCCGGCGCCAAGCCCGTGCAGGTGACGATGGACCTGCCGGGCTTCTGGGCCAATACCTATGCCGAGGTCCGCAAGGACATGCGCGGCCGCTACCCGCGCCACCCCTGGCCCGAGGATCCGACAGTCGCGGAACCCACCCTGCGCGCCAAGCCGCGGGGAACCTGAGCGGGGGGGCGCGGGGGCCGGCGGAGGGAGGGGGCTGTCTGCCCCCTCTTCGCGCGTGCCGCGCGAATTCACCCCCGAGGATATTTCCGAAAAAGCAATTCCAGCTGGTGCCCCGCCTCGGGCCGCCTGAGCGGGGGAGACAGGGCACCCTTGCTTTTTGCGGTCATCGGCGTCCCCGCCTGTACCGCGCGCCGAGGTTGCGCCGACAAGAGTCAACAAAGCGTAAATTCAGCTTTGCTTTTTCGGAAATATCCTCGGGGGGTGAATTGCGGCCAAAGCCGCAAGAGGGGGGCAGACAGCCCCCCTCCCCCGCTCACCGCTTGCGCATCGCATCCAGCAGCGCGGCGCCGAGGCCGCCGACGTCAGCGCCAGCCGCTTTGGGGGACGCCGCCATCGGCGCGCGCGGGCCGGGCTTGGGCCCGCCCTGCGCAGGGGCGCGCGGCTCCACCGGCGCCGCCTCCTTGCGCATGGTCAGCCCGATGCGCTTCCTTGCCACATCCACCTCCGTCACCCGGACCTTCACCACATCGCCCGCCTTCACCACCTCATGCGGGTCTTTCACAAAACGGTCGGCCAGCTGGCTGACATGCACCAACCCGTCCTGATGCACGCCGATATCGACAAAGGCGCCGAAGGCCGCGACATTGGTCACCGTGCCTTCCAGCAGCATCCCCGGCTTCAGGTCCTTGATGTCCTCGACCCCGTCCGCGAAGGTCGCGGTCCTGAAGCCGGGGCGCGGGTCGCGGCCGGGTTTTTCCAGCTCGGCGAGGATGTCCTTCACCGTGGGCAGGCCGAAGCGGTCATCGACGAACTCTGCCGGCTCCAGCCGTTTCAGCGCGCTTGCATCCTTCATCACCTCGCGCAGGTCCCGCCCGCAGGCGGCGACGATGCGGCGAGCGAGGTCATAGGCCTCGGGGTGGACCGAGGAGGCATCCAGCGGCTCCTTGCCACCCGGGATCCGCAGGAAGCCCGCCGCCTGCTCATAGGCCTTCGGCCCCAGCCGCGCCACCTTCAGCAGGGCACGGCGGGTGGCGAACGGGCCGTTGGCGTCGCGGTGCCCGACGATGGCCTCGGCCAGTGATGGCCCGAGGCCCGAGACCCGGGCCAGCAGCGGGGCCGAGGCGGTGTTCACATCCACCCCGACCGCGTTCACCGCATCCTCCACCACCGCCTCCAGCGAGCGGCCAAGTCGGTGCTGGTCCACGTCATGCTGATATTGCCCGACGCCGATGCTCTTGGGCTCGATCTTCACCAGCTCGGCCAGCGGGTCCTGCAAGCGGCGGGCGATGGACACCGCGCCGCGCAGGGACACATCGAGATCGGGAAACTCCTTGGCCGCCAGCTCGGACGCGGAATAGACCGAGGCGCCGGCTTCGGACACGATCACCTTGGTCGGCTTCGGCCCCGCGGGCAGCTGCGCCAGAAGGTCCGCCACCAGCTTTTCCGACTCGCGGCTGGCGGTGCCGTTGCCGATGGCGATCAGCTCTACCCCATGCTTGCGGATCAGCATGGCAAGCTCTGCCTGCGCGCCGCGCAGGTCGTTCTTCGGCTGGAACGGATAGACGGTGGAGGTCGCCAGCACCTTGCCGGTCGCGTCGATCACCGCGACCTTGCAGCCGGTGCGGATGCCGGGGTCCAGCCCCAGCACCGCCTTGCCGCCCGCCGGGGCCGCCAGCAGCAGGTCCTTGAGGTTGCGGGCGAAGACGCGGATCGCCTCGGCCTCGGACCGCTCGCGCAGGTCGGTCATCAGGTCCAGCGACAGCGAGGTGCGCAGCTTGACGCGCCAGGCCCAGCCCGCCACCTGTGCCAGCCACAGATCGCCGGGCAGTTGGCCGCCGGCCTTCAGCGCGCCGCGGACGATGGCTTCCGCCGGGCCGGTGCCGGGGGCGGCATCGGCGTCGATCTCCAGATCCAGCGACAGCACGCCCTCGTTGCGCCCGCGCAGCATCGCCAGGGCGCGGTGGCTGGGCGCAGTGGCCCAGCTTTCGGAATGGGCGAAGTAGTCCGAGAACTTGGCACCCTCGGCCTGCTTGCCCTCCACCACCCGCGCCGACAGCACCGCGACCTTCTTCATATGGGCGCGAAGCCGGCCCAGCAGGTCGGCATCCTCGGACAGCCCCTCGGCGATGATGTCGCGCGCGCCCTCCAGCGCGGCCTTGGCATCGGGCACCGCCTCGGTGACGTATCCCGCCGCCAGCGCCGCCGGATCGGAGCGCCGGTCCTGCAGGATTGCGTCGGCCAGCGGGCCAAGCCCGTTCTCGCGGGCGATCATCGCGCGGGTGCGGCGCTTGGGCTTGTAGGGCAGGTAGAGGTCTTCCAGCTCCGCCTTCGTCACCGCCCCGGCGATGCCCAGCTCCAGATCCGCCGTGAGCTTGCCCTGCGACGCGATCGAGTCGCGGATCGCGGCGCGGCGGGCTTCCAGTTCACGCAGATAGACCAGCCGCTCGGCAAGGGTGCGCAGTTGCGTGTCATCGAGCCCGCCGGTCACTTCCTTGCGGTAGCGGGCGATGAAGGGCACCGTCGCACCGCCATCCAGAAGCGCGATGGCCTGCGCCACCTGATCGGCGCGGGCGCCGATTTCACCGGCGATGAGGAGCGGGATGCGGCGGGTCGGGTCGAGTGCGGTCATGGCGTCAGCTTCCTGTCTGCGGGACGCTGACCATAGCGGCCCCGGGGGCGCCCGCCAATGGGGTGCGCCAATGCGGTGGGCCCGTGGTCTAGCTTGCGAGCAAGAGCGCGCCGACAGCGAAGCTGAGGGCGAACATCGGCAGCGACCACAGGTGGAACTGCCGCCACAGCCCCGGCTCCCGCACCAGCCGCAGCGCGATAAGGTTGGCCAGCGAGCCTATGGCGAGGCCGAAGCCGCCGACGCTGACGCCCCAGGCCAGCGCGCGCCAATCCTCGGTGAAGGGCGCGAGGAAGATCGCGGCCGGCACGTTGGACATGGCCTGTGACAGCACCGCGCCGACGGAAAAGACCCCGCCGGGCAGGGCCAGCGCCGCGGGCATCGCGGCGGCAATGGCGGGCAGTTGTCCCAGCAGGCCGAGGTTGACGAACATCAGCATGAAGACCAGCAGCAGCGGCCAGTCGAGCCAGCGCAGCACCGCCCGGAAGGCGACCGCGTAGAGCGCGAGGATGGCGCCGGCAGCCGGGACGGCGAAGCCGGCATTCACCAGCAGCAGGAAGAGCGGATAGGCGGCGAGCGAGACGGCCATCAACCGCCGGTTCAGTGGCAGGGGCGCGGTGGGCTCGGAGAGGGTCAGCGTCTGCTTGCCGATGGCGAGCGGCACCAGCGCCAGCAGGATCGCCAGCATCGCGGCGGCGAGCGGCAGCATCGCGAGCACGAACTCCCCGAAGCCCGCGCCCGAGACCTGCCACAGGAACAGGTTCTGCGGGTTGCCGACCGGCGAGACGGCCGAGCCCGCATTGACCGCCAGCGCCTGCAAGATCACCAGCCGCCCCAGCGGCAGCGGCACCAGCCTCGACAGCGCCAGCGTCAGCGGTACTGTGACGAACAGCGCCACGTCATTGGTCACGATGGCAGACAGCACCGCGGCGAACAGCACCAGCGCCACAGCCAGCCCCCGCTCTGTCCGCAGCCCGCGCAGGGCGGCGCGGCCGGCGCGGTCGATCACCCCGCTCACCTCCAGCCCGCGGCTGAGCACCATCAGCCCGGCCAGCGCGCCGATGGTCTTCCAGTCCACCAGCGCGGCGATGTTCGCCGGGCGCGTTGGCACCTGCCAGAGCAGCAGGGGCAACAGGGCGAGCAAGAGCAGAAGCAGCTACTCCTCGCGCATCCAGCGGGTCAGGGTGGGGGCGGTGACTGGAGCGGTCAAGATGCGGGATCCTTCGAAGGCGGCGCGCACGAACTACCACAGGCGCGGCGTGTGCAAAATACATCCGCTGCCCCCCGCAACGCCCCCTTCACTCTCTTGCGAATAGTTTGCAGTTGCAATTCTGCACAAGCATCCTACCTTTCTTGAGAACGACTCTCAAAAAGGAGATGACGATGCCGGGACCGACGCGAAATGCAGGGATCAGAGGACGGAGGGGCCGGGTGACCGGGGCGCTCGCCGCGCTGATGCTGCTGGCGGGCCCGGCTGTTGCCGAGGACAAGTTCCGGGCCGTCACCACCTTCACTGTCATCGCCGACATCGCCGCCAATGTGGCGGGGGATGCCGCCGTGGTCACCTCGATCACCAAGCCGGGGGCAGAGATCCACAATTACCAGCCCACCCCCGGCGACATCATCGCCGCGCAGGATGCCGACCTGATCCTGTGGAACGGGCTGAACCTCGAGCAATGGTTCGAGCGCTTCTTCCGCAACCTGCCCGACGTGCCCGGCATCGTCGTGTCCGAGGGCGTGGAGCCGATGGGCATCGCCGACGGACCCTATGAGGGCAAGCCCAACCCCCATGCCTGGATGAGCCCGGACGGCGCGATGATCTACGTGGACAATATCCGCGACGCCTTCATGGAACATGACCCGGCGAATGCCGAGATCTACAAGGCCAATGCCGAGGCCTACAAGGCCGAGATCATGGCCGCGGTGGAGCCGATCCGCGCGCAGCTGGAAGCGATCCCCGAGGACCGGCGCTGGCTGGTCACCAGCGAGGGCGCGTTCAGCTACCTCGCGCGCGATTTCGGGCTGCAGGAGCTGTATCTCTGGCCGATCAACTCCGACCAGCAGGGCACGCCGCAGCAAGTGCGGCGGGTGATCGACGCGGTGCGCGAGCATGACATTCCGGCGGTCTTCAGCGAAAGCACGATCCCGGCCGATGGCGCAGAGCAGGTGGCGCGGGAAACCGGCGCGGCCTATGGCGGGGTGCTTTATGTGGACTCGCTCAGCGGGCCCGATGGGCCGGTGCCGACCTATATCGACCTGCTGCGGGTCACCTCGGAAACCATTGCCAAGGGACTTGCCCAATGACCGCCCCGGCGCTCAGCCTTGCCGGCAGCGCGCCGGTGACGCCCCCCCCCGGCCTGTCGGTGCGCGGCCTGACGGTGACCTATCGCAACGGCCACACCGCGCTGCGCGATGCCGCCTTCACCCTGCCGACCGGCAGCATCACCGGGCTTCTGGGGGTGAATGGGGGCGGCAAATCCACCATGTTCAAGGCGATCATGGGCTTCGTGCGCCCCTCGGCGGGTGAGGTGG
The DNA here is from genome assembly GCF_030695035.1 of Frigidibacter sp. GTDB lineage: Bacteria > Pseudomonadota > Alphaproteobacteria > Rhodobacterales > Rhodobacteraceae > Frigidibacter. Next base: position 460,880 of record NZ_JAUYTT010000012.1, read on the forward strand.
CGATCCTCGGCCTGCCCGCCCCGCAGGCGCTGAAGCGCAACCTTGTCGCCTATGTCCCGCAGGCCGAGGAGGTGGACTGGACCTTCCCGGTGCTGGTCGAGGATGTGGTGATGATGGGCCGCTTCGGCCATATGGGCTTCTTCCGCCGCGCCCGCCCTGCCGACCGGCAGGCGGTGTCTGCCGCGCTGGCACGGGTGGGGATGGAGGAGTTCCGGCTGCGCCAGATCGGCGAGCTGTCGGGCGGCCAGCGCAAGCGGGTGTTCCTTGCAAGGGCGCTGGCGCAGGAGGCGCGGGTGATCTTGCTCGACGAGCCCTTCACCGGCGTCGATGTGCAGACCGAGGCCGCCATCGTGACGCTGCTGAAGGAGCTGCGCGCCGAGGGGCGGGTGATGCTGGTCGCCACCCATGACCTTGCCGCGGTGCCGGAGTTCTGCGACCGCATCGTGCTGGTGCGCGGCACCGTGCTGGCCGAGGGGCCGACGGAGCAGGTCTTCACCCGCGCCAATCTGGAAGACACCTTCGGCGGCGCGCTGCGTAATCTGGCCTTCGCCGCCGATATGCCCGCCAAGACCGGGGCCCGCGCATGAGCCTGCTGCTCGAGCCCTTCACCTATGGCTACATGGTCAACGCCATCTGGGTCTCCGCTCTGGTCGGGGGCCTTTGCGCCTTCCTCTCCGCCTTCCTCATGCTGCGCGGCTGGTCGCTGATCGGGGACGCGCTGTCGCACTCCATCGTGCCGGGCGTGGCGGGGGCGTGGATGCTAGGGCTGCCCTTCGCCTTTGGCGCCTTCCTGTCGGGCGGGCTGGCGGCGGCGGCGATGCTGGTGCTGAACCAGCGCACGCGGCTGAAGGAGGATGCGATCATCGGGCTGATCTTCTCCAGCTTCTTCGGGCTGGGGCTGTTCATGATTTCCGTCTCCCCCGTGCCGGTGAATGTGCAGACGATCATCATGGGCAATGTGCTGGCCATCACCCCGGCCGATACGCTGCAACTGGCGATCATCGGCGTGGTGTCGCTGGCGATCCTTGGCGCCAAGTGGAAGGACCTGATGGTGACCTTCTTCGACGAGGCCCATGCCCGCAGCGTCGGCCTGAACCCGGTGCTGCTGCGGGGCATCTTCTTCACGCTGCTGGCCGCGGCGACGGTGGCGGCGATGCAGACGGTCGGGGCGTTCCTGGTGATCGCGCTGGTGGTGACGCCGGGGGCGACGGCCTACCTGCTGACCGACCGCTTTGCCGTGCTGCTGCGCCTGTCGGTTGCCATCGGTACGCTGACCTGCGCAGCGGGGGCTTATGCGAGCTACTTCCTCGATGCGGCGACCGGCGGCATCATCGTCCTGGCGCAGACCGGCCTGTTCCTGCTGGCCTTCGTCTTCGCCCCCAAGCATGGGCTGATCGCCGCGCGCCGGCGCAGTGCGGAGGCCGCGGCATGATGGACCTGATCGCGGCCTTCCAGCTGCCCTTCCTGCAAAACGCCCTGCTGGGGGCCGTGCTGGTCGCGGTGCCGACGGCGCTGCTGTCCTGCTTTCTGGTGCTCAAGGGCTGGTCGCTGATGGGCGATGCGGTGTCCCACGCCGTCTTCCCCGGCGTGGTGCTGGCCTGGATGGCCGGGCTGCCGCTGGCGGTGGGGGCCTTCACAGCCGGCATGACCTGCGCGCTGGCGACGGGGTTCATCCGAGAGCGCAGCCGGGTCAAGCAGGACACGGTGATGGGCGTCGTCTTCTCGGGCATGTTCGCGCTTGGGCTGGTTCTGTACTCGCAGGTGCAGACGGAACTGCACCTCGACCACATCCTCTTTGGCGACATTCAGGGCCTTGCCGCCGCCGACCTGTGGCAGACCGGGATCATCGGCGTGGTGGTGACGCTGGTGCTGCTGGCCAAATGGCGCGAGTTTCTGCTACACGCCTTCGACCCGGCGCAGGCGCGGGCGGTGGGCCTGCGGGTGGGTGCGCTGCACTATGGGCTGCTGGCGCTGTTGTCGGCCACCATCGTCGGCGCGCTGACGGCGGCGGGGGTGATCCTGGCGGTGGCGCTGCTGATCGCGCCGGGGGCGACGGCCTTCCTGCTGACGCGGCGGTTCGGGTCGATGATGGCGGTGTCGGTCGCGGTGGCGCTTGGGTCGTCCATCGGCGGGGTGGTGCTGAGCGTGGCGCTGGACAGCGCGCCCGCCCCGACCATCGTGCTGCTGATGACCGCCGCCTTTGCCGCGGCCTTCGCCCATGCCACGCTGAAGGCCCGGCGCATCGGCGCGGCGGCCTGAGCCCTCAGCCGAAGTCGCGCAGGTCGGTGACTGGCGACGCGCCAAAGGCTGGCCCGGTGAGGTGCGCCACCAGCCGGCGGGCGCAATCCTCGGGGCTGGACAGCCCGCCACTCTCCTTCAGTCCCACGAACCGTTCGCGCATCGTGAACTGCGCCTCGGTTGTGGCGCGGATCGCGGCCTGCATGTCGGTGTCGATCACCCCGGGCGCGAGGCTTTCGATGCGCAAGCCGGGGCGTTTGTCCTCGGCCACGGCGCGGGCGTGATGGTCGAGCGCGGCCTTGGTGGCGCAGTAGAGGCTCCACCCCGGATAGGCGTTGCGCGCGGCCCCGCTGGAGACATGCAGAACGCGGCGGTCGGGCGCGCCCGTCGTCGCGGCGATCAGTGTATCGGCCAGCATCAGCGGAGCGGTCACGTTCAGCGCGACGGCCCTGGCGATGGCAGCCGGGTCGAGAGTGCCGGCAGGGCCGATGGGCTCCACCATGCCGGCATTATTGACCAGCAGCACCGGCCCTGCCCCGGTCAGATGCAACCGCAGTCGATCCCCGCCCAGCCACTCCGCCAGCGCCGCCGGGTCCGCAAGGTCCAGCGCAACCTCTGCCAGCGCCTCCGGATAGGCCTCTGCCAGCGCCGGATTGCCCCTGCGCGCGAGCCCAAGAACCCGCGCGCCGCGCGCCAGAAGCTCGGCGGCGATGGCGGCACCGAGGCCGCGGGAATGGCCGGTGACGATGGCGGTTGCGGTCTGGTCTGGCATCGGGGCTCTCCTGCGCTGCGGGTGCCAGACGGCCACCATTCGCCGCCACGGTCAACCCCGCCCATCCCACCAAAACATCCCCGCGTTCCTCCGCTGCCGAAGCTTCAGGCAGTCCGGCGCGGCTTCCCCGACGGCGCGGCGGATTGCCACAAAATGCGGCAGATCGCCGGGCCGCGGGTCTTGACTTCGTTTTTTACCAAGCGGTTAATCACACTTGTGCCGCCCGACGTCCTGAAGGTCGCGGGGACGAGCCAGTCCAACAGAGGATGCATCCATGTTTCACAAGACGAAGTGGCTCGCCGCCACGGTTGCGAGCTTTACCGCCGTCGCCGCGCCCGCGGCCTGGGCCGAGACGCCCGCCGACACGCTGATCATGGCCTGGTCGATCGATGACGTCATCTCGCTCGACCCCGCCGAACTTTTCGAATTCACCGCCGGCGAGATCGCCGGGAACAGCTATGAAACGCTGATCGGCTATGATCCGATGAACGTGTCGGACATCAGCGGCAAGGTCGCGGAAAGCTGGGAAGTTTCCGAAGACGGCAAGACGCTGAGCTTCAAGATCAAGGAAGGCCGCACCTTCGCCAGCGGCAACCCGATCACCGCCGCAGATGCCGTCTATTCGCTGACCCGCGCCGTGAAGATGGACATGTCGCCCGCGTTCATCCTCACGCAGTTCGGCTTCACCGCCGACAACGTCGACCAGATGATCCGCCAGACCGGCGATTACACCTTCGAATTCGAGATGGATCAGGCCTATGCGCCGACGCTCGTGCTCTATTGCCTCACCGCCAACGTCGCCTCTGTCGTTGACATGAAGCTGGTGCAGGAAAATGAGGTCGATGGCGATTTCGGCTATAACTGGCTGAAGACCGGCTATGCCGGTTCGGGCCCGTTCACCATCCGCGAATGGCGCGCCAACGAGGTCGTGGTGATGGAGCGCAACCCGAACTATTCGGGCGACGCTCCGGAGATGGCCCGCGTCATCTATCGCCACATCCCGGAACCGGCCACCCAGCGGATCTTGCTGGAGCAGGGCGACATCGACATCGCCCGCGACCTTGGCCCCGATGAGATCACTGCGATGTCGTCGAACCCCGATCTGGTGGTCGAGGATGGCGTCAAGGGCTCAATCTACTACATGGGCCTGAACCAGAAGAACGAGAACCTCGCCAAGCCCGAGGTCGCCGAGGCGATGAAATGGCTGGTGGATTACGAGACCATCGCAGACACGCTGATGAAGGGCCGCGTCACCGTTCACCAGGCCTTCCTGCCCAAGGGCTTCCTGGGCGTGCTGGAGGAAAACCCCTACAGCCTGAACGTCGAGAAGGCCAAGGAACTGCTGGCCGAGGCCGGGCTGCCCGACGGCTTTACCGTCACCATGGACACCCGCAACACACCCGAGATCACCAGCCTTGCCGAGGCGATCCAGGGCACGATGGCGCAGGCCGGCATCACGCTGGAACTGATCCCCGGCGATGGCGGCCAGACCCTGACCAAGTACCGCGCCCGCAGCCATGACATCTATATCGGCCAGTGGGGCCCGGACTATCAGGACCCGCACACGAACGCCGATACCTTCGCGCGCAACCCCGACAACTCGGATGATGCGGCGTCGAAGCCGCTGGCCTGGCGCAACGCCTGGGACATCCCGGAGATGACCGCCAAGGCCGATGCCGCCGTGCTCGAGGGTGACGCGGACAAGCGCGCCGAGATGTATATCGAGCTGCAGAAAGAGCATCAGGCCGTCTCGCCCTTCGTGATCATGTTCCAGGAAATCGAAGTCATGGCGCATCGCAAGAACGTCAGCGGCTTCGTCATCGGGCCGTCGTTCCAGGACAACTCCTTCGCCAACGTCACCAAAGACTGATGTCTGGCGCAACAAAGACCGGAGGGCGCAGCCGCGCCCTCCCCTTCGCGTGGAAGGCCGTCAAGCTGCTCGCCTCGGTCGCGCTGACCTTCCTGGGCCTGCTGTTCGTCACCTTCCTGATCGGCCGCGTCGTGCCCGTCGATCCGGTGCTGTCGGTGGTGGGCGACCGCGCCAGCCAGGCCGTGTATGACCGGGTCTATATCGAACTGGGGCTCGACAAGCCGCTGATCCAGCAATTCTGGATTTACCTGCAAAAGGTGTTCACCGGCGATTTCGGCGACAGCTTCATGACCAAGCGTCCGATCCTAGACGATATCATGCGCGTCTTTCCGGCCACGCTGGAGCTTGCCACCTTCGGCGTGATCCTCGGCACCATCCTCGGCGTGCCGCTGGGGGTGCTGGCGGCCGTCAAGCAGGGTCGGCTGGCGGACCAGGTGGTGCGCGTCGTCGGCCTCATCGGTTATTCCGCCCCGATCTTCTGGCTGGGCCTTCTGGGGCTGCTGATCTTCTACGCCAAGCTCGGCTGGGTTGCCGGGCCGGGGCGCATCGACATCAGCTATGAATATGACATCACCCCCGCCACCGGCCTTCTGCTGATCGACAGCGCCATGCAGGGCAAATGGGCGGCGTTCGGCAACATCTTCTCGCATATCATCCTGCCCGCCTCGCTTCTGGGCTATTTCTCGATGGCCTATATCAGCCGCATGACCCGCAGCTTCATGCTGAACGAACTGGCGCAGGAATATGTCATCGCCGCCCGCGTCAAGGGCGTGCCGGAATGGCGGATCATCTGGGTCCATGCGCTGCGCAATGCCGCGGTGCCGCTGGTGACGGTGATCGCCCTGTCCTATGCGGGCCTGCTGGAGGGATCGGTGCTGACCGAGACCGTCTTCGCCTGGCCGGGCCTTGGCCAATACCTGACCAACAGCCTGCAGAACGCCGACATGAATGCCGTGCTTGGCGGCACGCTGGTGATCGGCGTGGTCTTCGTCGGGCTGAACCTGCTGTCCGACCTTCTCTACACCCTCCTTGACCCTCGTGTGAGGCGTCGCGGATGAGGCCCAGAACCCGGAGGCGCGCATGACCGCCACATTCTCCCGCCGCGAATGGCTGCTGTCCGAACAGCCCGCCTCGCGCCGTCAGGCCCGTCTGGGCCAAGGCTACCGCACCTGGCTGGCGCTGCGGGCCAATCCGCTGGCGATGATCGGCCTCGCCATCGTAGTGACGCTGGTCGTCGTCGCGCTGCTGGCCAATGTCATCGCGCCCTATGACCCGATCGTCGGTGGCGATTTGCGGACAGAACGGCTGCTGCCGCCCTCGCTGACGCATCTGATGGGCACCGATGAACAGGCGCGCGACATCTTCTCGCGCCTCGTCCACGGCTCGCGCATCACCCTCATGGTGGTGGCGCTGGTCGCGGTGATCGCCACGCCCATCGGGCTGCTGGTCGGCACCACCGCGGGCTATTTCGGCGGTTGGGTCGATACCGTGTTGATGCGCGTGACCGACATCTTCCTGGCCTTCCCGCGGCTGATCCTCGCGCTGGCCTTCGTGGCGGCACTTGGGCCGGGGATCGAGAATGCGATCATCGCCATCGCCATCACTTCCTGGCCGCCCTATGCGCGGCTGGCGCGGGCCGAGACGCTGACGATCCGCGACACCGATTACATCAACGCCATCCGCCTGCAGGGGGCGCGCCCGGTGCGGATCATCTGGGGGCACGTGGTGCCGCTGTGCCTGTCCTCGGTCATCATCCGGGTGACGCTGGACATGGCCGGGATCATCCTGACGGCGGCAGGCTTAGGTTTTCTAGGCCTCGGCGCACAGCCCCCCCAGCCCGAATGGGGTGCGATGATCGCCGGGGGCCGGCGCTTCATCATCGACCAGTGGTGGGTGGTGACGATGCCGGGCCTTGCCATCTTCGTGGTCTCGCTGGGGTTCAACTTCCTTGGCGACGGCCTGCGCGACGTCCTTGACCCGAAAGCCCGCAAATGAGCGCCCTTCTGACAGTCGAAGACCTGCGCATCACCTTCCCGACGCGGCAGGGCCCGTCCGAGGTGGTGCGCGGCGTCAGCTTCACCCTCGGCCGCGAGCGGCTTGGCATCGTCGGCGAAAGCGGGTCGGGCAAGTCGCAGACCGGCCGCGCCCTTCTGGGCCTGACCCCGCCGCCCGGCACCGCCACCGCCAAACGGCTGGAATTCGACGGGATCGACCTGCGCAGCGCCAGCCCCAAGCAATGGCGCGCCCTGCGCGGCGGGCGGATGTCGATGGTGATGCAGGATCCCAAGTTCAGCCTGAACCCGGTGATGACCATCGGCCGCCAGATCATGGAGGCGCTGGCCTTCCACGGCCGCTCCAGCCGTGCCGAGAAGAAGGCCCGCGCGATGGCGATGCTCGAGGCGGTGCAGATCCGCGACCCCGAACGCGTGTTCCGCGCCTATCCGCACGAGCTGTCGGGCGGGATGGGCCAGCGCGCGATGATCGCCATGATGCTGGTGACGGAGCCTGACCTGCTGATCGCCGACGAGCCGACCAGCGCGCTGGACGTGACGGTGCAGATCGAGGTGCTGCGCATCCTCGACGCGCTGGTGACGGATCGCGGCATGGGGCTGATCTTCATCAGCCACGATCTGCGCCTTGTCGCCAGTTTCTGCGACCGGGTGCTGGTGATGTATGCGGGCCGGGTGGTCGAGGAGCTGAAGGCGTCGGAACTCGACCGGGCGCAGCATCCCTATACGCAAGGATTGATGAACTGCCTGCCCAAGATCGACAACGACACGCGCCCCCTGCCGACCATGACCCGCGACGCGAGTTGGGCACTATGAGCGCGCTGCTGGACATCCGGAACTTGCACGTCACCTTCGGCGCGGGCCCCGATGCCGTGCAGGCGGTGCGGGGCGTCACGCTGAAGGTGGCCGAGGGCGAGAGCTACGGCATCGTCGGCGAAAGCGGGTCGGGCAAATCCACCGTCCTGCGGGCGATCTGCGGGCTGGCGCCGACCAGCGAGGGCAGCATCCTTCTGGGCGGCAGCGAACTGACCTCCCCGCGCCGGGCGGACTTCTACCGCCGCGTGCAGATGGTGTTCCAGGACCCCTATGCCTCGCTGCACCCCCGCCACACCGTCGACCGGGTGCTGTCGGAGCCGCTGGCGATCCACGGCTTCACGGACCGCGAGGCGCGAGTGGAACAGGCCCTGACCGATGTCGGCCTCGGCCCCTCGTTCCGCTTCCGCTATCCACACCAGCTGTCTGGCGGCCAACGCCAGCGCGTGGCCGTGGCCCGGGCCCTGATCCTCGAGCCGCGGGTGCTGCTGCTGGACGAGCCGACAAGCGCCCTCGACGCCTCGATCCAGGCCGAGGTGCTGAACCTGCTGGACCGGCTGCGCACCGAACGCGGGCTGACCTATGTGATGGTCAGCCATGACCTCGCCGTCGTGGCGCATATGTGCGACCGGCTGATGGTGATGCAGCACGGCCAGGCTGTCGAGGAACTGACCCGCGGCGCCTTGCGCGCCCGCGCCGCCACCACCGATTATACCCGCCAACTCCTCACCGCCTCGCACGGATATACGAAAGCCGCATCATGACCCTGACCCCCGTTTTCGATGGCCATAACGACTTCCTGCTGCGCCTGTTGCGCAACCCCGCCGAGCGCGAGGCGATCTGGCTGACGGGCGAGGGCAAGGGCCATCTCGACCTGCCGCGGATGAAAGCGGGCGGCTTCGTGGGCGGGTTCTTTGCCGTCTACATCCCCTCGCCCAAGGCCCATGACGCGCCGGATTACGAGGCGCTGATGAACAACCCGCCCTATGACCTGCCGCTGCCCGACCTGATCGGCGATACGGCGGCGATGCCGGTGGCGATGGCGATGGTGGGGCATCTGATGTGGATGGAGCGGACGGGCGCGCTGGCCATCTGCCGAAGCACCGCCGATATCCGCGCGGCGATGGAGGCGGGCAAGATCGCCGCCATCCTGCATATGGAGGGCGCCGAGGCGATCGGCGAGGATCTGGACGCGCTGCATGTCTGGCACGCGGCGGGACTGCGCAGCCTTGGCCCGGTCTGGTCGCGCCCCACGGTCTTTGGCCATGGCGTGCCCTTCCGCTTTCCGGGCGAGCCGGATACCGGGCCGGGGCTGACGGACGCCGGAAAGCGGCTGGTGGCCGAGTGCAACGCCTTGAAAATCATGATCGACCTCAGCCACCTGAACGAGGCCGGCTTCAACGATGTGGCGGCGCTTTCGGACGCGCCGCTGGTCGCCACCCATTCCAACGCCCATGCCGTCACCCGCTCCACCCGCAACCTGACCGGCCGGCAGTTGCGGATGATTGCCGAGAGCAAGGGGATGGTCGGGCTGAACTACGCCACCTCCTTCCTGCGCGAGGATGGCAAGCAAAGCGCCGATATCGGCTGGGAGCCGGTGCTGAAGCACATGGACCATCTGCTGTCGGTTCTGGGGGAAGACCACCTCGGCCTTGGGTCCGACTTCGACGGCGCCACCATTCCGCAGGGCATCGGCGATGTGGCAGGCCTGCCGCATCTGCTGGAGGCGTTCCGCGCCCATGGCTATGGCGAGGCGCTGATCGAGAAGCTGGCCTGGAAGAACTGGCTCGCGGTGCTGGACCGGACCTGGGGCTGAGGCATGACACCCGTCCTGCGCAATGCCGATGCGCGGCGGCTGTTCCTGCACCGCCACGCGCTGGCAGAGCCTGCGGCGGGGCCGGCCAAGAGCGATGACCTGCTGGCGCTGATCGACCGGCTTGGCTTCGTGCAGGTGGACAGCGTCAATACGGTGGAACGCGCGCATCACATGATCCTGTGGTCGCGCCGCCCTGCTTACCGGCCCGAGAACCTGCGGCCGTTGCTGGAGCGTCGGCGCGATCTGTTCGAGCATTGGACCCATGACGCGGCGGTGATACCGATGGCGTTCCTGCCGCATTGGCGGCTGAGGTTCCTGCGGGATGAGACGCGGATCCGCGAGCGCTATCGCAGCTGGCAGGGCCCGGAGTTCGAGGCGCGGCTGGCGGATATTCTGGCCCATATCGCTGCGAATGGCCCCGTCGCCAGCGGCGAGGTCAGCCTTGGCGAAGAGCGTCCCCAAGGCGAGGGGCCGGGCTGGTGGAACTGGCATCCCTCCAAGACCGCGCTGGAATTTCTGTGGCGCACCGGGCAGTTGGCCGTGTCGCGCCGCGAGAATTTTGCCAAGGTCTATGACCTTGCGGAGCGGGTGTACCCCGAGACCACGCACCTGCCCGAGGCCGAGACCATCGACTGGGCCTGCAATGCCGCGCTGGACCGGCTCGGCTTTGCGACCTCGGGCGAGATTGCGGCCTTCTGGGCCAAGGTGACGCCGGCGGAGGCGAGGGCCTGGTCCGCGGCGGCGCTGGCGCGGGGGCAGATCGAAGAGATCGCGGTGGAGGGCGCGGACGGGGTGCTGCGCCGCAGTTTCGCGCGGCCGGGGGTGGTGGCGGAGGCGGCCGGGCTGCCGGAGGCACCGGCGCGGCTGCGGGTGCTGTCGCCGTTTGACCCGGCGCTGCGGGACCGGGCGCGGGCGGAGCGGCTGTTCGGCTTTCACTACCGGATCGAGATTTTCGTGCCCGAGGCGCAGCGGCGCTATGGCTATTACGTGTTCCCGCTGCTGGAGGGGGACCGGCTGGTCGGGCGCATCGACGCGCGGGCCAAGCGGGCCGAGGGGCAGTTGCAGGTCGCCGCCTTATGGCCTGAAAACGCTGTGAAATTCGGCCGGCAAAGGCTGGCGCGGCTGGAGGCGGAACTGGGCCGGCTGGCGCGGTTTTCGGGGTGCGAGACGGTCACCTATGCGCCGGGATGGCTGCGCGAGGGCTGATCCCGACATGGGGGCGGCGCAGGCGGGACAGACGGGGGGCTGCGCTGCCGCAAGTTTGGGGCGTAACCCCTTGGAGTGCCCCGCAGATGCAGCCAGTGACCTACCGGGCCGGGATAGGCCTTGTCGTGCTGGCGGGGGTGCTCTGGTCGCTGATGGGGCTGATCATCCGGCTGATCGACGAGGCGAATACCTGGCAGGTGCTGTTCTGGCGGTCCGCCGGGATGGTGCCGGTGCTGTTCTGGGTGCTGTCACGCCGGTCCGGCGGGGCGCCGTTTGCGCGTTTGAAATCAAGCGGTTGGGCGGGGGCGATTGCGGCGGCGGGGCTGGTTGCGGCCTTTGCCGGGGCGATCTATGCCTTGCAGGCGACGACGGTGGCCAATGCGATTTTCCTCTATTCGGCGGCGTCCCTCTTCACCGCGATCCTGGCCTGGCCGGTGCTGAAAGAGCCCGTGCAGCCGGCGACATGGGTGGCTATCGCCTTGGCATCGCTGGGGATTTTCGTGATGGTGCGCGAGGGGCTGGCGATTGGCGCGGGGGATGGCAACATCGCGGCGCTGGTGTCGGCTGCGGGCTTCTCGGCCTTCACGCTGGCGGTGCGCCATGCACGGGCGCTGGACCTTGCCTCGGGGGTGTTCCTGGGCGGGCTGGCCTCGATGGCCGTGGCGGCAATTGTGCTGTGGGGTCAAGGGGATAGCGTGCTGGTGCCGGCGCGGGATGCGCTGATCGCGATGGCGATGGGGGCGCTGGTGCTGGGGTTCGGGATGGCCTGTTACACCGCCGGAAGCCGGGCGGTGCCGGCTGGCGAGCTGGCTTTGCTGGGGCTGATCGAGGTGCTGCTGGCGCCGCTCTGGGTCTGGGCCTTGCTGGGGGAAACCGCCAGTGCGGGCACCTTTGCGGGCGGCGCGCTGCTGCTGGCGGCGATCACCGGCAACGCGCTGTGGCTGTCGCGGCGGCGGGGCGTGGGGGCAGCTCAGGCCTGACCCAAGGCTATGCAGAACCCATACAGGACCCATGCGGATATCGTATGTAAAGTGAAGCACTCGGGAATTGCGCCCTCACCACGGCACGGTCGCGCCTGAGTAGTCGAAGAACCCGCCTGAGTGCTGAGGCGTCAGACCGTCCAGCACCGCCAGCAGGTCGGTCGCGGCGCGGGCGGGGCTGTGCTTGTCGTGGCCGTAGCCCTCGGTGAAGGGCGTGGCCACGGTGCCGGGATGCAGGGCGGCGACGATGGCTTGCGGGTGGCTGCGCGAAATTTCTATCGCGGCGCCATGCAGCAGCTGGTTCAGCGCGGCCTTGGAGGCGCGGTAGGAATGCCAGCCGCCGAGGGCGTTGTCACCGATGGAGCCGACCCGGGCCGAGAGCGCGGCGAAGACACAGCGGCGGTCCTTTGGCATCAGTCGGAGGGCGTGTTTCAGCACCAGCGCCGGGCCGAGGGCGTTGATCGCCATTTGCGAGAGGAGCTCGCCGGCGGTGAGGCTGCGCAAGGCTTTCTCGGGCGTGCCGAGCGCGCCGGTGGCGGTGAAGATGAGTTCGAAGCTGCCGCTCAGGGCGCCGAGGTGTTCGGCGACCGATGCCTCGTCGGTGATCTCGAGGCCGTGGGAGGTGCGGGAGAGGGCGACGACCTCGCCGCGGGTGGCGAGGGATTTGGCGAGGGCGGCGCCGATGCCGCCTGAGGCGCCTATGACCAGTGACCGCATGTTTTGTGCTCCCCGTTTTGATTTTTACGCAGGGGGGTGGGGCGTGGATCATTGCAGGGGCGTTGTGGCAATCACACCAGCCGGGTGAGTGCCTTGAGTTCGGTTGGTTCTCCTGAGCCCCAAGCGCTACCCCGGCCTTCTTCAGAATTTCGGCCGTCGACGAAATTCTGATGTGCCCGCCCCCCCTTGGCGGGCACATTCGTGCCCACCGGGGCGGTCCCATCAGAATTTGGCACCCTCCGGACCAAGCTTCACCCCCCTTGCCCTGCGGCTTGCGCCTCCGGGCAACCGGCGCGGTCGGCTTGCCACTGGCAAGCCGCCTGATCGCGCCGGAAGAAAAAGGCGAGGCGCAAAACCCCCTTTTCCTTTCCCGAAATCCCCCTATAGTCCCCCGCATGGCACGGGACATGCACATCACCTCGACCCCTAGCGCGATCCGCGCCCTGCTCCCCCGCGCCCAGCTTCTTCTTAGCCGCCTCTGAGCGTGCCTTTCGGCGCGACCGCTCGGAGGTGACAAGCGCCGGACCCAGAGACAGAAGCAGACTGAATCCGAGAGAGATTTCCCATGACCGACACGACCAAGTCCCCCGCGCCGGGCGCCGTTGCCGCTGCTGACCGTGTGCTGATCTTCGACACCACCCTGCGCGATGGCGAGCAGTCCCCCGGCGCCACCATGAGCCATGCCGAGAAGCTGGAGATCGCCACCCTGCTGGACGAGATGGGCGTCGACATCATCGAGGCCGGCTTCCCCATCGCCTCCGAAGGCGATTTCGCCGCCGTCAGCGAGATTGCCAAACAGGCGAAAAACTCCGTCATCTGCGGGCTGGCCCGCGCCAATGACAAGGATATCGACCGCTGCTGGGAGGCGATCCGCCATGCCCGCCAGCCGCGCATCCATACCTTCATCGGCACCTCGCCCCTGCACCGCGACATCACGAAGCTGAGCCAGGACGACATGGTGACGCGCATCCATGAGACGGTCACCCGCGCCCGCAACCTGTGCGACAACGTGCAATGGTCGCCGATGGACGCGACGCGGACCGAGCATGACTATCTGTGCCGCGTGGTGGAGACCGCGATCAAGGCCGGGGCCAGCACCATCAACATCCCCGACACCGTGGGCTATACCGCCCCGCGCGAAAGTGCAGCCCTGATCCGCATGTTGCTGGAGCGGGTACCGGGCGCCGATCAGGTGATCTTTGCCACCCATTGCCATAACGATCTGGGCATGGCGACGGCCAACAGCCTGGCGGCGGTGGAAGCGGGCGCGCGGCAGATCGAATGCACGATCAATGGCCTCGGCGAGCGCGCCGGCAATACCGCGCTGGAAGAGGTGGTGATGGCGCTGAAGGTGCGGCAGGACATCATGCCCTACAGCACCGGCATCGACACCACCAAGATCATGAACCTGTCGCGCCGCGTCAGCCAGGTCTCGGGCTTTGCGGTGCAGTTCAACAAGGCCATCGTCGGCAAGAACGCCTTCTTGCATGAAAGCGGCATCCATCAGGACGGGGTGCTGAAGAATGTCGAGACCTTCGAGATCATGCGCCCGGCGGATATCGGCATCACCGAGACCAATATCGCCATGGGCAAGCATTCGGGGCGGGCGGCGCTGCGCTCCAAACTGGCCGATCTGGGGATCGAGCTGGCGGACAACCAGCTGAACGACGTCTTCGTGCGCTTCAAGGCCTTGGCCGACCGCAAGAAGGAAATCTATGACGAGGATCTGATCGCGCTGATGGCCGACTCTGCGGCCAATACCGACAGCGATTACCTGCAGGTGAAGTTCCTGCGCGTGGTCTGCGGCACCGAAGGCCCGCAGACGGCAGAACTGCGGATGCTGGTGGGGGACACCGAGCAATCGGCCTCCACCACCGGCGACGGGCCGGTCGATGCGGCCTTCAACGCGGTGCGCACCCTGTTCCCGCATGAGGCGCGGTTGCAGCTGTATCAGGTCCATGCCGTGACCGAGGGCACCGATGCGCAGGCCACCGTCAGCGTTCGGATGGAGGAGAACGGCCGCATCGTCACCGGGTCAGCCGCCGATACCGACACGATCCTGGCCAGCGTCAAGGCCTATGTCGGCGCGCTGAACCGGCTGCGGGTGCGGCGCGAGAAGTCGGCGCCCGATGCCGATGTGAAGGCGGTCAGCTACCGTTCGGCCGGATAGGGCGCATCACAAGCGCGAATTGCCGCCTATGGGCGCGGTGCGGGGCCTTTCGCCCTGCGCCGCGCCTGCCTATAAGGGGCCTTGGTCCGCGCGCGGAACGCGAGTCGCGGGCCGGCGGGGCTGGCAGCAGGAAATACATATGGGATGGTTTGGGGGCTTGTTCTCGTCGGACATGGCAATTGACCTTGGGACCGCGAATACGCTGGTCTATGTCAAGGGACGGGGGATCATCCTGAATGAACCCTCGGTCGTGGCCTATCACGTCAAGGACGGCAAGAAGCAGGTGCTTGCGGTCGGCGAGGATGCCAAGCTGATGCTGGGCCGCACGCCCGGCAGCATCGAGGCGATCCGCCCGATGCGGGATGGTGTCATCGCGGATTTCGACGTGGCCGAGGAGATGATCAAGCATTTCATCCGCAAGGTCCACAAACGCACCACCTTTACCAAGCCCAAGGTCATCGTCTGCGTGCCGCATGGCGCGACGCCGGTGGAAAAACGGGCGATCCGCCAGTCGGTGCTGTCGGCCGGCGCACGCCGCGCCGGGCTGATTGCCGAACCGATTGCGGCGGCGATTGGCGCGGGGATGCCGATCACCGACCCGACGGGCAGCATGGTCGTGGATATCGGCGGCGGCACCACGGAAGTCGCGGTGCTCTCGCTCGGCGACATCGTCTATGCCCGCTCGGTCCGCGTCGGCGGCGACCGCATGGATGAGGCGATCATCAGCTATCTGCGCCGCAACCAGAACCTTCTGGTCGGCGAGGCCACGGCCGAGCGGATCAAGACATCCATCGGTACGGCGCGGATGCCAGATGACGGGCGCGGCGCCAGCATGCTGATCCGCGGGCGCGACCTGCTGAACGGCGTGCCGAAAGAGATCGAGATCAACCAGGCACAGATCGCCGAGGCGCTGGCCGAACCCGTGCAGCAGATCTGCGAAGCGGTGATGATCGCGCTGGAGGCCACTCCGCCCGACCTCGCTGCCGATATCGTCGACCGCGGCGTGATGCTGACGGGCGGCGGTGCGCTGCTGGGGGACCTCGACCTTGCGCTGCGCGAGCAGACGGGGCTGTCGATCTCCATCGCCGATCAGTCACTCAATTGTGTGGCGCTTGGCACCGGCAAGGCGCTGGAATACGAGAAGCAGCTTCGGCATGTGATAGACTACGACAGCTGAGGCAGAGGCCCCCCACCAGGGCCGCGCTGGCACCTGACCTGACCGCTCTGGGGACCATCCGTGGCACGAGACCGCAACGCCGACATCGACTTTGCCGGGCCGGTGCGCCGCATCCTGATCGTGGTGCTGGCACTGGCCCTGTCGGCGACCTTTCTGCTGTGGCGGATTGACAGCCCGCGGGTAGAGCGGTTCCGCGCGGCGCTGGTCGACAAGGTGGTGCCCAACATGGATTGGGCACTGCTGCCCGTCACCAAGGCCGTGGGCATGGTCGAGGGCTTCCGGTCCTATGCCCGCATCCATGAGCAGAACACCGAGCTGAAGCGCGAGCTGCAGCAGATGAAGGCCTGGAAAGAGGCCGCGGTGCAGCTGGAACAGCAAAATGCCAAGCTGCTGGCGCAGAATCAGGTGCGGCTGGACCCGCAACTGACCTCTGTGTCTGGCGTGGTGCTGGCGGATTCGGGGTCACCCTTCCGCCAGTCGGTGCTGCTGAACGTGGGCAGCCGCGATGGCATCGTCGATGGTTGGGCGACGATGGACGGGCTGGGGCTGGTCGGGCGGATCTCGGGCGTGGGCAACAGCACCAGCCGGGTGATCCTGCTGACCGACAGCACCAGCCGGATTCCGGTGACGGTGCAGCCCTCGGGGCAAAAGGCGCTGCTGGCGGGCGACAATTCCGCCGCGCCGCCGCTGGAGTTTCTGGAGAACCCCGAACAGGTGCGCCCGGGCGACCGTGTCGTCAGCTCCGGCGATGGCGGGGTGTTCCCGGCCGGGCTGCTGGTGGGCCAGGTGGCGCAGGGCGCCGACCGCCGGCTGCGGGTGCGGATGTCTGCCGATTATGAACGGCTCGATTTCCTGCGCGTGCTGCGCAGCCACCCGGCCGAGCGGATCACCGATGCCGGCGTGCTGATCCCGCCGGAAGTGCCCCCTGCCGTGCCGGTGGAGCCCGGGGCCGAGGCGCCTGCGGCGAGCGAAACGGAGGCGGGCGGATGATCGACCCCGTCACCACCCGCCGCTGGAGCTATCGCGCGCTGTTTGTGGCGCTGGCCGCCGCCCTGCTGTTCGTGCGGCTGTTGCCTCTGTCCACCCTGCCCGCGCGGATTCCGGGACCGGACCTGCTGTTGTGCATCACCTGCGCCTGGGTGCTGCGGCGACCCGATTTCGTGCCGGCGCTTGCCATCGTCGCGGTGTTCCTGATCGAGGACATGCTGGCGATGCGCCCGCCCGGCCTCTGGGCATTGGTCGTACTGCTGGGGTCGGAGTTTCTGCGCGACCGGGCGAGTGCCATGCGCGGGCTGCCCTTCCTTGCGGAATGGGCGACAGTGACGGCCGTGATGGCGCTCATGCTGCTGGCCAACCGCACGGTGCTGGCGCTGGTGGTGGTGCCACAGACCGGGCTGGGCCTGACGCTGCTGCAATTCGTCACGACGGTGATCGCCTATCCGCTGGTGGTGGCAGTGTCGCATCTGGCGCTGGGGCTGCGCGCCCCCAGCGAGATTGACGGAATGGGGAGCCGGGCATGAGACGCTCACCAAAAGACACCGCGGAAAGCGCCCGCAAGATCACCCGCCGGGCGCTGCTCCTGGGCACGGCGCAGACGGCAGTGGTCGCCGTCCTTGGCCTTCGGATGCATGAGATGCAGGTCGATCAGGCCGATAACTTCCGCCTGCTGGCCGAGGAAAACCGCATCAACATCCGTCTGATCCCCCCGGCGCGCGGGCTGATCCATGACCGCAACGGCGCGCTGCTGGCCGGGAACGAGCAGAATTACCGCGTGGTCATCACCCGCGAGGATGCGGGCGACGTCGAAGAGGTGCTGCACCGGCTGGCGCGGCTGATCCCGCTGACGCCCGCGGATATCGAGCGGACCTTGGCCGAGGCCAAGAAGCACTCGGCCTTTGTCCCGATCACCGTGGCCGACCGGCTCGACTGGGAGGACTTCAGCCGCGTTGCCGTGAACGCCCCCGCCCTGCCCGGCGTGACGCCAGAGGTGGGCCTGTCGCGCTACTACCCGCTGAAGGGCGATTTCACCCATGTGGTGGGCTATGTCGGCCCGGCCAGCGATTATGATCTGGCGCGGATGGAAAACCCAGACCCGCTGCTGCAGATCCCGAAGTTCCAGATCGGCAAGCTGGGGCTGGAGGCGAAGCTGGAGGACCAGCTGCGCGGCAGTGCCGGCACCAAGCGGATCGAGGTGAATGCCGTGGGCCGGGTCATGCGAGAGCTGGACCGGCAGGAAGGCCAGCAAGGCGCCCGGGTGCAGCTGACCTGCGACATGGGCCTGCAGAACTACATGCAGGCGCGTCTGGGAGAGGAAAGCGCGGCGGCGGTGGCGATGGATGTGGAGACGGGGGATATCCTCGGCATCGTCTCCTCGCCCAGCTATGACCCCAACATGTTCGTGCGCGGGATCAGCGGGCCGGAATACCGGGCATTGATGGAGCATGACCATCGCCCGATGGCGAACAAGGCGGTGCAGGGCACCTATCCACCGGGATCGACCTTCAAGATGGTGGTGGCGCTGGCGGCGCTGGAGGCGGGCGTGATCGGCTTCGACGAGACCGTCTATTGCCGGGGATATACCGAACTGGGCAACCGCCGCTTCCACTGCTGGAAGCGCGGCGGGCACGGCTCTGTCGGCATGATCGAAAGCCTGCAGCATTCCTGCGACGTCTATTACTACGAGATCGCGCAGCGGGTCGGGATCGAGAAGATCTCGGAAATGGGCCGCCGGCTGGGGCTGGGGATCAGCCATGACCTGCCGATGTCGGCGGTGGCCGAGGGGCTGATGCCGACCAAGGACTGGAAGGTGGCGAACCGCGGTGTCGACTGGCAGGTGGGCGACACCTTCAACTCTGGCATCGGGCAGGGCTTCGTGCTGGCCTCGCCGCTGCAACTGGCGGTGATGACGGCGCGGGTGGCGACCGGGCGGGCGGTCACGCCGCGGCTGGTGCGGTCCATCGACGGGGTCGAGCAGCCGGTCCTGGGCGGCGAGTCGCTGGGGCTGGACGAGGGCCAGCTGCGGCTGGTTCGGCGCGGAATGCATGCGGTGGTGAACGCCCGCGGCGGCACGGCCTATGGCGTGCGGGTGGTCGATGACGCGATGGTCATGGCCGGCAAGTCGGGCACCAGCCAGGTGCGCAACATCACCGCCGCCGAACGCGCGGCGGGGGTGGTGTCGAACGACCAGCTGCCCTGGAACCGCCGCGACCATGCGCTGTTCGTCAGCTACGGCCCCTATGAATCGCCGCGCGTCGCGGTCAGCGTGGTGGTGGAGCATGGCTCGGGCGGGTCCGGCGTTGCCGGGCCGATCGCGCGCGACATGCTGCTGCAGGCGCTGGCGGGCGGGTTGCCGCCGCTGACTGCCTATCCCGAAAGCCAGCGCGACAAGATCGAGGAGCAGCGCAGCCTGATGCCGCTGATCGCGCCGGAGACCGGCCCCGTCACCCCGACGCGGGCCTGAGGGGACGGCGGGCCGATGAGCTATCTGGAATATAACGTCAAGACCGTGCCCACCGGCATCCGCAAGGTGCTGTATGTGAACTGGCCGCTGGTGCTGCTGCTGACCGCCGTCGCCTCGGCCGGGTTCGTGATGCTGTATTCGGTCGCGGGCGGCAATCTCGACCGGTGGGCCGAGCCGCAGATGAAGCGCTTCGGCGTCGGCCTGACGCTGATGTTCATCGTCGGCTTCGTGCCGATCTGGTTCTGGCGCAACATGGCGGCGCTGGCCTATCTGATCTCGCTGGTGCTGCTGCTGGTGGTGGAGTTCTTCGGCCATGTCGGCATGGGCGCGCAGCGCTGGATCAACCTTGGCTTCATGATGCTGCAACCGTCGGAGCTGATGAAGATCTCCATCGTGATGCTGCTGGCCGCCTATTACGACTGGCTGGACGTCAAGAAGGTCTCTCGGCCGCTGTGGGTGCTGATGCCCGCGGTGCTGATCTTGCTGCCGGTGGGTCTGGTGCTGACCCAGCCAGACCTTGGCACCGCCATTCAAGTAAGCTTTGGCGGCGCCATCGTGATGTTCGCGGCGGGGGTCAGCTGGATCTATTTCGCGGTGGTGATCGGCGCGGGGATCGGGCTGGTGACGGTGGTGCTGTCGTCGCGCGGGACACCGTGGCAGTTGCTGCACGATTATCAGTTCCGGCGGATCGACACGTTTCTGGACCCCTCGGCCGATCCGCTGGGGGCGGGCTATCACATCAGCCAGGCCAAGATCGCGCTAGGCTCGGGCGGATGGGCCGGCAAGGGCTTCATGCAGGGCACCCAGTCGCGGCTGAACTTCCTGCCCGAAAAGCATACCGACTTCATCTTCACCACGCTGGCCGAGGAGTTCGGCTTCGTCGGGGCCTTCTCCTTGCTGCTGCTCTATGTGCTGATCATCGGCTTCTGCCTGGTGTCGGCGATCAACAACAAGGACCGTTTCTCTGCCCTGCTGACCATCGGCATTGCCGGCACCTTCTTCCTGTTCTTCGCGGTGAACATGTCGATGGTGATGGGGCTGGTGCCGGTGGTGGGGGTGCCGCTGCCGCTTGTCTCTTACGGCGGGTCGGCGATGATGGTGCTGATGGTGGCCTTCGGGCTGGTGCAGAGCGCCCATATCCACAAACCGAGGTAAGCCATGCTCAATGTCTATTTCGCCGCGGGGGCCAGGATGTGGCCCCGCTATCAGGCGCCGCTGGCGCAGGCGCTGGCCGCCGCCGGGGTGGAGGCTGTGGTGACCGAGGCGGCGCCCGCCGATCCGGCTGCGGTGGATTACCTGATCGTGGCGAATGGCGGCGTGGTCAGCGATTTCGCGCCCTTCACCGGCGCGAAGGCGGTGCTGAACCTCTGGGCCGGGGTGGAGAAGCTGGTAGGGAATGACACCCTGACCCAGCCGCTGTGCCGGATGGTCGACCCGGCGATGA
This sequence comes from Frigidibacter sp., assembly GCF_030695035.1. Lineage (GTDB taxonomy): Bacteria > Pseudomonadota > Alphaproteobacteria > Rhodobacterales > Rhodobacteraceae > Frigidibacter. The sequence continues at coordinate 481,552 of NZ_JAUYTT010000012.1, forward strand.
CCGAGAGCATGGTGGAATATGTCACCGGCCATGTGCTGCGGCATCATCTGGGCCTCGACCGGCATATCCTGAATGCGGATGCAGTCTGGATGCCGGAGACGGCCCCCGGCCCGGCGCGGGCGCGGTCGGTGACGGTGCTGGGGCTGGGAGAGCTCGGCAGCGCCTGCGCGAGGATGCTGGCGGCGCTGAACTTCCGGGTGACGGGCTGGAGCCGCACGCCCAAGTCGCTGCCGGGCATCCGTTGCCTGTCGGGCGATGCGGGGCTGGCACAGGCTTTGGCCGAGGCGCAGATCCTGGTGCTGCTGATGCCCTATACGGCGGAGACGGAGAACCTGCTGAACGCGGAACGGATCGCCTCGATGCCGGCCAGCGCGGTGGTCATCAACCCCGGCCGCGGCCCGCTGATCGACGACGCGGCGCTGCTGGCGGCGCTGGACAGCGGCCATCTGTCCAACGCCACGCTCGATGTGTTCCGGGTGGAGCCGCTGCCCGCGGATCATGCCTTCTGGGCGCATCCGAAGGTGACGGTGACCCCGCATATCGCCGCCGAGACTTACCCCGAGACCGCCGCAGTGGTGGTCGCCGAGAACATCCGCCGCGCCGAGGTGGGGGAGCCGCTGATGTATCTGGTGGATCGGTCGCGCGGGTATTGAGGGGACCGCCTTGACCTGAAGGAGCGGGGGGCCTTCTGCCCCCCGCGCCCCCCGAGGATATTTGGAAAAAGCAAAGGGTAAGGCGCGGCGTTGGCGGTGGGTGCGCCGCCTTGGTCACCGGGCGGTGGAGTTTGGGGCGATCAGCGCAGGATCGGGGGCTTGCTCGGGTCCATGCCCGGGGCGGCGGGGGACACCACCTGCTCCGTCTCCTCCGCCGGTTGCGGCAGGTCGAAGCGCAGCGCCACGGCGGCCATCTGGCGGGCGGCCGGGCTGGCGGGATCGAGGAAGGTCACGTCGATCTCGCCGGCCTCCACGCCCGAGAAGGTCAGCGCCTCGGCCACCGCATGGGCCAGCGCCGGATGCGCCTCGGGCCGGGCGCCCAGAAAGGCCAGCATGTGGCCACGGCGGCCGCCCGCATAGCTGACGCCCGCCAGCAGCGCCTGCACCGCCAGCCCCGCCGCCAGCGCCAGCTTGACGTCCAGCGCGGTCAGCAGCGCCTGCGGCAGCTGCGCGGGGGGGTGGAACCGCTCCGGCACCGCCTCCACCGCCTGTGGCCCGGCATCGAGCGTCTGCGCCAGCCAGACCAGCGCCTCCACCGGCAGCAGCATCTCGGACGGGGCAACGCCAAGGTTCAGGCCGAGGCCGATCCCCTGCCCCGCCAGCATCCGCACCACCACCCGCCCCGGCAGCGCCGCATAGGGGGCCGGGGCTTCGGTGAAGGCCGAGAGCCGTTCCTCGAGGTCGAAGGCCAGCACGAACTGCCCTTCCTCCAGCGCAAACACCTGCGGGCGGATCTGGTCGCCAGCAGGCTCCTCCTCCAGCAGCACGAACAGCTCGGCATCGGCGATGCGCTCATAAAAGCGCAGGCGGGCGGCGTCATCCTCGGGCGCGGCGCTCATCGCGGCATGGGCGAGGTCGAGAACGGTAGTGTCGGTCATGCCAAGGCCTCCTGAACCCGGGCGCGGAGGGCGGGAAGCACCTCGGCCGCGAACCAGGGATTGCGTTTCAGCCATCCCGTATTCCGCCAGGAGGGATGCGGCAAGGGGAAGACGCCGGGCGTATGGCCCTGCCAGCGGGCGACGGTGGCCCCGACCCCGCCGCGGGTGGCCGCTACGCCCAGATGCCAGCGCTGCGCGTGGCCGCCGACCAGCAGCACCAGCGGCACCGGACCAAGCGCCGCCATCACCTCGGCCCGCCAGGTGGCGGCGCAGCGCGGCGGCGGCGGCAGGTCGGACCCCGCGGCATCATAGCCCGGAAAGCAGAAGGCCATCGGTACGATCGCCACGCGGGCGCGGTCGTAGAAGGTCTCGGGCCCGATCCCCAGCCAATCCCGCAGTCGGTCGCCCGACGGGTCGGCAAAGGGCCGCCCCGCCAGATGCACCCGCATCCCCGGCGCCTGCCCGACGATCATCACGCCGGGGGTGGCCGCAGTGTCGAACCACGCCACCGGGCGCGGGGCATGGGCCGTGGCGGTGCAGGCGAAATCGGCGGCGCAGAGGCGGCAGGCGCCGATGCGCTCAAGGAGGGAGAGGGGGATGTCGGTCATCCGCCAGATCTAGGGATTGTGCGGCGGATAAACAGGGCCCAGAGGCGCAAGCCGCAGGGCAAGGGGGGTGCGGCCTGGTGCGAAGAGTGCCAAATTCTGCTGTGCCCGCCAAAACCGCGTCCGGTGCCTGCGGCCAATTCACAAAGCCCTGCGCGCGGTTGTTGCCCCGCCGTACCCTATCGATTATGCCAATGCGAAATCGGGACAAGGGGCAGAGATGTATCGCGTCTGGAATTTTGTCACCACCTATTCGCTGCTGCTGATCGGGGGCGCGGTCATCGCCCTGATCTGGGCCAATATCGCGCCCAACAGCTATCATGATGTGGTCGAGTTCGTGCTGATCGACGATTTCATCATCGGCCACGCCCATGAGGTGAACGGTGAGATCCACCGCACGCTGACCCTGCACTATCTGGTCAATGACGTGCTGATGGCGCTGTTCTTCGCGATGGCCGCCAAGGAAGTCTGGGAAGCCGTCGTGCTGGAGGAAGGCTCCTTGCGCGGGTCCAAGGCGGTCACGCCGCTGATCGCCACCCTGGGCGGGATGATGGGGCCGGTGGCCGTCTACCTCGGCCTCGCGGCGGTGCTGGGGGTCTATGCCACGGTCAGCCAGGGATGGGCGATCCCCACCGCCACCGACATCGCCTTCTCCTACCTCGTCGGCCGCATGGTCTTTGGCGCCGGGCACCCGGCGATCCGCTTCCTGCTGCTGCTGGCGATTGCCGATGACGCGGGCGGGCTGCTGATCCTTGCCGTCTTCTACCCCTCGGGCGAGTTGGCGCCGGAATGGCTGCTGCTGTCCTTCGGCGCCGCCGCTGCGGTCTTCGTGCTGGCCAACTGGCTGCCGCGCTACATGGACCGCGGCAACCAGCTGCGCCCGAACTCGACCTTCGCGCGCAAGGTGCTGTCCTTCTGGCCCTACCTCATCGCCGGCTGCCTCAGCTGGTATGCCTTCCAGGAGGCGGGCATCCACCCCGCGCTTGGCCTGCTGCCGATCGTGCCGACGATCCCCCATGCCGACCGCGGCTTTGGCATCTTCGCCGAGGCGGAAGAGCATATGCATGACCTGCTGAACACGATGGAACACCACCTGAAATACCCGGTGGAGATCATCTTGCTGTTCTTCGGCCTGCTGAATGCGGGGGTGGAGTTCAGCGCGATTTCCGAACCGACCTGGCTGGTGATGGCGGGGCTGCTGATCGGCAAGCCGCTGGGGATCCTGGCTATGGGCTGGGTCGGCGCGCGTCTGCTGGGCTTTGGCCTGCCCGAGGGGATGACGATGCGCGACGTGTTCGTTCTGGGCTGCGTCGCCGCCATCGGCTTCACCGTGGCGCTGTTCGTCGCCTCGGTCGCCTTCGATGCCGGGCTGGTGCAGGACGCCGCCAAGATGGGCGCGCTGTTCAGCTTTGCCGCGGCAGGGATCGCGCTGCTGGCCGGCAAGCTGCTGCGCATCCAGAAGGTCGAATACTAACTCCGCGGTTGTGCGCCGCCCCGTCCCCCCGGTGACGCGCAAGCCATTGGATTTTTTGTAACCGTTCCGCCATAATGCGGGCAAAATGGGGGGCTATGCTGCCTCCTCAACCACAGCCTGCGGGCCAGCGGGCGGCAGAACGGAACTGCGAGAGCAGGACGGGGCAGAGGCGAATGCTGGAATTTGAGAACGTGAGCAAGTCCTTCTGGACGGGCAAGCAGCGCAAGGTGATCCTTGACCGCGCCACGTTCCGCGTTGAACTCGGCAACTCGCTGGGAATCCTCGCCCCCAACGGCACCGGCAAGACCACGATCATCAACATGATGGCGGGGCTTGAGAAGCCCGACGAGGGCAAGATCACCCGCACCAGCCGCGTGTCCTTCCCGCTGGGGTTCATGGGCGGCGTCGTCAACAAGCACACCGCGACCGAGAATTGCCGATATATCGCCCGCCTCTACGGCCTCGACCCCGATTATGTCGAGGCGTTCAGCCGCTGGCTCTGCGGGATCGACGAATATTTCGACATGCCGGTGGGCACCTTCAGTTCCGGGATGCGGGCGCGCTTCAGCTTTTCGCTGTTGCTGGCGCTGGAGTTTGACATCTATCTGATCGACGAGGGGATGCCCGCCACCACGGATGCCGAGTTCAACCGCAAGGCCGGCACAATCCTGCGCGACCGCCTGCAAAGCGCCACGGTGATCGTGGTGTCACACCAGGCGCAGACGCTTGAGAAATTCTGCCGTTCCGCAGCCGTGCTGCGCGACGGCCAATTGCATATGTTCGAGACCTTGGAAGAGGCAAAACAGCTTTATGATTACTCCTACCAAGGCTAAGAAATTCCGCATCCGCCGGGCCACGCCCCCTCAGCCCGCCCCGCCCGCCGCGGCGGAGCCGGCCCCGATGCCCGCCACCGAAGCGCCGGCTGCACCCGAGCCGCAGCGCCCGCCGCGCAGCACGCCGGTGCTGGCCCCGATGCCGCGCCAGCACCCGGGCGAGGCACCGATGCTGATGGTGCCCGACACCGCGCAAGATGATGGCTTCGGCCCCGACCGCTATCCCACCGCCGCGCCCGATACCGTGCTTGGCCCGTCCGAACGCACACCCGAGGAAGAGATCGCCGCGATCCGCGCCGAGGGGCTGACCGGCCGCCAGTTGCGCATGGCCCGCCGCGTCGCGCAGCGCCACGGCATCGAGGTGACCTCGGATTTCGAGGCGGTGCGCATCTTGCGTCGCCGCGGCATCGACCCGTTCCAGCGGTCCAACATGCTCGACCTCGTGGTGTCGGAAGCGCAGGAGAGCAAGGTCCAACTGCCGCAGACCACGCGCCAGACGCCGCAACTGCCCGCCTCGCAGCAGCTGACGCCCGAACGGCGCGCCTCCGAAATCCTCAAGGTCCAGCGCGGCATCGCCAAGCGCCGCCGCCGCAAGCTGGCCCTGCTGATGACCCGGCTGGCCTTCTTCGTGATGCTGCCGACGCTGATCGCCGGCTGGTATTACTTTGCCATCGCGACGCCCCTTTTCGCCACCCGCTCGGAATTCGTGATCCAGCAGGCGGAAAGCGCCTCCAGCATCGGCTCGATGTTCTCGGGCACGCAATTCGCCACCAGCCAGGATTCGATCACCGTGCAGGGCTATATGCAATCGCGCGAGGCGATGCAGCGGCTGGACCGTGACCTTGGCTTCCGCGATCACTGGAGCCAGCCGGGCATCGACCCGCTGCAGCGCCTCGCCCCCGATGCCACCGAGGAAGCGGCCTACCGCACCTACAAGCGCAACGTGAAGATCGGCTATGACCCGACCGAGGGCATCATCAAGATGGAGGTGATCGCCGCCGATCCCGAAGTCTCCACCGCCTTCGCCGAGGCGCTGATCGGCTATGCCGAGGAACAGGTCGATCACCTGACCCAGCGCCTGCGTGAAGACCAGATGCAGGGCGCCCGCGAAAGCTATGCCGATGCCGAGGCCAAGGTGCTGCTGGCCCAGGCCCGGGTGCTGGAAATGCAGGAAAAGCTGGGCGTGCTGGACCCGATCAGCGAAAACGCCGTGGTCATGCAGCAGATCGGCACCTTCGAGGTGCAACTGGCGCAAAAGCGGCTGGAGCTGCAGCAGCTCAACGACAATGCCCAGCCCAACGCCGCCCGCGTGGCCGGGGCCGAGGGTGATATCGTCCGCCTGCAGAACATGATCGGCAGCCTGCGCGCGCAGTTGACCGAAAGCACCGGCGGCACCACATCCCTTGCCATGATCTCGGGCCAGATGCGCATTGCCGAGGCCGACCTGCAAACCCGCCAGCTGATGCTCAGCCAGGCCGCGCAGCAGATGGAGGTGGCGCGGATCGAGGCGAACAAGCAGGTGCGCTACCTCTCCACCGGCGTGAAGCCGCTGCCACCGGACGAGCCGACCTATCCGCGCGCCTTTGAGAACACCCTGGTGGCGATGCTGATCTTCGGCGGGCTCTACCTGATGCTGTCGCTGACCGCCTCGATCCTGCGGGAACAGGTTTCGGCCTAGACCAGGCCCAAGGAGAAGACCATGAAAGACGTGATGATCGGCGGGCTGACCACCGGCAATGACCGCCCCCTGACCGTGATCGCCGGCCCCTGCCAGCTGGAAAGCGCGGACCATGCCCAGATGATCGCAGGCGCGATGGCCGAGGCCTGCGCGGCGGTGGGCGCCCAGTTCATCTTCAAGGGCAGCTATGACAAGGCCAACCGCACCTCGCTGTCGGGCAAGCGCGGCCTTGGCATCGCCGAGGGGCTGAAGGTGCTGGAGGGCGTGCGCGCCGCCTTCGGCTGCCCGGTGCTGACCGACATCCATGATGCGGATCAGGCGCGCGAGGCAGCGGCGGTGGTCGACGTGATCCAGATCCCGGCCTTCCTCTGCCGGCAGACCGACCTGCTGCTGGCTGCGGGCCAGACCGGCTGCGTCATCAACATCAAGAAGGGCCAGTTCCTGGCGCCCTGGGACATGGCCAACGTGGCCGACAAGGTCGCCTCCACCGGCAACCAGAAGATCCTGCTGACCGAGCGCGGCGTCAGCTTCGGCTATAACGCGCTGGTCGCCGACATGCGCAGCCTGCCGATCATGGCCAAGACCGGCTACCCGGTCATCATGGACGCCACCCATTCCGTGCAGCAGCCCGGCGGCCAGGGCGGCTCGACCGGCGGCCAGCGCGAGTTCGCCCCGGCCATGGCCCGCGCCGCCGTCAGCCTCGGCATCGCCGGCGTGTTCATCGAGACGCATGAGGCGCCCGACACCGCGCCCTCCGACGGGCCGAACATGGTGCCGCTGGACGAGATGGCAGGGCTGCTGCGGGTGCTGATGGCGCTGGACGCGGTGGCGAAGGCGGATCCGGTCAGGGTGTGAGGGGGGGCGGGGAGGCCTTGGCGGACTTCGGGCAAGCCTCCTCGACTTCGAACCACTCACATCGGGCGGGAATAGGCGAGGCACTGCCTCGCCCCCGCCCGTGCGCGACGAAAGCACCCGGTGCCATCGGCACCCCAAGACCGAGTGAGGCCAGCGCCCGACCTGGCGGGCGAGAAGCGCCCGCCAAGGGCGGGGCGGGCGCTGGCCGGGCCCTTTGGGGGCCCGTCCGGTGCAAGATGAAACGGCAGTGAGTGGCGAAGGCGATGGCCTTCGCCAAGGATGGCGAGGTGAGTGGGGTCGCGCCAATCTGGCGCGGGATCAACCCAGGATGTCACGTTCGTACAGCCGCAAGGCCTCCTCGAATCGTTCATTAAATCTGTCGGGAAGACTGAAAGGGAATGTCCACTGGATGATCAGCGGCTCTTCAGCCGTTCCTCCATGATCCGTCGGAATCATTGCCACCACCTCATCGAGTTTATCCGGAAACTCGGCCAAATTCGCCGCATTGGGTCCCACCACATTCATTAGAAGCGTTCGTATGGCCTCACCCTCATTGGGAACGTGCGCAAAGTGCAGGGACTCCTCGCAATCAATGATGGCAGTCAGGGCGCCATGAATCAGAATGCAGACGTCGTGCATCTCTTCGACATCACCCGGCTCACCTGGTTCTCCCCAACTTGCTGTCAGCCGGCCGATGAGGCTTGCAAGCAGCCCAACAAGGTTCGACATGACGCGCGAGCGCTCCACAACCCAGCTGAGGAACTGGTCACTTTGAACACGAGGCTGCGGACTGTAATAGTGACCGGCCTGAAGGTTCTTGAGGCGCTTGAACTGAGGCTTGTTCAGGTGCCTCATCAGCTCCGCGACGAAGCGCCATTCCCAGCCGGGAGGTTTGTCGATCACGATGCGTTGAATGATGGGCGGGTACCCTGAAAGGAAATCGAAGGGAGCCATCTCGGTCTCGTATCGAATGCGATCTCCTCGCGTCCCCAGCTCACGCGCCGCGCGCTCCTCATGCTCTTTCCGCCAAGCGAAAAGCAGTTCGGCAGGGTACGCCGCCGCATCCCGATCAATCTCTCCATGACAGTTTCGACAGAGCCAGATGCCATTCGTGATCGCCGCACGGGTCACGTCTGACATAGCCGCATCGTAGCGCGCTGCCCCAAGCTTAGCGCCCATGATGTGCGCGGCCTCGCCAATCATCGTCGCTTTCTCGGGATCGCTGTTCGGCCCAACGGTATGAACTGCGCAATCAGGATTGGAGCACTGGAAGCGCGCTCGTCTGGCAAGGGTATCGATGGTTGGTTTGGAGAAGTCTGGAGCCGCCATGGTCCAAGCATAGACAGCCGCATTCGCCAAAGCCATATCGTATAGAATGCCAGCCCCTACAGATGCCGCTCCACATCCATCCGGCTGTGCAGCACGCGGATGACATCCAGCCGGCCCCCCCCGATCCCGGTAATAGATTACATGCGATCCGGTCCGGTACTTCAGGTATCCGGGCCGCAGGTCAACCGCCTGCCCCCGCGCCCGCTCGCCCGCGAGGGCAAGGCAGGCATCGCGGATCTCATCGGTGTAGCGGTCGGCCTGATCCGGCCCCCACCTGTCCGCGCTGTAATCCCAGATCCCCTCGATATCGGCCTGCGCCGCGGGCGAGAAGCCAAGGGCCTTCATCACTCGGCATGGCCCGCCCGCTTCCGGGCCTTGAACGCCTCGAAGTCAAACTCACCCGGCTCGCCCGACTCCTCCCCGGCCAACAGCGCCTCCTGCAGAGCCTTCACCCGCGCCTCGTGCTCTTCCAGCAGCCGCAGCCCCGCCCGGACCACATCACTGGTGGACCCGTAGCGCCCGGCCTTCACCTGCTCGGTGATGAAGCTGGCAAAGTGATCGCCAATTGTCACGGATGTGTTGCGGGGCATGTGGGTTGCCTCTGGGGTTGCTGGGTGGGGGAAGGATATACCAAAAAGTATTGCCGGGAAACTGTCTCAAACCGCACCCCAGCGGCCAGACCCCCACCAATTCCCGACAATTCCCCTATGCATATGAAATACATATGCCTTCTGCATGGTTTCCACATAGGGCTTTTCAACGGAATCAAAGCCTTACCTCACGCCACCTGCCCCGCCGCCCAGCCCGAGGACCAGGCCCACTGGAAGTTGTACCCGCCCAGCCAGCCGGTCACGTCCACCACCTCGCCGACGAAATAGAGCCCCGGCACCGCCTTCGCCTCCATCGTCCGGGCGTCGAGCGCATCCGTATCCACCCCGCCCAGCGTCACCTCGGCGGTGCGGTAACCCTCCGTCCCCACCGGCCGCAGCACCCAGCCGTGGATGCCAGAGGCCAGCCGCTCCAGCACCGGATTTCCCTGATCCGCCAAGCGGTTGGCGCCGTCCAGCCCCGCCTCTGCCAGCGCCAGCGCCGCCACCTTCTCGGGCAGCAACCGCGCCAGCGCGCTCTGCAGCGCCACCCGCCCCGCCGCGCCCCGCGCCGCCTTCAGCGCCGCCGCCACATCCTGCCCCCGCGCCAGATCGACCGTGATCGGCAGCCCCTCGCGCCAGTAGCTGGACACCTGCAGCACCGCCGGCCCCGACAACCCGCGATGCGTGAACAGCAAGGCCTCGTCAAACCCGGTCTTCCCCGAGCTCACCCGCGCGCTCACCGACACCCCCGCCAAAGGCCTCAGCCGCTCCAGCTCCTGCTCCGCAAACGTCAATGGAACAAGGCCCGGACGCGTTTCCAGCACCGGCAAACCGAACTGTTCCGCGACCTTGTAACCCAGCCCAGAGGCCCCGATTTTCGGGATCGACTTGCCCCCCGTCGCCACGATCAGGCTGGCCCCGGCAAAGGCCCCGCGCGAGGTCTCAACCGTGAACCGCCCCCCCTCACGCCGCACCGCGCCGATCTCCGCCCCCGTCACCAGTTTCGCGCCCGCACGGTCCGCGCCGGTCAGCAGCATGTCCACGATCTGCGTGGCCTTGCCGTCGCAGAACAGCTGGCCAAGGGTCTTCTCGTGCCAGGCAATCCCGGCGGCATCGACCCGCGCGATGAAATCCTGCGGCGTAAACCGCCGCAAAGCCGACAGTGCAAACCGCGGATTTTTCGACAAAAACCGCTCCGGCGCCGTCGACAGGTTGGTGAAATTGCAGCGCCCGCCGCCGGAAATCCGGATCTTCTCGCCCGGCCGCACGGCATGGTCGAGCACGATCACCCGCCGCCCGCGCCGCCCGGCCTCGGCCGCGGCAAACAGGCCAGCCGCGCCGGCACCAAGGATCAGGACGTCTGCAGTTTCCATCCCCTGCCCTTAGCCCCAGCCAGCGCGCGGCGCAACGAGGACGGAGTTTGCATGGTCATCCCCCGCCCGCCGATTTTTGGGCTTGCGGCCCCCCGGCGGCTTGAGTAAACAGCGCGCCAGTTGGGGCGTCGCCAAGTGGTAAGGCATCGGTTTTTGGTACCGACATACCCAGGTTCGAATCCTGGCGCCCCAGCCAACTTCCTAGTGTGAGCGCACGTGAAAAGGGCGGACCTTGCGGCCCGCCCATTCGGTTAGAAGATCAGCATCAGCAGGCCGACCACGACCGCCAGCCCTATCAGGAAAATGATACCGATGGTGCCACCGATGAATTTCAGCATGGTCGTCTCCTTGCTTTAGGGGTCAGGCCCGCAGGCCCGTTCTGCGGACCCAACCCCTGCCCGCGCCCGATGTTCCGGCAAAATGCAGGTGTCAGGCCCGCTCCTGCTCCAGATAGTCATCGACATAGAGCGCGCCGATCAGCGTCATCCCGACAGCTGCCAGGGGCGTCGCCATTGCCAGCCCGAGGATGCCGAATAGCACCCCCAGCAGCAGCTGCGAGGTGATGATCACCGCCGGGGGCAGCGAGACTTTTTCCTGCTGGATCAGCGGGGTAAGGATGTAGCTCTCCAGCGCCTGCACCGCGACATAGACCCCAAGCACCATCAGCACGGTGCTCTGCCCCTCGGGGAAGGCCAGCAAGATCCCGGGCACCGCGGCCAGCACCGGGCCGATATTGGGGATGAAGGCCAGCAGCCCGGCGATCAGGCCAAGGATGAAGGCCAGCGGGATACCGATCAGCCACAGCCCCAGCCCGGTCAGCACGCCCACCGCCGTCATCGCCATCAGCTGCGCCGTCAGCCAGCTGCGCAGGGTGTTCCCGGCCTTGTCCATCACCTCATCCGCCCGGGGCCGCAGCGAGGGCGCCAGCAGCGCCAGGACGCCGGACCGGTAGAGCCCGGGGTTCAGCGCGCCATAGATGCCGATGAAAAGCATGATGACGAAATTGCCAAGCGCACCGAAGGTGCCGGTCACGGCCGAGGCGGCAGCAAGGCCGCTCTCGCTCGACATCAGGCTGGAGGGGTCGATAGCATCCGTCACACGCTTGCCCCAGCTGTATTGCTCCACCCGGTCGCGAAGGCTCTGAAAGGCGGCGGGGATCTCCTTGGTCAGCTGGTCGAACTGCTCGGCCATGGCGGGGGCGAAGCCCAGCATCGCGGCGGCGAGGGCGATCACGATCAGCAGGATGAAGAGGCCGATGCCCAAGGGTCGCGGCATCCCGGTCTTGCGGGCGATCCAACCACCGCCGCCGCCGAAGAACACCGCGAACAGGATGCCGGCGAAGACGACCAGCAGCACATCGGGCGCGACGAGGAGCAGGAGGATCAGCGCGGCCGCGAGAACGACGAGCGAGATGGTGCGGCGGGTGGGGGTTCTGTCTTGCATGGGCCCCCAACGTCTTGGCCTCCGGGGGGTTCCGGTGCGGGCGGGGGCGGGCGCCGGGCGGGGGTGAATATCATCTGGTCGTTACATATCGGGCTTGGCTCTCAGAGGGCGAGTATCCCTGCGCGTCAGAATACTTATGCCCCACGCTTCGTTTGCTTTGGCGACGGCCATCGCCTTCGCCACGCTCTGCGCTCTCCATTGGCACCGACGGGCCCCCAAAGGGCCCGGCCAGCGCCCGCCCCGCCCTCGGCGGGCGCTGGCCTCTCCGGTGTCGTGTTGCCGGTGGCTCCGGGCGACAGATCCCGCACGGGCGGGGGGCGATGCAGTGCTTCCCGTATCCCGCCCGAACCGAGCGGTCCAAGGTGAGATAACGGCCCGAAGCCTGTTCTGCCGCTATCGCCGAAATTCTGCTCTCAATGTGCGGAGCTCCGTCAGGGAGCAGCCTACCCGTGACACCCGCCCAATGGGAACGACGTGACGCCCCCCCCGCCCCCCTCACACCAGATAACGCTCGAACCACTCCAGCGTCCGCTCCCAGGCCAGTTTCGCCGCCGCCTCGTCATAGCGCGGAGTGGAATCGTTGTGGAAGCCGTGGTTGGTGCCGGGGTAGATGTGGGCCTCATAGGTCTTGCCATGTTCCTTCAGCGCCGCCTCATAGGCGGGCCAGCCGGCATTGACGTTCTCATCCGTCTCGGCGAATTGCAGCAGCAGCGGCGCCTCGATCTTCGGGACATCCGCGGCGGGCACCTGCCGGCCGTAGAAGGGCACCGCCGCCGCCAGCTCAGGGTAGGCTACCGCCGCCGCGTTCGACACGCCGCCGCCATAGCAAAAGCCGGTGATGCCGACCTTGCCGGTCGTCATCTCGCTCGCCATAAGCCATTCCACTGCGGCAAAGAAATCGTTCATCAGCCTGGCCGGATCGACCTGCCGCTGCAGCTCGCGCCCCTGCTCGTCATTGCCGGGATAGCCACCGACGGAGGTAAGCCCATCCGGCGCCAGCGCCACGAAGCCCGCCTTGGCCAGCCGACGCGCCACATCCTCGATATAGGGGTTGAGCCCGCGGTTCTCATGCACCACCACCACTCCCGGCAACGCGTCCGTCTTCGCCACGCCCTCGGCAGCCGGCCGCACCAGATAGCCGCGCACCTCGCCATGTCCGTTCGGCGAGGGGTAGGTGATGTATTCCGCCACGATCCCGGGATCGGTGAACATCACCTGCTGCGCCAGCGCGTAGTTCGGCATCAGCGACGACAGCAGCGCCGCCGCGGTCAGCCCGCCGATGGCGAACTTGCCAGCGCGGTCCAGAAACTCGCGCTTGGTGATGCGGCCATGCGCGTAGAAATCGTAAAGCTCCAGCAGCTCTGCCGGAAAGTCCTGTGCCGTCAGCCGTGTCATGCCATCCTCCCTGTTGCAGCGACCCGCCCTGCCAGCGGGGCACCCGAAAGGCTAGCGCGGCCCGCCCCTTCGGCAAGCGCGCCCGGCCACTCCCCGCTCATCCGCAAGTATGAGGCGCGGGCGGTGGCGGGGGGCGCGTTCCTCTGCCACTCTGCCCCGGACATGGCCGATCGGGGAGGTGAGGCGTGGCACTCTTGGAAAGCGTTTCGGCGCCCTCTGCGGCGGCCGAGGTTGCAGAGCTGACCGCAGCGATGGCGGCGGGGCTGATCGGCCATGACCATCTGGTCGAGCGTCTGGTGATCGCGCTGCTGGCCGATGGCCATGTGCTGATCGAGGGGCCGCCGGGCCTTGCCAAGACCCGCGCAGTCAAGCGTTTGGCGGCGGGGCTCGACGGCAGCTTCGCCCGCATCCAGTGCACCCCCGACCTGATGCCATCGGACATGATCGGCACCCAGCTGTTCCGCCGCGCCTCCGAGAGCTTCGAGTTCGCCCCCGGCCCCCTCTTCCACTCGCTGGTGCTGGTGGATGAGATCAACCGCGCCCCGCCCAAGGTGCAATCGGCCCTGCTGGAGGCGATGGCCGAGCATCAGGTGACGGTGGGCGGCAGCACGAGGCCGCTGCCCGACCCGTTCATGGTTATCGCCACCCAGAACTCCATCGAGCATGAAGGCACCTTCTCGCTGCCCGAGGCGCAGCTGGACCGCTTCTTGCTGCACGTCCAGCTGGCGCTGCCGGGGGCAGCGGCGGAACGCGCGATCCTGGATCTGGTGGAAGGGGAGCTGCGGGCGCCGCCCCCGCCCGAAGGCCCGCGTCTGGGGCATGACCGGCTGCACGCCGCCCGCGCGGCGGTGGCGGCGGTGCATCTGGCCCCGGCGCTGAAGGATTTCATCGTGCGGCTGGTCATGGGCACACGCGCGGTTGGCGAGGATGCCCCGCTGGCCGGTCTGATCGACCATGCCGTGTCGCCCCGCGGCACGCTGGCGCTGGCCGCCGCGGCGCGGGCGCGGGCGGCGCTGGCCGGCCGCAACCATGCCCTGCCCGAGGATGTGGAGGCGCTGGCCCCCGATGCGCTGGCGCACCGGCTGGTGCCAAGCTGGCGCGCCACCTCCGAAGGGTTGTCGGCGCGGGACATCGTGGCCCGGCTGTTGACGCAGGTCCGGCCGTATTGAGGGGTCGCAGATGCTCGCCCCCGCCATTACAGACCTGCGCGCCGAGGATCTGCTGGCGATCGGCGCGCGGCTGGGGCGGCCGGGCCGCGGGGCGGTGCAGATCACCCGCCGAGCCGGGGTGACCGCCACCCGCCTGCGCGGGCAGGGGCATGAGATCCGCGAGATCCGCCCCTATACCGAGGGCGACGACCTGCGCCATCTCGATGCCGCCGCCACCGCGCGCAGCGGCAGCCTGCAGGTGCGCAGCTTTCAGGAAGACCGCGACCGCAGCGTGATGCTGATCGCCGATTTCCGCCCGCCGATGCTGTGGGGCACGCGGGGGCGCTTCCGCTCGATTGCCGCCGCCGAGGCGCTGGCGGTGGCGGGCTGGCAGGCGGTGCTGGCGGGCGGCAGCGCCGGCGTGGTCGCGTTGACGGCGGGGGCGCTGGTGGCGGAGCGCGCGGCGGCAAGGGCGCGCGGCATGGCGCGGGTGGCGGGGTGCCTAGCGCGGGCCCATGCCGCGGCGCTGGAGGCCCCGGAGGCTGCGGTGCCCGACCTTGCGCAGATGCTCGCCGGGGCCGCTCGCCTCGCCCCGCGCGGGGCGGCGGTGGTGCTGGCGACCGGCTTCGATGATCCCGGCGCGGGCATCGAGCAGGTGTTGGCCGGCATCCTGCGCCGCGGCCCGCTGCGCATCGCGCTGACCGAGGACCGCTTCGAGCGCGATCCTCCCTCAACGCCGCTGCCCTATCGCCTTGGCACCGGCCCGGCCCGCATCGGCGACTTCACCGCCCTGCCCGTCCGCCGCGCGGCCCTTGTCGCGCGACTGGCAATGCTCGGCGCACAGGTGGAGCGATTGGCCACCGACGCGCCCCTCGCCTTGGACCCCGCCTCATGACCCCGCAGATCGTGCAGGATCTGCACCCGCCGCGCCTGCCGCTGGACTATGTGCAGCTTGGCCCGGCGGAGGTGCTGGCCGCCTTCGGCCTTGGCCTGCTGGCCGCGCTGGCGCTGATGGCGCTGCTGCGCCCCGCCCTGCACCGCCGCCGCCCGCCCGCCGAGGCGCTGGAGGCGGCGCTGGCCGCCCTGCGCCCGCTTCCGCCGCAGGATCGGCTGCTGGCACAGGCGGCGCTGCTGGCGCGCTATGGCGGCACCGTTCCGCCCGGCCTGCGCCCCGCGCTCTATGCGGGCGCGCCGGTGCCGGACACCCCCCAGCTGGAACCGCTGATCCGGGTCGCTGCCCGAGGGGCCAGACATGCCTGACCTCGGCACCCTCATCCTCGCCGCCCCGCTCGCGCTGCTGCTGTTGCCGCTGCCGCTGCTGGCGCGCCGCCTGCTGCCCCCGCAGCCCGCGCAGCTGGCCGCCATGCGCCTGCCCGGGGCCATTGGCGCGGCAGCCATCCCCGCAGACGCACAGCGCCGGGCCTTCACCCGCACCCGGGCCCTGAAGGTGCTGCTCTGGTGTGCGCTGGTGCTCGCCCTGTCGGGCCCCGCCCGGCTGGTCGCCACCGCCGATACCAGCGCCTCGGGCCGCGATATCCTGCTGTCGCTGGACCTGTCGGGCAGTATGGCCATCGAGGATTTCGACCTCGGCGGCCAGCGCATCTCACGCCTGGGTGCCGTCAAGCAGGTGGCGCAGGGCTTCGTGGCCTCCCGCGCCGGCGACCGCATCGGGCTCGTGCTCTTCGCCGACCGTGCCTATGTCGCGGCCCCGCTGACCCATGACCTCGCCGCCGTCTCCCGCGCCATCGAGGAGGCGGGGATCGGCATCACCGGCCGCTCTACCGCCATTGCCGAAGGCCTGGGCCTCGCGCTCAAGCGGGTGGTAGCGGGTGCGGCACAGGGGCAGGTGATCGTGCTGCTGTCGGACGGCAAGGAAACCGGAGCGCGGATGGATGCGCGGCAGGTGGCGGCGCTGGCTGCCGAACGGGGCGTGCGCGTCCACACCATCGCGCTTGGCCCGGATGACCTGGAGACGCGCCCCGCCTCCCGCGATGCGGTGGACATCGCCTTGCTGCGCGAGATCGCCGCGGCCAGCGGCGGCACCAGCTACCGGGTGCGCGACATGGCCGACCTCGCGGCGATGGCCGCCGATCTGGACCGGCTGGAGCCCAACCCCTCGCGTCGCCCGCCGGTGCTGGTGCCGCAGCCGCTGTGGATCTGGCCGGCGATGGTGGCGCTGCTTGCGGCGCTCGGCCTCGGCCTTGACCCGCGGGGCGCGGCATGAGCACCGGGGATCTGGTCCTGCTGCGGCCCTTCTGGCTGCTGGCGCTGCTGCCCGTGGCGCTGGCGGCGCTCTGGGTGCGGCGGCGGGCGGCGAATGGCGGGTGGGAGCGGCTGGTCGATCCGCCGCTGCTGCGCCGGATGCAGGCGCTTGGGCTTGTCGGCACGGGCGCGGCGCCGCGGCTGGCGCCCTTTGTGTTGGCGGCGCTGCTGGCCCTGGCGCTCGCTGGCCCCGCGCGGCTGCGCGCCTCGGCCACCGCCTTTGCGCCGATGGACCCGGTGGTGTTGATCCTCGACCTCTCGCCCTCCATCACCCGCGGGGCGGCGCTGGCCGATGCGCAGGCGGCGGCCGCGCTGGTGCTGCAATCGGCGCAGGGGCGGCCCGTGGGGCTGATGCTCTACGCAGCCGATGCCTACCTCGCCAGCGCGCCTACCAGCGATGCGGCGACGCTGGAAAGCCTGATCGCAGTGCTGGATGCGCAGACGATGCCGGTGCAGGGTAGCCGGCCCGACATCGCGCTGGCCAGCGCGCGGGAGCTGTTTCTGCGCGAGGGGCATCCGGGTGTCGGCGGGGTGGACCTGATCCTGATCTCGGACGGCGGCGGCGTCAGCCCCCCGGCGCTGGAAGAGGCGCAGCGGCTGGCCGAGGCAGGCGCGCGGCTGTGGACGCTGGGGCTGGCCTCCACCCCGCCCGAGGGCGCGCCGCACCCCGACCCCGAGGCGCTGGCGAGCCTTGCCGCGGCGGCTGGCGGCGCCCATGCCCCCGCCAGTGCCCCCCGCCCGCTGCTGGCGCAGATCGAGGCGGCGCGGCTGACCGCCCTCGCCCGCAGCGAGCGCGCGGGAACCGCCTTCGACGACCTCGGCCGCTGGCTGCTGCTGGCCGCGCTGATCCCGGCCCTCGCCCTGTTCCGGAGGCGCGCATGACCCGCGCCGCGCTTATCCTTATCGGCTGCGCCCTGCTGGCCCTCGCGCTGGCAGGGCGCGAGGGCATCGGCAAGCTGGCGCTGGTCGCGGGCCTGCCTGGCCCCGCAGCGCGGCTGATTGAAGATCCGCAGATCCGCGGCGTCGCGCTCTACCGCGCCGGAGACCATGCCGCCGCCGACCTTGCCTTCCGCGAGGCCGGGCGCAGCGCCACCTACAACCGCGGCCTGTCGCTGGCCGCCACCGGCAACTACCCCCTCGCCCGTGCCTATTTCGATGCGGTGCTCTTCGCCAACCCCGCGGATTCCGAGGCGCGCGACAATCGCGCCGTGGTGGATGCGCTGATCCCGCCGGTGGTCGGCAAGGGCAATGAGGCCGGCCGCATCGCCGTGACCCCCGTCACCCCGCCGGACGGGCCGCCGGTGGAAAAGTTCAACGTGCTTGGCAAACCGCTGGACGCAGGCCGCCGCGTCGCCGATGCCGCCTGGCTGGCGGCCCTGCCCGACGATCCAGGCGAATTCCTGCGGCTGCGGCTGGCCGATGAACACCTGCGCCGCCTGTCCATCGGGCTGACCCCGCCAGAGGAGGGCGACCCGTGGTGATACGCCTTGCCCTCTGCCTGCTGCTCCTGCCGCTCCCGGCCTTCGCCGAGGGGCGGCTGGAGCTCGACCTGATCCCCCATCCCACCCACACCGAGATTGTGGTGGGCGAGATGGTGCCGGTCACGATCCGCGGGGTCTATGAACGCTCCATCGCGCGCGAGGATCTGGTGATTGCCCCCACCGACGCCTTCGACTGGATCCAGTTGACGCAGGATGACTGGCACCGCGAGATGATCGACGGGCGCAGCTATATGGTGATGGAGCGCAGGCTGGCGCTGTTCCCCAAGCGGGCCGGGCCGGGGCGCTTCGGGCCGGCCGAACACAGCCTGACCATCATCACCACCGCCAGTCAGCGCGCCGAGGCGCTGGTGCGCGCCTCTCCGATGGAGCTGTCGGTGGGGGCCTTCCCGACTGATCGCGGCTGGCAATTCGCCGCCTCGAACGTGACGCTGCAAGACGACCTCAGCACCGACCCCGCCGCCCTGCAGGACGGCGCCACCGTGACCCGCACCGTGACGCTGCGGGCGCATGGGGTGCTGCCGGAAATGCTGCCGCCGCGGCCGGTGGTGTCGGAAAACTGGCTGATCACCTTCGCCGCGCCGGTGCAGCGACAGTTGGAGCTGACGCCAGAGGGCCCGGTGGCGAGCGTGATCTGGACCTGGCAATTCCGCCCCGAGACGGGGGAGCCGGGCGTGCTGGAGCCGGTGGTGATCCCGTATTTCGACACGGCAACACGGCAGATGGCGCAGGTGGAGATCCCGGCGCTGCCCATCGGCTATGCCAGCTTCAAGGACAATCAGGTGGATGCCGGGCGGATCAGCGCCGGCAGCCGCTGGCTTCTGGCGGCGGCCTTTGCCGCGGGCCTTGGGCTCGGGGCGGCGGTGCTGGCGCGCTGGTACCGGCCGGATCGGGCGCGGCTGGTGGCGGCGCGGCTGGCGCGGCACTGGTCGCCGCTGCCGCGTTGGCACCTGTGGCAGGCGGCGCGATCAGGCGATCTGCTGGCGCTGCGCGGGGCGGCGGAGGAGTATCTGCGGCCCGAGGAGGCGATGGACCCCGCCCTGCGCCGCGCGGCCCTGGCGCGGCTGGATGCGGCGATCTACGGGCGGGATGCCGGGCGTTTCGACACGGCCCGCTTCACCGCCGACCTGCGCAGGGCAGCGCGGCGCGGGGTCAGAAGCACAGGATCTCGGCCTCGGCCTGCGCCCGCCGCAGCTCTGCCACCACCGCCGTAGTCGCGGCGGTGCCACGGAACAGGGTCGACCGCTCGCCCGTGGTCTGGCGCAGCATCAGCACGGTTTCCCCGGCAACATAGCCATCATAGGGCAGGATCGCCGCGATCTGGTCTATCGAGCATGAACAGCGCGCCAGCGCATCCCGCGTCTGCCCGTTCGCGGCCATGCAGGCGAAGACATATTCCGCCCGCGCCTCGGTGGGGTAGTCGTTCAGCACCGGCGGCAGCGCGGGATCAGCCGCCCAAGCCGGGGCCGCAAACCCGGCCATCACCGCGCCCGCCAAGATCATCGCGCGCATCATTCCTCCTCCGGCATCAGGGTCAGGGTCTCATGATAGCCGCCCTCCGCCGCAGCGGTATCGGCCGAAAGGCTGAGGAAGCGGGGCGCCCCTTCGGTCTCCACCACCAGCGTCAGCGCCAGCTCGGCAAAGGCCCCCATGCTGGCGCGGTTCGGATCGGCCTCGAAGGGGTGCAGCACAATCTGGCGGGCGGGCAGGTCGCCCATGGTCACCTCGCTGCCCAGATCGGCCTGCCCAAGCGCCTCGCGGATGCGGTTGCGGATGTAGAACGGGCTGCCGCCGGTCAGCGCCGCCATGTTGCGCGCGGTGGATTCGAGGAAGAACAGCAGCACCGGGTCCGGCCCCGCCAGCGGAAACTCCGACACCGGCGCTGGCCCGCTCGTGCCCGGCCCCTGCCGCGTCAGCACCCGGCGCGGCGCCTCGCCGTCGGCTAGCGCCAGCGTCAGCACCTCATCGCTCACGGCCTTCGGCAGCGCCGCATCCTCGGGCAAGTCGCCCGGCACCTGCCGCGCGTGGGCATAGGACACCTCAACCGCCGCCCCCGCAGCCGCCCCCGGCGCGAAGATCAGGTCCGACAGCGGCCCCGCGAGGCCGGGCCCCGCCGCCAGCAGCACCGCAAGCACAACAGCACGCATCATACACTTTCCTCCAGCGTCAGGACAAAGCCGCGCCCGCGCAGGGTGCGCAAGGCCAGCCCATAGGGCGACAGGTCCGACAGCTTGCGCCGCAGGTATCCCAGATAGACATCGACGACATTCTCGGTCGACCCGCCATGCGGGGCCCAGAGCGCATCGAATATCTCGCCGCGCGTCAGCACCTGCCCGGGGCGGGCGATCAGATGGGCCAGCAGCTCGCCCTCGCGCTCGGTCAGCACCACCTTGCGGCCGGCGCCGCTGACTGTGCGGTCCGATGGGTCATAGCGCAGCCCGCCAAGCGCCAGCGCGGGCACAGGGGCCGCGCCGCGCACCAGCTGCACCTCCAGCCGCGCGATCAGCTCCCCCAGCTGGAAGGGCTTGACCACATAGTCCTGCGCGCCGGCATTCAGCCCCTCGGCCCGGTCCTCGACCCGCGACAGCGCGCTGAGCACGATGGCCGGCATCCGGTGGCCGCGGGCGCGCATCTCGGCCAGAAGCTCGGCACCGCTCTCCTCGCCCAACATCATGTCGATGATGGCAGCATCGAACGCCTCATGCCGCAGCCGGGCCAGCGCCGGCTCGCCCGCCGCCTCCCAGACCGTGCCATAGCCCGCCGCCCCCAGCCCGCGTTGCAAAAGCGAGGCAATGTCGGGATCATCCTCGACGATCAGAACATGTTTCACGCAACCTCGCTTTCCGCCGCGGCGGCGCGCGGCAGGTCGATACGGCCCGCCGCGTCTCCGCGCGGCAAATCGATACAAATCGTCAGCCCACGGCCCTCGGCCACCGGGCTGATCGCCGTCAACCGCCCGCCCTGAGCCTCGACCACCCACCGCGCCAGCGCAAGGCCCACCCCAAAGCCCGCCTCGCGCGTGTCGCCCCTGCCAAAGCGGGCCAGCGCCGGTTCCAGCAGGGCGGGCGCGATGCCTGGCCCGGTATCGGTGACCTCGGCGCGAACCCATGCCCCGAGGGACTGGCCGGTGATCCGCACAGTCGCCCCCCGCCCCGCATATTTCGCGGCATTCTCCAGCACGCCGGAAAATACCTGCCGCAGCCAGTCGGCATCGCCGGCCACCTGCAGGTCGCCGTCAAAGTTCAGCTCCGCCTCCACCCCCGCCCGGCGCAGCAGCACGGCCATGTCGCCAAGGGCCGCTTGCGCCGCCTGCGCCAGATCGACGGGCTGGCAATCCAGATCCAGCCGGCCGCTGTCGGACCGGGCGATGCGCAGCAGATCCTCGATCCGCCGCGCCAGCCGCAAGGCGCGGCTGTGGATGGTGCGGAAACTGGCGCGCAGGGCGGGGTCGCTGTGCCGCTCGCCCAGTTCCGCCTCGCCGAGGATCACCGTCAGCGGCGTGCGCAGCTCATGCCCGACATCGGCGAAGAACCGGCGCCGCTCGGCATCCACCCGCGACAGGCGGGCATTGGCGGCGCTGAGATCGACGGTGCGTTCTGCCACCAGCGCCTCCAGCCGGGCGCGGTCGGCGGCGAGGCTTCGGGCCCGGCGGTCCAGCCGCGCCGTCATCTGCCGCACCCGCGCGAACAGCAGGCCAAGCTCGTCATGGACCAGCTCGCCCTCCCCTCCCGCCTCCAGCCGCCGGAACACCGGCCGCAACAGCGCCAGATACAGGACGATCAGCAGCAGCGGCGCGCCGATGGCGATCGCCAGCGCCAGCGCGTGCAGCGGGGCGCGCAGGCTGGCCATCGCCGCCAGCGCCGCCTCGCGCCGCCGCGTCTCCTGATGGATCTGCGCCGCGATCAGCCCCGGCACCTGCGCGCCGTACACCGCCAGCGCCGCATCGCCTGCCGGAGTGCCGGGCGGCGCCTGCGCCAGGCTCCGCTCCAGCCGGGTGAACTGCCCGCGCACCCGTGCCAGCGTGATGCCCTGCCGGGCGCGGGTGGCGACCTCGGTGGCATCGGGGGCCGCCTCCACATCCTCGGCAACCAGCCGGTCCATCAGCCCAAAGGTCGCCGTCACCGGAAAGCTGGAGGGCGGCTCGCCCTGCTGCGCCCCAGGCGACAGCCAGCCCAGCATCCATTCATTGACCCGCGCCGACAGCGCGGCATAGCCCTCGATCCGCTGCTGCGCCGCCATCGCCTCGGCCGCATGCCGCTGGGTCCGCGACAGGCCATGGACGGCAATCCCGGCGGCCAGCACCGCCAGCGCGGCCAGCAACAGCGCGGCAAGCGTGAATTTCTGCCGCAGGTTGGGCGCACCGCGGCTCATGGCGCGGCCGTCAGCAGCGCGCGCATCATCTGCCGCAGGGCCGCCTCGGCCACTGGCTTTTCCAGCACCCCCGCGCCCAGATGAGACGACGCGGCCCCAATGGTCTCGGCACATTCCGCGCTGACGATCAGCGCCGGCACCGCACGGCCAAGCGCGGCATGGACCTGGCTGATCACCTGCACCCCCGTCTCGCCCTGATCCAGCCGGTAGTCAGTCAGCACGATCTCGGGCCGCGGGCGCGGGCCCTGCAGCAGCTTGCCGACCCCGTCGATCCCGTCGGTCGCCAGCACTGTCATCCCCCAGCTTCCCAGCAGGAAGGAAAACGCCTGCCGCATCGCCGGGTCATTCTCCACCACCAGAACCGTGCGGTCCTGGAACAGCGCATCCGGCCCCGGCGCCTCGCGCGCATCGGCAGCCTTGTCGTGCAACGACGGCCCCGCAGCATCGGCCAGCGGCAGCAGTACCCGGAACAGCGAGCCTCGCCCCGGGGCACTGAGCACCTCCAGCGGGTGGCCAAGCTGCTGGCAGGCGCGGCGCACGATGGTCAGGCCAAGGCCGGTGCCGGGCTGGTCGGAGTGCGAGAGCCGCTCGAACTCGTTGAAGATCCGCTCCTGATCCTTCACGGCGATGCCCGGCCCGGTGTCATGGACCTGCAACCACACCCCGCCCGGCGCGCGGCGCACCCCGACCAGAACCCGGCCCGAGAGCGTATATTTCAGCGCGTTGGAAATCAGGTTCTGCGCGATGGAGCGCAGGTGCACCGGATCGCTGAGGACCGCGGCGGAGGAGGGCACAAAGCGCAGGTCCAGCCCCCGCGCCTCGGCCTGCGCCTGCACGTCGATGGACAGCCGCTGGAACAGCCGGCCGAGCGAGACCGGCCCCACATTCATCTCCACCCGCTGCGAATCCAGCCGCGCGATCTGCAACAGCGCGCGGATCAGGTCCTCGGCAGACTCAAACGTGGCGGCGATGCGGTGGACCAGATCAGCCTGCCCCGGATCGGTCGTCACATCCTCCAGATGCGACAGCAGCAGCTTGGCGGCGCTCAGCGGTTGCAGCAGGTCATGGCTGGCCGCGCGCAAAAAGCGTGACTTGGCGCGGTTCGCCTCATCCGCGGCCACCCGGGCCGAGGCGAGCTCGGCGTTGATCGCGCCCAGATCGGCCAGCGCGCGCTCCAGATCCAGGTTCCGCGCCACCACCTCGCGCTCCAGCACCGCTGCCGCCTGCGACAGGGCATGAGTAGACCCGCGGGCCTCGTCGATCACATCCATCCGCCGGATCAGCGCGGCATTGATGCGCTGCAGCTTCTGGATCTGCCGCTCGGCACTGTCAGAGCTGCGCAGCATCGTCATCCTCACCTTGCAAGAACGCCAGCCCCACGAAGGTCTGGTTCACGTGGATGCCGCCATGCTGCTCGCCATAGGTGTTGAACCCGGCGATGTTGTAGTCGTGGAAGATGCGGCCCACCGTCTCCTCCAGCCCCGCCTGTTCCAGCGCGATGCGCCGCAAGATGCAGTCAAAGCCAAGGATCAGCGCGGCGGTGCCATCCAGCTGCGCCAGCCGCGCCTCGAACCCGTCGGTCAGGTCTTCGGCGCGGCCAAGGGTCATCATCACCCCCTCATCCACGGCCGACATCATGCGCAGCCCGCCGCCCTCGGTCACCTCAAGGATCGCGCGCACGAAATGCCGCCGGCCGATCCGCACCAGCAGCGGGTTTTCCGCAAAGGCGCGGGGGCCAAGCTCGGCCACCGGCAGGCCGATCATCCGCGCATATTCCTCGGCCGCGGGTTCGGCGTTGATCTCAAGGATCAGCCGCTCCTCGGGCAGCGCCTCGGTCACCACCATCCGCAGGTCCGACGGGGTGAAATGGTCGAACACCACCTCCTCGATGCGGTAATCGGTGGACATCAGGCACAGGATCGCGCTTTCGGGGCAGCTTTCCCCGTCGATGGCCAGATGGGTGCGGCCAAAGCGCAGCCCGTCGCCGGCCGATCCCCCCAGCACCAGCACCCCGGGCAACGTCGCCTCGACGGTCGCCGTCACCAGCTCCTCGCGCTTGCTCAGCCCGTCGATCAGCAGAATGCCAAAGCGCACCCGGCCGGGCCGGTCGGGCACGCGGGCGCTGGCGCCGCGCAGGGTGGCCATCCAGTCCAGCGCCGCATGGTCGCGCAACCGCCGCAGCCAGACCGCCTCGCCCTCGAAATGCGCGGCGGGGAAGGCGATGGCGACGGCGCCGCGATTGTCATAGCGGGTATAGGCGAACTCGCCGGCCGAGGAGCAGCCGACCACCCGGCAGGCCGGGCCGAACCGCGCCGCCAGCGCCCCGGTCAGCGGCGCGATCAAGGATCCGTCCGAGGCGAAGACCAGCACCAGCCCCGGGGCCACGCCCCCGAAGGCCGCCGCGATCTGCGCCTCGATTTCCGCGGCATTGCCCTGCGCGGTCACGGCGCGCGGCCGGGCCGGTTTGGGAAGCGCCGCACCCGCGGACATGTCCGGCATGGCCTTGTCTCCCCCGCTTTAGGTCTGCGATCAGCGCATGAAGATCCGCGCCTTGCTGGCCAGCAGCGCGGCTTGGGTGCGGTTGCGCACGTTGATCTTGGTCATGATCGCGGCGATGTGGGTCTTGACCGTCGCCTCGGCGATCGACAGCTCATACGAGATCAGCTTGTTGGGCCGGCCCTGGCAGATCAGCCGCAGGATGTTCATCTGCTGCGGCGTCAGGGTGGCAAAGTCGCGCGCCAGCGCCGCCAGCTCATCGGCATCGCTGCGCCCGGCTTGCTCATAGCCTTCGGGCGTCACCACCTCGCCGGCCCACATCCGCTCGAACGCCTCGACCATCT
Organism: Frigidibacter sp.; assembly: GCF_030695035.1. Lineage (GTDB taxonomy): Bacteria > Pseudomonadota > Alphaproteobacteria > Rhodobacterales > Rhodobacteraceae > Frigidibacter. Next base: position 506,838 of record NZ_JAUYTT010000012.1, read on the forward strand.
TGCTGCGGGCAAGGCTCTTGGTCACATAGCCGCGCGCCCCGGCGGCCAGAACCGCCGTCACCCGGCCGGGGTCCAGCTCGGCCGAGATCACGGTCAGCGGCGCGTCCCCGATATGCTGGCGCAGCACGATCACGCCCTCCACCCCCGCCACATCCGGCAGGTTGAGGTCGAGCACCACCGCGTCGGGCGGCCCCTCGGCGGCGATATTGGCCAGCGCCGTGGCGATGCTGGTCGCGGTGCGCACCTTGCGCAGCCCGAAGGCATGGCCAAGCGTCACCGACAGCGCATGGCAGATCAGCGGATGGTCATCGACGATCAGGACATCCTGCACCGCATGACCGTTGGCCCCGCGCGAGACGTCGCTTGCGACATCCCGGATCGGACGTAGCTCCATGATATTCCTCCCCAACCGGCGCGAGCCTCCACACCCCCGCCGACAGTTGAGTGTAGGACGACATGTCGCAGACGAGAATGGTTTTTTTCATTTTGCCCGCATTTTCAGCAGGGCTTCGCTAAGCCCGGCGCTACGGGAGATGCGCCATCACCGCGCGCCCCAGTGCAAAGGCCCGCTGCTCGAGGATCACCGGCGTCTCGCAGACATAGGTCAGCGATTGCTGCCGGTCGAGGAAGATGCGGGTGGACCAGTCGATATCCGCCTCCAGCGCATCGAGCCGGTCGAAATCCTGCGATTCGGCCTCGGTCAGCGCCGCGAACTCCTTGCGCGCCTCCTTGATGTGATGGTCCAGATCGGTCTGTTTGTGAGCATAGCGGGTGATGCCGGCCAGCACCCGGTCGCGCGATGTGTCGATATGCTCCAGCGTCGCCACAAAGAGGGCGGTCAGCGCGGCGGCATCGGCGGTTTCGGCGTAGCCTGCGATCAGCGCCTCGGCCTCGGGCATCGGGGTGCGGCGCAGAGCCAGCGCGCGGGCGACGCCCTGCACGGGGGCCGTGTCCGCCAACTCCTCAATGACCGGGTCCGGCAGGGGGCCGGCCCATACCTGCCCCAGCGACAGATGCGGCACCCGCCGCTGGATGCAGGGCCAGTCGGGATCCACCGGCCCCGCGGCCTGCGCCCCGCTTCCCAGTATCAGCGCCGCCGCCACGATCCGCAGAGATTTCATCGCAATTCCTCCCTATCCCGGACGCTTGCGCCACAGGCCCTTGGCCGGATCATACATGAAAACGGTTCCGCCGAAGAACACCGCCGTGCAGCCGGCAACCACCGCCAGCGCGGTAAGGTTCACCTGCCCGTAAAGCGCGAACCGGATCAGCTCCACCGCATAGGTGAAGGGGTTCAGCGCGCAGATGTCATGCAGAAGCACGCTCGATTCCTTCATCCGCCACAGCGGGTAGAGCGCGCTGGAGGCGAAGAACATCGGGAAGATCACGAAGTTCATCACCCCCGCGAAATTCTCCAGCTGGCGGATGGTCGAGGAGATGAGCAGCCCCAGCGACCCCAGCATCACCCCCGCCAGCAGCAGCGCCGGCAGCACCGTGAGCCAGCCGATCGCCGGCGGATGCACCCCCCACAGCCAGGCGATACCCAGAAAGGCATAGACCTGCAGGATCGACACCAGCACCCCTGCCACCAGCTTGGCCCCCAGCAGGAACCAGCGCGGATAGGGGCTGACCAGCAGCGTGCGCATCGCCCCCGTCTCGCGGTCATAGACCATCGACAGCGACGACTGCATCCCGTTGAACAGTTGGATCATCGCGCAAAGGCCGGGCACGACGTAAACCTCGTAGAGCACATAGGTCTCATAGGGCGCGGTGATCGACAGGCCGAGGACCGAGCGGAACCCGGCGGCGAAGATGAACAGCCAGACCAGCGGGCGCACCAGCGCCGCAAGGAACCGCTCGCGCTGGCGGGCAAAGCGCAGCACCTCGCGCCGCGCGATGCCGGCGAAGGCGATGGTCCAACCGGCTTTCATGCCGCCTGCCCCGTCAGCGACAGGAAGGCCGAGGTCAGATCGCCTGCCCCCGCAATGCTGTCCGCGCGTCCGCGCGCCAGCACCTCGCCCCGGTGCAGCAGCACCACATCGTCGGCAGGCTCGATCTCATCCATCACATGCGTGGCGAACAGGGCAGAGACATTCTCGTGCCGGATCAGCCGCCGCACCAGCGCCAGCACCTCGGCCCGCGCCCGCACGTCCAGCCCCGCCGTCGCCTCGTCCAGCAGCAGCAGTTCCGGCCGGTGCAGCAGCGCGCGGGCGATCTCGGCCCGCCGCTGTTGCCCTCCCGACAGGGCGCCGGTGCGATGATCGATCCGCTCCGACAGATCGACAAGCGCCAGCACCTCGGCGATCCGCGCCTCGGCGGGCTTGCGGGCAATGCCGTGCAGCGCGGCGTGATAGTGCAGGTTCTGGCGCAGGGTCAGGTCGGTATCCAGCGCCCGCGTCTGGAACACCACCCCCAGCCGCGCCAGCGCCTCGCCGGGCGCGCGGCGGGCATCGAAGCCGGCCACCGCGATCTGGCCGCTGGTACTGTCATAAAGCCGGGTGATCAACGAAAAGAGCGTGGTCTTGCCCGCACCGTTCACCCCCAGCAGGGCTGTGAAGGCGCCGCGGGCCACGCTGAAGGACACGCCCTTCAGCGCCTGCACCGCGCCAAAGCTGTGGCTGACATCCGCCACCACCAGCGCAGGCGCAAGGTCTGGCGCGCCCCCGGTCAGGCGCGCGCCCGGGCTGACGGTCATTCCTTGCGTTGCTCCGTCACGTTCAGGTCGGCATCCATCGCGATGTCATACTGGCCATCGGCGCAGATCACGTCATCGAGATCGAAGCCGCCATCCTCCATCTCGATATTGTCGGGATCGACCTCGCATTGCATCTCGGCCAGCTTTGCGTCGATGGCAGCGATCTGTTCGGGGGTGGCCTCGGCGAAGGCCGGGGCGGCAAGCAGCAGCAGGGCTGCGGCGGCAAGAATGTGCTTCATAAGGGTCTCTCCTCTCAGCGGATGTTGAAGATGGCTTTCTGGGTGTCACCAGACGAGCCGGGGATTTTCAGCTCATAGCTGCCGGGGGTGATGGCGATGAACGACAGGTCCGCCTCGCCCGCGGCATCGAATTCCAGCGAGTGAACCCCCAGCGGGCGCACCTCGATCTGGTTGATGACGATCTCGTTGATCCAGATCGCGCGGAAGAAATCCCCGCCCGACAGCGCCAGTTCGGCAGAGCCATCGGCCACGATCTTCATCTTGTAATAGGTGCCCGATTTCAGCTCGTAGGGCGCGGCGGCGACCGGCTTGCCGGACCCCAGCGTCAGCGGCTCCAGTGTCTCGCGGTTGTCCTTCGACAGCAGGCCCGCGAAGCCATAGTCATGCGCCAGCGCCGGCATGGCGGTCGCGGCGGCCAGCACGGCAGCGGCAAGTATCCGTTTCATCAGGTCTCCTCCCAGATTGACCTCAGTTTGATTTCGTCGCCACCACGCCCCAGGGCTGCTGGCCGACCTGCACCGATTTCAGAACCTCGTTGCTGGCCACGTCGATGATCGAGATGTCGTTGGAATTGCCGTTGGTGGTGTAGAGGTATTTGCCATCGGGCGAGAAGGCGAGTTGCCAGACCCGCTGCCCGACCAGCAGGTATTCCTCCACCTCGTAGGTCTCGCCATTGACCACGGCGACGCGGTTCGCCGGCCCGAGGGCGACGAAGATCTTGGCATCGTCGGCGGTGATGCGCAGGCCCACCGGCTGCAAGGCCTCGGGCAGCACGCCCGGCACCTCGAAGGTGATCTTGTGGGTCACCTCGTTGCTGGCGGTGTCGATCACCGACACGGTGCCGCCGATCTCGGCGGTCACGAACAGATGGCTGCCATCGCTGTCGTATTGGGCAAAGCGCGGGCGGCTATCGACCAGCACATTCGCCACGATCTCGAAGGTGGTGGTATCGATCATATGCGCCATGTTGGTCGTCTCGGACGTGTTGACCACGATGGAGCCATCGGGATGAACGCCCATCCCCTCCGGCTCCACCCCCACCGGCACCTCGGCCAGCACCTGCCTTGTTTCCACATCCACCACGGTGACGATATTGTCATCCTCGTTGGCGATATAGAGCGGGTTGCCCGAGGGGTGCAGCACGAACAGTTCGGGATCGGGGCCAGAAGGCAGCGAAGGCAGCTCCTCATACGTCTCGGTATCGAACACCCGCACCAGATCGTCATCCGACGCACAGACATACAGCACCTTGCCATCCGGCGAGGCAGTAATGCCGCGCGGGCGCTGTCCGCCATTGAAGGTGTGGATCACCTCGAAGCTGGTGCCGTCCAGCACGGTGATGGTGTTGCCCTTTTCGTTGCTGACAAAGATCTTGTCGGCAAATGCCGGGGATGCGGTCAGCGCCGCGCAGGCCAAAGCTGCGGTAACCAGTTCTGCGGTAGATCGTGTCACCTAGTCCTCCCTTGCTGTCATGCGTGTGCAACCGGTCTCGCCCCGGTCGGTGCCCAGAGTGTCAAGCTGCGAGACCTGATGCAGGAACCCGTCCTGGGGTGAGACGGAGACGGTCACCGGCCCCATGCTCAGCAGCACCGGCTGGCGCAACTGGCCGTCCCAGTCGCGATAGGTCAGCTTCTGGCCCTTGAAGGCCGCCAGCTCGAACTTTTCGCCGGTGATGAAGCCCGCAAGCGTGTCGAAATCATCGGACGTGGTGCGCGTCGCCGCCTCACCAAGGCTGCGCAGCGCCATCCAGACCTGATAATCCTCGGGCCGGGCATGGCGGTTGTTTTGCTTCTCGAACCGAGTCTGCCATTGCATCGCGCCCCAGGCCTCATGCGCCGGATGCCAGCTGACAGGCATCAACCCGCCTGACCCCGCCACCGGCCGCGGCTCCCAGGTGTGGAATGGCAGCCAGGCGGCGAACACACCGGCATGGTCGGCCGCGACCACCACGTCATGCGCCTTGGCGCGCTGTGTGAAGACCGGCATCTGCGCCTGCACCTGCACATGGCCACTATCCGTGCGCCGGGCGCCGCCGGTGTCCTCGAACACCCGCTCCTCGACAATCTTGGCGCCGAACTTCTTCGCGGCGCGGCGGTAGGCCTCGGCCAGCGCGGTATCCTCGGGGTGGCTGCCCTCGATCAGGAACCATTCGTCCCACCGCTTCCAGATCAGGAACTGCGCCAGCGCATCGGCCAGCATCGCATCCGACGGCGCGGTGTGCAGCAGGTTGGCGCGGCAGTCGGCATTGCGCAGCACGTCGCCGCTGGCGCCCGCGTTGAACAGCAGAGCCCTGTCGCCCGCCAGATCGGCCAGCCGCACCGTCATCGCCTCATCCGCCAGCACCACGACGAAGCGGATGCCGCCGTCCAGCAGCCGCTGCATCTCGGCCTCGGCGGTCTCGGGCGTCGCCAGCACATCCTCGGTGACAAAGGTCTGCTTCATGAAGCTGCCGGTGGTGGCATTGTCGGCGGTCGCCAGCGCCCCGCCCGCAAAGCCCAGGTCATCCGGCGGCAGGTCCAGCCGGGAAATCGGCATCGGGCCGGGCGTATCCACCCGCAGCACCGCAGCGCGGTATTCGGTCTGCGCCTGCGCCTGCGAACAAAACGCCACAGTTGCCAGCAGCGCGCCGGCCAGTCTCAAGCCAGTCTTTCCCATCACGTCCTCCCCTGCCGACATTGGGGCATGGCGGCGTGGCCCGGCAAAACGCTTTGTTCTGATAAGAAGAAAATAAGTGCCTGAAAACAAAGGCAGTCATACTTTGGTTTGATTGCCGGTGCCCCGCGCGCCCGTATCGTTGGCCCCATCGGGGCAGGCTCAAGGCGCCCCTGGAATGGAGGAGACAGGATGCGCAATACCCTTCGGGCACTGGTGGCCGGAATCGCCCTTTTCGCAGGGCTCTCGCTGGCAGCCCCGCCGGCCGAGGCTCATGGCCCCTCGCGGCAGAAGACCACGCAGGAGGTTACCCTCAACGCCACGCCCGATGAGGTCTGGGCGGTGATCGGCGATTTTGCCGACATGAGCTGGCACCCCGCCATCACCGCGACCGAGGCCCCCGAAGGCGCCGAGATCGGCGTGGTCCGTGTGCTGACCCTGCAGGGCGGCGAGACGCTGAGCGAGGAGCTGACCAAGTTCGACGCCGCCAAGCGCAGCTACTCCTACCGGATGACGGTGGACAATGTGGCGGCGCTGCCGGTCAGCAACTATTCCTCGCATCTGACGGTGAAGGATGCGGGCGGCAAGGCGCTGGTCGAATGGCGCGGTGCCTTCTACCGCGGCTTTCCGAACAACGACCCGCCGCCCGAGCTGAATGACGAGGCGGCGATTGCGGCGGTGAACGCGGTCTATCAGGCGGGCTTTGCTGCGCTGGTAGAGCAGTTCGGCGCGGCGGAGTGACCCGGCTTTGCGTGTTGCTGCTGGCCTTGTCCGCAACCGCCGCAGCGGCGCAAGAGGTGGCGGTGATCCCGTCGCAGAACGCCGGGGCGGTCAGCTTCCTTGACGCGGGCACCGGCAGCATTCGCGCCACGGTGCCGCTGCCCGGCAAGCCGGCGGCGGTCGCCGTGGACGGGCCCCGCGGCCGCGCCTATGTCGTCGCGGTCGAGCCGGGGCGGCTGCATGTGCTGGACCTTTTGACCGCCCAGACGCTGCGGGTGATGGACCTGCCCGGCGCGCCCTTCGGGGTCGCGGCCAACCCCGCCTCGGGGCTGGTCTATGTCTCGGACTGGCAGGCCGCCCAGCTGCTGGAGATCGACCCGGCGACGGGCGAGATCCTGCGCCGTTTCGCCACCGGCCCCGCCCCATCCGGCATCGCGGTCAGCGAGGATGGCGCGCTGCTGGTCACGGCAGAGCGGGATGCGGACAGCCTCAGCCTGATCGACACGGCCACCGGGGCAGCCTTGGCCCAGGTGGCGGTCGGGGTGCATCCCTTCGGCATCACCCTGCACGGCGGGCGCGCCTTCACCGCCGATGTGATGGGCAATACCGTGTCGGTCGTCGATCTGGCCACCCGCAGCCTGATCGCCACGATTCCGGTGGGTGAGCGGCCCTATGCCATCGCCTTCGCGGGCGGCAAGGGCTTCGTCACCAACCAATATGGCGAAAGCGTCAGTGTGTTCGACGCGGGCAGCCTTGAGGTGCAGGCGACGGTGACGGTCGGCGAATACCCCGAAGGCATCGCCGCCACCGCCGACGGGCGGCGCATCCTGGTGGCGAACTGGTTCTCCGACACGCTCAGCATCCTCGATGCGCAAAGCCTCGCCCTTCTGGACGAGGTTGCCCTGCCCGAAGGCCCGCGCGGCTTTGGCAGCTTCATCGGAGGCTCACCCTAGCCTGCCGGTTTCAGCTTGATCCCGTAGTCATCGACCAGCGGCACCCCCGCCTCGATCAGGATCGCGTCGATCTCGGCCTGGTTGCGGCGGATCAGCGAGTTCAACTCGCGCTTCCACACATCCTCGCCGGCGCGCACGCCCATGGTGATGCGGTAGAACAGCCGCGGCGTCGCCTCTTCCTTCAGCAGCGGCGTCACCACCAGCGCATCATTGCCCTTGGTCAGCGGCCCGCCGATCGGCCCCCAGAGGATCGCTAGGTCGATCTCGCCCGCCTGCAGATCCGCCAGCATGTCACCCGCCGGATTCTCCACCCGCCGGTCCACCACCAGGTCATAGCCCTTGGCCTTGCCGATCAGCCCGTTCCGCGCCAGATGCGTCGCGGGCGGCGTGCCGGCCACCACACCGATGCGCTTGTCCAGCAGCCGCGCGTCCGTCAACGTATCGACATCGGCCAGATCGCTATCCGCCCGCGCGATCAGCACATGGGTCGAGACGTAGTAATGGTTGGTGTTCAGCACCATCTCATCGCCCTGCGCGTAACCGATCACCACATCGCAGCGCCCGGCCTGCAGGGTCTTGCGGACAAAGCCGGTGACCTGCGGGAACCAGACATAGCTGACCGGCACCCCCAGCTTTTCCCCGAACATCGCCGCCAGCTTGTTCTCGAACCCCGAGCCATCCTGATGCGACAGCGGCGCGTTGCCCGGATCGGCGCAGACGCGAAAGGCGGTGCGGTCCACCAGATCGGCAACCTGCGCCGAGCCCGGCGCAGCCGCAATCGCCAGCGCAATGGCCAGCGCGGAGGCCCGCACCCTGCCCATCATCCGTCCATGCAGGCGGCTTCGGCCGCGGCAAAGGCCTCGGACTTGTCGGCGCGCTTGGCCGGGCGGCCGCGCTCTACCGCATCCGTGCCGCGGGCGCGCAGATAGATATAGATGTCATCAAGGTAGCACATGACATTGGGGTTGGTGCCAAAGGACGGCATCACCGAGTTTTCGGAGGCCCCGACCTTCTGGCGCCCGGCAGCAACGACGCCGACGAAGTCGTAATAGTCCATGCGCAGCGCCGAGTCCTTCAGCGCCGGGGCATAGCTCGACCCCTCGCCATCGGGGCCGTGGCAGACATGGCATTCCGCGTGATAGCGCCGGTAGCCCGAGAAGGTCGGCCAGTCGAGCGTGCCATCGGCAGCGATGTTGTATGTCGGGATTTCCTCGGCGTTGAAGGCGCGGATCCCGTCCTCGGACGCAACGGCAACATCAACGGCAGGCGCGTCGGCCGCCAGCGCCGCAAAGGGCAGCAGCGACAGCGCCAGAATCGGCACAGTGAGTTTCATGCAGGGCTCTCCTCCCAAAGAGTTCCTGGCAAGGTTAGTCGGGCCGGGATCGGCTGTCACCGGCGGCGGACTAGCACTTTAGTCTGGCTTCTTGAGAGATTGGGTGAGGATCGCCACGCAAGCCCCTGCCCGGACAACGAAAAACGCCGCCCCGGATCTCGGGGCGGCGTTCACATTCTGGTGCAAGGGCGATCCGTCAGTCCGGGATCGCAAAAACCGTCAGCTGACCCCCAAGCGCAGTGTAATCCGACAGCGCCGCATAGCCGCCCACGGCCCCGAGCCCGTCATTGGAGTTCGTCAAGCCCGCCGCGAGGCCGATGCCCGCCCAACCACCGACACCCGACAGCACGCCGATATACTGCTTGCCACCATGTTCGTAGGTCATCACGTAGCCGATGATCCCCGAGGGCGTCTTGAACTTGTAAAGCTCCTCGCCGGTATTGGCATCGACCGCCTTCAGGTAGCCCTCAAGCGTGCCGTAGAACACCACGTCACCCGCAGTGGCCATTGCGCCCGACCAGACCGAGAACTGTTCCGGCAGCGACCACTTGATCTCGCCGGCAACGGCGTCCCAGGCGATAAAGTTGCCCATGCCGCCATGGCTGCCCGGCGCCGGGAACATCGACAGCGTCGCACCGACATAGGGCTGACCGGCCGAATAGCTGACGCGGAAGGGTTCGTAATCCATGCAGACATGGTTGGTCGGCACGTAGAAGAGACCGGTCTTGGGCGAGTAGGTCGAGGGCTGCTGGTCCTTGGACCCAAGGGCCGCAGGGCAGATGCCGGTAGAGTTCACATCCTCGCCGTTCTGCTCGGTCGAGTATTCGGCCACGACCTGCGGGCGGCCATATTGGTCGGACGCCGGGTCCATCTCGACATGGGTGGCCCAGTTCACCGCGGGGTCATACTTCTCGGCCACCAGCAGCTCGCCGGTTTCGCGGTCGAGCGTGTAGGCAAAGCCGTTCCGGTCGAAGTTGACCAGCAGCTTGCGCATTTGCCCGTCGATTTCCTGCTCGACGAGGATGTTCTCGTTCACGCCGTCGAAGTCCCACTCGTCATGCGGGGTCTTCTGGTACATCCACTTGGCGACGCCGGTATCGGCATCCCGTGCCATGATGGTCATCGACCACTTGTTGTCGCCCGGACGCTGCGAGGGGTTCCAGGTCGAGGGGTTGCCGGTGCCGTAATAGATCAGGTTCAGCTCGGGGTCATAAGTGGTCCAGCCCCAGGTGGTACCGCCGCCGATCTGCCACTGATCCCCTTCCCAGCTGTCGAGCGAGGAGTTCGCGCCGACGGGCTTGCCCAGAACCATCGTGTTCTCGGGATCGACCAGCATCTCTTCGTCCGGGCCGGTGGAATAGGCGCGCCAGGCCATCGAGCCGTCCGAGATGTTGTAGGCGGTCAGGTGGCCGCGCACGCCGTATTCGCCGCCCGAGATGCCGACCAGGACCTTATCCTTGACCGGAAGCACGGTCGCCGTGTTGGTCTCACCCTTGGCCGGATCGCCGTTCACGACGCTCCACTTCACGTCGCCGGTCTTGGCATCGAGCGCGACCAGCGTGGTATCGGCCTGATGCAGGAAGATGGTGTCGTCAGAATAGGCAAGGCCGCGATAGACGGTATCGCAGCACATCACGCCGATCACGTCGGCATTTTGCTGCGGGGCATAGCGCCACAGGATCTTGCCGTCATTGTTCAGGTCCAGCGCATAGACATTGTTCGGGAACGGGGTGTGGACATACATGATGTCGCCGATCACCAGCGGCGCGCCTTCATGGCCGCGCAGAACGCCGGTCGAGAAGGTCCAGGCGACCTGCAGGTCACCGACATTCTCGTTGGTGATCTGGTCGAGTTCCGAATAGCGGGTGCCGGCATAGTCGCCAAGCTGCGCCGCCCACTGCTTTGAATCGCCGGTCGCCGCAAGCACGCTGTCATTGGCGAGGGCCGGGGCCGTGCCAAGCAGCAATGTGGCGACAACACTGATGGTAAACCTTTTCATGTGCTTCCTCCCTGAAGACTGAAAAATGGGCGCGCAGCCAGTGGCTGCAGGCAATCGGGCTGGCCGGGCCGCTGGGTTGCGAGTGAGGCAAACGCGGGCAGGCTTCTTATTGTGCTCTTATTATTGGCGATCCGGCCTTGGGCGAGTCAACGAAGTTGGCAGAGTTTCAACCCAAAGTATGAGTGTGGGCGGCGGGGGCCATAGGTGGGCACGCCAAAGCGGGCCGCAGGGTGCGGCCGCGCTGAGGTTGAGGGGGCTGCGTCAGGCCGCGGGGGCAAGCGCCAGTTGTGCCGCGTGCCAGCGGACATGGTGTTCCATCACGCTGGAGACGTAGAAATAGCTGTGGTCATAGCCCGCCAGCATCCGGAACTCGGTTGGCTGGCCGCGGACCGCCGCCGCCTCGATCAGCGCCTGCGGCGTCAGCAGCTTCAGGAACTGGTCCGACGCGCCCTGATCGATCAGCACCGGCCCGGGATAGCCGCGATCCCGCATCAGCAGGGTCGCGTCATGCGGGGCCCAGGCCGCCTCATCGGTCCCCAGGTAGGCCGTGAACTGCTTGCGGCCCCAGTCCGAGGCCGCCGGGTGTGCGATGGGCGAGATGGCGGACAGCGAGCGATAGGTTTCAGGATGGGTCATGGCGATGGTCAGCGCGCCGTGCCCACCCATCGAATGGCCGGTGATGCCCTGCCGCGCCCGGTCCAGCGGGAAGCGGTCGAACACAAGGTCCGGCAGTTCCTTGACCACATAGTCCCACATGCGGAAATGCGGGGCCCAGGGGGCTTCGGTGGCGTTGACGTAGAAGCCCGCGCCCTGCCCCAGATCATAGGCCTCGTCATTGGCGACGCCCTCGCCGCGGGGCGAGGTGTCGGGGAAGATCAGCGCGATCCCCTGTTCGGCGGCCCAGCCTTGGGCGCCAGCCTTGGTCATCGCATTCTCATGCGTGCAGGTCAGGCCGGACAGGTACCACAGTACCGGAACCGGCCCGGCCCTGGCGGCCGGCGGCAGGTAGACCGCGAAGGTCATGTCGCAAGCGCAGGCGTCCGAGGCGTGGCGATAGACGCCCTGGACGCCGCCGAAGGCGCCGGTTTCGGACAGGATTTCCATCCCGGTCAATACACCACCACGCTGCGGATGCTCTCGCCCGAATGCATCAGATCGAACCCCTTGTTGATGTCTTCAAGGCTCAGCGTATGCGTGATCATCGGGTCGATCTCGATCTTGCCGTCCATGTACCAGTCGACGATCTGCGGCACGTCGGTCCGGCCCCGCGCGCCGCCAAAGGCCGTGCCCTTCCAGACCCGCCCGGTGACCAGCTGGAACGGCCGCGTCTGGATCTCGGCCCCCGCCGGCGCCACGCCGATCACCACCGACACGCCCCAGCCCCGGTGGGTGCATTCCAGCGCGTCGCGCATCACCTTCACATTCCCGGTGCAGTCGAAGCTGTAATCGGCCCCGCCGATCTGGTCGAAGGGGGTCTTGGTCAGGTTCACGATATGGGGGACGATGGAGCCCTCGATCTCCTTGGGGTTCACGAAATGGGTCATGCCGAAGCGGCGGCCCCACTCTTCCTTGTCGTTGTTCAGATCGACGCCGATGATCATGTCGGCGCCCGCCAGCCGCAGGCCCTGGATCACGTTCAGCCCGATGCCGCCGAGGCCGAAGACCACGGCCTTCGCGCCAATCTCCACCTTCGCCGTGTTGATCACCGCGCCGATGCCGGTGGTGACGCCGCAGCCGATATAGCAGATCTTGTCGAAGGGCGCGTCGGGGCGGACCTTGGCCAGCGCAATCTCCGGCACCACCGTGTGGTTGGCGAAGGTCGAGCAGCCCATGTAATGGT
>NZ_JAUYTT010000003.1 GCF_030695035.1 Frigidibacter sp.
AGCTCGGCACGCACCTGGCGCCCGCCGACAGCGGAGAGCCGCACGGAGACGCGCTTGTGTGGATGCCGCTCGGAATGCAAGGACATCGTGAACCTCTTGAACGTGTGATCGAGTGCGCGCTTGTGTCAGGCCTCTGAGATGCGGCTCTTCACATGCGCCGCGGGCCGGGATGGTGGTTCGCGGGCCGGGTCCAAGACTTCTCACCGGGCTCGAAGCCCTACGCGTCTCGCTGGTTTTCCCTGCCCCGATCCGGTCGATCAGTTGTCCATTCAGCTCATGCCTTCCTCACATCCCCGATATCCGGCGAACCGGCAGCGGGCTTACGCCGCCGCCAGGGCCGGATCTCGGTAACTTTCGCCTTTCGTCAGCATCGCCCAGATGCGCCGCGCCATCTTGTTGGCGAGCGCGATGGCCACGAGGATGCGCGGTTTTCTGAGCATCAGCTTTCCCAGCCATGTGTCATTGGGGATGCCGCGCCGACAGGCGCCCACCGTCGCGGCCATGGCGCCGACCACTAGCAATCGCCGGATGTCGTGCTGGCCGGCCTTCGACACCTTGCCCAATCGCGCCTTGCCACCGGACGAGCTCTGTCGTGGCACAAGGCCGAGCCAGGCCGCAAAGTCGCGCCCGCGTCTGAAGGTTTCCATGGGCGGTGCAAAGGACTCGATGGCCATGGCGGTGATCGGACCGACCCCGGGCATTGTCTGCAGCAGCCTGGCCCAGCGGCTTTCCTTCGACAGCTCCGCAATCTGGGCATCAAGCGCGGCGATCTCGGCGCCAAGACTCTCGATCTGGCGCAGGATGCCACGGCAGGCGATCCGCGCGGGTCGGGGCAGATCGCTGGTCTCGTCCTCCAGCACCGCGACCAGCTTCGGCAGATGCTGCAGGCCGACCGGCGCGATGTAGCCGAACTCGTAAAGATGCGAACGCAGTGCGTTCACCAATTCGATGCGCTGCGCGATGACCTTCTGGCGGACGCGGAACACCACGGCGCGGGCCTGCTGCTCGGCGCTTTTGGGTTCGACGAAGCGCATGTGAGGGCGGGTCGCGGCCTCGGCGATTGCTTCCGCGTCGGCTGCATCGTTTTTCTGCCTCTTGACGTACGGCGTGACGTATTGTGGCGAGATCACCTTCACGGAGTGGCCGAGCTTCGCCAGTTCCCGTGCCCAGTAATGCGAGCTCGGACAGGCTTCCATGGCCACCGTGCGCGGCGGCTGCGCTGCCATGAACCGCTGAAACTGCAGACGCGTGAGCTTCTTGCGAAATACGGGCCGCCCGTCCGCCGCGGCCCCGTGCAGCTGGAACACGTTCTTTGCCAGATCGATGCCGATGATGGTAACTTCTTCCATGGATGCCCTCTCCTGTCCTTACTTGTGTTTTCGACACCACAAGCTTGGCACATTGCGATGCCGTCGGGGGAGAGCGGCATCCACCCCATCTTCTCAGTCATTGGGGCG
>NZ_JAUYTT010000016.1 GCF_030695035.1 Frigidibacter sp.
AGACATGAGAACGCGCGCCGCGGTTGCCGTTGCAGCGGGACAACCGCTGGAGATCATGGAGGTGAACCTTGAAGGGCCGAAGGCCGGCGAGGTTCTGGTGGAGATCAAGGCGACGGGGATCTGCCACACCGACGAGTTCACCCTGTCGGGCGCGGATCCGGAGGGGCTGTTCCCGGCGATCCTCGGCCATGAGGGCGCGGGGATCGTGCTGGAATGCGGCCCCGGGGTGACCACGCTGAAGCCGGGCGACCATGTCATCCCGCTCTATACGCCCGAATGCCGGCAATGCCCGAGCTGCCTCAGCCAGAAGACCAACCTCTGCACGGCGATCCGCTCGACCCAGGGCCAGGGGCTGCTGCCGGACGGGACCACGCGGTTTTCCATGCTCGATGGCACCCCGATCCACCATTACATGGGCTGCTCGACCTTCGCCAACCACACGGTGGTGCCGGAGATTGCGCTTGCCAAGGTCCGCCCCGACGCGCCCTTCGACAAGATCTGCTATATCGGCTGCGGCGTGACCACCGGCATCGGCGCGGTGATCAACACGGCGAAGGTGGAGATTGGCGCCAAGGCCGTGGTCTTCGGCCTCGGCGGCATCGGGCTGAACGTGATCCAGGGCCTGCGGCTGGCGGGCGCCGACATGATCATCGGGGTCGATCTGAACAACGACAAGGAAGAGTGGGGCCGCCGCTTCGGCATGACCCATTTCGTGAACCCCAAGGAGATCGAGGGCTCCATCGTCCCCCATATCGTGAACCTGACCAAGACCCCCTTCGACCAGATCGGCGGCGCGGATTACAGCTTCGACTGCACCGGCAACGTCAAGGTGATGCGCGACGCGCTGGAATGCACCCATCGCGGCTGGGGCGTGTCGGTGGTGATCGGCGTGGCGCCCGCCGGGGCCGAGATCCAGACGCGGCCGTTCCAGCTGGTGACGGGGCGGGTGTGGAAAGGCACGGCCTTCGGCGGCGCGCGCGGGCGCACCGACGTGCCGCAGATCGTGGACTGGTACATGGACGGCAAGATCGAGATCGACCCGATGATCACCCATACCCTCAGCCTCGAGGACATCAACAAGGGCTTCGACCTGATGCATTCGGGCGAGAGCATCCGCAGCGTGGTGGTGTATTGACCTACCCCCGGGGCGGACGGGTCTTGTCCTTCCACCCGGGTTGACCGATGACAGACGTGCGGGCCGCACCGGCCCCCAGCGACATGATCCCATGTCAAAAACCGAACGACATGATCCCATGTCAGGAGACCGAATGATGGCTGACCACCGCGCCCCCCGCCTTTGTGTGCTGATCGACGCGGACAACGTGCCCGCCCACTATGCCGGCGCGATCTTCGATGAGGTCGCGAGCCTTGGCGAAGCCTCGGTCCGGCGGATCTATGGCGACTGGTCGGCGGTGCGGCTGAACCGTTGGGCCGAGAAGGTCGCGGCGTTGGGTCTGGTCGCCGACCAGCAGTTTTCCAACACCAAGGGCAAGAACGCCTCGGATATCGGGCTGGTGATCGCCGCGATGGATTTCCTGCATTCGCGGCTGTTCGACGGGTTCGTGCTGGTCAGCTCTGACAGCGATTTCACCCGGCTGGCGGCGCGGATCCGCGAGCAGGGGCTGGATGTCTATGGCATCGGTGAGAAGAAGACGCCCGAGGCCTTCCGCATGGCCTGCAAGCGCTTCATCTATGTGGAGAACCTTGGCGCCGATGACGCCGCGCCCGAGCCCGCCGAAGCCCAGGGCGACGCCGCCCCCGCGGTGCGGCAGGGCGAGCCGGCGCGGCGCGGCAAGGAAGCGCCGGCGATGGCGATCCCGCTGATCATCGCAGCGATGCGGGCGATCGATCCCGATGGCGAGTGGTATTCGCTGGGGCCGATCGGGCAGTTCATCACGCAAGCGAACCCGGACTTCGACGTGCGCAGCTATGGCGCGTCGAAGTTCAGCGATCTGGTGAAGAAGACCGGCCGGTTCGAGGTGAAGCAGGGCCCCGGCAACACGCTGCTGGCCCGCGATCTTGCGTAGGGCTCACTTCACCCCGTAGCGCGCCATGAACATCTCCACCGCGCCGTCGATGGTGCGGCGGGCGTCGGCGGGGGTGCCGGCCTCGCCGATGCCATAGATCATCCGGTCATGGATGCCAGCCTTGCACAGCTCGGCGAATTGCTCCGCCGCCAGCTCGATATCGTCAATGCGCAGCTGTCCGCGGTCTGTCGCCAGCCGCAGGTAACGGGCCAGCCGGTCGCGGACCAGCTGCGGGCCCGAGCAGTAGAATTGCGGGCCAAGCTGCGGGAAGCGGTCGCCCTCGGCCACGCAGATGCGGAACACCCGCTGCCCGAACTCGGATGAGATGAAGGCCACGATGCGTTCAGCCGCACCGCGCAGCACGGTTTCGGGCGCCGCGGTCAGGTCCAGCACCTCCATCGCCTCATCGGCCTGGCGGGCGCATTCGCATTTGGCCACTTCCATGAACAGCAGGCGCTTGTCCGGGAAGTAGCTGTAGAGCGTGGCCTTGGACACGCCCGCCTCGCGCGCGATGTCATCGACGCTGGCGCCTTCGAACCCGTCGCGCAGAAAGACCGTTCGGGCGCCGTCCAGCACCTGATCGAACTTGCGGCCTCTCTTGATTTCCTGCCCGTCGGCCATGGAGCCATCCTTCCCTGCGCTGGCGATCATAGACGCAGCGCGCGGCGAACAGCAAGGCGGCCCGGCCTCAGGGCGCAGTGGGGGGCGTAGGGTCAGCGAGTCGCCTCGGTGGCGGGGGATTGGTCGCCACGGGTGGTGTGCCCGTCCGTGGTCGGCGCGGGGAAGTCGAGCCGCGGCAGGTCGAAGCCGATGGATCCGGCGGCAGCGGGGAGGGCCGATAGAGTGGTCAGGACAAGGGCGGCAGCAAGAGCAAGGCGTTTCATGGGTTAGCTCCAAGATTGAAACTGAACTGATCGGTTCAGATAAGGATGATCTAAACCTATCGGTTCAGATTCGCAAGCCAGAAAATGAACCGATCAGTTCATTTTCTCGTCTGCGGCACCATGTGACCTTGCCGCCGCCGCAGCGGAGCGATAGATTGGAATCATTCTAAACAAGGAGTTCCCCCGATGATCCCCGGCCTTGCCTCGCGGCGAAAATTCAGTGATCTCAGCGAGCGTGAGATCCTTGCGCTGGCGATCTTTTCCGAGGAAGACGACGCGCGCATCTATCGCAGCTATGCCGAAGGCCTGCGCGCCGATTATCCCGCCTCGGCATCGGTCTTTGACGAGATGGCGGCGGAAGAGGATGAGCATCGCCAGCGGCTGATCGAGGCGTTCCGCACCCGCTTTGGCGAGGTGATCCCGCTGATCCGACGTGAGCATGTGGCGGGCTATTACGCCCGCCGCCCGGTCTGGCTGGTCGAGGGGCTGGGGCTGGACCGCATCCGCGCCGAAGCCTCGGCGATGGAGCAGGATGCGGCGCGCTTCTACACCGCCGCGGCGCAGGCCAGCACCGATGCCGCCACGCGCAAGCTGCTGGGGGATCTGGCGGCGGCTGAGGCCGGGCACAAGGCTCAGGCCGATGCGCTGACCGCCGAGCATCTGGAGCCGGACGCGCGCGAGGTCGAGGACAAGGTGGCACATCGGCAATTCCTGCTGACCTGGGTGCAGCCGGGGCTGGCGGGGCTGATGGATGGGTCGGTTTCCACCCTCGCGCCGATTTTCGCCACTGCCTTCGCTACCCGCGATCCGCATACCACGCTGCTTGTGGGGCTTGCGGCGTCGATCGGTGCCGGGATCAGCATGGGCTTCACCGAGGCCGCGCATGATGACGGGGTGCTGTCGGGGCGCGGTGCGCCTTGGAAGCGCGGCCTCGCTTCGGGCGTGATGACGACGCTGGGCGGACTGGGGCACGCGCTGCCCTATCTGATCACCGACTTCTGGACAGCGACGATCATCGCCTTCATCGTGGTCTTCGTCGAGCTCTGGGCCATTGTCTGGATCCAGAACCGCTTCATGGACACGCCCTTCCTGCGCGCGACCTTCCAGGTGGTTCTGGGCGGCGCGCTGGTTTTTGCCGCGGGGGCGTTGATCGGGGCGGGGTAGGCACCGCCACTAGCTTTTTTCAGAATTTCGGCCGTCGACGAAATTCTGATGTGCCCGCCCCCCCTTGGCGGGCACATTCGTGCCCACCGGGGCGGACACATCAGAATTTGGCACCGTCCGGGTAGGCGGCACCCCCCTTGCCCTGCGGCTTGCGCCTCCGGGCAACCGACGCGGGTGACTTGCCACTGGCAAGTCCCCTGATCGCGCCGGAAGAACCGGCCGCCGCACAGCCGCATATGGCACGCGGCAGCGCGGCGTGCTACGCCTTGCGCGATGCTGGCGATATTCCTGAAAACCCTGCCCTTCTTCGCGTTGATCGGCCTTGGCTGGGTCGCCGGCCGCACCCGCTTTTTCCCCGAGGAAGCAACGGCCTGGCTGACGAAGTTCGTGTTCTATTTCGCGCTGTCGGCCATGCTGTTCCGCTTTGCCGCCAACCTGTCGCTGGCCGAGATCTTCGATACCGGATTCGTGCTGGCCTACCTCTGCGGATCGGCCGTCGTCTGGGTGCTGGCGATGGCCGTGGCCCGGTTTCGCGGCGAGCCGCTGGCCCCCGCGGCGATGGAGGCACATACCGCCATGACCGGCAATACCGGCTTCCTGGGTGTGCCGATGCTGGTGGTGCTGCTGGGGGTGCAGGCGGCGGGGCCGGTGCTGATGGTGCTGACCATCGACATGATCGTGTTCTCGACGCTGGTCACCATGCTTGTCACTGGGGCGCGTCAGGGGCGGGTTTCGGTCGCCCTTCTGGGCGCGCTGGCGATGGGCCTGCTGCGCAACCCGATGATCATGTCGATGCTGGCGGGGCTGGCCTGGTCCGGCCTGCACCTGCCGATGCCGGCGCCGCTGGACGAGTTCACCCAGATCCTCGGCGCCGCTGCCACGCCCGGCGCGCTCTTTGCCATCGGCGCCTCGCTGGCAGCGCGGCGCGCGGCGGAGCGGGTGGCGCCGGCCCTCTGGCTGTCCTTCGCCAAGCTGGTGCTGCATCCGGCGGCGGTCGCTGTCGCGGCGCTGTGGGTGTTTCAGGTGGACGCCTATGCCGCCGGCGTGATGATCGCCGCGGCGGCGCTTCCGGTTGCCGGTAATGTCTATATCCTCGCCCATCATTACGGGGTCGCGCAGGCACGGGTGTCTGCCGCGATCCTGATCTCGACCGCGGCCAGCATCCTCACGGTGCCCGCGGTCATCGCCTGGGTCACGGGCGTCTGAAACCTTAGGAGCAGAACCATGCGGACGATTTCGGAAAACAAGAGCTTCGGCGGCGTGCAAGGCGTCTATGCCCACGAGTCAGAGGCCTGCGGCTGCGAGATGACCTTTGGCCTGTTCCTGCCCGAAGAGGCAGAGGAGCATCCGGTGCCGATGCTGTGGTACCTCTCAGGCCTGACCTGCACCCATGAGAATGCGATGGTGAAGGCCGGCGCGCAGCAATGGGCGGCGGAATACGGGGTGGCGCTGGTCTTCCCCGACACCTCGCCCCGCGGCAAGGGCGTGGCCGATGACGAGGCCTTTGACCTCGGCCAGGGCGCGGGCTTCTACCTGAACGCGGTGCAGGACCCCTGGGCCAAGCATTACAAGATGTGGGACTATATCGCCGACGAACTGCCGCGCATCGTGACCGCGAATTTCGAGGTGGATGATGAACGCCAGTCGATCACCGGCCATTCCATGGGCGGCCACGGCGCGCTGACGCTGGCGATGCGGCTGCAGGGCCGCTTCCGCTCCGTCTCGGCCTTTGCGCCGATTGCCAGCCCCACAACATCGGACTGGGGCCGCAAGCAGTTCGCGGCCTATCTCGGCCCCGACGAGAGCACCTGGGCCGACCATGACGCCAGCCTGCGGATGCGCGCCGTGGGGTTCGACGGCCCGGTGCTGATCGACCAGGGCGCCAAGGACCAGTTCCTGCACCTCTTGAAGCCCGAGGCGCTGGCCGAGGCGATGATGGCCCGCCGCCAGCCCGGCCAGATGCGGATGCAGCCGGGCTATGACCACAGCTATTACTTCGTCTCGACCTTCATGGCCGATCACGTCGCCTTCCACGCCGAAAACCTCTACGCGCGCTGATGACCGCGCTCTACATCGACGCCGATGCCTGCCCGGTGAAGGACGAGGCGCTGCGGGTGGCCGAACGCCTTGGCGTGCGGATGCTGCTCGTCTCCAACGGGGGCCTGCGCATCTCGCCGCATCCGCTGGTGGAGATGGTGTTCGTGCCCGATGGCCCCGATCTGGCGGACATCTGGATCGCAGAGCGGGCGGGGCGCGGCGATGTGGTGGTGACCGGGGATATTCCGCTGGCCGCCAAATGCGTGGCGGCGGGGGCGCGGGTGCTGAAGCACAATGGCGAGGCGCTGACCCCGGCCAATATCGGCAACGTTCTGGCGACACGCGATCTGATGGCCGATCTGCGCGCCGCCGATCCGTTCCGGCAGGGCGGGGGCAAGGGCTTTACAAAGGCCGACCGCTCCCGTTTTCTCGATGCGCTGGACCGGATGCTGCGGGCGGCGATCAAAGAGGGCGCAGATGACAGCTGAGGCAGTGGTCTTCGACATCGGCAATGTGCTGATCGAATGGAACCCCGAGCGGCACTATGACACGCTGATGGACCCGGCCGAGCGCGCCCGGATGTTCGCCGCCGTCGATCTGCACGCGATGAATGATGAGGTGGACCGCGGCGCCCCGTTCCAGGCCACGATCTACGCCCATGCCGAGCTGTACCCGGAATGGCGCGACGCCATCCGCCGTTGGCATGACGACTGGATCCACATGGCCAGCCCGGCGATCCCCCACTCCGTCCGCCTGCTGCGCAAGCTGCGCGAGAAGGGCGTGCCGGTCTTCGCGCTGACCAATTTCGGCATCGACAGCTTCGCCTATGCGCAGACGCAGTATGACTTCCTGTCGGAGTTCGACCGCGCCTATGTCAGCGGGCACATGGGCCTGATCAAGCCCGACCCCGCGATCTATGCCGCGGTGGAGGCCGATTGCGGCCTGCCCCCCGCCGCGCTGATCTTTGCCGATGACCGCGCTGACAATATCGCGGCGGCGCAGGCGCGCGGCTGGCAGACCCACCATTTCACCGGCCCCGAAGGCTGGGCCGCGCGTCTGGTCGCCGAGGGCTTCCTGACCACCGAGGAGGCAGCATGACCCAGATCATCGGACCCGAGGCAGAGGCGCATCTGGACTGGATCGCCCTGACGGATGCGCTCGCGGCCGGCCACGCCCTGCCGCGCGCCGAGGTGGCCGACACCTTCCTCTACCGCGGCAAGGACACACTGCTGACCCGCTCTGCCTGGATCGACGGGCTGGGGCTGGCGATCAAGGGCGCGACGGTGATGCCGGGCAATCCGGGCGCGGGCATCCCGATGGTCAATGGTGCGGTGAACCTGTTTGACGATGCGCATGGAAGGCTGGAGGCGATCGTCGATTTCCATCTGGTGACCAAGTGGAAGACCGCGGGCGACTCGCTGCTCGCCGCCCGCCGCCTCGCCCGCCCGGACTCGCGCCGCATCCTGATCGTCGGCGCCGGCAACGTCGCCCGCTCGATGATCGAGGCCTATGGCGCCGCCTTCCCCGAGGCGCGTTTCGAGGTCTGGAACCGCACCGCCACCGCCGCCGATGCGCTGGCCGAGGCCTTTGCCGGCATCGCCCCGGTCACCGCCGTGACCGACCTGCCCGAAGCGGTCGCCCGCGCCGAGATCATCGCCACCACCACCATGGCCACCACCCCGGTGATCAATGGCGACTGGCTGTCACCCGGCACCCATCTCGACCTGATCGGCGCCTACCGCCCCGACATGCGCGAGGCCGATGATGCGGTCCTGCGCCGCGCACGGATCTTCGTCGATGCCCGCGCCACCACGATGGGCCATATCGGAGAGCTGAAGCAGCCGCTGGCGGAGGGCGTCATCACGCCCGCGGACGTGATTGCCGATTTCTACGACCTGCCCGCCGGCACCTATGCCCGCGGGTCCGAGGATGAGATCACCCTGTCCAAGAACGGCGGCGGCGCGCATCTGGACCTGATGACGGCAAAATACATCCTCGCGGCGTGGCAGGGGCGGTGAGCCGCGCACAAAATGTACTGCGGCTATAGCTCTCAACTGGAACTAAGTTATTGAAGTGAGACTCAATTTTCGTTGCCTAAGCAGTTGAAAGATTTACTTGAATCGCATGTGGCCGTATGAAATAAACAGGGTGGCTGGTCCTCTCACAGATAGCCACCCTGAAGCCTAGTTACTTGCTGGGCTTTTTGATCGTTTCCACAACGTGCGTTTTGGGCGCCTGTTGTGCCTTCTTGACCGTTGTGAACTTACCGGTGCCGGCATTTCTCCCGATCTTCTGCGTCGCTTTTGCCACTTAAATCACCTCCTTCCCGGGCATTGCCTACTGGCTTCAGTCTAGGGCTAGGGGCTCCAGGTGATTCCAGCGCAAGATAAGGCTACCGGCATTGCTATTGCCGAGTCTAGCCCCACCATACCGCGCCCGTTCTCCTTTTGTCCGCGCCTCAGGCTGGCAGCGCCGCCAATGGCCGCTCGCGCACCGGCAGATGCACGATGGCCGAGAAGGCGCCGACGCCGACCCCGATCCACCACACGGCGTTGTAATTGCCATAGGCGTCGTACAGTCGCCCGCCCAGCCAGACGCCCATGAAGCTGCCGATCTGGTGGCTGAGGAACACGAAGCCATAGAGCGTGCCCATGTAGCGCAGCCCGTAGATATGCGCGACGAGGCCCGAGGTCAGCGGCACTGTCGCCAGCCACAGCGAGCCCATCACCACCGAGAACAGCAGCACCGAGGTCGGCGTGATCGGCATCAGGATGAAGACCGCCGAGGCGATGGTGCGGCCGACATAGATCCAGGCCAGCAGGTATTTCTTGGTATGCCGCCGCCCCAGCCAGCCCGCAGTGATGGTGCCGACGATGTTGGCGAGACCGATCACCGAGATGGCGATGGCCCCGAGCGCCGAGGTCGTGGAGACGCCAAGCGAGGCGAGGGTGCCCGACGGGTCGATGGCGCCGCACATCTCGGTCACGAAGGCGGGGAAATGGGCGGTGATGAAGCCCAGCTGATAGCCGCAGGAAAAGAACCCGACGAAGATCAGGATGAAGGACGGGTCGCGGAAGGCGCGGTTCAGGACTGATCCGAGGCTTTCCTCGAGCTCTGCCTTGCTGGCGGGGGCGGGGGAGCGCATGAACGGCAGGGCGAAGATCACGCACAGGATCACGCCCGCGAAGATCACGAACACCGTCTGCCATGTGTAGATCGACAGCAGCGCCTCGGCCACCGGGGCGCCGAAGACCTGCCCGGCCGAACCGGCCGCAGTGGCGATGCCGAGCGCCAGCGAGCGGTTCTCGGCACTCGCGGCGCGGCCAACGACGGCCAGGATAACCCCGAACCCGGTGCCGGCGATGCCGAAGCCCACCAGGATCTCCAGCAGCTGATGTTGCAGCGGCGTCACCGCCAGCGAAGACAGCACCAGCCCGGCGGCGTAGAGGATCGCCCCGGCGATGATCGCGCGGCGGTCGCCGAACTTTTCGGCCACCGCGCCGAAGATCGGCTGGCCGATGCCCCAGGCGAGGTTCTGGATGGCGATGGCCAGCGAGAAATCGGCCCGCGGCCAGCCGAATTCATTGGCGATAGGCAGCTGGAACACGCCGAAACTGGCGCGGATGGCGAAGCTGAGCATGATGACCACGCAGCCTGAGATCAGCACGGATGTGAACAGCGGGGTGCGCGCCTGCATGGGGAAACTCCGGATTGCGGAGCCTCAAGGTGCCGGAAATTGTGCCGCCGTCAAATTCCGTTTTGTGACGGGCACAATTGCGTTTCGTGCTGGGGCCGACGCGGCTTCCCTTGCCCCGGCCTGCGCGCTATTTCGGTCGGCATGACAGAGACGCTGACCCAGATCTATGACCGGCTGTGCAAGGACGGCACCCTGCGCCCCGACCCGGCGCAGCGCGCGGCCCTGCCTTTGCTGCAAGCGGTGCGCGAGGCGTTGGAGGCGGAGCCGCCCAAGCGCGGGCTGTTCGGCTTTCTGGCCAAGCCGCCGGCGCCGCCCAAGGGGCTCTACCTCTGGGGCGGGGTCGGGCGCGGCAAGTCGATGCTGATGGACCTGTTCATGGAACATGTGGCGATCAGCGCCAAGCGCCGGGTGCATTTCCACGCCTTCATGCAGGAAATCCAGAACCGCCTGCATGAGGTGCGCAAGACCGGCGTGCAGGACGCGATCCGCCCGGTGGCCGTGGCCGTCGCCGAACAGGCCAAGCTGCTGTGCTTTGACGAGATGCAGATCACCGACATCGCCGATGCGATGATCGTCGGGCGGCTGTTCCAGTACCTGTTCGAGATGGGGGTGGTCGTCGTCACCACCTCGAACCGGGTGCCGGAGGATCTGTACAAGGACGGGCTGAACCGGCCGCTGTTCCTGCCTTTCATCGCGCTGATCGAAGACAACATGGACGTGCATGAGCTGGAGAGCGAGACCGATTACCGCCAGCACCGGCTGGCCGGGACGCCGGTCTATTTCTGCCCCGCCGATGCCAAGGCGTCGCGCGCCATCGAGGCGATCTGGCAGGAGCTGACGGGCGGCGGCGGCGAGGGGCCCTTGGTGCTGAAGGTCAAGGGCCGTGACGTGGTGCTGCCCGATGCGCGGTCGGGCGTGGCGCGCGCCAGCTTCTGGGATCTGTGTGCCAAGCCGCTTGGCCCCGCCGATTATCTGGCGATCGCGGGCGCGGTGCGGGTACTGATCGTCGAGGAGGTGCCGCTGCTGTCGTCGTCGAACTTCAACGAGGCCAAGCGCTTCGTGACGCTGATCGACGCGCTCTATGAGGCGAAGGTGCGGCTGATCTGCTCGGCCGCGGCCAGCCCCGAGAACCTCTATATCGAGGGCGAGGGCAGCTTCGAATTCGTGCGCTCTGCCAGCCGCCTGCGCGAGATGCAGAGCGAGGGCTGGGGCGCCTGATCAGCCCGCGCGCCGCGCCTTGCGCCAGGCGTCGGGCGTCAGCCCCTCGGCCTCGCGGAACACCCGGATCAGGTGCGAGGCATCGCAGAACCCGGTCTGCAGTGCGATCTGGGTGATAGGCACATCCCCGCGCTCCAGCAGGTGCCGCGCCTGCGACAGCCGCATCCGCCGCGCCGCCTCGGTTGGCGTCAGATCCAGCGCGGCGGCGAAGTGGCGTTCCAGCTTGCGGCGGCTGACGCCCAGTTGCTCGGCCAGCCGCGCCACCGGCAAGGGCGTGTCCAGCGCCTGCTGGATCCGCAGCAGGGCGCGCTTCACCAGCGGGTCGGCGGTGGTCAGCTCCAGCGGCAGGCCCGGCTGGGGGCGATCGGCGGCCATCGCCTCATCGAAGATCATGATCGCCAGGCTTTTGCGCGCCGCTGCCGCGCCGATGTGACGGTCCACCAGAAACGCCGCCAGATGCGCCGAACTGGCGCCGCCCGAACAGGTGATACGGTCGCGGTCCACCACGAAGATGCGGTCGGACACCGGGGTCAGCCCCTCGAACTCATCGCGGAAATCGTCGTGGTGGAACCAGTTCACGCAGCAGCGATAGCCCTGCATCAGCCCGGCGCGGTGCAAGATGAAGGCGCCGGTGCAGATTCCGATCAGCGGCACGCGTGCCGCGGCCGCCTGATGCAAGAAGCGGGTCAGGTCGGGATGCAGGCTCTGGTTCTCATCGATCAGCCCCCCGATCACCGCGATATAATCAAAGCGGCGCGGGTCGCCGAGGCGCTCTTCGGGCTGTACGCTCAGCCCGCAGCTGGACTCGATGGGCTCGCCCGCCTGCGACAGCAGCCGCCAGCGGCACAGAATCGGGCGGGATCGGTCGCCCTCATCTGCGGCAAGGCGCAGCACATCGACGAAATTGGCCAGCGCACACAGGGTAAAGCGGCGCGCGAGGATGATGCCGACGCGCAGGCGGGGTTCCGAGGCAGGTTCCGGAGTGTGTTTCACGGGCGTGACGCAATCATGATGGTCTGGTGACGCATCCATACAGTGCGGCGCGGCGGATTTCGACAATCATTCTTGCTTCACCCTCTTGCCCGGAGTGCCCATGACCAGCCACAGCCCGATCCGCGCCGCCAGCAAGATCAGCCCTCAGCCAGTCGGCGAGGCGCGCTTTGCCTTCCTGCTGCTGGACGGCTTCACCCATCTGGCCTTCGCCTCGGCGCTGGAGCCGCTGCGCGTGGCGAATGAGGCGCTTGGCCGCCCCGCCTATGGCTGGCGGCTGCTGAGCGAAACGGGCGGGCCGGTCACCTGCTCCAACGGCATGACCATTCTGGCCGATGGCCCGATGCAGCCGATGGGCCGGGGCGAAACTCTGATCGTGGTCGGCGGGCGCGGGGCGCGGCGGCAGGCCAGCGACCGGCTGCTGGGGCAATTGCGGCGCGAGGCGGTGCGCGGCACCCGTATCGGCGCGCTGTGCATGGGCAGCTATATCCTCGCGCGGGCGGGGCTGCTGGAGGGCGAGGAGTGCGCGGTGCATTGGGAGCTTGCCGATGCCTTCGCCGAGGAGTTTCCGCGCATCAACGTCACCCGCGCCGCCTTCACCCTTGGTCGCCGGCCGACGGCACCGGGCGGGGCGGTGGCGGCAGACATGATGCTGCACCTGATCGCCGCCGATCATGGCGCCGAGCTGCCGGCGCGGCTGGCGGACCTGATGGTCTGCAACGGCGTGCGCAGCCCACAATCGGATCAGACCGTGTCGCTGCAATCGCGCTACGGGATGCGCAATCCGCGTCTGGTGAAGGTGCTGCGCTTCATGGAGCAGACGCTGGAACAGCCGCTGACCGCGGCCGAGATCGCAGAGGCGGCGGGCATGTCGATCCGCCAGACCGAACGGCTGTTCACCCGCTATGTGAAGATGACGCCGATGGCCTTCTACGCGCGGTTGCGGCTGGACAAGGCGCATAGCCTGCTGATGCAGACCGAACTGTCGATCACCGAGGTGGCGGTGGCCTGCGGGTTCCAGTCCTCCTCGCATTTTGCCAAACGCTATCGCGCCGCCTTTGGCGTGAACCCGCGGCATATGCGGGTGGTGGGTGCCCCCGCCGCCGCGTGACGGCAGGGGCCGTTTTTAGAAACGGTGGCGTTCAGGCCAGCATGTCGCGGACCATCGGGATCACCTTGGTCCCGTAAAGCTCGACCCCGTCCAGCAGCACGCTCGGTTGCTGCGGGCCTGCCGAATATTTCAGGTCGAACCGCTGCACGCCCAGCTTGCGCACCGTGGCGGCGATCTTCTTCGCCACCGTCTCGGGGCTGCCGACGTACAGCGAGCCATGGTCGATCTCGCGCTCGAAATCCTGGATCCGCAGCGGGGCCCAACCGCGCGAGCCGCCGATCAGGTCATGCATCACCTTGTAGGCCGGCCAGAACCGCGCGCGCGCCTCGGCATCGGTGGGGCCGACATGGCCGGGGGAATGCACGCCGATGGGAAGGGCGGGGGTGCCCACCTGCTCCCAGGCCTGATGGTAGAGATCGACATAGGGTTTGAACCGCGCCGGATCGCCGCCGATGATCGCCAGCATCATCGGCAAGCCGTGGCTGACCGCGCGCAGCACCGATTCCGGGCTGCCGCCGACGCCGATCCAGGCCTTTAGGGGGCGCTCGGGGCGCGGATAGACCACCTGCGCCTTCAGCTCCGCCCGGGTGCGGCCGTGCCAGCTGACCTTCTCATCGCGCAGCAGGCGGGTCAGCAGGTCCAGCTTCTCCTCGAACAGCACCTCGTAATCGCGCATCGCAAAGCCGAACAGCGGGAAGCTTTCGGTGAAGGACCCGCGCCCCAGGATCAGCTCTGCCCGCCCGTCCGACAGCGCATCCAGCGTGGCGAAACGCTGGAACAGCCGCACCGGATCATCCGAGGACAGCACGGTCACGGCGGTGCCGATGCGCAGCCGCCGGGTCTTGGCGGCAATCGCCGCCATCACGATCTCCGGGGCCGAGACGGCAAAGTCGGCACGGTGATGCTCGCCGATGCCGATGAAGTCGACTCCGGTCTGGTCGGCGATCACCGCCTCGGCGACGACATTGCGCAGGGTTTCGGCATGGGATTGCAGCGTGCCATCCGGGTTTCCGGTGACATCGCCAAAGGTGTCGAGGCCGAGTTCGATCTGGGTGGTCATGGGAATGCCTCCTGTTCAGCGTTGCCGCAAAGGTAAGGCTGCGGGGCCGCCGCCACAACGGCCAGCCCTGTGCGCCCGCGCCCCGGCCCTGTGCGCTGCCTCAGCCGTTCTCGCGCAGGATGCTGCCGGCGAGGTAGAGCGAGCCGCAGATCAGCACCCGCGCCCCGGCATCCGCCGCCACGATCCGCTGCACGGCCTCCAGCACCGAGGGCGCGGTGGTCGCCGCCAGCCCGGCGGCATGGGCGGCGGCCTCGGTTTCCTCGGCGCTCAGCGTGTTCGCCTCGCCGGGGATCGACACGGCGATCAGGCTGTCGGCATGGGCAGCCAGCGGGCGCAGGTAGCCGCCGATATCCTTAGTGTTCAGCATCCCCACCACCAGATGCGTCGCCCGCCGCGGCATCGCCGCCAGCGTTTCCGCCAGAGCCTCGCCCGCCGCGGGGTTGTGCCCACCGTCGAGCCACAGCTCCGCCTCGGGTGCCGCCATCGGCAGCGGGCCCCGGCGCAAGCGCTGCATGCGCGCGGGCCAGTCGGCGCGGGTCACTGCTGCCTCGCAGGCCGCCTCATCGGCCCCCAGATGGCGCAAAGCGGCCAACGCGGACCCGGCATTGTGGATCTGGTGGGGGCCGGGCAGGTTCGGCAGCGGCAGGTCCAGAAGGCCGGTCTCGTCCTGATAGACCAGCCGGCCTCCTTCTGCCTGCACATGCCAGTGCTGGCCATGCACCAGCAGCGGCGCGCCCAGCCTTGCCGCCCGCCGCTCGATCACCTCCAGCGCGTCATCCTGCTGCGGGCCGACGATGCAGGGGACGCCGCGTTTCAGGATGCCCGCCTTCTCGCCCGCGATCTCGGCCAGTGTTTCGCCCAGATATTGCTGATGGTCGATCGACACCGGGGTGATGATGGTTAGCCGCGGCGCCTCAATCACGTTGGTCGCATCCAGCCGCCCGCCAAGCCCCACCTCCAGCAGTGTCCAGTCGGCATGGGTGCGGGCGAATCCCAGCAAGGCGGCGCAGGTGGTGATCTCGAAGAAGGTGATGTTCTGCCCGTCATTGGCGCGCCAGCATTCCTCCAGCAGAGCGGTCAGGTCGGCCTCGGGGATGGTCCGGCCGGCGATGCGGATGCGCTCATGGAACCAGGCCAGATGCGGCGAGGTATAGGCGTGGACCTTCTCCCCCCGCGATTCGAGCCCGGCCCGGATCATCGCCTGCGTCGAGCCCTTGCCGTTGGTTCCGGCGACATGGATCACCGGCGGCAGGCGCTGCTCGGGGTTGCCAAGCGCGCCGAGCAGGCGCCAGACCCTGTCCAGCGTCAGGTCGATGATCTTGGGATGCAGCGCCATCATCCGCGCGAGGATGGCGTCGGATCCGGCGGGCCGCGTCACGGTTTGGCGGCGGGCTTGGGGTCTGCGGCCTTAACAGCGGGTGCCGGTTCCATAGCGGCTGCCGGAACGGGTTCTGCGATGGCCTTCACCTCGGGCTTGGGCGCGGGCAGGTCGCCCTTCACTGCGGGCGGCTGCCCGGTCAGCATCCGCAGCACCGTGACCAGTTCCTCGCGCAGCTTCTTGCGGTGGGTCACCCGGTCCAGCATCCCGTGATCCAGCAGGTATTCGGCGCGCTGGAAGCCTTCGGGCAACTTTTCACGGATCGTCTGTTCGATCACCCGCGGCCCGGCGAAGCAGATCAGCGCGTTCGGCTCGGCAATATGCACATCGCCCAGCATCGCATAGCTGGCGGTTACGCCGCCGGTGGTCGGATGGGTCAGCACCACGATATAGGGCAGGCCCGCTTCCTTCAGCATCTGCACGGCAACGGTCGTGCGCGGCATCTGCATCAGGCTCAGGATCCCTTCCTGCATCCGCGCGCCGCCCGCGGCCGAGAACAACACCAGCGGCCGTTTGAGCGCCACGGCGCGCTGCGCGGCGGCGATGATCGCGTTGCCGACATACATGCCCATCGAGCCGGCCATGAAGCTGAAGTCCTGCGCGGCGACCACCACCGGCGTGCGGGCAATCTCGCCCTCGGCCACCAGCATCGCCTCTTTCTCGCCCGTGGCCTTCTGCGCGCCGCGCATCCGGTCGGGGTATTTCTTCTGGTCGCGGAATTGCAGCGGGTCGATCACCGGTTCCGGCACCTTCACCTCGGTGAAGATCCCGCCATCGAACAGCGCGTGAAAGCGGGCGCGGGGCGTGATGCCCATGTGATGTTCGCAATTGGTGCAGACGTTCAGGTTGTCGGCCAGCTCGCGGTGGAACAGCATGGTCCCGCATTCGGGGCATTTGGTCCACAGGTTCTCGGGCACCTCGCGGCGAGAGAACAGCGAGTTGATCTTGGGTCGGACGTAGTTCGAGATCCAGTTCATCGCGCGCTCCCGCTCGGCCGTGTGTCTGCCGGCCACCTGTCTGCCTTGCTGCGCCCCGAAATAAGCGGCAAGGGCAGGAAATGCAATCGCAGGCATGGGCCGCAGCCGGCCAAATGGCGCCGCCACCCGCGACCTGCCCCCACCAAAGCAGGGCCGCGCGACATTTCCGCAAAGCTGGGGCGCCTGCTGCGGCAGAATCCTGCCTTGCCCCGGCCCGATCTGGACACTATTCCCTTGGCCCAGCCAATTCCGGGAGGACAGCCCCATGAAGAACACCCGTTTCGACAAGTCCCGGCTTCCCAGCCGCCATGTCACCGAAGGGCCGGAGCGCGCGCCGCACCGCAGCTACTTCTATGCGATGGGCATCACGGAAGAAGAGATTCACCAGCCCTGGGTCGGCGTTGCCACCTGCTGGAACGAGGCGGCGCCCTGCAACATCGCGCTGAACCGTCAGGCACAGTCGGTGAAGATGGGCGTGAAGAAGGGCGGCGGCACCCCGCGCGAGTTCACCACCATCACCGTCACCGATGGCATCGCCATGGGGCATGAGGGGATGCGCTCGTCGCTCGCCAGCCGCGATGCGATTGCGGACACGGTCGAGCTGACCATGCGCGGCCATTGCTATGACGCCATCGTCGGCCTTGCCGGCTGCGACAAGTCGCTGCCGGGGATGATGATGGCCATGGTGCGGCTGAACACCCCCTCGGTCTTCATCTATGGCGGGTCGATCCTGCCGGGCCGGCTGAACGGCAAGGACGTCGTGGTGCAGGACGTGTTCGAGGCGGTCGGCCAGCACGCCGCCGGCAACATGACCGATGCGGAACTGGCGATCCTCGAGCGGGTGGCCTGCCCCTCTGCCGGGGCCTGCGGCGGGCAATATACCGCCAACACCATGGCCTGCGTGTCCGAAGCCATCGGCCTTGCACTGCTGAACTCCTCGGGGGCGCCCGCGCCCTACGAGTCGCGCGACCAGTATGGCGATGCCTCGGGTCAGGCGATCATGCACCTGATCGAAAAGAACATCCGCGCCCGCGACATCGTCACCCTCAAGTCGCTGGAGAATGCCGCCCGCGTCGTGGCCTGCACCGGCGGATCGACCAATGCCGGGTTGCACCTGCCCGCCATCGCGCATGAGGCGGGGATCGATTTCGACCTGTTCGACGTCTGCGACATCTTCCGCGACACGCCCTATTTTGTCTCGCTGCGCCCGGGCGGCGAGTATGTGGCGAAGGATCTTTACGAGGCTGGCGGTGTGCCGGTGGTGATGAAGGAACTGCGCAAGGCCGGCCTGCTGCATGAAGAGTGCATGACCGCCTCTGGTCGCGCGCTTGGCGAAGAGCTGGACCTGATCGAGCGTGAGGCGGACGGCAAGGTCATCTACCCGATCAGCACCCCGATCACCGCCACCGGCGGCGTCGTCGGCCTGCGCGGCAACCTTGCGCCCGATGGGGCCATCGTGAAGGTCGCCGGCATGGCGCCCGAGCAGCAGGTCTTCACCGGCCCGGCACGCGTGTTCGAGTGCGAGGAAGAGGCGTTCGAGGCGGTGCAGAACCGCGGCTATGCCGAAGGCGATGTGATCGTCATCCGCAACGAGGGCCCCGCTGGCGGGCCGGGGATGCGCGAGATGCTGTCCACCACTGCCGCGCTCTCGGGCCAGGGCATGGGCAAGAAGGTGGCGCTGATCACCGATGGCCGCTTCTCGGGTGCGACCCGGGGCTTCTGCATCGGCCATGTCGGGCCCGAGGCGGCGCATGGCGGGCCGATTGCCCTGCTGAAGAACGGCGACATGATCACCATCGACGCGATCAAGGGCGAGATTTCCGTCGCGCTCAGCGATGAGGAACTGGCGGCGCGCAAGGCTGTCTGGGCCGGTCCGCGCAAGAACGACTATGCCAGTGGCGCGCTGTGGAAATACGCGCAGTTGGTCGGCGTGGCCCGCTATGGCGCCGTCACCCATCCCGGCACCAAAGCCGAAACGCATGTCTATATGGACCAATGACCGCCGCAGTTGCAGTCTCAGGGCCGTGCTGAAAGGCGCGGCCCTGTTGCTTGCGGCCCTGCTGGCGCTGGCGTCGCCCGCCTCCGCCCAAAGCGGCGCGCCGCTGCGGGTGACGGTGGATGGCCGCGCCGTCGTCGTCACCGGGCCGCCGGGCTATTGCGTGGACCGCAGCGCCTCGCGCGAGGGGCCCGAGGGCGCGTTCGTCCTTCTGGGCAGCTGCGCGGCGCTTGGCGGTGGCCGGGCGGCGCCCAAGGACGCGCCGGCCGTGCTGATCGCCACCATCGCCCCCGGCGCCTCGGGCGAGGGGCTGGGCCCCGAAGGCTTCGCGGGCCTTGCCACCTTCTTCACCTCGGAACCCGGCCGCGCCGCGCTCAGCCGTGCCGGGGACGCGGGCAGCGTGCAGGTGCTCGAGGCGCTGTCGGTCGGCGACGTGCTCTACCTGCGCATCGCCGATCAGGCCGCCGCCGAGGGGCAGGCGCTCGATCCGGAATACTGGCGCGCCATCCTGCCCCTGCGCGGGCGCATGGTTACGCTCTCGGTGCTGTCCGAGGCGGGCAGTCCGCTGCCACCGGGCGGCGCACGCGCGGCGCTGGACACATTCGTGGCGCGGATGCAGGCCGCCAACCCGTCGCGCCCGTCAGATCCCTAACTTGTGCCGCATTGCAGCGCGTGGGGGCTTTTCCTTTGCGGCCGGACGTGAAACCATCTGCGTTAACCGTTTCCATGCTAAGGCGACCCCCACGGCCCGGTGCGATTCCCTGCCGCCAAGCCGCTGCCCGGATTGAAAAATGAGCGACCAGATCGACTCCCTGTTCGACCGTCTCATGCATCGGCGCGTGCTGCGCCGCTGGGGCAGGGCCGCGACCGAGGCGGAAGAGATCGACCTGGACAGCCTGCGCGCCCTGCGTGGTCGCGCCCGCCAGATCCGGCGAGAGCTGGACCGGCTTTTGCATGTGGCTGAAGGCCGGCTGACCCTGCCGCTGATCGGGTCCAACGCCATCCGCACCCCGCTTGGCACCGACTGGTCCTGGCGACCTGACCTGTGGTCCGGCCCCGTCAATCCCGCCGGCCATGCCGGGGTTGAAACCCGCACCCAGCTGGGCAGCGGGCTGACCGTGTTCCATGACTGCCGCGAAAGCGAGCTGACCCTGCGCCAGGTGCGCAACACGCGCGAGGCGGACCTTGCCCCTTTCGGCCTGCGCATGGACGTGTTCCATTTCGACGGCTCGTTCCTCAGCCTGGTGATCGACCTGCCGGAAGCTGCGGCGCAGGGGCTTAAGCTGCGGCACCTGGTGCGGCTGGAGGCGGTGATCGAGACGGAAAAGCCGGTGGAGATCTTCGCGCGGCTGAACGTCAAGCACGGGCCGAACACCGAACAGGTGGTGCGCGAGCTGCCGCTGAACGACCCGCATGTGATGGTCGAGTTCGACCTCGCCTATACCAAGCTGAACGAAAAACGGGTGGAGCGCGCCTGGGTGGACCTGATCTTCGAAGGCCCGCAGCAGAATGAAATCGTGCTGCGCGACATCACCTTCAGCCGCCGGCCGCGGGCAGAGCTTTAAGAGGGCGCTATGGGCGAGATGATCCTGACCAAGACGCGCATCCACGGGGGCAAGTGGGAAGGCGTGCTCAAGGCCCCCGCGGCGGATGAGCAGCCGCGGCTGGCCGTCTGGCATCTGGAAGCCGCGCTGCCGGGGGTGGAGCTGGCGTCGATCCCCGACCGCCCTGGCCGCTGGCGCGTCAGCGTACCGATCCCGGCCGACCTGCTGTCGGACGGGGTGCAGAGCTTCGTGATCCGCGACGAGGGCAGCGGCGACACGCTGGGGCATTTCACCATCGTCACCGGCGTGCCGCTGGAGGATGACATCCGCGCCGAGGTCGACCTGCTGCGGGCAGAGCTTGACCTGCTGAAGAAGGCCTTCCGCCGCCATGTGGTGCAGACCGCGGGCTAAAGCCCGTGACGCCGCGTTTGGCGTGACTTGGCCGCGCCGCGCCGCCATGCTCCCCCGGCACGCTTGGGAGGGCCAGCCATGACCGATTATCCGCACCTGTTCACCCCGCTGGACCTTGGCCATGTGGTGCTGCCGAACCGGGTGCTGATGGGGTCCATGCATACCGGGCTGGAAGAAACCGGCGACTGGAACCGGGTCGCGGAGTTCTACGCCGAACGCGCCCGCGGCGGTGTGGCGCTGATGGTCACCGGCGGCATGGCCCCGAACCGCGAGGGCGGGGTGTTCCCCGGCGCGGCAGGGTTGTTCACCCCCGAAGACATCACCAACCACCGCATTGTCACGGACCGGGTGCATGCCGCGGGCGGGCGCATCGCCATGCAGATCCTGCACGCCGGGCGCTATGCCTATGGCAAGGATTGCGTTTCGGCCAGCGCGATCAAGTCGCCGATCTCTCCCTTCCCGCCCGCCGCGCTGGACGAGGCGGGGATCGAGAAGCAGATCGCCGACATCGTCACCGCCGCCGTCCGGGCCCGCGAGGCTGGCTATGACGGTGTCGAGGTGATGGGCAGCGAGGGGTACCTGCTGAACCAGTTCCTCGTCCGCCACACCAACCGGCGCGAGGACGCGTGGGGCGGCAGCTACGCCAACCGCATGCGCCTGCCGGTGGAGGTTGTGCGGCGGGTGCGCGAGGCTGTCGGCCCCGATTTCATCCTGATCTACCGCATCTCGCTGATCGACCTGATCCCCGATGGATCGACCTGGGATGAGGTGGTGACGCTCGCCCGCGCCATCGAGACGGCCGGGGCCTCGATCCTCAACACCGGCATCGGCTGGCACGAGGCGCGGGTGCCGACCATCGCCACCTCTGTCCCCCGCGCGGCCTTCGCGCATCTGACCGGGCGGCTGCGGCCCGAGGTCGGGATCCCGGTCATCACCTCCAACCGCATCAACCGCCCCGAAGTGGCCGAGGCGCTGCTGGCGGCGGGCGTGGCCGACATGGTCAGCCTGGCGCGGCCCTTCCTGGCCGATGCCGATTTCGTGGTGAAGGCCGCCACCGGCCGCGCGGCCGAGATTGCCCCCTGCATCGCCTGCAACCAAGCCTGCCTCGACCATACCTTCAGCGGCAAGATCTCCAGCTGCCTCGTGAACCCTCGCGCGGGGCATGAAACGCAGCTGCGCTACGATCCGGCCCCGGCGCCCAAGAGGATCGCGGTTGTCGGCGCTGGTCCTGCCGGGATGACGGCGGCGATCATCGCGGCGCAGCGGGGGCATTCGGTGGCGCTGTTTGAATCGGCCGACCGCATCGGCGGGCAACTCAACATGGCGCGGATGGTGCCCGGCAAGGAAGAGTTTCACGGGCTGGTCGACTGGTTCGCGGTGATGCTGGACCGTTCCGGCGTCGATCTGCGGCTGGGGCAGCGCGCGGATGTGGCAGCGCTGACGGGGTATGACGAGGTGATCGTGGCCACGGGCGTGCGCCCGCGCGATCCGGGCATCCCGGTCGAGGGCGCGGCGCAGGTCGTATCCTATGTGGATCTGCTGACCGGGCGCGGGACGGCGGGCGCGCGGGTCGCCGTGGTCGGCGCGGGGGGCATCGGCTTCGACGTGTCGGAGTATCTGGTGGAGGGCGAAAGCCTGACCCTGCACCCCGACCAGTGGCGGCAGGAATGGGGCGTGGGTGATCCGGCCAGCAGCCCCGGCGGCCTCGCGCCGCCGCAGCCTTCGCCGCCCGCGCGGCAGGTGACGCTGCTGCAACGCAAACCGGAAAAGCCCGGGCGCCGCTTGGGCAAGACCACGGGCTGGATCCACCGCGCCGCGCTGGCGGCGAAGGGCGTGACCATGCTGGGCGGCGTGAACTACGAACGCATCACGCCCGAGGGCCTGTGGATCAGCTTCGGCGCGGCGCGCGAGCGGCCGGAGCTGATCGGGGCCGATACCGTCGTGCTGTGCGCAGGACAAGACAGCGAACGCGGGCTGCTGGACGACCTCAGCGCCGCGGGCATAACCGCCCATATCATCGGCGGCGCCGATGTCGCGGCAGAGCTGGATGCAAAGCGGGCGATCGATCAGGCGGCGCGTTTGGCGGCGTTGATGTAATTTGTTAGCTTCGCCCCGCAAGATGCTGTAATGTAAACGAAACGCCTTGCAGCGCTGCCCCCCTCGCGCCCCCTGCACCGTTTCCACCCCATTTACGATCTGTCACAATACCCGACATTTGCCGGACCCTCTCCGCATTCCTGCCCGATTTGGCACCGATACAGGCTGACACAAGCGAGTGTCTTGCAGAGGTGCACAATGGACCGATTGACCGAAATGGAGGCCTTCGCCACGGTGGTGGACCAAGGGGGGGTTTACCGACGCGGCCAAGAAGATGGGGATCTCCAAATCCGCCGTGTCCAAGCATGTGTCTGCCTTGGAGGCGCGGCTGGGGGCACGGCTGCTGAACCGCACCACCCGCCGTGTCAGCCCGACGGAAATCGGGCTGGCCTATTACGACCGGGCCCGGCGGGTCCTGAACGATGCGGGCGAGGCGGATGCGCTGGTCACCTCGATGCAATCGGCACCCTCGGGCCTGCTGCGCATCTCGGTGGCGACCGATTTCGGGGTGAACCTGCTGTCCCCCGTTCTGGGCGATTTCCTGCAGGAATATCCAGACATTACCGTCAACATGGTGCTGAACAACCGCTATGTGGAGCTGATTTCCGAAGGCTTCGACATGGCGATCCGCATCGGCGAGCTGGAGGACAGCACGCTGCGCGCCCGCAAGCTGACCGATACCGCCAAGCGGATGATCGGCGCGCCGGAGTATTTCCAGAAATACGGCCATCCGCAAAAGATCGACGATCTCAACGATCACAAGCTGCTGCATTACTCCAACCAGTCGAGCGCCAACGTCTGGCGCATCTCGGCCCCCTCGGGCGAGAAGCGGCAGGTCCGGACGGCAGGCTGGCTGACGGTGAATGACGGGCAATCGCTGCTGAACGCCGCGGTGTCGGGGCTGGGGATCGCCTATCTGCCGTCGTTCCTGTATGCCGAGGCAATGCGCAGGGGGCAGGTCGAGGATGCGATCCCGGAACTGCCGCTGGAGACGCTGGGGATCTATGCCGTCTATCCGCCGGGGCGATTCACCCAGCCGAAGGTGCGCGCCTTCATCGATTTCCTGACCCGGACCTTTGCCGACAAGGGCCCCGATAACTGGTGACAAACTTCTGCTAATTCAACAAGGGCGGCGCGCCACGCGCGCCGTGAACCAAACTGGGCGCCGTGCGCCCGCGCGCCAAAATGGCGCTACTGGGTCGGGGTCAACATGGCCTCGACCCTTCTGTTTCTGGCGCGCCCTTCATCCGTCAGGTTCGAGGCGCGCGGGGCCAGATAGCCCGCCCCCTCTGCCGCCAACTGCGCCGGGTCCGTGCCATGCAAGCTGACCAGCCTGTCGAGCACCGAGGCTGCACGGCTGCGCGACAGGGTGATATTCGCGTCGATGCTGCCCACCGCGTCCGTATGGCCGACAAGGGTGATCCGCTGGTCCGAATTCGCCGCAAGATAGGCGGCAAGGTCGGCGAGTGAGGCATAGGTGCCGTCGCCGAGGTTCGACGAGTTGGTCGCGAAGTCCAGATCGTCCAGCGCCACCACGCCCGACGATTGAAGGGCGCTGGCGATGTCGCTGGCGGTATCGCTGAAGGGGCTGGATGCCGCGGGCGCCTTGGCAGAGCCGGTCACCGCCAGCGGCGCGGCATCGGCGGGCCGGATATGGGTGATCTGCACGAAGCCATGCTCGCTGGACCGGCTGACCCACAGCTCCAGATACTCTGCCGCCGCGCCCTCGCCCTTCTGTGCCGACAGGAAGCGGTAGTCGCCCAGATCGAGATGCATGTCGGGCTCTGGCAGCAGCGCGGCGGCATAGCGGAAGTCGAAGCCGCCGCAGATGTCATCCTCGCACTCATAAAGTGGCGTGAAGCCGGTGGCATCCAGCTGCTCGCGCAGCGGCGCCAGCAGTTGCAGCGTGGTGGCCCCGGGGGCATGCAGGCGCCACGCACTCTGGCTGATCGCGCCCTCGACGGGCAGCATCCGCACTGCACCGTCCATGTAGGGGCCAAGCGGCAGCGCATGGCTTCCAAGCGCCTCGATCCGCTCGGCGCTGCGCTCCGCCGCGGCTGGTAGGGTCAGCGGCGCGCCCTGGGCTGCAAGGGATTGCGCGCCGGCTGCAAGCGGATGTGCCAGCGCCAGCGCCAGCAGGGCGGCGGCGCGGATCATAGGGCCGCGCCGTGATGGTCGGGGTCAGGGTGCATTCCGGTGGCCAAGGCGATGCGGGTGGTCATGTCGTACAAGTCGGTCACGGCGGCGATGTTCCCGACGCCGGCATCGCGCGGCCCTTGCGCAGTGGGGCGGGCCGAGACAAGAAAGCAGGCAGGCGTCGCCGCGGGAAGCGGCCTGGCCATCAGGTCAAGCGCTGTCGGGCTGCGCGATGGGTCCACTGCTCTGGCCTTTGCGGCTCATTTCATTCGGTAGTGATACTGTCCCACGATTTGCATCCCCAAGGAAGCATAGAGCGCGCAGGCAGGCGCATTCTCGCGCGTGACCACCAAGGACAGGTTAACCGCGCCCCGGTCCTGCGCCCAGAAGGCAGCGGCGCGCATCATATGGGCACCAAGTCCGTTCCGCTGCTGTTCGGGCAGGATGTGCAGGGCGTGCAGCATCGCCGTGTCCCCGTGCATCGCGACGAAGGCGCTGCCCGCGGCGCGGTCGTTGATGCGCCCCAGAAGTGAGGTGCGGTCCGACGCGCGCGCCATCACCGCCAGCCGCTCGGGCCCGATGCCGCCCTCGGCCCAGATGTCGGTCTGGATCGCCAGAGGCGGCCAGATGGGGAAGACGCGGATGGGCGGGACGGGAACGGTTGTCAGCTGTGCGAGGGGGGCGGCGTAGGCGATGACAGGGTCCACGATGCGGTAGCCCCGGGCGTCCAGCTCGGCATCCAGCGCCTCCTCGCCCTCGCGCAGCAGGAACAGCGAGGGCTGGCCGAGGGAGGCTTGCGTGTCTTCAGCCAGCGCAATGTCTGCGGGCTGCCACGGCGCCCCGGCGCTGGCGGCAGAGACGCGCTTGCCGCCGCCCTGTCCCTCGCGCACCAGCCAGGGGCCGGCACGGTGGAGGGCGGCCGCGGGCCACGTCGCGTCCATCACGCCCGGCAGGTCGATCATTCCGGCGCGCCTGCGAACGCGGCGCTCATCGCGGCCATGGCGGCATCGACCTCTGCCGCCACCGGACCGCGCACCACGAGGCTGGTGCCATAGGTGCCGTCCTGCGAGAACGGGTAGGAGCCGATGCTGACGCCGGGATGGGCCGCCGCCAGTGCGCCAAGCGCCTCGGCCACCGCGCCTTCGGGGCGCATCACCCGCAGCGATTGCGACAGCAGCGGCTGCCCGCCAGTCAGCGTGGGCAGGACCGAGGCGACCATCGCCTGAAACACGTTCGGCACCCCGGCCATCACATGCACATTGCCAAGGGTGAAGCCGGGGGCAATCGACACCGGGTTCTCGATCAGCGCGGCGCCATCGGGGATCCGCGCCATCCGCATCCGCGCGGCGTTGAACTCCACCCCCCGCGCCTCGTAATGCGCGGCCATCAGCGCGCGGGCATCTGCGCGCACGTCGATCGGCACGCCAAAGGCGGCGGCGACGGCATCGGCGGTGATGTCGTCATGGGTGGGACCGATGCCGCCCGAGGTGAAGAGGTGGTCATGGGCGGCGCGCAGCGCATTCACCGCAGCGGCGATGCCGTCATGATCGTCCGGCACCACCCGGATCTCGCGCAGGTCGATGCCGGCGCGGGTCAGCTCACCGGCCAGATAATGGGCATTCCCCTCGCGGGTGCGGCCCGACAGGATCTCGTCTCCGATGACCAGAATTGCGGCGGTGGGGTTGGGCATGGCGGGCTCCTTCGCGGGTTGGAACAGGTATAGGCCCGCGCCCGGGGGCCGGAAAGGCCGCAGGTCTGGCCAAGGCGGGAATTTGTTACTATCTAGAGGCCATTCACGAATGAGGTGGCACGGCATGAGGGGTAGCGGTGTGGACGATCCGCGCGGCAGGCTGACCAAGGACGGCATCCGGATTCACGAGGCCAGCGACTTCGCCGGAATGCAGGCGGCCGGACAGGTCGCGGCGCGGATTCTGGACGAGGTGGCGGCGCTGGTCGAACCCGGGGTCACGACCGAGGCCATCGATGATTTCATCACCCGGCGGGTGGTGGAGCTTGGCACCGTGTCGGCCACCATCGGCTATCGCGGTTATCGCCATGCCAGCTGCATCAGCGTCAACCATGTCGTCTGCCACGGAATCCCGGGGCCGAAGACGCTGAAGGACGGCGATATCCTGAACATCGACGTGACGGTGATCCTGGATGGCTGGTTTGGGGATTCGAGCCGCATGTATGTGGCCGGTAATCTGGCCCGCAAGGCCGAGCGGTTGATCCAGGTGACGCATGACGCGCTGATGCTGGGGATCGAGGCGGTTCGGCCCGGCAATACCTTCGGCGATATCGGATTTGCCATCCAGAGCTATGTCGAGGCGCAGCGGATGAGCGTGGTGCGCGATTTCTGCGGCCACGGTCTTGGCCGGGTGTTCCACGCGCCGCCGAACGTGCTGCATTACGGGCGGCAGGGGAAGGGCGCGGTGCTGGAGGAAGGCATGTTCTTCACCATCGAGCCGATGGTGAACCTGGGGCGCCCCGAGACCAAGGTGCTGGCCGATGACTGGACCGCCGTGACCCGCGACAAGTCGCTGTCGGCGCAGTTCGAGCATTCGGTGGGGGTGACGGCGGATGGCTGCGAGATCTTCACGCTGAGCCCGGCGGGGCGGTTTCACCCGACCTGGTGAGGTGCCCTTGGCCGGCCGCCGGGGGCGCTGCCCCCGGACCCCCGGGATATTTGGACCAAAACGAATTGGAAGGTGTGCGCGGGGCCGCTTTCGGCAAAGAAAAACCCCCGGACTTGCGCCCTGGGGGTTGATCGTGACGCGGGTTTCCCCGCCAGCGAAACAGGACCCGAAAGACCTTGAAGGGCTCAGAGAGCGCCTTCGCAAAAGACGCTTAGAGAGCGCCTTCGCGCTGGGCCTTCTTGCGCGCCAGTTTACGGGCACGCCGGACGGCTTCGGCTTTCTCGCGGGCTTTCTTCACGGACGGCTTCTCGAAATGTTGCTTGAGCTTCATTTCACGAAACACACCCTCGCGCTGAAGTTTTTTCTTCAGGGCACGAAGCGCCTGTTCGACATTGTTGTCGCGAACGCTGACCTGCATGTGGTTGTCACCACCTTCCTAGGTTAAAGTTGCAAGTATTTGCAGGAGCCGGTCCTATATCAGGGGCGGGGCATCTTGTCCACCATGCGGAACGGAGGCTGCGAGTGCGATGGAAAACAACGGCTTGAACCCGGCGGCAGTGCAAGAATCGTTGCTGGAGGCGGCTTTGGCGCATGTGCCTTTCGATGGCTGGTCGGATGCGACCTTTCAGGCGGCGGCGCAGGATGCGGGCGTGGACCTGCCACTGGCAAAGGTGATCTGCCCGCGCGGGGCGGTGGATCTGGCGGCGGCCTATCACCGGCGCGGCGATGCCGAGATGCGGCTGCGGCTGGCGCAGCAGGATCTTGCGGCGCTGCGCTTTCGCGACCGGGTGGCGTTGGCGGTACGGCTGCGGCTGGAGGTGGCGGACCGCGAGCTGGTGCGGCGCGGGGCGGCGCTGTCGGCGCTGCCGCAGAATGCAGGGACTGGATCGAAGCTGATCTGGGGCACGGCGGATGCGATCTGGGAAGCACTTGGCGACACCTCGGATGACCTCAACTGGTATTCCAAGCGCACGACGCTGGCGGCGGTCTATTCGGCGACGGTGCTGTATTGGCTGGGCGATACCAGCGAGGGCGATGCCGCGACCTGGGAGTTTCTGGACCGGCGCATCGACAATGTGATGCAGGTCGAGAAGCTGAAGGCGCAGGTGCGCGAGAACAAGGTGCTGCGGACGGTGTTTGCCGGGCCGATGTGGCTGGCGGGCAAGGTGAAGGCGCCGGGGGCGCGGGCCGAGGATCTGCCGGGGCAGACCAAGGACCCGGTGGCATGAGCGCCGATCTCCCTACGATGATGCGCGCGGTCGAGATTTCGGCGCCGGGCGGGCCTGAGGTATTGGCGCCCTGCACGCGGCCGGTGCCGGTGCCGGGCCACGGCCAGATCCTGATCCGCGTGGCCTATGCCGGGGTGAACCGGCCCGATGCGCTGCAACGCGCGGGCAGCTATGCGCCGCCTCCGGGAGCCTCGCCGCTGCCGGGGCTGGAGGCTTCGGGGCATGTTGCCGCCGTGGGGCCGGGCGTGACTGGCTGGCAGGTTGGCGACGCGGTCTGCGCGCTGCTGCCGGGCGGCGGCTATGCCGAATATGTGGTGACGCCCGCGGCCCATGCGCTGCCGGTGCCGGAGGGGATGGCGCTGCGCGAGGCGGCCTGCCTGCCGGAGACCTTCTTTACCGTCTGGTCCAATGTCTTCATGCGCGGCGGGCTGAAGGCGGGCGAGCGGTTCCTGGTGCAGGGTGGATCGTCGGGCATCGGCACCACGGCGATCCAGTTGGCGCGGGCGTTCGGGGCGAGGGTCTTTGCCACCGCCGGATCGGCGGAGAAATGCGCGGCTTGCGAGGGGCTGGGGGCCACCGCGATCAACTACCGCGAGGCGGATTTCGTGCAGGTGCTGGCGGCGGAAGGCGGGGCGAACCTGATCCTCGACA
The DNA here is from genome assembly GCF_030695035.1 of Frigidibacter sp. GTDB lineage: Bacteria > Pseudomonadota > Alphaproteobacteria > Rhodobacterales > Rhodobacteraceae > Frigidibacter. The sequence continues at coordinate 29,244 of NZ_JAUYTT010000016.1, forward strand.
TGGTGGGCGGCAGCTACATCCCGCGCAACATCAAGGCCCTCGCCGATGACGGGAGGCTGGTGATGATCGCCTTTCTGGAGGGCCCGAAGGCCGAGCTGAACTTTGCCCAGATCATGGCGCGGCGGCTGCTGGTGACCGGCTCCACGCTGCGGCCCCAGTCCGATCTGGCGAAGGCGCGCATTGCGGGCGAGCTGCGCGAGAAGGTCTGGCCGCTGCTGGCGGCGGGCACGGTCGCGCCGGTAATGGACAGCGAGTTCGCGCTGGAAGAGGCCGCCGCCGCCCATGCGCGGATGGAAGGCTCCACCCATGTCGGCAAGATCGTGCTGCGGGTGGCGGGTTAGCGAAGGGTGGCGGGTTAGCGAACCGCCCCCATCAGCGCATTCGGCAGCGTGCAGTCGCGGGACACATCGGCCCCGCAGGCGCGGAACTCCAGATCCTTGGTCAGGCAGATCCGCGCCTCGCGGATCATGCCTTGGGCGCAGGTGATGGTGATGGCCTGCGGTGTCAGGCCCGGGTTCGCCTCAATAAACGCATCCTCCACCACCTTGGCGGGCAGGGTCACGTCACGGTTCAGCCGGGCGAGGACCGGGGGGATCGTCACCGCCTCGTAGGCATCGCGCGACGCGTCCAGATACTCCGCAGCCGGAAGCCCCGAGCAGCGGCCATGCTTCTTCCACTGGTGCCAGGCCAGCCCGCCCGAGCCCATGATGTCGGCCATCGCGGCAGTTTCGCGGCGCGAGGGATCGCGGGCGGCGCTGGGGCAATAGCTGGGCCAGCCGCGTTCATTCTGCGGCCAAAGCCCGTGCAGGGTGAAGGAATGATCATGCCGCGGATCGCACTGATCCTCGCCCCGAGCATCGCCTTCCAGCGTGCAGAAGCTGGAGGACCAACTGAGCGCCAGTACGTAATAGTCGAACGCGCCGGCCCGCTCGCCCTCGGCCGCCGCGGGCGTTGCGGCAAGAACCAGCGCCAGCAGCGCGGCAGATAGGGACAATTGGCGCATTTTCTCTTTCCTCCGCCCGGTATCGGCACTATATCGGCCGATGACTTCCCCGAAAACGTGGAAAGGCGGACCTCCGGGCCGCAGCCGTTTTCCCGGCGCGGGAGAGATTTGTAAAGGAGTGATCCGATGACGAAACCTCTGATGGCCAAGGCAACTGCCGTCTGGCTCGTCGACAACACCACGCTCAGCTTCAAGCAGATCGCCGATTTCTGCGGGATGCACGAGCTTGAGGTGCAGGGGATCGCGGATGGCGACGTGGCCACCGGCGTGAAGGGCTTCGACCCTGTCGCTTCCAGCCAGCTTGATCAGGGCGAGATCGAGAAGGGCGAGAAGGATCCGGGCTACAAGCTGAAGCTGAAGTTCAACGCCGCCGCCACCGGCGAGGAAAAACGCCGCGGCCCGCGCTATACCCCGCTGTCCAAGCGCCAGGACCGGCCCGCCGCGATCCTGTGGCTGGTGCGGTTCCACCCGGAACTGGCCGATGCGCAGATCGCCAAGCTGGTCGGCACCACCAAGCCGACCATCGCCACGATCCGCGAGCGGACGCACTGGAACATCCAGAACATCCAGCCGATCGACCCGGTGGCGCTTGGCCTGTGCCGGCAGACCGAACTGGATGCGGCCGTGCAGAAGGCCGCCAAGAAGAAGGCCGCCGAGGGCGGGCTGATGACCGATGACGAGCGGCGCAAGCTGGTCTCGACCGAGCAGTCGCTGGGGATGGGCACCGAGCCGCGGATGCCGTCCTCGATTGCCGGGCTGGAAAACTTCTCGCTGTCGCAGAGCGACGCGGATGAGCGGCCGGCGAAGGACTTCTCGGATGCCGAGAGCTTCTTCAACCTGCCCGACGCGGATGATGAAGACGACGAGGACGAAGACGACAACAAGCGCTGATTGCGGCGCAAGGCGGATGAGGGGGCTCCGGTCGGAAGACCGGGGCCTTTTTGCTTGGGGTCGGACTCAGGTGCCCAGGCTGGCAAGCATCCGTTGCAGGAACAGCGCCTCGGCCGGTCCGGGTGCGAGGGCGATGGCCTGTTGGTAGGCGCTGGCGGCCGCGGCGCGGTCGCCCGTCATGGCAAGAAGGGCGGCGCGCGCCGCGTGCCAGGGCTGGTAGCCGGCAAGATGCCCCTCGAGGCTTTCGACAATCGCCAGCCCACGGGCCGGCTCCCCCGCTTCGGCCAGGGCGACGGCGGCGTTGAGGCTGACCACCGGCGTCGGCTCGTGGCGCCATAGCGCGCCATAGAGCGCGGCGATCTGCGGCCAGTCGGGGCCGGGCTCGGCCATTTGGCAATCGGCAATGGCGGCCTTGATCTGGAATGGCCCCGGTCGGCGGCGGGCGACCGCTGCGGCGAGGATGGCGCGGCCCTCGGCCAGGCGGGCGCCATCCCACAGGCTGCGATCCTGCACGGCGGGCGGCAGGCTGGCCCCATCCGCCCCGATCCGGGCGGCACGGCGGGCGGCGGTCAGCAGCATCATTGCCAGCGCGCCCTCGATTTCCGGGTCTTCGGGCCTCAGCCGGTCGATCAGGCGCATCAGATATTCGGCCTCATGGCACAGATCCCGCGGCTCGCCGGGCCCCGCGACATAGCCGGTGGTGAAGATCAGGTAGACCGTCGTCAGCACCGCCTCCAGTCGCGCGGGCCAAAGCTCTGCCTCGGGCACGGCGAAGGGGATGCCCGCCGCGGCGATCTTGGCCTTGGCGCGGCTGAGGCGCTGGCCCATCGTCGGTTCGGCATCCAGGAAGGCGCGGGCGATCTCGGGCGTGGTCAGCCCGCAGACCGTGCGCAGCGTCAGCGCCACCCGCGACTTCATCTCCAGCGAGGGGTGGCAGCAGGCGAAGATCAGGCGCAGGCGCTCGTCGGGGATGGCCTCGGGCTCGGGCGCGGCCTCATCCACCACCAGCCTTGCCAGCGCCTCGGCCTTGCGGGCATCGCGGCCAGCACCGCGCAGCCGGTCAATGGCCTTGCGCCGCGCCACCTGCAGCAGCCATCCCTGAGGCGAGCGGGGCAGGCCCGACCGCGCCCAATGCCCCAGTGCCGAGATCGCGGCCTCTTGAAGCGCCTCTTCCGCCAGCGACAGGTCGCGCAGCCCGGCGGCAAGGGCGGCCAGCAGCCGCCCCCGGTCTGACCGCATCACGCGGTCAAGCTCCCTCGCCACCGCGATGGCAGCTGCAGGCCCGGGGGCGGCGGGGCTCATGGGCTCAGGACGCGGGGTTGTAGTCCATCAGCGGGCGCAGCTCGATGGTGCCGAAATGCGCCGAGGGGATCAGCGCGGCATAGGTCAGCGCCGCATCCAGATCGGGCACGTCGATCACATAATACCCGCCCAGATGCTCGCGGGTTTCGGCGAAGGGGCCGTCCATCGTCTCGACCTTGCCCGATTTGATGCGCAGCGAGGTGGCAGTTTCCACCCCCTGCAGCCCCTCGCCGCCGCGCAGCACGCCATCGGCCTTCATCCGCTCGTTCGCGGCGAAATAGCCGCCCATCATCTCGTTGAACTCGGGCGTGCCATAGGCGGGTTCCAGCGCGGGGTCGTTGTAGATCAGCAGCATGTATTGCATGGGATTTGTCCTGTCAGAGGCCAAGGATGTGGATGCCGATGCAGACCATCGCATTCAGCGCGGCCAGCAGGTTGGTGCCGTTGCCGACATAGCGCAGCGGGTGCCCGGCATTGCCCGGCAGCAGGCCGAAGGGATGCGCGATGCGCCCGATCAGCAGCAGCGCGCCCGAGGCATGTAGCCAGATCGCGGGCGTGCCCATGCCTTCGGCCAGCATCATCAGGATCAGCACGAAGGCCGACCATTCGGCGCAGTTCCCGTGCTGGCGCATCCGCTGCAGCAGCCGGGCGTCGCCGCCATCGCCGAAGGACACGCCCGTGGCCGAGCGCAGCGACGAGACGCGGAACCACAGGACCAGATAGATCACCGCCACCGGCAGCGCGTAGAGGGGGGTTGTTGCGAAAACCATGAGCCTTCCTTTGCATGTGAGGTTTCGATACCCCAAGGACGCCCAAGGTTTGCAGATTTCGACAGGGTTCAGAAAAATTTCACATGCCGCGACCGATTTTGTCGATGGCGGTGTGCTGGTGGCACGCCTCGCCCGCTCAGAACCGCTTCCGCGCCCTCAGTGCCGCCTGAATGGTCCCGTCATCCAGATAGTCCAGCTCTCCGCCAATCGGCACGCCCTGGGCGAGGCTGGTGACCTGCACCCCCGAGGCCTCCAGCGCCTCGGCGATGTAATGGGCGGTGGTCTGGCCATCGACGGTGGCGTTCAGCGCGAGGATGACCTCGGTGACGCCTTCCTCGGCGATCCGGTCCAGCAGGCGGGGGATGTGCAGCTCGTCCGGCCCCACGGCATCCAGCGCCGACAGGGTGCCGCCCAGAACGTGATAGCGGCCGCGGAAGGCCTGCCCACGCTCCATTGCCCAGAGGTCGGCGACATCCTCGACCACGCAGATTTCGCCGGTCTGGCGGGCGGGGTTGGCGCAGATGGCGCAGATATCTTCGGTGCCGATATTGCCGCAGCGGCTGCATTCGCGGGCACTGGCGGCGACATGGCCCATGATCGTGGCCAGCGGCGCCATCAGCGCCGCGCGCTTCTTGATCAGATGCAGCACCGCGCGCCGGGCCGAGCGCGGGCCGAGGCCGGGCAGCCGCGCCATCGTCTCGATCAATGCCTCGATGTCGCGGGTGCCCTGGCTCATGCCTGCATCAGAACGGCAGCTTGATGTCGGCCGGCAGGCCAAGCTCGGCGGACAGCTTCTGCATCTCGTCCTGCGCCCGGTCGGTGGCGCGTTTCTGCGCGTCCTTCACCGCGGCGAGGATCAGATCCTCGACCACTTCCTTGTCTTCGGGCTTGAAGATCGACGCGTCGATGCTGAGCGCGGTGAGGTCGCCCTTCGCCGTCGCCTCGACCTTCACCAGCCCGCCGCCGGCCTCGCCGGTGACGATGGTGCTGGCGAGCTGCTCTTGCATCTCGGCCATGCGGGTCTGCATCTGCTGCGCGGCCTTGACCATCTTGGCCATGTCGCCCATTCCGCCCAAACCTTTGAACATGCGTCTTTCTCCTCAGTTGTCCTCGAACGGATCCCATTCATCCTCGACCTCGGGTAGCGCTTCCACGGCAGCCTCGGCCGATTTTGCATCGGGTGTTCTGATGTCGGTAATTTTCGCACCGGGGAAGGCGGCGAAGACCGCCTGCACCAGCGGGTTCTTCTGCGCCTCGGCCTCGGCGGCAAGGCGGCCTTCGTCGCGGCGTTCGGCGATGGTCGCGGCGCCGCCCTGGCCGACGACGGACACGGCCCACCGGGCATTGGTCCAGAGCTGCAGGCGCTGCGCCAGCATCGAGGCGAGGTCGCGGGGGGCGGCGGGACCGGGTTCGAACTCGATCCGGCCGGGGCTGTAGCGGGCGAGGCGGAGGTTGGTTTCCACCTCGACCAGCAGCTTCATGTCGCGGCGCTCGCGGATCAGGTCGACCACACCGTCGAAGCTGGCATAGCGGGCGAGGCCGATATCGGGCGCGGTGGCGAGGGCGGTGGCGGCGCCTGAGCCAGAGACGGCGACAGTGTTGATCGGGGCGCTGGCGATGGCGCGGGGCGGGGCGTGGACGGGGCTGCCGCCGGGGGTGGGGCCGCGGCCTTGCGGCGGGGCGGAGGCGGGCGGCGCGTCTTGCAACCGGCGCAGCAGCGCCTCGGGGTCGGGGAGTTCAGCGACATGGGTCAGGCGGATGATCGCCATTTCCGCGGCCATCATCGCATTGGGGGCTTGGGCCACTTCTTCCAGCGATTTCAGCAGCATCTGCCACATCCGCGTCAGGGCGCGCATGGGCAAAGCCGTCGCCATCTGCTGGCCGCGGCTGCGTTCATCGGGGGTCACGGTCGGGTCTTCGGCGGCGTCCGGGGTGATCTTCACCACGGAAATCCAATGGGTTACCTCAGCCAGATCGCGCAGCACGGCCATCGGGTCGGCGCCGTCGGCATATTGGCCCGAGAGTTCCGACAGGGCGGCGGCGGCGTCGCCGCGCATGATGAGGTCGAAGAGGTCCAGCACCCGGCCGCGATCGGCGAGGCCGAGCATGGCGCGGACCTGTTCGGCGGTGGTCTCACCCGCACCATGGGCGATGGCCTGGTCCATCAGGGACATGGCATCGCGGGCCGAGCCTTCGGCGGCGCGGGTGATCAGGGCGAGCGCGTCAGGGGCGAGGGAGGCGCCTTCCAGCCCGGCGATGCGGGCGAGGTGGGCGATCATCACCTCTGGCTCAATCCGTTTAAGATCAAAGCGTTGGCAGCGCGAAAGGACGGTCACGGGGACCTTGCGGATCTCGGTCGTGGCGAAGATGAACTTCACATGGGCGGGGGGTTCCTCAAGCGTTTTCAGCAGCGCGTTGAACGCGTTGGTGGACAGCATGTGGACTTCGTCGATGATGTAGACCTTGTAGCGCGCCGAGGCGGCCCGGTAGTGGACGCTTTCGATGATCTCGCGGATATCGCCGACGCCGGTGCGGCTGGCGGCGTCCATTTCCATCACGTCGACATGGCGGCTGTCGGCGATGGCGCGGCAGTTCTCGCAGACGTCGCACGGCTCTGTCGTCGGCCCGCCGGTGCCGTCTTTTCCGATACAGTTCAAGCCCTTGGCAATGATCCGTGCCGTCGTGGTCTTGCCCACCCCGCGCACGCCGGTCATCACGAAGGCATGGGCGATGCGGTCGGCGGCGAAGGCGTTGCGCAGGGTGCGCACCATCGCCTCTTGCCCGATCAGGTCGGCGAAGGTGGCCGGCCGATACTTGCGCGCAAGAACCTGATAGCCGGTGGCTTGGGTTTCGGACATGGGCGCCTCAGGGTCATTCACGGACCCAATCTAGGCGCTTGCGGGGGCGGCGTAAACCAGCCCCCGCGAATATGGAAATCATGCAGAACCCATGCGCATGTCATACATACGATTTGCCACAGGTCTTACTCCCGCGTCAGCGCCACCACCGGGTCCAGCCGGGCGGCAGACCTTGCGGGAAGATAACCGAAGGTGACGCCGATCGCGGTGGAGGAGGCGAAGGCCAGCACCACGGTCGAGGCCGAATAGGTCAGGCGCATGGTGTCTTGCAGGCTGCCGATCAGCCAGCCGGAGCCGAGGGCCAGCAAGACGCCGATGATGCCGCCCAGAAGGCAGACCAGAATCGCCTCGGTCAGGAACTGCGCGATGATGTCGGAGCGTCGGGCGCCGACGGCGATGCGCACGCCGATCTCCTTGGTGCGTTCGGTGACGGACACCAGCATGATGTTCATCACCCCGATGCCGCCGACCAGCAACGAGATCACCGCGATGGCCGAGACCAGCAGGGTCAGCGTTTGGGCAGTGGAGGTGATGCTGTCGCGGATGCTGTCGGAGTTGGTGAGGAAGAAGTCCTTGGTGCCGCCGTGGCGCGAGCGCAGCAGCGCGTCGATCTGCGCCTCGGCGGCGTCGATGTCGTAGTCGTCGCCGACGCGGACGGTGATGGCATCGACGGTGTTGCCGCCGGTGATGCGCAGCACGGCGGTGGTGTAGGGCAGGAAGACGCGGATCGATTGAGGGCCGAAGCTGGCGCCCGAGGATTCGACGACGCCGATCACCCGCAGTGGCACCCGGCCGACCTGCACGGTCTTGCCCACCGGGTTTTCGCCATCCGGGAAGAAGGTGCTGGCGGCATCGGCATCGAGCACCGCCACCTGATCGCGGGCCTGCAAGGACGCATCCGTGAACAGCTGACCTTGCGTGACGGTATAGGCGCCCACATCGAAATAGGCGATGCCGACGCCGAGCACCGAGGCGGAGGCGGAGACAGAGCCGCGGGTGACATTGGAGGTTGTATTGACCTCGGGCGAGACCGAGGCCGCATAGGGCTGGAGGGCCAGCGCATCGGCATCGGCAGAGATCAGCGTGTCGATGGCGCCGGCCCGCCTGTCGCCAAAGCCGGTGCCGGGGCGGATAGTGATGGTGCTGGTGCCGAGCGAGGAGATGTTTTCCAGCACCTTTTCCTGGCTGCCGGTGCCGAGTGCCACCACGGACACCACCGAGGCGATGCCGATGATGATGCCCAGCATGGTCAGGAAACTGCGCATCCGGTGGGCGTTGAGCGCGCGCACCGCCATGATGAACGCCTCGGACATGCGGCCACCAAGCGCGGCGAGGCCGGACTTTTCGGGCGGCACCGGGTCTGGCGTGGCGATTGGCGGAGTTTCAGGCGGGCCGCTGCGGCTGTCGGAGGTGATGCGGCCATCGCGCAGTTCCACCACGCGCTGTGCGCGGGCGGCGACGGCGGCGTCATGGGTGATGATGACGATGGTATGGCCGCGGGCATGCAGGTCGTCGAGCAGGGCGAGGAGTTCGGCCCCCGATTTCGAATCGAGCGCGCCGGTGGGTTCATCGGCCAGGATCACCTCGCCGCCATTCATCAGCGCCCGCGCGACGGAGACGCGCTGCTGCTGGCCGCCCGACAGCGCGCCGGGGCGGTGGCTTTTGCGGTCGCCGAGGCCGAGCCGGTCGAGAAGGGCGGTGGCGCGGACACGGCGCTCGGCCCGGGCGGCGCCGGCATAGATGGCGGGCACCTCGACATTCGAGACGGCGTCGAGATCGGGCAGCAACTGGTAGCGCTGGAAGATGAAGCCGAAATGCGCACGGCGCAGGCGGGCACGGTCTTCCTCGGGCATTTGCGCCACGTCCTGCCCGGCATAGTGGTACTGGCCGGCGGTGGGGCGGTCGAGGCAGCCGATGAGGTTCATCAGCGTGGACTTGCCTGAGCCGGAGGCGCCCATGATTGCGATCATCTCACCGGGCCAGATATCAAGGTCGATATCGTCGAGGACGGTGATGCGTTGGTCACCGGCGGTAAATTCGCGGCGGATATCGCGCATCGAGATCAGTGGGGCGGTTGGGTCGGGGGCCCGATCGGAGCTGGCCATGTCAGAAGCCCATCATCGGCGGGCCACCCATGCCGCCAGAGCTGCCGGTTGCGGCGGCAGCGGCGCCAGCCGAGGCGACGACGCGCTCGCCCTCCTCCAGCCCCGAGGTGATCTCGGCGGTGACATTGGTGTTGAGCCCGACCTTGACCGCCCGTTCCGCGACCGCGCCGGTGGCGGGGTCATAGACACTGACAGAGCGGGTTCCATCCTCGGCGCGAGGGCCCAGGGCGGTGGAGGGGATGGTCAGCACGTCTGTCGCCTGCGCCAGCAGGATGCGGACCTCGGCGGTCATGCCGATGCGCAGGATGCCGTCGGGATTGTCCACGTCAAGGAGGGCATTGTAGTAGATCGCGGTATCGGTCGAGACGGTATCGCTTTCCTCGATGGTGGCGGGGGCGGGTTCGATGGCGCGGAGCGTCGCGTCGAACTGCAGGTCGGGCGCGCCCGAGAGGGTGAAGCTGACGGTCTGGCCGGGGGCGACCTGGACCACATCCGCCTCGGAAATCTCGGCCTTGATCACCATCTTGTCGAGTGCGGCGAGCTTGACCAGCGTCGGCGAGGAGGTGTTGGCGTTCACCGTCACGCCTTCATCGGTGACGATGGCGACGACGGTGCCGGTGATCGGTGCGGTGATCCGGGTACGGTCGAGTTCGGTGCGGGCCGAGGAGAGCGAGACCTCGGCCTGCGCCTTCTCGGCCTCGATCTGGTCCAGTTCCGCCTCGGCGACGGTCAGCCCGGCCTCGGCGGCCTGCAGATCCTCGCTGGAGGTCAGGTTCTTTTCGTTGAGGGTGCGGCGACGCTCCAGCAGCAGATCGGCCTGCAGGATCGAGGCGCGCTTGGCGGCGATCTGCGCCTCGATCTGCTTCAGCGTGGCTTCGGCCTGCAGGACGGCGTTCTTCTGGTCGTCGGAATCGATCTGGGCGATCAGGTCGCCCTTCTGCACCAGTTGCCCCAGCTCCACCGCCAGCGTTTCCACCTGCCCCGAGACGCGGGCGCCGACCGACACGAGCTGCGAAGCCTCGATGGCGCCAGTCGCGAGCACGCTGCGTTCCACGGTGCCGCGGGTCACGGCGACGGTGACCGGCGGGGCGGCGGTGTCGCCTGAGTAGGTTTGCCACCCCCACCAGCCGCCGCCGAGGGCAAGCGCGGCGATCAGTGCGATCATGAGGGGTTTCTTCATTGCGGGGCTCCTGCAGATAAGGCCGCGGATGATACGCGGCAGCGCAGCGGTTCCGTCGGTCGGGCGCCCGCACGAGCGGCAATACTGGGAGAGAGGGTGAGAGGGAACCATCCTCTGGCGAGGTGTTCGAGAGAAGTCCTTTACCTTGACTGTGCCGGCATCGTCCGCTTCTAGGCTTTGTCGCGGGCGTTGGCGCGCCGGGCATCGGCTGACAGCAAGGCGAGAACAGCGGCCAGGCGTGAGGTCTGTTCGCGGATATCCGGAATTGCGGTGATCTCCCAGAACGCTGCGCGAGAGACGGGGCCGATGGCGAACAGTTTGCCCGAGGCCCAGTCATCCTTGCCAAGCAAGCGACAGGATGACCCGACATCGAGCCCGATGTTCAGAGGATCCACCCGGGCGCTTCCGCGGCGCAGCAGATCGGCGATGAGCGGCGAGGCATGGCGCGCAGGGTCGCGCCGGATGCCGCGACAGTCGAAGATCAGGGTCGCTGGAAGGATCAGCGGAGTTGCGGACCCTGAGGGCAGGATGCGGGCACCCGCCTGTCCACCGGGCAGACGCTCGGCGCGCAGAAAGCTGCCCCGCATTACCCGCATCTGACCCGTAGCCATCGCTTGCTGAAGTGTCGCCTCGGACGCGGGCGGAATGCGATGACGATGGACGTCCCACCAGGTCGCCGCGTGGCGCAGGAAACGGGATCGCTCTGCCAGTGGCAGGTTTCTCCAGATCGCCTTGACGTGGGGCCTGATGCCATCCACGGCATCCCGCCAGGTGCCGCCTTGCTGTTCGGCCTGTCTGGCAAGACCGCGGGCCCAACCAATCAGCACTGTCATCGGTGCTCCCAGCGGAATCTCCGCCAAGGTCAGCGCCAACGGTTTGGTCGGCCGGTGGGTTCGGGGTAACTGGCCGCGGCGCGACACGCAGAGGATCTCGCCGCGATGGCCTGCCTTCAGCAAGGTGATGACCCGGTCCACCATCGACAGGCCGGACCCGATGATAACGACGCGGGCGCCCCTGTCAAAATCATCCGGATCGTCCCATGCACCAAGCAGCAGGCCTTGGGGATCCGGCGCTTCGAGCACATGGCCGGTGGCGAGAACCGCGATATCGCCGATCACGCTTTGCCCGTCGCCCAGATGCACCACGACACCCGCCGGGGTCTCTTGCAGGCGCAAGGCGGTCTGGTGGACGAACCTGAGGCGCTGCGGCCCGGCTCCCTGCAGCCACGGGGAGATGAGGCTGGACAGGTAGCTGCCATAGGTCGATCTGCTGACGAAACACTGGCCGGTCACGCCCCGACCGTCCGACCGTGTCCGCAGCCAATTCAGGAAATGCCCCGGGTCATTCGGAAACGCGCTCATGTTGTGGGCGCGGGTGTTGAGCAGGTGGTCCGGATCATCGGTGGAATAGGCCACCCCGCGCCCGGGTGCATGCCGCCCCTCGATGATCGTGACCCGGAAGGCGACATCTTGCCGCGAGAGCAGGTGCGTGGCCATCAGCACACCGCTGGCCCCGCCGCCGATGACCACGACATGGGGGCCATGCAGCTTGGGGCTTGCTGAGGGGCTCTGGATAACCTGGTGATCCATCATCCGAGGACCAGCATGGAGAAGACCGCTGCGAGCCCAAGTGCAGCCGCGAACAGCGCTGCCATTGCCGGGCCCGTCATGTCACCGTGTCCTTCATTTGCCAGCGAGGCTGCGAATATCTCGGCGAAGTCCTGGTCGAAGCGTCCGTCGATCATCATGGTCGGCTCCTGTTGGGACTGGGGGTCTGGGGGCTGTCAGTCAAAGGTCCGGTGCGCGGACGCGTCAAAGGCCGACTTGACCGCATCGGGCGCGATCACCACGGCGATGACTGCGAGATACGCCGCGGCGAACAGCGCCAGTGCGGCGTAACCGGACAGGCCGGAATCGGGGCGGCGGAACAGATGTTTCACAGGGCGAACCTCCGAGCTGGCCTTTGCTGGGACAGCGATCCGGCAGAGCGCCCGAGCAGGTTATCCCGCAGGGCCTTCCCGCTGGCCCACGGACCGAAGCCCGAGGCGACGTTGATATGGCCGGCGTTCCCAAGATCGACGAGGTTGCTGCCCCATGCCTGCGTTAGGTGTCTTGCGCGATCGAAGTGCATCCACGGGTCATTGCGGCTGGCGACTACCGTGGCCGGGATGTCGAGCCGAAGCTCGGGTATGGGGCCGAAATGGCCGATTCGGTCATTGCCCCGGGTCTCGGCCGGGGCCACCAGCAACGCAGCCCGCACGCGAAGGTGGGGCCAGGCCGCCAGCAACCGGGCGATCAGCACGGCTCCTAGCGAGTGGCCGACAAGGACGCAGTCGGGGTGGCGCAGGATCATCGAGGCCAGCTCGATTTCCCACACCGCGGGAACCGGATGCGCCGGATCCGCCAGATCGACCATCAGCGCGCCGTGCTCGGTTGCGGCCCACCAGTGCTGCCAATGCGGCGCCGGGGATCCGTCCAGGCCGGGGACGATCAATGTCTTGGTCATGTCCGTGTTCCTTCGACTCGTGTCCCACATAATCTAGCAAGATTGTCGTGATTAATGCTTCCAAAGATCAGGTGCAGAAGGGAAGGCCCTTCTCTCTGGTGCGCCTTCAGCGCGAGTTTGTGTCCACGGGATAGGCCGTCGTGAACTTCATCCGCTCCATCGCGAAGTAGCTGGTGACGTTCTTGATCGGCACGGCATCTGTCAGGCGTTTGTAGAGCCTGTCGAAGCCTGCCATGTCGGACACGGCGATGCGCAGCAGGTAGTCCATCTCTCCGGCCATGCGGTAGGCTTCCATGATCTCGGGGATGGTTTGCGTGGCGGTGGCGAAGGCCTCGCGCCACTCTGCCGAGTGGTCGGGCGCCTCGATGCCGACAAAGACCGTGAGGCCGAAGCCCAGCCTTGCCGGGTCGGCGAGGGCAACCCGGCCGGTGAGCACGCCCGCTGCCTCCAGCTTCTGAATCCGCTTCCAGCAGGGGGTCTGGGACAGGCCGGCCTTGTCGGCGATCTGGGCAACGGGCTGGGTGGCGTCGCGCATCAGCTCTGCGAGGATCTTGCGGTCTATGAGGTCAAGCTCTGTCATCTGCTCAAGGCTCCGTGCGGGGCGGGAGGGCTGTCCTTAGAATGCACCAAAGCGCGCTAAAGTCTATCGTGTTTATCGTGTATTTACGAGCCGGCGTTTTACCGCTGTTTTGAAGGGTGCGCGCCGGCCGACGGGCCCAGACAATCACGACATTGATTCTCGCCATTCGGTCGCGTATCGCTGGGGGATGATCACGCAGAAGATGAAATACGCCCTCAAGGCGCTTCTGGCCCTCGCGGATGAGGCGGCGCAGGAGCAGCCGAGGGCGTTGACCATCGAGGAGATCGCCAAGCGGTCGGGCACGCCCAAGCGGTTCCTGGAGCACATCCTGCTCGAGGTGCGCAATGCGGGCGTGATCGCCTCGACCCGCGGGCGTTCGGGCGGCTACAGCCTGATCAAGCCGCCGGCCGAGGTGTCGATCTCGGCGCTGCTGCGCACGATAGATGGGCCGATTGCGCCGCTGCCCTGCCTCTCGCGCAGTGCCTATCAGCGCTGCGAGGATTGCACGGATGAGGCAAGCTGCCGGATCCGCAAGATCTTTGCCGAGGTGTTCTGGTCCTATCTGGTGCTGATCGACTCGCTGACCCTGGCCGACATGCTGCGGTCGGACGCGGTGGCGGAGCAGGTCATGGGCGAGGCGGCGCAAGCCTAATTAGCTGATAATTATCGGTTTTTCTACCGCAGGACAGGCGTGACAGCCTCCTGCGGCCGGAGAATTTTCTTCTATAAACACGACAATATTTAGCGTGAATTTGCTTTTGCAATACTCGACAAGTCGTGTCGTTATTACGGTCATGGCAGGGACGGATCCTTGCCGGCACCGAAGGAGAACGACGATGACCGCTTTCGCCTTTCACCCTTTCGCGCAGGCCGGGCTGGCGATGCCTGTTGCCGCCCCCCCGATGCCGCGTGCCTGCGCCGTCCGCCTGATCGACCGTCGCACCGGCGCCGCGCATCGGATCAACGGCCGGCCGCTGACGCTGTTCACCCGCCGCCCGCAGGAGGCTGCGGCCGAGCTGCTGGAGGGGCGCGATGCCTCGCTCTGGGAGGTGCGGATCGATCCCATTGAGCCGGAGGTGCGGCAATGACCCCCTTTGGCCACCCCCCGATGCTCCACGGCCTCGTGCCGTTGCTTCCCCGCTTTCTGGCCGCCCGCACGGCGCGCCCCGCTTCCACGGAGACTACCATGCAGACCACGATTTTGCTGTCCGGCAACGCCACGGCCCAGGGCCTGAAGGTCGCCGAGCTGACCGATGGCCGCGTCACCATCGAGACGGGGCGCGAGCGGGTGACCGGCTGGCCGGTGCCGGCCTTTGCCCGGGGCGCGCTGCCCGTGCTGGCGCTGGCGCTGACCCTTGGTGCCGCACCGGCCCCGGTTCAGGCAGAAACGCTGCTGAATGTCAGCTATGACCCGACGCGCGAGCTGTATCGCGAGGTGAACGAGGCCTTTGCCGACTGGTGGGTGGCGCAGGGCAATGAGGCGCCAATCCTCGAGACCTCGCATGGCGGGTCGGGGAGTCAGGCGCGCGCGGTGATCGACGGGCTTGAGGCGCAGGTGGTGACGCTGGCGCTGGCCTCGGACATCGACAGGATCGCACAGGCGGGCAAGCTGCCGGCGGGTTGGCAGGGCACGCTGCCGCACAACTCCTCGCCCTATGCCTCGACGATCGTGTTCCTGGTGCGGGAAGGGAACCCCAAGGGGCTGGCCGACTGGGGAGATCTGGTGGCGGAGGGGGTGGAGGTGATCACGCCCAACCCGAAAACCTCAGGCGGGGCACGGTGGAACTACCTTGCCGCCTGGGCCTGGGCCGAGAAGAACGGGCAGGACCCGCAGGAGTTCGTCGGCAAGCTCTACAAGAACGTGCCGGTGCTGGACAGCGGCGCGCGCGGGTCCACCACCACCTTCGCGCAGCGCGGGATCGGCGATGTACTGCTGGCCTGGGAGAATGAGGCGTATCTGGCGCTGAAGGAGCTGGGGGAGGATCAGTTCGACATCGTGGTGCCCTCGGTCTCGGTGCTGGCCGAACCGCCGGTGGCGCTGGTGGAGGGGAACATCAAGTCGGGTGCGCAGCGCGAGTTGGCGACGGCGTATCTGAACTTCCTCTACACGCCCGAAGGGCAGGCGCTGGCCTTCAAGCACTTTTACCGGGCGTGGGATGCTTCGGCCGCCGCGCCGGAAGATGTCGCCCGCTTCCCCGATCTGGAGCTGGTGGACATCGCCAGCTTCGGCGGTTGGGCAAAGGTGCAGCCCGAGCATTTCGGCGATGGCGGCATCTTCGACCAGATCTACGTGGCGAAGTGAGGCTGGCGATGGGCAGGCCCCTTGTTCACCGCTCCCCCATGCCCGGCCTCGGCCTCAGCATGGGGATCACCCTGACGATGCTGTCGCTCGTCGTGCTGCTGCCCATCGGCGCCCTTCTTCTGAAGGGCGCCAGCTACGGGATCGAGGGGATCTGGGAGACAGTCAACCGCGAGAGGGTCTGGGCGGCGCTGTTCCTGTCGTTCCGCCTGTCGCTGTTCGCGGCGGTGTTCAACCTGATCTTCGGGGTGCTGCTGGCCTGGGTGCTGGTGCGCTACCGCTTCCCCGGCAGGCGGATTCTGGACGCCTCCGTGGACCTGCCCTTCGCGCTGCCGACCGCAGTGGCGGGCATCGCACTGACCGCGCTTTATGCCCCGAACGGGGCCTTTGGCTCGCTCGCGGCCAGCATCGGTTGGAAGATCGCCTATAGCCAATGGGGCATCCTCCTGGCGCTGGTCTTCGTGGGACTGCCCTTCGTCACCCGCACCGTGCAGCCGGTGGTGGAGGAGATCGAGCGCGAGGTCGAGGAGGCATCCGCCACGCTTGGCGCCACGCGCCTGCACACCCTGCGCCATGTGATCGCGCCGATGCTGGCCCCGGCAGCGCTGACCGGCTTCGCGCTGGCGCTGGCGCGGGCGGTGGGGGAATATGGGTCGGTCATCTTCATCGCCGGGAACATCCCGCTGGTGACCGAGATCGCGCCGCTGCTGATCGTGATCCAGCTGGAAGAGTTCAACTATGACGCCGCCGCCGCCATCGGCATCGCCATGCTGCTGATCAGCTTTGCGATGCTGCTGGTGATCAACCTGATCCAGGTCTGGAGCCGCCGGAGGATTGGCTATGTCTGATATCGCACAGGTCCGTTTCCGGTCCGCCACCGAGGAAACCCCGCTGGCGCGCCGGGCGCTGATCGCCGTCGCCGTCCTTGGCCTTGGCATCCTTGTCGCCGCGCCGCTGATCGTGGTCTTCGCCGAGGCGCTGGCGCAGGGATGGGCTGCCGCTGTTGCCTCGCTGGGAAACCGCGACGCGCTGTCGGCGATAAGGCTGACGCTGACCATCGCCGGCATCTCGGTGCCGCTGACCGCCGGTTTCGGCATCGCCGCAGCCTGGTTCATCACCAAGTTCGACTTCCGCGGCAAGGCCTTCCTGATCACGCTGATCGACCTTCCATTCTCGGTCAGCCCGGTGGTCGCGGGCCTGTGCATCGTGCTGATGTTCGGCACCAACAGCCTTGTCGGCGGCTGGCTGGTGGCCAGCGGTTATCCCATCGTCTTCGCGCTGCCGGGCATCGTGCTGGCGACGATGTTCGTGACCTTCCCCTTCGTCGCGCGCGAGCTGATCCCGGTGATGATCGAGCAGGGCCGCGCCGAGGAGGAGGCGGCGCTGACGCTTGGCGCCTCGGGCTGGCGGGTGTTCTGGACGGTGACGCTGCCGAACATCCGGTGGGCGCTGCTTTATGGCGTGCTGCTGTGCAACGCCCGCGCGATGGGGGAGTTCGGGGCGGTTGCCGTCGTGTCGGGCAAGATCCGCGGCCAGACCGCAACCATGCCGATCACCATCGAGATGTTCTACAACGAATACCTCTCGGTCGCGGCCTTCAGCCTGGCCGCCGTGCTGACCCTGCTCGCCCTCGTCACCCTGCTGCTGAAAACCGCGCTGGAGATCCGCCATGCGGACCAGCTTGCCGCCCTGCATCCTTAGGAGGCCGCCCATGCATATCGAGATCGACGAAATCGCCAAGACCTTCGGCACCACCGCGGCGCTGCATCCGGTGTCGCTGTCGCTGCCCTCGGGCGCCTTGGTAGCGCTGCTTGGCCCCTCCGGTTCCGGCAAGACCACGCTGCTGCGCATTTTGGGGGGCCTCGAGTTCCCCACCTCCGGCCGCGTGCTCTTTGACGGGCAGGACGCCACGGGGCTGAGCGTGCAGGAGCGGCGGGCGGGCTTCGTGTTCCAGAGCTATGCGCTGTTCCGGCACATGACCGTCTTTGACAACATCGCCTATGGCCTGAACGCCCGGCCGCGTGCCAGCCGCCCGAACAAGGTGGAGGTGGCGCGGCGGGTGACCAGGCTGCTGGATCTGATCCAACTGCCGGATATCGGCGCGCGCTATCCCAGCCAGCTGTCGGGCGGCCAGCGCCAGCGGGTGGCGCTGGCCCGGGCGCTGGCGATCGAGCCGCGGATGCTGTTGCTGGACGAACCCTTCGGCGCCCTCGACGCCAAGGTCCGCAAGGAGCTGCGGCAAGGCCTGCGCGACATCCATGACGAGACCGGGTTGACGACGGTGTTCGTGACCCATGATCAGGACGAGGCGATGGAGCTGGCCGACCTCGTGGTGGTGATGTCCGGATCGCAATCGGGGGGCCGGATCGAGCAGATCGGCAAGCCGCAGGATATTCGCAGCAAGCCTGCGTCGGCCTTTGTGCGGGAGTTCATCGCGGCATGACCCCGGCAGGGGATCTGCGCGTGTGAAAAGAACCCCCTCTCGGCGACTCTGTGCGGGGAAGCACAGTGTTCCGCCGCGCCGTTCGGAGGACGGACGGCAGCCGGGTGGCCCGGGCGCGAACGGAACAACGTTCGCGCTCGTAGTCAAGACTGGCTTGGTACCCGGCATTTTCGGATTGAATCCGCCCCGATTTGGAACCATTTCCCGGGGGCAACAGGAATCCCGCCATGACCATCGCCATCTCATCGCTGACCAAGAGCTTCGGGCCCACACATGTCCTGCGCGGCATCGACCTTGGCATCGAGGCCGGGGAGCTGGTGGCGCTGCTGGGCCCCTCGGGTTCGGGCAAGACGACGCTGCTGAAGATCATCGCCGGGCTCGATTGGCCGGACGCGGGCGCACTGGCGGTGGACGGGCAGGACTGGCTGGCCCTGCCGGCGCAGAAGCGGCGCATCGGGTTCGTGTTCCAGAGCTATGCCCTGTTCCCGCACATGACCGTGCGCGACAACATCGCCTTCGGTCTGACCGTGCGGCCCCGGGCCGAGCGCCCCGGCAAGTCTGTCATCGCGGCGCGGGTCGATCAGCTCCTCGGCCTGCTGCAGATCCCGCATCTGGCGGACCGCTTTCCCACCCAGCTGTCGGGTGGCCAGCGCCAGCGCGTGGCGCTGGGGCGGGCGTTGGCCATCGAGCCGTCGGTGCTGCTGCTGGACGAGCCCTTCGGCGCGCTGGATGCCGCCATCCGCCGCGACCTGCGGCGCTGGTTGCGCGAGGTGCATGAGGCGACGAAATCCACCACCATCTTCGTCACGCACGATCAGGAAGAGGCTTTCGAGATGGCCGACCGCGTGGTGGTGATGGGCGAGGGGCGGATCGAGCAGATCGGCACCGCCGACCAGATCCATGACCATCCTGCCTCGCCTTTCGTCGCCCGCTTCATGGGCGCGGTGGTCGAACTGCCAGTGGCCCTGCGCGCCGGCCGGGTCGAGGCTGCGGGGCTGGACGCAAGCGCGCTGGAGCGCCGCGCCATGGCCGATGGTCCGGCCCGGCTGTTCCTGCGCCCCGACGCCATCGCGCTGGAGCCGGATGCGGCCAGCCCGTGGGTCCTGTCGCACAAGGCCAGCAACGGCGCCGTCATCCGCGCCACGCTGCGCCGCGAGGACGGCACGGAACTGCCCGTCGACCTGCTGCGCCATTCCGCGCCCGAGGTCACCCTCGGCGCTGCCTATCGTCTGCGTCCGCTGACCGGCGCAGTCTTCTCCGCTGAGGGTGCCGCGCAGAGCGGCGGCCCAAGCCCGCTTCCCCTTCTCAAGGAACACCGCAAATGAAACACGGATTGATCAAGGCGACCTTTCTGGCCGTCGGCCTCGGCGCCGCTGCCCCGGCCGCCGCGCAGGACAGCCTGCTGAACGTCAGCTACGACATCGCGCGCGAGCTGTTCGAGGCGCTGAACCCGGCCTTCGTGGCGACCTGGAAGGCCGAGAGCGGCCGCGATGTGACCATCGACCAGAGTCACGGCGGATCGTCGCGCCAGGCACGCGCCATTCTGGAAGGCCTCGCCGCCGATGTGGTGACCTTCAATCAGGAGACCGACATTGACGTGCTGGCCGAGGGCGGCCTTGTCGATCCGGCATGGCGCGACGCGCTGCCCAACGGCGCCTCGCCCTATTACTCGCTGCCCGCCTTCCTGGTGCGCGAGGGCAACCCCAAGAACATTCAGGACTGGTCTGATCTGGCGCGCGAAGACGTGGCGCCGGTCTTCCCGAACCCGAAAACCAGCGGCAATGCGCGCTACACCTATCTGGCCGCCTATGCCTATGGGCTGGAGCAGAACAACGGCGACGAGGCCAAGGCGCAGGAGTTCGTGAAGGCGATCCTGTCCTCGGTTCCGGTCTTCGACACTGGCGGGCGCGCCGCGACCCAGACCTTTGCCGAACGCGAGATCGGCGACGTTCTGGTGACCTTCGAGGCGGAAACCGGCCAGATCGCCGCGGAATATGCCGACAAGGGCTTTGTCCGCGTGACGCCGAGCCTGTCGCTGTTTGCCGCCTTCCCGGTGGCGGTGGTGACCGAGAATGCCGAGAAGAACGGCACGGCCGAGGTGGCGACCGCCTATCTCGAATGGCTCTATTCGCCCGAGGCGCAGGAGATCCTGGCGCAGCATGACTACCGGGTGACCGATGCCGAGGTGGCGGCGAAATACGCGGCGGACTTCCCCGAGGTCCGGCTGGTCACGGTGGATGAGGTCTTCGGCGGCTGGGATGCCGTGCGCGAAGAGCATCTGGCCGATGGCGCCATTCTGGATCAGGTCTTCGTCAACCAATGATCGCTGCCGCGGCACCCATCCGCGCGAAACGCGTCCTGCCGGGGTTCACGCTGAGCCTCGGCACGACGCTGCTGTATCTCACCGTGGTCATCCTGATCCCGGTTCTGGCGCTGATCCTGAAGGGGGCCGAGATCGGCCCCGCAAGGTTCTGGGCCATCGTCACGGCACCCCGCGCGGTGGCTGCGTTTCAGGTGACGATCACCGCCGCGGTGATCGCCACGGTGTTCAACGCGGTCTATGGCCTGCTGATGGCCTGGGTGCTTGTGCGCTATGAGTTTCCGGGCAAGCGGCTGCTGGATGCGCTGATGGACATTCCCTTTGCCTTGCCCACGGCGGTGGCCGGCCTGTCGCTGACGGCCCTCTTCTCGGCCAATGGCTGGATCGGGGCCTGGCTGGAGCCGCAGGGTATTTCCGTCGTCTACACGATCTGGGGCATTGCGCTGGCCATGGCCTTCACTTCGGTGCCCTTCGTCGTGCGCACGGTCCAGCCGGTGCTGGAGGACCTTGACCCGGCCTATGAGCAGGCGGCGCGCACGCTGGGAGCCTCCGAGGTCACCATCTTCACGCGGGTGATCTTCCCGCAGATCCTGCCGGCCTGGCTGGCGGGCTGCACCATCGCCTTTGCCCGGTCCTTGGGTGAGTTCGGGGCCATCGTCTTCATCGCTGGCAACCTGCCGATGAAGACCGAGATCGCGGCGCTGCTGGCCTTCATCCGGCTGGAGGAGTTCGACTACAACGGCGCCTCGGCGATTGCGCTGGTGCTGCTGGTCTTCGCGCTGGTGCTGCTGTTCGTGTCGAACCGGCTGCAGGCCTGGGCGATGCGGCACAAGGGGGTGTGATGCAGGCTGCCACCTTCAACCCTACGCAGACGTCGCTTGTGCCCCGGCTGCTGATCGGGCTGGCCGTCGCGCTGACGCTGCTGATCGTCGTGGCGCCGCTGGTCTATATCTTCGCCCGCGCCTTCGGTGAGGGTTGGCGGGTCTATGCAGAGAACCTGCTGAACCCCGCGACGCTGCACGCGGTCTGGCTGACCACGATCACCGCGCTGATCGTGGTGCCGGTGAACATCGCCTTCGGCATCTCTGCCGCCTGGGTCGTCGCGCGCTTCCGCTTTCCGGGGCGGAGCCTGCTGGTCACCGCCATCGAGATCCCCTTCTCGATCTCGCCGATCATCGCGGGCATCTGCTACCTGCTGCTGTACGGGCGGCAGGGGCTGCTGGGGCCGTGGCTGGCGGACAATGACCTGCAGGTGATGTTCGCGCTGCCGGGCATCGTGCTGGTGACCATGTTCGTCACCGCGCCGTTTGTCGCGCGCGAGGTGCTGCCGCTGATGCAGGCGCAGGGGTCGGATCAGGAGCAGGCTGCCGTAACCCTTGGCGCCAGCGGCTGGCAGGTCTTCCGCCGCGTGACGCTGCCCAACATCAAATGGGCGCTGCTGTATGGCGCGGTCCTGTGCACGGCGCGGGCGGTGGGCGAGTTTGGCGGGGTGTCGGTCGTGTCGGGCAACATTCGCGGCCAGACCAACACCTTGCCGCTGCATGTAGAGCTGCTGTTCAACGACCTGAACGCGACAGGCGCCTTTGCCGCAGCCTCGGTGCTGACGCTGCTGGCCCTCGTGGCGCTGGTCGCCAAGACCGTGCTGGAGGCGCGGAAGGCGCGGTAGCTTCGGCGTGAGTCTGGCCGGCGTGCACCCTGGTTTCAGGTGCCGCGCAAATCAGGGTGCTGAAGGGGGAGGGGTGAGAGGCTGGACAACGACCCAAGCGGGGCTCGTTACGGCTGCTTCCTTCCGGACCTGACCGGGTTGGCGAGGCGCTCGCCCGCGCCAACCTCTCGCGGAGGGATATAAGACGGGGCGATGCGCGATGCAAGTGGGGCGAAGGCTGCCCCGCGAGGCGAGGCCCCGGTCAGTTCGCCAGCAGGTCCTTGCAGAAGAAGCGGCCGAAGGCGCCGGTGCAGGTGGCGGAGCGGTTCAAACCTTCCACCGTGACGCGGGTGGTGAAGGGGCGGTCCTCGAAGGTGACATCGAGGCTGTCGCGCACCAGGCGGATGCAGTCGGAGGGGCGGAGCTTGCAGCCGACCAGGGCGATCTGCGCGAAGGGATCGCTGCCCTCCCCGACATCGGTATTGGCGACGCGGTCGCGGATCGCGGCTTCGAGCGTCGCGTCGAACTCGGCGGGGCCGGGGCGGGTGGCAAAGGCGGCGATGCCGACCCCGGCGAGGAGCAGGACGAGCAGGGTGAGCAGGCGCATTGGGAACCTCCGGGGGGCGCGGGATCTGGCCTGCGGTATGCCCTGCGGAGCGCCGGTTGTCGAGCGCTGCGCCTGGACCAGCCCAAGGCCGGGGGCGCTGCCCCCGGACCCCCGGGATATTTGGACCAAAACGAAGGAGAAGTAGGTCAGTGCGCGGGGCGTTCGGCCCAGCCTGCGAAGGTCTTTTCTAGCGCGACGACGCCGTAGTAGAGGACGATGCCGAGGAAGGCGAGGGCGATGAGGACGGCGAACATCAGCGGGTAGTCGCCATTGGTCTCGCCCGACTTGAACAGGGCGCCGAGGCCGCGGCCGTGGGGGGAGACGATCTCTACCAGGTTGGTGCCGATGAAGGCGAGAGTGACCGAGACCTTCAGGGCGCCGAAGAACTCCGGTAGCGTCTTGGGCAGCGCGATCTTGCGGAAGATGGTGATCTTGGAGGCGCCGAGCGAGCGCAGGATGTCGCGGTATTCGGGTTCCAGCGTCGAGAGGCCGATGCCGACGGAGACGGCGATGGGGAAGAAGCTGATCAGGAAGGCCATCAGCACGGTGTTGAAATCATGCTGGCCGATGAAGAGGAGGGCGAGCACCGGCACCAGCGTGGCCTTGGGGATGGCGTTGAAGCCGACCAGCAGCGGGTAGAGCGCGTCGCGGGCGATGCGGGAGAAGCCCATCATCATGCCGAGGAAGGTGCCGAAGACCACCGCCAGCGCAAGGCCGGCGATGGTGCGCCACAGCGTCTGCCAGCCCATTTCCAGGAACAGCGGCCAGAAGCGGATATAGGCGGCGGGCAGGTCGGAGGGCGAGGCCATGACGTAGTTGGGCCAGTCATTGACCCAAACGATCCCCTCCCACAGCAGCAGGAAGCCGAGGATGGCGCCAAGCGGGACAGCGAATTTCTGCAGGTTGTCCATCAATGCACCGCCCCGTCGCGGCCCTGGGCGATGCGGATCTGGTCGCGCAGGATATGCAGCATGTCGGCCACCTCGGGCGTGTAGAGGATGTCGAGGGTGCGGTCTGCGGGCAGGGTCACGTCCATCACATATTGCGTGGTGGCGGGGCGGCCCGAGAGCACGATGACCTGATCGCCGAGGAAGACGCTTTCGCGCAGGTCATGGGTGATCAGGACGCAGGTGAAGGGTTCCTTGGCGCGCAGGTCGCGCATGGTCTGCCACAGATCCTCGCGCGTGAAATTGTCGAGCGCGCCGAAGGGTTCGTCCATGATCAGCACATCGGGCTTGTGGACGATGGCGCGGCAGAGGCTGGCGCGCTGGCGCATCCCGCCCGAAAGCTGGCTGGGGGTCTTGTTCTCGAAGCCGGCGAGGCCGACCATCTCCAGCAGTTCCATCGCGCGGGCTTCTTTCTTGGCGCGGGGCATGGAGGGGGCCACGATTTCCAGCGGCAGGATCACGTTCTGCAGGATCGTGCGCCATTCCAGCATCACCGGGTTCTGGAAGGCCATGCCCACGGTCTTGCGCGGCGATTTCACCAGCTCGCCATGCAACCAGACCTCGCCCGTGTCAGGCTTCATCAGCCCGGCGACAAGGCGGGTGAGGGTGGACTTGCCGCAGCCCGACGGGCCGACGACGGCGCAGAACTCGCCTTCGGGCACCGCGATATTGAGGTCGCGCAGCACCGGAAGCGGGCCCGCCTTGGTACGATAGGCGTGCGTGACGCCCTTGATGTCGATCAGATTTGCCACTGTTCCCCGCCCCGCCTTTGCACCGGGCGCGGGCGCCCGGTGCGGTTGTTCAGATCGCCGGCTTATTCCAGCATCAGGCTGCCATCGGTGGGCAGGTAGCTGCTGTCGAAATACATCGCGGCATCGGGGGCGTTGACGAAGCTGTAGACGGTCCCGGTCTGCTCGATGGCCTTGGCCATGCGTTCGGCGTCGATGCCGCCGAGGCCGTTGGCCTTGACCCAGTCGGTCAGCACATTGTCCTCGATCGACATCTGCAGGCGCTCGGTCTCCAGCGCGGGATCGGCGGCGGGGTTACGTTCGATTAGCCCCTCGATGGCCTTCGCGGGGTCGGCGATGGCGTCTTTCCAGCCAAGGGCGACGGCTTTGAGGAAGCCGGTGACCAGTTCTGGGTTGGCTTCGGCGAAGTCGGTGTTGACGATAACCGCGTTGCCGTAAAGCGCGACGCCGTGGTCGGCCATCAGGATCACCGAGATGTCGTCGGCCGGGACGCCAAGCCGCTTGACGTTCAGCGTGGAGGTGAAGCTGAAGCCGGTGACGGACGCGACCTTGCCTTCGGCCAGCATCGGCTCGCGCACCGGGAAGCCAAGCGGCTCGACGGTGATCGAGGCCATGTCGAGGCCGTTTTCGGCGGCGAAGATCGGGAATTGCGCCCAGGCGCCGTCGGGCGGCGGCGCGCCGAGCACCTTGCCGGCGAGGTCGGCGGGGGCCTCGACGCCAAGCGACTTGCGGCCGATGACGGCGAAGGGCGGCTTGTCATAGATCATCATCACGGCGGTGACGGGCGCGCCGGGGTTCTGGTCGAGGAACTTCATCAGGCTGTTGATATCGGCAAAGCCCACCGGATAGGCGCCGGTGGCGACCTTCGGGATCGCGTCGAGCGAGCCGGCGCCTTCGGAGATTTCAACCTCGAGCCCCGCAGCGGCAAAGTGACCATTGTCGATGGCGGCGAAGTAGGGCGCGGCGGGGCCCTCGAACTTCCAGTCGAGCGCGAAGGGCATGGCGGTTTCAGCATGGGCGGGCGCGGCCAGCGTGGCGACAAGGGCGCCGGCGGCGAGAATGGCGGAGCTGCGGTGGAACACGGATCTCTCTCCCGGTTAATGACCGGATGACACTGTCTTGTGTGCCGGGCGGGGGGGAGAGGGCGGGGGCTGCGGCAAATCGGCGACGCGGTGTGGCGCCCGAATTGCGGGCAGATCGTCGCGAGTTGCGCGAAAACTGGGCGGCGCGAAGCTTAGATGTCGAACAGCGCCAGCGCCTCGATCAGGCTGGCGGCTTGATGATGGGCGAGGCGTTCGCGGCTGGGATGCATGTCGGGGATCTGCACCACGGTCATGCCGGCGGCATGGGCCGCCCGCACGCCGGTGTCGCTGTCCTCCAATGCGAGGCAGCGGGCGGGGTCGGCGCCCAGGCGGCGGGCGGCTTCCAGATACACGTCGGGGGCGGGCTTGCCTCGGGGGACGGCGTCGAAGCCGACGACGGTGGCAAAGCGCCCGCCGAGGCCGGCGGCGGCGAGTTTGGCGGTGGCGCGGGCGGTGGCACTGTTGGTGGCGACGGCGCGGGGCAGAGCGCGGGCATCAAGCGCGGCGAGGGTGGCGTGGACGCCGGGGCGCAATGGCACGCCGTCCAGCATCCGCGCCTCCATCGCCTGCAGCCAGGCCTCATCGAGTGCGGCGGCGTCGAGCGTGCAGCCGAGATGGTCGCAGAGCATCCGGTGCCCCTCAACCGCGTCGATGCCGATCAACGAGATGAACACTTCTTCGGGAACGGCATGGCCAAGGCTGGCCAGCGCCTCGACCCCGGATTGCAGCGCAAGGCGTTCGGTATCCAGCAACAGGCCATCGAGGTCGAAGATCACGGCGTCGAAAGATGTCATAGGCATTCCAGTCAGGGGTTTTGGGCCAGTCAGAAGCGGATGCGGAAGCGGGCAAAGCCGTTCTCGCCCGGGCTGACCAGTTCGATGCGCCGGTCGCTGACCTCGGCCAGATGGTCGGGCGCATGGGGGCTGCTGTCGAAAATCGCGCTGGTGCCTTCGGGTGCGGTCAGCCGCCAGGTCCCGCCGGCGCAGGGGCAGATCGTGCCCTGCCAGGCGATGTAGCGCAGCAGCACGTCGCGGTTGGTGTTGCGGCCCTCATAGACGATGCTCTCTGGCCCCGTGCCGCGGAAGCCGCCGCCGCCGCTGGCACGATAGCTGTTGGTGGCGACAACGAAGGACTGATCGGGGTGCACCGGCATGCCGCCATGGCTGAGGTTGCGGATGCGGCGGCCATCCGGGTCGCGCAGCCGCCCGTGATCGTCGAAGCGCGAAGGTTGGGTCGGGTCGATCTCATAGCTGAGGCCGGAGATCACGTCGAAATTGTAGCTGGGAAACTCGGGGTCCAGCAGTGGCTGATCGGGCTGGCCGGGTTGCAGTTGCCGGTAGACCCCTGCCGCCCGCTCCAGCCAGTCGGCCAGATCGGCGCCGGTGACCCGCACCGCGCGGATGGTGTTGGGGAAGACGTAAAGGTCGGCCACGTTGCGCAGGGCGATGCCGCCGGCCGGCACCTCGGTGAAGTGGGCAGGACCGGAGCGGCCGCCGGCGCGGAACGGGGCCGCGGCCGACAGCAGCGGCACGTCCTGCCATTCGGTATCTTGCAGCGCCTGCGCGACATGCCAGCGCTGCGCGGCGCAGACCAGTTGCAGGGCCGGGTCATCGGCGACCAGCGCAAAATAGCTGTTCAGCGGCCGCGAGCTGTGCCCGACCGGGCGCCGGACATAGGCCAGAGTCGCGGTATGCTCGGCTCGCGCCGCCTCGAGCACCGGGGTGCTCTCTTGCGCGCTGGAGGCAGGGGATTGCGGCGGGGGGCAGACCTGCCGGGCCTCGGCGGTGAAGTCGAGCACTTGCCAGCCCGCCTCGCCGCGTTCCAGCAGCAGGTCGATCAGGCCCAGATGCGAGCCCCAGAAGCCGGCCATCACCGCCGGCTTGCCTGCCAGAGTGCCACGCGCCACATCGACATCTGGCAGCCCGTCGAAGGCGGGCGAGGGGAAGACCAGATGGCTGTGTCCTGTCATCACCGCGTCAATCCCGGGCACCCGTGCCAAGGGCACCGAGGCATGTTCCATGTCCGTGGCCCAGTCGGACGCGCCGATGCCGGAATGGCTCAGCGCCAGCACAAGATCGCAGCCCGCTGCCCGCATCTGTGGCACCCAGGACTGCGCTGCGGTCACGATGTCCCGCATTGCCAGCTGCCCATTCAGCACATGCTGGTCCCAGGTCAGGATCTGAGGCGGGGCAAAGCCAATCACGCCAATGCGGATCGGGTGCGGCGCGCCGGTGCCATCGGTCAGGGTCCGCTCAAGGATAATATAGGGCGGCAGCAGCGTTTCATCGTCGGTCGGGGCGTCGCCCAGCCGGGTTGCCACATTCGCCGACACCACCGGAAACTCGGCCCCCGCAAGCGCATTGGCCAGGAAATCGAGCCCATAGTTGAATTCGTGATTGCCGACGGTTCCGGCATCATACCCAACGGCATTCATCGCCGAGATGATCGGATGGGCGTCGCCGGGCTGCATCCCGCGTTCATAGGCGATGTAGTCGCCCATCGGATTGCCCTGCAGGAAATCGCCATTGTCGAACAGCAGGGCATTCGCCGCCTCGGCCCGGCACTCCTCGATCACGCCAGCGGTGCGGGCAAGACCCACGGCCTCGGACGCATGGTCGCCATAGTAGTCGTAGGGATAGACATGGACGTGAAGGTCAGTCGTTTCCATCAACCGCAGATGCGCCTGATTTCGGGCTGCCTGCGCAGTGAAAGGATGCAGCTTCGTCAATTATGCGCCCTGGCCGCTGCCCCTGCCGGTGGAGGCTTGTGTCGATTTCTGTTGCTTCTGTTAGCGTCTGCTCGCCCAGGCCGCCAGTGCTGGCACCCAAGGGCTTTGGCCGACCCTAGCCTGCAGGTGATTCGACGAAAAGCGTAACGCTATGTCACAAGACAATTTCGCGCGTTGGTTGTATTCCGGCCACGGCTTTGGAGTGGTGGCGCCGATTGCGCGACCGGGCCTGCCGTGGCAGAGCTTGCAGCGGCAAGAGCGGAGAGCGGAATGCGGCAGGACGAGCGGGATCTGGCCTTTGCGGGCGGCGGGCTGGACCGTGCCGCCCATCTGCGCGGCGATGTGGCGACGCTGCTTGCGGACCCCGCAACGCTGATGCTGCCATTCTGGCGGGGCAAGCCATTGCTGGTGGATGTTGCGACGGGCGGCCGGCGGCTGGGGCTGCTGGCACCCGGGCATCCGGCGCTGGCCGGCGGCGGGGAACCGCTGTTGCTGGGGCTGGCGAACGGGGCCGCGCGGTTTGCCGTGGACATCTCGGGCTGGGAGCCGGTGGGCGAGGTCGCGATGCCCGGCAGCTTTTTCGACCCGACCGAGCAGCGCCACCCGGACCTGCCGGACGACCACCGCTTTGCCGAGCTGCGCGGCGTGATGCTGGCGCTGGACCCGCTGGAGGCGGAACTGGCGGCGACGGGGCGGTCCTTGCTGGCCTGGCATGGCACGCACGGGTTCTGCTCGGCCTGTGGCGCCGCATCCGAGGTGGCGAAGGCCGGATGGCAGCGCAGCTGCCCCGCCTGCGCCGCGCAGCATTTCCCGCGCACCGACCCGGTGGTGATCATGCTGGTGACGCGCGGCAACCGCACGCTGATCGGCCGCAGCCCGGGCTGGCCCGAGGGGATGTATTCCTGCCTTGCCGGTTTCATGGAACCCGGCGAGACGATGGAGGCCGCGGTGCGGCGCGAGGTGGCTGAGGAGACGGGCGTGCAGGTCGGGGCGGTGCGCTTCGTCGCCAGCCAGCCCTGGCCCTTCCCCGCCTCGCTGATGCTGGGCTGCCGGGGCGAGGCGCTGACCGAAGAGATGGTGCTCGATCCGGTCGAGATCGAGGATGCAATCTGGCTGACGCGCGAGGAGATGGCGGACGTCTTCGCCGGTTCGCACCCTGTGGTGCGGCCGCCGCGGCGGGGGGCGATTGCGGCGCATCTTCTGCGCATGTGGCTTGCAGACCGTCTGGATTGACGCCAGAAATGATCGGAAATTCGAAGGGGCAGGCATGAAATTTTCGACCAAGGAAGACATCGAGGCGCCGGTGGCTTTCGTTTTTGCCGAACTGTCCGATTTCGACGGGTTCGAACGGGGCGCGATGCGCCGCGGCGCCACGGTCAAGCGGCTGGACCGACGCACCGAGCCCGGGGCGGGCATGTCCTGGGCGCTGGAGTTCCGCTGGCGGGGGCGCGAGCGCAAGATGGTCACCGACATGACGGCCTATGACCCGCCGCACGCAATGGCATTTCTGGCGGAATCGGCCGGCTTCGAGATGGTGCTGGGGATGAACTTTCTGGAAATGTCGCGCCGCCGCACGCGGCTGGCGATCGAGCTGGAGATCAAGCCGCGCACGCTGGCTTCGCGGATCATGCTGCAGTCGCTCAAGCTGGGCAAAGCCAAGCTGACGCGGAAATTCGTGGCGCGGGTGCGGGTGGCGGCGGAAGAGATCGAGGCGCGGCATCTGAAGCAGCAGGGGTGACAGAAGCAGGGGGGCCTTCTGCCCCCTATTTGCTAAAAAGAAGCGGGGGGGCGTATGCCCCCCCCCCCCCCCC
>NZ_JAUYTT010000017.1 GCF_030695035.1 Frigidibacter sp.
GGCCTCGGGCTTGTTCTCCTTCGTCACCTTGATCAGGTGGAAGGGGATGTCGTGGTTCACGACCACCTTCTGATAGGTCAGATGGTTCGACACCACGCCCACGATCTCGATCGGCAGCGCGCCGATGCGCCAGCGGTAGAGGAGGTCATTCAGGCAATGGCCGAAGTTGGAGACCATCAGCAGCACCTTCACCCGGTGGGCGGCGTCGTGGATCGCCCAGTCCATCCCGAAGGGCTCGGCGATGGCGGCGAAGGCGTCCGTCAAAGAGACAAGCGACGCCCCCGTTTCCGGCGCGAAGGTCACGCGCATGAAGAACTGCCCGGTGCCCATGTCGTCGAACTGGGCGGAATCGGTGATGTTGCAGCCCTGATCGGCGAGGAAGCCCGAGATCGCCGCGACGATCCCGCGGGTGGAGAGGCAAGTGACGGTCAGAACGTAATGCGGCACGCGCATCCTCCATGAACATGGGAAACGGGGCGGCGGCCCCAAGGCCACCGCGAGAGCCGGGCTGATCCGGCGCGGCCTAGATATCCAGCGTGGTGTCGTGTTCCCAAGGCGTGAACTGCGCCGTGTAGGTGTTCCACTCGGCGTGCTTCAGCTTCAGGTAGGCCGCCGAGAACTCCGTCCCCAAGGCCGCCTGCAGCTCCGGATCCTCCTCATAGGCGCGCAGCGCGTCCAAGAGGTTCAGCGGCAGCTTCGGCGCATCGGTGACGGTATGCCCCTCGCGGTACATGTCGATGTCATGGTGCCGCCCCGGATCGGCCTTGCTGCGCATCCCGCCAAGCCCCGCCGCCAGGATGATCGCCTGCAGCAGATACGGGTTCACCGCGCCATCGGGCAGGCGCAACTCGAACCGCCCCGGCCCCGGCACGCGCACCATATGGGTGCGGTTGTTGCCGGTCCAGGTCACCGTGTTCGGCGCCCAGGTCGCCCCCGAAACCGTCCGCGGCGCGTTGATGCGCTTGTAGCTGTTCACCGTCGGGTTGGTGATCGCCGCCAGTGCCGAGGCGTGCTTCATGATCCCGCCGAGAAACGTCCGCCCCTCGGCCGAGAGCCCAAACGGCATCTCCTTGTCGGCAAAGGCATTGCGCCCGTCCGTGTCCCAGACAGAGATATGGGCGTGGCAGCCATTCCCGGTCAGCCCCTTGAACGGCTTGGGCATGAAGGTCGCCCGCAGCCCGTGCTTTTCGGCCACCGACTTCACCATGAACTTGAAGAAGCTGTGCCGGTCCGCCGTCACCAGCACATCATCGTATTCCCAGTTCATCTCGAACTGGCCATTCGCGTCCTCATGGTCGTTCTGGTACGGCTTCCAGCCCAGATCGAGCATGTAGCCGCAGATTTCCGCGATCACGTCATAGCGGCGCATCAGCGATTGCTGGTCGTAGCAGGGCTTTTCCGCGGTATCCATGCCGTCGGAAATCTCCTTCCCGTCCGGCGAGATGAGGAAGAACTCGGGCTCGATCCCGGTCTTGACGCTCAGCCCCATCTCGGCCGCCTCGGCCACCAGCCGTTTGAGCACATTGCGCGGTGCCTGCGCGACCGGCGCCCCCTCCATATAGAGGTCGGCGGCGACCCAGGCGACCTCGGGCTTCCAGGGCAGCTGCGTGGCCGAGGCGGGATCGGGCATCGCGAACAGGTCGGGATGCGCGGGGGTCAGGTCCAGCCAGGTCGCAAACCCGGCAAAGCCCGCGCCATCGGCCTGCATGTCGGCAATCGCCGGCGTCGGCACCAGTTTCGCCCGCTGCCCACCGAAGAGGTCGGTGTAAGAGATCATGAAATACTTGACGCCGCGTTCCGCGGCCCATGTGGCCAGATCGGTTGTCATCGCTGTTCCCTGTCGTTTTTTTGTTTGTCAAAGAAGAACGGCCGCGCCGGTTGGGGGCGCGGCCGTTGCCGTCAGAAGCCAGTCTTGCCGGGGATCCAGCTGGTCCCTGCCAGCGGCACCCCGGCCATGGCCGAGGCTTCGATGGTCAGCGCCACCAGATCCTCGGGCTCGAGGTTGTGGACATGGCTCTTGCCGCAGGCCCGCGCGATGGTCTGCGCCTCCAGCGTCATCACCTTGAGGTAATTGGCCAGCCGCCGCCCGGCCAGAACCGGGTCCAGCCGGCTTGCCAGCTCGGGGTCCTGCGTGGTGATGCCGGCGGGGTCGCGCCCCTCGTGCCAGTCGTCATAAGATCCGGCGGTGGTGCCCAGCGCCTGATACTCCGCCTCCCATTTCGGATCGTTGTCGCCCAGCGCCACCAGCGCCGCGGTGCCGATCGACACGGCGTCCGCGCCCAGCGCCAGCGCCTTGGCGACATCGGCGCCATTGCGGATACCGCCCGACACCACAAGCTGCACCTTCCGGTGCATCCCCAGGTCCTGCAGCGCCTGCACGGCGGGGCGGATGCAGGCCAGCGTCGGCATCCCCACATGTTCGATGAACACTTCTTGCGTGGCGGCGGTGCCGCCCTGCATCCCGTCCAGCACCACCACATCAGCCCCGGCCTTCACCGCCAGCGCCGTGTCGTAATAGGGCCGCGCGCCGCCGACCTTGATGTAGATCGGCTTCTCCCACCCGGTGATCTCGCGCAGCTCCAGGATCTTGATCTCAAGATCATCGGGACCGGTCCAGTCCGGGTGCCGGCAGGCCGACCGCTGGTCGATGCCCTTGGGCAGGGTGCGCATCTCTGCCACGCGGTCGGAAATCTTCTGCCCCAGCAGCATCCCGCCACCGCCCGGCTTGGCACCCTGCCCGATCACGATCTCGATGGCATCGGCCCGGCGCAGGTCGCGCGGGTTCATCCCGTAACGGCTGGGAAGATACTGATAGACCAGCGTTTCCGAATGGCCGCGCTCCTCCTCCGTCATCCCGCCATCGCCGGTGGTGGTCGAGGTGCCGGCCAGCGTCGCCCCGCGCCCCAGCGCCTCTTTCGCCGGGCCAGAGAGGGAGCCAAAGGACATCCCCGCAATGGTGATCGGGATCTTCAGCGTGATCGGCTTCTTGGCAAAGCGCGTGCCCAGCACCACCTCGGTGCTGCACTTCTCGCGGTAGCCCTCCAGCGGATAGCGGCTCATCGAGGCGCCAAGGAACAGAAGGTCGTCGAAATGCGGCACCTTGCGCTTGGTGCCGCCGCCGCGGATGTCATAGATCCCCGTGGCCGCCGCGCGGCGGATCTCCGACATCGTGTAATCATCGAAGGTCGCCGATTTGCGCGGGGTCGTCGGATGGTTGTTCTGGCTCATCTGGTGGCTCCCCGCTCAATACGCGTCGGCATTGTCGATGTTGAAATTGTAGAGCGTGCGGGCAGAGCCATAGCGGGTGAACTCCTCGGGGCGCGCGTCGGTGATCCCGGCTTCGGCCAGCAGCCCCTCCAGCAGCTCCAGATGCTCCGGCCGCATCTCCTTGGCGATGCAATCGGCGCCGAGGCTCTTCACCGCGCCGCGCACGAACAGCCGCGCCTCGTAGAGCGAATCGCCCAGTGCCTCGCCCGCGTCCCCCAGCACCACAAGGTTGCCCGACTGCGCCATGAAGGCCGACATATGGCCGATATTGCCGCGCACCACGATGTTGATGCCCTTCATCGAGATGCCGCAGCGAGAGGCCGCATTGCCCTCGATCACCAGAAGCCCGCCGCGCCCGGTGGCGCCCGCATATTGGCTGGCATCGCCCTTGATGACGACGGTCCCGCTCATCATGTTCTCGGCGACCCCGGGCCCGGCAGAGCCATGGACGGTGATGCTGGCCTGCTCGTTCATGCCGCCGCAGTAATAGCCGACCGATCCCTTCACCTCGACCGTCACCGGGGCAGACACGCCCACCGCAACGGCATGGGCACCCTTGGGGTTGATCACCTCGAACTCGGTATCGTTATGGCCGGGGGCGGCGGCATCGTGCAGCGCCTGATTGAGCTCGCGCAGCGGGGTTGTGGCAAGGTCGATGACCGGCATTCTCAATGCTCCCAGAAATAGACGGTTGCAGGCTCGGGCTCCCAGACGCGGGCGGTCTCGATCCCGGGCAGGTTGGCCAGCGCGCGGTATTCGCTGCCGAAGGCGACATATTGGTCGGTCTCGGCCATCACCGCGGGCTTGCAGGCAATGGGATCGCGCAGCACGCCAAAGCCGGATTTGGTGCCGACAACGAAGGTGAAGAAGCCGTCGAGATCATCGAGCGCGCCGTCCAGCGCCTCGCCCAGATTCTTGCCCTCGGCCATCTCGGCGGTCAGGTAGGCGGCGGCGACCTCGGTGTCATTCTCGGTCTCGAAAGTCATGCCCTTCTGCCGCAGCACCCGGCGGAGGCCGTTATGGTTGGACAGCGAGCCATTGTGCACAAGGCACTGGTCCGCCCCGGTGGAAAACGGATGCGCGCCCATCGTGGTGACGGCGCTTTCGGTGGCCATGCGGGTATGGCCGATGCCGTGGCTGCCGGTCATCTTGGCAATCTCGAACCGGGCGATCACGTCCTTGGGCAGGCCGACCTCCTTGAAGATCTCCACCGCCTCGCCGACGCCCATCACCCGGATGCCGGACATGCCCGCCAGCGCCGCGCGCACAGCAGGCACCTTGCCGGCATCGAGCGTGATCACCGCATGGGTGCTCTTCACCGCCACCGCCGCGCTGCCGCCCGAAGCCTCGGCCAGCGCCGCTTCCAGCCCCGGGAACACCGCCTCCGGCTCGGGTGATTGCACGGTGATCTTGGCCTTGCCCTCGGCCGGGGTGCCGTAGATCGCGATCCCCGCGCTGTCCGGCCCGCGGTCGGTCATGGTGACCAGCATCCCGGACAGAAGCGCGCCCAGCTGCGGCTCCAGATCCCTGTCCTTCAGAAACAGCCCGACAATCCCGCACATGGCATGACCCTCCTTCGCGTGGTGAGTCCAGCCGTAGCATGCCGCAACCGCAGCATCAATCCTGAAGAATAAATATTTCTCTTAAGGCAACCTCAGCGCCGCTCCGTCGCCTGCGGATAGCTGATGATCGACAGGTAGCGCGCCGGCAGGCTCACCAGCTCTTCGGGCCCATGCGGGGCATCGGCGTCGAAGAACAGGCTGTCCCCCGGCTGCATGTGAAACAGCTTGTCGCCATGCCGGTAAACCACCTCACCCTCGAGCATGTAGAGGAACTCCATCCCCTCATGCTGGAAGGTCGGGAACACATCGGCATCGTCCGAGAGGGTAATCAAATACGGCTCCACCACCACGCCTGACGAGTTGTTGTCGATATGCCCCAGCAGGTTGTACTGGTGCCCGGCGCGCGTGCCGCGCCGCTCCAGCTCCACCCCTTCCCCCGCCTTCACGAACATCGCGTTGCGCGGCTCCTCGAAGCCGCGGAAGAAGGCGGTCATCGGCACGCCCAGCCCCTTCGACAGCGCCTGCAGGGTGCTGAGGGAGGGCGAGATATTGCCGTTCTCGATCTTCGACAGCATCCCCAGCGACAGGCCGGTGGCGCTGGCAAGGTCGGTCACGGTGATGCCCAGCTTCTTGCGGAAGGTCCGCACC
Source organism: Frigidibacter sp. (assembly GCF_030695035.1). GTDB lineage: Bacteria > Pseudomonadota > Alphaproteobacteria > Rhodobacterales > Rhodobacteraceae > Frigidibacter. The sequence goes on from NZ_JAUYTT010000017.1 coordinate 5,478, forward strand.
TCATGCCCGATCGCCAGCTCCAGCCGGTTCTCGCGCGGCTCGCGCAGCGCATGGGGGTCCTGGTTCAGCGGCGCGGCGCGCTTGGGGTCCATGTCCATGCTGGCATCCTCTGCGATGCGCCGGTGTGGCGCCATCCCCCATGAGTAAAGGAAACGCCCCTCTAAGGAAAGATACGCGCGCGCGAACTCTATTACCCCCTCCAACTCCCATCAAATTGGCGAAGGCCATCGCCTTCGCCACGCGCTGCCCTCGCCTCTTGCACCGGACGGGCCCCCAGAGGGCCCGGCCAGCGCCCGCCAGGTCGGGCGCTGCCCTCACACGGTCTCTAGCGGCCAGCGGCTCCGGTCGACATGCCCCGCACGGGCGGGGTCGAGGCAGTGCCTCGCCCTTTCCCGCCCGAGCCACCGGCTCACACCCCCCGCACCTCCGCCCGCATCTCCCCCAGCCCGCGCACCTCCGCCCGCATCGCCCCCGGCGTCCGCCCGAACCGCCCCCGCCACGCCCTTGAAAAATGGCTCGCGCTCGAAAACCCCGTCGCAAAGGCAATCTCGGCCAGCGACATCGGGCTCTGCACCAGCAACCGCTGCGCATGGTCCAGCCGCATCCGCAGATACTGCGCCCGAAAGCTCACCCCCAGTTGCGCGGCGAACAGCCGGTCCAGATGCCGCGGGCTCACCCCCGCCAGCCGCGCCAGCGCCTCGCGCCCCAAGGGCTGCTCGGTCGCCGCTTCCATCTGCCCCAGCACCGCCAGCAGCCCCGGATGATGCGTGCCATACCGCTGTGCCAACGCGCCCCGCTGCGGCCCCGCCCCGCCCGCCACCTCGGCATGCAGGAACCAGTCGCTCACCCGCCGCGCAAACCCCGCGCCCATCCGCTCGGCGATCAGCGCATGCATCATGTCCAAGGGCGCCACCCCGCCGCCACAGGTGATCCGCGGCCCGTCCAACACAAAGCGCGCCTGCTCGGGCCGCAGATGCGGCATCGCCTCGACCAGCGCCGGCGCGTGCTCCCAATGGATCGTGAACGCCTGCCGCTCCAGCAGCCCCGCCGCCGCCAGCAACCAGGCCCCGCCCGAGATGCCCCCCAGCCGCACCCCGGCCCGGCCCAGCATCCGCAGACAGGCCGCCACCTCGGGCCAGTCCCACTCCGCCGGCCCACCCCCGGCGCAAACGAACACCGTATGCAGCCCCGCCGCCCGCTCCGGCAAAGCCTCCGCCGGGATCTCGGCCCCCGACGAGGCCACCCCCCGCCCCCCCGGCGCAAAGGCCCGCACCCGGTAGATCTCGCGCCCCGCCAACTGGTTCGCCGCGCGCAAGGGCTCGGTGGCCGAGGCATAGGACATCAGCGCAAAGCCCGGGATCAGCACGAAGCCGATCTCCTGCACCCCGCTCTGGTCCCGATCCTTGCTCATGTCCCATGGATGACACAACAAGTCCCATTTCTGCAATCCCGCGCCGCAGCTGCAGCGCAAACAGGACGCATCCGCAGCGAAGGACCGCCCTATGCGCTATTCCGCCCTGTCCGTGCTTCTGAACGGCCTCACCGGCAAGGCACCCGCCCCCGCCTGGCGCAGCCCCGCGCCCAAAGCCGAGTATGACGTGGTCATCGTCGGGGGGGGCGGTCACGGCCTCGCCACCGCCTATTACCTCGCCAAGGAGTTCGGCATCACCAATGTCGCGGTGCTGGAAAAGGGCTATGTCGGCTCGGGCAATATCGGCCGCAACACCACCATCATCCGATCCAACTACCTGCTGCCCGGCAACAACCCGTTCTACGAGCTGTCGATGAAGCTGTGGGAGGGGCTGGAGCAGGATTTCAACTTCAACGCCATGGTCAGCCAGCGCGGCGTCGTCAACCTCATCCATTCCGACGCGCAGCGCGATGCCTATCGCCGCCGCGGCAACGCCATGCGCCTGCACGGCGTCGATGCCGAGATTCTGGACCGCGAGGCGGTGCGCAAGATCCTGCCCTTCCTCGATTTCGACAATGCCCGCTTCCCGATCAAGGGCGCAATCCGCCAACGCCGCGGCGGCACCGTGCGCCATGATGCCGTCGCCTGGGGCTATGCCCGCGGCGCGAGCGCGCGCGGCGTGGACATCATCCCGCATTGCGAGGTCACCGCGATCCGGCAGCACAACGGCAGCGTGACCGAGGTCGAAACCTCCCGCGGCACCATCCGCTGCAAGCGTCTGGCGCTGGCCACCGCCGGCCATTCCGGCATCACCGCCGCCATGGTCGGCATCACCCTGCCGATCGAGACCCATGCGCTGCAGGCCTATGTGTCGGAGGGGCTCAAGCCCTTCATCGACACCGTCGTCACCTTCGGCGCGGGGCATTTCTACCTCTCGCAATCCGACAAGGGCGGCCTCGTCTTCGGCGGCGATATCGAGGGCTACAACAGCTACGCCCAGCGCGGCAACCTCGCCAATATCGAGCATGTGGCCGAGGCGGGGGTGGCGATGATCCCCGCGCTGTCCCGCGTGCGGGTGCTGCGAGCCTGGGCCGGGGTGATGGACATGTCGATGGACGGCTCGCCGATCATCGACAAGACCCACCTGCCCAACCTCTACCTCAATGCCGGCTGGTGCTATGGCGGCTTCAAGGCCACCCCCGCCTCGGGCCTGTGCTTCGCGCATCTGATTGCCAAGGATGCCCCGCATGAGGTGGCGCGGGCCTTCCGGCTGGACCGCTTCGCGCGGGGCTATCTGATTGATGAGAAGGGTCAAGGGGCCCAACCCAACCTGCACTGACCAAGCCCCTGCCCCTAAAAGTCATATGTATGGTTTCTGTATAGGTTCCATACGGTTTCTGTATCCCGATCCGAGGACGAAATGGCCAGCCTGATCCCCTGCCCGCATTGCGGCCCGCGCCCCAAGGAAGAGTTCACAGTCCGCGGCGCCGCCCTGCCCCGTCCGGCGCCCAATGCGCCCGTGGCGGAGTGGCAAGCCCATGTTTATCTTCGGGAAAATCCGCGCGGAGACTATGCCGAGCACTGGCACCACTCCGGCGGCTGCCGCCGCTGGCTGGTGGTGAACCGCAACACCGCCACCCATGCCGTGCATTCGGTGACCGACGCGGCCGGAGAACGCCCATGACCAGCCACCGCCTCCCCACCGGCGGCCGCCTCGACCGCTCGCGCCGCGTCGAATTTTCTTTTGATGGCAAGCAGTTGGCCGGCCACCCCGGCGACACGCTCGCCTCGGCCCTGCTCGCAAACGGCCAGCGCCTCATGGCCCGCAGCTTCAAATACCACCGCCCCCGCGGGGTTGTGACGGCAGGTTCCGCCGAACCCAACGCCCTGATGACCATCGGCCGCGAAGGCCGCACCGAACCCAACACCCGCGCGACGATGGTGGAGCTTTATCAAGGGCTTGAGGCACACAGCCAGAACCGCTGGCCCAGCCTCGACCACGATATCGGCGCACTGAACGGCCTCCTCTCCCGCTTCCTCGGTGCCGGTTTCTACTACAAGACCTTCATGTGGCCCGCCTCCTTCTGGGAGAAAGTCTACGAGCCGATCATCCGCCGCGCCGCCGGCCTCGGCCGCGCCACCACCCTGCAAGACCCTGATAGATATGAGAAAACCTGGGCGCATTGCGACCTTCTGGTCATCGGCGCCGGCGCCGCAGGCCTCGCCGCCGCGCTGACCGCCGCCCGCGCGGGGGCCTCGGTGGTGCTGGCCGATGAGGGGATGGAGCTTGGCGGCGGGCTGCTGTCCGATCCCGCGGCGTGGCCGCAACTCACGGAAATCCTTGCAGAACTTGCCACGCTCAACGTGCGCCTGCTGCCGCGCACCACCGTCTTCGGCTGGTATGACGGCAACGTCTTCGGCGCGGTGGAGCGGGTGCAGAAGCACCTCGCCGCCCCCTCCCCCGACGCCCCCGTCGAACGCCTCTGGCGCATCGCCGCGCGGCAGGCGGTGCTGGCGACCGGCGCCGAGGAACGCCCGCAGGTCTTCGCCGGCAACGATATCCCGGGCATCATGACCGCCTCCGCCACCGCCAGCTACCTGCACCGCCAGGCCGTCGCCCCCGGCCAGCGCACCACGATCCTGACCCAGGGCCCCGCTGGCTTCGCGCTCGCCGCGCAGATGGAGGCACTTGGGCTAGAGGTTGCGGCGCTGGTCAGCCTCGGCGATGGCCCAAGCTGGCAAGGAAAAGCCCCGCTGATCCGCGGCATTCCGGGCAAGGCCATCGGCGGCAAGTCCTTGAAAGCCCTGCAGATCGAGGGCGGCGCGCGGATCGAGGCCGATGCCATCGCCATGTCCGGCGGCTTCAGCCCGGTGATCCACCTCGCCTGCCACCGCGGCACCCGGCCGGTCTGGTCCGATGCGCGGCAAGCCTTCCTTGCGCCCGTCGAACAGGAGGGCCTGCTCATCGCCGGTGCCGCCGCGGGCCTGTCGGGCCACGCCGCCTGCCTCGGTGACGGTGCCGCCCGCGCCACGGCGGCCCTTGCCCGGATCGGCCTACGCGCGACCCCAGCCTTCGGCCCCGCGCCGGAAGACACGATCGCGCAGCCCCCGCTTGGCGCGCTCGGCAAGACCAAGGGCAAGAAGTTCGTGGATTATCAGAACGATGTCCACGCCAGGGACCTGATCCTCGCCGCTGCCGAGGGCTATGCCGATGCCGAGCTTGCCAAGCGCTACACCACCAGCGGCATGGCGACCGATCAGGGCAAGCTCGGCAACATCAACGCCGCCGCCATCCTCGCCAAGGCCCGCGGCACCACCATTGCCGAGGTCGGCCTGACCACGTTCCGCCCCTTCTACACCCCCGTCAGCTTCGGCGCCCTCGCCGGCACCTCACGCGGGCATGACTTCCAGCCCGTCCGCCGCTCGCCCCTGCATGGCTGGGCCGAGAGCCTTGGGGCAGAGTTCGTGGAAACCGGGCTCTGGTATCGCTCCGCCTGGTTCCCGCGGGCAGGCGAGACCGGCTGGCGGCAATCGGTGGACCGCGAGGTGCTGACCGTCCGCCGCGCCGCCGGGCTCTGCGATGTCTCCACCTTGGGCAAGATCGAGATCTTCGGGGCCGATGCCGCGGAGTTCCTTAATCGCATATATTCCAATGGCTTCGCCAAGCTGCCGGTGGGCCGCGCCCGCTATGGGCTGATGCTGCGCGAGGACGGGTTCATCTATGACGATGGCACCACCAGCCGTCTGGGAGAGGACCATTTCTACATGACCACCACCACCGCGCTGGCTGCGGGGGTGATGACGCATCTGGAATTCTGCGCGCAGGCGCTTTGGCCGGATCTAGATGTGCGGCTGGCCTCGGCCACCGACCAATGGGCGCAGATGGCCGTGGCGGGGCCGATGGCGCGGCAGATCCTGCAGCGGATCGTGGATACCGACCTGTCGAACGAAGCCTTCCCCTTCATGGCCGCGCGCGAGGTGCCGCTGAAGTGCGGAATCACCGGGCGGCTGTTCCGCATCTCGTTCTCGGGCGAGCTGGCCTATGAGCTGGCGGTGCCGGCCGGGTATGGCGAGGCGGTGGCCGCGGCGATCATGACGGCCGGCGCGCCCGAAGGCATCTGCGCCTACGGCTCCGAGGCGCTGGCGGTGCTGCGGATCGAGAAGGGTCATGTGACCCATGCCGAGATCAACGGCACGGTGGTGCCCGCCGATCTGGGGATGGGCAAGATGGTCTCCACCGTGAAGCCCGACTTCATCGGCAAGCATCTGCTGGACCGCGAGGGGCTGACCGATCCCGCCCGCCCCCAACTCGTAGGCGTAGTGCCACTGGACCCTGCAATGCCGCTGCGCACCGGCTCGCATGTGCTGGCGAAGGGGGCGGAGGCAACGCTGGAAAACGATCAGGGCTACCTCACCTCGTCCGCCCATTCGCCGCATCTGGGCCATTCCATCGCCCTCGCGCTGGTCGCGGGCGGCAGCCAGCGGCATGGCGAGGAGGTGGTGGTCTGGGACGGGCTGAACGACGCCGCCATCCCCGCGCGCCTGACCTCTCCGGTCTTCATCGACCCAAAGAACGAGAAGCTTCATGCCTGACACCGTGCTGATCGCCCGCCCCGCCCTTGCCTCTGCTGCCACCGGCCATTTCGGCGCGCCGGGCACGGGGGTGACCCTCGCCGCCCTGCCGGAGGACCGGCTGTGGCAGGCCCTCGCCCGCCCCGGCACCGATCCGGCGCCGATGCTGGCCTATGGCGCTGGCCGCTGCCCGCTGCGCAGCATCGGCCCCGGACAGTGGCTGATCGTGGGTGTGGGCACCGGCACGCTGGCCGAGGCTCAGGCGGCGCTAGCCCCGACCTTCGCGCTGTCGGACCAGACGCACGGCCGGATGCGGGTGTCGCTGTCCGGTCCCCGTGCGGCGGACCTGCTGGCCAAGGGCACGGCGGTGAACCTTGCGCTGCTGCCGGAGGGCGGCGCGGCGCAGACGCTGTTCGGGCATATCGGCATCACCCTTGCGCGCACCGGTCCCGAGGCGTTCGAGCTGGCGGTGCTGCGTGGTTTCGCGCTGTCGCTGTGGGACGAGCTGATCCTGCTGGGGCGCGAATACGGGATCGAGGCGCGGGCCTAAGCCAGCCCCCGCGGCCGCAGCTTGCCGGGGTCGTAATGCGACAGCGTCACCACCTCGGCCGGGATGCGCTTCATCTGGCCATCCAGCTTGCCGACCTCCAGCGCCGTGCCCGGCGCGGCGTGCAAAGGCTCGATCCGCGCCAGCGCGATCTGCTTGCCAAGCACGGGCGAGAAGGTGGCCGAGGTCACCACCCCCACCTGCGCCCGGCGGAGGAACACGCCGTCGCCATGCGCCACCGCATCGCGCCCGCCGATGTCGAGCCCCGCCAGCAGATGCCGCGGATGCGCCTTGCGCTCCACCAGCACCTCACGCCCGACAAAGGCGTCAGGCTTGCCCTTCAGCGGCACGGTGAAACCTATACCAGCCTCGAACGGGTCGGTCTGGTCGGTGAATTCGTGATGGGCGAAGATCAGCCCCGCCTCGATCCGCACCATATCGAGCGCAGCGAGGCCCATCGGGATCAGGCCATGCGGCGCCCCCGCCTCCATCACCGCCGCCAGCACCGCACCGGCATCGCGCGGATGGCAGAAAACCTCATACCCCAGCTCGCCGGTATAGCCGGTGCGCGACACCACCAGCGGAATCCCCTCGAACCCGCCGATGCGGCCGACGGTGAAGCGGAACCAGTCGAGATCGGCCACCGGGGTGCGGGTCGGCCCGGTCCAGACCAGATCCTTCAGCACCTCGCGGGCGGCAGGCCCCTGCACGGCGATGTTGTGCAACTGGTCGGTGGAGGAGCGGACCCAGGCGCGATAGCCCATCTTCTGCGCCTGCTCGCGCAGCCAGATCCCGCTGGCATCGTCGCCGCCGATCCAGCGGAAGGCCATGTCGCCCATGCGGAACAGGGTGCCATCATCGACCATGCCGCCATGGTCATAGCACATGGCGGAATAGACCACCTGCCCCACCGCCAGCTTGCGCACATCGCGGGTCAGGCACCATTGCAGCAACGCCTCGGCATCGGGGCCCGTCACCTCGAACTTGCGCAGGGGGGAGAGGTCCATGACCACCGCCTTTTCGCGGCAGGCCCAGTATTCGGCCAGCTTGCCCGCCCGCGTCTCATTCGGCAGCCAGTAGCCGCGATATTCGACATGCTCCTTCACATGCGGGGCAAGGCCCGCGTGAAAGCCGGTTTCTTTGGTCAGCTCGGGCACTGCATCGGGGGTCATTCTGGTGGCTACCGCTCTGCTGAAGCTCTCACGCCCCGAAAAGGTGCGGATGTGGATGTCGGTCAGATCCCAGCCATTCGCCGGGTCGATGTCGTCGGGGCAGGAGGAGGAGACGCAGACAAGATCGGTCAGCGCCCGCATCAGCACATAGTCGCCGGGGCGCGACCAGGGCTCGTCGAAATAGAGCTGGTTCAGGTGATCGACGCCGGTGTTGTAGAAGAAGTTCAGCGCCTCCCACCCCTTGCGGGGGGCCACGCCGAACGGGTCCAGCACCCGGTTGAAATTGTCGGTGCAATTGGCATGGCCGGGGTAGCCGGCATCGTCGTAATAGCGCGAATTGCAGGCGGTGGCGAAGGCGTCGTGGCGGCCGACCGTGTCACGCACCACCTCGACCAGCGGCTGGAAGTCGCGGTCGAAGGCCTTGGCGGGCAGGCCGGGGGTCGGGTAGCTGCGGCCGAGCAGCGTGCGGGTGATGGTCGCGTCCAGCGCATGTTCGATGCCGCGGTCGAGCTTGCGGGCGTCGAAGGCCTGAAAGTCGGTGCATTGGCGGCCATCGACGTCGATCACCTGGATCCAGTCGCCGGCCTTCACCTCATAGGCGACGGCGGTGGCGGCGCGGATGCGGATATCCGTCAGCGGGTCGGCCAGCGGGTCCGGCAGGCGCTGCGCGTAGCGCAGGCGGGCGGAGCCGCGGCGGATCTGCAAGTGGATGGGGGTCGATGTCTCCTGCGCCTCGGGCAGCATCGCAGCTCCGGGGGCGACAGCGATCAGCGTGCCTTCCAGCGTGGCGGTGAAGCTGGCCTGCGCGCCGGCGGCGCCGCCTTGGCCGAAGAGGCGCAGCGCACGGGCGCGGCCCGGGTCCACCCCCAGCCGCAGGAGAGCCGCCAGCGCACGGCGGGCGCTGTTCTCGAGCCCCGCCTGCCCGGCTGCGAGGATGCCGCGGAGGCCGGGGGCGTCGCAGTCACAGCTGGCGCCAAGGCCAGCGGCTTCGAACCGGCCCGCAGCATCCACGAAGGACAGCTCGCAAGGCTGGCCGCCCTCGGCATCCGTTACCGTGATCTGGTCGCCAGCCGCCACGCGCAGCAGCACCGACCCGCCGCCGGGCACGCGGTAGCGCTCTGTCCCCGGCGGCAGGGCCGGGGTGCCACGGTTGAACACGCGGCTTGGGGCAGGCGCCAGAAGGGAGGGCGATGAGGTCATGGCAAGGCTCTGGTGGGCGTGACCGCGGGGCGGGCCAGCATGAGCCGAGCAGACATCAATCGGCCTGCTAAGTAAAGGGCGAGACGCATTACCAAGAAACTAATTTTCCTATGGATGCGCAGCGCACCCCAACGAAAAGGCCGCGCCCATTGCGGGGCGCGGCCGGTGCGGCTGGTCCGGGGGAAGATCGGACAGGACGCGTCTTAGCCGTGGCGCTTGGCAGCGTGGGTCTCGTGCCAGGCCATCCGGTAGATGGTGAAGGCGCAGACCGCGACGCCGACCACGATCAGCAGGCCGATGACCGCGGGCTTGTCGGCGAAGGTGTAGTATACCTCCGCGCCTTCCCAGCCGTCGATGGGTGCAGTGTTCATGTCATCACTCCAATGCTTGAGAAGGGATCACTCGGCCGGGGAAACCGGCGAGAGTTCGAAGGCAGGCACAGCGGCTTCGGGATAGGCCTTGGCCGGGATCTCGACCCGGTCGAGACCGGCAAGCTCCACGCCCTGACCGACCCGCAGCAGGCCGAACATCTTGAGCAGGTAAGACAGCCCGAAGCCCGGCACGAAGCCCAGAACCACGAAGACCGCGGCGCTCATGATCTGGCCCATCAGGTTGATCTGCGGGCCTTCGATATTGGCGTAACCCGAGGCGAAGATGCCGGCCATGATCAGGCCATAGACGCCTGTAACCCCGTGGACCGCAACCGCGCCCACCGCATCGTCGATCTTCAGCTTCATCACCAGATAGTCGTTGACCTTCGGCGCGATGATGCCGCCAAGGAACGAGATCAGGAAGGCGAGGCCCGGGTAGTAGACGTCCAGCGCGGGGGCAGAGGAGATGACCCCGACCAGCGCGCCCGACATCATCCAGAACGGATCGCGCGTCATCAGGTAAGCGCCGATCATGCCACCCGCCACGCCCATCAGCGTGTTGAAGGCAAAGGCCGACAGCGTCACCGGGGTGTTGTAGATCGTCAGCCAGCCATCGGCGGTGTAGATGATGCAGCCGCCCAGGAAGCCGAAGAAGCCCATGACGATCAGCATCAGCCCGATCAGCGACATCGGCATGTTGTGGCCCGGGATCTCATTCAGGCTGCCATCGGCATTGTAGCGGCCCATGCGCGGCCCGAGGTTGATGAGAACCCCCAGCGTGAAGAAGCCGGCGACGGTATGCACGCAGCCCGCGGCGCCCACGTCATGCAGGCCCCAGGTGGTGGTCAGCCAGCCCGACGGATGCCAGCCCCAGGATGCGCCGAGGATCCACACCACGCTGCCAAGGCAGACGGCCAGGATCGTGAACCCCGACATGCGGATCCGCTCGATCACCGAGCCCGACATGATCGAGGCGGTGGTGGCAGCGAAGAGGGTGAAGGCGGCGTAGAAGATGCCCGAGGCCTGGTCGGTCAGGTTCGGCCCCATATTCGCCGACCAGGGCAGGCCAGCAGAGCTGCCTTCGGCAATGGTCAGACCGGCCGGGAAAGCGAGGTAGATCCACCAGCCGACATAGTAGAAGGTCGGCACGATGAACGCGAAAGCGAGCAGGTTCTTGATGCCCGAGGCCAGCGCGTTCTTGGAGCGCGAGGCCCCCATCTCATAGGCGAGGAAGCCTGCGTGGATCGCAAGCATCAGGGCGGTGCACCACCAGTAGAAGATTTCCGAGTTCATCGTGTTGACGGTGCCGAGGGCCGCTTCCAGCGCGGCGATCTTGGCCTCTATGTCCGGCGTGGTTTCATTCATCTGTCAGCGCTTTCCCTGTTGGAGAGATGGACCCGACTTCGCGGTTATTGTGAGAGGAACTTTCCTCACAGTAATAATGTCTGCCAACAGGGAATTTTGGCGACGCAGCATTTTAGCCCCGCCGCATCTCGGTTTCGGCGCGGGCTTGGACAGTGAGGCCAATTTTCGCGCAGGTTTTGGGCGGTTCACGTTTGGCGACCCAGCGGCGCGCCCCAGCATTCGGGATCCCGAATCTGTCGCCCGGTCAGACGTCGCGGCGGATTCTGTCGAGCGCGAGGTTCAGCCCCGGCGTCGCGCCCGGCGTCACATGCTGGCGGGCATGGTCGACGAAGGTGCGCACCGTCAGCGCCGCCCCGGCCCCGCCCACAAGGATCAGCCCCAGCCGCATCGGCCGCGCCGGCCCGGTCAGCGGCACATAGCGCAGGCGGCGGCCGTCAGGGGCACGGTCGGAGATCGGACGGATATTGGCCAGCGAATAGCCAAAGCCATTGCCGACAAGGCTGCGCATCACCGCAATATCGCGCGTACGCTCGGCAATCACCGGCTGCAGGCCAAGCGCAGTGAAGAAGGACAAGAAGTAATCGCTGCTGAAGGGCAGATCCAGCAGCACCATCGGATGGGGCGCCAGCTCTGCCGCCGAGACCGCCTCCAGATGCGCCAGCGGATGCGTCTCGGCCATCACCGCATAGGGCGGCAGGCGGACCAACTCCACAAACTCCAGATCCGGCGGGATCTGCAGGTCATAACTGAGCGCCACATCCAGCGCGCCGCGGCGCAGCCCGTCATAGATCGCGGCCTGATCCTGCTCGAACTGCCGGAACTCCACCGCCGGAAAGCGCTCGACGAAGCTGCGGCGCAGCTGCGGCAGCACGATCTGGGCGAAGGTGACGAGGCAACCGACCGAGAGCGGGCCGCCGACAGTCCCGGTGATCTCACGCGCAAGGTCGGCCATCCGCGCCGCCTCGGCCAGCACCGCTTGTGCCTGCGCCATGAAGCGCCGCCCGCCCGGGGTCAGCGACAGGCCCTGCGCGTGGCGGCGCACGAAAAGCGGCAGGCCGAACTCCGCCTCCAGCTGCGCGATGGCGGCAGATATCGAGGGGGAGGAGACGTTGATACGCTCGGCCGCCAGCGCGATCGACCCGGCCTCGCCGACCGCGACGAGATATTCCAGCTGGCGAAGGGTGAAGCGCAGGGGCATGGCCCGAGGCTAGGCGCGAGGGCGCATGCAGGCCAGCCTATTCATCGCCCGGCACGCCGTAGGAGGGCGCGGCCGAGGGGTTCTCGGCGCGGGCGACATAGGCGTCCATCTGCGGGCGATAGACCTGCCAGGCCTCGGCCAGCGCCGCGATGGGGCAGGTTTCGGTCCAGTCTACCCGCAGATCCACCAGCGGCCAGGACAGGCGGTCCGCGATCTTCAGCCCCGCCGAATGCACCGGCCCCGCCTCGCCCCCCGCCGCGAGCCCGGCCAGCAGGGCGGCCATCAGCCGGTCGCCGAGGGGGCCGTCTGCGGCAAGGAAGGCATCGACCAGCACCTGCGGCACCAAGGCATCCGCCAGCAGATTGCCGCCCGCCGCGACGCCCGGCCCAGTAGCATGGCCCCAGAGGCCAAGCGCGCGCGGCCCGGAATGCACCGCTGCCCGGCCGGACGGATCGACTGCGAGCAACTGGCGATAGTCGAGGAAGGGGGTGCCCTGCAGCGCCACGAGTGCCTCCGGCGCGCTGTGCCCCGCTGCCATCAGGTCCAGCAGTTTCGGGCCAAGCGCCGGGTCGGTGACGTTCTGGCTGGCGACCGCGCCCACCCCGGCCCGCACATGCGCACAGCGGGCGGCCACGGCGGGGGAGGAGGAGGAGATGGCGATGCCGAACTGGCCGGTACGCTCGCAGCGGGCGACGAGGGAGAAGGTCATACGAGGCTTTCCAGGTCTGGCTCTGTGGGTCTGGCGGCCGGGGGCGCTGCCCCCGGACCCCCGGGATATTTAGGCAAAGAAGAGGGGGAAAGTTCAGAGATTTCAACTGCGGCCGGGTCAGGCCGGCGCTGCGGTACAGGCTGGGAAGCCGATGACCGCCAAAGGAGAGGGCACCCCGTGGCCGGAGAGATCCGCGGCGGGGTGCCGGACCCTTCAATCCGGGATCATCGCGGTCGCGTCGATCTCGACCAGCCAGCCGGGGCGGGCAAGGGCCGTGACGACGACGCCGGTGGAGACCGGATGCACGCCGAGGATGTATTCGCCCATCGTGCGATAGACCGCCTCACGGTGGCGCACATCGGTGAGATAGACCACGACCTTGCACAGATGCTCCATCTGCCCCCCCGCCTCCTCGATCAGCTGGCGGATGTTCTGCATCACCTTGTGGGTCTGCTCCACCGGGTCATGGCTGCCGATATCGGCGGCGCTGTCGAGATCCTGCGGGCATTGGCCGCGCAGGAAGATCATCGTGCCGCGTGCCACCACCGCCTGGCAGAGGTCATTGTCGAGCTTCTGTTCGGGATAGGTCTCGCGGGTGTTGAACTTGCGGATGCGGGTATGGGCCATGATGCTCTCGGGCTGGGGGGTCAGGCGGCGTCGAGCCGCATCGGGGCGCCATAGGCGCGCCCGGAATAGAGGAGCGGCAGGCCGGTGCCCGCCAGCGCGACCGTCTCGGCGGCGCCGAGCAGCACGTGATGGCTGCCGACGCGGGTGGCGGTGATCAGCCGGCAGTCGAAGGCGGCCAACGCGCCCTGCAGGCGGGGCGCGCCGGAGGGCATCGCCGACCAGTCGGCACAGGCGAAGCGGTCGCCATCCGCGCGGGGCAGGCGACCGGCGAAGGTGTCGGCCACCGCCTGCTGATCGGCCGCCAGCAGGTTCACCGCGAAGCAGCCATTGCCGAATATCGCGGTGGCGGCGGGCGAGAGGTGATGGACGCAGACCAGCAGCGTCGGCGCCTGCCCCTCGGCCGAAACGGAGGACATGGCAGAGACGGTGACGCCCGCGCGCCCGGCGGCGCCGGCCGTGGTGACGACGGTCACGGTGGCGGCGGCGCGGGACATCGCCTCGAGGAAGGTCTCGCGCAGCGGGGTGGTCATGGGGCACCTGCAGGGGTGGTTTCGGGGGCGATGCGACTGGCAATGTATTGCGCGAACTCGAAATTCGGCCGCTCCAGATGCGAGAGGTGCCCCGGCGCGCCCATTGCCGAGCAGATGCCGCGATAGACCTTTTCGACGCAGCCCTTGTCCTCGACATTCACCTCATCCAGCAGGGTCTTCAGCCGCGCGAAATGCTCTTCCGCCTTGGGATCCGCGCCGAACTCGGGGGCAAGCCCGCCGCCGAACAGCACGTTCACATGGCCGGGCCCGTCGGGCGTCAGGCACAGGTACCAGAAATAGCCGGGCGAGAGGGTGATCAGCAGCGAGGGGTAGATCGAGATCAACCAGGTGGTGCGGCGGTCATCCCCTTCCAGCGTCGTGTTGGTCGGGTGGGCCAGCGTCAGGTCCAGCGCGTCATTCTTGATGATGAAATGGTAGTTGAAGGCCGGGTCGCCCTCGGGGCAGGTCATCTTCAGCAGGTCGACGGTATGGCCGATGGTGTCGGCATGGCAGACCGGCAGGTGGTAGCTTTCCATGAAATTCTCGGCCAGCACCTTCCAGTTGGTCGCCCAACGGAACTCCTCGCGGAACGCCTCGATGTAGTTCTCCATGTGGAACTTGCCGACGAGGGCCTCGACGCCCTGAAGCCGTTCGGCGGGCTCGGGGGCACCCGGGTTCAGCGTCACCATGATCCAGCCCAGCCAGTCCTCGCAGCGGACCTGGGGCAGGCGGACATCGGATTTGCAGAACCCCTCGTTCAGCGCCATCGCCGGGGCGCCGCGCAGGGTGCCGTCGAGGTTGTAGGTCCAGGCATGATAGGGGCAGACGATGGCGCGGGTGGTGCCGCGCCCCTCCAGCAGCGTCGACATCCGGTGGCGGCAGACGTTGGACATGGCGCGCAGCACGCCGTCACGGTCACGCAGCACGATGATCGGCTCGCCGGCGATCTGCATCGTCAGGTAATCGCCCGGATTGGGCAATGCATCGGCGCGGCCAGCGCAGAGCCAGTCGGCGGCGAAGATCTGGCGCATCTCCTGCGCCAGAAACTCGGGCGAGGTATAGACCGATTTGGGCATGGCGCGCGCGGCCCCGAACGGGACCGAGACATTGGCGTGCAGCTCTTGCGCGGGGGTCAGGGTTTCGTGCCGCGTCATGCCTATGCTCCTACTCTGCAGCCTTGCGACCGGATACCATCATTCTGCGGCCCTGCGGCCGCTGGTCCGCTCCAGTTCCATCGAGAACCACTTGGACACGGTGCTGTCGCCGCGCGTCAGGGTTTTTTCGCCCATCACCCGGTCCGACAGGCCGGCTGCCTCTTTCACGAACGCCAGCGGGCCGTCCCAGTCGAAATTGCGATAAACTGCGGCAAGATGTGCAAAGGGCGGCGATTGGGCAAACAGCTGAAAGGTCAGGCGGTGGCCGGCGTAATCCGAGTTCAGCATGTCGCGGGCGAAGGCGAGAAGCTTGCGGCGGTCATCGGCGACCCATTCGTCATTGATGGTGTAGTACTTGTCCATCCAGGGTTTGGTTTCCGGGTGGCGGAAGCTGGCGGCATCGGGCGTGACGCAGATCTGGCCGCCACACAGTTCCCTTGCGATATGCATCATCTCGTGCAGCTGCGAGCAGGCGAGGACGCGGCCGGTGTAAAGCAGCGACTGGTTCGGCATCATCAGCCCGGCCGGGGATCGTTCGCCAAGGGCGATGGCGGCGGTCAGGTGGGCGTTGATCCCTTCCCGGTAAACCGCCAGCTGGCTTAGCTTTTCCTGAACCGCCTGCTGCTTGTCGAGCCCGGTCTGGCGGGCGTTGAACAGGGCGGCGCCGATCATCATGTCGGCCAGTTTCAGGTTGCGCTGCACGAAGGCGAAGGCGGAATAGCGGTGCAGGGTGGCGCGGATGAACATCGCCGCCTTGGTGTGGCGGTAGAAGAGCACATTCTCCCAGGGGATCAGCACATCGTCGAAGATGACGATGGTATCGACCTCGTCGAAGCGGTTCGAGAGCGGATAATCCTCGGTCGGGGCGCGGCCGGCAAAGCCGGTGCGGCAGATGAACTTCAGCCCCGGGCTGCCAAGATCGCAAATGAATCCAACGGCATAGTCCGACAGCGTGTCATTGCCCCAATTGGCGATGGTCGGCTTGGTGAAGGCCTGGTTGGCATAGGCGGCGGCGGTTTCGTACTTGGCGCCGCGCACCACGATGCCGGCATCGGTTTCGCGCACCACATGCAGCAGCATGTCGGGGTCCTGATCCTGCGGCGCCTTGGACCTGTCGCCCTTGGGATCGGTATTGGCGGACACGTGAAACGGGTCTGTTTTCAAGACCTTGCCGATATGGGTTTCAATGTTGCGCGCAAATTGCGGATCGATCTCGGCCAGCACGTCCTGCCCGTCGAACAGCGACCACATCTCGCCCACCGTCTCATCGCCGACGCGGGTGACGATGCCGCCCACGTCTTCCAGCACGGCATCGGTGGCGCGGCGCTTGGCCCACCAATCGGCTTGCGTATAGGGAAGCGCATTGCCTATCGCATTGATTTCGCCGTCTTTCGTGACAGTCATCACCTCGCGCGTGGCCGGGTCATGGGCCATGTCATAGATGCGGGCGCGGATATCGACCAGCGGCTTGAACATCGGATGCAAGGCCACATCGGCGACCTTCTCGCCGTTCACGTAGACAAGGCGGCCATCGCGGATCGAGTCAATGTACTCTGCGCCGGTGCGGATCATGCGGGGGCTCCTTGAGGGGATTCATCGGAGCCAGACTGCGGCAGCGCGGCGTAGGCGCAAAGCAGTCATTTCCGCAGCACGGGTTAGGCTGAGCCTAATCAGGGGCGGTGTGGCGGGATATGGAAACCATACAGAACCCATATGTATGTCATACATACGATTTGCCGCATGGTTCGGGCAGGTTCGGGCGGGATCAGGCGAGGCACGGCCTCGCCCCGCCCGTGCGGAACCGTTCCCCCAGAGCCGCTGGCATCATGAGACCGAATGAGGCCAGCGCCCGACCTGGCGGGCGAGAAGCGTCCGCCGAGGGGTGATGAGCGAACAGAAATCCTCCAGTGGAGGATTTCCGCGAAGAACGCCCGGCCCGTGGCCGGGCCGGGAGGGCGGGCGCTGGCCGGGGGCTTTGGGCCCCCGTCCGGTGCAAGATGAGTTGGCGGTGAGTGGCGAAGGCGATGGCCTTCGCCAAGGAGACGGGGGCAAGCAGGCGGGCAAGCGCCCTCCCCCAAGGGACTCACCCCTGCGCGGCCAGCCATTCGGCGGTGCGGTCCAGCGCGCGGCCCATCTTCTCGACGATCTGGTCGATATCCGCCTCGGTCACGATCAGCGGCGGGCACAGCGCCAGCGTGTCGCCGACGGCGCGGAAGATCAGCCCTTCGGCATGGCCGAAGACTGCCGCCTGCGCGCCGACGCGGCCGATGGGGGTGAAGGGGGCCTTGGTCGCCTTGTCGGCCACCAGTTCGATCCCGGCGATGAGGCCGGCGCCGCGCACCTCGCCCACCAGCGGGTGATCCGCATATTGGCGCAGCCCCGCCTGCAGGCGGGGGCCAAGACGGTTCGCGGCGTTCATCAGATCCCGCTCTTCCAGGATCGCGATATTCTCCAGCGCCACGGCGGCGGCGACCGGGTGGCCCGAGGCGGTGTAGCCATGGCCGAAGGTGCCAATCTTGTGGCTGTTATCGGCGATGGCGTTGTAGATCTCCTCGGTGAACAGCACCGCCGCCAGCGGCATGTAGCTGGAGGTGATCTGCTTCGACACAGTCATGATGTCGGGCGTGAACCCATAGGTCTCGCACCCGAAACGCTCCCCAGTGCGGCCGAAACCGTTGATGACCTCATCCGAGACCATCAGGATATCATGCTTGCGGCAGATCGCCTCCACTCCCGGCCAGTAACCCTCGGGCGGCACCATGACCCCGCCCGCGCCCATCAGCGGCTCACCGATGAAGGCGGCGATGGTGTCGGCGCCCTCGCGCTCGATCACCGCTTCCAGCTCGGCCAGCAGGCGGGCGGTGAACTCGGCTTCCGTCTCGCCCTCCAGCCCGAAGCGGTAGAAATGCGGGCAGGTCAGATGCACGACCGGGATTGCCGGCAGGTCGAAATCGCGGTGGTTGTTGGGCAGGCCGGTCAGGCTGCCCGAGGCGATGGTGATGCCGTGATACCCCTTGGTGCGGGCCAGGAACTTCTTCTTGGCGGGCCGGCCAAGGGCGTTGTTCATGTACCAGACCAGCTTGACCACGGTGTCATTCGCCTCGGACCCCGAATTGGTGTAGAACACCCGGGTCAGCGGTTCCGGCGAGATCTCCACCAGCTTCTCGGCCAGCCGGATCGAGGGCTCATGCGCCTTGGCGGCGAAGATGTGGTAATAGGGCAGAAGGTTCATCTGCTTGTAGGCCGCATCGGCAAGGCGCTTTTCGCCAAAGCCCACGGCCACCGACCACAGCCCCGCCAGCCCTTCGATATACTTGTTGCCAGCCGTGTCCCAGACATGGATCCCCTCGCCGCGGGCGATGATGATCGGGCCGTTCTCCTCCAATGCGCGGGCATCGGTATAGGGGTGAAGGCTGGTGGCGATATCGGCGGCGGCAAGCGAGTTCGAGAGCTGGGTCATGTGGCGCGTCCTTGTGTCCTGCGGGGATCCGTCTTGGATAGCAGGGCAAATGCCCCGGGCGCCATGCCGTTTTGCGACACCAGGCCGAAGGAATGCGCACTTTTGTGCCCCGGTGGTTGACGGCGCCGCGCGGCGCGGCTCTGGTCTGGGGCGATTGCGGGCGAAGGGCAGGGCAGATGACAGCAGTGACGAACCGGATTTTCGGGCATCTGGACGGCGCCCCGGTGCCCGAGGTGGTGCTGGCGGCAGGGCCTTTGCGCGCCCGGCTGATCGGTTTTGGCGCGCGGCTGGTGGCGCTGGAGGTGCCGGACCGGGAGGGCGCGCTGGCCGATGTGGTGCTGGGGTTCGACGGGCTGGAGGGGTATCTCGCCTCCGACGCCTATCTGGGCGCCACCTGCGGGCGGGTGGCCAACCGCATCGCCGGGGGCCGGTTCCGGCTGAACGGCACCGAGCATCAGGTCGATTGCAACGAGCGGGGCAATCACCTGCATGGCGGCAGCGAAGGGTTCGACCGCAAGCTGTGGCAGATCGAGGATCAGACGGCCACGTCCGTCACCTTCACCGCCGAGTCGGCCGATGGCGAGATGGGCTATCCCGGGCGCTGCATGATGCGCACGACCTACCGGCTGAGCGCCACCGCGCTGTCGGTGGTGATGGAGGCGCAGAGCGACCGGCCGACGGTGATGAACATGGCGCATCATTCCTACTTCAACATGGCCGGCATTGGCATAAGTGAAGGTACGGGCACGGTGCTTGACCAGCGCCTGACGGTCCCCGCCGCCTTCTACACTCCGGTCGGCCCCGGGCTGCTGACGACGGGAGAGATCCTGTCGGTCGAGGGCACCCCGTTCGACCTGCGCCACGGCCCCCGCATTGGCGAGGTGGTAGCGGCGATGGCCGAGGCCGGGGTGGCCCCGCATGGCCCCGATCACAACTACTGCCTTCCGCAAGGCGGCGGGCGTGGCAGCGGCGGGTTGCATCTGGCGGCGGTGATGGAAGATCCCGCCTCGGGCCGGCGGATGGAGGTGGCGACGACCGAGCCGGGCCTGCAGGTCTATGTCGGTGGGATGCTGCCCGATGGCACCCCCGCCAAGGGCGGCACCACGCTCGCGCGCCATGCCGGCATCGCGCTGGAATCGCAGGCCTTCCCGGGCGCCGCCAGCCACGCGCATTTCCCGAACTGCCGCCTGATGCCCGGCGAGACCTACCGCCACGAAACCCGCTTCACCTTCTCGGCAAGCTGATCCGCCCCTCGCAAAGGGCGCGGCTCCTTTCCCTTTGCCTTGGAGAAATATCCTCGGGGGGCGCGGGGGGCAGAAGGCCCCCCGCTTCTTTTAGCAAATGGGGCGGGGCAGAAGGCCCCGGCGGCGTCAATCCAGCACCACCGCCGGCTCCGCCCGCCCTGTCGCCACATCCGGCTCGGACAGCACCATCCCCGAATGCGGAAAAGCCTCCCGCCGCGGGGCATCGAGCCCTTCCAGCGCCGAGGTCACGAACAGCGTGCGCAGGCCCGCCCCGCCGAAGGCTGGGCAGGTATTGTGCGGCGCGCCGGTGTCCACCGCGCGCAGGAAGGTGCCATCGGGCGCATAGGCCGCGACCTTGCCCGCGCCCCAGAGCGCGACCCAGAGGGTGCCGTCGGCGTCGATCACCGCGCCATCTGGGTTCAGCCCCTCAGGTTCGAGGTCCAGGAACAGCTCCGGCTCCGCCTCCGGCCAGCCGTCACCGTCCAGCGCCACGCGGTAGATCTTGCTCTCGTCGGTATCGGCGTAATGCGCGAAGTCCCTCCCGAAGCAGATCGCATTGGGGATGGTCAGGCCGTCGAAGAGCTGGCGCAGCTCGCCCTCATAGTAACGGTAGATCGCCCCCTGCCCCTTTTCGGCCTCCAGCCCCATGGTCGAGGCCCAGAACCCACCCCAGGGATCGGCGCGACCGTCATTGGAGCGGGTTTCGGGATTGTCCGCCTCCATCGCCACCAGATCGGTGCGCTCGCCGGTGGGCAGGTCGAAGCGGAAGAGGGCGGTTTCCGAGGCGATCAGCAGCGTGTCGTGGTCCACCCATCCCGCGGCCGAACACCGCTCTGTCATCTGCCAGGCCAGCGCGCCATTGGCGTCCTGACTCAGCAACCGGCGGCCGAGGATGTCGAACCAGAACAGCTGGCCGCGTTCGGGGTGCCACAGCGCGCCCTCGCCCAGTTCGCAGGGACGCGAGTCATAGACCAGCGAGCTCATGCCAGGCCCGCGTCATAGGCGGCGACCAGATCGGCGGCGCGGGCGGCGATGTCGGCGGCGCTGCGGCCGGGGGCATAGAGCGCGGTGCCGATGCCGAAGCCGCTGGCCCCGGCGCGGCGCCAGTCGGCAAAGTTCTGCGGGCCGACGCCGCCCACCGCGAAGACCTCGGTCCCGGCGGGCAGCACGGCGCGGATCGCGGCCAGCCCCTCGGTGCCCATCAGGAAGGACGGGAAGATCTTCAGCCCGTCCGCCCCCGCCGCCAGCGCGGCAAAGCATTCGGTGGGGGTCAGCACGCCCGGCCAGCTTTGCATCCCGGCGCGCTTGGTGGCGGCGATCACCGCCGCATCGGCATTGGGCGAGACGATCAACTCGCCGCCCGCCGCCTTCACCGCGTGGACGTCTGCCGGCGTCAACACGGTGCCCGCGCCAATCAGCGCCTCGGCCCCGAAGGCCTGCGCCATTGCGGCGATGGACTGCAGCGGGTCCGGCGAGTTCAGCGGCACCTCGATCCGGGTGATGCCGGCGGCGATCAGCGCCTCGGTCACCGGCAGCGCCTCGGCGGGGGTAATCCCGCGCAGGATGGCGATCAGCTTGCGGCTCATGGTGTCTCTCCGGCTTGCGCCAGCGTCAGGCCGGCAAGGGTCATCTGTTCGGCGGGCAGGAGTTCGGCCTGCACGCCTTGGGCAGCCAAAGCAGCGGCATAGGCATGGGCGATGCCATCGGCGGCGACGATCACCACCCGCTGGCCCAGCCAGTAGGGCCGCGCGGCGGCAAGCTCGGCCCCGATCAGCAGGCCCGACAGCCGGGCGCGCGCGGTTTCGGGCGCAAGGTCCGCCAGCAGCGCCTCGGCCCGCAGGCCGAAAAGCCGCGCCGAAACCCGGGCGGGCGAGGTGATGGCATCGGCCACCGCCTCGGCAAAGGCGGCATCGTCCCAGCCGGACGCGCCGACCGAATGGCGCAGCACCGACTGGCCGGCCAGCAGCGCGAACATCTCGCCGGTCAGGAAGGTCTGGAAGCTGACCACCTCACCCGCGCTCAGATGCGCCCATTTGGTATGGGTGCCGGGCAGGCAGACGATGCCGTCGAAATCCGGCAACGTCGCCAGCACCCCGGCGATCTGGGTCTCCTCGCCGCGCATCACATCGGCGGCGGGTTTGCGCTGCGACAGGCCGGGCACGAAGCGCAGGGCCAGCCGCGGATCGGCGGCAACCGGCATCAGCGCGCCGGGGGCGACGGGCGCGCAGGGCACCGGACGATAGGGCGCCTCGGCCCACCCCTGCCGCGCCCCGACCATGCCGCAGGCGATGACCGGCATCGGCCCGGTCGTCAGCCAGGGCTCGATCAGCCGCAGCAGGGCCGGCTGAAACCCCTCGGGGCTCAGCCGGCCCATGCCGTCTTCGGAACTGGCGGCGGCGAGCACGCGGCCCCCCGCCATGGCCCAGACCCGCAGTTGCGAGGTGCCCCAGTCGACAGCGATCCAGTCAGGCGTCACGGTCATGGCCGCCCTTACCCCCGCAAATCTTCCGGCAGCAGGGCTTCGGGCAGGTTCTGGAAGCAGACCGGGCGCATGAAGCGGCGGATGGACATTGTGCCGACGCTGGTGGCGCCGAAGTTGGTGCTGGCGGGGTACGGGCCGCCATGGACCATCGAGTCGGCCACTTCCACGCCGGTCGGGAAGCCGTTGACCAGCACGCGGCCGGCCTTTTGCTCCAGCACCGGCAGCAGGCGGCGGGCGAGGTCGATATCGCCGTCCTCCATGTGGATCGTGGCGGTCAGCTGGCCTTCGAAGCCCTTGGCCAAGGTCTCCATCTCTTCCGCGCCAGAGACGCGGACGACGAGGCCGAGGGGGCCGAAGACCTCCTCACCAAGCGCATGGTCCTGCAGGTAGCTGGCGGCATCGGTCTCGTAGAGGTTCGGGGCGGCGGTGCGGCCCTCGCTGGTGGTCGCCAGCACCGGCTGCACGGCGTTGCGGGTATCGAAGCGCGCCTTGCCGTCCTGATAGGCCTTGGCGATGCCGTCCGTCAGCATCACTTGAGGAGCCACCTTTTCCAGCGCCTCGGCGGCGGCCTTGACGAAGGCATCCCCGGCGGGGCCGGCTTCCACGACCGCAATGCCGGGATTGGTGCAGAACTGCCCCGCGCCCATGGTCAGCGATCCGGCCCAGCCAGCGCCGATGGCGGCGCCGCGGGCGGCGGCGGCTTCGGGCAGGATGAACATCGGGTTGACGCTGCCAAGCTCGCCGAAGAACGGGATCGGCTCGGGCCGCTGCGCGCAGAGATCGAACAGTGCGCGCCCGCCGCCGAGGCTGCCGGTGAATCCGACGGCGCGGATCTGCGGGTGTTGCACCAGCGAGGTGCCGACATCGCGCTTGCCGCCCTGGATCAGGCTGAAGACGCCATTGGGCATGCCGCAGGACTCGATGGCGGCCAGCACCGCCTCGGCCACGATCTCGCCCGTGCCGGGATGCGCCGAATGGCCCTTCACGACAACCGGGCAGCCGGCGGCGAGCGCGGCGGCGGTGTCGCCCCCGGCGGTGGAGAAGGCGAGCGGGAAGTTGGAGGCGCCGAAGACCGCGACCGGGCCGATGGGCAGCTGCATCATCCGCAACTCGGGCCGCGGCGGGGTGCGGTCGGGCAGGGCCTTGTCATGGCGGCGGTCGAGATAGTCGCCCTTCAGGATATGCTCGGCGAAGAGCCGCAGCTGGCCGGTGGTCCGCCCGCGCTCGCCGTTCAGGCGCGCCTCGGGCAGGCCGGTCTCCTGCGTGCCGATCTGGGTGATGGCGGCGGCGCGCGCCTCGATCTCATCGGCGATGGCGTTGAGGAACTTGGCGCGGTCGGCGCGGGAGGTCGCGGCATAGGCCGGGAAGGCCGCAGCCGCCGCCTCGCAGGCCTGATCGACCAGATCCGGCGTGCCGATGGCAAACTCATGCGCCGGGCCAGAGGCCGGCTCCGACCGGAAGGTCGCCGCGCCGGCGACCCACTCGCCAGCGATCAGGTGCTTGCCGTGGGGGGTGAAGTCCTGTGTCATCGGGCATTCCTTCTTGGTTTTCAGAAAATCGCCGCAGGGGAGGTGCGGCGGGTCTTAATGGCTGTCGCGGCCCACCGGGGCGCCGCGGCACCCTTTCAGGAAATCGAGGTCGGCGCCAGTATCGGCGCCCTCGACATGGGCATCATGCAGCCAGGCATAGCCGCTTGCGGGCGGCGCGGTGCGCGGGGACCAACCCGCCAGACGCGCGGCAAGTTCCGCATCGGAAATGTCGAGATGCAGGCGCCGGTTCGGCACGTCGAGCTCGATCATGTCGCCATCCTGCACCACCGCAAGCGGGCCACCGGCTGCCGCCTCGGGCGAGGTGTGCAGCACGACGGTGCCGTAGGCGGTGCCCGACATCCGCGCATCAGAGATGCGGACCATATCGGTGATGCCCTTGCGCAGCACCTTGGGCGGCAGGCCCATATTGCCGACCTCGGCCATGCCGGGATAACCCTTGGGGCCGCAGTTCTTCAGCACCATCACGCAGGTCTCGTCGATATCCAGCGCCTCATCCTCGATGCGGGCCTTGTAGTCGTCGATGTCCTCGAACACAACCGCGCGGCCCCGGTGGGTCAGCAGAGCGGGGGTTGCCGCCGAGGGTTTGAGGACCGCACCCTTGGGGGCAAGGTTGCCGCGCACCACCACCACGCCGCCCGACTGGGTCAGCGCCTTGTCGGTCGGCAGGATCACATCCTCGTTGTGGTTGATGACGTCCTTGACCTGATCCCACATCGTCTCGCCGCTGACGGTGAGGGCGTCCTTGTGCAGCAGGCCCGCCTCTCCCAGCCGCTTGATGACGACGGGCAGGCCGCCGGCATAGAAGAACTCTTCCATCAGGTATTTGCCCGAGGGCATCAGGTTCACGATGGTTGGCACATCGCGGCCGCAGCGGTCCCAGTCGTCCAGCGTCAGGTCGATGCCGACGCGGCCGGCGATGGCGAGCATGTGGATCACGGCGTTGGTCGAGCCACCGATGGCGCCATTGGTACGGATCGCGTTCTCGAACGCCTCTTTCTTGAGGATGTCCGAAGGCTTCAGGTCATCCTTGACCATCTGCACGATGCGCCGCCCGGTCAGCTGCGCCATCACGCGGCGACGGCTGTCCACGGCGGGGATCGCGGCATTGCCCGACAGCGCCATGCCAAGCGCCTCGGCCATGGAGGCCATGGTGCTGGCGGTGCCCATGGTGTTGCAGGACCCCGGGCTGCGGCTCATCGAGGCCTCGGCCTCGAGGAAGTCGGCCTGGCTCATCTCGCCGGCCTTTACGGCTTCGGAGAATTTCCAAAGGTGGGTGCCGGACCCGACGCGTTCCCCGCGGAAATAGCCGTTCAGCATCGGCCCGCCGGTGACGACGATAGAGGGCAGGTCGGTCGAGGCGGCGGCCATCAGCAGCGAGGGTGTGGTCTTGTCGCAACCCACCATCAGCACGCAACCATCCATCGGCTGGCCGCGCATCGCCTCTTCCACCGCCATGGCCGCAAGGTTGCGGAACATCATCGCGGTGGGGCGGAAGCCGCTTTCGCTGGCCGAAAAGACCGGCACTTCGACCGGGAAGCCGCCAGCCTCGTAGATGCCGTGCTTCACCCGTTCGGCCAGATCGCGCAGATGGGCGTTGCAGGGGGTCAGTTCCGACCAGGTGTTGAGGATGCCGATCACCGGGCGCCCGTCGAACAGGTCATGGGGCAGGCCCTGGTTCTTCATCCAGCCGCGGTGATAGATCTGGTCGCGGCCGGTGCCGCCGAACCATTCCTGCGAGCGCAGCTTGCGCGGCCAAGGCGCGGGAGTGAACTTGGTCATACCCAACCTCCGTCAACGATGAAGTTCTGTGCCGAGCACATGGCCGAGGCATCGGATGCCAGGAAAAGGGCCATCTGCGCGATATGCTCCGGCAGCACCGGGCCGGCGAGGCATTGGCTGCGGGCGATCAGTTCCTTGGCGGCGTCATCGACCCAGAGCCGAAGCTGCTTGTCGGTCATCACCCAGCCGGGGACGAGGGTGTTGACGCGGATGCCGTCGCGGCCAAGGTCGCGGGCGAGGCCGCGGGTCATGCCGTGAACGGCCGCCTTGCTGGCCGCATAGACCGGGTAGCCGCCCGTCGCCATCATCCAGCCGACCGATCCGAAGTTGACGATGGACCCGCCGCCGGCGCCGCGCATCATCGGGGCCACGGCCTGCGCGGCAAACATCTGGTGGCGCAGGTTGACGGCGATATGGCTGTCGAAGCCTTCCTCGGTCAGCCCTTCGAGCGAGTGGCGCTTGTCATTGGCGGCGTTGTTCAGAAGCGCGGTGATCGGGCCATGCGCCTCGGCAAAGGCGCGGATCGCGCCCTGATACTGCGCGGTGCGGGTGATGTCGCAGCTGGTGAAATGCGCGCGGTGCCCCTCGGCGGTCAGCGCGGCGGCCAGCGCCTCGCCCTCGGCCACGGCGATGTCCACGAAGCAGGTGATGGCGCCCTGCCGGGCAAAGGCCGTGGTCAGCGACGCGCCGATGCCGCTGGCCCCGCCCGAGATCAGCACGGTGCGCCCCGAAAGGTCGGGATAGGTGGCAAGCTGGGTCGCGGGCTCGGTCATAGCATCCTCACGGTTACTGGGGCCGTCTCGGCCGGCTCTGCGGCCAGCGGGTTCGCCAGCGGCAGGCCGAACGCGGCGGCCGAGATTTCAAACACGTCGCCCGGCTCTGTCGTGAAGCCATCGGCGAAGGACAGGGTGGCGGTGCCGAACATATGCACATGCAGATCGCCGGGGCGGCGGAAGCAGGCATATTTGAAGTGGTGGTGTTCGAGGTTGGCGATAGTGTGGCTCATATTCGCCTCGCCCGACAGGAAGGGTTTCTCCCACGCCACCGCGCCACCGCGCAGGATGCGGCTTGTGCCGCGGATATCGGCGGGCAGCGCCCCCAGCAGCAGCTCGGGGCCAAAGGCGGCGGGGCGCAGCTTGGAATGGGCAAGGAACAGGTAGTTGATCCGTTCCGTCACATGGTCGGAAAACTCGTTGGCCAGCGAGAAGCCGACGCGGTGCGGCGTGCCATCTGGGCCGATGACGTAGAAGCCGGCAATCTCGGGCTCTTCCCCGCCATCCAGCGCGAAGCCGGGGGAGGTGAGGGGCTGGCCGGGGGCCACGGCCTCGGTGCCCGGGCCCTTGTAGAACCATTCGGGCTGCACGCCGACCTCGCCATCCGCCGGCTTGCCGCCCTCCAGCCCCATGCGGAACATCTTCATGCTGTCGGTGACCGGTGCCGGGCCGCCGGTCGCCGCCGCATGCATCGCATCGCGGGCCGAGGCGGAGCCGGTATGGGTCAGGCCAGTGCCGGTCAGATACATGCGGGCGGGTTCGGGGTGGCGCATCGGCAGGTCCAGCTTGCGGCCCGCGGCCAGCGCGGCCAGATCCACCGCCTCGCCCTGCCCCGCCGCCGCCAGCAGCTCCGCCAGCGGGCGGCCCTCGCTGATGGCGGCATGGGCCAGGTCGTAAACGCTGGCCGCACCGGGCAGCAGATGGGCGATCTCACCCTCGCGGAGGATGACACCCCCGCCGATCAGTTGCGAAAGATGCATGGGTCAGCCCTGCTTGGATTTGTTGTAAACGTCAAAGATCACCGCGGCGAGAAGCACCAGCCCCTTGATGACCTGCTGATAGTCGATGCCGACCCCGAGGATCGACATGCCGTTGTTCATCACCCCCATGATGAAGGCGCCGATCACCGCGCCGACGATCTTGCCCGACCCGCCCGACATCGAAGCGCCGCCGATGAAGACCGCCGCGATCACGTCAAGCTCAAACGACACGCCGGCCTTGGGCGTGGCGGTGTTGAGGCGGGCCGCGAAGATCAGCCCGGCCAGCGCCGCCAGCAGACCCATGTTGCAGAAGGTCAGGAAGGTCAGCCATTCGGTGCGGATGCCCGACAGCTTGGCAGCCTTTTCGTTGCCGCCGATGGCGTAGATCCGCCGGCCAAGCGTGGTGGAGGTGGTGAGGAAGGTATAGGCCGAGATCAGCACCGCCATCGTTATCAGCACGTTGGGCAGGCCGCGATAGGTGGCCAGCAGCCAGGAGATATAGGCCAGCGCAAGCGCGATCACCCCGTTGCGCACCGCGAAGGCGATGAAGGGTTCATCCTCGATCCCGTAGCGCATCTGCCGGGCGCGGGCGCGGAAGGCAAAGACAACGATGGCGGTGGCGGCGGCGAGGCCCAGAACGAAGGCGGTGATGTTGGGTTTGTCGGGCCCGAAGATATCGGGGACAAAGCCGGTGGACAGCAGCTGGAAACCCTTGGGGAAGGGCCCGACCGACTGGCCGTTCAGCAGCCACAGAGTCATCCCGCGGAAGACCAGCATCCCCGCCAGCGTGACGATGAAGGAGGGGATGCGCCAATAGGCGATCCAGTAACCCTGAGCGGCGCCGATGATGGTGCCGACGATCAGGCAGGCCAGCAGCACGACCGGCGTCGGCCAGCCCCAGTTCACGATCATCACCGCCGCCAGCGCGCCGATAAAGCCTGCGACCGATCCGACCGACAGGTCGATATGCCCGGCGACGATGACCAGCAGCATCCCGAGGGCCATGATGATGATGTAGCTGTTCTGCAAGAACAGGTTGGTCAGGTTGACGGGCTTCATCAGCGTGCCGTCGGTCATCACCTGGAAGAACAGCATGATCGCCACCAATGCGATCAGGATGCCGTATTCGCGCAGGTGGCCCTTCAGGTAATGTCCCAGTGCGGGACGTGCGGCCTCGGTTCCGGTCTGTGCCATTGTCTTGCTCCTCCCTCAGCCCTTCACGATCATCGACATGATCTTTTCCTGGCTCGCATCGCCCTTGGCGAGCTCGCCCACGAAGGCGCCTTCATTCATGACGTAGATGCGGTCGCACATGCCCAGAAGTTCGGGCATTTCCGACGAGATCACGATGACCCCGCGGCCCTGTGCGGCCAGATCGTTGATGATCCCGTAGATTTCGAACTTGGCGCCGACATCGATGCCGCGGGTCGGCTCGTCGAGGATCAGCACCGCGGGGTCGGTGAACAGCCATTTCGACAGCACCACCTTCTGCTGGTTGCCGCCCGACAGGTTCATCACCTTCTGGAACACGCTTGGCGTGCGGATCTTCAGCGCGGTGCGATAGTCCTCTGCCACCTTGCGCTCGGCCCCCGGGTCAACGACGCCGTAGGTAGAAACCTTGTGCATCGCTGACAGCGTGGTGTTGCGCAGGATGGTTTCGGGCAGCACGAGGCCAAGGCCCTTGCGGTCCTCGGTCACATAGGCCAGCCCGGCGGCGATGGCGGTGGGGACGGTTGAGGTATCGACAGCCTTGCCGCGCAGGCGCACCTCGCCCGAGATGTTGCGGCCATAGCTGCGCCCGAAGATGCTCATCGCCAGTTCGGTGCGGCCCGATCCCATCAGCCCGGCAATCCCCACCACCTCGCCTGCGCGCACATTCAGCGAGACGTTGCGGATCATCTGGCGTTCGGCATGTTCGGGGTGCCAGACGTTCCAGCCCTCCACCTCCATCAGCATCTCGCCGATGGCGACGTCGCGCGGCGGGTAGCGATGCGCCATGTCGCGGCCGACCATGTCGCGGATGATCCGCGCCTCGGAAATCTCTTCGGTCTTGCAGTCGATGGTGGACACGGTGGCACCATCGCGGATGATCGTCACCCGGTCGGCGACATGGCGGATCTCGTTGAGCTTGTGCGAGATCAGGATGCAGGCGATGCCCTGCGCGCGAAACTCGATCAGCAGGTCCAGCAGCTTCTGGCTGTCATTCTCCTGCAAGCTGGCGGTCGGCTCGTCGAGGATCAGCAGCCGCACTTCCTTGGACAGCGCCTTGGCGATTTCCACCAGCTGCTGCTTGCCGACGCCCAGCTTGTCCACCGGCGTGGTCGGCGCTTCGGACAGGCCCACCTTCTTCAGCAGGGCAGAGGTGCGGGTATAGGTCTCGGGCCAGTTGATGACGCCGCCGCTGGCATTCTCGTTGCCCAGAAATATGTTCTCGGCAATCGACAGCAGCGGCACCAGCGCCAGTTCCTGGTGGATGATGATGATGCCGCGGGCTTCGCTTTCGGCGATGCCGCGGAAGGCCATCGCCTCGCCTTCGTAGAAGATCTCGCCCTCGTAGCTGCCATGCGGGTAGACGCCCGACAGCACCTTCATCAGGGTGGATTTGCCGGCGCCATTCTCGCCGCAGATCGCATGGATCTCGCCGGGCAGCACGGTCAGGTTGACGTTGTCGAGCGCCTTCACACCGGGGAAGGTCTTGGTGATGCCGCGCATCTCGAGGATCGGGGTCATGATGGTCCTTGCTGGCTGGCAAAGCCTGCCGGGCGGCTGCGGCCCGCGGGCGCTGCCTGCCTCTGGCAGGGCGCCCCGCCGGAAGATCCGGCAGGGCGGTTCTGGCAAAGCGGCCGGTTACATCACTTCAGCTGGTCTTCGGTGTAATAGCCCGAGTCGATCAGCACAGCCTGGTAGTTGCTGGCATCCACCGGCAGCGGCTCCAGCAGGTAGGACGGCACAACCTTGACGCCGTTGTCATAGGTGGTGGTGTCGTTGATCTCGGGCTCGGTGCCCTGCAGCAGCGCATCGACCATGCTCACGGTGACGCGGGCCAGTTCGCGGGTATCCTTGAAGATCGAGGAGTACTGCTCGCCAGCGATCATCGACTTGACCGATTGCACTTCGGCATCCTGGCCGCTGACGATCGGCATCGGCAGATCGCCCGAACCGTAGCCGACGCCTTTCAGCGAGGACAGGATCCCGATCGACAGCCCGTCATAGGGCGAGAGCACGCCCTGAACCTGCTTGTCGGTGTAATGGGCCGACAGAAGGTTATCCATCCGCGACTGCGCAACCGCACCGTCCCAACGCAGGGTGCCGACGGTTTCCATGCCGGTCTGGCCCGACCCGATGACGATGTCACCGGAGTCGATCATCGGCTGCAGCACCGACATCGCGCCGTTGTAGAAGAAGTAAGCGTTGTTGTCGTCGGGCGAGCCGCCGAACAGTTCCACATTCAGCGGCTTGGCGTCGGGGAAGCGTTCCTGCATCCCTTCGACCAGGCTGGTGGCCTGCAGAACGCCGACCTTGAAGTTGTCGAAGGTGGCGTAATAGTCGACATTGCCGCTGTCGCGGATCAGGCGGTCATAGGCCACGACCTTGATGTCCGAAGCGGCAGCGTTTTCCAGCGCGTTCGACAGCGTGGTGCCGTCGATGGCGGCGATGACCAGAACGTTCACGCCCTTTGTGATCATGTTCTCGATCTGCGCGAGCTGGTTCGGGATGTCATCCTCGGCATATTGCAGGTCGGTCGCATAACCCGCGGCCTCGAACTGCCGCACCATATTGTTGCCGTCGTCGATCCAGCGCGCCGAAGATTTCGTCGGCATGGCGATGCCGACCGTGCCCTTGTCCTGCGCAGCGGCGGACATCGCAAAGGACGAAACACCCACGGCAAGCGCGGCCGCAAAAAGCGTGATTTTCATAGCTCTCTCCCTGTTCGGGCGCGGCAGCCTCCCCGGCGCGGCACCCGTTCCACCTGCGGGCCCGAATCGAGCCCTGCACCTCGTTCTAGGCGGGCTATACATACCATTCAAATTACATTATCGAAGCCGGACATGTCATTCTTGGTATGCCAATGTCCACCGAGAGCTTCCTGAACCTCAAGACCGCGCAGCTGCGGCTAATCGCGGCGGTGGCCGATCACGGGCAGTTGCAGCTTGCCGCGGCGGAGCTGGCGATGACCCAGCCCGCCGCCTCACGGATGCTGGCCGAGATCGAAAAGACCGTGCAGGCGCCACTGTTCCAGCGCGGCCCGCGCGGCATGGTGCCCACCCTGATCGGCCGGGTGCTGGCCCGCCGCGCCCGCGCCATGCTGCAGGAAATGCGCGACATGGCCCGCGAGGTCGAAGAGCTGCGCGAGGGGCGCGGGGGCCTTGTGCGGGTCGGCGCGGTGACGGGCCCGGCGCTTGGCTATCTGGTGCCAGCGATCCGGCAGGTGAAGGCCACCTCGCCCGAGGTCGAGATTTCGGTGGAGGTCGCGCCCTCGGTGCAGTTGCTGCGCGAGCTGGCGGCGGGGCATCTGGATTTTGCGCTGGCCCGGCTGCTGCCCGAGTTCGACAGCAAGGAGTTCGACCTGCTGCCGGCACGGGATGAGATCGTGGCGCTGCTCGTGCGGCGCGATCACCCGTTGTCGCGCGCCCCGCGGGTCAGCCTGCCGGAGCTGGCGCAATATGAATGGGTCATGCAGGAGCGCGGCGCGCCGATCCGGCAGGCGATGGAGGATGCCTTTGGCCAGGATGGCCGGCCCCTGCCGCGCAACATCGTCAACTCCTCCTCCCTGCTGCTGATGATCGCGCTGCTATCGCAGACCAACGCCATCGCCCCGATGGCCGAGGAGGTGGCGGCGTTGGTGATGGAAGAGCCGGTGGGCGCCGGCTTCGCGGTTCTGGCGCTGGACCGGCAGATCCGGGTCTCGCCCTATTTCCTGCTGTCCACTCGTGGCCGGGTGCTGTCGCCAGTGGCCAACCGGCTGCGGGTGCTGGTGCAGGCAGAGCTGTCGGGGCGCGGCTGACGGCTACGGCTCGGCGGGCCAGCGCGGCAGGAAGCTGCCCTCCATGCGCAATATCTCCTCGCGCAGCCGTGCCGCAGCAGCCCCCAGCGGAACCGCGGCGGGGTGAACCAGAAACCACTGCCGTTCAATTGGAAGCCCCGGCGCGGGCAGCAGCGCCAGCCGCCCGGCCTGCAGTTCGTCCATCACCGTGTGCAGCGACAGGAAAGCGATGCCCAGCCCGGCAATCGCCGCCTGCTTGATGGTCTCGTTCGATTCCATCTCGACCATCTCCACCACCTGGCCCTCGCCCAGCCGGTCCAGGTAGCGCGACATCAGGATGCGGGTGCCCGACCCCTCTTCGCGCGCCAGAAACACCTGCGACAAGATTGCTGCCACATCGGGCACCGCCGCGCCCATCAGCGGATGATCCGGCGGCGCGACCAGGGCATGGGGATGCGGGCCGAGCCCCTCCGCCTCGACCAGCGGCACCCGGGGCGGGCGGCCCATGATCGCGAGGTCCAGCGCCTGCCGGTCGAGCCCCGCCATGATCTGCTCGCGGTTGCCGACCTTCAGCACGATTCGAATGCCGGGGCACAGGTCGGTCAGCTGCCGCACCAGCCGCGGCGCGAAATACTTGGCGGTAGAGACGACGCCCAGCGTCACCCGCCCCGCCTGCCCTGCGGCAAGTGCGTCAATCCGCGCACCGGCCTGCGACAAGACAACGTCGATCCGCCGCGCCGCCTCCAGCACCTCGGCGCCCTCGGCGGTCAGCGGCAGGCCGCTGGTTGCGCCGCGCTGCAGCATGGGGCGGCCAAAGGCGATCTCCAGATGCTTGATCTGGCTGTGGATTGCCGGTGGCGTCAGCCCAAGCTGCGCCGCAGCGGCGGTCAGTGACCCGGTCTCGGCCACGGCCACCAGCGCCCGCAGCTGTTTCAGCGTCACGGCATCAAGGCGGATCACTTCAATATTCCTGAAGACATCTTCATAACTATTAAATTTCATGAAACCGCGATTCCCGCAAGTGTCACCCCAAGGCACACGCATGGGAGGAGACATCGTGGACAGCCAAGGCACGGCCCTTGCGGCCGCTGGCACCCCGGTTCTTGCGGGGGTGCCCCAGCATCTGACCGACGTGATGGACCGGCTCGCCACCGTCACGGCCGGCATCGCCCGCCGCATCGCCCGCGGCGGCATCGACGAACATCTTGGCGGTCCCCATCTTGGCGGCATTGGCACCAATGCCGATGGCGACGGCCAGAAGGCGCTGGACGTGATCGCCGACGATGCCTTCTGTGCGGCCCTCGCCGGCACCGCGGTGCGCTTCTATGCGTCCGAGGAGCAGGAGGTGGCGGTGACGCTGAACCCCGCCGGCACGCTGGCACTGGCCATCGACCCGCTGGATGGCTCTTCGAACATCGACGCCAACGTGTCGATCGGCACCATCTTCGGCATCTACCCGGCCGAGGCGACGGCGGAGGCCAGCTTCCTGCGCCCCGGCAGCGACCTCATCGCCGCGGGCTACGCGATCTACGGCCCGCAATGCTGCCTGATCGCCAGCTTTGGCGCGGGCGTGCTGAAATGGGTGCTGGACCCCGACACCGCCGCCTGGGTGCTGGTGGGGCGCGGCCTGACCGTCACCCCGAGCTCCAGCGAGTTCGCCATCAACGCCTCGAACTACCGGCACTGGCCGGCGCCAGTGCGCGCTTATGTCGATGATTGCGTGGCAGGCGCCGACGGGCCGCGCGGGCAGAACTTCAACATGCGGTGGGTCGCCTCCTTGGTGGCCGAGACGCACCGCATCCTGACCCGCGGCGGGGTGTTCCTCTATCCGCGCGATGACCGCAAAGGCTATGCCCAGGGCCGGCTGCGGCTGGTCTATGAATGCGCGCCCATCGCCTTTGTCATCACCCAAGCCGGCGGCAGCGCCACCGATGGCGAACAGCCGATCCTGAGCCGGGTGCCCGCGCATCTGCATGACCGCACGCCCTTCGTCTTCGGCTCGTCCGAGAAGGTCGCCCGCATCACCGCCTACCATGACCTGCCCGAGCGGGAGAGCTCTGCGCTCTTCGGCAAGCGCGGCCTGTTCCGGAGCTGAGAGCATGAGCAAGAAACACCCCATCATCTCGGTCACCGGATCCTCCGGCGCGGGCACGACGACGGTAAAGAACACCTTCGACCAGATCTTCCGGCGCGAGGGCATCACCGCCGTGAGCATCGAGGGCGACGCCTTCCACCGCTTCAACCGCGCCGAGATGAAGGCGGAGCTGGACCGGCGTAGCGCCGATGGCCAACCCTCGTTCTCACACTTCTCCTATGAAGCGAATGAGCTGGAGGAGCTGGAGCGGGTGTTCCGGGACTATGGCGCCACCGGCACCGGCCGTACTCGGCATTACGTGCATGATGAGCTTGAAGCCGCCCGCTATGGCGTGCCGCCCGGCAACTTCACCGACTGGGCCCCGTTCGAGGATGGATCGGACCTGCTGTTCTACGAAGGCCTGCATGGCTGCGTGGTCAATGACACGGTCAACCTGCCGCGCCATGCCGACCTCAAGATCGGGGTGGTGCCAGTCATCAACCTCGAATGGACGCAGAAGATCCACCGTGACCGCGCCAGCCGCGGCTACACGACAGAGGCGGTGACCGACACCATCCTGCGCCGGATGCATGCCTATGTGCATTGCATCTGCCCGCAATTCACCGAGACCGACATCAACTTTCAACGCGTGCCGGTGGTCGATACCTCGAATCCGTTCATCGCGCGCTGGATCCCCACCGCCGATGAAAGCCTGGTGGTGATCCGGTTCAAGAGCCCGCGCGGGATCGACTTCCCCTACCTGACCGCGATGATCCACGGCTCTTGGATGAGCCGGGCCAATTCCATCGTGATCCCGGGCAACAAGCTCGACCTTGCCATGCAACTGATCCTCACCCCGCTGATCGAGCGGCTGGTGGCGGATGCGAAACGCGCCTGAAGGAGACGCCGATGAACGCCGAGATCCAGATCGCCGATGAACGGCTGATGGCGAACGCGCTGCGCGCCCTGACGATGGACGCGGTGCAGGCCGCGAACTCGGGGCATCCCGGGATGCCGATGGGCATGGCGGATGTGGCGGCGGTGCTGTTCAACCGCTTCATCACGCTCGACCCCGCCGCGCATCAATGGCCGGACCGCGACCGCTTCGTGCTGTCGGCCGGGCATGGCTCGATGCTGCTCTATGCGGTGAACCATCTGCTGGGCTACCCCGACATGGGCATGGACCAGATCCGCGCCTTTCGCCAGATGGGCAGCCGTACCGCCGGGCACCCGGAGTATGGCCACGCGCAGGGGGTCGAGGTCACGACCGGCCCGCTGGGGCAAGGCATCGCCACCGCCGTCGGCATGGCGCTGGCCGAACGGATGGGCGCGGCGCGGTTCCCGGGCCTTGTGGATCATTGGACATGGGTCATCGCCGGCGATGGCTGCCTGATGGAGGGGATAAGCCATGAAGCCATCGACATGGCCGGGCATCTGCGGCTGGGACGGCTGGTGGTGCTGTGGGACGACAACCGCATCACCATCGACGGCGGCACCGATCTGTCCACCTCCACCGATCAGATGGCCCGCTTCGCCGCCTCGGGCTGGCATGTTCTGTCCTGCGACGGGCATGACGCTGCCCAGATCGGGCAGGCTCTCACGGCGGCCCGGGCCGATCCACGGCCCAGCCTGATCGCCTGCCGCACGCTGATCGGCTGCGGCGCGCCGAACAAGCAGGGCGGGCATGACGTGCATGGCGCGCCGCTGGGGGCCGAGGAGATTGCCGCCACCCGCGCGCATCTGGGCTGGGATGCGCCGCCCTTCGAGATCCCCGCCGGCGTCTATGCCGCATGGGCCCGGATCGCCGCCCGCGGCGCGAAGGCCCAGGCGGAGT
This sequence comes from Frigidibacter sp., assembly GCF_030695035.1. Taxonomy (GTDB): domain Bacteria; phylum Pseudomonadota; class Alphaproteobacteria; order Rhodobacterales; family Rhodobacteraceae; genus Frigidibacter. The sequence goes on from NZ_JAUYTT010000017.1 coordinate 41,494, forward strand.
GGGAGGCGCGGCTTGCCGCCTCGCCGCAGCGCGCGGAGTTCGCCGCCGCGCTGGCCCGCGATCCGGCGCCTCTGGCCCCGGCGATGGCGGCCTACAAGGCGCAGCTTCTGGCCGACCGCCCCAAGGTCGCCACCCGCAAGGCCAGCGAGATGGCGCTTGGCGTGGTCAATGCCGCGCTGCCCTTCACCATCGGCGGCTCCGCCGACCTCACCGGCTCGAACCTCACCCGCAGCAAGGGGATGCGGCCGGTCACCCGCAACGATTACTCCGGCAGCTACCTGCACTACGGCATCCGCGAGCATGGCATGGCCGCGGCGATGAACGGCATCGTGCTGCACGGCCTCTTCCGCCCCTATGGCGGCACCTTCCTGGCCTTCGCCGATTACTGCCGCCCCGCGATCCGGCTCGCGGCGCTGATGGGGGTGCCGACCGTCTTCGTGATGACGCATGACTCCATCGGCCTGGGCGAGGACGGGCCGACCCACCAGCCGGTGGAGCATCTGGCGAGCCTGCGCGCCATCCCGAACCTGACGGTGATCCGCCCCTGCGACGCGGTGGAAACCGCCGAGGCCTGGGAGATGGCGATGGCAGCCACCGATGGCCCGGTATTGCTGGTGCTGTCGCGGCAGAACCTGCCGCTGCTGCGCGAGGCGGCGGAGGAAAACCTCACCGCCCAAGGCGCCTACCTGCTGCGCGACCCCGGCGCCCGCGACGTCACGCTGATCGCCACCGGGTCGGAGGTGGAGATTGCGGTGACCGCCGCCGAGGCGCTGGCCACGATGGGCATCGCCGCCACCGTCATCTCCGCCCCCTCCTTCGAGGCCTTCGCAAATCAGCCCGCTGCCGCCCGCGCCGCCCTCCTTGGCAGCGCCCCGCGCATCGGGATCGAGGCGGCGATCCGGCAGGGCTGGGACCTGTTCCTGCGCCCCGAGGATGGCTTTGTCGGCATGACCGGCTTTGGCGCCTCGGCCCCCGCCCCCGAACTCTACCGCCATTTCGGCATCACCCCCGAGGCCGTGGCCAGCCTCGCCAAGACCCTGACAGGGCCCGCCTGACGCTCTGACACACCACCCGATTTCCAGAACCGGCTTCGGCCGGGCCGCCCGAGCCATGCCGAACCCAGACCCGAACGGAGCCAGCCATGACGCTGATAACCCTCAGACAACTTCTCGATCACGCGGCAGAGCACGGCTATGGCGTGCCGGCCTTCAACATCAACAACATGGAACAGGGGCTGGCGATCCTGAAGGCCGCCGCGGCGGTGGATGCGCCGGTGATCCTGCAGGCCAGCCGCGGCGCCCGGTCCTATGCCGGCGACATCATGCTGCGCGCCATGGTCGAGGCGCTGGCCAAGATGCACCCGCGCGTCCCGATCTGCCTGCATCAGGACCACGGCAACAACGAGGCGACCTGCCTCTCGGCCATCCGCCACGGCTTTACCAGCGTGATGATGGATGGCTCGCTTCTGGCCGACATGAAGACCCCCGCCCCCTATGACTACAATGTCGACATCACCGCCCGCGTCGCCGATGCCGCCCATTGGGTCGGCGCCAGTGTCGAGGGCGAGCTGGGGGTTCTGGGCAGCTTGGAAACGGGCGAGGCAGCGGCCGAGGATGGCTCGGGCGCCGAGGGCAAGCTTGACCACAGCCAATTGCTGACCGATCCCGATCAGGCGGTGGATTTCGTGCTGCGCACCAAGGTGGATGCCCTCGCCATCGCCTGCGGCACCAGCCACGGCGCCTACAAGTTCACCCGCGCCCCCGATGGCGAGATCCTGGCGATGCATGTGATCGAGGCGATCCATGCCCGCCTGCCCGGCACGCATCTGGTGATGCACGGCTCCTCCAGCGTGCCGCAATACCTGCAGGACCTCATCAACGACAATGGCGGCGAGATGCCCCAGACCTGGGGCGTGCCGGTGGACGAGATCGAGCGCGGCATCCGCATGGGCGTGCGCAAGGTCAATATCGATACCGATTGCCGGATGGCGATGACCGGCCAGTTCCGCCGCATCGCCACCAAGACCCCCCGCGAATTCGACCCGCGCAAGTTCCTGATCCCGGCGATGGCCGAGCTGGAAGTGCTGGTCAAGGACCGTTTCGAGCGTTTCGGCACCGCCGGCCACGCCTCGAAGATCACCGTCATCCCGATGGATGACATGGCGAAACGCTATGCGTCGGGCGCGCTTGACCCGGCGGTTTCCACCGCGAAAGCGGCCTGACAGGGGAGGCTTCGATGAACACGCAGACAGAGATCAAGGGCAAGGACCGCTACAAGGCGGGCGTGCTGAAATACGCGCAGATGGGCTATTGGGATGGCGACTACCAGCCCAAGGACACCGACCTGCTGGCGCTGTTCCGCATCACCCCGCAAGAAGGTGTCGATGCGATCGAAGCGGCCGCGGCCGTGGCGGGCGAAAGCTCCACCGCGACCTGGACGGTGGTCTGGACCGACCGGCTGACCGCCTGCGATCAGTACCGCGCCAAGGCCTACAAGGTGGAACCCGTGCCGGGCACTCCGGGCCAGTTCTTCTGCTATGTCGCCTATGACCTGATCCTGTTCGAGGAAGGCTCCATCGCCAACCTGACCGCCAGCATCATCGGCAATGTCTTTAGCTTCAAGCCGCTGAAGGCCGCGCGGCTGGAGGACATGCGCCTGCCCGTCGCCTATATCAAGACCTTCAAGGGCCCGCCCACCGGCATCGTGGTGGAACGCGAGCGGCTGGACAAGTTCGGCAAGCCGCTACTGGGGGCCACGACCAAGCCCAAGCTGGGCCTGTCGGGCAAGAACTATGGGCGCGTGGTCTATGAAGGGCTGCGCGGCGGGCTCGACTTCATGAAGGATGACGAGAACATCAACTCGCAGCCCTTCATGCATTGGCGCGACCGCTTCCTTTATGTGATGGAGGCGGTGAACCTCGCTTCGGCCCAGACCGGCGAGGTGAAGGGCCATTACCTCAACATCACCGCCGGCACGATGGAAGAGATGTACCGGCGGGCGGAGTTCGCCAAGCAGCTTGGCTCGTGCATCGTGATGGTGGACCTGATCATCGGCTGGACCGCTATCCAGTCGATCAGCGAATGGTGCCGGCAGAATGACATGATCCTGCACATGCACCGCGCCGGCCATGGCACCTACACGCGGCAGAAGAACCACGGCATCAGCTTCCGCGTCATCGCCAAATGGCTGCGGCTGGCAGGGGTGGACCATCTGCATACCGGCACCGCCGTCGGCAAGCTGGAGGGCGACCCGATGACCGTGCAGGGCTATTACAACGTCTGCCGCGAGACCAAGAACGAGGTCGATCTGCAGCGCGGGATCTTCTTCGAACAGGACTGGGGCGACATGAAGAAGGTGATGCCGGTCGCGTCCGGCGGCATCCATGCCGGGCAGATGCACCAGCTGCTCAGCCTCTTTGGCGACGATGTGGTGCTGCAGTTCGGCGGCGGCACCATCGGCCACCCGATGGGCATCCAGGCCGGCGCCACCGCCAACCGCGTCGCACTGGAAGCGATGGTGCTGGCCCGCAACGAAGGCCGCAACATCGACGTGGAAGGCCCCGAGATCCTGCGCGCCGCCGCCAAGTGGTGCAAGCCGCTGGAAGCTGCCCTCGATACCTGGGGCAACATCACCTTCAACTACACCTCCACCGACACGTCGGACTTCGTGCCGACGGCCTCGGTCGCCATGTAAGGGAACAGGCACATGCGTATCACCCAAGGCTGCTTTTCCTACCTGCCCGACCTGACGGATGAGCAGATCACCGCGCAGGTCGATTACTGCCTGTCGCGTGGCTGGGCCGTCGGGGTCGAGCACACCGACGACCCCCATCCGCGCAACACTTTCTGGCAGATGTGGGGCCATCCGATGTTCGACCTGAAGGACGCCAAGGGCGTGATGATCGAGCGCGAGGCCTGCCGCACGGCCAATCCCGGGCATTACATCCGGCTGAACGCCTTCGACAGCACGCGGGGGTTCGAGACGGTCACGATGAGCTTCATCGTCACCCGGCCCCAGGTGGAACCGAAGATCAGCATGACCCGTACCGAAGTGGACGGGCGGCAGATCCGCTACACCCACACCGTGGGCTAAGCACGCGCCGGGGGCGCTCAGCCCCCGGCCCCTCCGCAATGAAGGAGACCACCTCCATGGACGCCGCCCCCGACACAACCCTGCCCAAGACCGTGGACCTGCGCGCCGAATACGAAAGCTCCGGCGCGCGCGAGGTGCTGGAGGAGCTGGACGCCGACCTGATCGGGCTGGAGCCGGTGAAGCAACGCATCCGCGAAACCGCCGCGCTGCTGCTGGTCGAACGGGCGCGCAAGTCGCTCGGCCTCGCCCATGACACGCCTACATTGCACATGAGCTTCACCGGCAACCCCGGCACCGGCAAGACCACCGTGGCGCTGAAGATGGCCGGGCTGTTGCGCCGCCTTGGCTATGTGCGCAAGGGCCATCTGGTCAGCGTCACCCGCGACGATCTGGTCGGGCAATATATCGGCCATACCGCGCCCAAGACCCGCGACGTGCTGAAACGCGCGATGGGGGGCGTGCTGTTCATCGACGAGGCCTACTACCTCTACCGCCCCGACAATGAACGCGACTACGGGCAGGAGGCCATCGAGATCCTGCTGCAGGTGATGGAGAATATGCGCGACGATCTGGTGGTGATCCTGGCGGGCTATGCCGACCGGATGGACACGTTCTTTTCCGCCAATCCCGGTTTCCGCTCTCGCATCGCCCATCATATCGACTTTCCGGATTATTCGAATGGTGAACTGAACCAGATCGCCGATCACATGCTTTCGGTGCAGAACTACACGCTTAGCCCCGAGGCCGAGGTGGCGCTGGCCGAATATATCGACCTGCGCCGCGGCCAGCCGCATTTCGCCAATGCCCGCTCGATCCGCAATGCGCTGGACAGGGCGCGCTTGCGGCAGGCGAACCGGCTGTTCCTGGCCGATGCCGGACCGCTGGATGCCACGGCGCTGTCGCGGATCGAGGCCGAGGATATCCGCGCCAGCCGGGTGTTTTCCGGCGGGCTGGATTCAGACCGCAAGGAGGCCGCCGCATGAGTTTCGACCGCCGCATCAAGATCGCCCCGTCGATCCTCTCCGCCGATTTCGCCAATTTCGGTGCCGAGTGCCGGGCCATCGAGGCTGAGGGTGCTGATTGGGTGCATGTCGACGTGATGGACGGGCATTTCGTGCCGAACATTACCTTCGGGCCCGCCACCTGCGCAGCGATCCGGCCGCATATCAAGGGCGTCATGGATGTGCATCTGATGATCGCGCCTGTCGATCCATATATCGAGGCCTTCGCCGCCGCCGGTGCCGATGTCATTACCGCGCATGTCGAGGCTGGGCCGCACATTCACAGAACGCTGCAAGCCATTCGGAACACAGGGAAAAAGGCCGGTCTGGCCATCAATCCCGGCACTGGCCTCGACGGCGTGGAAAACCTCCTCGACATGCTCGACCTCGTCTGCGTGATGACCGTCAACCCAGGCTTCGGCGGGCAATCCTTCATCGCCTCGCAGGTCGACAAGGTCCGCCGCTTGCGGGCGCTGATCGGGGATCGGCCGATCCATATCGAGATCGACGGCGGGGTGACTCCGGTGACGGCTCCGCTGGTGGCGGCGGCAGGCGCGGATGTGCTGGTCGCGGGCTCTGCGGTGTTCAAGGGCGGCTCGGTCAGCGACCCCGCGCCCTACGGCGCCAATATCCGCGCCATCCGGGCGGCGGCGGAAGCGGCGCTATGATCCGCGCGCTGATCTTCGACGTCGACGGCACCCTCGCGGAAACCGAGGATCTGCACCGCCGCGCCTTCAATGACAGCTTCCGCGCCGCCGGGCTTGGCTGGCACTGGTCCCGCGCCGACTACACCAAACTTCTCACCACCACGGGCGGCAAGGAGCGCATCACCCGCTATCTGCACGGCCTCGACCTCGACCCCGCCGGCTTCCCCGTCGCCGCCCTGCACGCTGCCAAGACCGAGCGCTATGGCGCGCTGATCGCGGGCGGCGAACTGACCCTCCGACCCGGCATTGCCGCGCTGCTGGCCGAGGCGCGGCGCGTCGGGCTGCGGCTCGCCTGCGCCACCACCACCAGCGCGCCGAATGTCGAGGCGCTGTGCCGCGCCTGCTTCGGCAAGCCGGCGACCGAGGTGTTCGAGGTGATCGCGGCGGGCGATATCGTCGCCGCCAAGAAGCCCGCGCCCGACATCTACCGCCACGCCCTCGCCGAGCTGAACCTCGGCCCCGAACAGGCCGTCGCCTTCGAGGACAGCGCCAATGGCTTGCGCGCCGCGCGTGCGGCGGGGCTTGCCTGTGTCATCTCCCCCGGTGTCTATACGCTGCATGAGGACTTCCCGGGCGCGCTGGCGGTTCTCGACTGTTTTTCCGAACTGGGCGGTATCGCGGGGCTTGCCGCGCTGCTGGCGCCGGCGCAGTAGGATTGCCAATGGCCACGCTGATTTTCGACCTTGATGGCACGCTGATCGACTCGGCGCCTGATATCCACGCCGCCTCCAACACCGTGCTGGTGGAGGATGGGCTGGCCCCGATGACTCTGCCCGAGGTGCGCAGCTTCATCGGCCGCGGCGTGCCGCATCTGGTGGCCTGCCTGCTGACCGCTGCCGGGCAAGACCCCGCCGGCCCGCGCCATGCACGGCTGGTGGCCCGGTTCACCGACATCTACGAAGAGGCGGTCGGCCTGACCGTGCCCTATCCGGGCGTCGTGGCCGCTTTGGAAGCATTGGCCGCCGAGGGCCACCGCCTCGGCATCTGCACCAACAAGCCGCTGGTCCCCGCGCAGGCCGTGCTACGGCATCTGCGGCTGGACCGGTTCTTTGCCGTGGTGAAAGGCGGCGACAGCCACCCGCTGAAGAAGCCCGACCCCGCGCCGCTGCTGGCAACGCTGGCAGCGCTCGGCGGCCCCGCGCTCTATATCGGTGACAGCGAGGTCGATGCCGAATGCGCCCACCGCGCCGGGCTGACCTTCCTGCTGTTCACCGAAGGCTACCGCAAGGCGCCAGTGGACAGCCTGCCCCATGCGGCCGCCTTCTCGGACTTCGCAGAGCTTCCCGCGCTGGTCGCCCATAGCTTGGCCGAAGTCACCGGCTGACCTCCGCCACCCTGTCCCGCGTCACGGAACTTTGCCCGCCCTGCGCGCTTGTCCCGGAGTTCACGGACAGATCACCACGCCATGCCACAGCCGTGAAGCACCCGCCTCACGGCCAGCCGGTGCCTGTCCAGTCCCCGCACGCGCCTCCCGCGCCCAGCCAGGAGCCTGACATGCCCACCGATCCCAAACCGCTCTACCCCGCCACCGCCGATACCCAGACCAGCCATGATGTAGTGGACCGGCCGCTCAACCCCGGCGAGGGCGGCGAGACCCATCAGCACCCCGATGCCGGCGGCCCGGTCCTGACCACCCAGCAGGGCGCGCCGGTGGCCGACAACCAGAACACCCTGCGCGGCGGCACCCGTGGCCCGGCGCTGCTGGAGGATTTCCACTTCCGCGAGAAGATCTTCCATTTCGATCATGAGCGTATCCCGGAGCGCGTCGTCCACGCCCGCGGCTATGGCGCCCACGGCTATTTCGAAACGCTGGAAGCGATCCCGGAACTGACCGCGGCCAACCTCTTCCAGGAAGCTGGCCAGATCACCCCCGCCTTCGTGCGCTTCTCGACCGTGGCCGGCAACAAGGGCTCGCCCGATCTGGCGCGCGACGTGCGCGGCTTTGCGGTGAAGCTGTATACCCAGGAAGGCAACTGGGACATCGTCGGCAACAACATCCCCGTCTTCTTCATCCAGGACGCGATCAAGTTCCCCGACCTGATCCATGCCGCCAAGGACGAGCCGGATCGCGGCTTCCCGCAGGCGCAGACGGCGCATGACAACTTCTGGGATTTCATCTCCCTCATGCCGGAATCGATGCACATGGTCATGTGGATCATGTCCGACCGCACCATCCCGCGGTCGTTCCGGTTCATGGAGGGTTTCGGCGTTCACACCTTCCGCATGATCAATGCGCAAGGCGAGGGCACCTTCGTCAAGTTCCACTGGCGCCCCAAGCTGGGGATGCAGTCGGTGCTGTGGGACGAGGCGCTGAAGATCAACGGCGCCGACCCCGATTTCCACCGCCGCGACCTGTGGGACGCGATCCAGTCCGGCGACTTCCCGGAATGGGAGCTGGGGCTGCAGATCTTCGACGATGCCTTTGCCGATGCCTTCCCCTTCGACGTGCTCGACCCCACCAAGATCATCCCCGAAGAGGATGTGCCGCTGCGCATCGTCGGCCGGCTGGTGCTGGACCGGATGGTGGACAACTTCTTTGCGGAAACCGAGCAGGTGGCCTTCTGCACGCAGAACATCGTGCCGGGGATCGACTTCACCAATGACCCGCTGCTGCAGGGCCGGAACTTCAGCTATCTGGATACCCAGATCAAACGCCTTGGCGGGCCGAACTTCACCCATATCCCGATCAACGCGCCCCGCTGCCCGTTCCACCACTTCCAGCAAGACGGCCATATGGCGATGCAGGCCCCCAAGGGTCGCGCCAACTATGAACCGAACAGCTGGGCGCAAGGCGGCCCCCGCGCCGACCCGAAACGCGGCCATGTCAGCTTCCCCGAGGAGCTGTCGGGCGAGAAGCGAAAGGTCCGCCCCGAGAGCTTCGCCGACCACTACAGCCAGGCGCGGCAGTTCTACATCAGCCAGACCCCGCTGGAGCAGACCCATATCGCCGACGCGCTGATCTTCGAGCTGTCGAAGGTGCAGGCGCCGGAGATCCGCGAGCGGGCGGTGTCGCACCTGCCGAACATCGACGTGGGGCTGGCGCAGACTGTCGCAGATGGCCTTGGCCTGAAGGCGGTGCCGAAGGCGCATAAACCGGCCAAGGCGCCGATCGAGACAATGCCCTCGGACGCGCTGTCGATCCTGAAGAACGCCCCCGCCACGTTCAAGGGCCGCAAGATGGGCATCGTGATGACCGATGGCATCGACGCGGGCCTGCTCAAGGCGGTCATGGAAGCTGTCATGGCAGCCGGCGGCGTGGTGGAGCTGATCGCGCCCAAGGTTGGCGGCGTGGTCGCGGCGGACGGGACGGAAATCCCGGCGCAGCAGAAGATCAACGGCGCGCCCTCGGTCGTTTATGACGCGGTGGTGGTGCTGGCGTCCGAGGCGGGCGCGGCAGAGCTCGCCGCCCTGCATCCGGCGCGCTGCTTTGCCGCCGATGCCTTCGCCCATGCCAAGTTCATCGGTCTTGGCGGCGCTGCCGGAATGCTGTTCGACGCGGCCGGCGTCACCGCCCGCGATGGCGGCATGATGGATCTGGCCAAACCGGCGGATGCGAAAGCCTTCGTCGCCGCCTGCACCGATCTGCGCTTCTGGGAGCGTGTGGCGGTCTGACAACGGCGGGCGGCCTTCGGGCCGCCCGTCTTGCTGAGTCGCGCCGCCCGCCCTTGCTGCATTGCAGCATGGTCATGGCGAGGTTGCAGCATTTGGCCTACTCCCTGCCGGCAAAGGGCTTATCTGCACTGCAACCGCAAATGTCAGGAACCCCCGCCATGACCCCTTCCATCCCGCAGACCCCCATTCTCCCGATCATCCCGCCCACTCTGGCCGAAGCCGCCAAGGCCACCCCGGCCTATTTCACACCCGAACCCGCTGGCCACGTCAGCCTGCGCGAGCTGTCGGCACTCGAGCAGATGTATGGCTATTACGAAGCGGCCTGACCCTGCCCGATGCCACTGCTGATCCTCGGCTTCGTTGCCTTCTTCGTGCTGGCCTGGTGGTGGCGCCGCAGCCGCACCCTGACGCGTAACTGCGTCTGGCGCGAGGATCGCCGCCGCGCCGCGCCGGGGACCAGCTTCCACCATTGCCTGACCTGCGGCGCCGAACTGGCGCTGCCACTGGGGCAAGAGCCGCGCCATTGCCTGCGAAATCCGCAAGCTGCGCCTCCGCCGCAGGAATAGCCGCGCCCGCCCCACAACCGGGCTTCCGCTGCGCCACCTCCCGCGCCATGCTGCGCAGCGAACCCCGCAGCGAGGCGCCATGAAGACCAACGCTCCCGAAACCAACGCCCCCGCCGATGCCGAGGCCCGCCGCGCGCTGGCGCCGGTGATCTGCTATCCGGTCGACACCCTGCCCCAGCCGCCGATGGAGCTCTACCGCGCCGCGCGGCTCACGCTGCAGCCGGTGGCCGAGGTCATCGCGCCGCCCCGCGATGCAACCTGCTTCCACGTCCCCGCCGGGCATTTCTTCCGCATCCATTCGACGGAAGGCCCTCAGGTCGGCGACCTGAACCTGTGGAACGCCAATGACCTGACGGAGCGGTTCTATTCCGGCAAGACCCGCGCCCTGCATGGCACGCACCTCTCCACCGGCGACCGGCTGTGGTCCAGCTTCCCCGCCATGCGCCCGCTGGCGACGATCACCCATGACACGCTGGACTGGTACGGGTTCGACGCCTTCGGCGGCGCCGTGCATGACGTGATCGGCACCCGCTGTGACCCCTATACACATGCGCTGCTGACAGATGGCGGGCAGTATCACCACTGCTGCCATTCCAACCTCACCCGCGCTTTGGCCGCGGAAACCGGGCTGCCACTGGCAGAGGCGGAACGGCATGTGCATGACGTGCTCAACGTCTTCATGTGTACCGGCTTCACCCGAGACACCGGGCAGTATTTCATGAAGGCCAGCCCGGTGCGCCCCGGCGACTACCTTGAGTTCATTGCCGAAATCGACCTTCTGGGCGCGCTCTCCGCCTGCCCCGGCGGCGACTGCTCGGCCGAGCACTCCAGCGACACCGCCGCCTGCTATCCGCTGCGGGTAGAGGTGCTGCGCCCCGGGCCCGGCGCGCTGGACGGCTGGTCCCCCGCGGCTGCCAGCCGGTATGACCGCAGCCACGGGGTGTAGGCGCTCAGCAATACCGCTCGACCCCGCGGATCTGATCGTCGGAATAGCGGTCGCCATGGGCAAAGCCGGGCGGCAGCAGCCGGTCGATCTGGGCCATATCCTCGGGCGTCAACTCCAGCTGCGCCGCGCCCGCCAGTTCGCGCAGATGCGCGGCGCTGCGGGTGCCGGGGATCGGGATCAGATGCGGCCCCTGCGCCAGCACCCAAGCCAGCGCCAGCTGCGCCGTCAGCACGCCCCGCGCACGGGCAAAGGCTCGGAACCCGTCGATGATCGCGGTATTGGCGCTGAAATTCGGCTCCACGAAGCGCGGATTGTTGGCGCGGAACCCGTCCTGCACCTGGTCCAGCGTCAGGGCGGTATCCCCCATCATGCCCCGCGCGACCGGCGAGAAGGGCACGAAGGCCACCCCCAGCTCAGCACAGGCGCGGATCAGCCCCAGCTCCGGCTGCCGCGTCCACAGCGAGTATTCATTCTGCACCGCGCGGCAGGGATGCACGGCATGGGCGCGGCGCAGGGTGGCGGGCGCCACCTCCGACAGGCCATAGCCGCCGATCTTGCCCTCGTCGATCAGCCGGGCCAGCGTGCCGACCACATCCTCCAGCGGCACCCGGGTATCGCGGCGGTGGATGTAGAACAGCTCCACATGCTCGCGCCCCAGCCGCTTCAGCGAGCCTTCCAGCTCGGTGCGCAGATGCGCCTCGGAATTGTCAAAGCTGCGCGGGGTGCCGTTGACGATGCCGGCCTTCGTGGCGATCACCATGTCGGGCCGGCGGCTCGCCAGCCAGCGGCCGATCACGGTTTCCGATACGCCCATGCCGTAGATGTTCGAGGTGTCGAGGAAGTCGATCCCCGCCCCCAGCGCGGCATCGAGGCAGGCAAAGCTCTCCGCCTCGGTCGTGGGGCCAAAGGCCCCGGCAAAGGACATGCAGCCAAGGCCGATGGCCGACACCATCGGGCCACCGGCACCAAGTTCGCGTTTCTGCATAGGGATCTCCATTCAGGGGCGAGCCATCTGACAGGAGCGGATCGAGAGGGTCAAGCGGGGACTGGCGATCTGTGCCCGCTAGGTTCGGGCGGAAAAGGGCGAGGCACTGCCTCGCCCCGCCCGTGCGTGACCTGTCGTCCGGAGCCGCTGGCAGCGCGAAACCGTATGAGGACAGCGCCCGACCTGGCGGGCGAGAAGCGCCCGCCAGGTCGGGCGGGCGCTGGCCGGGCCCTTTGGGGGCCCGACCGGGCGAGTTGATATGGCGCGGCGTGGCGAAGGCGATGGCCTTCGCCAAGGAAGGCGTTGCAGCCAAGCGGCGGCTCACCCCGCCTGCCGAATATAATGCAGCCGGTCGAACCCCGCCCGCAACGCCGCCGTCCGCGGCGCCAGCGCTTCCGGCGCATTCGACCGCAGCGCCTCGGCAATCAGCGCCGCAAGCTGCGGGGCATCCGCCTCGGTCACGCCCCAGCGCACCAGTTCGGGCGTGCCGATCCTGAGCCCGTTCAGATCCCCCGCCACCTCGGCAATCGGCAAGCCGATGCCGCAAGCCAGAAATCCGGCGCGGCGCAGGGTCTTGGAGGCCGCCTGCCCGCCGCCGAAGGCCGCCGCCTCCACCGCGAACTGGTGCGAACGGGTGAAGCCGCGGTCGGCCGCAAAGATCGTCAGCCCCTGATCGGCCAGCGCCGCGGCCAGCGCGCGCGCCACCGCCACCATCTTGTCCGCATAGGCCCGCCCATGCTCGCGCCAGTCCAGCAGCGTCAGCGCCAGCGCCGCGGATTTGCCGGCGTCGAAATTCGCGGTCATGCCGGGATAGGCGATGGCATCGAGCCGCTCCGCAATTCCCGCGTCATTGGTCACGATCAACCCGCCAGCGGGCCCGCCAAGGCTCTTGTAGGTGCTCATCGTCATCAGATGTGCGCCTTCCGTCAAGGGGTTGGCCCAGGTGCCCCCTGCGATGATCCCGCATTGATGGGCGGCGTCGAACAGCACCTTGGCGCCGACCTCATCGGCAATCGCCCGGATCTCGCGCACCGGATGCGGGAAGAGGTTGAGGCTGCCGCCGATGGTGATGATCTTCGGGCGCACCTTTTGCGCCAACTCCCGCAGCGCCGCCACATCCACCGAATAGCCATCGGCATCGACAGGGGCCGGGTGGCTGACGAGGCCGTAGAGGCCAGCGCAACCCGCGGCGTGGTGGGTGACGTGGCCGCCAACGGCGGGGGGCGGCGCGATGATGGCGTCGCCGGGCTTCGCCAAAGCCATGAAGCCGTAGAGGTTCGCCAGCGCGCCCGAGCCGACGCGGATTTCGGCATGGCTGGCGCCGAAGATCTCGGCGGCGAGCTCGGCGGCGATGACCTCGATCTCCTCGATTGCCTCCAGCCCCATCTCATACTTGTCACCCGGATAACCCAGCGACGGGCGGCTGCCGAGGCCGCGGGCCAGCGCCGCTTCTGCCATTGGATTCATGGTGTTGGTGGCGGGGTTGAGGTTGAAGCAGTCGCGTTCGTGGATCTGCGCATTGGCCTGAATCAGCGCCTCGATCCGGTCCGCCACCGCATCTGACGCAGCGGTCGCCGTCTGCCCGGCAAGGCGCTGGATGAAGGTTTCGCACTCGGCGGGCACCCAGGGGCGGGGGGCGAGGTGGGGCATGGCGGGGTCTCCGGGACTGGGTTCGGGCGGAGGATGCGGCAACGGGACTGGACGCGGCAACCGAGATTTGCAAGAAACTAGGCTTAGAAAATCTGAGGCTCAGCCCATGTCCGTCGCCCCGCCCCGCCCCAAAGGCCCGCCCGCCACTGCCCTGCGCGCCTTCGAGGCTGCGGCCCGGCTCGGGGGCTTCGCCGCCGCGGCGGAGGAGCTGTGCGTGACCGCCGGCGCCGTCAGCGCCCATGTCAAGGCGCTGGAGGATGACCTTGGCGCGCCGCTGTTCGACCGGCAGGCGCGGGGGGTGCAGCTGACGCCGCTGGGGGCGCGGGTCCTGCCGGACCTGTCGGCGGCCTTCGACCGGCTGGGGATGGCGGTGCAGATCCTGCGGGCCGAGGCGGGGCCGCGGCAGGTGCATATCGCCACGCTGCCCGCCATCGCGCAGCTGTGGCTGAGCCCGCGGCTGCCGGCGATCCGCGCGGCACTGCCCGGCGTCACCATCTCGATCACCGCGCTGGAGCGGCCGCCGAACCTGAAGCGCGCGCCCTATGACCTGAGCCTGTTCTTCCGCGCGCCGGACCTTGGCCGGCAGGTGGCGGCGGATGTGATCTTCCCGGTCTGCGCGCCGCAGGTGGCCGAGGCTCTGCGCCGTCCCGAGGATCTGGCAAGCGTGCCCTGCCTGACCGACACCGCCTGGGCGCAGGATTGGGAGATCTGGGCGGGACAGGTGATGCCGGGGGCGGCGTTCACGCCGAAGGGGCCGGTCTTCTCACTCTACGCGCTGGCGGTGGAAGAGGCGGTGAACGGCGCCGGAGTGCTGATCGGGCATGAGGCGCTGGTGGCGGGGCATCTTACCTCTGGCGCACTGGTGGCGCCGTTCGGGATACGGCTGGCGCTGCCAAGGGCGCTGATGCTGTGGTCGGCGCGGACGCTTTCCCCGCGCAGCCCGGCGGCGCGGGTGGCTGGGATGCTGGCAGCGCCGGTGCAGGAGATCGGGCGGCAGTTGTAGCCCCCGCGCCCCCTTCCCATTCGTTCTGGTCCAAATATCCCGGGGGTCCGGGGGCAGAGCCCCCGGCTTGGATCAGCGGTAGAGCACCAGCGGGATCTTCACCGCCTGGATCATGGCGGTGGTGGTCGATCCGATGATCAGGTTGCGGATACGGCTGTGGCCATAGGCGCCCATCACCAGAAGGTCGAAGCCGTCCTCGGCGATCTTGGCTTTCAGCGCCGCTTCCGGCTCGCCGGAGGCGAACTCTGCCGTGGTTTTCAGGCCGACGGTACGCAGCGCCAGTTGCGCCTCTTCCATCTTGGTCCGCATTGCCGTGGTTTCCTCACCGGCATGGACCAGCGTCACCGACATGTCGCGGAAGACGGCGCTGTCCACCATGCGGGCGATGGCCTTTTGCGTGCTGGCGCTGGCGTCGAAGGCGACCAGCACCTTGGTCACCGGCTTGAAGCTGCGCGAGGCGACGAAGACCGGCACCTTGGAGCTGCGCACGATCCGCTCGAGGTTGGAGCCGAGATGGTCCGAGGCGAAGCCAGAGGCCTCGCCGCGCTTGCCGATCACGATGGCGCGGATCTCGGGTTCCAGTTCCGACACCGCTTCGAGAATATCCCCCTGACGCAGACGCTGGGTGACGGGGCCGGCGCCATCGGCCTCGATGATCATCTTGGCATCATCAAGGATCGCGCGGCCCTTGGCTTGGGCCAGCTTGGCGTTTTGCGCGTCCTGCGCGGCCAGTTGCTCCAGCAGCGCCGACCGGGCGCCCAGCTTCAGCGCGCCGGACAGGTCGCTGCCCGCCGTGCCTTCGCGGCGGCCAAGGACGTGCAGGATATCGACCGAGGCCGACAGGCGGCCCGCAATCCAGGCGGTGTAGTGGCAGACGCTGTGCGAATAGGCAGAGCCGTCCACCAAGGCGAGTATCTTGTTGGTCATCGTTCTTCCCTCCTCAATGCGCCATCAGCTTGTCCATCGCGCCCGGCTTGTCATGGATGGCAAGCTTGTCGACGATGGTTTCCGTGGCGGCATTCATGCCGGTGATGCTGACCTCCGCGCCCTCGCGGCGGAACTTCAGCACGGCCATGTCCAGCGCCTGAACGGAGCTGATGTCCCAGATATGCGCCTGACTGACATCCAGAGTCACGCGTTCCAGCGATTCCTTGAAATCGAAGGCGGCCATGAAGTCCTCGGCCGAGCCGTAGAAGAGCTGGCCCTCGACGGTGTAGATGCGCTCGCGCCCGTCTTCCGACAGCACCGATGTCACGCGGAACAGCTGCGCGATCTTGCCGGCGAAGAAGATGCCCGACAGCAGCACGCCGACCAGCACGCCGATGGCGAGGTTGTGGGTGTAGACCACGGTGGCGACGGTGGCGAGCATCACGATGGAGGACGACCGCGGATGGGTCTTCAGCGCCTTGATCGAGGACCAGCTGAAGGTGCCGATGCTGACCATGATCATGATCGCCACCAGCGCGGCCATCGGGATCCGGCTGACAAGATCGCCAAGCGCCACCACCATGAACAGCAGCACGACCCCGGCGGCGAAGCACGACAACCGCCCGCGGCCGCCGGATTTCACGTTGATGATCGACTGGCCGATCATGGCGCAGCCGGCCATGCCGCCGATGAAGCCGGTGGCGGTGTTGGCAAGGCCCTGGCCGATGCATTCCTGATTGCGGTTCGATTTCGTGTCGGTCAGGTCATCGACGATGGTCTGCGTCATCAGGCTTTCCAGCAGGCCGACGATGGCGACGGCAACGGCATAGGGGAAGATGATCGCCAGCGTCTCGAAGTTCAGCGGGATCTGCGGGATCAGGAACACCGGCAGGCTGTCAGGCAGCGCGCCAAGGTCGCCGACGGTGCGCACGTCCCAGCCAAAGGCAAAGGTCAGCGCCGTCAGCACCACGATGGTGACCAGCGGCGAGGGGATCGCCGTGGTCAGGCGCGGGAAGAGATAGATGATCGCCAGACCTGCGGCCACGAGCACATAGGTCAGCCAGGTGACAAGGGCCGGGTCAAGCTCTGGCAGCTGCGCGATGAAGATCAGGATCGCCAGCGCGTTGACGAAGCCGGTCATCACCGATTTCGAGACATAGCGCATGACGAAGCCCAGCTTCAGCAGGCCCATGCCGATCTGCAGAAGGCCGGCCAGAACCGTGGCGGCCAGAAGGTATTGCAGCCCGTGATCCTTGACGAGGGTGATCATCAGAACCGCCGTCGCGGCGGTCGCGGCAGAGATCATGCCGGGGCGGCCGCCCGCAATGGCGGTGATCACGGCGATGGAGAAGCTGGCATAAAGGCCAACCTTGGGGTCGACGCCGGCGATGATCGAGAAGGCAATCGCCTCGGGGATCAGCGCCAGCGCCACGACGAGGCCTGCCAGCAGGTCGCCCTTGATATTGCCAAGCCATTCCTGGCGATAGGAGGAGAGTGAAAACATATGGGATCCAATATGCCGGCGCCGCGCGGGCTGTCCGGCGTGACCAGCCCGGGGGAGCTGGAACGGATTGTCCG
This sequence comes from Frigidibacter sp., assembly GCF_030695035.1. GTDB lineage: Bacteria > Pseudomonadota > Alphaproteobacteria > Rhodobacterales > Rhodobacteraceae > Frigidibacter. The sequence goes on from NZ_JAUYTT010000017.1 coordinate 58,561, forward strand.
GCGGATCGGCGGCCGGAAGAGCCACCCGGGGTCGCACCGGGTCCTTGCACTTGCAGCGTGATTACCCAGAAGCGGGGGCATGTGGCAACCCATCAAGGGCATATTTGCAGGGCAAAGCGGCCCTGCTGCCTCGATGTGCAACGCAAAACGCCCGCCGGAGGGCGGGCGTGATGCAGATGCGGCATGGCGGGAACGGGCTTAGCCGAGGACGGCCTTCACCGCACTGGCGGTGGCGGCGATCACGGTTTCCGCCTCGGCCTCGGTCAGGCAGAGCGGCGGCGCGAAGCCGAGGATGTCGCCCTGCGGCATGGCGCGGCCGATCACCCCACGCTCCAGCAGCGCGGCCGACACGGCGGGGCCGATCTTGCGGGCGGGGTCGAAGAAGCGGCGGTCATCCTTGTCCTCGACAAACTCCACCGCCGCCATCAGCCCGTCGCCGCGCACCTCCCCAACGTTCTTGTGCCCGGCCAGCGCATCGGCCAGCCCGGCGCGGAACATCGCGCCGGTCACGCGGGCATTGTCCACCAGCCCCAGATCGTCGATCAGCTTGAGGTTGGCGACGCCCGCCGCCGCGCAGATCGGGTGCGCCGAATAGGTCCAGCCATGGCCGATGGGGCCGAACTCGTCCGATCCCTGCACCAGCACCTGCCACATCCTGTCCGACACAATGGAGCCCGACAGCGGCGCATAGGCCGAGGTGAGGCCCTTGGCGATGGTGATGAGGTCGGGGGTCATCCCGTAATGGTCCGACCCGAACATGGTGCCGAGCCGGCCAAAGCCGGTGACGACCTCATCCGCGACCAGCAGTATATCGTATTTGGTCAGCACCGCCTGAATCGCCGCCCAATAGCCGGCGGGCGGCGGCACGATGCCCCCGGTGCCGAGGATAGGCTCGCCGATGAAGGCCGCGATGGTGTCGGGCCCCTCGGCCAGGATCATCTCTTCCAGCTTGGCGGCGCAATGGGCGCTGAACTGCTCCTCGGTCTGGCTGCGGTCTTCGCGGCGGAAGTAATAGGGGGCCTCGGTATGCAGGATCGGCGCGCGGGGCAGGTCGAAATGCGCGTGGAACAGGGCAAGGCCGGTCAGGCTGCCGGTCATCACGCCCGAGCCGTGATAGCCGCGCCAGCGCGAGATGATCTTCTTCTTCTCGGGCCGGCCGAGGATGTTGTTGTAATACCAGATCAGCTTGATGTTGGTCTCGTTCGCGTCCGACCCCGACAGCCCGAAATACACCCGGCTCATATGCGCGGGCGCGCGTTCGATGATCATCCGGGCCAGCGTGATGCTGGCTTCGGTGCCGTGGCCGACATAGGCGTGGTAATAGGCCAGCTCATGCGCCTGTTTGGAGATCGCCTCGGCAATCTCTGTCCGGCCATAGCCGACATTGACGCAATAGAGCCCGGCAAAGGCATCAAGGCTGCGCTTGCCGGCCTTGTCAGTGATGTAGACGCCCTCGCCTCCCGCCATCACCCGCGCCCCCGTCTCGCCGCGGGCATGGGCGCCCATATGGGTGGAGGGGTGGAAGAAATGGTCGCGGTCCCAGGCGGTCAGGTCATTGTCACGGTCAAGCATGGTGGTCCTTTCCCGCCCTCAGGCGGCGGTGTCGATGCAGAGGTATTTGAGTTCGGTGAAGGCCTCGAGCCCGTGGCGGCTGCCCTCGCGGCCAAGGCCGGATTGCTTCCAGCCGCCGAAGGGCACAGGGCCGCCGGTGATCTTGACGCGGTTGATGGCGACCATCCCGAAGTCGAGCGCGCGGGCCAGGCGCTGCTGGCGGGCGCCGCTTTCGGTGAGGACATAGGCGACGAGGCCGTAGTCGGTGGCATTGGCGCGGAGGATGACCTCGGCCTCGGTGTCGAAGGGCAGGACGGCGGCGACGGGGCCGAAGGTTTCTTCGGTCAGGATCTCGGCGCCTTCGGGGATGTCGGCCAGCAGGGTCGGGGCGTAGAACAGCGGCCCGGCCGGGTGGATCTTGCCGCCGGTGACCAGTCGCGCACCCTTGGCCAGCGCGTCGGTGACCTGCGCCGCGACCTTGGCGACGGCGCGTGCATGCATCAGCGGGCCGATCTCTGTCGCCGGATCGGTGCCGGGGCCGACGCGCAGGGCGTTGACGCGGGCGGCCAAGCGGTCGAGGAAGGCGGGATAGATGGCGCGCTGCACAAAGATGCGGTTGGCGGCGAGGCAATCCTGGCCCGAGGTGGCGAATTTCGCGTCCATCGCAATGTCCACCGCCCGGTCCAGATCGGCATCGTCGAAGACGATCAGCGGGGCATGGCCGCCAAGCTCCATCACCAGCCGTTTCATCGTGGGGGCGCATTGCGCCGCGATCATCCGGCCGATGCCGGTGGAGCCGGTGAAGGACAGGCCCCGGATGCGCGGATCGGCGCAGAACGTGCCGACGATGGTGGCGGCATCGCCGGTGACGACGTTGAACACGCCCGCGGGCACCCCGGCGCGTTCCGCGAGTTCGGCCAGCGCGAGGGCCGAAAGCGGGGTTTCGGACGCCGGATGCACGACGCAGCTGCATCCCGCTGCCAGCGCGGCGGCCGCCTTGCGGGTGATCATCGCGGCGGGGAAGTTCCACGGCGTGACCAGCGCCACCGGGCCAAGCGCCTCGCGCCGCACCACCATTTCGGCGCCTTGCAGATGGCTGGTGACGGTTTCCGTGTTCACCCGCTGCGCCTCGCCCGCGAACCAGTCGAGGAACGAGGCGGCATAGTCGATCTCGCCCCGGCTTTCGGCCAGCGGCTTGCCCTGCTCCAGCGTCATCAGCAGCGCCAGATCCTCGCGCGCGGCCAGCATCAACTCGCCCCAGCGGCGCAGGATCGCGGCGCGGTCTTGCGGCAGGCGGTCCCGCCAGGGGGCGAAGGCGGCTTGGGCGGCGGTAATGGCGGCTTCGGTCTCAGGGGCTCCGAGCGCGGCGACATGGGCGAGGGTGTCGCCGGTCGCCGGGTCGGTCACCGCGAAGGTTTCAGCCCCCGCGGCGGCGGTCCAGCGGCCGCCGACATAGGCAAGCTCGCGCAGCAGGGCGCGGTCGGTCAGGCGGGGCGGGGCCGGGTGATCGGCGGGGCGGGCGCGGAGGGCGGTCATCGGCGGCGTCCTTTGGCTGGAGTTGCCCAAGGATGGCCGGGATGCGCAGGTGAGAGGGACCAAACTGCCCGCCCCGGACAGCAATCCGGTCCAGAGGTGCGGCGATGTGTAGAGAGTCTCTCTACCCGCCCGCCAGCAGGGTCACCGGCAGCACGGTTTCCTCCTTCACCGGGCGGGTGACGATATAGGTGAAATATCGGTCGATGCCGATCTCCTCCGCCAGCATCCGGTCCACCAGCCGCTGATAGGCGTCGATGTCGCGGGTCATCACCTTCAGGAAGTAATCGACGCCGCCGCCGACCGACCAGCAGGCCACCACCTCGGGCAGCGCGGCGATGGCCTTCTCGAAGCGGTCGAAGTCCGCCTGGCGATGCGCGGCGAGCGTCACCTCCATGATGACGGAGGTGACAGGCGCGATCTTCCGCGGTGCGATGCGGGCGTGATAGCCCGTGATGATGCCCGCCTTCTCCAGCTTGCGCAGCCGCAGCCAGCAGGGCGTGGGCGACAGGCCGACGCGTTCGGCCAGCGCCAGCTTGGTGATTCGCCCCTCGCGCTGCACGGCGTCGAGGATGCGCAGGTCGATGGGGTCGAGCTTCAATGGGGTCATGGCGGTCCGCTGCCGGTTGCGGACGGGGCCGCAGGTTTCCATTGCAAAATGACATGAGATTGATCAGCTATGCAATCATGACAAACTGGTTGCCCGATCCCGCCGCGCTGACCCGCCCCGCCTATCTGTCGCTGGCCGAGCATATCGCCCGCGCCATCGAGGCGGGCACCCTGCCCGCGGGCGCGCGGCTTCCGCCGCATCGGCGGCTGGCGGATGACCTCGGCCTGTCGGTGCAGACGGTCAGCCGGGCCTATGAGGATCTGATCCGCCGCGACCTGATTGCCGGCGAGATCGGCCGCGGCACTTTCGTGCGCCAGAAAGGCGGCGAGGCGCGGCAGCCCTATCTGCCCGAACGCAGCGGCGAGCTGATCGACCTGTCGATCCTGAAGCCGGTCTGCGACACGCTGCATCTGGACAAGATCCGCGCCGCCTTCACCTGGCTGGGCGAGACGCTGCCGGCGTCTTCGGCGCTGTCGTTCCGGCCGAACATGGTGATGCCGCGGCACCGGGCGGTCGCGGCGGGATGGCTGGCCGAGGTGGGGATCGAGGTGCCGGCGCACAACATCTCCATCACCAATGGCGCGAGTTCGGCGATCACCGCGGCGCTGATGGGGGTGGCGCCGGTCGGGTCCACCATCGCCGCCGAGGCGCTGACGCATCATACGCTGATGCCGCTCTGCGGCTATCTGGGCCTGCATCTGGAAGGCGTGGCGATGGACCGCGACGGGATGTTGCCCGCCGCACTGGATGAGGCGGCGCGGCGCACGGGGTTGCGGGCGGTGTTCCTGCAGCCCAACGTTATCAACCCCTTGGGCGTGCAGATGCCCGCGGACCGGCGGGCGGAGCTGGTGGCGGTGGCGCGGCGGCATGACCTGGCGATCATCGAGAATGACATCCTGAACCGCATGGTCGAGGATGCACCGCCGACGCTGGCGGCACTGGCGCCGGAGCGGGTGCTGTATATCCACGGCTTCACCAAGATCACCGTGCCGGCGCTGCGCGTGGCCTATCTGGCCGCGCCCGACCGCTTTGCAACGGCGGTGGCGAACCGGCATCTTGTGTCCAGCTGGATGGCGACGCCGCCGATTGTGGAAATCCTCAGCCATTGGCTGACGGATGGCACCGCGGCAGAGCTGATCGCCTGGCAGCGGCTGCGGCTGGCAGAGCGGCACGCACTGGCGGAGCAGGTGCTGGCGGGGCGCATCTCCAGCACGCATCCGCAGGCGCTGCACCTGTGGCTGCGCCTGCCGGAGGGCCGGGCCGAGGAGGAGTTCGTGGCCGAGGCGCGGCTGCGCGGCGTGGCCGTGGCGGCGGGCAGCGCCTTTCGCGCCACCGACCGCGGCAAGCGCGATTCGGTGCGGATCGCGCTTGGCTCCACCGATCTGGAAGAGCTGCGGCAGGGACTTTCTATCGTGGGGTCGATGCTGGAAGAGGGCGCCGAGGCGCCTTTGCCCGGCATCTAGGCGCGGATGCCGCCGATCCGGGCGGCGCGCGAACTGACGGGCAATCCAAATTGTCATGAGATTATTTTATAAATTGACATGATTTGATGCGGAGTCAATCGTGCCCCGATCCGAAGGCGCCCGCAGGTGTGCCAGAGACATCGAGGGACCAGCGTGGCTGAACCGATCATCCGCTTCGACAATATCCGCAAGAGCTTTGGCACGCTGACCGTGCTGGACGGGCTGTCCTTCGACGTGATGCCGGGCGAAAAGCTGGCGCTGATCGGGCCATCGGGGTCGGGCAAGACCACGATCCTGCGCATCCTGATGACGCTGGAGAACATCTCGGGCGGGCATATCGAGGTCTGCGGCGAGCAGCTTTACCACATGCAGAAGGCGGGGCGAGAGGTGCCGGCGGATGAGGCGCATCTGCACAAGATGCGCCGCCACATCGGCATGGTGTTCCAGCACTTCAACCTGTTCCCGCATAAATGCGTGCTCGACAACATCACCCTCGCCCCGATCCTGACCAAGGGAGAGCCGCGGGCCGAAGCTGAAAAGCGCGGCATGGCGCTGCTGGACATGGTCGGGCTGGCCGACAAGGCGCGGGCCATGCCCTCGCAACTGTCGGGCGGGCAAAAGCAGCGGGTGGCGATTGCCCGGGCGCTGGCCCTGCAACCGCGGATCATGCTGTTCGACGAGGTCACCTCGGCCCTTGACCCCGAACTGGTGGAGGAGGTGCTGGCGGTGATGAAGCGCCTCGCCGATGAGACCGACATGACCATGCTGCTGGTCACGCATGAGATGGGCTTTGCCCATGAATTTGCCGACCGGGTGCTGTTCTTCGACCGTGGCCACATCATCGAGCAGGGCCCGCCGGACCGCATCTTCACGAGCCCCACCCACGAGCGCACGCAAACCTTCCTGCGCAAGATCATCGCGGCAGGCCACCGGGTCTGACCCCGGCCCGCCGCACAAGACGCCGCATGAGACGGCACATCCATCAACAGCGAGGACATCCCATGACCTATCGCCTTTCCGCCCTGCTGAGCGCCTCGGCCCTTGGCCTTCTGGTCGCCCTGCCCGTGCAGGCCGACACGCTGGACGATCTGAAGGAACAGGGCTTCGCCCGCATCGCCATTGCCAACGAGCCGCCCTTTACCGCCGTGGCCGCCGATGGCTCGGTCTCTGGCGCGGCGCCCGATGTGGCACGCGAAGTGTTCAAGCGCCTTGGCGTGCCGGAAGTCGTCGCCTCGATCAGCGAATATGGCGCGATGATCCCGGGCCTGCAGGCCCGCCGCCATGACGCGATCACTGCCGGGCTGTTCATGAAGCCCGAACGCTGTGCCGCCGTCGCCTATTCCGAACCGGTTCTGTGCGATGCCGAGGCCTTCCTGCTGCCCGCCGGCAACCCCAAGGGCTTTGCCTCCTATGAGGATATCGCCGCCGATCCCGAGGCGACCATCGGCGCACCCGGGGGCGGCACCGAAGAGAAGCTGGCGCTGGAAGCCGGCGTGCCGCGGGACCGCGTCATCGTGGTGCCGGACGGGCAATCGGGGCTGAAGATGCTGCAGGACGGGCGGCTCGACGTCTATTCGCTGCCGGTGCTGTCGATCTCTGACCTGATCGCCAAGTCGGGCGATGACAGCGTGGAAATGTTCGCCCCAGTCGTGGGCGCGCCGGTCTATTGCGACGGCGCCGCCTTCCGCAAAGGCGACGAGGCGCTGCGCGATGCCTTCGACGTGGAACTGGCGGCGATGAAGGCATCGGGCGAGTTCGCGGCGATCATCGAGCCCTATGGCTTCTCGGCGGCGGCAGCGATGTCGACCTCGCGCGCCGAGCTTTGCGGCGAGTGACGGATCTTCCCGCGCGGGCTGGGTGGCCTGCGCGGGATCTTTAACGGGATAGGCGGCAGGATAAGCAGCGGATGGGCGACTGGTCGGGATATATCGGGCTGATCTTGCAAGGCGCGCTGGTGACGGCGAAGCTGACGGTGATGGGCACGGCGCTGGCGCTGGTGATGGCCTTCACCGCCGGGCTGGCGCGGCTGGCGCCCTTCGCCCCGCTGCGCTGGCTGGCGCGGGCCTATGTGGAGTTCTTCCGCGGCACCTCGATCTTCGTGCAGCTGTTCTGGGTGTATTTCGTGCTGCCCTTCGCGGGCGTCAGCCTCAGCCCGTTGCAGGCCGGGGTGATGGCGCTTGGCCTGAATGTCGGCGCCTACGGGGCCGAGGTGGTGCGCGGCGCGGTGCTGTCGGTGCCGCGCGACCAGTATGAGGCGTGTATCGCCGTCAACCTGAGCCGGTTCCAGCGGATGCGCCATGTGATCTTGCCCCAGGCGCTGCCGCTGATGCTGCCGACCTTCTGCAACAACGCGATCGAGCTCTTGAAGGGCACGGCGGTCGTGTCGCTGATCTCGCTGTCGGACATGACCTTTCAGGCGCAGGTGGTGCGGGCGCAGACCGGATCGACGCTGATCCCCTTTGCCACCATCCTTGTGCTCTACTTCGCCATGTCGCTGCTGATCGCGGGCGGGATGCGCTGGCTGGAACGCCGCGTGACCCGCGGGCTCGATGGGGTGCGGCCATGAGCTGGGACTGGGCCTTCGTCTGGCAGATCATGCCGACCCTGCTGCAGGGGCTGAAGATCACGCTGCTGGTCACGGTTCTGGGCGCCATCGTCGCCGCGGTGCTGGGGCTGGTCTTCGCGGTGGCGCGGCGGTCCAGCATCAAGCCGCTGGCGCGGGGCACCTCGTTTCTGGTGCAGTTCATCCGCGGCACGCCGCTGCTGGTGCAGCTTTACGTGATCTTCTACGTGCTGCCCGATATCGGCATCCGCCTGCCGGCGCTGGTGGCGGGGGTGATCGGCATCGGCCTGCATTACGCCACCTATGCCGCCGAAGTCTATCGCGGCGGGATCGAGGCGGTGCCGCGCGGGCAATGGGAGGCGGCGCGGGCGACCAACCTGACCCTGCGCCAGACATGGGTGCATGTGGTGCTGCCGCAGGCGGTGCCGCCGATGATCCCGGCGCTGGCGAACTACCTGATCGCCATGTTCAAGGAAACGCCGCTGCTGTCGGCAATCACCGTGCTGGAGTTGATGAATCAGGCGAAATCGGTGGCGAACAGCAGCTACCGCTACATCGAGCCGATGACGATGGTTGGCGTGTTCTTCCTGGTGATAAGCCTGATTTCGGTGGCGCTGATCAGCCTGCTGGAAGCGCGTTATGGACGAAAGGCAAGCCGATGACCCAGATCCTGACTGCCGGGCGCGCGCCGCGGCTTGACCCGCGCCCCATGCCGCACCGCATCGGGCTGATCACGCTGGCGACCGATCACAGCATCGAGCCGGATTTCGCGCGGGTGCTGACGCCCGCCGGGGTTGCCGTGCATGTGAACCGCATCCCCTATGCCAACCCGGTGACGCCCGTCACGCTGGCGGCGATGGAGCCGGGGCTGACGGCGGCGGCAGAGCTGATCCTGCCGGGCGAGGCGCTGGATGCGCTGGTCTTCGGCTGCACCTCCGCCTCTGTGGTGATCGGGGATGCGAACGTGGAACGGGCGGTGCAGGCGGCGAAACCGGGGGTGCCCGTTGTCACCCCGATTGCCGCGGCGATTGCCGGGCTGCGGGCGATGTCGGCGCGGCGAATCTCGGTGCTGACGCCCTACACTATGGAAACCTCCACCCCGATGGCCCGGCATTTCGAGGCGCAGGGCTTTGCGCTGGACCGCTTCACCTGCCTCGAGCTGGAAGATGACCGCGAGATGGCCCGGATCGCGCTGGATGAGCTGGTGGAATTCGCCCGCGCCGCCGTGGCCCCGGGCTCCGAGGCGTTGTTCGTGTCCTGCACCGCGGTGCGCGCTGCCGGGATCATAGGCCAGTTGGAGGCGGCGACGGGGGTGCCGGTGCTCAGCTCCAACCACGCCTCGGCCTGGAATGTGCTGCGGATCTGCGGGATTGCGGGCGGCGGGCCGGGGCATCTGATGACCCTGCCGATGGGCACAGAATGACCGCCTTGCCCCGGTTCCCGGCAGTGGTGACGCTGGACCAGATCCGCGCCGCGGCGGCGCGGATCGCCCCGCATCTGCGCCGCACGCCGATGGAAGTGGATGCGCATCTGTCGGCGCTGCTGGGGGTGCCGGTCTGGCTGAAGCTGGAGCATCTGCAGGCGACCGGCGCGTTCAAGCTGCGCGGCGCGACCAATGCGCTGCTGACGCTGCCGCCCGAGGCGCTGGCGCGCGGGGTCGTCACCGCCTCCACCGGCAATCACGGGCGGGCGCTGGCCCATGCGGCGCGGGCGCAGGGGGTGCGCGCGGTGGTGTGCCTGTCGCGGCTGGTGCCGGCCAACAAGATCGCCGCGATCCGCGATCTGGGGGCCGAGGTGCGGATCGTCGGCGACAGCCAGGATCAGGCGATGCTGGAGGTCGCCCGCGCGGTGGCCCAGGAAGGGCTGGCCGAGGTGCCGCCCTTTGACGATGCCGCCGTGATCGCGGGGCAAGGCACGCTGGGGCTGGAGATTGCGCGGGATCTGCCCGATGTGACGACGGTGCTGGTGCCACTGTCGGGCGGCGGACTTGCGGCAGGGGTTGCGACTGCCGTGAAGGGCCTGCGCCCCGATGTGCGCGTGATCGGTCTGACGATGGACCGCGGCGCGGCAATGGCGGCGAGCCTTGCCAAGGGGCATCCGGTGGAGGTGGCCGAGGAGGCAAGCCTTGCGGATTCGCTCGGCGGCGGCATCGGGCTGCAGAACCGCCTGACGTTTGGAATGTGCCGGGCGCTGCTCGACGATGTGGTGCTGCTGACCGAGGCGGAAATCGCCGCCGGGATGCGCCATGCCTATCGCCACACCCGCGCGGTGATCGAGGGCGGGGCGGCGGTGGGCATCAGTGCGATCCTTGCCGGGAAGATCACCGCAACGGGCCCGGTGGCGGTGATCCTGTCGGGCGGCAATGTCGATATGGACCTGCACCTGCGGGTGATGAACGGGGCCGATGACGTGGGGCCACAAGCATGAGAGACCCCATCACCCTGCTGACCGAGGCCGATCTGCGCGCGCTGGTGCCGCTGGACATGGAGGCGGTGGGCTGCATCGAGGCCGCCTTCGCCGCGCTGGCGACGCAGGCAGTGGCGATGCCGCCCATCCTGCGGCTGGATATTCCCGAGCATCGCGGCGAGGTCGATGTGAAGACCGCCTATGTGCCGGGGCTCGACAGTTTCGCCATCAAGATCAGCCCCGGCTTCTTTGGCAATCCGGCGCTTGGGCTGCCCTCCACCAATGGCATGATGGTGGTGCTGTCGGCCCGCACGGGCCTAGTGCAGGCGCTGCTGCTGGACAATGGCTACCTGACCGATGTGCGCACCGCCGCGGCGGGCGCAGTCGCGGCGCGGCATCTGGCGCGGGCGGATGCGCGCACCGCGGCCGTGCTTGGCGCGGGGATGCAGGCGGAGATGCAGCTGCGCGCGCTGGCGCTGGTGCGGCCGCTGACCAGCGCGCGTATCTGGGCGCGAGACGGCGCCAAGGCGGCGGCTCTGGCGGCGCGGCTGGAGCTTGGCTTCCCGGTGACGGCTGCCGGATCGGTCGAGGATGCGGTGACGGGCGCCGATGTGATCGTGACGACGACGCCGGCGACCGCGCCGATCCTGCCCTCGGCCCTCGTGACCCCCGGCCAGCACATCACCGCAATGGGCTCCGACGCCGGGCACAAGAACGAGATTGACCCGGCGCTGATCGCCCGCGCCCGCTATGTCGCCGACCGGGTGACACAGACAGAGCTGCTGGGGGAGTTGCACCATGCCATCGCCGCCGGCCTCGCACAGGTGGGGGCGGGCCACGCCGAGCTGGGGCAGGTGGTGGCGGGGCTGGTGCCGGGGCGCGAGAGCGACGCCCAGATCACCCTCGCCGACCTCACCGGCACCGGCATTCAGGATACCGCCATTGCAGCATTGGCGCTGACCCGCGCCCGTGCTGCCGGGGCGGGGCAGAGTTTCAGCGTTTGAGTTTTTACGTTTGACCGGGCCGCTTGCCCTAAAGGAGACGAAGATGAGTGAGGTTGCGTTGAAGTTCGACCGGGCGGAATATGCCGCGCGGCTGGACAAGACCCGCGCGGCTATGGCGGCCAAGGGGGTCGATCTGCTGGTCGTCACCGACCCGTCCAACATGAACTGGCTGACGGGCTATGACGGCTGGTCCTTCTACGTGCATCAATGCGTGGTGGTGCCGCCGACGGGTGAGCCGGTCTGGTATGGCCGCGGGCAGGATGCCAATGGCGCCAAGCTGACGGCCTACCTTCAGCCCGACAGCATCATCGGCTATCCCGACCACTACGTGCAAAGCACCGAACGCCACCCGATGGACCTGCTGAGCCAGATCCTGACGGATCGCGGCTGGGGCAAGCTGCGCATCGGGGTGGAGATGGACAATTACTGGTTCACCGCCGCCGCCTTTGCCGCCCTGATGAAGGGCGTGCCGAATGCGAAGTTCAGCGACTGCACGGCGCTGGTGAACTGGCAGCGCGCGGTGAAGTCGCCGCAGGAAATCGCTTATATGCGCAACGCCGCCCGCATCGTCGAAGGCATGCACGCCCGCATCTTCGACAAGGTCGAGGTGGGCATGCGCAAATGCGATCTGGTGGCGGAAATCTACGATGCCGGCACCCGCGGCGTGGACGGGATCGGCGGCGATTACCCCGCCATCGTGCCGCTGCTGCCCTCGGGCCGCGATGCCTCTGCCCCGCATCTGACATGGGATGACAAGCCCATGCAAAGCGGCATGGGCACGTTCTTTGAAATCGCCGGCTGCTACAACCGCTACCATGTGCCGCTGTCGCGCACCGTGTTCCTTGGCAAGCCGACGCAGGCCTTCCTCGATGCCGAAAAGGCGACGCTGGAGGGGATGGAGGCCGGGCTTGCCGCCGCCAAGCCGGGGAATACCTGCGAGGATATCGCCAATGGCTTCTTTGCCGTGCTGGCGAAATACGGGATCCTCAAGGACAACCGCACCGGCTATGGCATCGGGCTCAGCTATCCGCCCGACTGGGGCGAACGCACCATGAGCCTGCGGCTGGGCGACAAGACGGTGCTCCAGCCGGGGATGACCTTCCACTTCATGACCGGCCTGTGGCTGGAAGACATGGGGCTGGAGATCACCGAAAGCATCCTGATCACCGAAACCGGGGTCGAATGCTTTGCCAATGTGCCGCGCAAGCTGTTCGTGAAGGACTGATCCGATGCTGCAGCAGATGGTGCGCCCGTCGCCAATTTCGGCGACGGTGGATTTCGATGCGGAGGGGATGAGCCATGGCTTCCTCCGCCTGCCCTACAGCCGCGACGATGCGGCCTGGGGATCGGTGATGATCCCGCTGACGGTGGTGCGCAACGGCGAGGGGCCGACCGCGCTGCTGACGGGGGGCAATCATGGCGATGAATATGAGGGGCCGATCGCGCTCTTCGATCTCGCGCACAGCCTGCGGCCCGAGGAGGTGACGGGCCGGGTCATCATCATCCCGGCGATGAACCAGCCGGCCTTCGGCGCGGGCACCCGCACCTCGCCCATCGACCGGGGCAACCTGAACCGCAGCTTTCCGGGCCGCCCCGATGGCACGGTGACCGAGAAGATCGCCGACTATTTCCAGCGCGTGCTGCTGCCGATGGCCGATGTGGTGCTGGATTTCCACTCGGGCGGCAAGACGCTGGATTTCCTGCCCTTCTGCGCGGCGCATGTGCTGGCCGACAAGATGCAGCAGGACCGCGCCTTCGATCTGGTGCGGGCCTTTGGCGCGCCCTACAGTGTCAAGATGCTGGAGATTGACGCCGTGGGCATGTACGACACCGCCGCTGAAGAGATGGGCAAACTGTTCGTGACGACAGAGCTTGGCGGGGGTGGCACCGCCGGGGCGCGCACCGCCGACATCGCCATCCGCGGGGCGCGCAACCTGCTGATCGCGGCCAAGGTGATGCGGGGCGAGGTGGCGCCGCAGCCGACCCAATGGCTCGACATGCCCGATGCCGATTGCTTCACCTTTGCCGAGGATGCGGGGCTGATCCAGTTCCTTGCCGATCTGGGTGACCGGGTCGAGGCGGGCCAGCCGATTGCCCGGATCTGGCCGACAGGGCGGACCGGCCTTGCCCCGCGAGAGCTGCACACACGGCGCGCGGGCCTCTTCACGGCGCGGCATTTCCCGGGGCTAGTGAAGCCGGGCGATTGCGTGGCCGTGGTCGCGGTGGAGATCGCCGAAGCATGACCCGGCTTCCGCCCGCCGACATTGCCCGCGCGGTGCTGGTGGCGCTGATCTGGGGGATGGGCTTTGTCGTCGCCAAGGGCGCGACCGAGCATTTCCCGCCGATCCTGCTGCAGGCCTTCCGTTTCGCGGTGACGGCGACGGTGATGGCGATGTTCCTGCGCAGACCGGGGCGGGGCAACCTGCCCTGGCTGCTGGCGGTGTCGCTGATCGGCGCCACCATCCAGTACAGCCTGACCTTCAGCGGCGTGCATCGGCTGTCGGCCGGCATCGCCGCGCTGGTGATCCAGCTGGAGGTGCCGTTCCTCGTGCTGCTCGGCGCGCTGCTGCTGGGAGAGCGGCCGAAGCCCCGGCACTGGGTCGGCATCGCGCTGGCCTTTGCCGGGGTGGCCTTCATCGCCGGGAATATCCGCTTTGGCGGGGCCTGGGCGGCGCTGTTGATGATGATGGGCGGCGCGTTTTCCTGGGCGCTTGGTCAGGTGATGATCCGCAAGCTGCGCGGGATCAGCGGGCGGGAAATCACGGCCTGGGTCGCAGTGCTGGCAACGCCGCAGCTGTTCCTGGCCTCGCTGCTGTTCGAAACCGGGCAGGGCGCCGCGATTGCCGGGGCCGGGCCGGATGTCTGGGCGGCGGTGGCCTATCTGGGGCTGATCATGACGGCGCTTGGCTATTACCTGTGGAACTCGCTGCTGGTGCGGCATGAGGTGGGGCGGGTCGCGCCCTTCTTGCTGTTGCTGCCGGTGTTCTCGGTCCTGGGCGGGGTGCTGTTTCTGGGCGAGGTTCTGTCGCCCGCGCAACTGATCGGCGGCGCGCTGGTGCTGTCGGGCGTGGGGCTGATGCTGATCGAACGGAAGCAGCCGGAGAGCGTGGCGGCCTGAGCTACTCGGGCTTGTCGTCCGGCTCGGCCGGGCGCCCCTGCGAGAACGCCCGCCGCGCGAGCCTACTCCCGAAGCGGCCGGCGCCCTGCAGGAAGCCGCGCCCGCTCCGCGCCGCCTCGGCCATCGAGCGGCTGCCCTTCCCCGCCGCCATCCGCCGCCGATTGCGCTGGACCAGCAGCGCATGGCCAAGTCCCGCCTCCATATCGGTCCGCAGCGGCTCTATGTTCCACTCGGGGCTCACTGCGCAAACGGGCAGCGGCCTCAGGCCCCCCATATCGCCCGCGATGGCGGCGACGGCCCCGGCAAAGACCTGCTGCACCTCGGCTGGCAGGCGGTTTTCCGGGTAGGGCCAGCCCGGTGCCAACTGGTCGATGCAGCTCGCCACCGCGATGATCTCGGGCCGCCGCCGCGCCGGTTCGGCGGCAAAACTCGCCTCGAACCGCTGCAGCAGCGCCAGATCGGCGGCGCGGCCGGGGCGGTTGGCGCGCAGCACCCAGACGATCAGGTCCGCCTCGCGCAGCTCCGCCAGCAGCGTGGCAAGGCTATCTGCCGACCCGTCGATCCCGCGGCTGTCGATCCAGTGGCAGGGCACGTCGCCGATGGCCGCCTCGTAGGTCACCAGCCCAGGCGTCGTCGGCGCCATGTCCGTCTCGGCCCGGTCATCCCCCAGCAGCGCGTTGATCAGCGTCGATTTTCCGGCGCTGATCTGGCCCACAAACACCACCCGCAGCGGGGTATCCGCCTCGGCCATGCGGGCCATGTCGGCATCGGTCTGCTCCAGCTCTATCGCCAGCAGCTCGGCATCCGAGAAGCGCAGGCGGCCCGAATACAGCTCCACCGCCGAATAGGCGACCTCCTCCAGCAAGATCGCCTGCAGCACCCCCATCATCTGGTCGCTCAGCCAGTCGGAATTGCCGCCCGACACGATCAGCTCCACCTCGCGCGCAATGCCCACCGCCGGATTCAAAAGCACGCGCAGCGCCCGGTAGCCATAGCGCCCTGCCGTCCACAGGCCGGACAGGTTGCCCCGGTTGCGCCACAGCCATTGCAGCGTCTGCAAGGACACGGTGTCGGCAAAGGGCACATGCGCGCGCAGCCGGGCGCGGTAGCGCGTCACGCTGCGCTCGATCAGCAGCAGCGCCTCGGGCAGGGTAAAGTCGAGCGCGGTGCGGCTGCCGAACCCCTTCGCCACCTCATCGACAATGCCAAGCGCAAGGTCCGGCAGTTCCTCCCACGGCTGCGCGGTGGCGGTCGTCGCCTCGATCTTGCGGCGGGCGCGGTCGAAGGCGGCGGCCTCTTGCGGCAGCCAGTCGGGATTGGCGCTGACCGCCATCTCGGCCGCCAGATCGCCCACCGTCACCGGCGCGCGGCGGCGGCGACGCGCAACCCACCGCAGCAGCGTGACGGTCCCGCCGAAAAGGGCCGCGACGCCGACGAAATGCAGGAGATACCCTTTCTCGCCCAGCCACAGGAAGCCGAGAAGGCTGGTCACGGCAATCGGCAGCGCCACGCTGGCGATCACCAGCAGCCGGTCCCATCGCAGCAGCGCGCCGCGGATCCGGTCAGCTAGGGTCATGGCGGCCCTGCGCCAGCGCGCCCTTGTAGAGCGTGCGGATGGTCTGCGGCGTGACCGCCTGCCCCTCGCTGACAGAGTGCAGATAGGCGGCAGCGGCGCGGCCAAGCGCATAGGTGGCGGCAAAGCTGAGGGTGCCGGCCGCCGCCGCCCCCACCGTCTGGCCAAAGACCGGGATCAGCTTGGCCAATTGCCGCAGGCCGTAGCTGGCGCCAAAGCGCAGTGCGGCGCCCGTGCCAAGCGCGGCGGCAAACTCATAAAACCGCGCCCGCGTCCATTCCACGCCGTACCGCGCCGCCAGCGCCCGCAGCATCGCCGCCTGCACCCCCGGCACCGCGACGGCCCCCACAACCGGGGCGACATCGGCCGTGCCAGCGGCGCCCGCATACCACAGTACCTCGGCCCGGTTCGTGGCCCATCGCGCCGGCTCGCCGGCCCGGTATTCCTCGCGCGCGAGGGCCAGCGCGACCTCGGGCATCATCTCGTCCAGCAATGCGGTGAGCGGCTGTACGGCTTCGGCCGGGATCGGGTCCACGGCAGGCAAGGACA
Organism: Frigidibacter sp.; assembly: GCF_030695035.1. GTDB lineage: Bacteria > Pseudomonadota > Alphaproteobacteria > Rhodobacterales > Rhodobacteraceae > Frigidibacter. The sequence continues at coordinate 74,931 of NZ_JAUYTT010000017.1, forward strand.
GCTCCACCTGCTTCAGCGGCGCACCTGCGGCCTTGTCGAACAGCGCCTGCGTGCGGCTGCGGGCCCGGAAGCGTTCCTGCGCATCCCCCAGAAGGTCCGCGCCGGTATGCACCACCAACGCCCGCAGCTTGCCCTGCCGGCGGCGCAGCGTCGCCAGCACATCGGCCACCTCGCCCTGCACCGGGTCATCGAGGCGCGCCACCACGACGATCACATGCGAGGCCTTCTTGCACAGCGCCAGATCCTCGGCCGGATCATAGCCTGCCTCGCCCAGACCGCGCGTGTCGAGGAAGCGCATCAGGGGAAGGTCCTGCGGGAAGTCGAACTGCATCGAGGCGCGGGTGCAGGGCGCAAAGCCATTGCCCACCACCACCTCGGGCAGGCCGGTCAGCGCCCGCACCAGCGTCGACTTGCCCGCGCCGGTCTTGCCCAGCAGCCAGATCACCGGCAGCGGCCGCTCGGTCAACTCGGGCGGCAACTCTGTGGGCGCAGAGGAGGGCGAGAGCTTCTGCCACAGGCGTTCGAACCGATGTCTCAACAGATACCTCCGGGGCGGGCAACAGGGCCCAACGCCAGTATGCGCCCCCCCGTTCCAGCCGCAAGCGGGATTGGGGTAGCGGGCAGGTGTGTTTCCACGAGCTGACGGCTTGGCGCATTGGCCTGTAAAAGGTGCTGCCCAGAATTTCGGCCAGGCACATGCGTGCCCACCTGGGCGGATCCATCAGAATTTGGCACCGTCCGGGATGGCGGCACCCCCTTGCCCTGCGGCTTGCGCCTCCGGGCACCAAATCCGCAAAGTGCAGCGCAAAACGTAGGACTGGTTACTGCTCTATCCTGCCAAACCGCCGCAACGCCCACACCGCAGGCACTGCCTGCGGGTTTCGCCCCCCTGCGGTGAAAAATCTTGACCGGCACGGCAGCGCAAGCGTGAAGTCAGCACATTGCCAACACCCAAGGGGAGCCGCGCCATGTGCAATGCCTGTCTGATCGAGAATGTAAAATCCTCCATGCTCTCGCGCCGGTCGCTGTTCACCGGCGCGGCGGCGGTCACGGCGGCCAGCGTCGCCTCGGGCCTTCTGTCGGCCCGCCCCGCGCTGGCGCAGGCGACGGGCAAGGTGGTGGACCTGACCCACACCTATGACAGCGACTTCCCCACCTTCGACGGCAAGCCCGGCATCCTCTACGACGTGGACAAGACCTTCGCCGCCGATGGCTACAACCTGTTCAAGCTGACGATCTTTGAACACACCGGCACCCATATCGACACGCCGCTGCATTTCTCCGAAGGCGGCACCTCGGTCGATGCGCTGCCGGTGGAGAATCTCGTCTGCCCTCTGTGCATCATCGACATCACGGCCAAGGCGGCGGAAGACGCGAATGCCACGGTCGAGGCCGAGGATATCGAGGCCTGGATCAGCGCCAATGGCGAGATCCCGGCGGGGGCCTGCATTGCCATGCATTCAGGCTGGGGCGCGAAGGCCCCGGACGCCTCCTGGCGCAACACGCCCGATGGCGCGCTGGCCTTCCCGGGGTTTGGCAAATCCGCGACCGACCTGTTGATGGAAACCGGCGCCGGATCGATCGGGGTTGACACCATGTCGCTCGACCCCGGAAATTCGGCCGATTTCGCGGTGCACTATTCGTGGCTGCCCTCGGGCCGCTTCGGGATCGAGGGGCTGGCCAATCTGGACCAGTTGCCCGCGACCGGCGCCACGGTGTTCATCGGCGCGCCCAAGCATCGCGGCGGCACCGGCGGGCCGGCGCGGGTGATGGCGATGCTCTGACGCACTCGTGACGGCGGGCCAAGCGACGGTTCTTGCCCCCTGCGGGGCAAGAACGTAAACAGAACATATGTCCAAACTCTCCCTCGACAGCAAGCTCGCCATCCTCTCCGACGCCGCCCGCTATGACGCCTCCTGCGCGTCGAGCGGCACCACGCGGCGCGATTCAAAGGATGGCAAGGGGCTCGGCTCCACCGAAGGCTCCGGCATCTGCCACGCCTATGCGCCGGACGGGCGCTGCATCAGCCTGCTCAAGATCCTGATGACGAATTTCTGCATCTACGACTGCGCCTATTGCGTGAACCGCGTCTCCTCCAACACGCCCCGCGCCCGCTTCAGCGTCGAGGAGGTCGTCAGCCTGACCATCGAGTTCTACCGCCGCAACTACATCGAGGGGCTGTTCCTTTCCTCGGGCATCATCCGCTCCCCCGATGCGACCATGGAAGACATGGTCCGCATCGCCCGCACCCTGCGCGAGAAGCATCAGTTCCGCGGCTATATCCACCTCAAGACCATCCCCGATGCGGCGCCAGAGCTGATCGAGCAGGCGGGGCTTTATGCCGACCGGCTGTCGATGAATGTGGAACTGCCGACCGATGCCAGCGTGCAGGCCTATGCGCCGGAGAAGAACCCCGCCACCATCCGCCGCGCGATGGGCGAGTTCCGCACCCGCAAGGAGGCGAGCACGGATCGGAGCCATACCGGCAAGCGCCCGCCGCGCTTCGCCCCCGCCGGGCAATCGACGCAGATGATCGTCGGGGCGGACCTGTCGACCGATGCCACGATCCTTGGCACCGCCACCCGGCTTTATGGCGATTACCGGCTGAAGCGGGTCTATTACTCCGCCTTCTCGCCGATCCCCGATGCCGCCGCCGCGCTGCCGCTGATCCGCCCGCCGCTGCAGCGCGAACACCGGCTCTATCAGGCCGACTGGCTGCTGCGCTTCTACGGCTTCGACCTGGCCGAGATCACCGGCGCGCGGGCCGATGGCAATCTGGACCTCGAGATCGACCCCAAGCTGGCCTGGGCCTTGGCGAACCGGCAGCACTTCCCGCTCGACGTGAACCGGGCGCCGCGCGAGATGCTGCTGCGGGTTCCGGGCTTCGGCACCAAGACCGTGGGGCGCATCCTTGCCACGCGGACCCACCGCACGCTCCGCCATGACGATCTGGCCCGCATGGGCGCCGCGATGAAGAAGGCCCGCGCCTTCATCACCCTGACCGACTGGACCCCGGGCGCCCTGACCGACTCGGCCAATCTGCGCGCCCGCTTCGCGCCGCCGCCCGAACAACTCTCACTGTTCTGATGCAGGCGGTGACCCTGCCCACCATCGGCACCGACACCGCCTGGCGCAATGCCGCGCGGGCGCTGCTGGCCGCGCGCACCCCGCCCGAGGACGTGCTGTGGCATTTCGGCGAGGCGGCACCGCAGCTCTTCGACGCGGCACCGATTGCCCCCACCGATGCGCCCCCGATCAAGGTGCCCGCCAGCTTCGTCGCGCTCGCCGATACCGTCGTCTGGCACAGCGACCCCGAGCGCTTTGCCCGGCTCTACGCCCTGCTCTGGCGGCTGCCGCACACTCCCGGCCTGATGACAGACCGCGGCGATCCGGGCCTCGCGCGGCTCAGGGCGTTGGAAAAGAACGTGCAGCGCTGCAAGCACAAGATGAAGGCCTTCGTCCGCTTCCGCGACATCGGCCCGCCGGACCTTCCCCGCCGCCGCTTCGCCGCATGGTTCGAGCCGACGCATCATACCGTCGAACCCACCGCCCCGTTCTTCGCCGGCCGCTTTGCCGACATGGACTGGATGATCGCCACCCCGGACGTTACCGCCCGCTTCGAGAATGGCGCGCTGAGCTTCGCCGCCGGCCTCCCCCGCCCCGACCTGCCGGAGGATGCGACAGAGGAGCTGTGGGGCACCTATTTCTGCAACATCTTCAACCCTGCGCGGGTGAAGATTTCCGCCATGACCTCGGAAATGCCGCGCAAATACTGGAAGAACCTGCCCGAGGCGAAACATATCCACGGGCTGCTGGCGGGGGCAGAGGCGCGCGTGCGCGAGATGCAGGACAAGGGCCCGAGCCTGCCCCCGGCGCGGGCGGCGAAGATCCTGCAGCAACTCCACGCGCCCGCCCTGGCGCAGACGCTGGACGAGCTGCGCGCGCGGGCGGAGGCGGAGAACCGCACTCCCTTGCCGAACCGCGGCCGCATCGTGCTTGGCGAGGGTCCAGCAGATGCCCGGCTGATGATCGTCGGCGAACAGCCCGGCGACGTGGAGGACCAGCAAGGCCGCCCCCTCGTCGGCCCTGCCGGGCAGCTCTTCGACCGGGTGGCGCAGGAAGCCGGCCTCGACCGCGCCACAGCCTATGTCACCAACGCCGTCAAACGCTTCGGCTTCACCCAACGCGGCAAGCGCCGCATCCACCAGGCGCCCGAGCGCAGCGATATCGAACACGCCCGCTGGTGGATCGATAGCGAGATCCGCATCGTGCAGCCGGCGCTGATCCTCGCCATGGGCGCGACGGCGGCGAAGATGCTCACCGGCAACGGCACAGGCATCCTCGCGCGCCGCAGCCGGATCGAGGACACGCCCGCCGGCCCGGTCTTCCTGACAGTCCATCCCAGCTACCTGCTGCGCCTGCCCGACCCCGCGCAGGCACAAGACGCAACCGCGCGCTTCCGCGAAGACCTTGCCGCCGTCCGCGCCCTGATGGCCGCCTGACCTGGCACCAACCCGCCGAAACCGCCGCCTCGCCCGGCAAGGTCTCGCGCATCGGGCGCACCGCCGCCCGCCATGTTTTGCGATATGGTCCTCTCGGTGTTACCCACACCCTCTAGAAGCTCCGACAGGGAGCCCTCCGGCAACAAGGAACCCGCGGCATGGATAGTGACAAAACGCCCAAGACCCTGCCCGAACCCCAGGATGACGCGCCCGAGCTGCGCTTCCTGACCGAGCCCGATGCCCGCTTCCTGATCTCGCACCTCGCCAGCATCGACCACGTCACCGTGCGCGTGCTCGGCGAGCATCCCGATGCCGGCCCAGAAGTGACCGCCTTCCTGCGCGCCTCGGGCTATGAGGTGCGGCAAGAAACGTTGGGGCGGATGGTCCCGCCGCCGCTGACCCGTTTCGCGCTGCGCTATCAGGGCAAGACGGCCACGCTGACCGTGGCGCCCGCCGTCCCGTCCTGAACAATCTGGCGCATTCTGGCGGCGGCGCAGCACAAAGATTGCCGCAAGCGCAGGCGCAGCTTAAGACATCGCCCGTAGCGAATGAGGATGCGGCGATTCTGCCGCGCGGCAGGTGGTCAGGGATGGCGTCAACCGGAGAAGGCACCGCAGGATCGGCCTGTGCGCCCGTGTCAGGCGCCGATCACGCACCCGCCACGCCCTCCGCCAACACCGTCTTTCTCAACCGTCCCGTCTCACTCGACCGGATCGACGCGATGACCCGCCGCGCCATCGAAACCCTGCTGGATGGCCCCGGCGGCTGGCGCCCGCTGGCGCGCAATCTGGTGGCAGCCTGGCCCGATGCCCCGCCGCTGGAGCTGATCTTTGCCATCGTCAGCGCCGCCGAGGCCATCGAGACGATGTTCGCGCCCGGCAGCCCGGCGCTTGCCGGGGCCGAGGCTGGCTACAGGGTGGCAGCCTTGCTGGGGGTCGATCTCTTCGCGATGCAAAGCCTCGGCCTGCCGCATCAGGCGGCCGCGGATTTCACTGCCTATTGGAACGCCGATCCGTGGTTTCGGCTGGTCTGAGCCTCAGCCGCCGAGGCTGCGCAGCCAGGCCTTGAAGCGGCCCCAGCTGGTGCGCGCCCCGCGCCGCGCATCGCCCGCGCGGTCCCCCGCATCGTCCCAGGCATCGCCGGCATTGCCGAACATCGGGTCCAGCGTCCGCTCGCGGAACTGCATCCACATCCGGCGCAGCATGATCCCCGCCACCAGCAGCAGCGTCAGGATCACGATATTGGCCCAGGGGATGATCCGCTCGTCCGGCCCATCCGCCAACCGCACCGAGACCGCGTTGGGGAAGATCGTGAAGAACTCGTTGCGCCAGCCATAATGCGTGACCACGACCCAGCGCGGTTCGGCCGAGGTCGAGCGCAGGTCCGATGCCTCGGTCTGCAGGTTGTAGCTGTCGAACTTGAAATAGGGCGGCCAGATCCAGCCGGTATCCTCGTTCCGGTAAACCATCGGGCGGCCATTGGTGCGGATCGACTCGATGAACTTCACATCCCGCGTCACCTGCGCGGGGGTGGTGGCGGTCCCGGCATCGGGCGAGGCCCAGAAGATCGAGTTCTCGCCAAAGTCGATCCGCCGCGTATCGGTATCGGTGATGCGCACGATGTCATGCTGCGGCAGCACGTAATGCAGGAAGCCAAAGACCGTCAGCACGATCAGGGTGTAGAAGGTCCACTTGACGTATTTCATGCCCACGCGCCTTACGAATAATTGTTCAGCCAGATCAGCAGCACGACCACCACCGCCGGCACGATATAGACCAGCCCGATCAGGCGCCGCCGCAGGCCCCGCTCATAGTCGAGCATTCCCGCCTTGATATAGGCATCCCGGTCGCCCGGCGCAGCCCCCTCGGCCGCCTGTTCATCCCACCGCTTTTCCAGCGCCTCGCGGCGGACAGAGCGGGAATAGACCGAGATCAGCCAATAGACCACGGTCAGCACCACGAAGCCGATCGCGGCAAGGCGCAGGAAGGCGATCATCCGGGAACTCCATCAAGTCCCCCGCCTTATGCCGCAATCGCCCCCGCCCGTCATCCGCTTTCCACTGGCGTTTGCCATTGCCGCCGCCGATCCGCGCTACTAGCCTTCCCCCATGACCCATCCTCTCACCGCCCCGCTCAAAGCCGAGATCGCGCGCCGCGAGGCCGATCTGATCGCCCTCACGCAAGACCTGATCCGCATCCCGACGCTGAACCCGCCGGGCCGCAACTACCGGCAGATCTGCGACTATCTGGCCGCGCGGCTGGAATCCTCGGGCTTCACCTGCCACCTGCTGCGCGCGGAAGGCGCCCCCGGCGACAGCGAGACCTATCCGCGCTGGAACCTCGTCGCCCGCCGGATAGGGCCCCGCCCCGGCGACTGCGTGCATTTCAACGGTCACCATGACGTGGTCGAGGTCGGCCATGGCTGGACCCGCGATCCCTTCGGCGGGGAACTTGACGGCGGCCGCATCTACGGCCGCGGCGCCTGCGACATGAAGGGCGGCATCGCCGCCAGCATCATCGCCGCCGAAGCCTTCCTGGCGCTTTGCCCCGACTTCGCCGGCACCCTCGAAATCTCGGCCACCGCCGACGAGGAATCGGGCGGCTTCGGCGGCGTCGCCTGGCTGGCGCAGAACGGCTGGTTCGACAACGTCCAGCACGTGCTGATCCCCGAACCCCTGCACAAGGACCGCATCTGCCTTGGCCATCGCGGCGTCTGGTGGGCCGAGGTGGAAACCCGCGGCCGCATCGCCCATGGCTCCATGCCCTTCCTTGGCGACTCTGCCATCCGCCACATGGGCGCGGTGCTGGAGGAGATCGAGCGCACGCTCTACCCGCTCCTTGCCGGCAAGCGCACCGCCATGCCGGTGATCCCCGAAGGCGCCCGGCAATCCACGCTCAACATCAACTCCATCCATGGCGGCGAGCCGGAGCCCGAGCCCGGCTATACCGGCCTGCCCGCCCCCTGCGTCGCCGACCGCTGCCGCATCATCCTCGACCGCCGCTTCCTGATCGAGGAGGAGGTGGGCGAGGTGAAGGCCGAGGTGACCGCGCTGCTGGAACGGGTCAAGGCCACCCGCCCCAGCTTCGAATATGAGGTCCGCGACCTCTTCGAAGTGCAGCCCAGCATGACCGACAAGGGCGCCCCCGTGGTCCAGGCCACCGCCCGCGCCATCGCCTCGGTGCTGGGGGCCAAGGCCGCCTATGTCGTCTCGCCCGGCACCTATGACCAGAAGCATATCGACCGCATCGGCCGCCTGAAGAACTGCATCGCCTACGGTCCGGGCGTGCTCGACCTCGCCCACCAGCCCGACGAGTGGATCGGCGTGCAGGACATGATGGACAGCGCTGCGGTGATGGGGCTGGTGCTGGCGGAGTTGCTGGGGTGAGGGCAGATTATCAGTAGATGGGGGAGCGATGTCTGGCATTAACCCGGTTCTGGATCACGAGATTTCTCGCTGGATCATTACCACCACTACGCAACTTCAAGGTCGCTCAAGATTTTGCGCGCAGAATGCTATAAGGTTCTTGCGGTGGGCCGATGATATATATGAGAGATCTCACGTCGTCTCAGCATTCTGCGCCATGCACGCGACGGAGGAAGCGGTTGCAGCATTTATTTCAGCAGCCAAAGCACATGGCCCAAAAACTCACGCGAAACAGGTAAACTTGCACGACCACACCAGCAAGGCGCTCGTGTCAATCTACGCGCAACGCTTGACCATCCTCATTGCGCAGGGAGACCTCGCCATAAGCTGGAACCCCAAGAACAACGCCTTAGCCTACCGTATAATGCTGGACCATGAGTACCGTTATGGGGACCTTCACCTAAGTGTGTTTCGTACGCAAAAAGGCCCCGACGGCACCAAAGATGGATACGCTGAAATCGGCAACTTGCCTTCTGTTGATGAGCTTCTGGAGGAAGCAAAACGAGTCGCCGACATCAGAAACAAACTCCTCTACGCCTCGAATACAGGTATCCCAACTGGATTTATTAACGTGGATGATGCGCTCGACCGCGAAGCAAAGTTGTCACTTGGCCTAATATGGGCCGCTATTGACCTTCACATGCACCCCAAACAAGATGCGTCTTTCTTAAATCAGATTCTGAAGGACATGGCATCTTTTAGCAGCGTCAGCAAAAAAATCCTCCCCAATTAGTACCGAATGGGATACTTCGCAAAGCAGAGTATCGGCCACGAATTTCGAGCCACGTCAACGCACCCCCACCAACACCCTTGATCCGCAGCCCCCCGCAGTAGAACATCCCCGCCAAGCCCGACCCGGGCCGCCGTGATGCACGAACGAAAGGAACTGCCCTTCATGTCCCGCGCCCTGCCCTCCCTCCTCGTCCTTGCGCTCAGCGCCGGTGCGGCGCTTGCTGCGCCGCCCGATAGCCTCACCCTCGGCATGGTGCTGGAGCCGCCGAACCTCGACCCCACCGCAGGCGCGGCGGCGGCGATTGATGAGGTGGTCTATGCCAACCTCTTCGAGGGCCTCACCCGCTTCGGCCCCGATGGCACGATCCTGCCCGCTCTGGCCACAAGCTGGGACGTGGAGGGCGACGGCAAGGTCTGGACCTTCCATCTGGCGCAAGGCGTGACCTTCCATGACGGCACCACCTTCGACGCCGAAGACGTCGCCTTCAGCCTCGAGCGTGCCCGCGCCGAAGACAGCGCCAATGCGCAGAAGGCGCTCTTCGCCTCCATCGAAACGGTGGAAGTGCTGGACCCGGCCACGGTGCGCGTCACCCTCACGGCCCCCAACGCCGCCTTCGACTTCAACATGGCCTGGGGCGATGCGGTGATCCTGGCGCCGGAAACCGCGGATGCCGCGGCGACCGCGCCGGTTGGCACCGGACCGTTCAAGCTGGCCGAATGGGTGCAGGGCGACCATGTCCGGCTCGAGCCTTATGAGGGCTACTGGGGCGAGAAACCGGCGCTGACCAGCGCCACCTTCCGCTTCATCTCGGACCCGACCGCCGCCTTCGCCGCGATGATGGCCGGCGATATCGACGCCTTCCCGAACTTCCCCGCGCCCGAGACGCTCGCCCAGCTTGGCGCCGACCCGCGCTTCAAGGTGATCGTCGGCAGCACCGAGGGCGAAACGATCCTGGCGATGAACAATGCCACCGCGCCCTTGGACAACCCCTTGGTCCGCGAGGCCATCGCCCATGCGGTCAACCGGCAGGACGTGATCGACGGCGCGATGTTCGGCTATGGCACCCCCATCGGCACCCATTTTGCGCCGCACAATCCCGACTATGTCGACCTGATCGACCAGTCGGAATATGACCCCGAAAAGGCCCGCCAGCTTCTGGCCGAGGCAGGTGCCGAGGGGCTGACCCTCCGCCTCGCCCTGCCGCCGCCCACCTATGCCCGCCGCGGCGGCGAGATCATCGCGGCGCAGCTGCGCGAGGTCGGGATCGAGACCGAGGTCAGCAACCTCGAATGGGCGCAATGGCTGGAACAGGTGTTCAAGGGCCGTGACTTCGACCTGACCATCATCAGCCATGTCGAACCGATGGACATCAACATCTACGCCCGGCCGGATTACTATTTCAGCTATGCCAAGCCCGAGTTCGTGGCGATCATGGACCAGCTGGCGCTGACCACCGATGCCGCCGCAAGGTCGGACCTGCTGAAGCAGGCGCAGACCATGATCGCCGAGGATCACGTCAACGCCTACCTGTTCCAGCTCGCCAAGACCGGCGTCGCCGATGCCCGGATCGAGGGGCTGTGGCAGAACGCGCCGACCCCCGCCAATGACCTGACGGCGGTGCGCTGGACGGAATGACAGACGGGGCGGGCCACCTGCGCCCGCCCCAAAATCGTATGTATACCTCCCATATCGTTTCTGCATGCTTTCCATATGCTTTCCACATGCCCTCCCGGAGCCCCGAATGACCCACTTCCTGCGCCTCGACCGTGCCACCGTCACGCCCGAGGTGGACCGTCCAGACCCCTCGCTGGTGATCGCCGGCGACCCCGTCCACACCACCTGGCTGCATGAGGAACGCGGCACCCTCTATGCCGGAATGTGGCAAACTACGCCCGGAACCTGGAAGGTGGATTACTCGGAATGGGAATATGTCCACATCCTCTCCGGCACCTCGATCCTGACGGAAGAGGGCGGTGCGGCGCACACGCTGAACGCTGGCGACAGCTTCCTGATCCGTCCCGGTTTCAAGGGCACCTGGGAATGTGTGGAAACCACACTGAAAGATTTCGTCATCCTGGAATGAGGACAACCCCTTGAGGCGCAACGGAAAAGGGCCGCCCCATCCGGGCGGCCCTTCTGTCTGTCAGCGTGTCGATGCCGCTCAGTTCGAGGCAACGATCCCCTGGGATTCCAGCGCATCGGTGCTGCCAAGGCTGTTCTCGCCACTGATCCCCGATTGCGCCACGAAGGGCTCCCACGGGGTGATCCCGGCGCGGATCTGGTCCTGCACCTCGATGGGCAGCGAGTCGATGCGGACCATCAGCCCGCTCGGCCCCTCGACCATCTCGCCTTCCTGCGCGGTGGATTCCTCCACAGAGCGTACCTTCACCGGCGCCCCCAGGTCGACACGCTCGTAGAGGTCCAGAATGTCCTGATTAAACAACCGGATACAGCCCGCCGACGTCGCCCGCCCGATGGTGGAGGAGTTGTTGGTGCCGTGGATCCGGTAATAGGTATCCTTGCCCCCGCGATAGAGGTACAGCGCCCGCGCACCCAGCGGGTTGTCGAGCCCGCCCGGCAGGCCGCCTGCATAGGGGCCGTACACGTCGGGATCGCGGCGGATCATGTTCGCCGTCGGCGTCCAGCCCGGCCAGTCCGCCTTGCGGCTGATCACGGCCGACCCAGTGAAGCCCCGGCCCTCGCGGCCGACAGCGATACCATAGCGGGTGGCAAGCCCGCCCTCTTCCACATAATACAGCACCCGCGCATGCGGATCGACGACGATGGTTCCCGGCTGTTCAGATCCGTAATAGGAGACGGTCTGGCGGGCATTGCCCCCGGTCAGATAGCCCGGATCCACGGCAGGGATCAGGTATTCATCATCCTGAACCGACTGATACATCGCAACCACTTCGGGCGGCGGACCAGAGGGCGCAACGACAGCCGGGCCAGAGCCGCCGCCACAGGCAGCCAGCGCAAGCAGGGACATTACGGCAAGGGCGGAACGAAGGCGGGCAGCGGGCAGCAGGATCACGCGCGGTTTCCTTTCAGATCGTCAAGCGTTCCCGGCATGCAGCAGGCTCCCCCGAACCCATCCCGGCAACCGCCCTATCAGCGCATCCCCCTTCGCCCCGTCAACCCCTTACGGCGCGCGCCCCATGAAAAAGGCCTCCGCGCGATGCACGGAGGCCTCCACCAAGCTGTGATCAGCCGGTCAGTTCATGGTGCCGATCGACCAGAACAGCGTTTCGCCCGAATGGTCGTCGACGCCGTCATTGTCAGTCACCACCCACCCGGTGCCGGCTGCGTCGATGGCAAAGCCTTCGACCTTGTCCAGCACGAAGCCGTTCAGCGCCTTCAGGTCGGGGATCAGGTCGCGCACCTCTTCCTTGGTCACCACCGGCAGCGTCTCGCCCAGCTTGGCCGGGACCAGATCGGCCAGCGCCACGCGGAAGATCTTCTTCACCACCGCCGCGTCGCCCACCAGGTTGTCGCGCTCGACGATATAGGCCCAGTCACCATGGACGGTCATCTCCGACAGACCCATCCAGCCTTCGCCCTTCGGCTCCAGCGGGTAGGTGACAGCGCCCCATTCCTCGGTCTCGAGGTTATAGGCCACCAGTTTCACCTGGCCCTTGGCGTCATCGGCCCATTCGCGCTGCACCGGCATCCACAGCACGTCGCCGATCTTGGCGATGCCCTCAAAACCGAAGCGCGTCTCATGTGCCAGCAATTCGGCCGGCAGCGCGATCTCTTTCTTGATCTCGCCCTTGGCGTTCACGCTGTAGATCGCATGAGGAACCAGACGGTCGCTGCGCCCTTCCGAGGCAACCCAGAACCCGCCATCGCCATCGAGGGTGATGCCCTCAAGGTCAAGCTTCTGCGCGGCATCGCCGCCACGGGTGACGATGGTTTTTGCCACGATCCGCGCCGGTTGCGTGGTCGCGTCGATCTCGTAGATCGCCGGCGCGGCGCCATAGACGCTGTCCGACACGGCATAGAGCTTGGCGGGGGTTTCGGCGTCGGCCACCATGCCCGACAGCGCACCCCAGCCGATCAGCTCTTCCGAGCCTTCCGAGGTGATCATCGGGTAGGAGGCAGCGCCCTCGGCCACCTCGTAGACCATCACATGGGCGCGGGCGAGGCCGTCTTCGACCAGGTCCACCTCGTTGGCAGTGGCCAGCAGGCCGCGCTCCGGGATCGCCACCATGCCTTCGGGGCTGACGCCCGAAGCGATCAGCTGCACCAGAACCGGGTTGGCCAGGTCGGTGATGTCATAGGCGCCGATCATCGAGGACCGTTCGGCCGCAACGAACAGCATCGGGGTGCCGTCGAACTCGGCAAACTCGATCGATTCCAGCTCCACGCCCTTGGATTTGGAGCGGTGCTCGGGGTAGTGGCCGGTCGCCACGATGGCGCGCTCCAGCTTGCCGGCATCTTCGTACACGACGGTGCCGTCACGGTTGAAGATCGTCCAGCTACGCGAGCCGCCTTCATAGTCGCCTTCGTTGGCGGTGGCGAAATGGGTGTCGTCGATCCACTTGACGCCATCGGGCTCGCGCAGGACGCCTTCCTTGCTGCCGGTAAAGTCCAGCTTGCCGTCGGACTTGGTGTCGATCCCGTCCAGGTCGACGGTGCCTGCCGCGAAGTGGCTGGCAATCGCGCCATCGGCGCCGATCACGACGATATGGTTGTTTTCCTGCATGGTCAGGACGATGTCACCCGCCGCGTTCACGTCGAGGAATTCCGGCTCCGGGTCTTCCGCGGCGATCTCGGCAATGCCGGTCACGTCGATATTCTGCAGCCCGGCGCAATCGGCCGCGCCGTCCACGATGGCGATCTTGACCACGAAGCCAGCCGGCATCTGCGGAAGCGCGCCGTCATTCAGGTCTTCATCGCGCTCGTTCTCGATGGCGATGGCGACGAAGGAGCCGTCCTCGGCCTTGGCGACCGAATCCGGCTGTCCGCCGATCTCGCATTCCGCCACGATCTCCTTCGTGGCCAGATCGACCGTCACCAGCTTGCCCGAGGGCGCGGTGTAGCTTTCCGAGGTGTTGACGCCGACAAAGGCCTTGCCGCCGATGATCTGCGCGGTGGTCGGCTCGCCGCCCACATCGACATTGCCAAGCGGCTTCGGCGCCGCCGGATCGGTGATGTCCACCAGACCGATCACGCCAAGCGGGCTGTCGGTATAGACCAGCATCATGCCGTCTTCCGAAGCCGAGATGATCTCGGCCGAGGTGACGCGGGCGGTGTCTTCGCCTTCCGCCATGTTCAGCGGGGTGGGGAAGGATGCGGTGCGGGCGAAGTGCGTCTCTGCCAACGCCGGGAAGGCGGTCGCAAGCGCCAGAACAGAGGTAAGGGCGGAAAGCCGGATCGGCATGGAAAGTCCTCCGAGGAATGATGGGGGAGCTTTCGCGCCGCGGCGTAACGGTTTTGTGATGCCGCTGCGAACCTTCGGTGACGCCCGGGCCGCCCGCCTTTGCCTTTTCCAAATATCCTCGGGGGGTGGGGGGGGGCCCACGCCCCCCCCCCCC
>NZ_JAUYTT010000025.1 GCF_030695035.1 Frigidibacter sp.
ACCAGCGCGGTTCGCCGTTCGTCCAGCACCTGGGTGTAGATCTCGGGGGTCGCAAGGTCGGCATGGCCGAGCATCAGCTGGATCGCCCGAAGGTCGGCGCCTCCTTCCAGCAAATGTGTGGCGAAGGCGTGGCGCAGAACGTGGGGGGTGACTCGGGCGGGGTCGAGGCCGGCGCGCAGGGCGATGTCCTTCAGCAGCGTGAAGAAGCCCTGCCGGGTCAGGTGCCCAGCCTTGCCGCGCGCCGGGAACAGGTGGCGCGAGGGCGGGGTGCGCTTGGCGAGCCGTGCCGCTTCTTCGGCCGCATCGCGCGCCTTCAGCCAGTCCAGCATCGCGGTCCGCGCAGGCCCTGACAGCGGCACCAGCCGTTCCTTGCCGCCCTTGCCGCGCACCAGCAGCATCTTCGGGTCGCCCCGCGCGGCGGAAACGGGCAGCGTGACGAGTTCCGTCACCCGCATCCCCGTCGCATAGAGCAGCTCCATCAGGCAGGTGCTGCGCAGCCGGTCCTCGGGCGTCTTGCCGGTCTCGCGCGCGGCGGTCAGCAGCGCGCCGACCTCGGCTTGTGTCAGCGTGGCAGGCAGCCGCCGGTCCTTGCCGGGGCCGGAGAGGCGGATGGCGGGGTTGTCCTCGCGCCAGCCTTCCTCATGCGCGAAGCGGTACATCTGCCGGATCGAGGCCAGCCGCCGGGCGCGCGTGGCCTTCGACAGGCCTTCGGCCTCGCAGCGCACGAGGTAATCCTCCACCGCCTCGCGGGGGGCGCCACTGAAATGCAGGCCCCGGTGGGCGAGGAAGGCGGCGAAGTCCTTGAGGTCGCGGCCATAGGCGAGGCGGGTGTTGATGGCCGCGTCATGTTCGGCCGCCTGCGCCTCGAGGAAGGCCGAGATCCACATCTCCATCGGCCGGGCGGCAGAAGGGTGGGTCACCCCCGCCGCTCCAGCAGCATCAACTCCAGCGCGGCGCGGCGGGCGGGGGTTTCGAGCCCTGCCTTGCGCAAAGCGGTCAGGCCCGAGGTGACGCGGCGCAGATCGCCCCGCGCGCCCTCGGTCACGTCGTCGATGGCCATCAGCAGCGCCTCGCCCAGACGGTTGCCTTCGAAGAGCGGCGCGTAATCCTCGCTCAGCGGGGCACCTTGCGCAAAGCCGGCTCGGATCGCGGCGCCCATCTGGTCTGGCTGCACGATACGGGTGACGTCGCCCTTCGCGAGCCCGATCAGGAAGGATTCCACCCCGTCCTGCGGGACGCGGGCGGCGGCGACCGTCTCATAGGCCGGGGACAGAAGGCCAATGCGGAAGGCGAGCTGGCCGTCGCGGCCCTTCAGCGGCAGCGCCGCAAGTTGCTCGCCATAAAGCTCGGCGAAGGGCACTTCCAGCTCGGCCTGCACCATCTGCTCCCAGGCCGGGCGCAGCGTCTTGGCGACGGCATCGACACTGCCACTCGCCATCGCGGCCTCCAGCGCCTGCACGGCGGCCACCCGGTCCCAGACCCCGCCCGAGGCGGCGGGGCCGCGTTCGGTGTAAAGCCCCAGCAGCAAGTTCGGGCCGATGGCGCCGGACCGCGCCAGCCGCTCGCCGGCCTCGATGCGGGTCTTCCAGCCAGAGTTGGAGCGCAGGTCCGATTGCGCGAAGGCCAGCGGCAGGGTGGTGGTGGACATCGGCTGGCCCACCGCCTCCATCAGCCGCAGCACCAGCGGCGAGGGGCGGGCGGGCAGCGGCAGATCCTCGGCGCCGTCGGCGAGTTCGGGGTCGAGGAACCGCGCCAGCAGGGTGCCGGTTTCCGCATCGATATGGCCAAGCGCCTCGCCGGTGGACAGGGTCAGCGCTGCCGCGTTCCAGTCGCCGCCGCGGGCGAGGCAGAAGATCCGCGCCGGGAAGGTCGGGGCCACCTGCGGCGTCGCGCGCATCGTCTCGCAGGCGCGGTCCTCTTCGCCGATCAGCAGGGCGACGTCGAACCAGCGCCGGAACGGTTCCGGCGTCGGATCGTCGGGCAATTCCAGCAGCGCCAGCGCCGGGTCGAGCGCGCCGAGGTCCAGCAGCTTGTCGACGCGCGCGAGGAACAGCTGGCCGCTGCCATCGGCATCATGCGGCGGATCCAGCTCCGCCAGCAGCAGCGCATAGAGCAGCGACTGGATCGCCGGCAGCGTCTCGGCCCGTTCGGCGCGGATGCGGCGGGCAAGGTCCAGCGTCGGCGTCTCGCCCCAGAGGCCAGTTGGCAACCCCGCCCGCTGCGCCGGCGTCAGGCCAAGTGCATCGAGCGTGGTGCCGCCAAGCGGGGTCACGGTTATGGATTCGGGCGCGGCCCCGGTGGAGACTGCGGGCTCTTGTCGCGCGGGCGCGGGCAAGGCTACGGGCGTGGCCGCCACCGATTGCGACAGCCAGTCGATCGCCGACATCGGCGCGTCCTGTGCCGCGGCGGCGCTGCCCAGAAGCGCTGCCAGCCCGGCGGCGAAGATGTGCTTAGCTGCCTGCATTCAGCTCCACCGGCTTGCGCATTTCGCTTGGCGCGGGCGTCAGATCGCCCAGATAGGCATAGCCCGTCAGCCCGAGGACCCCAAGCACCGCCAGCACGGCCACCGCCTTCAAAATCCGCCCCATACTGATCTGCCCTTTTCTTGTTCGCCCCGAGTCTGCCCGCCGCGCCGCGAGGCAGGGCGGCGCAGGGGCACCATCGGTTTTATATATGGCTTTTCCGGGCTGTTCACGCCATTCAGGGCGGAAACTTGCCGGGGCCGCGAAATAGCTGCGCAACCGGCGGGAAAGCGCGGGCGCACCGCGGCAAACGGGACAAAACGGGGAAAACACTCGCGGTGAAGGCACGGTTGCGCAAGACGGTGGTGCTGGTCGGCATGATGGGCGCGGGCAAGACGGCGGTGGGCAATGCCCTCGCGCGGGCCCTGTCGCTGCCTTTTCTCGACTCGGACGAAGAGATCGAGCGCGCCGCCAACCGCTCGGTGGCCGAGATTTTCGCCCGCGACGGCGAATCGTTCTTCCGGGACAAGGAATCGCAGGTGATCCGCCGGCTGCTGGCGGGCAACCCCTGCGTGCTGTCCACCGGCGGCGGGGCGTTCCTGGCGGAAGCCAACCGCAAGGCGATTGCGGAAAAGGGCGTATCGGTCTGGCTGAAGGCGGATCTGGAGCTGCTGTGGCAGCGGGTGCGGCACAAGCCCTCGCGCCCTTTGCTGCGCACGCCGGACCCCAAGGGCACGCTGGCCGCGCTGCTGGAGGTGCGGGCCCCGATCTATGCGCTGGCCGATGTGACGGTCGAGGCGCGGGCCGACTATTCCATCGACGAGATGACCGCCAAGGTGATCGCCGCCCTTGCGGCGCATCCGGGGCTGCTGGACAAGGGATGATGCCAATGCCGACCGAAACCGCCGCCGTGCAAACCGTCGCCGTCGATCTGGGCGCGCGCAGCTATGAGGTGCGCATCGGTGCCGGCCTGCTGGCCCGCGCGGGGGCCGAGATCGCGCCGCTGCTACGCCGCCCGCGTGTGGCCGTGCTGACGGATGAAAATGTGGCCGCCCTGCATCTGGACGCCCTGCGCGCCGGGCTGGGGGACATCCACATGACCGCGCTGGCGCTGCCTGCGGGTGAGGGCACCAAGGGCTGGCCCGAGTTTTCACGCGCGGTCGAATGGCTGCTGGCCGAGAAGGTGGAGCGGCGGGACATCGTCATCGCGCTTGGCGGCGGGGTGATCGGCGATCTGGCCGGCTTTGCCGCCGCGGTGCTGCGCCGGGGCGTGCGCTTCGTGCAGATCCCGACCTCGCTGCTGGCGCAGGTGGACAGTTCTGTCGGCGGCAAGACCGGCATCAATTCCCCCCACGGCAAGAACCTGATCGGGGCCTTTCACCAGCCCAGCCTCGTGCTCGCTGATATCGGCCTGCTGGCCACGCTGCCGCCGCGCGACTTCCTCGCGGGCTATGGCGAGGTGGTGAAATACGGGTTGCTGGGGGATGCGGTCTTTTTCGACTGGCTGGAGGCGAACGGGCCGGCGCTGGCCGCTGGCGATGCCAGCTTGCGCCAATACGCCGTGCATCGGTCGGTGGAGATGAAGGCCGCCATCGTCAGCCGGGATGAGACGGAGGAGGGCGAACGCGCCCTGCTGAACCTTGGCCACACCTTCTGCCATGCGCTTGAATCCGCCACCGGCTACGGCGCGCGGCTGCTGCATGGCGAGGGCGTCGCCATCGGCTGCGCGCTGGCCTTCGAGGTCAGCCAGCGACTTGGCCTGTGCTCGCAAGAGGCGCCGAGCCGGGTGCGCGCGCATCTTCGCGCCATGGGCATGAAGACCGACCTCGCCGATATCGGGGGCGATCTGCCGGATGCCGACGCGCTGCTGGCGCTGATGGCGCAGGACAAGAAGGTGCAGGACGGCAAGCTGCGCTTCATCCTCGCCCGCGGCATCGGCGAGGCCTTTGTGGCCGATGGGGTCGATCTGGGCGTGGTGCGAGGGGTGCTGGCCGAGGGGCTGCGCGGGCGTTAACGCCCCCTCACCGCAACGCCTTCGTCTGGAACAGCTGCACCCCCAGCCCGCCATGCGGCACCGGGGCAGAGGGCGGCGCGAAGGGCAGGCCGGTCGCCTTGGCCAGCGAGGGCTCGCTGGTCACCAGCCCCACGCGCCAGCCGGCAAAGCGGGTCAGCAGCGTCTGGCCAAGCGCGGCGTAGAGGCCATAGAGCAGGTTCTTGTTGCCGATCCGGGTGCCATAGGGCGGGTTGACGATCACCAGGCCGGGCTTGCCTTCGGGCGGCATCAGGTCGCTGATCGCATGGGTGTCGAACTGCACAAGGTCGCTCACGCCCGCCCGTTCGGCATTGGCGCGGCTCATCTTGATTGCGCCTGCATCCCGGTCCGCGCCGTAGAAGCGCAGGGCGGGGCGGGGGCGGGGGGCGGCACTGCGCATCCGCTCCCAGGCCAAGGCATCGAAGCTCGCCAGCTGCTCGAACGCGAAATGCCGCGTGCGGCCCGGCAGCAGACCCGCCGCAATCTCGGCCGCCTCGATGACGAAGGTGCCGGACCCGCACATCGGATCGACCACCGGCTCGGTCCCGCCATACCCGCATTGGCGCAGGAACAGCGCCGCCAGCGTCTCGCGCATCGGGGCCTTGTTCACCGCTTCCTTGTGGCCGCGCTTGTGCAAGGACTCGCCCGAGGTATCGACGCTGATGGTGCAGAGGTCATCGTCGATCCGCACCTTCAGCTTGAACTCAGCCTCGGCGGAGATCGCCACCCCCAGCTCCTCGCGCAGCGCCGTCTCGATCCGCTGTGCCGCGGCACCGGCGTGGTAGATGCGGGAGCCCTTGCAGGTCACCTCCACCTTCAGCGGCACATCGGGGCGCAGCACGTCGCGCCACGGAAACTTGCGGGCGCGCTTGTCCAGCTGCGCCAGATGCATCGCCCGGAACGCGCCGATCCGCGCCAGCACCCGGCTTGCGCCGCGGATCTGCAGATTGGCGCGCCAGACCTCGGGCCAGCCGCCCATGATCGTCACGCCGCCGGGCACCGCCACGGGGTCCGCGAAGCCCGCCTCGCGGACCTCATCGCACAGCAGCGCCTCCAGCCCCGGCGGGGCGACAAGGAAGATCTCGAAATCGGTGGGGGGCAGGGGTTCTGGGGTCATTTCGCCCGCATAGCCCGAAACCTGGCCCGCAGCGACCGGAATCGTGAGGGGGCGCCGGTGCGGCGCCCCCTCCACCTTACCCCCGGCTGCGCCGGCGCCCGGCGCGGCCTGCGGCTGCGACCTCGGCCGAGGCGGTTGCAAAATCCTGCCCGCCCTTCACCGCCTCCAGCACCCGCGCGAAGCGGATCCATTCGGTGCCGTTCGGGTCGTGGTTCATCAGGAAGTTGGCGGCGCGGATCGCCTCCATCTCGACCGAGCGCACCGGGTTCATGATCGCCGAGGTCATCCCCGCGCCGATCGCCATCGGCAGGAAGGCGGCGTTGATGCCGTGGCGGTTCGGCAGGCCGAAGCTGATGTTCGACGCGCCGCAGGTGGTGTTCACCCCCAGCTCATCCCGCAGCCGCCGCACCAGTGTGAACACCTGCCGCCCGGCATCGCCAAGCGCGCCGACCGGCATCACCAGCGGATCGACCACGATGTCCTGCGCCGGGATGCCGAAATCGGCGGCGCGCTGCACGATCTTGCGCGCCACCTCGAACCGCACCTCGGGGTCCATCGAGATGCCGGTATCGTCGTTGGAGATTGCCACCACCGGCACGTTGTATTTCTTGACCAGCGGCAGCACCAGTTCCAGCCGGTCTTCCTCGCCGGTGACGGAGTTCAGCAGCGGCCGCCCTTCCGCCGCCGCCAGCCCAGCCTCCAGCGCGCCGGGGACGGAGCTGTCGATGCACAGCGGAACATCCACCAGCCCCTGCACCAGCCGGATCATCGCCTCCATCAGCGGCGGCTCCGTCTCATTCGGGTTGGGGTTGGAATTGTAGACGACGCCCGCATTCACATCGAGCACCATCGCCCCGCAGGCCACCTGCTCCAGCGCGTCGCGTTCGACGGTGGAGAAGTCGCCGGCCTCGAGTTCGGCGGCGAGTTTCTTGCGGCCAGTGGGGTTGATGCGCTCGCCGATCACGCAGAAGGGTACGTCAAAGCCGATGGTGACGGTTTTTGTCTTAGATTCAATGGTGGTACGGGTCATTCTTAAACCTCTTTCTGAACTGGCGCGCCGCCATTCTGCATCGCCCAATTGGCATTCGTCTTGATCCCGCCAAGCGGGAAGAAATGCACCGCCTCGATCCCGAAGCCGGGGTTGGCGGCCTTGTGGGCGGCGAGCTCTGTCAGGATCTCGGTCGGCTCGAAGGGCAGCAGCAGCTTGGTCACGTCGCGGGCGCGGCGTTGCAGGACGCGCAGGCTGGGACCGACGCCGCAGGCGATGGCGAATTTCAGCAGGGTCTGCAGCTTGGCGGGGCCAGCGATGCCGATATGGATCGGCAGGGCAATGCCCTCGGCGGCAAGGCGGTCGGCCCAGGCGATGACCGGGGCGGCCTCGAAGCAGAACTGGGTGACGATGGCCATTTTCGCGTCGGTGCGGTTCGCGAAGTCCTGTTTCCAGCGCAGCGCCTGCATCACCATCCTGTCCGAGCCATCGGGGTCGATGTCGCGGTTGCCCTCGGGGTGGCCGGCGACGTGGAGGCGGTCGAAGCCCTCGAAGGCGCCGCTCTCCAAGAGCTGCATGGAGCTGTCGAATTCGCCCGCGGGGGTGTTCACGCCGCCGCCCAGAAGCAGCGCCTGGCGCACATCGGCCTCGCCCTTGTAGCGCGCGGTCCAGTCAGCCAGCGTGGCGGCATCGGGGATGATCCGGGCCGGGAAATGCGGCATCGGCTCATAGCCCTCAAGCCGCAGGCGGCGGGCGGTGGCGACCATGTCCTCGATGGGCGTGCCCTCGATATGGGCGATGTAGACGCGGGTACCGGCGGGCAGCAGGGTGCGGAAGTCCTCAACCCCGGCGGCGGTGCGCGGCATCACCTCGAGCGAGTAGCCCGCGAGGAATGCCTCGAGTCCCGAGGGTGCGGGGGCAGGCTTGTCGTCGCGGCGGAAGTTCAGCAAAGCCATGCGCAAGGCCCTCCAGCGGCCGGGTTTTGGGGAGAACGGCGGGGCGTCAGGCCCGGCCGTCATTGGCGATCAGCACGCGCAGCCGCGCGTCATCATATTCGGTGGTGATCCGCGCCAGTTCGGCCTCGGCGGCGGCCTCGTCGGTTTCGGCCTCCAGCGCATAGGGCTCTGCCTTGCGCCATTCGGCCAAGTAGGCGTCGCTGTCGCGCGCGCCGATCTTCATCGCGCAGCGGTCGATGGCCTGCTCGAAGCGTTCCGGCAGTGCCCGTTTCACCCCGCGCCGGCCCTTGCCGACGATGATCTGGGCCGGGATGTCGCGCCAGTAGAGGATGGTGATATCGGGCATGGGATGATTCCTCGCTGTCTCCTCAATAAGGCGCGAAATGCCCGGTCCGGTGCCGGATTTCGACATTCCGCGAGGGGGCAGCGACAGAGGGCGGGGGGCCAGCCCCCCGCGCCCCCGGCAGGGGAGGGGCGCGCCCCTCCCCTGCACCCCTCCGCGGATATTTGCACCAGAACGAATGGGGGAGGGTCGCGGGGGGCGGGCGGCGGCGCACAGGGGGCTCTGCATAGCTGCGCTTGCGCCCGGGCTTGGCTGGCCTTACCTTGGGGATAACTTGAAATCGGAGGGCGTGACGATGGCGCCCAAGCGTCCCACGGGTGCGGGGGCGCTCCCGGCTCATTCGGTCGAGCCCCACGCTACCCATATGCCCGACCCGGCGCAGCTTTATGCGGCGCTGGACCTCGGGACCAACAGTTGTCGCATGTTGATTGCCCGCCCGAAGGGTGCGCAATTCCATGTCGTTGACAGCTTTTCCAAGACGGTCCAGCTGGGCCAGGGGCTTGAGGCCTCGGGCAAGCTCTCGCGGGCCTCGATGGCGCGCACGGTGCAGGCGCTGCAGATCTGCCGCCGCAAGATCGAGCAGCACCAGGTGCGCCACATGCGGCTGGTGGCGACCGAGGCCTGCCGGCGCGCGCGCAATGCCCGCGACTTCATCCGCTATGTGCGGCGTGAGACCGGCTTGCCGCTGGAGATCATCGAGCCCGAGGAAGAGGCGCGGCTGGCGGTGATTTCCTGCGCGCCGCTGGTCAGCAAGAGCACCGAACAGCTGCTGGTGGTGGATATCGGCGGCGGGTCCACGGAACTGGTGTGGATAGATATTTCCGGCGTGCCGGGGCCGGACCGGCCGCGGGCGATCATGCGGCTGTCGGGCGGGTTCCGCAGCGACCCGGCGGCGCTGGAACCGGCGGCGAAGGTGGTGGACTGGATCTCGGTCCCGCTGGGGGTGGCGACGCTGAAGGACCAGTTTCAGGACGTGGAGGATGATGCGGCGCGATTTGCGCTGATGAGCTGGTATTTCGAGGAAAAGCTGGCCGATTTCTCACCCTACAACTCCGCGCAGGCGCGCGAGGGGTTCCAGATCATCGGCACCTCGGGCACCGTGACGACGGTGGCTGCCAGCCATCTGGGCCTGCGCCGCTATGACCGCACCAAGGTGGACGGGTTGCGCATGTCCTCGGACCAGATCGACCGGGTGATCCGGGATTACCTCGCGCTGGGGCCGGAGGGGCGGCGGACCGACCCGCGGATCGGGCGTGACCGGCATACGCTGATCATGTCGGGGGCGGCGATCTTGCAGGCGCTGATGCGGATCTGGCCGACCGACAAGCTGTCGGTGGCGGACCGGGGGCTGCGCGAGGGGCTGCTTTATGCGCAGATGTCGGCGGACGGGGTGCTGGAGGAAGGGCCTTACTGAGGTTGCAGGCGGGCCTTCAGGCGCGTATCTGGGCCGATGATATGCCGCAGGCCGACGAATAGTTAAGGCCGGGTTTGCGGGCGGCGAGAGGATTGCGGGAATGGTCAAGACACCGGGAAAATCGGGCGGGGCGAGTGGCGCGGGCGGCAGCGCCTCGGGCCGCGGTCAGCGCGAGCTGAGGGTGCGGGTCAAGTCCGCCAAGGGGCGCAAGCTGTCCTCGACGCTGTGGCTGGAGCGGCAGCTGAACGATCCCTATGTGGTGCGCGCCCGCAAGGAAGGCTACCGGGGGCGGGCGGCTTACAAGATCCTGGAACTGGACGATAAATTCCGCTTCCTGGTGCCGGGCGCGCGGGTGGTTGACCTTGGCTGCGCGCCGGGCGGCTGGTGTCAGGTGGCGGTGAGCCGGGTGAATGCGCTTGGCGACAAGTCCAGCAAGAAGATCGGCACCGTGCTGGGGGTGGACCTTCAGGAGATGGAGGCGATTGCCGGGGCCGATATCCATCAGCTGGATTTCCTTGCGGATGACGCCGATGCGCTGGTCAAGGGTTGGCTTGGCGGGCCGGCGGATGTGGTGATGTCGGACATGGCGGCGGCGAGTTCGGGGCACAAGGGCACCGATCACTTGCGGATCATCGCGCTTTGCGAGGCGGCGGCGCAGTTTGCCTTCGACGTGCTGGAAGAGGGCGGGACCTTCGTGGCGAAGGTGCTGGCGGGCGGGGCGGAGCAGGAGTTGCAGACGTTGCTGAAGAAGAACTTCCGCAAGGTGGCGAATGTGAAGCCCCCCGCAAGCCGGGCGGACAGTTCCGAGAAGTTCGTTGTGGCGCAGGGGTTTAAGGGGCGCAATGCGGCTCAGGATGAGGGCGATGCCGACCCCGAAGAGTGACCGGCTGCGGCTGGCCTGCGCGGATGCGGGGCTGGAGATCGACCTTGCGCGCGGGGTGTTAACCGATCTTTGGTTCGGGTCTGTGGGGCGGGTGATCCGGCCGTTGCACCGGGCGCATTGGGTTGGGCAGGCGGTGCCGGATGGCCTAGCGCCGGTGGAGGCGGGGCTGGAGGGGGATTTCCTGTCGGCGCCGTTCGGGCGGGATGATCTGGAGCCGGGCGAGCCGATCCATGGGCCGAGCGCCAATACCGCCTGGCGGGTGGTTGCCGTGAGCGAGGCGCCGGGCGCGGCGGAGGCGGTTCTGGAGCTGGTGGCTCCGGTGCGGGGCGCGCGGATTTTCAAGCATTTGCAATTGGTTGGCGGGGTTCCGTTTTTGCGGCAGACCCACCGGATTGAAGGTGGCAGCGGCAGTCTGACGCTGGCGCATCATCCGATGATCCGCTTTGCAGGACGGGGATGGCTGTCGTTTTCGGCCAAGCGGGCGGCTTTGACCGGGCTGCATGTGGAGCCGGGGCGGCATCGGCTGGTGCCGGGAGGGCGGTCCGAAGACCTCGGCGCGCTGCCGGGGATGGCGGGGCCAGTGTCGCTGTTCGAGTATCCGCAGGGGGATTGGGCGGCATGTGGAAACCATGCAGAACCCATGCATATGTCATATGTAAACGAGAATAGTCGGGAATTGGGGCCGGCGGCGCCCTTGGGGCATGAGGATTTCCTGACCTTGGTGGAGGCGGCGGGCAACGGCCTCGGCTGGACGGCGGCACTACGCGAGGCGGAGGATGATCTTGTGCTGGCGCTGAAGGACCCGGCCGAGCTGCCGGTGACGATGCTGTGGCTGTCGAATGGCGGGCGGGATGCGGCGCCCTGGGACGGGCGGCACCGGGGGGTGCTGGGGATCGAGGATGGCATCACCGCGGGGGATGAGGGGAACCGCGCGGCGGCGGGTGTAAACCGGGTGGCGGCGGAGGGGGCGGCGAGCTGTCTGGCGCTGGCCCCGGGGCGGGTGCATGTGGTGCGGCATCTGCTGGGGGCGGTGCCGCGGCCGGCGGGGTGGGTTTCGGTGGACGCGGTGCGGGTGGCGGGGGAGAGGCTTGTGCTGACGGGGGCGGGCGGGGAGGTTGCGCTGGCGTATGCGGGGCCGTTTTGAGGGCTACCCGCTTTTCGCGGTGTGCGAGAGCTTGGCGTTCTTCTTGCGGCGCTCTCATTAGCGAAGGCCATCGCCTTCGCCATGCGCTGAGAGTGCATTTTGCACCGGACGGGCCCCCAAAGGGCCCGGCCAGCGCCCGCCCCGCCCCTGGCGGGCGCTTCTCGCCCGCCAGGTCGGGCGCTGTCCTCATACGGTCTTGCGTTGCCAGCGGCTCCGGGCGATGGGTCCCGCGGCGGGCGGGGGCGAGGCAGTGCCTCGCCTTTTCCCGCCCGAACAGGCGCGCCCGAGAGTGGCAATATCCCATTCACCCCTCCCCACACGCCCCTGTTGCATGAATCCCGCATTGCCCTATCCTTGATCGCCAATGGACCGACAACGCGGGGAGGCGTTCCGGTGGCAAGGCTCAACCCAGATCCACGGCGCGACCATGCGCAGATCGTGCGCGAGGTGGCGCTGTCTTCGGCGGCAGCGGGGCGGTCGGCCTTTGCGGCGTCGTGGCGGCGATCCTTGCTGCATCATCACATCGACCCGGCCACGGGCACCGAGCCTGCGCGGCTGACAGAAGCGGAATTGCGCGCGCGGACAGAGGCTTCGGGGCTGCTTGTCTCCATCGCCGGGCCGATCCTGGATCGGCTGGCGCGGGCGGCGGGGGAGGCGGGCTGCGCGGTGATGCTGTCCGATCCCGAGGGGCTGATCCTTGATGAGCGGATCCGCGAGGCGGACCAGGAGCATTTCCACGGATCCGGCCTTGCCCCCGGCAGCGACTGGAGCGAATCGGCCGAAGGCACCAACGGGATTGGCACCTGCCTGGCCGAGCGCCGCCCGGTGCTGGTGCTGCGCGACCAGCATTTCCGCGCCCGCAACACCGCGCTGACCTGCATGGGCGCGCCGGTCTTTGGCGCGGGGGCGGAACTGGCGGGGGTGATCGACGTGTCCTCGGTGCGCGAGGATCTGGCCGAGGGCTATGCGCGGCTGATCGCGCTGACGGTGCAGGACGCGGCGCAGCGGATCGAGGCGGAACTGTTCCGCGCGGCCTTTGCCGGCTTGCGGATTCTGGCGCCCGACTCGGTGGAGGATGGGGGCGGCCCGTCGCTGCTGGCCATTGACCGGGATGATCTGATCGTGGGGGCCACCCGCGCTGCGCGGCGGAGCCTTGGGTTCGATCCGGCGCTTCTGGGGCGGCTTCCCGCGCGCGATCTGCTGCGTGAGGGCGCCTCGGGGCTGGATGAGGCGATGCGGGCGGAATTGCACCGGGCGCTGGCGCGCGCGGGGGGCAATGTCTCGGCTGCGGCGCGGGAACTGGGGATCGGGCGGGCGACGTTCTACCGGAAGATGAAGGCGCTCGGGCTCGGCGACTGAGCCGCGCCCCCCCGTTTCCCGCATTCTGCACCTGCACCTGTCTCACCAGCGAGACACCCGGCCCATGCACGCCATGCAGGCCGGCTATGCACGACCCGCACCAGCCGTCATGGTTCTCCCATCGCCCCGGAGGAGGGGCATCACTCGGGAGGAACTACCATGGCAAACGATATGCCCGGCGCATTCAAGGGCGTTCAGGTCTCGCCGTTCAAGGCGCGCTATGACAATTTCATCGGCGGCAAATGGGTCGCCCCGGTCAGCGGCAAGTATTTCGACAACGTCACCCCGATCACCGGCGAGAAGATCTGTGAAGTGGCGATGTCGGGCGCGGCCGATGTGGAGCTGGCGCTGGACGCCGCCCATGCCGCGCGCGAAGCCTGGGGCGCGACCTCGGCCGCCCACCGCTCGAACCTGCTGCTGAAGATCGCGGATGTGCTGGAGGCCAATCTGGACCTGCTGGCTGCTGCGGAAACCTGGGACAATGGCAAGCCGATCCGCGAGACGACCTTTGCCGATATCCCGCTGACGGTGGACCATTTCCGCTATTTCGCCGGCGTCCTGCGCAGCCAGGAAGGCTCGATGAGCGAGATCGACAATGACACCATCGCCTATCATTACCACGAGCCGCTGGGCGTGGTCGGGCAGATCATCCCGTGGAACTTCTCGATCCTGATGGCGGCGTGGAAGCTGGCGCCGGCGCTGGCGGCGGGCAACTGCGTGGTGCTGAAGCCGGCGGAACAGACGCCGGTCGCCATTCTGGTGCTGGCTGACCTGATCGCCGATCTGCTGCCGCCGGGCGTTCTGAACATCGTCAACGGTATGGGCCCGGATGTGGGCGCGCCGCTGGCGCGGTCCAAGCGCATCGCCAAGATCGCCTTCACCGGGTCGACCGAGACCGGCCGCAAGATCATGCAATATGCGACCGAGAACCTGATCCCGGTGACGCTGGAGCTGGGGGGCAAGTCGCCCAACATCTTCTTCAGCGACGTGATGGCAAAGGACGATGCCTTCCTCGACAAGGCGGTGGAAGGGTTCGTCCTGTTCGCCTTCAACCAAGGCGAGGTCTGCACCTGCCCGAGCCGGGCGCTGATCCAGGAAGACATCTATGAAGAGTTCATTGCCCGCTGCATCGCACGGGTGAAGGCGATCAAGCATGGCGACCCGCGGCTGATGGAGACGATGGTCGGCGCGCAGGCGAGCCAGGAGCAGCAGGACAAGATCCTGAGCTACTTCACCATCGGCCGCGAAGAGGGCGCCGAGGTGCTGGTCGGAGGTCAGGCGGCGGCCTTTGGCGGCGATCTGGCGAAGGGCTTCTACATCCAGCCGACGATCTTGAAGGGCCACAACAAGATGCGGGTCTTCCAGGAGGAAATTTTCGGCCCGGTTGTCTCGGTCACCACCTTCAAGGACGAGGAGGAAGCGCTGCAGCTGGCCAATGACACGATGTATGGCCTGGGTGCGGGCGTGTGGAGCCGCGACATCAACACCTGCTACCGCTTTGGCCGGCACATCCAGGCCGGGCGCGTCTGGGTGAACAACTACCACGCCTATCCGGCCCATGCGGCCTTTGGCGGCTACAAGCAGTCCGGCATCGGGCGCGAGACCCACAAGATGATGCTCGACCACTACCAGCAGACCAAGAACATGCTGGTCAGCTACAGCCCGAACAAGCTCGGGTTCTTCTGATCGGCGGCGGGCGGGGATGTCCCCGCCCGCAGCACGGCGGGGCGGGGGCCCGAACATTGAATGGAGACAAGGCCATGACAAGAATGATGAAAGCTGCGGTTGTCCGCGAGTTCGGGGCCCCGCTTGTCATCGAGGACGCCCCGGTCCCCGAGCCCGGCGCAGGCGAGATCCAGGTCAAGATCGAGGCCTGCGGCGTGTGCCACACCGATCTGCATGCCGCGCATGGGGACTGGCCGGTAAAGCCCAATCCGCCGTTCATTCCGGGGCATGAGGGTGTGGGCTATGTCTCTGCCATCGGCAGCGGCGTGACCTCTGTGAAAGAGGGCGACCGGGTGGGGGTGCCGTGGCTCTATACCGCCTGCGGCTTTTGCGACCATTGCCTCGGCGGCTGGGAGACGCTGTGCGAGAAGCAGAGCAATACCGGCTATTCGGTGAATGGCGGCTTTGCCGAATATGCCATCGCCGATCCGGCCTTTGTCGGGCATCTGCCGGACAATCTTGGCTTTGTGGAACTGGCGCCGGTGCTGTGCGCCGGGGTCACGGTCTACAAGGGCCTGAAGATGACCGAGACCAAGCCCGGCGACTGGGTGGCGATTTCGGGGATTGGCGGGCTTGGCCATATGGCGGTGCAATATGCCCGCGCGATGGGGCTGCATGTGGCGGCGGTGGATATCGACCCGGCCAAGCTGCGGCTGGCCGAGGAACTGGGCGCCGAGATCACCATCAACGCGATGAACACCGATCCGGGCACCTTCCTGCGCAAGGAAATCGGCGGCGCGCAGGGCGTGCTGGTGACGGCGGTGTCGCGCTCGGCCTTTGCTCAGGCGCTGAAGATGGCGCGGCGCGGCGGCACCATCGTGCTGAACGGTCTGCCGCCCGGGGATTTCCCGCTGCCGATCTTCGACATGGTGCTGGAAGGCATCACCGTGCGCGGGTCCATCGTCGGCACCCGGCTCGACCTGAAGGAAAGCCTTGAGTTTGCCGGGCGCGGGCTGGTGCGGGCCCATACCGCCACGGCGCGGATCGAAGAGATCAACGATGTCTTCGCGCGGATGCAGGCCGGCAAGATCGACGGACGCATCGTGCTGGACATGTCGGCCTGAGGCGGGGTGCCCGCCGACCTTGGGGGGCGGCGGGCGCCGGGGCTCAGGCGTGCATTAAGGAAATGTTTGCAAAGGCTTGGCAGCGTGGCAAGGTGCAGGCGGCGCGATGTGCGCCGTGTCGGGGGCGGCAATCCCCGTTGGAGTGATTTATGATGAAATCCGTTTCGCGCCTCGTGTTTTGGGGCGCCTTGGCGACGCTTGCCGCCGGTCCGGCGCTTGCGCAGGATCTGACCTTCGAACTGATCAATGTTAGTGGCTACGATCTGGTCGAGTTCTATACTTCGCCCGTCGACGTGGGGGACTGGGAGGAAGACGTGTTCGGCACCGGCGTTTTGCCCTCGGGCAATTCCGTCGATGTGACGATCGCCGATGGCCGCACCCAATGCAGCTATGACCTTCGCTTCGTGTTCGACGATGGCGATGTCATCGAGGACAGCGCCGATCTGTGCGAAACCGGCAGCTACACGATCGAGTGATGCCCGTTTCGGGGTGATATGAGTGACGCCCTGTTCGGGCACATGAGTGACGCCCTGTTCGGGCCACATGAGTGACGCCCTGTTCGGGCGGTGTGATTGATGCCCCGTTCGGGCGTTCCAGTGACGCCCCGTTCGGGCGATGACAGGCCGGGCGGCGTTGCTGCCCGGCCTGTTCGTATCTCGCAGGGCGCTCAGGGCAGCCCGGCGGTGCGGCGGGCGAGGGCGACGACATCGTGGCTGAAGGCTGGATCGTCCGGGTCCAGATCGGCAAACCGGAACCATCCCGCGTCGCTGGCATCATCGGCGGCAACCGGCTCGCCCTGAACCCACGTACAGGCGACGGCGATCAGGATGAAATGGTGGCGCAACTCGCCGTCCGCGTCCCGGTCCAGCACGTCGAGCGCGTCAATCACGGCGCCGGCGGTGGCTGTCACGCCCGTCTCTTCGCCAAGCTCGCGCAAGGCGGCCTCGGCCAGCGTCTCGCCCGGCTCGACCTTGCCGCCCGGAAAGCCCCAGAGCCCGGCATCTGGCGGGTTGATCCGGCGCACCAGAAGCACCTCTGGCCCGCGCAGAACGACCGCGATGACGGCGGCGATGGGGCGGGTGGGGGCGTTGCTCATCGAGGGATCCTCGCCGCTGCGGTTCACCGGCAGGCGCGGGTTACCGTCCGGTATCTGCCTTCGCCGATTTCGCGGCGATCTTCATGACTTTGCCCTTCATCGCGATCCAGTCCATCAGCGCCAGCAGCACGCCCGAGATCACGAATACCAGATGGATGATCACCATCCAGCGGATCTTGTCGTCGCTATAGGTGCCGACATCCATGAACACTTTCAGCAGATGGATCCCGGAAATGGCGACGATCGAGGCGACGAGCTTGAGCTTGAGGGTCGAGAAATCGACCTCGCCCTGCCAGTCGGGCCGGTCTTCATGCCCGCTCAGGTCCATGCGGCTGACGAAATTCTCGTAGCCCGAAAAGATCACGATCAGCAGCAGGTTGGCGGCAAGGCTGAGGTCGATCAGCGCCAGCGCGCCCAGAACGGCGTCATCGACCGTCATCCCCGGGATCGACAGGGCAAAATGCACCAGCTCCATCAGGAAGGCATAGAGCAGGATCAGCAGGGCCCCGACCAGCCCCAGATACATCGGCGCCATCAGCCAGCGGCTGGCGAACAGCCCGCGTTCGATAAGTCGTTCCATGGTTCCGCATCCTGCCTTGTTGCAGCGCAGCATTACGGCAGGATTGGCGAGCGGTCAAAGGCGATCTGGGGCTGCGGCAGCGCGGGCGCGGCGCGGGCTGGGGGGCGCACAGGGCGCCCCCGCGGCAGGTGTCAGGCTTGCGCGGCGACCACGATGATCTCGACCTTGTAATCCGGGGTCGCCAGCTTCGACTCGCCGGTGGCACGGGCCGGGGTGGCGCCTGCGGGGGCCCAGTCGTCCCAGACGGCGTTCATCTCGGCGAAGGTGGCCATATCGGCCAGCCAGATCTGCGCGGTCAGGATGCGGGTCTTGTCGGAGCCGGCGGCGGCCAACAGGCGGTCGATCTCGGACAGGACGGTGCGGGTCTGGTCGGTGACGCTTTCGCCCGGGTTGCCGACCTGGCCGGCCAGATAGACGAGGCCATTGTGGATCACGGCCTGGCTCATGCGCGGGCCGGATTCGATGCGGGTGATGTCGGACATGGTCTCTCTCCTGCGTTCGGACTGCTCCGGGTCATAGCCCGTGCCGCGGGGCGGGACCAGATGGTTTTGCCACCCCGCGGCGCGCGGAGCAGGGTGCAGGATCATGCAGAGAGAAGCGGAGGCGGAGAGGAAGGGTTGGACGACCCTGGTGCTTGCCGGCACCCGGGCCGCCCGAGACGTATCAGATCACGACCAATACGCCGATTGCCAATACGGCAATGCCGACCACCGCCAAAGTCCGCCAAAAAGCGGCATGATTGTAGATCGGTGTCTTGTTGTAACAATCCCCGCATCGAGGTGCGTTATAACGTAACATATAGCCGCAACGACGGCATGCAAAATGCCTCCGCGGTGCGGAGGAAGATAATTCTGTCATGGGAAGCCCCCTGTCCCGGCAAAATATCGTGCCTGAACTGCGGCACACGGAAACTCGTGTCGCACAAGGAACAACTGGTTACAGGAAGGAGTTCTGCATCGCAGAATTCTGCAGGCTGCGCAACAGATTTTGCGGATTCCGCTACGGAATACGAGACTGCGGCGTTTCGATTTGCCTTGGCCGCCTGCTCTCACAGGGGTTGGCGCGGGTTTTCGGTCGGGGTGGGAGTGGAGCGGGTGAAGGGAATCGAACCCTCGTCGTAAGCTTGGGAAGCTTCTGCTCTACCATTGAGCTACACCCGCGACAGCGCTGTAGGTAGTCAAACCGCCCTTGCGCGTCAAGCCGGTTCGCGCGGGCGGGCGGGGCGGGCAGGCTGCACAAGGCCGAAATGCCAAAGGCCCGCGGTCCGTTGCGGGACCGCGGGCCCGGGGCGGGCCGGAACGCTGAAAGGTAACCGATAAAAGGGCCCGCCAATCCTTGTGGCCCCGCATGCGGCCGGTGTCAGCGCCGGCGCCTGGCACGGGAGAGACATCCCACCCTGCGCAGGCCCCTGCCACCAGCCGCAGCCGGCTCCCCCCGCGCCTTGCAGCGCAAGGGGCTCCCGGGTCTTACATCGCGGGCAGCAGCACGGTGTCGATCACATGGATCACGCCGTTCGACTGCATCACATCGGCGATGGTGACGTTGGCGACATTGCCCTGACCGTCTTCGATCATCACGGCGCTGCCCATCGTGGAGACGGTGAAGTCACAGCCGCCGACGGTGCTGACGGTGTGCGAGCCGCTGCCCGCCTGAACCATGCCCATGATCGCTTCGGCAGTCGCGTTGGCGGCGACGACGTGGCAGGTCAGGATCTTGGTCAGCTGGTCCTTGTTCTCCGGCATCAGCAGGGTTTCGACGGTGCCGGCCGGCAGTTTTTCAAAGGCGGCATTGGTCGGCGCGAAGACGGTGAAGGGACCTTCGCCCTGCAGCGTTTCCACGAGGCCCGCGGCCTGCACGGCGGCGACCAGCGTGGTGTGATCGGCCGAGTTCACGGCGTTTTCGACGATGTTCTTGTCCGCGAACATTGCGGCGCCGCCGACCATCGGGTTTTCGGCAAAAGCGGGGGCAGCGACCAGAGCAAGGGTGGCAGCCAGGATACGGGTGGAAATCATCACTTAGTCCTCCGAGGTGTTGGGCGGAGGTCGTCCCCGCCCTGACCCTTACAGCTACGGGAGGGTGGGGAGCCGAGTTGCAGAGGGTGCGATCACGAGCCCGTGATCGTCGCCGTCACCAGGATCGGCCCGGTGGGCTGGCCGGTGGGCGAGCCGCCGAGAGGCTCGAGGCTGACGGCCAGAACCGTGCCCGGCGGGACTTCGGTCGCCGCAGCCAGCTCGCCCTCGCGCAGCAGGCCAAGCGGGACGGGGGCGCCGCCCTCGGCGATGACCCAGAACTGATAGTCCTGCCCCTCGGGGGCGGCGGGGCCGGCGATGCGCGTGACATGGATCACGCCGAAGCGCGGCTCGAACCGGGCTGCGACGCGCAGGTCGGTGCCCTCGGCCACCAGCTCGGCCACGACTGCATCGGGGATCGGGCGCAGCACCGGAAGTACGGTCAGCACCACGGCGGCGGCGAGGCCCGCGCCGAGACCGAGCCCGGCGAGCAACGACCAGCGACCGAGCCGTGAGCGGGGGGCGGGGGCGCCAAAGATCCGCGTCTCGATCTGCGGCCAGAGCGTGCGGGGGGCGCGGACCGGGGCGAAACCGTCATTCAGCGGGGCAAGGCGGATTTCCCAATCGGCGATGCGGGCGGCAAAGCGGGCATCGCTGCGCGCCCGGGCGGCAGCCGCGGCCCGGTCGATGCGCGGCAGCGTGCCGAGGACGTATTCCGCCGCCAGCCCGTCATCGCCTTCTGCTATGTCCGCCTCGCCGTTCATCGCCCGTTCATGCCTCCAGGCAGTCCTTCAGTTTCATCAGGCCCCGCCGCAGCCAGGACCGCATCGTGTTCACCGGCACCGCGAAACGGGCCGACAGCGCCTCGTAGGACAGCCCGTCCAGATAGGCGCCGCGCACCGCCTGCGCGCGGTCAGGTTCCAGCTGGCCAAAGCAGTCGGCAATCCGGCGCGCCTCGCTGCTGGCGATGGCGCTTGCCTCGGGCGAAAGGCCCGGGGCGGCAATCGTCTCCAAGGCCGAGGCATCCTCGGTCTGGGCAGGGCGGGCGCGCAGGCGGTCGATGCAGTGGTTGCGCGTCACCGCGATCATCCAGGTCATGCCCCTTGCACGGCCGGCATCATAGCGGTGGGCGCGGGTCCAGATCCGCACGAAGACCTCTTGCAGCGCCTCTTCGGATTCGGCCCTGTTGCCCAACATACGAAGGGCAGTGCCAAAGAGTTTCGCGCTGGAGGCGGAATAGAGCTGGCGGAACGCCTCGCGGTCGCCAGAGGCCACGCGCGACAGCAGGGGCGCGAGTGGGTCAGGCTCAGCCGTGCCGGCCCCGGACGGGCCCTGCCGGTCGCTGGAATGCGGCCGCAGCTCGCTCATGCAGTCCTCCCTCGCCGCGGGCGCGGCTGCCGACAAGGTAGCGGAAGCGCCGGGCAGCGCAAGGGTGCGAGGGGCAAGTCCTTGATTGGTCAGCGCCGCCGCCGTCGCCCGCCCTCGCCGCCGGAGCCGCCGCTGTTGAAGCTGACATCGGGGAGGGTGACGACCTGCGCCAGTTCTGGGAAGGGCGCGGTCGCGTGCGGGATCGCGTTGGCGGCCACGAAAT
The DNA here is from genome assembly GCF_030695035.1 of Frigidibacter sp. Classification (GTDB taxonomy): domain Bacteria; phylum Pseudomonadota; class Alphaproteobacteria; order Rhodobacterales; family Rhodobacteraceae; genus Frigidibacter. The sequence goes on from NZ_JAUYTT010000025.1 coordinate 20,764, forward strand.
GCTCCTGGAACCGCGGCTCGATGGCGGTTTCGACCTTGTGGATGCGCTGCACGGTGGCCTCGATGGCGGCACGGGCGGCGAGGGAGCAGAGCGCGATCCGCGCGCCGGTGCCTGCTGCATTTCCGGCAGAGGAGACCTTGTCCAGCGGCGCATCGGGGATCATCCCCAGCACCATCGCGTGTTTGGGGCTGATATGGGCGCCAAAGGCGCCGGCGAGGACGATGCGGTCGACCTTGTCCACGCCAATCTCATCCATCAGCAGCCGCGCCCCGGCATAGAGCGCGGATTTCGCCAGCTGGATCGCGCGGATGTCGCCCTGGGTGACGCTGATCCGCGGGCCGCCGGTCGCGCTGGCATCGTGGAGGAGGTAGGCATGGGTGCGCCCGGTCGGCTCGCAGCGGTCGGTGCCGGTTTGTTCGGCCGAGCCGATGAGGCCCGAGGCGTCGACGATCCCGGCCATGCGCATCTCGGCCACCGCCTCGATGATGCCCGATCCGCAGATGCCGGTGATGCCGGTCTGCTGGGTCGCCTCGGCGAAGCCCGCGTCGGTGGACCAGAGGTCCGAGCCGATCACGCGGAAGCGCGGCTCTTTCGTCACCGGGTCGATCTCCACCCGCTCGATGGCGCCGGGGGCGGCGCGCTGGCCGGCGCTGATCTGCGCGCCCTCGAAGGCCGGGCCGGTGGGGGAGGAGCAGGCGAGCACCTGCCGCCGGTCCCCCAGCAGAATCTCGGCATTGGTGCCGACATCGACGATCAGCACCAGATCGTCGGAGGTCTCCGGCGCCTCGGCCAGCGCCACCGCCGCCGCATCGGCCCCGACATGGCCGGCGATCAGCGGCAGCATGTAGACCCGCGCGCCGGCATTCAGCGCGGCCAGCCCCAGATCGGCGGCCGCCAGCGTCAGGCTGCTGGAGGAGGCGAGCGCGAAGGGCGCCTGTCCCAGCTCCACCGGGTCGATCCCCAGCAGCAGGTGGTGCATCACCGGATTGCAGACCACCACCGCCTCGACAATGTCCGCGCCGGTCAGCCCCGCCTCGATCGCCAGCGCCGCCGCCAACCCGTCGATGGCCTCGCGCACCACGCGGGTCATCTCGACATCGCCGCCGGGGTTCATCATCGCATAGCTGACGCGGCTCATCAGATCCTCGCCAAAGCGGATCTGCGGGTTCATAACGCCCGAGGAGGCGAGCACCCGCCCATCCGACAGGTCGCACAGATGCGCGGCGATGGTGGTGGAGCCGAGATCAATGGCCAGCCCGCAGAGCGGCGCCTCGCGGAAGCCGGGCCAGACATCCACGATGCGGACAGAGCCATCGGCGCCGCGGTTGACGGCGACCGTCACGCGCCACTCGCCCTTGCGCAGCACGGGTTGCAGCTTGCGCAGGATGTGCAGGTCGGGGGCAAGGCCAATGACCTGCCATTGCTCGGCCAGCGCGGTGCAGAGGCGCTGGAAGTCGCCCGTCGGCTCGTCCATGCTCGGCTCGGCCACCTCGACGAAATAGCTGCGGGTGGCGGGGTCCATCACCATCACCCGGTCCGAGGCGGATTTGCGGATCACCTGCCGGTGCAGCTGGCTTTCGGGCGGCACGTCGATGACCACATCGCTTTGGATATGCGCCTGACAGCCGAGGCGGCGGCCCTCGGCCAGCCCGCGTTTCTGCTTGTAGCGCTCTTCCACCGCGTTCCAGTTGCTGAGCGCATCCGCCGCCACGGTCAGCCCGTGCTTGGGGAAGGCGCCGATGCCCGGCGTGATCTGGCACTTGGAGCAGATGCCGCGCCCGCCGCAGACGGAATCGAGATCCACCCCCAGCTGCCGGGCGGCGGCGAGCACGGTGGTGCCCGGCGCAAAGCGCCCGCGCTTGCCCGAGGGGGTGAAGATCACAAGCGCCTCTGTGGCCTCGGTCATGGAAGTCTCCGCTGGCTGCCGCCTGCCTGTTCTAAGGCGCGCGGGAGGGGGCGCCATGCCTGTTCGCGGCAGGGCAGGGGCGGGTTGCGGCACTGGCCTGCGGGTCAGGCCCCGAAACTTCAGGCGGGCCGGAAGTGCTTGGACAGCTTCAGCCCTTGCCCCTGATAGTTCGACGCAAGGTCGGCCCCATAGAGCCGCGCGGGCACCGAGGCCATGCGCTCATAGACCAGCCGCCCGACCACCTGCCCATGTTCCAGCACGAAGGGCGCCTCGTGGCAGCGCACCTCCAGCACGCCGCGGCTGCCGACACCGCCCGCGGCGGCATGGCCGAAGCCGGGGTCGAAGAAACCGGCGTAATGCACGCGGAACTCGCCCACCATCGCCAGATAGGGGGCCATCTCGGCTGCGCAGGCGGGGGGGATCGTCACCGCCTCGCGGCTGACGAGGATGTAGAAGGCGCCGGGGTCGAGGATGATGCTGCCATCCTCGGTGCGCACCTCTTCCCAGAAGTCGCGCGGGGTGTAATGGCCGATGCGGTCGAGGTCGATCACCCCGGTATGGGGCTTGGCGCGATAGCCGACGAGGTCGGTGCCTTCTGGCTTCAGGTCCACCGAGAAGCCGAGCCCTTCGGAGATCACCGCCGTGCCGCTGACCAGCGGGTCCGCCGCGTGCAGGGTGCGCAGTTCGGCATCGGTCAGCACGGCTTGGCCGGCGCGAAAGCGGATCTGGTTCAGCCGCATCCCGGGCCGGACCAGCACCGAGAAGGAGCGCGGGCAGATCTCGGCATAGAGCGGGCCGGTATAGCCGGCGGGGATGCGGTCGAACTCCACCCCGCCATCGGTGATGACTCGGGTGAGAAGGTCGAGCCGGCCGGTGGAGCTCTTGGCATTGGCGACGGCGGTGATGCCTTCGGGCAGCGCCAGCCGTTCCATCAGCGGCACGACATAGACGCAGCCCTTTTCCAGCACCGCGCCATCGCTGAGGTCCATCCGGTGCATCTCGAACTCGGCGATGCGGTCGGCCACCGGGCGGCCCTTGCCCGCCAGAAACGAGGCGCGGACGCGGTAGGCGGTGCGCCCAAGGCGCAGGTCAAGGCTGGCGGGTTGCAGTTGCGCGGGGATCACGCCCGGGTCTGCCGCGATGGCGCCCTGGTCGATCAGCGCCTGCAAGGCGGTATCGGGAAGCACTCCGGTTGCGGTCATCACTGCCCCCCTGCAGATGCACGAACGCCCGCCCCCATGCGGGAACGGGCGTTTCGATGTTGGTCGGGCCGGTGAGATTCGAACTCACGACCTTCCGCCCCCCAGACGGACGCGCTAACCAGGCTGCGCCACGGCCCGACGGCGGTGATATAGTGCGAGGCTTGGTGCGGGCGCAAGCGGCAAATCGCGGCGGCGTCATGGGAATCGTCGGCGGGGACTTGAGCCTGTCGCATCGCGGCGGCGTCAGCGCCCCCGGCCGGCGCAGTCCCGCCGGGCGCGGATCGCCTCCAGCCGGGCGTGGAGCGCGCCCAAGGCGTCGGCATGGGGGGCAAGCCGGGCAGGGTCCGCGGCGCGCAGGAGGGCGGCCAGCGGGCGCTCCACCGGGGGCTCGTCCGAGGGCGGCGCCATGTCGGGCGCGGGCTCGGGAGGGGCCGGGCGCGGATGCTCGGGCGCGTCCATCAGCGAGAAGAGGCCGGGCGGATCGCCAGCAGTCCGGCGCCGCATCAGCACGCGGGGGCGGGGCGGCTCGTCGGGTATGTCCGGGGCGGGCGCAGGATCCTCCGCGGGCTGCGCCTCGGTGGGGGCCTGCTGAGCGGCTTCCTCGGGCTCAGGCGCAAAGGCTTCGTGGGGCATCGCTGCAGGTGGGGTGGGCGCCTCAGTTGGAACGTGGGCCAAGGCGCCAGCGTCTTCGGGTTCCAGCACTTCGGACGTCAGCTCGGGAGGTAAGGGCGGCTCGACCGCCGGCTTCGCGGCATCATCCGCAGCAGCGGGTTGATGGTTCTCCGCCAGTGCGACGCGCGGGGGGGTGGCCGCCTCGGCGGGAGACGCAGCTTCGTCTTGTTCGTAAGCCGCTGTCATATCATCCGGCGGAGCGGTGCCGTGATCCTCGGCGCCCGACACGGTCTCGGCCGGTGCTGCGGCATCCGCCCACTCCCCCGCGTCCGCCGTTTCCCCCGCCGGCTCCGCCGGCGCGGTGACGGACTTCACACCATGATCCCGCAGCATCTTCTGCACGCCGCGGATCGCAAGGCCATCATCGTGAAGCAGCTTGCGGATGCCGGCCAGCAGCGCCACGTCGGCAGGGCGGTAATAGCGGCGCCCGCCGGCGCGCTTGACCGGGCGGACCTGCGGGAAGCGGCTTTCCCAGAAGCGCAGCACATGGGCTGGCGTTTCCAGCAGCTCGGAAACTTCGCTGATCGTGCGGAAGGCGGTCACGGATTTGGGGGCCGCAACCTTGTCAGTCGCAGCACTGCCTTGGGCCGCGGCTGCCACCCCAGGTTGCGCAGGTCCGGCGGAGTTTTCCATCACGCCCCCTTCGTGGCCCGGGCGGGGCCGGTCAGTTACGGTTGCCCGCCGCCACGCGATCCTTCATCAGATGCGAGGGCCGGAAGGTCAGCACGCGGCGCGGGCTGATCGGCACTTCATCCCCGGTCTTGGGGTTGCGCCCGACGCGGGCGGCCTTGTCGCGCACCGAGAATGTGCCGAAGGACGAGATCTTCACCTGCTCGCCCCGTGCCAGCGCATCGGACATGTGCTGCAGCACCGATTCCACCAGTTGCGCGGATTCGTTGCGCGACAGGCCCACCTCGCGGAAGACGGCCTCGCTCAGATCCATGCGCGTCAGTGTCTTCTCACCCATGCCGGTCCCTCCCGTATTTTGCGGCAAGGATGGGGGCAGAGGATTTCCGAGTCAATATCAATGACTTGGGGCAGGGTCTTCAACCAGCCTCGAAACGGTCTGGCGAGGGCCTGCGACGGGGCCACCGGCAAGGAATCGCCGGTGGCGCTACCAGCGCAGGACGACCGAGCCCCAGGTGAGGCCGCCGCCGATGGCCTCGGTCACGATCAGGTTGCCCTCATGGATCTGGCCGCGCTGCTTGCCGACCGACAGCGCCAGCGGGATCGAGGCGGCCGAGGTGTTGCCGTGGTCCTGCACGGTGACCACCACCCGCTCCATCGGCACCTGCATCCGCTGCGCGGTGGCGCTGATGATCCGCAGGTTGGCCTGATGCGGCACGATCCAGTCGACATCGCCCGCGGTCAGCCCGGCCTTTTCCAGCGCGAGATGCGCGGTCGAGGCCAGCTTTTCGACGGCGTGGCGGAAGACGGCATTGCCCTGCATCCGCAGATGCCCGGCGGTGCCGGTGCTGGACACGCCGCCATCGACATGCAGCAGATCCTTGTAGCGCCCGTCGGAGTTGAGGTCCGACGACAGGATCCCGCGGTCGGCGGAGGTGCCGGCGCCTTCTTCGGCCTCCAGCACCAGCGCGCCGGCGCCGTCGCCGAACAGCACGCAGGTGCCGCGGTCGTCCCAGTCCAGGATCCGGCTGAAGGTCTCGGCGCCGATCACCAGCACGCATTTGGCCTGGCCCGACAGGATCAGGCCATTGGCATTGGCGAGCGCGAATACGAAGCCGGCGCAGACCGCCTGCACGTCGAAGGCAAAGCCGCGGGTCATGCCGAGCCCGGCCTGCACCATCGTCGCCACGGAGGGGAAGGTGTAGTCGGGGGTGGAGGTCGCCAGCACGATGGCGTCGATGCGGTCCGCGTCCATCCCGGCATCGGCGAGTGCGGCCTGCGCGGCCCGGATCGCGAGGTCGGAGGTCAGCTGGCCTTCGGCCGCGATATGCCGCCGCTCGATCCCGGTGCGGCTGCGGATCCACTCATCCGAGGTTTCCAGCCGCTCTTCAAACTCGGCGTTGGGCATGATGCGGTCGGGCAGATAATGCCCGACGCCCCGGACCACGGCGCGCGTCAGTGTCATTCGGTTGTTCCGTTCAAGATGCTTCCCCCCGGCACAGCGGCAGCGCCGCCCTGCGCGGCGGCATCCTGCCGCGCCTGTCCGGCAGAGGCAACCCGCGCTGCAAGCCGGTCCTGGAAGCCCGATTGGGCCAGCAGGAAGGCGAGCTTGATCGCCGCCGAGACGCCGAGCGCATCGGCCGAGCCATGCGATTTGACGACGGTGCCGTTCAGGCCGAGGAACACGCCGCCATTCACGCGGCGCGGATCAATGCGCTTTTGCAGACGCTTGAGCGAGGTCAGCGCCAGCAGCGCCGCGATCTTGGACAGGAAGGTGGCATTGAATGCCTCTTTCAGGAAATCCGAGATCAGCTTGGCAGTGCCCTCGCCGGTTTTCAGGGCGATATTGCCGGTAAAGCCATCGGTCACGATCACGTCAACCCGGTCCGACGGCAGATCACCGCCCTCGACGAAGCCGACGAAGTCGAAGGCGCCGGCCTCGGTCGCCGCGGCGATCAGGTCATGGGCCAGCTTCAGCTCGGCCCGGCCCTTGTGCTCTTCGGTGCCGACATTGAGCAGCCCGACGCGGGGGCGCGCCAGCCCCAGCCCGTTGCGGGCATAGGAGGCGCCCATCAGCGCATATTGCAGCAGGTCCTCGGCATCGGCCTTGATGTCGGCACCCACGTCCAGCATCACGTTGAACCCTTGCGGATTGCGCGAGGGCCAGAGGCAGGCGATGGCGGGGCGGTTGACGCCGGGAAGCTTGCGCAGGCGGATCATCGACAGCGCCATCAGCGCGCCGGTATTGCCGCAGGACACCGCCACCGTCGCCTCGCCGCGCTTGACGCTTTCGACGGTGGACCACATCGAGGTGCCCTCACCGTGGCGCATGACCTGGCTGGGCTTGTCGGACATCTTCACCACGCCCTCGGCATGGCGAATCTCGCAGCGGGGCAGCAGGTCGCGGTGACGGGCCAGCAGTTTGCTCAGCTCCGGTTCCGGCCCATGCACGATGAAGGCGATGTCGGGGTTCTTCTCGGCAGACCGCACGATGCCGGCGACCACGGCAGCTGCGCCGCGGTCCCCGCCCATTGCATCGACAGAGATCACGATCCGGCCCGGGACGCGCACGGATGCGGCTCCGCTTGCGGAGCCTGCCTCGGCTTCGGCGGCGCGGACGCTGGTCGTTCCGGTGGGTTGCGACATCATCCGCGGCCAGCGCGCCAAAAGACCGGCTTACGCCGCGTCTTCGTCCAGATCGACCTCGGCAGCCTGTGCCACGACTTCGCGGCTGTCATAGGTGCCGCAGGAGGCGCAAACGTGGTGCGGGCGCTTCAGCTCGCCGCAGCTCGGGCATTCGGCGGGGTTCGCGGCGACCAGGGCATCGTGGGCGCGGCGCATGTTGCGGCGGGACCGCGTGACTCGGTTCTGGGGGACAGCCATATCTCGACCTCGGGTTCGAGGGGGCAAGCCCCCGTTTGTCTGTGGGGGCAAGCCCCCGTTTTGCTTGGGTTTCGCACCGTCATGCCAACTGGCACGGGGGGTGAACCCGTTTCGTGAATGAGGCCGGGAACATACTCGGATTCCCTGCCTGCGCAAGTCTTTTCTGGGGGCTGTCTAACCTGCTGCCGAGGGGGGCGTCCAGCCCTTGTGGGTGCATCTTTCCGGCGAGATCAGGCGGCTTGCCAGTGGCAAGCCGACCGCGTCGGTTGCCCGAAGGCGCAAGCCGCAGGGCAAGGGGGGTGAAGCTTGCACGAACGGTGCCAAATTCTGATGTGTCCGCCCAGGTGGGCACGTATGTGCCGCCCCGCAGGGCGGGCACATCAGAATTTCGTCGACGGCCGAAATTCTGGGCAGCACCATTTCATGCCAGTGCGCCGCATGAGGCTAGGAGCAGCAGGCGCTCACTCGTCCTTCTTCTTCTCCGCCTCTCCCTCGCGCTGCTTCAGCAGGTCCGCCAGCCCGGCAAAGGGCCGCAGCTTTTCCTCCACGATCGGCTCGGCCCCGGGCGGGGTGCCCTGCACCGCGCCCAGATCGGCCCCCGGCGCGCGGGGGTAGAGCGGCAGCGCCAGCGCCAGCGCCTCGGCCATCACGGCGCCAGCGTCGATCACCTGCGGCAGCGCCTCGACCGTGTCATCCTCGGGCATCTCGACCTCATCGGCCTCGATCTGCGGCATCTCGGCGAGGTAGCGGCGCTTCACGTCCTCATCGATCCGGGTCTGGACCGGGGCCAGCGTCACGATACAGGCCTGCACCACGCTGGCGCCCAGCCTGGCGGTCAGCTCCCAGTCATGGCGGCCCTTGGGCACCAGCTCGCCCTTGAAGGTCAGCTTGCGGACCTCCAGGAGGCCCAGATCCGCCGCCAGCGCCGCCAGCGCCGCCTCGTCCAGCGCCAGCGTGAAGCGGGTCGGCTTGCGCGAGGCCAGCTCTGCCACGCGGAAGGCCTGCGACCAGGGCATGTTCACAGGGGGTGTCATGGCGGGAGGCATCGGGGAACGGTCTTGCATCGTCAAGTCTCCTCATCAGTCTGTGGCTGCCGTGCCGCACCCCGCAGTGGGGGCCAAGGCCACCCCAGATCGCGGGACGGCTTGAAGACAGGGCCATCCTTGTTGTAAGCCGCTTAGGAGGCAAGTGCCGGCATGGCAAGGGCTGGACCTGATGCGGGGCGCAAGCCTGGCGGTAGGGCCGGGCGGGTTATGGCGGAGAGTTGCCGCGAACGGGCCGGAAACTGGGCCGGAAAAACTGGGCCGGGAACGGAGCCGCAAGGCAAGGGGCAGGAGCGACATGGTCGGTATCGAACGGATCGTCAGGCAGATTGTGCGCAATCTGTGGCCCTTGCTTGTGATTGGCGGGCTTGCCGCCTGCCAGCCGATCTATCGCAGCCACGGCTATGTGCCCTCGGACAGCGATCTGGCCATGCTGGTCGTGGGGCAGGATACCCGTGACACGGTGGGCGACTTCGTCGGCCGCCCGTCTTCGGCCGGGGTACTGGAGGATGGCGGCTGGTACTATGTCGGCAGCCGCTGGCGTGAGGTCGGCTGGAAAAAGCCCGAGGAGATCAGCCGCGAAGTCGTCGCCATCAGCTTCAACGAGGGCGGCGTCGTCGAGAATATCGAGCGCTTCGGGCTACAGGATGGCCGTGTCGTCACGCTCTCGCGCCGCGTCACCGACAGCAACATCAAGGGCGTGACCTTCCTTGGCCAGCTTCTGGGCAGCATCGGCAACGTGAACGCGGGCCAGTTCATCGACTGATCCCGCGTCCCGGCACCGCAAGCGCGTCAGCTGTCCTGCTCGAAATCCAGCGCCACGCCGTTGATGCAATAGCGCAGGCCCCCTGCCTCGGGCGGACCATCGGGGAAGACATGGCCCAGATGCGCGCCGCAACTGGAGCAGGTCACCTCGGTCCGGCGCATCCCGTGTGTGGTATCGACATGCTCCTCGACTGCCTCGCCTTTCAGCGGCGCGGTGAAGGACGGCCAGCCGCAGCCCGAATCGAACTTGGTATCCTTGGTGAACAGCGGCTCGCCGCAACAGGTGCACAGGAACGTTCCGGGCCCGGGGGCAAAGCCCGGATGGCTGAACGGACGCTCGGTCGCCGCCTGCCGGGTGACGCGGTAGGCAGATTCGGACAGCTGTTCGCGCCATTCTGCATCGGATTTCTGGATTTTGGGGGCCATTGGCTGCCTTTCTTCGCGCGGGATCATTGAAAGGTGTATATGGGGCTTCAATGGCAGATCCCACAGGCCGGGGCCCTGCCGCGCCAGAAGCTGTGATGGCCGCAGTTGTAAAGGACGCGCTGGATGTTGTCGCTGCGCCGGGGCCGCTACGAGGCCCGCTTTGCCGAAACCTCCGAGGATCTGGCCCGCGCGCAAGGGTTGCGCTGGCTGGCGTTTGTCGCCAATCGCGGGCTGGCCGGCGAGGCGCCGATGGGCCTTGATGCCGACGCCTTCGATGAGGTCTGCCGGCATGTGCTGGTCGAGGAGGTGCGCACGGGCACGCTGGTCTGCTGCTTCCGGCTGCTGCCGCTGGCGCGCGGGGAGGAGATCGGCCGCAGCTATTCGGCGCAGTTCTACGAGCTTTCGGCGCTGCGCGCCTTCGACGGCCCGATGGTCGAGATGGGCCGCTTCTGCATCCATCCCGCCTGGCATGACCCCGACATCCTGCGCGTCGCCTGGGGCGCGATGACCCGCTATGTCGATGAGGAGAGGGTGGAGATGCTGTTCGGCTGCTCTTCCTTCATGGGGGCCGAGACAGGGGCGCATCTGGACGCGCTTACCATGCTGGCCGCGCGACACCTTGCGCCCAAGCGCTGGCTGCCGCGGGTGAAGGCCCCCAACGTCTTCCGCTTCGCGCAGCGCCTGCGCCGCCGCAAGCCCGATGCCAGGCGCGCGATGCTGGGGATGCCGCCCCTGCTGCGCACCTATCTGATGATGGGCGGCTGGGTCAGCGACCATGCCGTGGTGGACCGCGACCTGAACACGCTGCATGTGTTCACCGGGCTGGAGATCCGGGCGATTCCGCCCGCCCGGGCGCGGCTGCTGCGGGGCGTGGCGGGGTAGGGACGACCCTTGCCGCTACTCCCAGGGCGCGGGCCCGTCCGCAAGCACCTGCCCGAACACATTCTCCCGGTGCCATGTCAGGTTGGCCGGATGCGGTGCGTCGCGTGGATCGAGCGGCGCCAGCAGCTTGCCACCCGGCGAGAGAAGGCGGCTGACCACATCGCCCGGCACCTTGTTGTGCGACACGAGGATGGTCTCGCAATCCTCGGCCACCGAGATCAGGCCGCGGTCGAACATCCAGTGCAGCGTCCCCGACAATGCCAGCCCATTGCGGACCGAGTCGCTGCCCTGGCTCTCGACCGGGCGGATATGCGCCGCCTGAACCTCTGGCCGCCCGCCCCCGTTGCGCAGGCGAAGCCCGGACAGCGCGCAGCGATAGTCATAGGCGGCGCGCACCTTCCGCCGGAAGGCGATGTCGCGATAGGGGCGGCGGGTGAGACGCTCCAGCACCGGGCGCTCGAAGATCGCCGCTTCCTCATGCAGCGCTCCCGCGCGCGCGCCATAGCGGGTCGCCTCGATCCGCTCCAGCTCTTGCGGCAATCCCAGATCAACGATCCGGGTAAAATCGGCCTCTGGCAGCCGGCGCACGGCGAGCTGCACCGCGCCGCCCTTCTTCGCCGTTCCGTCCGCCTCGGTCAGCGCCCCCTCCAGCGGCCGCCCGTTTATCAACCGGGGCACCTCGCGGTCGAAGGGAAGGAAGCTGCCGGGGTCGATCAGCGCGAGGAAGCGGCCCTCCACGCCGGGCTTGGGGATCACCCGCGCGATCCGGGCCACCGCGAAATATCCCCGCGGCCCGGCCTTCACCGGCTCGTAATAGATGATCCAGTCTCCGACCGCCTCTGAAACCGCCTTCAGGTAGCTGCGCGGGAAATCGTAGCGGGCGTCCGGCTCGTCGTCATAGATCGAGTCCGCCTTGTGCATCAGAACCAGCTTTGCCATCCGCCCGCCTTTGCCTTGTCCAAATATCCCGGGGGAGCCCGCAGGGCGGGGGGCAGAGCCCCCTCTTGCGCCCTCAGGCCGAGCAGCTCGCTCCGCCGAGCACGCAGAACTTCGCGCAATGCGGATGGTTCAATGCCACTGGCCGTGCCGCCCCTGCCAGCGTCGGGCCGAGGTCGAACTCCGGCTCGTAGGGCAGCAGAGTGCAGGCGGTGACGGTGGCGGCCTCGGCCCCGCGGCGGTGGACGACCATGCGGGAGGAGGCGCACATCACGCTGCCCGGGCTTTTGTTCAGGATGCCCCAGCAGGCGGTGGTGATCTCGGGCACCTCGGCGGCGGCGTCTATTTCGGGGAAGATTACCAGCTCCGCGGGGGCATCGGCGCGGATCGGATAGCCGCGCGCGGCGAAGAGGGCGGCGAAGCCGGCGCGCAGCTCGGCTTCCGGTTCTCCCCACAGTTGCCGGCCCGCAACCGACAGCGTGAACCCCTCCGCCGTCAGCCAGTCCATCCCGGCTAGGGACCGCTCGAAGCTGCCCGCTCCGCGCTCTTCGTCATGGCGGGCGGCGTCGAAATGGTCGAGCGAGATGCGCAGGGTCATCTGGCCCGGATAGGCGCGCTGCAGATCCAGCAGCGCCGCCTTCACCCCCGGGCGCTGCATCGGCAGCATGGCATTGGTCAGGATCAGCACCCGCAGCCCGCGCGCCAGCGCCGCCCTTGCCATTGCCGGCATCTCGGGGTTCAGGAACGGCTCGCCGCCTGTGAACCCTGCCTCCTGCAGCGGCCAGCCAAGGCTAGACGCCTCGTCCAGAAACCGCTCCACCTCGGCCGTCGTCAGATAGACCAGCCGGTCGTTGCTGGGCGAGCTTTCGATGTAGCAATGGCTGCAGGCGATGTTGCACAGGGTGCCGGTGTTGAACCACAGCGTCTCGGCCCGGGTCAGCGCCACGGTGGCGCGCGGCTCTCCGGCGGATGTCATTGCAGGGTCGCGGAACTTGCCGATATTGGCTGCGGGGCGCGTGGCAAGGTCCATCGCTGTCTCCTGTGGCTTGGGGGTGAAGGCTAACCCGATGCAGATACGGCGGAAAGCCGCAATCGGATTGCTGCGTCGCAGTAGGCGGCAGCGCCAAGCGATGCTAGACTTGGCTGGCACGGCCCGGTAGACAGGCGCCGTTAGCGCTATCAGGGCGGCAGGCCCGGGCCGCAAGGCGCGGCTTCGCAAGGCAAGCACAGGCGAGGGCAGCATGGTTTCACGCGTCATTCCGGTCGATCCCTTCGACCTCGTCCTGTTCGGGGCTACAGGCGATCTTGCCAAGCGCAAGATCCTGCCGGGGCTTTACCGGCGCTTCCATGACGGGCAGATGCCCGAAGAGGCGCGGATCATCGGCGCCGCCCGGTCCGACCTGGACGATGCCGGCTTTCGCGCGCAGGTGGCCGATGCGATTGCGGAATTTGTGGATAGCCGCCGCTCTGACCCCAAGATGATCGAGGCCTTCTTGCAACGTCTCAGCTATGTGCCGCTGGATGCCCGCGGCACCGATGGCTGGCAGCAACTGGCAGAGACGATGCAGCCCGGCCGCATCCGGGCTTTCTACCTGTCTGTCGCGCCCGCGCTGTTCGGCGATCTGGCCGAGCGCCTGCACCAGCATGACATCGCCGATGAGACCAGCCGCATCGTGCTGGAAAAACCCTTTGGCCGCGATCTGGCCAGCGCAAAGGCGCTGAATGCGACGCTGGCCGCGCATTTCCACGAAAGCCAGATCTACCGGATCGACCATTACCTGGGCAAGGAAACCGTGCAGAACCTGATGGCGGTGCGCTTTGCCAATATCCTGTTCGAGCCGCTGTGGAATTCCCAATACGTCGATCACGTCCAGATCACCGTGGCCGAGACGGTCGGCGTCGGCGGGCGCGGCAGCTATTATGACAAGTCGGGCGCGATGCGCGACATGGTGCAGAACCACCTCATGCAGCTGCTGTGCCTGATCGCGATGGAGCCGCCCTATCACTTCGATCCCGACGCGGTGCGCGACGAAAAGCTGAAGGTGATCCGCGCGCTGGATCCCATCGGCCCGGACGATCTGGTGCGCGGCCAGTACCGAGCCCACCATGATGAGCCGGGCTATGTGGAAGATGCCGAGAACCCCGCCAGCCGCACCGAAAGCTACATTGCGCTGCGCGTGCATGTGGCGAACTGGCGCTGGAAGGGCACGCCCTTCTACCTGCGCACCGGCAAGCGGCTGCGCGCCCGCGCGTCCGAAATCGCCATCACCTTCAAGGAACCGCCGCATTCGATCTTTGACGAGGCGGGGGGCGACTGGCGCGAGAACCAGCTCGTGATCCGCCTTCAGCCCAATGAGGGGATGAACCTCAAGGTGATGATCAAGGAACCGGGCCCGGGCGGGATGCGCCTTGTGCAGGTGCCGCTGGACATGAGCTTTGCCGAGGCTCTGGGGGAGAATGGGGCGGATATCCCCGATGCCTATGAACGGCTGATCATGGATGTGATCCGCGGCAACCAGACCCTGTTCATGCGCGGCGATGAGGTCGAGGCGGCATGGGCCTGGACCGACCCGATCATCGCGGGCTGGGAATCGCGCGGCGACCGCCCGCAAGGATATGACCCGGGCTCTTCAGGGCCGGAAGATGCGCTGATGCTGCTGCACCGCGACGGCCGGCGCTGGCGGGAGATCAAGGAATGAAGTTTGTCGAATATCCCGACCGCGAGGCGATGTTCATGGGGCTGGCCGACCGGCTCACCTCGGAACTGGGCGAGACGCTGCGCATGGAGGCGACCGCCAGCCTCTGCGTGCCGGGCGGCACCACGCCGGGGCCGGTGTTCGATCTTCTCTCCGCCTCGCGGCTGGACTGGGACCGCGTGACGGTGTTCCTGAACGACGAACGCTGGGTGCCGGAGATTTCCGAGCGCTCCAACGCCGGGCTGCTGCGCCGCCGGCTGCTGGTGGAGCGGGCGGCGGCGGCAACCTATCTGCCGCTTTATGCGCCGGACTCGGCGCCAGAGGAGGCGATCCCCGGGCTGGCTGCGGCGATCGAGCCACATCTGCCGATTTCCGTGCTGCTGCTGGGAATGGGCGCCGACCGGCATATCGCCAGCCTGTTCCCCGGCGCCGACCGCCTTACCGAGGCCCTGGCCCCCGATGCGCCGATCCTGCTGCCGATGCGGGCCGAGGCGGCGGGCGAGCCGCGGGTGACCCTGTCGGCAAGGGTGCTTGCAGGCGCGATGCGCATCCATATCCTCATCACCGGAGACGAGAAGCGCGCGGCGCTTGATTCTGCGCGTGCATTGCCCCCCGAGGAAGCGCCCGTCCGGGCGGTCCTTGCCAACGCGACCGTTCACTGGGCCGCCTGAGCGCCTGAAAATCTGCCGATCGGAGAGAGCATGACCATCTGGGACGAGCTGAAACGCCACCAGGAGGCAGTGAAGGATCGCGCGATCCTGTCGCTGTTCGCACAAGATCGCGCGGCGGAGTTTTCCGCCCGCATCGCTTCGGACGGCGGCGAGATGCTGCTGGATTTCTCCAAGACCAACATTGACGCGGATGCGATGGCGCTGCTGCTGTCGCTGGCGGGCGGCGCCGGTGTCGAGGCCCGGCGCGACGCGATGTTCGCGGGCGCGAAGATCAACGAGACCGAGGGGCGGGCGGTGCTGCACACGGCGCTGCGCAACCTTTCCGGCTGCGTGATGGTGGACGGGCAGGACGTGATGCCAGCCCTGCGCGCCACCCATGCGCGGATGCAGGAGTTTGCCCGCGACGTGCGCGCGGGCCGCTTCACCGGGCAGGGCGGGGCGATCACCGATGTGGTGAATATCGGCATCGGCGGGTCGGACCTCGGCCCGGTGATGGCGACGCTGGCGCTGGCGCCCTACCATGACGGGCCGGCCGTGCATTACGTCTCCAACGTCGATGGGGCGCATATCCATGACGTGCTGAAGGGGCTGGACCCCGAGACCACGCTGGTCATCATCGCCTCCAAGACCTTCACTACCATCGAGACGATGACCAATGCCGAAACCGCCCGCCGCTGGATGGCGGAAAAGGTCACCGACCCCGCGGCGCAATTCGCCGCCGTCTCCACCGCCGCCGACAAGACCGCCGCCTTCGGCATCGCGCCAAGCCGTGTGTTCGGCTTCGAGGACTGGGTCGGCGGGCGCTATTCGATGTGGGGGCCGATCGGGCTGGCGGTGATGCTGGCGGTGGGGCCCGAGGAGTTCGACGCGTTCCTTGCCGGCGGCGCCGACATGGACGCGCATTTCCGCTCTGCGCCCTTGGCACAGAACCTGCCGGTGCTGCTGGCGCTGGTCGGCATCTGGCACGCGCAGGTCTGCGGCTATGCGACCCGCGCGGTGCTGCCCTATGACCAGCGGCTGCTGCGCCTGCCGGCCTATCTTCAGCAGCTGGAGATGGAATCGAATGGCAAGCGCGTGGCGATGGATGGCTCGGACCTTACCATCGACTCGGGCCCCGTGGTCTGGGGCGAGCCCGGCACCAATGGCCAGCACGCCTTCTACCAGCTGATCCATCAGGGCACGCGCGTCGTGCCTTGCGAGTTCCTGCTGGCCGCGACAGGCCACGAGCCCGACCTTGCCCACCAGCACCGCCTGCTGATCGCCAATTGCCTCGCGCAATCCGAGGCGCTGCTGCGCGGCCGCTCGCTGGACACCGCGCTCCAGATGATGGCGGCGAAGGGCCTGACCGGGCCCGAGCAGGACCGGCAGGCGCGCCACCGGGTGTTCCCGGGCAACCGCCCCTCGACCACGCTGGCCTATCCGAGGCTGACGCCCTTCGTGCTGGGGCAGATCATCGCGCTGTATGAGCACCGGGTGTTCGTCGAGGGCGTGATCCTTGGCATCAACTCCTATGACCAATGGGGGGTGGAGCTTGGCAAGGAACTGGCGCTGGCGCTGCAGCCGGTGCTGGAGGGGCAGGCGGACGGCGCGGGCAAGGATGGTTCCACAAGGATGCTGGTGGAGTACATGCGCGGGCGGTGAAACAGGGGAGGGGGCGCTGCCCCCTCTTGCGCCTGCGGCGCAATTCACCCCCGGGATATTTGGACCAAAACGAAGAGGGGCTGCTTCGTTTTGGCCGAAATATCCTCGGGGGGTCCGGGGGGCAGACGGCCCCCCGGCTTCGGTCAGCGCGGCAGCGCCGCGGCCTCGCGGGCCAGCGCTTCCACCTTGTCCCAGTCGCCAGCCGCCAGTGCCGCCTTGGGCGCGACCCAGCTGCCGCCGGCGCAGAGCACGTTCGGCAGGCTCAGGTAGTCGCCGGCATTGGCGAGGCTGACGCCGCCGGTGGGGCAGAAGCTGACCTGCGGGATCGGGGCGCCGATGGCCTTGAGGGCAGGGGCGCCGCCCGAGGCTTCGGCGGGGAAGAACTTCTGCACGGTGAAACCCCATTCCAGCAGCAGCATCACTTCAGTCGCGGTGGCAGCACCCGGCAGCAGCGGCAGGCCCTCATCCTCGCAGGCGGCGATCAGCCGGTCGGTCGCGCCGGGCGAGACGCCGAACTGCGCGCCGGCCGCCTTGGCGGCGCGGACATCGGCGGGGGTCAGCAGGGTGCCGGCGCCGACGACGCCGCCCGGCACCTCGGCCATGGCGCGGATCGCGTCCAGCGCCTGCGGGGTGCGCAGCGTCACCTCCAGCGCTGGCAGGCCGCCGGCGATCAGCGCCCGGGCCAGTGGCACCGCATGGGCCAGATCGTCGATCACCAGCACCGGGATAACCGGGGCCAGCAGGCAGATCTCGCGGGCGCGGGTGCTGCGGTCGGCGGCGTTGCTTTCGGAAGGGGTCATGGTCGGTTCCTTGAGTCAGTCGGCGGTGAGGTCAGGATAGCTGCTGCGGCGGGCCTACACCACCACGGCGGCGCCATCGGTGGCGGCGCCCACGTTGCGGCGGAAGGCCTCGAACAGTTCACGCCCGATGCCGCTGCGGTTGGCGGTGAGGTCGGGGGCAAAGGCGGCGCGGGCGTCAAGATCGACGCCGATCACCGACAGCGTGCCCGCGACCGCATCGACGCGCAGCACGTCGCCGTCCTGCAGCCGCGCCAGCGGGCCGCCCACCGCCGCCTCGGGCGAGACATGGATGGCCGAGGGCACCTTGCCGCTGGCTCCCGACATGCGCCCGTCGGTCACCAGCGCCACCCGCAGCCCGCGGTCCTGCAGCACCGCCAGCACCGGGGTCAGCGAGTGCAGTTCCGGCATCCCGTTCGCCTGCGGGCCCTGGAAGCGCACCACGACCACGGTGTCGGAGGTGAACTCCCCCGCGCGGAAGGCGGCCTTTACCTGTTCCTGATCCTCGAAGATCCGGGCCGGGGCCTCGATCACCAGCCGCTCGGGGGCTACGGCCGAGGCCTTCATCACCCCGCGGCCGAGATTGCCGGCCAGTTGCTTCAGCCCGCCGGTCGGCTGGAAGGCGGAACCCGCCGGGCGCAGGATCCTGTCGTTGAGCGTGGCGGCGGGGCCGTCTTCCCAGACCAGCGCGCCGTCCTTCAGCTTGGGCTCGGCGGCATAGCGGGCGAGGCCGTCGCCGGCGATGGTGATCACGTCGTCATGCAGCAGGCCCGCGTTCAGCAGCTCGCCGATCATGAACCCCAGCCCGCCCGCGGCGTGGAAGTGGTTCACGTCGGCGAGGCCATTCGGATAGACCTTGGCCATCAGCGGCACCACGTCCGAGATTGCCGCGAAATCCTCGAGATCGAGCACGATCCCCGCCGCCCGCGCCATGGCGGGCAAGTGCAGCACCAGGTTGGTGGACCCGCCCGTCGCCATCAGCCCGACAAGGCCGTTCACGAAGGCCTTCTCGTCCAGCACATGGCCGGCGGGGCGGAAGTCGTTGCCAAGCGCGGTGATTGCGGCAGCCCGCTCCACCCCCGCGATGGTCAGCGCCTCGCGCAGTGGGGTGTTCGGGTTGACGAAGCTGGAGCCGGGCAGGTGCAGCCCCATGAACTCCATCAGCATCTGGTTGGTATTGGCGGTGCCGTAGAAGGTGCAGGTGCCCGGCCCGTGATAGGAGGCCATCTCGGCCCGCATCAGCTCTTCGCGGCCGATCTCGCCGGTGGCGAATTGCTGGCGGATCTTGGATTTCTCGTCATTGGGCAGGCCGGATGTCATCGGGCCCGCCGGCAGGAACACCGCCGGCACATGGCCGAAGGTGGCGGCGGCAATGATCAGGCCGGGGACGATCTTGTCGCAGACGCCGAGATAGATCGCGGCATCATAGGTGTTGTGCGACAGCGCCACCCCGGCGGCCAGCGCGATCACGTCGCGTGAGAAGAGCGAGAGTTCCATCCCGGTCTGGCCTTGGGTGACCCCGTCGCACATCGCCGGCACGCCGCCTGCGACCTGCGCGGTGGCGCCGACGGCGCGGGCGGCGGCGCGGATCACCTCGGGGTAGCGCTCATAGGGCTGATGGGCCGAGAGCATGTCATTATAGGCGGTGACGATGCCGATATTGGGGGCGCGCCCTTCCGCGAGCGCGCCCTTGTCCTCGCCCATGGCGGCATAGGCATGGGCCTGATTGCCGCAGGCAAGGTGCGCGCGGGCCGGTCCCGCCTCGGCCGCACGGGCGATCCGGTCCAGGTAGGCGGCGCGGCTGGTGGCCGAGCGGGCGCGGATGCGGTCGGTGACGGCGGCAATGGCGGGGTTCAGCGGCATGATATGTCTGGCGTCCTGGCTGTTGCGGGCGGGGCGTTCGGTTGTGTGGCCGGTGCGCAGGGGGCGGGCGGCGCAGGGCGCGCCTGCAGCATTCGGGGGCTGGGTCCAGCCTAACGCGGGCCACGGCCCGGGGATACACCGATAGCGCTAACAGTGCAAGCAGGGGCGGGCGGCAGGCGGTTATGCGCAAGCGCAGTTGGCGCAGGCTTGCCTCCGCGACATTGTTGCCGCCCTGCGATCAATCACGCAGATGCACCAGATTTTCCCAAGTTCCGCCGCAATCCGGGGGCAGTTTCCCCTCACCGGCGGAACAAGAACGAGCAGACAGGCCGCCACGTTTCGGAGTGAGTGAGATGACCAAGTTTCCGAGCCTTGTTGCCCTTGCCGCCGCGCTGGCCTTGAGTGCCTGCGCCGGGAGCGATGTTTCCTCGCGCAGCGCCGCGACGCCGCTGACGGGCGCCGCACAGCCGGCGCGCAGCCTGGTGATCGCGCAGCCGCGCTATGATGTGCAGGCCCTGCGCGTGACGGTGCCGCGGACGCTCAAGGTGTCCGAGGCCAACATGTTCTTCCCCATTGCCGACATCGTCTGGCGCGGCGATCCGCGCGGTGACCGTCATGCGCAGGTGGAGGCGCTGATGACCGCGGCGCTGACCGAGGGCACGCGCAGCATGCGCAGCGGCCCGGCGGTGGTGGTCGAGGTCGATTTGCGCCGCTTCCACTCGCTGACGGAGAAGGCGAAGTTCACCACCGGCGGGGTGCATGCGATCCGCTTCCTGCTGACCGTGCGCGATGCCCAGACCGGCGCGGTGGTGGATGGCCCGCGGATGGTGAATGCCGATCTCGAAGCCTGGGGCGGCAAGCGCGCGGTCGAGGCCGAGGCCCGCGGCTTGACCGACAAGGTGCTGATCGGCGAGCAGCTGAAATCGGTGATCCTGCGCGAGCTGTCGGCTCCGGTGGGAACGCCTGCACCGGCGCTCGTGTCGCATGCGCAGGTGCGCCCGGCGGATGCGATGCTGCAGAACTGAGGCTGCGAAGGGGGATCCGGGGGCTTCCCGCCCCAGACCCCCTTCCGCGGCGCGGCCAAAACGACTAGAGGAAGGGGATGACCGATCCCCTCACCCCCACCGCCCTCGACCCTGCGTCCCGTCCCACCGTGCGCCTGCGCCCCAAGGCCGAGGCCCGGGCGATCCGCCATGGCTTCCCCTGGATCTATGCCGATGAGCTGGTGACCGACCGGCGCACGCAGGCGCTCGCCCCCGGCACCATCGCCCGGCTGGAAGACAGCGAGCGGCGGGCCATGGGCACCGTCACCGTCAACGGCAATTCCAAGATCATCGCAAGGATGCTGGACCGCGACCCCGAGGCGGTGATCGACCGCGCCTGGATCGCGGCGCGGCTGACCAGGGCGCTGGCACTGCGGGCGCGGCTGTATCCTGAACCCTTCTATCGCCTCGTCCATGCCGAAGCGGACGGGCTGCCGGGCGTGGTGATCGACCGTTTCGGCGATGTCGCGGTGATCCAGCCCAATGCCGCCTGGGCCGAGGCGCTGCTGCCCGAGATCGCGGCGGCGCTGGCCGAGGTGACGGGCGTGACCGCCATCGTCAAGAACGGGCAGGGACGCTCGCGCACCCTGGAAGGCCTGCCGGAGGAGACGCTGCTGCTGCAAGGCGCGGTGGAAGGTCCGGTGCCGGTGCGGATGAATGGCGCGACCTATATGGCCGATGTGCTTGGCGGGCAGAAGACTGGCCTCTTCTTCGATCAGCGCCCGAACCATGCCTTTGCCGCGACGCTGGCCAAGGACGCGCGGGTGCTGGACGTCTTCGCCCATGTCGGGGGTTTTGCCCTTGCGGCGCTGGCAGGCGGTGCTGCGTCTGCGCTGGCTGTCGATGGATCGGCCCCGGCCTTGGCGCTGGCGGAGCAGGGCGCCGAGGCGGGCGGCATGGCCGCGCGTTTTGCCACGCGGCAGGGCGATGCCTTCGAGGTGATGGACGCGCTGGCGGCCGAGGGCGAGGTCTTCGACCTCGTGGTCTGCGATCCGCCGGCCTTTGCCCCCGCCAAACCGGCGCTGGAGGCGGGCTTGCGCGCCTATGAGCGGGTGGCGATGAAGGCTGCGGCGCTGGTGGCACCCGGCGGCTATCTGTGCCTCTGCTCGTGCTCGCACGCCGCCGATCTTGCCAGCTTCCGCAATGCCAGCGCCCGCGGCATCGGCCGTGGCGGGCGGCGGGGGCAGATCCTTTACACGGGCTCGGCAGGGCCGGACCATCCGATCCTGCCGCAGCTGGCGGAGTCGGGCTACCTCAAGACGGTGTTCTTCCGGCTGGATGGCTGATGCGGGCGGTTCTGGACGCCTGCGTCCTCTACCCGACCGTGCTGCGCGAGGTGATGCTGGGGTTGGCAGGGCGGGGGCTGTATACCCCGCTCTGGTCGCCGCGGCTGATCGAGGAATGGGCGCGGGCCGCGGCGCGGCTTGGCCCTGGTCAGGAGGTCGTTGCGCGCGGCGAGGCGGTGGCGGCGGCTTTGCGGTTTCCGGCCGCGAGTGTGGGGTTTGCGCCGGGCGCCGAGCTGACGCTGGACCTGCCCGATGCGGATGACCGGCATGTGCTGGCGGCGGCGATTGCGGCAGAGGCGGATGCGATCGTCACCTTGAATTTGCGGGACTTTCCGAGTTGGGCGCTGGCCCCGAGGGGCATCCGCGCCGTGCATCCCGACGAGTTTCTGGTGGAGCTTTGGCGCGCGCATCCTGGCGCGGTCGCCGCCGTGGTCGAGGCGGTGCGGGCCGAGGCGGAACGGCTGTCAGGGGAAGCGCAGCCGCTGCGGGCGTTGATGAAGCGGGCACGATTGCCGAGGCTCGGCAAGGCGCTGGCGGCGTAAGGGGGGCGCTGCCCCCCGTCTCCTGCGGAGACTCCCCCCCGGGAATTTTTGCAAAGAAGAGGGGGGGCCTAGCGCAGGCCCCAGCGGGCCTCGTTCGCCTCGATGGCGGCGATGCGGGCTTCGGTGGCGGGGTGGCTCAGCAGCCAGGCGGGGGCGCTGCCGCGGTTGCCGGTGAGGGCGTTGAGCTTGGTGAACAGGGTCTTTTGCGGGGCGGTGCCGATGCCGGCCTTGACCAGCAGCGCCGAGGCCCAGGCATCCGCCTCATACTCATCCCCGCGCGAGAGGCGGGCGGCGAGCAGGCCCGCGACAAAATTGGCGATCACGGCGCCGAGGCCGGGGATGACGCGGCCGATGACCGCCATCAGCAGCATCCGCACCGCGTTCTGCCCGGTGAAGTCGATCATCCGCCGCCGGGAATGGCCAAGCGCGACATGGCCGAGTTCGTGCGCCACGACGGAGGCCAGTTCATCGGCGCTGACAGCGCCGTCACGGAACTTCTGGTAGAAGCCACGGGTCAGGAAGATGCGGCCATCGGGGGCGGCAAGGCCGTTCACTGCGTCCACCTCGTAGATCTGCACCGGGATCGACTGCACGCCGGCCGCCGCGGCCAGCCGGTCCAGCACCGGGCGCAGGGTGGGATCGACGAGGCGGGCGGATTTCTCGTCCAGTTCCTTGCGCAGTTTCCACGAGGAGAACTGCCACATCAGCAGGCCATAGCCGAGCATGAGCAGGATCGGCAGGAATTTCAGCATGTCAGGCTCACCTTGTCAGCACCAGCGTGTCGCGTCGGATCTCGATGCTGGAGAAGCGCGAGAGATAGCCCATGCCGAGCAGCGATTCCTCGAGCCCGCCATCGGTGACGGTGGCGCGGACATTTCGGTCCTCCACCCCGCCGAGAACCACGCTGTCGACGCGGATCGGCGCGGTGGCGACGCGGCCATTGGCCGTCATGGCCGAGCCGACATAAGCCAGCGTTTCGGGGTTGATGCCGATGCGGGCGGAGTCGCTGCGGCTGAGCACCATGTCTGTCGCGCCGGTGTCCACCACGAAGCGCACCGGCGTGTCGTTGAGGTCCAGCGTCAGGTAATAATGGCCGTCGCGGCTGACCGGGACCTCGACGCGGGCGCCTTCCTCGAAGGCGGATTGGCGGGGGATGACCTCATGGCTGATGTCGTTCCACAGGCCCCGGGCGGCAATGACGCCGAGGAAGATCAGTACCCAGATCGCGGCCTGGCTGGCCATGCGGGCGCTGTTGCGGCGGGCGGCGAGGAAGACCGATCCGCCGACGACAAGCGCCAGCAGTCCCAGATAGATCAGCCGTCCGTAATCGTCGCCGGTCATCATGCGCCTCCCCGGTGGAATGTAGGGTGCCGGGCGGCAAATGTCAGGGGCAGCACTTCACCGTCCTGTGGGGAGCATGCCGATCATCCCGGCGCCGCGCATGCCGTCGAGGACGAATTGTACGGCGAGGGCGGCGAGCAGCATCCCCAGCAGCCGGGTGACGACCAGCACGCCAGTGCGGCCGAGCGCTCGCTCGATGGGGCCGGCGATGAGGAACAGGGCCATCACGCAGGCCAGCACTGAGAGCATCACCCCATGGATGGCGGCGACATGGCCCCAGCCGGCGCCGGGGCTGCCGACCAGCAGGATCATCGTCGCCATGGCGCCGGGACCGGCGATCAGCGGGGTCGCCAGCGGGAAGATCGAGGGGTCATCTGCTTGATCTGCCGCGGATTCTGCCGATTGCCCCTCGCGCCGCTGGGTGCGGCGTTCGAAGAGCATGTCGAGCGCGGTGAGGAAGAGCAGGAGCCCGCCGGCGATGCGGAAGGCGGGCATGGAGATTCCGATGCCGCCCAGAAGCTGCTCTCCCAGCAGGCCGAAGAGGGTGAGCAGAATGGCCGCGACGGCGCAGGCGCGCAGGCCGACGGCGCGGCGCTGGCGGGGGCTCATGCCTTGGGTCAGCGCAATGAACAGGGGGGCGAGGCCGATGGGATCGACCACGATGAACAGGGTGACGAAGGCGGTGATGTAGAGCGAGAGGTCGGCCATGAGGGGAGTGTGGGGCCTCGGGGTGAGGGGTGCAAGCGGGGTTGTGGGGGGAGGTGGGGAGGGTGGGAGGGGCGGGAGGGCGGATCGCGGTGCAAGCCATTGATTTCGCTGAAAACGGCTATGTGGAAACCATACAGAAGCTATATGGATGTCATATGTATGGTGAAAGAGTCGGGAATTGGGGCCTGGGCGTCGCCGCGGGGGCAGGAGGAATTGGGTCGGCGGTGCCGGGTTGCCTTGCCAGGGGCGCGGCTTCGGGCCGCCCGACTGGTAGCTATGCAGGACGAAGCGGATTCGCTGCGACCGCGATCAATGTCTGCTTCGGGGTCGTTTTCTTACAGTCTGGTCTCTGCCCTGATATGTTAAGATGCCAAACTAGGCATGACCAAATGGACCACCGCATGAGCGAATTCTCAATTTCAGACCACATTGGCAGAATCGGCGAGTCTTGGTTCGACCTGCTCACGAACAAAGCCAAGTTACTCGTCGGCCGCATCGAGCCAGATCGTCTTGGGCGCGATCGAGTTCTCGAGTTCCCAGCCAAGGCCAGGCTCGAGTCGGAGCCATATGACAAGCGAGCGGCGCCTCTGGGCTGCTCGATCCAGATCAAAACCATTCTGGCCACAAACGATAGAGTATCCGTAAAGCTCTCCGTTGCGGAGCGGCTGGCCATCGATAATCGCCCAACTTTGGTGTGCATCATACGCGTGGACGACTGCGACAACGTCGTCGATATGCACCTTTTGCATATATTGGACGACAACCTATCAAGGATACTTCAACGGCTCCGGGAAGAATTCTCGAAGGGTACCGACGCCCTCAATAGGGTTGAGATCACTTTTGGAGTTGCAGCTGCTCATAAAGTTGAGCAAACGCCCGACGCGCTGAAAGAAGCACTCACCTTAATTATCGGCGAGGATATGAACGCCTACGCGGCCGAGAAAATCCGCCAGCGCGATACAGCAGGCTACCAAGACGGCGGACGTTACTCGATAGACATTACCTTCGAAGAAATTACTCCGAGAGACCTCATCGACGGAATGCTCGGACTGAAGAAGTTGGGCATCAAGGGCCTCAAGCCTTTTGAAGAACGATTCAGCATTAAGCTTCCTGGTGGATTGCCCATCCCGGGTGGTATGGAAGGCGCCGTGCTGCAGATCACTCCGACACCCGTGGATGCTGGTGTCATCTCAATTTTCAGCCGAATACGCGATGAGCGCATCGAGTTGAACTGTGATCTAATCGTACCGATCTTTCCTGCGATTCCTATCGAGACGATGAAAATGATCGCCAGATCTGAGTTGCTCGATGCAATCTTCAGCGTAGAGCAAGGGGCCATTCAACTCACCAACACCTTCGACGAGAGCAGCGCGCACCCTATCGGAGAGTGGCTTAAGATCTTCAAGCTGTGGGATGTCGTGTTTGCCGGTGACTCAGAACTCACAGTTCGTACGAACGATGGGCGTCAACTACTCTCTGGTAGCTTTGGCGATGCTGTGAACATTGACGACCGACCTGAGTATCTAAACGAGATTCTATCCTTGCTCGAAATGGCTAACAGCCTTCTAATTGAAGCTAGTGCCGCTAACCGCCCAGTTAGCCTGCGTGACCTAAAGATATCTGCCAAAGCGCTCACGCAGATCCATGGCTTCTTCTTCCGCTCAAATGATCTTGGTCCATTCTCGTTTGAGATGCAGGCCGATGAGTGCGTCGAATCGGGCGAGTACCCTGCTCTTTTCGTGAGCACATTCGTTCTGGGTGAGGATGTCTATGCGTATGCACTGAAGCTCGCATTATCTCTAGAAAAAACAGGAGAGCACTGTGAATTTCGGTCAACTAGCATGACTCCTCTGCACATTTCCAAGGTAGCTGACGACGAAGCTGCGTTGGGCGAGTTCGCTAATCACACTGCCAAGCTTAGCGGGACGCGAATAACTATCCTGCCCAGTGCCGATGCCTCTGACGAGATGGAAGGTTTTTTGTCTTCTACCCAGGTGTAGTTCAAATGTAAGTGCATTTGCCGCCGATTGTGCTGATGTAATAACCATCAATCGCGCGCGAGATAATGGCGCCATGCGCGAGGTACCAATGTCGTCTAAATGGAGTTGCGATCCTGGTTGCCAAAACGCGGGAGTGAGGTCCCGGGCGGGCACGCGCGGTAAGAGCCGAGTGGCAACAAAGGCTCTCTTAAGTCATTGCTGCAAAAAACGGACTGGCCGCCTTGCTGGCCCCCATCGCCCCCCTCACGCCGCCTCCGCCGCCTCCAGCCGTTCTTGCGCCTTCATCCACATCGCCTCGGCGCGGTCGAGGCCGTCCATGACTTCGGAATATTTCTTCTGCCAGGTCTCGACCTCGCCGCCGCGGCCCTTTTCGTAGAGCTCGGGGTCGGCCAGCTTCTTCGCCAGCCGGTCGCGCATCTCGTTGATCTTGGCGAGGCGCTCCTCGCATTTGCGCAGCTCGGCCTTCAGCGCCAGAATCTCGTCGCGGCTGGCGCGTTTCTTCTCGGCTTTCGGCTTTTCGGGCTTGGGATCGTCCGATTGCAGCAAGAGGGCGCGGTAGGCCTCGAGGTCGTCCTCATAGGGGGCGACGGCGCCGCCCTTCACCAGCCAGAGCCGGTCGGCGACGAGGCTCAGGAGATGCATGTCGTGGCTGACGAGGATCACGGCGCCGGAATAGTCGGTCAGCGCCTCGACCAGCGCCTCGCGCGATTCGATGTCGAGGTGGTTGGTCGGTTCGTCGAGGATCAGCAGGTGCGGCGCCTCGATGGTGGCGAGCAGCAGCGAGAGGCGGGCCTTCTGGCCGCCCGAGAGGCGCGCCACGGGCGTTTCGGCCTGATCGGCGCCAAGGCCGAAGCCGGCGAGGCGGGCGCGCAGACGCGGCTGCCCTTCGGCCGGGCGGATGCGCATGATGTGCTGGAGCGGCGTTTCATCGAGATGCAGCTCATCGACCTGATGCTGGGCGAAATAGCCGATGCGCAGCTTGTTCGAGCGGGTGACCTTGCCGGTGCTGGCGGTCAGCTTGCCGGCGAGGAGCTTGGACAGGGTGGACTTGCCCTCGCCATTGCGGCCCAGAAGCGCGATGCGGTCATCCTGGTCGATGCGCAGCGAGAGGTTGCGCAGCACCGGCGGGCCGCCATAGCCCACCGAGGCATCCTCCATGTTGATGATCGGCGGCGGCAGCTCTTCGGGCGCGGGGAAGGTAAAGACGTGCTTGGCGGCCTCTTCGGGGGCCGTGATCGTCGTCATCTTCTCCAGCATCTTCACGCGGCTTTGCGCCTGCTTGGCCTTGCTGGCCTTGGCCTTGAAGCGGTCGACGAAGGCCTGCAGGTGCTGGCGGCGGGCGTCTTGCTTGCGCGCCTCGGCGGCCTGCACGGCAAGGCTGGCGGCGCGGTTCTTGGCGAAGGTGTCGTAATTGCCGGTCCAGAGCGTCAGCTTGCGGTTGTCGAGATGCAAGATGGCGCCGACAGCGCGGTTCAGCAGGCCGCGGTCATGGCTGATGATGAGGACGGTATGGGGGTATTTGGCGAGATAGGCCTCGAGCCAGAGCGCGCCTTCGAGGTCGAGATAGTTGGTGGGTTCATCGAGCAGCAGATAGTCGGGCTGCGCGAAGAGCACCCCTGCCAGCGCCACCCGCATCCGCCAGCCGCCCGAATAGTCGGAACAGGGGCGCAGCTGCGCCTCGGCATCGAAGCCGAGGCCCTTGAGGATGGCGGAGGCGCGACCCTCGGCGGACCAGGCGTCGATATCGGTGAGGCGGGTCTGGATTTCCGAGATGCGGTGCGGGTCGGTGGCGGTTTCGGACTCGGCCATCAGGCTGGCGCGTTCGACGTCTGCCGCCAGCACCGTCTCGATCAGCGAGGTGCCGGAGGAGGGGACCTCCTGCGCGACGCCGCCGATGCGGGCGCGGTTGGGCAGGGTGATGGTGCCCCCCTCCAGCGCCAGTTCGCCCCGGATCAGGCGGAAGAGGGTGGTCTTGCCGGCGCCGTTGCGCCCGACGAGGCCGACCTTGTGGCCGGTGGGAATCGTGGCCGTGCCGCCTTCGAACAGCGGGCGGCCTTCCACGGAATAGGTGATGTCGGATATCTTGAGCATGGCGTCTCCCTGCCTGATGGAGGCGCGAAGGTCAATTGCTGCTTGGCAGCAAGGGCGTGTTGAGGGCTTGGCGGAGGCCGGGGGGCCAGCCCCCCGGGCCCCCCGGGATACTTGGACCAAAACGAAGGGGGAGGAGGGGCGCGCTTTGGGTGCAGGGCGGGGCTGCCGGAAAGGCGGGTTTTCAAGGCGGGTTTTCAAGGCGGGGCGGGCATGGTAGCAGGCGCGGGCAATTACCGCTGCGGGCAGGGGCTCGCGGCCGAACGGATAAAGGCAAGGCACATGGCCATCGAACGCACCCTTTCGATCATCAAGCCCGACGCGACCCGGCGCAACCTGACCGGCAAGATCAACGCGAAATTCGAGGAAGCCGGGCTGCGCATCGTCGCGCAGAAGCGGATCTTCCTGAGCCTGGCGCAGGCGCAGAAATTCTACGAGGTCCACAAGGACCGGCCGTTCTTTGGCGAGCTGACCGAGTTCATGGCCTCCGAGCCGGTCGTCGTGCAGGTTCTGGAAGGCGAAGGCGCCATTGCCAAGAACCGTGAAGTGATGGGCGCGACCAACCCGGCGAACGCCGATGACGGCACCATCCGCAAGGAATTCGCGCTGTCGGTTGGCGAGAACTCGGTCCACGGCTCGGACGCGCCGGAAACCGCTGCCGAAGAGATCGCCTATTTCTTCTCGGGTCTCGAACTGGTCGGCTAAGCCGGGCAGGCGGTCAGCGCGCTGACCGCACCCCAAGCATATCGAGGGCCGCTTCCAGTTGGGAGCGGCTTTCGTCGTTCTGGGCACTACTTGATTTGAGCTTGTCGAAGCGGGCGCGCAGCGCGTCTTTCTCTGCCCCGCGGCAATCGTTCCAGGGGCGGCCCTGCAGGCCCATGACCAGCGCGTAATACATGATGAAATGCGGGCGGGTGCCGGAGGCGAGCAGCCGGGCATAGGCGGCATCTGGGCCAAGCGCGATCAGCGCCTCGGCGGAGGTGATGCCGATGCGGGCGAAGTCGGCCTCGGCCGCGGGGCCGAGGTTGGGGATTGCAGAGACGGGGCGCGCGCCGTCCGGCGCATCAGCGTCGGTCTGTGCGGCGCGGGGCCGGGCGGGCTTGGGCTCGGCGGGCATCGCGAACGCTCCTTGGACTCGCGGCGATGCTGCCGCGGCGCCCAAGGCGGCGTCAAGCGATCAGATCGAGGCCCAGTCGGTGAAGCGCGGGGTGGGGGCTGCGGCCTGCATCTGCTGCGGGGCGCTGCCTTCGCGTTTTGCCTCGGGCTTGGAGGTGGGCGTGGTGGCTGAGCCCTGTTGCTGCGCCGGGGCGCTGCTGGAAGACATCTGGGAAATGGTCATGCGTGTTGATCCTGTTGCCCCATGATTCGGGGCGTTCTGCTGCCTCTGCCCCAGCGTGACAGGGATGTCAGGCCGAAGCGTGGCGGAGTTAAGACGGGATCAGGGCTGCGTCAATGGGTCTGCAGCGGCTGCATCTGGGTGCAGGCGGGCGGCCGCCGCGGGGTGACGAGGAACAGCAAGTGTTCGAGAGGCACGTTATCCTCGACCAGATCGGCGAGGCTGAGGCTGTCGAGCGAGGAATAGAAGGCCTCCAGCGCGTCGACGAGACCCTTGCGCAGCCGGCAGCAGGCGGTCAGCGGGCAGGTGTTCACTTCGGGATCGAAACATTCCGTGAAGGGCACTCCGGTCTCGAAAGCACGGCAGACCTGGCCGACGGTGATCGCGTCCATCGGCCGGGCGAGGCGCAAGCCCCCGGCGCGGCCGCGCTGGGTATCGACGAAACCAAGCTGCGCGAGCGTGTTCACCACCTGCGCAAGATGGTTTTCCGAGGCGTTGCAGGCCGCCGCAATCTCATGCTTGCGGACATAGCGCCCCTCGTTCACCGCACAGAACATCAGCGCGCGCATGGCGAGGTTGGTGCGGATCGTCAATCTCATCGCGGGATGTCCTTGATTGGGGCTGCGGTTGCCGCACACCCTAATCGGGTCCGAAGCCCGGCGAATTGACGCAGATCACATATTGGCGATGTATGTTTTGATCTGCATCAAATAGCTCCCTGTGAATACATGCTAGATCATGCATGTGTAACGGGGAGACGGGTGGATGAACGGATTTGACGGGGTGGTATCGTCGCGCCGGGGATTTCTGGGGCTGGCGGGCGGATCCGCGGCGCTGTTGGCCTTGGGCTCTGCCCCGGCGCAGGCGGCGCGGGTGAAGACTGCGGCGAGGGTCGTGATTCTGGGTGCGGGGGCCGCTGGCACGGCGCTGGCGAACCGGCTTGTGACCCGGCTGGAAGGGGCCGAGATCACGCTGCTGGATGCACGCAAGCAGCATCTCTATCAGCCCGGCTTCACGCTGATTGCGGCGGGGCTGAAGCCTGCCGGTTATTCTGTGTCGGCGACGAAGGACTGGCTGCCGCAGGGCGTGACCCTGATCGAGGAGGCGGCGGCCGGGATCGACCCGGTGGCGAAGACCGTGACCTCTACCGGCGGCACGGTGCTGGGATATGACTTTCTGGTGGTGGCGACGGGCCTGAAGCTCGATTACGACGCGATCCCCGGCATGTCGCTGGACCTGATCGGCAGCGATGGCGTGGGGTCAGTCTATGCCGGGCCGGAGCATGCGGCGAAGACCTGGGAAGCGATGGACAAGTTCACCTCGGAGGGCGGGGTGGGCCTGTTCTCGCGCCCGGCGACCGAGATGAAATGCGCCGGCGCGCCGCTGAAATACACCTTCCTGACCGATGACTATGCGGTGCGCAAAGGCACGCGGGACAAGGTGGAGATCAAGTATCTGGCCCATAACAAGGCCTTCTTCTCTGTCCCCATCGTGTCGGAAAAGCTGCGGATGCTGTTTGGCGAGCGGAGGATCCAGACCGCCTTTGACCATGTGCTGATCGCGCTCGATCCGGGCCGCCGCATTGCCACCTTCCAGACGCCCGAGGGGCCCAAGGAAGAGGGCTATGACTTCATCAACGTGATCCCGCCGATGCGGGCGCCCGATGTGGTGCGGGCCTCCGGCCTGTCCTGGGCCGACAAATGGACCGATCAGGGCTGGATCGAGGTGGACAAGGGCACGCTGCGCCATGCCCGCTTCCCCGAGGTGTTCGGGCTGGGTGACATCTGCGGCGTGCCCAAGGGCAAGACCGCGGCCAGCGTCAAATGGATGGTGCCGGTGGTCGAGGATCATCTGGTCGCGCAGATCGAGGGCAAGGAGGGCACTCAGGTCTATAACGGCTATACCTCTTGCCCGCTGATCACCCGGATCGGCAAGGCGATGCTGGTCGAGTTCGACTATAACGACAACCTGACCCCGTCTTTCCCCGGTGTGATCGCGCCGCTGGAGGAGTTGTGGATTTCCTGGCTGATGAAGGAAATCGCGTTGAAACCCACCTATAACGCCATGCTGCGCGGCAAGGCCTGAGGAGAGACGGGCATGAAAGACCTGACATTCGAGACGCTTCTGGCGGTGTTCGAGGAGATTTTCGGCTTTGGCCTGTTCTGGGCGATGGTCGTGGCAGCGGCGCTGGGGACGATAGCCTTCGTCTATGTGCTGATCCGCGACCGCAATCTGGTCAGCCGCCGCCTGGTACGGGCCGAGCTGCTGGCCCCGGTCGGCGCCCTTGCCGCGATCTGGTTCGTGCAGGAGATGACGTCGTCGGGGTTCCGCGACATCGGCGGGCCGGTCGACGTGATCGTGCTGATCGTCATCGGTGCGGCGGGCGCGGTGGGGCTGACCATCTTTGCCTATGTCGCGCAGGCGCTGATCGGCGGTCCGCAGCGCGGCTGACATAGGCCCCAGCGGCCGACACCGAAACCTGCCCTTCCCGCGCGGCGGCCGCCACGCGGTGGCCCCCCTCTGCCGGAGTATTACCGATGTTCTCGTCCAGTCCCGTCGCCTCTGCCCCCGCCGTGCCGCATGGAAGGCTGGAGCATTTCCCGATCACCTTCTTTGCCACGACCATGGGTCTTGGCGGCTTCACGCTCGCCGTCCATGCCGCCGAGCGCGCGCTTGGGCGGGGGCCCGGCCTGTCGCATCTGCTGCTGGCGGTGACGGGGGCGGTGTTCCTGACGCTGATCGCGCTTTATGGCGCCAAGGCGCTGCGCCATCCGGCGGCGGTGCGCGCGGAGTGGCACCATCCGGTGCGGCTGGCCTTCTTTCCCACCGTGTCGGTCTCGATGCTGCTGCTGGGAGTGGCGCTGCTGGGGGATTGGCCGCGGCTGGCGCTGGTGGTCTGGGCGCTTGGCACGCTGTTGCAAGGGGCGCTGACGCTGGCGGTGATCTCGGGCTGGATCGGGACTCGGGCGTTTCAGCACGGGCATCTGAGCCCGGCCTGGTTCATCCCCGCCGTTGGCAATGTGATCGTGCCGGTGGCGGGGGCGCCGCTGGGGTACATGGACCTGTCCTGGCTGTTCTTCTCGGGCGGCCTGCTGTTCTGGCTGGTGCTGCTGACGCTGGTCTTCAACCGGCTGGTGTTCCACGACCCGCTGCCGGGCCGCTTGCAGCCGACGCTGGTGATCCTGATCGCGCCCCCGGCGGTGGCCTATGTCGCCTGGCTGCGGATGATGGCGCCTGCCACCGGCGTGGATGCCTTCGGGCATATCCTGCTGAGCCTGGGCTATGTTTTTGCCGCCCTCGTCGCGCTGCAGGCGCCGCGGATATTGCGGCTGCCCTTCGTCATGTCGTTCTGGGCGCTGTCCTTCCCGCTGGCGGCGCTGACCATCGCCAGCTTTGCCCACGGCGCCGCGGCGCAGTCGATCGCGCATCAGCGCATCGGCTTTGCACTGCTGGCGCTGCTGGCGGTGGTGATCGCCGGGCTGGTGGGGCGTACCACGCTTGCCGTGGCCCGGGGCGAGATCTGCCGGCCCGAGTGACCCGTTTCCCCCTCACCTGAAAAGGACGACCCGATGACCAAGGCCCGTTTCCTGCCCGCCGCGATTGCCGCGTTGATGATCGCCCAGCCTGCCGCCGCCGATGAGGCGCAAAAGCTGATCACCATCCTGACCGCGCCCGAGCCGCAGACCCAGCTGATGGCGATGGTGCTGACCATGAATGCCGTCGCCGCGGGCGCCGAGGCGCGGATCCTGCTTTGCGGTCCGGCCGCCGATATCGCGCTGAAGGAGGCCCCCGAAACCGCCACCGCCGGCCAGCCGCCGAAGGGCGCGAGCCCGCAGGGGTTGATGAAGATGCTGATGGAGAAGAACGGCGTGCAGGTAGAGGTCTGCGCCATCTACCTGCCGGGCAAGGGGGCCGATGCCTCGGTGCTGATCGACGGCGTGACGGCCGCAGCGCCTGATGCGATGGGCGCGGCGGTCATTGCCGAGGATACGCAGGTGATGAGCTTCTGATCCGGAATCAGTGCGAGGAGAGGGGCCGCCGGCTGTGCCGCGCGGCCCTTGGCATGTGGGGTGGTGGCGCAGAATAGTGGCTTCGAGCCAGTCGCGTAATTCGGACCGCGCAGTTCGGGCGGGAAAAGGCGAGGCACTGCCTCGCCCCGCCCGTGCGGGACCTGCCACCCGGAGCCGCTGGCCACACGAGACCGTGAGGACAGCGCCCGACCTGGTGGGCGAGAAGCGCCCGCCAAGGGCGGGGCGGGCGCTGGCCGGGCCCTTTGTGGGCCCGTCCGTGACAGTGGAGAGGGCGCGGCGTGGCGAAGGCGATGGCCTTCGCCAAGGCAAGCGGCACAGGTGGGTCGGCTACTGTCCGCCCCGTCCGTTCGGCGGACCCTCACGGCTTGCGTATCGGCGGGCCGCATCAAGCCGGGATCCGGCGCTCCCGCCCCCGCTCCTCAGAACGGAATGTCGTCGTCCAGATCCTGACGCGCCGCGCCGCCACCGCCGCCGCCCGACCGGCCGCCGGAGGAGCCGCCCGAACCGCCGCCATAGCCGCCCGAAGACCCGCCACTGCCATAGCTCTCGCCGCCGCCATAGCCTTCATCCCGGTCGCTGGACCCGCCACCGCCGCCCGAGGCATCGCCGCGGCCGCCCAGCATTGTCATGGTGCTGCGGAAGGGGCGCAGGACGACCTCTGTGGTGTATTTGTCGGCGCCCGACTGGTCTTGCCATTTGCGGGTTTCCAGCTGGCCCTCGATATACACCGTCGAGCCCTTGCGCAGGTATTGCTCGGCCACCCGCACGAGGTTCTCGTCGAAGATCGCGACCGAATGCCATTCGGTGCGCTCTTTGCGCTCACCGCTTTGCTTGTCGCGCCAGTTTTCCGAGGTGGCGATGCGCAGGTTGCAGACCTTGCCGCCGTTCTGGAAGCTGCGCACCTCGGGGTCGCGCCCCAGATTGCCGACCAGAATGACCTTGTTGACCGAGCCCGCCATTGCGTGCCTCCCCCTGAGCTTGTGCCGGATCACGCCCTTGGGCGGCCCCGCGAATCCCGAAAATTGGCTTCCGGTTAGACCATCCGATCAGGGTTAAGGAAAGCCTAATTCTCCCCTGACCAGCGCCGCGGCAGGGGTGAGGGCTGGCCCGCATCGGCAGGATGCTGCCGCTTTGCGGCCCATCGCCGCAAGCGGCGCTCCGCATCGCAGCGAGGGCCCCGCGCCTGAAGACTCGCACAAACGCGAAAACCCGCTATAGTCGGCCGCTGGGACAGTGGGCAACGGGTGGACCAGACGTGACAAAAGCCATGCTGCGGGATGCGGTCGGCAGGCGCCGGACGTATCGGTCTGCTTCGCTGCGGGCCGGACTTTCGCTGGCCGCCTTGCTGGTTGCCGGACCGGCCCTTGCCGAGGGGTTGTCTGCTTCGGGATCCGCCAAGAACCGCGCGATGCTGTTCCAGAACCAGACCCGCCTGCTCGATACCCGCGGCGCGCAGCAATATGAAAACTCGGTGCGCTACCAGCCGAATTTCGATGCGGCGAGCCGCACTGTGACGGGGGCGGTGCCGCGCTATGCCGGCAAGTACAAGGGCGAGTATCTGGAGGTGGCGAAGGCCGCCGCCCGCCGCCACGGCATCCCCGAGGACTTGTTCCTGCGCCTTGTGCAGCAGGAGTCCGGCTGGAACCATGGGGCGGTATCGCCCAAGGGCGCGGCCGGTCTGGCGCAGCTGATGCCCGGGACCGCGGCGCTGTTGGGGGTGGATTCTTCCAATCCGGCGGAGAACCTCGAGGGCGGGGCCCGCTATCTGAAGATGATGTATGACCGCTTCGGCAACTGGCGCCTCGCGCTGGCGGCCTACAATGCCGGGCCGGAAGCGGTGCAAAAGCACGGCGGCATCCCGCCCTATGCCGAGACCACCAATTACGTGAAGGTCATTCTGGGTAGCTGACGGCCGCGGCCCAAAAAAATGGCCGGGCACAAGGCCCGGCCAGGAAGAGGGTATCCGTCAGGGGTTGGCGGAACCCAAACTTGAGGCGTCAGCTGAGCCAGAACGGCTTGGCGACCTCTTGCCGCGCATGCAGCGGGTCGACGCCGATATCGCGCAGCAGGTAATCGTCCAGCCGGGCCAGCGACTTCCGGGTGGCGCGGCGGGTGGTATAGGTGGAAATCGCGGTGGCAACCTGACGCAGGATCCCGGCGCGGCGCGGCAGCGTCACGCCATTGGAGGCGGATTGCGAGGCGTTGAGCAGCAGGGTCGACATCTGGAAACCTTTTGTGTTGATACAATGATCGGTGTTTGGTAGGCGTATGAATACAAAGCCGCAGGCATCCCTTCCAGAGAAACATTGTGACTGATACAACTTGGTGTCCCGATCTGGGACAATTCGCTGGTCCCAAATATCTTGCCCTCGCCCATGCGCTGCGCGACGCGGTGCGCGATGGTCGGCTGAACGAGGGCGTGAAGCTGCCGCCCGTGCGGGAACTGGCCTGGCGGATCGGCGTGACCCCCGGCACCGTGGCGCGCGCCTACACCATCGGCACCGATGAGGGGCTGCTGGAAGCGGCCGTAGGCCGGGGCACCTTCGTAGCCGCCCGCGCGCCCCGCCTTGGGCCGAGCCAGCCGCTGCATGTCGAGCGGCCGGAAGTGGATGCCCAGGGCTGCGGGCCGGTGGATCTGCGGTCCCCGCAATTGCCCGATGTCGGCCAAAGCGCCGCGCTGGCCGAGGCGATGGTGCGGGTGTCGGGGCAGATCGGGTCGGATTGGCTGGAATATCCCTCGCTGCGACGGGACAAGCCGCTGCGGGAGGCGCTGGCCGCATGGCTGCAGGGCAGGGTGCTTGGCGCCTTCGATGCCGATGAGATTGTACCCGCACATGGCGGACAATCGGCGATGAACCTTGTGTTGCAATGCTGCCTGCGCGGCGACCGACCCGTGGTGTTCGCCGAAGAGCTGGCCTATCCGGGCTTTCGCCATGCCGCACGGCTGAACCGGGCCGAGATGGTGCCGGTGGCGATGGACGGGCAGGGCTTGCGCGCCGATGCGCTGGATGCGGCCTGCCGGCGCCATGGCGGGCGGATCCTGTTCCTGACGCCGGAGGCGCAGAACCCCACGACGGTTCGGATGCCGCTGGAACGGCGCGAAGAGATCGTGGCGGTGGCCCGTGCCCATGACCTGCAGATCATCGAGGATGATTGCTATTCCGTCCCCGGCGGGGCCGAGCCTGCCCTGCGCGCGCTGGCGCCGGAACGGGTGTGGCATGTGACCAGCCTGTCGAAATCGGTCTCGGCCGGTCTGCGGATGGGCTTTATCGTCACCCCGCGCGGCATGGGCGAGGCCGGGCGGTTGACGGCACAGCACAGCTTCTTTGGCCTTGCGCGCCCGTTGACCGATATCGTTACCGACCTGCTGGTGTCCGGCCGGGCGGCGGAACTGCGCGACCGGGTCAATGCCGTCTATGCGCGGCGGCTGACCACGGCGGTGAACGCGCTTGGCCGCTATGACCTGTCCTGGCAACCGGGGCTTTCCTTCCTGTGGCTGCGGCTGCCGATCGGCTGGCGCGCCTCTACCTTTGCGCGCGAGGCGGAAGGGGCGGGGGTGCTGATCCGCTCTGCCGATGAATACGCGCTGCAGGATGGCCATGCGCCGAATGCGGTGCGGATCGCGGTGGCGGCGGGTGTGAGCGAAGAGCGCTATGCCGCCGCCTTGGCGACGCTGGCGCGGCTGCTGGCGCGGCCGCCCGGCGATCTGCCGGTCTGACCCGGGTGGACGGTGATCTTTCCGAACGGCGGCTGACGCATTTTGTGGGAGGGGCCTGGCGCGCGCCGCTGTCACAGCGGATGGCGGGCGGGCCGCGCGGCCGCCGGGTGCTGGCGGGGCCCGAGGATCTGGCGCGGGCGATGGCGGTGGCTGCAGCTGCTGCGCCGGAGTGGGCGGCTCTGCCAACTGAAATGCGCGCCGGGCTGATGGCCGAGGCGGGGCTGGAGGTGCCTTTGGCGCCGCATACGGCCCCCGCTGCGCCGCTGCTGCTGCGCTTCACCCTGCCTCAACCTGCGAAGCTTGGCGTGCTGCTCGCCTCGGGCCATGCGCTGGTCTTGGTGAGCCCGCGCGCGACCCCGCGCGCCATGTTGGGCCTGATAGAGGCGCTGCGCGGGGCGGGGTTGCCGCCGGGGGTGCTGAACCTGCTCAATGGCCACGCTGCCGACCTGCGGCAAACCTCCAGCGCCCGAAGCCGCGATTGAGCCCTTCTCCGCCGCCCAAATTCTAGGCGTCTGCCAAAGCTTCACGCGCCGCGGGGGCAAGTCCCGGCGATTGGGGCCTTTTCACGCGCCCTGTCCTGTGCAAACTGAGCCCAACACGGCGCGGCAGGTGACGCGGGGGACCGGGGCGGCATGGAAGAAAAATCGTGGTGGGACCGCTTCCGGCGGACCGAGGCTTTCGCCGGATACACGCTGATCAGCCCCACCGCGCTTTACGCGCTGCTGCTGCTCGTCGCGCCGTTGGCGACAATCCTGGCCTATTCCTTCCTGACCGACGGCGATTCCGTGACCCGGCTGGTCTGGGAGTTCACCTTCGACAATTACATCACCACCTGGACGCAGCCGATCTACCGCGCGGTGATGATGCGGTCTTTGTCCGTCTCCATGATGGTCACCGCGGTGACGGTGATCCTGGCCTTTCCGGTGGCCTATTACGTGTCCTTCCACGTCGCGCCCGACCGCAAGTCCTTGTGGCTGTTCCTGATCACCATCCCGTTCTGGACCAGCTACCTGATCCGGGTGTTCCTGTGGAAGGTGATCCTTGGCTATAACGGTGTCATCAACTCTGGCCTGACCTCGCTGGGGCTGATCGACGAGCCGCTGACCTTCATCCTGTATAACGTCAACTCCATCGTCCTGACGCTGGCCCATGCCTATGCGCCCTTCGCCATCCTGCCGATCTTCGTGGCACTGGAGAAGATCGACCGCTCGCTGCTCGAGGCCGGGCAGGACCTGGGCGAATCGCGGATCATGACCTTCTGGCGAGTGACGCTGCCCCTGGCGATGCCGGGCGTGGTGGCGGCGGTGCTGATCGTGCTGATCCCGACCATTGGCGACTATGTGACCCCGCAGCTGATCGGCGGCGGCAAGATCCCGATGATCGCCAACCTGATCCAAAGCCAGATGCTCGATCAGGACAACCGCCCCCTGGGTTCGGCGCTGGCGGTGTCGGCCATGCTGATCGTGACGGTGGTGGCGCTGGCCTTCGTGCTGCTGAACGCCCGGTTCCTGCGGGTGAAGAAATGACGGGTGCGAGACGCCGGAAGGAGAGCCGCGGATGAAGGGTCAGGGTCTGCGCCTTTACGCCATACTTTATCTGATTTTCCTCTATGCGCCGATCGTGCTGCTGCCGATCTTCGCCTTCAACGATGCCACCATCATCTCTTTCCCGCTGCGCGGCTTTACCACCAAATGGTTCGCCGCGCTGGCGGATCTGCCCACCCTGCATCTGGCGCTGAAGAACTCGCTGATCATCGCAGTGTCATCGTCCGTGCTGGCGACGACGCTGGGGATCTTCGCCGCACGCGCCTCGACCCGGTATGAGTTTCCGGGCAAGGGCGGGCTGATGGGGCTGATCATGCTGCCGCTGGTGCTGCCCGAGGTGATCGTGGCCATGTCGCTGCTGATGGTGCTGCTGGGGATCGGGATCGACCTTGCGATCTGGACGGTGATCCTTGGCCACACGCTGATCTGCACGCCCTTTGCCATCGCGATCCTCTCGGCGGCGTTCCAGAGCCTCGACAAGTCGCTGGAGGAGGCGGCCTATGATCTGGGCGAGAGCAAGCTGTCGACCTTCCGGCTGATCACCCTGCCGCTGGTGATGCCGGGGATCATATCCTCGCTGCTGATCTCTTTCACCATCAGCCTCGATGAATTCATCATCGCCTTCTTCCTTGCCGGGTCGGAGCCGACGCTGCCGGTCTATATCTACTCGCAGCTGCGCTTCCCCAAGCAGATCCCGGCGATCATGGCGCTTGGCACCATTCTTGTCGCGCTGTCGGTGCTGCTGCTGACCATCGCTGAATATTTCCGCCGCCGCGGGCTGAAGAAGACCGGCGCCAAGGATACCGGAGGCTTCCTGTGAACACCGTCCCCCACGCCGCCCCTGCGCCCATCGCCTCGCGCCCGACGATGATCGAGTTCCGGGACGTGCATAAATATTACGGCGATTACCACGCGCTGCGCGGGATCAACGCCACCATCAAGGCGGGTGAGTTCTTCTCGCTGCTGGGGCCGTCGGGCTGCGGCAAGACCACGCTGCTGCGGACGATTGCCGGGTTCGAGGATATCTCGTCCGGCGCGGTGCTGATTGATGGCAAGCACATGGCCGATGTGCCGGCGAACGTGCGGCCCACGAACATGGTGTTCCAGTCCTACGCCATCTTCCCGCATTTGACGGTAGAGCAGAACGTGGGCTTCGGCCTGCGCCGCGAGGGTGGCACCAGTGCCGAGAAGGCCCGCCGTGTGGAAGAGGCGCTGGAGATGGTCGGCCTCAAGGGCTATGGCAAGCGCGCCGCTCATGCGCTGTCTGGCGGGCAGCGGCAGCGCGTGGCACTGGCACGGGCGCTGATCCTCAAACCCAAGGTGCTGCTGCTGGATGAACCCTTGTCGGCGCTGGACAAGAAGATGCGCGAGCAGATGCAGGTGGAGCTGATCCGCCTGCAGCGGCAGGTGGGCATCACCTTCATTCTGGTGACCCATGACCAGGAAGAGGCGCTGGTGATGTCGGACCGCATCGCGGTGATGTTCGAGGGGCAGATCGCGCAACTGGCCGATCCGGAGACTTTGTATCGCCGCCCGAACTCGCGGCAGGTGGCCAATTTCATCGGCGTTATGAACTTCCTTCCGGCACGCGTGCTGACCGAGGCCGCGGGCCGCATCGCCATCGACGTGCAGGGGCTTGGCCAGACCGAGATCGACGCGACGCAAGCGCCGGGCGCCATCACCGGCGGTGAGACCAGCGTGGGCTTCCGGCCCGAGACGCTGACCATGCTTTATGAAGGCCAGACCACCACCGAGCGCGAGACCCCCGGCACCATCGAGGAGGTCGTCTATTACGGCGACATGACCTATTACGACGTCCGGCTCGACGGGGTGGACAGCCCGGTGCGGATCTCCATGCGCAACGTCTTTGGCCGCCCGGTGCTCGACATCGGCACCCGCACCCGCGTGGCGTGGAGCGCCGGGGCGCTGGTACTGTTCCGGTGACGGAGTCGCAATTGGTCCATCTGAACGG
Source organism: Frigidibacter sp. (assembly GCF_030695035.1). Taxonomy (GTDB): domain Bacteria; phylum Pseudomonadota; class Alphaproteobacteria; order Rhodobacterales; family Rhodobacteraceae; genus Frigidibacter. The sequence goes on from NZ_JAUYTT010000025.1 coordinate 61,383, forward strand.
CTGGCTGCGCTGCAAGGATGCCGCCGAGTCGGAAACGGTGGCGCAGTATCTGCCCGAGCATGTGCGGCTGACACTGGCCGAGCCGGGATGCGTCCGGTTTTCGATCGAGCAGACCGAAGACCCGCTCGTCTGGAGCGTCAATGAAACTTTTGTCGATGCGGCGGCCTTCGCAGCGCATCAGGCGCGCAACCGCGCCTCGGACTGGTTCCGTGCGACCATCGGGATACAGCGCGATTTTCCACGCACCGGCTAGGCTGGACATTTCCCAGGGCCCGCCCGACAAGTCCGATGTCGGGGGGACGCGTAATGACATCCACAAACCTTGAATACCCTGCGCCCGCGCGCGGAACCCAGCACCGACCGCTTCTGGCCGCGCTGTGGATGTTGGGCGCGATCTTCGGCTTTTCGGCGATGGCGGTCGCGGGCCGCGAGGTGCAGGGGCAGCTCGACACCTTCGAGATCATGCTCTGGCGCTCGCTTCTGGGCCTTATCATCGTCGATGCCATCGCGCTGACGCTGCGGCGGCGGGAGGAACTGGCGCCGCGCTTCATGGGCCAGCACCTTCTACGCAACTCGGCGCATTTCGCCGGGCAGAACCTGTGGCTTTATGCGCTGACGCTGATCCCGCTGGCGCAGCTGTTCGCGGTGGAGTTTTCCTACCCGATCATGGTGGCGCTGGCGGCGCCGCTGCTGCTGGGCGAACGGCTGATGCCGGTCAAGCTGCTGACGGCGGCCATCGGCTTTGCCGGCATCTTGCTGGTGGCGCGACCCTGGGGCGTGGGCGGCTTCAGCCCCGGGATCATTGCCGCCTTTGGCGCGGCGCTTGGTTTTGCGGGCTCTGCCATCGTGACCAAACGGCTGACGCGCAAGGTGACCACACTTGGCATCCTGCATTGGCTCTGCGCGATCCAGCTGGGGCTGGCGCTGGTCTTTGCGCTGTGGGATGGGCAGATGACCTGGCCCGCCCCGGCCAGCTGGCTGCCGCTGGTGGTGATCGGCCTGTCGGGCCTCGGCGCGCATTACTGCCTGACCACGGCGCTGTCGCTGGCGCCTGCCTCCATCGTCACGCCCATCGACTTCCTGCGCCTGCCGCTGATCGGGGTGGTGGGGATGCTGCTCTATGGCGAGCCGCTGGACATCTGGGTCTTTGCCGGCGGCGCGATCATCTTCGGCGCCAACTGGATCAACCTGGCCGCCGATGCGCGGGCAGGGCGGCGCCCCGTGCCACAGGTGGCGGCCTGAATGCTGCGCTGCCGCAAATATATGGGGATTTTTCTGCATTGCAAAAATTGCAACGCAGCCATGTCGCGACGTCACGTCATTGATTGACGCAAGGGCCGGTTACGTGGACGTTACAAGTGAACTCGTAGGGATGAGGTTCTAAATATGAGACGTGTCTTGATGACGGTCAGCGCCACGGCTCTGACTGCAACGGGGGCCTTTGCCGGTGGCATCGAGCGTTCGACCCAATCTGTCGCAATCCTGTTCGAACAGGGCAACTATGTCGAGTTCAGCCTCGGCAGCGTTTCGCCCGATGTCAGCGGTGTGCAGCAGGTTCCGCTGACCACGCCGGCTGGCAACTCGTCGGGCGACATGGCGGGGGATTACACCACCTGGTCGTTGGCGGTGAAAACCGCGCTGACGGACAAGCTGGACTTCGCGCTGATCCTCGATGAGCCTATTGGCGCCGATGTCGACTACGCCACGGGAACCGGCTATTCCTATGCCGGGTCCACCGCCACCATCGACAGCCATGCCCTGACGGGACTGCTGCGCTATAAGGCGACGCCGTCCTTCTCGGTGATCGGCGGCCTGCGCGCCGTGCAGACCGAGGGCGAGGTTTCGCTGTTCAACGGCTATGACATGAAGTCCAAGAAAGAGACCGACTTTGGCTACGTGCTGGGTGTTGCCTGGGAAAAGCCCGAGATCGCCGCCCGCGTCGCGCTGACCTATAATTCGGCCATCGACCATGACTTCCGCGTGCAGGAAAGCGTATCGTTTGGGGCGCTCGTGCAGCAGAACGAATTCACGACCACTATCCCACAATCGCTGCTCCTTGAAGCGCAGACCGGGATCGCGGCCGATACGCTGCTGTTCGGTTCGGTCCGCTGGGTGGATTGGTCCGAGTTCAAGATCGCGCCTCCGCTCTATACCCAGGCGTTCCTTGACAACTTGGTTGATTACGATGGCGACACCGTGACCTACAGTATCGGCTTGGGCCGCAAGTTCAATGACACCTGGTCCGGGGCGATCACTGCCAGCTATGAAGATGCCATCGGCGGCTTCTCGGGCAACCTCGGCCCGACCGACGGCGCCACCTCGGTGGGCCTTGCCACGACCTATACGCGCGGCCCGATGAAGATCACCGGCGGTGTGCGTTATATCTGGCTGGGGGATACCGAGACCGAGGCAACGCAGCTGGCCTATCCGGCTGGCACCACCTTCGGCGATTTCAAGGACAACGAGGGCGTCGCCCTTGGGTTCCGGGTCGGCTACAGCTTCTGATACGGCGTCCTGCGCCGGTCTGGAAAGGCCCCGCTCCGGCGGGGCCTTTTGCTTTTGCCCTTTTGTATTTGGCACAAGATCCGGGTGGCGGAGCGGCCGGCACGGGCCTAGCGTCCGCCCATCATGAAACAGACAACGATCTCCCCCCTCGCCTGGGCCCTGATGGCCGCGCTCGCCCTGATCTGGGGCGGCTCCTTCCCGTCCAACCGGCTGGCGCTGGCCGAGGTGGGGGTGCTGACCACCGTGGCCTTCCGCGTCGGGATCGGCGCGCTGGTTATGTGGGGCGTGGTGGCGCTGCGCGGGATCGCACTGCCGCGGGGGCCGCGGGTCTGGGCGGCGTTCATGGTCATGGGCCTGCTGAACAACGCGCTGCCCTTCACGCTGATCGTCTGGGGCCAGACGCGGATCGACTCGGGGCTGGCGGCGATCCTGAATGCCGCCACCGCGATCCTTGGGGTGGCCGTTGCCGCGGCGGTGTTCCGGGATGAGCGGCTGGGGCTGCGCAAGGGCGCGGGCGTCTTTCTGGGCTTCACGGGGGTGGCTGTCGCCATCGGCATCGGCGCGCTGGCGCGGTTCGACCCCAGCTCGCTCGGCCAACTGGCGGTGCTGGGGGCGGCGCTGAGCTATGCCTTCGCCGGGGCTTTTGGCCGCGTGACCACCCGCGGCATGGCGCCGGAACTTGCCGCCGCCGGGATGCTGACGGCCGCCGCGCTGGTGATGGTGCCCGCCGCGCTGCTGGTCGAGGGGCCGCCGCCGCTGGACCTTGCGCCGGCCACCTGGGGCGCGCTCTTCTACCTGTCGGTGATCGCCACGGCGGGGGCCTTCGTCCTTTACTACCGGGTGATGCAGATGGCGGGGGCGGGCAACCTCAGCCTTGTGACGCTGCTGGTCGCGCCGGTCGCCATCGTCCTTGGCGCGGTGATGTTCGACGAGGCGCTGCCGCTGCGCGCCTATCTGGGCTTCGCGCTGTTGGCCGCGGGGCTCATCGTGATCGACGGGCGGGTCTTTCGGCTGCGCGCCGCCCTGCAGAAAAGCCGTGACCCTGCGGCGGGGCAAGGTTAAATCCCCCTTAAGAAGCGGGCAGGGGGCGGCGATGATCTATGCGGATGCGGCACAGTGGCGGGCGGCGCCGGACAAGCGGGTGCTGCTGTTCGGCATGTCCGGCCTTGGCAAGACCCACCTTGCGAACCTGCTGCGTGAGGGCGGGGACTGGTTCCACTACTCCGTCGATTACCGCATCGGCACCCGCTACATGGGCGAGCATATCGCCGACAACTTCAAGCGCGAGGCGATGAAGGTTCCGCTGCTGCGCGAGCTGCTGATGACCGACAGCGTCTATATCGCGTCCAACATCACCTTCGACAATCTGGCGCCGCTTTCCACCTACCTTGGCAAGCCGGGCGACCCGGCCAAGGGCGGCTTGCCCTTCGCCGAATACATGCAGCGGCAAGAGCAGCACCGGCTGGCCGAGATCGCGGCCTTGCTCGACACCGGCCACTTCGCCCGCCGCGCGCAAGGGATCTATGGCTACCCGAATTTCGTCTGCGATTCCGGCGGCAGCATCTGCGAGGTGGTGAACCCGCATGACCCCGCCGACCCGGTGCTGACGGCGCTGTCGCAAGACACGCTGATGATCTGGATCGAAGGGTCCGACGCGCATACCGCCGAACTCGTCCGCCGCTTCGACCGCGCCCCGAAGCCGATGTATTACCAACCCGCCTTCCTGCACGCCGCCTGGGCCGACTATCTGGCCGAGACCGGCGCCGATGAAGCCGCCGTCGATCCCGATGCCTTCGTGCGCTGGACCTATGCCCGCGCGCTGGCCCATCGCCAGCCCCGCTATGCCGCGATGGCGACCAATTGGGGCCTGAAGGTCCGCGCCGAGGACGTCGCCCGCCTGCGCAGCGCCCAGGACTTCACCGATTTGGTGGCGACCGCGCTGGATCGCAGGGCTTGAGTGCGCGGCCCGCACGGCTTATCTGACCTGCTCTGCCCGTTCCGCCAGCTCTGAAGGAGAGCACCATGCCCATCACCCTGCCCGAGACGCTTCCCGCCTTCGACATCCTGTCGGCAGAGGGCGTCATGGTCATGTCGCCGGGCAGGGCGGCGATGCAGGATATCCGGCCGCTGCGCATCGGGTTGCTGAACCTGATGCCCAAGAAGATCCAGACAGAGAACCAGTTCGCCCGGCTGATCGGCGCGACGCCGCTGCAGATCGACCTGTCGCTGATCCGCATGACCGACCATGAGACGCGCAACACCGCCGCCGAGCATATGGAAGAGTTCTACCGCCCCTTCGCCGAGGTGGAGGCGAGCGGCGACAAGTTCGATGGCCTCATCATCACCGGCGCGCCGATCGAGCATCTGGACTTCGAGGACGTCACCTATTGGGAAGAACTGGCCCGGGTCTTTGCCTGGACCCAGACCCATGTGCATTCCACCTTTGGCGTCTGCTGGGGCGGGATGGCGATGATCTGGCATTTCCACGGGGTCCAGAAGCACATCCTGCCGGCCAAGGCCTTCGGCTGTTTCCGCCACCAGAACCTCGCGCCCGCCTCGCCGCTGCTGCGCGGGTTTTCGGATGATTTCGTGATCCCGGTCAGCCGCTGGACCGAGATGCGCCAGGCCGAGATCGACGCCGCGCCGGGGCTGGTGACGCTTCTGGGGTCGGATGAGGTGGGCCCCTGTCTGGTGCAGGATGAGGCGCACCGCGCGCTCTATATCTTCAACCATTTCGAATACGACACCGGCACGCTGAAAGAGGAATATGACCGCGACACCGCGGCCGGTAAGCCCATCAATGTGCCGATGAATTACTATCCCGGTAACGATCCCGCGCGCCCGCCCTTGAACCGGTGGCGCAGCCACGCACATCTGCTTTATGGAAACTGGATCAACGAAATCTACCAAACCACCCCGTTCGAGCTCGCAGATATCGGCACGCCGGCCGCGGCGTAGGATGGGCCGTGTCGCTGCAGCCCTTGCGCTGCTGGCCAGCTTCGGGCTGACCGCCTGCGCCGCCTCGCGCGAGGCGGCGACGCGCGCCGCCAACCCGCCGCAGGGCCAGTTCGTCACCGTGGGCGGGCACCGGCTGCATGTGGTGGTGGCGGGGCAGGGGCCGGATCTGGTGCTGATCCACGGCGCCTCCGGCTCTGGCCGCGACATGACCTTCGATCTGGTGGGCCGGCTCAGCGACCGCTACCGCGTGATCGTGCCTGACCGCCCCGGCTTTGGCTATTCCGACGCATTGCCCGGTGGCGGCACGCTGGCGCAGCAGGCAGAGCTGCTGGCGGATCTGGCGGTGGAGCTGGGGGCCGACCGGCCGCTGGTGGTGGGGCACAGCTATGGTGGCTCCGTCGCGCTGGCTTGGGCGGTGCATCGGCCCGAGAACGTCGCGGGCCTTGTCACGCTCGCCGCCGCCTCGCATCCGTGGGAGGGGGATCTGTCGCTGTTCTACCGGGTCACCTCCTCGGCCGTGGGCCGCGTCGTCGCGGTGCCTGCCATCGCCGCGCTGGTACCGGCGGACACGGTGAACGGCATGGTTGAGGGCGTCTTTGCCCCGCAATCCGAGCCCGAGGGCTATGCCGAGCATTTCGGCCCGCTTATGTCCGCCTCGCGCAAGACGCTGGCCGCCAATGCGCAGCAGCGCGCCACGTTGAAGGACGAGCTTGCGGCGCAATCGCGGCAGTATCCGGCAATCGACATGCCGGTCGAGGTGCTGCACGGCGATGCCGACCGGACCGTCTGGCTCGACATCCATTCCCGCGCCCTGTCGCGCGAGGTGCCGGGGGCGCGGCTGACCGTGCTGCCGGGCGTCGGCCACATGCCGCACCATGCCGACCCTGAAGCGGTCGTCTCTGTCATCGACCGCGCCGCCGCCCGCGCCGGGCTGCGCTGAGGCCCCGCCGCAAAGGACTCCGGTGCGGGCTCCATTGCGGCTGGTGCCCCAATCGCCATACTGGTGCGAAACTTCGAGGTGCCCGATGCCGTCTGACAAGACCCCGACCGAGATCCCCTTCGTTGCCGATATCCTGAGCTTCTACAACGACGAGGCCCCCAAGGAACTGCGCCACGCCATCGAAAAGGCTGGCAAGAAGGACATGCTGTCCGGCAGCTACCCCTATGCCGAAGAGATGTCCGGCAAGGACTATGACGCGCAGATGGAGAAGCTGCAGATCGAGCTGGTGAAGATGCTGGCCGGCCAGAAGGCCACGGGCGGCCGCGTCTGCGTGCTCTTCGAAGGCCGCGACGCCGCCGGCAAGGGTGGCACCATCGAGCGGATGCGCGAGAACCTTAACCCGCGCAACGCCTATATCGTCGCCCTGCCCAAGCCGAGCGAGCGCGAGGCGAGCCAGTGGTATTTCCAGCGCTATGTCGACTGGCTGCCCGCAGCGGGCGAGGTCGCCCTCTTCGACCGCAGCTGGTACAACCGCGGCGTGGTCGAGCAGGTCTTCGGCTTCTGCACCCCGGTGCAGCGCGGCCAGTTCTTCCAGCAACTGCCGCATTTCGAACGGATGCTGGTGGATGAGGGCATCACCCTGGTGAAGATCTGGCTGGAGGTCAGCCGCGCCGAGCAGCTGCGCCGCTTCCTCGACCGCGCCAAGGACCCGCTGAAGCAGTGGAAGCTCAGCTGGATCGACGTTGAGGGGCTGAAGAAATGGGACACGTACTGCGCCGCCATTGCCGAGACGATGGCGCTGAGCCATCTGGCCGGCGCGCCCTGGACGGTGGTGCTGTCCGACGACAAGGACCGCGCCCGCATCGCCGCGATCCAGACGCTGCTGCTGGCGGTGGACTATCCGGGCAAGGATCTGGACGCCATCGGTACCATCGACACCAAGGTCTGCGGCGGGCCCGAGATCATGCCGGCCGAGGTGATGGCGGCCAGTCCTTCGGGGCGCGAGGGCAAAGCCGGCTGATGGGCAAGCAGGGCTACCATCACGGCAACCTGCGGCAGGCGCTGGTCGAGGCGGCACTGACGCTGATTGAGGCGCAGGGGCCGCAGGGCTTTACGCTGTCCGAGGCGGCGAAGACGGCGGGGGTGACGCCCGCTGCCGTCTATCGCCACTTCGCCGGGCGCGAGGACCTGATCGCGGAATGCGCGCGGCAGGGCTTTGGCATCTTCGCCGACCTGATGGACCATGCCTGGAACGGTGGCAAACCTTCGTCGCTTGCGGCCTTCGAGGCGACGGGGCGGGCCTATCTGGCTTTCGCGCGGCGGTTTCCGGGGCATTACATGGCGATGTTCGAAAGCGGCATTGCGCCGGAGACCACGCCCGAACTCTCGGCCGCCACCGCCCGCGCTCAGGCCGTGCTGACCCGCGCCGCCGCAGCGCTGAGCCAGCATCTGCCCGAGGGGCGGCGCCCGCCCGCCAGCATGGTTTCGGCCCATATATGGGCGATGAGCCACGGGGTGGTAGAGCTCTTCGCCCGCGGCACCCCCGGCGCCCGCGGCCCGTTCCCGCCAGAAGACCTGCTGGAAACCGGCATCGGCATCTATCTGCGCGGGCTGGGGCTACTGCCGGGCGATAGCTGAGCCCTACAGAGCCAGCGACCAGCTCTCACCGATCAGGTCATGGCCGAAGGAATGATGCGGCGCCTCCTCCACCAGTACGAAGCCGGTGCGCTGATAGATCCGGCGCGCGGGACCCAGCACAGAGTTGGTCCAGAGGTCGAGCCGGGTGTAGCCTGCGGCCCGCGCCCGCGCGATGCAGGTCCGCACCAGCAGATCGCCGATGCCCTGACCGCGCGCCGCAGGCTCCACATAGAGCAGCCGCAGCTTGCCCGCCCCCGCCTCGCCGCGCACGAGGAAGACGGATCCGACCATCTGCCCGTCGATCTCGGCGATCCAGGCATCCTCGCAGGCCGGATCGAAGTTGCTCTGGAAATCGGCCAGGATGCGCGCCGCCAGCGCCTCGAACTCGGCAGTCCAGCCATAGTCCCGGGCGTAGAGCACCGCCTGCCGCGAGGCGACGAGGCCGAGATCGCCGGGCCGCAGACCGCGCAGCACCGGCTGCGGCGGGGCGCCGTCCTCGAAGATGCGGGTCAGCGTCTCCGCCGCGCGGCGCAGGCTGTCGCGGCGGACGGGCGGCAGCGCCTCCAGCAGCGCGCCCATGGCAGTGCGGGTGCTTTGCTCCAGCGCGGCATAGGTGCTGCGCCCCGCCTCGGTCAGCGACAGCAGCTGATGGCGGCCATGCGCGGGGTCATCCCGCGCGGCGACGAGACCGCGGCTGACAAAGCGCTTGATGGTGCGGCTGATCTGGCCCGGGTCCATGCGCAGCGTGCGGGCAAGCTCTGCCCCCGTCGGATCGGTGCGGTGCGCAAGCTCGTAGAGCACCCGCGCCTCGCTGAGCGTGAAGGGGCTATTGTCGAGCCTTGTGTCAAGCAGCCCCAGCCGGTTGGTATAGGCGCGGTTGAAGGCGCGCAGGGCGTCGATGTCTTCGGCCGGGATCATGCTGCCGCTCCTGAATGTTGGCACAATCAAGATCGTAAAATGATGACTGAGTCAACATGTCTCGCGCAGGCAGGCCGCCGCCCGAGGGGCAGCGGGCGGGCCGTCATTCCATCTCGCCCGCCTTATTCCATCTCAATCGTTCCCGGCGGTTTCGAGGTGATGTCATACATCACCCGGTTGATGCCGCGGACCTCGTTGATGATCCGCGTCGCCGTCTCGCCCAGGAAGTCATGGGTGAAGGGGTAGTAATCCGCCGTCATCCCGTCGACCGAGGTCACGGCGCGCAAGCTGCAGGCGAATTCATAGGTGCGCCCGTCGCCCATCACGCCCACGGTCTTCACCGGCAGGATCGCCACGAAAGCCTGCCAGATTTCGTCGTAGAGCCCATGCTTGCGGATCTGGTCGATATAGACCGCATCGGCCTGGCGCAGGATCTCCAGCTTCTCGCGGGTGATCTCGCCGGGGCAACGGATCGCAAGGCCGGGGCCGGGGAAGGGGTGGCGGCCGATGAAGCTTTCGGGCAGGCCAAGCTCGCGGCCCAGGGCGCGGACCTCGTCCTTGAACAGCTCGCGCAGCGGCTCGACCAGCTTCAACCCCATCTTTTCCGGCAGCCCGCCGACATTGTGGTGCGACTTGATGGTGACCGAGGGCCCGCCCGAGAAGCTGACCGATTCGATCACGTCGGGATAGAGCGTGCCTTGGGCCAGGAATTTCGCGCCGCCCACCTCATGCGCGTGTTTCTGGAACACGTCGATGAACAGCCGCCCGATGGTCTTGCGCTTGACCTCGGGGTCGGACACGCCCTCCAGCTCGCCAAGGAACAGGTCCGATTCATCGGCATGGATCAGCGGAATGTTGTAGGTGTCGCGGAACATGGTCAGCACCTGTTCCGCCTCCCCCAGCCGAAGCAGCCCGTGATCGACGAAGACGCAAGTGAGCTGGTCGCCGATCGCCTCATGGATCAGCACGGCGGCCACCGAGGAATCGACGCCGCCCGAAAGCCCGCAGATCACCTTGGCATCGCCCACCTGTTCGCGGATCTTGCGGATCGCCTCGTCGCGGTAGGCGTCCATTGTCCAGTCGCCCTTGAAGCCGGCCAGCCGCACGAAATTCTCGTAGAGCTTCGCGCCCTTGGGGGTGTGATGCACCTCGGGGTGGAACTGCACGGCGTAGAAATGGCGGTCCGGGTCGGCGGTGATGGCGAAGGGGGCGTTGGGCGAGGTGCCGAACACCCGGAACCCCGGCGCGATGGCGGAGACATGATCACCATGGCTCATCCATACCTGCTCGCGCCCCTCGGCGAACCAGCCCTCCAGCAGCGGCAGCGCCTCGGGCTCGGGCGTCACATAGGCGCGGCCGAACTCGGCCGTCTTGTGGCCGCGTTCGACGCGGCCCCCAAGGCAATGCATCATCACCTGCTGGCCGTAGCAGATGCCAAGCACCGGCACGCCAAGGTTGAACACGCCCTCGGGCGGCATCGGCGCGCCTTCCGCGAAGACCGAGGCCGGCCCGCCCGACAGGATCACCGCGCGAGGCGCGAAGTCCTGCAGAAAGGCATCGGTCACCTTCTGGAAGGGATGGATTTCGCAATAGACATTCAGCTCGCGCAGGCGCCGGGCGATGAGCTGCGTGACTTGCGATCCGAAGTCGATGATGAGGAGGCGATCATGCTGGGTCATGAATGGGGAATATGGCCTTCCCCGCTGGCGTGCAAGAGGCCCGCGCGGTGTTTTGGCCAGCCGCGGACGGGGGGCTGCCTGCCCCCCGGGCCTTCGGCCTCCCCCCGGGGATACTTGAGCAAAGAAGAGGGGGAGCCGGGCGGGGGCGCATGTCGTTTTTTGGTGCCGGATGCCGGAAACCGACATCGAGGGGCGCCGGATCGGAGTAGAACCTTTGGCAAAGCCCGTGATGGAGGACTGGTGCGATGAATGAACAGGCAGGACGGCGGGCGCGGGGCGGGGGCGGCGCGGCGCGGCGGGCAGAGCGCAGCGCGGTGCATTTCGAGACCGCGCGGTTCATCGAACGCAACATCCCCAACCTCGAGATCCTGAACGAGGAGGCGCTGGAGCTCATCGAGCGCAATGCCGAGACGGTCCTGGCCGAGATCGGGGTGAACTTCGTCGAGAATCCGGGCGCGCTGGAGCTCTGGCGCGCGGCGGGGGCGGATGTGCAGGGTGAGCGGGTGCGGATCCCGCGCGGCCTTGCGCGGCAACTGTGCGCGACGGCGCCAAACCGCATCGTGCAGCACGCGCGCAACCCTGAGCGGACGGTGGAGATTGGCGGGCGGTCGCTGGTGCTGGCCCCGGTCTATGGCCCGCCCTTCGTGCGCGATGCCTCGGGCGGGCGGCGCTACGCGACGATGGCGGATTTCAACAACTTCGTGAAGCTCGGCTACATGTCGAAATGGCTGCATCATTCGGGTGGCACCGTCTGCGAGCCGACCGATGTACCGGTGAACAAGCGACATCTGGACATGCTGTTCGCGCACATGACCCTCAGCGACAAGCCCTACATGGGATCGGTCACCGAACCCAGCCGGGCGGCGGATTCGGTCGAGATGTCGAAGATCCTGTTCGGGGCGGAGTTCGTGGGCCAGAACACGGTGATGACCAGCCTGATCAACATCAACTCTCCGATGACCTTCGACGGGATCATGATGGGCGCGCTGGAGGTCTATGCGAAGGCGGGTCAGGCCTGCATCATCTCGCCCTTCATCGTCGGTGGCGCGATGGCGCCGGTGTCGGTGGCAGGCACGCTGACGCAGGTTCTGGCCGAGGTGCTGGCGGGGGTCGCCTATAGCCAGCTGGTGCGCAAGGGCGCGCCGGTGATCTTCGGGGCCTTCGTGACGTCCATCGACATGAACTCCGGTGCGCCGACCTTCGGCACGCCGGAAGCCAGCCACATCACCTATGGCGCGGGGCAACTGGCGCGGCGGCTGGGGCTGCCCTATCGCAGCGCCGGGGCGTTCTGCGGATCGAAGCTGCCCGATGCGCAGGCGGCCTACGAATCGGCCAACAGCCTGAATATGGGGCTGCTGTCGGGCGTGAACTTCATGCTGCATGCCTGCGGCTGGCTGGAGGGGGGGCTGGTCTCCTCCTACGAGAAATTCGTGATGGATGCCGATCAACTGGGCATCTTGCACCGCCTCGCCGCCGGGGTGCAGGTGGATGAGGAAGCGCAGGCGATGGATGCGATCCGCGAGGTGGGGCCGAGCGGGCATTACCTTGGCTGCGCGCATACGCAGGCGAATTTCAAGGATGCGTTCTGGCGCACCGACCTTCTGGACTACAAACCCTTCGAGACCTGGGAGGAGGAGGGCGCGCGCGATACCGTGGCGCTGGCCTCCGAGCGGGTGAAGAAGCTGCTGGCGGATTACCAGAAACCGGCCATTGATCCGGCCGTGGAAGAGGCGCTGGCCGAGTATGTCGCGCAGAAGAAGGCGGGCATGGCGGACGCCTTCCTCTAGGTTTGTTGCGAAATCAGAAACGAATGAAAGGGCGCCCCGAAGGGTGCCCTTTCGTTTTATGCGCTACGTTTCGTCACGCCCCTGTCGTCGCGGGACGTGGCAGCAGCCGCACCTCTGCCATCATCGCGATCAGCACCTCGATATGCCGGGCCACCGAATAGCGGCCATCGCCGGCCTTGCGCGTCTCCTCCAGCATCGCCTCCTCGGTCAGCAGCGCATCCAGTGCCCGTTCCGGTGCGGGTGGATGCGGCAGCCGCATCAAGCGCTTGAGGTCGCGGTTGCGGTTGTATTCCACAAGGCCGGCCCGTGCGGCGCGGATCAGCAGCGCCGGGCGGCGCAGCCCGGTGACGAGGAGGGCGAGCGGGTGAGTGGCGGGCATGGCTGCCTCGGTGGCGGGAGGAGTAGCTGGGCCGGTCATGTCTGGTCCCTTTCTGAAGGTGATGACGGACCATGCAATGGCCTGTAGGGGCGTTGCGCAAATTGCACTGCCCCCGTTCGCTGGTTTCGGCCTGTGTTCATGTTTTGGAAACAATTATGGCTCTGACCTGTGGAGATTAACGAACGGGTAACCATTGCAACCCACGGTTGAAATCGTTCACGACCTGCGGCGATGCAGCCGCAGCAGATACGGGGGAAGACCATGACCATGTCCGTGGAGCTCGCTTCGGCGATGCCTGCCTGGCTGCCCGATGGCGCGCGGCTCTATCTGCGGCATATCGAGGGTGGCCAGTCGATCCGCGAGATTGCGCGGGCCGAGGGCTGCCACGCCTCGACGATCCTGCGCCGGGTGCGGCGCATCGAGAACCGCCGCGACGATCCCTTGGTGGACGAGGCGCTGTCGCGGCTCGGCCACCCCGACCACCCCACCCCAGCCAAGGATACCCCGCCGATGAGCGCACCGATCCGTACCCCCCTCGCCGCACCTGAAGAGCAGACCGTGCTGCGCGAGGCGCGGCGGGTGCTGCGCCGGCTGTGCGAGCCCGGGGCGATCCTTGCCGTCGCGCCCGACATGGAGAAGGCGGCAGTCCTGAAGGGCGCGGTCCGCATCGCGGTGACCGAGCGCACCGCGGCGCAGGCCTTCGCGCTGAAGGACTGGATCGCCTGCGCCCGCCAGCAGGGCCGGGTCGGGATCTATGAGATCACCGCGGCGGGGCGGGCGGCGCTGAAGCGGATGCTGGCAGAGGAGGCGGGCGGGTTTGCCGAGGCGCAGGCGGGGTTCGACCCGCAGCCCTTTGCCGATCAGCACCGGGTCTGGGCCGAACGCTCGGTGATGGAGCCGGGCGGGGAGGAGCCGCGGCGGCTGCGGGTCAATCTTGCCGAAAGCCCGCTGGCGGTGCTGGCCCGGCGGCGCGAGAAGGATGGCCAGCCGTTCCTGACGCCCGACCTGGTGGCGGCCGCCGAACGGCTGCGCGAGGATTTCGAGCTGGCGCAGATGGGCCCGCGCGTCGCGCAGAACTGGGACCGGTTCCTCACCAGCGGCGACCGCGGCAGCTTTCAGCCCGAGGGTGGCCCGGCGGAAGGCCCCCGCCGCGCCCGCGACCGGGTGGCGGCGGCTTTGCGCGACCTTGGTCCCGGCCTTGGCGACATGGCGCTGCGCTGCTGCTGCTATCTGGAGGGGCTGGAGACGGCCGAGCGCCGGATGGGCTGGTCGGCGCGATCCGGCAAGATCGTGCTGCGCATCGCGCTGATGCGGCTGAAACGGCATTACGACGAGACTTATGGTGGGGCCTCACCGATGATCGGCTAACAAGGGGCGCTGATATCAGCCCAAGAGCCGACCATGATCTGGAAAGGCATCTGGTATCCGGCACCACCGCGCCCGACCGCAACGAGCCAAGCCTCGTTACCGCCCCTCAGTCACGGCGCTTCCTGCGCCGTCCCGTCCTTAGTAGCTGCGGATCAGCCCGACCAGACGGCCCTGCACCTTCACCGCATGGTCGGGCAGCATCCGCGTTTCATAGGCCGGGTTCGCCGCCTCCAGCGCGATCATCCCGCCCTTGCGGCGGAAGCGCTTCAGCGTTGCTTCGGCCCCCTCGACCAGCGCCACCACGATATCGCCATTCTCGGCGGTGGACTGTTCGCGGATCACCACGATGTCGCCATCGTTGATCCCGGCCTCGATCATCGAATCGCCCTTCACCTCCAGCGCGTAATGCTGGCCGCGCCCCGAAAGCATCGAGCCCGGGACGGCGATATGGTGCGACACCTCGGAGATCGCCTCGATCGGCACACCGGCGGCGATGCGGCCCATGACCGGCACTTCCATCGAATGCATGGCGGCGACAGACATGGCCCCGGCGGGCGGGTCCACCCGGTCGCCCTCGATCACGCGGGGGGTGAAGGCGGCGGGCTCTGCGGCGGCGGCGGCGCGGCTGCGCTCCATCGCCTCGGGCAGTTTCACGATCTCGATGGCGCGGGCGCGGTGGGCAAGGCGGCGGATGAAGCCCCGCTCCTCCAGCGCCGTGATCAGCCGGTGGATGCCGGATTTCGACCGCAGGTCCAGCGCCTCCTTCATTTCGTCGAATGAGGGGGGAACGCCGTCATGGTCCATCCGTTTCTGGATGAAGTCCAAGAGTTCCAGTTGCTTGCGTGTCAGCATCGCCTATCCCCCGCGCATCCGGGCCAAGCCCGTTTCCCGAATGTTCTAACCGCGTTCCCGTTTTGTGTCAACGGTTTCGACGGCTTATAGCGTGATGTACTCGACCACGCCGCCCGCCGCGCGGGGCCCATCCTCGGCAGGCCGGATCAGCAGCGCCACCGCCTCGGTCAGCAGCCGCAGGCGCGAGCTGTCCTGGCTGGCAAAGGGCGTGATGCGGGGCAGGCCGTCGCCGGCCTCCAGCGCTGAGCGCATGTAATGCGCGCGGGGGCCGTTGGCCTGCAGATCCTCGGCCAGCACCGCGCGCTGCGTCGCCACCACCCCCGGCAGCCCCTGCATCGCCGCCAGCAGCGGCAGCAGGAACAGATGCGCGCAGACGATGGAGGAGACAGGGTTGCCCGGCAGCCCCAGCATCACCGCGCCGCCAAGCTTGCCCGCCATCAGCGGCTTGCCGGGGCGCATGGCGATCTTCCAGAAGGCGCGCTCCATCCCCAGATCGGCGGCGACCTTGCCGACGAGGTCATGATCCCCGACCGAGGCGCCGCCGATGGTGACGATCACATCCGCCCCCTCCGTCAGCGCAAAGCACTGCCGCAGGCTCGCCTCGTTGTCGCGCGCGATCGGCAGCATCCGCACCTTGGCGCCCGCCGCCTCGGCCATTGCCGCCAGCGCAAAGCCGTTCGAGGCAACGATCTGGTCGGGCGCGGGTTGCTCGCCCGGCATCACCAGCTCATCCCCTGTGGCGAGGATCGCCACCTCGGGCCGCCGCGCGACGGTAAGTTCGGGCAGGTTCATGCTGGCCAGCAGCGCAAGCTCCACCGGCCGCAAGCGGCGGGGGGCGGACAGGGCATCGCCCGCGCGGAAATCGGCGCCCTGCGGGCGGATATGGGTTTGCGCTTCCAGCTTGCCCCCAAGGGCGATGCGGTCGCCCTCGCGGGTCACATCCTCTTGCAGCACGACGCGCTCCGCCCCCTGCGGCACTGGCGCGCCAGTAAAGATGCGGGCGGCGGTTCCGGGGGCGATGATGCCGGAAAAGCCATGCCCCGCGCCCGCCTCGCCCTGTACGGTCAGGACCGCGCCGGGGACATGGTCGGCCTCGAGGATCGCATAGCCATCCATCGCCGAGGCGGCAAAGGGCGGCTGGTCGCGCTTGGCCTGCGCTGGATGCAGCAGCACCCGTCCGGCCGCGGCGCGCAGGGCAACCTGCTCGGGCACCGGCTTCGGCGCGAGCACGAGCACGCGGGCGAGCGCTTCGGCGACGGAGATCACGGCGCGGCCTCGTAACGGCCGGATTTGCCGCCTGCTTTAAGAACGACGCGCAACCCCTCTATCCGCATGGATTTTTCGGCGGCCTTGAGCATGTCGTAGACCGTCAACGCCGCGACCGACACGGCCGTCAGCGCTTCCATCTCCACTCCGGTCTGGCCGGTGGTCTTGACGGTGGCGGTGATGCGCACGCCGGGCAGACTTTCGTCTGCTGTAAGCTCCACGGACACCTTGGTGATCGGCAGCGGGTGGCAGAGCGGGATCAGGTCGGCGGTCTTCTTGGCCGCCATGATCCCCGCCAGCCGTGCGACCCCGAGCACGTCGCCCTTCTTCGCGGTGCCGGCGATGACCAGCGCCAAGGTCTCAGCCTTCATGACCACGCAGCCCTCCGCCACCGCCACCCGGTCCGTCACCGCCTTGTCCGAGACATCGACCATATGCGCTTGGCCTTCGGCATCGAAATGGGTGAGGGTCATGCGGTGCCCCCATCTGCCGGGGTCTGCACGGGGTTCGCCAGAATCGCGCGGGTGGCCGCCGTCACATCCGCCTGCCGCATCAGGCTTTCGCCGATGAGGAAAGAGCGGGCCCCGACCTCGGCCATCGCCGCCAGATCGGTGGGGGTGAAGAGGCCGCTTTCGCAGACCAGCCGCCGGTCAGCCGGCAGGCGCGGGGCCAGACGGCGGGTGGTGTCCAGCGTCACCTCGAAGGTCTTGAGGTTGCGGTTGTTGACGCCGATCAGCGGCGATTGCAGGGCGAGCGCGCGGTCCAGTTCGTCCTCGTCATGCACCTCGATCAGCACATCCATGCCCCAGGCTTGCGCTGCGGCTTCCAACTCGGCCGCCTGCTGGTCCGACACGCTCGCCATGATGATCAGGATGCAATCGCCGCCCCAGGCCCGCGCCTCGGCGACCTGATAGGTGTCGTAGAGGAAATCCTTGCGCAGGCACGGCAGATCGCAGGCGGCGCGGGCGGCGGTCAGGAACTCCGGCGCGCCCTGGAAGGAGGGGCTGTCGGTCAGCACCGACAGGCAGGTCGCACCGCCCGCCGCATAGGCCCGGGCCAGCGATGCTGGGTCGAAATCGGCGCGGATCAGGCCCTTGGAGGGGCTGGCCTTCTTGATCTCGGCGATGAGGCCATAGCCTGTGACCGAGGCCGCAGCGAGCGCCGCCGCAAAGCCGCGGGGCGGGTTCGCGGTGCGGGCCGCGTCCTCTACTCCGGCGAGGGGACGGGCCGCCTTGGCGGCAGCGATTTCATCCAGCTTGTAGCGCTTGATCTTGTCGAGAATATCCATGCGGCTTTCATAGCGGGGCGGGGCGGGCTTGGGAAGGGAGGGGCGGTGTGACCTCTCCGCTCCCTTGTCGTTCTTGGTGCGCCGGTGGCCTCTTGCAGAATTTCGGCTGTCGACGAAATTCTGCTGTGCCCGCCCTGCGGGGGGTGGGCACAATCGTGCCCACCCGGGCGGGCCCATCAGAATTTGGAGCCGTTCGGACCAAGCTTCACCCCCCTTGCCCTGCGGCTTGCGCCTCCGGGCAACCGTCGCGGGGGACTTGCCACTGGCAAGTCCCCTGTTCGCGCCGAAACAGGCTTTCAGGTCACCCCGCCCAGTCGACTGGCACATCCCCCTCCGCCACCAACCAGTCATTGATCCGGCTGAACGGGCGCGAGCCGAAGAACCCCCGCCGCGCCGACAGGGGCGAGGGATGCGCCGTCTCGATCCGCAGATGCGCACCCTGCGGCGGCGGCACAATCGCCGCGCTCGCCTTCTGCGCATGGGCGCCCCAGAGCAGGAAGGCCGCCCGGTGCCGCGCCGAGACATCCGCCAGCACCTCCGCCGCCAGCCGGTCCCATCCCCACCGCGCATGGGCCCCGGCCGCCCCGGCGGGCACGCTCAAAGCCGTGTTCAGCAGCAGCACGCCCTGCCGCGCCCAATGCGACAGGTCGCCATCCGCCGGGCGCGCGCCGATATCGCCTTCCATCTCGCGGTAGATATTCGCCAGCGACCGCGGCAGCGCCACCCCAGGCGCCACCGAGAAGGCGAGGCCATTGGCATGGCCCGGCGTGGGGTAGGGGTCTTGGCCGAGGATCACCACCCGCACCGCATCCCGCGGGGTCAGCGCCAGCGCGGCAAAGCGCTGCGGGGCGGGGGGCAGCACCGGCCCCGGCTCAGAGGCCAGCCGGGCAGCAATCCCCGGCCAGTCCCGCGCGAAGAAGGGCAGATGGCCCCAGCCTGCCGCAACCACCTCCGCTGGCGCATTCATGCCAGCGGCGACAGCGCCGCCAGCGCCGCCACACGCGCGGCGGCGGCACCGCTGTCGATGCTCTCCGCTGCCAGCGCCACGCCCTCCGGCAGGCTCGCCGCCCGCTCCGCCACCACCAGCGCGGCAGCGGCGTTCAGCAGCACGGCATCGCGGTAGGCACCCGGCGCCCCCGCCAGCAGCGCCCGGAACGCCACCGCATTCTCCGCCGGCATCCCGCCGAGGATCGCCTCGAACGGATGCACCGGCAGGCCGGCCTCTTCGGGATGCAGCTCGAACTCGCGCACTGCGCCATCCTCCAGCGCCGCGACCCAGCTGACCCCGCAGATCGACAGCTCATCCGTGCCATCGCCGCCATGCACCAGCCAGGCCCGCTCGGAGCCAAGCGCGCCCAGAACCTCGGCCATCGGCCGGATCCAGTCGCGCGAGAAGGCCCCGGTCAGCTGCCGCTTCACCCCCGCCGGATTGGTCAGCGGCCCCAGCAGGTTGAACACGGTGCGGGTGCCGATCTCGGTCCGCGGACCCATCACATGGCGCATCGCCGGGTGGTGCATCGGCGCCATCATGAAGCCGATGCCGCATTCGGCCAGCGCCCGCTCCACCACCTCCGGCCCGACCATCACGTTGATGCCCATCGCCGACAGCGCATCCGCCGCGCCCGACTTGGAGGAAAGGTTCCGGTTGCCGTGCTTGGCCACCGGCACCCCGACCCCCGCCACCACGAAGGCGGTCGCGGTCGAGATGTTCAGCGTGCCCTTGCCGTCGCCCCCGGTGCCGACGATGTCCATCGCCCCCGCTGGCGCATTCACCGCCACGCATTTGCTGCGCATGACCCGGGCGGCGGCGGTGATCTCGGCCACCGTCTCGCCCCGGCTGCGCAGCGCCAGCAGGAAGCCGCCGATCTGCGCCGGGGTCGCCTCGCCCTCGAACAGCGCCTCGAAGGCCGTGGTCGCCTCCGCCTCGGTCAGAGGGCGGTCACAGGCGGGCCCCAGCAGCGGCTTCAGCCGGTCGCTCATGCCGGTACCGCCGCAAGATCCAGGAAGTTGCGCAGGATCTGGTGGCCATGCTCGCTGGCGATGCTTTCGGGGTGGAACTGCACGCCCTCGATCGGCAATTCGCGGTGGCGCAGGCCCATGATGGTGCCATCCTCGACCTCGGCGGTGATCTCGAGGCAATCGGGCAGGCTGCCGCGCTCCACCATGAGCGAGTGGTAGCGCGTGGCCTGGAAGGGTGAGGGCAGGCCGGCGAACACGCCTTTGCCCTCATGGATCACGGTGCCCATCTTGCCATGCACGATCTGCGGCGCGCGGATCACCCTGCCGCCAAACGCCTCGCCGATGGTCTGGTGGCCGAGGCAGACCCCCAGCAGCGGCGTGCGGGTTTCGGCGGCGGCGGCTGTCAGCGCCAGGCAAATCCCCGCCTGCGCCGGATCGCAGGGGCCGGGGCTGAGCACGATGGCCGAGGGGTTCAGCGCCATCGCCTGCTGCACGTCCAGCGCGTCATTGCGGCGCACCAGAACCTCGGCGCCAAGCTCGCCCAGATAATGCACGAGGTTGTAGGTAAAGCTGTCATAGTTGTCGATGAGCAGAAGCATCGGGCGCGCTTTCGTCTGGGGCCTGGGTCTGGAGGCTGGGGGATGCACCCCGCCGCCGGTCCGGCTATAGATGCCCCCGCGGGGCCGCCGGGGTCAAGGGCGCATGGGCGCTTGGCTGCTGCGGCGGGGCTTGCACTGCGCGCGGCGACGGACGCAGAATGCGGAAGACCTGCGGTCCGTGTTATGGGCCCGCAGGAATGGCAAGATCCCGGCGCCCCTGTGGCGCAGCGGGGCTGGTAAGGGGGGCAGGCATGGGTCTGGGCAGGGGCGTGATGTTCGGGGCGATCTGGGGCATGCTCGCCTCGGCGCTGCTGCTGGTGGTGCTGTCGCTCGCCGCGCCCGTGCCGCAGGGGCAGGTGGCGGAGGTTCAGCCCGCCGCGCCAGCCCGCGCTGCACCCGAGGTCTCCGCCGACCTCGCCCCCACCCTCGCCCCCCCTCAAGCCGCCGAAAACGGCCCGGCCATGCCCGAACCAATGCCCGAGGCGCCTGACCTGCCGCCTGGGCTTGCCGCGGCTCCGCAAGCGCCGGGCGGGGTAGGGGATGCGCCTGCGCAGGCGGCGCCGGTCGATCCCGCAGGGGATGCCCCTGCCGACCCCGCTGTTGGCGACGCAATCGCCAGTGACACCGCATCGCCTGCCCCAAGCGAGGAGACCGCCGATGCTTTGAGCGAGCCGGTCGCCGCTCCCACAGCCAACACCTCCGCCGAGGTCGCAAGCGAGCCGACCGCACCCGCCGACGCTGCAGCCCCCTCCGCGAACCCCGCCGCCCCCGTCGCCAGCCTGATCCCCACCCCTTATGGCAGCGAGTTCGCCCGCGAGGCCCCCGACGTCTCGCCCGCGCTGCCCGGCACCGAAGCCGCGCCCGCCGCCAGCCCGGCCCCGCGCCCGGCCGAGGCGGCCCCCGATGTCCCCACCACCGCCGGCCTCGATGCTGCCCCCGCGCCGCAGCCCTCGGCAAGCGCCGCGCCAGCCGCCCCGATGGCGCCCGCAAGCCCGCCCGAAACCTCCGGCGCTGTCGCCTCGGCCACGGCCTCTGCGCGCCCCGAGGCCAACGCCCCCGGCCTCGTGCAACCCCTGCCGCAGCGCGGGGCGGAACCGGCGCTGCCCGCTCCCTCCACCGAAGCTCCCTCCACCGAAGCTCCCTCCGCCGAAGCGCCCCTCACCGATGGGCCCGCAACCGGACGGTCCGCAGCCGGGTCTGCCGCCCGCGAACCTGAGCCCGAACCTTCCATCAACCCGGCTCCAGGGGCTGATCCCACAGCGCCTCCCGCATCAGAGGCCCTGCCGGCCATCGAACCCACCCCCCCGGGCCCCGCCCCCGAGCCCGGCTTCCGCCATGCCCCCGGCATCAAGGTCAACCAGCTGCCGAAGATCGGCGACGCCGTCCTCCCCGGCCCGCTGCCCGGCGCGGAGCCGCCCGCCGAGCTCACCCCCGAAGCCCTTCCCGCCCTCGTCGCCCATGCCGCCGTCTTCAACGCCGCCCCCGATGCCCCGCTGCTCTCCATCGTTCTGATCGACGACCGCTCTGGCCCCGGCATTGCCGCGGACCTTCTGGCCGATCTGCCCTTCCCGGTGACCATCGCGCTCGATCCCGCCGCTCCGGGCGCCGCAGAGGCTGCACGCGCCTACCGCGCCGCGGGGCAGGAGGTGGCAATCCTTGCTGCCCTGCCGCGCGGCGCCACGCCGTCGGATCTGGAAGTCTCATGGCAGGCCTTCGTGCAAGCCCTCCCTGAAGCCGTCGCGGTCCTCGATGCCCCGGCTGCGCGCCTGCAGAATGACCGCCGCCTCGCTGAACAACTGGTACTGCTGGCGGCGGACAAGGGGCATGGGCTGCTGACCTGGGATATTGGCCTCAACCCCGCCGCGCAGCTGGCCGCCAACGCCTCGGTGCCGCAGGCGCAGGTGTTCCGCCGCCTCGATGCCGAGCAGGAAAGCGCCCCCGTCATCGGCCGCTACCTCGACCGCGCCGCCTTCGAGGCGAGCCGCAGCGGCGCCGTCGTGGTGACCGCCAGCACAAGGCCCGAGACGCTGGCCGCCCTCTTGGACTGGGCCGTCGGCCAAAGCCGCTCCGTCACCCTGGCCCCGCTCTCGGCGGTGCTGATGCGGGACTTCTGAAGCCCTTCAGGCTTCGTTTTGGCACAAATATCCTCCGGGGGTCCGGGGGTGGAAAACCCCCGGCGCTGGCCGCAAACGCGCCCTCAGCCGTTCCCGCGCCGCACGAAGATCCCGGCATCCTCGGCCGCGCGCATCAGCGCCCGGCTCTTGTTCACCGTCTCCAGCCATTCCGCCTCGGGATCGCTGTCATAGACCACGCCGCCGCCGGACTGCACATAGAGCTTCTGATCCTTCAGCACCGCGGTGCGCAGTGCGATGCACATGTCCATCTCGCCATTGGCCGAGAAATAGCCCGCGCCGCCGCCATAGACGCCGCGCTTTTCCGGCTCCAGCTCGTCGATGATCTCCATCGCGCGGACCTTGGGCGCGCCCGACACAGTGCCCGCCGGCAACCCCGCCAGCAGCGCCGACAGCGCATCCTCACCCTCCGCGATCTGGCCGACGACGTTCGACACGATGTGCATCACATGCGAATAGCGCTCGATCACGAATTTCTCGGTCGGATGCACCGACCCGATCCTGGCGACCCGGCCGACATCGTTGCGGCCAAGGTCGAGCAGCATAAGATGCTCGGCCAGTTCCTTCTGGTCGGCCAGCAGATCCGCCTCCAGCGCGCGGTCCTCTTCCGGCGTCGCGCCGCGGGGGCGGGTGCCGGCAATGGGCCGCACCGTCACCTCGCCATCCCGCAGCCGCACAAGGATCTCCGGGCTCGCACCGATGATCTGGAAGCCGCCCATGTTCAGGAAGAACATGAAGGGCGAGGGGTTGGTGCGGCGCAAGGAGCGATAGAGCGCGAAGGGCGGCAGCGGAAAGTCCTGCGTCCAGCGCTGGCTCGGCACCACCTGAAAGATGTCGCCGGCGCGGATATAGTCCTTGGCCTTCTCGACCGCGGCCTTGTAGCCATCCTTGGTGAAGTTCGACACCGGCTCGCCCACCACGGTGGCTTCGTTCAGGCTGCGGCTGTCACTGGCCGGCTGGCGGTCGAGGTCGCGCACCGCGTCCATCACCCGCTCTGCCGCCTGCGCATAGGCGGCGCGGGCCGAGAGGCCAGAGCTGACCCAGGCCGGCGCAAGCACCGTCACCTCGCCCTTCACCCCGTCCAGCACAGCCACCACCGAAGGGCGCAGCAGCATCGCATCGGGCACGCCGATCGGGTCGGGGTTGATGTTGGGCAGATGCTCGACCAGCCGGATCATGTCATAGCCGAGATAGCCGAACAGGCCCGCGGCAATCGGCGGCAGCCCGGCGGGCATGTCGATATGGATCTCGGCCAGCAGGGCGCGCAGCGCATCGAGCGGGTGGCCCTCCTGATCCTCGAACCCCGCCGCATCGAACCGCGCCTGCCGGTTGATCCGGGCCTTGGTGCCGCGGCATTCCCAGATCAGGTCGGGCTTCATGCCGACGACGGAATAGCGCCCGCGCACCTCGCCCCCGGTCACGCTTTCCAGCATGAAGGACAGCGGCCCCGCCTCGGCCAGTTTCAGCATCAGCGATACCGGCGTGTCGAGATCGGCGGCCAGACGTGTCCAGACCAGCTGGTTCTTCCCCGCATCATATCCGGCTTCGAATTCGGCGAAGGAAGGGGTCAGGGCCACGGGTCTCGTCCTTGGATTGCCGGCCTTTGGCGGCGCGGTCTGGGTGTCAAGGTCTGGGTGTCGCGGGCCGGGACAGTGCCCGGCCCAGTGTCTTATGGCATCTGCGCGTGCACGGCGTTGATCGCGGACTGGTTCAGCGTCACGCCCGCCTCGGCTTCGATGGACCGGGTGAACAGCTCCAGCGCGTCCTGCGCGATGCCCTGGCGTGCCTGGTTGCCCAGACCCGCCCGCATCTGCACCGCCGCTTCATCCTCGGCGGCGGGCAGCGCGACCGAGGTCAGCCGCACCACATGGGCCGAGGCGCCCTCGGCACCATCGCCGGCCAAAGCGCGGGTCTCGCCCTCGGTCATTGCAAACACCGCCTCGACGCCGCCCTCGGGCAGCCCCTCGACAAAGCCGTCACGGGTGATCGGGGCGACGGGCGTCACCTCCAGCCCGCGCTCGGCAGCAGCAGCGGCAAGGTCGGGCGCCGTCGCCAGCGCGTCGGCCTCGGCCAGCAGGCGCTTGCCGGTCTCGGCCGCGGTCCACAGCTCGGCCGCCTGCTCGCGCACCTCGGCCAGCGGGCGCAGGGTCGGCTCGCGGATCTCCTCGAGCTGCAGCGTGAAGACGCCGCCATCTTCCATCTCATGCAGTTCGGGGAAGTCGTCCGGCGTCGCGGCCAGCGCGGCCTCACGGACCTCGACATAGGCCGCAAGCCCCTCGCCGCCCTCGGCAGTCACCTCGACGGTGCCAAGCTCCATCCCCGCCTCGGCCGCCAGCTCCGGCAAGGTGGCGCCGCCGGCCAGCAGATCGTTCAGCTCCTGCGCGCGGTCTGCGATCATCCGGCGGGCGCGGTCCAGCGCCACCTCTTCGGACAGGCTGTCCTGCGCCTCTTCGAAGCTGACCTCCTGCGCCAGCAAGATCGCGTTCATTGCATAAAGCGCCGGGCCCAGATCCGAGGGCAGCGGCCCGACAACGCCGGTGGCCTCCAGCGCGAAGACGCCTGCCCCCGCCGCACCAAGCTCGGCCTCGGTCACCTCGCCCAGATCGACATCCTGCAAGGCCAGCCCGCGTTCGTTCACCAGATCCTCGAAGGTCGCTTCCCCTGCGTCGATCCTGGCCTTCGCCGCCGCCGCCTCTTCCTCGGTTCCGAAGACCAGCCGCTCCACCAGCCGCCGCTCCGGCTGCACGAACTCCGCAATCCGCGCATCGTATTCCGCGCGCAGCGCCGCTTCGTCCAGCGGCACCTCGTCCAGCACCGCCTCGGGCGAGAGCCAGGCATAGGACAGGACGCGGGTCTCGGGCGCGGTGAAGGGGCCAGGGTTTTCGGCGTGGAAGGCGGTCAGCTCGTCCTCGGTCGGTGCCGGCACCGGCTCGGTCAGAAGATCCGGCGTCAGCACCACATGGTCAAAGCCCCGCGCCTCGCCGGCCCAGCTGGCAATCGCATCGACATAGGTCGCCGGCGCGGCAATCCCGCCCGCCACCGCGCCCTGCAGCAGCACCCGCGCCGCCTCATCGCGCAGCTCGGCCTCGAACGCTGCCTCGGTCAGCCCCTGCTGGCGCAGTGTCAGCGTGTAGAGCTCGCGGTCGAACTTGCCGTCGATGCCGCGGAAGGCGCTGGCGCCGATGATCTGGTCGGCCACCTGGGCATCCCCCGCCGAGAGCCCGATCCGGTCCGCCTCGACATCCATCGCGGCCCCGGCGATCAGCCGGGCGCGCACGCCCTGGTCGAGCCCGAAGGCCTGCGCCTGTGCAAGGCTGATCGGCTGGCCGAACTGGGCAGAGAGCGCATCCACCTCGGCCCGCAGGGCGCGGGCGTAGTCGTTCACGTCCACCTCGCGGTCCCCGACAGTTGCCACGCTTTGCGTCGCGCCGCCGAAGCTCGTCACCCCAAAGCCGCCAAGGCCCAGGATCAGCATGGCCATCAGCAGCCAGACGACGGTGTTGGCACCCTTGCGCCGAAGTCCCTTGGCCATGCCCATCCCCTGCACATTATCCAACTGTTCCGGGCTGTTTACGGCCTAGCCCCCGCGGGGGCAAGGCTCAGAACGTGGGCTTGGAACGGGGGGCTCAGAACGCCAGCCGCTCCAGCCGGTCGAACAGCGCGCCGATCCCGGCGGCATCGACATTGGCAAAGGCGATGCGCAGCTGCCGCGCGCCCGCCGGGTCTTCCGCGGGCATGAACATCGTGCCGGGCAGCAGCAGCACGCCCGCCTCGCGCACCAGCGCCTTGGCGAAGGCGGGCGAGGGCAGGGGGTGCGGATGCTCGACATAGGCGAAATAGGCGCCGCAGCCCAGAAGCCGCCAGCCCTCCAACCGGGCAAAGCCCTGCACCATCGCCGCCCGCCGCGCCAGAATTTCCAGCCGCTCGCCCGCGACCCAATCCCCCAGGTTCCGCATCCCCCACAGCGCCGCGATCTGGCCAAGCTGGCTGGGGCAGATGGCGACGGTATCAAGGAATTTCTCCACTTCGGTCAGCTGCGCGGCACTGGCGGTGATCGCGCCCACGCGGTGCCCCGTCAGCCGGTAGGCCTTGGAGAAGCTGTAAAGCTGGATCAGCGTGCCCGCCCAATCCGGATCGGTGAACAGGTCATGCGGCGCGCCGGTCCGGCTGTCGAAATCGCGATAGGTCTCATCCACGATCAACCCGAGCCCGCGCGCCTGCGCCAGATCGTAGAACCCGCGCAACACCTCCGCCGGATACTCCACCCCGCCCGGATTGTTCGGGCTCACCAGCACGATGGCCCGGGTGCGCGGCCCGATCAGCCGCGCGGCAGCCTCGGGGTCCGGGATCAGCCCATCGCCGGTCGCCAGCGGCACCGCCTTCACGCCCTGCATGTCCAGCCACATCTTGTGATTGAAATACCACGGCGTCGGCAGGATCACCTCATCGCCCGCGCCGGCCAGCGTCGACATCACCGCGCAGAACGCCTGATTGCAGCCCTGTGTGATCGCCACCTGATCGGGCGCCACCGAGCCGCCATAGGCGGCCGACCACTGCGCCGCCACCTCGGCCCGCAAGGCCGGCAGCCCCAGCACCGGCCCGTAGAGATGCGCCGCCGGATCGTCGAGCGCCGCCCGCGCGATCTCCTGCCGCAGTGCCAGCGGCGGCGGATCGACCGGCGCCGCCTGGCTGACATTGATCAGCGGCCGCCCTTCCGGAAACACCACCCCGTCCAGCCACCGCCGCGCCTCCATCACCGGAGGCAGGAACGTCGCTTCCATCGCGGGATTGAGAGGCATGGTCATCGCGGCGCGCCCTATTCTTCGTTTTGGCCCAAATATCCCGGGGGTGCGGGGGCTGGCCCCCGCTGCTGTCAGTCCGCCCCGCGAAACGGCTGCACATATTGCAGCGCCATATCCCAGGGGAAGAAGATCCAGGTGTCCTGGCTGACCTCGGTCACATAGGTATCGACCTGCCCGCGGCCCTGCGGCTTGGCATAGACCGTGGCGAAATGCGCCTTGGGGTAGAGGCTGCGCACCAGCTCCAGCGTCTTGCCGGTATCGACGAGGTCATCGACGATCAGGATGCCGGTGCCGTCGCCCATCAGATCGGCCTGCGGGCTCTTGGTGACCACCGCATCTTTCTGCGCCTGATGGCTGTAGCTCTTCACGCTGATCGTATCGACCACCCGGATATCCAGCTCGCGGCTTACGATCATCGCGGGCACCAGCCCGCCGCGGGTGATGCCGACCACGGCGCGCCAGGCCCCGCCATCGGGCCCGTGCCCGTCCAGCCGCCAGGCCAGCGCCCGCGCGTCGCGGTGGATCTGGTCCCAGCTGACGTGAAACCCTTTTTCGTGCGGCAGCCGGTCAGACATGGCTCTCAGACATGGGGTCTCTCCTCAGGTGGCGGCGATCTTCAGCCCCAGCAGGGCCAGAAGCCCGCCAAAGCTGCGGTCGATGATGGTCTTGAGGCTGATATACGCAGCCCGGCTGCGTTCAAGCGAGAAGATGCGCGCGACGCCGATGTTCCAGACGAATTCGTTGCCGAATACCACCGCCAGCAGCGCGGCATAGACCGCGGCGGGCGTGCCCTGCGGCACGGTGCCCAGGAAGATCGCCGAGAACACCACAGGCGCCTTGGGGTTGGCCAGTTGCGTGAAGAGCCCCAGCCGGAAGGCCGACAGCGCCGAGCGCGGCACCGGGCGGGCATCGGCAGTGATGAACGGCTTGTCCGCCTTGCGCCACAGCGCAACGCCCAGCCAGATCAGATAGCCGCCACCGGCGATCTTCAGCACCCAGAGCAGCGCAGGGGCCGCAGCAAAGACAAGGTTCAGCCCGAACATCGCCACTCCGGCCCAGAGCGCGGCGCCAGCGCCGATCCCGGCCGCCAGCAGCGCGCCGGTGCGGAACCCCTCGCTGAGGCCCGTCCGCGCCGCCATCAGCACCGCAGGGCCGGGCGACACCGCCGCCAGCAGCGACAGCATATAGAATGCGATGAAGCCCGCGAGTGTCATGGACTACGCTTCCTTGCGACCTGTCACCACGTCGATATCCGGAGCATCGACCGATTTCATGCCCACGACATGGTAGCCGGCGTCGACATGATGGGTCTCGCCGGTCACGCCGCTGCCAAGGTCCGACAGCAGATAGAGGGCAGATTTCCCGACCTCGTCCTGCGTCACGTTGCGCCGCAGCGGCGAGTTCAGCTCGTTCCACTTCAGGATATAGCGGAAATCGCCGATGCCGCTGGCCGCCAGCGTCTTGATCGGCCCGGCCGAGATGGCGTTGACGCGGATCCCGTCCTTGCCGAGGTCTTCGGCGAGGTATTTCACGCTCGCCTCCAGCGCGGCCTTGGCGACGCCCATAACATTGTAATGCGGCATCACCTTCTCGGCGCCGTAATAGGTGAGCGTCAGCAGGCTGCCGCCGGGGCCCATCATCGCGGCGGCGCGCTGGCACACGGCGGTGAAGGAATAAACCGAGATATCCATCGTCATCCGGAAATTCGCAGCGCTGGTATCGACATAGCGGCCGCGCAGCTCATTCTTGTCGGAAAAGCCGATGGCGTGGACCACGAAGTCGAGCGTGCCCCAGATCTCTTTCAGCCGGTCAAAGACCGCATCCAGCGAGGCGCCGTCCGACACGTCGCATTCGACAAGCTCGGTCACGCCGATCTCGGCCGCCAGCGGCTCCACCCGTTTGCGGAACGCATCGCCCTGATACGAGAATGCCAGCTCTGCGCCCTGTGCGGCGAGCGCCTTGGCGATTCCCCAGGCAATCGACTTGTCGTTGGCGAGGCCCATGATAAGCCCGCGCTTGCCTGCCATGAGGCCGTTTGACATTTCCCATCTCCCGCGCATCCTGCAGTGCGAGAGCTTTAGGCGATTGCCGGGCCTGCATCAAGGGCAGGCGCAAGCCCCGGGCATCCCGGCGCAAATCCATGAGGGGAAAAGTGACATGACCGACAGGACAGGGATCTTCGCGGGGGACGATCCGTTCCGCATCGCCCAGGACTGGCTGGCCGAGGCAGACCCTACCGAGCCGAACGATCCCAATGCGATTGCGTTGGCAACGGTGGATGCCGCCGGGCTGCCCAATGCGCGGATGGTGCTGCTGAAAGAGATTGAGCTGGCAGGGCCGCTTGGCGGGGCCTTTGTCTTGTACACCAATTACACCAGCGCCAAGGGGCAAGAGATCGAGGCCAGCGGCAAGGCCGCCTTCGTGATGCACTGGAAGTCGCTGCGCAGGCAGATCCGGGTGCGGGGGCTCACCAGCCGCGAGGAGGGGGCGCAGGCCGACGCCTACTATGCCTCGCGCTCCTTGAAGTCGCGCCTGGGTGCCTGGGCTTCGGCGCAATCGCAGCCATTGGACAGTCGCGGCACATTGATGGCGGAAGTTGCAAAGGTTACGCTTCGCGAAGGGCCATTGCCGAAACGGCCGCCCTTCTGGGGTGGTATCCGTATCGTCCCGCTTGAGATCGAATTTTGGGCGGATGGCGCATTTCGGCTGCATGACAGGTTCCGTTGGTCGCGCGCCACAGTTAAAGATGAATGGGAAATAGTGCGACTAAATCCCTGAAATTCGCGCTTCGTGAATGGCACAGGCATGGAATTCCATGCTTTGGGGGGTTGCAACCTGTTGGTCTGTTGTGACAACTCCGCCAAGGGGGCGAGCACACGGGGAGTGCGCAGCATGATGGACAGCGACGAGGATCAGACCCGGGTCGAGGGGCGTGTTAAGTGGTTCGACCCGAGTAAAGGGTTTGGTTTCATCGTCTCTGATGCCGGCGGTCCCGACATCTTGCTGCATGCCAATGTGCTGCGGAATTTCGGGCAAAGCTCGGTCGCGGATGGGGCGCGGATCACCGTTCTGATGCAGATGACCCAGCGGGGCGCGCAGGCGGTCGAGGTGGTGGAGATCGTGCCACCCGTCCATGAGGCCGGGACCCCGCTTGAGGATCTGGTCGACGGAGATATGGCCGAGCTGGCCACGCTGCCGATGCTTCCGGCCCGGGTGAAATGGTTCGACAAGGCCAAGGGATTTGGGTTTGCAAATGTCTTCGGCAAACCCGAGGATGTGTTCATTCATGTCGAGGTGCTGCGCCGGTCCGGCTTTGCCGATCTGGCCCCCGGCGAGGCGGTCTGCCTGCGGGTGGTCGATGGCAAACGCGGCCGGATGGCGGCGCAGGTTCTGTCATGGGAGAGTGCGATGCGGGCACAGGCCGAAGGTACAAGGCTGCAATGATCCGGGCTGGTCTTCTGGCGTTGGCGCTGTGCCTTCTGTCGCAAGGGGCCGCCGCAGCCTGTTCCGAGACGACGGCCGGCCTGCGCTGGCAAGGCGGCAGCACCACATTCACCGTCGAGATTGCCGATGATGCCGCCGAACGGGCGCAGGGGCTGATGTTCCGCGAAAGCCTCGATCCCGCCGCCGGGATGCTGTTTATCTATGAACGCCCTCAGCCGGCTGCCTTCTGGATGAAGAACACCCTGATCCCGCTGGATATCCTGTTCTTTGATGTCACAGGGCGGCTGACCGGCTTCCACGAAAATGCCGTGCCGCATGATGAAACCCCGCTGCCGGGCGGCAACGCCGTGGCGATGGTGCTGGAGATCCCGGGCGGGCGGGCGCGCGAGCTTGGCCTGTCGGGCGCGGTCGAGCTGCAGCATCCGCGGCTGCCAACGCCGGTCTGGCCCTGCGAGTGACGGGGCCGGGCGGGCATCGGGGGGGCTTCCCCTCGCCGCCGCGCCGCGCTAGGAGAGCAGCAGTCGGAGTGTAGCGCAGCCTGGTAGCGCATCTGGTTTGGGACCAGAGGGCCGGGGGTTCGAATCCCTCCACTCCGACCAATTCCCCCTACTGATGATCTGCCTTGCCCGACCCGGCGCCGGCACGCAAAATCCGGCTTTAACCCCGTCGGGGGATCGGGCACCCTCAGCGCGTCGCTGGCCGCAGGGAACCGCGCCGCCGCCCGGGCATTGCACAAGTAACCCCGGGTCCTGTCATCCCGCGCACGCAGCTATGGAGGCCCCGATGATCCGCATCCTCATTCCCGCCCTGCTGCTGGCAGCCTGCATGCCCTCTGCGCCGCCGCCCGATCCGGCGGGGGCGACGGTCTCGCATCTGGGCGTCGTCTACCTGATCGAGGCCACGGCCTATGGCTGGCAGCTTGAGAGCAAGGGCAAGCGCGTCGCCTGCCGGGCGCCGACGACCGACGATTGCTACTGGTCGCTCCGCAACCACCTGACGGCCGAGGCCCGGCTTGCTGATATCCCCTGACGGAACGCCAGGGCGGGCTCGCGAGTTGTGCCGGGCAGCAACCGAGGTGATGCCCATGTCCCGCCGAGATATCCCGAGCCCCGACTCGCCCCGCCCCGGCGGGATGCAGAATCCCGACTATGAGCGGCTGGACCAGCCCGGCAAGGCGCCGATGCCGGAGCCTGACACGGATGGTGATGTCGATGTACCGGGCCCGGGCGATGGCCCGCGCGGCCCCAAGGGCTGAGGCCCCGGCCGCCCGATTCCCTTCGCCCCCCTGCCGCATGTGACGGCCCGCGCATCAGCGGCGCATGCGCGTGCAATTTGTCGCGGCGCTGTGCCTTTCTGGCCACCACTGCAGCGGCGGCGGGCCTGTCCACAGGCGGCTGTGGATGCTTTTCATGCAAACTCTCAACTTCCCGCGCCAAGGGTGCGGGACTGCACGGGTTTTCCTCCACAGGGCAGTTTCGCGGGCCTTGTGCGTGAATCGCCCCGCCCGGCCCGGCCCACAGCGCCCCCCGCTGGTCAATGCAAAAGACCCCGCATCATGGTGAAAAAACCGGTTGCGAGACCGGCTATTTGGGGTCAGGTTGTGTTGACTGACCAAGTGCCCACCAGATGTTGTGGTGGTGTGGGACGGCAAAACAAACCGACGACATGGCCGATCGGGGGATACGGCCAAGCCTGCGCGGCATCGCGCGGGCAGCGGTCGGCTTGTGTTTGCCCAGCATCCGGGCCCCGGTCACGAGGCAAGCGGCGCCTGCGTAGCCGCGTGAACGTTGAACCATAAAAGACGACGGGGCAGACATGAAAATCGAACGCAAATTCACCGCCGCGGGCGCTGATGCCTATGCGGCGCTTTGCTTTACCACCACCGTTTCCGAAATCCGCAACCCGGACGGAACGGTCGTTTTCCGAAATGACAGCGTCGAGGTGCCGGCCGGATGGAGCCAGGTCGCCTCGGACGTGCTGGCGCAGAAGTACTTCCGCAAGGCCGGCGTGCCGGCGGTGCTGAAGAAGGTCCGCGAAAAGGGCGTGCCGGAGTTTCTGTGGCGGTCGGTCCCGGATGAGGACGCACTCGCGAAACTGCCGCAGGATCAACGCTTTACGGGCGAAACTTCAGGTAAACAGGTCTTCGATCGCCTGGCCGGCGCCTGGGCCTATTGGGGCTGGAAGGGCGGCTATTTCACCACCGAGGAAGACGCCCGTTCGTACTTCGACGAGATGCGCTTCATGCTTGCCGCGCAGATGGCCGCGCCGAACAGCCCGCAATGGTTCAACACCGGGCTGCATTGGGCCTATGGCATCGATGGGCCGAGCCAGGGGCATTACTATGTGGACTTCAAGACCGGCAAGCTGACCCGCTCGGAATCCGCCTATGAACACCCGCAGCCCCATGCCTGCTTCATCCAGTCGGTCCGCGACGATCTGGTCGGCGATGGCGGCATCATGGACCTGTGGGTGCGTGAGGCGCGGCTGTTCAAGTACGGCTCCGGCACCGGCACCAACTTCTCGTCCCTGCGCGGCGAGGGCGAGAAGCTGTCGGGGGGGGGCAAATCCTCGGGCCTGATGGGGTTCCTCAAGATCGGCGACCGGGCGGCGGGGGCGATCAAGTCGGGCGGCACCACGCGGCGCGCGGCCAAGATGGTGATCTGCGACATGGATCACCCCGATATCGAGGCGTTCATCAACTGGAAGGTCATCGAAGAGCAGAAGGTGGCCAGCCTCGTCGCCGGCTCCAAGATGCATGAACGCCAGCTGAACGAGATCTTCGCGGCAATCCGCGCCTGGGACGGCGCCAGCGAGGATGCGGTCGATCCGGCCAAGAACCCCGGGCTGAAGGCGGCGATCCGCGCGGCCAAGAAGGTGTCGATCCCGGAGACCTATGTGAACCGGGTGCTGCAATATGCGCGGCAGGGCTTCACCTCGATCGAGTTCCCGACCTATGACACCGACTGGGATTCCGAGGCCTATATCTCTGTCTCGGGCCAGAACTCCAACAACTCGGTCCGCGTCACCGACAGCTTCCTGAAGGCGGTCCGCGACGATGCCCCGTGGGAGCTGATCCGCCGCACCGATGGCAAGGTCGCCAAGACCGTCGGCGCGCGCGAGCTGTGGGACCAGATCGGCCATGCCGCCTGGGCCTGCGCCGATCCGGGCATCCAGTTCCACGACACGGTCAATGCCTGGCACACATGCCCGGAAGACGGGGCGATCCGCGGGTCGAACCCCTGCTCGGAATACATGTTCCTGGATGATACCGCCTGCAACCTGGCGTCGATGAACCTGCTGACCTTCCAGAAGGGTGGCCGCTTCGACGCCGAAGCCTATGTACATGCCTCGCGCCTCTGGACCGTGACGCTCGAAATCTCTGTCGCCATGGCGCAGTTCCCGTCGAAGGAGATCGCGCAGCGCAGCTATGATTACCGCACGCTGGGGCTGGGATACGCGAATATCGGCGGCCTGCTGATGACCATGGGCCTTGGCTATGACAGCGCCGAGGGCCGGGCGCTGTGCGGCGCGCTGACGGCGGTGATGACGGGTGTGGCCTATGCCACCTCGGCCGAGATGGCGGCGGAACTGGGGCCGTTCCCGGGCTTTGCCCGCAACTCCGCCCATATGCTGCGGGTGATCCGCAACCACCGCGCGGCGGCCTATGCCAAGATCACCGGATATGAGGGCGTCAACGTCAATCCGGTGCCGCTGGATCACGCGAACTGTCCCGACCAAGGGCTTGTGGCGCTTGCCAAATCCGCTTGGGACGAGGCGCTGGCCCTTGGCGAGGCGCATGGCTACCGCAACGCGCAGGCGACGGTGATCGCGCCGACCGGCACCATTGGCCTCGTGATGGATTGCGACACCACGGGCATCGAGCCGGACTTCGCGCTGGTGAAGTTCAAGAAGCTGGCGGGGGGTGGCTATTTCAAGATCATCAACCGTTCGGTCCCGGCGGCGCTGGATGCGATGGGCTATTCCTCGGCCCAGATCGAGGAGATGATTGCCTATGCCGTCGGCCATGCCAGCCTTGGGAACTGCCCCGGCATCAACCACACCTCGCTGATCGGCCACGGGTTTGGCGCGGCGGAGTTGCAGAAGATCGAGGCGGCGCTGCCCTCGGCCTTCGACATCCGCTTCGTGTTCAACCAATGGACGCTGGGGGAGGATTTCTGCACCAAGACGCTGGGGATCCCGGCCGACAAGCTGAACGATCCCAGCTTCGACATGCTGCGCCACCTTGGCTTCACCAAGGCGCAGATCGACGCGGCGAACGATCATATCTGCGGCACCATGACGCTGGAAGGCGCGCCCTTCCTGAAGCCGCAGCACCAGTCGGTCTTCGACTGCGCCAATCCCTGCGGCAAGAAGGGCAAGCGTTATCTGGGCGTGGACAGCCATATCTACATGATGGCGGCGGCGCAGTCCTTCATCTCGGGCGCGATTTCCAAGACCATCAACATGGCCAACACCGCGACCATCGAGGATTGCCAGAAGGCCTATGAACTCAGCTGGTCGCTGGGGATCAAGGCCAACGCGCTGTATCGTGACGGATCGAAACTGTCGCAGCCGCTGGCCTCGGCGCTGGTCGAGGATGACGAGGAGGCCGAGGAAATCCTCGCCACCGGCACGCCGACCGAGAAGGCGCAGGTGATTGCCGAGAAGATCGTGGAAAAGATCATCGTCAAGGAGATCATCCGCAGCCACCGCGAAAAGCTGCCCGACCGGCGCAAGGGCTATACCCAGAAAGCCGTGGTCGGCGGCCACAAGGTCTATCTGCGCACCGGCGAGTACAAGGACGGCCAGCTTGGCGAGATCTTCATCGACATGCACAAGGAGGGCGCTGGCTTCCGCGCGATGATGAACAACTTCGCCATCGCGGTTTCGGTGGGCCTGCAATATGGCGTGCCGCTGGAAGAGTTCGTGGATGCCTTCACCTTCACCAAGTTCGAACCGGCCGGCATGGTGCAGGGCAACGAGGCGATCAAGTCGGCGACCTCGATCCTCGACTATGTGTTCCGTGAGCTGGCGGTGTCCTATCTCGACCGCACCGATCTGGCGCATGTGGCCCCGAAGGGCGCGAGCTTCGATGATCTGGGCGGCGGCAGCTATGAGGGGGCGGTGAACGTGGCGCCGGTCTCGGAAAGCGCGGCGTCGAAATCGCTGGAGGTGCTGCGGCAGATCTCGTCCACCGGCTATCTGCGCAAGCGGCTTCCGCAAGAACTGGTGGTGCTGCAGGGCGGGATCAGCGGCGCGACGGCCTTTGCCGGCGGCGTCGACGCGATGGAGGCGCTGACGACGCTGGTGCCGGAAATCGCGCGGGCGGCGGGGGGCGGGGCCACGGCGATTTCGTCGGGCACCGTCAGCATCGACGCGCGCACCCGGGCCCGGCTGCAGGGCTATGAGGGCGAGGCCTGCGGTGAGTGCGGCAATTACACGCTGGTGCGCAACGGCACCTGCATGAAGTGCAACACCTGCGGCGGCACCAGCGGCTGTAGCTGAGGCATGGCAGGCGGGGGCCCCATGGCCCTCGCCGCAACAAAAGGACGGCGCGCATGACCCTTTACGGCATTCCCACCTGCGACACCTGCCGCAAGGCGCTGGCCGCCCTGCGCGCGGCGGGGCTGGAGCCGGTGTTCCGCGATGTGCGCGCCGATCCGCTGTCACAGGCCGAGATCGCGCAGATCGTCGATGAGTTCGGCACCCGCGCCATCAACCGCACCTCGCCGACCTTCCGCAGCTTCAACGCCTTCCTGCGCGAGTCGGAGCCCGAGGCGCAGATGGCGGCGCAGCCGACGGTGATGAAGCGCCCGGTGATCGAGCATGAAGGGCGCTGGTTCCTGGGCTGGGACGCGGACGTGCAGGCGGCGCTGCTGCCGCAGGCGGGGTGACGGGACCCGGGTTGAAGCCGGGGGCAGGGGTGCTATCCTCTGGGGGACGTCCCTTGCAGGAGACCCGAAGATGATCCGTGCTACCGTTCTGTCCGCCGTTGCGGCGCTTGCCCTTGCAGCTCCGGCCCTCGCCCAGACCGACCAGCCCAAGCGGGTGTCCTTCCCGCCGCAGCTGATGCCCTATGTCTACCGGGTGCTGTCCTATACCGAGGACCGCTATGCCGTGCAGGTGAAGACCGGCTTCGTCGGCCCGGCCGAGGCGGCGCGGGCGATCCAGCCGCTCTGCGCGAACCGCGCCAAGGCGGTGGTCGGCTACAAGCCGGCGACGGTGGTGATCGGCGGGTCGGGCAGCAGCGCGATGACGGCGCTGTCCTATTCGGTGCGCTGCCGCTGAACGCGAGAACGGCCCGCGCGGGCGGGCCGTGTCAGGTCTTGATGTGGAAGCGTCAGAGCAGCTTCAGATCGCTGGCCGATGCCCGACCGTCGCGGCCAGATTGCAGTTCATAGGCGATCTTCTGGTTGTCGTTCAACCCCTGCAGCCCGGCGCGTTCCACGGCCGAGATGTGGACGAAGACGTCCTGGCCGCCGCCATCGGGGGCGATGAAGCCGAAGCCCTTTGTCGCGTTGAACCATTTCACGGTGCCGGTGGCCATCCCGTCTCTCCTTAGATCGTAATTCCCGAGGCGGTATTGCCCGGGCCGTGCAGTCAGGTCTTTCAGGTCGTCCGGCTGCCCCGTTGCAGGGAGGCGGTAGAAAGTCTGCGATCACGCAGCAAAATTCATGCGAGATTCGCGCGAAAAATCAAGATGCAATAAGGCCCGCCCGGGATGGGGCGGGCCTGTGGGGCAGGGCGTTGGCCGAGATCAGCGCAGGTCGGGCGGCGTCGCCTCGGTGACCAGTTGCGCCAGAACATCGTCCAGCGAGAGCGTTTCGCTGCGGGTCTCGCCCAGGCGGCGCATCGACACGCTGCGCTCTTCCACCTCTTTCATGCCGATGGCGAGGATCACCGGCACCTTGCCAAGGCTGTGCTCGCGCACCTTGTAGTTGATCTTCTCGTTGCGCGTATCGGCCTCTGCGCGCAGGCCGCGGGCGGTCAGCGCCGCGGCGACTTCCTTCACATAGGCATCGGCATCCGACACGATGGAGGCAACGACGATCTGCCGCGGTGCGAGCCACAACGGCAGCTTGCCGGCGTAGTTCTCGATCAGGATGCCGATGAACCGCTCGAAACTGCCCAAGATCGCCCGGTGCAGCATATAGGGCCGGTGCCGCGCGCCATCTTCGCCGACATATTCGGCGCCAAGGCGGGTGGGCAGGTTCGGGTCCACCTGGAAGGTGCCGCATTGCCACTTGCGGCCGATGGCATCGGTCAGCTTGAAGTCGAGCTTGGGCCCGTAGAAGGCGCCTTCGCCGGGGTCCAGCTCATATTCCGCGCCTGCCTTGCGGATGGCGTTCTCCAGCGCGCCCTCGACCTTGTCCCAGGCCTCGTCCGAGCCGATGCGCACTTCGGGGCGGGTCGAGAACTTGATCTCGAAGCCTTCGAAGCCGAGGTCCTTGTAAACCGAGGAGAGCAGCTTGATGAAATCGGCGCATTCCGCCTCGATCTGGTCTTCGGTGCAGAAGATATGGGCATCGTCCTGCGTGAAGCCGCGCACCCGCATCAGCCCATGCATCGAGCCCGAGGATTCGTAGCGGTGGCACGATCCGAACTCTGCCAGCCGCAGCGGCAGGTCGCGGTAGGACTTCAGGCCCTGATTGTAGATCTGCACATGGCAGGGGCAGTTCATCGGCTTCAGCGCATTGATGCGCTTCTCGCGCGCGCCTTCCTCGTCCACTTCCACCAGGAACATGTTCTCGCGATAGGCTTCCCAGTGGCCCGACTTCTCCCACAGGATACGGTCCACCACCTGCGGCGTCCGGATCTCGCGGTAGCCCGCGCTGCGCTGGCGGCGGCGCATGTAATCTTCCAGAGTGCGGTAGATCGACCAGCCATTCGGGTGCCAGAACACCATGCCGGGCGCTTCTTCCTGCAGATGGAACAGCTCCATCTCGCGCCCCAGCTTGCGGTGGTCGCGCTTGGCGGCCTCTTCCAGCAGCGTGAGGTAGGCCTTCAGATCCTCGCGGTTGCGGAAGGCGACGCCCGAGATGCGTTGCAGCATCGGCCGGCTGGCATCGCCGAACCAGTAGGCGCCCGCGACGGCCATCAGCTTGAACGCGTCGGGGGGCAGCTGCCCGGTATGCTGAAGATGCGGGCCGCGGCAGAGGTCCTGCCACTCGCCATGCCAGTACATGCGGATCGGCGCGTCGGCCGGGATGCGGTCGATCAGCTCCAGCTTGTAGGGCTCGCCGCGATCTTCGTAATAGGCGATGGCGCGGCCCCGGTCCCAGATCTCTGTGCGGATCGGATCACGCAAGTTGATGATCTCGCGCATCTTCTTCTCGATGGCGCCAAGGTCTTCGGGGGTGAAGGGTTCGGCGCGGTCGAAATCGTAGAACCAGCCATGTTCGGTGACCGGGCCAATGGTGACCTTCACCTCGGGCCAGATCTCCTGCACGGCGCGGGCCATGACATGGGCGAGGTCATGGCGGATCAGCTCCAGCGCCGGGGCTTCGTCCTTCAGCGTGTGCAGGGCGATGGCGGCGTCGGTGGTGATCGGCCAGGCCAGATCCCAATGCGCGCCATCGACGCTGGCAGAGATGGAGGCCTTGGCAAGGCTGGGCGCGATGGAGGCGGCAACCTCGGCAGGCGTGACGCCCGCGGGGTAGCTCCGCACATTGCCATCGGGAAAGGTCAGGGAAATCTGGGCCATCTAAGGCACTCCTCGTCGGTTTGGCGCCCACGGAACGCCCGATTGCGGGTTATGATGCGGCCTTCTATTCCCGTTTCCGGGGCCGCTGTCAACGCGGCGGCGATGCGGCAGTTGCACCCGTGCCCCGGCCGGGTAGGATGGTAAAAAAGAGCGGAGCAGCACCCATGCCGGATTTCCTGATCACCCCCGAGGGGCGGCGCATCGCCTATCAGCGCAGCTTGGGCAAAGGCCCGGGGGTGGTGTTTCTGGGCGGCTTCCGGTCGGACATGACCGGCACCAAGGCGCAGGCGCTGGAGGACTGGGCGCTCGCCGAGGGGCGGGCCTTCCTGCGCTTCGACTATTCTGGGCACGGGCAGTCGTCGGGCGATTTCCTGGACGGGGCGATTGGCGATTGGGCTGCCGATGCGCTGGCGGCGATCACGGCACTGACGACGGGGCCGCAGGTGCTGGTCGGCTCCTCTATGGGCGGCTGGATCTCCTTGCTGTGCTGCAAGGCTTTGGGGGCCCGGGTGGCCGGGCTGGTGACCATTGCCGCCGCGCCGGATTTCACCGAGGATGCGATGTGGGCCGGGTTCTCGCCTGCGCAGCGGGTGCAGCTGATCGAAGCGGGGCGGGTGGAGCTGCCGTCGGAGTATTCGGACGGCCCCTATGTCATCACCCGGCGGCTGATCGAGGAGGGGCGGGACCAGCTGGTGCTGCGCAGCCCGTTGGAGCTGCCGTTCCCGGTGCGGCTCCTGCAGGGCACGGCGGATGTGGATGTGCCGATGGCGACGGCGCTGCGACTGCTGGACCATGCGCAGGGCCCCGACATCCGGCTGACGCTGGTCAAGGGCGCCGATCACCGCTTTTCCAGCCCTGACTGCCTCGCGCTGATCGAGGCGGCGGTGGCGGATGTGCTGGCGCGGGGGGCCGCCTGATGGATGTGCGGCAGGTCGGCAAATGGCTGGGCCGGGTGATCGTGTTCGGCGGGGCCGCTGTCGCGGCGGTTGCGCTGTTTGCGCCGCGCGAGCCGGCGCCGCTGGTGCCGCGCTTCGACATGGCCGAGGTGCCGGGTCCGATGTTGATCGAGGCCTGGCTGGCCGGGCGCGAGGGCGAGGTGCCGGATATCGTGCCGGGGCTGGAGAAGCGGGTGGTCTGGGCCGGGAGGGCCGGGCAGGCGACGCCGGTGTCGCTGGTCTATCTGCACGGGTTCTCGGCCAGCTCCGAAGAGATTCGCCCGGTGCCGGATCTGGTGGCGGAAAGCCTTGGCGCGAACCTGTTCTACACAAGGCTTGCGGGGCATGGCCGCGGCGGCGCGGCGATGGCCGAGCCTGACGTGCAGGACTGGATCGACGATCTGGCCGAGGCGGTGGCGATTGGCGGCGTGCTGGGGGAGCGGGTCTATCTGATCGGTACCTCGACCGGCGGGACGCTGGCGGCGGTGGCGGCGAATGACCGCGAACTATCGCAGCGGATCGCGGGGGTGGTGCTGGTCTCGCCGAATTTCGGGCTGAACCATCGCTTTGCCGGGCTGCTGACCTGGCCGCTGGCGCGGTATTGGGTGCCGCTTGTGCTGGGGGCGGAGGTCGGCTTCACCCCGCTGAACGAGGCGCATGGGGCGTTCTGGACCACGCGCTATCCGGCGCAGGCGGTGATGCCGATGGCGGCGCTGACCAAGGCGGCCGCGGCGCTGGATTACTTCACCGTTGCCACGCCGTCGCTGTTCGTGTTCTCGCCCGAGGACAGTGTGATCTCGGTCCCGGCGATCCGTCAGGTGTCGGGTCAATGGGGCGGGCCGATGGTCAGCGTGGAGCGGACGATGGGCGAGGGGGACGATCCCTACGCCCATGTCATCGCCGGGGATGCGCTGAGCCCGGGGCAAACGGCCGAGACCGCGCGGATCATTGCCGAGTGGATTGGTGAACGTTGATGGGCTTGCGGTATTACGGCATCCTCGCCCGAACCTCGGGGCAGTTGTCGCCTGAAACTTGCACAAATGCGATAGTGGGCGGAACGCGATGATCGGTCCGACCCCGCCAACCTCTGGCCCCGAGCCGCTGCTGCTGATCCCCGGGTTGATGATGGATGCCCGCGCCTACTGGCACCAGATCATCACCATCTCGTCCTCACGCCCCGTGCAGGTGGCGAGCCTCGGCGCCCTGCCTTCGGTCGAGGAGATGGCCCGCGCCGTGCTGGAGCATGCGCCGCCGCGCTTTGCCGTGGCCGGGCACTGGCTGGGCGCGCTGGTGGCGATGGAGATCCTGAAGCGCGCGCCGGAACGGGTGACGCGGATCGCGCTGATGGATGTGAACCCGCTGCCCGAAAACCCGCAGGTCGCCGCCGCGCGCGAGCCGCGGCTGGTCGGCGCGCGCGCCGGGCGGCTGGCGGAGATGATGCTGCAGGAGGTGCCAGCGAGCACCTTAGCACCGGGGCCGGGGCTGATCGAGGTGCAGGCAATCGTGCAGGACATGGCCGATGCGATGGGGGTGGACGCCTATCTTGCGCAGTCGCGCGCGCTGGTGCGGCGCCCCGACCATCAGCGCACCCTGCGCACCGCGCGGCTGCCGGCGCTGGTGCTGTGCGGCGAGCATGACACACTCTGCCCGGTGCGGCGGCATGAGTTCCTCGCGGAACTGATGCCCCATGCAAGGTTCGAGCTGATCCGCAATGCCGGCCACCTGCCGATGCTCGAACAGCCCGAGGCGGTGACGGCGGCCCTACTGGGCTGGCTCACGGCCCCGCTGCTGCTGCGCTAGGCAAAAGGGCCGCCCCAAAGGACGGCCCCTTTCACAACGTGCCCGCAGATCAGACCGCGCGGATCACCGGCTTGGACTTCATCGGCGCACCGTTGTCGGCATTGTCGTCGATGAACTGCAACACCAGCGGCCGGATATTGTCGCGCCAGGACTTGCCGGCGAAGATGCCGTAATGGCCGGCGCCCGGTTCCAGATGGCTGGCCTTCTTGCTGTCCGGCAGGCCGGTGCAGAGGGCAAGCGCCGCAAGGCACTGGCCGGGGGCGGAGATATCGTCCTTCTCACCCTCGACGGTTTTCACCGCCACTTGGGTGATCTTGCCGATATCGACCTGCTTGTCGCCGACGGTGAAGACGTTGCGCGCGATGACGCGGCGCTTGAACACCCGTTCGACGGTGGACAGGTAGAACTCGGCGGTCATGTCCATGACGGCAAGATATTCGTCATAGAAGCGGTTGTGATGATCATGGTCGCCCGCCTCGCCCTTCGACGCGCGCATGATCTGGTCGGTGAAGGCTTGCCCGTGCCGTTCGGCATTCATCGAGATGAACGAGTGCAGCTGCAGCAGGCCCGGATAGACCTTTCGCCCGGCGCCGCGATACTTGAAGCCGACGCGCTGGATCATCGACTGCTCCAGCTGGCCCATCGTCACCCGGCGGCCAAAGTCCGTCACATCGGTGGCGGCGGCGTCGGGGTCGATCGGCCCGCCGATCAGCGTCAGGGTGCGGGGCTGCGCCTCTGGCTCCTGCTCGGCCAGATAGGCGGTGGCGGCGAGGGTCAGGGGGGCGGGCTGGCAGACCGCGATGACGTTGATATCGGGGCCGAGGAACTTCATGAAGTCCACGAGGTAGAGCGTGTAATCCTCGATATCGAACTTGCCTTCGGACACCGGGATGTCGCGGGCATTGTGCCAGTCGGTCACATAGACTTCGCAATCGGGCAGAAGGCTGGCGACGGTCGAGCGCAGCAGTGTGGCATAGTGTCCCGACATCGGGGCCACAAGGAACACCCGGCGTGGTTTGGGCGGGCGGCCGGCGGCCTTGAAGTGGATCAGGTTGCCGAAGGGCTTGGTGACCAGCGTCTCGACCGTAATGATATGGTCGCGCCCGTCATCGCCCACCACGCTGCGGATGCCCCAGTCGGGCTTGGCAACCATCCGGGCAAAGCTGCGCTCGGTAACCTCGCCCCAGGCCGAGACCATGTTAAAGAACGGATGCGGCGTAAGGCCGAAAGCCGGGTAGGAAGCCATGGCACGCGCGGTGGCGCCAAGCCACTCATTCGTGTTCCTCGCAGTCTCCATCAGATCGTAAGTCAGCATGCCCTTCATCGCGTCTCCTTGCCGGGGCCCCCGGACTACTCGAACAGATTCGTCGCTTTCCCCCCCAGTGCCGCGACGTTATGGTACGAAGGCGGAGGATAGGGAGGAAAGACTAACATGACAACAGCGGAGGAGGCTGCCCTGCGGGTCCGCGAGGCGGAGGCCCGACAGCGCGAAAAGTTGGAAGAAAACCTGCAGAAGGTCGAGGCGCTGACCCAGCGTCTGACCAAGGCGCTGACCCAGAAACGGCCGGCCAATCCGGCGCTGGAAGGCCCGGGGCAGGAGCTGTTCATGAAGGCCGGCGCCGCCTATATGGCCGAGGTGATGGAGCATCCCGAGCGGATCCTGGAGCATCAGGTGGCTTATTGGGGCAAGGCGCTGAAGCATTACGTCGATGCGCAGCAGACGCTGGCCAAGGGTAAGCTGGTCGCGCCCGCCGATCCGGGGCCCAAGGATCGCCGCTTTGCCAACCCGCTGTGGGACACGCATCCCTGGTTCAACTTCCTCAAGCAGCAATACCTGATCTCGGCAGAGGCGGTGCAGACCGCGGTAGCGGGGCTCGACCATCTGGAGGACCGCGACCGCCGGCGGATCGAGTATTTCACCAAGCAGATCGTCGACATGATGTCGCCGACTAACTTCCTGGCGACGAACCCCGATGCGCTGGAGCGCGCGGTGGCGACCGACGGGCAGAGCCTGGTAGACGGGATGGAAAACCTCGTGCGCGATATCGAGGCGAGCCACGGCGACCTGCTGATCACGCTGGCCGACAAGAATGCCTTCCGCGTTGGCGAGAATATCGGCACCAGCCCCGGGTCTGTCGTCTGGCGCAATGAACTGTTCGAGCTGATCCAATATGCCCCGACGACCGACAAGGTGCACCGCATCCCGCTGATCATCTTCCCGCCCTGGATCAACAAGTTCTACATCCTCGACATGAAGCCGTCGAACAGCATGGTGAAATGGATTGTCGATCAGGGCTTCACGCTGTTCGTGGTCAGCTGGAAGAACCCCGATGCCAGCTATGCCGGCAAGGGCATGGATGACTATGTGCAGGATGGCTACCTGGCTGCCATCGAGCAGGTGAAGGCAATCACCGGGCAGAAGAAGGTCAATGCCGTCGGCTATTGCATCGCCGGCACCACGCTGACGCTGACGCTGGGGCTGATGGACAAGCGTGGCGACAAGTCGGTGAACGCGGCCACCTTCTTCACCACGCTGACCGACTTTTCCGACCAGGGAGAGTTCATCCCGTTCCTTGACGATGATTTCGTGGATGGGATCGAGACGCAGGTGGCGCAGGACGGGGTGCTGTCGAAATACTTCATGAACCGCACCTTCTCGTTCCTGCGGTCGAACGACCTGATCTATCAGCCGGCGATCCGCAGC
This sequence comes from Frigidibacter sp., assembly GCF_030695035.1. Classification (GTDB taxonomy): domain Bacteria; phylum Pseudomonadota; class Alphaproteobacteria; order Rhodobacterales; family Rhodobacteraceae; genus Frigidibacter. The sequence goes on from NZ_JAUYTT010000025.1 coordinate 106,040, forward strand.
TACATGATGGGCGAGGCGCCGCCCGCGTTCGACCTGCTGTTCTGGAACGGCGATGGCACCAACCTGCCGGCCAAGATGGCGGTGCAGTATCTGCGGCTGCTGTGCCAGCAGGACCGGCTGGCGACGGCGGGCTTCCCGGTGCTGGGAGAGGTGGTGCGGCTGTCCGACATGAAGGTGCCGCTCTGTGCCATCGCCTGTGAGACTGACCATATCGCCGCCTGGCAGGCCAGCTTTGCCGGGATTCGGCAGATGGCGTCCAAGGACAAAACCTTCATCCTGACCGAGTCGGGCCATATCGCAGGCATCGTCAATCCGCCGGGCCGCGACAAATATGGGCACTATGTCAGCGATGGCCCGGTCGAGGGCGAACCGGCCGACTGGAAAGCCGCAGCGCGGTTTGAGCGGGGCAGCTGGTGGCCGCATTGGGGGGCATGGTTGGCTGGCAAATCGGGTGCGATGGTGTCGGCGCGGCAGCCCGGCGGGCCGGATCACCCGGTTCTTGCGCCGGCGCCGGGCACCTATGTGAGTGAGGTGGTGGAGGTCTGAACGGGCCCGGTTGGGGCAGTTTTCGGCCTGACCCGGTACAATATGTCGCACCCGACGCAAAAACGTCGCAAAAATTTCTTCTGCAGCGCAGCATTTGTACTTGCAATGCTGCGCTGCAGCATTTATCTTCATCGTGACGCAAACAGGCTAACCACACGATCGAGGAGCACTTCAGATGCAAAAACCCCAAGATTTCACCAAAGTCATCCAAGACATGATGTCGTCCTTCCCGGTCGACGGTTCTGCTCTGCAGGACGCTTTCAAGACCCAGGCTGCCATGACCGAGAAAATGGCCAAGGTCGCCCTGGAAGCCGCCGAGAAATCGACCGAGATTTCCTCGCGCTGGACCAAAGACACCATCGCCAAGATCGGCGCCCTGGCCAAAGCCAAGGACGAGCCGACCGAATACACCAAGGCGATGACCGATTTCGCGTCGTCGGCTGCCGAAATGGCCGCCGAGCACATGGCTGCCTTCGCTGAAGTGGCGAAGAAAGTGCAGATGGAAACCGTCGAACTGATGATGGCCGCTGGCAAGGACTTCTCCGAGGACGCAAGCGCCGCCGTGAAGAAGGCCACCGCCGAGGCGACCACCGCTGCGAAGAAGGCCACTTCGACCGCTGCGAAGTAATCAGGCAAGAAGACCCGGCGCCAGCGACCTCCTCCCTGCTGGCGCGGGGCCCTGGGGCAGACTTCGGTCTGCCCCTTTTTCGTTATGCGCGGCAGACTTCGGTCTGCCCTTTTTCGTTATGCGCGCCGGATTTTCCCCGGTCGCCTGCAGATGAGCGAGGCCGGGACGTTCTTTTCGTTTGTATTTTGCTGCGCTGCTTGCGTAATCTTTCCGCAGTGCAAAAAGTTACAGATGGGGAGGTGGACGTGGCCGACGAAGTGAAAAAGCCGCTGCTGATCAAGCGCTATGCCAGCCGCAGGCTCTACAACACCGAGACCAGCGATTACGTCACCCTCGAGGACATTGCCTCGTTCATCCGCGACGGGCGCGAGGTGCAGATCATCGATCTGAAATCGGGTGACGACCTGACCCGCCAGTATCTGCTGCAGATCGTGGCCGAACATGAAAGCCGCGGCGAAAGCGTGCTGCCGGTGGATGTGCTGACCGACCTCGTGCGCAGCTACACCACGCAGGCGCAAAGCGTTGTGCCGCAGTTCCTCGCGATGTCGTTCGAGATGCTGCGCGAGAGCCAGTCGAAGATGATGGAAAACCTGTCGAACTTTCCGAGCCCGATGGCGACGATGCCGGGCTTCGACGCGCTGACCCGCCAGCAGCAGGCCTTCCTGAAAACCATGATGGGCGGCTGGAGCGGCGCATCCTCGGGTCCCGAACCCGAGACCGATGCGCCGGCCCGCACCGGCGAGAAGGAAGAGCTGGCGCAGATCAAGAAGCAGCTCGCCGATCTGCAATCCAAGCTGTCCAAGCTCTGACGCTTTCGTCCCGCCGTTCAGGGAGGAAAGGCGGGACATGGGAAAGGGGGCCGGTTGCGGCCCCCTTTCTTGTCTCTGGCGACCGGACCGGCGGAGGGGTCAGGCGACTTCGGCGAAGACCTTCTTCAGCGCAGCCCCCAGCTTGTCGAACATCTCGTCCATCTGCGCTTCGGTCATGATGAAGGGCGGGCAGAGCACGATGGCCTGCCCCAGCGGCCGGCAGATCAGCCCGTGATCGGTGCAGGTATTGGCGATGCGCTCAGAGACCGAGAGCGAGCCGTCGAAGGGCGTCTTGGTGGCCTTGTCCTTGACCGCCTCCAGCGCACCCATCAGGCCCTTGCCGCGCCATTCGCCGATATTGGGGTTCTCGGCCAGATAGGCCATCCCCGCCTCGAACTTCGGGGTCAGGGCGCGAACGTTCTCGGCCAGCCCCTCGTTCATCACCACGTCGATGGCCTTCAGTGCGATGGCGCAGCCGACCGGGTGGCCCGAGGCGGTGAAGCCATGCGGGAACTCCTCGATGGCTTCCGCCGCCGCCTGCATCCGGTCCGCAAGGTCCGGCCCCAGGATCACCGCGCCCATCGGGAAGAAGCCCGCGGTGATGTTCTTGGAGCTGATGATCGCGTCGGGCATGAAGTCATAGGTCTCGCAACCCCAGGTATTGCCGGTACGCCCGAAGCCGGTGATGACCTCATCGGCGATCAGCGGGATGCCGTAGCGCTTCAGCACCACCTGCACCGCCTGGAAATAGCCCTTGGACGGCGGGATCACCCCGCCCGCGCCCATCACCGGCTCGGCGAAGAAGCCCGCGATGGTGTCGGGGCCTTCCATGATGATCCGCGCTTCCAGCTCTGCCGCCATGCGGGCGGTGAACTGCTCCTCGGTCTCGCCATCGCGGCCAAAGCGCCAGTAATGCGGGCAGCCGACATGGATGAAGCCGGGCAGGGGCAGCCCGAAGACCGAATTGTAGGGCTTGCCGGTCATGCTGGCGGAGACGGCCGTCACGCCGTGATAGCTGTTCACGCGGGTGATGATCTTGCGGCGCTGCGGCTTGCCCTCGGCGCCAGCCAGGAACCACAGCATCTTGACCATCGTGTCATTCGCTTCGGAGCCGGAGTTGGTGTAGAACACCCGGCCCTTCTCGAAAGGCGAGACCTCGATCAGCTTCTCGGACAGCATCACCGTCTGGTCCGACATTCGGCCAAAGAAGGCGTGATAGCCGGGGAAGCGGTCATATTGCGCCTTGGCGGCGGCGATCAGGCCGGGGTGATCGAAGCCGGCGACCATGTTCCACAGGCCCGAATTGGCATCGAGATAGCGGCGGCCGTGGACGTCGATGACATAGGGCCCCTCGCCATGGGTCAGCACCACCGCGCCGCGCTCGTGGACCGAGGGCAGGTCGGTGAACCCGTAAAGCGAGGAATTGTCGGCGCGGGATTCCCAGCTGTTCGGCGTATCGTCGCGCATGATCATCATCCTTTATGTACATGTCGTGTTGGGTGCCACGCTATCTGGAGCGCGGGCGGCGTTCAACACCCAGCCAGCAGGACTTGCGCGGAATGGCCGGGCGGGCGGGCGAAGTGACGGTTGGCCGGGCACGCCGTCCGCCATTTTGTCGTGGGCAGCGGATTGATCGGGCGGGACAAGGCCCCGATTGCACGCGCCAACGTTTGCCCCTAGCGTCGCAGCAACCGGCCCGGTCGGGCGAACCCGCAAAGGACGCGCGCATGGTCGAAACGCAAGGTCGCGTCACGCTCTGGGCCATCGAGGTGTTCCTTGTCACCGCGGAAGAGGGCGCCATTTCGGCGGCCGCGCGCCGGCTGGGGGCCAGCCCCTCCAGCATCAGCCAGCAGCTGACGGGCCTTGAGGCGGCGCTTGGGGCGGAGCTTCTGGACCGCTCCACCCGGCCCGTGGCGCTGACCCCGGCAGGCGAGATCTTCCGCCGCCATGCGCAGGCCATCCTCAACGAACTTACTCAGGCGCGCACCAGCCTTGGCCTCGCCGACCTGTCGCGGCTGACCTCGTTCCGGCTGGGGATGATCGAGGATTTCGACGCCGAGGTGACGCCGCGGCTGCTGTCGGGCATGGCGGCGGACCTTCACGGCTGGCAGTTCCTGCTGGAAACCGGCGCGAGCCATTGGCTGCTGGACCAGCTTGACGCCCGCGCGCTCGACATTGTGGTGGCCGCCGATATGGGCGCCTCGGCCGAGTGGATGGAGGTGCATCCGCTGCTGACCGAGCCCTTCGTGGCGGCGGTGCCCAAGCGGATGGCGGGGGCGGGGCTGGCGGAACTCTCCGCTCTGCCGCTGATCCAGTACACCGCGCGGCACCATATGGGCCGGCAGATCGCGGCGCATCTGGCGCGGCAGAACCTGCGCCTGTCGCACCGGTTCGAGCTGGACAGCTATCACGCGATCATGGCGATGGTGGCCGAGGGGGCGGGCTGGACGATCCTCACGCCGCTGGGGTTCCTGCATGCCAAGCGCTTCCGCACCGAGGCCGAGATGCTGCCGCTGCCCTTCGAGCCGCTGACCCGAACCATTTCACTCTCCGCCCGCCGGGGCGTGCTGCAGGACATGCCGGCCCGGGTTGCGGGCCGGCTGCGGCCCCTGCTGGCCGAGATGATCGTGGCGCCGGCGGTGGAGCGCTACCCCTGGCTCGCCGCCGACTTGCGGGTGCTGCCGGGGTAAGGTCTGCGCTCTTGGCAGGCGTGCGGGGGGCCTTCTGCCCCCCGCGCCCCCCGAGGATATTTGGAAAAGGCAAAGGGGGCGGGGTTGGCCTTGCTTGTCAGTCCGCGTGCACCGCGGCGGCGGCGTCGATCAGGGCGTCCGCGATGAAGTCCAGCTCCGGCCGCGTCAGCCGCGCCGGCAGGCGCACGTCGCAGGCGCGCATCAGCATGGCGCGGGTCTGCGGCAGTTCGGGCAGGTCGTCCAGGAACTGCCAGTTCCAGAAGGCGCGGGCGTTGTTCTCGCTGAGCCCGAAGACCTGGACCGAGATGCCGCGGGCCTTGGCGGCGTCCTGAAAGGCCAGCGCCTTGGCGTCGGTGTCGAACCCGACGAGGTTGAACTGGATGGAATCCGGGGCGCGGGTTTCCTGCGGCAGCGCCGGAGGCACCGACAGCCAGGGCGAAGTGTTCAGCCGCTCTGCCACATGGTCATGCCCCGCGCGGCCGTTCCGCACCCGCCGGTCCAACTCGCCGAGTTGCGGGCGGATGACGGCGGCCGAAAGGTTCTGCATCCGGGTGTTGTAAAGCGGAAGACGGTTCTGCCAGAGGTGATAGCTGTTCTGCAGGCCGGGATGCTTCTTCCAGTTCGCCTCGTAGGCGCCGGACATGATCACCGCGCGGGCGGCAATCTCGGGGTCATCCGTGACCATGATCCCGCCTTCGCCGGCATTGATCATCTTGTAGGACTGGAAGCTGAAGCAGCCGACCTTGCCGATGGTGCCGATCGGGCGGCCGTTCCACAGGGTGCCAAGCGAATGCGCCGCATCCTCGATCACCGGAATGCCGCGGGCATCGCAGAGCGCCATGATACCGTCCATGTCGGAGGTGTGGCCGCGCATATGGCTGATCAGCACCGCGGCGATGGTGTCATCAAGCTTGGCCTCGAAATCGGCCATGTCGATGCGGTAGTTCTGACCGACCTCGACCAGCACCGGCACGCAATCGGCATGGACCACGGCGGATGGCACGGCGGCGAAGGTGAAGGCCGGGATCAGCACCCTTGCGCCGCGGGGCAGGTCCAGCGCCTTCAGCGTCAGGAACAGCGCGGCGGAGCAGGAGGCGACGGCGAGCGCATAGCGGCTGCCGAGCATCGCGGCGAACTCTGCCTCCAGCAGCGCGACGGGGGCGCCTTCGGGGGCGGTGTAGCGGAAGAGGTCACCCGATTGCAGCAGCCGGTCGATCTCGACCCGGGCCGCCTCGGGGATTGGCTCGGCATCATAGACATTTGGCGCATGGGCTGCGGAGGCAAGGATAGCTGCGGAGGGGCGGGCGGGGGTCTCAAGCACGGCAAGTGCCTGTCCGTCATGGGCCATGTTCGGCTTTCCTGAAAAGTTTATTCAGGAAAGCTGTAAGCGGGCGGGGCGATTTTTGCTACTGAAAACTTGTCGCAGCGGCGGTTACACGCCCAAACGATCCCGCATCCCGAACCATGTCATCGCCAGCACCAGCATCGGCCAGCGCAGCGCCGCGCCGCCCGGGAAGCGTGGGGTGGGCAGGCTGGCCAGCAGGTCGAACCGCTCGGCCTGACCCGCCACCGCCTCGGCCATGACCTTTCCGGCCAGCGTCGCCAACGCGACGCCGTGGCCGGAATAGCCGGAGGCCGAGAGGATGTTGGGCGTGACGCGCAAGAAGCAGGGCAGGCGGTTCATGGTGATCGCCAGCGTGCCGCCCCAGGCGTAGTCGATCTTCGCGTCCGCCAGTTGCGGATAGACCTCCAGCATCGGGCCGCGCACGGTTTTCACTATGTCGGGGAAGCGGTAGCCATAGCTCTCGCCGCCGCCGAAGAGCAGCCGGTCATCCTCGCTGAGCCGCCAGTAATTCACCACGAAGCGGGTATCGGCGACGGCAACATTCTCGCGCAGGACGGTTGCCACGCGGGCGCCAAGCGGTTCGGTCGCCACGATGAAGTTGTTGATCGGCATCACCCGCGCGGCCACCTGCGGCATCAGCCCGCCGAGATAGCCATTGGCGGCGAGGATGACATGACCCGCCTCGACATGGCCGCCTTCGGTGATGATGCGGGGGCGGGGGCCCTGCTCGATGGCCGTGACGGTGCTGCCCTCGTGCAGGCGCGCGCCCGCGGCGGCGGCGGCCTGCGCGAGGCCGATGGCGAAGTTCAGCGGGTGCAGGTGCCCGGCGCCGCGGTCGATGTCGCCGCCGCAATAGGCGTCCGAGGGCAGGATGGCCTGCAGCGCGTCCCGGTCCAATGGCTGGACCTTGTCATAGCCATAGTCGCGCTGCAGCTTTTCGGCATAGGCGCGGGCATGGGCGACTTCCGAGGGCTTGCGGCAGGCGTGGACGATGCCGGGGACGAACTGGCAGGGCATGGCGTGATCGGCGATCAGCGCCTGCACCAGCGCCTTGGCCTCTTCGCCGAGGTCCCACAGGCGACGCGCTGCCTCGGGCCCGGCGATCTGTTCCAGATCGTCCTGCTCCAGCCGTTGGCCGCTGCCGACCTGCCCGCCATTGCGGCCCGAGGCGCCAAAGCCGATGCGGTGCGCCTCGAGCAGCACCACGCTGAGGCCCCTTTGCGTCAGATGCAGCGCGGCGGACAGGCCGGTATAGCCGCCGCCGACGATGCAGACATCGGCGCGGGCGCTGCCTTGCAGCGGGGCGAAGCGCTCCAGCGGCGCGGCGGTGGCGGCATACCAGCTGGGGGGATACTCGCCCCGGTGGTCGTTGGCGAAGAGCAGGTTCATGGCTCAGACGTTCAGCAGCAGATGCTCACGCTCCCAGGGGCTGATGACCTGCAGGAACTCCTTGTATTCGTTGCGCTTCACCGACTCGTAGATGTTGCAGAACTCCACCCCCAGCACCTCGCGCACCGGCACGCATTCCGCCAGGATGTCCAGCGCGTCGCCAAGGTTGGTTGGCAGGTCATCCTCGGACATATAGGCGTCACCGAGGCATTCCGAGCGTGGCAGCTTCTTCTCCATCAGCCCCAGATAGCCGCAGGCGAGCGAGGCCGCGAAGCCGAGATAGGGGTTGCAATCCATCCCCGCCAGCCGGTTCTCCAGCCGCCGCCCCGCAGGGTCCGAGATCGGCACCCGGAGGCCGGTGGTGCGGTTGTCGCGGCCCCATTCGAGGTTGATGGGCGCAGCGAAGTCGGGGACGTAGCGGCGATAGCTGTTCACGTAGGGCGCCAGCAGCGCGATCACCGCGGGCAGGTAGGTCTGCATCCCGGCGATGAAATGCAGGAAGGTTTCCGTCTCGTTGCCATTCGGGGCCGAGAAGATGTTCTCGCCGGTCTTGGTGCTGACAACCGAGTGGTGGATATGCATGGCGCTGCCCGGCTCGCCCTCGATGGGTTTGGCCATGAAGGTGGCGAAGCAATCGTGGCGCAGGGCGGCTTCCCGGATCAGCCGCTTGAAGTAGAAGATCTCGTCGGCGAGTTCGATGGGGTCGCCGTGGTGCAGGTTGATCTCGACCTGCCCGGCGCCGCCCTCTTGCAAGATCCCGTCGATCTCGAAGCCCTGCGCCTCGGCGAAGTCGTAGATGTCGTCGATGACCTTGCCGTATTCATCGACCGCGCTCATCGAATAGGCCTGCTTGGCGGCCGCGCGGCGGCCGGATCGGCCCATCGGCGGGATGATCGGCTGGTTGGGGTCGATATTGCGCGCGACGAGGAAGAATTCCATCTCTGGCGCGACGATCGGCGACCAGCCTTGGGCGTTATACAGCTCCACGATGCGCTTCAGCACATTGCGGGGGGCGGCTTCCACCGGCTTGCCCTGCTGGTCCTTCACGTCATGGATCACCTGCAGCGTCACATCCGCCGTCCAGGGCGCGGCGCTGGCGGTGCTGTAATCGGGCGTCAGGATCATGTCGGGCTCTGTAAACGCGCCCGAGGGATTGTCGGCCCAGTCGCCGGTGATGGTCTGCAGGAAGATCGAGTTGGGCAGGAAGAAGCTGGCCTGCTTGGCGAATTTCGACGCGGGCATCGCCTTGCCGCGGGCGACGCCGGCAATGTCCGAGACGATGCACTCCACCTCATCCAGCCGGCGGCCGGCAATGTAGCTGCGGGCGGCTTCGGGGATCTTGTCCATCCAGTCGGTGGTCGAAGGCTGCATCGCCATGGGGATCACACTCTCGGTTGCTTGAAGAATTCCGCGATCTGCCGGGCGATCACGCTTGCCGAATTGGCCTCGGCCAGCCGGGCCTCGGCCGCCTCCATCAGCGGCTCTGGCACCAGGCCCTTGCCGCGCGTTTGCATCAGGCCGCGGACAAAGCCGCCGGTGAACTCCGGGTGGGCCTGCACGGTATAGGCGCGGTCGCCATAGACCAGCGCGGCGTTCTCGCAAAATTCATTGGTGCCGGCGACTTCGGCGCAGTCGGGGCGTTCCGTCACCTGATCGCGGTGCCAGGCGTTCAGCGTCAGCTTTTCGCCGCCGAAGTCGTAATCCTGCGGGCCGACGGCCCAGCCTGCGGCGTGGCGTTCGACCTTGCCGCCAAGCGCCTGCGCGATGATCTGGTGGCCAAAGCAGATGCCGACCAGAGGCACCTGCGCGGCAAAGGCTTCGCGGATGAAGGCCTCCAGCGGCGCGATGAAGGGGTGATCCTCATAGGCGCCGTGGCGCGAACCGGTGATGAGCCAGCCGTCGCACTCATGCACACCCTGCGGGAACTCCATCGCCTCCACATGGAAGGTGCGGAAGCTCAGGTCATGGTCAGCCAGAAGTGCGTGGAACATGTCCGGATAGTCACCCAGCTCATCCCGCAGGACATCGGGGGACTGGCCGGTCTGCAAGATACCGATCAGCATGGAATGCTCTTTGTTGGTCGGCCCCAACCTAACCCCGCGCAGGGTTGCTGCGCAAGGGGGAGGCCGGGGCTGGGGATCAGACGGTGTCGAGGTAGATCTCGGTCTGCTCCTCGGGCGACAACTCGGCCATGTAGCGCAGCTCTTGCCGTTTGGTCATCACGAAGTTCTCGATCAGCTCGGCCGGGAAGATGCGCTTGGTCATCGGGCAGCTGGCGAAGGCATCCAGCGCCTCGTCCCAGGTCAGCGGCAGCTGCTCCAGCCCTTGGGCATAGGCGTTGCCGACGATGGGCGGCGGCGGTTCGATCTTGTCCTCGATGCCGATCAGCGCGGCCCCCAGGATCGCGGCGATCATCAGATAGGGGTTCACGTCGCCCCCCGCCACCCGGTGCTCGATCCGCCGGGCAACGGGGCCCGAGGCGGGGATGCGCAGTGCCGCGGTGCGGTTCTCATAGGCCCAGCCGATACCGGTCGGGGCATGGGCATCGGGCACCAGCCGGTCGAAGCTGTTTTCATGCGGGGCGAAGATCAGCGTCGAGCCGGTCAGCGCGGCAAGGCAGCCACCCACCGCATGGCGCAGCCGGTCGGACCCGTCGGGGCCGCCATTGTCGAAGATGTTGCGCCCCTCGGTATCCAGAACCGAGAAATGGGTATGCATCCCGTTGCCGGACCACTGGTCATAGGGCTTGGCCATGAAGCTGGCGGCGAAACCGTGGTTGCGCGCCAGACCCTTGACCAGCATCTTGAACAGCCACGTGTCATCGGCAGCCTTCAGCGCATCGCCCTGGTGCATCAGGTTGATCTCGAATTGCCCCGGCCCGGCCTCGGAAATGGCGGTATCGGCGGGGATGTCCATCTCCTCGCAGGCGTCATAGAGCGCCGAGAAGAAGCGGTCGAAGGCGTCCAGTGCGCGCAGGGACAGAATCTCGCCCCCGGTGCGGCGCTTGCCGGATCGCGGGCTTGGCGGCACGCGCAGGGTGCGGCCGCTGTCGTCGATCAGGTAGAATTCAAGCTCGGTCGCCACCACCGGCGTCAGCCCGGCGGCCTTGTAGCGCGCCACCACGGCGGCAAGGGCCTGCCGCGGATCGCCGTCATAGGGGCGGCCATCGGTGTGGAACATCCAGATCGGCAGCAGTGCCGTCGGCGCCTCGAGCCAGGGCATCGGCATGAAGCCGCGGTCGGTGGGCAGCAACATGCCATCGACATCGCCGCTTTCGAAGACCAGCGGGCTGTCTTCGATATCCTCGCCCCAGATGTCGAGGTTCATCACCGAGAACGGAAAGCGGGTGCCTTCGGAAATCAGCTTATGCGCAAACCGCGCCGGAACCCGCTTGCCGCGGGCAATTCCGTTCAGATCCGCTGCTGCCACGCGGATCGTGCGCACCTGCGGGTGGTCTCGTAGCCAGTCCATGTCCTCACCTGACGAGTTGCGGCCTCAGCTTCAGCTTGGGCCGTTGGTTTGGGGCAAGATGCCGGTTCAGCCGCCGGTTCATCGCCCCGAAGAGCAGGATCAGAGCCAAGGTTAGCAGGATGAAATACCCTGCCACGATCGGATACGGGATGAAGGGGTTGAAGGTCTTGTCCGCGAAATATTGCGCATAGTAAAGCGCGTCGCCCTTCTGCTGAAAGGCCGGGAAGCCAGAGAAGTATACCAATGTCGTGGCGTGGAACAGGAAAATCGCCTCATTGGTATAGGCGGGCCAAGCAAGGCGCAGCATCGTCGGCCACAGAACCTTGCGGAACTTGACCCAGCCGGTCATGCCATAGGCATCGGCAGCCTCGGTATCGCCTTTGGGCACCGATTGCAGCGCGCCATAGAAGATCTCGGCCGAATAGGCGGCGGTGTTCAGGAACAGCACGAACAGCGCCCCGGCCCAGGCCTTGGTCGTCCAGCTGGTGGCGACGGTCATTCCGAAGACGTCGATCCCATTCCGGGGCAGCATGACGAAGATCTGGTAGGCGATGAAGAACTGGATGAACAGCGGCGAGCCGCGGAAGACGAAGATGAACCATTCCGCGGGCTTGCGCAGCCAGCGGCTGCGCGCCGCCTTGGCCATGGCAAGCCCGGTGGCCAGAAAGAAGCCCGTCACCAGCGCCACGATCCCGAAGTAGACGTTCCAGATCATGCCAGAACCGATCAGGGTGACCTGCTGGCAAAGGGTGAAATCGCTGCGCGGCAGCAGCCGTTCGCCAAACCCCAGCGAGCGGAAGGCGTAATCGCCGATCGTTTCCCAACAGCTCATGCCACGCCTCCTGCGGCCTTGCGCTGCGCCTCGCCCGCCGCGGTGGCCTGACCGCGGCTGAGGTTGCGCGTCAACCGGCCAAGGAGGATCTCGGAGGCGCGGGTCATGCACAGGTAGAAGACCAGCAGGGCCAGGAAGTAGTACAGCCGCCAGTCCGGGTGCGGATAGGCATAGACCGAGGTCTTGGTGCTGCCGAGCTCACGCGCCCAATAGACGATGTCGCGCACGCCAAGCAAGAACAGCAGCGGCGTCGCCTTGATCAGGATCAGCCACAGGTTCGACAGGCCGGGCAGGGCATAGATCCACATCTGCGGCACCAGCACCCGGCGGAACACCTGCTGCTGGGTCATGCCGTAGGCCTCGGCGGTCTCCAGCTGCGCGCGCGGCACGGCCTGCATCCCGCCAAGCAGAACGTTGGCGGCAAAGGCGCCGAAGACAAGCGCGAATGTGATGACGGCCAGTGCAAAGCCATAGATCTGGTGCCAGACCTGCGGGGCGTTGCCGGGCGGCACTTTCGCAGCCGGGCAGACGCGGAATTCAAGGCCCTGACGCACCGGCTCGGTCCAGTCGGGGCAGCGGATCTGGTGGAACATCCATTCGATGCCCTGATCCAGCGCGATCACGAAGAACAAGAAGAACACGATGTCGGGCACGCCCCGAACCATCGCCATGTAGCCGCGGCCCAGCAGGCTGATCGGCCAGACCGAGGACCGCGCGGCCACGGCGCCGCCAAAGCCGAAGGCGAGCGCCACAGGCGCGGTGATGGCCAGCAGCACCAGCACGGTGACAAAGGACCAATAGAAGGCGATGTGCGTCCCCGATGTCAGGTAGCACAGCAGCCAGCCAAGGCCTTCTAGCGAGGAGGGATCAGCGCAGGACGCGAACATCGGGGGTCAGCAGGCGGGATCACTCCCGCCCGCCATGTCGATCAGAAGACGAGGGCTTCGGCGCCGAACCACTTGGTGATCATCGCGTTCAGCGTGCCGTCATCCTTCATCGACTGGATGGCCACGTTGAACTTTTCCTTCAGCTCGGTGTCGCTCTCGCGCAGGCCCATGCCGACGCCGCCGCCAAGCTGCACTTCCTCGCCGGCCCAGCTGAACTCCCCGTTCGACTCGGTTACCGTCGGGACCAGATAGTCCTTGTCGGCGAACACGGCGTCGGCCTCGCCGTTGCGCACGGCCGCGACGGTTTCATCGGGGGTGGCGAACTCCAGCAGCGTGGCGCCCGACTCGGCGACATAGCCGGCCTGGATGGTGCCGACCTGCGCCGCGACGACGCCGCCCACGACATCCGCATCTGCGCTGAGCGCCGCATAAGCCGAGGTGGCCGGCGGGATGTAGTTCTGGGTGAAGTCGATCACCTCGTCCCGCTCGTCTGTGATGCTCATCCCGGCGATGATTGTGTCATAGTTGCCCGATTGCAGGTTGGGGATGATGCTGTCCCAGTCGGTAACGACCCATTCGCAGGTCAGCTCGGCGCGCTTGCACAGCTCGTCGCCCATCTCGCGCTCGAACCCGTCGACCTCGCCCTTGTCGTTGATGAAGTTGAAGGGAGGGTAGGCGCCCTCGGTGCCCATGCGGACGGTTTGCTGCGCGAGTGCAGCGCCAGAGGTCAGCGCCATGACGGCGGTCGCAAGAAGCAGTTTTTTCATTGGGTATCTCCCTGTTGAGCTTGATTGGTCATGCTGCGGCGCCTGCCCGTAGGAACTGCCGCAGTCGGTCGGTCTGTGGATTGCCGAACACCTGGTCGGGTGGCCCCTGCTCCTCGATCCGGCCAAGGTGCAGGAACACCACATGGTCGGAGAGGTCGGCGGCCAGCTTCATGTCATGGGTGACCAGCATCATGGTGCGATGCTCGCCCGCGAGGTCCTTGATAACCTTGACCACCTCTTGCTGCAATTCGGGGTCGAGCGCCGAGGTCGGCTCGTCGAACAGCAGGGCCCGCGGCTCCATGCACAGGGCGCGGGCAATGGCGGCGCGTTGCTGCTGGCCGCCCGAAAGCTGTGCGGGCCAGGCCTCGGCCTTGTCGCCGATGCCGACCTTGTCGAGATAGCGGCGCGCCGCGGCCTCGACATCGGCGCGGGGGCGGCCAAGCACCGTCACCGGCGCCTCCATCACGTTTTGCAGAACCGTCATGTGCGACCACAGGTTGAACTGCTGGAACACCATCGCAAGGTTGGTGCGGATCCGCGTCACCTGCGCGCGGTCGGCGGGGCGGCGGGCAAGGCCCTCGCCGCGCCAGGTGACCGCCTCACCTTCGAACAGGACCTCGCCCTTCTGGCTGTCTTCCAGAAGGTTGCAGCAGCGCAGCAGGGTGGATTTTCCTGACCCCGAAGAGCCGATCAGCGACACCACCTGACCGCGCTTGGCGGCGATGGACACGCCCTTGAGCACCTCAAGCTGGCCATAGCTTTTGTAAAGATCGCGGATCTCGATGACCGGGGCTGGCCCAGTTCGCAGACCCGAGGCCTCGGGGTCCGGGGCACCTGAAACCGGGGCGTCTGATACGGAGGTATCTGGGGTCAATTTTGCTATCGCTGCTATTTGTTCGGGCAAGTAGGGGGCGATTCCGGGGCGAATGCAACGGGTTCGTGCAGGGTGACCTCGGGATATGCCCGGATAACGGGCAGTTACGGGGTGGCTGCGGGCGGGTTGGGCAGCGCAAGATAGGCGGATGCCGGGATCGGCACGAAGCCGGAGATGCCGAGCGCGGCCCGTATGTCCGCGGGTAGCGCGGCGAGGGCCGCCGCAATGGCCCGGCCGTGGCGGACCGGATCGGTGCCCGCCGCGGCGATCAGGGGCAGCGCGGGGGTGGCCGGCGTCTCGGCGGTGACGCGCAGCCGGGCCGCAAGCTCCGGTTCCCATTGCACAATCCCGCGCCACGTGACCGCATCCAGCGCGGCACGGTCAGCGCGGCCCTCGGCCACGGCCAGTGCCGAGGCGCGGTGGCCGCCGGTCTCCAGAGCCGGTTGCAGGGTAATCCCCTGCGCCTGCGCCCAGAAGTAGGGCGCTGCCCAACCCGACTGGCTGTGCGGCTGGTTGATGGCAAAGCGGCCTTTGGTCAGCGCCTCCGCATCCTGCGACGCATCATCGCGGCGCGCGAGGATCACGCTGCAGTACTGCCCCGGCTCCAGCCCCGGCAGGCCATAGTCGAAGGTGCCGATCAGCGTGACGTGCCCATGCAGCCGGGTGCGGTAGGGCAGGCTGCAGGTCTGGCCAAGCACCAGCCCCGGATGCTCCCACCCGTCCCAGAGTCCGATCTGTCGGTCAAGGGTTTCGGGGGAGTCGATGCCCTCGTCTGCCAGCGCCGCACGGATGGCCGACCACAGCGCGTCATGCGCCGCTGCGGTTTCCGGCCGGTCATACATCGGCAAGCTGGCAACGTGCTGCATCACAGCCGCTTCGCTTCGATCCGCTGCCGGGCGAGGGCGGAATCGCGGTCGCTGACGCCCAGAAGGTTCGCCACCATCCGGATCAGCGCATCTTCCACGGCGTCGCGGCTGCCATCTGCCAGCGCCACGTCCCAAAGTGCCTCGAGCAGCTCGGTGCGATCCTCGTATGGCACCGCGTCCTTGAGCGAGCGGGTGAAGCGCACCGTGTCGGGCGCCTCGGATTCCAGCACCTCGGCTTCGGCGCGCAGGGCGGCGGCCTCGGGCATGGTCAGGCCCTTGCGGGTCGACAGCACCCGGTCGATGCGCACCCGCTCATCGTCATCATAATGGTCATCGGCCCGCGCCAGCCGCACCAGCAGGGCGGCAAGCGACAGATCCGCCTCGGGGGCGGGCAGGGCGGCGGGGGCGGGCGCCAGCAGGCGATTCAGGAGATCTGCGAACATGATGCGGGGGATATAGGATGCGGGCGCTGGCAGGGAAAGCCCGCCCTAACCCTCCCACCCCTCGACAATGCACAGATCGACGAGGCTGACCGGCAGGCGCAGCGCCTTGGCCGCCTGGTATTCCGGGCTGTCATAGCAGGCGCGGGCGGTGGCGAGATCGACGAATTCGATCACCACGCAGCGCGGGGCGAGGCTGCCTTCCACCACATCCTGCGGGCCGCCGCGCACGAGGAAGCGCGCGCCAAATTTGGCGAAGGCCTCGGCATTGGCGGTGCGGTAGGCCTCATAAGCGGCGGGGTCGGTCACGGTCGCATGGGCGACCCAATAGGCCTTGGGCATGATGTCCTCCGGGGTTTGAGCCATCGGTGCCTGTGGCGGCGGGGGCCGTCAAGCCCCCGCTTCTATTCGGTATTTGGGCGGCCTCAGTACTTCGACGGCACGTAGAGTTCCGGCGGCAGCACGGCGCGTTCGTAATCGGGGTTGAACACCCGGTCGGGCAGGGTGACCTCTTCATGCTCGACCGGACCGTAGGGGATCAGGCTCAGCAGGTGGTCGATGCAGTTCAGGCGGGCGCGCTTCTTGTCATTGCCCTCGACGATATACCACGGCGCCTCGGGGATGTTGGTGCGGGCCATCATCTCTTCCTTGGCCTTGGTATACTGCTCCCACCGCACGCGGCTTTGCAGGTCCATCGGCGACAGTTTCCACTGCTTCATCGGATCGTGGATCCGCATCAGGAAGCGCATCTGCTGCTCTTCGTCGGTGATCGAGAACCAGTATTTTACCACGCGAATCCCGGATCTTACCAGCATCCGCTCGAATTCCGGAACGTCGTTGAAGAACTCCTCGACCTGATCGTCCGAGGCGAAGCCCATGACTCGTTCCACGCCGGCGCGGTTGTACCAGCTGCGGTCGAAGAGGACGATTTCACCGCCTGCGGGCAGGTGGGGGACATAGCGCTGGAAGTACCATTGCGATTTTTCGCGGTCGGACGGGGCGGGCAGGGCGACGGTGCGCACGACGCGGGGGTTCAGGCGCTGGGTGATGCGCTTGATGACGCCGCCCTTGCCGGCGGAATCGCGGCCCTCGAACAGCACCACGACCTTCTCGCCGGTATGCTGGACCCAGTCCTGCAGCTTGATCAGTTCCGACTGCAGATGCATCAGCGCGTGAAAATATGTCGCGCGATCAATGGTATCGGGGTGGGTGCGCTTGTAGATCTTCGAGATCTCGAGGCTGAGCGTGCTGTCTTCCAGCTCCAGCTCATATTCCTCATCGATCGTGTCGGCCAGTTCCGCCGCCAGCCAGTCGCGGCCGGGAAGTTGGGTCGGTTCAGTCATCGCAGAGGCTCCTTCGCGCGGGTGGGGCCGGGGTAGCAGGCGGATGTGACGGAGATGTAACGGAGCGGAATGGGCGATGCAGAACCCATGCAGAAACCATGCGCATGTTATACATATGATTTTATGAGGGTGATTGGCCGCTAAGCGCCTCCAGATCACCGCGCAGATCCCCCTGTCCCCGCCCCTCCAGCAGCGCATCCACCCGGTCATGCGTGCCGCGCCAGACCGGCAGCGCGGCGACCAGCAGGTCGCGGCCGGCATCGGTCAGCACGGGCAGGCGGCCGCGCAGGTCTTCGGGGTCGGCCGTCACAAGGATCAGCCCGCGGCGTTGCAGGGGCTTCAGCGCGGCGGTCAGGGTGGTGCGGTCCATCGCCAGGAACTCGGCAAGGTCCGAGATCCGGGGCGGTGCGGGGCGGTTCAGCGACATCAGGATCGAGAACTGGCCATTGGTCAGGCCGAAGGGGCGCAGCGCATCGTCGAAGCGGCGGGCAAGGGCGCGGGCGGCGCGCTGCACCTTCAGGCACAGGCAGCGGTCCCGCACCTCCAGCGTGGTCTCGATCGGCAGGTCCGGGCGCATGGTCCTCATTCAGGTTGATATCAACCTAATAGGCTGGCACGATGCTGACATCAAGACAGATTCGGGTGCCGCCCCCCGGCGGCCCGGCAGCCAACTTGCAGGGAGGTGCATCATGGCATTCATCAGCGGATTTCTGACCCCGGTTTCCGAGGCGCGGAAGGAGGAATACATCGAGTCGGCCCGCATCGCCTGGCGGCTGTTCAAGGACTATGGCGCGCTGTCGACGCGCGAATGCTGGGGCGTCGATGTGCCGGACGGCAAGGTCACCTCCTTCCCCATGGCGGTGAAGCTGGAGCCGGGCGAGGTGGTGGTTTTTTCCTGGATCGAATGGCCGGACAAGGCCACCTGCGACGCCTGCATGGGGACGATGGAGAGTGATCCGCGCTGGAAGGAGATGACGATGCCGTTCGATGGCAAGCGGATGATGTGGGGCGGGTTCGAGGAGGTGTTTGTGGGGTGAGCGGCGGAGGAGAGGCCCTTGAATTCTCGCCCGATTTTCGTATATACAATAACACATGATCGTCTGGGATGAACCGAAGCGGCTCAGCAACCTTGCCAAGCATGGCATGGATTTCGCCGATCTGGATGAAGCGTTCTTCCTGCAGGCCGTGGTCGTCCCGGCGAAGGACGGGCGGCATATGGCGATCGGGCGGCTGGCTGATGGCACGATTGCCGTGGTGTTCGCCCTGCTTGGACGCGAAGGGCTGGCCGTGATCTCGATGCGGCCCGCCAGCCGGAAGGAAAGGAGCGTGCTATGACCGCAAAGCCGATCAGCGATGCCGAGGAAGTCAGGGTTCAGCGGAGCATCGCCAGCGACCCCGATGCACCCGAAGCCAGCGACGACCAGCTATCCCAGGCCCGGCCTTTTCCCGAGGCGTTCCCGGCGCTGGCCGAGGCTATGCGCAAGAATATGGGCGGGCGGCCCAAGGCCGAAAACCCGAAGGTGGCGGTGTCGATCCGCCTCGACCGGGATGTGGTGGAGCGGTTCAAGGCAACCGGCGCCGGCTGGCAGACGCGGATGAACGAGGCGCTGAGGGCGGCGAAGGTTTAGGTGGACGGCGGTAGTTTACGGCGTGAGGGGTTGGGATGCGAGCAGGCGAGCCTTTTTGTCGAGCCGCTCCCGGGAGGCCTTGGACACCGGTGTGACGATGTAGCCGGTTTCCAAATCTCCGATCATCATTGTGGCATCGGGCGGATCAGCGAGCCACATGACCCCGATCAAGGTACAGATGACGGCATCAAGGCGGTCTTGATCGGCTTTGCGCGGGTGCTCTAGCTGAGCACTGGCCGTCGCCCAATCAGCCATCTCGACAAGCCCGCGCTTCGAGGCATGGTCGGCGATAGAAGTGCAAACTGCCTCCCAGTCTGCCTGCTTGTACTTCGTTCTGTTGCCGGGGTTGTATTTGGGGGCTCGCTTCGGCCCGAAGAACTGATCGCTCAGCCCGGAGAGCGCCAGGGCAGGGAACACCTCGATCAGGAAGGCCCCTTGGTTTGCTGCTCGTGTCTGATGGGGATCGTCTTCGGCCCCGAGCTTGTCCTTGAAGCACCAAATTGGGGCGTTGTCGCAGAACATCCCAATCCGTGCCCGACTGGATGGCTGAACGCCGCCACCGCAGTGTTCGACGACGCTCTTGGCGATCCGCTCGACTGGGCGACACCCAGCCGCGTTCGGCACGATAGTCGGTTGGTCGAGCGCGACGACGCAGCGGGCGTATGGGGAGGCAGCGCCTTTGATCAGGGCGAGGGCTTGGCAGAACGTCACGAGTTGCGGGGGCGAGAAGACTTGCCCGCCAGACGCGCCGAATCCAGCCAGCGCAAGCGCGCCGGGCTTGCGGGGATTGTTCATCCACGCACTGTCGAACCCGCAGATCAAAGTGTCTCGAAGCACCTCACACCAACCGGCTCACCTCCACCGCCGCCCGCACGAAATCCGCAAACAGCGGATGCGGGGCGAACGGTTTCGACTTCAGCTCGGGGTGGAACTGCACGCCGATGAACCAGGGGTGGTCCCTGACCTCGACAATCTCGGGCAGGCGGTTGTCGGGGCTCATGCCCGAGAACCAGAGGCCGCATTCCTCCAGCTTGTCGCGGTATTCGATGTCCACCTCATAGCGGTGGCGGTGGCGTTCCTCGATCGTGGTGCCGCCATAGATGCGGGCGACGTTCGATCCCTCGGCCAGCATCGCGGTATAGGCGCCAAGGCGCATGGTGCCGCCCTTGTCGTCGGTCAGCTTGCGCTCGACCCGGTGGTTGCCCTGCACCCATTCCTTGAGGTGATAGACGACGGGGGTGAAGCGCTTGATGCCGGCCTCATGGTCGAACTCCTCCGAGCCGGCATTGGCGACGCCGGCGAGGTTGCGGGCAGCCTCGATCACCGCCATCTGCATGCCGAGGCAGATGCCAAGGTAGGGGATCTTGCGGGTGCGGGCAAACTCGGCGGCGCGGATCTTGCCTTCGGTGCCGCGCTCGCCAAAGCCGCCGGGGACGAGGATGGCGTGATAGCCTTCCAGCCAGGGGCCCGGATCCTCGCGCTCGAAGATCTCGGCGTCGATCCATTCGGCGCGCACGCGCACGCGGTTGGCCATGCCGCCATGGGTCAGCGCCTCGGCGATGGATTTGTAGGCGTCCCCGAGCTGGGTGTATTTGCCGACGATGGCGACGCGGACCTCGCCCTCGGCATTGACCAGCCGGTCCATCACGTCTTCCCAGCGGTCGAGATTGGGGCGCGGAGCGGGGGAGATGCCGAAGGCGTCCAGCACCGCCTGGTCGAAGCCTTCGCGGTGATAGGCCAGCGGCGCCTCATAGATCGTGGCAAGGTCGGGGGCGGCGATCACGGCTTCCTTCCGGACGTTGCAGAAGAGCGAGATCTTCTCGCGCTCCTTGGCCGGGATCGGGTGTTCCGAGCGGAGCAGCAGCACATCGGGGGCGATGCCGATGGCGCGCAGCTCCTTGACCGAGTGCTGGGTGGGCTTGGTCTTCAGCTCGCCGCTGGCGGTGACATAGGGCAGCAGCGTCAGGTGCACGAAGATGCACTGGCCGCGGGGCTTGTCCTGCGAGAACTGGCGGATCGCCTCGAAGAAGGGCAGGCCCTCGATATCGCCGACGGTGCCGCCGATCTCGCAGAGCATGAAATCGACCTCATCCTCGCCGACCGAGAGGAAGTCCTTGATCTCATTGGTGACGTGCGGGATCACCTGGATGGTCTTGCCGAGGTACTCGCCGCGGCGTTCCTTTTCCAGCACGTTGGAGTAGATGCGGCCCGAAGAGACGCTATCGGTCTTGCGGGCCGAGACGCCGGTGAAGCGCTCGTAATGGCCAAGGTCGAGGTCGGTTTCGGCGCCGTCATCGGTGACGAAGACCTCGCCATGTTCGAAGGGTGACATCGTGCCAGGATCGACGTTCAGGTAGGGATCGAGCTTGCGCAGGCGGACCGAAAAGCCGCGGGCCTGCAACAGCGCGCCGAGGGCTGCCGAGGCCAGGCCCTTGCCCAGCGACGACACGACGCCGCCGGTGATGAAGATATATCGCGCCATGGTGGGATGCTCCCGTGAAGCTCAAATTCTAGTCGAAAGCCGGTTCCGCAGAACAGGCATCACGGGAATCCACATATAACAGATTCGCGGAAAACCGCAACCGCACCGCTAGATGCTGTAAGGCAGCGGCGGAACGTCCCAAGATTTGCGATGGTTTCGGGATCGCCGCCGGGAAGGGCCGCGATCCGGGAAGGGTGGGCCCGCGCCGTCAGTCGGCAGCGGGCGGGGCCGCCGGCGCGTCCGAGGACGGCGGGGGCAACTCGATCTCCGGCAGGGCCGGGACGGCGGGTGCATCCGAGCCTTGCGAGCTGGAATTGAACTGGTCCACGACCGAGCCCGAGGACGCATCGCGCGCCGCCAGCACGGTGAGGGTGACCGAGGTGGCGATGAAGGCCGCCGCGAAGATCCAGGTCAGCTTGGACAGCGCATTGGCAGCCTGCCGGCCGGACATCACGCCCGATCCGCCGCCGCCACCGCCGCCCATGCCGAGGCCGCCGCCTTCGGATCGCTGCAGAAGCACCACGCCGATCAGCAGAAGCGCGAGGATAAGGTGGACGGTAAGAATGACGTTTTCCATGGACCCCGGGCCGTTCTTTCGATGACGCGCCTATCTAGGCGGTAGGCGCCGCGCGTGCAAGGCGTTTCGGGTGGACGTTTGGGGCGGGGCAGTTCGGCGCCCCGCCCGGCCCCGCCCGGCCCCGTCATTGCGCCGTATAGCCGCCATCGGCCAGATGATAGGATCCGGTGATGAAGCTGGCCTGATCCGACAGCAGGAAGGCGGTCAGCGTCGCCACCTCCTCGCTGCGGCCCAGCCGGCCGATCGGGTGCAGGGCGACGAGCCCGGCCTTGGCCTCGGCGGGCAGATTGTCCAGCAGCGGCGTGTCGATGAAGGCGGGGCCGACGGCATTGATGCGGATGCCGCGCGGCGCATATTCCATCGCCGCGACCTTGGTCAGCCCCACCACGCCATGCTTGGCCGCGACATAGCCGCCGGCATGGGCAAAGCCCACAGAACCGAGGATCGAGGCCATGTTGACCACCGCGCCGCCGCCCGACGCCTCGATGGCCGGCAGGCCGTAGAGCAGGCCGTAGAAGACGCCGTTGAGGTTGACGTCGATCACCTGCTTCCAGCCCTCCAGCGGGGTTTCGCCCACCGGCGTCTGCGGCCCGCCGATCCCGGCATTGTTGACCAGAAGATGCAGGCCGCCGGTTTCCGCCACCGCGAACTCGACCATCGCCTTCACTGCTGCGGGGTCGGCGACATTGCCGCCGGTGGCATGGGCCTTGCCGCCCGCTGCGGTGATGCCATCTGCCACTGCCTGCGCATGGGCTAGGTTGAGGTCTGCCACCACCACCACCGCGCCGGCCTGGGCCAGCGTTTCGGCAATGGCCGCGCCGATCCCCGATCCGGCGCCGGTGACCAGCGCCGTCTTGCCGTCAAAACGAATGTCCATGGGAAGCTCCTGTCAGGTCTGCTTGTCCTGAACAGATGGGATGTTCGGCGCCTTTGCGGAAGGGGCGGGCGGGTTTGCCGCAGGCCGCCTACCCGTCATCCCGCGGCGGGCGCCCCAGCAAACGCCCGATCAGGAAGGAGGTGCGCGGCACCCAGGCATAGGCGGTGCGGTCATCCGGCGCCGGGCGGGCGCGGCGGCGTGCGAGACCGAAAATCGCCAGCGCGACATTGCCGGCGGCCAACATCACGAACATCGAGGCCGGGCCATAGCCGCCAATCAGCGCCGAGGCGGCCAACGGCGAGGCGATGGCGCCAAGCGCGTAGAGGAACATCAGCGCCGCCGACAGCTCTACCCGCTGCGCGCTTTGCGCGAAGTCATTGGCATGGGCCGCAGCGACGGAATAGATCGGCAGGGTCGCAAAGCCGAATACCGCGGCGGCGACATAGACCGCGCCCGGCCCGGCCATCGGTGCGGCGATGGTCAACCCGCAGGCCAGCGTTGCCGCGACCGAGAGGGCGATCAGCACCGAGCGTCGGTCATAGCGGTCGGCGAGCCAGCCGATGGGCAGTTGCGCCAGCCAGCCGCCGGCCACGTAGATGGCAAGGAAATACGCGATCTCGTCCAGCGCGAGGCCGACCTTGGAGCCATAGACCGGCCCGACGAAGCGGAAGGCGGCGCCGGTGATGCCGCTGACCACCACCGCCACCGCCGCCAGCGGCGACAGCCTCCAGGCCAGCATCGGGCGCAGGCGCGGGGCGGCCGGGGTTTCGGGCTGCGCCGCACGGGTCAGCGCCATCGGCAGCAGCGCCGCGCAGCACAGGATCGCCAGCAGGTTGTACGAGGCATAGGCCGAGGGTGTCAGCCAGCCGATCATCAGCTGGCTGACCAGCGAGGCGCCCATATCGACGATCCGGTAGACGCCCATCGCCCTGCCGCGCGTCTCATTGGTGACAGAGGCTTGCAGCCAGGCCTCGACAATCGTGTAGCAGCCCGCGACCGAAAGGCCGGTGAGCATCCGCAGGCCCGCCCAGGCCCAGGGATCGACGATCATCATATGCGCGGCGATGCCGATGGTGCCCATCGCGGTGAAGGCCGAAAAGGCGCGGGCATGGCCGACCGAGCCCATCAGCCGCGGCGCCCACCAGCACCCCGCGAAGAAGCCAAGGAAATGCGCAGAGCCGAGCGTGCCGACCGCGGCGGCGGAAAAGCCGAGGTCGAGGCCGGAGATGGCGTCCAGCGGCGCGACCCCGCCCGAGCCGAGCTGGACGAAGACGACCGACAGGAACAGGGCGGCGAAGGTGATCAGCATACGCATGGTAGGGGCAACGTAGCGGGGCGCTGCGGCGGGGGGTATCCCGAAAACGGCATGGGTGGGTCGTGGGGGGAGGGTTGCCCCCTGGGTTGCCCCCGGGTTGCCTGCGCCCACCGGGCGGTTTACCGATCCCCCGGTGCCGGCGCGACCCCGGCTGCCCCCGAATCCCTGATCCTGACCCCGGAGCCCCCGATGACCCGCATGACCCTTGGCGACAGTGACATTTCCGTCTCGGCCCTCTGCCTTGGCACGATGACCTTCGGCACCCAGACGGATGAGGCCGGCGGGCATGCGCAGATGGACATGGCGCTGGATCACGGGGTGGATTTCTGGGACACGGCCGAGATGTATCCGGTGAACCCGGTCTCGGTGGAGACCATCGGCGATACCGAGGCGATCATCGGGTCATGGTTCGCCCAGCGCGGGCGCCGCGATGACGTGGTGCTGGCCACCAAGATATCGGGCAAGGGCGGCAAGGCGCGGGAGGGCGAGGCGATCAGCCCGGACTCGATCCGCCGGGCGCTGGAGGCCTCGCTGGGCCGGCTGCGCACCGACTATGTGGACCTCTACCAGTTCCACTGGCCGAACCGCGGCAGCTATCACTTCCGCCAGATCTGGAAGTTCGATGCCTCCAAACAGGACCGTGCGGCAACGCGGCAGCACATGCAGGACTGCCTCGGCACGCTGGGCGAGCTGAAGGCCGAGGGCAAGATCCGCGCCTTTGGCCTGTCGAATGAAAGCGCCTGGGGGATGGCGGAATGGCTGCGGCTGGCAGAGGCCAGCGGCGGCCCGCGGGCGCTGGCGGTGCAGAACGAATACTCGCTGCTGTGCCGGATGTATGATGGCGACATGGCAGAGCTGGGTGTGAACGAACAGGTGACGCTGCTGGCCTATTCGCCGCTGGCGACCGGGCTGCTGAGCGGGAAATACGCCCCCGATGTCACGCCCGAGGGTTCGCGCCGGGAACGCAACGGCGATCTGGGCGGGCGGATCACGCCGCGGGTCTGGGATGCGGTGGCGGCCTATGTCGATCTGGCGGCCGTGCAGGGGCTGGACCCGGTGCAGATGGCGGTGGCCTGGGTGATGGGCCGGCCCTTTCCGGTGGTGCCGATCATTGGCGCCACGACCGAGGCGCAGCTGGAACGCGTGCTGGGCGCCGCCGATATGAAACTGGCGCCGGAACTGCTGACGGCCATCGACCGGATCCACAAGGCGCATCCGATGCCGTTTTGAGGCCTTGCGCCGGGGCGGGGGATGCGCTTGCCTCGGCGCGGAAGATTGCGGGCCATCTGGCCAGAGAGGATGCCTGTGCCGAACCGCCTTGCCGCATGGATAAGGCCAGCGCTGCTGGCGGTGACGCTGGCGCTGGCCGGCTGCGGCTTGTCGCTGCCGGGGCGCGGGGGCGATGCTGCAGAGCCGGCGGTGGGGGCGATTGCCGGGGAGGTGATCGAGACCTCTGTGCTGGCGGAGGCGGGTGTCGCTGCAGCGACAGAGGTCGCCGAGCCGGCAACGGTCGCGCCTGCCGCTGCGGCAGCCGAACCCGCCGCCGACATCGCTGCACCCGAAGCCGCGCCTGTCATCCCGCCTGCGCTGAGCGCGGCTGCGGCCGCCTGCGCCAAGATCGGCGGGCGCTATGCGCCGCGCGGCACTGGCAGCAGCAGTTACGCCTGTTTCACCACGCCCCGCGATGCCGGAAAGTCCTGCAACAAGGCCGGCGATTGCAGCACCGCCTGCCTTGCCCGCTCGCTCAGCTGCGCGCCGCTGCAGCCGCTGTTCGGCTGCCATGAGGTGCTGACCGACCGCGGGCAAAGGGTGACGCAATGTCTCGACTGATCCGCCGCACAGGCTTTGCGCTGGCGCTTTTGCTCTCCGGATGCGCTGCCCAAGCGCCGCAGCAGGGGCACCGCAACCCCGCCGCCATGATCGCCTCTGCGGCGCTGTTCGATCCGGCGCGCTTTGCCGGCCCCTGGCATGTGGTCGCGGATTTCCCCGGGCCGGGCGCATCCAGCTGCGGTATCACCCGCGAGGATTGGCGGCAGACCGTGCCCGGCCGCTTCGAGGTGTCGGGCGCCGCCTGCGGGCCGCGGGGGCGGACGGGGTTTTCCGCAATGGCTGTCGTGGTCGGGCCGGGGCGGATCGACCTTTCCGCCGGCAGCACCCGGCCCGATCTGGGCGGCGAGCCGCTCTGGGTGCTGTGGATCGATGCCGACTACCGGGTGGCGGCCATCGGCACCCCCTCGGGCCGGTTCGGGATGATCCTGTCGCGCGAGTCCGCCGCGCGGGGCGACCTCTATACCGCCGCCCGCGAGGTGCTGGATTTCAACGGCTATGCGCTGGAGCGGCTGCGCCCGCGCTGAGCGCCGCCAATACGGGCAATTGGGCGCCCCAAGCGGGTTTCGCGGGGCCACGCCCCTTCACTGGCCTTGCCAGATCGCCAAAACGGGTGCTTCTACTCGGGCAAAGACGTGGGGCGCGGCAACGCCCCTAGGACGGGGACCAAAGGTGCGGGACGACACGACCGAGATCGAATGGCCGACGCTGGCGCTGATGGCGGGCTGCTATGTCACATGGGCGGCGGGCACCACCTTCGCCTGGGATCTGTGGGGGCCGCTGGGCTTTGCGCTGACGGTGCTGGCCATCGTGCTGCATTCCTCGCTTCAGCATGAGGTGCTGCATGGCCACCCCTTCGCCAATGCCGCCGCCAGTGATGCCACGGTGTTTCCCGCGCTGGGGCTCGTCTATCCCTACCGCCGCTTCCGCGACACGCATCTTGCGCATCACATGGATGAGCGGCTGACCGACCCCTATGACGATCCCGAATCCAACTACCTCGACCCTGCAGTGTGGGAGCGGTTGCCGCGCCCCGCGCAAAAACTGCTGCGGCTGAACAACGCGCTGCTGGGGCGGATGCTGCTGGGGCCGGCGATTGGCGCGGTGGTCTTCCTGCGGGCTGACTGGCGCGCGATCCGGGCCGGAGATACGACGATCCGCAAGGACTGGCTGCTGCATCTGGGCGGGGTGGCGCTGGTGCTGGTCTGGCTGCTGGCGGTGGCGGACATGCCGGTCTGGGCCTATCTGCTGGCCGTCTATGCCGCGATGTCGGTCCTGAAGATCCGCACTTTCCTGGAACACCGGGCGCATGAGCGGGCACGGGGGCGCACGGTGATTGTCGAGGACAAGGGGCCGCTGGCCTTCCTGTTCCTGAACAACAACCTGCATGTGGTGCATCACACGCACCCGAAGGTGACATGGTATCGGCTGCCCGGCATCTATGCCGCGCGGCGGGATTTCTACCTGACCAAGAATGACGGCTACCGCTATGCCTCCTATGCCGAGGTGTTCCGTAAGCATTTCTGGCGCGCGAAAGACCCGGTGCCGCATCCGCAGATGCTGCCGCGAAAGTAAGCCATGACCCTCTGGATCCCGATCACGCTGGCCGCCGCGGCGGTGCAGACGCTGCGCTTCATGCTGCAAAAGCGGCTGAAGGGGGAGGGGCTGTCGGTGGGCGGGGCGACCTTCTCGCGCTTCCTGTTCGGCGCGCCCCTGGCGGCGCTGGCGGCGGCGGTGACTTTGGTCGCGACCGGGGCGGCATTCCCGCCGCTGACGCCGGCCTTCTGGGCCTTCGCGCTGGCGGGCGGTGCGGCGCAGGTGGCGGCCACCTACATGACCGTGGCCCTGTTCGGATTGCGCAACTTCGCGGTGGGGGTGGTGTTCACCAAGACCGAGACGGTGCAGGTCGCGGCCTTCTCGGCGCTGCTGCTAGGCGAGGCGGTCAGCCTGCCGGGCTGGGGCGCGATCCTTGCCGGGCTGGCGGGGGTGCTGTTGCTGAGCTGGCAGACGGGCGCGGCGCGGGGCGGGATGCTCTCGCGCGCCACGATCTACGGGGTCGCGGCGGGGGGCCTCTTTGGCCTGTCCGCCATCGGCTACCGGGGGGCGACGCTGGAACTGGCCCCGGCCGAGTTCTTTACCCGCGCGGTGGTGACGCTGGCCTGCGTGACCTTCGCGCAAAGCCTTGGCATGGCGGCCTGGCTGGTCTGGCGCGAACCGGGGGAGTTGCCGCGGGTGGTTGCGGCGTGGCGGCGCACGATCTGGGTGGGCGTGACGGGGATGCTGGGATCCTTGGCTTGGTTCACCGCCTTCTCGCTGCAGAACGCCGCCTATGTGCGGGCGGTGGGGCAGGTGGAGATCGTGTTCACGCTGCTGGTGTCGGTGCTGGTATTCCGCGAGAAGCTGACGCTGCGCGAGGGCGCGGGCATCGCGCTGGTCATCGGCAGCGTGATCGCGCTGGTTCTGCTGCTGCGTTAAGCCGCGGCGCCGATCCGGCGGAAGGTGGAGACGGGGCCGGAATTGTCGAAAAACGGCACCGTCTCGGGCTGATGCAGCCCCTCGGCGCAGAGCGCGGCGACCTCTGCCAGAACCACCTCGGTGATGAAGGGCAGGTCGAGCTTGCGCGCCTCGGCCAGCGGCACCCAGTGCAGGAAGGACAGCTCATCCGTGGCGCGGCCGAAATCATCGGGATCGCCGCAGACGGCCTCGGCGCTGGCCAGAAAGAACCGCGCATCGAAGCGGCGCGGGCGGCCGGGCGGGGTGATGGCGCGGAATACGAAATGCAGGGGCGAGGCGTCGGGGATGACGCCGGTTTCGGCAAAGCCCGCCCAGTCGGCAGGGTCGGCGCCGGTGGTGGCAGGCCAGGTTCCGGGGCGGCCAAGGCGCAGGCCCGTCTCCTCCCACAGCTCGCGGATCGCGGCGCCGGCAAGGGCGGCGGGCGCGCAGGTTCCTTCCGCCAGCCGCGCGGCGCAGAGGTCATTCAAGGGCGCGGCAAAAGGCAGATCGCCGTCACCGGCATCGACCGCCCCGCCCGGGAACACGAATTTCGACGGCATGAACGCCGCTGCCGCCCCGCGCTGGCCCATCAGCACCGCAGGCCCCGCCGCGCCCTGCCGGACCAGCAGCACGGTCGCGGCATCGCGGATCGGCATGTCGGGGCGGGGGGCGGTCATGGCTTACCCGCGCACCGGGGCGCCGAAGCCATGCATCCGCTTGGCCCATTGGAAGCCGACCATCGCGCCCTTCAGCCGTGGCAGCAAGAACAGCGACAGCGCCACCGTGCCGACCGAGAAGACCGAGGCCATCACCAGCGGATCGGGCCGGAAGGCGACGAAGGCCCACAGGATCACCGGCGCCATGATATGCCCGACGATCAGAATGGTCAGGTAAGCGGGCCCGTCATCGGCGCGCTGGTGGTGCAGCGGCTCGCTGCAGACGGGGCAGGTGTCGCGCACCTTCAGATAGCCCGACATCAGCGGGCCGGACCCGCAATTGGGGCAGCGCTGTTTCCAGCCGCGCTTTAGCGCCGGGCCGAGCGGGCGTTCGGCTTCGTCCTCTGCAAGCGGGAGGATCAGGTCCGGGTCGGTCTGTGTCGCAGTCTGGGTGGCAGTCGGGATGGCAGTCTGGGGCATGGGGTGGGGCATTCCTGTTGGCGCACGCGTTTATCCCAAGAAACATGGGGACGCGGAAGCCGGAACAGAGAGCTTGTGCGAAGATGTCGC
The DNA here is from genome assembly GCF_030695035.1 of Frigidibacter sp. Taxonomy (GTDB): domain Bacteria; phylum Pseudomonadota; class Alphaproteobacteria; order Rhodobacterales; family Rhodobacteraceae; genus Frigidibacter. The sequence goes on from NZ_JAUYTT010000025.1 coordinate 135,352, forward strand.
AAGAATGTGCCTTTTCCCGCCGGTTTTGGCCCGCGAGGGGGGCATTGGGGCGGTTTCGGGCTGGCTGGCTGCGCCCCTCACGCAGCCGTGACGACGGAATTGCAGGCCTCCTCCGTTTGACCGGGTATCGAAGGGCGAACGCGCCCCCCACCTGAGGAGAGCACGACATGAAATCCAGAACATTGATGGCCGCACTGGCTGTGGCGCTTGGCACCACCGCGATTGCGGTTCCGGCCTTTGCCGATCGCGGCATGATGCACGGCATGATGAGCGGCATGATGGGGCAAGAGGGCCCGCATGGCATGATGCCCGACTTTGCCACGCTTGATGCCGATGGCGATGGCTCGGTCACCGAGGCCGAGGTGCTGGCCTGGCGCCAGAGCAAGGTCGCAGGCCTTGATGCCGATGGCAATGGTCTGCTGACCGCCGAAGAGCTGGTCGCGCAGGAGATGAAGCAGGCACAGGTCCGGGCCGAGGCCAAGGTGGCGCGGCAGATCGCGGCGCAGGATCTGGACGGCGATGGCGCGCTGTCGGCGGCGGAGCTGATGGCCCCACCGATGCCGATGCAGCTGTTCGACCGGGCCGATGCCAATGATGATGGCGCGGTGAGTGCCGAGGAGTTCGAGGCCGCCAAGGCCAAGATGGCCGAGATGATGCGCGGCGGTGACCGCGATGGCGAGCGTGGCAAGAATCGCGACGAGCGCAAGGGCGAGCGCGGGCAGCACGGGAAAGGCCAAGGCATGGGCGGCCAAGGCATGGGCGGCCAGGGCATGATGGGCGGCCAAGGTGGCCCCGGCGTACAGCCGGGCGCGGTTCCTCCGGCCCCCCCCGTCGTTCCGGGCGCGGCCCCGGCCAACTGATCTGCACCTGACATGAGACGGGGCGCTCCGGCGCCCCGTCCGCTGCCCAGGCCGTGCGGCGCCTTGCGGGATGGGGCAGGCGATTGCACTGGGCGCGATCTGACTATACCTCGGACCAATGAACATGGCCCTCGATCTGCGCAGTGATGTCCCCGACGAGGCCCTGTTGGTGCTCTACGCCAACGGGGATCCCGAGGCCGCGCGGACGCTGACGCTGCGGCTGGCGCCGCTGGCGCTGCGCGTCGCCGCGCGGATGCTGGGAGACCGGACCGAGGCCGAGGATGTCGCGCAAGAGGCGATGCTGCGGCTGTGGCGGGTGGCACCGGGCTGGCGGCAGGGCGAGGCGAAGGTCTCTACCTGGCTCTACCGGGTGACGTCGAACCTGTGCACCGACCGTCTGCGCCGCCGCGGCCGGTCAGTCGCGCTCGATGCGGTGGCCGAGCCCGAGGATGGGCGGCCGGGCGCGGTGGCCGGGCTGATCGAGGCGGATCGGGCCATTGCGCTCGAGGCGGCACTGGCCGCGCTGCCGGACCGGCAGAGGCAGGCGGTGGTGCTGCGGCACCTTGAGGGGCTGACCAACCCAGAGATCGCCGAGATCATGGAGATCGGCGTCGAAGCGGTCGAAAGCCTGACGGCGCGGGGCAAACGCGCCTTGACCGCCGCCCTGTCGGGGCGGCGCGAGGAATTGGGGTATGACAATGGCTGATCCGCACAACACGACCGATCCCGAGATCGCGCTGGAGGCGTTCTTCGCCGCCGGCCGCAGTGCCGCGGCAGAGCCTTCGGCGACCTTCCTTGCGCGGGTTCTGGCCGAGGCCGAGGCGGTGCAGGCGGAACGCGATGCCCCGATTGCAGAGCCCCCCGCGCCGCAGCAGGGGCTTTGGGCCGGCATCATCGCGGCCCTGGGTGGCTGGGGTGGCGCCGGCGGGCTGGCCACCGCAACAATGGCCGGGGTCTGGCTGGGCTTTGCCGGGGTGCAGGGCTCTGGCACGCTGACCGCGTTTCTGGCCGCGCCCGAAGAGGCGGCCGTGACATTGGAACTGATCCCGGAATTCGACAGCTTCGTGCTGGCGGCGCTGGAAACGGAGGGCTGAGATGACGACAACGGGCCAACCCGCCGCTGCGACCCGCAGCCCGCGCTGGATGCGGATCGTGCTGGTGCTGTCGCTGGCGCTGAACCTTGCCGGGATCGGCGTGATCGCGGGGGCGGCGCTGGCGCATTCCAAGCGCCCGCCGCGCCCGCCGATTGTCAACGATCTTGGCTTTGGCCCTTATACCGATGCGCTGAGCAGCGAGGATCGCCGCGCCCTGCGCCGCGCCTTTATCGAACGGGCGCCGGATTTTGGCGACCTGCGCAAGCTGATGCGCGCCGATTTCGACCGGCTGCTGACGGTCCTGCGCACCGAGCCCTATGACGCCGCCGCCGCCACCGAGGTGATCCAGGCGCAGCGCGAGCGCGCGCGGCAGGGTTTCGAGCTTGGGCAGGATCTGCTGCTGGAGCGGCTTGCCGCCATGGGCCCCGAAGAGCGCGTGGCCTTTGCAGGCCGCCTGGAAAAGGTGCTGTCCGGCCCACCACGGCGTCCGGGCACGGGGCCGGACGGGGAGAGGGACGGCGCGGAGGACTGACTTGGGGCGCCTGGGGCCCGGGCTGAAGGGGGCTTTGCGCCCCCCACACCCTTCGGGCTCCCCCCGCAGGATATTTGGACAAGGCAAAGGGGCAGGGGGCGCCGGCTTTGGCACGCCCGAACGGCCATCGAGGTCGGCTCGGCAGCTTCGCGGGACTTGCGCCCGGGAGCGGGTGTTGCGGCAGGCGTCGATGCAGCTAGGCGGCGGGCCGGCTTTTCGCAGCGCCCCGGGCACCGACCCCGGATGCGGACGGCCCGACCCTTCTGCGCCGCTGAGCTGATCGGGCTTTTGCGCCGACTGCAGTCGCCGCCGGGGGCTGTGCGTCCCCACGCCCTGCGGGATGTTTGGAAAAAGCCAAGGCACGGGGTGCAGTTGGGCGCAATCCCGGGGCTGTCCGGGGAGGGCCGTTCCGCCACTGGCGCCCCGGGGAGTCGGTGGCGCCCGGTCTTTGTCCGAGGTGACCCGCGACCCGTCTATGGCATTCGCCGCCGTGGCGGTGGGTTGAAGGGCGGGGGGGCGCGGTGCGGCGCCCTGCATGCGCGGCCATCGAACAGGTGTCGGCGCCCCAGCCCGGTGCTGTGGAGTGTATCCGGACGGGCAAAAGACCTGCGCGGGCCTGGGCTCCACCGCAGCGAGGGATGCCCTGCCCGCCAAGCCCGGCCCGTGGGCGCTACGCCGCCGGGCGGCTGATGGTCACCAGGTTGCGGCCCTCGGCCTTGGATCCCAGAAGCGCGTGGTCGGCGCGGCACATCAGCTCATCGACCGGGGCGGTGGCGTTGCGGGGGCCGCCGCCGATGGCAAGGCCGATCGAGACGGTGATCGGCACCGCGCCCTGGCCGAAGGGCAGCGTCACCGGGCGCTCCTCGATCACCCGGCGCAGGCGTTCGGCGGTGTGGCGCCCGGCCTCGAGCTGGGTGTCGGGCATGGCCACCAGAAACTCCTCTCCTCCCAGCCGCGCCACCAGATCGACGGCGCGCAGGTTTGATCGCAGCCGTTCAGCCACCTCGACCAGCACCGCGTCGCCCGCGGCATGGCCCCAGCCGTCATTGACCAGCTTGAAGCGGTCGAGATCCAGCAGCATCAGCGCAAAATGCCGGCTGGTCTGGCGGGCGCGCTCGGCGATGCGGGCCAGATGCGGCAGCGCGTAGCGGCGGTTGTAGAGGCCGGTCAGCGGGTCGATCACCGCCATGCGCAGCCCGTCGGCAACCTGGGCGCGCAGCCGGTCGGCCTGGCGCTTGCGGCGGATCTGGCTGCGCAGGCGCAGCGCGATTTCGGCAGGGCAGGCGGTGGCGGCGATGACATCCGAGGCGCCAAGGTCCAGCGCCATCGCCGCGGTTTCGGGTGCCAGCGGCGGCAGCGCGATGCAGATCGCGGCGTGCCGCGTGGCGCTGCGCGAGCGCAGCTCCGACATCAGCCGCAGCCCCTCGCCGGGCTGGGCGAGATCGGCGGCGAGCAGGAACAGGTCGGGCGCGGGCTGGCCGGTGCCGGGCTGGGTTTCGGCCAGCACATCCTCGCGCCCCAGCACCAGCAGGCGGTCTTGCAGATGCGGGACCAGATCATGCTTCCAGGCCAGCGCCGTCTCGCGCCTTGCCGCGACCAGCGCGATGGTGCCGGGGGCGTCGAAGCCATCGGCCACCTCCGCAAAGCCAAGCTCGCGGCTGGTGGTGTCGCGCAGGCGCAGCTCTTCCTCGGTCTCGCGGGCGCGCAGCAGGCTGCGCATCCGGGCCAGCAGCACCACCTCATCCAGCGGTTTGGACAGGAACTCATCGGCGCCGGCGCGCAGGGCGCGCAACTTGCTGGCGGCATCGCGGAAGGTGCTGACCATCACCACCGGGATCGCGCGGGTCGCGGGATCGTCCTTCAGCGCGGTGCAGACGGCGATGCCGTCCATGTCGGGCAGTTGCACGTCCAGAAGGATCAGGTCGGGCCGCTCGGCCCTTGCCAGCCGCAGTGCCTCGGTTCCGGTGGCTGCCTGCAGCGTGTCGTAGCAGGCCGAGGCGAGCTTCACCTTCAGCACGATACGATTCGTCGCTACGTCATCCACGATCAGGATCTTGCCTGTCATCGCAGTCTCCGCTTTCCTGCGCCCCGATAAGTCCATACTTCGTTTCCAAAGGTTAAGATTTCCTTTCCGGCCTTAACACGGGGCCGTGAGGGCAGGGGGAGGGCGCATGGCAGAAGGCATGATGACGCGCGGCGCGGCCGAGGTTCTGGCGGTGCAGGCGCTTGGCTGGCTCGCGGCGGATGACGAGCTGTTCGGCAGCTTTCTGGGCAGCACCGGCGCGGGCGTCGACGAGGTGCGCGGCCGGGCGGCGGACCCGGAATTCCTGGGCTCGGTGCTGGATTTCTTGCTGATGGATGACGCCTGGATCACCGGGTTCTGTGATGCCGCCGGGCTGCGCTACGACGCGCCGATGCAGGCCCGGGCGGCGCTGCCGGGCGGGGATGCGATGCATTGGACGTGAGGCGGGCCCACGAGTCGCCTTTGCGTTGCAATCGAACCCCGGATCGGCCAGTCTTGGACTCCGGGAGTAGGAGAGCGCATGGCCGATATCCGAGCGATCATCTTCGACAAGGATGGCACCTTGTTCGACTTCGAGGCGACGTGGAGCGCCTGGGCGCGAAGCCTGTTGCTGGATCTTGCGGCGGGCGATAGCGGCCGGGCCGAGCGGCTTGGCGAGGCGATCGGGTTCGACTTCGCCCGCAGCCGGTTCGCGGAGAGCAGCCTCGTCATTGCCGGAACCCCGGGAGAAATCGCCGAGGCATTGCTGCCGCATGTTCCCGGGGCCAGCCCGCTGACGTTGGTCGCCCGGATGAATGCTCTCGCCGCCGTCGCCCCGCAGGCCGAGGCGGTGCCGCTGGCCCCGCTTCTGGGGGCGTTGCGCGGGCGCGGGCTTCGGCTCGGCGTCGCCACCAATGATGCCGAAGGCCCGGCCCGGGCGCATCTGGACAGCGCGGGCGTGCTGGGGATGTTCGATTTCATCGCCGGCTTTGACAGCGGCCATGGCGCGAAACCGGCGCCGGGGCAGCTGCTGGCCTTTGCCGAGGCGATGGGCCTGCGCCCCGCTGAGGTGGCAATGGTCGGTGACAGCCGCCATGATCTGCACGCGGCGCGGGCCGCCGGAATGGCCGCCGTCGCGGTCCTGTCGGGCATCGCGGGCTCTGCGGAACTGCAGCCCTATGCCGATGTGGTGCTGCCCGATATCGGCCATCTGCCGGGCTGGCTCAGCGCCGGGCGCGGCGAAACTCAGGCGGCCGAGACGGCGGCCTGACGCTGCCGCACTGGCCGCACCCCGAAAACGACACCTCCATGTCGCGGAAAGCCGCGAACCGCCCCGCGCGCGCGCCCAATTCTGGCGCAGCAGCAGGGAAGGGCGGGCCATGGCAGTCGCAGCGGAAGACGAGGGCAGGCGGAAACGGGCAGGCGGGCGCGCCGGCCATGCCCGCCGCGCGGGCAGCCACGCCATCGAGCAGATGTCCTGGCGCATCCCGCAGAACCATGACCGCCCGACCGAGCCGATGGGGCCCGAGGGCGTTCTGGCGATCCACAACGGCGCGATGCGCATCCTGCGCGACATCGGCATCCGCTTCCTGAACGACGAGGCCCTGGCGATCTTCCGGCAGGCGGGCTGCAAGGTCGATGGCAACACCGTCTTCATGGACGAAGACTTCGTGATGGAGATGCTGGGCCGCTGCCCCGAGGAGTTCACGCTCACCCCCCGCAACCCCGAGCGCGCCCTGCCCATCGGCGGCAAGGCGCTGCTGTTCGGCAATGTCTCCTCGCCGCCGAACTACTGGGATCTGGAAACCGGCAAGGTGCCGGGCTTCATGGAAGGCTTCCGCAGCTTCATGAAGCTGACCCAGTATTTCAACTGCATCCATTTCGCGGGCGGCTATCCGGTGGAGCCGGTGGATGTTCACGCCTCGGTCCGGCATCTGGACTGCCTTTATGAAAAGCTGGTGCTGACCGACAAGGTCGTCCACGCCTATTCGCTGGGGGCGGAGCGGATCGAGGATGCGATGCAGATGGTGCGTATCGCGGGGGGGATGACGGAGGAGGAGTTCCGCGCCCGCCCGCACATGTATACCAACATCAACTCCGTCTCGCCGCTGAAGCACGATCACCCGATGATCGACGGCGCCCTGCGCTGCGCCCGCGCCGGGCAGGCGGTGATCGTGACGCCCTTCACGCTGGCAGGCGCGATGGCGCCGGTCACGCTGTCCGGCGCGGTGACGCTGTCGATTGCCGAGGCGCTGTCGGCCATCGCGCTGATCCAATATGCCGCCCCGGGCGCCCCTTGCGTGATCGGCACCTTCACCTCCAACGTCGACATGAAATCCGGCGCGCCCGCTTTCGGCACCCCCGAATACATGCGCGCGACCCAGATGACCGGGCAGATGGCGCGGTTCTACAAGCTGCCGCTGCGCTCGTCCGGGGTGTGCGCGGCGAACGTGCCCGACGGGCAGGCGATGTGGGAGACGTCGAATAGCCTCTGGGCCTCGGTCCAGTCCGGCACCCACATGGTCTATCACGCCGCCGGCTGGCTGGAGGGTGGGCTGATCGCCAGCCCCGAGAAATTCGTGATGGATTGCGAAGTGCTGCAGATGATCCAGCGCTATATGGAGCCCGCGACCTGGGCCACCACGCCCGAGGATATCGCCATCGAGGCCATCGCCGAGGTCGGCCCCGAGGGCCATTACTTCGGCTGCCAGCACACGCAAGAGCGCTACACGACCGCTTTCTACGCCCCCATCGCCAGCGACTGGCGCAACTTCGAGGCCTGGCAACAGGACGGAGCGATGTGGACGCCCGAGCGGGCGCACCGCATCTTCAAGGCGATCCTGGCCGAGTTCGAAGCGCCGCCGATGGATGCGGGGGTGCATGAGGAACTGAAGGAGTTCGTGGCCCGGCGAAAGGCGGAAGGCGGCGCGCCTACGGATTTCTGAGGGGGCCCACGCCAGCCCGAGACGTCCCACGTTGGATCAATCCTAGCACGCGATAGCCGTGCGGTCTCATTGGCGAAGGCCATCGCCTTCGCCACGTCGCGCCTTGGCAATTTGCACCGGACGGGGCCCCCAAAGGGCCCGGCCAGCGCTCGCCTCCCGGCCCGGCCACGGGCCGGGCGTTCTTCGCGGAAATCCTCCACTGGAGGATTTCTTGTCGCTCATCACCCCCCGGCGGGCGCTTCTCGCCCGCCAGGTCGGGCTCTGTCCTCACTCGGTCTCGGGTTGCCAGCGGCACCGGGGGCATCCGTCCCGCCCGAAGGCACCGCGTCGGGTGCCGTCATGGCAAAGGCCACCGCTTTCCGCCACTGGCCCCCGCCCGGCGAAGGGGATAGCCTCTGCCGCGCAAGGCAGGAGTGACCAGCATGAGTGACAGCATCACGGACCCGGGCACCAGCTTCACGCCCGAACGGCTGCGGCTGGCGGGGTTTGGCGCGCTGGCGGGCCTTTGTGGCTGGCTGCTGACCGAGGTGCTGGCCGAGGACCTGGGTGGCACCCGGCTGCATCTGGTCCTGACCGTGCTGGCGGGAGTGTTCTTTGCCGATGCGCTGGCGATGGCTGGCCAGATGCGCGCCCGCGCAGCCGTGGCCAGCGCCGCGCTGGTGGCCCTTCCGGTCGCCGGCCTCGCGCTCTGGGCCAGCCTGCGCTTTGCCAGCGTCGAGGATATGCTGCGCAGCCCGCACCAGGTCGTCGCCGGCCTGCTGCTCGCCGCCCTCCCGGTGCCCTTCCTGATCGCCCGCGGCGTCGGCGCGGGCTGGCGCGACTACCCGGCGTTGTTCCTCGCCGCTTGGAACATCGTCGTGCGCTATGCCGCCGCCTGGCTGTTCACCGGCGTGGTCTGGGCGGTGGTGTTCCTGTCCGACACGCTGCTGTCCCTCGTCGGGATCGAGGTCATCGACTGGCTGATCTCAGAGGTGGAGCTGGTCCCCTGGGTCCTCACCGGCGCCGCGCTTGGCCTTGGCCTCGCCGTCGTGTCCGAACTGGCCGAGCTGGTCTCGCCCTACCTCGTGCTGCGGCTTCTGCGCCTGCTGTTGCCGCCGCTGCTGGCCGTGATGGTGATCTTCGCCCTGGCGCTGCCGTTCCGGGGCCTCAGTGGCCTCTTCGGCACCTTCTCTGCCGCCGCCACCCTCATGGCCATCGCCATGGGCGGCGTCGCCTTGATCTCCATCGTAGTTGATCAGAACCATGCCGAGGCCGCGCGCACGCCGCTGATGCGCGGCGCGGCGCGGGCAATGGCCCTGCTGCTGCCGGTCCTCGCGGGCCTCGCCGTCTGGGCGGTGCTGCTGCGCATCGGCCAGCATGGGCTGACGCCCGAGCGGGTGGCGGGCGGGGTCGCGGCGCTGGTGGTGATGGGTTATGCGCTGCTCTACGCGGCATCGGTTCTCTCTGGCGCGGCCTGGATGGACCGCATCCGCCAGGCCAATATCGCCATGGCGCTGGCGGTAATGGCGGTCGCGGCCCTGTGGCAGACCCCGCTGTTGAACGCCGAGGCGCTGTCGGCCAGCGATCAGCTGGCGCGCTTTCAGGACGGCCGCATCGCCGTGGTGCAACTGCCGCTGCATGAGATGCGGTGGGACTGGGGTCGCCCCGGCGCCGCGGCGTTGGCCGAGCTTGGCACCATCACCGGCCACCCCGATCAGGCGGCCCTGGAAGCGCGGCTGGCCGATGTGACCTCCTCCGCCGACCGCTATGCCTCCTCATCCGAACCTGCGGGTGCCCCGGCTGTCGATGCGCTGCGCGCCAGCCTCACGGTCCTCCCCGATGGTCGTGAGGCGCCGGACTGGCTGTTGGCCGACCTGCGCCAATGGGAGACCGACAGCTGGGTCGAATCCTGTGCGCGCACCGATGATGCCGGCCGCCCCGGCTGCGTCATGGTGCTGGGGGATTTCATCACCACTGAACCCGGCGAAGAAGCGCTGCTGTTTCTGCATGGTGGCGGTGACAGCGTGATCCGGCAGGGCTTCATCGCTGCCCGCAGTACCGAATACCGCGCCTCGGCTATCTTCCTTGCCCCCGCGGCAGAGCCGGGCGCAGCGGCGCTCTTCGCTGCGCTGCATTCGGGCGATTTCCGCATCGGCCCCGCTTCGGTTTCCGCCTTGCATATCGGCGCGGCCGAGGTCCTGCTGATGCCCTGGCCCTGAGCAGGGGCGGGCCGCAGGGCCTTCGCGTCAAACTGTCCCGATCCCGCCGCCGCAGGTTTGCGCTTTATAAACCTTGCCGCGCCTAGCCTGCTGTCCAGTGGGAAAAGGGGTTCGGAATGCACGGTCTAGTCAACCGTTCGCTCCAGTGTTTCTTGCGCGATACCTATGGGGGGGACCTGTGGGACGCGGTGGCACGACGGGCGGGCATCGGGCCGGACGGGTTCGAGGCGATGCAGATCTATGACGATGCGCTGACCGAGGCGGTGCTGGGGGTCGCGGCGCAGCGGCTGGCCAAGCCGCCCGAGGCGCTGCTGGAGGATCTGGGCGCCTATCTGGTGTCGCTGGAGCCGCTGCGGCGGCTCTTGCGCTTTGGCGGGGTCGGCTATGCCGATTTCCTGCACTCGCTGGACGATCTGCAGGGCCGCGCGCAGCTGGCGCTGCCGGACCTTGGCCTGCCGGCGCTGCGGCTGGTGGCGGCGCCCGGCGGGCAGTTCGCCCTGCATCTGGGCGGGGGCGATGTCGCGGGCTGCACGATGGCGCGGCTGGCGCCGCCGGTTCTGGCCGGGATGCTGCGCGCGATGGCCGATGATTACGGCGCGCTGGTGCTGATCGAGCTGTCAGGGCCGCAGGGGGCGGGTCGCGCCGGCGCCATCCACATCGACCTGCTGCAGGCCCGCTACGCCAAGGGCAGGCGGTTCCACCTTGGGCTGCCTGTGGCGGAGGTGGCACCATGAGGGCGGCTTTGCCCCCCGCCGCACGGCGCGCCGCGGCGCAGGAAACCGCCACGCTGGCGGCACTGGCCGGGACAGGCCCCGCACCCGCCGCGCTTCCCATGCCGCCGATGGCAATGCCCGATCTGTCGCAGCTCTCGCCCGATCTTCTGGGCGTGCTGATGCCGATGTTCCTGTGGCTCGATGCCCTGGGCCGGGTGCAGGCGGCGGGGCCGACGCTGCGCAAGGTCTGCGGGCGGGCGCTGCGGCCCGGTGTGTCGCTGTTCGACATGTTCGTGATCACCCGTCCACCGCGGTTGACCAGCATGGCCGATCTGCGCGCTCACGGCTCTGGCAGGTTGCATCTGGCGCTGCGCGCCCGGCCCCGCACCGGGCTGCGCGGGATCGCGGTTCCGCTGGGGCCGGGGCTGGAGGGTGGGATGCTGTTGAACCTGTCCTTTGGCCTGACCGTGGCCGACGCGGTGCGCGACCATGCGCTGACCGACAGCGACTTCGCGCCGACCGACCTGACGGTGGAAATGCTCTATCTGATCGAGGCGAAAAGCGCGGTGATGGGAGAGTTGCGGGGCATGAACCTGCGGCTGGAACGCGCGCATCGTAACGCGGTGGCCGAGGCGCTGACCGATCCGCTGACCGGCCTTGCCAACCGCCGCGCGCTGGAACTGGCGCTGGAGGCTGCGATGCAGGCCGGCGGGCGGTCCGAGGCGGTGCCGCCCTTTGCGCTGGCGCATCTCGACCTCGATTTCTTCAAGCAGGTCAATGACACGCTTGGTCATGCCGCGGGCGATGCGGTGCTGACCGAGGTGGCGCGGATCCTTAAGGCCGAGACCCGCAAGCACGATCTGGTGGCGCGCGTTGGCGGCGACGAATTCGTGCTGGTGCTGCGCATGATGACCGACCCCGCCGCGCTTGAGGCGCTGGGGCGGCGGATCATCGCCCGGCTGGAAGCGCCGGTGCTGGTGGGCAGCGGCGCCGCCACGATCTCTGGCAGCCTGGGCGTGGTGCTGTCGGTGGACTACGCCGATCCCGCGCCCGAACGGATGCTCGCGGATGCGGATCGGGCGCTTTATGCCTCCAAGCATCGCGGACGGGCCGCGGTCACGATCCTGAGGCCGGAATAAAAGCTATTACAACGGATTGCGCGTCGTTCTTCATGTAATGTCTTAAGTGGGTTCCGGCCCCTGCGGATCCTTGCACCTGCGCGCTTTTCCGGGGGCAGCGGTGCGCGCTCTGGCTTTGCCGGTGAACAGGCGGCAAGCTGGGGTGGAGGCGTTGCGGCGGGGGGCTGCGGCGATTGCGGGAGGAGCGCGGATCATGGACTCATTCGGTTTTGCCACCACAAAGGCATTGGTGTTTCGTCCGGGAGCAGCGGCCGACTTGGCCTCGGTCGCCGGTGCGCTGCTGGGGTCGCGGGTGCTGCTGGTCACCGATCCGGGGCTGCGCCGGTTGGGGTTGTGCGATCCGGCGATTGCCTCGCTGTCGGCAAGGGCCGAGGTCGCGGTGTTCGACGCGGTGGAGGCTGACCCCTCGCAGGCGACCCTGATGGCCGCGGTGGCCGCGGGGCAGGCCGTGGGGGCGACCGGGGTTGTCGGCTTCGGCGGCGGGTCGTCGCTGGATGTGGCGAAGCTCGCCGCGTTGCTGCTGGGATCGGGCGAGGATCTGGAGGCGGCATGGGGCGTGGGCAATGCACGCGGCCCGCGCCTGCCTTTGGTGCTGGTGCCGACGACCGCCGGCACCGGGTCCGAGGTGACGCCGGTGTCGATCATCACCGTGGGGGCAGAGGAGAAGCGGGGTGTCTCCTCACCCGTGATCCTGCCCGACATTGCGGTGCTGGATGCCGATCTGACGCTGGGACTGCCGCCGGCGATCACCGCTGCGACCGGGGTGGATGCAATGGTCCATGCCATCGAGGCCTATGCCTCGGCCAGCCCCAACAACAACCCGCTGAGCAAGATGCTGGCGCGTGAGGCGTTGCGGCTGCTGGGGGCGCATATCGAGACGGCGGTAGCGGAGGGCAGCAACCGCGCGGCGCGGGGCGCGATGCTGCTGGGGTCGATGCTGGCCGGGCAGGCCTTTGCCAACAGCCCGGTGGCGGCGGTCCATGCGCTGGCCTATCCGATTGGGGGCATCTTCCACGTCCCGCATGGCCTGTCGAACGCGCTGGTGTTGCCGCATGTGCTGCGCTTCAACGCGCCGGTGGCGGGCGGGGTCTATGCCGAGATCGCCGCAGATGCCTTCCCCGCGCTGGCCGAGGTCGGGGCGCAGGCACGCTGCGCCGCCTTCATCGAGGCGCTGGAGCAGCTGGCGCTGCGGTTAAACATGCCGGTTCGGCTGCGTGATGTCGGCATCCCCGAGGAGGCGCTGCCGCGAATGGCCACTGAGGCCATGAAGCAGCAGCGGCTGCTGGTGAACAACCCGCGCCCGGTTACTGAAGCCGATGCGCTGGCGATCTACCGCGCGGCGTGGTGACGGGGCGGCTTCCGCTGCCGGGATAATTGATATACTAGCATCTCAATCTGGTGCCGCCCCCGCGCGGCGTGGGAGGGGATGCCGATGCCAGTTCAGACGCCGCTTCAAACGGGCGGCCGCGCCGCGCTGATCGCGGTGGCGCTGATGGGGATCGCGGCGGTGCTGAACGGCGCTGATGCGGTGATCGTGCGGCTGCTGGCGGGCGAGGTGCATCCGCTGATCATCGGCTTCACCCGCGCCGCCTTTGGCCTTGCGGTCGTGCTGCCCTGGATCCTGACGCGGGTGGACCTTGCCGCCTCGCCCTATCGCTGGCTGCACGTGCTGCGGGCGGGGCTGAAGCTGGCCTCGCTGGTGGCGTTCTTCGTGGCCTTTGCCCATGCGCCGTTGTCGGATGTGGTGGCGATCAACTTCACCATGCCGATCTTCCTGACGCTGGGGGCCTGGGCGGTGCTGGGAGAGCGGATGACGCTGCCCAAGCTGCTGGCCGTCGTTGCAGGCTTTGCCGGGATGCTGATCGTGATCCGGCCAGGGGAGGGCGGGGTGAACCCGGCGCTGGCCTTTGCGCTGGCCGGCGCGGTGCTGACGGCGGTGATCCAGCTGATGCTGCGGCGCATGGCACTGCGCGACACCACCGACCGGCTGGTGGCGTGGAACCTTTTGACGATGGCGCCGCTTGGCCTGCTGGCGGCGCTGTTCGTGTGGGAAACGCCCACGCCAGCGCAGTTCGGCCTGCTGGCGCTGCAGGGAGCGCTCGGGGCGCTGAACATGACGCTGCTGACGCGGGCCTTTGCGCTGGCCGAGGCCTCGTTCCTGGCGCCGCTGGATTTTCTGCGGCTGCCGGTGGTGGCGGGGATGGCCTTCGTGTTCTTCGGCGAGGTCGCGGGCGCCTCTACCTGGATCGGGGCGGCGGTGATCTTCGGGGCCACGCTGATTGCCGCCGGCGGGGCGCGGTATGGCCGCTGGCGGATGCCACCGGACGGGCCTTGAACCGCCAACAGCGGCGGTTTTGCAAATAAGCGGTTCACAAAAATCTCAGATACACTAATATTTCAATTGGACCCAGGGAGACGATTCGTCTTTCCGGTCCGCGGGCGCGTCCGGGCGAGCGGGCGGGCCGGCATTCACCGGAAGTTTGGGGAGGAGACATTCCATGACACATAGACTGACATGCACCACGGGCCTGCTGCTGGGGGCGCTGCTTGGAACGGCGGCCTTCGCGCAGGACGACAATGCCGTGACCATCGTGCTGAGCGAGGAGCTGGAGCTGATCGACCCCTGCATGGCGTCGCAGTCCAATATCGGGCGCGTGCTGCTGCAGAACATCTCTGAAACGCTGACGGTGTTCGAGCCGAGCACGGCCGAGCTGCTGCCCAAGCTGGCCGAAAGCTGGGAAGAGACCGAGGCCGGCACCTGGCGCTTCAAGCTGCGCAGCGGTGTCAGCTTCTCGGACGGCACGCCCTTCGGTGCCAGCGATGTGGTGCATTCGCTGGAACGCTCGATCAGCGACCAGATCAGCTGCGAGATCGGCGGCAAGTATTTCGGCGGCTTCGAGATCAAGGCCGTCGCGGTGGATGACACCACGGTTGATATCACCTCGGACCCGGCGCAGCCGATCCTGCCGCTGCTGATGTCCTCGCTGACCATCGTGCCGGAAGAGACGCCGCTGGAATATGTGCAGACCCCGGTCGGCACCGGCCCCTACGCGATGACAGAGCGCAACATGGGCACCGATATCGTGCTGGAACGGCGCGAGGATTATTGGGGCGAGATGCCGGCAGTGGCCAAGGCGACCTACATCTTCCGCAGCGACAGCGCGGTTCGTGCGGCGATGATCGAGGTGGGCGAGGCCGATATTGCCCCGGTGATCAGCGAGCTGGACGCGACCAACCCCGATACCGACTTTGCCTATCCGAACTCGGAAACCACCTACATGCGGCTGGACCATGCCACTGCCCCGACGGATGACCGCCGGGTGCGCGAGGCGCTGAACCTTGCCGTGGACCGCGAGGCCTTCATCGGCACGCTGATGGCGCAAGAGGCGATCCTTGCCACGGCCGTGGTGCCGCCCTCGACCGCGGGCTACAACGCGGACCTCAAGCCCTATGCCTTCGATCCGGACCGCGCCCGCGAGCTCTTGGCCGAGGCCAAGGCGGATGGCGTGCCTGTGGAGACCGAAATCCGCATCATCGGCCGCATCGGTCTTTTCCCGAACGATGCCGAGGTGCTGGAGGCGCTGATGGCGATGTTCCAGGATGTGGGTTTCAACGTGACGCTCGAGATGCTGGAAGTGGGAGAATACAACTCCTACTACAACCGCCCCTTCGCCGAGGGCCGCGGCCCGCAGATGGTCAGCGCGCAGCATGACAATGCCAAGGGCGACCCGGTCTTCTCGATGTACTTCAAGTACGGCAGCGAGGGGCAGCAATCGGGCCTTGTCTATCCCGAACTGGACGAGATGATCGCCAAGGCCACCGCGGCGACAGGTGAAGAGCGCGCGGCGCTGTGGTCCGAGGTGATGACCAGCATCCATGAGGAGCATATCGGCGACGTGCTGCTGTTCCACATGGTCGGCTTCAGCCGTGTGAGCCCGCGTCTGGACTTCAAGCCCACCATCGCCACCAACTCCGAGCTGCAGCTGTCGCAGATCGGCTTCAAGTAAGACACGGGACGGGGCGGCAGCTTTGCCGCCCCGTTGCCATCAAGGGAGGGACGGGCATGAAAAAATTCATCGGAAAACGGGCCGTGGCCAGCGCGATTTCGCTGGTCGGGCTGGTGGTCCTGGTCTTCTTCCTGTCGCGGCTGACAGGCGATCCGACCGACCTTTACCTGCCTGTCGATGCCTCGCTTCAGGCGCGCGAGCAGTTCCGCGAGATCAACGGGCTGAACGATCCCTTGATGGTGCAGTTCGGCCGCTATGTCGCCGATCTGGCGGTACTGGATTTCGGCAATTCCATCCGCCGTTCGCGCCCCGCGATCGACGTGGTGCTGGAGGGGTTCGCCTGGACGCTGTGGCTGGCCTGCGTGACCATGCTGCTGGTGACCTTCGCCGCCATCGTCATCGGCTCGCTGGCCGCGTTCCGGGTGGGCGGGGTGTTCGACCGCATCGCCACCTTCTTCTCGCTGATCGGCGCCTCGGCCCCCGATTTCTGGATCGCCATCGTCGCCATCGTCGTCTTCGCGGTGAACCTGCGCTGGCTGCCGACCTCTGGCACCGGGACGATCTGGCACTGGGTGCTGCCGGTGTCGGTGCTGTTCATCCGGCCCTTCGGGCTGATCTTGCAGGTTGTGCGCGGATCGATGATCGGGGTGCTGTCCTCGGCCTATGTGAAGACCGCCCGCGCCAAGGGCGTGCGCAACCGCCCCATCATCTTCGTGCACGGGTTGCGCAACGGGATGCTGCCGGTGATTACCGTGATCGGCGATCAGGCCGCCGGCATCCTGAACGGGGCGGTTGTGGTCGAGACGATCTTCGGATTTCCCGGCATCGGCAAGCTGATGATCGACAGCATCTTGCAGCGCGACTTCAACGTGGTGCTGGCCGCGATCATGGTTTCGGCGCTGGCGATCTTCCTCATGAACCTGCTGATCGACCTTGCTTATGCGATGCTCGATCCGCGCATCCGGTATTGAGCAATGACCATGACCCAGACTGCCCCCCTTATCGGCCAGCCGCGGCGCAAGAGCGGCCTTGCCACCGTCATCGGCCTGCTGTGGCGCGACAAGTTCGCCTTCTGCGCCGCGCTGTTCCTGCTGGTCGTGATCGTCTGCGCGCTGATCGGGCCCGCGCTGCTGGAGGATGCCGCGACCAAGCAGAACCTGCGCGGCCGCAACGCCCCGCCTTTCGACATGGCCCGCGACTGGGAGTTCTTCTTTGGCGCCGACGCCCTTGGCCGGCCACTGCTGGTGCGGATCATCGTGGCCGCCCAGAACACAATGATGATCGCGGCGGGGGCGGTGTTCTTTTCGGCCCTGATCGGGTCCACCCTCGGTCTTGCCGCGGGCTGGCTGAAGGGCCGGGCAAGCCAGGTGATCTTGCGGCTGGGGGATGTGATCATGTCCTTCCCCTCGCTGCTGCTGGCGGTGATCGTGCTCTACATGCTCGACCCGTCGGTCTTCAACATCATCATCGTGCTGGCGATCACCCGCATCCCCGTCTACCTGCGTACCGCCCGCGCCGAGGTGCTGGAGGTGCGCGAGCGGATGTTCGTGCAGGCCGCCAAGGTCATGGGCGCATCCGACCTGCGCATCGTGTTCCGCCATATCCTGCCGGTGGTGCTGCCGACGCTGCTGACCATCGCTACGCTGGATTTTGCCTTCGTGATGCTGGCCGAAAGCTCGCTGTCCTTCCTGGGCATCGGCATCCAGCCGCCGGAGATTACCTGGGGCCTGATGGTCAGCCAGGGGCGGCCGTATCTGACGAATGCGTGGTGGCTGTCGTTCTGGCCGGGTCTGGCGATCATCCTGACGACGCTGTCGCTGAACCTGCTGTCGAACTGGATGCGCATCGCGCTGGACCCGGTGCAGCGCTGGCGGCTGGAAATGGGAGGGCGCAAGAATGACTGACCATCTGCTGGAAGTGTGCGATCTGTCGGTGGAGTTTCACACCGCAGGCGGCACCGTGAAGGCGGTGCAGGATGTCAGCTGGCACCTCGACCGCGGCGAGACGCTGGCGATTTTGGGCGAAAGCGGGTCGGGCAAGTCCGTCTCCGCCTCGGCGATCATGAACCTGATCGACATGCCGCCGGGCAAGATCACCAGCGGGCGGATCTTGCTGAACGGCGCGGACATGCTGAAGATGAGTGCCGAGGAGCGGCGGCGCATCAACGGCGCGCGGATCGCGATGATCTTTCAGGACCCGCTGGCGCACCTGAACCCGGTTTATACCGTCGGCTGGCAGATCGCCGAGATGATGACGACCCACGGCACCCCTGCCGCCGAGGCGCGGAACCGGGCGCTGGCATTGCTGGAACGGGTCGGCATTCCGCAGCCCGCCGAGGCGATGGTGAAATACCCGCACCAGTTTTCGGGCGGGCAGCGGCAGCGGCTGATGATCGCCATGGCGCTGGCCTTCAAGCCTGACATCCTGATCGCGGATGAGCCCACCACCGCGCTCGACGTGACCGTGCAGGCGCAGGTTCTTGCCCTGCTGGAAGAGCTGCAGGCCGAAACCGGGATGGGGCTGCTGCTGATCACCCATGACCTGGGCGTGGTGGCAGAGATTGCCGACCGCGTGGTGGTGATGAACAGCGGCCGCATCGTGGAGACGGGCAATGCAGCCGAGGTCTACAGCAACCCGCAACATCCCTACACGAAAAAGCTGATCGGCGCCGCCCCCGGCAAGGGTGCCATGCCCGAAGAACGCGACCGGGGCGGCGAGCCGCTGCTTCGGGTCCAGAACCTCTCCAAGCATTACGGCGCCTTCCATGCGCTCAAGGGCGTCAGCTTCACCATCATGCCGGGCGAGACCGTGGCGGTGGTGGGCGAAAGCGGCTCTGGCAAGTCGACGCTGGCCCGCGCGCTGCTGCGGCTTGAGGAACCCTCGGGCGGGCAGGCCTTCTACAAGGGCCGCGATCTGGTGACGATGGCGCCGAGGGACTTGTTCGGGCTGCGGCGCGAGATCCAGATGGTGTTTCAGGACCCGACCCAATCGCTGAACCCGCGGATGTCGGTCTATCAGCTGATCTCCGAAGCCTGGGCGATCCACCCCGAGATCCTGCCGCGCGGCCAGTGGCGCGCGCGGGTGGCGGAGCTGCTGACCAAGGTCGGCCTGTCGCCCGACATGGCGCAGCGCTATCCGCACCAGTTTTCGGGCGGGCAGCGCCAGCGCATCGCCATCGCCCGCGCGCTGGCGCTGGAACCGCGGCTGATCGTCTGCGACGAGGCGGTGTCGGCGCTGGACGTGTCCATCCAGGCGCAGGTGATCGAGCTGCTGGAGGGGCTCCGCCGCGAGTTTGGCCTGTCATACCTGTTCATTGCCCATGACCTGCCGGTGGTGCGCGATTTCGCGGACCGTGTTATCGTGATGAAGGAGGGCGAGATCGTCGAAGAGGGCACTGTCCGGCAGATCTTCGATGCGCCCCGTGAGCCCTATACCCGCGCGCTGCTGGCCGCGAGCCTGGACCCCGATCCCGAGGTGCAGGCCCGTCGCCGCGAGGCCCGCCTTGCCGAAGGATTGCTGACCGCATGAAACCCGATCTGCTTGTTGCCTACCCGACCCGCCCGCGCCAGATGGCGCTGCTGGAAGAGGCCTATACCCTGCACCGGCTCGACCTGGCGAGCGACAAGGCGGCGATGCTGGCCGAGGTTGGCCCGCGCTGCACGGCGATGGTCTGCAATGGTCATGTGACCGTGGACGAGGCGTTTCTGGCGCAGCTGCCGGCGCTGAAGATCGTCGCCTCCTCCTCGGTCGGATATGACACGATGGATGTGCCGGCGATGACCCGCGCCGGGGTGCGGTTGACCAACACGCCTGATGTGCTGACCGATGACGTCGCCGATACCGCGCTGATGCTGTTGCTGGCGGCGCGGCGGCAGCTGGTGCAGGGCGACCGGCATGTGCGCACCGGCGAGTGGGGCCGCAGCGGGCCGATGCCGCTGACGCGCAGCACGGCGGGCAAGACCGTCGGCATTGTCGGGCTGGGGCGGATCGGCAGTGCGATTGCCAAGCGCTGCGAGGCCTTGGGGCTGGTGGTCGGCTATTTCGGGCGCAGCGAGAAGCCGGACACGGGGTATCGCTATTTCGATGACGTGGTGGCGCTGGCCGAATGGTCCGACATCCTGATCGCCGCGACCTCGGGCGGGGCAGGGACCCGGGCCATCGTGTCCGCCGCGGCGCTGGAGGCTTTGGGGCCCGAGGGCAGCTTCATCAACATCGCCCGCGGCTCGGTGGTGGATGAACCGGCGCTGATCGCGGCGCTGACGGAGGGGCGGCTTGGTACTGCCGGGCTCGACGTGTTCGAGAACGAGCCCTTCCCGGATACGGCGTTCCGCGATCTGGAAAATGTCGTGCTCTACCCCCACCACGCCAGCGGCACCGAGGAGACCCGGGACAAGATGGCGCAACTGGTGGTGGACAATCTGGCGGCGCATTTCGCCGGGCGCGAGCTGCTGACGCCGGTCAACTGAGCCTTCGGGGCGTAGCTCGAGGGTCGCGCTCCGATCAGGCGAAGTAGTCGGGATATTCCTGGCGCAGATCCTCGACCCGCGCGACGGTGCGGCTCAGGTGGTCGCGGATCGCGGCGATTGCGGCCTCCGGGTCCTTGGCTGCAATCGCGTCGATGATGGCCCGGTGGCCATCGAGGATGGTCAGGATCTTGCCCGCCTCTGGCAGATGCAGCCGCCGCACCCTCTCCAGATGCCCCGAGCGCTCGCGTACCAGCTGGTGCAGCCCAGAACGGCCGAGCCCGGCAAAGAGGGTCTGGTGGAACAGCTCGTCCAGCTCCTGGAAGATCGCGAGCTGCCCGGGATCGTCGGCCACCGCTTCTTGCATCTTGATGATCGACCGGGCGCGGGTGATGGTGGCAGGCTCGCAGCCCTCTGCGAGGCGGCGCACCACCTCGGTTTCCAGGGCCACGCGCAGGAAATGCGCCTCGTAGATCTGCGGCACGTCGATGCGTGTGACGACGGTCTTGGACTGCGGATAGATCCGCACCAGCCCGTCCTGCTTGAGCCGCTGCATCGCTTCGCGGATCGGGGTCTGGCTGACATCATAGGTGCCGGTCAGGTCGGTGCGCGACAGCGTGGTTTCGGGGGGCAGCTCCAGCGTGATGATCCGCTGGCGCAGGCTGTCATAGACCCGTTGCACCGTGCCGCCGCCCTGCAGCGAATGGCCGGTATCGGCCAGTCCAAACGTGGCGGCGAGCGAACTGTTCATGGCACCATCCTCTTTCCCCGGAACGTAAGTCGTCCGCACCCTCTACACAATATGACAAATATGGCTATTGATATACCTGACCAACTGAAATATTAGTATTGATGTGGAAACGGCCCCGCCGAATCCGCGCCAGACTTGCCGGGAGGGCCCCATGAGCACCAGGAAAACCTATGCAGAGCTGCGCTCTGCCCGTTGGATGGCCCCCGATGACCTGCGCTCGTTCGGGCATCGGTCGCGCACCATGCAGATGGGCTATGGCCCGGAAGACTGGGAGGGCAAGCCGATCATCGCCATCCTCAATACCTGGTCCGAGGCGCAGCCCTGCCACATGCATTTCCGCGACCGGGCCGAATGGGTGAAGCGCGGGATCCTGCAATCGGGCGGCTTCCCGATGGAGCTGCCGGCGCTGTCGCTGTCCGAGAACTTCGTGAAGCCGACCACCATGCTCTACCGCAACATGCTGGCGATGGAGACGGAGGAGCTGCTGCGCAGCCACCCGATCGACGGCGCAGTGCTGATGGGCGGCTGCGACAAGACCACGCCGGGGCTGGTGATGGGTGCGGTCAGCATGGGGATCCCGTTCCTGTTCCTGCCCGCCGGCCCGATGCTGCGCGGCAACTATGCCGGCAAGGCGCTTGGGTCAGGCACCGACGGGTTCAAGTTCTGGGATGAACGCCGCGCCGGGACCATCTCCAAGGAGGAATGGGTCGGCATCGAGGGCGGCATCGCCCGCAGCTATGGCCATTGCATGACCATGGGCACCGCCAGCACCATGACCGCGATTGCCGAGGCGATGGGGCTGACGCTGCCCGGCGCCTCGTCGATCCCGGCGGCGGACGCCAACCACCAGCGGATGAGCGCGACCTGTGGGCGCCGGATCGTCGATATGGTCTGGGAAGACCTGACGCCCGAGAAGATCCTGACCCCCGCCGCGATCACCAATGCGGTGACGGTGGCGATGGCGACGGGCTGTTCGACCAATGCCATCATCCACCTGATCGCCATGGCCCGCCGCGCCGGGGTGCCGCTGGAGCTGGACGATCTCGACCGCATCGGCCGCACCACGCCGGTGCTGGCGAATATCCGCCCTTCCGGCACCACCTACCTGATGGAGGATTTCTTCTATGCGGGCGGGCTCCGCGCGCTGATGAAGCAGCTGGAGAGCAAGCTGGACCGCACCGCCATCACCGTCACTGGCCGCCCGCTGGTCGAGGGTCTGGACGCGGTGAAGGTCTATAATGACGACGTGATCCGTCCACTGTCGAATCCGGTCTATCATGAGGGCTCGCTGGCGGTGCTGAAGGGCAATCTTGCGCCCGATGGCGCGGTGATCAAACCCGCGGCCTGCGATCCGAAGTTTCACCGCCACACAGGTCCCGCACTTGTCGCGGACAGCTACCCCGAGCTGAAGGCGATCATCGACGATCCCGACTATCCGATGACGCCCGATACCGTGCTCGTGCTGCGCAATGCCGGGCCGCAGGGCGGGCCGGGGATGCCGGAATGGGGCATGATCCCGATGCCCAAGGCGCTGCTGAAGCTGGGCCTGCGCGACATGGTGCGCCTGTCCGATGCGCGGATGTCGGGCACCTCCTTTGGCGCTTGCGTGCTGCATGTCTCGCCCGAGGCCTGGGTCGGCGGCCCGCTGGCCCTGCTGCGCACGGGGGATATGGTAGAGCTGGATATCCCGAACCGCAGCCTGAACATGCTGGTGCCCGCCTCCGATCTGGCAGAGCGCAAGGCGGCCTGGGTCGCCCCGCTGCCCCGCTTTGAGCGCGGCTATGGCTATATCTTCGCCAAGCATATCGAGCAGGCCGACAAGGGCTGCGACTTCGACTTCCTGCGCCGCGAGTTCGGCGGCCCGACCCCCGACCCCGTCATCAACTGAAGTGCCCCGAAGGATCCGATCATGAACCCTGCCACCCGTGACAAGCTGATGGGCGTTTCCGTCGCCACCCTGTGCTCGGCGCTCTACAAGCGCGGGCTGCGCAACCAGACCATCCAGGACGTGCGCCCGGTCGCGCCCAAGGGCCGCAACATGGTCGGCCCGGCCTTCACCCTGCGCTACATGCCGGCGCGCGAGGATCGCAACCCGATGTCGGTGTTCCGCAATGCCGACCATCCGCAGCGCGTGGCCATCGAGACCTGCCCCGAAGGCGCGGTGCTGGTGATGGACAGCCGCAAGGATGCCCGCGCCGCCAGCGCAGGCGACATTCTGGTGACGCGGCTGATGGTGCGTGGCGGGGCAGGGATCGTCACTGATGGTGGCTTTCGGGATTCGATGGTGATCGCGGGGCTGGACATTCCAGCCTATCACCACCGCCCCTCGAGCCCGACGAACCTGACGCTGCACGAGGCCATCGACATGAACGTGCCCATCGGCTGCGGGGATGTGCCGGTGTTCCCGGGCGATATCGTGGTGGGCGATGATGACAGCGTGATCGTGATCCCGGCCGAGATTGCCGACGAGATCGCCGATGAGGCGGTGGAGATGACCGCCTATGAGGATTTTGCGGTGGAGCGGGTCAAGGGCGGGGCCACGATCATCGGGCTTTATCCGGCAACGGATGAGCGCAACCTCGCGCTGTTTGACGAATGGCGCAAGGCGAACGGGCGCTGAGGCGCCCTGCAACTCAATGACTTGGAAGGACGCGCAATGACACAGGACTTCACCCCCCATGGCAAGCACCTGATCGCTGGCGAGTGGGTCGCCGGCGCGGCGACCTTCCGGTCGGAGCCGGCCTCTGGCCCGGCGCATGAGTTTGCCATCGGCACGCCGGATCTGGTCGATCAGGCCTGCGA